>NZ_JBMHHW010000001.1:2500-1127500 GCF_049739425.1 Rhodococcus sp. 27YEA15
TGTGGGGTTGTGGGGTTCATTTTCTCGTTGCTGCCGCAGCGGGCAACAGTAAAAAATCATGGAGTTAGTGGAAGTGGTCTGGAACGGCCTGTCGTAGAGGGTGAGAATCCCGTACACGAAAACTTTGTGACTGTTGTAATGGAAACCCAAGTAGCACCGGGCCCGTGAAATCTGGTGTGAATCTGTCGGGACCACCCGATAAGCCTGAATACTCCCTGGTGACCGATAGCGGACTAGTACCGTGAGGGAAAGGTGAAAAGTACCCCGGGAGGGGAGTGAAATAGTACCTGAAACCGTGCGCTTACAATCCGTCAGAGCCTTTGAGTGACTTGTCACTGGGGGTGATGGCGTGCCTTTTGAAGAATGAGCCTGCGAGTTAGTGGTATGTCGCGAGGTTAACCCGTGTGGGGTAGCCGTAGCGAAAGCGAGTCCGAATAGGGCGAGTCAGTGGCATGCTCTAGACCCGAAGCGGAGTGATCTACCCATGGCCAGGTTGAAGCGACGGTAAGACGTCGTGGAGGACCGAACCCACTTAGGTTGAAAACTGAGGGGATGAGTTGTGGGTAGGGGTGAAAGGCCAATCAAACTCCGTGATAGCTGGTTCTCCCCGAAATGCATTTAGGTGCAGCGTCGCGTGTTTCTCACCGGAGGTAGAGCTACTGGATGGTCTAGGGGGCCTACAAGCTTACCGAAATCAGCCAAACTCCGAATGCCGGTGAGTGAGAGCGCGGCAGTGAGACTGCGGGCGATAAGGTTCGTAGTCGAGAGGGAAACAGCCCAGATCGCCAGCTAAGGTCCCTAAGCGTGTACTAAGTGGAAAAGGATGTGGGGTCGCGAAGACAACCAGGAGGTTGGCTTAGAAGCAGCCACCCTTGAAAGAGTGCGTAATAGCTCACTGGTCAAGTGATCCTGCGCCGACAATGTAGCGGGGCTCAAGTACACCACCGAAGCTGCGGCATTCACACAATAGCCCGTTCATTCCTTGCGGGGGGTGAGCCAGGTGTGTGGATGGGTAGGGGAGCGTCGTGTGGCCATGGAAGCAGCGGGGTGACCTAGTTGTGGAGGCCACACGAGTGAGAATGCAGGCATGAGTAGCGAAAGACGAGTGAGAAACTCGTCCGCCGAATGACCAAGGGTTCCTGGGCCAGGTTAATCCGCCCAGGGTGAGTCGGGACCTAAGACGAGGCCGACAGGCGTAGCCGATGGACAACGGGTTGATATTCCCGTACCCGTGTGAACGCGCCCATGATGAATCAGGAGTACTAACTGCCCTGAAGCCGCGAGAAGACCTTCGGGTCTCGAGTTGGTGGATGCGTGGGACCTTTCCTGGTAGTAGTCAAGCGATGGGGTGACGCAGGAAGGTAGCTGGGCCGGTCAGTGGTAATACCGGTGTAAGCGTGTAGGGCGTGTCCTAGGTAAATCCGGGGCGCATACAAGCCTGAGACGTGATGCGTAGCCGATTGAGGCGAATTCAGTGATCCTATGCTGCCGAGAAAAGCCTCTAGCGAGCTTTCACACGGCCCGTACCCCAAACCGACACAGGTGGTCAGGTAGAGAATACTAAGGCGATCGAGATAACTATGGTTAAGGAACTCGGCAAAATGCCCCCGTAACTTCGGGAGAAGGGGGGCCTCGTCTGGTGACGGAATTTACTTCCTGAGCTGGGTGGGGCCGCAGAGACCAGTGAGAAGCGACTGTTTACTAAAAACACAGGTCCGTGCGAAGTCGTAAGACGATGTATACGGACTGACGCCTGCCCGGTGCTGGAAGGTTAAGAGGACCGGTTAGCTTTTCGGAGCGAAGCTGAGAATTTAAGCCCCAGTAAACGGCGGTGGTAACTATAACCATCCTAAGGTAGCGAAATTCCTTGTCGGGTAAGTTCCGACCTGCACGAATGGCGTAACGACTTCTCAGCTGTCTCAACCATAGACTCGGCGAAATTGCATTACGAGTAAAGATGCTCGTTACGCGCGGCAGGACGAAAAGACCCCGGGACCTTCACTACAGCTTGGTATTGGTGTTCGGTTCGGTTTGTGTAGGATAGGTGGGAGACTGTGAAACGGTGACGCCAGTTATCGTGGAGTCGTTGTTGAAATACCACTCTGATCGAATTGGACCTCTAACCTCGGACCATGATCTGGTTCAGGGACAGTGCCTGGTGGGTAGTTTAACTGGGGCGGTTGCCTCCCAAAATGTAACGGAGGCGCCCAAAGGTTCCCTCAGCCTGGTTGGCAATCAGGTGTCGAGTGCAAGTGCACAAGGGAGCTTGACTGTGAGACTGACAGGTCGAGCAGGGACGAAAGTCGGGACTAGTGATCCGGCACCGGCAAGTGGAAGCGGTGTCGCTCAACGGATAAAAGGTACCCCGGGGATAACAGGCTGATCTTCCCCAAGAGTCCATATCGACGGGATGGTTTGGCACCTCGATGTCGGCTCGTCGCATCCTGGGGCTGGAGTAGGTCCCAAGGGTTGGGCTGTTCGCCCATTAAAGCGGCACGCGAGCTGGGTTTAGAACGTCGTGAGACAGTTCGGTCTCTATCCGCCGCGCGCGTAAGAAACTTGAGGAAGGCTGTCCCTAGTACGAGAGGACCGGGACGGACGAACCTCTGGTGTGCCAGTTGTTCCACCAGGAGCACCGCTGGTTAGCTACGTTCGGAAGGGATAACCGCTGAAAGCATCTAAGCGGGAAGCCTGTTCCAAGATGAGGTTTCTCACCCCCTCGAGGGGGTAAGGCCCCCGGCAGACCACCGGGTTGATAGGCCAGAACTGGAAGTGCGGTAACGCATGCAGGTGACTGGTACTAATAGGCCGAGGACTTACCACAAAGAAGCTACGCGTCCACTGTGCGGTATCTGAAACAACACAGATACCCGATCACCGAACATGATGTTCGCACCCACCCCCCACCCCAGCTCACCGAGCCGGCGACAGGGGTGGATCCGAACATGGTGTCCGCTGATCGCGGTTATCGTCCACTGTGACAGTTTCATAGAGTTACGGCGGCCATAGCGAAGGGGAAACGCCCGGTCCCATTCCGAACCCGGAAGCTAAGCCCTTCAGCGCCGATGGTACTGCACTCGACAGGGTGTGGGAGAGTAGGACACCGCCGAACACCCGTTAACCGAAAGCCCCCCAACACAGTTGGGGGGCTTTCGGCATTTCACAACTTGTTCGTCAGGGAGCTTTTGACGATCTGGCTGGGCTTGTGCGGGTCGAGTCCGGCCGGCTCGCACGTGAAGGCCGTTGTCGAAGAACGGATTCGATGGCGTCACAGAGCACTGTCAACGTGGCGGAATACAGTGAGAGTGCCGGCGTGCTGTAGCCGACCACGATGCCCTCGGCGAGGGTGCCGGAAGCATCGGGATGGCGAAACGTGGAAAGGCCCTCGATAGCGAGTCCGCGCTTCGCCGCAGCGTCGATCACAGTCCGTTCGGTACCGAGAGGAAGCCGCACAACTGCGTGAAGTCCGGCAGCTATACCTTCGATTCGAAGTTCCGGCAGTCGTTGTGTCAGCATGTCCACGAGTCGGTCACGGCGATGCCGATAGGCGACGCGCATTTTTCGTACGTGTCTGTCGAATTTTCCGGATTCGATGAAGTCTGCCAGCGTCAGCTGATCGATTGCGCTCACCCAACGTTCGTACGGACCTTTGAGATCGAGAACGGGCTCGACCAGATCTTCCGGCAAGACCATCCATCCGAGGCGGAGTGCCGGCGACAACGTCTTGCTCACCGTTCCGAGATACGCCACCTCGCGAGGAGCGATGCCCTGAAGGGCGCCAACCGGTTTCCGATCGTATCTGAATTCGCCGTCGTAATCGTCCTCGAGCAGCACACAGCCGTTATGAGATGCCCATTCGACTGCTATTCGACGTCTGTCGGCGCTCATCGGTCCGCCCAGCGGGAACTGGTGTGCTGGAGTCAGAAGCGCGCCCTTTGCAGTGGTTGACTTCAATTCTTCTGTATCCGTGCCGAATTCGTCGACGGCAATCGGGACGGTCGGCACGCCTTCGTCGGCGATGTACTTTCGATGCAGGTGTAGTCCATATGCGTCGACGGCGAGAGTCCCGGCGAGTGCTCGGGCGATCAGGGTGATGCCGTGCCCGGAACTGGCGCTGACGACGATCTGCTGTGGATGTGCCCGAGTGCCGCGAGTTCGGTTGAGATAGGTGGCCAACGCGATTCGGAGTTCAACGCGACCGCGGGGGTCCGTCGGCCCGAAGGCGTCGTTCGGGGCAGCGTTCAATACGCGCCTGATCGACGTGCTCCAGTCGCCGCGAGGAAACGCCGACACGTCGGGTGCGCCGGGCATCAGGCTGTACGTCGGCCGTCGTGTGATCGCCCGCGCAGACGGCGGAGCCGAAACGCCCGGGACCGGTGCGACGACGGTTCCGGAACCCTGTCGTGTGACGAGCCAGCCCGCCGCGGCCAGTTCTGTGTAACAACCTGCAACGGTATTTCGTGAGAGCCCGAGATCTCCGGCGAGCGCTCGCGCCGGCGGGAGCCTCGTCCCGGCAGTCAGACGCCCACTCTGCACGGCGTCGCGGAGGGCATGAAGTAGTGCAGCTTTCACACCAGTACCACTTGGCAATTCCAGGTGAAGATCTGCTCCCGAATTAGCCCATGAATTCATCGCTTGATTGAACCATGTTTGTGGGTCACTTCGGGATTACGGTGGAGGTATGACAACAACAGGACGACGACTCGACCTTGCGCAACTGGCACCCGAGGTCTACAAGGCGATGATCGCTCTCGATACCGCTGCCAGGAAGGGGCTCGATCCAGTTCTGGTCGAGCTGGTATTGACTCGGGCATCACAGATCAATCACTGCGCCTGGTGCGTGGACATGCACACCCGCGATGCTCGTGAGATCGGAGTGAGTGAGCAGAAACTGTTTCTGCTCAACGCCTGGGAAGAAGCGCGTGGACATTTTTCCGCGCAGGAACGGGCTGCATTGGCGCTCACCGAAGCCGTGACGGTGCTGACCGACGGATTCGTTCCCGACGACGTCTACGCGGAGGCCGCCGATCACTTCACGGAAGCCGAACTGGCACAACTCATCAGCGTCATCCTGACCATCAATGCCTGGAACCGGGTCGCGGTCACCACTCGGATGGCGCCGCCGGTTCGCGACTGATCCGGCCACAGACAACGGCTACTGATCACGCTGCTGCGTCGTGACGATGGTGTGGACGCGGCCACCACCTAGCCGTTTGCATTCGTACATTGCAGAGTCTGCGACCTTCAGAACCTCGGCGAAGGCCACGTCCAACCTTTCGTTCGGCGCGAATCCCGTGGTCCGGACGGCGACACCGATGCTCGTGGTGGAGGGAATCTGCTCGGAATCGGTCTGCATCGCCGGTCCGATGGAATCGAGAAGAGGGCCGATCGAGGGGATGGAGAGGCGGTGAACCAGGATGAATTCGTCGCCGCCCACTCGGCCGACCACCGCCTCCGACGGAGCCCACGAGGACAAGTGCTGAGCGACTCTCAAGATTATGCGGTCTCCGACGTCATGGCCGTACACGTCGTTGATCGTCTTGAATCTGTCGATGTCCACCGCAACGACGAGCAGGGCGACGCGATCGGCGGATCGGAATTTTTGAAGCAATATCTCGACCTGCCGATCGAGTCCTCGTCGGTTCAACAGCCCGGTCAGGGGATCGAGGTCGGAACTGGAGGCGTCCATGCTGAGCATCGTGACGATCTGTGAGATGAGGGCACAGATGATCAGAGCGGCAATCACCAGAATGAACTTCGACGCGCTTGTCGCCGGATCCGCACCGGGGCCGAACATGATCGGCTGAGCTGCCACCGCGATCATGCTTCCGGCGAAGACCAGATGTGCAATCTGCATCCTGGGATTGTGGAAGTAGGCGATATAGATGCCGACAAGGGCGAAGATCACGGCGGTGAGCAGCCGAGAGATCGCGTCGGGGTCACCGAGGATGACGACGGCGGCCACCAAGTCGCATCCGACGACCAAGCAATACGAGCGGTTTCGCGTTGTGCCGAAGATCCACCAGCAGATGCCACCGACGAAACACGCAAGTGCGGCTACCGCGTTGAAAAACAACGCCGTCGGACTGGACGGCCCGTTCAGGCTGTAGCGCGTAAGGACGGTATACACACCCAAGCCGACCAGGAGAACGCTGAACAGTACCCGAGATGCAGTGCTGAGCCCGTTGTCTCTGAGATAGCGGGTAAACCGGTCATACTGGTCTGGAAGGGTCAACCATTCGTGGATCAGTGTGCCGAATGCTTTCATTCGGAACGGCGCCTAGCTCTGTTCGCAGGATGTGAGCATATTCGCACTGTAGATCGTCGTCTCACGTGTCGCCCCGAATGCATTGGCTAATGCTAACTGGAAGTGTGCCAATCGCAGTGCGGAAGTGGCCAACGGCCACCCGGTCGGCGATTCGTCTGCGACCGGGAGTATAAATACATCTTGTGTCTATGTCGTATTCCGCAGCCGAGTCGGTGTTTCGCGATGTGAAGGAACTCATCCTGTCGGGGGAGTTGGCCGGTGGAGAATTGATCAGTGAGGGCGCGATTGCCCAGCGCACCCAACTCAGCAGGACCCCGGTTCGGGAAGCATTTCTACGGCTCGAAGCGGAGGGGTGGATGCGCCTCTACCCGAAGAAGGGGGCATTGATCGTTCCGATTGCGCAGGGGGAGGCCGAGCACGTAGTCGGTGCGCGACAACTGGTGGAGACCCACAGTGTCCGCGTCGTCAGCGAGCAACCCTATGCGCGCAAGCTCCTGGTCAACGAGCTCCGTCTGAATCTGGAGGAACAGCGGGCGATAGTCGACCGCGGTGACGTCGCAGCGTTCAGTGCTGTCGATGCAGACTTTCACAAGATGATCGTGGCAGCTGCCGCCAACCCCCTACTCGACGCGTTCTATGCGGGACTGCGCGATCGACAACGCCGCATGACAGCCAGGTCGATCGCACGCGATCCGGATCAGCTTCCGCGAATCCTGGCAGACCACGTCGAACTCGCGAATCTCGTCGATGCCGCAGATGCGGCCGGTTACGACGCCGCGGTCCTGACTCACATGCGCCAGGTCCACGGGCTCGGCCTCGGAGCATCTCGGTGACGAATACGGTGGCATCGAATCCGGGCACACCCGACGTGCCTACCAGCCGTCGCGCGAATTGGCTGTGGTTGTCCGTAGCGGCCGCCGTGTTCGCCGTGGCGTGGGGTGGGAACGAATTCACTCCCTTGTTGGTGATGTATCACCTCGATCACGGGTTTTCGCCAGTGCTCGTCGATCTCTTCCTCTTTGCCTACGTGGTGGGAATAGTTCCGGCACTTCTGCTCGGCGGGCCACTGTCGGACCGGCTGGGCAGAAGGCCGATCATGTTGCCTGCTCCGCTGATCGCCGTCGCGGGATCGATAGTGTTGGCGTTCGGCGCACATTCGGCCCCGATCCTGGTGATGGGACGAATTCTGTGTGGAATCGCACTGGGTCTCGCCATGGCAGTAGGCGGTACGTGGGTCAAGGAGCTTTCGTCCCGGCCTTGGGACGACGCGGCCTCGGAAGATGCCGGTGCGCGCCGGGCGGCGATGAGTTTGACGGCAGGATTCGCGTTGGGAGCCGGTAGCGCCGGGGTGCTGGCACAATGGGCGCCCCTACCAAGTGTGCTCGCCTATGCAGTACACGTGGTGATCACGCTGGTGGCCTGCGTCTTCTTGTGGCGGGCACCGGAAACGCGGATCGCTCAGCCGGGAGAAGGGCTGCGTCGTCTCGTCGACGATCTGAAGATCCCGTCTGCGAGTCACCGCCGCTTCCTCTTCGTTGTTGTTCCGTTGGCACCGTGGGTGTTCGGAGCTGCAAGCGTGGCCTACGCGGTGATTCCTTCCCTGATGACCGGGCACAGTGGCAGTGCGCCCATCGCGTTCTCGGCTTTGCTGTGTGTAGTCGCACTGACGTGTGGGTTTGCGATTCAGTCACTCGGTCGCAAGATCGATTCCACACGAAGTGCTCGCGGTGCGCTCGTGGCGCTCGTGTTCCTGGTGATCGGAATGGCTCTCGCAGCTGCGGTAGCGGCCACACCGGGCATTGCGGTGGCCGTCGTGGCCGCTGCGATCCTGGGCTGCGGATACGGAATGGCCTTGGTTTCCGGGCTTCTCGAAATTCAGCGCATCGCCGGCCCGAACGATCTGGCCGGGTTGACGGCCGTGTTCTATGCGATCACTTATATCGGCTTCGCCGTTCCGGCTGCGCTCGCCGTGGTTTCGGAGAGTTTTCCGGCGCTGACTTACACGGATACCTTGATCTTCGGTTCCCTTGCCGCTGCGGTTTGCTTGGTGCTCGTTCTGGTGAAGTCCCGATCACATGTGCCGTCTCCGCCACCGAGTTGACCTACGCCGAGGGCCCCCGATCCGAATGATCGAGGGCCCTTGACCGTTCATCTCTCAGGCGTCGACAGCGACGTTCTCGTCCTCTACCGACGACACCGGCGACGGCGTCGTCTCTACCGCGACGGCACCGTTGTTGTTCAACCCGTTGAGGATCCCTGTGATATCGACTCCGGAACTCTCCAGCGTCTCGATGACTCCGGCGATCACCTGGGGGCTGATGCCCAGGATCGAGCCGATAGAACTCTGAGCACCGTCACCACCGCCGACTATCGAGATGCGGTCGATGTCGCCGACCGGCTTGGCAGCGGCCGCAGTCGCATCGACCAGTGCGGTAAGGACGTCAGGGAGCGTGAGGAGTTGCGCCGCCTGTGGTGTGTACGAATTGAGGGCTTCGGCGATCTGGCGTTTACCGGCTGCTTCCGCTTCGAGCTTGGCGCGCAAGCCGTCAGCCTCGGCCTGCTGCTCGGCACGGACCGCGTCGGCGGCAACCTTACGGCCGTCGGCTTCTGCTTCCAGACGCGCCCGCAGACCGTCGGCGTCGGCCTGCTGTTCGGCCCGGGCAGCATCGGCGGCAAGCTTTCGGGCGTCGGCCTGGGCGCTACCGGTCTGGCGAGCCGTCTCGGCCTGCGCCTGAGCGCGCAGAATCGCGGCTTGACGCTCACCCTCGGCCCGGGCGATGGCGGCCTGGCGTTCGGCTTCCGCCGGTGCGATGACGTCGGCTTGCAATGCTGCCTCCGATTGCTGGGCGCGACGACGCTCTACTTCGGTGCGAGCCTCGACGCGAGCCGCTTCGGCCTGCTCGCGTGCGATGCCGACAGCCTTCTCCGCGGTGGCTTGTGCGAGCGGACCGGCTTGATCGGCTTCGGCGTTCTCGGCCTCGGTCTGTGCTCGTAGCCGAGCGAGTTCGACGTCGCGACGCTGGTTGGCGCTGGCAATCGCGGTGTCGGCCTCGGCTTGTGCGACAGAACCTGCTTGGCGCGCCTTGGCGGACTGGATCTGCGAATCACGTTCTGCTTCTGCTGTTCCGATGGCCGCATCGCGCTTGACCTCCGCGATGCGACGCTGACCGAGAGATTCCAGATATCCGTTGAAGTCGGAGATTCCGGCGATCTTGAGGACGTCGACCTCCATGCCGATGCGGGAGAGGTCACCGCCGGCCTCCTCGACCACACTTCTGGCCAGGCTGTCACGATTGGAGTTGAGATCTTCGACGGTCATGGTGGCGGTGATGCCGCGTAGGCTACCCGCGAGGATCTCGTTGATCTGGCGTTGCAGTTCGTCCAGGTCCGATGTCAGGAACCGTTGCACCGCAGTCTGAACGGCCTCGTCGGCGGAACCGATACGCACCAGGCCGACGGCCTCGACGTTCACCGGAACACCGTCGTTGGACAGGGCGTTCTTGAGGTTGATGCTGACGTTGAACGGTTCCAGCGACATGATGTCGACTCGTTCGATGCCGGGAATCTTGAACCGAGCGCCGCCACGAACGACTTTGGGTTTGCCGCGGCCTGTGAACACGGCCACTTCGTTGGGCGGAACCTTGATGTAGTTCTTGACGTAGATCGTTGGCAGAACGATGAAGACGACTACCGCGACGACAATCGCAATGACGATGACTGGCAGCATGTATCGAGTCCTTAGATCGCGTCGTCGACTGTGACGACGTGAAGGTATTGATCGTCTACATCGGCGATGTAGACGGTGGTGCCGGTGGTGAGCGCGATCGGCTGGGCGCTGACAGCTTTGGCTTGCACACGATTACCGTCTGGGTCGACGAAGGATATTTCGCCCCAATCGGCGGGTGAGATGGTCAATGTGACGGTACCGAGTAGCCCCTGATACGAGGTGCGTCCGATATGTGAATTATCTTGCTGTCGAAGGATATACGGCATGAGTAGCCCGCGGGTGACCGCTACGAGAATGCCGGCAACCACGACTGCGACGACAACAGCGAGTGGTGTGGACGCGCCGATCAGGTGCGCGGCGAGTCCACCTGCGCCGAAACCGAAAAGTGCAGTGGCCAAGGTGGTAAGGCTGAGGAAGGGGAGTCCGTCTGCGTGGCCACCACCGAAGTCGGCCACTTCGCCGACGGCGAAAGCGCCCACCAACGCGACAATTCCTACGACGAAACACAGTGTGAATATCAACGACATCGATTCCCCGATCCACCGTTCGAGGGACGCGCTCGAGCATCGTGTTGTCGGGCGTCCGCTCAACTGTCTTCATAGTAAAGGATCAGCTAAGGAAAACGGGGAGGCCGAGCTGTTTCGGCGTGGTGGGTGTACTGCTCGTCGAGCAGGGCCACGACGCAGCTCGGCTCGACAGTTCACCGGAAATGCTCGACCAAGTTCAATGCCGTGTGCGCGCTGCCGGAGTCGAGAACCCGCTCTCGACGATCGTCGCCGACGTACTCGCGCTACCGTCCTCGGTCGGCACAGCCGAGTGCGGCGTCGTACTTTTCCGCAAGATCCGGCATCCGATGCTTCACCGATCTCGCCGACGAGAAGGAACGGGACCCGATCTTCCACGCGGCACCCGCGCGCGAGTCAACCGGCGTGTGGCTGCACGTGCACACCGCGTGCTTCTCCCCGCTCCTCGGTGTCGATCAGAGACGCGGTAGCGCTTGCTGATACAGCCATGAATCCCAGAGAGACCGTAATGGGGTGTCGGTGAATCTCGATGCCAGGTCGGTGAACTGTTCTGTGCTGACCGTGTTGTGTCGGTGCTTGGCAGTCCACTGCCGGATCAACTCGAAGAACTTGTCGTCGCCGAGTGTGTTTCGCAACGCGTGCAATGTCAGAGCGCCCCGCTTGTACACCCGATCGTCGAACATCAGCTCGGGTCCGGGGTTGCCGACAACCAGATCTCGGGGTTTGCGCGCCAATCCTTGGTAGGCGTTGGCCGCCAAGCGGTCTGCCGACTGCCCGCCGGAGTTCTCGGACCAGATCCATTCTGCGTAACAGGCAAAACCTTCGTGTAGCCAGATATCGCACCACGCGCCGATGGTGAGGCTGTTACCGAACCACTGGTGGGCGAGTTCGTGGGCCACCAGACGCTCGGAGCCTCGTCGGCCGGTGCAGTGATTGGCGCCGAAGATGGACAGCCCCTGCGCTTCGATGGGAATTTCCAGTTCGTCGTCGGTGACGACCGCGGTGTAGCTGTCAAAGGGGTACGGGCCGAACAGTTTTCCGAACACCTCGATCATCTCGGGTTGGCGCCCGAAGTCGACGTCGAAGGAGGCGCGTAGACGCGGTGGATGGACGGCGAATACCGGAACCGGTGTCGCGCCGACCTGACGGCGCTCGTACTGTCCGATCTGAATCGTAGCCAGATACGTTGCCATCGGCTCGGTCTGCTCGTACACCCACGTCGTCTGGCTCGCTCGGATCTGCTTACGCACTAGTGCGCCGTTGGCGAGAGCGTGGAACGGCGAATCGGTGGTGATCGAAATGCGGTACGACGCTTTGGAGCTGGGATGATCGTCGCAGGGGAACCACGACGCGGCCCCGTTGGGCTGGCTGGCGACCAGGATGCCCTCGTCGAGTTCCTCCCAGCCGACCTCTCCCCACAGGCCCTTGATCGGCTCGGGATTTCCGTTGTACTGGATCGTCACGGACAAGACGCCACCGGCAGGAATCTTGGTAGCCGGGGTCACGATCAGTTTGCTGTTCTGGTGCGCGTACTTGGTACCGCGGGCACCGTTGACCGACACCTTGGACACCTGCAGATTCTGGGCGAGATCGAAACTGAATCTGGATCGCGTTTCGGTGGTGACAGCGGTGATCACGGTCTTGGCCGTCAACCTGTTACTGAAAACCTTGTAGGTCAGTTCCAGCTCGTACCGGGACACCCGGTATCCGCGGTTGCCGTTCTGCGGTAGGTACGGATCGATCGGCGCGTCCGCCGTCTTGACGGGCTTCACGAGGCGACCCAGGGGGCGATGGGATTACCCTGCCAGCGGGTGGACGGGGGAACGGTGTCACCTCGCATCACCAGTGACGCTGGTCCGACTGTCGCGCCCGCGCCGATACCGGCGGCCGGGAGCGCAACGCAGTGTGGTCCCAGTGTGGCTCCTGAGCCCAGAGTGACGGTATCCATGGACATGATCCGATCATGGAACAGATGGGTCTGCACGACGCACCCCCGTTCCACGGTTGCGCCGTCGCCCAGGGTCACCAGATCAGCCTCGGGTAGCCAATACGATTCGCACCACACGCCCTTGCCGATCTTCGCTCCGAGACCGCGAAGGAAGACGTTCAACACCGCAGTTCCAGTTGCGGCGCGCGCGAACCAGGGCGCCGCGACGGTCTCGACGAAAGCGTCGGCCACCTCGTTGCGCCAGACGAAGGAACTCCACAGTGGGTGCTCGACCTTCCCGATACGTCCGACGACAAGCCATTTCGCTGCGATGGTGATCGCGCCGGCCACGGCGCCTGCAGTCAACAGAACTACCCCGCTCACAAGTGCGGCACACCAGAATCCGACGGCACCGGCCAGCGCCTCGAGTCCGAACAGCACTCCGAGTCCGATCCCGAACGTCACCATCACGGGAATCAGTCTGCAGGTTTCCACCACGGCGCGGGCGATCTTCAGACGCATCGGCGGATCGAAGGTTCGGGCTGCATCGGTGTCCCCGGCGGCTCGCCGAAGTCGCACCGGTGGACTACCCAGCCAGGAGGACCCGGACTTCGCCTTCGACGGTGTCGCGGACAGGACTGCGACGAGTCCGTTCTTCGGGACGCGTCGTCCGGGCGCGGTCATACCGGAGTTGCCGAGGAACGCGCGTTTCCCGATCTTGGCCTGCTCGATGTGCATCCAGCCGCCGCCGAGTCCGTAGCTCGCCACCATGGTGTCGTCGGCGAGGAACGCGCCGTCGGAGACGGTGGTGAACTTCGGTAGCAGCAGGACTGTCGACGCTTCGACGTTCTTGCCGATCTTGGCACCGAGAAGCCGTAGCCAGCCTGGAGTCAACAAGCTGGCGTAGAGCGGGAACAGGAAGGTGCGCGCGGAATCCAGTAGGCGTTCGGTTGCCCAGACCTGCCAGCCGATTCGGCTGCGGACCGGGTGATAGCCGGGTGTGAGGCCGATCGAGAGAATGCGGACGGAAACCAGCGTCACGAGCGCGAACACGACAAGGCTCACGATCGTGGCGACGGGCAGCATGATCGACGACTGGAGGATGGCACTCGTCAAGGAGTCGGTGTCGCGAATCCACCACCCGATCAACGCGATTCCTACCATCAACGCAAAGATCGGCATGCCGGCCAGGAAGACGGAGGTGGCACCGTAGACGGGAACCCAGCCTGCGGCCCGTTTGGGATGTTCGGCGGGCCACGGATGATTCGCCTTACCGATCTTCGTCGCAGGTGAACCGGCCCACTGCTGGTTGGCTTTCACCCGTCCGAAGACGGCAGATCCAGCTTCGATGACTGCGCCGCGGCCGATGCGGCTCCCCGGCATCAGGGTCGAACGAGACCCGACGGATGCCCCGTCGCCGATCTTGATCTCGCCGATGTGGATGACGTCACCGTCGATCCAATGACCGGAGAGGTCGACTTCCGGTTCGACGGAACAGCCGTCGCCGAGTTCGAGCATGCCGGTGATCGGGGGCAGGGTATGGAGGTCGACACCACTGCCGATGTCCGCGCCGAGGGCGCGCGCGTAGTAGAGCATCCACGGAGCACCCGAAAGGTTGGCCGCGCCGCTGGCTTCGTTGAGCCGCAATGCCGTCCACAAGCGCAGATGTTCACTACCGCCGCGCGGATACGTACCGGGTCGAAGGTTGCGTAACAGCACCCGCGCGCCGGCGACGGCGATGGTCATACGACCGATCGGCGTGATGAAAACCACGAACGCGAGAAGTACCCACCACCACGAGACGGTCGGTGCCCAACTCACGTCGACGAACCATCCGAAGATATTGTTCGCTATCGCGAGCCAGGTGACCCATTGCAAACCGGTGAGCGTCGTCAACGGCAAGGTGACCGCAACCTGCGCCAGTTGGGTTTTCAGTGGTGTCGGCGCGACGATGCGCGGTTCCACCGTTTCGGTGGGTGCAAGGTCGTCGAGATATTCGGCCAACGAACCGAGACGCGGATGGTCGTAGAGTTGCGCGACCGTCACTTCGGGGAATCGCTCACGCAACGCGGTTACCAGCTGAGCTGCGGACAGCGATCCGCCGCCGACTTCGAAGAAGTCGTCGTCGAGGCCCGTGATCTGCGCGCCGAGAATCGATCCCCACAATCGGGCGACCCAGGCGGCGGTGCCGTCGAGACCCAGTGCGGCACCGGCGTCCTCACCGGCGCCGGGGAGCGGCCAGGGAAGTGCATTACGGTCGACTTTGCCGGACGTGCGCGTCGGCAATTCCTCCATCAACGCCAGACGTGGGACGAGCGCTGCCGGCAGTTGCTCACTGAGCAACGCGTGCGCGGCCTTGAGATCGAAGTTCGGATCGGTGCTCGCGATGTAGCCGACGAGCAGCTGGTTGCCGGCAGCGGTCTTCTTCACCGCGACCGCCGCGCCGCCGACGCCGGGGAGATTTTGCAATGCGTTGTCGATCTCACCGAGCTCGATGCGTCGCCCGCCGAGCTTGACCTGATCGTCCGCCCGTCCCTGGAACATCAGACCGCCCAGCTCGAGGCGCACCAGGTCGCCGCTGCGGTACGCCCGTTCCCAACCGAGGGAAGGCATCGGCGCGTACTTCTCCGCGTCCTTCGCGGGATCGAGGTAACGGGCCAGGCCGACGCCGCCGATCACCAGCTCACCGACCTCGCCCACCGCGACGGGATTGCTCTGAGCGTCGACGACCGCCAGATCCCAGCCGTCCAGAGGGAGGCCGATGCTGACGGGAGTCTTGCCGTCCATGAGAGCCCCGCACGCCACGACAGTCGCTTCGGTGGGTCCGTACGTGTTCCAGACCTCGCGGCCTTCGACGGCAAGGCGCTCGGCCAACTCGGGCGGGCAGGCTTCGCCGCCGAAGATGAGGAGCCGGACTGCTTCGAGTGCCTCGGCGGGCCACAACGACGCCAGTGTCGGCACCGTTGAGACGATGCTCACATCTCGGGAAACCAGCCACGGGCCGAGGTCCATACCGCTGCGCACCAGCGATCGGGGGGCGGGGACGAGGCAGGCGCTGTGCCGCCAAGCGAGCCACATTTCCTCGCACGACGCGTCGAAAGCGACGGACAACCCGGCCAGCACGCGGTCACCGGGGCCGATCGGTTCGTCTTGCAGGAACATCCTCGCCTCGGCGTCGACGAACGCCGCCGCATTGCGGTGACTGACCGCCACACCTTTGGGTGTTCCGGTGGATCCGGAGGTGAAGATGATCCACGCGTCGTCGTCCGGATTCGGCTCGCGGACCGGCGGATGCTCGTCGCGCGCCGGTGCCGTGCCCGGCCGGATACCGTCGCCGGTGATGATCGCTGTTACCTGTGCTTCGCCGAACACCAACTCGGCCCGTTCCTCCGGGTCATCGGCATCTACCGGCACATATGCGCCGCCGGCCGCCAAAATCGAGAGGATTGCCACGTACAGCGACCGCGATCCCGACGGCATCCGAATGCCGACGCGATCCCCGGCGCCTACACCTGCGTCACCGAGCCGGCGTGCGCCGAGCTCGATCTCGTCGAGCAATTCCGAGTACGACAGCGTGGTGTCCCCGTCGTCGATCGCCGGTGCCTCCGGGTGTGCCTCGGCCGAGGCACGCACGATGTCGATGAGCGTGCGCGGCGCAGGCGCATGCGCCGAGCGAAGGAAGACCGACGGAATCGAGGGCGATCGTTCCGTCTCCGTGTGCGGCTGAAGTGGCAAGCCCCTTGATCCTGTTCTACTCACAAAGCTCGAGTCCTACGAACTGTCGAGTTGTTATCCCACGACAAGTTTGCGAGTTGGTGAACAGATCTGCCTAACGCAACATGCCGGAAGCGCGGATCAATCAGTGGCGGCGCTTTCCTTGGATGCCTCTTCGGCTGCGGCGGCGTGCTGCGCATGCCCTTCCGCCGAATCGGCGAATTCCGGCGTGTCGAAGACCTCGCCGCCCAGTGGATCGACCATCTTCGAGTCCTCGGAGATGTCCACCGCCCCGGTATCCGGGTTGATGTTCACCGCATGGGCGGGAACTTCGTGGACTGCCACGAAGACGTGGGAGTCGCTCGGCTCCGTCGAGATGCCGCTCTTCGACGGCGTCAGCCCGGCGAAAGTCGACGAGATCTTCAGATCGCGGAGCCGCTTGGTGGTGGGCTGCGGAACATCGGTGGCGCTCGTCCCGTTGGTGGTCGAGACGCGCAGGTATCTGGGTGCTGCCGACACCTCGTAGCGGAAGGCCTTGAGCAGGGACAGGCAAGCCAGCGCCATGATGATCGAGAACGGCACCGCAGTGGCGATGGCAACCGTCTGCAGGGCGGTCAATGACCCGCTGCCGCCGACGATGAGTAGCACTGCGGCCGCGGCGCCGGCCAGGAACGTCCAGTAGACGCGGGTGATCGTCGGTGTCTCGAGGTTGCCGCCGGTGGCAAGGATGTCGATGACGATCGACCCCGAGTCGGCAGAGGTGACGAAGAAGAACACGATCACGACGATCGCCAAGACACTCGAGATGGTTCCGAACGGGAGCCCGTCGAGTAGATGGAACAGCGACGTGTTGGTGTCGACAGCGCCCGCCTCGTCGAGCATGTTGCCCTCGTTGCGCTGTCGCAGGATGGCGGAGTTGCCGAAGATCGTGAACCACAGTGACCCGACGAGCGTCGGTGCCAGCAATACGCCGAAAACGAATTCACGGATGGTGCGGCCACGGGAGATACGAGCGATGAACATGCCGACGAACGGCGCCCAGCTCATCCACCAACCCCAGTAGAAGATGGTCCAGGCGCCGGACCAGCCG
Source organism: Rhodococcus sp. 27YEA15 (assembly GCF_049739425.1). Lineage (NCBI taxonomy): Bacteria > Bacillati > Actinomycetota > Actinomycetes > Mycobacteriales > Nocardiaceae > Rhodococcus > Rhodococcus sp. 27YEA15. The sequence goes on from NZ_JBMHHW010000001.1 coordinate 19,751, forward strand.
TCGTCCGCGAACGGCGACGTACGCAGTGCCAGTTCGGGTAGCGCCTGAACGTAGCCACCCAGGTTCTGTACCCAGGACTGCAGCAGGAACAGGGTGGGGCCGAGAATCAGAACGAACACCGCGAGTGCTGCGGCCAACAACATGTTGATGTTGGAGAGCCATTTGAGGCCCTTCGCGATGCCTGAGACCACCGAGAACGTGGCCATGCCGGTGACGATGACGATGATGGCGATGATCAGCCAGTTTCCGGTATTCACCCAACCCAGGTAGTCGAGTCCGGCTGAAATCTGCTGAACACCGAATCCCAGAGACGTCGCGACACCGAACAGTGTGCCGACGATCGCTACGACGTCGATGGTATGCCCGAGCGGGCCCTCGATCCGCGCGCGCCCGAGCAACGGTTCGAGCAGCCAGCGGATCGACAGCGGCCGACCCTTGCGATAGGTCATGTATGCCAGGCCGAGACCGACGACGACGTAGATCGCCCATGCGTGCAGGCCCCAGTGGAACAGTGTCAGTTCCATCGCCTGGTTGGCAGCCGCGTCGGTCGAGCCGGGGATCCGGCCGGCGACGGGCGGCGTCACGTAGTGCGAGAGCGGTTCCGCGACGCCGTAGAACACGAGCCCGATGCCCATGCCCGCGCTGAAGAGCATCGCAAACCACGAGATCATGCCGAACTCGGGATTCTCGTCGTCACGACCTAGCTTGATGTTGCCGATCCGGCTGATTCCGCAGTACAGCGCGAAGACCACGAAACCGGTTGCAGCCAGGATGTACCACCAGCCGACCCCGTCGGTTATCGCATTCTTGAGAGTGTCGAAAGCATCCGCTGCTGTTCCCGCGTAGATCACCGCAAAGGCGATCAGGGCAAAGATCACTATCGACGCGGGAATGAATACGGGTTTCCGCAGTCCCTTCCACGCACTCTTGACCGCAGTCATTTCTCTCCTCGAACATATCGACATGCACAACGCCAATTCAGGCGGCTATCGGTCGCGTAGGTGGGCTTTTGCTCGCACCATCGGTTCAGACCAGGCTGTTGCTCGGAATTTCAACATAACCACAATGCCTCTCCATCTCAACTGAACGAAAGATACTGCACTGTCGAGAAATTTGTCGGAATACGAACACTCCTTGTCGCTAAAGTGTTGTTGAACATGACTATTGAGATGTATCATCCGGCGATCGAATCGAATTCGGTTGGTACCGAGCGGAAAAATGACCCGTCTCGACACCGGAGGGTCGACTCAATTGTCAAACCGATCGAATGATCTTGTCGGTCAGCCTTTTATCGGCTTCGGCGTGCGCCTGGGTGGGAATGCTGGATTCGAGACCTAACTGTGACTGTGATCGTCGCAACTATTCGTGGAAATCTTCCCGCTCGCCGGGGCGACTCCCGACGAGGATCGCGGATGCCTTCGGGCCGAGTAGGGTATGTCGTCCGCCCAGCGCCATGCTGGTGACAAGCGCGACTGCCTGTGGTAGTGGGCGGGCCACGTCCTGGGCGGCGCGGTTTCGATCCTCGTGTAGAAGGGTTTGGCGCGTGAGATGTGCCGTCCGAGACTCGGGCGGTGCGAAATGTCCACTACGACGCGTAGTTGTGCTCTGTGCGCCAAGGGTGACGGGTGTCATGTAGAGCACTCGAGCTGGGGGTGGGGTATGTAGCGGTCCAATGCCCGAGCGTGAGGCCTGAGCCCCTGCGTGACTGCCGGGCGGGGCGCGGCGACGATTTACTCGGCCACGTGCTTGTGGTCGATATCTTCGATATACGTTGTGGTGGAGCATATTCAAGTCCATCGACGATATATTCGAGACGTAGATGCCTGGCCCGAATGGTGGGCCGGTTTCCAGGGGTCACCGTTGTCGCCAGTGAGCGGGAGTGGTGGTGGACGTGGCGGAAATGTCTATATCGCACCTCCTGATGGTCGATACTGTGCTTATTGCCCATGTGAACGCCTGGTAGTGGGTCCTACAGTCGCCGTATGACTACGACACATTCTTCGTTGACGGGTAAGACCGTGGTTCTCATCGGCGGCGGAACAGGTATCGGCCTGCAGGTCGCGCACCTGGCCGTCGATGCGGGCGCCCAGGTGGTCCTCGGTGGCCGTACTGCCGTCAAGCTCGAAGCCGCAGTCGCCGAGTTGGGTGAATCGGCACGCTGGTTCACCGTCGACACCTCCGATGACGCGTCCGTGGCGGCATTCTTCGACAACGTGCCCAGTGTCGACGCGATCTTCACCACCGCCGCCGACTATCAGGTGGGTTCGTTCCGCGAACAGACCGTCGACGAGGCCGCGTCGCCGTTCACCTCCAAGTTCTGGGGGCAGTACCGCGTGGTACGCGCCGCACTCGACAAACTGACCCCGACGGCGTCGGTGGTGCTCATGTCCGGCGCAGCCAGTGTGCGCCCGCCCGCAGCAGCTGCCGCGTACGTCGCTGCGAACGCCGCCATCGAAGGGCTGGGTCGCGGGCTGGCCGTCGAGCTGTCCCCGGTGCGAGTGAACTCCGTCGCTCCGGGCACCATCGACGGGCATCTCTGGGGGCAGCGCCCGGCGCAGGTTCGGGAAGCGGCGTTCAGTTGGAGTGCAGAGCGCGCCGTCGTGGGCCGCGTCGGCACCGAGGCCGAGATCGCGCATGCGGTCTTCTATCTCTTCACCAATACGTATACGACCGGATCGACGCTCTACACCGACGGCGGATACGCGCTGCGCTGAGAGCGCCATCCTGTGCGAAATGCATTGCCGTAACCCGAAGAAACAACCTTGTGCCCATAGGCGTGGCCACCGACACATTCGTACGGTCTTCTCCGAGAACACTTCCCAACTAATTCGAGGAGCCCGTCATGGAAGCCAGATCCGACGGTAACGACTATGCGCTCACCCGCGTACCCGAGGAAGCCCGATATTCGTGGTTCTCGGTGGCAGTGCAGCGATTCGGTCAGGTGTCCGCGCTCGCGCAGTTTCTGCTCGGAGCGACACTCGGTTACGGCATGACGTTTTGGGGTGCGTTCTGGGCGCTCACTGCCGGTGCGGTCATCTTGGAGATCGTATGTATTTACATTGGAATCATCGGCGTCCGTGAAGGACTCAACACATCGGTGGTGGCCCGCTGGTGCGGTTTCGGTCATGCCGGTTCCGCGGTGATCGGCTTGGTGATCGGGATCAGTCTGATCGGCTGGTTCGGTATCCAATCCGCAGTCTCGGCAACAGGTTTGCACGCGATCATGCCGTTCCTGCCGCACTGGGCTTGGGCCTTGGCATTCGGTTTGGTGATCACCCTCGTGGTCTTGCGCGGCTTCGGGTCGATGCAGTTGATCGCTAACATCACCGTGCCGCTGTTCCTGATCCTGGTGGGCTGGGCAGTGATCTCGGAGTTGCGCAAGCACTCGATCGCCGATCTGGTGGCCTCGGCGCCGGCCGGTCCGCAACTGAGCTTCCTGGCCGGAACCACCATCGTCGCAGGCGGGTTCATCGCCGGTGCCGTCATCACACCGGACATGACGCGATTCAACCGTACGACGGGCGACGTCGTGAAGCAGACGCTCGTCGGAATCACCTTGGGCGAATACGTTATCGGTCTGACCGGTGTGCTTCTCGCCCATGCGGTTCGGAGCGCGGACATCACCGTGATCATCATGTCCTCGGTGGGCTGGGTCGGCGTCCTCGTGATCGTTCTCGGCACCTTCAAGATCAACGACTGGAACCTGTACAGTTCGGGGTTGGGCATCGTGAACTTCATCGACGTGGTGTTCGGGCGCAGGATCAACCGCGCCGTTGTCACCGGCGTCATCGGTGTGATCGGATCGGTTCTCGCCGCAGCCGGAATCCTCGGCTCCTTCAAGAGCTTCCTGATACTCCTGGGCGTCGGATTCCCGCCGATCGCCGGAATCATGGTGGCGGAGTACTTTGTGGTCAAGCTTTGGCGTAAGGAACTTGACGAGAGCCGGGACAACCGAGCGTTACCTGCCACGTCACCGACCTGGGTACCTGCCACTCTTGTGATATGGCTGATCTCCGCGCTGATCGGCAAATACGTCGCCTTCGGTCTGCCCTCCGTCAATGCGGTGGTCGCGGCCTTCGTCCTCTACGTCGTCGCGGGAAAGCTCGGCTGGATTCGCGGCGTCGGGCGCACCGCCACCGAGGAACCACACGAGTCGACAGGCGCGTCAGCCCTGACTCGCTAGCAAAGTATTCACTTACTGTAGAAAGGAGTTCGCGATGCGAATCGGAATCGACGTCGGCGGTACCAACACCGACGCGGTACTGATGGACGGCACCACGGTGATCGGGCACGTCAAACATTCGACGAGCAAGGACATCACCGCCGGAATCGGCGGAGCTCTGACGGCGCTGCAACAGCAGTACGCATTTGCTCCGAGCGCTGTTCAAGCGGTCATGATCGGGACCACGCACTTCCTCAACGCGCTCATCGAGCAGCGCGGTCTTGCTCCTACGGCTGCACTGCGATTGGGCCTTCCGGCTACGGCGGCGCTACCACCGATGGTGGGATGGCCCCGTGAACTTGTTGCGGCAGTGCAAGGCAAGCGTTACCTCGCGCACGGCGGTCACGAATTCGACGGTCGCAGAATCTCACCGCTAGACCCCGACGAGATTCGTCGGCACGCGCAGGACATGGCACGAAACGGAACCCGATCGGTGGCTGTCTCATCGGTGTTTTCCCCGGTGAATCTCGAGTGTGAAACCGTTGCCGCCGAGATTATCCGGGAAGAACTCGGGCCGAATGTCGCGATTTCCCTGTCCCACGAGATCGGCCGAGTGGGTCTGCTGCAGCGTGAGAACGCCACGATCATCAATGCGGCGCTGCGCGAATTGGCCGATCACATCGTGGACGGACTGGCCCGATCACTGGTCGAACACGGTATCGGTGCACCGCTGTACCTGAGCCAGAACGACGGAACGCTCATGGACATCGAGTACGCCCGGCGCTATCCCGTCGCGACGTTTGCCTCCGGCCCGACCAACTCCATGCGCGGCGCAGCCGTGCTGTCCGGACTGGCCAGTTGCGCCGTGATCGACATCGGCGGAACCACCACCGACGTGGGTGTCCTCACCAACGGATTTCCTCGCGAAGCCACCACCGAGGTCACGGTGGCGGGAGTCCGGACCAACTTCCGGATGCCGGACGTGTTCTCGATCGGCATCGGCGGCGGCTCCTTGGTGAGCTCCGAAGGCACAGTGGTCGGACCGGAATCGGTGGGCTACCAATTGGGATCTCGCGCACTCGTGTTCGGAGGTGACACTCTCACCGCCACCGACATCGCCGTCGCCGCAGGTCTGGCGGCCGTCGGCGATCGCAGCGCCGTCGCACATCTCGACCGCGCCCTGGTAGCTGCAGCGCTGCAAGGTATCTCACGTCGGGTCGCCGATGCGGTCGAGCAGATGCGTACGACGTCGAACCCGTTGCCCGTGGTGGCGGTCGGCGGCGGATCGGTATTGCTCGAGCGTGAACTTCCCGGTCTGGGTGCCGTCGTCCGACCGGAGAGGTTCGACGTCGCCAACGCGATCGGCGCGGCCATCGCGCAGGTCAGCGGTGAAGTGGATCGGGTCGAGGCAGTCCGCGAAGGATACCGTCAGGTGGTCGCCGACGATGCTCGTCAAGAAGCGATCGACCGGGCTGTTGCTGCGGGGGCACGGCCAGAGTCGGTGCAGATCGTCGAATTCGACGAGGTACCGATCCCGTACCTACCGGGCAACGCGACCCGGATTCGAGTGAAAGCAGTAGGTGACCTGGCGCTGCGCAGCAGTCCGGTCGCCGTCAGCCAGGAGAGCGCACGATGAGTTGGACACTACGCACCGCAGATCTCGACGACCTCGCCCGGGGCGCGGCACTGCTGGGCACGGGTGGTGGCGGTGACCCGTTCGTCGGCAAGATGCTGGTTGCCCAGGCCCTGGGCGAAGTCGGGGCGATCACTGTCCTCGACCCCGAGGAACTCGATGACGACGCGTGGGTGATCCCTGTGGCGCAGATGGGCGCACCGACCGTCGTCGTCGAGAAGATGCCGCGCGGAACGGAACCAGAACTGGCACTCACCACACTCGAGCGACATTCGGGGCGATCGGCCGATGCGACCATGCCGATGGAGTGCGGTGGCATCAACTCGATGATTCCCCTACTGGTTGCCGCACGGCGCGGGCTTCCGGTGGTGGACGCCGACGGCATGGGACGCGCTTTTCCCCAACTGGAAATGGAAACCTTCTCGGTCTACGGGATTTCGGCGAGCCCGTTGGCGATGGCCAACGAGCACGACGAGGTCGCGATTTTCGACACCGGTACGGACAACGCCAGGTTGGAGGGCCTGGCACGCGGGGTGACCGCACGCTTCGGCGGGATGGCACACATCGCGCAATATTCGATGACGGGCGCAGACGTCAAGCGCACGGCTATTCCTCGCACGCTGTCGTTGGCGCTGGCGATCGGTCGTTCCATCCGCGCCTCTCGTGAGCAGCGACTCGATCCTGTGCAGGCTTTGGTAGACGGTCTCACCGAGACAATCTACGGATACGGTCGAGTTCTCTTTCAGGGCAAGGTGATCGACGTGGACCGCCGAACCGACGAGGGGTTCGCTCGCGGCTCCGTCCGGATGGCCGGTGAGGACGGCGACGAACTCGAAGTGCAGTTCCAGAACGAGAACCTGTTTGCTCTGCGATCCGGTGTAGTGGTGGCGATGGTTCCGGACCTGATCTGCATCGTGGAGGCGGACAGTGCCGAGCCGGTCACCACCGAAGCGCTTCGGTACGGGCAACGGGTGGCAGTCATCGGCATCGCGACCCCGCCGATCATGCGGACACCGGAGGCGTTGGCGGTGTTCGGGCCGTCCTGCTTCGGTTTGGATCGTGAGTTCGTGCCGGTCGAGTCGCTCGAACGGGCGTGGCCGGCACAATAGCGAGCTGTGTACGGTCTGCGCGTGGTCCATGAGGTCGAACTCGACGCGATTGCGGCGGGTGCGGTTGTCCTGGGCTGCGGCGGGGGCGGCGACCCTCGTCTGCTCGTGGACATGCTGCGCCATCTGATCGCCTCGTCGGGGGTCGAGGTGCTTGCACCGCCCGAACTCCCCGATGACGCGCTGGTGATGCCGGTCGGACTCGTCGGCTCGGCGCTCGCGCTCGAGGAGCAGCTACCGTCCGGGCGCGAATTCGCCGACACCGCCGAAGCCATGTCCCGGTGGACCGGCCGGAGCCCCACTGCGGTGATGACGTTCGAGGGTGGTGGGCTCAATGCCCTCTCCGGTATCGCCGCCGCGCTGGCACTCGGGGTGCCGGTGGTCGATGCCGACCTCCTCGGCCGAGCGATGCCCCGGCTCGACCATTTCTCCTTGGCTGCAGCAGGTCTGGAATTGTGCCCCGTCACGTTGGCGCAGCCTGGTGGGTTGATCACCGTCGTCGACCGGGTGGACGTACCGGGTGTCGAGGTGGCGATCCGGTCGTTGATCGGGCGAACCAGTGGATGGGGGGCACTGGCACTTGCTCCCGTCGACGCGGGTACGGTTCGATCGGCGACCGTTCCGGGGACCTTGTCCCGAGCACACCGATTGGGTGAGCAGCTTGCGATGTCGCGGGGCCGGCGGGGCACTGCTGCCTTGATCGACGCGCGGGTGCTGGGGAGCGGCCGCGTGCGAGCAGTACGTAAGACGAGTGCAGACACCCGTCGCGGCAACGTCATCGTCGAAGACAGCGCGGCGGTCCTTCGGGTCGAATTCGAGAGCGAGTACCTCTGTGTGTCCTCGGACGGCGAGATGACAGCGACGTGCCCGGACATCGTCGTGCTCGTGGACGTCCGGACGGGCGACTTCGTTGCCTGTGAGTCCGTCCATCCGGGACAGGACGTCGCGGTCCTCGTTCTACCCGGACCGGCCTGGTGGTCCCAGGATCAGGTCAGGCTCGACGTGGTGGGCCCGAGAGCCTTCGGAATCGATCACGATGCTGTTCTCACGGAGGTGCGATGAGTGCGAGTGTTTCAGCCTTGCTGAATAATCCGCGGTTCGGCAGTGTTTACCGCCTGGCGGGCAGTGGTGATCCTGTTGTCACCGTCGTAGGGGCGCTCACGGCCGAGGCCACGAAGTCTGCTGCAGCGATCTCGGCCGCAGTCGGCTCTGGTTCGGTTCTGGTGATCCTCGATCGGATCGACACGGGGGAGTGGACCTTCGATGCGTTGCTCCGGCGAGCGGTGGCGACCGGATGTCAAGTTGTAGCGGTGGCCGAGCCGGCCGTCGACGACTCCAACCTCACGTTGTTGGCCGATCGACTCGGGGTGGTGGTTCTTGCGGTCACGGATCCGTGGAGGTTCGGCGTCGAGCTCCGTGATCTGCTGTCGAATTCGCGGTCGGTGATGGCCGATGCCGTTCTCCGAGCCACGCACGCCGGGCAGCGCGCCGGTCTCACCGTCGAGAACCTACTGTCCGTGCTGCTGAACACTTTTCAACGACCATTCCTTGTCCTGGATGCGGCGGGTCGCCCACTGATCGGTGCGGACGTGTTCACCGAGAACGATCGTCTGGTCGCGGGTTCGTTGTCAGACCGGAGCGCGCCCACCACTCTGGAACTCGATTCGGGTGGAGTGCTGATCGCCTGCCCGGTGATGTCCGGAGGTGTACGCGAACCGTGGCTCGCTGTGGTGCTTCCGGTACGCCAGAGTGTCGAAGAAGCTTCTCTGGCGGTGGTTCTCGACGTCGCATCGTTGGCGGTGGGGCACAGGCTGGCAGTGGCGCGCATGATCGACGAACGGGAGGCGCGCCGGCGAAGCGCGCTGTTGAGTGAGCTCGTCGACACCACCGGCGACGCCACGCCCGGTTTACTCAGGCGTGCGCTCGACGCCGGCTGGGCACTGGACGGTTGGCATATCGGCATCAAGGTCCTGACCGTCGCAGACGTAGACCTGGTTGCCAGACGCAGCGAGGTCGCGGAGGCGTTGGCAGCGGAGGGCATCACCGCCAACGTCGTGGAACAGGCCGACGGGTGGGCCTCGTGGACCACGCTGCCGGGCGAGCCGCGCCCGGAGTCGATCACTCGGCTTGCCGAGAGCATCCGCGCAGCTCAGGATCGCCTGGATCCCACGATGGACACGTGGTTCGGCGTCGGACGGGCACATGAGGGACCTGCGGGAATCGGTATCTCGCTGTCGGAGGCGGGCGACGCCGCCCGCCTGGCGGGTTCACGTTCTCAAACCGGACGATTTCTGCACGTCGACCGACTCGGGTTGGCTCAGTTGTTGCTGGCTTGGACACGAACCGACACGTTCCAACCCGCGGCTGCGGCACTGCTCGCGCCACTGCGGGCCGCCGGGGGCGAGCTGCTCGACACGTTGTCTACCTACCTCGACGAGGAATCGTCGCTGGCACACACCGCTACTCGAATGGGATTGCACCGCAACACTGTTTCCAGCCGGATCGAGCGCATTCAGCGGCTTCTGTCAGTCGATCTCGGCGATCCGGAGACGCGGCTCGCATTGCACCTCGCGTGCCGAACAGTCCGGGAGTGACGCGCGCCATTCAGATTTCGTCTTGACAACCGGGGGACGTAACTGCCATCCTCGTTTGCAGGTCACGAGTACCAGTGTTCAGCCCCGGCTTGCTGGTCGGCAACCCTCCTCCGCGGTGGGGTGCTCCGGGTGACGACCCGGCTGCATTCGAAAACGAATGTGGCAAGCGCGGACTCGTCCGGGAACTTCACCCGAAAAGAGTCCTTGAACGTGAGGATTGTCTTCGATGACTGCTGTTTTGAGTGCCGACGCCTGCCGCACCGCGCCGATCGCCCAGGTTTCCGGCTCCGACCTTCTGGTTCCCCTCGTCCAGGGTGGCGAGCTGCCGTACGCCAACTTCGACTATGCGGCGAGCGCTCCGGCATTGTCGCAGGTCACAGACCGCATTGCGGAACTGCTGCCGACGTACGCCAGTGTTCACCGCGGCGCGGGCTACGCATCGCGGATCTCCACCCTGACCTACGAGAACGCTCGCGAATCGGTGTCGCGTTTTCTCAACTGTTCCGAGGACCAGGTGGTCGTCTTCACCCGCAACACCACTGATTCGCTGAACCTGCTCGCCCAGTGCGTACCGGGAAGCACCGTTGTGCTCGACGTCGAGCATCATGCAAACCTGTTGCCGTGGAACGATGCTCGCGTCGTCACTGCCGCAGACACCGTCGAGGAGACTATCGAGCGCCTGGTGGCCGAACTGTGCACCAAGCCCGCTGCGCTGCTCGCCGTCACCGGGGCATCCAATGTCACCGGTGAGATCTTGCCGATTGCTCGCCTGACCGAGATCGCACACCGACTCGGCACCCGCATCCTGGTGGACGCCGCTCAACTGGCACCCCACCGTCGTATCGACTTGCAGGAATGCGGCGTCGATTACATCGCGTTCTCCGGTCACAAGCTCTACGCGCCGTTCGGTTCCGGAGTGCTCGCCGGTCGCCGTGACTGGCTCGACCAGGCTCAGCCGTACCTCGCCGGCGGCGGCGCGGTGCGTGAGGTCACGACCACGTCCACCGAGTGGGCATGTGCGCCCGCTCGCCACGAGGCAGGCTCACCCAACGTGCTCGGTGCTGCAGCCATTGCCGCCGCCTGTGAAACCTTGCAGGCCTTGGACTTCGATGCGATCGCCGAGCACGAGAAGGCCCTGACGGAGCAGCTGACCGACGGATTGTCCGCCATTGTCGGCGTCGACGTGGTTCGGTTGTGGGCCGACGCTCCCGACGCGGTCGGAATCGTCACCTTCACCGTCGCCGGCTACGAGCCCGGTGAGATCGCGGCGTTTCTGTCCGCCGAACACGGCATCGGTGTCCGGGATGGACGTTTCTGCGCACATCCGGCACTGGCACGCCTGGGCCTGTCCGGAGGTGCCGTGCGTGCGAGCCTCGGGCTGGGGAGCAGCTCGGACGACGTACAGCGATTGATCGACGCCGTGAAAATCCTGGTTTCCGATCAGCGTGATTGGAACTACGAGAAAACGGCGGGTTCCTGGAATCCGGTGCCCGAGACCCGCAGCTTTCTCGTCGGGTCAGACGAGAAAGCCGGTGCCGCCGAGTGCGTCTGAGCTGAGCTCGGTCACCGAAAACCCGAACGGACCACTACCATGGTGAACATGGCAACAGCAGAACTCATGGGCGCATCGCGTGCTTCCGTGAGCCGCTGGGATGTTTCCGATATTTCCGTGAGCAGCTGGGCTGCCCATTGGGGCCGTCGCCATGTCGACCTCTGCCGTACGTCGTCAGGAATGTGTTCGAGCTGACGATCGTCTCGCGCTCATCACGATTTTTTCTGATTTTCGGAGGTCTACAGATGTCTTCACGTACTTCACCTGCCCTGCACGTAGCGGTCGAGCTCACCGGCGCAGGCCATCACCCGGCAGCGGCGTCTGCCCCGGGAAACTCGCCTGTGATCGGTGGCGACTACTGGGTTGACCTCACCGAGAACGAACGTGTCCTCGATTTGGCCGCATTTCCTACCAATGTGGTAAGGATTCGCGCTTCCGACCTGCGTGAAGCCCAACTCGAACGCGCACGCGTCCGGACCGCGATCGCCGAGGAGGGTCGCGACCCAGACAGTGTCGTCGTGCTCGTCGATCTCGAGATCCTGATTGCCCCGGAAGCGCGTGCCGCGCGCAAGGAATTGGCGCAACTCGACAGTGCACTCACCGAGCGCCGTATCCCGTCCTCGCTGCACTACGTCGGCACCCCGAGCGGGCTCGGTAGCCTGATCGCCGATATCAGAGCTGCTGACGTCGCGGACGGCGTCACGTTGCTGCCGCTGGCCCTACCGCGCACGCTCGAGTATCTGGTGGACGGAACGATTCTGTGGCTGCAGGATCGTGGGCTGGTCACGGCCTCCACAGCAGTCGACGATGTGCTCGGACGTTTCGGTCTGCCGCCTCGTCAGCGCACTCTCGCTTCCTGATCGATCTTTTTTCCCAACTGGGGGATCGCCGAATTTGTCGGTGGTCCCCCAGTTTTGTCATGTCCGAGCAGAAATCGACCGATGTCTGATATTGACAATTTTAGGTCAATTTTTCTCCGTGACGTTCAACGGCGCCGAGCGTTATGGTTTCTGACGTAGCACCCGAGTTCTCATCGGGAAAGACTCGAGGTTCACAGCGAGGTGAACCAGGTAATACGCGCTTGCGCCTGCCGCTCCGACTGGCGAGACCCGATCGTTCAATATGTGCCAAGTGTATTGAAATGTGTTGCATGCCAACTAGTTAGATCAAATTATGATCAGCTGGTTGTGTCAGGGTCTGTCGGGCGAAATGCGAGACGGCGAGGAGTGTGGTCCGATATCCGAATCCAACGCGCAGGGGTGTGGTCGATGGTCTTCGTTGTGGTCGAACTGTGGAAGGCGAACGCGGCGTTCGCGAATCTGAGCCGATCCGACCGGATCGAGTTGTTCGAGGGTGTCCGAAACAGTGTGAAATCTTTGGATGGATGCACAACCCTCGGGTGGGGTCGAATAGATGGATCAGGCGACAGTCGCGCCTCGGGGTTCGACTGGTTCGCCATCTGGGAAGTCGCGTCGGTCGAGTACTTTCTCGATTCCGTTCAGGGTTCGGGTTGGTACGACTACTTCGACCAAGTCAACGTGCACGGCGAATTGAAGTCTGTCGACGAAGTTTCGGACTTGATCGTGGAGTCGTGAATTCGGATCGGCAGGTGGCGACAAAATATGCGTGATCGCTCGAACGACGACGGCCGGACGGCAGGCGGCCGCGAGAAACAAGACAGGGGATTGATGATGGGCTTGGTTCATTGTTTCACTGAAGAGGATTCGATCGGCAACTCGGACGCGACCGACCTTGCGTACCGGATACGGGCCAAGGAGGTGTCGATCGAAGAGGTCTTCGCCGATACCGTGACCCGAATCGAGAAGGTCGAACCGATCATCAAGGCCGTCCAGTGCGCTGACTATGTGACGCCCGAGAGCAGCGGTGACGTTTCTGCGCCGTTTCACGGAATCCCGACCTTCGTGAAGGACAACACCATGCTGCGTGGATTTCCGGTGCGGATGGGATCGAAGGCAACACGATCTGATACCGCTACCGAGAGCGACGAGTACGGCTCGGCGTTCTCCGGAATGGGATTCACTCTGCTGGGAAAGAGTAAACTCCCCGAGCTGGCGGGTCAGCCCACTACTGAATACGAGGTTGGAGATCCGACCGTAAATCCTTGGAATACAGGACATTCCGCTGGCGGTTCGTCTGGTGGCGCGGCAGCGCTGGTCGCCTCCGGTGCAGTGACGGTCGCTCACGCCAATGACGGCGGCGGATCCATTCGAATGCCGGCCGCCTGGAACGGTTTGGTGGGTATGAAATGGAGTCCGGGCCGTCACATCACGGGCATTCCCAGGAATCCGGCCGTTCCCGACTTCGTCAGTCAGGGCGTACTCTCGAGGTCGGTTCGTGATCAGGAAAAATACATGATTGCGATGGACGCGCAATCCCCGCGAGGTGCCCGCAGCGGTCCGGTGTCGTCCGGTCGATACAGCGGTTCGAAGTATCGTGTCGGCATCATTTCTCAGGCGTACTTCGACATCGATGCGGAAGTGGCCGCAGCTGTCACCGACATCGGCGGCCGCCTGGCGTCGCGGGGACTGCCGGTCGCCGGCACCGCACTGCCCTACGGTGCTGAATTCATCGAAGCGTTCTACCTGTTCTACGGCTACGCGACCGCGGGATTGGTGGGGCTCTTCGGTCTGGACCCGGCCGCGTTGGAGGTGTTCACTCGCGAGATCATGCTCAACTCGACGAGCAAACCAGATGCAACCGAGGAAAGTCTCGCGAAAATGAGAGCCTTCGGCAAGGACGTCTACTCGAAATATTTCTCGGATTTCGATGTGATCATCACCCCGGTCGCTCCACATGCGGCACCCGAACTCGGGTACCTCGGTCCACTACCTGATTTCGAGACATCGAGCGAACGGTGGCGAAAATCCATCGTGTTCGGCGCCCAGTGCAACATTGCGGAGGCTCCCGCCATATCGGTTCCGGTAGGTCTGTCGACAACGGGGCTCCCGATCGGAGTGCAGATACTCGGAAAGCCGGGCGATGATGCGGTCGTGCTCGATCTCGCCTATCTGGTGGAAGAGGCTGCCGAGTTCTCGCAGTTGGCCTATATCGGTGCGTGACGTGCGGATGCCATCGTCGATGCAAAACGAACGACGAGAGTTTCGTCGGCGATGATCAGGTCGACACAGGCAGAAGATGAGGCAGAACCACGATCATGCTGGATGTCCAGATCATGTGAACGATGATCGGGGCAAGTAATCCTCCGGTCCACACCCGCATCAGGGCGGTGATGACACCCAGGCACAGCGCGGCGAAGACCAACATGACACTTGCGGACGCCGCAGTCACCAATCCGTAGAGGAGGGTGCTCACTGCCACCGGATGCCATTGGCGGAAGGCATCGAAAAGTGCTCCGCGAAAAAAAAGCTCCTCCGCGACGGCCGTGACGGTAGCAAGGAGAATCACCATACCGATCGACCCGGCCGTAGCGCGTTCCAGAACGGTGACGACATTTCGTTCGAGGGCGGGTATGTACCGAACGATCAGGGCGCCGACGGTGAAGACGGCGACGCATCCGGCACCGACGAGAACAGGCAGTCCCAGATGGGTCGCCGCCCACGACCGAACAGGAGGCGCAGGTGCAAGCGGAATCCGCCGGTCGATCAGGGCACCGGTGAACCAGCAGAGAGCCAAACAGAGCGTCGCAACGTAGAAAAGTGGGTGTGACGCGTCTGTCTGGAATGTGACCCCGAGGAAACCGGCACCCACCACGGCGATCAGAACCAGTACGATGCGGGTTCTTGTCTCGTCTCGGGGGAGTTGGCGATTGCCTGTCGGCGGGCATGGGCTACTCATGTGCGACTCCTTCCGCTTGTCGGGCCGGACCGGACTCCGCTACCTCTCGCCACCTGGTCGAGGCCACCCGGAGAAGCTAGGGTCGAGCATAGTCGGATTCTCGTGTTGTTCCGAGCGCCGGCGGGGAAATGGGGGGGCAATGAGAATTCTGGTTACCGGTGCCGGCGGATATGTTGGTTCACGGTTGATCACCGCTCTGATCGTGGACGGCCATCACGTCCGGGCGGCCTTGCGAGATCCGGCGCGGGCGATGAATTTCGTCTGGGGCAATGCGGTCGAGACGGTACATTTCGATTTATCTGTTTCCGAATCCTTCGATCGCGCAACTCGCGACATCGACACGGTGTTCTATCTGGTTCACTCGATGGCGCACGGTGACTTCGCTCGAAAAGACCGCGAAGCCGCACACACTATGGCCCGAGCGTGCGCGAGAAACGGTGTGAAGCAGATCGTGTACCTGTCGGGTTTGGTGCCACCGAAAGTCGATCTGTCCGAACATATCCGGTCTCGGCTCGAGGTGGAAGAGACATTCCTGGGCGGGTCGGTTCCGGCGATCGTGCTGCGTGCTGCTGTCGTCATCGGTGCCGGATCGACGTCGTTCGAGCTGATCCGGCGACTGACGGAAAGGATGCCCGTCACTGCCTTCCCGCGCTCGGCCCGAAGCATGGTCCAGCCCGTCGCGATCGATGACGTCATCGAAACACTGTGCTGCGCAGTGCTTGTCAAGCCTCGAAATGATCACTTCGATCTTGGTGGGGATGAAGTTCTTTCCTACTCCGACCTTGTCGAGCGGTACGCGAGGATTGCCGGACTGCGAAGTCTCAGCTTCAGCGTTCCGTATCTGCCCACGGTCGTTCTCGGGCAGGCTGCTGCCGCTGTCTCGGGTATACCTCGCGGTACCGTCCTCGCGCTGGTGGAGAGCCTCCGCCACGACATGATCTGTCGAGATCATCATGTACGGGGAGAAATACTGTCCGACAGGCACGCCTTCCTGGGGCTCGACGAGGCGATATCGCGATCGTTGGCTTGGGCCAAGACCGGAACCGACCCCGACGGTGACGTGCAATCGGCAGCCGAATCGGATCCGGAGTGGTCAGGTGGAGACGTATACATGGTCGACGGCCTTCCTGTGCGTCGGCCAGGGGGAGTACTTGCTCGGTTGTTGCTCGGATGCCGATGATGCCAACTCGTGCCACCGAAGCGCCTGCTTCCTTCCGGAAGCAGGCGCTTCGCGCTCTCCAGGATGGATGAACACTGTGGCTACGTGAGATGGCCGACGAGGGCAGGGGCGCCGGAAGATTCCTCGGACTCGCACTTCGGTCGTTGGAGATCACCGGCGAGTCGGCATTTCGGTCGGGACATCGGAAGAGGTGACCGACGGCTTCGAATTCGGGCCCGGACTGGTTCCTGACCTTCTGTGGCAGCTGTTCACGGAACGAATGGAGAACGATCGCGTCGGTAAAGATAGTGCAGCAGAAAGGGTTCCTGCCACATCTGTGGTTGCGGACGTCGATGGAGTGATTGTGGGTCGGGTGTCGATCCGTCACCGACTCGACGACTATCTGTTCCGAGCGGACAGGCATATCGGTTACGGAGTTCTCCCCGCGTTTCACGGGAGGGGAGATGCCGTCATCGAGAAATGTGGAGGAAGACGGGATTTCGCGGTTTTGGGCGCGGAGGATCACCGATCGCGCGGCGCTACCGGCTGTGATGCCGACGGTCGATCGGTGAGACGCCCTGAATCAGGCTGCTGAAGAACGAGTTTCGGTCCAATCGACGATGAGGTTGCGCTCGGCGAAGTACCATGCGCCGTTGATCTTGGCGAAGGTGTCGAGGTAACGCAGTGACGCGATCATGATCTTGCGCTCACCGTCCGTCGTGAAGAGGTGATGGGCAATGGTGTAACTCTCGCCGGTAGCGGAATCGCCGTCGAGCGTGACGGTGCTCTGACCGTTGAAGTGCGTGGTTGCCTCGTACTGATTGAGGTCGGCGAAAACCGGGGTAAGGGCTTCGCGGCCGTCGAGTGCGTAGGACGGTTCGGTGCCCTCGCCACTCATGAACACGACGAAGCGTGAGTTCTCGGTGAACAGTGCCTTCTGGCCTTCGGCGTCCCGCCGATCGGCACAGTGAGCGTAGGCATCGAAGAGTTCTCGGATCGCAAGGCGATCGGCGGCTTCGGCGGGGCTGATGGTGGTGTGTATTGCCATGGTTGATTCCTTTGTCCGGAGTGGCGGCACCGATCCGGGAGAGTGCCTCGAACCGGTATAGTGGGGACTTGTCCACTTACCGTTTCCACCATAAGTGGAAAGTTCCCCACTTGCAACCAGGAGTCCGTGTGGCCGACCGATCGACGACGATGCGCGCGGACGCGAAGCAGAATCGCGACGCGATTCTGGTGACCGCGACGGCGATTCTGACCGGGTCCGAGGATGTCGACGTGTCGATGAATGCCATCGCGAAGCTCGCCGGCGTCGGAAACGCGACCTTGCACCGCAACTTCCCGACCCGTGAATCCTTGATTCTGGCTGTTTACGAGCATGAAGTGGACCGGGTGGTGGCGAGTGCGCACGAGTTGCTCGAGGACAATGCGGCACCCGATGCATTGCGACTGTGGGTGGCCCGGCTAGCGCAGTATGCGATGACCAAACGCGGTTTGGCGGGTGCGCTTCAAACGGCCAGCTACTCGGAGGATGCGCATTTCGCGGACATCTACGACGCGATTTCGGGGGCGTTGGCCTTGCTGCTGTCGGCGGCGGAGGTCGAGGGTGCCATCACGCCGGGCGTCGATCCGCACGACGTTTTGCTCGCGCTGGCGGGGTTGTGGCAACTGAGCCCGGAAGGGGACTGGAAGGCGCAGGCCGAGCGTCTTTTCGGGATCGTCTATCGAGGAATCGGCGTCGACGATTCTCGGCGGTGACCCGGCCGCGCACTACCGCACGTTTTGCTGTTTCGGCAAGAAGTATTGCGAGGGTGGAGCGGTCTGGTTCATCCTTGACCGCATGAGCCACGATCACGATCACGACACCACCGAGAACCCGTTCGCAAAAGCCGACGTTCATTTTTGGAACGCTCTCTACAGCGAGCGTGCGGCACTGTGGAGCGGAAACCCCAATCCGCAACTGGTAGCCGAGGCGTCGGATCTACTCCCGGGAACGGCACTCGACGTCGGCTGTGGGGAGGGCGCCGACGCATTGTGGCTGGCGCGTCGCGGATGGAAGGTCACCGGCACGGACATTTCGTCGGTGGCGTTGGGTCGCGCTGCGGCGCACGCCGACGAAGCAGGTCTCGCCGTCGAATGGCTCGAAGCCGACCTCACCACGTGGGATCCGCACGGGCGCTCGTTCGACCTCGTGTCGGCACAGTTCTTCCACATGCTCGAACCCGCTCGTGGCGTTCTGTTTCGTGCTCTCGGTGAACTGGTCGCCCCAGGGGGGCGTCTGCTGATAGTCGGCCATCATCCCGACGACTCGCCGTCGGCGCATCATCGCGAGCTACTGCACTCCACCGACTACGTCGAATCCCTCTTCACCGAAGGTTGGACCGTGCTGGTCTCGGAGTCGCGGAAACGAGATGTGCCTGTCAATCCGGATATGCCGCACACGACGGATACCGTTGTGCTGCTTCAGCGAATCGGCACCTCTGCCGACACCGCGTCCTGAACTGCGCTGCTCGCCTGGTCCGAGTGGACAATGCAACTGCCGAAATGTAGTGGATGACGAGGGGTCGTGCTCCTATCGGGCACGGCCCCTCTGTCGTGATCGAGGCAACACTGGAAATGTTCGGATCCGATAATTTCCAGGAGGGTGTTCAATGGCGAGCACATCATCTGCGACCACGTCCGCAGCGGCAGCATCGACGAGACCGGTGGGCGGTGACGGCCCCGACGACCCGACGCTCGAATTGGTGGCAGAGCTCGCCGCGGCGGGCCGCCGACTCGTCTTCCGCCGAACCGACCAGCTGACCGGCGTCGTGCTGTGGCCGTCCGGAGAGCCCTCCCTCTCCGACCTGTGCGAAAACTTCGAATCGCTCGGACTCCGAGTTTCGACCCACCGGCCATTGCCGACTGTTCTGGGTTCGGCTCACCATTTCACGTTCGAGGCCGACAATTTCGACACCAGTCCGCTGGAGAAGATGGCGGCAGCGTTCGAGGCCGTCGTCGCCGGTCGTACCAGGATGGACGCGTACTCCAGCCTGATCGGCAAGGCCGACATCACTTGGCGTGACGCGGAATTGCTACGCGCAGCATGTCGTTTTCTCGCCCAGGCGCGAATCGGCCTGTCCGAGAGCTACATCGTGGGGGTGCTCGCTGCCAAGCCTCTGTTCGTGCGTCAGGCGATCGAACTCTTCACCGCACGTTTCGATCCCGCCGTCAGCGGTGACCGCGACAGCGTCGTCGCATCCGCGTCCGCGAAGATCAACGAATCGGTGGACAGCGCAGACACTCTCGACGAGGACCGGGTGCTACGCGGGGTTCGTTCTTTCCTGCAGGCGAGCGTGCGCACCAACTGGTACCTGCGTAGTGACGACGGTGAGCCGCTGCCGTACGCGTCGTTCAAGATCGACTCGCAGCTGCTGTCCACACCGCAGAAGACGGTGCCGTTCCGCGAGATCTACGTCAGCGCCCCCAACGTCGAAGGGGTGCACCTGCGTAGCTCGCTGATCGCACGCGGTGGTCTGCGGTGGTCGGATCGTCACGAGGACTTCCGCACCGAGGCGCTGAGCCTGATGAAGACCCAGAGCGTGAAGAACGCGCCTATCGTGCCCTCGGGAGCCAAGGGGGCTTTCGTCGTCCGAGGAACGTCGTCGCCGACACCGGCTCAGGTGCAGGAGTCGTACGGCACGTTCATCAGTGGCCTCCTCGACGTGGTGGACGACATCTCGGACGGCCGGCTGGTTCGTCCGGACGATGTGATCGCGTACGACGGCGAGGACTCGTACCTCGTCGTGGCCGCCGACAAGGGAACCGCACGATTCTCCGATGTCGCCAACGGCATCGCCGTCGAGCGCGGCTTCTGGCTCGGCGACGCCTTCGCGTCCGGGGGTTCGGCGGGCTACGACCACAAGGCGATGGGCATCACCGCGCGCGGAGCCTGGGTGGCCGTGCGCCGGCACTTCGCCGAGCGCGGTCTCGACGTCGACACCGATCCGTTCACCGTCGCCGGTATCGGCGACATGTCCGGGGACGTCTTCGGTAACGCAATGATGCTCTCGCGCAAGATCCGTCTGGTCGCGGCCTTCGATCACCGGCACATTTTCCTCGATCCGAACCCGGATGCGGAGACGACGTTCGCCGAACGCGCCCGGCTGTTCGAGGCGCCGCGCTCGTCGTGGGACGACTTCGATCGCAGCGTTATGTCCGAGGGCGGTGGTGTCTACTCGCGCAACGCGAAGTCGATCCGGCTTTCGGCTCAGGCACGCGCGGCGCTCGGTGTCGTCGAGGAGAACCTCACTCCCCAGGAACTGATCCGGGCGATCCTGCGCGCTCCGGTGGACCTGCTGTGGAACGGCGGCGTCGGCACCTATGTGAAGGCGTCGACGGAGAGCAGCATCGACGCCGCCGACCCGTCGAACGACGCCGTCCGGGTGAGCGCGGACGAGCTGCGAGCGACGGTCGTCGGCGAAGGCGGCAATCTCGGCTTCACCCAGCGCGCCCGCATCGAATATGCCGCGGGCGGTGGACGAATCAACGCCGACTTCATCGACAACGCAGCCGGTGTCGCGACGTCGGACCGTGAGGTAAACATCAAGATCGCCCTGGCCGGACTCGACACGAGCGAACGCGACACGATCCTCGCCGCAGCCCAAGGCGAAGTCGCGGCGTCGGTACTCGAGGCCGGCGAAGACCAGACCCTCGCCATCAGCCTCGCCGAGCACCGGGCGCCCGCCCTGCTCGACCAGCACGAGCGACTGATCGAGAACCTGGTCTCCGCCGGGGCGATGAAGCGGATCGAAGAATTCCTTCCCGATTCCAAAGCTCTCGCGCTCCGGGCACGGGCCGGGCAAGGACTCCTGCGTCCCGAACTTGCCGTGCTGGTGGCGCAGTCGAAGAACATCCTGACCGCAGAACTGAGGGCGTCCGTCGTTCCCGACAACCAGATCTTCGCCGACCGGTTGCCGAAGTACTTCCCGGCCCCGGTGGTCGCGGCCGCGCCGGACGCGGTGCGTAGCCATCGGCTCGGGCGCGACATCGTCATCACCTCCATGGTCGACGAACTGGTCAACCGCGTCGGACCCGGAGTGCTGTTCCGACTCGAAGAGCATCTGGGAGTGCGTAGTCCGGAAGCAGCGCTCGCCTACGCGGTGGTCAGCGAAGTGCTCGGGACCGAGGAGTTGCGCCGCGACGTCCTGGACTCGGATCTGGGTGCGAGCGGCAAGCTGAACGTCCTCGACCGACTGCAGCAGTTGCTGGAGTCGGAGATGAGCTGGGTACTGCGACGGCCGGGAGCGGCCGGCCGGTTCATCGTGAATCCGCGAGCCGACATCGACCGGTGGTCGGCACCTGTCCGCGAACTCACCGGCGGCGTGGCTGCGGCCGAACGCATCGAAATATCTTTCGGAGCCTTGGCTCTGGCCGACATCGCCCTCCAGGAGAACGCACCGATCAAGGCCGCGGCGTCGGTATATCGGGAACTCGCTGCGGTGCTCGAACTCGGCGATATTCTCGGGGGAGTCGATACGGCCGCCGGTGCATCGCATTGGGAGGTCATGGGCGGTGCCGCCATCCAAGCGCGACTGAACAGGCGGTTCGCAGACCTGGTAGCGAGCTCTCTCGACGCGGGAAACGATGCGGTAGCGCGGTGGGCTGACTTCAATTCCGTTGCGCTTGACAGGTTTACAGGACTGATGTCGCGGGTGCGACGGGATGGCCGGACAGATACGGCCAAACTGAGCACCGTCGACGCGGAACTGGAACTCCTGGTGCGGTCAGCGACCCTCCCAGGCCAGCAACGAGAGCAGTAGTTCGGCCCGAACTCGCGCCTGTCCGAGGTCGCAGTGCAACAGCTCCTCCACGCGAGCGACGCGACCTCGGAGGGTATGCCGGTGCACGCCGAGTTCAGCTGCGGCAGATTCCCATTGGCCGTTCGCCTCGAGATAGGCGCGCAGCGACGCCGTCAACGCAGTCCCGTTGGCCGCGTCGTGTTCGGTGAGTACGGGAATCGTATCGGCGGCCATGGCGATCAGTGCCTCCCTGGCCGGTTCGGACGCGAGAATTGTCGAACCGGTCAGGGCTTCGAACTCCACGAGCCGCGACGTGGTCGTCGTGAGGTTGGCGGCGGCGCGGGCCTGGATCAGAGCGCGCGGTGCGTCGAGCAGCCTTTGCGCAGTGCTGATTCCGGCTCGTACCGTCTTGGCGTCGTGGGCCGAGAGCTGTGCCAGTAGCGATCGCGCGGTATCGGCGGTGTCGCCGCCACGAAGCAGTATCGTCAGGTTGTCGTCGCCGGATTGGGCGAACAGCGGCCGGCCGGCGCGCGCCAGTGCGCTGTCGAGTTCACGAAGGATCGGTCCGAGTCCTGGCCCCCGGAGGTGCACGATCCGAATCAGCCCGTCCGTGTCGCCGGCCTCGTCCAGATACGCAGGGATGTCACCTTCACTGAACCTGCCGTCGAGAAGGAGACCTAATGCCATGGAGTTCAATCGAGTTCGTTCGGAACGCAGGCGCACCGGCTTCTCGAGTTCGAGAGTGAGCAGTGAGACGGCATGTCCGAGGAGCACTCGGTCGATGTTGCCGAGCGGTCCGGGCCCAGCCATCGCGAGATAGCCGTGCCAACTGTCGGTGACGCCGACGGGCGACAACGTCAACGTCCGATCCGGCGTGCTCTGCGAGATCGACGCGGGAGCGCCTTGATCGCGGGTGCTCTTCGCCACCTCACGCACCTCCGCGATCAGCGCCTTCTGAGTGGCGGGATGCACGGCAGTGGTACGGTCGCCGACGAACGCCACCGACGTCTTCGTGGCCGTAGCCAATTCGCGCACGATCGCCGATACCCCGCCGCGCAGGGCGACGCGCGTGATCCGCGTCTGCACCTCGGCCGCCCGCAACACCGACTCGTACTCCTGTTGACTCAACCGCGTCATCACCGCGCGGGTGACAGCGGCGAACGGCGTCGTGAAGGGGACCTCGAGCAGCGGCAGGCCCAGTTCTCTGGCTGCGATCACCAGTTCCGTCGGCACCGACTCGTGCGACAGACCCGTTCCGAACCCCAGCGCGGACACCTTCGCGCGCGCCAGCTTGCCGACGTACTCGGTGTAGTCGGCGGCGCCGGCAGTGGCGAACGCCAGCCCGGTGGTGAGTACCAATTCGCCACCGGAGAGCCACGGTGTGGGATCGGTCAGCTCGGTGGCCTGCGCAAAGGTGATCTCCGCCGTGGCGTCGCCGCGATCGGTGAGCAGCGTCAGGGACAGGTGCTTCTGACGCAGAAGCCACGAGATGGGGACGGTCACCCGATCAAGGCTAGTTGTAGCGTCCAAATGCTCTTATCGAGTAGTGCATTTCGTGCGATCGGGTTGTTCGCCGGAGTGTGGATCCCGAGGCTGCGCGTCGTGCATGAGCCATCGCCACTTCTTGTTCACGTGATGTTTCTTTTGAAGTTCGGCGGTCTCGTAATTCCCGGATACCTTTCGAAGTTTGAATACAGGCGTTCTCGAAATCGAGATAGATCGCCCGGCTGCGACAGTGGGCGCTGGACCTGTGACGTCGGCAACGGCCCGCGAGTCCGCGATCGCAGTGCACCGCGGCCCCGGCCGTCCCCGCGACGACGCCCTCGACGAACAGATCATCGACGCGACGCTCGCGCTCATCGACGCGGAGGAGGCCGTGACGGTCGCACGGATCGTCGAACTCAGCGGCGTCAGCCGGGCGGCTCTGTACCGCCGCTGGCCGTCGTCGACGGCTATCGTCGCTGCGGCACTCGACTTCGGACGCGTCGTACCGCCCGACATTCCCACCGACGGCGACCTGCGTGCGGGCGTGGTCGCCGTCATGGTGGGTGATCCGGCCTCGGTGACGGCGACCGGATACTCCGACGTGCGTTTCCGGCACCGGATCCGCCTCGTGATGGCTGACCGTGCACTCCAGAAAGCCTACTGGTCGTCGCATGTAGCGCGGCGTCGTGTCCCGCTGGAATCGGCCTTCCGTGTTGGTATCGAGCGGGGCATTTTACGTGCCGACCTTGACGTCGAGGCATGCTTCGACGCGATCTCCGGTGCGGCGTATCACCAGATCGTGGTGCGCGGCGATCGATTCGAGGACTCGGAGACGAAGGTGCGTCTACACGCTGCATTCGACGTCATCTGGCGCGGAATGTCGGCCTGAGCTCTGCGGCTCGGATCACCTCCCGTGGGCCGTGATCTTCCGCCTGGCGGCAAGGCCAGGGCCGTGCCGATATGGAGTAACCGGCCGATCTTGATTGTCCATTTCGGCAGTGTTTCGCGGAACCTGTGGGTCGCATACTCGAATGCAGTACACAACCGAGAGGGTGGTCACATGAGTGCAATCGAATATCGGCTTCCACAGGAACGTCGCATCGTCACGGAGTTCCCCGGGCCGCGCTCGGCTGCACTCGCGGAGCGCCGCAAGAAGGTAGTCGGCGCAGGCGTCGCCTCCACCCTCCCCGTCTACGTCGCCGACGCCGACGGCGGCGTCATCGTCGACGTCGACGGCAACTCGCTGATCGACCTCGGTGCCGGTATCGCGGTGACCAGCGTCGGCGCTTCCAACCCGGCAGTCGTCTCGGCCGTGCAGGATCAGGTCGCGCACTTCACCCACACCTGTTTCATGATCGCCCCGTACGAGGGCTACGTCGAGGTCGCCGAGCGTCTTGCCGAACTCACCCCCGGCGACCACGAGAAGCGGTCGGTGCTGTTCAACAGCGGTGCCGAAGCCGTCGAGAACGCGGTGAAGATCGCCCGCCATGCCACGGGCCGCGACGCCGTCGTCGTGTTCGACCACGCCTACCACGGCCGCACCAACCTCACGATGGCACTGACGTCGAAGTCCATGCCGTACAAGAGCGGTTTCGGCCCGTTCGCCCCCGAGGTGTACCGCGTCCCGATGTCGTACCCCTTCCGTGAGGGACTGAACGTCGACGGCTCGACGATCACCGGTGAGCAGGCCGCGCAGCGCGCCATCACGATGATCGAGAAGCAGGTCGGCGCAGCCAACACCGCCGCGATCCTCATCGAGCCCATCCAGGGTGAAGGTGGATTCATCGTTCCCGCAGAAGGATTCCTGCCGACGCTCGTCGCGTGGGCGAAGGAGAACGGCGTCGTCTTCATCGCCGACGAGGTGCAGACCGGTTTCGCTCGCACCGGTTCCTGGTTCGCCAGCGATCACGAAGGCATCGTCCCCGACCTGATGACGCTCGCCAAGGGCATCGCGGGCGGACTGCCGCTCGCCGCCGTCACCGGCCGTGCCGACCTGATCGACGCCGTCCACCCCGGTGGCCTCGGTGGCACCTACGGCGGAAACCCGGTTGCCTGCGCCGCCGCGCTGGCATCCATCGACCAGATGCGTGTGCTGGACCTGGCTGCCCGTGCGCGCACCATCGAGACCACCGTTCTCGGCCGGATCACTGCGCTGGCAAAGGAACTCGACGTCATCGGTGACGTTCGCGGTCGCGGCGCCATGCTGGCGATCGAATTCGTCAAGCCGGGTGGGCAGGAACCCGACGCGGACATCACCAAGGCCGTTGCGGCTGCGTGCCTCGACGCCGGTGTCGTCATCCTCACCTGCGGTACATTCGGAAACGTGATCCGTCTGCTCCCGCCGCTGGTCATCTCCGAGGAGTTGCTCGACGACGCCCTGACGGTTCTCGAGACCGCTATCCGCTCTGCAGCACAGGAGAACTGACATGTCGAACGTCTCCGATCTTCTCGACTCGGTACCGCAGGGTCTCTGGCTCGGCGGTAAGCTCGTTCCCGCCGAGCAGACCTTCGCGGTGTACAACCCCGCCACCGGCGAAGAACTCGCCCAGGTCGCGGATGCCACCGCAGCCGACGCGGCCCGCGCCCTCGACCTCGCCGCAGCGGCGCAGGACGACTGGGCGGCCACCCCGGCGCGGGTGCGCGGCGAGATCCTGCGCACCGCCTTTGATCTGTTGCACGCCCGCACCGACGATTTCGCGTTGATGATGACGCTGGAAATGGGTAAGTCGTTGGCGGAGAGCCGCGGTGAGGTCAACTACGGCGGTGAGTTCCTGCGCTGGTTCAGCGAAGAAGCCGTCCGTATCGGCGGACGTTTCACGCAGGCGCCGGCCGGTAACGGTCGCATTCTGGTCACCAAGGAGCCGGTCGGACCGGTCCTG
Source organism: Rhodococcus sp. 27YEA15 (assembly GCF_049739425.1). Classification (NCBI taxonomy): domain Bacteria; kingdom Bacillati; phylum Actinomycetota; class Actinomycetes; order Mycobacteriales; family Nocardiaceae; genus Rhodococcus; species Rhodococcus sp. 27YEA15. Next base: position 45,917 of record NZ_JBMHHW010000001.1, read on the forward strand.
GCGATCACGCCGTGGAACTTCCCGCTCGCCATGGGCACCCGCAAGATCGGACCGGCTCTCGCGGCCGGCTGTACCATCATCGTCAAGCCTGCCGAGGACACCCCGCTGACCATGCAGCTCCTCGGCCAGGTATTCGCCGACGCCGGTCTGCCCGACGGTGTGCTCTCGATCCTTCCGACGTCCGACGCGGCAGCGGTCAGCGGACCGTTGATGGACGATTCCCGTCTGCGTAAGGTCACGTTCACCGGCTCGACGGGTGTGGGAAAGCTGTTGGTGCGCAACGCCGCCGACAAGCTGCTTCGCACGTCCATGGAGTTGGGCGGCAACGCGCCGTTCCTGGTCTTCGACGACGCCGACATCGATGCAGCAGTCGACGGCGCAATGCTGGCGAAAATGCGTAACGGCGGCGAGGCCTGCACTGCGGCCAACCGCATCTACGTCGCGAACTCGGTGCGTGAGGAGTTCACCGAGAAGTTCACCGCCAAGGTCGCCGCCTTGAAGGTGGGCGCTGGTGATGCCGAGGGCACCAATATCGGTCCGTTGATCAACGCCAAGCAACTCGCTACCGTCACCGGGCTCGTCGACGACGCTGTTGCCAAGGGTGCCCGGGTGCGGACCGGTGGGTCGGCTCCCGAAGGGGCAGGGTTCTTCTTCACTCCGACGGTTCTCGATCAGGTGCCGGCCGATGCGCGGTTGCTGAAGGAGGAGATTTTCGGGCCTGTTGCGGCAGTGGTCGGTTTCGATACCGAGGACGAGGCGATCGCGGCGGCGAACGACACCGAGTACGGACTGGTGGCGTATTTCTACACTCGTGATCTGGACCGCGCGATGCGGGTGTCCGGCAAGCTGGATACCGGCATGGTCGGTGTCAACCGGGGTGCGATCTCCGATGCGGCGGCGCCGTTCGGGGGCGTCAAGGAATCGGGCTTCGGCCGTGAGGGCGGCACCGAAGGTATCGACGAGTACCTCGACACGAAGTACGTAGCACTGTAACTTGCTGTGCGCCTTTATTGACCGCGGGAGGTTGACAAAGGCGCACAGCAAGTACCGCCGGTGTACGGATGCCGGGGGCTTCGCGCTGTCAGCGAGGTGACAGATCGACTGCGTGTGCGTCGATACGGGCAAGCTCGTCGGTGCTCAGCTCCGCGAATCCGGTGGCTGCGAGGTTGTGCTCGAGTTGTGCAACCGAACTGGCCCCGATCAGTGCCGACGTGACATCGGGGCGGCGCAGAACCCATTGCAACGCAAGCTGTGGCAAACTCTGGCCACGCTCCTGCGCGATACGGTTGAGTTCCTCGGCGTGGCTGACGTAGTCGGCGGTGATGTCGTTCGCGGACAGGAACGCGCTGTCTGCGGCGCGGGAATCCTGCGGCACGCTGCCGCTCAGGTACTTGTCGGTGAGCAATCCCTGTGCCAGCGGGGAGTACGCGATGGTCCCGGTGCCGGTCTCCGTCGCGGCGTCGAGTATTCCGTCTCGATCGATATGTTGATCGAGGATCGAGTATCGCGACTGGTGAACAAGCAACGGGACACCCTCGGCGGCGAGAAGGTGGGCGGCTTCGAGAGCACGATCGCGACCGTAGTTCGAAATACCCGCGTACAGAGCCTTGCCGGAACGGACCGCCGACACGAGGGCTCCCACCGTCTCCTCGAGCGGTGTGTTCAGATCAGGGCTGTGCGAGTAGAAGATGTCGACGTAGTCCAGCCCGAGATCACGAAGGCTGATGTCGAGAGAGCTGAGAAGATGCTTGCGCGATCCACCCGAGAGGTACGGGCTCGCGCCGATCGGATTACCGGCTTTGGTCGTGACGACGATCTCCTCGCGATACGGCGACAGATCCTCGCGCACTATCCGGCCGAAATTCTTCTCCGCGGACCGTGACGGTGGCCCGTACCGGTTGGCCAGATCGAAATGCGTGACCCCGAGGTCGAAGGCACGCAGGACGATGTCGCGCTGCGTGGTGAAACTGCGGTTGTCACCGAAGTTCTGCCACAAACCGAGCGAGAATTCGGGAAGCTGTAATCCGCTGCGACCGGCCCGGCGAAACCGGATCGTGTCGTAACGAGAATCGGCGGCACTGAAAGTCATGGGATGTCCTGTCTGTCGAATGAGGCGGGCGCATGTCTGCGACGACAGCCCGGCCGTACACGGCAAGGTGCCTCCCAGACGCGATCAGCATCTCGAAAGCACCTTGTCGGCAACTTTTTTCGTATGAGGGATGTGGGTTATGCCGGTTCGTCGTCCAGTGGCGTGGGGCGGTAGTACTTTCCCTCGTGGTAGAGCAGGGGAGCGGCAGCCGACTCGTCGTCGTCCTCAGCGTGCACCCGGGTGACCAACCCGATGACGAGAGTGTGGTCTCCGACCGGGATCAGCTGATCGACGGTCACTCGAATCCAACTCGGGGTGCCGTGGATGACCGGCTCGCCGGTCTCGAGGACGCCCCACAGCGATTTGTCGGCAAAACGCTGATCGGCACTACGCGCGAAGCGTTGGGACACGTGCTGCTGATGCTCTCCGAGGAGATGGATCACCAACGACTTGGCGGCTTTCAACGCGGTGATACTCGACGACGTCTCCGCGATGTTGAACGACACCAGCGGCGGTTCGAGCGACACCGAGGAGAACGAGGTGGCGGTGAAGCCTACCGGTCCGTTCACGGAATCGAGAGTCACGACGGTAACTCCGGCGGGGTGGCGTCCCAGTGCGGCGCGGTAATCGCCGGCACTGATGCCCGTGGACAACTCCGGCGTCGCGGACGCATCGGTGGTGGTGTGGCTGGAAACGGCATTCGGCTTGTCAGACAACGGGAACTCTCCGGCTAGAAACGCAAGATATGGAATGTGCTTGATTCAAACTGTGTCAGACGTACAGAGGCACGCGTCGGTGCGGCACAGATCGACGTGCCGTCGTCGCCAGAGTGTGGTGGGGGTTCTTCGCGCGCTGAACATGGTGGCTTCAACTATAAAGGGGTGCTCTCCCGCGTGGGTTCGGGCGGATCAGTCGACGTCTATCGCGAGCCCGGCGGTGATTCGTAGTAGTTCCGAATATGTGGTGCGAAAGACGGTGGTGGGGTGCCCGGCGGCGGCCCACAGTTGGGGGTATTGCGCGAGTGCGGTGTCGACGTAGGTGGGCAGATTGGTGGGGTGACCGAGCGGGGCCACTCCGCCGATGGGTTGGCCCGTCGCGGCCTTCGCCGTCTCCAGCGGTGCGCGAGTGAGCTTTCCTTCCATCCGCCGGCCGGTCTTGTCGAGATCGACCTGATGCGCCCCGGACACCAACAGCAGCACCGGATCGTCGTCGAGGAGGAAGACCAGTGACTTCGTGATCGCGCCCACGTCGACCCCGACAGCGGCCGCAGCGTCGGCGGCGGTGTGCGTCGCCTCGGCCTGGGTGACGATGATGCCGTGGTGGCCTCGCGATATCAGGATCTCGGCGACGTGCGCGGCGTTGGGATGCAGAAGGCTCGTCATGAACCCAGGGTAAGGCCGGGCGGCGTCCGCCACGACTGATACGGGCGACGGCCGTGGCAAGTCCGTTCGGAACTTCGCGCTGCTGCGTCGAGTGTCGAGTGCGTCGACTCTCGAGAAAGCCGCCCGAGTTTCGCCTGAACACGCCGATGCCCTCCGCATGGGCGAAGGGCATCGGCGTCGCGATTTCAGACGGAACTACCGAAGCGTCAGACGGCGTCCGCAACGGCAGGTGCGGGGGCGACGTCGGCGGACCGTCGGCTCGCGCGTGCGGTGAAGCCGAACAGGAGCGCGGCGCCGATGAAGGCGTAGATGAACAGAGTCAGTGCGGGCTGGCCGATTCCGACGTTGCTGAAGTAGACGATGCTTCGAACGCCCTCGGTGCCTGCTCCGGGGGTGATCCATCGACCGATCGCGGCATAGAACGACGGGATCACGTTGGATCCGAATGCGCCTCCGGCGCTTGGGTTGCCGAGGATGACGAACACTGCGATCGCCAACGGAACCGCGAGAACGCCGATGGCAGCGCGTAGTCCGATGGTGAACATGGCAGTTCCGAAGACCACTCCGGCGCCCAGGATCCAGAGCGGGAACCAGTGCCCGGAGAATGTGCCAAGGATGTGAGTGGTGATGAGGGCACCCAACGCTCCGGAGATGATCGAATAGATTGCGATCACGCCGGTGTGAATGCCGGCCTGGCGCAGTGTTTTCGGTGCTCCGATGAACAGTCCGATCGCGGCGGCCAGAAGGTATCCGCCTACGACCCAGCCGACGGAGAGGTAGAAGCCGGACAGTCCGCGGTTGTCGTGTGTGCCGACCGGAACCTCGTCGCGGACGACGAACTCGCGGTTCTGGCTCGACTCGACCTGGTCGAAGATCGCTTCCAATGACGTCGCGATGGAACTGCCACCGGCGCTGGCGGTGATCAACGTGTCCGGACCGGCCGGGTTGACGACGAAGGCACCAAGAATTTCTCGATCGTGAATCATCCGGCGAGCAGTGGCAGTGCTGTCGATCACCTGCGCGTCCAGGGGATTGCCGTCGATGGCGTTGAGCTTGTCGGCGACCTGCTGGTCGATACCGGCCGGAGCGCCCTGCTCTGCGATGACCGCGATACCGATGTCGCGGGGCGTCGGCTGATGGAAGGCGGCCACGTAACTGAGGATGAAGCCCAGTTGAAGCAGGAGTACTCCGACGAACAACACGGACATCACCTTGGTGGAGCCGTACTTGGCCAACAGGTTGTCGCTCGGGTGGTCGGCAGTAGTTGCCGGACGAGTTGGTGCCGCGTGGGCTGGTGGTGTGGTGGTCATGGAAGTGAACTCCTCTTGCCGGGTGAAACGCTTGTCGATACCCAAGGTATTGAATACTCTAGGTATCGTGTCTGAATCTCGTCAAGCGGAATGGACCCCGGCGACCCGCCCCGGACGTGACGTGGTGCGCAGAAGACTGCTCGACGCTGCGGCGGAGGAGTTTGCCGAGCGTGGATTCAGTGCTGCACGTCTCACTGAAGTCGCCCGCCGCGCCGGCTTCACCAAGGGGGCGGTGTACTCCAACTTCGAGTCGAAACAGGATCTGTTCGCCGAGTTGTTCGCCCAACGCTCCCTGGAGATGGCCGGCCGGATACTTGCCGAGATCGCCGGAATGAATCTGACCGATGCCGCCGGCCAGGGTGCCGAGTCGATTGCAAGTTGGGTGGTCGACGATCCGGGGTGGTCGCTGTTCGTGCTGGAGTTCGGCGTCATGGCCGGGCGTGACCCGAGCGTCGCGCAGGCATATCTGCGTGAGCGACGTCACTTGAGAAGTCAGTTGACCGATCTTCTCTACGAACGTGCGCGGGACTGGGGAGTCGCCGATTCCCTGGACGTGCGGACAACCGTTATTTCGTTGATGGCCCTGATGTCCGGGCTTGTGCTCGAGCATTCCGTCGATCCGGAAGAAGTTGATCGTGAAGTGATCGGCGCAGCCGTCACCGCCCTCTTCGCCGGCGCGTTTGCCCGCTCCGGACTGCCGACGTAGAAACGCTCTCGCCTAGCGCCGGCGAACCTGCGATGTGGAGCCGTCTCGATTGACAGTCAACGTATTTGAGAACTACTCTCTTGGGGCAGTACCTCGTTAGGTGAGGCTTCTGCACGAACACAGGCCACTGATCTCACGACGTCGAGAGACGCCCAAGGTTAGGACAGATCTCCCCGGCTTAAGGGGTGATCCGAAGTGGCTTCCTGGTTGAGACCGGGACACGTCGTGCAGTGCCAAAACTCGGACGTGGAGGTGTTTTCGCAGGTCGAGCTGGATTTTCCGGTGGCGGCGAGAGTGCGTCGATATTCGTTTCATCCTGACTTCGTGCTGCGTGCACGCCATGAGGCATCTGCCGATGCCCGATCTGTCAGGAGGTGACCACCGTGGACGACCCGCCCAGTCGATATCCGACTCGCCATCTTTTTCCTGCCGACGGTGCTCACCTCGGTCGCTGACCGCTGTCCTTCTTCGGTTACCTGCCGCTTCGCATCCTCGGACCCATCCACGCGGCACCGCCGCGTCCGCTGACGACTTCTGCTCTCGCTCAGCACATTCTGCTGCCCTGACGATGTCGCGCACCGGCGTTCGTCCGGGCTGCCGAGGGGACCTGCCATGTCATTTTCAGTTCTCGCCCTACGGTCACGCAACATCAAAAGGGCTCCACAACAGACGAATTCCGCGATCCTGGCGAAGCAAAGGGCTCAGGAATTGGTCGACTACGCAACTGCCGACACGCGGACCGTTCTGGCGGATCTCACCACAACCGCCAACGGACTGCGCTGCGATCAGATCGACGACCTGCGTACGCAATTCGGTCCCAACGACGTCCGCCACGATCGCCCGGCCCCGGCGATCGTGCAGTTCGCGGAAGCATTCAAGAATCCGTTCATCTTGATTTTGGTGTTCCTCGCCATGATCATGGTGATGACCGACATCGTCTGGGCAGACCCAGTCGACGGCCCCGACTACACCGGTGTCATCACGCTGAGCGTCATGATCGCCGTCAGCGTCACACTCCGGTTCTGGCAGGAATACCGCTCGAGCCGTGCCGCCGAGGCCTTGAAGGCAATGGTGACCACCACCGTCGCGGTCACCCGAAAAGATCAACGATACGGTGGTCACCGTCGAGATTCCGATCGAACAACTCCTACCCGGAGACGTCGTGCAACTGGCGGCGGGAGACATGATTCCGGCAGACGTCCGGATCATCCGGGCCAAAGACCTGCAGATCAACCAGTCGATGCTCAGTGGCGAATCGATGCCGGCGGAGAAGGTGTCCGAACCGTCGTCCGCGCTCGATACCGACCGACTCCTCGAAGCCGACAACATCGGCCTCATGGGTACTTCGGTGGTGTCGGGTTCCGGAACGGCTGTGGTGCTGCACACCGGAAAGAGCACCTACTTCGGTGCGATGACGGCACAGTTGGCGTCGAAGCGGCCGGAGACCAGCTTCGACGTCGGGGTCAGGAACGTCAGCTACCTGTTGATCAAGTTCATGATGATCATGGTGCCCGCGGTGTTCGTCATCAACGGACTGACCAAGGACTGGAGCTCGGCCTTGCTGTTCGGCGTTGCCACCGCGGTGGGGCTGACACCGGAGATGCTGCCGTTGATCGTGACGGCAAATCTTGCCAAGGGTGCATTGCACATGTCGCGTAGGAAAGTGATCGTCAAGCAGATCAACGCCATTCAGAATTTCGGGGCCATGGATGTGCTGTGTACCGACAAGACCGGGACGCTCACCGAGGACCGTATCGTTCTCGGTGAGCACCTCGACACGGCGGGACGGCGCTCCGACGGTGTGCTGCGGCTTGCCGCGATCAACTCCGTCAACCAGACCGGGCTGCGAAGCCTGATCGACGACGCCGTCATCGATGCTGCCGGACCTGAACTGGTGGAGGACCTGACCCGTCGGCACGTACTGGTGGACGAGATTCCGTTCGACTTCAAGCGGCGCCGCATGTCGGTGGTGATCACCGAGGGCGATGCGGATCTGGTCGTGACGAAAGGTGCAGTAGAAGAACTACTTTCGGTGTGCAGCTCCGTCGAGCTCGACGGTGCGGTGCGCGAGTTGACTCCCGCGATTGTGGCCGGAGTCGATCGGCTGGTGGCCGAACTGAACGGCCAGGGTAAGCGCGTGTTGGCGGTGTCGACTCGCACGGTCACCGAGGATCAGCGCCGCGACTACTCCACTGCCGACGAGACCGGTATGACGCTGGTCGGTCTCCTTGCGTTCCTCGACCCGCCGAAGGACTCGGCCGCCGGAGCAATCGATGTGCTGTCCGCGCACGGTGTTGCAGTCAAGGTGGTGACCGGTGACAACGAACTGGTAGCCGAAACCGTCTGCGGCAAAGTCGGTATCGATGTCGGAACCGTCGTCTCCGGTGCCGAGGTGGAAACACTCGACGACGACGCGCTCGACGAACTGGTGGAGCGGACGACGGTATTCGCGAAGGCCGATCCGATGCAGAAGGCGCGGATCGTGGAATCGTTGCGACGCGTCGGCCACACTGTCGGGTTCCTCGGCGACGGGGTCAACGACGCACCGGCACTGCGCGCCGCGGACGTCGGAATCTCAGTGGACACGGCAGCGGACATCGCCCGCGAATCGGCCGACATCATCTTGTTGGAGAAGGATCTCGGAGTTCTCGAACAGGGTGTCATCGAGGGCCGTCGCACTTTCGGCAACATCCGGAAGTACGTCAAGATGACCGCGTCGTCGAACTTCGGCAACGTGTTCTCGGTCCTGGTCGCCAGTGCGCTGCTGCCGTTCATCCCGATGATTCCGGTAGTTCTGTTGCTGCAGAATCTGATCTACGATCTGTCGATGCTGACGATCCCCTGGGATCGTGTCGACAAGGAGTTCTTGTCGAAGCCGCGCAAGTGGGAAACACAGAGCCTTCGCCGGTTCATGGTGTTCATCGGACCGATCAGCTCGATCTTCGACATGACGACCTTCGCTCTGATGTGGTTCGTCTTCGCAGCGAACACCCCGGAGCATGCAGCACTGTTCCAATCCGGGTGGTTCATCGAGTCGTTGCTCTCCCAAACCCTGATCGTCCACATGATCCGTACCCGCAAGATCCCGTTCCTCGAGTCGCGGGCGTCACTGCCGGTACTCCTGAGCACCGGGGCTGCGTGCGTGTTCGCACTGGTGTTTCCGTTCACGGACCTGGGCCATTCGCTCGGGCTCGTGTCACTGCCGTGGACGTACTTCCCGTGGCTGATCCTCACCCTCGCTGCCTACTGCATCGTCACCCAGGCAGCCAAGGGCATGTTCATCCGTCGCTTCGCGACCTGGCTGTAGGAGTTCACTGTGGAGATCCACGTCATCCTCGTACGGATAGCACTCGGGCTGCTGCTCGGCGCCGGCGTCGGTATCGAAAGGCAATGGCGCTCGAGGATGGCAGGCCTGCGGACCAACGCACTGGTGAGTCTGGGTGCCACGCTCTTCGTCATCATGGGTGCGTACGGGTTCGACGGGCCGGATGCCGATCCGACACGTGTTGCGGCGCAGATCGTCTCCGGGATCGGTTTTCTCGGTGCCGGAGTCATCATGAAGCAGGGTGCCACCGTCACCGGCCTGAACACTGCAGCCACGCTGTGGGCCACCGCTGCGGTCGGCGCCCTGGTGGGCGGCGGCATGTACTGGGTAGCGGTGGCAGGTACCGCAGCCATCATGTCGGCCAACACGTTGCTGCGTCCGTTGGGGCGGATGATGGATCATCAGCCCGTGCGAGTCGGCCGGGAAGTGCCGCCGGCCGACTACACCTTCGAGGTCACGTGCCGAGCTGACGCCGAGGCGCATATCAGGGGTTTGACGGTGCAGTCGATTTCACGGCCGGAGTTCCAGCTGCGATCGGTCCAGTCGTTCGACATCCCGGACAGCGATCGAGTGCGGGTGGTCGCGGAACTGGTGGCCGCCGAACGTGACGACGGACTGCTCGAATCCGCCGTCAGCAGGTTGAGTCTGGAACCGCTCGTCACGCACGTTCGGTGGGAGGTGGATGCACCGAACAGGGTCGAGTGATCGTGGTGCGGCCACCGGGCTAGTGCGAGCGATCCTTCGCCAGATACACAACCCCGGGAATATCGTTGTCGGTCTTGGGTAATGGATCGTATCCGGCGCGTAGGTATCGACGGATGTTGCGCGCGCTCCTGCTACCGGTGAACAGGGCGAAACGAGTGATGTGAGCCGGTGCCTGCTGTTCGACATGTTCCAGAAGACGTCGACCGAGTCCGTTGCCCGCCAGGTCGGGCGCGACCATGAGGCGGCCTATCTGCCAGGTGGCGTCGTCCGAAGTACCACGGACGGCTCCGACGAGGCGGTGGTCGAGTCGAGCGGTCCAGACCGTCGACGCCTGAACCCAGGCTCGCACGGTTGGCAGGTCTTCGTGAAGCGGCGGAATATCCGTACTGCCGTTGACCACGGCTTCCGTTACCCAGCAGCAGCGTTGCAGAACAAGTATTTCCGCTGCGTCGTCGACGGTCGCGCGCGCGATGACGATCTCCCTCATCGTTCGATCTTGCACTATGAGTCACCGATCCAGACCAGCGAGTGGGCGAGGGAGATCAACGTGGATTCGTCGTCGCCCGCGGCAGGACCTCGGCGGTGACGCTCGTGTACGAAGACGGCACCGGATGCCTCACACATCCGGTGCCGTCTGCTCGTACTGGGGTCGAGATCCTCAGATCAGAGAGTCGCCTTGTACGCCAAGGCATAGGCGAGCTTGCCCGGCTTGCTGTCGGAGTACGGCGTCGAGAGCTTCGCGAATTCGCCCTTCGACTCCGATTTGCCGTCGTTCCACGAAGAGAGCACTCCCAGGTCCTTGGCCGTTGAATTACCGTTCACCACGGCCGATCCCGGCAGGAGTGTCTGAGCTTTGGTCACGGCCTTGACAGTATCGAGATAACTCGCGAAATCGCCGGTGTTCCACGAATGCAGGTCCACCGAGGAAGAATCGCGAATCCAGGCGCCCCAGTAAAACTCCTGAAACGCAATTCCGGTGGAAGAGAATCCGATATCGCGCGAGAAGTACGCCAGGCTCCGGTATTTGTCGTCCTGGAAGCCCGCCAGAGCGAGATTCTTCGGAAGAGTCTGAGGAATGACCGGGTTGTTCTCGGCGTCGCGTGTCCACACCCACTTGTTCGCCGCCATTTCGGTCCAGAACCGGCTCTCGCTCAGCGAGCTGAGATTTCCGACAACCCGAAGTCGCAGCGGAACATTCGCTCCACCGCCGGATGTTTCGTAGAAGGAAGTCAGGGTGTGATGACCGTCAGTCAGATACAGGGCGCCTCGCGGGCCGACCACCACGGTTTTCATCTCGGCCTTGCTCGACGCGGTTTCCTTGCCGACAGCGATCTTGCAGGTGAAGGTCGACGGATCTGTCAGCGTCGCGGTGGCGCTTGCGCTCTTGGCCTCGCCCTGACCGTTGGCTTCGCACCAGTCGTCGAACTTCTTGTTGATCGAGTCTTTCCCGAGCGAATAGCGCCCGAGTTTGTAGTACACCTGGTCGTAGCCGACGGACGGCTGAGTTGCTCGTACGTCCCCGATGCGGACGTCGACGATATCGCCGGTCTCGGCGCACAGGTACGGCGAGTTCTCGGTCTTCGCGGACTGCGATCCGAGATCCGGTCTGGACAGTGACCCGAAAGCCGGCCCGGCTGGTGATCCGAAAGCCGGCCCGGCCGGCGACCCGGTGGACACCGATCCGCAGTCGACCGTGTCGGCGGATGCCGAGGCAGGGATGCCGAGTAGTGCAGTGGCTCCGACCAAGGACAGTGAGGCAATGGCGGAACAAGCTGATCGTCGCACCGAGAACATGATCGGAAAGGCTCCTGAAAGGTAAACACGATAAAAATGGCTTTTGCGACAATAGTCCATATTGGTGTGCGTGTGGGGAGCTACGTTTCGGCGTATGACGTGCACGGGGCGGTGTAATCAGATGGCTTTGCCTGGGTTCAGGATCCCTTTCGGATCGAGGGCGTGACTGATGGTGTGGTGCAGCGCGGTGACGCCGGGGCCCACTTCCTCTTCCAGCCAACGACGCTTGAGCGCGCCGACACCGTGCTCGCCGGTCACGGTCCCACCGAGGCGTAACGCTGCTGCGAAGATCTCACCGGCCGCAGTCAGTGCCCGTTCGTCACCTTCGTCTGCGAACGGGGTGACCACGAGTGGATGCACCGTGCCGTCCGCAGCATGCGCGAACGTGTAGATCGCGGTGTCGGTTCTCGCGGCGATGTCGGCGACGGTACGGATCATCTCCGCGAGTCGGGACCGAGGCACGGACACGTCCTCGATGAACACCCGGCCGAGACGTTCCAGGGCAGGTAATGCACTGCGGCGTAGTTCGACGAGTTGTTCCGCGCGCGCGTCGTCGGTGGCAATTTCCACGGAGATCGCACTTTTCCGCAGCACTGCAGCCACCGCCTCGGCCTCGAGATGCGCAGCGGGCCCGTCGGTCTGGAGCAGAAGGTAGGCCCCGCCCTCGACGCGTCGCCCCAGATGGTCTGCGACAGCGGCCAGGGTGGCCGAATCCAGTAGTTCCGCCATCGCCGGCTCCACGTCCAGTGTGCCGATCGCGGCCGCTGCGGCCGCTGCCGTGTCGATGGATTCGAACGATGCGCCGAGCGTGACCACGGTGCTCGGTAGCGGTCGAAGTTTCACCGTGGCGCCGACGACGACGCCGAGGGTCCCCTCCGAGCCGACGAACAGAGACGTCAGGTCGTAACCGGCAACGCCTTTGACGGTACGTCGGCCGGTGTGGATCAGCGCTCCGTCGGCGAGCACCACATCCAGTCCGAGTACCGATTCGCGGGTGGCCCCGTACTTGGCGCACCGCAACCCGCCGGCATTGGTGGCGATATTGCCACCGATCGTCGAGATTGCGACACTGGCCGGGTCCGGGGCATAGCGCAAGCCGACAGCCCCGGCGGCTCGGTCCAGATCTGCGGTGACGACACCGGGTTCGACCACGGCCAGACGATCCGCCGGAGCGATCTCGAGGATTCGGTTCATCCGGCTCAGCTCGAGAATGATGCTTCCGTCGGTGGCGGATGCACCGCCCGCCAGCCCACTTCCGGCTCCGCGCGGGACCACCGGAACCCCGGCATCGGATGCCTGCCGTAGCAGCTCCTGCACATCGGCAACGGTGCGTGCGACGACGAGCCCGTGCGGCCGGCCGGCCGGCCGCCACCCCGACCGATCCCAGCGATACGCGTCGACCACCTCGGGTGAATCGATCCAATCGCCATCGGGCAACACCGGAACGAACGACGTGGTCATCGCATTTCCTCGCCATTGTCGCTGCCGACGGCGACCGGACGCGCAGGATCGTTCGACCACTGACTCCACGAACCGGGAAACAGAGTTGCGGACACGCCGATGGCCGCAAGAGCCAGTGCCAGATGAGCGGCCGTCACCCCGGACCCGCAGTACACGGCCACAGTCTTGTCGCCCGACACTCCTAGCCTGGCAAAGCGCTCCGCCAGCGCCACCTCGTCGAGGAAATATCCGTCGGTGAGATTCTCGGATGTGGGCGCGCTGATCGCACCCGGAATATGCCCGGCCCGCGGATCGACCGGCTCCACTTCTCCGCGATAGCGCTCGGCCGCTCTGGCGTCGAGAAGTACGCCGGTAGAGGCCAGTGCCGCTGCGCCGTCCGCGTCGACGACTGGGAGGTGCCCACCATCGAGGCGCACTGCACCCGGGCTGTTCGGCGCCGGCTCGCCGGTCCGCACCTCACCGCCGCGTGCTTTCCAGGCACTCAGGCCGCCGTCCAACACGCGCACGGCTGTGAGGCCGCCCCACCGGAGCAGCCACCAGGCGCGCGCGGCAGACAAACCGGAACTGTCGTCATAGATCACCACCTGCGAGTCGTCCTCGATTCCCCAGGCCCGCGCGGACTTCTGCAGGTCCGCCACGTCCGGAAGTGGGTGCCTGCCGAGCGCAGGCGACGGGGCAGCGGCGAGCTCGGCGTCCAAGTTCACGAATCGCGCTCCGGGAATATGCCCGGCCAGATAGGGGGCATGATTGTCGGTCACGCCCAGCGCCCATCTGACGTCCAGTAGTACCGGTGGTGTCGCCGAGGACAATTCGGCGGCCAGGGCATCGGCAGTGACGAGGACGGTGGTGCGATTCGAGTGGGTGACGGTCATCGGTCGGCCTTTTCTTCTCGTTCGGTACGGGTGGAGTCAGGATTCAAGGACGCGGCCGAGGCTGGTACGCAGGTGCGGCGATGCGTACTCGGTCTGGACGTACCCCTGCTCTTGCAGAATGGGAACCACCAGGTCGATCATCAGCTCGAACGATTCCACGTCCGCGGCCTGGAAGTTGTATCCGTCGCAGATTCCGGCGTCGAACCTGCCCGCCATCTCGCGCGCCACCGTCTGCGGGTCACCGACGACCACCCAGTGCAAGTCCAACTGCACCAGATCGCGCACTGTGGCGCGTTCGACGACGGCGTACTCCCAGTAGCGTCGGTAGAAGCCTTGGTGCCGTTGGAAATCCGACGTGTCGGGCAACCTGTCGAGCGGAACCGGCTCGTCGAGGGGAAGATCCGAGAGCGAGATCCCCAGGAACAGTTCCACGCGGGAGCGGTTTGCCTCGAAATCGATGCCCGCCAGGAATTTCCGACGCTTCTCGATCGCTTCCGCCGCGGTGGTGCCGACGAAGCAGCGGATTCCCGCCACCACGATCGGCGGGCTCACCTCGGGCCGGAGTTCGCGGGAACGAGAGTGTATCTGCTCCACGTAGTCGCGGCCCTGCTGCGGAGTCGGTTGCAGGGAGAAGACGATGTCCGCGATGGACGCCGCCAGATCTATCCCCTCCGGGGAAGCACCGGCCTGGACGATCAGCGGATCGACCTGCGCCGGTTGCGGCACGTTGAGTGGGCCCTGTACCCGGAAATACTCACCTACGTGGTTGATCTTGTGGATCTTGTCGGGATCGACGTCGACGCTCCGGTCCGGGCGCACACTTGCCGCATCTCGGTCCCAGCTGCGCCACAGTGCACGGGTGACCTGGACGAATTCGGTGGCTCGCCGATAGCGGTCACCGTGCGACGGCAGCTCGTCGAGTCCGAAATTTCGGTAGTCCTCACCCGTACCCGAGGTCACGACGTTCCACCCGGCCCGACCGCCGGAGAGAAGGTCCATCGACGCGAATTGGCGGGCCAGATTGTAGGGTTCGGAGTAGGTGGTCGACGCCGTGGCGATGATTCCGATGTTCTCGGTGTGGGCAGCCAGATACGCCATGAGCGTGATCGGCTCGAAGGGTGAGGAGCGGTACAGCGGAAACCGTAGCGCGGCCGGGGTGGTCTGGACGGTGTCACCCTGAAAAACAGCGTCGTATTTCCCTTCCTCGCAACGCTTCACGGTGTGAAGGACGCTCGGATAAGCCATCGGCCCACCGGCGGCGTCGGTACCGACCGACCAAAATCCGTCCCCGAAGCCCAGCGTCTGGATCAAGACCATTCGGCGCTTCGGCGATCCCGGCGAAGCCTTCTCTGTATCTGACATTTTCCGTCTCCTGTCTCTACCGAGGCCCGAACTGCTCGAGCAGCCAGTTCGGCATCCGCACGATGTCGAGGCCGCTGATGCGGTCCCGTTCCGGGCTGCGGCGCTGCTCCGGGTGGCCGGGCCAGCGGATACGTATTTCCTTGCCGACGTGGGACACAGTGTCCTGGAAGCTGATCGGGCTGCCTTTGAGATGTGCGGCGAAATCAGTCAGGTCCACCCCGGTGTCGAGAAGCGCCGGATCGTCCCACCACAGCTCCAGAACCCCGTCGAAGACCGGATTGCAGTCGAGGTACCGGTCGGTATCGGCAACGCTCTGGACGTGACGCACCAGTCCGGGAATTGTCGAGCGCACCAGAGCTGGAAGAGTGTTGTGCCACCAGGACTGGAACTCCGCCGTGCCCGCCGTGTGGTGCTTGCGTACCAACAGAACACCTTTGGTCAACCCTTCGGTGCCGGGCTCCACGTCGTGTCCGAACTTCACCGACTCGATCGTGGACAGCTCGACCTGCCGACCGGGGGTCTTGTCATGCAAGGTGAGTCCGTCGCGACCGGAGAGCAGCCGGTTCGGATCATCCTTGCACGACTGATGTGAATCCACGCTCTCGAACCAGCATTCCGCATGCGCCAGATAAATAGACTGCGAGAACGGCGCGAGCCGCTGCGAGGTGCCGTGCAACTGGATGTATCGGCGAATCTGATCCATTTCCAGTGCGACCGGCCCGTGAATCTCCTGGAAATGGTAGAAGTAGTACTCCTCGGATATGAACGGGTTTTTCGGATTGAATCCGAACCCCTTGACCGTCAACACGTCTGCGCTACTCATCGCCGGGCTCCGTCCTGGCTTCCCGGGAAGCCAGGACGTACTCGCGTGCGATCTCGAGGCCGTCGCGCAGTTCGGCGATGCGTGACCATGCACGCGTCGGTGCATCAGGACCCGACGCGAGCAGAGCCTCGAACTCTGTCGCCGAATCGGCCTCACCGATCACCAGACGTCCACCTCCGACCAGTGCATAGATCTGACGGATCGACCCGTCGGCGAGTCTGGCTTCGAACCAGGGAACCTGCCGCTGTGCGATGTCGAGCGCTTCGGCCTCGGTGAGCGGGCCGTGATGACCGATGGCGACGAACGTGGCCATGATGTGTTCCTGCTTTCTCCGATGGTGCGGTGGACGGTGTCAGTAGCCCTCGGCCGGGTCGACCACACCGAGAAGTGGTTCGGACCGCAGATATCTGCGGACGTTCTCGACGAAGCGGTCCACGGTGCCGGGGATCGTGCGCGGATCAGCCCACGAGACATGGGGGCTGACGTCTACCCTGGGATGTGAATAGAACGGATGACCGGCAGGCAGTGGCTCCGGTTCGGTGGCGTCGAGGGTGGCGTGTCCGACTACGCCGGACTCGAGTGCCGCCAACAGCGCTGTGTGGTCGATCAATTCGCCTCGAGCGACGTTGATCAGGTGTACCCCGGGTTTGGCGAGGGCCAATGCCTCCGCGTCGAGAAGGCCACGCGTGTGAAGTGTGGCCGGCGCGGCCACCACCAACACGTCCGACTGCGACAGCACGTACTCCAACGGAGCTACAGTGACTCCGTCGACGGCACTGGGTGCGGATGATCGCCGAGTGGTGAGCACGTGGTATCCGAATGCCAAGGCGCGCTTGGCTACCGCACGTCCGATCTCACCGAACCCGATCAGTCCCAATGTGGTTCCCTCGACCGCGCCGAGGCCCTCGATCAACGGTGCGACATCGGTGGTCGGTTCGTGTACCCACACCTTCGGGATTCCTCGTCGGCGGGCCAACATGACGGCGAGAACCCAGTCCGCCATGGGTGCGGCCTGGATACCGCGTCCACAGGTGGCGATACGACCGGTCAGCAGCGCCGGGGGAATACCGTCGATACCCGCCGATGCGACGTGAATCCAGTCCAGTCCCGCCGCCCACTCGGTGTCCACTGTGCCGTCGTCCGCGGTGGGAATCTTGGGCGCGGCGAACAACACCGTGGCCTCCGGCGGAAGTGGCGCACCCTCGTTCCAGCCCTGGTCGACCACGTTCAGATCGGGGAGCGCCGAGCGCAGTCGATCCCCGATCCCGGGTCCTAGTTGGTTGGCGATGGTCAATGGCGCTGTCGACATCAGTGTGTCCGGCTTTCTCGTGCAGTCGGGGTCTCGTCGGTACCGCGAACACGTTCACCGATCCGGTTGAAGCTGAAGATGGTCAGGAACATGAAGGCACCGGGGACGAGAGGGATGAACGGGTATTTCTGCAGTACGGTCAGCGAACCTTCGGCGATCATGTTTCCCCAGGTCGGAGTTGGTTGCTGTAAGCCGAGACCGAGGAAGGCCAGGGAACCTTCCGCGACGATGACCACAGCAATCATCACGAACGCGTACGCCAGCAACGGCATGATCACGTTCGGCGCCAACGTCCGGACCAGGATGCGGGTATTGGTTGCGCCGAGAGTGCGGCTGGCAGTGACGAAGTCACGTCCGGCGAAACGGATGGTGTTCGCCCGCGCGAGCCGGACCATCATCGGGGTGATGACCACAGCGAGCGCTCCGCCCTCCCAGAGAACGGCAGCCGGAACCGAGGGCGGCGGTCCGATCACCGAGGCGATCGCCACCAGGAACAACAAGGCCGGAAAGGCCAGTGCGGCGTCGACGAGCACGCCGACGACGGCGTCGAATTTGCCCCTCGTGTAGCCGGATACCAACCCGAGGGTGCCGCCGACCACCAGCGCCACCACCACGGCAAACGCGGCGGTGGCCAAGCTGACCCGAGCCGCGTAGATCGAGCGCGCCAGCAGATCGAGGCCGAGATTGTTGGTACCCAACGGGTGAGCCGAGAACAGATCCGGCGGTTGATTTCCGGCCTCGGTGAGACTGGCCACGGTATCGGAGGCGTTGCCGAGTGGCAGCACGTCGGCGAAGATCGCCGCCGCCGTCAGAAGCACGAGCCAGGCCGCCGACAACCAGAACCCGGCGTCGAACCCCGGCCCCCACAGTGCGGTTCCGGCCCGGACGATTCCGCGATGGATCACCAGAAGACCGATCAGGACCGCCAGAGTGCTGAGCAGTCCGGACAAGTCCAGCCAGAGCCCGGCAGCGATCAAAGCCAGGCCGAGGGCGAATGAACCGCCTGCCAGACCGAGAGTCAACGGACGGCTCAGTGGCGGAATCCGTTTCAGGTTCGGAAGGCGGAGCGTTGAAACCTCAGGCATGGCGAGTCCTCGGATCGAGATAGCCGTACAGGGCATCGACGACGATGCTGATCACGAGATAGACCACGGCGACGACCACGACACCGCCCTGCACTATTCGATAGTCGTGTGTGAGAGCGCCGTTCACGATCGCCTGACCCAGGCCGGGGAGCGCGAAAACCTGCTCGATGACGAAGGTACCGCCGATGATCCGGCCGACGCTGATACCGGTCAAGGTCAACACGGAGAACGACGAGGGTCGCAGTGCTTCCCGAACGAGGACGTGCCAGGTGGGCATGCCCTTTGCTCGCGAGGCGACGATGAAGTCCTCCTGCAAGGTGGTGTGCATGTCGCTGCGCAACAGGCGGGCGAACACCAGCGACTCCTCGATCGCCAGGGCCAGAGCGGGCAGGAACGCGTGGTACAGATTTGCGCCCCACCCTTCCTCCGTGGGTCTGGCCCAACCACCGATCGGAAAGACCTGCCAGTTCACCGCCAACAGCAGCACCAGCAGTACCGCCAACAGGAAGTTGGGGATCGACAACAGCGCGAACGAGGTGGTCGACACCGCGCGGTCGAACCGGCTGCCCGGCCGGTACGCCGACCACATTCCGACCGGAATCGCAATGGCGAGAGCCATGAGCAGAGTGAGCACGGCCAGTTCCAGGTTCACCGGAATTGCCCGCGCCAGAACGGTTGCCACCTCCTGCTGTGGTGGAACGAGCGTCGTGCCGAAGTTTCCCTGGAATACGTTGCCCAGCCAGGAGAGGTATCGGGCGAAGAGGGGGTCGTCGAGCCCCAACTCCTGACGCATCGCGATGTAGTCGTCGGGAGAAGCGTTGTCACCCAGAATGTTCACCGTCGGGTCACCGGGAGCGAGGTTGACCATGATGAAGGCACCGAAGGTGACGAGCAGCAGGATCGGTGCCGTCGCGATCAGTTTGATCCGCAGAGCCGTGGACATTACCGTACTCCCACTGCTGCGGACGATCCCCCGGCATGATGGCATGCTACGTACTGCCCAGCGGTCAGTTCACGGATGGTGGGTTCTTCGGCGGCGCAGCGGTCGTCCGCCAGTGGGCAGCGAGTCCGGAATCTGCAACCGGACGGCGGATTCAGTGGCGAGGGTAGTTCACCGTCCGTCTCGGCCGGTAGATCGGCTGCTCCCGCTCCGGGTACGGCCGAGAGCAGGAGCTTGGTGTACGGATGGGCGGGATTCGCGCAGATCTCGTCCGACGGGCCTACCTCGCAGATCTTCCCCAGATACATGACGATCATCCGGTCGGACACACTGCGGACCACCGCAAGATCGTGCGCGATGAACACCATGCTCAGCGCAAACGTGTCCTTCATGTCCTCGAGAAGGTTGACGATCTGGGCCTGGACGGAGACGTCGAGTGCGGCAACCGGTTCGTCACAGACGATGAGTCTGGGGCCGAGTACCAGTGCCCGGGCAATACACACCCGTTGTGCCTGACCACCCGAAAGCCGGCGCGGCGTGCGCTCTCCGAAGATCTCCGGATTCAAGCCGACTGCCGACAACATCCGGTCCACCGTCTCGGCCGAGGCAGCGACATCCAGCGTCCCTTGGATGTCGAGGCCTTCGGCGACGATCTGGCGCACCGTCAACCGGGGATTCAGCGAGGACATCGCGTCCTGGAAGATCATCTGCATCCGAGGTCTGATCCCACGAAGGTCCTTGGCGTTCAACGTCGTCAGTTCGGTACCGTCGAGCTTCACGGAACCCGATGTCGGGGAGGGGATCTGAAGTATCGCCCGCCCGGTCGAGGACTTACCGCAGCCGGACTCGCCGACCAGACCCACCGTCTCACCTTCGAGTACGTCGAACGAGACGTCGGACACCGCATGGACGACTTGCCTGCGGCGGACCGGAAACTCCGCGACGAGGTGTTCGGCGCGCAGCACGGCTGTGGCGCCGTCCCGTAGATGCGCGGTTCCTGAACCAGCCATGTCAGAGACCTCCGGACGGAACAAAACATGCAGCAGAATGATTTGCGGTACCGGAGAATTGCGGTACTTCGGTGTGGCATTTGTCGACGGCGAATGTGCATCGCGGGGCGAACCGGCAGCCGGCCGGTAACCGCGTCGGGTCCGGGATGGCGCCGTCGATGCTTCGGAGCCTGGTGTGCAGCGGCTGATCCATCGAGGGAATCGCAGCCAGCAGCGCATCGGTGTACCGGTGTCGCGCACTGCTCAGAATGGCTGCGGCCGGACCACGTTCGACCAGGCGGCCTGCGTACATGACCGCAATCCGATCGGCACGATCGGCCACCACACCGAGATCGTGGGTGATCAGGATCATCGCCATCCCCAGATCGCGTTGAATGCTGCCGAGTAGATCGAGGATCTGCCGTTGCACCGTGACGTCGAGTGCTGTGGTGGGTTCATCGGCGATGATCAGCTTGGGGGAGCATGCCAGGGCGATCGCGATGGTGACCCGTTGCCGCATGCCACCCGAAAGCTCATGGGGGTACTGCCGGATTCGCCGCGCAGCCTCCGGAATCCGGACCAGGTCCAGTAATTCGACCGCCCGACGAGTGGCATCTTGCCGAGACAGTCCCAAATGTACCCGCAAGGGGTCTGTCAGCTGTGCACCGATCCGACGCACCGGATTGAGCGAGGTCATCGGATTCTGTAGGATCATCGCCAGCTCGCGGCCATTGATCGACTGACGTCGACGAGCCGGCATCCGAAGGAGATCGACGCCGTCGAACCTCGCTTCACCCTCGACCTCGGCGGCGGCCGGAAGAAGCCCCATCAGTGAGCGCACGAGAAGTGACTTGCCGGAACCGGATTCGCCGACGATGCCCAAGGTTTCGCCGGGGCGCACCGAGAGGTCTACACCGTCGACGACCAGCGCGGCCTGCCCGTGCGGTTGTGGGAACCGCACGGTGAGCCCGCGGACGGCCAGCAGCGGTTCTGCGCTGCTTGCGGCCACGGGCTCACCGAGGGTTGAGGACTGCATCGCCATCTAGGACAGCCAGGCCTTGTCGAACAGGATCGAATTGATACCGGCCAACTCCAGACCGTGCAGCTTGCCCGACACGATCAGACCTGTCGGAAGCTGGACCAGCGGCACGGCAGGCATGGTGTCGTTCCACCGCTCGGCGACGGTCTTCAGCGCAGCCCGCTGCTCGTCGGGCGTCGACGCCTTACCGAGATCGTCCCAGGACTGTGCCAGCGGCTCGTCGACGAAGCCCATCGAGTTGGACGAGCTGATCGCCTGCTGCAACTGGACGAACGTCTGCGTGAAGTCGGTGGACGAGATGCCGAAGCCCCAGTTCACGACGTCGTAGTCACGGGAGGAGAGAACCTTGGAGATGAGGCTGGTCAGATCCACCGAGCAATCGCAGGTCACATCGAACCCAGCCTGCTTGAGCTGTGCGCTGACAGCCTGACCCCAAGCGGTTCCGGCCGGATCGTTCTGCGACAGCACACGGATCTTGCCGTCCCAGCCTTCCGACTTGGCCTGCTCGACCAGCTTCTTGGCGTTGTCGAGGTTGTGGCTGGGGAACGCAACCTCGGGATCCCAGTTGGTGCCGCCGAACGTTCCGTCGGCCGGCACTGCGGCGTCGGCGAACGCCCGGTTGTTCACGATCGACGGATCGAGCGCCGCGGCAACTGCCTTGCGGACCGTCGGATTCGATGTTGCAGTGGGGATCTGGGCGGTGGAACCGTCAGGCTTGCCCTCACAGACGTTCTGGGGTTGATTGCCCTTGCAGATCACGTTGCCGCCGTTCATGGCCGCGATGTTTCCGAGATACGAGGTCGTCTTCACGACGTCGAACCCGTCCTTCTCGGCATCGGCGAGAGTGCTCGGATCACGCACGAAGCCGGCGTCGAAGCTTCCGGTCTTGACGGCCTGGAAGGTGGACGGCGCACCGTCGAGCTTCTTGAACGTGAGGCCGTCGAGCGGAACGTCACCGCCGTAGTAGTTGTCGTTGCGGACGAACTGCACCGACTCGCCCGGCGTGTAGGACTTCAACGTGAACGGGCCTGCGCCGGCGTCACCGGGGTTGAGATTGAAGGCATCGGCGCTGCCTGCCTTCGCGAATGCCGTCGGCGAGTAGATGATTCCGTTCACTCCGCCGAGAACGAACGGGAAGCCCGCCCACGAGCGATTCAAGTCGTACTCGACGGTCAGGTCGTCCACGACACTGATCGACTTCACGAACCCGGACGGGCTGATGTACGACTTCGCGGGATTGACACCCGATTCGATTTCACGGTCGTGAACGAACTTCACGGCATTCGCGTCGTACGCAGTTCCGTCGGAGAACTTGATCCCCGGCTTGATCTTCAACGTCCACTTGGTGAAATCGTCGTTGGGCTCCACGGATTCGGCTGTCCGCATCTCGTACTTGCCGGTGTCCCGGTCCAGTCGCACGAGCACGTCGTACAGTGCGAACTGTTCCAGCGTGCCGGTAGTGGCACCGGCGTTCGCGAGCTTCGCCGGATCGAAACCGGGAGTCGGCGCGCCCAGCCCGATGGTCGGTGTGCCGCCGCGAACCGGTGTGGCCGAGTCGGATGCGGCGGTCGAGGTGCCCGACGTATCGGTGTTGTCACTCGTGCTGCACGCGGTAAGCCCGGCCACGACACCGATTGCCGCCACTGCGGCCACTATTCGACGTGATCGACGTGTGACGTGCGCGCGGCGGGCGGGTGTGAGCGCCGAATCCTCCTTCGAAGAAGAGGACCGTTCTCGGAAATTGAGCATTTCTCACCTGGGGTCTGTGGGGGTGGAATGTCTGACGGCAAAGAGAGGCCCCCGGGTAGCTTTCGTCACGCCGTCGGGGCTTTGCCAGGTTGGTCGTCTTACACAATCGACGTCCAACAACACCCGGTGATCACATTGATCGCGTTTCGTAATCGGTGTAACCTGCGAGGCTGTGGCCTCGGCAAATGGTCGGGCTGTGGAACGGCACCGTCACGCTTTTTCGTGACCATCATCACTTTGGATTCGGCATGTCGGTTGTACTTGACATCGTTGCGCTTCGTAGTTACATCGCGATAGCCGACTACGGTGGCTTTCGCCACGCAGCGGAAGTGCTTCAGCTTTCGCAATCTGCGATCAGCGCACACGTGCGGCGTCTGGAAAAGACCGTCGGCCGCCCACTGGTGGAACGTCACGGGCGCGGAAGTAGGTTCACCCCAGACGGGGAGCTTCTACTGGGCCGGGCCCGAGTGATATTGGCGGCGCACGACGACGCGGTCACTCAGCTTCGAATCAACCAGGAACCGGCCGAGGCAGCCGTCGCGTTCACCATCGGAGCGCCGGAGCATGCGGCCGACGTGATCCTGCCCCGCATCCGCGAGGCCCTGCACGAGAACTATCCGGGGTGCTCGGTCTACTTTCGGATCGACCGTGCCGCGCATCTGCGGAAGGGGATCGACGACGGCACCGTCGACGTCGCACTCTTCCTCGGTGCGCCGCAGACTCCGAATGCGGAGTCGGCCGGCCGAGTGTCGCTGGCCTGGTATGCAGCCACTTTCTGGTCGAGGCCGTCCGGCGCGGTCCCGCTGGTCTCGATCAACGAACCGTGCATTCTCCGCCAGCGCGCCCTGTTCACCCTCGCCCACCACGATCTGGCCGGCGACGTCGTCTGCGACACCGGCCATCTCGCCGGAGTGCTGAACGCAACCAGGGCGGGCCTTGGAGTTGCGTTGTTGGCGCAAGGGTGCGTCCCACCGGAAGGGCTCGAACGGCGGATGGATCTACCGGATGTGGAGCCGGAATTCCTCCACGTCCGATCCAGGGCCGGGATGAATCCCCGCATAGCGCAGATAGTGGCCGACGCAACCCGCCACGCTGTTCACCGCGAACGGTGAACTGCGTGGCGGGTGATTCGAACTGTTCGTGATCCACTCGTGAAGCACCTGTCGATCCGGATGCCGATCAGGACGCGACTGTCATTCGCAGTCGTCGGCTTGTTCGTCGCGAGGAAGGTCTGACGCCTTCGATGCGGCCGGAACCCACTCACGCAGCGGTTGAACAACTTCGGAATAGAAAGTTTCTGCCGATACCGTGACGCGGTTGATGAAACCGGCGGCGGTGCCCGACCTCTTGCTGCCGAGATTGAAGGGCGACGCTTTCAACTGGCGCACAATCCAGGTGACACGTTTTCCGGCGGTGCCTTCGTCCGGTGCCGAAACGGTTGTAGCGCAGCTCACCTTGTTCGTCCGCAGATCGGCGATGATGTGGAGTTCTCCAGCCGCGTCCGGTATTCGCAGCGTGGCGCCCCCTTTTCCCGCCTTCGGTACCTGCGCCGACGTCACAGGCCGACACCACATTCAGTGCCTGGGAAAGGTTGCCGCGCTGATCGATGCCGTTGTTGTCGCAGCCCGCGAGGATGCCGACACCGCCCGATCCCTGTACGCATTCATCCTGCTCGGGGCCCGCACCGACCACCAGATTTGCAGGATCGACGATACGTTCAACGAACTGGGCATCGACATCGGCAACCACGATCGACGACGCCCACCGCCTCAGCTGTACAGCCAGGCAGGCTCAGTCTTCGACGTCGAAATCATCGAGAACGGTCATGCGCGGGTTGCGCTCTAGTTCGCGCTCGTAACGCCTCAACCGCGCTTCGTCGATCTCGGAACTCGTCAGATGTCGACGCCAATAGCCGAACACCTCGACCTCAGCGCGCGTCATCGCGCGTTCGCGCCGGAAGTGATTACGGATGCGACGCATTTCATCATGCTCGCCGCACGCCCAGACGGTCACCTCTGCAGGGTGGGCGTCGCTGAACTCCAGTGCTGCGGCAACGAGGCTTCCGGTCGTACCTGCTTCCACGGCGGCCGGACGACGGATCCAGTGCACGGTGACGCTCTCGCGCTGAGGGAGGTCGCTGACGACAGCCTCGTCGGGTGTCTGCACCCAGGCTTCGCCGGGGTGGCCATCGGGCCAGTCCCGCAAGATGGTCGCGAGTGCCGGGATCGCGGTCTCGTCGGCGAACATCCCCACCGGCACACCGTCGACGAACGGAGGACAGAAGTGCGGGCGAGGGCCGAGGATCCGCACACTCGTTCCCACTGTCGCGTGTTCAAGCCATTGCATCACCGGACTGCTTCCTGCATGCCGGACGACATCCACCTCGATCACGATTTCGTCGTCGATGTGGCACGAGCGCACGGTGTATACGCGCGAGACGGTATCCGTCGAGGTGACGTCCGGCAATTCCAGACGGATCGCAGGATTGGTGACGCGCCAGCGGTCACGATCGCCTTCATGGTCGACCGTTGCGGTAAGCCGGACGACGGACGGGGCGAGGTCGCTGATGCGGATCAGTGTCATCGTGCCGTGATTGACGCCGTCGCGGTGATCGGGATGATCCAACACTCGACGGTGGCGGCCGCCGTACAGAGGGCCCTGTTTTTCGTCCATTATGCAATCTTCCTTATTTAATGCCGTAAGGTTGCCCTTACTATAACTGACTTCGTGAAGGATCACACCTATGCACCACATTCATCGAAGGGCAACGGGATTCGCCGCGCTCGCCATCGCCGCACTCACGCTCACCGCATGCAGCTCCACTACCGCTGACGTCGAGAGCGGCGATGTCACATCATCGATCGTCATCGAACACGCCTACGGCACAATCGAACTCGACAAGGCTCCCGAGCGAGTCGTGACGCTCGGCCTGCTGGAAACCGACGTGACGCTCGCCCTCGGGGTCACCCCGGTGGCGATCGCGAAGTTCTTCGCCACTCCCGACGGCGTCGCACCGTGGCTGGCGCCCGTGCTCGAGGAGACGCCGCAAATTCTCGACACGACGACGACAGGCGCCAACGGAGCGGACCTCAACGTGGAGCGGATAGCGGCGCTGCAACCGGACCTGATCATCGCCAACACCTATACACAGCTCGGCAAGTACTACGACCAGCTCTCAGGTATCGCACCTGTACTCGGGCCCGGCGAGTCGAACTATCTCCAGCTCGGCTGGCGCGATCAAACGACCAGCATCGCCGAAGCGCTCGGCAAGTCCGAGGAGGCGTCCGCGCTAATCGCCGATGTCGACCGGCAACTGACCGACGCGGCGGCGAAGTATGCCCAGATCGTGGGCCACGACTACACCCTCTCGCTCGGCACTCCGGATCAGATCAAGGTGATGAACGATCCGGCTGACGCGAGCGTGGAGATCATGAACGCGTTCGGACTGACGTTCAGCGAGACCGCATCGGCTCTGCCTGGGCTAGGTGACGGTTCCGGCTCAGCCGGGGTCTCCGAGGAAAATATCGCGGCCATCGACGCGGACATCGTCATGATCGGCTACTTCGGCGCCGGCATCCAGAGCCACTGGGAAGGATCGTTGCTTTTCCAGGATCTGTCAGCGGTGAAGAACGACGGCTACATCGCGATGGATCTGTCCGCGAGCACCGCACTGCGGAACCCGTCTCCGCTCTCGATCCCGTACGTGATCGAGCACGTCATTTCGGGGAACATCGTGCCGGCACTCGCGAAGTAGCCATCGGTGCCGGGGACGCATGCCGCGCCCCCGGCACCTCGGCTGACAGGATGAGGCATATGGAGCCCCAACCCGAGTCACGTCCACGCGGCCGACCGCGAAAGATAACTCGTGAGGCGATCGCCGAGGCCGGTCGGCGGCTGACGCTGCCGCGGGTGACCGTCGCCGATGTCGCGGACGAACTCGGCGTCGGAATCCGTTCGCTCTACAAGCACACGAGTGGGATCGCCGACATCCAGGTGATCACGGCGGAGGAGATCTTCGCCGGGTGGCAGGCGCCGTCTGTCGAGGACGTCGCACTCGACGCCTACCTCCTCGAGGTAGCCGTCTCACTTCGTCGGCTCGCAAAAGAGAATGCCGGCATCGCCGGGTTCCTCGTACGTAACTCGCAGGACATCTCGCCCAGAGTTCTCAAGGTGATGGACGCCCACCATCAGGCTGTGGCGGAAGCGTACGATCTGCCGTTGCCGCAGGCATCGCTCCTGCTGTCCGCGGTTGCCGAGCACGCGCTGTCCGTCACGGACGTCGTGCACAGCCACGGTGGACGAGCTCGCGATTACGAGCGGATGGCGCGCAACACGGAGTTGCCCGCTCTCTCGGCTGCGGCGCGAGAAACGCGCCATCACGACGATGACAACTTCTTCCTCTTCGCCACACGCGCACTCATCATCGGACTTCTTGCATTGATCAACGAGATCGTGGCGGACGGCAAGGAGGCCACCGAGTCCTGAGCAGAATCAGATCCTCGCTGCCGCCACTGACATACTGATCCACCACCGACGGCTCCTGCGACAACGCCCGATCGCTGTAGACATTCATCCTGCTCGATGTCTTACCGACCAGCAGATTCGCGGGGTCGACGAGCTGGGCATCGACATCGGCGACCGAGATCGGTGACACGACCTGCTGCGTCGGAACGGGAGTCTGCAGGCATCGTTGCGTGTCACCCACGGTTTGCGGATTCTTGTGGTTGCTGCAACAGCGCACCCAGCGAGACTTTGAGCCGAGTGGAATTGGCTGGACTGGTCGGAGTTGAAACTGCGCGTTAGGCTTGCTGCTGCGCGACTGGCGCGGGTGGGTGACCACCGGGGAGCGTGAGCAGGGCCGACATCGACCGCCTGGGTGTCTCTCGATCTTTATCGAGAGGACTGAACATGAGTGCACGCATCATCGACGGCCGTGCGGTAGCCGCAAAGATCCTGGACAAAGTAGGCCGCGAGACAGCGCAATTCACCCAAGAGCATGGTCGGCGTCCCTGCCTCGCGACCGTGCTGGTCGGCGACGATCCCGCCTCACACACCTACGTCCAGATGAAGCGCAATCGGTGCGCCGAGGCGGGGATGGAGTCGCGCTACGTTGAACTCCCGCGCGAGATCACCACCGCCGAGCTCGTCTCGGAAATCACCACCGCCGAGCTCGTCTCGGAAATCACCACACTGTCCGAGGATCCGACGGTGGACGGCATTCTGCTGCAGCACCCCGTACCCGCACACATCGACGAACGCGCGGCGTTCGAGGCAATTGCGCCGGGTAAGGACGTCGACGGCGTCACCATGCACAGCTTCGCTGCAATGGCCTTCAACGAGAACGGATTTCATTCCTGCACGCCGGGCGGGATTCTCCGACTCCTGGACGCCTACGATGTCTCGCTCGCCGGAAAAGACGTCGTCGTGGTCGGTCGAAGCCCCATACTGGGAAAGCCGGTGGGAATGCTGTTGTTGGCTCGGGATGCGACCGTCACGTACTGCCATTCCCGCACCAGCAACTTGGCTGATCACGTCCGAAACGCCGACATCGTCATCGCTGCCGTCGGACATCCAGAACTGATTCGTGGCGAGTGGATCAAAGAGGGCGCGGTTGTGGTTGATGCTGGTTACAACCCCGGCAACGTCGGCGACGTCGAGTATTCCAGCGCTGCCGGGCCGGCGCGTCTGATCACTCCGGTGCCCGGTGGAGTGGGCCCGATGACCATCGCAGTCCTACTCGAGCAGACACTGGCCGCCGCGAAAGCGACTGTCTCCCGGTAGCTGCGGTGAACGACACCGTCAAGGTCCCGGTGCGGGTTCGTCCGAACACTGACGAAAGCCGGCCCGTTCGACGGGCACGACCGGGCGACACCCTGGCGGTATGGCGCCTCGACCGGCTCGGCCGCGACATCGAGTCATTCCCGATCCGACTGCTGAACCACTCGAACTTCCATTGTGGCCGTAGTTCGCAGTCCTTCTGGTGCAGCAACTAGCCGCCTCCGAGTCGGGCCCGACCGACAGGCCGGTGCCCAGGCCGTACGATGATCAACGGTCGTCGCGCTGACACCTCCCGTCGCATACAACCAGTACTGACCACACTCGAGGCTGCGGTGGCGGACGGAACGCAGCTCGGTGTCGCCGGGATCGCCAGGGTCGCAGGAGTGGACCGCACCTTCCTGTACCGCCACAAGTGCCTGCCGGCACAGATCTGCACGGCTCAAGCTGCGCCGACAACCAATGCCGAGGAATTCGGCTGCGGTAAAACGGGAATCGTTGCACGCGGACCTCGCCGACGCACACAACGCATCACCCGCTTCGCCGCCCACAATGCACTCCTGGAGCGGAAACTCGCCGAACTGCTCGGGCAGCAGGTCGTCGACCTCACCGGCCGCCTCGAAGAACGCGACCAGGAACTCGACGAAGCAAGAACCGCGGACTCTTCACCAATATGAACACGCAATATGAACTCGGTAGCGTGTAGTCTCGTTCACTCGCCGGGCGGCGATCGACCTTTCGCTCGGCGTGTGGTGAAATTCATTGTGGCAGAAGGGGATGTCGAGTGTTTTTCTGTTTCTCCCCTAGATGCGTGTTCCTGCGGTGCTTCCGGGTTTGAGGGTGAAAATTTCCTCGATGTGAACCAGGACCGCACATTTGGGTGCGGCCATTCCTCGTTCGGATGCAAAGTGGACTGCGTTGTCGAACGCAGGTCCCGAATCGTGCACCTGCGCGGAGCCGAGGAACCGGTATCCGTCGAGCGCGGCACGGTCGATGACAGCCACCGCGATTTTCGAGCCGGCACGAATGTTGCGCAGGGTCTGACCGCCGGTGTTCTCGTTGAAGATCAGTGTGGAGTCGTCGTATACCCGTAAGGATCGTTTTGGACCGATGTTCGGCAACGCCCCGTCTGTGACGGTTGCCAAGATCGGTAGCTGCTCACTGAGCATCGCGGTCATCTCACTGGTGAGGGTGTGCACTGAAATGAGGTCCTTCCTGGTCGTCGATCCGTCATCCGAACTCACTCCGACTCTCGGAATTCGGTATGCCGAACTAAACTATCAGGCAAGACGAACTATGGCCTACACTGCCTATATAGTGCGATATGTGGTGCCGAATATCGATGGCACGTCTATATGTAGTGATCTTTCCCTGGTTGCTGAATGTGAATGATGGGAAAACATCGGCCGACTGACAGTGCAGACGATCTTGCGTTGGCCGAACAAAAAGAAGGAGCTGTGCACATGAACGAAGTCTCGGGCCCGAGCGATGCGATCGAGGCAATCAATTGGAACGAGGTGCCGGACGAGAAGGACGTCGAGGTGTGGAATCGGCTCACCACGAATTTCTGGCTCCCCGAAAAAGTACCGTTGTCGAACGATCTCCCGACCTGGCAGTCCATGACCCCCGAACAGCAAACCCTGACGGTCCGGGTGTTCACCGGACTGACACTGCTCGACACCATGCAAGGGACTGTCGGATGCATCGAGATGCTCGCCGACTCCGCGACCGCTCATGAAGAAGCCGTCTACACGAACATGGCATTCATGGAATCGGTGCACGCCAAAAGCTACAGTTCCATCTTCTCGACTCTGTGCTCGAGCAAGGAAATCCGCGACGCTTTCGCCTGGTCACGACAGAACGAGTTCCTGCAATGCAAGGGACGAATCATCTTGTCCTACTACCGAGGTGACGACGCGCTGAAGAAGAAGATCAGCTCTGTAATGCTCGAATCCTTCATGTTCTACAGCGGTTTCTACCTCCCGATGTACTGGTCAGCCCGATCGATGCTCACCAACACCGCGGACATCATCCGCCTGATCATCCGCGACGAAGCAGTCCACGGCTACTACATCGGCTACAAATTTCAACGCGGATACAGACTCGCCGACACTGGACGAAGAGCCGAACTCGAAGACTTCGCGTACTCCATGCTCACAGACCTGTACGAGAACGAAGTCCGCTACGCGCACTACTTGTACGATCCCCTGGACATGACCGAACCGGTGCTGCCCTACATGCGGTACAACGCCAACAAAGCTCTCGCCAACCTCGGATTCGCGGATCTGTTCCCTCGTGAGCAATGCCAGGTAGCGCCCGAGATCCTGTCTTCCCTCGACCCGGGAGCGGCCGAGAACCACGACTTCTTCTCCGGATCGGGCAGTAGCTACGTCATCGGCAAGACCGAACACACCACCACCGATGACTGGAACTGGTGAGCACGCACCACACCCAGTTGCATGTGTTCTATCCACATCTCGGGCCCTGAACTGCGCGAACCATGGTGCGAATGATGCGTCACCAAAGTAAACATCGTGACCTGCGACCGCTGCGGCATGGCCGGACATCCGACTGCGGTGCGCCCGGACGGAACGATCTGCCGCACCTGTTGTCAACACGAACCGCAACGCACCGAGAATCGCATCCGCTGCGGACGAGTCCGTACCCCGTCCACGAGAGACGACTCGGGCGATCCGCAGTGCCCGACCTGCTACCGCCACCCTCATCCGCCCGGACTCGTGCGCCACGTGTTCACATATCGCGGTCCTCACGGAATAGACCTCACAAGCCGCGCGGTCTGCGGACCGTGCGCAGGCTCCTCGATCGACTATCGCTGCACGACGTGCGATCAGCCCGGCCAGCACTGCGCCGGAACCTGCAATGGCTCCACCATCTGACGGGAACGCTGACCACAGAGCCCGCGACTCTGATCAGACGCCGTCGTGATCCACGGTGTGAAGTACGAAATGCCCGCAACCTTTTCGGTTGCGGGCATTTCCACGAACGATGTCAGACGTTCGAGTTCGCGTTTTCGACTGCTGCTTCGTCCTTTTCGATTCGCTTGTTGCGAACGAGGCTGGTGACAAAGGCGGCGCCGATAAGGAAGACGCCGACGAGACCGGTGATGATCTCGTTGATGTGCACACCGATGGAGATCATCAGAATGACGGACAGAGCACCGATGGCCCAGTGCGCGCCGTGCTCGAGGTACACGTAGTCGGCCAACGTGCCCTTGCGGACGAGGAAGACCGTGATGGAGCGGACGAACATCGCACCCACGAAGCCCAGACCCAGAGCGATGATGATCGGGTCGGCTGTGATCGCAAACGCGCCGATGACGCCGTCGAAGGAGAACGACGCGTCGAGAACTTCCAGGTACAGGAAGAGGAAGAAGCCGGCCTTGCCCGTGGCCTTGGCGAGCTGAGTAGGGCCACCAGATTTGGCGGTGACCTCGTCCTCGTCGCCTTCTTCGGGAAGGTTGAACAGCTCACCCAGACCGTTGACCGCGATGTAGGTGATCATGCCGAGAACTCCGGAGATCATCACCGTCGACACCTTGTCGTCGGCGGCGACGAAGGCCGCAGTGCACACCAGGACCAGACCGGCGACGACGACGGACAGCTGATCCAGCTTGCCGATGCGGCCGAGCGGTCGCTCGAGCCAGGACAGCCAGGTGACCTCACGCTCTTCGAAGATGAAGCCGAGGAACAGCATCATCAGGAACATGCCGCCGAAGGCCGCGATCTGTGGATGCGCATCGGTGAGGATGGTCTCGTAGCTCGGGTCTCCGTTGGCGAACGTCGCCGCACCGTCCGCCGGTGGATTCAACGCGAGATCGAGCGCAGCGGCGGGACCGAGGCCCGAAGCCGCCCAGACGATCACCAGGGGGAACACCAGGCGCATGCCGAACACGGCGATGACCACACCGACGGTGAGGAAGATCTTTTGCCAGAATTCACTCATCCGTTGCAGGACGGTGGCGTTGATGACGGCATTGTCGAAGGACAGAGACACTTCGAGAATGGACAGAATGACGACGAGGAACAGTGCCTGAGGGCCGCCGTAAATGAAGGCGACGATCATGGCAATGATCGACACAACGAAGGACAAGCCGAATATTCGCAGTACCACGGAGCGTAGCCCTTTCTATTTGGTCAATGCAGTGTGGTTACTGCACGCGGATTCTCACCGCATCCGGCGTGCGAAACGGGGAGGGTTCCACACATTACTGTGGAACCCTCCCCGAGTCAGCACACAGGGATCGAACGGATCAGACGTTGACGCCGTAATCCCGAGCTATACCGGCCAAACCGGACGCGTAGCCCTGTCCGATTGCGCGGAACTTCCACTCCGCACCGTTGCGGTAGAGCTCACCGAACACCATGGCGGTTTCGGTGGATGCGTCCTCCGACAGATCGTAGCGAGCGAGCTCGTTTCCGTTGGCCTGGTCGACGATGCGGATATAGGCATTGCGGACCTGGCCGAAGGACTGGGCGCGAGCCTCGGCGTCGTAGATCGAGACGGGGAAGACGATGCTGTCGACCTCGGCGGGCACTGCGGCGAGGTTGACGTTGACCTTCTCGTCGTCACCTTCACCTTCACCGTCGGTGTTGTCACCCTGGTGTTCGATGGACCCGTCCGGCGAGCGCAGGTTGTTGAAGAAGATGAAGTGCTGGTCCGAGAGAACCTTCTTGTTGGTGCCCGCTGCGATAGCGCTGGCGTCGAGGTCGAAGGCCGCGCCGGTGGTGGAACGCGCATCCCATCCCAGTCCGACAACCACCGCTGTCAGGTTCGGAGCCTCCTTCGTGAGAGAGACATTGCCGCCTTTGGTCAAGCTGACGCCCATTCAGGGGTCCTTTCAGGAGAAGTGTCATGACCACCGCCGTGCGGAGCCAGATGGGTGTTACCCCCACCACCCTAACGGGAATCGTGATGACTGCACCGTGAGTGTGCTCGTCGACGGGGAGAGAACGACGAAGACCCGTAGTATTCAACCGTGGTGGGCAGATGGACGGAGCGCTTCAACCGAGGCGCGCGATCGGGGGAAACGGTCAGTCGGGCGCGAGAGGCGCAGACGGCCATGGTTTCCGCGTTTCTGGACATGGACAGAAGGCAGACAATCGCGGCGGCGGCAGTCGACGCCTCCGCCGAACTCTTTCCCGAACGAGGACTGGGGCGACTGTGGGAGCCCGTTCGTGACCAGTGCTTTCAGGCCGGATCCGATTACCTCGCGGCCACCGAGCGGTTCGGAAACGATCACGTGTTGCATCAAGACCCGAACGGGGCCAGGCTGGCGTTTCAGAACTCGGTTCGTCAGCTGGTCGACGCGGCGCAAGGGGTGGACGCGTTCTACAACGCCCATCGTGGACACCTCGAGAAGGCAACGTCCACGATGTCGACGATTCCGGTTCTCGCGCAGCAGGCCAAGACGGTGGCGCAATCGGCCCGAAATGCACTGGCAGCCACCGAACAGCGCTACCGCGAATATCCGTCGGTGGTCGCCGCGTCCGAGGAGTTGGAGACGGCGATCGCCGCGCTCGATTCGGCACGCTCGCGTGGGCGGGCCGAATCCGTGCGGTCCGACGCCGAACGGGTACGAGAAGCAGCATCAGCGCTCGAGGACGCGGTAAAGCAGGCACCGGACACGCAGCGCCGAACCGAGATGACAGTCTCGTCGGTGTCGACGAGACTGTCTGCGGTGCGGACCAGAGTAGATCGACTGGATCCCGCGTATTCGGCACTGTTACGGGAGTTCAATGCCGCCAGTTCCGCTGATCTGGTGGACAACAGCAGCCGAAGCCGAACCCACATCGATCAGGCCGACATCGATCTACGTGAGGCGAAGCAGTCGCTGGCCGCAGGCAATCCCGAACATGCGCTCGCACTGATGGCGGAGGCACGCTCACATCTCGCCGATGCCGAAGCCTGCGTCGACGCCGTGACGAACAGGTTGTCGACGTTGCGGGAGGTTCGGGCGGACCCGGCCAAGAAAGAGCGTGAGGTCCGGTTCCGATTGAAAGACGCACAGATGTTCGCTGTTAACCAAGGGTTGGTGGCGCAGTGGGGTTCGGTGCTCGATGCTCAGATAGCGCGTCTCGAGCGCGCGAGCGCCTCGCTGACGGGAACTCATCCGGACTACTGGTCGTATGTAGTTCAGTTGGATTCCGTGGAGGCGTTCATCGGTGAGACCGTCGAGAAGATGCGGGCACGCCCCTGACGAGTCGTGCCGGTCGTTCATCGAGACTTGCCGCACGGAAAGTGCGGTGGCGGGGAAATGGTTCGTAGGTGGTATCAGGTGACGGAGAGTAGGGACATGCGGCATTTTCATCACCTCGAGGAGGATCTGCGGCACACGCTGTTCCTGCACGAACCGCACTCGTTCGTCGACGGTGACGATCGAGATCTGTTGGCGCTCGCGTTGGGCGCCACCCTCTACGTGCCGGCGACCAGAGCGGGCCTTGCCGACATCGTGGGTAAACGCGCAACCGAGGGCGTGAGTTCGATGGTTCTCGACCTCGAGGACGCCGTGGCCGACCATGAGGTGGACGATGCGCGCGCAAACGCCGTCCGGGCATTGGATGCGTTGGCGGAGACCGACGCGGCGAGCATGTTGTTGTTCGTGCGAGTGCGCGCTGTAGGGGACATCGACAAGGTGGCCGCGTCGTTGACCACAGGCCGAGCTGCGCTGACGGGCTTCGTGATCCCCAAATTCGGCAGCGATACCGGAGCGGTTTTCCTCGACGCGGTTGCTGCCGCATCCGAACTTCTCGGTAAACATCTGTACGCGATGCCGGTACTGGAATCGCCGGCACTGGTGCATCGCGATACCCGTGACCGTGAATTGTGCACCATCAGCGGCATACTCGCCAGACATCGTGATCGGATTCTGGCCGTTCGGATCGGTGCCACCGACATGTGCGGCACGTTCGGAATTCGACGGGACCGCGACCTGACCATTTACGACGTCCGGGTGATCGTCGACGTCATCGCCGATATCGTGAACTATCTGGGCCGCTCCGACGGCACCGGATTCGTCATCACCGGTCCGGTCTGGGAGTACTTCGCCGATCACGAGCGCATGTTCCGTCCGATGCTGCGAGCAACCCCGTTCGAGGAACACGACGCCGTTCTCTTCCGTCGCCACCTCGTCAGCCGCGATCTCGACGGACTGCTCCGCGAAATCGCCTTGGATCGCGCCAACGGAATGCAGGGCAAGACGGTGATCCATCCGTCGCACGTCGCAGCTGTGAACGCACTGTCTGCCGTCACACACGAGGAATACCACGATGCGCTCGACATTCTCGGCGGAGACGACGGCGGAGTTCAGGCGTCGGGATACCGAAACAAGATGAACGAGATGAAACCGCACCGTAACTGGGCTCGGCAGACCGCTCTGCGGGCGCAGGTCTTCGGAGTGACGAACAAGGGGATCACCTTCGTGGACCTGCTCACCGCATTGGTCGATCGATGACCGGAACCTCCTGGGCCACTCAGCGATTCGGACTCGATCTCGTTCATCACGATTCGTCGACTGGACGCACGATCACGGATCTGGTGACGCCGGGCTTGCGTCGTAATCCGAAACGAGCGCACCTGCTCGTGTCGACGGTACTGGGTAAACACGTCCCCACCGCACCGGCGGCGGTGATCGGGGCCGGTGAAGATCTGGCAGATCTGGTGCGAGCCGACCTAGGTGCCGGCGTCGACGTGCTCGTGCTCGGATTCGCCGAGACGGCAACCGGTTTGGGTCACTGCGTGGCGACACGGCTGCGGGCTCGCTGCTATCTGCACTCGACCCGGCGCGAGGTACCCGGTGTGGAAACCGTGGCAGGTTTCGAGGAGGGTCACTCGCACGCCACCAGCCATCAGTTGCAGCCGACGTCGGTGGAAATCTTCGGAGGTGACATTCCGCTCGTGTTGGTCGACGACGAGATCTCAACCGGAGCAACGGCAATCGATGCGATTCGTGCCTTGCACGGCCATTTTCCGCGAAGGCGCTACGTGGTGGCGTCGCTGGTGGACATGCGTACCGACGAGCACCGGCGTGTCTGCGACGAGGCTGCCGCCGAACTGGACGTGCAGATCGACTACGTCAGCCTCGCACGAGGATCGACAGTGCTCCCGGCGGACTTGACCGAACGGGTGACGGCTCTCGAGGCCCCCGAACTCAATCCGATCGGTGAGCGCCACGGAACGCTGTCCGGCGTCGAGTTGCCTTGGCCGGCATCGGTACCCGACGGCGGCAGGCACGGATTCCTGGTGACGGACAACGCCGCCTTCGACGCCGGCATCCGCGCCGCGGTCGAGGTGTTGGTCAGCCTCGTGGAACCGTCCCGGCCCGTGATCGTCATCGGTCACGAAGAGCTGATGTACCTTCCGTTGCGGATCGCGGAGAGTTTGGAAGCTGCTGGGCGCAGAGTCCTTTACCAAACCACCACGCGCTCGCCCGCGTACGTCGTCGACAGCCCGAGATATCCGCTGCGTCGGGGATTCACGTTCGTAGCGCCGGAAGCCGGGCAGGATGCTCCTCGATTCGTCTACAACGCGAGATGGCCCGACCCCACCGTCGACGCACTGGTGGTGCTCGTGGTGGACTCGCCGGCCGACACCGACAGATTGACCGGCCCGGACGGGGTCGTGGAAGTGCTGCGCAATTCCGGGACCGACGTGCTGGTCGCGACAGTACGGGGGGCTGATCCGGCGGCGCTCCGCGCCGTCAGAGCCGATCCGCCGGTTTCACGAGATTTCAGAGCAGGAGCGCACGCGTGAACGAACCATTGACCGGCCCCAAGTTCGGATCCTACGCGTCAGGCGAAGTGAAGTGGCTGCTGAAGGACCTTTCGCACGTGGATCTCGAAGCTGATGTTCTGCTGCGGGAGAAACGTATTCAGTCGGGGCAGGCGCACTATGCGGAATCGCTGCCCGTCGAGTACCAGCCGGACCAGGCCTACCGCGAACTGTTCGACACCGTTCTCGAGAACAGTGCGGTACGACTGGCTCGTGCTGTCGGCACGGTGACCGATCTGGTTCTCGCCGAACGTGGAAGCAACATCACCTTGGTCTCGTTGGCCAGGGCGGGCACACCGATCGGCATTCTCATGCGAAGGTGGGCGCAACACACTCGCGGAGTGACCCTGCCGCACTATGCGGTATCGATAGTGCGAGGCAAGGGTATCGACACCGTCGCGCTGGACTACCTGGCACATCATCACGACTCGGAGAACGTCGTCTTCGTCGACGGGTGGACCGGGAAAGGCGCCATCGCCAAGGAACTCGACGTGGCACTGACCGACTACCACGTTGCCGGTGGTGCACACTTCAACTCGGATCTCGCCGTACTTGCCGACCCAGGTCACTGTGTGCGAACTTACGGCACCCGTGACGACTTCCTCATCGCATCGGCGTGCCTCAACTCGACGGTCTCCGGACTGGTGTCCCGCACAGTCCTCAACGACGACCTGATCGGACCGGCCGATTTCCACGGCGCCAAGTTCTATGCCGATCTGGCAGAGGCGGACGTGTCCAATCGGCTGCTCGACGTGGTCTCGTCCCAATTCGACTCGGCACGAACGGGTGTTGCCGACGATCTGGCCGAGGTGCTCGCCTCGGACCGGACGCCGACGTGGTCTGGATGGGAGTCGGTGGAGAAGGTACAGGCCGACTACGGCATCGCCACGGTCAACTTCGTCAAACCCGGTGTAGGCGAGACAACGAGAGTTCTCCTGCGCAGACTTCCCTGGAAAGTTCTCGTTCGGGAAGCGGACGCACCGGAACACGCACACATCCGATTACTGGCACGCGCCCGTGGAGTCACCGTCGAGGTGGTGCCGGGGCTCGCATATTCCTGCGTCGGACTGATCAAGGACGTGACGTGAACGTGCCGTCGCCGGCGTTGATCGCCACGGACCTGGATCGAACAATGATCTACTCGAGCGGCTCGATGGGGCCGCCGCCGCATACCTCGCCGGTATGTGTGGAGCACTATAACGGCGGGCCACTGTCCTTCATGGCCGTCGACGCCGTCGACCTCCTCACCGACCTCGCTACCCGGGTACCGGTGGTTCCGGTGACGACACGAACGATCGCCCAGTTTCAACGGATTGATCTTCCCGGTGCTCCCTGGCGCTACGCGATCACCAGCAACGGCGGAAACGTACTCGTCGACGGTGTTCCGGACGCGCAGTGGCGGAAGGTGATCGAGCGCAAGAGCAACGCCGGTGCGGCGACATTGGCGGCGATCGAGGCCGAACTTCGGTCCCGAATCAGCGATTCCTGGGTCAGTTCACTACGGGTTGCCGACGAATTGTTCGCCTACCTGGTCGTGGATCTGGACGCGATGCCCACACAGTTCTTCGGGCAATGGCGACAGTGGTGCGCCGAGCGCGAATGGAACGTCTCGCGTCAGGGCCGCAAGATCTACACGATGCCCGATTCGGTATCCAAGTCCCAGGCGCTGGCCTACGTACGCGGCCGGATGATCGAGGCCGGGGAGTTGGCCTCCGATGCCACGGTATTGGCCGCCGGAGACGGAGCGCTGGATGCCGACCTGCTCGAATACGCCGATGCCGGGATCAGACCCCGGCACGGTGAGCTCGAAGAACTGGACTGGAATCGACCGACCGTTACTGTGACAGGAGCGTCCGGTATCGCGGCGAGTACGGAGATCCTGAGTTGGTTCTGCGCACAAACCGATGCGGCGTCGGCGCTCGATCGACGAGAATCCGAACAGATTCTCGAGTAGTTCACGCACTTTCCGTGAAGGGGAATGAGTTGTCTGTATCGCTTGCCAAAGGCCAGAACGGCCCGTTGAACGTTTCGGACGTCGTCGTCTCGGTGCAACTGGCCGCAGCCGCCGACCTGTCTGCGCTGCTCGTGGCAGGCAACGGGAAAGTACGTTCGGACGCCGATTTCGTGTTCTTCAACCAGCCCACCGGACCAGGTGTGCAGTTGATCCCCAATCCTTCCGGTATCGCCGCCTTGCGGATTTCGCTGGCCGGGGTGCCCTCGGATATCGAGCAGGTACGTGCCGTCATCACCCTCGACGACACCACGTCGAACTTCGGGCGTACCGCCCCGCCGATCGCCCGGGTGGCCGATGCCGCCGGAACCGTCCTCTACGAATACGTGATCGAAGCGCTCAGCACCGAATCGATCGTCATCGCGCTCGAGGTCTACCGGCGCCAGGGTGCGTGGAAGATCCGCGCAGTCGGCCAGGGATACGCCGGCGGATTCGCTGCCCTGGTCACCGATCACGGTGTGTCGGTCGACGACGCACCGGCGCCCCCCGCATCGACGCAGGCGCCCCCGATCGCGCCCCCGGCGCCTGTCACGCCACCGGCCCCGGTGCCACCGGCCCAGCCGTATCAGGCTCCACCAGCCCAGGCTCCTCAGCATCAGTCGTACAGCGCAGCGCCCACTCCGCCGCCGTACACCCCACCTCCCTCGTACAACCAGCAGCCCGGCTACAACCAGCAGCCCGGCTACAACCAGCAGCCCGGCTACAACCAGCAGCCCGGCTACAACCAGCAGCCCGCCTACAACCAGGGGCCGACACCGCCGGCATATCCGCCGCCGGCATACAACCAGCAGCCACCCGCAGCGCCGCCGCAGGCCGTACCGCAGCCACCCGCCGCCCCGCAGCCACCCGCCGCCCCGGGTGAGGTCAGCCTCGTCAAAGGGCGCACCGTCAGCCTCACCAAGGGGCAGAAAGTCACCCTCCGCAAGGAGGGCGGCGTAGCCCTGACGACGATCCAGATGGGACTGGGCTGGGATCCGATCAAGAAGAGTGGCCTTTTCGGCAGTCGCACCCCGGACGTCGACCTCGACGCATCCGCACTGCTGTACGCCGATGGAAACCTTGTCGACGTCTGCTACTACGGGCAGCTCACGTCCAAGGACGGGTCGATCCGTCACATGGGCGACAACCTCACCGGTGCAGGCGAAGGTGACGACGAGGTCATGCTCGTCGACCTTCAACGCGTTCCGGCACACGTGAACGCGATCATCTTCACCGTCACGTCGTACCGTGGTCAGACTTTCGAGCAGATCGACAACGCGTTCTGCCGGTTGGTGGACACCACCACCAACTCCGAGCTGGCCCGCTACACCCTGCAGGGCGGTATGCGATACACCGGACTGGTGATGGCGAAGGTGTACCGAGTTGCAGGCGAGTGGAAGCTGCTGACCGTCGGTGAAGGCATTCAGGCCAAGCATGCCGGCGAGGCCGCTCCTCAGCTCGGCCGGTTCCTCACCCCGTAACCGGCAATCGCTTCCCATCGGAGTTCTCGTTCGAGCTCTGGTGGGAAGGTCCGCTTTCTCACCTCGTCATCGGTTAACCTCACCAGCAGACGCAGCACTGCCACCACGGCGTGCTGCGTCTGCTGTGAACGGCCACTCGGGCCGATTGCGATGACGAGAGGGTATGGCGCAGTTGACGATCAATCGAGGTAGCCGAATCTCGCGTGTCATGGCAATCGTGATCGGTGTGGTGCTCTCGACCGCGATACCGGGAGCCGGTGCCCAAGCGTCGACCCCCGTCCTCGACGGATCGCACACGCCGATCAAATACGTGGCACTGGGCGACTCACGAGCGTCCGGGCCGCGGCTGGAACCGATGTACTCGGATTCGTGTTCGCGGTCCTACGAGAACTATGCGGGCAAGATCGCGCGCGATCTGGGTTCGGTCGAGTTCACGGATGTGTCCTGCAGTGCGGCGCGCGCGGAGAACGTCATCGACACCCCTCAGCGCATTCCCAATTACTGGCCGGTTCAGCTGGACGCTGTTCATCCTGACACCGATCTGATCACCGTGTCCATCGGCGGTAACGACTCCAACAACCTGTTTCTCGGCCCGCTGTGTGTCTCACCGGCACCGGACACGGACCGCGGCTGCCGCTACGACCCCTTCACGGAATGGGTGGCGCAATCCGGGATCGACCGTGCGACGGCATCTCTGGATCGAGTGCTCGGCGCCGTCACCGAACGGGCTCCGAACGCCCGGGTCTACCTGATCGGCGAAGGTGGCATGGTGGGACCGCGCGGATGCTGGCCGAACTTGCCGTTCTCGGACGCCGACGCCGTCTGGTTCACCAACTACTTCACGCGATACACGCAGCAGTCCACCGCAGTTGCACAGGCGCACGGGGTTCAGGTGATCGACATCGCCGCACCGAGTATCGCCGGTGGACACGACGCGTGCGCCGAGCCGGAGCAGCGGTGGTTCGAAGGGATGTTCTCCGAGTCGACGGCGCAGCGGCTGCATTTCACCGATGCCGGGATGCGAGCTGTCGCAGACCGCGTGCTCGCGGACTTCGCCGGTTGAGCGCTTGCAGGTTCGGCTGTGCATGGCATAGTGCGTGACTGTGGCCATGACATTCGTTCCAGGGCAGAATGCCCCACTGTCGAAGTCCGCGGTGATCTTTCGCGCCTTCAGCCGGGCACCCTTGGATCTGTCGGTACTCGTCGCCGATGTAGATCAGCGGGCCCTGTCGGCGCAGGACTTCGTCTTCTACAATCAACCCGCCACCGCCGGTGTGCAACTCGACGGCGAAATGGTGCGCGTGGATCTCGATCAGGTTTCCGATGATGCGGTGACCGTTCTGTGCATCGCGAGTCTCGATCCCGCAGCGCCGACCACGGGTTCCGGTTCGCTCGAAGGGCTTTCGACCACTCTCGGTGACAGTTCCGGAGCGCTGCTCGGCGAGTTCACGATTGCACCGCACGTCACCGAATCGGCGGTGATCTGTTGGGAGTTGTATCGGCGCCGGGGTGGATGGAAGGTTCGTGCGGTCGGGCAAGGGTACGGCGGCGGTTTGACCGAACTCCTCACCGTCCACGGCGTCGAGGTGGACGACGCGCCGACGAACACGACTTCCGCCTCGAAACGCGGTGATTCGGACATGGTTCCGTTGGAGCCGGGACGTGGGCTCGAGCGTATCTGGATGATCTTCGAGGATGCGTCGAGATCCGCAGCGTCACTCGTCTCGAGTAGCGACTACGCCCTTGCCCGTTTGGACGACGAACTGACCCTGGCGGTAGCCGAACCGTCGGCGCGAAACTCTCCCCGCGGTGTCGCTGCCCGGGAAGCCGCGCAACGACGTCACGACGAACTGGTCGAGGTCGCCCGGGCAAATCACGAGCGGGACAGCCTTCAGCTCATCCGCGAGCTGTCCGTCGTCGACTCCGAGCTGCCGGCGGCGATGGCGTCGTGGCAGTCGCCGGTGTGGGCGAGGATGAACACCGATCACGATCTGACGTCGACCAGCGAAGGACTACGACTCGGGGAGTTGTCGGCGCCCGATCGCAGCGCCCTGAAGATCCCGTATTGCCTACCGCTGCCACTGCGCCGCCCGATCTGGGTGGACAGTTCGGGCCGGCGGTGCCGCGGTAGGGGTAGTGGGAGCACTGGCGGTGCGGATCCTCGCCGCCGGAGTGATGCCGTTACTCGACGTCGTCGACCTGACCGGTTCGTTGGCCACACTGACCGAGCGGCTGACGGGGATTCTCGCCGGGCCGGTGATCGCCGACCACTCGGCGATCACCGCACGTCTGACGTCGTTGGTCGCCGCCGTCGACACCGAGGCGCTGGCGCGTGAGAGCGGAATGGGCGATGTGGGCAGTTCCGTTCGAGTTCTCGTTCTCGGCGACTTCCCGCACGGATACTCGTCCGAGGACATGGCGATGGTGGGGTATCTCGCCGAAGAAGGCAATACGATCGGGCTGTCGATTCTACTGGTCGGCGAGTCGGGCTCGGCGTCGATGGAGCCGACATCCGCGCGTTTGGCCGATGTCTGCCTGCACCTCTCGGCGATCGGAGACGACGAAGTCCACGATCCGTGGACCGGCACGGCGTGGCGTTTCGAACCCGACCGACTCGACCCGGCGAGTCAAGCGCACGTGCTTGCTCATTTCGGGCGGCGCTGACATCGGACGAGCGGCGGGGATATCTCGTGTCCCCGGACCGGGTGAATTGGCGGATCGGTCCACACGCGGGCACAGTGGAACTGCGTCCGCGCTCGGTGGACGCCGGACCCTGAGGAGACCGATGGCATTCTGGGATCAATTGAAAGCCAAGGCGAAAGAGATGAACAGTCAGCTCGCCACCAAGACCGGTCAGTTCCGGAACAAGGAATTCGCCAACGCCAGCATGGCGATGTGTGCGCTGATCGCAGCGGCGGACGGTTCGATCGACGAGTCCGAGCGCGCGAAAACCGCGGCCTTGATCGCGAGCAACGAAGCACTGGCAGTCTTCCCGCCAGACGAGTTGCGTCAGAAATTCGACTGGTACTGCAGCAAGTTGTCCTCGGACTTCGAATTCGGGAAAGTCGAGGCCACGGCGACGATCGCCAAAGTGAAGTCGAAGCAGGATCAGGCACGGGCGGTGATACAGATCGGCATCATCATCGGCGGCGCCGACGGGAACTTCGACCAGTACGAGCGCGCGGCAGTCCGCGACGCGTGCTTCGCCGTCGGCATTGCTCCAGCCGAATTCGATCTCTGACGACGTCAGTATTCGGGGTAGCCGCCCTCCGGCCCGAGCATGCGCTCGATCCGAGCGTGTGTGACAGCCGTCAGGACGGTTCCCCGACCGACAACGTTCGACCGGTTCGGGAAGATCCGCTCGATGTCCTCGTCGGAGAGATGCAGTATCGCATCCTCCGCTCGCGTATGTACGTCCTCATGATTCGCGAAAGGCCTTCCATCGCTGACCCATTGGGCCCACGTCAGCGAGCCCGCACATTCGAAGAGTGCATACACTGCCTTCTGTCTGGACAGTTCGTTGAAATGATCCAAGCCGATCGACTGATGAAACAACACGCCGCCTCCACTCGATTCCGCCTACCCGCTACTGTCGCCGATGCTGCACCCTTCGATCCGCCGAGGAAAGACTTGATCACCGAATTATCGAGTTCTTAACACAGCGGCGCGATCTCGCCCTTCGGTTCAGACGACGTGAACGTTAGGTCGCAGCGGCGGCCGCGGTTCGGCCCGGCGCAACACCTCTCTGGTGACGGTGGCTGTTTCGCCGTCGCCGAAGAGCAGGAACCGCAGTAAGTACACCAGCGGGTTCCCTTCGGTCCATTCGAAATACGCGTTCGGTATCACGGCACTGACATCGCGAGTTCGAAGGAGCACCGCGG
The DNA here is from genome assembly GCF_049739425.1 of Rhodococcus sp. 27YEA15. Classification (NCBI taxonomy): domain Bacteria; kingdom Bacillati; phylum Actinomycetota; class Actinomycetes; order Mycobacteriales; family Nocardiaceae; genus Rhodococcus; species Rhodococcus sp. 27YEA15. Next base: position 90,771 of record NZ_JBMHHW010000001.1, read on the forward strand.
CGATCGTGTTGGGCACCGCGGGACTGTCGACCCACAAGATCCGATGCTCACCGCGGCGCCGGCCGTGAATGAGTAGATCTGCAGTGAAATCCGAGGAATCGGTGATATTGACTTCGAGGAACACGATCGACTCCGAGGCCGGAATGTTACTCCGCGCCCGCATCCGGGTTTCCTTGCACCAGTACTCGTCGTCGCCGTCGTCGTGGAGATGATCCGTGTCATGGGCAACTATCGTCAGATAGCCTTTTTCCGCGGATTCTCGAATGAAATCCATTGCCGTTTCGTCGAATTCGACTTCAGTGGTTCTCAGTTCGAAAGCTCGGAAGACCCGAGACAGGAACGAGACCACCAGAATGGCCGCGATGAAGAACGACGCGACCTTCACGCCGTCCGGCCGTTCCACGATATTCGTGACCGTCGTGTAGACGAACATCGCGGCGATGAGACCGAAACCCGCGAACAGTGCCCGCTGCCCGCGCCGTCGCGCGGACAGCGCCACGGCCACCGAGGCGGACGAGATGAGAACCAGTACACCGGTCGCGTACGCGGAACTCTGCGCGTCCACTCCGGCCTGAAAGTAGATCGTGACCACCACAGCGATGACGGTGAACATCAGAACCAGGGGCCTGGCAGCCCGAGTCCACGACGGCGCCATGCCGTATCGAGGTAGGTAACGCGGAACCAGATTCAACAGTCCGGCCATCGCCGACGCGCCGGCGAACCAGAGAATGAGGATGGTGCTGAGATCGTAAACGGTGCCGAACGCCGATCCGAGATAGGAGTGCGCGAGAAACGCCAGGGCTCGTCCGTTTGCGGAACCACCCGGTTGGAACTCGTTCGCCGGAATCAAGATCGTCGTCACCAGACTCGAGGTGAGCAGAAAACCGCTCATGATCAGTGCTGCGGTCGTCAACAGCCGTCGCACACCCGTGATGCGCCCGGTCGGATCAGCCTCGGTATCGCCCTTACTTCCCTGGATTTGCGGCATCACGGCGACACCCGTCTCGAACCCGGACAATCCCAGCGCGAGTTTCGGAAACACGACGAGTGCCAGCAGAATCATCATCAGCGGATTGCCGTGGTCGACCGTCATCGCGCTGGTCCAGTCCGCTACCAGCGACGGTGCGGTGATCACGTGCCATGTGCTCACCGCGATCACCACCACGTTCAAGGTGAGATACAGCGCCACCAGTGCGACCGCGATACCGATCGCCTCGGTGAACCCGCGCAGGAACACCGCAGACAGCAAGCCGAGCAGTACGAGCGTGATGATCACCGCGTGCCCCGTCAGGAACCCCGGAGCCAGTGGATTCTCCACCAGATGTGCAGTGGCGTCGGCCGCCGACAACGTCATGGTGATGAGGAAATCGGTGGCGGCGAAACCGAGAAGGACGAGCACCAGGAGCTTTCCCCGCCACTTGGGTAGCAATTTCTCGAGCATCGCGATCGATCCCTCGCCGTGCGGACTCTCGCGGGCCACTCGGCGGTAGACGGGTAGCGCGCCGAAGACGGTGAGCAGAATCAGGACCACCGTCGCCAACGGAGCGAGACTGCCTGCAGCCAGTGCGGCGATACCAGGTTGGTAGCCGAGGGTGGAGAAGTAGTCGACCCCGGTCAAGCACATCACTTTCCACCAGGAGTGACGGTGCTCCGTGGTGGGTACCACTCGGTGCGGGCCGAGGTATCCGGCCGGCTCCTCCGTGATGTCGGCGAGCAGCCACCCTCTGACCTTGGTTCGTGCCCCACGTTTTCGCTGTACGTGCTCGCCGTTACTGCCCACCATGCGATCGCCTTCCGGACCGGCTTCGATGAATCGTGCGTACGACGCGGCTCCGACCGCGTGGGATACGGCTTCAGGTCTACTCCGTTATCCACCCTCGGGGGTGATTCGTCGTAGTGATGCCTGTGTAGGTTCTCCTCAGATTGGGCCGCTAGGGTGACTTTCGTGGATTCACGCGCCCGTCACGCGGCAGTCAAGCGGAAACCTCACCGGGCGCCACAACGTGCGAGGGCAGCGGTGGGGCGTCGACTCCTCGCCGGGGCCATGTCTGCGGCGGTGCTCATCGGCGTGGGCGGTGTGTGGTACATCCAGTCCGATCTGACATCCGGCCTCAATCGATCGGACGCGCTGTCCGCGCTGGGCGCCGACGCGGGCTCCTCGCTCGACGGGGACACGAATATCCTGCTGATCGGACTCGACAGCCGTAAAGCCATGGACGGCAGTGATCTGCCCGCGGAATTCGTCACCGAGCAATTGCACGCCGGTGACAGCGACGTGGGAGGGTACAACACCAACACCCTGATCCTGCTGCACGTTCCCGGTGACGGCAGCAAGGCCAGCGCCGTGGCTATTCCACGTGACGACTACGTGGCCGTTCCCGGATACGGGATGGCGAAGATCAAAGAGGCATACGGCATGGCAAAGGCCGACGCCGATGCGAAACTTGTCTCGCAGGGAATCACCGATCCCGCTGTGCGGGAGACGAAAGCGCGGGAAGCCGGCCGGCGTTCGACACTCGCAACCGTGCAGAATCTGCTCAAAGTGCCGATCGATCATTTCGCCGAGGTGAATCTGATCGGATTCTACGACGTCGTCTCGGCCATCGGCCCCATTCAGGTGTGCCTGAACAATGCTGTGCAGGATGACTTCTCGGGTGCGAATTTCCCGGCCGGAGTGCAAACCCTGAATGCGTCACAGGCATTGTCGTTCGTTCGGCAGCGACACGGTCTCGACAACGGCGACCTCGACCGGACACACCGGCAACAGGCCTTCATCAGTGCCGTGATCACGAATCTGAAAAGTTCCGGCGTCATGGGCAACATCCCCAAGATGACTGCCCTCGCCGATGTGGTGAAGAAGGACATCGTCATCGACTCGGCGATGGACCCGGTCAAATTCGCTACTCAGGCAACAGCTCTCGCCGGCGGGAACATCGATTTCCACACCCTCCCGATCGAGGGATATCAGACGATAAACGGGCAGGACGTCAACACTGTCAACCCGGCCAGGCTTCGTAAGGAAGTGGCGAGCATCTTCGCGGGCAATGGACCGGTGCCGCAGACTCCGGATCCCTCGCTCGACGCTCTGACCGGCAGTCGCAACGAAAAGGTGGATGTGCGCAACGGAACGGCCGTCGACGGCTTGGCGGCGTCCTATGCCGCTACGTTGACCGCACGTTCGATCGTGGTCGGGGAGGTCGCCACCGGGCCGAGCACCGCCACGACGACGGTGACGTACGGTGTCGGTGCCGAAGCGGTCGCACAAGCCTTGGCTGCCGAGCTGGGAATTTCCGCAGTGGCCGACAACACACTCACGGGTGAGACGGTGTCCGTCTTGATCGGCGAGGACAACGCGCAGTCGATGTTTGTCGCCCCTGTTGCTGCTCCGACCTCGATCGATCCGATTCCGGACTCCGGACCGCAAGGTGCACCCCTTCGGGCCGATGCCAACGGTGGCATCCCCTGTGTCGACTGATTCTCAGGAAATTCGTAGCTTGCCGCACTGAATTCTCAGGTACGCAGGTCTACATTGGTGAAGTCGATCTCGTTCGGGTGCTTGATATTTGGATCTCTCGGACGGGAGTGTGCAGTGAGGAAAGGACTGTCCAATGGCTACTCCAGTTTTGGTAAAGAATCTCGACGCCGTGAACGTGCGGACCGTGCCGCAGTCCGGAAACGTTCGGACCATGCCGCAGTCCGTAAATGTTCGGACCATGCCGCAGTCCGTGAATGTTCGGACCATGCCGTTGTCGCAGTACCTCAGTGAGCACCCGATCGATCGAGCGTTTCCGTCCACCAGTGAGCGGGTCGCCAAGATCGCGATGCTGACGATGTTCGGTCTCATGGCACTGACCGTCCTGCTTCTCGTTCTCGACGAGACTGGTCTTCTCGGTTGACGGGTCTTCTCTGACCGGTCTTCTCGATTGACCGGACTGTGGTTACTCTCGGGTAATGACTGAGCAAAAGAGCTGGAATGCGTTCACCGTCGAGCGCAAGGATCACGTCGCCCAGGTGACGCTGACCGGTCCGGGCAAAGGGAACGCGATGGGACCCGACTTCTGGAGCGAACTCCCGGAGATCTTCGCCGAACTGGACGCCGACCAGGATGTGCGAGCCGTAGTCTTGGCCGGCTCCGGCAAACACTTCTCGTTCGGGCTCGATCTGCCCGCGATGAGCGGTGGATTCGGTGCAGTTCTCGCCGACAAAGCGCAAGCCGGACCACGGACGACGTTCCACGACATGATCAAGCGGATGCAGGCCGCGATCAACGCCGTGGCCGACTGCCGTAAACCCGTCATCGCGGCAGTGCACGGTTGGTGCATCGGCGGCGGTGTCGACCTGATCACCGCAGCGGACGTTCGTTACGCCAGTGCCGATGCCAAGTTCAGCATCCGGGAAGTCAAAGTCGCGATCGTCGCCGACATGGGCAGTCTCGCACGACTGCCCGCGATCATCGGTGACGGCCATCTGCGTGAATTGGCGCTGACCGGTAAGGACATCGACGCCGCTCGCGCCGAGAAGATCGGACTCGTCAACGACGTGTTCGACGACGCCGAGGCGGTTCTGGCCGCAGCTCACGCGACGGCTACGGAAATCGCACTCAACCCGCCGCTCGTCGTGCACGGCATCAAGGATGTTCTCGATCACACGCGCAGCGCCGGCGTCGACGACAGCCTTCGATACGTCGCGGCCTGGAACGCGGCGTTCCTGCCGTCTCGAGACCTTACCGAGGCCATCACGGCGGTCTTCCAGAAGCGTGCGCCGGAGTTCCGCGGCGAATAAGGACACCGCGCCCGACACCCCGAACGACGCAATCCCCGCACACCGAATCGGTGTGCGGGGATTGCCGTGACTGACCAGAAAAAGGCGTCAGTGTCCGCCGTTGTCGGCCAGACGCTTGATCGAAGCCTCGATCTCCGCCTCTGCCTCGGCGCGCCCCACCCAATCGGCACCGGTGACGTGCTTGTTGGGCTCCAAGTCCTTGTAATGGACGAAGAAATGCTTGATCGCGTCCAACTCGAACTGCGAGATGTCGCTCAAGTCCTGAATGTGATCCCAGCGAGGATCGCCCGCAGGAACACACAGAACCTTGTCGTCGCCGCCGGCCTCGTCCACCATCTTGAACATGGCAACGGGGCGGGCCTCGACGATGACGCCGGGGTAGACGGACTCGGGAAGCAGAACCATGGCGTCGAGCGGATCGCCGTCCTCGCCCAGAGTGTTCTCGATGTATCCGTAGTCGGCCGGGTAGCCGAAGGCCGTGTAGAGGTAACGGTCCAGCTTGACGCGGCCGGTCTCGTGGTCGACCTCGTACTTGTTGCGTTGACCCTTGGGGATCTCGATAGTGACGTCGAACTCCACGCCGATTCCTCGCTGTCGTCTCGGTAATGATTCGTCGGAAGGATATCGGTTCAACGATAAGGTTGCCTGACCACCCAGGAAGCAGAGCACAGACGGAGGGACGTTGTCGGGCGAAGGAAAGAAGAAGATCGGCTCGTTGGAACAGAGCCGACGACGCACCACCCGAATTCTGCTCGCAGTCTGTGCGGTGATCGTTCTCCTCGTCGCAGGCATCGTCGTCGTCAAACTGGGCGCCTCGGGTGAAAGCCACGGAGCCGCACCCGTCTCCACGTCACCGCAACCAGCTCCGGTGACACCGTCGCCGCAGGTCGTGCCCGTTCCCACAGATGCGCCGATACCGACAGCGTCTGGGATTTCGGCTGCCATCGGCGCGGCCGTGAAGAATCCCGACCTGGGTAAATTCACGGGTATCGTCGCGGATGCCATCACCGGAAACGTGCTGTGGAGCACAGATCCGTCGACGCCGATGACCCCGGCCTCGACGACGAAAGTGCTCACCGCGTCGGCAGCCCTGTTGACCTTGCCGATCGATCATCGAGTCGCCACCACCGTCGTCGCCGGTGCGGAACCCGGACAGTTGGTACTCGTCGGCGGTGGCGATCCCACCCTGACCGCCACGCCGAAGGGGCAGAGCGGCTACTACGCTAACGCCCCCCACATCGCGGATCTGGTCGACCAGATCAAGGCGTCCGGCACCGCGGTGACGAGCATCGTGGTGGACAACAGTCGCTTCACGGGAGAGACCATGTCCAAGGGATGGTTCCCGGCCGACATCGCCGCCGGCTACATCACCCCGATCGAATCGGTGATGATCGAAGGTGGACGGCTCGACGGCACACAGGACGAATCGCCGCGATCGGAAACCCCGGCACTCGATGCCGGAAAGGTACTGGCGCAAGCGTTGGGTATCGACCCGGCTGCGGTGAGCCTCGGCACCGCCCCGAGTGGAGCCAAGACCGTTGCGAGCGTGCAATCGGCCCCCCTCGGCGATCGACTGCTGCAGATGATGGAACACTCCGACAACGTCCTTGCCGAAACCATCGGCCGCGAGATCGCCATTGCGGCCGGGGGAGAAGCGTCCTTCACCGGTGCCGTCGACGCGACGGCCACAGCGCTCGCGGCCGGCGGCTTCGATCTCACCGGCGTCTCGTTGCACGATTCGAGCGGGCTTTCCGTCGACGACCTCATCCCGGCCGACGTACTCGACCGCGTGATGACCGCGGCCGCAGGCGCCGGTGACCCGAAGCTGAGATCGCTACTCGACTATCTCCCGGTCGCAGGCGGAACCGGCAGTCTCTCGGATCGTTACTCCTCCGGCAGTCGCACCGGAGCAGGCTGGGTCAGAGCGAAGACGGGAACTCTGTCGACCGCCAGCGCGTTGTCAGGGTTCGTGGTCGATCAAAACGGTCGAGTGCTCACGTTCGCGCTCATGTCCAACGATCGACCGCCAGAAGTGAGCCGTCCAGCCCTGGACGCCATCGCCGGAGCATTGAGGAATTGCGGGTGCACATAGTGGCCGACCAGACTCCGACAGACGAAGATTCGGCCGGTCTCGGCGCGGCAGTCGACTGGGCTCTGGCTGCCAAAGCCGGCATCAAACTCGCGCCGAGCGGCCCGCCGATGTCGCGGTACACCCTCGAGACCGCGACCGCCGAACTTGCCGACGCTTCCGAGCGCGCCGAACTTCCGGTTCGCGCCGTTACCGGCTTGGCCGACGGACTTCCCGTCCCGGCCGCCGACGTGCTCGACCGGGCAGGCTGGGTGAGAGCGGCATCCCGGTCCATGGCACATCTGACCGGTGCCGACCCGGACGGTAACGGCAAGCTGCTGCTGGGTAAGCCGGCGGGTCTGCAGGCCGGTGCCATGCTCGCCTACCTGTCGTCGGCCATCCTCGGTCAATACGATCCGTTCACCGGCGAGCACGGGAAATTACTGCTGGTCACCCCCAACATCGTCACGGTCGAACGTTCGTTGCGCCTGAATCCGAGCGACTTCCGGCTCTGGGTCTGCCTCCACGAGGTCACGCATCGCGTCCAATTCTCGTCGTCGCCGTGGTTGGCCGGATACATGAAGGAATCCGTCGACACCCTCGGAGCAACGGTCGAGGAGCCGATGACCGACGTCGTCGGTAGGATCGCGGCGCAACTGCGGTCCCGAGGCGAACCCGACTCCGGCAGCGATGCAGCCGCAGGCGGAATCATCGGTTTGCTGCGGGCCTCGCAACCGGAACCACAACGTGACGCCCTGGACCGGATGCTCGTCCTCGGCACTCTGCTCGAGGGGCATGCCGATCACGTGATGGACGCCGTCGGGCCTGACGTCGTCCCGTCGGTGGTCGCCATCCGCGCAGCATTCGACCGGCGTCGCCGACGCACGTCGAACCCCGTCCAACGGCTGATCAAGATGCTGCTCGGCATGGACGCCAAGATGGCCCAGTACGTGCGCGGCAAGGCATTCGTCGATGCCGTCGTCCTGAAAGTGGGAATGGACAACTTCAACACCGTCTGGACCGGGCCCGAAACACTGCCGTTGCTCGACGAGATCGACGACCCCGGCGCGTGGGTGACGCGCGTTCTCGGCTAGATGTTGCTTCCGGAAACTGTTGCTCTGCTCGAACTGAGGCAGGCGGTGCGGGCCTGGACGGCCACGTACGCCCCTGGCCGAGAGGTGGCGGTGGCTCTCTCCGGAGGTGCCGATTCGCTGGCTCTGACGGCTGCTGCCGTGGCCGAAGTGCCCAGCGTCGACGCTTTGATCGTCGATCACCGACTCCAGGACGGTTCGGCGGACGTGGCGAGAACGGCAGCCGATCAGGCGCTGGCGCTGGGTTGCCGGTCGGCAACCGTGTTACCCGTGCACGTCGCGCCGGGTGGCAGCCTCGAAGCCGCCGCCCGGGTCGCCAGGTATCGGGCGCTCGACGACGCGAGGGGGCGCGTGCCGGTACTGCTCGGCCACACCCTCGACGATCAAGCCGAGACAGTCCTGCTCGGGCTCGCGAGAGGGTCGGGCGGCAGATCCATCCAAGGCATGGCTGCCCACGACCATCCGTGGGGCCGGCCGTTCCTCGGATCGCGGCGTGCGGTGACCGAAGCCGCGTGCGCCGACCTCGGAATCACACCGTGGTCCGACCCGCACAACGACAACCCCGAGTTCACCCGGGTACGGCTACGACACGAGGCACTACCGCTGCTCGAAGACATTCTCGGTGGGGGAGTGGCCGAAGCGCTGGCCAGAACGGCAGCTCAATTGCGTGAGGACGGCGAAGTTCTCGATACGAGATCGACCGCCGTTCTCGAGAACGTGACGGTGGACGGTGAAGTGGGCGTGGACACACTCGCACTGGAACCGGTTGCACTGCGGCGCCGGGTATTGCGAGCGTGGCTTCTGCAGGGTGGCGCAAAATCGTTGACCGACAAGCAGTTACGGACAATCGACGCATTGGTTACGGATTGGCGAGGGCAAGGTGGCGTCGCCGTGGGCGGTGGAACCCCGGAGGCGAGGTTGGTGGTGACCCGACGACGTGGCAGTCTGGTCCTCGGATTCGAAGACCGACGAAGGGTTTGACGCGTGTACGAGGGCGACATCGCATCGGTACTGATCTCCGAAGAGCAGATCCGTACACGAACCGCGGAACTGGCGCAGGAAATCGCCAAGCGCTACCCGGAAGGCTCGCCCGAAGGTGATCTGCTGCTGATCGGCGTCCTCAAAGGTGCCGTCTTCTTCATGACAGACCTGGCGCGGGCACTGCCGGTGCCGTCTCAGATGGAGTTCATGGCAGTCAGTTCCTACGGATCGTCCACCTCTTCCTCGGGCGTCGTGCGCATCCTCAAAGACCTCGACAAGGACATCGCCGGGCGTAACGTCCTCATCGTCGAGGACATCATCGACTCCGGTCTCACACTTTCCTGGCTGATGCGCAACCTCAAGACCCGCAACCCTGCCTCACTCGAGGTCGTCACCCTGCTCCGCAAGCCCGACGCCGTCAAGATCGACGTCGACGTCCGCGACGTCGGCTTCGACATCCCCAACGAATTTGTCGTCGGCTACGGCCTCGACTACGCCGAGCGCTACCGCGACCTGCCGTACATCGGCACTCTGGAGCCGAAGGTCTACGGCGGCTGATCTACTGCGCACCGCCGGCCCCTGTGCGGCTGTGTGCTCTGGCCGGAAAACCGACCTGAGTACAGAAAGGTGCCGGTGACTGCTGCCGACAGGATTCGGGAACGTTCACTCGAGAGTGTCGTCAGCAACGCGCTCGACGGATTCACTCGTGTGTTGTCGAAACTGGCGTGTTGTCGAAACTGTCGACGACTCGCCAGGTCGTCGTGTTTTGTGACGAGGACCGGTTTGCCACTGCGATAAGGAAACTCGCTGCCGAGGCTCGACTGGTCGAGGTGATGAACGACCCGAAGGCGACGGTCGACGGGACACTCACCCGATGGCGGCGACGTGGCGATCCTGTTCGAGAGTGCATGACGATCGCGAGGTCACGTCGGTTCGCTCGGATATCGTGATCGCGACAAACCGGAGGAAGGCTCGATGTGGTCGACAACGACAATGTGATTCCCGTATGGACGCTGGCAACCAGAGAGGTCGCGGCTCCGTTCCACTCGGACGAGGAAGTGTTCTCGCCCGCGCGCCTCGCCGAATTGCGGACGATTCTGGCCGTTTTGGCGGAATCTCCGATCGTCACCCTCGAAGCACATCCCCTCCCGACGTCGACCGATCTCGGTCGCGGCATCCATCTCGACAGCGCCAGTCCGCTGGCGTCCCATTTGGCACAGCTGATAAGTCAGACGCCGAAGGTGGAATCGACAGTTGTGGGCGGGGAGGCCTTGTACCGCATGGTGGTGCCGGCCAAGGTGGCTGCGCAGGTCGGTAGTGGTCTGGTCAAACCGATGCAGGCAAAGGCAATTGCCGGTGGGGTGCACGGTGCGCTCGTCGGACAGTCCGGAATCGTGGCTCAAGCCACCTTCGTGCCTGTTGCCGGGAAGTCCGCGGCCGTCGGTGCAGTTGGCGGCTCTGCGGCTACAGCGGGTGCCGCAGTAGCCGGAGCGGGCGTATTGACAGTCGCGGCGCCGCTGGTGTTGATGGCGCTCGCAGTCGGCGTCAGCGCCCACGCCGACCGTAGGCGTGAACAGGCGATCGAGAAGATCACCACATTGCTCGAAAAGCTCAACGACAATGCGTTGCTACACGAGCGCAATGCGTTGAACGGATGTGTGGGTGCCATCGACACGGCGACAGCGATTCTCTTGGACCAGGGCCGGATCGGCGCGTCGGTGGGTCTGGACTCTGCAGTTCACGCGATCAGCGTGGGTATAGCGGCCGCCGAGGGTCGCTTGAAGAAGTGGCAGGAAGGACTCCAGCGTGTGAAATCGGGGCGCATCGAACTCGACAGGCTCCGAGCCGAGTTCGAGGGGATCGACGAGGACGCCGGCGAGTTCCGTGCGCACCTCGAACTTGCCGCGCTCGCCATCGCACTCAAGAAGCGAGTCATCGTCCTGCAGGCTGTGGAGCATGCCCAGATGGATCAGGAAAACCCGTTCGAGAGTTTCACTCGCGCATTGAAAGGTGACCAGCAACGCGTCTCGAAGCTGGAATCGGGGATTGCGGCGTTCCTGCTGGGATTGGGCGAACTGAAAGTGGATCGTTCCCACGGTGTGCGTGACTTCGTGTTCAAGTCGAGCGAGGTGGACAAACTGTTGCGGACTGCATACCTGTTGCGGGAGCTCGGCGACGGAGCGGAACTGTCCGATCACGATTCCGATGTGGCCATCGAGATCGCACGCAAGAGCGACGGGTCGGTCGTCGTGTTTCCCGCTCTCGTCGCCTAGATCGATCGGGGTGGGCATTTTTCGTGTGGTCTGCCGGAAAAGCGCACCACAACGGGTATGAACATGTTCGCTGACAGAGAACTGCGCACTGGCGAAGCTCGGGAACCTGCAAGCGCAGGCGCTCGTTGAAGGTCATGACTACCGTTCAGGCAATGCAGCACGGTTGCTTGCGGGCATCGACGGGGCCGATCGCGGTAACCTGCAGGTGTCCGGTCGAGCGCCGGAAGGCGACCCGGCAGACCCGCACTCTCGAAAGGACCGGCCATCTCGGCCGACCTGTATGAACCGTAAGACTGTTTTCCGTAACGTGCTACTCGTAGCGGTCGTGCTGATGGTGTTCTACGCCTTCAGCTATTTCGGCAACGACACGCGTGGCTTCAAGACCGTCGACACGTCGGTCGCGATTGCTCAGATCGACGCAAAGAACGTCAGTTCGGCGCAGTTCGACGATCGTGAGCAGCAGGTTCGTCTGTGGCTGAAGGACGGTAACGACGCCACGGACGGTCAGAAGGAGATACTGGCCAAGTTCCCCGAAAGCGCATCGGGGCAGATCTTCAACGGCCTCGAGGGTGCCGGACTCGACACGTTCAACACCAAGGTCACCCAGGACAGCTGGTTGACGTCGATCCTGCTGTTCATCCTGCCGATGATCATTCTCTTCGGCATTTTCTTCTTCGTCATGAGCCGTATGCAGGGTGGCGGCGGTCGCGGCGGAATGATGGGCTTCGGCAAGTCCAAGGCGAAACAACTGTCCAAGGACATGCCCAAGACCACGTTCGCCGACGTCGCCGGCGCTGACGAAGCGGTCGAGGAACTTTACGAGATCAAGGACTTCCTGCAGAATCCGGCGCGCTACCAGGCTTTGGGCGCGAAGATCCCGCGTGGTGTTCTGCTCTACGGTCCTCCCGGTACCGGAAAAACCCTGCTCGCTCGCGCAGTCGCAGGCGAGGCAGGAGTCCCGTTCTTCACGATCTCGGGTTCCGACTTCGTCGAGATGTTCGTCGGCGTCGGCGCCTCGCGTGTGCGGGACATGTTCGAGCAGGCGAAGCAGAACAGCCCCTGCATCATTTTCGTGGACGAGATCGACGCAGTCGGTCGCCAGCGTGGTGCAGGTCTCGGCGGGGGACACGACGAGCGCGAGCAGACCCTCAACCAGCTTCTCGTCGAAATGGACGGCTTCGGCGATCGCACCGGCATCATCCTGATTGCCGCAACCAACCGTCCGGACATCCTCGATCCCGCGCTGCTGCGTCCGGGCCGCTTCGATCGGCAGATTCCCGTCGGGGCTCCCGACCTGGCAGGCCGCCGCGCGATTCTGCGCGTGCATTCGCAGGGCAAGCCGATCGATCCCAACGCCGACCTCGAAGGTCTCGCCAAGCGGACAGTGGGCATGTCGGGTGCCGATCTTGCGAACGTCATCAACGAGGCCGCACTGCTGACCGCTCGTGAGAACGGGGCCGTCATCACGGAGGCTTCACTCGAGGAATCGGTCGACCGCGTCGTCGGTGGCCCGCGCCGCAAGAGCCGCCTCATCAGCGAGGAAGAGAAGAAGATCACCGCGTACCACGAAGGTGGACACACTCTTGCCGCGTGGGCGATGCCTGACATCGAGCCGGTCTACAAGGTCACCATTCTCGCCCGCGGTCGCACCGGCGGGCACGCGATGACGGTGCCGGAAGACGACAAGGGTCTGATGACGCGGTCGGAGATGATCGCCCGCCTGGTGATGGCGATGGGTGGCCGAGCGGCCGAGGAACTCGTGTTCCACGAGCCCACGACGGGCGCCTCCTCCGACATCGACATGGCCACCAAGATCGCACGATCCATGGTGACGGAGTACGGCATGAGCGCGAAGCTCGGTGCAGTGCGCTACGGCCAGGAGGGCGGAGATCCGTTCCTGGGTCGTTCGATGGGCGTGCAGTCGGACTACTCGCACGAGATCGCTCGCGAAATCGACGAGGAAGTTCGCAATCTCATCGAGGCCGCTCATACCGAGGCCTGGGCCATTCTCAGCGAGTATCGCGATGCGCTCGACTTGCTCGCGACCGAGCTCCTCGAGCGTGAGACATTGACCCGCAAGGATTTGGAGAAGATTCTGGCGGGCGTCGAGAAACGGCCGAGAATCACGGCGTTCAACGATTTCGGTGGGCGTACCCCGTCGGACCGTCCGCCGGTGAAGACGCCTCGTGAGCTGGCGATCGAGCGCGGCGAGACCTGGCCGGAGCCTGTCGCCCCGCCGACGCTGGTCAAATCAGGTGCCTCGGCCGTGTCGAACAACGGAAACAACGGAAATGGCGTGCCCAACGGCTACGTCCAGCCGACCTATCAGCAACCTGGCCCGGCGTCGAACACCGTGCCCCAGCCCGGAACCCCGGACTACGGTGCCCCGGCTGGATGGTCGGCCCCCGGCTGGCCGCCGCGTGAGAACCAGGCGCCCAACTACCCGGGACAGCGATCGGGTGGATATCAGGCACCGCAGTACCCGGACCAGCAGCAGGCGCCGGGACCGGTGAATCACGGTCAGTACCCGCAGCCCGGTCAGGGGCAATATCAGCAGCCTGCCCCCGGCCCGTACGGTGCGCCGAATCCGGAACAGCAACACCCCGGCCAGCAGCAGTACCCGGATCAGCAGCAGTACTCCGGACAACGTCACGTTCGTGGACCCGGTGCGTCACCGGAGTACCCGGCTCAGTACCCGGACGACAGCCGCCACACGGACCCCAATCTCGGCAACGGCCACCGAGAGAATCAATGGCACTCTCCGGAGTCGGATCAGCAGCAGACTCCGCCGTCACATCATTCGACCGGAGACGACGGGCCGAGCACAGCCCGATGGGACGGACCGGACGGATCGCGTTGATCGCGCGCCATTAGGCTCGTGGGGCGAGGGGAAACCAGTGAATGATTTTCGAGGAGTGTTCGGTTGTCGGTGAATGAAGTGACCAACGGACTGGTCTCGCTCGGAACGGGACGCGAGTTCGATCAGGCGCGAGCGGAAGCAGCAGTGCGTGAGCTGTTGATCGCCGTGGGTGAAGATCCCGACCGCGAAGGCCTGCTCGACACGCCCGCGCGGGTTGCCCGCTCGTACAAAGAGATTTTCGCCGGTCTCTACACCGAGCCGGACGAGGCGCTCAACACCACTTTCGACGAGGGACACCAAGAGTTGGTTCTGGTTCGGGACATCCCGATGTTCTCGACCTGCGAGCACCACCTCGTCTCGTTCCACGGCGTTGCGCACGTCGGCTACATACCCGGCCGATCCGGCAAGGTCACCGGGCTGTCGAAGCTGGCACGGGTAGTCGACCTGTATGCGAAGCGTCCGCAGGTGCAAGAGCGGCTGACCAGTCAGATCGCGGACGCCCTGATGCGCAAACTCGACCCGCGCGGAGCGATCGTCGTGATCGAGGCCGAGCATCTGTGCATGGCAATGCGTGGTATCCGGAAACCCGGCGCGAGCACCACCACGTCGGCGGTACGCGGGCTTCTGCAATCCAGCGCGGCTTCCCGGTCGGAAGCGCTGGATCTCATTTTGCGTAAATGACAGATGTGACCTCGATCTTCAGAGCTGAGGGAGATCAGGCCCGATGATCGTGATGGGAATCCTGAACGTCACCGAGGATTCGTTTTCCGACGGTGGCCGCTTCCTCGATCGGGATGCGGCCATCGAGCGGGGTCTGCAGATGCAGCGTCTGGGCGTCGATGTCGTCGATGTCGGTGGTGAGTCCACGCGCCCAGGCGCTATCCGTGTCGATCCGGCATTGGAGGCGTCGCGGGTGACTCCGGTGATCGAGGAACTTGTCGCTGCCGGTGTGCGGGTCAGTGTCGACACGATGCGTGCCGACGTCGCGGCCGGAGCGATCGAGGCGGGCGCTGCGATCGTCAACGACGTCTCCGGTGGTAGAGCCGATCGTGGCATGGCTGCGGTGGTAGCGGATGCAGGCATCCCGTGGATCCTCATGCACTGGCGCTCCGGTGTGGACTACGTCCATCGTGGCTCTGCATCTCATTACACCGACGTAGTCGACGACGTACGCGACGAACTGCTCGTGCAGGTCGATCTGGCGCTGAAGGCAGGCGTCGATTCGTCGAAGATCATCCTCGATCCGGGGCTGGGTTTCGCGAAGAACGCCGACCACAACTGGGCTTTGCTACATGCACTTCCGGCGTTCACGGCCCTCGGTTTCCCCGTTCTGGTGGGTGCGTCCCGGAAGCGTTTCCTCGGATCGTTGCTCAGCGATCCGGACGGTTCCCCTCGGCCGCCTGCGGGTCGGGAGACGGCGACAGCAGTGGTGTCGGCTCTGGCGGCGCGTGCGGGTGCATGGGGTGTTCGGGTACACGACGCACGAGCCTCGCTCGATGCGATGGCGGTGGTCGGGGCATGGAATCGTGGGCGAGAGAGGATCTGAGATGGGCGACCGAATCGAATTACGTGGTTTGAAGGTTCGTGGTAACCACGGTGTCTTCGATCATGAGAAGCGCGATGGGCAGGACTTTCTCGTCGACGTCACGGTCTGGATGGATCTGTCGCAGGCCGCGGCCTCCGACGATCTGACGGATACCCTTCACTACGGAGAACTCGCCCAGGCCGCGGCCGACATCGTCGGTGGTCCGCCGCGTGATCTCATCGAGACCGTGGCCGGTGAGATCGCCGACAAGGTTCTGGAGGATCGGCGAGTGGAGAGCGTCGAGGTGGTTCTCCACAAGCCTTCTGCGCCCATTCCGCTGGTGTTTGCCGACGTTGCGGTGGTCGTGCATCGGACGAGGTCGGCGTGAGCCGGGCCGTACTGTCCATCGGTTCGAACATCGGTGACAGCCTGGCGCACCTGCAGTCCGTGGTTGACGGCCTCCGCGACGTCGTCGAAGCGATCTCTCCGGTGTATTCCACGGCACCGTGGGGTGGGGTCGAGCAGCAGGACTTCCTCAATGCCGTCGTGGTCGTCGACGATCCGACGGCCGACTGCACCGAATGGCTCCGCCGTGCGCAGGCGTTGGAGGAAGCAGCTGATCGGGTGCGCGAGCAGCGGTGGGGTCCTCGTAGCCTCGACGTCGACATCGTGGTCTGCGACGACGTCGTCAGCACCGATCCGGAGTTGACGCTTCCGCATCCGCGGGCACACCTGCGCGCTTTCGTCCTGATTCCGTGGCTCGACGTGGAGCCGGCGGCAACGCTCACCGTCGACGGTCGGCAGGCTTCGGTGGCCGAGTTTCTGGCCGAACTCGACTCGTCCGAGCGAGACGGTGTCCGGCTCGTCGACGCGATTCTGATCCGGTGACCGAGCCGGACCGTGGCCGGATGAAACCGACACGCATCGGTGAGCTGCTCGTGTTGGTGGTGATCGCCGCCGTGAGTTCCTGGATTCTGATCCGGGGGTTCTACGGATCCATTCCGCCCGTCCCGGTCTACGCTGGTGGATCGCTCTATCTGGTGGCGGCAGCGGAGTTCGTCTTCGCGTTGGTGATCCGCTCACGGGTGAAGAATCGACAGATCGGGAGCGGTCTTCGTGATCTGCATCCGATCACCGTGGCGCGTGCCGTCGCGTTGGCGAAGGCCTCGGCCCTGGTGGGGGCGGTGACGTCCGGAATCTGGGTGGGTGCGCTCGTGTACCTCGTGCCACAACGAAGTTCTCTGCACGCGGCGTCCGCTGACGCGCCGGGTGCGTGGGTTGGACTGGGCGCGGCGGTAGCTCTCGTCGCGGCCGCGTTGTGGCTCGAACGTTGTTGCAAGGCACCAGAAGATACACCTGGGACGCCGAGTCTGTGACGGCCTGGTAGGCAAATCACCTCCCGGGGTACGTGGCTCCTGCGCCGGCGCGCAGTACCCTTGCACCCATGACGAACTCTGGTCGATCGAAGTCTGCGCGGCGAACGACGCGCAGCGCGAGCCAGATGATCATCGCCGGTCTTCTCGCTCTCGCGGTTATCGCGTCGGTTTTTCTCATCTTCAGCAACAGCGTGCAACTGCTCCGTGTGGGTTTGGTGGTCGCTCTCTGGGCGGCCACGCTGGGCGCGATCGCGATGACCAAATACCGTCGTGAGTCGGCATTGGACAAAGCGAAGGTCGTGGACCTGCAGACGGTGTACGAATTGCAGCTCGAGCGTGAGATTTCGGCGCGGCGTGAGTACGAACTGGGTGTCGAGAACCGGGTGCGCAGAGAAGTCACACCGGAAGCGGAGGAGTTGGCGGCCCTTCGCGCCGAGCTCGCGACGCTGCGCAGGAACCTCGAAGTGTTGTTCGAGGGTGGCCTGCTGCAGGAACGGGCTGCGCTCAAGACGGAGTCGACGCGGGTCGCCGAACTCGGGGGTAGCTCGTACTCTACCTACCAACCCGCCGCGTCCGGCTTGTACGTGCCGGGTGTGGGCCAGAGTGCGAGTCAGCCGCCGCCGAATGTCGGCGGTTTGGCCTCTCCGTCGGACGAGCCGGTGACGGCGGAGACCACGGTGGTTATCTCGGACAACAGCTGGCAGGAAAGCGGCTTCGCAGTGCCGCGGAACCTACGCACCTCCAGCACGCACCGTGCCGGGGAGACGCCGAGTGTTCCGGTACCGCCGAAAGGCCCGACCGCCGAGTCGAAGCCCGCCGAGTCGAAGCCCGTCGAGCAGCCGAAGCCGCCGGAGAATCCGGTAGCTGACGCGACGCCGGTGCCGCGGGCGAAGATCAAGCCTGCGGTGGTAAAGCCGGACGTCGTCGAGCCGAAGCCCGTCGAGCAGCCGAAGCCGCCGGAGAATCCGGTAGCTGACGCGACGCCGGTGCCGCGGGTGAAGATCAAGCCTGACGTGGTGGAGTCCGAGATCGTCGAACCGGTTGACGAGTCCGTCGGTCAATCGTCGGCGGTGCCGGACGACGCCGAGCCGGCACCCCACGCGGAGACTGCCTCACGCCGGCGTCGGCGAGCAGAACCTGAACCGATCGTCGGCGGGGCTCATTCGAACGGGCTGACCGTCGCCGAGATCATGGCCAATCTGCGCTCGACCGACTCCGACGACAGCCCCGGCGGACGCCGCCGGCGACCTGACTGAGTTCTAGATCACCCTCTCGGACGTGGCACCGTGGTCCGGACGAGAGATATTGTCGCCTCAGAACGTCTGGTACCCGCCGAGCGGGACTGGAACGAACGAGAGGAATACGGTGACTTCCTTCGGGATCACTAACGCGCCTGCTCCTGCCCGTTTGACGGTGGGGATCGTATCCGGAGGGCGTGTCGGTACGGCACTCGGTGAGGCCTTGGAGCGGGTCGGTCATGTTGTCGCTTCATGTTCGGCGGTGTCCGCAGCGTCTGTCGCCCGTGTCGGTACTCGGTTGCCGGATACCGACATTCTTCCGGTGCCAGAGGTGGCTGCACGGTCGGAACTGCTGATTCTGGCTGTTCCCGACGATCAACTCGCAGATCTTGTCTACGGTCTGGCCGCCACCCATGCGGTGAAGCCGGGGACCATCGTCGTGCACACGTCCGGTGCCAACGGCATCGGTATTCTTGCTCCACTCTCGGATCTGGGAGCGCTGGCGCTGGCCGTACATCCGGCCATGACGTTCACCGGGCATGCCGAAGACACGGCTCGGTTGTCGTCGGCGTGTTTCGGTATCACGGCCGCGGACGACGTCGGGTATGCCATCGCTCAGGCACTCGTTCTCGAGATCGGCGGCGAGCCTGTACGCGTTCGCGAGGAGAATAGGAAGCTCTACCATGCGGCGTTGGCGCATGGTAGTAATCACCTGGTCACCCTTGTCGTGGACGCCGTGGAAGCATTGCGCGCATCCCTGGAAGGTGACGAGCTGCTCGGTCAGCAATTGATCGACGGTGACCCGGGCGGAGTCGCGGAGCGCGTGCTGCAACCACTGCTCTCGGCGGCATTGGACAATGCGTTGCGACGTGGACCTTCGGCGCTGACCGGGCCGGTGGCGCGGGGCGACGCGGGTGCGGTCGCGACGCACCTGCAGGTGCTGACGCAGCTGGACCCGGAGTTGGCGGCCGGGTATCACGCGATGTCGTTGCGGTCCGCTCAGCGAGTGGGTGCACCGATCGAACTGTTCGAGATTTTGGCTGACATGAAAGGCGAGCGTCGTGAGTGACCTACAGGGCGGATACAAGCGTGGAGAACTGACGGTTCACCACGAGCCCGACAAGCTGCGGCGTGTGTCTCGGGCGCTGCGTGGCGTCGGTAGGCAAGTTGCCCTGGTACCTACGATGGGCGCCTTGCACGCCGGCCACATCGAGCTGGTTCGCCAGGCGAAGATCACCGGTGCCGTCGTGATCGTGTCGATTTTCGTGAATCCTCTCCAGTTCGACGAGGGCGAAGACCTGGATGCGTATCCACGCACTCTGGACGCCGATCTCGACTTGCTGCGTGCCGAGGGTGTCGAGTTGGTATTCGCTCCGAGTGTGAAAGCGATGTACCCGCGAGGACCACGCACCACGATCGTGCCCGGCCCGCTGGGGAGCGAACTCGAAGGTGGCTCACGCCCGAACCACTTCGCCGGGATGCTGACGGTGGTCGCGAAGCTGCTGCAGATCGCGGTACCCAATCACGCGTACTTCGGGGAAAAGGACTACCAACAGCTCACGTTGATACGGCAGATGGTGTGGGATCTGAACTTCGATGTCACTGTCGTCGGTGTACCGACGGTTCGTGAGTCGGACGGGTTGGCCCTGTCCTCGCGGAACCGCTACCTGGACGAGTCGCAGCGAAGCGTCGCGGTGGCTCTCTCTGCTGCACTGATCGCAGGCGCCCACGCTGCGTCCGGTGGGGCGCAGGCAATCCTCGAGACCGCCCGGGCCGTACTGGCAGCCGCTCCCGATATCGAAGTGGACTATCTCGAGGTCAGAGGTGTCGATCTCGGTCCAGCCCCCGAGCGGGGGGACGGTCGCCTGTTGGTGGCTGCCAAGCTAGGTTCCACGCGCCTGCTCGACAACGTCGGGGTCGCTGTCGGAACCGGATTCCTCGAACGAGACACCGATCCGTCGGCCGACCTGGTCGACGATCTGTTTTCGCGCTGATCGCATTACATCGAACGCTCTTGCACGTATCCACGAGTTAGGACCGACATGTTTCGCACAATGATGAAGTCGAAGATCCACCGCGCCACCGTGACCCACGCGGACCTGCACTACGTCGGTTCGGTGACCGTCGACCAGGATCTGATGGAAGCCGCCGATCTACTCGAAGGTGAGCAGGTCTGCATCGTGGACATCGACAACGGTGCTCGACTCGAGACATACGTCATCACCGGCGAGCGCGGTAGCGGTGTGATCGGAATCAACGGTGCGGCAGCGCATCTGGTCAAGCCGGGCGATCTCGTCATTCTGATCGCCTACGGCGTGATGAGCGAGGAAGAAGTTCGCGAGTACCAGCCGCGCGTCGTCTTCGTCGATGCGGACAACAAGCAGGTAGAACTCGGTTCCGATCCGGCACATGCGCCGGAAGGCTCGGGTCTGATCACTCCTCGGACGCTCGCGGCACTCGACGCCGAGCGCGAATCCAGCTTGGTCTAACCGGTGTTACTCGCGGTCGACGTCCGGAACACCAGCACGGTCCTCGGCCTCTACTCCGGGATCGGGGACAACGCGAAACTCGTGCACGACTGGCGAATGCGTACAGATTCGCGCGTGACTGCCGACGAACTGGCGTTGACGTTCCGTGGGTTGATCGGCGAGAAGGTCGAACAGGTCACCGGAGTCGCTGCCCTGTCCACCGTTCCCGCCGTGTTGCGTGAGATTCGGGTGATGTTGGAGCGGTACTGGGGCCGGGTTCCGCATGTCGTGGTCGAACCAGGGGTTCGCACCGGCGTGCCGTTGTTGGTGGACAATCCCAAAGAGGTCGGTGCCGACCGGATAGTCAACAGCCTTGCCGCGCATCACCTTTACGAAGGTCCGTGCGTAGTCGTCGACTTCGGCACATCCTCGACGGTCATCGATCTCGTATCGGCGAAGGGCGAGTTTCTCGGCGGGTGCATTGCTCCGGGGCTGGAGGTCTCGATCGATGCCCTGGCTTCGCAGTCCGCGGCGCTGCGTCAGGTGGAACTCGTCCGCCCGCGTTCGGTGATCGGGAAGAACACCGTCGAATGCATGCAGTCGGGAGCGGTATTCGGGTTCGCCGGTATGGTCGACGGCATCGTGCGACGCATCGGCGACGAGTTGCCCGAATTCAGTGGCAGGGGGGTCGCTGTCATCGCCACTGGTGACAGTGCGGCGTTGATCGTGCCGGAATCGGAGACGATCGATAATCTCGAACGGGATCTGACTCTCGAAGGTCTGCGTCTGGTTTTCGAACGCAATCAGGCGCGACGGGGGGCGGGGCGTCGCCCGACGGCGTGACCGGCTCGCTACTGCCACTACGAGCCTGGTTCCGCGGCGAGCACACCCAGCCGCGTGGTTCGACTTCGATCAGCTCGGTCCGGTGCAATTCGTTGCCGGATTTGTGACGTTCACTGCGCGTGCTCGTGCTCGGTGTTTCGCAATGGCGGAAGTTGTGTCAGAATGGTCAGCGTGAATCAGTGCGCGAGGGCTCAGGAGTGTTGTCGAGGCTGACTGCTGCCTTGACCAATTCACACCTCCTTGGAGCATGCTCGTGCTTTCCACATATTCTGCAGATCTCTCTGTTTTCAGCTCTACCTCAGGTTTGGACCGCCGTGGTTCTGCCGCACTCAAATCCACTCGTTCGGCATCCGCTCGTCGAGTCGGTTCCCTCGGGAGCGGCGCTTCCTTGCCGACCCGCCTGCGACCGGCCGACCTACTGCGGTTGACTGACGAGGGCGCGAACGGCGTTCTCGACGGTCGCTTCGATCACCTGCTGCCGGATACATTTCCGGCACTCGATCGGTGGGCGACTCGCCTGCATGCCGACGACGACGTCGATGTGTGGTTGATCAGTTGGGTACCGGATCGCAACACCGAATTACACGACCACGCCGGATCTTTCGGCGCACTCACCGTGCTCAGTGGCGCGTTGACCGAATTCCGTTGGGCCGGTGACACACTGGTAGAGCGTCAGCTCGACGCAGGTGATCAAGCGTCCTTCCCGCTCGGCTGGGTCCACGACGTGGTCCGGGCCTCCGATACAAGCGACTCCACCGGTGAAATCAGCCCCGATGCGCCGACTTTGAGTGTCCATGCGTACTCGCCGCCGCTGACGGCGATGTCTTACTACGAAGTCACCGAACATCAGACGCTTCGTCGCACTCGTACCGAGCTGACCGACCTGCCCGAAGGGGGCTCCAAGTGACCATCGACCAGATGCTCGACGACGCTCGCGCACAAATCGACCGCCTGTACGTTTTCCAGCTCGCCGAAGCATTCCATCGTGGAGCGATTTTCGTCGACATCCGCCCGCAGGCGCAGCGCGCAATCGAGGGAACGCTACCCGGCGCGCTGGCAATCGAGCGGAACGTTCTCGAATGGCGACTCGACCCCACCAGTAGCGCGCACTTGGCACTGGCCACCGATCACGACGTCGAGTGGGTGATCGTCTGCTCCGAGGGGTACACCTCGAGCTTGGCCGCGGCGTCGTTGCAGCAGCTCGGCCTGCACAATGCCACCGATCTGGTGGGTGGATACCAGGCGATCAAGGCGGCAGGTCTGCTCGGCGCGCTCAGTGGAGAGCGTCATTGCACCCGCGAGTTGGCAGCGGTCGCCGCTCACTGAGAGTGCGGCAGCGGGTCTTCTCGCGAGTTGTCCATGTTCGACACTCGGGTGGACAGATGCAGGATCAGTCGGTCGTCCGGATCGGTGAGATCGAAGCCCAGTGCGGCGCGGACTCGTTCGAGTCGCTGAAGAACCGTGTTCCGATGCAGCCCCAGTGCGTGAGCTGTTGCGGTGGCGGAGGATTCGTTGTCGAGATAACAACTCAGTGTCTTGACGAGATCGCCGCTGGGGTCCACAACGGTCAAAGGCTCCAGGATTCCGAGTGCGCCGTCCCTCATGGACTGGGCTTCGAACCAGCCAGAGAGCAAGCGCGCGGTGCTGACCGACGTCACGTGTTCGACGGCAAAGGGCGTCGACGCGCTCCGTGCGACCGTCGCGGCCTGTTTGGCTTGGACGATGGATTTCTTGATACCGGCAGCGCCGAACTCGGCGCCACCGATACCGGCACAGAATCGGTAGTCGTCGTTCTTGTCGAGAGCGGAGAGGACGCTTCTCACCGTCGGGGCCAGCACGTCGACTGCCGACTGCTCGTGTGCGGTGTCGTCGTCGTCGGAGGTGGTCCAGAACACGTAACCGTCCGACTGCTCGATGACGGCAGTGTCGATTCCGTACCCGGCCAGTGATTCTTCTATTGCAGTCAGGGTTTCGCTGTGATGGGCCGAGTCGGTGTGCTTCCAGGTGATGTACACGGCGGTATGCCAGCCGCCCAGCCGCCAGCGTAGGGCGCTGCTCTTCTCCAGGGTGCGAGGGGAGACGTCGTCCGCTTGATCGAGGATTTCGCCGAGCAGCATCGAACGATGCCGGCTCTCCCGCTCGATATGTGCTGTTCGCGAGGCGAGCAGCACACTGTAGGACAGTGCCGCGATGGTCATGGCCTGGGTGATCGCATCCAGCAGAAAGTTCGGGCATGTCTGGGTGGCGGCAACCAGCCACAGATTGGCAGAACTGTGCGGAGCCAGTTGAATAGGTTGTAGGACTACCGATTCCGTCTCCGCAGTGGTGAAAGATCCAGGACGTGGGTGCGTTGCGGACATCAAGTTCCGACCCTCGGGAAGACCGGCCAATCGGTGACATCGTTCGGCGCCTGCCACCAGGCGTCCTTCGGCGTCGACCATCGCGATGTCGGCGTCGACCGTCCGGGACAACGCGGCGATCAGTTGTCGGGCGTTGGTGGGCGCAGTCCGGAACCGGTGGACGGCGTCGCTGACGATACGCAGGGCGGCGATCTCCGGAGCGCGCACGTATTCGTCGCAGGCGGTGACGGTGGCGCCGGTGTCTATGGAATCGACCACGACCAGCGGGATGGACAGCCGGTCCGCGAGGGACGTCGTCGCGAGCGAGACGGTCCGGCCTGTTGCTTCGAGCACCAAACCGGCCACCGCGGCACTGTGCGCCATACGCAGTGCCAGATCGGTCGAAACATGCTCCGCCTGAATCGCTCCCGGGGTGAACACGATCAATGTCCCAGGTGGGACGTCTTTGATCCAGTGCGCGTCGGCGCACGGCATCACTCGGGTTACTCGACGGTCGAGTCCGCTGTCGCCACCGATCACCCGGTGGCCGGGCAGTACGTCGAGTGCGAGGAGTTGTCGGACGGTCACTGCGGAGGTCTTCATTCGAGCGGTCCTGTCGCCATGGCGCTCAGGCGCACGCACGTGCTGGTCACGTATGTGAGCGGAGTGTCGCGGAATCGCACGATCTCGATCCGTGCTGGATCGGCACCCGCGCGAATCGCAGCGTCGACGGCGTCGGCACGCGCTGCTGCAACACATTCGGCGTACGTCCTGTCCACGAATCGGTACACGCGATCGACGGATCCTCCGGCGTGAGCGGTGGCAGCTCCGACCGCCCCGGCCAGCGGGCCCAGTTGCGAGTGCAGAATCGGCGGTGGGCACAGGGCGTTCGTCGCCGATGACGCGGTGAGGAGAACGACCGGCGCCTGTCCCAGCCAGGAGCGCATTCTCGCGATCAGTTGTGGCAGTTTCGGTGACATCGATCTCTGGTCGATCCGGGTCTTCCACAGGCCGGTCGACGATGTGGGTACGCCGAACACCGTTGCGTTGTGGTGTGATTCCCACGGAATCCCGTCGGCGATCGCGGTAACGTACGTGTACGTGGGGGATTCGTGTACCACCAGCGCGTCCTCGAGAGAGTGCTCGTGACGAATACCGGCGAGAGCCCCGGCGCGGGTGGATTCCCGTACCCGTGACGGTTGACCGATCATATCCGGTACCGACATCAAGGTGCCGTCGCCGCCGATGACGTGCATCGGGGCGTCCACTCCGCAGTTGCCTAGTAGTTGTGCCATCTCGGCGGCCACCCGCTCGGTGCGTGCGGTGGTCGCGGCGTCGAGAATCGTCACGTTTTCGCGCTCGATCAGGCCGATCCCGCCTGCGGCCCCGCCGAGTGTGACGACGGTACCCGGTCCGAGTATGTCGGCGACCGTCGATGCCGCCGCCGTTTCGTGAGCCGATGCCGACTGCGAGTTCGTTCCGACGACGGCACACGCGCGGATGTCGTTCGCTCTGCACGTCCGGGCGAATTCTTCGACGGCAGCGATGTCGAGCTCGCAGCGCGGGCGTCCGTCGTAGTCGTGTCCACCGGCGACGACGGCGGTGGGCCCACCGACGATCGCGGTGAGGGCCTGCGGCCAGCCGAACATCGGAGGCACCGAGGTGGTGGTCGGTGCTGCCAGTCGCAGCACTCCCACTCGTTCTGCATCCCTGGGGATTACGGCCGTCGAGGTTTCTCCCAGACCGGCGACCATCACTCGGGCGACGGTGCGAACGTC
This sequence comes from Rhodococcus sp. 27YEA15, assembly GCF_049739425.1. Lineage (NCBI taxonomy): Bacteria > Bacillati > Actinomycetota > Actinomycetes > Mycobacteriales > Nocardiaceae > Rhodococcus > Rhodococcus sp. 27YEA15. The sequence continues at coordinate 116,393 of NZ_JBMHHW010000001.1, forward strand.
GTGTCCGCGGAGAACTTGATCGAGTAGCTCGGCCACTGCGGTGGTGGAACTTGTGCGACCGACGATCCCGGTGACGACGGTACCGTCGTCACCGACGAGTACGGCGGCGGGGCGGGTCCCGAGTGAGATTCCCAGTGACATGGCGTTCATTCGCGGTATCCGACCGAGACGGGGTCGATGTCGAAACCGAAGACGCGGGGACCGATCAGCGCGGCTGCTTCGTCCGTGTGCCATCTGCGGTCTCCTGGCGCTGCGACCACTCGAATATGTTGTCCGCGTGAGAGAGAGGTGTTCTGCACCACCGATCCGGTTTCGGCGTCGAGGACGGAGATGATGTCCGGCACTGTGGTGACGGGAGTTCCGTTCAGTGTCGCGATCAGGTTCTCGCTCTGTTGATCGAGCCGCAGAATGTCGACGGAGGTGTCGGCACGGTTCTCCCCGAACACGGTCACCACGGCGTTTGCTGTCCCGGCGGTGACTTCGTGCACGACTTCGACGACAGTACCTTCGAACACGATCCGGCCGTCGCAGGCCGCCAGGCATCGTTCGACGGCGTGATCGTCGCCGGATTCCATGTCGAGTACCAGGCGACCGAGTTCTATTCCGCGTGAGAGTGCGCCGGCGCTACCGTGTGCGCGAACGTCTCGCGCGGTGATCTCGTATGCGCTGACCACCGCAACCATGCCCATCTCGGTCAAGGTGGCCCGCAGCAGGTTGCTCCCGCTCTGCTCGCTGCCGGCTCGCATGATGCTGTAGGAACCCGACGAGCCGACCATGTAGATCGGGGAGAGCGGAAATCCGGCCAGGGTCAGGAAGGTCATCTCCAGCGCGGGAAAACATCGCTGCATGAGGTCGGCGTCGATGCACGGCAAGTCGAGTTCCGCTGCCACCACGATCGGGAACAGCCCGTTCACCGGTCCCATCTGCATCGGGAGTATCGCTGCACACGGGCGGCCGAGGTGTCGTTCGATCACTTCGCGAAGGAGCAGGATCTCGGAGCGGCCGGGGAACGCTTCGACGACGGCGCTCGGGGTGCCGCCCATGACCACCGGTAGCACCACGGCGTCGTCGTCGAGATCGGCGGCGTCGATCAGCGTCACCGGTCCGCGCTGTAGCAGTGAATGCCGCAACATCTGCACGGGAAGCAGCGGGTCACCGCCGCCGCCCGAGGCCAGGAACGACACGCCGGCAGACAGACGGTCCACGTCGTCGAGCGTCAGGTGGCGCATGGGCGGGTAGGTCACCTCGTCTCGGTGGTCGGGGTCACCAGGATACGTTGTCGGCGCGTGACCATTTCCGATTTCCGAAGGTTGCGAACACGTCGGCAAAGGTGGTGGCGGCGCGAACCAGATCGTCGATGCCTACCCATTCGCCTGCGGTGTGTGCATGGGTCATGGAACCGGGGCCGTAGACGACGGTGGGAATGTTCAATCGGTTCCGCAGGATTCGGGCGTCGCTACCGAGCAGTGAGCCTGCGACGGTGGCGGGTCCGGAGCGCCCGACGGCGATGTCGGCAACGAACTGTACGAACGGGTGTTCGGCGGGCAGTTCGGACGCCTCGACGAAAGTGCGGGTGCTGATCGTGTAGTCCACCGGCGGGTCCATCCGATCGAGTCGATCGGTGATCGATGCCGTGACCTGTGCGCAGTCCTGGCCGGGCAGGGTGCGTCGGTCGACGGTCAGGGTGCACGAACTGGCGACGACGTTGGCTGCGGTGCCGCCGGAGACGGTTCCGACATTGGCGGACGGTTGACCGAGCAACGGGTGAACCGGGCCGCCGAAGTCGGCGAGTTGGAGTTCGAGGATGACTCTGGCCGCGTCGGCGATCGCCGAATGGCCGAGCGCCGGATCGCTACCGTGGACGGCCCGCCCCGTGATGTGGATGTCGGCCATCAACGCGCCGCGTTCGGCGATTCCGACGTGCAGTTCGTTCGGTTCCGGGACTATGCAGGCGTCGGCCACGATGAGATCGGCGTCGGCGAGAGCGATCGTGCCGAATTCACCACCGGTTTCCTCGTCGGCGACAAGGTGGAAGACGATGCCGCAATCCATCGTGACTCCGGCGTCGAGGTTCGCTCGGTATCCTTCGACGGCGGCGGCGATCCCACCCTTCATGTCGCAGGCCCCACGGCCCACGACGCGGTCGCCGTCGATCACGCCGGCGAACGGATCGACGTCCCATTCTCCGGCGCGAGCGGGTACGACGTCGATGTGGCCGTTGATCATGATGATCGGTCTCGAACCGTCCACCGGCCCGGCAGTGGCCAGGAACGACGGCCGCCCGGGAACCGGTTCGAAAACTGTTGTTTCACAGTTTAGTTCGGCGAACACCCGGTCGAGCACCGAAATGATCGCGCCTTCGCCACCCGGCGGGTTGGAGGTGTCGCAGCGAATCAGGGCTGCCGTCAGATCCGCAACGCGGTCGGCACGGACGTGATCTGCGCCCGGGCCGTGGCCGGGCCGGGCGTTCCCGCTCACAGGTACAACTCCGGATCGTCGAGAAAGCCCACCGCGGCCGCCGATTTCAGATACTCCTTCAGATGCGGGGCTCGAGCGAAGACCGAATCGAACGCGGTCCGCGCTTCGTCTCTGCGACCGGCGCGTGCGAGAAGCACGGCGCGCCAGAAGCGAGCTTCGCTGTTGTCTCCGAGGACCGCGTCGGCAGCGGCGAGGTCGCCGAGAGCCTGCTCTAGCTCCTCGTCCGGAACGTTCTCGTACTGCCCCATCATGATTCGGGGTGCGAACATTACCGATCCCACCTTGTCGAACGCGCGGTGCAGCGGCAGCAAGCGCGCGAGCTCACCGACCGGATCCGTGTGATCGTCCACCCGGATGTCGAAGATGGTCTCGTTCCAGGGCGTCGTCGAGGGTGTCCCGGACACGACACGTAGACACGACGACTGACTTCCCCGCGCATCCCCGCCGGCTGCCTCGGCGGCAATCAGGGCGGCCACCAGACGGTCGGCCAAATCGCCGGTCGAGTTCCGGTACGCCTGCACCATCCGATCGGGAATGGTGTCATCCGCCAGCATGTTTCCGGCTGCAGCCACGCCGGGGCCGATCGCGTGACCTGATGACGGCACGCAGGACGATCCGGTGTGTGCGGTGGCGGTGCCGGTGGCGTCGACGAACGCCAACTGCCGATACGCGCTCAGGGCGTCGCCGGCGACAACCGCCTTCAGTGCGTCGTCCGCCCGATCGCCGCCCGCGAGCCGGTCCAGGGCCTGCGGCCCGAAGTCGATGTTCACGAATGCCTGGGTGGCGACGGCGCCCACCCCCGGAGCCAGCCAACCGACGAGTCGGCCGACTCCGAAGAAGTGCGATTGTGATGCGAGACCGAGCCGGCCGGTCTCCTCGTCACGGGCCACGATCGAATACGTCACGGCTTCGGGGTCCCTTCTCTCGACCCGGACCAGAACTGTTCGAGGATGGCGGCCACGGCCGCCGGTGTTTCGACCATCGGCAGGTGGCCGACGCCGGGCAGTTCGGCGGAGGTTCCGCCAGTGGCGGCAGCGAACTCGGTGGACATGGCGACCGGGCAGGTCGGATCCTCGGTGCCGGCAATTGCGTGCGTCGGTGCCGATATCCGGTCGGTGCGGTCACGGATGTCCGCGCCGAATGCGCCGCGCAGGATATCTGCCACAACGGATTCGGGACGGTCGCCGATCGCCTCGAGGGCAACCGCAACGATCTCCGGTGATCGGAACTGCGTCCCCAACACCTGTGGGATCAGCTCGGCGAAGTACGTCGTCATCCCGGCGGCATCGAGTTCGGCGACCATGGCGGCGATGGCGTCGTCACCGACGCCGGTGCCGAGGGTACTTCCGAACGCCGCGACACTGAGTACTCGATTCGGGTGCGCTGCCGCAGTGGCGGCAGAGATCGTACCGCCGAGTGAACCCCCGACCAGATGGGCCGCCTCCACCCCGTGCGCGTCCATCGCGGCGACGACGTCCTCGACGTATCCGTCCACCGTGTACGGGCCGACCTGAGCCGACCGTCCATGGCCGCGAAGATCGAGTGCGAGAGCGTCGATGCCGAGGAGCCCGACGACCTCGTGCCACACCCTGGCCGATGTGTTGATCGGGTGTACGAAGACGACGGCACCACGCGAGGGAAGGCTGGAACCGCCGGTGTACGTCACGACCTGCCCAGCGCCGCCGACGATCTCGACGGCGCCGGGGTTCCAGTTCGAGCTGGTCACTGGTCGCCGTATTTCAGCGCTCCGGCAGGTGCCGCGCCGCTGACGTGCATGTGCCACATCGTCCACGTCGCGTTGCCGGCTCCGTCGTCCTTGCGGTAGATCTCGGTGTACCGGATGGGGGTGTCTCCGGATTCCTCGAGGGCTCCCGACGGGGTGGGCATCAGCAGGCGTGCGGTGGCGTCGCCGGCCAGCCAGGCGACATCGCCGATGACGTGGAACTGGGGGTCTCCGACGTCCTTGATCTCCGTGATGTCGACGCCGACCCGCTTGAGGCCTTCCCACAGCTTCACCTTGTCCGGGGCACCGCGATAGGTGAATCCGTTGAGATTGAACTGCAGGTAGTTCTCACCTTCGGCGAAGAATTCACCGAGTCCTTCGCTCTGCAGGCCCACGTTGGCCTGGAACCATGCGTCGTGGACGGCGCGGACTGCATCTGCATCGGTGCTGCTCATGAGTGCTCCTTGTTCTGCTGGGGGTCGAAGGTGTCAGACAGAGGTGGTGATGAGTTCGGAGATCGCGGCGAGTGTCTGCTCGGCTCGCGCCGCCGGAACGGGTGAGACGACGACGGCGTCGGCACCGGCCTCGTAGTACTGGGCGATCTTGGCCCGGCAGTCGTCGACCGACCCGGCAACGGCGAACGCGTCCACCCAGCTTTCGGGCATTTCGGCGGCGACGATCTCGGGGCCGCCGCGGGAGAGCATGTCCGCGATCTGCTCGTTCGCACCGATTGCGGCGAACAGCGGACACGGACCGGTGGCGGCGATGTAGAAGGCGAGTATCTGCTTCATCTCTTCGCGGACCGTCTCGGCCAGTTCCGGATCGGACGTGACGTTGGCCAGCAGCAGAACCGAGATCGACGGCTTGGTGTCGCGCCCGGCGGCGGCCGCAGCGTCGTCGAGCTTCTTGCGCGCGGCTTCCACGTATTCGACGGGGGAGAGTGCGCTGACGATGAGACCGTCGGCCAGCTCGCCGGTGAGGGCAATGCCCTTGTCTCCGAGGACACCGGTGTACAGCGGGACCTCTTCGGCGACGGGGTGGGTCAAGGTGACCTCGCGGAAGGTGAAGGTACGTCCCTCGGCCGATACCGTCTCGCCGGCGAGTAGCGACTTGAGCGAGGTCAGCGTCTCGCGCAGAGCGCTCATCGGGGATTTGGTCGTCAGCCCCATCTGGTTGGTCCAGGCCGGGACACCGTGCCCGATACCGGGCAGGATGCGGCGAGGGAATGCGCGGGCGAGGGTGGCGATCTCCATCGCGGTGACGGCGGGGTGACGCACGACGGACGCGACGACACCGATGCCGACGGGAATTGTCGTCGTTGCAGCCAATGCAATTGCTGCAGTGGCCATTCCGCCGCCGAAGAAGTAGTCCTCCGGAACCCAGAGTTCCTGAAAACCGAGATCTTCGGCCTGTTTGGAGATGGATGCGACGTCTTCGGGGGGTGTGGCGCTGGCGAGAAGAAGGCCGATACGGCCTGTGGGTGTCGCGTTCATAGCGTTCTCCTTCGTCGGGCAACTGGGGAATCCAGCACGATTGCTGCGAAAAGTCGAGATTGCGCTCGCCGTCGGGTGCCCGGGGGTGTGTACCGAAACGGGCCGTCGGCGTGGCGATTGCCCAACCATAAACACTGGCGATCCATTAGTCAGCGTTCAAATCGCCCATACGAGCCGACCGCACTAGGCAGATTGCCTACCGGAATCGGCAGGAGTAATTTTTCTTCGGCTTTCTCCTTTACTCCGGGAAATGTGCTGCTAGTGTCGTTTTTCAATCATCATTTCGCTTCGGTTGTGCCCCTCGGTGGCCGCCGATTGTCCCGTTGCGATGCCTTCGCTCGACATTCTGCCCAGTGGTTCTCACCATCGAGGTCGACTATGTGAGGAGTAAGGCCGCAACTACGCCACACCATCATCGGAAGGCCGCGTACATGAACACTCGCGCAGACGGTCCACACGGACTGAAGTTGGGATACAAAGCGTCGGCGGAGCAGTTCGGCCCACGCGAGCTGGTGGAACTCGCGGTACTGGCCGAGTCGTCCGGCATGGAATCGGCGATGGTCAGTGATCATTTCCAGCCGTGGCGGCACAACGGTGGGCACGCGCCGTTCTCGCTGGCGTGGATGACTGCCGTCGGTGAGCGGACCGAACGAATTCAGCTCGGAACATCGGTGCTGACACCGACTTTCAGATACAACCCGGCGGTGATCGCCCAGGCCTTCGCGACGATGGCTTGTCTGTACCCCGGCCGGGTCATGCTGGGCGTGGGTAGCGGCGAGGCACTCAACGAGATCGCGACCGGCTTCGAAGGGGAATGGCCGGCGTTCAAGGAGCGCTACGCCCGACTCCGGGAATCGGTCACGTTGATGCGTGAATTGTGGTCGGGCAACCGGGTCGACTTCGACGGTACCTACTACCGCGCCCGCGGCGCCTCCATCTACGACGTTCCCGACGGCGGTGTCCCGGTGTACATCGCCGGCGGTGGACCACTCGTCGCCGGATATGCCGGCCGGTCCGGAGACGGCTTCATCTGCACCTCCGGCAAGGGGATGGAGCTCTACACCGAGAAACTGATGCCGGCGGTGACAGAAGGTGCAGCGAAGGCCGGACGCGACATCGAAGACATCGATCGACTGATCGAGATCAAGATTTCCTACGACACCGACCCTCAGGCAGCACTCGAGAACACCCGATTCTGGGCGCCGCTGTCGTTGACGCCCGAGCAGAAGCACTCCATCGAGGATCCGATGGAAATGGAGCGCGCAGCAGACGAGTTGCCCATCGAACAGGTCGCAAAGCGCTGGATCGTCGCATCCGACCCGGACGAGGTGGTGGCCCAGGTCAAGCCGTACGTCGATGCCGGGATGAACCACCTCGTCTTCCACGCCCCCGGCCACGACCAGCGACGCTTCCTCAGCCTGTTCCAGCGTGACCTCGAACCGCGCCTGCGAGCGCTGTCCCCGGATACCTCGGCGTGACCGCGCTGCCGAATCCGTCCATGCCGAAACGAGTTCCGTCGGAGTCGGCCATGCGGCGGGTGTTGCGCCGGGCACGGGACGGCCTGGTCCTCGATGTCGACGAGGCAACGACGCTGTTACATGCTCGTGGTTCGGATCTTGCCGATCTGTGTCGCTCCGCAGCCAGGGTTCGTGATGCAGGTCTGATCGCGGAGAACCGGCCGGGTATGGTGACGTACTCCCGCAAGGTGTTCATTCCGTTGACCAGACTGTGCCGCGATCGGTGCCACTACTGCACGTTCGTCACGGTCCCGGGAAAGCTTCGGACCGAGGGTAAGTCGATGTTCCTCGAGCCTGACGAGGTGATTTCGATCGCGCGTGCCGGTGCGGCTGCTGGTTGCAAGGAAGCGCTGTTCACCCTCGGTGATCGACCCGAAGCCCGTTGGCCCGAAGCTGCGCAGTGGCTCGACGAGCGTGGGTACGGCTCGACGCTCGACTACCTGCGGGCAATGTCCGTTCGGGTTCTCGAAGAGGTCGGCTTGCTACCCCATCTGAACCCGGGTGTGATGACCTGGGAGGAACTCTCACGACTCAAACCGGTCGCGCCGTCCATGGGTATGATGCTCGAGACGACCTCACGCGAGTTGTTCGAGAACAAGAGCGGTGCGCATCACGGGAGTCCGGACAAGGATCCGTCGGTCCGATTGCGCACCCTCGACGACGCCGGACGACTCGGAATCGCCTTCACCACCGGCATTCTGGTCGGTATCGGAGAGACCATTCGGGATCGCGCGGAAACGATCGCCGCTATCAGGGCTTCCCACAAGATGTTCGGACATATCCAGGAAGTGATCGTGCAGAACTTCCGGTCCAAGCCCGACACGGTGATGCGCCTCGAACCGGATGCCGATTTCGAAGAGTTCCAGGCGACCATCGCGGTGGCTCGTCTACTGTTCGGGTCCGGCCATGCGCATCCAGGCGCCCCCGAACTTGGTGAACGCCTCGCAGTGCCGAGCCCTCGTCGACGCCGGTGTCGACGACTGGGGCGGTGTTTCGCCGGTCACGCCCGACTTCGTGAATCCCGAGCGCCCGTGGCCGGAATTGGACGCCCTGACCGAGATCACCGCGGACGCGGGCTTCACCCTCGTCGAACGGATTGCGGCGCAGCCACGATACGTGTTGAAGGGTTCGCCGTGGATCGACCCGCGGATCGCGCCGCACGTCGCGGCACTGGCCGATCCACACACCGGACTCGCCAGGACGGACGTGCTGGCAACCGGAATCGAGTGGCAGGAACCGGATGCGGCGTGGGAGTCGATCGGCCGGGTGAACCTGAACACCGACATCGATTCCACGGGAAGACTGACCGATACCCGTAGCGACCTCGAGTCGGCGTTCGGTGACTGGGAATCCGTTCGCGAACAGGTCACCAATCTGAACGCGCCCGCCCGCCTGAACCGAGACGTCGCCGCAGCGTTGCGGAGCGCCGAGCGTGAGCCGGGGAACTGCTCCGATGCCGAGTACCTGGCTTTGGCCAACGCGGACGGTCTCGACCTGGAAGCGGTTGTCCGGCTCGCGGATCAGCTACGCCGAGATCGTGTCGGCGACGACGTCACCTACGTGGTCAACCGGAACGTGAACTTCACCAACATCTGTTACACCGGCTGCCGGTTCTGCGCCTTCGCGCAGCGAAAGGGAGATGCGGATGCGTTCTCCCTGTCCACCGCCGAGGTGGCGAACCGCGCCTGGGAAGCGCATGTGGCCGGGGCCACCGAAGTCTGCATGCAAGGTGGTATCGACCCCGAGCTTCCGGTCACCGCATACGCAGACCTCGTGCGGGCGATCAAGGAGCGAGTGCCGTCGATCCACGTTCATGCGTTCTCGCCCATGGAGATCGTCAACGGGGCGTCTCGCGCCGGCGCTTCGGTTCACGATTGGCTCACTGAACTGAAAGCTGCTGGGCTCGACTCTATTCCAGGTACCGCGGCCGAGATCCTCGACGACGAGGTTCGCTGGGTGTTGACAAAGGGGAAGCTGCCGACGGCGACGTGGATCGACATCGTCAGCACCGCGCACAGGTTGGGAATCCCGTCCAGTTCGACCATGATGTACGGCCATGTCGACAACCCCGAGCACTGGGTAAAGCATCTACGTGTGCTGCGCGGAATACAAGAGAACACCGGTGGTTTCACCGAGTTCGTGCCGCTGCCCTTCGTGCATCAGAGTGCCCCGCTGTACTTGGCCGGCGCATCGAGGCCGGGTCCGACCATGCGCGAGAACCGGGCCGTGCACGCACTGTCACGGATCATGCTCGACGGCCGCATCGAGAACATCCAGACCAGCTGGGTGAAATTGGGAACCGAGGGCACTCGGGCGATGCTGGACGGCGGAGCCAACGATCTCGGTGGAACGCTGATGGAGGAAACGATCTCGAGAATGGCAGGCTCGCAGTTCGGGTCGGAGAAGACCGTCGAGGAACTTCACGCCATCGCGGGCGGGATCGGCAGGCCCGCCGTCGAACGCACCACCACGTACGCCGCCACCTCGGTCACGAGCCGGCCATGACGAACTGGGCGGTGATCGTTCCCGTCAAAGCGCTCTCGCAGGCCAAGTCGAGGCTCGACGTCGGTGGTAGCGAGAATCGAATGCTCTGCGCGACCGCGTTTCTGCTCGACACATTGTTCGCGCTGGAACGCTGCGCGGAAGTCCAGTCCGTCCTGGTTGTGTCCCCGGACCATTCACTGGGCGGTCGAATCGGATGTTCTGTCGTCGAAGACCGTGGCTCCGGTATCGACGATGCCGTGGGAATCGGTCGGTCGTCGCTGATCGCGAAAGGACACCGAGGGCCGGTCGCGGTGGTGCTTCCCGATCTGCCGGCATTGAAGTCTGCGGATGTCGACGAACTGCTCCGATCCGTTCCGTCCGACCGCTGTGCGTTCGTGGCCGACGCGGACCGGACCGGAACAACCTGCGTGAGCGCGCCGTCCGCGATGGAACTGGCAACCGGCTTCGGGGCCGGCTCGGCAGGACGGCACCGAAGTATGGGACATGCCGAGGTGCTGCTGACCGTCGCATCGCTACGCCATGACGTCGACACCATCGAACAACTATCGCGCGCAATAATATTGGGCGTCGGACCCGACACGACACGGCTGCTGGCATCGGGCCGGTTCCAGGTGGGGTCCGAGTGTGACTCTCTCGCCGCGCAAGTACATCTCCAAGATTTCTGAGACGACAACAGAGAGGGAATGCCGACATGGCAACCGACACACAAACCCGGAACAAGGAAATAGTGGCGCAGTTCTGTACGACGTTCTCCACCGGAGATGTCGACGCGATCCTGGACTACTTCGCTGCCGATGCCCTCTGGCACATCACCGGCAGTATCGCTACCTCCGGTGACTACGACATGGTCGCGTTTCGAGAGTTCGTCACCGGTGTGGGTCAGATCGCGGAAGGCGGGGCCATCACCTTCACCTACGTCGATTCGATTGCCGAGGGCGACAGGGTGGCCGCGGAAATCACATCCACGGCAGTGTTCGTGAACGGTCGAACCTACAGCAACGAGTACTCCTGGCACGTCGAGATCCGCGACGGAAAGATCTGGCGGCTGCGGGAGTACCAGGACACCGCGCATACCGTTGCCGTCCTGGCTCCTTGACTCGTTCTCATAGAGGAGTTGTTGCGCGCTGCCGAATCTCGCGTGCGGTGGCGCTCCACCAGCGGCGAGCATATCGGCTGAACGTCGCCTGATCGTCGAGTCCGACAGCAGCAGCGATCTGGGCAAGTGGCAGGCGGGTTTCGGTCAGGAGCACCCCGGCGCGTTCACGGCGTACGTCGTCGAGGATCGCGCCGTAGGTCGATCCCTCGCCGGCGAGGTGGCGTTGAAGCGAACGTGCCGACATCGCGAGCAGGGTCGCGGTTGCTTCGACGTCGAGTCGACCGGTGCCCAGGGACTGGCGCACAAGCCCCCTTGTCCGGGTGGTGACAGTCAGCTCGGCGTTTTCCTGATGTTGTTCGAGATAGCTCAACGCGAGGTACCTGGCGGTGAGATCGCTGTCGGCGATGGGCCGGCTGGACAGTGATCGGGGGACTCTCAGCACTGCGGCAGCACATCCGGCCGTGACGTGTGCGCCGAAGAGTTCTTCGTACCGGGTCATCGGCCCGACCGCCTGGTGCGGTAACTCGACACCGCGCAGTCCGTACTGTCCACCGTTGAGCTGGACGAGCGTTCGATGCAGGAACAACAATCCCATGTCGATGCTCTGTGGTGGTGCGGTGATGCCGGGGGGATACCCGTACCGATAGCCGACGACGCCCCGGACGTTCCTCGGATCCGCGACGAGTTCGACACTGAGACTGCGGGCGTGGACGAACAGGTACTTGTCGGTGCAGTCGAGCGCCTCCCCGATGGAGCGGGAATTGCGAACGGCGATGGCGAGTGGACCGAGCAGGTCGAGATCCTGTCGCAATGCCACTCTCAGACCGAGATCGGGGCAGTTCAGCGTCCGTGCTGCAAGTTCGAGCATCGTGGCCACGGCAGTGTCCCTGATCAACAGTTCGTCACTGTCCAGTGCCGGACGGGGAAGTCCGGCACGAGTGGCGAGTGTATCGGCGTCACCCCCGAGTTCCTCGACGACGTCGCGAACCCCCCGTAAGCCGGCAGACCTGATCCATGCCACGGTTCGAGTGTGCCGTCGATGGCGCGATCAGTCAAATTCTTGGCGTAATCTGTCAAGTTCGAGATGCGTCGAGTATCTACGGTGAAAGCATGGTCTTCACAGACGAGTACAACGAGGTTGCCCGGCGGCGAACGAATCGGATCGGCCGATGAATGTGCGTCGAGGCTCGATCGTCATCACCGGTGCCAGTTCAGGTTTGGGGGCGGAGATGGCTCGCCAATTTGCAGCATCTGGCTACGACTTGGGGCTGGCGGCCAGGCGGGCGGATCGACTCGACGATCTCCGGAAGGAGGTTCTCGACGCTCATCCGGAGCGCAGAGTGGAGGTGGCCACGCTCGACGTCACCGACGGTGACGCTGTACACGCGGTGGTCACCGATCTCGACCGGCGCCTGGGCGGTATCGATCGGTTGATCGCCAACGCGGGCACCGGTCAGGGTGCGGCACTGGGAACCGGCGGCTGGGAAGCCAATCGGATCACCGCCGAAACCAACTTCGTCGCAGTTCTGGCCCAGGCCGACGCCGCCATGGAGATCTTCCGCAGGCAGGGGAGCGGTCACCTGGTTCTGATCTCGTCGATGTCGGCGATTCGAGGTATGCGCCGGTCCATGACCACCTACGCCGCGAGCAAGGCCGGTGTCGCCGCCGCCGCGGAAGGTCTACGCGCGGAGAATCTGAAGGGCGTCGACATTTCGGTGATCCACCCCGGGTACATCGCATCGGAAATGAATGCCCATGTCCGCGAACGCACTCCGTTCCTCGTCGACACACCTACCGGCGTGCGGGCGATGGTGGCCGCCATCGAGAGGCGCCGGAAGAAAGCGTATGTACCTGCCTGGCCGTGGGTGCCGATCGGTGTCGCGATGCGCATTCTGCCTCTGTCCGCGGTAAGGAAACTGACGTGAGCAGATCGGTTCGACGGTCTTCGCGTGATGCTGCCGTCGAGGTGCGGGACGAGGACTCCTTCGACGTCGAGGCCCTCACCAGTTGGTTGCGTCGACGCATCGATCCTGAATGCTCGCAGTCGCTTTCGGGAACACCTCAGGTCAAGCAGTTCTCCGGAGGCGCGTCCAACCTCACCTACCTGCTCAGCTATCCCTCGGGTCGAGAAGTGATAGTGCGACGCCCGCCGCCGGGTACGAAATCCGAAGGGGCACATGAGATGGGCCGGGAGTATCGAGTGCAGACGGCGCTGCGTCCGCACTTTCCGCTCGTGCCCGCCACCATCGCCCTGTGTGAGGACGACAACGTCATCGGAAGTTCGTTCTACCTGATGGAACGCGTCGACGGCCCGATCCCGCGGCAGGAGCTTCCGCCCGCAATTTCATACACCCCGGAGCAAGTGGCAGACCTGTCGCGCCGCGTCGTCGACATCCTCGTCGATCTGCACAGTGTGAAGATCGAAGGAACCGAACTCGCCGCGCTCGGTAAAGGCGACGGCTACGTCAACCGTCAGATCGAGGGCTGGGCCAAGCGGTACGACGCAGCTCGAACCCGCAACGTGGGCTCTTTCTCCGTAGTCGTCGAGTGGCTGCGGCTCAACCAGCCGGCAGACCGTTCGGCAGTGCTCGTCCACAACGACTTCCGGCTGGACAACATCGTCCTCGACTCCGCTGACCCTACGGTTCCGGTTGCGCTGTTGGACTGGGAGATGGCCACCGTCGGTGATCCGTTGATGGACCTGGGAGGTGCCCTGGCCTACTGGGTCCAAGCCGACGACGACTGGCTGTTCCGACGATTTCGCCGACAGCCCACCCATGTGCCGGGGATGCTCACCCGACGTGAAGTCGTCGCGCGCTACGTCGAACGAACCGGGATCGACCTCACCGAGGAACAGTGGACGTTCTACGAGGTCTTCGGTCTGTTCCGGCTTGCCGGGATTTGTCAGCAGATCTACTACCGCTACTACCATCGCCAGACCACCAACCCGGCGTTCCGTAGCTTCGGAATTGCCGTTCTCGCCCTCGAATGGCGTTGCCGCCGGATCATCCGCAACATCGAACGGCGGGGCGGGCACGGAACCGCGCAGAGGAGAATCGGAGACGCGCAGGTGTGAGCTCGCCGGACCGGCACGGGAAGTTGTCGCGATCGAACGGGAGCTCCGAGCCGACGAGTATTCGGCAAGAGTGAGCGAGTCGACGCCTACCTCCAGTCCGATCCACTCGTCGACGCCCGTCCCGGCAACCACGTCGGTGGCGCCACTGCCGAGCAGTACGCCCGAGGTGGCGTCGCTGCGTAGACCAACGGCTCGTACTCCACCACTGACCCTGCCTGTGCGAAGGTGCGGGTGGAAGCGAAGACGAACCCCAATCCAGGGGGTGGCTATCCCTACGACCCGGAGGAAGTCCTCACCGGCGTCGGCTGTGATGCCCACCTACGCTGATCCCGCGAGTGGACTGTGGCGTTCTCTCGCAGTACGTTCGGGGGCCGGGTTCTCCCTCACCGAGAAGTTCCGGAAACGAATGCGGCTCCTGTGCCCGACTGGACTGCGTGTCGGTGCAGGCTTCCCGATGGTCGATTCGTTCGCGAATCGATCCGGTAGGAAGCCTCGGTTCGAGTGAAACTGCGAGGTTCGCCGTCGCCGCTGACCTACCAGCGACAAACTCGGTGGACGCGGCCCAGTAGTCTTGTACCTCGTGAGTGATGTAGAAACCCAGCCAGTCGACGACACCCCCGAGCAGCTTCGCATCCGCCGTGAGAAGCGTGAGCGAATTCTGGCGCAGGGGCAGGAGGCGTACCCGGTGTCGGTGGATCGCACCCACACTCTCGCGCAGATCCGCGCCGAATATCCGGAACTCGAGCCGGACACCGCAACCGGTGTTCAGGCAGGCGTCGTCGGCCGCGTCATCTTCATGCGCAACACCGGCAAGCTGTGTTTCGCCACCGTACAAGAGGGTGACGGCACTCAACTGCAGGCCATGATCAGCCTGGCCGGCGTCGGCGAAGAGGCCCTGGCGGCCTGGAAGTCCGACGTCGACCTCGGCGACTTCGTCTTCGTCCACGGCGAGATCATCAGCTCGCGTCGCGGCGAACTCAGCGTGATGGCCGACGCCTGGCAGCTCGCCTCCAAGTCGCTGCGACCGCTCCCCGTCGCGCACAAGGAGATGAGCGAGGAGTCTCGCGTGCGCCAGCGCTACGCCGACCTCATCGTGCGCCCGGAAGCCCGCGACAATGCCCGCAAGCGCGTCGCCGTGGTCCGGGCACTGCGCAACGCGCTCGAGGATCGTGGTTTCCTCGAGGTCGAGACCCCGATGCTGCAGACGCTGCACGGCGGAGCCGCGGCCCGGCCGTTCGTGACGCATTCCAATGCACTCGACATCGACCTGTACCTGCGTATCGCGCCGGAACTGTTCCTCAAGCGTTGCGTTGTCGGCGGTATCGAGAAGGTCTTCGAGATCAATCGCAACTTCCGTAACGAGGGTGTCGACTCCACACACTCGCCCGAGTTCGCGATGCTCGAGACGTACGAGGCGTACGGAACGTACGACGATTCCGCGAAGATGACTCGTGAGCTGATCCAGGAAGTTGCGCAGGCGGCCTTCGGCTCGCTGGTCGTCACCTTGGCCGACGGTTCCGAATACGACTTCAGCGGCGAATGGCAGACCCTCGAGATGTACCCGTCGCTCTCGGCCGCCATCGGGACAGAAGTCACCCCGGACACGACGGTCGACGAGCTGCTCGCGCTCGCCGCGCAGGTCGGCCTCGAGGTGCCCAAGGACAAGGGTTACGGACACGGCAAGCTGGTCGAGGAACTGTGGGAGCACCAGTGCGGTGATCAGCTGTACATGCCGACGTTTGTGCGTGACTTCCCCGTCGAGACGTCACCGCTCACTCGTGATCACCGCAGCAAGAAGGGTGTCACCGAGAAGTGGGACCTGTACGTGCGCGGTTTCGAGCTGGCCACCGGCTACTCCGAACTGGTGGACCCGGTCATCCAGCGTGAACGTTTCGTCGACCAGGCGCGTCTCGCGTCGGCCGGTGACGACGAGGCGATGGTGCTCGACGAAGAGTTCCTTGCCGCGATGGAGCAGGGCATGCCACCGACCACCGGAACGGGCATGGGCATCGACCGTCTGCTGATGGCGCTGACGGGCTTGGGTATCCGCGAGACCATTCTCTTCCCGATCGTTCGGCCCGCAGCACGCTGACTTCCACCAGAACGGGTCTCGATCACACTGTGTGGTCGAGACCCGTTCTGCTCTCGTGCGGCGTTCGAACAGGCTCCGCTCAGGACACGAAGGTGTCCGCCACGGCGAACGCCTCGTCGAGGATGGCGAGTCCGGCTCGCGCTTCGTCGGCAGTCACCGTGCACGGCGGCACGACGTGAATGCGGTTGAAGTTCGCAAACGGCAGTAACCCAAGGGATTTGCAGGCCGCGATGACGTCGTTCATTGCAGCACTGGAACTGCCGTACGGGGCCAAGGGTTCCTTGGATGTTCGATTCTTGACCAATTCCACGGCCCAGAACACGCCGCTTCCCCGAACCTCGCCGACGCTGGGGTGCGCGTCGGCCAATGCCCGCAGCCCGGGACCGATCACGGTTTCTCCTATGGCCGCGGCATTTTCGACGATCTTCTCCTCGGTCATCGCATTGATGGTCGCGACCGCGGCAGCGGTTGCGAGCGGGTGTCCGGAATAGGTGAGACCACCCGGATAGGGGCGGTGATCGAAGGTCGTGGCGACAGTCGAACTGATCGCGACACCGCCAAGGGGAACGTAACCCGAGTTGACGCCCTTTGCGAAGGTGAGGAGATCGGGTACGACGTCGAAGTGGTTGATGGCAAACCATTTTCCGGTTCGCCCGAAGCCCGACATCACCTCGTCAGCGATCATCACGATGCCGTACCGGTTGCAGATCTCGCGCACTCCCGCCATGTATCCGGGCGGCGGCACCATGATGCCGGCAGTTCCCGGTATCGATTCCAGAACGATCGCGGCGAAAGAGGTCGGTCCTTCGAGCTGGATCAATTGTTCCAGATGAGCGAGTGCGCGTTCGGTCTCCTCCTGCTCGGTGGTCGAGTGGAAGACGGACCGGTAGAGGAAAGGGCCGAAAAAATGTACGGTTCCGGAGTTTCCGTAGTCATTCGACCACCGACGGGGGTCGCCGGTCATGTTGATCGCGGTGTCGGTGCCGCCGTGATACGAACGGTACCTGGTCAACACCTTGTAGCGTCCGGTGTGTAGACGCGCCATACGAACCGCATGTTCGATCGCATCGGCACCACCGTTGGTGAAGAAGATCTTGTTCAGATCACCTGGAGTGCGGTCGGCGATCAGGCGGGCTGCCTCCGACCGGGCCGCGTTGACGTACTGCGGAGCGACGGTACACAGCTTGGCAGCCTGAGCTGCTATTGCCGCAACAACTTTCGGATGCTGATGGCCGATATTGGTGTTGACCAATTGCGAAGAGAAATCGAGAATCCGTGCGCCGTTTCCGTCCCAGACATACGAGCCCTCCGATGCCGAGATCACCATCGGGGTGATCTCGGCCTGCGCCGACCACGAGTGGAAGACGTGGGCTCGATCGAGTTCGTAGGCGCGGGCGCTCTCGGCGGTCGACGCTTCTACGGTCAATCCGTTGGGTAACACTGTCGAGTACATGTCGGTAGTCATGAATCCTCCTCTGCGTTCAGTTGTTTTCGGGGAAGCCTAGGTTGATTCCGCCGTGGCTGGGGTCGAGCCAGCGGGTGGTGACGACTTTGCCGCGGGTGAAGAAGTGGATGCCTTCGGTGCCGTGGGCGTGGCTGTCGCCGAACAGGGAGTTTTTCCAGCCGCCGAAGCTGTAGTACGCCATGGGGACGGGGACGGGGACGTTGATGCCGACCATGCCGACTTCGATGTCGTTGTGGAAGCGTCGGGCGGCGCCGCCGTCGTTGGTGAAGATCGCGGTGCCGTTGCCGTAGGGGCTCGCGTTCACGAGGTGGAGGGCTTGGTCGTAGGTGTCGACGCGGACGACGCAGAGGGCGGGTCCGAAGATTTCGTCGGTGTAGATGCTCATGTCGGTGCTGACGTGGTCGATGAGGGTGGGTCCGAGCCAGAAACCGTCGGGTCCACCGTTTGCTTGCACTGTGCGTCCGTCGACGACGACGGTGGCTCCGTCTTTTTCGCCGGTGTCGATGTAGGAGGCGACTTTGTCGCGGTGGGCTTGGGTGATGAGGGGGCCCATGTCGGGGTTGGTGGTGCCGTCGCCGGTGGTGAGGGTTCGGGTGCGTTCGGCGATTTTGGTGACGAGTGTGTCGGCGATGTCGCCGACGGCGACGAGGACGCTGATGGCCATGCAGCGCTCGCCCGCCGAGCCGAAGCCGGCGTTGACCATGGCGTCGGCGGCGAGGTTCAGGTCGGCGTCGGGGAGGACGATGGCGTGGTTCTTGGCGCCGCCGAGTGCTTGGACGCGTTTTCCGTTGGCGGTGCCGGTGGTGTAGACGTACCGGGCGATGGGGGTGGAGCCGACGAAGGAGATCGCTTTGATCGCGGGGTTGCTGAGGAGTTCGTCGACGGCGGTTTTATCGCCGTGCAAGACGTTGAAGACTCCTGCCGGGAGTCCGGCTTCGGCCCAGAGTTGAGCGATCCACAGGGCGGCGGTGGGTACTTTTTCGGAGGGTTTGAGGACGACGGTGTTGCCGGTGGCGATGGCGAGGGGGAAGAACCACATCGGGACCATGGCGGGGAAGTTGAAGGGGGAGATGATCGCGACGGGTCCGAGGGGCTGACGGAAGGAGGCGACGTCGATGTTCGTGGACGCGTTTTCGGTCATGCCGCCTTTGAGTAGGTGTGCGATGCCGCAGGCGAATTCGACGACTTCTTGGCCGCGGGAGACTTCACCGAGGGCGTCGGAGAGGACTTTGCCGTGCTCTGCGGTGATGATCTCGGCGAGTTCGCCTTTGCGGGCGTTGAGAAGTTCGCGGAAGGTGAAGAGGACAGTGGTGCGTTTGGCGAGTGAGGTATCGCGCCAGGCGGGGAACGCGGACTCGGCGGCGTCGATGACGGCCCGCGCGTCCTGCACGTTTGCAAGGGCAACGCTGCCGGTGACGATGCCGGTGGCCGGATTGGTGACCGGAGCGGTGTCGGTGCTGGTGCCGGCGAAGAACGTACCGCCGGACCAGTGGCTGACAGTACGAATGGAGGTGGTGCTCGACGCAGTCACTGTTGGTCCTTCCTGTTGTGCGGTTTCTCCGCAGAATTCCACTATGAGCTGGACACACACCTGGACGCTGCCCTCGAGCTGTAAGCAAACAGTTGATTGGCCATACATGTTGTAATATCCGAAATGTGAAGACCGCTGGAGTACTCGGATGTCGGTGACCATCGCCGAGATTCTCGATCTCGAACTGGTAGTCAACAGCCGGCCTGACGTTCTTGCAGGTGACGGCGGGTTGAACGCTGTGGTGCGGTGGGTGCACGTATCCGAACTCGAACGCATTGGTTCACTGATCCGTGGCGGCGAGTTGGTATTGACCACGGGTATGGCGCTGACCGCCCCCGCCGATCGTGCAGTGGCCTATCTGGTGAGCCTCGTCGATGCGGGCGCTTGCGGGCTGGTGGTGGAGTTGGGCACGTTGATCGACGCGGTTCCGGCGTCGGTAGTAGCCGCAGCTCGGAATCGAAGTTTTCCATTGATAGTGTTGGGCAAGGAAATTCGGTTCGTTGAGCTGACCGAGATCGTGCATCAGCGAATCGTCGGGGAACAGTATTCCAACATCGAGTTCTCGCGAGACGTCCATGAGGTGTTCACGGCATTGAGCCTCGAGAACGCGCCGGCTGACGTCATTGTCGAACGCGCCGCTCGGATGTGTCGCGCATCTGTGGTTCTCGAAGACCTCGGTCACAAGGTTCTCGCGTACTCCGCCAGTGGCGACGCACCGGAAGATCTGTTGGCAGACTGGGAGCATCGTTCGCGGCTGTCCGTCGAACAGGGGAGCGGTCGCGATCTCGGCGGCGAAACGTGGCAGACCACGCCCGTCGGGTTGTCCGGCCATCACTGGGGCAGGCTCGTTGTGCCGATCCCCAACGACCGCGAATTGCCGGTACGGATGGTTCTCGAACGCGCTGCGCAAACCCTCGAGTTGGGTCGCATGGTGGAGCGGGACCGGATCAGCCTGACTTTTCAGGCGCAGGGCAGCCTGCTCGGGGATCTTGCTGCCGGCGCCGTGAAGAGTGAGACCGAAGCGCTCACACGTGCGTCGGCTGTGGGGGTCAAAGCGGCAGCGTTGTACATACCGCTCGTGATTCGCATCGCGTCCGCGCGTGACGCCGCGGCGCTCACGCTCCAACGTCGCACCAGGCAGCTCGCTGAATTGGCCGCAAAAGAGGCTGCTGATCTAGGGATTTCCTCGCTGATCGGGCTGTGGGGGGAAATCGAGGTAGCTGTCATCCTGGGGGTGCCGAGAAAAGTCCGGGAAGATGTTGCGCTGGAGAAGTTCGCGTTGGCGTTGGCCGGAGGTGGGCGCCCGAACGAAAGCGGCGCCGGTCGGGTCATCGGAGTCGGACCGGCCGATTCCACCTTGAGCGCCGCAGCATCGTCGATCCGCGAAGCTGCTCACGCCGCTGAGGTTGCCGGCTCGATGCGTCACAGGTCGCCTCAGTTGTATTACCGCACCAGTGAGCTGAGGATCCGTGGCTTGATGTCCCTGCTCGCCGAGGACTCCCGAATACAGGCCTTCGTCGAGTCGGAACTCCAGAAGTTGTTGGCATACGAGGCCGCACACGGTGAGGGATTACTCGAGCTGCTCCGTCAATTCCTCCACACGGGTGGAAACAAATCCGAACTGGCACGCCTCGCCCACCTCAGTCGGCCGGCACTGTACAGCCGACTGGACAAGTTGGAACGGATACTCGACGTCGACCTGTCGGACGTCGAATCCAGACTGTCGCTGTATGTCGCTCTGGTCGGCTACGAGCAACGAACGGCGCTTTATGTGCGCTGAGAGAGATGCTTGATGTGCGCTGAGCGAGATGCTTGATATGCGCTGAGCGAGATATCGAATGCACTGCACTGCTATTCGCTGTCGGAGGAATCCAATGAGAACATGGCCAGCGCCGTGAAGACGGTCATCCGGTGCTCGGGTTCGGCCATGAACGAACCGACGATCTGTTCGATGCGGCTGATTCGACTGCGAAGCGTATTGGGGTGGACGAACAGGGATCTGGCGGATTCGGTGACGTTGCAGTCAGTTGCCCGCAATGCGCGCAACACTCGTCGCTGATCGAGGCTCTCGGGTGTGGAATCGGCTACCGAACCCAAGGTCTCGGAGACGAAACTGCGGCGCGCGTGCTCGGGAAGTTGATAGAGAAGTCCGAGAACGCCCAGATCCCGGTATCTGGTGACACGATTGATCGCTCCCACCCGTCGACCCACCGACACTGCGCGTTCGGCCTGCCGGAACGAACTCGGATAGCTTCGGGGATCGTCTACGTCCTCGCTCACTCCGACGGCCAACGGAACCTGCACCGAGCGATACAGAGCCCGCACGAAAGAATCGAGTTGGGTGGTCGCCTTCATCATGACGACGACGGTGCCTGCATTCACCACGACGATCGCGTCCGCGTCGAATCGGACCGCGACAGGCATCATGGCGATCCGCAACTCGTGCAAACCTTCGATGTCCACGCGCACCCCGAACGGCTCGATACCCAGGCATACGACGGGGTGGCGCGGGAACATGGACAGCCGACGGGCTTTACGTAGGCTGACTTCACGTTGCAGAAGATCCTCGCCGAGAATGTGTTTCAGATTGCGAGCGCGTTCGGTGGTTCTGTCGTCCGCTGTGGTGTCCGACAGGGCGACGTGCAGTCGAAAAACCGGTGCGAGCGCTGTGAGGAGCCGCCTCTCGTCGGCGCTGAGGGACACCTCGCGATGAATATCGAGAGTTGCATTGCCCGAGTTGTTTTCGAGAAGAGGGAAGGAGATGTGTCCAGACTGAGTCGGGCGAGTGGGAGCGATCGACAGCCGGGCTTCGCCGCCGAGCGCGAGAGTCACGGCGTCGAGGAGTCGTGGTAGATCGTCGGCAATCGCAAGCATCGAGTCCGGAACGGAATGCGAGTGGCGGACCTGTACCGCAGAGCGGGTCAGCAATTCCGTGATCTGTGCTTCGATCTCGGTAGGCGAACCACCACTTCGATTCCAGATCAGGCTGACGTTGCCGCGCTCGGCCGCAGCCACGGCCTTCGGTGGTGGATTGACCGACCGAGAAGGGCTGACGAACACTGCTGCGGGGCCCTTGGGCAGGAACTGTTCGAGGATCGGCACCAGGTCGGGAAGAGGGCCGTTCGGGTGTGGTGGACGCCATTCGAGAACGACGAGTATCCCGGTCAAGGCGGCCTCCACATGAGCTGCGTTTTCGTCGAGGACTGCGGTGATCAGGGTTTCGGTGGCCACGGTTGTGACCAGTCGGCCTCCGGTGGACATCGCGATATCGGTGGGAGTGCGGCCTGCTGCCGCGGTGGTACCGCCCGCTGACATCGACAATCTCCTCCTCGGGTATCCGAAATGTCCATAGATCAGGCAGAGTAATCGCATGCTGACCATCCCGCCGATCGATCTGACAGCGGCCCGACGTGATCCACAGTCGAGATCCGCACAGATCGAACTTCTCGATACCGCGTGCTCGCGGATCGGCTACGGCTTTGTCACCGGTCACGGTATTCCTACCGCACTTCTCGTGGAGTTGTACGAGGTAAGTCGCCAGTTCTTTCTCCTGCCCGACGATGAGAAGTGCAAGGTGGCTCAACCGGCGCCTGAGCAGGTACGCGGCTGGAGCGGGACGGGATCGGAGGGCATGTCCTACTCGCTCGACGAGGAATCACACGGTGACCTGAAGGAGAAGATGGACATCGGGCCGGTGACGGGTGCGACTGTCGGGGAACCGGGAGCGGAACCGCTCTCGTACCCCAACCTGTGGCCCGCGTATCCGGCGCGGTTTCGGAGCGTCTGGGAGCAGTACTACACCCACATGCAACGCGTAGGCGCTGAACTGTTGTCCTTGGCGGCCGAAGGGTTCGATCTGCCGGGTGACTACTTCGAGCCGTTGTTCGATCGAGAACTGAGTATGCTTCGGGGCCTGTACTTTCCGCCGCAACTCGAGCGTCCCGTGGTCCACCAGTCGAGGGCGGGTATTCACACCGACTACGGTGCGTTCACCGTCATATCGGCCGAATCATCGCCGGCCGGGCTCGAAGTGCTCGACGCGGACGGTGAATGGGTGGAGGTGGCGACCACTCCCTCGACGCTGGTCGTGCTCGTCGGCGATCTGCTGGCGGAATGGACCGGAGACCACTGGCCGGTGTCGCTGCACCGAACTGCAAACCCGCCGCGGTCGATCGCCGTCGACGACTCGCGTTCGAGCTTCGCCTTCTATCAGCATCCGAACTTCGACGTACCCGTCACCGAACTACCGCCATTCGTTCCCTCCTCGCGCGTCGGTCGACCTGATCCGCTGATCGCCGGAGCACACCTCACGGAGAAATACCTCCGCCAGACGACCTTCGGTCGCCGCCCCAGCGCTGAGAAATGAGCCCGAAATCCCTGCTCACCCGAGTCAACCCCTGCAACACAGCCAAGGAGTCAACTTGACCACTGAACCGCTCGACCGCCGCGTCTCACTGGCGAGCGCCCCGAACCTGCGCAGCCTCGGCGGCATATCCGTCACCGGCGGAACTGTCCGTCCTGACACGCTCTACCGGTCCGCGACTCTCGCACACCTTGCAGACGAGGACGTCACGGCCTTCGAGGCCCTCGAAATCACCACGGTGTACGACTTCCGCACCGCTGCAGAGCGAGAAGGCGCCCTCGACCGTCTGCCCGAAGGATCGCGCACGATCTGGCTCGACGTGCTCGCCGACAACGCCGATAACGCCGCGGCCACCGGATTGCTGATGACCGACCCCGCAGCGTACGCGGCAACGGTCGACGCCGGACGTGGGATCGCGCAGATGGAGGAGGCGAACCGTAACTTCGTCAGCCTGCCGTCAGCGCTGACGGCCTACCGCTCGTTCTACCTCGATCTGATCGACCGGAACCGCACCGGCGCAGCACTCTTTCACTGCACCACGGGCAAAGATCGCACCGGATGGGCCGCGGCGTCGTTCCTGCTGTTCCTCGGCGCCGCAGAGGAGGACGTGCTTTCGGATTATCTGCAAACGAATATCGATCTTGCACCGATGACCGATCCCATTCTCGCGTTCGTCGAGAGCAAAGACATCGACCCCGAACTGATTCGGCCCCTGCTCGGTGTCCGAGAGAGTTATCTGGGTGCAGCGCTCGACGAGATGCGAATTCGTTTCGGCACCGTCGAGGACTACCTCCGAGACGGGCTCGGTCTCACCAGTGAGGACGTGGCGGTGCTTCGAGAACGATTCACGCAGGCACGCTGAACCCGACCGGAACCTGAAGCTGGACGCGGGGGAGGAGCCCGGACTGCTGGGAACGGCTCCTCCTTCGCGTAATCTCGCACGAGGGTACCTGGGCTGCAGGTCTTTTCCGACCGCCGAAGTCACCGTCCGTAACCTGCTGGGCACCCTCGGCGCCCCGCATGACGTCAGTGCCGACTCGATCACCGCTACCGTGCCCACCGCGCATGCCGGGAAAATTGTGTTCCCGGCGCCGCCCCGAGTCCCTGCTCGAGGTCCGATCGGTGGGTGCCGATGTGTCCCTCCTGCGGCGTGCTCGGAGGTGTGAGGCGATCGCCAGAGGCTCACCGGAATGTGGCTCGAACGGCATCAACGGACACTCGGACTTCTATGCACATCGCCTGACGCGGACAGAAGCGATACGCAGACCGATGAGACGGCTCTTGCGGGAGTGTGAACAGCGAAGTGGTGGTGTTACATCGGCGCACCCTCACGATACGAATACGTAATCGTCGGTTACACAGGTGTTTCCGATGTGACGATGTGACAGAACCGGGCCTCGACTTCCGGTAGGCGACGGCATTGTCGGCGTGGTGCGGCACGAACAGACTGGGTGACAACCTTTCTTGGTAAGGAGAACCCGGATGTCAGTAGTTCCCACCATCGACATCTCCGCCCTGCGGAGAGACGACGACCATGCGAAAGCCGTAGTGGCGAGTGCACTCGATCATGCCTGTCGTGAGATCGGTTTCTTCCAGATCACCGGCCACGGCATCGGAGAAGAGGTGATAGATGCGATGTATCGAACGTCAGATCGGTTCTTCTCGCAATCCGACGACGAGAAACAGCGTGTTGCTCAGCCCAACCCGGACACAGTGCGCGGGTATTCCTCTATCGGTCAGCAGTCCTTCTCGTACAGCGAGGACGTACACCAACCACGCGACCTGCACGAGAAGTTCGACGTCGGCCCGGTCGACGTGGATCGAGACGACCCGTACTACTCGGCCGAGAACGCAGGTCATCACTTCTTGCCGAATCAGTGGCCGGGAGGCGTTGACGGTATGGAAGAGGCGTGGACCCGCTACTACCGACTGATGAACGAGTTGTCGAGGCTGTTGATGGAGGGGTTCGCCCGCGGGTTGGGGCTGGCTCCGGACTACTTCGTCGACAGCATCGACAAGGACATCAGTATGTTGCGTGCCATCAACTATCCGCACCTCACCACGCCGCCGCAGCCTGGCCAGATGCGGGCCGGTGCACACACCGACTACGGCAGTCTCACAATTGTTCGGCAGGAAGTGGCGCCGGGCGGGCTGGAAGTATTCACCGTCGACGGAGACTGGGTGCCAGTCCCGGTGATCCCTGGTGCGCTCGTCGTCAACATCGGTGACCTGATGGCGCAGTGGACAAATGACCGGTGGATCTCCACCAGACACCGAGTGCGAACTCCGGCACCGGACGCCGCCGGGAACACCCGGCGCATGTCTTTGGTCTTCTTCCATCAACCCAACTACGACGCGATGATCGAATGCTTGCCCACATGTATGGATTCTGGCGAGCAGCCACGCTATCGGCCGATCAGTTCGGGTGATCATCTCACCGAGAAATTCTCCAAGACGATTGCGCTGGCACCGTAATGATCTCCGACTCGGACTTTCGGATCGATTTGCGGCGCAGCGGACAACTGATCCACGTGCCCTCCGATCGGACTGCTCTCGCTGCGGTTCGTGACGTCCTTCCCGGAGTCGAGTTCGACTGCCTGATCGGAGAATGTGGCGCGTGCGTGGCAAAAGTATTGGCGGGTGAGCCGGATCATCGAGACACGGTTCTCTCCGTCCGCGCCAAGGCCGCGGGAAGACGAATAATTCTGTGTGTCAGCAGATCCAATACCGAAACACTCGTTCTCGACCTCTGACGAAAGGAGCGCACAATGGACGTTGCTCTGTCTTTCTCCAGTCTGTGCGCGCGGGATATCGTTGCACTGAGCGACTTCTACGGCAACCTGTTCGGCCTCGAGGAGGTGCTGGCCCTTCGTTCTCCCCATTTTCGCGGGTTGACGATAGGTGAGACGATCCTCGGTTTCAGTGGCCCGGCGGTGTACGATCTTCTCAATCTAATTCCACCGCAACCGGAATCGACCGGTGTACAGAGCTTCCTCACCTTCGAGGTTCCCGATGTCGACGCGGTGAATTCGGTGACCGATGCCGCCGTGAACGCCGGTGCCACCTGTGTCAGCGCGCCCGCTCGCACGTATTACGGTGCATGGCAGTCGGTTCTGCTCGATCCCGAAGGTAACGCGTTCCGGATCAACCATCTCGCTCTCTGACCTTGCTCACTTCATCTCGACAGCGCCGTCGAACCGTCCTGCTGAAAGGGAGAACGCATGTCCATGTTCGATTGGCAACTCGAGACCGGTGACACGGTTGTCGCTCCACACCAGCGACTGACGTGGCCACGCACCGTGGGAATCGGTCTGCAGCACGTGGTCGCGATGTTCGGGGCCACCTTCCTGGTGCCGGTCCTGACCGGATTTCCGCCCGCTACCACCCTCTTGTTCTCGGGTATCGGGACGATTCTGTTCCTGATCATCACGCGTAACCGTCTGCCGAGTTACCTCGGTTCGAGTTTCGCGATCATCGCGCCGACCATCGCGGCGAGCGCCTCACACGGTCAGTCCGGTGCGCTGGGAGGGATCGTCGTCGTCGGTCTGTTGCTCGTGATCATCGGAGTGATCGTGCATTTCAGTGGAATCGGGTGGATCGAATCGCTGATGCCGCCCGTGGTGACCGGCTCGATCGTGGCGTTGGTCGGATTCAATCTGGCTCCCGTGGCGAAGGCCAACTTCGTTGCAGACCCGATCACCGGCTTCGTCGTCCTGGTCCTTCTGCTGCTGTCGCTGGTTCTGTTTCGCGGACTTCTCGGGCGACTGGCGATCTTCCTCAGTGTTGTTGCGGGCTACGCGATCGCGCTTGCTCGCGGCTTGATCGACACCAGCGTCATCGGCAATGCCGCCTGGTTCGGGTTGCCGCACTTCACCGCGCCCACCTTCCATATCTCGGTGCTGCCCATGTTCATCCCGGTAGTCCTGGTCCTCGTGGTCGAGAACATCGGGCATGTGAAGTCCATCAACACGATGACGGGAATCGACAACAGCCCCCGCATCGGTAAGGCATTGGTGGCAGACGGACTCGCAACGGTGCTGGCCGGTAGCGGCGGTGGATCGGCGACCACGACCTATGCCGAGAACATCGGAGTCATGGCTGCGACGAAGGTGTATTCGACCGCCGCATACTGGGTGGCGGGCGGCGCAGCGATCCTGCTCGGACTCTCCCCGAAGGTCGGCGCAGTGATCGCCTCCATTCCGCCAGGTGTGCTCGGCGGAGTCACTGTGGCACTGTACGGTCTCGTCGGAATTCTCGGTGTACACATCTGGGTGACCAACAAGGTTGACTTCTCCAAGCCCATCAACCAGTTCACCGCAGCCATTGCGCTGGTGATCGGTATCGCCGACTTCTCCTGGACCGTCGGCGACCTCAGCTTCGGCGGAATCTCGCTCGGTGCCATCTCGGCCGTGTTGATCTACCACTCGATGCGGTTGATCGGACGGTGGCGGGGCACCGTCACGGACGTCGCAGCCGACGACGAAGTCGGACCGGTTGTCCACGTCGAAGAGATCAGGTGACATGCCCGTGACCACCATATTGATCAGCGGCGGCTCGGTGATCTCGACGACGGGCAGGCAACTGCTCGACGTCTTGATCGACGGTGAAACGATCGTCGCGCTACTCGAACCCGGTACTGCTGTCTTCGGGACGGAACTGGCCGCGAACGTGGACACCGTCATCGACGCCACTGGCAAGTACGTCATTCCCGGTGGGGTGGACGCCCACACTCACATGCAGATGCCCTTCGGCGGTACCACGGCATCCGATACATTCGAGACCGGCACTCGGGCAGCAGCATTCGGCGGAACCACCACGATCGTGGACTTCGCGATCCAAACCCCGGGGCAGCGCTTGCAGGACACGTTGGCGACCTGGCACGACAAGGCGTCCGGAAACTGCGCCGTCGACTACGGTTTCCATCAGATCGTCGGTGACGTGAACGACGAATCTCTTTCCGCGATGTCAGAACTGGTGACGGAAGGGGTGAGCAGTTTCAAGTTGTTCATGGCGTACCCGGGGGTGTACTACTCGGACGACGGACAGATCCTGCGGGCCATGCAGAAATCCGCCGACATCGGTGCGCTGATGATGATGCACGCCGAAAACGGAATCGCCATCGACGAACTGGTGAAGCAGCACCTGCGCCGCGGGGAGACCTCACCCTACTATCACGGTGTCTCACGGCCGTGGCAGCTGGAGGAAGAAGCCACTCATCGTGCCATCATGCTCGCAGACGTCACCGGCGCACCGCTGTACGTGGTGCACGTCTCTGCCAGACAGGCACTCGAGCAGATCGCCACAGCGCGTGGTCGAGGTGCGAACGTCTTCGCCGAAACCTGCCCGCAATACCTGTATCTGTCGCTCGAAGAGCAACTGGGGGCGCCGGGGTTCGAGGGAGCCAAATGGGTGTGCTCGACCCCGCTGCGCTCACGAGCGGAGGGTCATCAGGACGAACTCTGGAAATTCATCCGCACGGGAGACGTCGCCGGAGTGGCGACGGACCACTGCCCGTTCTGCATGGTGGATCAGAAGGAACTCGGAATCTCCGACTTCTCCAAGATTCCCAACGGGATCGGGGGAGTGGAGCATCGACTCGACCTCATGTATCAGGGCGTGGTCGAGGGCCGGATCAGCCTCGAGAAATGGGTAGAGGTGTGCTGCACGACACCGGCCCGCATGTTCGGGATGTATCCGAGAAAGGGCGTCATCACTCCCGGGGCGGACGCCGACGTCGTCGTCTACGACCCGGCCAGCCACACGAGTATCGGCGTCGAGAAGACACATCACATGAACATGGACCACTCGGCCTGGGAAGGGTTCGAGATCGACGGCGCGGTACAGACCGTTCTCTCCCGCGGCAAGGTGATCGTCGAGTCGAGAACCTACCTGGGCGCACGTACGGACGGACGATTCGTTCGCCGGGGCCTGTCCCAGAATCTGCTGTGATACAGCGATTTTCCGCCAGTCACGTTTCGTGACGATCACAAAGACAGGAGCGAACACATGGACTTCGGTGTAGTCATGCAATGCAATCCGCCCGCTTCACGGGTGGTCGAACTCTCGGTTGCCGCCGAGAATCGTGGATTCACCCACGTCTGGACGTTCGATTCTCACGTGCTGTGGCACGAGCCGTACGTCATCTACAGCCAGATCCTCGCCGCCACCAGGAACATCGTCGTCGGTCCCATGGTGACGAACCCGCTGACCCGTGACGCCACGGTTACCGCGTCCACCTTCGCCACACTGAACTCCATGTACGGCAATCGCACGGTGTGCGGAATCGGGCGCGGTGACTCGGCTGTGCGGGTGCTGTCCGGCAAGCCCTCGACTCTGAGCACCCTGCGGGAAAGCATCTCGCTGATCAAGGAACTCGCCAACGGGCGAAGCGCAGTGGTCAACGAGACCACGGTGCGGTTTCCGTGGGCCGAGAAGTCGCGACTGGACGTCTACGGTGCCGGTTACGGACCACGCGCGTTGGAGATCATCGGACAGGTGGCTGACGGCTTCATCCTTCAACTGGCGGATCCGGCGGTGGTCCACTGGACGGTGGGCAAGGTTCGCCAGGCCGCGGAAGCCGCGGGGCGGGACCCGGATTCGGTGACCATCGTCGTAGCCGCCCCGGCATATGTCGGTGACGATGTCGACCATCAGCGTGACCAGTGTCGATGGTTCGGTGGGATGGTCGGCAATCACGTCGCCGATCTGGTGAAGACCTACGGCGGCGACGGATCCGGGGTTCCCACGGCCCTGACCGATTACATCGAGAACCGCGAGGGGTACGACTACAACGAGCACGGTCGAGTCGGCAACACTCATACGACATTTGTTCCGGACGAGATCGTCGACCGCTTCTGTCTACTCGGCCCCGCCGAGCGCCACGTCGAGCGGCTGCAGGAGTTGCGCGATCTCGGCGTCGACCAGTTTGCCGTCTACCTGCAACACGACGGGAAAGAGCAGACGCTGAATGCATACGGCGAGAATGTGATTCCGGCACTCGCCCCAGTGGTGGCGGCTCGGTCGTGACCGGAGAGAAAGGAACCAGCATGGCTGCAGAGCAGAAACGATTGCGCATCGTGCCCGACCAGGCAGCGAACGCGGCATTCCTCGACGATTTCGTCGTCATGTCCGGCTTCGGCGTGACCCCGGCCGGCGGCGTCGAGAGGCAAGCCGCGACCGCCGCCGACGCGGAGAATCGCCGGTGGCTGGCCGAGTGGTTGAGCGACCGCGGATTCACCGTGCGTTACGACCGAGTGGGCAACATGTTCGGACTCCACGAACTGGTGCCCGGTGCGCCCTACGTTCTCGCGGGCTCACATCTGGACAGCCAACCGCGTGGTGGACGCTTCGACGGTGCTTACGGAGTGCTCGCGGCCGCGCATGCCGCTGACCGTCTTCGGCGGTATCACCTCGACAATCCGGGTCGAGCCGTCCACAACATCGCCGTCGTGAACTGGTTCAACGAGGAAGGCTCACGCTTCAAACCGTCGATGCAGGGCAGTGGAGTGTTCACCGGAAAGATCGACCTGGCGGCGGCGCTCGCCACCGAGGACGGCGACGGCGTCTCGGTGGCGGAGGCACTCGGCTCCTGGGACATGCTCGGTGACACCGATGTGTTCGCCGTCGGACCACAGCACACTTCGCCCGGTCACACCGTCGCGTCGTACGCGGAAATTCACATCGAGCAGGGCCGCGAACTGGACAAGGCCGGCGTCGACATCGGGGTGGTGCCCTCCACCTGGGGCGCCGACAAATACGAGATCTCGGTGATCGGAGCGCAGTCGCACACGGGAGCCACCGCCATAGCCGATCGGCAGGACGCACTCTACGGCGCGGCGCGGGTGGTGGTCGCCCTGCGTGAACTGGCCGACGAGTACGGCGACGACCTCCACACATCCTGTGGCCAACTCAACGTGTACCCGAACTCTCCGGTCGTGGTGGCGCGGGAGGTGAACATGCATCTCGACCTGCGCTCGTCCTCGGACGAGTTACTCGAAGAGGCAGCGGCGAAACTTGCGCGCACCTTCGCCGAGATCGAGTTGTCCGCAGACGTGGAGATCGAACGTCGTTTCGCGCACACCTGGAAGGGACACACCTATCAACCGGAAGGCGTGGCCCTGGCCGAAGACGTGATCGATGAACTCGGGCTGAGCCGGATGCGAGTGCGTACCCGCGCCGGACACGACTCGACGAACATGAAGGACCTCGTCCCGACGGTCATGCTGTTCGTTCCGAGCGTCGACGGGGTCTCCCACGCGGAGAACGAGCTGACGCTCGACGACGATCTGATCGCAGGTGTGGACGTCTTGTCCGAGACCATGGCAAGGATGGTGGAGGGCGAGCTGTAGCGTCCGCGCGCACCCGACCGTCGCCGATTTGCCCGCGTCAACTGCTCGATTCACCCCGTCCGGCCTGGTTCTGGACCTGTTCGCTTCAGGCGTACAGGTGATGGGAAACGATTGCCGGAGCTGCGACGTTGTGAACGATAAGCAAGCCGGATTCCGCCACCAATCGGGTGGAGGAGCAGCAGGTGGCCCCCGCGCCTACTAGAGTAATAAGTGGGGTCGTGCAACCTTTGTCGATCGTGGACGCCAGTCTGCTCATCGGCAAGGCGATCAGTCTGTAGTGCCGGAGCGAAACGCGGCGACCAGGGACGAGACATCCGGTCTCGAACCTGCAAGCCGGAAAGTGTGAGGGAGAGCGATGTTCGAAAGGTTCACCGATCGCGCGCGGCGCGTTGTCGTCCTGGCGCAAGAAGAAGCCAGGATGCTCAACCACAACTACATCGGCACGGAGCACATTCTTCTCGGCCTCATTCACGAGGGCGAGGGTGTTGCCGCCAAGTCGTTGGAGTCGTTGGGAATCTCCCTCGAGGGAGTCCGCAGCCAGGTCGAGGAGATTATCGGCCAGGGCCAGCAGGCTCCGTCCGGTCACATCCCCTTTACGCCGCGCGCCAAGAAGGTCCTCGAGCTGAGTCTGCGCGAAGCGCTGCAGCTCGGACACAACTACATCGGTACAGAGCACATCCTGCTCGGCCTCATCCGCGAGGGTGAGGGCGTCGCAGCCCAGGTTCTGGTCAAGCTCGGTGCCGATCTCAACCGCGTCCGCCAGCAGGTCATCCAGCTGCTGTCGGGCTACCAGGGCAAGGAACCCACCGAGACCGGTGGTACCCGCGGAGAGGCCGGCACGCCGTCCACCTCGCTGGTGCTCGACCAGTTCGGTCGCAACCTGACGCAAGCTGCCCTCGAAGGCAAGCTTGACCCGGTCATCGGCCGTGCGAAGGAAATCGAGCGCGTGATGCAGGTTCTCTCGCGTCGCACCAAGAACAACCCGGTGCTCATCGGTGAACCCGGTGTCGGTAAGACGGCTGTGGTCGAGGGTCTGGCTCAGGCCATCGTCAACGGCGAAGTTCCCGAGACCCTCAAGGACAAGCAGCTGTACACGCTCGACCTCGGGTCGCTCGTGGCCGGCAGCCGTTACCGCGGTGACTTCGAAGAGCGCCTGAAAAAGGTCCTCAAGGAAATCAACACGCGCGGCGACATCATCCTGTTCATCGACGAGCTGCACACCCTGGTGGGTGCGGGTGCGGCCGAGGGCGCCATCGACGCGGCCTCGATCCTCAAGCCCAAGCTGGCTCGCGGTGAGCTGCAGACCATCGGTGCCACCACTCTCGACGAGTACCGCAAGTACATCGAGAAGGACGCCGCTCTCGAGCGTCGTTTCCAGCCGGTTCAGGTCGGCGAGCCCAGCGTCGAGCACACCATCGAGATCCTCAAGGGTTTGCGCGACCGTTACGAAGCACACCATCGGGTGTCCATCACCGACGGCGCACTCGTGGCAGCCGCAACGCTGGCCGACCGCTACATCAACGACCGGTTCCTGCCGGACAAGGCGATCGACCTCATCGACGAGGCGGGCGCGCGAATGCGCATCCGTCGGATGACTGCACCGCCGGACCTGCGCGAATTCGACGATCGCATCGCCGACGCACGCCGCGAGAAGGAATCCGCGATCGACGCACAGGACTTCGAGAAGGCTGCGAACCTGCGCGACAAGGAGAAGACCCTCGTCGCTCAGCGCGGTGAGCGTGAGAAGCAGTGGCGTGCGGGAGACCTCGACGTCATCGCCGAGGTCGACGACGAGCAGATTGCCGAGGTTCTGGGCAACTGGACCGGCATCCCCGTCTTCAAGCTCACCGAGGAGGAGACCACCCGTCTGCTCCGTATGGAAGAAGAGCTGCACAAGCGGATCATCGGCCAGGAAGAGGCGGTCAAGTCCGTCTCCAAGGCAATCCGTCGTACGCGTGCAGGTCTGAAGGATCCCAAGCGTCCCTCTGGCTCGTTCATCTTCGCCGGTCCGTCAGGCGTCGGTAAGACCGAGCTGGCGAAGTCGCTCGCCAACTTCCTGTTCGGTGACGACGACGCACTGATCCAGATCGACATGGGCGAGTTCCACGATCGCTTCACCGCTTCGCGTCTGTTCGGTGCCCCTCCCGGGTACGTCGGATACGAAGAGGGCGGCCAGCTCACCGAGAAGGTCCGTCGTAAGCCGTTCTCCGTTGTACTGTTCGACGAGATCGAGAAGGCTCACCAGGAGATCTACAACACCCTCCTGCAGGTTCTCGAAGACGGTCGTCTCACCGACGGACAGGGGCGCATGGTCGACTTCAAGAACACGGTGCTGATCTTCACGTCCAACCTCGGTACGTCCGACATCTCGAAGGCGGTCGGCCTGGGCTTCAGCTCGGGAACCGGCACGGAGTCGAACTACGAGCGGATGAAGCTCAAGGTGCACGACGAGCTGAAGAAGCATTTCCGTCCCGAGTTCTTGAACCGTATCGACGACATCGTCGTCTTCCACCAGCTCACGAACGAGCAGATCGTCCAGATGGTCGACCTCATGCTTGCTCGCGTCGAGGTGGCGCTCAAGAACAAGGACATGGCGATGGAGGTCACCGAGAAGGCCAAGTCGCTGCTGGCCAAGCGCGGATTCGATCCGGTACTCGGTGCGCGGCCGCTGCGCCGCACCATCCAGCGCGAGATCGAAGACCAGATGTCGGAGAAGATCCTCTTCGGGGAGATCGGACCTGGTCATATCGTGCTCGTCGACGTCGAGAACTGGGACGGCGAGGGCGCAGGCGAGGATGCGAAGTTCACGTTCACGCCCACCAAGAAGTCCATCGACGTTCCCGACGCCCTGCCGGTGGAGCTCTCGAAGGCAAGTGAGAGCGAAAGCGCCGCAGAGTAATACACAGCAGTAGACGAGAGCGGGCGGTATCCGAAAGGGTGCCGCCCGCTCTCGTACGTATGTGCGTGTCAGGTCAATCGTTTCATCACGGGAGCAAAGACATCCGTGAGTGACGACGGCACGATGATCTCGTCGACGCCCCATCGCGTGTACAGACCCTCGAGTAGTTCTGCCGCCACGGCCGGGTCCGCGTCCAGTAGGCCGACCGCGCCGACTTCTCGTAGTTCGGTGTCGGTCATGCCGGTCATCCGTCGTACCCAACCGTCGACGTGATCGCCGATCCCGCCGATCTGAAATGTGAGTGGAATATTCGGGTTGGTGCTCGACCTGATCACGTCGACCATCGAATGTAGCTGTGCCTCGGTGGCTTGTGGCTGTGCCGCGAGCCCGATTCGGTCGGCGTACCCGGCCGCAGCGATCAGAGCCTTCGGTCCGCCCGCTGTGACGATCACCGGAGGTGCTGGATCAACAGACTCACGCACGATCTGCACCGTCTCCGCGACCTGCGCGCGCCGTTCGGGCGCCGAGCCCCACGGCAGCCCGGCTGCCGCCGCTTCCGCTGCGGCGTCGGGTCTTCCAGAGCTGATACCGAGTTCGAATCGACCGTCCGAGAGATTTTGCAACGCATCGACTTCACGGACAGTTGTCGCCGCGGTGCGGGTAGGTGCCGCCAACACCCACGAGCGCAATTTGACTGACTTGGTCACGACGGCGGCGGCTGCGAGATATGGAAACGGTGACGGAGTTACGTAGGTGTCGGGGAGAAGGATCGTGGAGTATCCGAGTCCTTCGGCGCGCTGTGCTTCGTCTGTCCACGCCTGCCCGCCTGCGGGGAAGGTTATGTAAGCGAAGGTAAATGGCATGGTGATCAACAGCTTTCGATAGGTTTACGAAGTGTTACCGTTCCGAATGCGAGTTGGTGCGTTGTCGATCGATACCGCTTGCGGCCCAGTCCGCGTTCGGTGTCCTGAAGTGGGAGATGATCGACCCGAATGCGCAGCACGATCCCAGTACAGCTTCGTCCGGTTCTCGGTATCGGTCAACTCATGGGTGGTTCACTTCGGTCATTTCCGACGACCGGAAACATCGAGTCCGGTCTGTTATTCTCGCCGGGGGGTGGGTTCGAGTTAGAGGGGGAATCGTGACGCTGCAGGTTGATCCGGAGATGTTGAGGGCTTTTGCGCAGACGGTCGAAAGTGCGGCTGGTGGACTGGAAAACACCGATGTCACCACCGCGTTTTCTGTCGTCGAAGACGCGCTGCCCGGAACCGATTTGCGGGCGTCCGTCGAGCTAGGTTGTGGTGCGGCGATACTGGCGCTCGAAAACATGTGTGAACGTTTACGTGTTGTTGCCGATATCGCAGACGGAGTGGCAGACGACTACCGGATCACCGAGGACGACTTTGCCATGAAGCTCCGCATGATGGACGTACCTTCGTGACGCTCACTGTTCCGGACGTGACTTGCTGGGATTCAAATGCACTGCAGAACAGTGCAAATGGATTGGTCGCACTGGCACAGAGAGTGGAAGAGTCGATTCACGAAATTGTCGTCGAGCAGGATTCGCTTGTCGGCGCGTGGACAGGCGCGGGTGCTCGAGCTGCCGCAGCGCGGGTGATGGGTGAAAAGCGCCTGGCGGACCGCGTAACGTCGTCATTGCGGGCGCTCGCGAACGACTACAGCTCGGGCGTGGGGGCTTTGGAAGCCGCGAGGGAACATCTGCTGTCGTTAACCATCGACGTCACCCGCCGCGGGTTCACGGTGCGGGACAACGGAGTCGTCGATGCCAGTGAAAAGCTTGCACAATTCCCGAAAGAGCCTGCGGTGCAAGTTGAACTGGCGAGGATGCGGATCGAGAAGGAAGCGTGTGAGGCGACGATCAAAGTGGTCGAAGCTTTGAAGGAATGTGATTCGATTGCCACTGCCGCCATCGGGATGATTCGTGCATCGACGGATCTGCTCGAGCGGTCTGCTCAGGCGGCCACTCCTGGCGAGGTGGTGGTGCGAGACGACGGAGGATTTTCCTGGCGTCCCGATGTGCCGGCAACGGCTGCAGCGTCGGTGGTCGGTGTGATGACCGATGCGACGGGGCGTGGCTTGGCGAGTGGGGCGGCATCTGTAGGTGACGATGTCGCCCGGTCGATCGGGAAGGGTCTCGGCCCGTTCGGAGCGGTACTGGGTGCTGTACCCGCGATTGCCAACGACATCAACGGGGGAATGGATCCCACCAAAGCCGTTGTGTCCGAGGGTGCGGGGGCGGGGGTTGGGCTGTGGTTCGGTGGTGTGTCGGGCAGCTTTTTGTCGAGTGCTGCGGCGGGGGCACTGGGAGGATCGGCGGTTGCACCTGGGGTCGGGACCGCAGTGGGTTTCGTGGCCGGGGCTGTCGTTTCCGGTGGCGTGGCCTTTGGTGTGTCGAAGGGCGTGCAATTCGTGTGGGACACGATCTTCTGATGGCAAACGAAGTGCTTTCTGAAATCAGAAGAAAGATCTCTGACGAAAAATATTATCCGTATTGGCCCCAATCTATACGCTACCCGTTCATTTTTGTTTTTCTGTGCTTTGTTGCGCTCTCCATTCTTGCTCTGCGAGCACTGGTTCGAGATGGTTTGCACGAAAATCATACTGTTGTTATCTCGACCGTATTGATTTTGGTTGCAGTGGCGGGAGGATCTGCCGCATTATGGTCCGCAGGTTTTCGCTACTTCGGACTTTCGAAGAGAATTGCGGCTACGCGTTCGACGAAGTACGGTTCGGGTGTGGTGATCCCAGCGAACAGAGCTGTCGATGCGATGATTGCCTTACTTGTGTTGGTTGGGGTATACGGGCTGACATCTGCATACTTGCACTACACGAGTGCATCGATGTCACTATTGCCGTTTGGCCGCGACACATCGAGTGGTGCCAATTACATGGCTGTTCTCGGTAGTCTCGCATGCGCCTTGGCTATTTTGTTCTTGGCATTTCGCTCGAATACCGATTATCGACTGTATTCGGACGGGATGGAGAGGAATGTTCGCGCAGGGCGACTGTCGGTGATGAAAGGAAGGAAATCTTTTATCCGTTGGGAGAGTATCGACCTCGTTCTTACTCAACGTTCAATCGGTTACTCTGGCGTCGAAACTCGAAACAATCAGATGAAGATAACTACGACGAGCGACATTATTCATTCAAGAATGATGAAGCGTGAATCATTGACAGAAATCACTGTTCAGGTGAGCCTTCTTCCCGTTGAACCTAATGCCTTGACAAGTCTGATCAGATACATGAAAGATCATCCCGAGTACAGATACATGCTCGGCGAACCGAATGCTCGTGAGTTGCTGCGTCCGTTGCCGTTACGTGAGCGCTTCCGGCGTGCGAGACAAGCGAAGTCGTCGACTGGACCAGGCTGCCGTCCTACCGATCAGTCGGAGAGGTCGACCGATGTTTGACGGGACATCGAGTCCTCGAACGATCGCTGAATATCTGTCCGGTAGGGGTGTCGAGTGCATACCCGTGGTCGCGGACCCATCGTCTGGCACCGTTGCGTCGACGGTGCTCCTACCGGGATGGATCGCGGCCCCGACCGGATCGTTTCCAGCGGCGCAGCAAGTTCTGGTCAATCCGTCACATGGGGAGTCTGGGTGGGTTTCGAATGCAGTCCTACTTCACGGGCGACTATCTGAACACGTACCCGCGGACGAATTGCTCGAGTGTGCTCGTGCTGATGCCAGAGGGTTGCCGTCGTGGATGGAATTCGAGACGAGCAGTGCGCAGTTCCGCGGGCAAGCAGCATTTTTCATTCGTGGGATCTACTCGATCGAGGACTTGATGCTCGATGCCACGTCTCGCTACGTCGTTACCGAAAGTAGTTCCGGGCAATACCTGACCCAGTTGACCGTTACGGTTCCTGCGGCTGTCTACGACGAAGTGGCGGTGGACGTTTCAGTGTTCAATCTTGCACTGAACATTCAAGTGCGGTAACGCGATTTCGGTGATCGGTAAGAAACTGGCTCTCGGCAGATAGAGTCTGCGGACATGCACGGTGTGGCGACGGACGAAGAGGTTCAGCGGTGACGGACGAGACGGAGATGAGGCACCTTCGTCGGTGCGTCGAACTTGCGGAGGAAGCGTTGGGTGCAGGCGACGAGCCTTTCGGCTCCGTGTTGGTCGCTGCGGACGGTACGGTACTTGCGGAGGACCGTAATCGTGTCGGAGTGGGTGACGAGACCCGCCATCCCGAGTTCGAGCTGGCCCGGTGGGCGGCGGCCCACCTGACAGTGGACGAGCGTTCGGCATCAACGGTATTCACATCAGGTGAGCATTGCCCGATGTGTTCGGCTGCGCACGCCTGGGTGGGGTTGGGAAGGATCGTCTACATCTGCTCGGCCGACCAACTCGGCGGCTGGTTGGCGGACTGGGGTGTCGAACCCGCTCCTGTGCGCGCTCTGACGATCAACGAGGTGGCACCGAACATTCCCGTGCAAGGTCCGGTGGCGGAGTTGGTGGACCAGGTTCGTGCTCTGCACCTGGCCCTCCATCAACGGAAGAGGTGATTGTTCGGTCTCGCATAGGTGTGACTTCACATCCCCCGGGTACGGTCGAGGGGTAAGGCGTACATCGCACCAGCGAAGACGGAAGTGGAGACAACAATGCCAACTCGTACCGCACGCACCGCCTGGAACGGCACCCTCGAAGCTGGATCGGGGCAGGTCGAGCTCACCAGTTCCGGTGTGGCTACGTTCGACGTGTCGTTTCCCAAGCGTGCTGCTGACGAAGCCGGTGGCACTACCAGCCCGGAAGAGTTGATCGCCGCTGCGCACTCGTCGTGCTACGCGATGCAGCTGTCCGCGTTGATCGCCGAGGCAGGCGGAACGCCGCAGAGCCTCGACATCACCGCCGACGTATCGTTGGGCCCGGACACCGTCGGATTCAAGCTCACTGGCATCAAGCTCACCGTTCGCGCGGAGGTCGACGGCCTCGACGCCGCCGGTTTCGCGAAGGTGGCGCAGGACGCGAAGGAAACATGTCCGATCAGCAAGGCACTGACCGGCGTCGAGATCACCTTAGACGCGGCGCTGGACTGATTCTGCCGGTTTCGGGCGCCGAGACCGGCGCCCGAAACCGTCTGCGGGAGATGACGAGAGCGCTCCCTGCCAGGACCGGCAGTACCCACAGATCCGTCACGTCGCGGTAGACGAGGATCGGTGTGAGGTCGCCGGAGAAACCGGCGAGGACGTACCGTAGAACCCCGATCGCGTACTCGTAGGCATCACCAACCACCGGAACCAGCTTCACCGCGGCAAAGCCGGCACCGGTGACGGCGATGGACCAGACGATCGCTGCACGACCAACAATGCTGCGAGTGCTGATCTCGAGAATCGAGAGCATCAGGAACGGAAACACGAACACCCCAGCGACGTCGGAAAGCTTGCCCGTCAACACGTTTCCGTACACACCTTTGAGTACGTGGTCGTTGAGTAGAAGCACCCCGACGGATGCCAGTGCCCAGGGACTCAGCAGCAGATCGCCCGGCCGGGTCATGACAGGTTGATGGTGGCGGAGCCGGACGAGAACAGGTTGCACTTGAACTGCAGGCGCAGCCCGGTTGCGGCCTCCGGAACCTCGTAGGCGAGTTCACCTCGCCGAGCGGCCCCTGGCGCGAGTTCGCCGTCGACACCGGCGGTGGAGCTGCCGGTGATGGTCATGTTGTACGACTTGTTGGTCGAATCCTGCAGCTCGAAGCACATGATGGACGACACCGTCGACGGCTTGCTGCCGTTGTTGGTCACCTCGGTGTCGACGACGACGTACCGGTTGCCGGCGGCGGGGGTGATGAAGTCGTTGGTCGAGACGTACGGGTCGACGACGCCGTGGACCTGGACACGCCAGTCGCCGAGTTCGACGACGTCGCCGACCCCGAAGGCTGCGGCAGGTGCCGACGACGAGCCGTTGTCGTCGACTTTCTCGGCGGTGTCGCTCTCGCCGGACGCGATGGTGGCGAACAGGGTTGCGCCGACGGCGAGGACGAGGAGGGGGGTGCGGGAGAGATCGCATGGTATGCGCCTTTCGGAAGTTGGTATGGCACAAGTCAACGATGTGACGGGTGTCCGGCGCGTCAGTCGAATGATCGGCTCGCCTCCTCCTTTCGGTCGGAATTGACGGCTCTGTCCATCCGTTAGCCGGATTCGTCGAGTCGGTGTCGCTCGATACTCTTTCTCGATGATCAGCACCAGAGGAAATGCCGTGCGGCGACGCGTATGGACCACTGTCGCCGTTACGTTCAGCATCTTCTGCTCGATCATGACGGCGAGTCTGGCTGGGTCCTCCGGAAACATCCCGGTGTGGAACGTCGCCCTCGGATTCGTGTTGAGCGCGGCCGGCGGGATCGCGCTGGTGTGGCGACACCAGCAGCCGTGGCCGGTGTTGGCGATGACGCTGATCGGCCCGCTGTTCTTCGCGACGGATGCAACGGCATCGCTCATTGCCCTGTTTGCGGTAGCCGCGTTCGCGCGCGGACTCCGGCTGGCGGGGGCGGCGGCTGCCGTGTTCGTGGTGTGCGGAATATCGTTGACCTACGACGCTTTTCGTAGTCGGGAGTTCTCGGTCCTGACGATGGGTACTCGGACACCCGAGGACGGTAGCGAGCTCGTCCACTACGACGTCGCACTGTGGATCCCGTGGGTATCGGCTGCGGTGATGGTCGGAATCGTCGTGGCGCTCTCGCTCCTCGCTCGTACCAAGTCAGCTCTCGTGGAAGCCGAGCACGTCCGAGATCTGGCCACCGAGAAAACGGATGTGCTGCGGGAGGAGATGATCCGAGCGGAGGAGCGAACCCGCATCGCCCGGGACATGCACGACACCATTGCCGCAAGTTTGAGCCGGATCTCGCTGTTCGCAGGTGGGTTGCAGGTCAATGCCGCCGACAACCCCGAGAAGGTGGTCAACACCGCGGCGATGATCCGGACCACCGCACACGAGGCGTTGGACGAACTCAAAGGCATCGTCGGCGTCCTTCGCGGGAACGGGGATCGTCGTGAGCACGGTGGACATCAGGGAATCGATGCTCTCGGCGACCTGGTCAACGGCGCTCGCGCCGCGGGAATACACTGCCGGCTCGAAGCCGAACTGCTACCCGGTGACGTCGGCATGTTGGCAGGTCACGTCTGCTATCGCGTCGTGCAGGAGGCGCTCACCAACGTCCAGAAGTACGCGAGCGATCAGATCCTCGTCATCTCCGTCCAAGGCTCACCACACGAGGGAATCCGCATACGTGCTCGTAACAAGCTCAGTGATCGTCCACCGATGACGTCGAACGGATCGCGCTCAGGTCTGCGGGGGTTGGCCGAGCAGGCTCGTGACATCGGGGGCAAAGTGGAGGCAGGCGTGATCGGTGAGGACTTTCTGGTCACCTGCTGGGTCCCCTGGTCCTCGTAGCGTTGTCGGCGCTCCTGGGTAATCTGAGCGCACCATGGACACCGACCCGCGTATCACCGTGCTGATCGTCGACGACGATCCTTTCGTTCGCCACGGTATGAAAGACATTCTCCAGGCTGCGCCGGACATCGTGGTGGTGGCGGAGGCAGAGGACGGAGATCAGGTCGCAGGCAAAGTGATCCGCTTCCGGCCGCACGTGGTGCTGATGGACCTGAAGATGGCGCGCGTCGGCGGGTTGGACGCGACCCGCGAATTGATGACCATGCCCAAGGCGCCGAAAGTCATCGCGATGACGGCGTTCGACGTCGACGACATGGTGGTCCGCGCCGTCGAGGCCGGGGCGCACAGCTTCTTGAGCAAGAGCGAAGCGCCGCAAGCATTTCAACAGGCAGTGCGGGTAGTGGCTGCCGATCACGCATTGTTCAGCCGGGAGTCGATCCGGGCGATAGTGGCGGCGACCCCGCGCCCACCGGTGCGCGATCAGGCTCCACTGGCTGTTCTCACCGAGCGTGAACGCGAAGTCCTCGAATTGTTGGCGACGGGGCTCGGTAACGCAGACATCGCGGCGCAGCTGTACCTCGGTGAAACCACCGTCAAAACCCACGTGTCGTCGACGTTCGCCAAACTGGGCGTGTCCAACCGGGTCAGTGCGTCACTGGTTGCGTACCGCTGCGGTCTGGTCGTGTGACGGGGACTAATCCCACCCCTGTTCGTTGTTGCACCTTCGGTGACCGATCAAATCGTGATTGACCAAGACGTGACCATCGAAGTGTGGTCGGATATCGCCTGTCCGTGGTGCTACATCGGCAAGACGAAGTTCCTCGCGGCTCTGGATCGTTTCGAGAACAAGGACCGTGTCAACGTTATCTGGCGTTCGTACCAGCTGGCACCCGAGACTCCGGTGGGGGAGGGCCGTACCGAACTCGACGCACTCGTCGAGATGAAGGGCATGGCACCGGATCAGGTTCGGCAGATGTTCGGGCACGTGACCACGACGGCCGCGGAGGTCGGGCTGACGCTGAACTTCGAGACGGCGATCGCAGCCAACACCTTCGACGCGCACCGGTTGCTGCACCTGGCCGGCGACAAGCAGGACGCTCTCCTCGAGGCGCTCTTCCAGGCGCACTTTCGAGACGGGAAGGTCATCGACGACCGTGAGGTGCTGACAGAACTGGCTGCGAGCGTCGGACTCGACGCGGACACCGTACGCGAACAACTCGACTCCGATGCCGCTGTCGAGGCTGTCCGCGAGGACCTGTCGACGGCCCGACAGCTTCAGGTGAGCGGCGTCCCGTTCTTCGTCGCGAATCGTGCGATCGCGGTGTCCGGAGCTCAACCCGAAGAGGTGTTCCTGCAGCTGCTCACTCAGGCCTCCGAACCCGCCTGAGACGAACGCACGGCCGGAGCACGAGAGAGCGGCAACAGCTGCAGTTCGCTCGCCGGTAGGGCCGGCGTGACGGCGGCGTGGTCCACGAATCGACAGGCCTGCGCGACGACGATTCGCGCGAGGTTCTTTCGCAGCGTCAACTTGGCCGACATTTCGGGCGATGGATCGCATTTTCCGCCAGGTCATTTCCGGGTGAGTTGGGAAACCCATCCGCTTCGGGTGGCCGCGTGCAGTGACGCCGCCGGACTGTTCACCGGCGAGCCCACTCTCCGCTCGGCGATGATCACAAGTGCGCACATTGCAACCGACTGCAACGCTTGTGACCCCCACCACTTCTGATGTGTGCTGTGTATCACATTCACAAAGAAGGAGAAGTGATGACGCAAACCATCGAAC
Organism: Rhodococcus sp. 27YEA15; assembly: GCF_049739425.1. Classification (NCBI taxonomy): domain Bacteria; kingdom Bacillati; phylum Actinomycetota; class Actinomycetes; order Mycobacteriales; family Nocardiaceae; genus Rhodococcus; species Rhodococcus sp. 27YEA15. Next base: position 160,178 of record NZ_JBMHHW010000001.1, read on the forward strand.
CCGCAGTTGCACCTGGGCTCACGGCTGTAACACCTCAGGAGCGCGTCGACGCGTGGTTGGCGGATTTCGAGGCGGCGCTTGCAGCTCGTGACATCGAGCGAGTTGTAGGCAAGTTCGCACTCGACAGCTTCTGGCGTGACCTAGTCTCGTTCACCTGGAACATCAAGACCGTCGAGGGGCGCGAGCAGATCGCCGACATGCTCACCGACCGTCTCGCGGACACCGATCCGTCCGGATTTCACACCACCGAGACACCCGACGAAGCCGATGGGGTCACTTCTGCCTGGATCGCGTTCGAGACGGCAACCGGCCGGGCGCACGGACACCTTCGTCTCAAGGGCGACGAGGGCTGGACCCTGCTTACGTCGTTGCAGGAACTGAAAGGGCACGAGGAAGGCAAAGGCACCCGTCGCCCGCGTGGCGCGAAGCACGGCGCTGACCCGAATCGCATCACCTGGGCGGAGGAGAAGGAGATCGAGGACCGCGAACTCGGTTACACCACACAGCCGTACGTGGTGATAGTCGGCGGCGGGCAGGGTGGCATCGCGCTCGGTGCACGGATGCGTCAGCTCGGGGTTCCGGCAATCGTGATCGACAGTCATGCGCGCCCCGGTGATCAGTGGCGTGGCCGCTACAAGTCCCTGTGCCTGCACGACCCGGTCTGGTACGACCACCTGCCGTACATGCCCTTCCCCGAGAACTGGCCGGTGTTCGCTCCCAAGGACAAGATCGGCGACTGGCTCGAGATGTACACCAAGGTCATGGAGGTTCCGTACTGGAGCTCCACCACCTGCACCTCCGCGTCGTTCGACGAGAAGACGCAGGAATGGACCGTCGAGGTCAACCGTAACGGCGAGCAGTTGACGTTGCGTCCCAAGCAGTTGGTGATGGCGACCGGCATGTCCGGCAAGGCGAACGTCCCGACGTTCCCCGGTCAGGACAAGTTCCTCGGCGATCAGCACCACTCGAGCAAGCACCCCGGCCCGGATCAGTACGTGGGCAAGAAGGTCGTCGTCATCGGCGCGAACAACTCCTCGCACGACATCTGCGGCGCCCTGTGGGAGAACGGCGTCGACGTCACGATGGTGCAGCGCAGCTCGACGCACATCGTGAAGTCGGATTCCCTCATGGACCTCGGTCTGGGCGATCTGTACTCGGAGCGCGCACTGGCCGCCGGGATGACCACGCACAAGGCGGATCTGACCTTCGGTTCGCTGCCGTATCGGATCATGCACGAATTCCAGATCCCCGTCTACGACGCCATCCGCGAGCGCGACAAGGACTTCTACGATCGTCTCGAGAAGGCCGGCTTCGACCACGACTGGGGCGACGACGGCTCGGGCTTGTTCATGAAGTACCTACGACGCGGGTCGGGCTACTACATCGACGTCGGTGCAGCCGAACTCGTTGCCAACGGTGACATCAAGCTTGCCCACGGCAACATCCGTGAACTCACCGAGAACAGCGTGATCCTCGAAGACGGCACGGAACTGCCTGCCGACGTGGTGGTCTACGCAACCGGTTACGGCTCTATGAACGGGTGGGTGGCAGATCTGATAGGTCAGGACACCGCCGACAAGGTCGGCAAGGTGTGGGGCCTCGGCTCGGACACGACCAAGGATCCGGGGCCGTGGGAGGGTGAGCAGCGCAACATGTGGAAGCCGACGCAGCAGGAAGCGCTGTGGTTCCACGGCGGAAATCTGCATCAGTCGCGCCATTACTCGCTGTACCTGGCCCTGCAGTTGAAGGCCCGTTACGAGGGGATCCCGACCCCGGTCTACGGACTTCAGGAAGTACATCACCTGACCTAAAAACTGCTGTGCGCCTTTGTCAACCCCCGAGGGTTGACAAAGGCGCACAGCAAACGGGTCAGCGGACCGCGAACTTGCGAGCGATCTCGGAGTTCTTGGTGGCCCGGTCGGTCAGGAAAGCGAAGGCCAACCCCAGCACCAGCCAGAGCGTTGCCTGGGTGGCGAGGGACGAGAGTCGGAACTCCCAGAGCAGGGTGGCCGGGAAGTCGGAGCCCACCTCGTTGACGCCGGGAAGTGAGATGTATCCGATCGCGACGATCACCAGGAAAGCTGCGACCGGAGCGGCGATGCGCACGGACAGGAACTCGTGTCCGGCGACGGCTTTCGCGGCAGCTGCGGCAGCGGTGACGGCCAGCAGTCCGAGGATCACGGCAGCGAGCCACAAGAGGGTTCGCTGGTTGATGGTGTCGGGATCACCGACGGCCGGAGGATTGGCCGGGTACTTGAAGAACGGTACGGCCTCGATGGCCAACCAGCCTCCGACGGCGATGATGATCGCCAGTAGCGGTCCAGACATTGTGGTGATTCGACGACCGTAGTGGGCGACGACGGCGAAGATCGCTCCCAGCGCGAGCCCGGCCAGCGAGGTGGCCAGGAACAGGCCGCCACGTTGGCCGTCGCGACTGACTAGCGGGGCTTCTTCGTCACCGTGGGTGTGACCGGCGGATCCGTCGGCAGCACTGTCGGCCTCTTCGATCGCGATGGCGGCATTGACGTGCGGCTCACCGAGCACGAACGCGACACCGCCGGCAAGGATGCCTGCGATCAAACCGGCCAACAAACCACGAATGAGAAGCTTCGTGAAATTGTCGACTAGTGGCACGGCAGGCCCATCAGGTGGCGTCCGTCGTGCATGAGTTCATGCATGTACATGCCGGTACGAGATATCGCGCCCTGGTCGAATCCGACCACGTAGAGCGCGAGCATCGAGAGCAGCACCACGGCTGCGGCGATCCAAGCGAGTCGAGCCGAGTCGATCGACGAATCGGGAGAATAGGCGAGAGCCATCGAAGCCTCCTGGGATTTTCGCGTCCCCTAGGTCCATGCGATGGCCGAAGTATCTGGCTGTCTGGGCGTGCGGGACGCCCAGAATTACAGTGGCGCGACCGCTCCGGGCTTGCACCGGATTCCTGTCGAACCATCGCGTTAACAAGCGAACTTTGGCACTACGGCCCGCTCGTGTCAACGCGTGAGGAGGATTGTGCTCGCAACGCGAGCACAATCCTCGACCGGATCAGCTCTTTGCTGCCACGTCCAGGACAACTTCGAACTCGAGCAGCGATGCGCCCGAGGCTACCGGCTTCGCGCGTTCGCCTGCATGAGCTTCACGAGCGGGGCCGTCACGCCAGTCGGCGAATGCCTGCTCGGACTCCCACTGCGTCACCACGAAGTAGCGGCTCTCACCGGCGGTGGGGCGAAGGAGTTGGAATCCGAGGAATCCGGGAGAGTTCTCCACGGCGTGAGCACGCGCTCCGAACCGCTTCTCCAATTCGGGGCCTGCACCCTCGGGAACTTCGATTGCATTGATCTTCACGACTGCCATGGAATCGACATTACCTGTGTGTCCTGCGCGCGTACGGTGACACTCGTGTTGCATGACGAAGGTGGGAGCGGCAGGCCGATTCTGTTGTTGCACGGACTGATGGGCAGTGCCCGCACCTGGCGTCGGCACGTCCCGTGGATTCGGCAGTTCGGTCACGTCTACACCTTCGACGCGGCCGGCCACGCACGACCGGCACCGGCCGAACTGACCACGGAAGCGTTCGTCGAGGATCTTACGTCCGCCGTCGCGGAGATCGGCGAGCCGATGATCGTGATCGGGCACTCGATGGGTGCGCTGCACGCCTGGTGCTTCGCGGCTGCACACCCGGACAAGGTGACGGCGTTGGTGCTCGAGGACATGGCCCCCGACTTTCGGGGGCGCACCGCTGCGGATTGGGCGCAGATGGTGGCGGCGTGGCCGCAACCGTTTGCATCGGCGGACGCCGTGACCGATTTCTTCGGCCCGGTGGCCGGGCAGTATTTTCTCGACTCGTTCGAACGCCGCGACGACGGCTGGTACCTGCACGGAGATGTCTCCACTTTCCGCGACATCTCCGAGGAATGGGGTATCCGACATTTCTGGGATCAGTGGAACGCGGTGTCGGTTCCCGCACTGCTCGTCGAGGGCGAGTTCACGATCACCCCGCCGGGGCAGATGCAGGAGATGGCACGGCGACCCGGCACTCGCTACGTGCGTATCGCCGACGCCGGACATCTCGTTCACGACGATCAGCCGGAGTCTTACCGCGCCGCTGTGACGGATTTACTCGTCGAACACCGTCGATCCTGAGTGGTGTTCGTTTCAGAGCAAGCGCAGTTCCCGCGCGTTGGCAATGGCCTCGTTCTTGTTGTGCGCGTCGAGCTTTCGGTACATGGTCCGGAGTTGGGTCTTGACGGTGTTGACGGATACGAAGAGTTTGTCGGCCATCGCCGCCGACCCCAGCCCCAGCGACAGCAGTGCCAGCACGGTGCGTTCGCGCTCGGTCAGAGAGACTATGTGCACCGATGGTGGGAAAGGTTCCCGGTGAAGGGAGTTCCGAAATTCGGCGAGCGCGGGCGAGTCGGTTTTCGCTGCTGATTCCAGGCGGTCGACGTCCGCTGCGGTAATGGTCGAGAACGGCCGGAGTAGTCCCGTCTGGTCGGCGATGCTGCACGCTTTGGACCAGGCGTCGGTCGCGTATCGCTGCTCTCCCAGCGCGTCGTGTGCAACTGCTTGGACGAGTAGGGTTTCCATGTGCGCGCGCGGATACGAATCACGTGCCCAGTCGAATTGGTGGCATAGTGCGATGGCGGCCTCGGGGTGGCCGGTTCGTTGACGGAGTCGAGCGACCGACGTCAACGTCCACGGGTTGGACGCGGGATCGACGATGCGCTCGGCGAGGGCTGCCGCCTTGTTGCCTTCGCCCAGCGCCAGCAGTAGATCTGTCTCGGTGGACCTCATGAGCGGTGTGGCGAACGCCGACGGAGTGCATTGCTTCGCGTGTGCCGCCACGGCGGTTTGTAGCAGCGGCAGAGCGGTGAACGCGTCGTTCTCGGCTAGAGCGAGTTGGCAATGCGCGTATGTCACGAAAGCCCACAGTTCCTCGCTCTCGGTCGGATGTCCCAACTCTTGCAAGGCTCGGCGAGCTGTCGAGAAGTCGAGTGAGTCGAGTGCTGCCAATGCCGTGGCGACCAGTCCGGCAACCTTGACCATCGGCCCGAGCCAACTGTGGGAGTTGGGGTGTTTCCGCTCCATGACCGACCAATGCCGGGCCTGGCGAGGCTCTCCGAGTATCGCCCAGCTCATGGCGGCACTGCCCGCTGCGTTGCGGGCGACGAAATCGATACCTTGGGAGACCCCGCCCCAGTAGGCCGTTCGGGCTTCGATGGTCGATTCGGCGAACCGACCGTTGAGCTGATAGGTGATTGCGAACTGCAACCGCATGATCGGAAGCTGGTTGCTCACGTTCTCGGGATGGTGTTCGAGGGCGCTGCGGCTCAGATGGGCCAGCCTGCGCGTTATTTCGGTGGCCCGGTCGCACTCGCCGGCGAGCCTGAGCATGATCGACCGAACACAACCGGCGCTCAGAGCGTCGCGTGCACGTGGACTTGCACCCAGCTCGTCCAACTCGGCAACGGATGTGGGCAGAGCGTCGGCCACCACCTCGGCTTCCGATTCTGGCATCGCGAAAAGGCGTTGACCGGCTTGGACGACGGGGTGATGGTCTGCTGCCGCGGCAGGTATCCGTCGAAGAGCGGAACGGACCGCTTCGAGATCGGCGGCGATCATCGTCACCCAGTGTTGTTCGATGATATCGACCGCCAGCGTCCAGTTTTCGGAGTCGACCGCGTACTCCAAGGCCGACGAGTGACGTCCGGCCTCGAGTTGGTGGTGCGCGAGAAATGACAAATTTCGGGTGTAGTCGTCTCCGGTCGAATCCCGGTGTGCCAGTAGGGACCGGCGAATCGCAGGCGCCAGTTCCCAGGTCGGGATTTCCTCGCTTTCCGACCTGGATAGCACTCCGGCAGTTTCGAGAGCGACCAGGCGGGCGTGTATCAGGGCATCGGGTTCGCCCGATTCGAACAACACGGCGGCGGTTTCGACGGTCAGGGTACGAGCCGGCGCCGTCGCCAGGGTGAATTCGTACTGGTTCGTCGTGCGTGCGCTCGCGAGAACGACGTCTCTGGTGTAGCGGTCGACGGACCTTTGGACGTGGTGTTCGAGTCGGCGGTCGCGGTCGTCGGTGGCTGGCAGATTCTTGATCGCGGTCACGGCCGAGTGCACTAGTACCGGGAGCCCGCCGACCAGCGCGGTGAGATGCGCTGCATCCCCCTCGGACACTGTCGCGCCCGCTGATTCCAGTAGACGCTCGGTGTCCTCGACGGTGAACAACAACTCTTCTGTGTTGATCACTTCGTGGTCGATGTCGAGAAGGTACGGTTCGGGAAAGAGCCGAAGACCGGTCAGTGTCACTATCAGGTCCAGCTGGTGGCAGTGTGAGACCAGCTCGATCAGCTGATCTTCCAGGCTCTCCGCGTCGATCATGTCCGGTCGCACGAGGACCAGTAACGTGGGTCGCTGTACCGTGTTCACGGCCCTGACCAATTCGGTGAACGGATCAGTCGGCCCGTCGGAGGAGTCCGGTCGAGTCACTCCGGCCGCATGGAAGCGCTGGGCTACCGTACGCCAGTACACCGCAGGGTCCACGCCGTGACCTGGGGCGGACATCCATATCAGTACGCGCCGCGGGTCCGGATTCGATCGGAGCCACGACGCGATCAACGAAGACTTGCCGTATCCGCTCGGTGCGCGTATCAGGGTCAGGGCGGCACGTCGATCGAGTTTCTCGAACAGGTCGAGGCGAGGAACGAACCCGAGGGTGCTGTGGTGATCGGGGGTAGCTGCCCAGTCGTGGCCGTCCTTCCCGAGCATTGCCGAGGTCCCCTTCTGTGTTCAGCTCCGCCGGAAGTATCGAATTGGGCGAAATATCCTGATTGCCGATTGACAGACTGAGCGTAGCTGGTGCCACTCCCAAGCGCTCAACTCAGGGCGTTTCACCCGAGATATCACCTGTTTTGTCCGAACTTCACCCGCATAATCACGCGCTCACCTGTGGCTTTTCCTTCCATGCGAGTACTTCGATGGAACTTAACTCGGTGTTCGCCGAAGGTGGCTCGGATTCTGTCGGAAAATCGCTTGCGTGGGGATGTGTGAGCAGTGCTGTGCGGATCGGTCCTGCCGGAATGCCGCCGAGGTGCCCGCGAGCAGGTAGACGGGTCAGGAGGCGCCGAGTAAGACAGAGGTTCGGCCTCGTGTCGGTGAGCACGGTCCTGGTGGTCGCGGAGGCTGTATCGGGTGCGACGACGCTACCGCCGGTGGGGTCGAGCGCAGAGGTCGGCGGTGGGTCCGGGTTGTCGATCGAACTGTCGGCTGCCGGTTGCCGGTCGGTTCTCGTTCGAGGGCTCACTGCCCGGCGACTATCGCCGGGCTGTGGATGGTCGAGCGCCTTGGGTACCGATTCGGAACGGGCGACGTGCACCTGGATGTCTTCGAAGAGTCGCCGAACGGCCTGATCTCATGCTCGGACGAGTCGTGGAAAGTGGCTACCGCTGATCGCCGCCCTCGCCCGCCAGCGCGAAAAGGCCGTCGGCGGTCTGCTCGACCAAACCGTCGACCAGCAGGGAGTGGAGCGCGCGGTCTCGCTGGCCGGGGTCGATCAGCCAGACGACGTCGAGTCGAGCACGCTCTACCGGGTGATGACTCTCGCGTAGGACGGCCATCAGCTTTCCTCGAACCTGACGGTCTGTGCCGGCGAACTTCTGTACCTTCTTCGGTGGTCCGGTGTGGGCCGGTTTTCCCGCGACAACCCATGCGCAGTTCGGCAACGGGCACTGCTCGCAATCGGGTGTGCGGGCGGTGCAGATCAGAGCGCCCAACTCCATGAGTGCAGCCGAGAACGTTGCCGCACGCTCTCGCGTCCGGGGAAGGAGCGCTGACACGTCGGCGAGATCGCGCGTATTGGAAGGATTCCCAGGTTCGGCCGCTCCATGGACGGCGCGGGCAACAACCCGTCGTACGTTGGTGTCCACCACGGGAACTCGCCGGCCGTACGCGAAACAGGCCACTGCACGTGCGGTGTAGGAGCCGATTCCGGGCAGACCGAGCAGCGTATCGACGTCGTCCGGTACCACGTCGCCGTGCTGTTCGGCCAGAACGCGTGAGCATTCGTGCAGTCGCAGTGCTCGCCGCGGGTACCCGAGCTTTCCCCAGGCACGAAGGACCTCGGCTTGGCTCGACGCCGCCATCGCCGACGGTACCGGCCAGCGCCGAACCCATTCTTCCCAAATCGGGGCGACGCGAACCACCGGTGTCTGTTGCAGCATGATCTCGCTCATCAGGATCTGCCAGGCGCTGACGCCGTCGCGTCGCCACGGTAGATCGCGGGCTGTGTCGGCGTACCACTTCAGCAGTACTGACGATTCCACGGACACCTCGACTGCCAACTCCTCGGTTTGTTGCGAACGTCCGAGTCTATCGGCAGCGTCGCCACACCCCATCGAGGTCCGGCTGTGGGTCCGGCGCAGCGATGGCTTCCGGTGCAGAGGTAGATGCCGTACCGATCACAACAACTGCACGTCAGCGAGTTTCCACGTGCCGTCCTCGCGCACGAGAGACAGTTGCATTCGATTTCGGTCGATTCGAGGGTCGGGAGAGTTCGTGTTGGTGATCGTCTGATCCAGGAAGACCAACACCTCTGCGTTGTCACGGTCGGCACTGGCGAGACCGGCGGACAGGATCTGAGCGGACGACGTCGCCTGATACTGCACGATCATGTTCTGCAGATTGGATGCCACCTGCGCGTACTGCCCGGCGAACTGGCCCACCGAATTGTCGCGCACCACCGACAGATTCTGATCGAGATTCTGGAAGTTGTAGGTGGCAAGGTCGGTAGCGAACTTCTTGCCACTGTCGAGGGCGCTGGTGCGGGCGTCGTCGTCGAGTGAGGACTGCCATGTCGTGTAGCCACCCCACCCGAGTGCGGCCAGTACAACGAGAATCCCGGCCAGCAGCGGCAGAAACCGTGTGCTCACGCGACGGCGGGTCGGAGTCGAATCGTTCGAGGAAGAAGAAGGTTCGACTGTCGAGGTGTCGTCAGTGTGAGTTTCTTCTTCGGAAGGCTTCGCCGGCGACACCGAGGTGCCCGTTGTGGTGTCATCTGTGGTCATCGTGTCCCCTGGACTAGTAGTGCGGCGAAGGACGAGTCGCCGAGAACGGTCTGCTGGCCGCCGTTGACGCCCATCCGGATGGACGTACCGTCGCCGGCGGCGACCGTGCCCGAGCTCGGATCGTAGGCTGCGACGCCGGCTATCCGCCCCGATTGGTCCGGGATGTTCTGCGACCCACGGTTCTGGATTCTCCCGGACTCGTCCGTGCAGTGCTGATCTTTGTTCAGCGGTGACGGTGAGACGTCCTGCACCGAGCGTCGCGGCGTGTCGTACATGCAGACAGGCCCCACTGCGGTGACCAGATTCAACTGCGCCCGCCCGCCACTGACGATGGTGCTCAGCTTCTCGAAGCCCTGCGGAACCACCATCAGGAGAGCATCGACGGCGGGCATTCGGGTAGTGACGATCTGTGTGGACACCAGCGAGTTCGCCAGTAACAGACTGAAGGACTGACGGTTCTCCTCGATCAGCGGTAGTACCTGTTCGGAAAGGATTGCCGGACTCCGATCGAGCAGCGTGTGAAGCTGCGGGTCCGAGCTTCGAACCTGATCGGTCAATTGACGAAGTGTGCGAGCGACGTCCGGGAGCGCTGCGATGTTGTCGGCGTTTGCAGCGTAGAGACTGCGGAAGTTGTCCGCGAGTGTATTGACCTGAGGTTGGACGAGAACCGCTGTGCGGGAAAGAACGTCGAAGCTGTCGACGATCGTCTGAAGGTCCGTACCAGAGCCGCGTAGCCCTGTCGCGAGTTCGCGGGTCAGTGTTTTCACGTCTTCGGGTTTGACGGTGTCGGCTGCCGCATTGAAGTTCGAAATCACCGAACCGAGTGGTGCCGGCACCGATGTGCGTTCGCGGGGAATCACCGAACCGTCGGACAAGTAAGGTCCGCTGTCGGACTCGGAGGTCAATTGCACTTTCAGCACCGGAACCGCGGTGTCCTGGCTGATCGCCGCGTTCGAGTCGACAGGGACGTGCTGATCCGCGCGCAACGACAGTGTCAGCACCACGGTGTCACCGCCGGACGTGATGTCGATCGATGACACGTCGCCGACGGTCACGCCGCGGTACGCCACTTCACTGCCGGCCGAGATTCCGGCCACATTGTCGAATTCGGCTGTGACGGTGATTGTCCCGGTGAACGGATTCCCCACTCCGACCTGGTGGAGGACGTACGTCGTACTCACCACGGCGATGAGGAGAAACGCCACGATCTCGAAGTACACGACTCGGCTCTTCATCGAGTACCGCCTTCGAGTGGGGTCGACAGCGGAACGTTCGGATCACGAGGGGGTAGCGGTGCGAGTACGGGGGCCGCACCCGGAATGATCTCGTTGAGCAGCCCGGACAAAACTTCGGGTATGTCGACGTCAAGATCGATGTTGACGTAATCTCCCGGGATCGCGCGAAGAACGAGGGCACGCGCGTTGTCGAGGTCTGCCATCGTCTTGTCGAGAGTCGGTCCCATTGCGGTCAGCTGATCGAGGATGGGGGAGAGTTTCCCGTTCACGTCGACTATCTGTTCGCTCGAGCGATCGAGTACGGCTGTTGCGGCGGAGCTGAGTCGATTCGTCTGATCCAGGAGATCGAGAAGTGGCTGCCGTTGATCGGTGACCACTTTCAGCGCCGGGGTCAATGTCTTGATCCCTTCGTCCAGCACCGCGCTCTCGTCGCCGACCGTCGCGGTGAGCCGATCGAGGGAATCGAGGGCTGAATTCACCGAGTCCTTTCGGTTGTTCACCGTAGTGAGAAACGAGTCCACTCGCGCGAGTAGATCCCGGATCACGTCCTCACGACCGTCCATCACTTGATTCGCCTCGTGGATGATGCTTTTCACCTGTGCCAAGCCACTACCGTTCAACAGCGTGCCGACAGCGCCGAGTAATTGGGCCACATCCGGGCCGCGCACGGTGTGAGACTGGTCGACGACGGATCCCGGTTCCAGAGCAGTTGCAGAAGAGCCCACCGGAACGTCGAGACCGACGAATGCGTCGCCGATGGGCGTCGACAATTCGATCCGGGCCGTCGTGTCCGACGGAAGTTCTATGGCGGAATCGATCTCGACGTGCACCACGGCCGCGAACCTGTCCGCGGTCATCGACGTGACTCGCCCTACCACCGCCTGCCCGATACGAACTTCGCCGCCTACCGGAAGTAGTGATGCATCCGCGAACTCCAAAGTCAGCGGATACGAATCACCCGACACGCCAAGGCCGATCGGAAGGTGCTGAAAATTCAGGCTGCATCCGGCCAGCACCGATACGGCTCCGAGTGCAACGACACATGCCGCGCCCCGCTGCGTCGACATCACCGGACCCCACCGAGTATGCGAGCCAAGTCGGAATCATCCGATGCAACCGGGAATTCGATCGGGTTGACGAGGCCGGGGCCGGTGCAGATCGGAAGTGGCATCTGTTGGCACAGCGCTCGGGTGGAATCGAACTGCGACAGATTGGTGCCCACGTTCAGACGAACCCGCGCCCTGCCGTCGTCGGTGACGAGATTGGCCACGTTCTGAAATCCGGTGGGGGCGGTGTCCACGACCTCGCGAAGCTGATCCTGTTTTGTCGCTATCGAGCCCGTCAGTTGGGCAAGGGTTCCCATGTCGTCGGTCAGGGCCGAACCGTGTTCGGACAACAGCGCCGACACCTGACCCAGCAGGGTTGTCACGGAATTGAGTGCCCCGCTGATATTCTCGCGCTGGTTCGAAAACTCCTGCGCTGTGGCGGTGATCGAATTGGACAGTGAATTCACCTGTGTCTGATTGTCTGCGATCGTTTGTACCAGTGTGTTCAGATTTCCGACGAGTTCGGTCATGTCCGGGCCTGCGCCGGCGAGCACCGAACTGGCTCTGGCGATCGACTGCACGGCATTTCTGAAGGATTCGCCGTTGCCGTCGACAAGATCTGCGCTCTTTCCGACGACGTCACCGATACCGCCGCCGTCTGCGCCGGGCCCCAGCGCGACCAGTAGGTCGTTGACCGAACTGGTGAGTTGATCCCAGGTCAAAGGTGAGTGGGTTCGCTCGAGTGGGATCACGGCGCCGTCGGACAAGGTGTCACCGCTCTCGTAGCCGGGGCCCAGTTCGACCGTGCGGTCGCTGATGACAGACGGTGAAAGGACCCAAGCCTGCACGTCGGCGGGAACACGCGTACCGGCAGGCAGACTCACCTCGACGCGCACCCGTGAACCGTCCGGAACCACTCTCTCGACCCGTCCACTGGGTACACCGAGTATCGTCACCTTGTTTCCCGCGAAAATGGCATCGGTAGAAGCGAATTCGGCTGTCACGATCAGTTTGTGATCAGGCCGGACGTAGTACACGATCGCCCCGATCGCGCACAGGGCGATTACGGCGAGCGCAGCGATCTTACGAGCAGTGGAAGTCATCGGCACCCCTGCACGAGACCGACGGCGCACAACCAGTTGTCGGGAATGAGAGTGGCCGGAGAATTGAGGTCGAGCCAGTTGCCGTTGCCCGACGCGTTGGTGACGTAGCGGACGCTCGGAGCGAAGTTGTCCAACAGCGTTGTCAGTGACTTCTCGTTGTCGGAGAGCACCGCGGTGACATTGTGAATGTCGGTCAGAACGGAATCGACCAGCACCTGGTTCTCGCCGAGGAATTGGGTAAGGGTGGTCGAGAGACGATCAAAGTCGACGATCAGGGAGTTCAGGACTTCACGTCGGTCCGATATCGTTGCCATCACCAAGTCTGCATTTCCGAGAAGAGTTGTCAGAGTTTGCTTTTGATCGACCAAGGTCTGTGTCGTCTGCTTGGCCCCGGCGAGTAGAGAACTGATCGAATCGCCGTTGTCACCGACCACTGTGGAAACAGTGTCGATTCCTTCGAGTGAGCGGCGGATCAAGTCTGTATCCTTCGGGGCGACATCGGATATCACGGACAGCATGGCGCGTACTTGCTGCAGATCGAGATTGCTCGTGGTGGACCCGGCGTTGCGACCCAGATCGTCGAGAGTGAACGGAACGCTGGTGTTCGCGAGCGGGATGGTCGATCCGGCCGCCAGCGTTTCGGTTCCGTCCGGAGTGACGTCGAGCGATCGGCGTCCGAGGAGGGTCGAGATCTTGATGTCCGCTCGGGATCGATCACCGAGTCGCACCCCGTCGTCGAGACGGAACACGACGTCGACGGAGTTGCCGGACACGGATATCGACTTCACCACTCCGCTGGGAACACCGGCGACGTTGACCGGGTCATCCGGAGCGAGTCCGGTCGCGTTGGCGAAAGCGGCATGGTACTCGTTGGTCTTGAGCGTCAAAATGAGTTGAGGGATCACCAGAGCCGCGATCACCACCGCGACGCCGACGAGAACACAGACGATGCCGTTACGGACCGGATGCTTGACTGTCAGCCAGTTCATCGACACACCGGCGAACGTTCGGGTCCGCCGAGTGCAACCGACTGGCCCAGCGCGCTGAGACGGAAATTGCAGAGGTACACATTGGTCCAGCTGCCGTAGCTCATGGCGACCCCGAGTTGTGTGAAGAGCTGATCGAAGGCGGATATCCCGGTGCTGAGCGCCGGCTGATGTTCGACGATCGTGGTGGACGAATCATGAATCGAGTTCAGGGTGGATGCGAGAGTCGGCTCGACTCGAGACACGAGATCGTCGAGAGACGATGTGAGTTGTCCGGCGGAAGTAACTGCGGTGGAAATCTTCTCGCGATCCTGGGCGAGCCCGTCGACCATCGTGTTCAAGGTGTCGATCATCTCGACGAAGTTGGGTCGGTTTGCGGTGGTGACCACCAGAACTCGGTCGAGATTGGCGATCAACCGATCCAGTACTTCGTCGCGGGCGGCCAGGTTCTCCGAGACTGCCACCGTCTGCGTCAGTAGGTTTTCCACAGTGGACCCTTCGCCTTGGAAGGCAGTCACCACCTGGGCGGCGAGGTTGTTGACCTCGCCGGGGTCGAGAGCGTCGAACAGAGGGCGGAACCCGCCGAGGATGTCGGTGAGATCTATGGCGGGCTGGGTGTTCTCGACCGGGATCGTGGAACCGGACGGCAGATAGTCCGACGGTGTGGCGCCACTCGGCCCTGGTTCGATGGAGATCGTCCGAGCGCCCAAGAGATCTGCGTACCGTACGACGGCCCGTCCGTCCGCCGGAATACGTTGATCCGAACTGAGATCGAAACCGACGACTGCCTGATTGTTCACCAGATCCACACTGTCGACGCGACCGACCCGAACCCCCGCGATCCGGACGTCACTACCGGTGACCAGACCGGATGCATTGACGAACACTGCCCGATACTTCGAACTCGGTCCGGACACCGGGTCGATCAGGGTGCCGGCGACGATCACGGTGGCGAGGATCGCGACGACTACGAACAGTCCGAATCTGACGAGACTTTTTCTCGTACTCACGGCCGCACCACCGTCGTGCCGCGTAACACCGGGCCGAGGACCAGGTTTTCCATCGCACCTCCACTGCCGGTGAGTGCCGCGACCACGGCACGTTCGGTGTCACTGCCGACCGGTCCCACAGTTCCCCCCAGCGATGCCGGTGCGGCCGGGCAGTTGGTCCCCGGAAAGTCGCCGTATCTTGGGCAGTCCGAGTTTCGATACGGGTACAGCTCGGTGGTCGTCAACCTGATGTCGGCGTTCAGCCACGGGCCGTCGGCCAAGGCGGGCGGCAGATTTGTCGTGAGGCTGCGCAAACCGGAGTAAACGGTGGTGAGTTGTCCGGGTCGTGACATGAGTGCGCCGGTGAGCGTATCGGCGTCATCGACGATGGTGATGGTTCGATCGCTGGTTTTCACCCACGACGTCCGCTGCTGCGGCGCCGGTGCGGGTTCCAGCCTGAAGCAGGGCGGCCACACCCGATGCTTTGTCCGTCACCGTGGTGGACGTGGTAATCGAATTCTTCAAGGTAGCCAACAGATCCGGGGCGCTGAGGGAGAGTGACCCGGCGAGCGCGGCGACGTCGTCGAGATCGTTTCCCAGTCCGTCGATAACCGGTTGCGCGCCGACCAACGCGCGGTCGATCGAGTCCAATGAGTTCCCGACCTTCGTGCCTTTTCCGCTCAGCGCCGTCGAGATCGCGGTCAATGCCGCGTTCAGGTCGGCCGGATCCAACGATGTGACCAGCGTGTAGATTCGGGAAATCGCCTGGTAAAGCTGGACCGATTCCGAAGACTGGTCCGCAGACAACCGTGTTCCCGGCGTGAGGGAAGGACCACGAGAGAGCCCGTCGGGTTGAATCAGGTCGACGAAGAAGTCCCCGAAGATGTTACGCGGCATCAGACGAACCTGGCTGGTGGACGGTATATCGGCGAAGGAGTCCCGATCGATGGAAAGAGAGACATCGGAACTGGTTGTACCCGCATTGATCGCAGCGACCGAGCCGACCACCACTCCGCGATACTGCACCGACGATCCGGTCTTCAGCGCTCCGGCGGCGGCGGGTACCACCACGGTTACCTCCGAGGTGCTTCCATGATTTTCCACCCCTCGGGAGAACAGGAACACGTACGCGCCGAGCAGTACCACCACTGCGAGAAGCCCTCGAAGTACCAGACTTGATCGACCGACTCCGGAGACGTTCATGCGGTGAGTCCCGGTACGTGAGGTTTGAGTCCCCAGAGTGCGATGGTCATCGCCACATCGGTGAAGGCGAGAAATACGATGCTGGTGCGCAGCGCCCGACCCGCCGCTCGTCCGACGCCTTCCGGTCCGCCGGTGGCGGTGTAGCCGTAGTAGCAGTGGACCAAAGTGACGACGACAGCGAAGACCATGACTTTGACCAGGGAGAGCCAGATGTCGTTGGGGGAGAGGAACAGGCTGAAATAGTATCCGTACGTTCCGCTGGACTGCCCCTTGATCTGGGTCACGGCCAGCGCGGTCGCCATATAGGAGGCGAAGAGACCGACGAGGTAGAGCGGAACGACTGCGATGAGAGCGGCGATCATGCGGGTGGTGACCAGGTAGCGCATCGACGGAATCGCCATGACCTCGAGGGCGTCGATCTCTTCGGAAATCCGCATCGCTCCTAATTGTGCGGTAAATCCGGTTCCTACCTTGGCGGCCAAGGTAATTGCCGCGACCAGAGGTGCAACTTCGCGCGTGTTCGCAATCGCGGACATGACGCCGGAAAGCGGTGCGAGTCCCACGAGGTTGAGCCCGCGGTATCCCTCGAGGCCGATTTGCGACCCCGCGAAGAAGGAGATGGCGAAAATGACCACGACGCTGCCGCCGCCGGCCAACAATGTTCCCGAGCCGAAAGCGACTTGGGCGACAAGTCGGGCAATTTCCTTCCAATATCGAGCGAAAGTTGCGGGTACGGAAGCGATCACGCGACCGTGGAACGTGAACTGGTCTCCGAGTCGGCTCAGCCCGCCGAGGGCGCGATCGCCGGTCCGTCTGACATGTCGTGCGATGGGCAGGTGCATCAGTAGGCACCTTTCGCTGACACGAACAACGGATAGATCTGCGTGATGGCAAGGTTGGCGACGAAGACGAGTATGAACGAGAGTACGACAGTTTCGTTGACGGCGTCACCGACCCCCTGTGCGCCCCGTTTGACTGTCAAACCCTTGTAGCTCGCGACAATTCCGGAAATCAGGGCGAACGAGACGGCCTTGACTCCGGAGGCGATGAAGTCGCTCGGCTGGCTGAACTGAACGAGATTTCTCAGGAAGCTCTGCGCGTTACCGTCGAGAACGAGAACATGGACGAAAAGGCTTGCGCCCAAGCCGATCACGAGGACTATGGAATTCAACAACAGGCACACCACGGCAATGGCGATCATGCGGGGAACGACCAGTCTTTCGAGCACCGGCAATCCGAGAACCTCCAGTGCGTCGATCTCCTCGCGAATGGTGCGGGCGCCGAGGTCTGCGCAGATTGCCGAACCGCCCACGCCTGCGATGATCAAGGCGCACACCAGTGGTCCGGCCTGACCGATGATGAGGAAGGCGACAACGGCACCACTGTACGAACCGGCCCCGATCTGATCTGCCAGCGAACCGATCTGGAGAGCTACCCCTACCCCGAGTGGGATCATCACAAGCGCGGAGGCGACGGACGTGACGTTGGCGAGGAACCACATCTGGTCGACGGCCTCGCGCCACGCCAGTCGTCGGTGCCGCACGGTGGTGACCACGGCGACGCACACGCGAATCGTGAAAGTGAAAAGGAGTCCGATTTCGCTCATCGCCGTGGACACGGCATTGGATTTGCCTGATTTGTCTGATTGCGTCGAATCGGCATCGACTTCCGTCGGATGTTTGCCGGGATCGGCGCTCGACGTCAAGTTGTCCCCTCCCGATTTTCCCTCTCGGTTCGAGAGTGCATTTTGAGGTAATTGCGATCACACTCTCCCCGCGAAGTGCAATGAATCACTACGGGAGAAGGTATCAGCAATCTGACTTCTAAGTAAGGTGCAGTTTCGGGCGACCGCCGCGCGACCTGCGCGCATTCCCGTGGTGAAGTGGAAACCCGGCAGGTGCACAATAGGGAAATGCCACGATCAAGTCCGCTTTCCGCATGGAAATCCCTCCGCGAGGGCAACGAACGTTTTGTCGGCGGTTCGTCCATTCACCCCAGCCAAGGAATCGCCGACCGGGCAAAACTGGTCGACGCGCAGCACCCCACGGCGGTGCTCTTCGGCTGCGGTGACTCACGAGTAGCCGCCGAGATCATCTTCGACCAGGGGCTCGGCGACATGTTCGTCGTACGGACCGCCGGTCACGTCCTCGACGACTCGGTGCTCGGGTCCATCGAATACGCGGTCCACGTCTTGAACGTGCCCTTGATCGTCGTACTCGGCCACGACGGATGTGGTGCGGTGAAGGCCACCCTCGACGCCCTCGACAACGGCAATGTGCCGGACGGTTTCATCCGCAGCGTCGTCGAGCGGGTAGCGCCCTCCATCATGATGGGCCGTAACGAGGGATTGTCCACCGTGGACGAACTCGAATCCCGTCACGTCGTCGAGACCGGGTCGTTGATCATGCAACGGTCGCGGATCATCGCCGACAAGGTCGACAAGGGTGCCTGCGCGATCGTCGGAGTCACCTATGCGCTCTCGGACGGTCGCATGCGGGTACAGGGGGCCGTCGGAGACATCGGCGAGACCGCAGCGGGCGAATAGGCCGGCGCCCGGACGTCCTCGTCCGTAACGGTCAGCCGACACGCCGACCCGGCTGACCGTTGCGGGAGCTCATGCCAACTACCGTTGAGTCCGTGTTGGAACCGAATGGACCACTGCCCCCCGAGATCTACTGGCGCCGCCGGGTGTTGGCCATCGGTGCCGCCGCCGTCGTGCTGGCGCTTCTGGTCTGGGCGATCGTGGCGCTGGTCGGGGGCGGCGACGATTCGCCGGAGTCCAATCCGGCCGCCGCGAGTTCGTCGGCGACCACAGGAGTGCCCTTCACCCCGGATCCGTCGGCGAGCGCGGCCCCCGGCGGCGGATCGAGCGGTGGCGGATCGGGCGGCGGGTCGGGTTCGAATGACAACGGATCGGGCAGTGCCTCGTCCACCACGGCAACCTCCTCGGCAACCGCCACGAGCGCTGCGGCTGCGGTTCCGGCCGGACAGTGCCCGGACTCGTCCCTGGCAGTGAAGGCGACGGCCGACAAGGCGACCTTCGCGGCGGGCGAGGAGCCCAAGTTCACGATCGTCATCACCAACATCGGTTCGGCGTCATGCGACCGGGATCTGGCCAGTGGACTTCAGCAGGTGCTGGTCTACAGCATCGACGGCAAGACTCGCCTGTGGTCGAATGTCGACTGCTACCCGCAACCGGCCGCTGACGTGAAGACGCTGGCGCCTGGCGATCAGGCGGCGTTCACGATGTCCTGGACCGGTACGACGTCCGCTCCCGATTGCCTGACCAACACCAACTCCGAGCGTGTCCCGGTCGGACCCGGCGCCTACACGGTAGTCGGACAGCTCGGTGCACTGCGAAGTAACCCGGAGCCCTTCAATATCGCCTAGCCAGATTGCCTGAAGGCGGTCGAGGCCGACTGGGACGCATTCTGCAACCACGTGGCCTGCGCTGCCCCAGCTCAGTTGTAGGAGCCGGTGATCGATGTTTCGGCCAGTCGGGACAAGCCTTCACGGATGTGTCTGGCCCACAACCCGCCGATGCCTTCCACCGACTGCAAATCGGCGGCCGTGGCGGCGAGCAGTGACTGCAAGGTGCCGAACGATCCGACCAAGCGGTGGATCTGATGGAACTGCAACCGTGGGACACGCATCAGGACGCGATAGCCCCGCGGTGTCATGGGTGTGTCGAGAGCCTCGATAGTGCCCGGATACCCGAATACCCGAGCGAGTGCCGTCAGGTCGAGAAGATCGGCATCCGAGACTCGGTCCAGAGCTGCCAGAACCGTGTCCAACGCCGCGGTTCCGATCGGTTCCGACGACGCGAGGTAATCGCGGACGACGAGTTGGCGGGCGATGTCGTTGTCGCCCACCAGCTCTTCGAGTTGAAGCGCCAACTGCCGGCCGTCGGTGCCGAGTTCGAGTACGTCCTGCTCGATTTCGATGGACACTCGGCGGACCATTTCCAGTCGCTGTACGACGGTCAGCGCGTCGCGAAGCGTCACGAAATCCTCGATCTCCACCACGGAGAGTTGGCGGGTGACCTCGTCGAGGCGCGCCTTGTAGCGTTCGAGCGTCGCGACCGCCTGATTGGCTCGCGACAAGATTGTGGCCGAGCCGTCGATGACGTGGCGTACGCCGCCCACGTACACACTGACGATGGACATCGACTGGCTGACCGAGACCACCGGATAGCCGGTCTGGATGGCCGTACGTTCGGCAGCGCGATGGCGCGTACCCGATTCGACGGTCGGGATCTTGTGATCGGGAACGAGTTGGACGTTGGCGCGCACGATGTGGGTGCCGTCGGTGGACAGCACCACGGCACCGTCCATCTTCGACAGCTCTCGCAACCTCGTCGGCGCGAACTCGACGTCGAGATTGAAGCCGCCGTCGCAGAGCGCCTCCATCGCGTCGTCGTAGCCGAGGACTATGAGCGCGCCGGTACGGCCGCGGAGGATCCGTTCGAGACCGTCACGCAGTGCGGTTCCGGGTGCCAACCTCGCGATGGTCTCGCGCAATGCCGAGGACTGACTGTCCGCCATCGCACTGATCATCGAGAACTCCCTGCTGAGGTTGACGTCACTTCGTGTCGGGTCTGCGTAGCGACATGCGCTGGTCCCCGTTTAGATTACCTATCCATGAGTAGTGCCTGGACCTTGCCTGATGACCTGACCGTTCCCGAAGTTGCCGAATCTTTCGTGGCAGCGGGCGAGGAATTGCCGCCGCACTGGTCCAAATGTTTCGGATGCGGCGACGACCAACCGTCCGGAATGGCGATGACTTTCGTCGCCGGTGTCGGGCTGAGCGTCACCGGACGACTGGAAGTGGCGAAGAAGTACCAAGGCGGCCCCGGTGTCATCCACGGCGGCATCTTGTCGTCCGCATTCGACGAGACACAGGGCATGGCGTGTCTCGCCTTGGGTACGCCCGTCGTGACAGGTCATCTGGAGATCGATTTCGCCCGTCCGATCCCGCTGGGTTCGGTACTCGAGTTCCGTGCCCGTGTCGACGGTACGGTGCGCCGCAAGGTCTACACGAGCGCCGAGGCGTACATCGTCGACGGTCCGGGATCGGATCCCGACACGGCGGTCGGTACCTCTCGCGCACTGTTCGTGACCGTGACCGCCGAGCATTTCGTCGACACCGTCAAGTACGTCGACGGCGTTCCTCGATCGCCGTTCGGGACGTCCGCTGTCTGAGGACGTTCAGTCGACCTGCGCGAGCTTGGGGCGCGGCGGATTCTGCTTGCGGCCGGTCATCGCGGCCCAGGACAAGGCATCGCCCAGGTTCGCGACCTCGTGCACCCGCATTCCGGGAACCTTCGGGCCGGAGTCGACGGGCACTATCGCACTGGTGAACCCGAGCCGAGCGGCTTCGATCAGACGCCGATTGACGCCGGCGACGCGACGAACCTCGCCTGCCAGTCCGACTTCACCGAGTATGACGAGTCCGGCCGGAACCGGTTTGCCCTTCACCGCCGAGGCGACGGCCACGGCGAGCGCGAGATCGGCGCCCGGTTCCGTCATGCGCATTCCGCCGACAGTGGCCGCGTACACGTCGGATTTGGCGATCGAGACCCCGGCCCGCCGTTCGAGGACAGCCAGAACCATGGCGACGCGGGCGGTGTCCAGGCCGCTGACCGCGCGGCGGGGGGTCGGTAGCGGAGTGGGTGCGACCAATGCCTGAACTTCGCCCAGGAGAGGGCGCTTGCCGTCCATCATGACGGTGACCGCAGTGCCTTCGACTGCTTCTTCGCGGTGGTGCAGGAACAGGCCGGACGGGTCGCTGATCTCGTGTATGCCCTGATCGCTGAGCTCGAAACAGCCGACCTCGTCAGCTGCGCCGAACCGATTCTTGACCCCACGGACCATGCGCAGGGTGGAGTGCTTGTCGCCCTCGAAGTGCAGGACGACGTCGACGAGGTGCTCGAGCGATCGGGGCCCGGCGACGGCGCCGTCCTTGGTGACGTGACCGATCAGCAGTACCGGTATCCCGCTGGCCTTGGCCAGTGACGTCAGAGCGCTCGTGACGGCTTTGACCTGGGTGACTCCGCCGACGACGCCGTCGACGTCGGCGGCGAGCATGGTCTGGACGGAGTCGACGATCAACAGTGTCGGCTTGACCTGTTCGACGTGCCCGAGAATGGTGGCGAGATCCGATTCGGCCGCGAGGTACATCCGCTCGTGAACCGAATTGGTGCGATCTGCGCGTAGTCGGACCTGGCCTGCCGATTCCTCACCGGTGACGTACAGTGCCCGGTCTTCGGGACTGCGCATGGCCCACCGGTAGACGACCTCGAGGAGCAGCGTCGATTTGCCGACGCCCGGCTCGCCGGCGAGGAGGACCACGGAACCGGGTACGACGCCGCCGCCGAGAACGCGATCGAGTTCACCGATTCCCGTCGGCTTTGCCTGCGTCGACTTGCTGTCGATCTGGGTCAGCGGTGTGGCAGGCGTCGTGGGTAGCACCGCTCCCGCGCCGGCTTTCGCGAGTGATGCACCGGCACGGCCGGCCACCGGCGCGACGACGGTGACTTCCGACATCGAACCCCACGAATCGCAGTCCGGGCACCGGCCGACCCACTTGGGCACGACGGACTGGCATTCGGAACAGCGGTAGTTAGACTTGGCTTTGGCCACCTGGACAGACTAGAGGCGGGGTCCGACATGGACCCCGCCTCTGGTGGCTGCATCAGTGCGTGAGCGAAACCTGTTGCCCACCTGTTGTTCTGGAACCCCTTCAGGGTTTCAGTGTCCGCCCGAACCTTCGACCGGCGACTTGTCGGAGATGTTGCGCTCGAGCAGCGGGCCTGCGTCGACGGGAACGTCGAGGGTGACGGGTCCGGCCTTCTCGAAGGTGAAGGTGACCGGGACGGTCAAGCCTGGGCGAACACCGGCCTTGATGTCCTCGAGCACGACGAGGGTGAGGGCGGACGGTGCATCCGAGTTCTCGTCCTTGTTCTTGATCTGGGTGTCGGCGAGATCGACTGCGGACTGGTCGGCAGGCACCTGTCCGGCCTGCAGGCTCGACTGCGGCTTGATCGTGAGGCCGCCGGTCTCTTCACCCGCGATGACCCGCGCGGCGTAGTCGGTGCTGATGCGGATCAGCTTGTCCGTGGTTTCGTTGCTCTCGTTCACGATCGTGAAGGCGAGAACGGCGTTGCCGCCGGGTTCGATGCTGTACTCCTCGGAAGAGGGGTACGCGATGTGCACGTTGCGTAGCGCAAGTTCGCCGACATTCGCGGTGTTGCCGTTCACCGCGGCCTGCTGGACGGCGGTCTGGCTCACCTGGCCGGAACTGCATGCGGACAGCGCGATGGCTGCGCCGGCAGCGAGCGCAATGGCGGTGGCGACTCGGCGAGTCGGCTTACGGATAGCAGTCACGGTTCGTCCTCCAGGGCGTCAGGTTCGCACTCCACTAGGCAGAGTAGTAGTCAGCTCTCGCGGGCCGGTCGCTGGGTAGTCACAACGGTTGTCTGAGTAGGGCTTCGACCGGTGGCGCGAGGCCTGCTACCGGCCGCGCGATGCACGCGCATCTGGGCCTGTCAAGCCCTACGCTCGAGTAAGGATGCCCCTGACCTGCACAGTTGATGAGTGGTCGCTTCCCGAACGTGTTAAACTAGTGGAATCGAAAGGGGCACGGGACACATGATTTTCAAGGTCGGAGACACCGTCGTATACCCCCATCACGGTGCGGCGCTGATCGAAGCTATCGAAACCCGCACCATCAAGGGTGAGCAGAGGGAGTACCTCGTTCTCAAGGTTGCACAAGGCGACCTCACAGTACGGGTTCCTGCAGACAACGCCGAATACGTCGGAGTTCGTGACGTGGTCGGACAAGAAGGCCTCGACAAGGTTTTCCAGGTTCTGCGCGCACCACACACCGAAGAGCCCACCAACTGGTCTCGTCGATACAAGGCAAATCTCGAGAAGCTGGCTTCCGGTGACGTGAACAAGGTCGCCGAAGTTGTTCGGGACTTGTGGCGTCGTGAACAAGATCGCGGACTTTCCGCAGGTGAGAAGCGAATGCTTGCCAAGGCCCGTCAGATTCTCGTCGGAGAGCTCGCGCTCGCCGAGGGTACTGATACCGAAAAGGCCGACATCATTCTCGACGAGGTCCTCGCGACCGCGTCCTGAACTGACGAACGAACAAAGCTGACAGTGTCGGTAGTAGCGCTGGTTCCTGCCGCGGGTCGGGGAGTGCGTCTGGGCGAAGATGTGCCCAAGGCATTCGTCGAACTCGGCGGGCGCACCATGCTTGCACGCGCGGTCGATGGTCTCCGGGATTCCGGAGCGATCGACCGCGTTGTCGTCATTGTGCCGCCGGAGATGGTGGCCGAGGTGCGGGCGGACCTGGGAAGCGCTGAGGACGTCGTCGTGGTTGCCGGGGGTTCCGAACGTACCGACTCGGTACGGGCCGGACTTGCCGGCGCGGGTGACGCCCGGTTCGTGCTCGTGCACGACGCAGCCCGGGCGCTGACACCGCCGTCGGTGATCGCGCGAGTGGTCGCACAGTTGCGGGCGGGAAGTTCGGCGGTCATTCCGGTGGTGCCGGTCACGGACACCATCAAGTCGGTTGACGCATTCGGGGCGGTCACCGGGACCCCGCAGCGCAGTGATCTGCGCGCAGTGCAGACACCGCAAGGTTTCGATGCCGCGATACTGCGGCGGGCATACGACGAGGTCGGCGCGGTTGCCACCGACGACGCCGCTCTGGTCGAACGGCTAGGAGTGACCGTGCAGACCATCGAAGGGGACGCATTGGCGTTCAAGGTGACCACTCCCCACGATCTGGTGTTGGCGCGGGCATTGCTGAACGGATCGGGTTCAGGACGGGAGCTTTCTTCGTGCGAGTAGGTATCGGCACCGACGTTCATCCCGTCGAGGTAGGGCGGCCGTGCTGGATGGCAGGGTTGTTGTTCGAGGATGCCGATGGATGTTCCGGCCATTCGGACGGCGATGTTGCGATACACGCCTTGTGTGACGCACTGCTGTCGGCGGCCGGACTCGGCGACCTGGGTTCGGTTTTCGGTACCGGCCGTCCCGAGTGGGACGGTGTGAGCGGGGCCAGGATGCTCGCCGAAGTGCGCAGACTGCTCGAAGAGTCCGGGTTCGCTGTGGGTAACGCGGCGGTGCAGGTCATCGGTAACCGGCCCAAGATCGGGCCGCGCCGCGCCGAGGCGCAACAGGTGCTTTCCGACATTCTCGGCGCTCCGATTTCCGTGTCCGCGACCACCACGGACGGACTCGGTCTGACCGGTCGCGGCGAAGGGATCGCCGCCATCGCCACCGCATTGGTCATGACAACCCATAGCGACAGGTAAGATCGCTGGTCGTGACCCTGCGCCTATACGACACCGGTACGCGGGCCCTTCGGGATTTTGTTCCGTTGGCCCCTGGACATGCATCGGTGTATCTGTGTGGGGCTACTGTCCAAGGAGATCCGCACATCGGGCACGTCCGTAGCGGTGTCGCTTTCGACGTTCTACGACGTTGGTTGCTCGCGCACGGTAGCGACGTTGCGTTCGTACGCAACGTGACCGACATCGACGACAAGATCCTCAACAAAGCCGCCGACGCCGGCCGCCCCTGGTGGGAGTGGGCCGCGACGTTCGAGCGATCGTTCGCCTGGGCATACGACCAGTTGGGTGTACTTCCCCCGTCCATCGAACCGCGAGCCACCGGCCACGTGACACAGATGGTCGAGATGATGCAGCGACTCATCGCGAACGGCCATGCGTACGCGGCGGGGGGCGACGTCTATTTCGACGTGCAGAGTTACCCCGAGTACGGCGCGCTGTCCGGGCACAAACTCGACGACGTCCATCAGGGGGAGAGCGCCGCCGAGAGCAAGCGTGATCCCCGCGACTTCACGTTGTGGAAGGCTGCGAAGCCCGGCGAACCGTCGTGGCCGACACCGTGGGGTGCGGGTCGTCCCGGTTGGCATCTCGAATGCTCGGCGATGGCCGAGTTCTATCTCGGTGCCGCGTTCGACATCCACTGCGGTGGGCGTGACCTGGTGTTCCCGCATCACGAGAACGAGTTGGCCCAGGCCAAGTGCGCCGGTGACGACTTCGCTCAGTACTGGTTGCACAACGGCTGGGTGACGATGAGTGGCGAGAAGATGTCGAAGTCGCTCGGCAACGTTCTGTCGGTGCCGAACGTGCTCGCGAAGGTTCGCCCTCAGGAACTTCGCTACTACCTCGGTAGCGCGCACTACCGCTCGAACCTGGAGTACTCGGACGAGGCCCTCGCGGAGAGCGCGAAATCGTATCAGGGGCTGGAGACGTTCGTTCTGCGCACGAACAAGCGCGCGGGTGGTGTCGAACTCGGAACCTGGACGGACGGTTTCGCGGAGGCACTGGACAACGATCTGTCGGTCCCGATCGCCCTGGCCGAGATCCACGGCAAGGCAACCGAGGGAAACTCGGCGCTCGCCGCCGGTGATCTCGGCGCGGCTCGGGTGGCGGCCGGACAGGTGCGGGCCATGCTCGCGATCCTGGGCGTCGACCCACTCGATGCACATTGGACGCAGTCCGGTGGCGACACCGAGACGGCGATGGAAGCGTTGGACGTGTTGGTGCGCGCCGATCTCGATCGGCGGCAGCAGGCGCGGACGGAAAAGAACTGGGCGGTGGCGGACGAGGTCCGTGATCGCCTCATCAAGGCGGGTATCGACGTAACCGATACTCCCGACGGACCCGAATGGTCCCTGAAGGCAGGGCAGTAACAATGGCTGGAAACTCGAGCAGGCGCGGCGCAGTCCGAAAGGGCGGCACCAAGAAGGGGCAGGTTGCCGGTTCCGGCGGCCAGCACAAGCGCGGTCTCGCCGGCCGCGGTGCGACACCTCCCGCCGAGGCGCGTACCAAGCATCCGGCGGCGAAGCGTGCAGCACGCGCCGCTCGCGCGGACGAGAAGCAGAACCAGGGCCGCGGCGGTCGCCCGGGTCCGGGTCGTAAGGTTCTCGACGGTCCCGAGACCGTCCTCGGACGCAACCCGGTTGTGGAGTGCCTGCGCGCTGGTGTTCCGGCGACGGCGCTGTGGGTTGCTGTCGGTACCGAGAGTGACGACCGGTTGAAGGAATCCGTCCAGCGGGCTGCCGACGCCGGTATCTCCATCCTCGAGGTGCCGCGTTCGGACCTGGATCGTCTCAGCGCCAACGGCCTTCACCAGGGCATCGCCCTGCAGGTTCCGCCGTACCGTTACGCGCACCCCGACGACCTGCTGTCGGAGGCACGTAAGCACTCCGAGCCGCCGCTGCTCGTTGCGCTCGACAACATCACCGACCCGCGCAACCTCGGTGCCGTGGTGCGTTCGGTGGCCGCGTTCGGTGGACACGGCGTCGTGATCCCGGAGCGTCGTAGCGCCAGCGTCAGTGCCGTGGCCTGGCGTACCAGCGCGGGTGCGGCAGCTCGTCTGCCGATCGCTCGCGCGACCAATCTCACTCGCACACTCAAGGACTGGGCGTCCAAGGGTGTTCAGGTTGTCGGTCTCGATGCCGAGGGTGACACCACCCTCGACGATTTCGACGGTAGTGGTCCCGTGGTGATCGTCGTCGGCTCCGAAGGTAAGGGGCTGTCGCGTCTGGTCCGCGAGAACTGCGACGCCATCCTGTCGATCCCGATGGCCGGCCCCGTCGAATCGTTGAACGCGTCGGTGGCCGCCGGTGTGGTCCTGGCCGATGTCGCTCGTCGTCGCCGCATCAGCTGATCTGATTTTTACCGGTAGACGGTCTGGTCGGCCCGAATCACCTTCGGGCCGACCACGCCTCCCATAACCGCGCGTACGTTCCGTTCATGCCGATCAACTCGTCGTGTCTGCCGCTCTCGACCACGCGTCCGCCGCTCATGACGAGAATTCGATCGGCGCGTACAGCTTGGCTCAGGCGGTGGGCGATCACGATGCTGGTCCGCCCCGTCACCGCGACTTCGGCCGCTTCGTCGAGTAGATCGGCTGCGGTGGTTCCGGCTTCGGCTGTCGCCTCGTCGAGAATTACCATCGGTGGGTCCAGCAGGATCAGTCGGACGAGGGCCAGATGCTGTGATTGGGCCGGAGTCAACGCGTGTCCGCTCGCGCCGACGCGAGTGTCGATACCGTCGGGGAGGTCGTGTATCCATTCGGCTTTCGCAGCGTGGATCGCAGCCGTGATGGTGGTGTCGGTGGAGCCGGGTGCACACAGTCGCAGATCGTCGGCGACGGTACCGACGAAAACGTGCACTTCTTGACTGATCAGAATGATCCTACGTCGGAGTTCTGCGTCGACGAGCTCACCGATCGGCATACCGTTCACGGTGATTCGTCCGCTTTCGGCTGATACCGTGCCCGCCAGAAGTTTGGCGAGTGTGGTCTTGCCCGCGCCGCTGGTCCCGACCACGGCGATACGTTCGCCGGGCGAGACCGATATCGACACTCCGTCGACGACGGGATCGATTCCGTTGTAGGAGTAGGAAACATCGGTCAGAGCTATGTCGGCAGATTCGGTGACCTTGTCGGTCACGAGATGTGACGGGCGCCCGGGCAGAGCGGTGACTCCGACGAGTCTGGCGAGACCGGCCCCGGCGTCCTGCAATTCGTCGACGTTGGAGAGGAACACCGCGATAGGACCGAAGAGACTGTGGAAGTACAGCGCGGCGGCAGTGGCGGCGCCGATGGACACCGAATCGGTGCTCACCAACCAGTATCCGACGCCCAGAACCGCTGCCAGTCCGAGCAGTTCTGCGCCGTTGAGTTGCGCGAAGAAATTGGTGCGCAGCCGTACTGCCACCATGTCGTAGCCGATGGCATGTTCGGAGGTCTCGGCGATCCGGTCGATGTGGGCGTCGCCACGACGTAACGCCGTGACAGTGTCTGCGCCGCTGATGGTTTCGACGAGTTGTTGTCCGCGACTGGCCTGCGCGGCCCGGGATTTGCGATAGACGGGCCCGGACCGTCGCAGGAAGTGCCGCAGCGCGAAGTAGTGGATCGGTGCTATCGCGAGTATCGCGACGGAGAATCGCCAGTCGATCACTCCCACGCCGACGAGGGTCAGCGAGATGGTGAACAGAGCGGACACGGTGGCGGGCAGTACCCGTGCGATGACCGTGTTGACGGATTCGACGTCACCGGACACTCGCGATACCAGATCGCCGGTTCCGGCTTCTTCCACGAGCGACGACGGCTGCGCGAGCGTCGCGGCGAACACGTCCTCACGTAGGTCCGCCAGGGCGTGCTGGGCGACGTTCGCGAGTAGTTGGGTGCTCCACCAGGACAGGGCGACTGCGGCAGCTGCAGCGGCGAGCATCACGACGGTGATCCATACCAGCGACGAAAACGGTGCACCGTCGGTCACGGCGTCGACCATCAGTCCGAGTAGTGCCGGGGTGGACAGCCCGCACGCGGTGGCGGCGAGGAGAACCACCGTGGTGAGAAGCAGTGCACGCCTGCGCGGTCGCAGCAGTGCGAGCAGAGCGCGAACGGTGTCCGAGGTGGACGCGATGGGCAGGATCGCGGTCACAGTGCCTCCACGCGTACGTCCACGTCGACGACCCGGTCGCAGGAGTGCAGCAGCGTCGGGCTGGAGGTGATGATCAGGATGGTCTTGCCGGGAAAGCTCTTCAGCGCGTGTGCGATACGGTCTTCGGTCACCGAATCGACGGCGGTCGTGGGTTCGTGGAGTACGAGTACCGGTTGCGGTTGATGCAGGGCGCGCGCGAGGAGCAGTCGCTGACGCTGTCCGCCCGAGAGTTTCTTGCCCTGCTCGCCGACTTCGGAGTGCTGTCCGTCGCTCAGGTGCGTCAACACGTCGTCGAGGGCCGACGCGGTCACGGCGGCCGGGTCCAGCGCCCCGGTGGCGAGGTTGTCGAAGACCGTTCCGGTGAACACGGTTCCCTCGTGGGCCGACACGAACACGAGGTCACGGAGCCCGTCCGGTCCCAGTGCGGTTGCATCGGTGCCGAAAACGACGACCTGATCGGCTTCGAGTGGCGTCCGGTAGCCCAAGCGGAGGGCAAGTCGGTGTGCCGAGTCGTCGGCGCGTATCCCGATCAACTCGCCGCGAGAGGCGGAGACGACAGTTCCGTTGTCAGTGGTCACCCGCAGGATCTCGGCGTCCGCTTCGGTGGAATGTAGCGTTGTGGTAGAACCGGATTCGATCAGCGATGGCTCCGTCAGCAGTTCCGACAACCTGCGGGCGGAACCACGTTTGGCGGCCAGCTCGGCCCCGAAGAAGCCGAGGGTTTCCATGGGGCCGGCGATGACGCGACTCAGGCCGACGATCGCCACGAAATTCCCGACCGTGATCGAGCCTTGGTGGGCCATCGCGGCAGCACCCAGCGTCACTGCCGCCAACACTGCTGCGGAGACACCCGAGTTCAGGGCGGTCAGGCTGGACAACGCCCGAACCTTACGAATTGCCGCGTACATCGACTCGCGGCTGGCCCGGGTGTATCGCGCCACTGCGGACGGTTCGGCCCCGATGCCTTTCAGTACCCGCAGTCCGAGCGTGAAATCCGTTGCCAGGGTGCCGGCTTCGGCAGCTTTGGATTGCTCGGCGTAGACGCGTTCGTCCAACGGTGAACTGATCTTGTGGATGAAGACGAGCTGCGCCGCTGTGATCGTCACGACGATCACAGCCAGCGGCCACGAGAGCACGGCCAGTGATGTCACCGCGGCGGCAAGACCGGCGAAAGCCGAACCCTGTTCGGCGACAACCCAGGAGAACCCGGACACGTGCGATGCGTCCGAGGTGGAGATGGTCAGCACCTCACCGGCAGAGCGTTTGGTGCGCATTCCGTGGGCGTCGAGGACGCGGCGAGCGGCAGTGAGCCGAAGATCGTGTTCGCCGTAGACGAATACGCGAGTGTTCAGACGATTGGCGATCCGCCACGACAGTGCCAGGCCGACGAACAGTGCCGTCAATACCGCCAGCCAGGTCAGCAGCGCTGTGCTGTCGGATCGCCCGATCGCCCGGTCGACGACGACACCGATGAGGACGGGGATCAAGGCCTGCGCTACCTGATACGCCGCGTGCCCGGTCACCGCCGTTACCAGCAGTAGCGCGCGCCCACCGGAGAAGGAACCGACTCGAATCAGGTGCAGGGGTCCGGAGTGAGATTTCGGCGGCGCTGACACTTCTGACACTCCTCGACCGGTCCCGAACCTACGTGCGGTACAACGGTAGGTCCGGTCGGCGATCGGAAAGTGCTCTCAGATGCCAACAGCTGTGCGGTAGCGGCCATCAGGCGGACAACTCGCAGGCGTCGGAGTGGTAGTTCTTCGGTGTGCGCCCGGTGACTTTACGAAACACGCTGGTGAAGGCGCTCGGCGTCTCGTAGCCGACGCGCCGGCTCACGGTCGCCACCGGAACCCCGGCCGCGAGGTATGTCATCGCTGCTCGTACTCGAACTTGGATTCGCCATTCGGTGAAGGACATCCCGGTGCCTCGGGCGAACACACGACTGAGAGTGCGGGGGCTGCCGCCGACGGTGTAAGCCCAGTCGGCGAGGCTGCGTTGATCCGCCGGATCGGCGATCAGTCGGCGAGCGACGGCGAGCGCTCGTGAATCGAGTGGCATCGGCACCGCGACGTCCGTGGCCTCGATCGGTGCGAGGGTGTCGAAGACGACGGCCTCGGCTCGTCGACGTGCCTCGGTGGGCATGTTTCGTTTGTGTAGATGCAGCAGCATGGTCTGGACGACGTCGTCGACGGCGATGATGGCGGGTCGGTGCCAGGGGTGTGGGAAGTCTTCGGGGCGGAAGTACGTGAAACGAGCTTCCGTGGACGGTCCCAGGGTGATGCGGCGAGGAGTCCCTGCCGGTATCCACATCCCGACGGTGGGGGGAACCTGCCAGGCGATGTCGCCCAGGTGCGCCGTCATCGGACCGGACGCACCCCAGAGCAGTTCGTGCTCGGGATGCACTGTTTCCCGCCAGTTCCGCTTCTCGTCTCGGCCGACGGTGACGGTGGTGCTCGCGAAGGGAAGCGGCACGTACCGCCCTGCGGGAACTGCCCAGTGCGGGAATCCGGAGACGCTCATCGGCGCAGTATAGCCCGGCTATTTAGGTAATGCTTCCCTATGGTGGAGTGAGCGTCCGGGGCGATACGAAACGGTGGGCCGAGGAAACCTCGGCCCACCGTTCGAAGAACGATCGTGCTGTTGCAGGTCAGCCGAACTCGATCGAGGTGTTGATCTCCTCGACCTCGTTCGACGTCTCGAGGTTGTCGATGTCGGTGAACTGGTTGACGAAGCTGATCACGTACACCGGAGAATTCGCGTCGGCCTGGTAGGCGACGACGGTCATGACCGCGTAGACCGGTACGTCGACGTTGGGGGCAACCCAGGTACCGGCGAGACGGAATGCTTTGTGCCCGTCGACGTCGATGTCGCTGTACTTGACTTCGTTCCACGCGTTGAGGGCACTGACACCGGCGCGGCCGGCGGCGAGAGCATCGTCGAGCGGGGCGTTTCCGGCCTCGTCGATGGCGACGGTGGTGTTGGGCGAGAATCCGCTCGGCTCGGTCGTGCTGCTCTGCAGTAGATCGACGATCCCGGCGGGGACCGTCGCAGCGTGGGTCCAGGTGGCCGGGAGGCTGAGCGTGATGACCGGTGCGCCGGCGATGTTTCCGTCCGCCAGAGTGATGCGCTCGCCGCTGAAGGGCGTACCGTCGGACAGCTTGCCGTCGACGTCCTCGACTACCGAGGTGCTCTCGGTGGTGCTTTCGGAGGAGGTGGTGTCGGTGGCCGTGACGTCGTCGTCCGAGCTGCTGCATCCGGAGAGGACGAGAGCTGCGGTGGCGAGTGAGGCGAATCCGAGGGCAAACTTGCTGCTCTTTGCGCGCATGTCGTGAATATCCTTGTCGTTCTCTTGGCCACTGGATGCCGACGGCAACAATGTTGACCGGCTGACAATATCAGTGCAACGAACAAGTGCCCCGACACCGAATGGGTGCGATCAGGCTGGAACTCCGCTAGCAAAAAGGGGTGATTCGGATATTCGACTTCTCGAGCAGTAGACGGATGGCGGACGCGCTCGCGACGGCGGCCGGATTGTCTCCGTGAACGCAGATCGAATCCGCCGAGATGCGGAGGGTGCTTCCGTCGACGGCCTCGACCTGACCGGTCGACACCATTGCGCGCACCCGCTCGGCGATCGCGACAGGGTTGTGCAGAACTGCTCCGGGCTCGTTCCGGGGGACCAGTGTTCCTGCGGCGGTGTACCCACGGTCCGGCGAACGCCTCACGTACGACCGGTAGTCCCGCACGTTCGGCCTCGACCAGGAATATCGACCCGGGAAGTCCCAGCACCGGTAGTGAGCTGTCGTAGGCCAGGACGGCGGCGACCACTGCCCGCGCCTGTTCGCGGTGGTGGACTATCGCGTTGTAGAGCGCTCCGTGGGGCTTGACGTACGTGACACGTGAGCCGGCTACGCGGGCGAGGCCGTCGAGCGCACCGATCTGATAGACGACGTCCGCGGTCAGATCCGCGGGTGCGACGTCCATGAAGCGCCGCCCGAAGCCTGCGAGGTCCCGGTAGCCCACCTGCGCGCCGATTCGCACGCCGTCGGCTGTGGCTGAACGGCAGGTTGCCAGCAGAGTGGTCGGATCTCCGGCGTGGAATCCGCAGGCGATGTTCGCGCTCGTGACGATCTTCAGCATGGCGTCGTCGTCGCCCAGCGACCAAGCCCCGAATCCCTCGCCCAGGTCACTGTTCAGATCGACGGAGAAACTCATGCCGAAATTCTAGAAGGTCAGGCGTGTGCCGGAATCCGCCCGGCGTTCTTTCGTCGCGCCGATCCGAGTAGTCGGCACACCAGGTAGATCACGAACGAGACGGTCGTGACGAAACTCGACACCGGAACGCCTGGCGCCAGTGAGAGCAGGATGCCACCCACCGCTGCGAGTTCTGCGAAGACGACCGACAGAATCGTCGCCTTGAGTGGGCTCGCCGTGATGTACGCGGCCGCGGCGGCCGGGGTGATCAGCAGCGACATCACCAACAGTGCCCCGACTATCTGCACACCGAGCGCGGCGGTGATGCCGACCAGAACGGCGAAGACGATGGACAGGATGCGGACCGGAACCCCACGCGCCGCCGCAACTTCGGGATCGGTACTCGCGAACAGCAAAGGGCGGTAGATGAATCCCAGTGTGCCGATGACAACCACCGCGCACAGTAAGAGCAGCTCCAGGCCGGTGTTTCCCGGTGCCACGATCTGCCCGACGAGCAGCGAGAAACTTGTCCCCGTGCGGCCGTCGTACGCCCAGAGGAACAGCACGGACAGGCCCAGGCCGAACGCCATGATGACGCCGATCACCGAATCCCGGTCCCGGGCCTTGGCACCGAGCAGGCCGAACAGAACCGCCGCGACCACAGACCCCACGATGGCGCCGAATCCGACACCTATCCCGACCAGTAGGGCCGCAGAGGCGCCGGTCAGCGACAATTCGCTCGTACCGTGCACGGAGAACGACATCTGACGGCTGACGATCAGCGGGCCGATGATTCCGGCCAACAATCCGAGGATCGCGCCGGCGATCAACGCCTGCTGGACGAAGTCGTACTGCAGAAGATCGACGGTTGCCGATACGTCGAACATCCGCGACATCGCATCGGTGAATTTGTTGCTCACGCGTGGTCCTCGGCGCTCGGGTGTGATTTTTCGACATGGTGGACGCCTTCGCCCGGACGGGGTCCACCTGCGCTGCCGAGTGCGTCGATGGCGTCACCGGTTCCCACGACGACCAGCCGACCGCGCATCTGCAGCACTTCGACGTCGGTGTTGTACAGATCGGAAAGAACCTCGGACGTCATGACCTCGGCCGGTGTGCCGATGCGGAACTTGCCGTCGACGAGATACAGCACCCGATCCACCAGCGGCAGGATCGGATTGATCTCGTGGGTCACGAACAGAACCGCGGTGCCATGGGTGCGGCGACGCTTGTCGATCAGGGTGGACACCAGATGTTGATTGGCGAGGTCCAGGCTGAGTAGTGGTTCGTCGCACAGCAGGATTCGCGGATCCCCGACCAGTGCCTGTGCGATCCGGAGGCGCTGTTGCTCGCCGCCGGACATGGAACCGATGGGGGCGTCGGCGAACGACTCGGCGCTGACCTGGGCGATGGCGTCGTCGACGATGGCACGCCGACGCGCGCGGTGACGCAGTCCGGTTCCCCATCGGTGGCCGTCGACGCCGAGACCGACGAGATCGCGCCCTCGAAGCGGGAGACCGTCGTCGATGGATTTCTGCTGCGGGATGTATCCGACGTGAGAGTTGCCTGCCCGGGCCGGGGCGCCGACGATCTGCGCGGTACCTGCGCTGAGTTGGAGTTGGCCGAGCAGGATCTTGAGCAAAGACGTCTTGCCGGATCCGTTGGGGCCGAGAACTGCGACGAATTCGCCTGGCTGCACTTCGAGATCCAGCCCGTCCCAGAGGGTGCGGGCGCCGAAGGACAGTTGGGCGTTTTTCAGTGTCACCGCAGGTACTGCGGTTGCGGGCACAGGGCGGTCCGCGGGAGTGTCTGTCACAAGCCGATCGGTTCTTCCGAGGGATGAATTACTGGGCATCGAGAGCTTGTGCGAGCGATTTCGCAGTCTGCGTCTGCCACTGAATGTAGTCCAGCCCTTCCGGCAGGGTTTCGGTCACCTCGACGACCGGGACCGAAGCCTGCTCGGCCGTCGCGCGCATGTCCTGGGTGACTTTGTCCTGGGTCTGGATGTTGTAGACCAGAGCTTTGGCTTCTTTGCCTGCGAGTAGTTGACGAGTTGCGGCGATGGCTGCCGGTGCCGGATCGTTGCCGTCTTCGATGGCGCTGGTGAATTCTTCCGGGGTGGCGTCCTCGAGCTCGGCGGCTTCGAGGAGGTAGTGCGCGATCGGTTCGGTCTGGGCGACGGGAGTTCCCGCATGTGCCTTCGCGATGGAGTCGGTGATGGTTGTGATCCCGGCCAACTGCGTGCCGTAGGCGGCGGCATTGTCCTTGTAGGCGGCGGCGTTGTCAGGGTCGAGAGCGCCCAATTGGTCGGCTACCGAGTTCACCACTGCCTCGACAGTCGGGATGTCGAACCAGACGTGTTCGTTGACGGCGCCGTGGGTGTGCCCGTCGTGGGACTCCCCGGCGGTCTCACCGGCGTGGATACCGCCGTCGAGGAGGTCGTACGCGTTGACCGTCTTCTGGTCTTTGTTGGTCGAGCCGAGAATGTCGGTGACGAACTGGTCGTATCCGCCGCCGTTGTAGACGACGAGCGAGGCGTCGGTGATCTTCGCGGCCTGGGCCGGAGTGGCTTCGAAGGAATGTGGATCGGCCGAGGGCTCGTTGATGATGGAGGTGACTTTCAGCTTGTCACCGGCAACTGCCTGTGCGACGTCGCCCCAGACATTCGTCGACGCGACGACGGTGATGCCGTCGTCCTTCGGCGAGCTCGATCCACACGCGGTGAGCGCGACGGCGGCGGTGATCGATGCGGCCGCGAGGGCGGCCGCGGTGCGGAATTTCATCGACGAACGCACGGATTGTTCTCCTGTACCAAGGGTGGGCTTACTGCTATTGGAAACCGTTACCGTTACACATTAGCGCATAGTGGCTGGTAGGTCACCTTCAACTCAGCCCCGCCGCGCCGACTCGAGCCGTTACCGATAACGTCCGTTTATGCCCCGGTCCCGTCAGCCTCGCCGTCAAGCCACTCTGGCGTCGCTCGCCGCCGAGCTCAATGTGTCGAGAACTACGGTCTCGAACGCGTACAACCGACCCGATCAGCTTTCCGCGGAACTTCGGGATCGAGTGCTCCAAGCGGCCAAGCGGCGCGGTTATCCCGGACCTGATCCGGTGGCCCGCTCGTTACGCACGCGCAAAGCGGGTGCCGTCGGGCTGCTGCTCACCGAGGCGCTGAGTTACTCGTTCCGGGATCCGGCCGCCATGAGTTTTCTCGCCGGTCTCTCCGAGTCGTGTGAAGAGGCCGGGCAAGGTCTGCTTCTCATCCCGGCCGGCCCCGGACGCGACGAGGTCGACGCGGCAGCGCTCGTACAACAAGCCGGAGTCGACGGTTTTGTCGTCTACTCCGTTGCCGACGACGATCCGTATCTGGCTGCGGTCCTCGAACGCCACATACCGATAGTGGTCTGCGATCAACCCCGCGAGATTCCGGGAGCATCGCTGGTCGGAATCGACGACCGCGCTGCGACGCGCAAAGTGGCCGACTACCTTCTCGGCCTCGGGCACACCGACATCGGGGTGTTGTGCATGAGGTTGGGTCGGGATCGAATGGACGGCGTAGCGAGTCAAGAGCGGCTCACGTCGCCACATTTCCACGTCCAGCGTGAACGAATCGAAGGTGTCCGCGACTCGCTGACCGCGGCCGGGCGTGACCCGCTCTCGCTCACTGTCATCGAGCGGTACGTGCACACGTCGCAGTCCGGGCACTCCGCCGCAGCCGAGGCGCTTGCCACCAACCCGAACATCACGGCCCTGATCTGCACCACCGACGTTCTGGCCCTCGGCGCTCTCGACTGGGCCAGATGGCAAGGTATCGATGTTCCGGGGCAGCTGTCGATCACCGGCTTCGACGGCGTCTCGGAGGCGCTGCGCGAGTCTTTGACGACGGTGCGTCAACCGCAGGAGGAAAAAGGCAGGCGCGCGGGTTCGCTGCTGATGTCTCCGTCGGGTTCGGGTATTCCCGTCGTCGAGATGTTGGACACCGAATTGTTGGTGGGTCGAACGGCGGGTCCGGTCCGCACCTGAGTCAGGCGAGCAATTGTGCGCAGCGCAACAGCCCCAGGTGGCTGTAGGCCTGCGGATGGTTGCCCAGTGACCGTTCGGCGACCGGATCGTATTCCTCGGCCAGGAGGCCGGTGGGCCCGGCCGCCGCGACGAGTTGGTCGAAGAGCGCTTCGGCCTGGGATCGTTGACCGATCAGCAGATATGCCTCCACCAGCCAGGCAGCGCAGAGATGGAAGCCGCCCTCGACTCCGGGCAGGCCGTCGTCGTGGTGGTAGCGGTAGACCGTCGATCCGCTGCGCAATTCGGCTTCGGTGGCGATGACCGTGGCGGCAAAGCGCGGATCGGTCGGATCGATCAGCCCGGACAGTCCGATGTGCAGAGTTGCGGCATCGAGATCGGTTCCGTCGTAGGCGGCGGTGTACGACGCTACGTCTTCCTTCCAGCCCTTCTCCCGTACCTCGTCGGCGATCTGGTCCCGCAGTTCGGCCCATTCGGGCTGGGCGTCACGGCCGAAGCGATGTGCGAGGACGACCGCCCGATCGACCGTCACCCAGCCCATCACCTTGGAGTACACGTGGTGGCGTGGGTTGTCGCGGATCTCCCAGATGCCGTGGTCCGGTTCGAACCAGCGGCGTTGGACGGCTTCGACCATCGCGCACACGAGTTCCCAGTCGCGGTCACTCAAAGGGTTTGTGGAGCCGTTCTTTTCGCGCGCACTTGCCAGTGCCACGATCAGTTCGACTATCGGGCCGAACACGTCGAGTTGAACTTGCTGATTGGCTGCGTTACCGACACGGACCGGTCGTGATCCGGCATACCCGGGCAGGGAGTCGATGACGGCCTCGGGGGGAAGCGAGGTGCCGTGCAGCGTGTACAGGGGATGCAGGCGTTCCGGTCCTGGCAGGGTTTCGAGCACCCGGTGGACCCAGTCGAGGTAGTTGTCGGCCTCGGCGGTGGATCCGACGCTCACGAGGGCGGTGGCGGTAAGGGCCGCGTCGCGCAGCCAACAGTACCGATAGTCCCAGTTACGCACTCCGCCTATCTCTTCGGGAAGGGATGTCGTGGCAGCGGCCATGATGGAGCCGGAATCGGCATGAACGAGCCCGCGCAGGGTCAACGCGGAACGCTTCATCAGGTCCGGTTTCAAGCGCGGGAGGGTCAAGGTTTTCGCCCAGTCCGCCCAGTACGCCTCCGAGTTGGCGCGTCGTTCGTATTCCGGAATTTCCGATGGGCCGATATCATCTGTTCCGCAACGTAATTCGAGAACAACGTCACCTTTGGACGGTTCCACGATGGCGTGCGCGGTCTGCTGGTTGCCGTCGGTGGCGATATTCCACTTCACCCCGGGGGAACGGAGTACGTACGGTTCGTTGGTGCCGAGAACTCGAATGCCGTCCTCGGTCACGTCCAATGTGACCTGGCTCTGGCCGAACTCCGGCCGCGGCGCGAAGGAGACCACCGCGTCGGCGTTACCGGAAATGATGCGGGTCAGGTCGGTTCGACCCTGATTCACGTCGTGTGGCAGATAGTCGGTGACTGACAGACTGGCCCAACGGGTTTGGATCGTCATGGTGGAATCGAGATACTTCTGACTCAGGGGTAGTGCCGTGCGGCGGGGCCCGACGGAGAAGTGACCGGCATCGGTTCCGCCGAGTAGGTGCGCGAACACTGCTGCGGAATCGGGTTCGGGATGACAGAGCCAGGTCAGCGTCGCGTCGGGTGTCACCAGGGCGACGGTACGTGGGCTCGCGAGCATCGAGAGCCGCTCTATGGGCGGCGCGTCGGCTCCCGACAGCCACGTGCGACGCTCGTCGAGCAGGAAAGCCAGTGCGGCAGCGACGTCTCCGGTGTCGTTCACGCGGTAGTCGGCCATGCTGTCGCCGTCGCCGACTTTGATGCCGACGTCCGGCCCCTGTAAACGTGAGAACGCTTTTTCGTCGGTGACGTCGTCGCCGAAGAACACTGCCGCGGTGGCGCCGTCCTGATGACGTATCAGATCGAGAGCGTGCCCCTTGTCGGTGGCGATGACTGCCAGTTCGACCACCGATTTCCCTTCGGTGACCTGAACTCCGGTCCAGAGCGCGGCATGTGTGCGCACCGCGTTCAGGGCTCTCGCGGCATCGTCGACGGCGGCGTTACGCACGTGCAATGCCACGCTGGCCGGCTTCTTCTCCACGGTCGCACCGGAGGTCTCTGCGGCGATACGCGTCAATTCTGTGACGGCTTCGGCAAGCAGCGCCTTGGCGTCGGTGTCGATGGCGTGAACGAATCCGATGTCGAATTCCGAACCGTGGCTGCCGACGAGTTGAACCTCGGCGGGCAACCGCGACAGCGCTGCCAGATCCTTGAGGGCTCGCCCGGAAATCACGGCCGCGGAGGTCGAATCGAGGCTTGCGAGCGCACGCAGCGCGCGAACAGATTCTTCGCGGGGATACGCCTTGTCCGGGTTACTGACGATCGGCGCCATCGTTCCGTCGTAGTCGGAAGCGACGAGTAGTCGCGGTGTTCGGGCGACGATGGACAACGCTCGGCGAAGTTCGATGGGGAGATCTTGTGCGCTCACCTGTTCAAATCTAGGTGAAGATCTCGGAGTCGGCTTGCCCGGTGGACGACGAACCGAATCGTCGCCCACCGGAGGCACTCGTGGAGGTCTGGCTCGCGGTCGGGCCGGTCTCGCCCAACAGCAGCTCAACGGTCAGCTCGAGCCGGTTTGCCACGTCGGTTGCCGACGCTCGCCGAGTGAGCCAGGCCACCAGGTTGGACAGCCACACGTCGGAGATCACACGCGAGATGGCCAACTGTTCGTCGGTGGGTTCGTCCTCGGTCATCGCGCGGGCGAAGAGTCGATCCATCAGTTTTCCCACCTGGTCGACCTCGGCGGCAGCCGAGGCGTCGGCGAACATGAAGGCGCGCGTCATGGCTTCGGTGAGGAGGGGATCGCGTTGCATGGCGCGGGTGATCAGGCTCAGGATCAGTTGCATGCGCTCGAGCGGCCCGGCGCCGGGCGGGATCTTTCCCTTGGATTCGATCTTCTCGAATTCGCGGGCCAGTGCGGAAACCAGCAGATGCACCTTGGACGGGAAATACCGGTAAAGGGTTCCGACGGCGACGTCTGCGCGCTCGGCCACGGCACGCATCTGTACAGCTTCGTAACCGCCCTTGGATGCGAGTGCGAGTGTCGCATCGAGAATGCGCCTCCGCCGTTCGCGTTGCGCGCTGGAACCGAGATCGTCGTCGCCGAGGGTCGCTGCGACTACCGCAGTGGTTCGGGGTCTGGGAGGTGTGGTCATTGCCGGTTTCCTTCGTGCCTCGACTTCTTGGCCGGGTGTCATATTAGAACACGTTCTAAACAGGTGTATCACGTATCGAGAGGCGGGAACCAGTTGCGACGATCGCCGCGACCGACGAACGCCGAGCCGCATGTGTGGCCGTCGAGGACTGGTCGCGCTCGGCGGAGCCGATGGCTGCGGTACGCAGGAGCCGATGGCTGCGGTACGCAGGAGCCGATGGCTGCGGTACGCAGGAGCCGGCGGCTCCGAGGGCCTGACCTACGACGCGGTGGACACGATCGACAAGTGCGAGCCGCCGGCCGACGGTCTGACTTTGTGCACCATGGACACCAACACCGAAGTGGCTGTGGCGCATTCGGTCGGGATCCCGTATCTGACGATCTTCGGTCGAATTCACCACGGCGGGGGTGCGGTTGCTGCCACCATTGAGCAGGCGGCGATGGCAGTGGCGGCCGGGGTCGGCGATGTAGTGGTGAGGTAACGGGCGTCGACGAATGATCTGGTGCACGTTTCGGTCAGATGAATTCCGGGCTCGTGGCGGTTGCCCACCGAAAGCATGCCGCCGCCCAGGGTAGTGGCGCGGATCGGTACGTCATGACCAGCCACTACCGTGAAGGACTGACCGGATTGACTGAAATGGGCCTTGTGGGAGAACGGCTCTGGGCGCAGAGCGGCCTCACCTCGGCGGTGCCGTCGAATGGGGCGGGAGGCTCTCGATCGACGACCCGTGGTGGCCGACTGGGTGAGGCTTGCATTCACGGGATGAACGGTGTCGCCGAAGGCGTTTGTCAGCTGCGCGGTACCTCGGTCAACCAAGTGCGCGGCATCGACAACGTGGTGGTCACGGCAGGCGCCGCCGTGTCGACGTCCGCACTGGTGGTGACCCGTCGACGCTGGGTGTCCCGATACTGCCCACTGCTCCCAGGTCCGACCGTACGGTCGGGTACCGATCGATCGATGGCCTTGCCCGCTGGTTGTTTCGCGGAAGGCGAGGTGTCCCACCGTCCAATCGTGTGCCGACCGTACCCAGATGTTGTGTGGCCCACACCTCTCGCACGCCCTGTCTTCGCTCTATTCACCGCCTGTTCCCTCTGGTGAAGTAGTTTCGTGGTGGTCTAGCTGGGAGCGCTCATGGAGTTCAGGCATTTGGTCTCTTTCATCACCATCGCTGAGGAGCTGCATTTCGGGAGAGCCGCGACACGATTGCACCTTACTCAGCCTTCCCTCAGTGCTCAGCTGCAG
Source organism: Rhodococcus sp. 27YEA15 (assembly GCF_049739425.1). Classification (NCBI taxonomy): domain Bacteria; kingdom Bacillati; phylum Actinomycetota; class Actinomycetes; order Mycobacteriales; family Nocardiaceae; genus Rhodococcus; species Rhodococcus sp. 27YEA15. Next base: position 202,021 of record NZ_JBMHHW010000001.1, read on the forward strand.
AAGCTGGAGAAGTCACTCGGAGTTCGACTCGTCAATCGAAATTCTCATGAGGTTGGATTGACCTCCGCGGGAAAGGAATTCGAGTCCCAAGCGCGGCTCATCGTTCAGCAGGTGGAGAAGGCGGCCTTGATCGCGAAGGCGACAGCGGCCGGACGTGCGGGATCGCTCAACGTCGGTTACAACCTGCCGGCCAGTAGGTTCGTCTTGCCCGCGGCGTTGGCCACGATGAGCGTGACGAATCCCGACGTGGTCATTTCGTTATGGGAGAAGAGGACTGGTCCTCAGCTGACGTGCCTGACCGATGGGACGCTCGATGTCGCCCTCGTGTACGGATACCCTCGCACCGCCGACTTTCGATATCGCAGAGTGCTGCGCAATGTCCCGTTGGTGGCAGTCGTCGGAAAGGGCCACAGTTGGGCTGGGCGGTCGGCGGTCTCGTTCGCTGAGCTTGCGGGGCAATCGTGCGTGATGTTCTCGCGCGAGCAGTGCCCGGCGATGTACGACTCGATCTTCGCGGCGGCGTCGGACTCGAAGATAGCGCTCACGGTGGTGCAGACGGCAGACGACCCGGGTGCAACCGCACACATGGTCTCGGTGAAGCCATTGGTGGGGTTTGCCTCGATATTGCGAGCGAATTCCGGTGGTCTCGGGGTGACGGGTGCAAATTCGGTAGCCGTCAAATTGTGTGATCCGGTGCCCACTATCGATCTCTATGCGGTGTGGAGGTCGGAAGAAGTTAATCCGGCGGTATTTTCGTTCCTGGAAAGTATTCAACAATTGGATGATATGAAAAATATGGACGGATCATGTGCTGCCATTTGATTGTGGCGATAGAAATATACATTCGTGCACAAGTTTTGTTTTCATTGCCATGACCGGATGTAGTGTCGAATACTTTTGTGCATGAATCGTATATCGTCGACCGGTGACGGAATATTCTTGGATGAACATGCGGGTCTCTATTCGATAGTGGCCGACGCGGCCACTCGACATCCGCAGCGGCCGTCGGTAGGGGCGGGGGTGAGTGGACCGGTCTGGACGTGTGCCGAACTCGACGCCGGGGCGCTGGCGTTGGCATCGAAGTTCCTCGGACTGGGAATGCAAGCCGGAGATCGGCTGGCTGTTCTGGGACGTACGAGCCTCGACTGGGTGTTGATCGACCTCGCGGCCCTTGCGATCGGTGTGGTGATCGTTCCGGTGTATCCGACGTCCTCCGATTCGCAGATCGCACATATCGTCGGCGACTCGGGGGCTGTCTTCTTCGCTGCCGAAACAGCGGAAGACGCAGTCCGGTTGCGGCGCGCCGGTGCTGCCGACGTGTTGTGTTTCGCCGACATATCCGGATGGTCGTCTACCGGCGAGCATCCCGAACTCGGTGATCGGGTCGCCGCGGTGAGGCAGGCGGACACCGCCATGATCGTCTACACCAGCGGAACCACCGGCCCCGCCAAAGGCTGTGTACTCACGCATGGAAACGTGTACGCGTCGTCCGCCAACACCGTCCTGCAGACCGGTGACCTGTTCGGAGGTGGCTCGGGTGCGCAGGCGGTGACCGTGCACGCACTTCCCCTCTCACACGTATTCGGTCAGACCATCCTCTTTGCGTGTCTGTTCGGTGGAAGCCGGACGCATCTTCTGGGGAGCATGCCGGAACTGGTGCCTGCGCTTGCCGAGATCGCACCTACTTTTCTGGCGCTGGTGCCGTACGCGCTCGAGAAGATCCGGAAAGCCGCACCAGCCCTATCTGGAGCGAAAGGTGTTGCTGTGCAAGATGATGCCGATAGTTCGATGTTCGGCGGGCGTTTACGGAACGTGATTTCCGGCGGCGCCTCGCTCGACGACACGACAGTCGACTTCTTCGCCGACCGCGGGGTCCGGATCCTGAACTGCTACGGGATGACGGAGACGGCGACCGCAGCCACCGTCAACCGGGTGCAGGACAACAAACTCGGATCGGTGGGGCGGCCGATTCCGGGAACGTCCGTGGGCATTGCCGACGACGGCGAGGTGCTCATACGCGGAGCGAACGTTTCCCCGGGGTACTGGGGTGCGGCGGCCGATCGATCGGCAGTCGATTCGGACGGCTGGTTGCATTCGGGCGACATCGGACAGCTCGATACCGACGGCTTCCTGCGGATCACCGGAAGGAAGAAGGAGATCCTGGTGACTGCCGGTGGAAAGAACGTTGCACCGACACCGTTGGAAGATCGGCTCAGACTCCACCCGGTGGTGAGCAACTGCATGGTTCTCGGTGACGGTCGTTCATTCGTCGCGGCGCTGGTCACCCTCGATGCGAGCGCGCACGCACGGTGGTTGCAGACACATTCGAGCGCTGATGCGGGACCGACGTCACCCGAGCTGCTGGCCGAGTTGCAATCGGCGGTGGACGACGCAAATTCGTTGGTTTCGCGAGCTGAGTCGATTAGAGCGTTTCGGGTGGTGGACGGGGATTTCACAACTCGTGACGGATTGTTGACTTCGTCCCTGAAGCTGCGTCGACGAGTGATCGAGGATACGTATCGTTCGGTCGTGGAAGACATGTATTCCGATCGCGTGTGAATTTGCTTCGTCGGCACGGTTAATTTCATGTTTCTTCGCCGGTATTTGAATACCTTCTTCAATAGTCGGGACCAATCGGTCGATCAATGTCGAGATCTCGGATGGATTCGATTAGCGGGTTCGAATGATACTCGGTATCGAAATCAGCGTCCCGAGAACGAGGGAGTAATCGATATGTACGACGTCATTGTGGTCGGAGCCCGAGTTGCGGGTTCTCCCCTCGCGATGCTTCTTGCCAGGCAGGGTCATCATGTTCTGCTTGTCGATCGAGTGTCGTTTCCCAGCGATACCATCTCGACCCATTACATTCACCAGGCCGGCTTGTCCCGCTTGCAGGACTGGGGGCTGCTGGATCGAGTGATCGCAAGCGGTTGTCCTCCGATCACCCATCTCCGGTTTTCGTACACCGACATCGCGCTCCGGGGATTCGCCGACCCGATCGACGGGTTGACCGCGGTGTACTGCCCGAGACGAACGGTGTTGGACAAGATTCTGGTCGATGCTGCCGGTGAAGCGGGAGTTGACGTGATCGAGAATTTCACCGTCACCGAATTACTCGAAGAGGGGGGTCGTGTCACCGGAATTCGCGGACACGAAGGTGACGGTGCCGAGGTCGAGTTCTCGGCGCAGTTGGTCGTGGGCGCAGACGGAGCCAATTCGATCGTCGCCAAGAAGGTCGACGCCCAGATCTATCGAGGTGCGCCTGGCGGTTGCTTCGTCTACTACTCGTACTACTCCGGTCTCGACTGGGGAATGCAGCATCGGACCGGCTTCGGTGAGCAGCAGTTCGCGTCGTGGCCGACCAACGACGGCCTGTCGCTGGTGGCTGTGATGCGGAAGAGGGAACGGTTCCGGCAATTCCGCTCGAATCCCGACGACGGTATCCAGGACATCGTCAGCGCGATAGATTCGGAGCTCGGAGAAGAACTGCGCGGCGCGGCAACTCGGGAGGAGCGGTTGCGTCCGATGCTCTATCCCGACAACTACTACCGCCAATCCTTCGGCTCTGGATGGGCTTTGGTGGGCGATGCCGGATATCACAAAGACCCGTTCACCGGATGGGGGATCACCGACGCGTTCAAGTATGCGCAGTTGCTGTCCGAGCGGGTGCACGAAGGGCTCACCGGTGACCGGCCGATGCTGGAGGCTCTTGCCGAGTACCAGAACTCACGTGACGCACAGAGCCAGGGCACGTACGAGTTGACCACCAGCATCTCCGAATTGAGTCTGACGCCGTACTACGATTCGGTCTTTCGCGCCGCCGGTAGGAGCGAGCGGTACACCAAACGATTCTTCGGCCTCATCGCCGGCGGAATCACGGGTGAGGACTTCTTCGCACCGGAGAACCTCGCCGCGCTCTACGCGGAGGTGGATCTGCCCACGCGAGACCGACACCTGACTGCCGTATGAACGGGCAGACGATGACCTTCCTGGGTGACAGCTTCGTGGAAGGTCGCGGAGATCCCGGACCGGGCGGCCGATACCGTGGGTGGGTTCCACGACTGGCCGGTCAGTTGGGTGTGCGCAGTGCCCTGATTCGGAATCTCGGAACCCACGGCGCCACGACGACCGCCGTGATCGAGCATCAGCTTCCGCGCGCACTGACTTCGGGATCGCCGGTGGTCGGCGTCGTCGTGGGTGTCAACGACCTGATCAGTGATTATGCAGCGGAGCGATTTTCGGACAATCTTCGTCAGATTTTCGGTGATCTCAGTGCGAGCGGTGCACTCGTGTTCACCGCCACCTACCCGGATATCCCCGCCAGGCTTCCCGTCCCGGACCGATTCAAGGAACTGCTGCGCGACCGGTTCACCACAGCGAACTCGACTCTCGTAGGCGTCGTGGCTGAAACCGGGTGCCACCTGATCGATCTTGCCGGGGGAACCGAATGGGAGCAGGACGAGATGTGGGATTCCGACGGTCTGCACCCGAGCCCCCTCGGACATCGGTCTTTCGCTGCAGCTGCCGCGGAACTGGTTTTCGGAGCGAGCGCCACCACCATTGCTGCTTGAGCCACCCCGATCAACACAGAGAGGAACACTTGTGAGTGTCGCATCCGCTTCGACGCCCGTACTCGACGACCGCCGGCTGGCCCGAAACCCCATCGCGATCGTGGGAATGTCAGGACTGTTTCCGAAGGCACACAACCACCGCGAATACTGGCAGAACATAGTAGACGGTCTCGACTGCACCGAGGACGTTCCAGCCTCTCGGTGGAGTCTCGACGACTATTACGACGAGGACCGCAGCGCCCCGGACAAGACGTACTCGCGCCGAGGTGCCTTCCTGCCGGACGTCGATTTCGATCCGGTCGAGTTCGGGTTACCACCGAACCAACTCGAGGTCACCAGCACTATGCAGACCCTCGGTCTCGGGGTCGCACGAGATCTGCTCGTCGACGCCGGTGCGACGGATTCGCCTTGGTACGAACCGAATCGAACCGGGGTCGTGATCGGAACGACAGGGCCGGTCCCGCTGATGCATCCGCTTGCCGCTCGCCTGTCCACCCCGGTACTGAAGGAAGCGGCACGTAGCTGCGGCCTCACCGCGGCGGACGCAGATGCCGTCGCGGAGAAGTTCGTCACGGCTTTCGCTCCGTGGGAGGAGAATTCGTTCCCGGGTCTACTGGCCAACGTGGTCGCCGGACGGATAGCCAATCGATTCGGTCTCGGTGGAATCAACTGCACGGTCGACGCTGCATGTGCGGCCTCACTGGCGGCGATCCGGATGGCGATCGCCGAATTGCTGGACGGTCGCGCCGACACCATGATCACCGGTGGGGTGGACACCGAGAATTCGATCTTCATCTACATGTGTTTCAGCAAGGTGGGTGCTCTCTCGCCGACCGGTCGGATCAGCCCGTTCTCCGACGAAGCGAACGGTACGCTGCTCGGCGAGGGCATCAGCATGCTGGCCTTGCGTAGGGCTTTCCGACGCCGAGCGCGACGGGAATCGGATCTATGCGGTGATCCGCGGGCTCGGCTCGTCCAGCGACGGCAGGTCGAAGAGCATCTACGCCCCGCGTGCCGAAGGCCAGCGGGTGGCGCTCGATCGGGCGTATGTCGATGCGGAATGCTCGCCGTCGTCCGTCGAGTTGTTCGAGGCGCACGCCACGGGAACGGCAGTCGGTGATCGGACGGAACTGAGCGCGCTCGGCGGGCTGCTGTCCGACGCGTCGGACGATTCTCGATTTGCGGCAGTCGGCAGCGTGAAATCGCAGATCGGCCATACGAAGGGGGCGGCCGGTACCGCTGGAGTGATGAAACTGGCTCTCGGCCTTCATCATCGGATACTTCCCGGAACTATCAACGTCGATCGACCGAGTCGCGAGATCGCGCCGGATTCCGCCCCGTTCTATGTCAACACTCGTACCAGACCGTGGATCAAGGACCCCGAGCGACCGGTTCGCCGCGCTGCCGCCTCGGCAATGGGATTCGGTGGCACGAACTTCCACGTGGTTCTCGAGGAACATCCGTCCTCGCGTTCGGGAGCCGTCGCACTGCATCGGACCGCGCGGGCCCACTTCTGGCATGCAGCGGACTTCGCGTCGTTGGTGAACTCCGTTCGCAATGAATCGGCCGTCGATGCCGAATCGATCCCTGCCGACCATTTTCGGCTCGGCTTCGTGTCGTTGGATGCGGAGAACGAAGAGCACCTCCGCGCACTGGCCGTCGAGCAGTTGACCGACAATCCGGATGTGCCGCACTGGAATCATCCGGAAGGTATCTACTTCCGATCCAGCGCGTTGACCGGGCTGCGCGTCGCCGCCTTGTTCTCGGGCCAAGGGAGCCAGTACGTCGACATGGGTGCCGGTGCCGCGATGGCCGTACCGCCGGTGACGGACAGTTTCGACTCGGCCAACGCGTCGTTCGCCGGTTCGTCGACCAGACTGGGTGCGGTGGTGTTTCCGCCTCCGGCGTTCGACGATCGTGCCCGCGGTGTCCAAGACGAAGCGCTGCGCCGAACCGAATACGCGCAACCTGCTATCGGTGCGTTGTCCGCCGGGCAGTTCCGATACCTGAGCGACATCGGTTTTCGGGCGGACGGATACCTGGGCCACAGCTTCGGTGAGTTGACGGCGCTCTGGGCATCCGGCGCGTTGGCGACGAAGGACTTCTTCGCGCTGGCTCGCGCTCGCGGACAATCGATGGCGCCGATTCCCGGTGCCGCCGCCGGCACCATGTTGGCGGTGGCGGCACGCCGAGAGGACGTCGACGCGATAGTCCTCGACATCGACGATGCCTGGGTGTGCAACCACAATGCGCCGGATCAGATTGTGGTCGGAGGCGGTGTCGATGCGATAGACGTCCTGGCGAAGGTTTGCGCCGAACGTGGATTCGCCACCCGAGAATTGCCGGTGGCAGCCGCGTTCCACACGCCGTACGTCGAACATGCAGTAGCTGCGTTTCGGCCCGTGGTGAACTCGGTCCGGATCGGCACACCGGACGCTACGGTGTACGCGAATTCGCCGAACACCAGTTACGGCGACGACCCTGAGGTGAACGCCCAGAACCTGATCGACCAGCTACTCGAGCCGGTGGAGTTCGTATCTGCGCTCGAAAGGATGCATTCGGACGGATGCACGGTGTTCGTGGAGTTCGGCCCCAAACAGATACTGACGTCGCTGGTGCGGCGCACCCTCGGTGACGGTGTGGTAGCTGTCGCCACCGACGCCGGGCCACTCGGTGACAGCGATCTGGCGCTCAAGCGTGCGGCCACGCAGTTGGCTGTGCTCGGCCTGGAACTCGACGGGATCAATCGATACCAGGATCTGACGACCGTCGAACCCGGACCCGCCGGGATGAGCGTCATGCTCTCGGCCCCGGAATACGTTCCACAATCGCGCCGGGACGCCTATGCGGCGGCGCTGGCCGACGGCTACCAAGTCGAGACGACAGCCCTTGCGCCGACGCCGCCGGAAACTGCTTGCAACGGTGACTACCCGGAGCTCTGCGGCGGTCGTGCCGGGGCCACCCGCCGGGTCCGAGACGAACCCGGCTTCGGAATACGACTCGATATCGGAGAATACTGTGACACTGTCCTCGCGCCGAAACGGAGTCGATGTCGAGTCGGCACTGAATCAGCATGTTTCGACTCACAACAACTATCTGGACGCGCAATTGGACCTCGCGAGGCAACTGGCCGGGGCTCTGCGTTCCGAACGCCTGGACGAGTCGATGGTTCGGGCCATCGAGGCGGTCAAGGATCACGGTATCGCGATCAGCCACTCCCATACCAAGGCGGGCGAGGTGCTCGGCCGCCTGGCCGAACTCGAAACAGGTTTGTCCGCAGATCATTCCACATGGCAGACGGTGGAGTCACGAGAGGAGCCGGCGCGCGCCCTGGCTCCGGCACCCGTAGCGCAGTTGGTGCCGGTTCATCGTTCTGAAAACGCCTCTTCGGCCGAGGTTTCGGACGTGGGCAACAGTTTGTCCGCGCCGGCGACCGTGATCGCGTCGGTGGACGGCACCGCTGATCGGGTGGATCCGTTGCCCGATGCAGCGGGCTTGTTGGCGGTGTTGCGTGAGGTGGTGGCGGACAAGACCGGATATCCGGTGGCGATGGTCGATCCGTCGATGGATCTCGAGTCCGATCTGGGTGTGGATTCGATCAAGCGGGTTCAGGTGCTCGGTGCGGTGCAGGAGCGTTTTCCGTTGTTACCGAGTTTGGGGCCGGAGCAGTTGGGTGTGTTGAGAACTCTCGATCAGATCGTTGCTGCGATCGTCGCCTCGGTTTCGGCCGAACCGGAAACCGTTACGCCCGATCTCGGTGCGGCGGACTCCGAGCCCGATGCAGCGGGCTTGTTGGCGGTGTTGCGTGAGGTGGTGGCGGACAAGACCGGATATCCGGTGGCGATGGTCGATCCGTCGATGGATCTCGAGTCCGATCTGGGTGTGGATTCGATCAAGCGGGTTCAGGTGCTCGGTGCGGTGCAGGAGCGTTTTCCGTTGTTACCGAGTTTGGGGCCGGAGCAGTTGGGTGTGTTGAGAACTCTCGATCAGATCGTCGGAGCGCTCGTGCAGGGGAGTGATGTCCACCCAAAAGCTGAAGCCGCGGCGATTCTGTCGCGGCATCGAGTAGCAGTGGTGGCATTACCCGCAATCGACACTGCCACGGACGCATTCCGGCATTCGGCTCGCGTGTTGACGGTGACGGTGGACGATGCCGACTGCGCCGACGCGGACGCGGTAGGTGCCAGGTTCCAAGCCGCGGGATGGCATGTAGACCGAGTGAACGTCGACGGCTCGCTCGAGGACGTCGAGACCGACATCGGCAACGTGATGGGCGACGATCTGGATCTGTGTTTACTTCTGGTGAATCGGGATTCGGATTGGGCCGGAGTTCAGCGAGTACTGGCTGCCGCGATTCTGGTGGCCAAGAGCGCAGTCGGTCCGCTGTCAGCGGTGCGGGACAGTGGAAGCCGCGCCGCATTTGTCACTCTGACCCGTATCGACGGTGCACTCGGTTTTCTGGGGACGGGCAACCCGGTGTCCGCCATGGTCGGTGGCGTCGGTGGTGTGGTGAAGACCCTTGCTGTCGAGCATCCGGGGCTTTTCTGCCGGGCGCTGGACGTCGATCCGGAAATCCCGTCGAGCGCGGTGGCAGATGTCGTGCGTGCCGAGATCGAGGACGGCGCCACGGACACCGTGGAAGTGGGAATCGGCCCCACCGGAGACCGAGTGACGGTGGTTCCCGCTGCATACGGATCCACCCTCGAGCGAACGGAAATTCGTTTGGATGTCGAGCCAGGCCCGTCCACCTTGACCGGCGACGACGTGGTCTTGGTCACCGGGGGTGCGCGGGGGGTGACGGCGCGCTGTGTTCGGGATCTTGCCGATCACTGTGCCGCACGTTTCGTACTGCTCGGCCGAACGCGGACGGCCGAGGAACCGCAGTGGGCGAGTGGTGTGCCGGACGACCGGCTCAAGGCGGCAGCGATCAGTGCGCTGGCAGCATCCGGAGTGACACCCCGGCAGATGGACAGTGCGTGCTCCGACGTTCGCGCCGTCCGCGAGATACGAACCCTGTTGGCATTTCTCGGCGAACGTGCGGAGTATCTGTCGGTCGACGTGACTGATCCAGATGCTGTCCTCGAACAGATCGGTGCGCGACGCGATGTGATCACAGCCGTTGTTCACGGCGCCGGGGTTCTCGCGGACTCACTGATCGAGGAAAAGACGACGGCCGAGATCAGCCGGGTGTTCGGCCCCAAGATCGGTGGTCTGGCAGCTGTGCTGGGTGCGCTGCGCTGGACTGACGAGGGTTCCCGGCTTCGTCATCTCGTCCTGTTCGGTTCGGTCGCTGGCCGGTACGGTAACTCGGGCCAAGCCGACTACGCTGCGGCGAACGAGGCCCTGGGTAGATTTGCTTCGACACTGAAGTCGTCGAAACCGGACTTCCATGTCACCACCGTCGACTGGGGCGCGTGGGATGGCGGGATGGTCACTCCCGAACTACGCGGGTACTTCCTCGAACGTGGTGTTTCCCTTCTCGATCCGAGGCTCGGTTCCAGGTTTTTCACCGAACAGTTCACGTCGGAGCGGAGAAACGACGTCGTCGTCCTCGCCGGTACGGCGGAGCCGTTGGGCGCCGGTGTGGTTCGATCGACGAACGTCACGATCCGACGAGACTTCGGCGATCTGTCCGACCATCGGATCATCACGGCACATCGCATCGGTACGGCGGCGGTACTTCCCGCAACATTCGGTCTCGGCGCGATGATCAACATCGTGGAGCGAGCACATCCCGGTCTGATCGTGTCGGTAGTTCGAAATTTCAAGGTGCACCGGGGAGTGGTGTTCGATCACCCGGTTGCGGGATTCGATGTCGACCTGGTTCCGGCATTCTCCGCCGACGGCGACGTCGAGTTGCGGGTCGATGCCTACGGAAGCGAATCCGGTCGTCGAGTACCGTGTTATGCCGCCACACTCGTTCTGGTGGACGCTGTCCACCGAGCGCCTTCGATACCCGTTGACTGGCCCTCGTCCGGCGAAGATGCCGAGATTCTCTATCGTGAGGCCAGGCAGTTCCATGCCCCGGCTCTTCAAGGTATGAAAGAGATCCTGGTCGAGGACGACACCCGAATCGTGGTGAAATCCAAGATATCCGGAACCGCGGTGAATCTCGGATCGTACGCTGGTGCTCTGCACAATCCGGTTCTGGCGGACGTGATTCTGCAGGGCCCGCCGGTCCTGGGATACCGATTGAGTGGGTCGGCGTGCCTGCCCATGTCGATCGGTCGCGTCGACTACTACCGACAATTGCCCGATGATCTGCCCTTCATCGTTGTCGTCGACAATGTTCGACGGGCAGCTGCCGAGTTGCTGATGGATGCCACCGCTGTCGATGTCGACGGCGTGATCTTTCAGAAGTTCGCCGATGTCGCGGTAGTGAACACGCCGGACCTGTCCGAGAAATTCCGCGAATCAGTGAGGCAGTGGATTCGATGAGCAGTGCACCCCCCGTACTCGAGTTCGACGGAGTTCCGTTCGACCCCGTCGGTGCTACACGGACTGAAATCTCCTCTACGAAAACAATATCGGCGCCGTCGGGACGCGCCGACGTCATCAGAGCGCTGCGGTCCTCGATCGGTGCCGATACGGTGCTCGCGGAAATGCGATCGGCAATGACAGCTGCGCATTCGGCCGCCGTCGCTGCTCAGGTTTCGATGCAGCGGCGGATAATTCGACACGCTGTCACCGGTATGTCCGCACCAACGTCCGGCGTGACCCCGATCGCTGCCCCAGCCGCGGAGGGAGCATTCAAGCCGCTTGCCAGGTCGGTGGTGACCGCCCTCGACCGTTCCGCGCTGAGCCTGCTTGCTCAAGGCGCGACATCGGAGGTGTTCGGGCCCGCCTACGACCAGTCGAGTGCCAACCCCGAGCTTCGACCAGCGCTCGGCGTGGGCATGGCACTCGACGACGTGTCCGAGATCCGCCTTCGTGGCGGAGCATCGGGGTTGGGCGCACTGTCCGCGCGTTTTCGTGGTGGTGCGCGAGCGGCGGCCGTGCAAGCAGGTGAGGTGTTCGCCCTCTACGCCGGGCTACACCTGTGCATCGCGGATGCATCGTTGGTGGCGGAGGTGTCGGGCGCAGAAGCCGATTCCGACGTGCCGGACCCGCGCGCACTCGAACTGACGGTGACCGAGATCGACCTGGTGCCTCGACCGCATCTGACGGTCGAGGTGCTCTGCACCGACACGCGTGGTGCGATATCGGTGACGCTGACCGTGCAGGAACGCAGCGGTACACCGATCGGACCCGGTCCGGGCGGGGTTCTCGACGCCTGGACGGGTCGCGTGGCCGCCGACGGGAGTCGCGCACTGCTGAGCGAGTTCCACATGGCGCATCTGGCGCGCGGTGACCAGGCAGTTGCCCTCGGTCCGGAATTCGGCCACTACACCGGGATCCGTGCCACCAGGCTTCCGTCGGGCGGGCTGTTGCTGGTCGACCGGGTAGTGGAATTCGACGGGCAGCGGGGTGTTCTCGATCAGCCTCAGGCATACCGGAGCGAGTACGATTCGCCCGCCGACTCCTGGTACTACTCGGATACGGCCAATCACTCCATGCCGCACTTCGTCTACATGGAGACGTCGCTGCAAGCTGCGCTCCTGATGGGATACTTCCTCGGCCCGACGCTCGATGCCCCGGACACGACTCAGAGTCTGCGTAATCTCGGTGGAACCGCGACGGTGCTGCATCGGGTGGACCTGCGAGACCGTACCGTCACACAGCACTCCCGACTGCTGTCCACGACTTTGCTGCCGGGTTCGTCCCTGCAGAGCTTCGACTACTCGTTGTCCGTGAACGGTCGCGCCTTCTACGAGGGAGAGACCATGTTCGGATACTTCAGTGACGAGGCACTCGGCAATCAAGCCGGACTTGATGCCGGCACGCTGGTTCCGACATGGATTTCAACGCAAGGTGATTCGATCGACAGGCGTCGTATCGACGTGGCGGGTCGTCGAGCGGACGATTCGGCAGTTCTGTGTTCGCGAGGGAAGTTGGCTCTACTCGACTGGATAGACGTGGTGGACGGCGGCGGGCATTTCGGCCACGGCTGTCTGCACAGCATTCGCCGCATCGATCCACAGGACTGGTTCTTCGCCCGGCACTTTCATCTCGATCCGGTGATCCCGGGGTCGCTCGGCGTCGAGACGGTGATCCAGGCGATGCAAGAATGGATCATCGACACCGGAACCGCGGCCGAGTTTCTCGACCCGGTCTTCGTGATTCCACCGGGAATCCCGTTCACCTGGAAATATCGCGGTCAATTTCTGCCTTCCGACGTCACGTGCGAGGTGGAAGTTCACATCAAATCGGTCACGACGTCTTCGGGCGGTGTGATCGTCGTCGCTGACGCGTCGTTGTGGAAGCCGGGACTACGAATCTACGAATTGTGTGACATATCTGTCGAACTCGTCGAAAGGAAAGCCCTCGCATGACTGTCGAGACCACCGCACCGGTGGCGCCCGAGTTGGCCCGCACGGCTTCGAGCGTCCGGGGTGTGCTCCTCGATCTGGATCGTCCGTGTTGGGTGATACGGGATTCGATCGGTATCGGACTCACCTCGCTCGAATCTGTCGCCGGTAGCCGTGAAGTGCTCGCAGCGGTCGGACCCCTGTCTCCACAATCGTTGGGTGACAGTAGATTCACTGCCTTTCACGGCATCGGGTACGCGTACGCGGCTGGTGCGATGGCCAACGGCATCTCGTCACCGGACCTTGTGACGGCCATGGCGCGAGCAGGCTACCTGGCCACGTACGGCGCCGCCGGTATCGTTGCGAGCAAGATCGATTCGGCGCTCGCTGCGCTCTCCGCAAACCTCGGCGATACACCGTTTGCCTGCAACCTCATCCACAGTCCGACCGAGCCAGCCCTGGAGCGGGCGATCGTGGATGCCTGTTTGCGGCACGGAGTTCGCTGTGTAGAAGCGTCGGCGTTCATGGGTTTGAGTCACGAGGTGGTTCGCTACAGATTGTCCGGGCTTTCACTCGATGCCGCGGGTCGGACTGTGCGCGGACATCGGCTGATTGCCAAGGTTTCTCGTGTCGAGGTCGCGGAGTTGTTTCTCCGCCCCGCTCCGCGTGCGATCGTCGCAGCGCTGGTCGCACGCGGGGACGTCACCGCCGATCAAGCACGATGGAGCGAACAGATACCGATGGCAGACGACATCACTGCCGAAGCGGACTCCGGCGGCCACACCGACCGACGACCGATGACCGTACTTTTTCCGGAACTTGTTTCCGCCCGCGATCGCGTTCACCGTGAACTGCCTGCACTCGGTGAAGTACGGATAGGGGCGGCGGGCGGTATCGGAACTCCCGCAGCAGCGGCGGCGGCCTTTGCGATGGGCGCCGCCTATGTGGTGACCGGTTCCATCAACCAGGCGACCGTCGAGGCGGACCAATCCGTCGCCACCAAAGCGCTCCTCGCCACAGCCGGTGTAGCCGACTGCACCATGGCACCGTCCTCGGACATGTTCGAACTCGGAGTGCAGGTTCAGGTGTTGCGGCGCGGCACGATGTTCGCCGCCAGAGCCCAGCGCCTGTACGAGATGTATCGAGAATACGACGGGCTGGACTCGATACCACCGCGTGATCGCGTCGAGTTGGAATCGACGATCATGGGACGAGAACTCGACTCGATATGGAATGAGTGCACCTCGTACTTCGGGGAACGAGATCCGGCCCAACTACGAGGTGCAGAAGCCGACCCGAAACGAAAGATGGCATTGGTCTTCCGCTGGTACCTCGGGTTGTCGTCGGGGTGGAGCATTCGGGGCGATGCCGAGCGGGTGACCGACTACCAGATCTGGTGCGGACCGGCTATCGGCGCATTCAACGGTTGGACGGCGGGTACCGCGCTCGCGGATCCCGCCGGCCGGCGAGTCGCGGACGTCGCACAGCACATGATGATCGGAGCCGCGTACTTGACGAGGATCGCGCAGCTGCGGGCAGCCGGGGTGCGGCTGCCATCCGAAGCGACGCATTACATTCCGGCACGCGCCGGCCGCTCATGACCCGCGAGGACGATCGTCGAGAGTCGGCTCGGTTACTGAACTCTGTGTCCGATTACAGTGCCACCTATCTGCTTGATGCTCGCACGGACCGGACGGGTCCTGTCGCCGAACGGGATTCGTTGCGGCTCGGGTTCGAACGGCGTCTGCCCGATGCGGGTGTCGCCGCCGCGTCGGTGCTGGACGAACTCGTGACACTGGGCGAACCCGGCTTACTGCATTCCGGCGCACCGACTTTTCTCGGATTCGTGATGGGCGGAGCTTATCCGGTGGCTGTCGCCACCGAATGGCTCACCTCGCTGTGGGACCAGTGCGGCGCGCTGTACGCCACCAGTCCGACCGCGTCGGTGGTGGAAGAAGTTGTCGCACAGTGGCTGATCGAACTCTTCGGGCTCGCCTCCGACACCTCGGTCGGTGTGACGACCGGTTGTGCAATGGCGAACCTCACCGGGTTGGCGGCGGCGAGGCACAGTGTTCTGGCCGATCGAGGGTGGGACGTGGAGCGTCGCGGGCTCTTCGGCGCTCCGGAACCGCGGATTCTGGTCAGCGCAGGTTGCCACGCCACCGTGTTCCGGGCAATTCGACTGCTCGGTATGGCTGGTCAGATCCGAGTCGTCGACACCGACAATCAGGGTCGGATGTCGCTGCACGCTCTCGATCGAGAATTGGTGGCGTCGTCCGGTCCACTGATCGTCTGCGGTCAGGTCGGCAACGTCGACACCGGGGCGGTCGATCCCGTCGACGCGATCTGCGATGCCGCCCGTGCGCGTGAAGGCTGGGTTCATCTCGATGCAGCCTTCGGCATGTGGGCTGCTGCGGGTCCTTCCGTGCGACACCAGGTCGCGGGCCTGGCTCGCGCCGATTCCTGGGCGACCGACGCGCACAAATGGTTGAATGTCCCCTACGACTGCGGGATCGTGCTCTGCGCACGTCCCGACGCCCATCGCGCCGCAATGCGTACCAGTGCCGAGTACCTCACCCCGGCGACCGGCGGCAGTCGAGATCCGGTCGACTTCACGCCGGACATGTCACGACGTGCGCGCAGCCTGGTCCTGTGGGCCACACTGCGCCATCTCGGCGCCGCGGGCGTCGCAGATCTGATAGATCGCAGTTGTGCGTTCGCCCGAGCTATGGCCGCGGACCTTGCTCGCGTCGACGGAATCGAGATTCTCAACGACGTGGTTCTCAATCAGGTTCTGCTGACATTTCGAGCGCGCGAGGGTGTATCCGAATCCGAGCACCTCGAGCGGGTCGTCGACGCACTGCACCGCGGCGAGACCGCGTGGGCGAGTCCTACCCGTTGGCGTGGACGAGCCGCGCTGCGGTTGTCCGTATGCAATTGGCAGACCACGGCCGAGGACGTGGAGCGAGCCGTCGCAGCCGTCACGGCTGCACATTTATTGTCAGATGTTCGACAAACCGTATGACACAGGAGTTTTCGTGATGACCACAACCGACGAACCCGCACACGCTGTTCGTGTCACGGCCAGTCCCGACCTGGACGCCGTGTCGGCAACTCTGACCGCAGCTTTCCACGACGATCCGGTCATGGCGTGGGCGATACCATCCGGTACCGATGATCGCGAACGGTACCTCGGTGCCTTCTTTCGCCTGACAACTCGGTTTCTGCTCGACCACGGCGGGCTGGTGGCCATGTCCGCCGAC
The DNA here is from genome assembly GCF_049739425.1 of Rhodococcus sp. 27YEA15. Classification (NCBI taxonomy): domain Bacteria; kingdom Bacillati; phylum Actinomycetota; class Actinomycetes; order Mycobacteriales; family Nocardiaceae; genus Rhodococcus; species Rhodococcus sp. 27YEA15. Next base: position 218,263 of record NZ_JBMHHW010000001.1, read on the forward strand.
TACCGGGCCGTACTCGTCTGGTCGGGCGTGGGAGAGGAAGCCGACGCGTCCGAGAACGAGGAATTCCTGGACCTGCTGTCGTCGCAGACCGGACCCAGTGGTGATCGTGTACGAACTCTGATGGCGGCCTTGGACGATCACCACCCGGTGGGGTTGCCGCCTCACTTTCACGTTCTGTACGCCGCCGTCCGACCACACGCTCGCGGAGACGGTATCCGTCGCTCGCTCACCGGGGCGCTTCGCGCGCTCCGACACCGCGAGCAGATCGGGGCCTACGGCGAAGCCTCGAGCCTGCGTAGTCTGCGGCTGTGGGAGCGACTCGGTGGCGAACGAATCGGTGCCGCCATCGAGCTACCGGACGGTGGACCGTCCCTGTATCCCTTCTTCCTTCCGGCCCCGAGCAGTCCGGACACGCTGTAGATCCGGGCCGAGCCGATACCGCTCCGGGCCTACTTCAGCCCGGAGCGGACGAAGGCATTGACGATATGTTTTTGCAGGACCGCGTAGAGGACGAACACCGGCAGGCAGGCAAGTCCGGCTACTGCCATCATCGGCCCCCAGTCGTTGCCTTCGCTGCCCATGAAACTTCGCAGCCCCAGTTGCACCACCGAGTTGCTGCGTTGGAGTACCACCGCGGGCCAGAAATACTCGTTCCACGAATTGACGAACAGCAAGATGGTGAGGGCGGCCAGCGCTGGTCTCAGGTTCGGCACCACCACGGTCCACAGTATGGACCAGGACGAGCGACCGTCCATTTTAGCCGCCGCCACCAGCTCTTTGGGAAAACTCGTCATATGTTGACGCATCATCAACACTCCCAACGCGGAGCACAGGGTAGGCACGATCACCCCGGCCAGATTGTTGATCAATCCGAGCTTGTACAACAGGACGTAGTTGGGCAGCATCGTTACCTGAAATGGGACCAGCCAGGTTCCGACGAAGGCCAGATACAACAGACCCTTGAACTTGAAGGTGAACATCGCGAAGGCGTACGAAGCGAGCAACGCCACCAACAGCTGGCCGGACGCCGAGATCGCTGCCACTGCGAATGTGTTGCTCAGCAACCGAACCAGGTCGACCTTGTCGGCGGCATCCACATAGTTCTCGACCGACATCGGCCACGGAAACGGGGCGAGGGAACTGACGTCTTGCGGACGACGTAGCGACGTCGCAACCAGCCAGTACAGCGGGAATCCACACACTACGGCGATGGCGATGAGGCTCAGGTGTCCGCGAACCCGAGCCGAGCCCGGAGATGTCGAACCCGTGTCGGTCGGGTCGATGCTAGTCGTCATGAAATGAGATCCTCTCGGAGAGCCAGATCAGGATTCCGGCAACCGCACCGAAGCCGATGAAGAGCATGATCCCTGCAGCCGCGCCGAGGCCGGCATCGAAGCTGTGAAAACCGTAGTCCCACAGTAGGTAATAGATATTGGTGGTGGACTGTGACGGTCCCCCCTGGGTCAGTGTGTCGATCAAGGGAAAGGTCCACTGGGCGCTCAGTAGAACCGTCATGAGCCCGAGGAACACCAGGGTGGGCGACAACAGAGGGAGCGTGATCCACCTGTCGATCTGCGACCTGCTCGCGCCGTCCACAGCAGCGGCATCGGCGTAGTCGTTGCTGATACCGGCCATACCGGCGGAGACCACCAGGACTGCGAATCCCATGAAGTGCCAACCGGTGATGATCGTGACAACCCAGGGAGCCGTGGATGGTTCGTGAATCCAGTTGACGTCGGTGCCGAGCACTCGGTTGACAATCCCGGCGCCTGGATCGAGTAGCCACTGCCATACCGCAGCACTCGCGACAGGCGCCACCAGGAACGGGGCGAAGATGACGGCTTGGTAGAGCGCTCGCGCCGGTCCCCGCACAGCGCGGGTGGCGAATGCCACCACGACCGGAAGGACCAGCGAGAACGGCAGTAGACCCAGTATCAGAACAACTGTGCGCCAGATCGAATCGCCGACCTCGGGTAATTCGATCAAGCGTTGGTAGTTGTCGGCCCCGACCGGCACCATCGGGGTAGTCGGAAGGAGATTCCACGAGTAGACGGAAAGTTGCGCTGCCTGTATCAGCGGCCGGTAGGTCCACACGACGAGCAGAACGAGAGCCGGAGCCAGGTAGAGATACGGGATCACCGCGCTGCCCGACCGCCTCGCCACGGACGGTCGGGCAGCGGTGACAAGCGTCTCGGAGGTCACCACTGGTTCAGCCCCGAGCGAAGCCTCTGACGTCACCAGCATCGGGTTCGCCTCATCCGGTCCCCAGTGACAGCGCGTGAAGCTTGTCGAGCACGTCCTGTTGCGGCTGGTCGTACACCGGAACGGAAACGGTGTCCTCGACTGCGGTGGCAACGATCGACGAGCCGATCAGATCGATTCGGCTGAACCCGTAGCCGGTCACCCCCCGGTGCCGTCCGACCGGTGCCACCGGATCCACTCGATACGACATGGCGGGACCCACCCACACCGGAATTCCGGCAATGGCACCGGCGCCCGTGTGATGCGCGTGCCCACACAGAATCATCCGCACGTCGGAGTGCAGTAGCACTGCTTCCAGGTGTTCTGCGGTGGCGAGCTTGAGGTAGTCGACAGTTGCGACCGGGGACGGGATGGGCGGATGGTGCTGAATCAGCACCGTACCCAGCTCGTTGGGTCGTGAGAGCTCGTCGGCCAGCCATGCCAATTGGTCGGCTTCGAGCCTGCCGTCGTGTCTACCGGGGGTGGTGCTGTCCAATACCACGATCCGTAGTCCCCGGACATGGTGAACGGCGTCGTACGGGCCGCGGCCGGAGTCGTCGGCAGGACCGGCGTCGAACATCTCGGTGTACATCGCGTCACGGTCGTCGTGATTTCCGACAGCGCAGATGACGTGCGCGTCGAGCTCGCGGGCTACCGGATCGACGGCGGCCCGTAACCTGCGGTACGACAGTGGGGAACCGTCGTCACTGAGATCGCCGGAGAGCACGATGGAGTCGATTCGTTGACCGGACGCGACCAGTCGGTCGAGTACCGAGCGCAGGTTCTCGAGGGTATTCACCTGTCCGTGGACCAGCTCGTCGTCACCGCGGATATGGGTGTCGGTCAGATGGGCGATGGTTACCGCGGGCTCGATCATCGGACTGGCAGAAGCGCAGTGGCCTGCTTCTGGGCGGCCTCGAGTGTGGACCGTGGATCGGCGCCCTGGTAAACAATGGCCTCGACGGCATCCATCATCGAATCCCGAATTTGCAGGTAGCTGTTACCCGGCATGGATATCCACGGTTCCATGGTGGCAAGCTGCTGCAGATTCGGTGCGAGCAGAGGACTTTTGGCTGCCCAGTCCTTCAAACCGGCCGGATCGTCGACCAGTCCGGTTCGGAGAGGGAGATACCCGATGCCTTGTGAGATCTCGGTGTAGGCTCGCTCGCTGGTGAGGAACTTGACGAGTTCCCAGGAAGCGCGTTGTTTGGCGGCATCGGACGCGAACACGAACAATGAAGCGCCGGAATTGGTCGGAACGGCGGCCTTGGCGTCGAAAGTGGGCATCTTCGCGGCGCGCAGATCCCACGAATCCTTGGCTCCCTTGGTGAAAGTTCCTTGAATAGCGCTTGTCTCGAGGATCATTCCCAGATCACCGCGCGCGAATGCCTCGTAGCCCTGTTGCTGACTCAGCTTCGGTGTCGAACCGCTCTCGACCAGTTTTTGGGCCATGGCAGTAGCTTCCACCGCCGGCGGGTCGGCGAAGGTCAAGGTCTTACGGTCCTCGGAGATGACCCGGCCGCCGTCGGACCTGACGAGGCTTTGGAAGCACCAGTCCTTGGCGGACTTGGTGAGACAGTCGAGATAGACACCACCCTTACCGGTTTTCGACGCTATCGCCGCAGCATCGTCGGCCACCTCACTCCAGGTCGTGGGCGGATCCGCAGGATCGAGACCGGCCTGCTCGAACAGCGAAGCGTTGTAGTAGAAGACAGGTGTCGAGAACACGAACGGCACCCCGTATGTGGTGCCGTCCCAATCGGCCAGTGTGCGAGCCGTGGGTGCGTAGGGGTATGTAGCGCCGTCGAAGTTCGCCTGGACGGCGTCTTTTCCGAAGAGGCCGTCGAGTGACTTCGCGCCCAACTGGTGGATGGTGAAATCGAGGTCACTGAAGCCGAGTTGGGCGACGTCCGGTGGTGCGCCCGCAACAGTCTGACTCTGGATGCTCGAGATCGTGTCGGTGGCAGGGTTGGGACTGTTGCCCTGCGGCTTCTGTGCTGTGACAGTGATATTGGGATGGAGTGCTCTGAACTCGTCTATCAACGAGTTGAAGGTATCCGTCCACGCGCCGGCGAGGCCGTAGTTGTAACTCTCGAACACGATGGACACCTTCTGGTCCGCGCTCAGTTCGGGCACGGGGGCGGCGTCGGGAGCGGTGGTCTCGGCTGACGTGCTGCCCAGACCGCCGCACGCGGTCAGTAGCGTCGCGGCGACAGCGAGGGCGGCCAGGGATACGGTGCGATGTCGCCGGCGCGTCCGGCGCTGGGTTTGTTTCACGATGCTCTCTCCTGATTGCTCGAATGATTGTGCTGGCAGAAAACTTCGGATCGTCACTCAGGAAGCAGACAGCGCCGCGTCATGACCGATCGAGCGAGTGGAAGGGGATGCGGCCCATGTCAACCGCTTCCCGGACTCGTGGTCGAACAGATGAACGTCGCGGGAGTCCACGACGAGTGGAGTCTGCACCCCGACGCGCAGTGGCGTCGGGCGAGGAGTGCGCAGGCACAGTGTCGCGGCACCGACCCGAACATGGACGACCTCTTCGCTTCCCAGATTCTCGATGCCGGTGACGGTTGCCCGTAGCCGGCCGTGGCGCTGCGCCGTTCCACTTCGCGGGTTCGTCTCGGAGTTCGTCAGTGCGCGAATTCGCTCGGGCCGGATTCCCACGGTGACAGGTCGTTCATTTCCCTCGGTGTCGGCCCGCAACCCGAGGAAGAGGTTCACACCGTCGGCGACGGCGTGGAGTTCGCCGCCCCGGACCACGATCTCGGCGTCGAGCAGGTTCATCGGCGGCGCACCGAGAAAAGAGGCCACAAAGGTAGATCGTGGTGCATCGTAGAGTTCGGTAGGTGTACCCACCTGGGCGATCGTTCCGTTGTCCAGGAGCGCAATTCGCGTGGACATCGTCATTGCCTCGACCTGATCGTGTGTCACGTAGACGAAGGTCGTGCCCAGTCTGCGGTGTAGCGCGATCAGCTCGGTCCGGGTGGCGCTGCGTAACTTCGCATCGAGGTTGGACAGAGGTTCGTCCATCAGGAAGACTCCTGGCTCGCGTACCATTGCCCGCGCCAGCGCGACGCGTTGACGCTGACCGCCGGACAGGGCGGCCGGACGCCTGTCGAGTAGTTCCTGCAACCCGAGGAGTTCGGCGACATGTGCTACCCGGCTGCGGATATCCGATTTAGCCATCTTGCGAGCGCGGAGCGGAAATCCGATGTTCTTACCGACGTTCAAATGCGGATAGAGGGCGTAGCTCTGGAAGACCATCGCCACGTCTCGTGCACGAGGAGGGGTGTGAGTGATGTCGAGGTCGCCGATACTGATCCGCCCGGCGGACGGGGACTCCAGTCCGGCGATCATACGAAGGAGTGTCGACTTCCCACAACCACTCGGTCCGAGCAGCACCATGAACTCGCCGTCGGCGATATCGAGATTCACATCGTGCACCGCAGTGGCAGAGCCGAATTGCTTCGACACTCGCTCCAATTGTATTCGTGACATCCACGTCTCCTCGTTTGTGTATCACCGAATGGCAGCATCTCTGCGTGACCGGTGAGTGAACAGCGGTGTCGGCTCCGATGCAGTCGGTCTCGGCAGCGGCGAAGCGAACTGGGACGATAGTCGCCGCGTTGTCGGGGATCGGAAGATTCGATGGCCGCACCGACGTCCGGTGGGGGATCAGGTGGGGGGAACGGCTGATCTTATCCACGCCGATACCGATACCGCGATCTCCGCGGCGTCTTTCAACCACTCGAAGTGGTCGCGATGGATCACCGGGGAATCGTCGCCGATGTGCCAACGGGTCACCTGCGCGGCGGGCATTCGGCGAGTCAGGAAGTCCACATTCGACTTGGGGCCGAGACGGTCGTCCTCGAGCGAGATGGCGAGGACCGGAAGTGTCATCCGGGCGAGCAGACGATCGTACGGTGTGTCCGACCCCTTCGGCCGGTAACGGCTCGTCAGCGAATGCATCGACCAATCCACCATGACGCCGCCCGCCATGGCGCCCGGGATGAGCACCCCGCCCGGCCAGTAGCCTTTGACTCGTGAGATCAGGCCGATCCACTGAATGTCGACGAGGGCCTCCAGCCATCGCCGCGGCCCGAATGCGCGCCAGTACACCGTGCCGGTGCCTATGACGGTGACGCTTGCAACGGTGTCGGTGTGGGCAGCGGCGAAGAGGAGCGCCAGTTGCCCCCCGAGGCTGTGTCCGAACAGATGGATTCGTGCTCCCGGGAAACGACGCTGCACAGCTTCGATGATCGAGGGCAGATCTGATTCGATCATCTCGCGGTAGCCGAAGTTCTTTCCCTCGCGCAAGGCCGGGAGGCTCTCACCCTGTGACCGGAGGTCGGTGGTCACCACCGAAAGATTCTCTCTGTTCAGCGCTTTGGCCAGTGGAAGATAGTGTTTCGCCTTCATGACCATGGCGGGCAACACCAGCACGACCGGTGCGTCGGGCTCTGCTGCCGGAAGAACACGCAAGGTGAACTGCGCATCGTCGACGGTGGTGACGATCACGGGCTCGAGGAGGATGAACTCCGAGGGCGGTTTCGTCGGGGAATCCGAGGTCATGGCCGGCCTCTACACGCGAGCTGTGGTGTCGGCGGCAACGTCGCACACGTAGTCGAAGGTGAACTTCGCTACCACGACATCGTTGTCGTCGAGAAGTAGTGCCTTTCCCGATAATTCGAAGCGTGCATCTCGATCGACGGTGAGAATGTCGTGCAATTCGTGTTGATCGACGCGAGCTACCGCCCGAATCCGGCCGATGGCAGGTTTGCGATACGACGCCGTTGCCGCCCGGAGGACGAGCTGGGTCACGGTGCCGAGGCGAGTTGCCGCGGCACCGACGAACGCGGCCGCACCGGCGATGTCGGCGGCGGTGAAGAGTGCACCGGCATGCACGGTGCTCATGTGGTTGAGGACGTGAGGTTGTGCCGGTATCTCCACTACCGCACGGTCCGGCCCGATCTCGGTGATGGAGGTTCCGACGTGATTTCCGAAGGGCACCATCGAATTCGAGACAGTGCGAAGATGTTCGTAGTCCGGTTCGATCGAGTCGATCGGGCCGTAAACAGCGGCGAACCCGGTCAGGCTGCCGGTGATGTTCGTGGTCATGTCTGATCCTCCGAAGTAGTCGATGGTAACGGGAAGGTCGATGTGTGCCGGGTGCTAGGGATGCGCTCGGAGAACTCGTCTGGCGATGGACCAGCGCAGAACCTCGGATGGCCCCTCGTAGATACGAAAAGCCCTGGCCTCGACGAGGAAACGGGCAACCAGATGATCTTCACAGACACCGAGGCCACCGTGTAGCTGCACGGCACGGTCCAGTACCCGCCACACTGCCTCGGACACGAACGTCTTGGCGATCGAGGCATCGTGCCTGGCGGCCGAGGACGCGGCACCGAACTCGTCGATGGATTCAGCGGCGGTGCGGATCACACCACGCGCCGCAGCGATGTCGATTGCATTGTCCGCCACCAGACCCTGCGCCATACCGTGCTCGGCGATCGGTACTCCGAACGCGGTTCGATTGTTGATGTGTTCGGCCGCCATGTGGTGTGCGCGAACGGCCAGACCCAGCCAGTTCATACAGAACACCAACCGCGACGGTGCGAGTCTGACTTGGGCGTACTGCATTCCGAGGCCAGGTTCACCCAGCACGGCGTCGCTCGGTACCGCGCAGTCGACGAACTCCACCTCGCAGTGACCACCAGGCACGCTGTGGTCGAGTGTCGGCATTCGTCGACCGATATGCAGTCCTGGATTGTCCTGGTCCACCAGGAACATCGTGGGCCCGTCCTCGGTTACCGCAACGCAGATGGTGAACGCGGCGCCCTCGGCGCCGGTGGTGAAGTGTTTGGAGCCGTTGATCGTCCAGCCGGATTCCGAGCGAACCGCCGTGGTGCGGAGCATCGACGGATCGGAGCCGGCCCCGGGGCCGGGTTCCGTCATGGCTATGGAGGAGCGAATGTCTCCGGCCGCCAACGGAGCTAGGTAGCGTATCTTCTGAGCATCCGTTGCAGCGTGCTCCAACAGATGAATGTTGCCGTCGTCCGGTGCCCAACAATTCATCGACAACGGCCCGAGCAGGCTGGCGCCGGCAGCCTCGAGAACCCGCGCCTGCGCACGAGTGTCGAGACCGAGGCCACCGTAGCGGCGGGGGGACAGTGGCCCGAACACGCCGACGCTCTTGGCTTCGCGCTGCAGCTCGAGGCGTAACTTGTCGTCGACGATGCGGCCGTCGACGATCACGTCACGTTCGATCGGAATGACGTACTCACGAATGAATTCGGAGGTCCGTGCGACCAGGCTGTCGGTCGATTCCGGCGTGGTTGATTCGAGAACAGTCATGAAATCGTAGTCGCTTTCGTGTGGTGGTATCACTCTTCGACGGGCCAAGTGTTGCGGGGCGGTGAGCTGCTCGCTCTCGCGATAGCCAACGCCGATAGGTCCAGTTGATCGGAGCTTTCGCCGTGCAACCGGTCCCACTCCCGACGACGCTGGACCGCAACGAGTGAGGAGTGGTGATGTTCTGCGACGACGGACTTTTTCCCACGATCGTGGTCGATCGACACGACGAGGCCGACGGTGTGGTTTCGTTGACACTAGCCCTGCCTGACGCCGGGGAATTGCCTCGGTGGGCCCCTGGCGCGCACATCGACGTCGCGGTCCTCGATGGCGAGGTCCGACAGTACTCCTTGTGCGGCGATCCCTCGACCGCGGACAGTTGGCGTATCGCGGTGCTCCTTCAACCGCATGGTCGTGGCGGTTCGGACTATCTACACCGCACGGCCCGGATCGGATCGACTCTCCGTGTATCGCTGCCGCGCAACAATTTTCCGCTGATCCGAAGTGAATCCTATATCTTCGTCGCCGGCGGTATCGGGATCACGCCGATTCTGCCGATGATCGAGGCGGCGCAGAGCGCTGGTTCGCCGTGGAGGTTGTACTACGGCGGCAGAACCACGTCGTCGATGGCTTTTCTGGACGAGTTGGCCCCGTATGCGAGTCTGGTGAGCGTCGTCTCCCAGCAGGATTCCGGTTTGTTGCCGATCGCGCAGATTGTCGCCGGTGGCCCTGACGGTGCCCAGGTGTACTGCTGTGGTCCGGAGCCGTTGTCGGCGGCGGTGGAGGCCGAGTGCGCCGCGGTCGGCGTCCGATTGCACGTCGAGCGGTTCGCTCCCCGCCCGGTCGGTGACGCGTCGTCATCGGAGACCGCGTTCGACGTGCGGTTGGCGGGTTCGGGGGTGACCGTGCGAGTGGAGGCGGATCAGTCGATCCTGGCCGCTGTGGAGTTGGCCGGGATCGTAGTCGAAGCATCTTGCCGAGAAGGCACCTGTGCGAGTTGTGAGACCACGGTGCTCGAAGGCGAGGTCGATCACCTCGATTCCGTACTCACCGAGGACGAGCGGCGGCAGAACAGTTCCATGATGTTGTGCGTCTCGCGCGCTCGGACCGCGACGCTGGTGCTCGATTTGTAGGTGCCGGTCGATTTCGGCGCGAGCGAACCCGAGAACGGCAGCGCACCTTCCTCGACGAGCCCCTCATGCCTTCGGCGTCGCCGGGACGAAAATACGGAGAAGAAGCATTCGGATCCGGTGTGGTCGGGTTCGAAATCTCGTGGTCGGTGAACACGGGAACGGTGCGGAGCTGACAAAATACCTGGAATCCTGGAAACAATTGCCTCACACTGGAGCGTGACCTTCAATGGGGAGTATTCATGACCGATGCGATAGTGGCTGAAGGGCTTGTCAAGAGGTACGGCGATGTCACTGCTCTCGACGGAGTGGACATCAGGGTGGCAGAGGGTTCCGTGATGGCTCTCCTCGGTCCGAACGGTGCGGGAAAGACCACCACGGTAAGGATTTTCACGACTCTTCTGGTTCCGGACGAAGGGCGCGCGACGGTTGCCGGCCTGAATGTGGTCGAGGATGCGCGGGTATTGAGATCCAAGATCGGAGCTTCCGGACAGTACGCGGCTGTGGACGAGTACCTGACCGGCTACGAGAACCTGGACATGGTCGGACGTCTGTATCACTTGGGCGCCAAAGCAAGTAGGGGTCGAGCTCGAGAGTTGCTCGAGCAGTTCGATCTGGTCGAAGCAGGTGATCGTCCGGTGAAAGGCTATTCCGGCGGTATGCGTCGTCGTCTCGATCTGGCAGGTGCGTTGGTGGCAAGGCCACAGGTACTCTTTCTCGACGAGCCGACCACTGGTCTCGATCCCCGCGCGCGGCTCGGACTGTGGGATGTCATCGAAGACCTGGTTGCCCAGGGCACCACCCTGCTGCTCACCACGCAGTACATGGAGGAAGCGGAGCGTCTGGCGGATCAGATCGCGGTAGTCGACCGAGGGACGGTCATCGCCCGGGGCACGTCCGACGAGTTGAAGGCCAGGGTCGGCGGCGAACGTATCGAATTGAGTGTGCAGGACGTCGGGGACCTGGACGCGGTCTCGACCGAGTTGAGTTCACTCGCAGTGGGCGAGATACGGATACAGGAGAACATCCGTCGCATCACCGTTCCGGTCGACGGAGGCACGGATGCGCTCGTGACCGCGCTGGGTCGACTGTCGGATCGAGGCATAGCGGTGTTCGACGTCGGGCTACGACGGCCGACAATGGACGACGTGTTCCTCACGCTCACCGGGCACCAGGTCGAACTGGAGGACGGACAATGAGCGTGCAGATGGTGATCGGTGACGGTCTGACCGTTGCCCGGCGCAACGTGATCAAGATCAAGCGCGTGCCGGATCTGCTGGCGTTCACGATCTTGTCGCCGATCATGTTCGTGTTGCTGTTCGCCTACGTTTTCGGCAGTGCCATCTCGATACCGGGAACCTCGTATCGCGAGTTTCTGATCGCCGGAATTTTCGCTCAAACGGTGATCTTCGGTGCCACCTGGACGGGCCTGGGTATGGTCGAGGACCTGCAGAAAGGAATCATCGACAGATTCCGGTCGCTCCCGATGGCTCCGTCGGCGGTGTTGGTCGGGCGTACCTCGAGTGATGTCCTGATCAACGTGATCAGTCTCGTCGTCATGTCGCTGACCGGGCTGCTGGTCGGGTGGCGGATTCACTCCAGTCCACTCGAAGCGTTGGCCGGATACGTGCTGTTGTTGTTCTTCGCCTACGCCTTGTCGTGGATGATGGCGGTTGTGGGCTTGTGGATTCGGACGCCGGAAGTTTTCAACAACGCCAGTTTCATCGTGATCTTCCCGCTGTCGTTCATTGCGAACACATTCGTCGAGACCACCAACTTTCCGGCGGTGCTCAAAGTGATCGCGGAGTGGAATCCGGTCTCGGCGGTCACCCAGGCAACGCGTGAATTGTTCGGTAACACCAACCCGGCCATGACGGTACCGGATGCCTGGCCCTTGCAACATCCGGTGTTGGCATCTGTCCTGTGGACTGGCGCGATACTCGTGGTCTTCGTTCCGCTTGCTCTGCACCGCTATCAGAAGGCGGTCAGTCGCTGACAGTGGGGGAAACGGGCTGACGAGCTTTCCCCACCACTTGCCGGCCCGCGATCTCCGGCCGATCCGGCCTCGGTGACCTGCACCGTAGTCCATCAGGGCGAGCCAACCCGGTCCCCGTCCACCTGTCGTGCATTTGTGCTGCGACAGGTGGACGTCAGGAACGGATCTATTCCACTGCAACGCATCGTCGGCGCCAACGTCTTGGGGGACAGTCGGATTGAGCTGAAGGTGATCGTCGTCGAACTCCACGAAGTAGCCGGTGCGGCTCCAGTCGGCGACACATGTCCCGCCCACGCCGGTGACGGCCGAATCACTGCGGTCGAGGGCATGTCTGGCGGTGCCCCTGATCGTGGTCAGGACCATGATCTTCCCGGCTAGGGGAGCCCAGCTTCGGTGTGAGGCGCCTCCGACCGAGACCGCGAAGAATTTTTCACGGCGGGTTTGACTCCGACGGCGACGGTCGATTCGGTGTCCGCGAGATACGTCGAATGCGCGGATAATCCGCCGTCGACGAGTGACCGAAGGGTGTGTCTACGTTGTTGCGAACTGGTCTCCACCAGCAGGTGGCCGCCGGGTGCCAACCACTGTGAGGCTGCGGCAGCCACCCGACGTTGGATCGAGGTGCCGTCGACTCCGCCGTCGAGTGCGGCGCGCGGTTCGTGAAGGCGGGCTTCAGGCGGCAGTAGCCTGATGGAGCCGCTCGGTACGTACGGCGCGTTGGCGACTATGACGTCGATACGCCCGCGAAGGCTTGGCGGCAGCGGGTCGTAGAGATCACCGACCAACACCCGGCTGTCGGGCCGGAGGTTTCGTCGCGCGCAATGCACCGCTGCGGGGTCCACGTCAACGGCGTACAGTTCGATGCCGTCGACTGTAGATTGTGCGAATGCGCCGATTGCTCCGGTGCCGCAGCATAGTTCGAGCATGATGGAGCCTGCGTGCAGGTATGTACAGGCTTGACGGGCGAGATGTTCGGTGCGCCGTCGAGGAACGAACACTCCTGATTCCACGTGAATGCGGATTCCGCAGAACTCCGCCCAACCGAGAATCAACTCCAGTGGTTCGCCGCAGACTCGCCGCGCGAGAAGGGCATCGAGATCCGACGGGTCGGGTGCGGCGTGCATCAACAGGCCGGCTTCGTCTTCGGCGAAGACGCAACCAGCGGCACGGAGGGCGGCGACAACTGCCCGATAGCGTACTTCGGTGTGTTGTCGAGCAGACACGAGTTTGCCTTTCCGGTGATACGGTGCAGGCGCTCTCGTCGACTAGACCACAGGAATGGCGACCGGGAGCACCGTTACTGACGGAGCGGTAATGGAACTCACCTCCTCGATCTGCATGCGTCGACGTAGGTCACCGTACCGGACGGCTGCGATCTGCGCAGTGCTGTTCATTCCGGGGAGCTGCCGGCGTCTCGGTGTATGCCGTCGAGATACGCCTGGATGGGTACGCGGAGGTCGCGAATGTTGTCCGTGGCATCGCCGGCACTGCGCGCTCCGATGCTGCGATCGAATATCAGTCCTTCGAGAAGGCTGACGAAATCTTCTGCAGGGGTGTTGTTTTCGTCGAGATTTCGGTCCGGGAAGAGGGCGCGCGCTTTATCGGTCGAGAAGAGGCACTTGACGAGAAGGCTGTGCAGAATCGCATTCTCGCGTGTCTCCAACAGCAGCGCGTACCGGGCAGTCAACTCGTCACTGCGGTTCGAGAGCAGATCGTCGAGATACGCGGCTGTGAGACCGGCGATGTCCGAGTGGGTGTCGGCCAAGAGGTCGTACGTCGATCGGGAGCGGTCGACGATGAACAGGGCTGTCGCTTCGATCAGGGCATCGCGTGTTCGGAAGTAGTAGGACGTCGATCCGTTCGGTAGCCCGAGTTCCCGGTCGACTGCTCGATGTGTGAGGGCCTTCGTGCCGTGTCGGGCGATGATCGACACTGCAGTCCGACTGATCAGGGTGCGGCGCTCTGCCTGGCCCATCGATGCTTCCCTTCGCGTAGTGCGGCTCACATTGACCGTGTCGTCGGAGACATTCTAGCCTTGGCTCTACAAATGTAGAGGAGTCTCATGTTTCTGGACGGCTGGCAAATCGCGGCGCAGTCGGCACTGACGGAGCTTCGTTCGCGGGTCGACGGTGGCTCGGGAACTGTCGGTGGCGGCATCTATCTGTGGGGGAGCGTCGGTCGTGGCAAGTCGATGCTGATGGATCAGTTCTACGACGCAGTCTGCAAAGCGAAGCAGCGAAAGCACTTTCATCAGTTCTTCGTCGACCTTCATCGAGCCGCGCACCGGATCGGCTCGATGTCGTCGGCTGTGGACCAGGCCGTTGACGAGATCGACGTCCTGTGTTTCGACGAATTCCATGTCGACGACGTCGCCGACGCGATACTGCTGTCCCGGGTCCTCGATGCGATAATTCGGAGAAAAGTGACCCTCGTCGTCACGTCGAACGTTCCGCCGTCCGATCTATTGCCCAACCCGCTTTTCCACGACAAGTTCCTCCCCTCGATCGCTCTGATCGAGGAGAGTCTCGACGTGATCGAGTTGGGTGGATCGATCGACTACCGCCTTTCCGGTAGTGCGGGACCGACAGACGGACGATTCGCATCCGGCCGATTCCTGGTCGACGAGAAATCGGCAGCGGTTGGGCCGGAGGAAAGAATAGTTCTCACTGTCGGTCGACGACAGCTGACATGCGCGGCGATTCGGGACCGTGAGATCCAATTCGACTTCGAAATGCTGTGTTCTGCACCTACATCCGCTTCCGACTACCTGGAATTGGCGGATGCCTACGACGCATGGGTGATCCTCGGGGTCCCTGTGTTGAGAAATGTGCCCGAGTTCGCCCTGCGTAGATTCGGCAATGTCGTCGATGTTCTGTACGACAGAAATGTTCGGCTGACCGTCGTGGCAGCTGCGCCGCTGGACGTACTGGTCGACGGTATTCGAGGCCAGGAGGGGGCAGCTCGCCTGTGTAGTCGTCTCGGCTTACTGTCGCATCGACCGTGAATCAGGCTGTGCTAATTGCCTCGGCCCAGACCCGCGCTGACGGCGGCCCGCACGTAGGGAGTCAGATTTTCCACCACTCGGTCGATCACCGCGGTCGCGACATCAGGGAGAGGTAATCGTGAAGCGGGGGAATCGATTACCACGGAAAGAGGTGGTGGTGGTGTCGACTCGGTCATCACCGGCTGATACGTGTTGTGTTTGGTGAAGTACCCGAAGACGGAGTCCACGAAAACAGAGGGTGCATCGAGAGGGTTCGGCATGTTGCAGATGCCGTCGCCCTCGATGCAGACCTCGTGTACGGGGATATCCCCGAATCCGTCTCGAGGGCCCGTCATGGTGGCGCCGGGAATCAGGTTCGGCACCACGGTTTCGATGCCACCACTGGAATTTCTGGGGTCCGAATAGAGAATTCCCGTCACTTGCGACGAGGGGACGAACTCGTCATGGGCGAGGCTGTCGAGAACGTCGCCGGCAATGCGAGCGCCTTGGGAGTATCCCGTGACGACTATTCGGCTGGACGGGCAACTCGTGTGGAAGGCCTCTACGTCGCCTCGCAGCGACTGAACTCCGGCCGCGACGCTGGCGTCGTAGGTCTGATCGCCCAATGGCCAGAAGCTGGCCGGATAGGTCACCGGATTCACCGTGTAGCCCTGTGCCGCGTACCTGCTCGTCACCGGCTGGGTGGTCTGCCCGGTTGGGTCCCACGTCCCACCGACTGCGAACACTGCACCGGGTGGGCACCAATTGTCGTTGTCCGGCGCCGCCCCGGACAGTGCCGGAGCCACCAACGTCGCTCCTACGGCGAGGCCGAACGCGACGGGCAACGTGTGTTTTCTCATCTGGCCTGTCTCCGTGTATCTGCAATCTCGTTGATCGGCGAGATGATCCGTGGATCGAAGCGTAATCCGATGCCTGAACGAAATAGTGCTGGACCTGTGAGTCGTGGAGGTGTTCCCACGGTAAACAGGATGTTGCTCGTAGGCAGCAAAAGCGAGACTGAGCAGAAGATTCCGGGCACATCGAATTACCGAGATGTCCAACCGGCGATTCGTCCGTTCAGTGTGTTTGTGCTGCTTCTCTTTCGATGGTCATCCGGTGCCGTATCCGGTGCGCACAGCCCTGGCGCACACAGACCTACCTCGCACAGTCCTGCCGCAGACGAGTGCGGAGTCACGAGTTGTCCTGTCGAGCGAACAGCGCCTGCTGCGCGATCGACATCGGAAGACGCCCGTCTTCGGTGAAGACGTTCACCTGGATCAAGGCGCGCCCGGAGGCGCTTGCCGGACAATGCTGCACGAAAAGCAGCCACTCGTCTGCGCGTGCCGAATGATGGAACCACATGGTGTGGTCCACCGACAGGCCCGACCAGGTTCGGATCCCGTTGGAGTTGTGACCGATCGGCACACCGTGCGGAACGAGGGCACCGGATAATGTGGTGATGTCGGACATGTACACCAGCATGGCTTGATGTATGCCTGGGTCGTCGGGCAGCGTGGACTTGCAGCGCATCCACACCAAGCTTGTTTCTTCTCCGGGTGTTCCCGGGACGACACGAACATCGATTGCGTCGGTTGCCAACCAGTCCGGATCGGTCGAGCTGATGTGCTCTCGCCACGCGCCGAATGTGGGCAGTGACAGTGGATCCGGCGCAGCAGGCATCGATGTCCGATGACCGATCTCTTCGCTTACTCCGGAGGTGAACAGCATGTTGGTCACTGCCAGCACACGATCGCCTTGGACTGCGCTGATGCTTCTGCACGTCTGAGTTCGGCCTTCACGCAGGCGCGTGACCACGAGCTCGACCGGACGTTGCGCGTCGCCCTGACGGAGAAAGTACGTGTGTAGTGACTGGCCGTCGGCGGCTGCCGGAACGGTACGACGTGCCGCGAGCAGTGTCTGCGCGACGATCTGCCCGCCGAACATTCGAGGCATGCCGGCGATACTGGGAGCATGGAATACGTCCGGTTCCGAGGTGCTCAGCTCGAACGAGGACAGTACGCCCGCCACATTGCTGCCGACCTTCCCGACCATCCGATCGGTCCGGGACACGTGCGTGGTTGCGTTAGATGAAATTCCTTCGGAATTATTCACTGAGCGTTTGCCTTTCGGTTTCCCGACCCTCGAGGCCGGTTGTTCGTCCGATGACGACAAGGCAGCGGACGGCCTGTGACGGTTGTGTGGCGATCGACGTGAGCCGGTGGACTGCTCTCGTCTTCTCGCCGGCCGCCGGTGTGCTGATCGGGCGATCGCTTCAATACCATCATGAGCTACATTTATTGAAGTACGACTGCCGGGGTGTGTCAACGCAATGGGGGTCGCTATTGTTGGGGAGGCCTGGCATCGAACAGGTTCTCACACGTGGACGGCTGTGGAGGTAGGTGGCGGGTGGCTGACCTTGTGCGCTCCGATGCGCAGCCCAGTCCGATCGCGACGACGATCGACCTTCTGGGGGATCGCCTCACGGTCGCGATACTGCGGGATGCGTTCGTCGACCGCATCCACCGTTTCGGGGAATGGATCGATCGCACCGGCGCTCCGCCTGCTGTTCTGTCGGCGCGGTTGGTCGCGCTCACCGAGTCCGGGCTGATGGAAAGACGCCCCCAGTTGGGTGGCTACGACCGGCACGACTACGTCCTGACGGGGCTCGGTCTGGCGACGTGGGAGTTCCTCGTCAGTGTCTGGACCTGGCAGCGGGAGTGGTCGGTCGACGGGCTTTTGCAACCCGAAATGGTGCATGTCGACTGTGGTCGTCGTGGGCCGCCGGAGATGGTGTGCGGCCACTGTCGGAGCAAGGTCAGGACGCAAGATGCCCGGTTGGAGGTGAATCCGGACCTGCTCGTGACGGCTACGGGCGGAAGTAGGCGACGATCAACTCGTAGCTCGCCGGCGTTGAGCCGCGCCGACTTGCAATTCACCGAGGTCATGGAGGCGATCGGTGATCGATGGAGCGCCATGGTCACCGGCTTGTCACTCTCGGGCGTTCGTCGATTCGGAGAGTTCCAGTCGGTTCTGCGAATTTCACCGACCACGCTGACGGAGAGACTGACCCGGCTGTGTGAAGCGAAGATCCTCACCCGCATCGAAGGCGGACGGGAGTACGCTCTGACCCCGCGTGGGCGGGCGCTGTTTCCGATCTTCGCATTCTTGTTGGCGTGGACGCAGACTGCGCACCCGGACGTTCCACCGGAGCTGCTGGGGCCACGACTGCGGCATCACGATTGCGGTGCGTGGCTGGAACCGACGTTGAGCTGCCGTGGGTGTGACACCGTTCTCGACCGGACGTCGATAGCCTTCGAATACTGAGCGTTCGCACGCTGCCGGTCCGACACGCGTCGATCCTGATGCCGCTGCGCTGGTCTGACGGCTGTGCTGATTCGGGCCTTTTTGACATCAATTATGCTTCATCAATGGTAGTAAATCAGTGAGATGAGACTTTCTGATCCGGGCAGTCGACCGTCAGCGCACCAGCCCTGACGGTCGATACCGGGACGTCACTACAGATTGCGTCCTGACCGGAAGGGGGTAATCGTCGGCAAGTCGTAGAATCCGGGAGCTGCCTCGACCACCGAGGGCAGTAGGCCGAGGAGTACGGATGCCGTTGCGTCCATCCCGGGCCGGGACATCGGAGCGCCCGGATCAGGGTCACTGAGGTCCAGCGTCAGCCGGACATTCGGCCTTCCGTCGAGTTCGACGCGCCAGTGTCCGCCTTCTTCCAAGCCCGGGTGAAGGTCGGTCGAGGACGTCCAGAGTATCTCGTGGATCATGGTCGAGCCGGACGCGAAGTGGCCCTTCCACCGCCATGTCGTCGCGGCGACGGTGCCTTGCGGGATCGTCATTGCGGCGAGTTCGATGTCGTGGGGTGCCAGGACGACCTCGTGGAGCGGTTCGATCCGGTCCACTGTCGTACCGATTGATTCCGCGACGAAGTGGAGCGTCTCGGCGTAGTAGGTGTTGTATACCTCGGCGAGCGCCCCTTTGGTGAGATCGGATTTCTCGGGTTCGGTACCGAATCCCATGACGTTCTCGAGAAGTCCTCGGGAGGGGGAAAGGGACGCGTCGAAGAATTCGGTGCAGCGAATTTGGTCCAGGCTCGCCATCAGCCCCGATGCGAGCAACGCGATGCGCTCGGCGATGAAACCGGGATTGAGACCGGACCCTGCCAATGTGGATCCGCCCGCCAGCGCGGCAGCTTCGAGTGGCCGCCAGTAGTCCTCGGAGTGAATGCGCGGCCGGTAGAAACCGTTGGTGGAGATCAGATTTTTCCCGCTGGCGAGGATTCGGGCGACCGTCTGGTTCTGCTCGTCGTAGGGGACCGAGAGCAGAGACGTGTGGATGACGGCGTCCGCCTCCAGCGCCAGGATCTCCTCGATGACGTTCGTGGCGATCACCCCCGTCGGCGGGCGTTTGGCGATCGTTCCGGCATCGAGGCCGTTCTTCTGTTCGGACGTCACGTACACGCCCACCAGTTCGAAATCAGGATCGTCGATGACGCGTCGGAGCGCGGTTCGACCGACGGATCCGGTTCCCCACTGGATTACCTTGTACGGCATGTCATTGCCTTTCATTGGTTGGTGACAGGCGAGGAAACGCCTGGATGCCGTATCAGCGGCGGCGCCGTACGGGTCGGGTCGCAGTGCTCGACTGACGGTCGCAGTGCTCGACTCGGGTCGATTCGCGTCAGAGGGTCGGAATTCGTTGCAGTGCAGCGTCGTATTCGGCCGAGATCTGATCGACGATCGCGCTCACCGGTTCGATCGCCCGGATGGTCTGCAAACCTTGGCCGGCCGCCCACACGTCCTTCCACCGTTTGATGGCTGTGCTGCCTGCCGTGTAGTTCTTCGCCTCCGACGGCGGTTGCAGGTTGTCGGGGTCGAGGCCACAGGCGACGATGCTGGGCTTGAGCCACGAGGCGGGGGTGCCGGTGATCGCGGAGCTGATCACCAGATCGTCGGGGCCGTTGTCGACGATCATCTGCTTGTAGCGCGGCTCCGCCAGGCTTTCCTGTGCGGCGAGGAACCGAGTTCCCATGTACACCAGATCGGCACCGGCGACGACTGCACCTGCAACCCCGTAGCCGTCGGTGATACCGCCACCGATGACGATCATTCCGTCGAAGAAGTCCCGCACCGCCGAGGTGAAGGCGAAGGGGGACAGGTGGCCTGTGTGTCCGCCTGCGCCTGCGGACACACAGGCCATGCCGTCCACACCGGCGTCGGCTGCCTTGTGTGCAAGCTTGAGGTCGACCACGTCGGCGATCACGGTGCCGCCGTATCCCTTCACGATATCCATGACCGGGCGGGGCGAGCCCAGTGCGGTGATCACGATCTCGGGCTTGTATTCGGAAACCAGACGTAGATCGTCGGCCAAACGTGCGTTGCTGCTGTGGGTTACGAGGTTGGCTGCCCACGGCGCGGGGGTGAACTGCGGCCGGCCCGTAACGCGAAGGCCGTCGGTGATCGTGCCCATCCAGGTGTCGAGGTCTTCGGTGGTTCGGCAGTTCTGGGTGGGGAACGAACCGACTACGCCGGATCGGCAGGCTGCGACGACGAGGTCCGGACCCGAGACCAGAAACATCGGCGCGGCGACGACGGGAATACGGAGGGAAGTGGAAAACGGATTGTTCACGGCAGGTTCCTGTTCGAAGTCGTTGGGTGAGATGCGGAACTGCCGGGTCGTTCGGCTCGATCCGAGGTGAGATTCCGAAGAATCTCGGTTGCGCGGGTTCGGTCGACTTTGCCCAGTGGTGTCAACGGCAGGGCGTCGACTTCGTACACGGATTTCGGGCGCTTGTAGTCAGGTAAGCGGCGCCGGCTTTCGGTGACGACGTGTTCTCGATCGATCGCGGTGGTGCTGTCGATCGTGTATGCCGCGACGATGCGTTGACCCCAGAGAGTGTCCGGTAGCCCCACGACTACAACGTCTTTCACGCCGGCAATCGCCGAGATCTCTTCCTCCACCTCGCGGGGGTACACGTTGTAGCCCCCGGTGATGATCATGTCCTTGCTGCGTCCGGTCAGATGGACGAAACCGTCCGGCGCCCGCAGTCCGAGGTCACCGGAGAAGAGGTGTCCGTCGACGTGGCTCTTGCCCAGATCCGTGCGGGTATCGGCGTTGTGGTAGCCGGGGCTGACGGCCGGGCCACTGACCACGAGTTCGCCGATATCGCCGTCGGGGATTGCCTGGTCGCCGTCACGGAATTCGATCAGGACGCCGGTGCACGGTGTCCCTACCGAGCTCAGTACATTCGGATCGGTATCGACTCCGCGGCGATGATCGGCGACGCCTAGGACGGTCAGCGGGGGGATGGCTTCGACCATCCCGTAGTACTGAACGAGGTTCGGTGTGATCCTTCGGTAGGCGTGGCGGATGTGCTCCACCGGCATGGGTGCGCCTGCGTAGGCGAGCATCCGCAGCGCCTGCAAGGGTTTCAGCTCGTCGTCACCGAGTTCGAGCAGTTTGGCGATGACCGTCGGTACGAGGGCGGTGTGTGTCCCGCCGTGCTCGGCGATGGCCGCGACGACATCGGCCGGCCGTGGGTGGTCGAGGAGCACCTGCCGTCCGCCGGCTTCGAGGAAGGGGAGGACGAACAGTCCGCTCGTGTGGATGACGGGGCCGGCGTGAACGAACACGGCGGGTTCGCGCCCGTCCAGTGTGCCGGACAAGACGTGATCGCTCATGGCCCGGAGCGAGAAAAGTCGGTTCGCGTGGGTTCGCTGTGCTCCCTTCGGAATTCCGGTGGTACCCGACGAATAGTGAAGTGCACAGAGTGAACTCGGATCGAGCTCCGGAATTGTCGGGTTCGACGGCGCACCGTCGACGAGAGCGTCGAGGGTGTGTCGAGCTCGATCGGTGTGCTGTGTGCTGACGAGTGTCGCTGTCGACGATCGCACCGCGAAGTCCTCCGCTCCCTCGACGTGTGGGTCGTAGACGATGGCGGCCGGATCGCAGTCCTGAGCGATTCTGACCCAGTCCCGTTCGCCGACGCGGGGGTTGAGTGCCACCCGGATGTAGCCACCGATCGTCAGTGCGAGGTCGACCTCCACCGATGCAACCGAGTTCGGAAGTAGGACGAGTACGACCGCGCCTGGAAGGACACCTGCGGTGACAAACCCCGTTGCGAGTCGGTGTACCCGTTCGGACAGTTCGAGGAACGTCAGGGAACGTGTGCCGTCCTCCACTGCAACCTCGGCACCGAAGCTCGCGGCCGCGGTGCGCACTACGTTGGCGATCGACATATGAATCCAACTCCTCCAATTCGCTACACTTATTGAAGTAGACAACGCCGGGGCCGATTTTGGCAACACTTCGGTGCCGGCCGAACGAAGGAGACCGCTGTGAACCGTTCTGCCACGGACCCCCGCACCCCGTGGGTGCTCGATGCGGTGAGGACTCCGTTCGGCTCGGCCAGAGGTGCGCTGTCGCACATACGCGCGGACGATCTCGCTGCGATGCCGATCGCCGACCTCGTCGCCAGGCATCAGGGCCTCGACGTCGACCGGATCGGTGACGTGGTCTGGGGAAACGCGAACGGTGCAGGTGAGGACAACCGCAACGCGGCCCGAATGGCACTGCTTCTCGCGGGGCTGCCCCACGCGATTCCCGGCGTCACGGTCAATCGGTTGTGCGGATCGGGAGCAGAAGCGATCTTGTCCGCGAATCGACTGGTGGCGGCCGGGGATGCCGACGTGGTCGTCGCCGGCGGTTCGGAAAGTATGAGCAGGGCGCCGTACGTCCTTCCCCCGGTGGAGTCGGCTTTTCCCCGGACGCTGGATCTGGTGCCCACTACCGTCGGCTGGCGCATGACGAATCCGAGGTTTCCGGCGCCGTGGGTCGAGTCACTCGGTCGCTCCGCCGAATTGGTGGCCGAACAGCGTGGAATCGGTCGCCTCGAACAGGACGAATGGGCATTACGATCGCACGAGCTCGCCGCACAGGCATGGGCGGACGGAGTGCACGACGGATTCGTCTCGCCACATGTGGGGCTCGAACGTGACGAGCCGATTCGCGCCGCAGACGCCGCGACACTTGCGGGGCTGCGACCCGCGTTTTCGTCGGGCGGAAGTGTCACTGCGGGTAACTCGTCACCGATCAGCGACGGTGCCGTTGCCGCCCTCGTCGCGAGCGGAGCGGTTGCCGCCGATCTGGATGTCGAGCCGCTGGGTCGAGTGCTGGCCTCCGCAGTGGTCGGCGTCTCGCCCGATCAGTTCGCGATCGCCCCGGTCGGTGCGATCGCGAAGGCTTTGGATCGGGCCGGTCGAAGTCTGTCCGATGTTCGCGTGCTGGAGCTGAACGAGGCTTTCGCCGCGGTCGTTCTGTCCTGCCTGCGCGAACTGCCGGGCATGACCACCGATCGAGTCAACCCGTTCGGTGGTGCCATCGCGCTGGGGCATCCGCTCGGTGCCTCGGCTGCTCGTGTCGTGATCGACTGCATGCGTCATCTACGGCGACTGGGCGGCGGCATCGGGATCGCGTCTGCCTGCATCGGGGTCGGGCAGGGCATCGCCGTCGTTGTCGAGGTGTAGTGCCGGCGGCGTCGGGACAGCCCCGCCCGAGTTCGGTGGCGCTGCTCCGGCACCTGTTCGTCGGCTACGTATCGAGGTTCCGGTTACCGGGTCGAGCGAACGTCGGTCGTCTGCGCGTGTCGGCCGGCCGCGTCAGCCGGTCGAGGAAGTGAAGCAGTTCGCACCGCGATCGGATATTGACATACAGGTAGTCTCTTGATTGACTTCAGTAATAGTAGTAACTGGTTGTGGTGTGAATGAACGAGATCGTTCCGAGTCGGCCCGCCGAAGTTGCTCAACTAGTCGGATTCCGTCGACAGGAACGAGTGCTCATGTTCTTCGAAACACATCTCGATCTGCTCCACGGCGCAGTCGAAGCCAACCGGACTCGCCTTGCATGGACCGGATTCACCCCGATCGAAACTCCGACGGCCGGCGATGCCGAAGAACTGGTCGGTGTATACGACGGTGCCACGCTCGATCTTTCGGCGGCGTGGTCGGCGGCGATAACCGCCGACGAGGTCTCTCCCTACACCGGCAAGTCGCTGAACGTCACCTACGGTGCCCCGACGGTGGACGAAGCTCTGGCAGGCGCGGCCGAAGTCGCGGTAGCACTGCGAGACGCCGGTGCCAGGGCGCGGGTGGGGGTGTGCCTCGAGTCCTTGCGCCGAATCCACCAGCGTGGGCAGGAATTCGCGGCAGTCACCTCACATACCACCGGTCAGAGCCTCAACATGGCGTGCAGCGGTAGCGGCACCAATGCGCTCGATCGCGGCCTGGAAGCGGTGGCGATGGCCTGGGCAGTACTGGACCGGGCACCCGAAACCGTCACCTGGCAACAGAGATTCGGCAAAACTCCGGTGACATTGAACAAGCGTTATCGGGCCCGCCCGCTGGGAACGGCACTCGTCGTCGCCTGTGCGTCGTTCCCCGCTTGGAACGCGTACCCGGCCATCCTGGCGAATCTCGCGACCGGCAATCCGGTACTGGTCAAACCGCACCCCCGATCAGTTCTCGCGACGGCCTTGGCAGTCAGCGTGATTCGCGACGTCCTGGTCGATGCCGGTCTACCGGCGGACGCAGTCCAGCTCGTCGTCGACACCGTCGATGCACCGATCGCGGCCCGGTTGGCGACCGATCCGCAGACCCGCATCGTCGACTTCACGGGCAGCCAGACGTTCGGAACGTGGCTCGAGCAGAACTCGGGTAACGCACTGGTGTTCACCGAAACGGCCGGGGTCAACACGGTCGTCCTCGACTCGGTGCACGATCTGGCCGCGACTCTGCGGACGCTGGCTGGTGGCCTGTCCCTGTTCAGCGGACAGATGTGCACGACACCGCAGAACATCTACATTCCCGATCGTGGAGTACAGACCGACAACGGGATCGTCTCGCGCGACGACGTCGTGGCGGCTCTCGTCACGGCGATCGACGACCTTGCGGCAACGCCGCGTCGAGCTGCCGCGGTGTGCGGTGCGCTGCAGTCGGAAAACACGCGCGACTCGCTCTCGGCCCTGACTGCCCGCGCCGAGGCGAACGGCACCCTGGTTCGCCGCCCGGTTGCGTACGAGCACCCGGAGTACCTGCACGCTCGCGCCGTGACCCCACTGGTGATCCGGGTCGATCCACGCCGAGGCGACAGCCTTCCCGAAGGCGAAGAATTCGGTCCCGTCGCATTTGTCATCGACTGCGCCGACCGCGACTCGGCAGTCGAGCACGCCACCGCGAGCGTGCGAGCCCACGGCGCCATCAGCTCGTACCTGTACTGCACCGACGACGCTGCGATCGACGACATTTCCGACGCCTACGCCGATGCGGGAGCGTCCCTGTCGGCCAATCTCGTCTCGTCCATGCCCATGCAGTACGCCGCCGCATACAGCGACTATCACGTCACCGGGCTCAATCCCGCCGGCAACGCCACACTGACCGACGAGTCGTTCATCGCCGGCAGATTCCGTATCGTTCAGGACCGCCGTCAGGTAGAGGGGTAATCAGCATGTCCCAGTTCACTTCCGGCGTATACATCTACGACGCCGTTCGATCCCCGAAAGCCCGCGTCCGCAAGCAGGGTGGAACACTCGCCGAGGTTCCAGCCTACGATCTTCTCGGCCGGCTACTCACCGCGATTCACGCACGCGGCCTGGACCCTGAATCGGTCGGTGACATTCTGATCGGTACGAGTACCGCTGTGGGCGATCAGGGCGGAAACGTCGCTCGCGCCGCAGCACTGTGGGCAGGCTGGCCCGATGCCGTTCCCGGCGGCGTGATCTCACGCTTGTGCTGCTCGGGTCTCGATGCCGTCGAGGCGGGAGCAGCCAAGATCGCTTCCGGTATCGCGGACGTCGTGGTGACCGGCGGCGTCGAATCGATGTCGCGGGTGCCGATGATGTCGGACAAGCCGTCGTTCGCATTCGATCGGGAACTCGCAGATCGCACGGGCTTCGTGAACATCGGCGTCTCAGCTGATCTCACGGCTGCGCACTACGGTTTCACCAGAGCCGAACTCGACCAGGCTGCGGTCACCTCGCATCGACGAGCACTTGCGGCGCCGCCCTCTGATTCCATCGTTCCGATCCGAATCGGAGAGGACAACGTACTGGTGGCGGACGAGGGTCCACGCGCAGATGTCGGAGTCGACTCGCTGGCCGAGCTGAAGCCGCTCTTCGGTGAGGACCCGTCGTGGGAACGAGTCGCGACCAGACTTCCGGACGCGTCGCTTCCCGAGGTCGGATTGCACACTGCCGCCACCGCCCCCGGAATGTCCGACGGAGCAGCACTCGCCGTACTCGGTTCGGGCGCGGCATCGGCCCTGACAGGCCACGCGCCGATCGCCGAGGTGATCGGCGTCGCCCAGGCCGCTGTCCGCTCGCCGCTGCTGACCGCGCCGGTGATCGCAGCGAAACGGGCCCTCGCCAACGCCGGGATCACCGCCGGCCAACTCGACGTGATCGAAGCCAACGAATCGTTTGCGGCCTCGGTGTTGTTGATGATTCGCGAATTCGACCTCGATCCTGCGAAAGTCAATCCACTCGGTGGGGCGATGGCTACCGGTCACCCGCTCGGCGCGGGCGGTGGCCTGCTCCTGGTCAACGCACTCGACCAGCTGCGCCGAGTGGACGGTGAGTACGCGCTGATCACCGTTCCGGCGGCACTGGGCCTCGGTGCTGCCGTCGTCGTCAGGCGCCTTCGATGAGCGCTGTATTCCCCCCGCCATCCACGGAAACGAAAGCTGGGAAACCTATGGACTCCTCGCCAGTCAACCACCTGCGCGGCTGTCACCCCGAAGCGCGCGTACAGGACAATCTCGAGCGCGGATGGTGGCGTCGCGAAACCCTTGTGGATCTCTTCGACCGCAACGTCGGGGCGCATGGGGGCGCATCCGCTGTGACCGACCCGAAGAATCTGTCGGAGATCGCGGCAATCGCGCCCGTGTCGTACACCTGGCAGGAACTCGACACGAACGTCGACGAGATCGCAACAACCCTCTCTATCAACGGAGTTCGGCCAGGTGATGTGGGTTGCGGTCCTGCTGCCCAACTCCGTTGCGTTGACCGCGACCTACTTCGCGCTGTGGCGACTCGGAGCGATCGCGGCCCCCATGCCCGCGTCGTATCGAACCCACGAGCTGAGCCGGATCGTGGAATCCTCCCAAGCGGTTGCCGTGATCACGTCGACGAGACTGCACGAGCGGACCCCGCACGAGGAAGCTCTCGGCTTGATCGAGAAGTCCGATTCACTGCGGTCCGTCTTCACGTTCGGATCAACCGACGAGCCTGCCGGAATCCCCTTGGACGCGGTGGCACCGTCCGGCGATCAGGTCGAGTCGGTTCGGCGTTCCTACCGATCCATCGAACGAACTGTCAACGACTGCATCACGATCTGCTGGACCAGTGGCACCGAAGCTGCCCCGAAGGGCGTTCCCCGGTGCCACGGTGACTGGTTGGCGATCGGTCAGGTTGCCCAGGACGGGCTCGGAACGCAGTCGGACTCGGTCATGCTCGGCCCGTTCCCGATGGTGAACATGGCGGGATTCGCGACCTCGCTCCTTCCGTGGTTGTTGAGCGGGTCCCATCTGGTTCAGCATCATCCGCTCGACTTGCCCGTCTATCTCGACCAGATTCAGCGGCACGGGGTCACGCACAGCAGCATGCCGCCGGCGATTCTCGGAATGCTGCTGCAGAATCCGGGGCTTCTGTCGTCCTTCGACCTGACCACCTTGCGGACCGTGGGATCAGGTGGTGCCCCGCTGCCTCCGAGCGTGGTGCGGGACTGGCAGAACGATCGCGGTATCGAGGTGCTCAACTTCTTCGGGTCGAACGAGGGCGTCTGTCTGCTCGGAGCGCCGTCGGATACCCCGGACCCCATGATCCGGGCCGAGTACCTGCCGAACTACGGTGCGACCGGGAAAGCCTGGGCGACCCCGGTCGCGGGACGAACGTCGGTGCGTCTGGTCGACGTCGTGACCGGCGAGGTCGTCACCGAAATCGGCGGACGTGGTGAACTCAGGCTCGCAGGGCCGACGGTGTTCGCCGGGTACCTGGACGGAACTGCGCAGGCGAGCCCCTTCGACGACGACGGATACCTCTGCAGCGGTGACGTGTTCGAGCTGTGTGGTGAATCGGGCGAGTATTTGAAATTCGTCGACCGCAGCAAGGAAATCATCATTCGAGGCGGGATGAACATCGCACCAGCCGAGATCGAAGGGCTCTTGATCGAGCATCCTGCCGTCTCCGACGTCGCGGTAGTCGGTTACGACGACGAGGTTCTCGGCGAGAAGTGCTGTGCCATAGTTGTTCCGGCGACCGACGCCACCGTCTCACTGGGCGAGCTGGTGGGGTTCCTCCGAGAAAAGGACGTCGCCTCGTTCAAGCTTCCCGAGAAGCTGGTCACCCGCGATCATCTGCCGCGCAACCCGGTCGGAAAACTGCAGCGCCGAGAACTGCGCGTCGAGATCACGCAGAACGGCTGAACGATGAGCCGCAGTACACCCCCGGTTGCCGGGCCCAAAGCGACCCCGACCGGTAAGGATCGCCCGCTCGTGGACGAGCTGAACACGATGCTGGAAGGTCGGTTGCCGGGCTTGCTCGGAATGCGGGTTCTCGAAGCCGACGACCGGACTGTGCTCGCGGAGTTGACAGTTCGGGAAGAACTGCTCGCACCCAACGGATACCTGCACGCTGCGAGTGTGGTCACGTTGGCAGATACCGCGTGCGGGATCGGAACCAGACTCGCGCTTCCCGAGGGCGCCTCCTACACGACAGTCGAGATCAAGACCAACTACGTCGGCACGGCGCGCTCCGGCCGGGTGAGCGCCACGGCAACACGAGTTCATCACGGGCGACGCACCCAGATCTGGGATGCAACCGTTCACGACGACACCGGGCGCACTATCGCGCTGTTTCGATGCACCCAACTTGTGATTGCGCCCTGAGCAGCCCTTACCGGCGCATGAACGAATACCCGAAAGGAAACTACGATGACGAAAGCCCAATCGCCTGCGTCCGGAGCTCCGATCGCTGTTGCCGCACCTGTCGACAACAGTGTGGAGAACCCTTATCTCCTCGGGGTATTCGCGCCGGTGGAGAACGAATTGACGCTCGACGATCTGACTGTGATCGGCGAGATCCCGAAAGATCTCAACGGCGTCTACCTCCGCAACGGTCCGAACCGCCGATTCGCCGCGCCCGGCCGCTACCACATGTTCGACGGCGACGGCATGATCCATGCCGCCCATTTCGAGAACGGCAAGGTTCGCTACCGCAATCGTTATGTCCGGACCGAGGCATTCGAGCGCGAAACCGAAGCCGGTAGATCTCTCTGGACCGGTTTGATGGAGAATCCGAAGGACAACCCCTTCGGGAACGGTCACGGGCTCGGGATCAAGGACGGCGCCAACACCGACGTCATCTATCACCGTGGCCAAGTACTCGCGACGTGGTACCTGTGCGGCTCGCCGTACGGGGTCGATCCGTTGTCGTTGGATACCATCGGCGCCCAGGACTTCCTCGGAACCTTCGCCGGTGACATGATGGCGCACCCGAAGGTCGACGAGGAGACGGGCGAGCTCATCTGGTTCGACTACGGCCCCGACATGGACTATCTGCGTTACGGCATCATCGGCGCGGACGGCACCCAGAGCCATGTCACCCAGGTGGATTTGCCCGGGCCTCGATTGCCGCACGACATCGCGATCACCGAAAACTATTCGGTGCTCATGGATCTTCCGCTGGTCCAGGATCAGGATGCGCGCCGGGCAGGTAAGTACCGCATCTTCTACGACCGCGAACTGCAGTCCCGCTTCGCCGTCATCCCGCGTCACGGAACCGGACAGGACGTGAAGTGGTTCGAAGCGAAGCCCTGCTACATCTACCACGTCGTCAACTCCTGGGAAGAGGGCGACGAGATCATCATGGACGCATGTCGTGTCAAGAACCCGCAGCATCAGTCCACGTTCGAGCATCCGCTCTCGAACATGCTCGCGTACATGCGCCTCGATGCGCAGCTGTACCGCTACAAGTTCAACCTCCGTACCGGAAAAACGACGGAGTACGCCCTCGACGACGCCAACATCGAGTTCCCGAGTATCGACTCGCGAATCATGGGCCGTTCACACCGATACTCGTACAACATGAGTCTCGGTAACGAGCCGACACTCCTCTTCGACGGTCTCGTGCGATTCGACTCGCTGACCGGAAACAAGGAAGAACACAAGTTCGGCAAGGGACGGTGGGGGGCGGAGGCGCCCTTCGCCGCCCGCGACGGATCGACGAGTGAGACCGACGGCTACCTCGTCTGCTTCGTCAACGACGAGGCCGAGGATCGCGGCGAGATCGATATCTTCGACGCGGAGAATCTTGCCGATGGGCCGATCGCCAGAGTTCTTCTACCGCAAAGAGTTCCATCCGGATTTCATGCGACCTGGATTCGTAGCGATCAGCTGGCGGAGGGTGCGGGACGCTGATTTCGGCATTCGATCGGCGAGGGGGAATCCAGCGGCCGTCCCTCGGACCTCGCTCGTGCGTCCGAAACGAGCGAACGAAGATTGCGTCGGCCCGACCGGGGCGGGGGCGCATCACGGAGATGGTCGGTGGCCCTGCGGAGTGAATTTCGAGATCGGACTCTTGATCCATTCCGCAGCAACGGACGTCGGCAGGTCTGCCTCGGCATGTGGGCTTCACCCCCGGCAGGCACGGCGGCGCCGTGGGTATCGACGGCGAGACAACCGCCGATGGCGAGCACGCAGGGTGCCGGAAAGTTCGCGGCGTCCAGGCCGCGCGCCTGTGTTGCGGCGGTGCCGGCGTCGAGCAGAGCTGTTGGCGCGAGCCGGAAAGCGCAAGTCGGTGCGAGGGCAGGACGATCAGTTGATCGACATCGCCTTGAAGTTCCGGCGCGAGGCAGCAAGCGCCTGGTCGACGTGCGTCGACGTGCACGGTCTCGTCGTGAAGACGTTTCCCGCACACCGTCCGCGGTGGGAGGAAGGCCTGGGTGTACCGGTTCCCTCCCACCGCGAGCACTCCGAGTCGTTCGATCAGTCCGGAGAGCCGAAGTTCATGACATCGGGATGCAGCCCGACCCGAGTGCCGTTGTCGAGTCCGGCGATGTCTGCCAGGTCGCCCGCAGACAGTTCGAAGGCGAAGACGTCGATGTTCTGACGTACACGTTCGGGGCGAACCGACTTGGGAATGACGACGAGTCCGGACTGCAGATGCCACCGGATCAATACCTGCGCGGGTGACTTTCGATGTCGGGCGGCAATCGTCGATATGACCGGGTCGGTCAACAAGGTATTGGGTTTGGACTGAGGCCCCCAGCCGGAATTGTCGGTGCCGCCGAGTGGACTCCACGATTCGACGGCGATTCCGAGTGATCCGGAGAACGCCCGGATCTCGTGCTGTGGCAGATTCGGGTGCAGTTCCACCTGGTTGACGGAAGGAAGCTGGGCACCTGCGTCGATCAGCCATTGCAGGTGATGGGGCTCGAAATTGCAGACGCCGACGGATTTGGCTCGCCCGGACTCGGCGATCTGCGTGACGGCCTCCCAGGTCCGCAGGATGCGATCACGATCGTGCAGTGGCCAATGGATGAGGTACAGGTCGACGTAGTCGAGCCCGAGCCTGTCCACACTGGTGTCGAATGCGGCGAGTGACTGCTTGTAGCCTTGATCCTGGTTACGGAGTTTGGTGGTCACGAACACTTCTTCACGAGGTATGCCAGACGCCCGGAGTCCGCGTCCGACCCCCTCCTCGTTGCCGTATAGCGGCGGCGGTGTCGACGTGCCGGTACTCGGCACTTCCGATCGCGTACGCGACGATCTTTTCGACCTCCTCGTTCGTGGCTTGCCAAACCCCCAGCCCGAGTTGCGGAATTTCGGCTCCGGAATTCAATGTGACTGTTGCAACGCCCATCGGTGAAGCAGCTCCTTGTTCGTCGGTCGAGGTTTGTCCGATACCAGTGTGACGTGAATGCGAGCCCGGCACTCGTCGTGAATTCCCCGTAGGACATCCGTGCCGTCGACATGATTGAGTGGTCACGTATCGGCGCGTCACACAAGGGGAGCATTCATGCCATTCGTACAAACGGACTCCGCCCGGATCAATTACACGGACACCGGCGGCGACGGTCCGGTTCTGGTCCTCACTCACGGTTTCCTGATGGACAACGAGATGTTCGCTCCCCAGCGGGCGCTGACGGCGGTTGCCCGCATCATCGCGTGGGACTCGCGGGGGCACGGTGCCACCACCACGACCGACTCCAGGCAGTTCACCTACTGGGATCAGGCACAGGATCTGTTGGCCGTCATGGACGGCGCCGGCGTCGATTCCGCCGTGATCGGAGGAATGTCGCAAGGTGGCTTCACCGCACTTCGAACCGCGCTGATCGCGCCGGAGCGCGTGGACGCCCTTGTGTTGATGGGCACCACGGCGTTGGATTGCACTGCCGAAGCCGCCGCCGAATACGAGGGGCTGTTCTCGTACTGGATGGGCGACGCTCCACTGGAGCCGGTAGCGCGATCCTTGGCTCCCAACCTCATCGGTGGCACCGAGGAAGATCAGGCTCCGTGGATCGCGAAGTGGTTGTCCAGTGATCGTTCCCGGATCGATGCCGCGTCCCGGTGTCTGATCGCACGCGATTCCGTCGTCTCTCGTCTCGGCGAGATTTCATGTCCGGCCGTCATCGTGCGCGGCGAACTCGACCAGTCGTTCGGCCGGCCGGAAACGGAATTGCTCAGCGCCGGTCTACCCGGATCTCGGGGAATCGTCGAAGTGCCCGGTGCCGGGCATGGGGCGAACCTGACGCATCCGGAACCGGTCAACGAGCTTCTGTCTGCATTTCTTTCGGAGCGTTAGCCCGCATCCGCAGAAACGATCCGAGTTCCGAGGAAAAACTGCACCGGCTCGTTCCTGGCACTGAGTTGCGAGGTGACCTGTACGTGGAAGTGGGTCACCAGCTCGGAGTTGCGATCGCGGACCCTCATGATCGGATCCTCGCGGCCGAAGGTCACGTTGCCTGCCTTCCAGAAGTCGAGGAAGTCGTCGGACAAACTCAGCTGCTCCAGCAACGACAGAGCCCAGGCCTCGTCGTAGTACCGACCCATCAATGCTCGAAACCAGCCGACAGTCAGTTGCGCTTCGGCTTCCCAATCGACCATGACTTGGCGTGAGGTAGGCCCGGTGAAGAACCACCTCAGTACGTTTCCGTCAGCTACCAGACCGGGAAACACGTGATCGTACGTGCTGTTGCACGTGATCAAGTTCCACCGTTCGTCGAGATAGGCGGCCGCATGCGGAGCGAGGGCCTCCAACGCGGTCGCGTCTTGGGCGGTGGCGAGGGGATCGGTCGCAGGTGACTGATGTATTTCGCGTTCGGTGGGTGTCTGTCTGGCCAAGTTGTACAGGTGCAGGGTTTCGGCCGGCGTCAGGGCGAATACCTTCGCGATGGAATCCAGAACACTGACACCGGGCGATTTCCCGCGCCCGGATTCGAGTTTCGCGACGTATGCAGAACTGGTGTGCATCTCGCGTGCCAGTTCGTCACGCGTCAAGCCTCCCCGTTTCTCGCGAAGTCCGTGCTTTCGTAGCGATCGTACGAACTCGCCGAGAGTAGGTGGATGTGCTTCCATCTGGACCCCTACCGGTTGATTCCTTACATCATATGGTCCGGTGTGCGCTAGTCGTTCGAGCGACTACTCTTCAGTAGTTGCTCGGAGGCTGCATTCCTCGTCCATGCCGTGTGAGGATGTGCTCAGAGAACGACTGTCGGCGACGATCAGGGGGTCGTATGCGGTATCGGATTGCGGGCGCCGTCATCAGGACGCCGCTGTCTCCACGGTGGTTCGACGTGCCCTGACTCCGAAGCCGAGTGGATGGTGCCACCGATAATTCCACGCGAGTTCTTCGCCTGTCTGCTCCTGGCAAACCTTCGACTGTTGTGCGTGCGGTGTTCTGGCATCGTATTTCAGGAGATATGGTCGAAGGAATCGAGATTCGACACCCGAACCGTAGTCCAGATCACGTCGAGGTAAGGTCGAAGTCGGACATTTCTCGCGTACGGCAGGCTTCGGTGAAGTCTCCTATTCGGTGATCAATGCTGTTGTATTCCAATACTGTTGGCGAAGATTCGTTCGGATTCGCATGTTGTGCACCCCTGGACAGCTCAGGGCTGCATTCACTCGACCACGAAGGAGGTCACCATGACAGAGGCCCGCGGATACGGCGAAGCGAACCTCGCGGTGAGTCGACGCTTTCGGTTGGGTCTCGAGGTTGCGACACGACTCGCCGAACGAACGTCCCTCGCCCGTGAGCAGCGGATCCAAGACGCGGAAGAACGTGGGTATCGAGAAGCGAGCGAGTTGCGTCAACGGCTGACTGCGGAAAGATCCGCTGCCGAGGCGGGGCTGCGTCCTACGTTGACCGACCGATGGTGGCAGCTTGCCGACCACGCTCGAATTGCCGACAGCTGGCAGCTCGCCTGTGGTTGGCAGAGTTCGTCACAACTGGCCAACGACGCGGCCAGGCGTATCGGTGCGGAAGTACAGCAGCGCTACGGTATCGACGCCGCGCACCCGGGTGTGAAGCAACGCGAGGTCGAGAAATTGTTCCGCGAAGCAGACATGTTCGAGCGGATGAGCGGAAGCGGCGAACGGCTCACCGCGTCGCAGCTGATGGCGATCGTCGATCTACTCGATTCCACGGCTGCATACGAGAAGGGTCGTTCGACGTCGGTCTGGGCGTGAGGACGGGGCCTGGCGATCGGGAATTGGCCTGATCGCCGCGAGGCTGCGTGGAGCGAAAATTCTCGTCAGTCGATCTCGCGGTCGCGCGCCGACACGGCCCCCGTCGCCGACCGCAGCGGCGATACTGTCGCCCCAGGTCCGGCAACCCTGCGTCAATGCCCGGCTGGTGCATCGGGTCGGAGCCGATGACGTCGACTGCCTGGAACCGGCGGCCGCCTTGAAGACCTGACATCGCACTGGCTGGATCGGACCTCCACCGCGATTGCCGCCGGCCGGTGAGCGGCACACGAGAGTGGGTTCGCGTCCGCCGCCGAGAGGGCCGAGTCCTAGGTACTGGGCAACGAGAAGCAGGTATGGCTGAAGTCTTCCCCGAACGGTGTCAGATGAATGCTGCGTCGCACGATCTTGTTGGAGCGTCCGGCCCGGTTCAGCGCGTCGATCACCGCCGGTTGAACCTCGATTACCTGATACCTGTCCGCCTCGACAGGCTCCCGCGAGAATGCGACCAGTCCGAGTCGGTGCAGATTGTTCAGATACGCGCGGGTGCGATCGAGATGCCTGCAACCGGCAAGTTCGCCGATCATCGACAGACCCTCGTCGATCATCTCCGAACCGACTCCGAAGGGGCGAGCTGTTCTGACATCCACACTCGGCTGAGCGCCGGACACCGCGAGCAGTCGCAGGATTCGGGCTTCGTCCGGTGCTATTTCATCGAGAATTCGATCGTAGGCCGGATGTAGGTCGTCGCTGTCGGTCACGTCCGCCGACCGGTCGAGGAGCTGGTCGCCTCGCAGGCGCAAGGCGGCGAGCATCGCCTCCGCGCTCTGCTTTCGGGTAGGTCGCGTCCGGCGCGAAAGGCGCGGGTTGTCCGATCGTGTTCCAGTCGAATTCGATGACACCGACCACAACTCGTCCGACTGTCGACCCGCGGCCTCGGCTGCTTCGGTGACGGCTTCGGTGGCGACGGCCGCCATCTGACGGGTCGCCTTCTTGGCCGTTCCGTACGCCCAACCGGTCAGCTTCAACGACGTCATCGTCGTTGTCGCGGTCAATCCCACGAGGCTTCGGATGAGTCTTTTCTCCACGGATTCGTCGTTGGAATCGGCGGTATCCCACGACCGCTCTTCGTCGACGACGTGTACTCGATGATCGTGCTCACTCATATCTCAGACTCCGAATATCGCGAGATGCAGAAAACCGGCAAAGGAACCGAGTACGGCCCCGTGTACGAACAACAGCCACTCGTCTTGCTTGACCGCGGATCTCAGAAGCTCACTGAAGTCCTCCGCGGACAGTTTGTTCATCTGTGCGGTGACGAAGACGCGGATTTTCTCGGACTGGGTTTCGGCGAATTCCGCGTCTTCGAATACCCGTGGAACCAGATCGAGGACTTCGGTCGTGGCCAGGGCGGGCAGTCGCTTGTAGCTTTGCGATCCGACGGTCATCTTCACGACGGATCTTGCCCAGCCGGCCGCGTCGTCGACCGATTCGCGCAGCACTTGATCGAGCATGCGGCGAGTGCGGTCCGATCGGGGGCCTTCGAGTAGCTCGGTGCCGATGTTCTCCAGTGTCACCACATGGTCGGCCAGCGTCTTGGCATAGCCGGTGATGATTTCGGAGCGTCGTTTGAGAAACAGGCCTTGCCGCCAGGGAACCCAGCGGCTGGGTTCGACGGGCTCGAAGATCATCTTGATCCCGAGATAGTTGACGATATAGCCGATGACGACTCCGCCGATGGGCAATATCCACCACTGTGGGACGAAGTGAAGTATGGCGACCAGGACGAAACCCATCGGGTATCCGAAGTAGAAACCGAAGTTCTGCATGAAACGAAGCTCTTTGGACCCCATGGTCCGAAAGATGTCGTTGAGGAGTTTCGGGTGCGAGGACAGATATCGGATGACCATCAACTTGGCGTCGATGAACTCGTCGATATTCTCTTCGATTCGATCGGTGATGGTACGGACGCTTGCGGGTAGATCGTCCTCCACCTTGCGGAAGACGGCTTCTCGTACGGAACTCGGTAGGTTGTACCAGAGCTGGGGGTTCTCGGCCTCCATGATTCTGGTGACGACGCCGCGCACTTCGCTACGGGAGATGGTGACCAGGTGTTCGGCAATGGTGTCAGGATCGAGAACGCGATAGAAGTCGGCGATGCTGCCGACTTTGGCCAATGACTTGTCGACGGCGATCGATGCCATCTTCTCGGCTCTCGACGGCACTATGCCTTGCCAGCCGAATCGGCCGTCGCTGGTGATGGCGGGTATCACCTGCACTCGGCGAGGCAGGAACGGGAAGAGGAATTTCAGTCCCGGTACCCGCACGCCGTGAAACTTGATCGGCGAGAACAGCATCAGGACACCTGTCCAGTTTGTGATGTAGCCGATGATTCCGGTGAACAACGGAATGGTGATCAGTTGCTCGAGCAAATGGTCCGGCACCGTTGAGCATCCTCCTGATATCCGAGAGCTTCATGTTCGGACACGAATCTCCGACACTCGACCTGTACGGGCGTTACCTGTTCGTGCTCGGTGTTTCCCGGTTGCGTCAGCATAGAGCCCCGTCAAATCGATACGTATGTCGGTTCTCGAGTTGATGTAACCTCTTGTACATGGTCAGTATTGCGCACTACGCGACGACGCCGGTTTACTTCCGGCGCATCGATTAGCAACAGCTGACCGAACCTCATTCGCCTCGGGAGTCGACGCCCGAGGCATTGTTGTATCCGCCGCGCGCTCAGGCTCCCGTGATTCTCGAAACGGAGCACTGTCATGAATATCGATCATCGTGAAATCGGGCGTGAACTGGACCTGTTCACCACCACTCCCGTCGTCGGAGCCGGACTGCCGTTGTGGCTACCGGACGGGGCAGTGATCCGGTCCGAATTGGAGAAATTCGCTGCCGAAGTAGCTGCCGAATCCGGATGCCGCGGGGTGTATACCCCGGTGCTCGCCAAGAAAGAACTGTTCGAGAAGTCCGGGCACTGGTCGAAGTTCTCCGAAAACATGTATCCCGAGATGTGGGTCGGAGGTGAATCGTTTCTGTTACGACCGGCCAATTGTCCACATCATGCTCAGATCTTCTCGGCACGCGGACGCAGCTATCGGGAATTGCCGTTCCGGGTACGAGAACTGGGTTCGATGTTTCGCAGCGAACTGTCCGGTGTCTTGAACGGATTGAATCGAGTCAGGCAGATAGCACTCGACGATGCACATGTCTTCTGCACTGCAGAGCAGGTGCAGTCCGAGGTCGTCATCGCCCTTGATGCGATCGAGAGGTGCTACTCGATTCTGGGCATCACCGAGTACGAGTACCGGTTGTCGGTACGTGGGCCGGGCGGTCGATATCTCGGAACCGACGACGAGTGGTCCGATGCCGAGAACCGGTTGCGACCGGCGTTGGCAGCTCGATCGATCCCGTTCGTGGAAGTGCCGGGGGAAGCGGCGTTCTACGGGCCGAAGATCGATGTTCAGGTGCGAGACGCCCATCGGCGCGAGGAAACCATCTCCACCGTGCAGCTCGATTTCAACCAGCCCCGGCAGTTCGGGCTCGAATTCACCGCCGAGGACGGAACCAAGGCCTGCCCGGTCATGATCCACCGTGGCCTCCTCGGGTCGATGGAACGGATGACCGCACTGCTCGTCGAGAGGTTCGAGGGTCGGATGCCGCCGTGGTTGGCGCCCAACCAGGTGTCGATTCTCCCTGTGGGGGATCGGAACCTGGTTGGTGCCGAAGACCTACGAAAAGACCTGAACGCGCGTTCGGTCCGCGTGTCGGTGGATCGGGACGGTCCACTGGGGCGTCGTATCCACGCCGCCCGCGCCCACCGAGACCCGTACATCGTGGTGATCGGCGACAAGGAAGCAGCCGACGGCGTCGTGGATGTTCTGGTTCCGTCGCTGAATCGGCGATTCGTGGTGGACGTGAACGCCTTCGTGGCGAAGGTTTCGGCAGAAGTCGCAGGCCGGGTGTTGCATCCGGGGAAGTGGTGACAGCGGTGAACAGCCGCGGCGCGCAGACAGTTCACTGGGAAGGACAGTTCACTGGGAAGGACAGTTCACTGGGAAGGACAGCGGCCGACCCGTGGTCCCGTGTCTGTTCGAGCGAACAGGCGCAGGACGACGTCTCCGAGGAAGTTCGACGTGCGGTCGATCTGTTGTTCGACGCTCCGGCGAGAGTTGTCGTCCGGCGCGAGGAGGAGCTGTTCTGCTGCCCGCCAAGCATATTCACGCCAAACCTGAATCAGCTGACCGAACGTGAAGCCGGTGCCGGGCTCGCTGTCGAATGCGGCCTGCAGGGCCGGGTCCGAGGTGCCGTACGTGCGAGCCAACTCCTCGACGGTTCCCTTCTCCGCTTCGGCGAGCAGGGCGTTGATCGTCTCGTGAGCCGGCTTGTAGGAGTGGCCGTCCGGCGCAGTGACGCCCATCTGCGCGATCACCATCGGCAGATCATGCGTGATATGAGCGTTGTAAGCGGCGGCGACGTTGCCGAATACGGTCAGCGAGTGATCGTCGGACGCACGGAAGTTCTGCTTCCACGATTCGGGAACGAGATCAGGTCTGCCGTTCACGTAGTAGTTGTCGTACGCGGTGAAATACAGGTGGGCGTACGACGTCGACCAGTCGTTGACATGCGCCTTGTCGGCGCCGAATCCGTCACCCGCTGCAGCGAGGGAGTGCTCCTCCTTGGTGGTGTGCAGGTAGCTCAGAAGCAGCGGGGCGTTGTCGTCGCAGTCGCGCTTCATGATCTCGATGCGTCGTTCCATCTCGATGATCGTGTCGGTGATGCACTGGTCGGCGCCGTCGGGGCAGACTCCGTGTGCCGGTGTGTGAGGAACAGGGGCGGGCGGAAGCTGATATGTCCACGGAAGGTACGGGGCGCCGTCGGGAAACAACTCTCGGCTGATCTGAAGCAGCGCCTGCACCGGTGCCAGCCCGGCAGCGCCCACTATCAGTTGCGTACCCAACGAGTCGTCGACCCGAGGTGCCGCTGAAGGGTCGGCCCCGGAACCGGCGACGCCCCCGGTGAGTAGCGCGGCCGTCGTCACCATGACCGCAATGCTGCGGGTGGCTGATCGAATTATTCGCATGGCGCGGTTCCTTCAGCGACGAGAGTTCCGGACAGTTGAGGCGTCGCCGGTAAGGATCCGTGGATTGTCGAATCGGTGGTTACTGCTCCGCTAGTCCCGTTCCTACCGGATGTCTTCGTGTGATGTCAATGTGAATGCTCGTCCGTATCCCGTTACTCGTGCCGGTAGACGGGTTCGAAATCTCGGCGGTCGTCGAGTTGCTCTGATTCGTCGATCATCAAGCGCAACTGTGGAAATGGGTCAATATGGACAATTGACACGCAAGAATGTGGTGATGGACCTTCGTGAGCTCGTCGGCGTGCGTGCAGAGGCGAATGCGCCGGGTTGCGTTCTGTTTCATCGAGACTCAGGTACCGGACGGGTCAATGGTGGTCGCACGCAGCAATCGGCCAGTTGGTGGTCGGGTTCGGTGGCGGACGTCACCCGCGCCTCCGGATGATCAGCTGTTGACCGGGAGTTCGTGCAGGGCACGCACCAGCGGGGCTAGTTCCGGTGTGTTGCAGGCTTGGTCAAGTGCGGCTTCGAGGGTCGCGTCGTGCGTCGGGCGTGCGCTTTCGAGAAGCTCTCGGCCGGCGGTGGTCAGTTCGGTATAGATGCCACGGCGGTCGTCGGCGCACAGGATTCGTGTCAGTAGATCGCGGTCTTCGAGGCGGTTGACCAGACGAGTGGTGGCACTGCTGCTCAGTGCGGCGGCGCGGGCCAGTTGGGCCATTCGCATGTGCCAGCCGTTTTGGCGGCCGAGCGCGTCGAGAACTGTGTATTCCACGACGGACAGCTTGTGTTCGCGCTGAAGGGCGCGCTCGAGTTCGGTGTCGAGGGCTCCGTGCAGCGCGGCGAGTGTCCGCCATCCCTGTGAGCGGATTTCGACGGCGTCGTCGGCGATCCCCATGCGATTCTCCTCGGTCGATCTCGTCCGACCAGGTTAGCAGCTTGCGCATATAGCAAGCGCATGCAACTATTTATAGCGCGTATGCAAATAGTGCATACGCCTTCTAATGGCTTATGCATGACTTCGGAAAGGAACATCGAGATGCCACTGGGTCTCATCGCTCTCGCCATGGGAGGGTTCGGCATCGGTTTGACCGAATTTGTGATTATGGGGCTACTGCCCGAAGTCGCAACCGATTTCGAGGTGACCGAAGCAGTTGCGGGCTACCTGATCTCGGGATACGCCATTTCGGTGGCAATCGGCGCGATTCTACTGACTGCCGCAGTGACGCGATTCGAGCGCAAGAAGGTGCTCTTGTCACTCATGGTGTTGTTCATCATCGGAAATCTGATGTCAGCACTCGCGCCCTCGTACGAGGTCATGATGGGTGGGCGAGTCGTGGCGGCGCTGTGCCACGGGGCGTTCTTCGGTATCGGGATGGTCGTGGCCGCAGGCATGGTGGCGCCGAACAAACGCGCCAGTGCCGTCGCGATGATGTTCGTCGGACTGACGATTGCCAACGTTCTCGGCGTACCGTTCGGCACCCTGCTGGGCCAGCACTTCGGCTGGCGGTCCACGTTCTGGGCGATCACCGGCATCGGCGTAATCGCCCTGATCGGCATCGCCGCGCTCGTCCCGGTCACGGATGCGGGTAGGTCCGCCTCCGGGTTACGCGGAGAGTTGGGTGCATTTCGCAACAAGCAGGTCTGGCTGTCCATCGTGATCACGATTCTGGGTTGGGGCGGAATGTTCGGTGCGTTCACTTTCATCGCATTCACTCTCACCGAAGTCACCGGTTTCGCCGCGACCAGTGTTCCATGGTTACTCGTCCTCTTCGGCGCGGGACTGTTTGTCGGAAACATCCTCGGGGCCAAAGCCGCCGACCGCGCGCTGACTGCAACGCTGGTATGGGCTCTGGCGATTCTGACCGTCGTGCTGGTAGTGTTCGCCGCCACCGCAGAGAGTAAGGCGATGACCGTGATCTCCCTCTTCCTGATGGGGGCCTTCGGTTTTGCGCCGGCTTCCGGATTGCAGACACGAATCATGAACTACGCGTCGGCAGCGCCGACCATGGCCTCCAGTGCCAACATTGCCGCGTTCAACGTCGGTAACGCCTTCGGTGCGTGGCTCGGCGGCATCACCATTGCCGCCGGTCTCGGATTCACCGCGCCGATCTGGACGGGGGCGGGAGTGACCCTCGCCGGCCTGGCGGTGCTGATCGGAGCCGCGATTGTCGAGCGTGCGGAGAGCAAGCCCGAACCCGAATTGGTGTCGGTCGGTTAGTTCCCGTCGCGGACAGGCCGGGGCAACCCGGCCTGTCCCGTCGAGCAACTTCGTTCGGCCGACATCGGCGCCGGTTCGATTGCTGTCCAACCCGCGCATGGCGACGAGCCGATGATTCGCGATGTGACGGTGTGTGACCCGGCGGATCACACACCGTTGACTACGGGTTCAGTCGACCGCCAGGAAGCGGAACGGATCAGCGGAAACGAAGTTCTCGGTTGCATTCCCGGCGAACGTGTTCGACTCGTCGCTGCCCAGGGCTAGCTTGAGAACAGACGCGCCCTCCGTGAAGTCGATCTTCGTGAGGTCGACCCAGAAAGTGTTGGGCGTCAATGCAGATTCGAAAAAATACAGCAGATGCTTGTGATCGGCGACCGTCCGCCAGCGTGTCGAGGAGATATTCGGCTCGTCCGGGGTGGAAATGCCGAACGGAACGGATACGTTCCGCACCACGCTGAACACACTGGCCACCGCGACCTTGGTGTCGTCGGACTTCGGAATCGCGTCGATGTAGAACGACGCTCGGGCGAAACGATCGGACGCCCGATTGGTGCCCGGCAACATCACCGTCCCGTTGATCTGTTTCCAGTATTCGTTCAATGCGAGTTGCTTGTCGAACACCGGAGAATTGGTCATCACCTGATAGTCACGGCTGTGGTGGATCATCTGATTTCCATCCACGTACTCGATGATCGCGCTGTCGCCGCTCGCGTCGGAGATCGACATGTGCAACGTGGCCAGTCGATCCTGCCCGGGCACACCGCTGGTGACGAGAATGAACGGCTCGGATCGAAGCGCGTCGACGGCCCTTTGCACGGTATCGAAATTGTCGAGAACATATTGAGCCCATGCCGCGATGGACAGCCCGGCCCGCGACGTGTCGGGAGTCGGATACTCGGACTCCGCCAACCAGAGCAGGTTGGTGGACAAGCCGGCTTCGTTGAAACCGTCCGTGGTGCAGATGTCGTAGGCCGCGGCGATGACACTGCCGAATTTCGAGGTCCACTCGATGGAATTCTCGCCCGCGGCACCGTCACGTTTCATACCACGCGGAAATGCCCACAAGTTGGTTTCGACATCGTATTTCCAGTCCATCGAACGTCCGGTGATGACATGGTCGTCAGGTCCGAGATAAACCATGCGTGTACACATTGAATCTTCTCCATGTTCGGTACGGCAACAAGACTTCGGTCGCTGAGCTTCAATGACGTTTCAGATGAACATCCTTCCCGGTTCGTCGATACGGCCTAGGTGCCCGTGTTCTGTCGGGTCATCCACGAGGGTGCTGACGTCTCGGTAACAGGATCAGGGCCGCGGCCACGAAGCAGAGTGCACCGACGAACGTGCCCGAGTTGGCGAGAATCGCGTCCTCCGTCGCACCGGCGGTGGTGACGAACCCACCGACGGCGGATGCCCCGAAGGCGACACATCCGATCAGGTTGATCCACACCGCCCACCATTCCCGTGACTGCGGCTCGAACAGCCTTGCCGCGTGGGTGAATCCGATGACGGCTGCTACTCCACTGATCAAGAACGCGACTGAACCGGCAGCGTCGGGCGTCCACACGAGGTGCTTCTGCTCAGGGATGGAATGGGCGCGGAGTGCCGCACCGGTGCTGATGTTGAACAACAGAGTCCCCAGGAATTGAACGACCGCGGCGAGCCAGTCCGCCCTGATCATCGGCGGGTCCGATCGTGTACCCGTCATCGGGCCGGCAAGCGCCAACTGAATCGCAGCCGCACCGGTGAAGAACCACGCACCGATGAAATATGCCATGTTCGTGCCTGTGGCACCGACAACGGAGGCGAATCCCGGGGCGGAGCCGAGCGCGAACAACGACGAGCCTGCGGCGAATCCCCAGCACTGTCGTGACAGGGTCGGTGAGATCAGCAGACCGTTACGTGGGGAAGGAACCTCGAAGTTCACTCGTCACCTCGCAGGCCAGACGGTGTCGTCACCGTATTTCAATGAGCGAACTTCAGATTCGCCGATTCCGCCGGCATCGGGCCTTCCAGGTTGTCGAGGTACGCGACCTCGTTCCTGAGATCTTCGATCAG
Source organism: Rhodococcus sp. 27YEA15 (assembly GCF_049739425.1). Lineage (NCBI taxonomy): Bacteria > Bacillati > Actinomycetota > Actinomycetes > Mycobacteriales > Nocardiaceae > Rhodococcus > Rhodococcus sp. 27YEA15. The sequence goes on from NZ_JBMHHW010000001.1 coordinate 262,081, forward strand.
CGCGGCCGCGAGGTCGCGACTGAGCCCGTTCCGGACCACGATCCGCTGCACGGTCACGTCGGTCAGGTTGTCCGGCATCGGATATGCAGGCACCAGCCAACCCTTCAATCGAAGTCGATCGGAGAGGTGGTAGAGGTTCCAGTTCTGGGTGTGGCCGGGCTTCATTCGCCATGCGAATACCGGGATATCCGAGCCGTCGCTCACCAAGTCGAATGCGCCCATCTTCGCGATCTCACTCGACAGGTACTGTGCTATGTCGAGCGAAAGCTGCTGGACCTGACGGTAGCCTTCCTTGCCCAATCGCAGGAACATGTAGTACTGCAACAGAACCTGCGCTCCCGGCCGCGAAAAGTTGAGGGCAAGGGTCGGCATGTTCCCACCGAGGTAACTGCAGTGGAACACCATGCTCTCCGGCAGTGCCTCGGTGTCGCGCCAGACTATCCACCCGACACCGGGGTAGACGAGACCGTACTTGTGGCCGGAGGTGTTGATCGAGGCGACGCGGTCGAGACGGAAATCCCAGACCAGGTCCGGCTGGCAGAACGGTGCGATCATCGCGCCGGACGCTCCGTCTACGTGAATGCGAACATCGAGCCCCGTGTCTTGCTGGATCTTGTCCAGAGCTTTTGCGATATCGGCAACGGGTTCGTACATGCCGGTATAGGTGACACCCATGATGGCGACCACACCGATGGTATTTTCGTCGACGTATTTGTCGAGGTCGTGCCCATCGAGGACGATGTGTTCCTCGCTGACCGGTACCCACCGCGGTTCTACCTCGAAGTAGTTGCAGAACTTCTCCCAGCACACCTGAACCGCACTGGACAGCACGATATTCGGCGATTCGGTCGACTTTCCTGCAGCGCGACGTGCGGTCGCCCAACGACGCTTGAGCGCCAGGCCTCCGAGCATGCACGCTTCGGACGAACCGATCGTCGACGTGCCTATCGCGTTCTCCGGATCCGGGGAGCCCCACAGGTCGGCGAGTATCTTCCAGCATCGATCCTCGATGGCAGCAGTCTGCGGGTACTCGTCCTTGTCGATCATGTTCTTGTCGAACGTCTCGGTGTAGAGCCGAGTGGCGTGATCATCCATCCAGGTTCCGACGAAGGTGGCCAGATTCAGCCGGGCGTTACCGTCGAGCATGGCCTCGTCGTGAATGATCTGATACGCCGTATCGGGGAGGGTTTGTCCTTCCGGCATCCGGAATTTCGGCAGTTGGGTGGATTCGCCTGGGCGGGTGAATACCGGGTTGAGTGACAGTACGTCCCCCAGGTTGGTGTCCTGGCGAGCGTCACTACGGCGATCGATGGCAGTCATGAATCCTCCTGGGATGCTGAACGGACTTCGAACATCTTGCAGTGCAGTATCTGTCGTAGACGTACAGATCGGCAGCGGTCGGTCACACCACTACCGGAGGGTACAGCCGATCCATGGTGTACTGACGGTTTCTACGTGCGGAGAGCGCACTGGCAGTCAGACACACGGTCGTGATTCCGAGAAGTACGGCTGTCGCGATCCAGAGTCGGGAGTCGATCCCGCCGACGGTGAGTTGTCTGAGCCCGTTCACCGTGTATGTCATGGGGTCGACGTAGTGGATGTATTGAAATGGCTTCGCGGTCGTCTGTACCGGATAGATTCCACCCGCGGAGACGAGTTGCAGCATGAGGAACGCCAATGTCACCACTCGGCCGACGGCAACTCCGAAAATTGCGTTGAACGCCTGGATCATCGACATGAATGTTCCTGTCACCAGGAGCAGGAACGCGAACGTCGCGATCGGGTGAACAGGCTTCAACCCGACTGCAAGAGTGACGACCGAGTAGAGAACGGTGGCTTGGAGAAATCCCAACAGCAACGCCGGCCAGTACGAGGCCAGGACGACGCGGATGGAGCTCAAGCCCGCGGAAATCGGTCTGGACTGCAAGGGGGTCAGTAGCATCCAGGTGATGATGCCGCCGACGAAAAGTGCCAGAGACATGAAGAACGGTGCGAAACCGGTTCCGAAGGTCGGGGCCTCGTTCGTGTAGTCCTGTTTGAGCGCCACCGGCGCCGAGAGCGTTTGACCGACCGCAGTGCGTTGTTGGTCGGTCCAGTCGGGAACCTGCTTGACGCCGTTTTCCAGCGCCGATGCCAATTCCCCCGAACCGGAAACCAGTTCGGTAGTTCCGTCGGCGAGTTGAGCGGCGCCGTCTGCGAGTGTGAAACTACCGTCGGTGAGTTCGACCAAGCCGCTACTCAAGGTGGCGGCCCCGGAACTGAGCTGTTCGGCAGCGCTGCGCACGGCCATCACGTCGGACCGCAACCCGCCGTCTCGCAGAAGTGTCAGGCCGACGCGAAGCGGGCTGGTGGGGTCGGCAAGTTGATCGGACAACACCCGTGCGTCCGTGCGAATCTGTTCGAGCTCACGGGTCGTGCCCGGATCGAGTGTCGGGGTGCGGAGCAGGTCGGTGACCGGTGCCAGAGTGTCGACAACGGCTTGCACGGTCGGGTCGGGGTTGGCGCGGAGGGCGGCGACTACCTGATCGACACGTTGAGCGGCCTGAGACTGCGCGCCGGACAACCCGTCGATGCCGGCGGCGATCGTCTCGATTCGGCTGCTCAAACCTGACGTGGAGACCGCGAACTGATCGAGGTCGACGGTGCCCGCACCGCTGTTCATCGCAGCCAGAAGCGGATCGGTCGCAGATGTGATCGCCGTGGAGATCTGTGCGGTTGCACTCGCGAGTTGAGCGGAACCGTCACGCGCCGTGACCATGTTGTCGGCCAAGGTCCGCGAGCCCGCCGCGAGTTGTCGGGCGCCGTCGTTCGCGGTGACGAGGCCGCTGTTGAGTTGGTCTGCGCCGTTCGCCGCCTTCTTCAGTCCGGACCCGGCTTCGCTCAGCCCGGTCAGCACTGTTCCCACGGACTGCGCGCCCACCTGGGCACTGACCTGGTTGACGACTTGCGAGGCCGCATCCTGTCCGATGATGGTTGCGAGGTAGTTGTTGGCGTCGTTGTAGGTGAAGATCAGGTTGGCTTTTTCGGGATTGTCCCCCTGCGGCGATGCCACGGCCTCGCTGAAGTTCTCGGGGAGTGTCACCGAGAAGTAGTATTTTCCGTGGGCCACCCCGCGTTCGGCCTCCTCGGCGGACACCACGGCCAGATCCAGTTGCTTGGAGTCGACCAGCCCGGTTGTGACCTGCTCGCCGACGTTCATCTGCTTGCCCTGGATCGTGGCGCCCTTGTCCGCATTGACGATAGCCACCGGCATCTTGTCTGCTTCGCCGAAGGGATTCCAGAAGGCCCACAAGTACATGGCGCCGTAGAGGAGTGGCATCAAGACGATGACCGCCAAGGCGAGTCGAGGGACAGTGCCACGGAAGTAGCGTTTCACGTCACTACCCGGTGACATTGCGGCAAGCATCGGCTATACCCGGCCTTCCACGTCGAGTTGATCGATTTCGTCTTCGTTCGACTGGTCGATCGGAATTACTTCTCGAACTCCGTTGCGGGGGCCGAGTGCATTGACATCAGCCGTCACGACAGTTTGGTTGCGGCCCAGGTCCACCAGGCGTTCGAGTAGTAGCTCTCGGTTGTCGTTGTCGGTGAGTCGATCCACGCCACCGACCACGAGCAACGGCGGTCTGCGTATGTTTGCCACTGCTATCCGAAGCAGCACATTGTGAAGTTCTGGGAGCTCTTCCACGTATGCGGACAGGGCGGGAATCGGGTGTGGGCCGAATGTCGACCGGCACACCCGTTCCAGTTCCTGGTCACCGACTTTCGCTACCAGCCGATACCACGGCGAGTTCCATCGGACATGTTCGGTGACCACGTCTCGTACGGTGATGGCTTGTTCGATTCCGTCCACCTCGTCGATCGAGGCAACAGTGGAGGCTTTGAACAGCGCGTGGGCGTCGCGGCTGGTCCCGAACGACGTCAGGATTCCCGTCGACGGCCGCATTCGGCCACACAAGGTGAGAAGGAGTGCGGTGCGTCCACGGCCGTCTGCTCCGGCCAGGATGGTCACCCCACCTGTTTGTACCCGGAAGTCGATGGGTCCGTAGATGTTTCCCCACGGTGCACGTACGGCGATACCGTCGGCGGCAAGGATCGGGTGTGTCAGGTGTTCCGTGGTTCCGTAGTGCGAGTCGACGTCGGTCATCGCGCACCGACGGCCTGACCATTGTGGGCTTCTGACTGCACGGCGGCACGCTCCATTTCAGATTTCGATTCCAGGCATCATCCGCGACGTGTGAAGCGGGGTGGAGGCGTCACGCTCGAGTGCAACCGGCGTTCTCGTGGACTGCCCTGTCCTCCACGCGCGCGGACGAGTTCCATCTGCGGGCACCACGGACTGTCGGTGCCCGCAGGCGTCCTCCCTCGGCCGACAGCAGATTTGCCCGAGCCCCGTCGGCGCGGACACGACGTGGTGGATCGCGACGTGGGTCATCGGAAAACGGGGACAGCTCCGGGTTTTCACAAATCGCTGTTTTCGGTGATTCGGTGTTGTCGCCGTTACCTACTCGATTGCTCATCCCGTCGAAGGCACGTGCATTTCGCGATACCAAACGCCCACTACGAGTTGTCGCTCGATTCATGGTCGGAAGATTAGCATCGGCCTGGTCTGTTTGTCTGAATTAGGTGGATCGCCGATGATCGGCGAGGCTGAATCTCGATCGGCTTTCCAGCGCAGCATATCCGGCTCGATCGACGATTCCTGGCCCTGTTCGAGTGCCAGTCGATCGCGGATCGATAACATTTAGGTAGTTCTCGTGTGGATGATCGCTTTCATGTAGTAATTGGGGTGGTTCTATAGGAGGCGGTTGAAATGAATCGCCGATATCGAACCGGGCGAGTTGTCGGAGTATTTGCCCCTGAGTGGACATCCCGTGTTCACGTGTACGCGGTCTTGCGTGTCAATCGTGTTCGCACGCATCATCGAAAACGGATGCGCCGTACGACATCGACAGTGTTGATCCGCTCGTACACATTGCATCGAGATCGGTACGACGCCCGAGGAGTTCGAAGATGGACGACAATTCGCTCGCACAGGCTCTGGTGGAGGCCCGAGACGAGAGCCGCATTCAGGTCGACGCCCTCGTTCGGGTCGAGCAGGCGATTCTGGCGCTGGGTATCTCCGCGTTACGGCACCTGGGGTCGAGTGATCGTGCCATCGCCAAGATTTTCGCAGTGTCTCGAAATCGGATACCGGAGTTGGCGCGTCTGGACGGCTTGCCTGCCGAGCCGTGGGCGCGGGACCTCGTGCGCGCACGATGGCGCGAAGCGCAACTCGCGGCAAGTCCGTGGACGGAGAACCCCGAGATCGGTCGGTGTGGAGAGCTGCTCGAGCTCAATGGTATTGCAGCTCGAGGTGAACACCACGACCGAATGCTCGACACCAGTGCGGCAGAGTTCGTTCACCAGCACACCGGTGAGAAAATACTTCTCTACGTCAGTCATCGGGTCGAGCGCATCGCGGACGGCGAAGCCGGCAGATCGTGCACGTTGTACGGCCGGTACGTCGTCGAGCACGTGGAACCGAGCGGACCCCGAACGCTGTGCGAGCTCGGTGACTTTGCCTTGCCGCCCGACGCCGGACACTTCGAGTCCTGTCGAGAGCGCCCGACCGATCGCGGTTCGGCGCAGGCGGCGTTCACCACTGTCGGGCGTGCGATTCGCCGGAAGTATCGGATACTTCCGGCGGACATCGGGGTGGTCGAATTGGTGGCGACCGAGGTTTGTCAGCAGTTGGCGGCGGCCGAGTAGACCGAGTGGGTACTCGGGGTGTGCTGCACCCGAGAACATGCTCTGACCGGGGTGGGGAGGTCACTCGTCCGGTAGAGGACGGCGTCGTGCCCGAGGTGTCGTAACGTCGTGGTGAGATGAATTCCTCGACGCGCTGAAAGGGGCGGGATATGCTCACGCTCTATCGGGCCGAACGGTCGGACACCTTGGTCGCGGCGCTGGCAATGCTCCTGCAGACTCCGATGGCGGAGCCCTTCGCCCGCGAGATTGTCGCTGTGCCTGCCAAGGGCACCGAGAGATGGCTCAACCAGCAACTTTCGGCGCGTCTGGGGACAACTGATCTGGCGTCGTCGGATGGAATCTCGGCGAACATCGGGTACCCGTCACCCGCCCGCTTGGTCGCCGAGGCGGTGTCCGCCGTCAGCGGCGTCGAGGCGGACGACGATCCGTGGTCGCCGTCTCGACTGGTGTGGTCGGTTCTCGATGCCATCGACCAGTCGATCACCGAGCCGTGGTGTGGAGTGCTCGCTCGTCACCTGGACGGGCACCGGGCGGGCAGGCGGTATGCGTCGGCGTCGCATGTCACCGAACTGTTCTGCTCGTACGCCGCTCAGCGGCCGCAGATGCTCCGCGACTGGTCGGCAGGGCGATTGACCGACGGGCACGGAGTGGAGCTCGCGGACGACTTTCGGTGGCAAGCGCAGTTGTGGACTGTGGTTGCCGACCGGATCGACGTACCCGGACCTGCCGAGCGGCTCGAGCAGGTCTGTCGGATGCTTCGAAACGATCCTGCATTGGTCGATCTTCCGGAACGGGTGTCGATCTTCGGGCCGACCAGGCTTCCCGTGGATCAACGATCGGTGTTCGAGGCCCTCGCGCTTCACCGGGACGTGTACCTCTGGGTGCCACACCCCAGTCCGGTGTTGTGGAACCGTTTGGGCGACTTCACTTCCGACTCGACTTCGGCGCGTCGCTCGGCGGACACGTCGGCTCTGATCTGCGAGAATCCGCTATTGGCGAGCCTGGGTCGTGATGTGCGAGAACTCCAGTCCGGCCTGCTCTGCACGAGCTTCGAGTCGGTGTACCTGCCGAGTCGATCGGAGTCGACGACGCTCCTGGCCACTCTCAAAGCCGGTGTGGCCGCGGATCGTGCGCCGACGTTGTCCGCAGTGCCGGACGGCACCGTTCAGGTTCATGCGTGCCACGGACCTGTCCGCCAGGTGGAGGTGCTTCGGGAATGCCTTCTTCGGTTGTTCGTCGACGATCCCGGTCTGGAACCGCGAGACGTGCTCGTGATGTGTCCGGACGTCGAGACGTTCGCACCGTTGGTACGCGCGGCATTCGGGCAGGAGATGGTCGGTCATCCCGGACATTTGCTCCGGGTGCGACTGGCAGATCGCGGTGTACGCCAGACCAATCCGGTTCTCGCGGTTCTCGGCACGCTGCTCGAGTTGGCAGATGGTCGAGTGACGTCCAGTCAGGTGTTGGACCTGGCAGCGGCGGGACCGGTGCGAACCCGATTCGCCTTCGACGACGACGAGATCGAACGGCTTCGTGAATGGACCAGCGCCGCCGGGGCGCGTTGGGGTATCGGGAGCAGACAGCGCTCGAGATTCGGACTGGACGGCTTCCCGCAGAACACGTTCAACACGGCGCTGGACCGAATCCTGTTGGGGGTCAGTGCAGACGAGTCCGAGAATGCCTGGCTGGATCTGGCGCTGCCGCTCGACGACGTCGACGGCACCGATATCGACCTCAGCGGGCGGTTCGCCGAGTTCGTCGACCGCCTCGCCGTCACCTTGCGCGATCTGACAGGTCCGCACACGCCGTCGGAGTGGTTACGGATCTTGACCCGGGCACTGGACCTCCTGGTGGACACACCTGGCGCCGACGCGTGGCAGGTTGCGCAGGCGGACCGAGAGCTTGCCGCTGCCTTCGAATACGGCGGCGAAACCACCCTGCAGCTCGCCGACGTCCGCGCGATGCTCTCGAAAAGCCTCGCGGGCAGGCCGACTCGTGCGAACTTCCGGACCGGGGAACTCACTGTCTGCACGATGGTGCCTATGCGTTCGGTACCGCACCGTGTGGTCGTGTTACTCGGCTTGGACGACGAGGTGTTCCCACGTACAGGTGGAGTGGACGGTGACGACATCCTCGCCGCAGATCCGCTGGTGGGGGAGCGGGACATACGCAGTGAGGATCGTCAACTCCTGCTCGACGCGGTGATGTCGGCGGGCGAGCACCTGCTTCTCCTGTACACCGGCGCCGATCCGGTGACCGGTGCCGTTCGACCGCCGGCGATACCGCTGAGCGGACTACTCGACGTCCTCGAGTCGACGGTCGGGGCCCAGGCGATGCCGGCGGTGATCACTCGACATCCGTTGCAGGCGTTCGACAAACGCAACTTCGATGCCGAACGTCCGTTCAGCTTCGACGTGACGTCACTCGAAGGTGCCAGAGCGGCGGCTCGTGCGCCCGTCGACACTCCGGCGCTACATGCGGTGTCTTTGCCCGCGATGCGAAGGCTCGATGTCGAGCTGTCCGATCTGATCGGTTTTCTGGTCCATCCGGCCCGAGGTTTTCTTCGACAACGACTTGGCGTTCGGGTTCCCGAACTCGGCGACGACGTCGAGGATGCACTCAGTGCGGAGTTGGACCCGCTGTCGACATGGGATCTCGGCGATCGGATGCTGCGTTCGGCGTTGACAGGCCGCAACTCCGCGGACTTCCGGGCAGCCGAATGGCGACGAGGCTCTTTGCCGCCGTATCGATTCGGGTCTGCGGTGCTGGGAAATGTGGAATGGGTCGTCGATCAACTGGCCGGACTGACCTCGCCTCACGTGCGGGGTGAATCGAAAGCAGTGGACGTGTCGATCGACCTCGGTGGCGGTCGTCGACTGACCGGTACCGTCAGCGGCGTGTACGGAACGACGGTGGTGCGGTCGTCGTATTCGTCGCTGGCGGTCAAGCATCGGCTCACCGCCTGGATAAATCTGATGGCGCTGGCGGTCCACCGGAGAAGTAGCGAGGTGGACGCGGTGACGGTCGGCCGTGGCCGAAACCGTCGAGCCGCCTCCCGTTCGATGCTCACCGCGCCGGACGATGCCCTCGAACTGTTGAGGCAGTTGGTGGATCTGCGCGATCGTGGCCTCGATGCGCCGCTCCCGATGTGGGCGAATGCATCAGCTGAGTATGCCCGTCGTCGCTTCGGCGGAGAATCGGTCGACGATGCGATGGGTGGTGCAGATTCTCTGTGGGGTAGCCAATTCGGAGATCACGCGGATCCGGGCAATCGGTACGTCTTCGCAGATGTGGGATCGTTCGCGGAGTTGACCACAGCACCACCGCTCGACGACGAGTTCGGCTGGGCGGAGGAACCCACCAGATTCGGAGTTCTCGCCGCGAGACTGTGGGTACCGCTACTGACCCACGAGAGGGTGGAGTAGCCGTGGATTTCGATTTGTCGGGAGCACTGCCTACCGGTACGACGGTCCTGGAGGCGAGCGCCGGGACGGGTAAAACCTACGCGATAGTGGGATTGGCGACGAGATATGTCGCCGAGGGACTGGCCGACATCTCACACGTGCTGCTGGTGACATTCAGTCGTGCTGCGACGCAAGAGCTTCGCGAGCGTGCCCGGGAACGGTTCACGGAGGTGTCGTCGAAGCTGGCAGATCCGGTGGCGGCCCGTGCCTGCGGTGATCAGCTGGTTCGCCATCTTGCCGCGGTCTCCGACCACGAGGTGGGAGTGCGACGCCGTAGACTGCTGCGGGCACTGGCGGAGTTCGATGCGGGAACGATCACCACCACCCACAGCTTTTGTCAGCAGATGCTCGACGGGCTCGGGATTGCCGGCGAACGTGAACCCGACGCGGTATTCGTGGAATCGATCGACGATCTGATCGGTGAAGTGGTCTCCGACATCTATCTCGGTTGGTATTCGAAGTCCGCGACCTCACCGCCGTTCTCTCACAAGGATGCTCAGGATATCGGGCGGAGTGCGGTCGGTGACGGTCAGGCGCTACTCCAACCGGATTCCGGCGAGGAAACCGTCCCGGGTCAGCGAGTCGAGTTCGCAGGTGCCGTACGCGCCGAAGTCGAGCGACGTAAGCGGGCTGGAGGAATCCGAGACTTCGACGATCTACTGACACTGCTGCACGGAGTGCTGATCGACCCGGAGTACGGCCGGATCGCTCGACGGCGGGTTCGGGAGAAGTTCGAGGTGGTTTTGATCGACGAGTTCCAGGACACCGATCCGTTGCAGTGGGACATCTTGCGACTGGCCTTTCACGGACACACCACATTGATCTTGGTCGGTGACCCCAAACAAGCGGTGTACGCGTTTCGTGGCGCCGAGGTACTGAGCTATCTCGATGCCGTCCGTCAGGCCGATCATCATCAGGAACTGACCACGAACTGGCGCAGTGATGCAGGGTTGCTGGCGGCGTTGGAACAACTCTACGGTGGTGCCGCGCTCGGCCACGACGACATCGTCGTGCACCCGATCAGTGCGTCCTACCAGAACTCCCGCTTTGTTGATCAGACACCGATGCGGGTGCGTCATCTTCCGCGGACCGGCGCCGGACCACTCAACCGATCGGGGTTTCCGGCGGTGGGCAGGCTTCGTGGCAGAGTTGTCGAGGATCTGGCGGCCGAGGTGGTACACCTGCTGGACAGTGGAACCACCCTCGCGGTCGGCGGGAGCCCGCGGAAGGTACAGCCGGGCGATCTCGCCGTTCTGGTACGTACCCACAAGCAGGTAGGCCTGGTGCGGGACGCGCTCGATTCAGTGGGAGTGCCGTCGGTGCTCTCCGGTGGTAGCAGTGTTTTCGCCACCGCGAGCGCCACCCATTGGCTGTGGTTACTCCGTGCGATGGAGCAACCGCACCGATCGGATCGAATCCGGTTGGCGGCGCTGTCTCCGCTGTTCGGACGTACCCCGCAGGAGGTGGATTCGGCAGGTGACGACGTTGTGGGCGAATTGTCCTCGTTGATGCGGGTGCTGACCGGGCTTTTCCACCGGATCGGATTCGCGGCGGTATTCGAGCGGATCGCAGCGGAGTCGAAGGTGGAGCAGCGCATTCTGGCTACCACCTCCGGCGAGCGGCACTTCACCGACTTGTGCCACATCGCTCAACTTCTCGGGAAAGCGGTGGCCGAGCAACGGCTGGGGCTGAGCGCGCTGGCCCGGTGGCTGTCCGAGCGGATCAAGGATCCGTCGTCGGGAAATGCGAGCGATCGCAGCCGCCGCCTGGACAGTGATGCGGCGGCAGTGCAGATCGCCACCGTCCATGCCAGCAAAGGACTCGAATTTCCCATCGTGTACGTCCCGTTCGGGTGGGAAGGCGTCGGCGGTTTTCCGTCGCCGACCCAGTTGTTGCACGACGCGGACGGTCGACGGATTCTCGATGTGGGCGGCGAAGAGGGGCCCGGTCACAACTCCCGGAAAGCCGTCGCCGAATCGGAATCGGCCGGGGACGAACTGAGACTGCTCTACGTTGCCCTGACGAGGGCGCAGTGTCAGTTGGTCCTGTGGTGGGCACCGTCTTTCGGAACTTCACGATCGCCACTGCATCGCCTGTTGTTCGGCCGAACCCCCGGTGTCGCAGAACCTGCGAGGGTGGTGAAAGTGCTCGACGACTCGGTCACGGCTTCACGCCTGGCAGCCTGGCCGGGCGCGGCGTCCTCGCTCGTCTCGGTCGAACCGGTCGGACCGCACCCACCGGTATCGGCGAGGTGGGTCGGCTCGGGCGCGGCCGCCGCCGACCTTGCCGCCGCACACTTCGGGCGGCGCCCGGACACGACATGGCGCCGCACGTCCTATTCCGCCCTGACTGCGGGCGCCCACCATGCGGTGTCCGAGAGCGAAGTCGAGAATCCGGAAAAAGACGACGAGCCGGAACACTTCGTCGACATCGGCGTGGTGACGCCGTCGCCGTGGGAGTCGATGCCGTCGCCGATGAACGGCCTGCCTGCCGGCGCCGCCTTCGGCACCTTGGTCCACGAAGTACTCGAAGTGGTCGACACCGCAGCCGGAGACCTGAGATCGGAGATCGGTACCCGTTGCGCCGCAGCGGTATCGGCCCGTGCTGCCGACGTGGATGCGAACGCCTTGGCCGACGCGCTCCACCTCGTGATGCAGACCCCTGTCGGTTTCGGAACGCTGGCCACCGTGGCGCCTTCGGATCGACTGGCCGAGCTCGACTTCGAACTTCCACTGGCAGGCGGCGACGATGCGGGATCGGTCGAGGTGACGTTGCGTGCGATCGCCGCGCTACTGCGGCGGCATCTCGGCCCGGACGACATCCTGAGCACGTACGCGGACAGTCTGGACCGGGTGGAGTCGGTACCGATGCGTGGTTTTCTGACCGGTAGTATCGATGCGGTATTACGCATTGCCGGACCGACTTTCGTGATCGTCGACTACAAGACGAACCGCCTGGGCCGCGGCGATCTGACGGCCGCCAACTACACACGCGAGCTCATGGCAGCCGAGATGATTCGATCCCACTATCCATTGCAAGCGCTATTGTATTCGGTTGCGCTACATCGATATCTACGGTGGCGGATGGCGGACTACCGCCCCGAACGGCATCTTGGTGGTGCGCAGTACCAGTTCGTACGCGGAATGCTCGGTCCGGACAGCCCCGCCGGGTGCGGGGTCTTCGATTGGAAACCCCCGGCACAGTTGGTCGTGGAACTGTCCGATCTTCTTGCCGGGCTCGATCCGGGTGCCCGACCGTGGACGGAGGCGCAGTGACGGATGCTCAACTCGCACAGCGAGCGAAGGGAACAGTGCGGGCATTCAACGAGGCCGGGGTGCTCGTCGCGGCAGACGTACATGTCGCAACGCGGCTGTGCATGCTCGGTGGCGAGAGTTCCGAAGTGGTGATGTTGGCTGCTGCGCTGGCGGTTCGGGCAGTGCGCTCGGGATCGGTATGCCTCGATCTTCGTCGGATCCGCGACGTGATCGTCGACGATACGGATGCCGAGGACTTGGCGAGACTGCCGTGGCCGCAGACGTCGACCGTCGTGACCGCGTTGCGGTCGAGTCCGCTCGTGATCGGTGGTACCGCAGGCCCGTTGCGGCCGCTGCGGCTCGTCGACACCGACGAGGGTGAGCTGCTCTACCTGGATCGGTATTTTCGACAGGAGCAAACAATTCGGCGGGTACTCGAGGAGCGGGCGAGTTCGTATCCGACGATCGACGGCGAGTTGGTCCGGAATCGGCTGGCTGCCATTTTCGCCGCCTCGGCCGACTCGACCGTCGGGCCGGATCGGCAGCGTGTCGGTGCAGCGCTTGCGGTGACGCACTGGACTACTGTCATCGCAGGTGGGCCGGGCACCGGAAAGACCCATACGGTGGCGCGGGTCCTCGCCCTGTTCGCGTCGATACTCGGACCGGGCGTGCGAATCGGTCTGGCTGCCCCGACCGGTAAAGCCGCAGCGCGGCTTCAGGAATCGGTACGTGGACAAGACGGGATCGAAGGTTTACCTACAGATCTCAGCGCCATGACGTTGCATCGTCTTCTGGGATGGCAGCGGGGAAGCTCGAGTCGTTTCACGTACAACGCCACCAACCGGCTTCCGTACGACGTGGTGGTGGTGGACGAGACGTCCATGGTCTCGCTGACCATGATGGCACGACTCCTCGAAGCCGTCCGACCTGACACCCGGGTGCTGTTGGTCGGCGACCCGGATCAGCTGATGTCGGTGGACGCCGGCGCAGTGCTCGCGGATCTGATGGCGCGGCCGGTGGTGTCGGCGGGAAATCCGACTTTCTTCGACTTGGTAGATGCAGATCTGGTTGACGGGCAATCACCCGAAGCTTTTTCCCTCGACGAGCGAAAGCGGTTGCACGGCGGCATCGTTCAGCTCTCTCGCGGGCGCCGATTCGACGGTGCCATTGCGTTGCTCGCGCGCGCGGTGCGCGAAGGGGACGAGGACGAGGCGTTGCGGATCCTGCGCAGTGGTGATCCGGCAGTCTCTTTTCACGGCCCGGACGAGGTGGAGGAACTTCGTGCCGACATCGTGAACACCTCGGCAGCCGTCACCGGATACGCCGAGCGTGCAGACGCCGTGGGAGCGCTCGAGGCCATGGAAGCGCATCGCCTTCTGTGTGCACATCGAGGCGGTCCGTCCGGGGTGAGTTGGTGGGCCGGACGAGCGATCGAGTGGGTGGGTACCGCGAGCGGGAAGTTCTTGGACCCGTCGGACTGGTATGCCGGTCAGCCGCTGTTGGTCACTGCGAACGACTACGAAGCGAAGATCTACAACGGTGACACCGGGGTGATCGTCGCACGCCCGGACGGGACCCGTGTCGCCGCGTTCCAGCGCGGCCGTGCAGCTCTTCTCGTTCATCCGAGTCAACTCTCGTCGGTACAGACCGTGTATGCGATGACCATTCATCGCAGTCAGGGCAGCCAGTACGGAACCGTCTCGGTCGTGCTCCCGGCTGAGGGGTCGTCGTTGCTGACACGAGAGTTGTTGTACACGGCTATCACTCGGGCACGAAGTCACGTGAGGATTCTGGGCACCGAGCAGTCCGTTCGAGCGGGCGTGCAGCGCCAGGTACTTCGAGCCAGTGGACTGCGGCGAGAGATCGCCCTGTACGACGGTCCGGTGAATCCGTCGTCGAGTTGACTCGCATTCGGTTTTCGGGTGTGGTGCTCTCGTTTGTGACGGGAGCACCACCCCACCGGAAATCAGACGTACGGGGAGTACGCCGGCAGATCCAATTGGCCGTTGCCCGAGAGCCCGATCACTATCACCTCGGGCTCGGTTACGGTGCGTGCGTGCGCGATAGCGCCTGCAACGGCGTGGGTGGACTCGGGAGCGGGAATGATGCCCTCGGCGCGTGCGAAGATCAGTCCGGCATTGAGTGCGTCGTCCTGATCGACGGCGATGGCGTCCATCAGGCCGAGGTTGACCGCATGCGAGACCATCGGCGACATGCCGTGGTAACGAAGCCCGCCGGCGTGGATGGCCGGCGGAACGAAATCCTTGCCCAGGGTGTGCATCTTGAGCAGCGGAGTCAGCCCCGCGACGTCACCGAAGTCGTATCGGTACTCGCCTTCGGTCAGTGACGGGCAGGCCGCCGGCTCGCACGCGACGAGGCGAGTCTTGGTTCCTTCGCGCAGATTACGGCCCAGGAACGGGAAGGTCAGACCGGCAAGGTTGGAACCGCCACCGGCGCAACCGAATACCGTGTTCGGGACGGCGTCGCCGGCCTCTTCGAGCTGAACCATGGCTTCCTGGCCGATGACGCTCTGGTGCAGCATGACGTGATTGAGGACGCTGCCGAGTGAGTAGTGGGTGTTGGGATCTTGGGCCGCCACCTCGACGGCTTCGCTGATCGCCATACCGAGTGAGCCGGTTGTGTCGGGATGCGATTGGAGAAGTGCTCGTCCCGCTTCGGTGAGATCCGAGGGCGACGGGTGGCAGATTCCGCCGTACGCTTCCATCTGGATCCGACGGTACGGCTTCGAATCGAATGACGATCGAACCTGCCATACCTCCACCTCGAGACCGAGAAGTGCGCCGGCGAAGGACAGGGATGCACCCCACTGGCCGGCCCCGGTCTCGGTGGTGAGCTTGGTGGTGCCCTCGATCGCGTTGTAATACGCCTGCGCCACTGCGGTGTTCGGCTTGTGTGAACCGACCGGGCTCACGCCTTCGTACTTGTAGTAGATCCGAGCCGGGGTGCCGAGAGCCCGTTCGAGACGGTGCGCTCGGAACAGCGGCGACGGACGCCACATCCCGTAGATCTCGCGGACTGTTTCGGGAATCTCGATGTAGCGCTCGGTGGAGACTTCCTGCGCGATGAGATTCTTCGGGAAGAGCGGAGCGAGATCCTCGGGTCCGAGGGGCTCACGGGTTCCTGGATGCAGGTGCGGCGGAACAGGCTCCGGCAGATCAGCGGCAAGGTTGTACCAGTGTGTCGGCACCTTCGACGGGATGGCAACGCCCAAAGGCTCCAGTGCACGATTGAGGGGTGTGGTGGTCAACTAACTCTCCTTCATGGATTTCGGTACCAGATCTTTGCGGTCGCAGCGATGAACTCGTTGCGTTGCCGGATCGGGGATCCATTCAGAAGGCCTGCTGGACCACCCGATGTCGGTCCGGGCAGCGCGCAGATGCGGCTGACCGTCAGCGGTCGGGCCACCAGAGGTGCGTAGTGAGCGGGGTCACGAGGTGATCGTACATCGGCAGCGGTGGCCGGTTGTCGTCGGCTCAACGAAAGATCATGCAGGTGGTGGTTCCGTGCGCGACCAGCTTGCCCTCGCTGTCGAGCACCTTGCCTTCGGCGGTAGCGGTGCGGCCGCCGACGTGGATGACGCTTCCGTGCGCGATGAGCTCGTCGCCGTCCAGGGGTACCGTGCGAATGTAGTTGAGTTTGAGTTCGAGGGTGGTGTACCCCACACCGGCAGGCAGCGTGGTGTGTACGGCGCAGCCCATGACCGAGTCGAGCAAGGTTGCACAGATTCCGCCGTGGACGGTGCCGAGTGGATTGCTGAAGTCCGCTTTCGGCGTCAAGGTGAACGTGGCCGAACCCTCGTCGAGCTCGCGGATCTGCATTCCGAGTAGGCGCCCGATATTGGGGCGATCGTTCGCCTGGGTGCTCATCCATCGGAGCAGCTCGAGCCCGGTCATCTCGGCTGGATCGATCTTCACGGTGGTGTCTTCGCTCATCACGCTGTCCCCATTTCTATGTAGGTCGTCATACATAACGTAGCGTAACGGTGAGTCGAAGGAAACCGAAGGAGATACGACTGTGGCCGAGGCGGGTGCACGGGAACGAATGATTCGCAGTGCGGTCGAGTTGATCAGCCGCAACGGCGTCGACGCAACGTCGTTCAGTGACGTCATCAAACACAGCGGAGCGCCGCGTGGATCCATCTATCACCACTTTCCCGGCGGGAAGACCGAGCTCATGGTGGCCGCAGTACGCGCGGCGGGAGCGATCATCACGCGCCGAATCGCGGCAGCGGGGTCGACCGGTACTCCTGCGGACATCATCGATTCGGTGGGGGACATCTGGCGACTCAATTTGACTCGCTCCGATTTCGCGATCGGATGTCCGATCATTGCCGGTGGATTGGCCCGTTCGAGCGAGCCGGCGGTGGCCGAGGCGGCGGCCGAAGTGCTTACCGGTTGGCAAGCGTTGATCGAATCGCAACTGGAAGCGGCAGGTTCGCCCCACCCGCGGGCGCGAGCGATGGCCAACCTGACGATCACCTCGGTGGAAGGTGCGGTCGCGGTGTGTCAGACGATTCGCAGTATGGAACCACTCGAGCAGGTCATCGGTTCACTACGCGAGCTGGCGGTGTGACCGACGGGCACGTGTTCGCGGCCGCTTCGAGTCCCCGGTGCAGTCAGGCCGGCATCATGACACGGTGACTCGAATCCGCATGTTCGCCACTGACCTCGACGGAACTCTACTGCGCAGCGACCGGACGATCTCCCCGCGCTCGGCCGACGCCATGGAAGGTGCTCGTCAGGCCGGGATCGACGTCGTGTGGGCTACGGCTCGCGCTCGGCACTCGGTGCACACGCTGGCGCAGTCGTGCGGATTCCGGGGGAAAGCCGTATGCGCGAACGGAGCGGTGATTCTCGACCTGGCAGACGGCACGCCGAGAATCGTCGATACCGTATCGATCGAAACAGATTTGGCTGCAACGGCTATGGAGCAGATTCGGGCGCTCGTCCCCGGTGTGACATTTGCCAACGTCGGACCCACCCAGTTCTTCGCCGAAGCTGAATACGCGGCGCTTTGTGAATTCGCCGATCATCATCGTCATCTCCACGAAATGGTGATCTCGGACGCGCTCCCGACCCGGATCGAACCGATGGTGAAGATCGTCGCCCGGCACCCGGAGATACCCAGTTCGCAGCTGTACCGGACCGCAGTGGCCGCCGGCGTCGAGGGTGTCGAACTGACGCATTCCGGTGCGCCGTACCTGGAGATGTCGGCGGCCGGAGTTTCCAAAGCCAGCGCTCTCGCCACACTGTGCCGGGCGGACGGAATCGACGCCTCCGAGGTGGCGGTCGCGGGTGACGCGATGAATGACGTCGCCATGTTGACCTGGGCCGGGACGGCGCTGGTGCCGTCCAACGCCGAGGCCGCGATCCGCACGCTCGCAGATCGGGTGTTGCCCACCAACGACGAGGACGGGGTGGCGAGCTACCTCGAGGAATTGACGGCGCAGCGGTAGATCAGCGGTGGATCAACTGCCGACGGCGGAGTCGAACGAGACACCGCAATCGGCCATGAATTCACCGAAGACACGGTGAAACCGGTCCGGGTAGTCCAGATGTGGGAAATGCCCGGCGCGCTCGAAGATTTCGACGCGGCCCAGGGGCAGTTCCGCCCGCGCGTTCTCGGAATGCGTATTGGGGATGACAGTGTCCTCGTCGCCCCACACGAGCAGGGCGTGCAAGTCCTGAAACCTGGAGAAGTGCGGAGTCGCATTGACGGTTTGACCGTTGTAGTTGATCACCGACCGGGCCGTGGCAAGAAAGGCGTGGCGGGTGGGAGCGTCCGCTATCGTCGCGAAACTCTTGCGCGCCTCGGCGGCGCTCGCCCCTAGCTTGAAGATGCCGATCTTGTCGAAGAGTTCGAGTGTCTTGTCGGTGACGTCGGTCAACGTCTTGGACGCGAGGACGGGGAGTACGAACTCGCTACCGGGCAGTGTTGCCGCTCGTAGAAGTGGGCTCACCTCCGGCCCGAGGCCACCACTGGCAACCAGGCACAACCGCTCCACGCGCTCGGGGAACAGGTACAGGGTCTGCATCGCGATTCCGCCACCGAGCGAGTGGCCAACCAGGGTGGCCGACGGGATGTCGAGGGTGTCGAGAAGGTCGCGCAGCGTTGCGGCATGGGCGCTGATCGAGTAGTCACCGGCCGGTTTGTCCGACGCTCCGTGACCGAACAGATCAGGCGCGATCACTCGGTACTGCTTCGACAACGTCTCGATCTGCGGCTCCCAGTTGGAGTGGGCCCCCATCAATCCGTGGATGAGGACCACCACCGGCCCGTTCCCCTGATCGATATATTTCAGCTGGTCACCATGCAGAACAACAGTCTGCAGTTGGTCGGTTGCCATGATCGAACCTTTCGGGACAGATGGCTCACTCGGCGTTCTGCCCGCGTGTATAGGACTGCAGCCGCGGCGTCGCGCACCGGCGGTGTCAGTTACCGGGAGTAACCCCAGCCGTCCCAGTATGCCCACCGGACGTCTCGAAGTCGTGGTCATTGCCGAGTGTTGTGACGAACGATCTCGAGTGCGGACGAGGGAGACGTACGCCTCAGTGGTACGAGAGCCCGTTGATCAGGTGAATTCAGACAGCCTTCCGAATGTGAGCACCACATCCCACGGGGTTGTCTTCCACGTCTCGATTGCGGAGACGGCGAATATGCCGGCGGCTTCGACGGTATCCTGCGACGCCGGAGCGGACACCGAGACGTTCGAGCGGCCCCGCGGTGCGTCCGGCCACACGTCGGAGCCGACCGGGGCGGGTGTGGCCTCCATGACCGCGGTGGCGACGCCGTGCTCCTCGACCACGGTGAACAGGAAGTTCGGCTGGTGCGGTGCTTCCCAGCCGCCGAGTTCGGCGAGCCAGAACTCTCGGCGTCCGGCGGCGGAGATCGCAACCGAGGCGAGTAGGGATTCGAGTTCTTCCCAGCGGTCGGTGCCGACGGCGGTGAGGTCGGCAGGTGTGGTGGGGTCACCGAGTTCGAACGGTTTTGCCAGCAGTTCGGCGGTCCCGTCGCCCGGCGTCGCGAAGCGCGGCTGGACGAACAGCGTCTTCGTCTCAGAATCGAGCAGTACGATCTCACGGAATCGGTTGTCCGGCATCATGGTCCGGGCAACCTGACCATGACCGAGCAACGCGCCGAGTGCGCCGGGATCGTCGACGGTCCACAGTGCCGACTCGCCCTCGGTCCAGGTACGGACCATCCCGCCCACTACCGGGCTGATCAGTGCGGGTTCGAGGTGGGAGTTCTCGGTCATCCTGGCTCCTGCACGTTCAGCGCCTCGGACCAGTTCTCGAGGACGTGGACGATTATGCCGCCTGCGGGACGCCGGGGTTCAGTCGGCGAGACTGATCTGAGTCCCGCAGCAGTCGCCAATTCGTTCAGGAAGGCACTGGGCCGAGCGAAGAACAGGGCCGGCCGAAGAACTGGACACTGCCGTGTGCGCGCGTGAAGTACAGCTGGGCCTCGGTGTCGTAAGGAGATGGCGTCTCCACCGTGCAGCTGAACTGCGAGCGCGGCGATGTGCCGGCATGCCTGCGAGCCGTACACCTTCGCGACGGCCGCGTCCGCCGGCGATTGTGTCGCCACCGCGGCGTAGATCACGGACCGGGCCGACTCGACCAGCGCGTACACGGCGGCCGTCCGATGACAGAGGGCCTGGACTGATCCGATCGCCCGCCCGAACTGTTTGCGGACCTTCGTGTACTCCACTCGGGAATCGCCAAGGCGACGCCGATCTGGCTGCACAGCTTGTGCCACAACACGCCGTCGTAACCGGGTGTCGTGGTGACGGCGGCGATGATCTCCGAGAGAAATACGGATTCGATCGCATCGGGTTCCGTCGGATGGACCGAACGGTACGGCAATCAGGAAGTCTCGCGGTTCGAGTTAGCGGAGATGATCGCCGAAAAATGGGACATCAGCCGCCGAGAACTCTAAAAGTGGGCGCCGCAGAGACACGGGCGTTTTCGGACAGCGGTGCGTGGGCCACTCACCGGCGGCGCACATTCAGGGTGAAACCCTCCGGCATCAGGGTCAGTCGTTCCGACACCGTCAGTCGATAGTCGGGATCGGCTTCGACGGTGTACTTCTGCAGGATCGTGCCGAGTACGAGCACAGCCTCGTGGATAGCGAATTGTCTTCCGATGCAAGCACGCTCACCCGTACCGAATGGCTTGTAGGCGTGGGCCGGGCGGGATTTGATCCGGGCGGGCAGGAATCGGTCGGGATCGAAGGTCTCGGCGTCGTCCCCCCACACCCGGTCGCGGTGCAGCGCCGGTATGAGGACGAGCATCCAATCGCCCTTCTTCATCGGGTATCGGCCGCCCAGCACGGTGTCTTCGCGCGCGGCGCGCCCGTAACCGGGGGCGGTGGGCCACAGGCGCAGCGACTCGTCGAGTACCCGTCGGACGTACCGGAGCTTCGCGATCTTTTCGAATGTAGGTTCCCGGCCGTCCCACACCGAGTCGACCTCGGCTCGAGCCCGGGCAAGCACTCGAGGGTGTCGAGAAAGATAGTAGAGCGCGAAGGACAATGCGCCGGAAGTCGTTTCGTGACCTGCTACCAGGAAGGTGATGATCTGGTTACGGATATTGAGTTCGTCGATCCGATCTGGATCGTTCTCGCGAGTAGCGCGCAACATCAATTCGAGGAGATCCTCCGTGCCGGACTCGGTGCTGTCGCGACGGGTACGGATGACCTCGTCGACCACCTCGTTGAGGTACGCCTTTCGCTGCTCGTCGCGTTGATCGGCACGGCGCGCGAGGAAGCGTCCCACGGCGGTAGATTTGACGAATGTGGTGCGCTGCGAATGCGACAGGGTCCCGACCATCGCTTGCACGAAGGGGTGCTGCTGCTCGCGCCGGAAGGAGTCGAAGGAATAGCTGAATCCGGTGCGGCCGATCGTTTCCAGAGTCAATTTCGTCATGTCGGCCGAGACGTCGACCGGGCTCGACCGAGAACGAGCATCCCAGTGATCGACCAGTTCGCCTGCCACGTCGAGCATGGTGCCGTGATACGAGCGCATCGCGGTCTGTGTGAATCCCGGGGCCAGGAGATTGTGTGCCCTGGCCCAGTTCGGTTCGTGGTCGTACGCGGTGAACAGTCCGTCACCTGCCAATCCGCGAAGCGCTTTGACGCCGGGAGCCAGATGTTTTCCGAACCGTGAGTCGTCCGAGAGCTCGGCGACGAGACCTGGATCCGACACGAACACGAACCGGTTACCCAGAACGGTCCTTTCGAAGATCGGCCCGAGATCGCGGCCTATCCGCACCGAGTTCTGCAACGGTCTGCTGATGGATATTCCGAGTACGTCGCCCAGAACGGGCACTCGCCATGCCGGGCGAGGTATGTCTACAGCACCGACGGAGGTTGTGGCGGCGCTCATCGTCATTCCCCCGTATGTGATCGTCCATCGACTCCTTGCCTGACATGCAACGTACGCCTTACTGAACTCGTGTCAAGTAGTAAGCTCCCCGGACATGACGACGCGGCGTGTCCGGCTCGGCCCCGAACAGCGTCGTGCACAGTTACTGGATATCGGAGCACGGCTTTTCACCGAGCGAGCCTTCGAGGATGTCTGGATCGAAGAAGTCGCGGAGATCGCGGGAGTCTCACGCGGGTTGATGTACCACTACTTTCCGAACAAGCGGGACTTCTTCGCGGCCATCGTCGAGCGCGAATCGCACCGCCTGCTCCACACGACCGAACCTGACGAATCTCTGCCGGTACGTGAGCAGATCGCCGCCGGGTTGGCCGCGTACATCGAGTACATAGCGAAGAACAGTCGTGGGGTTCGAGCAATCAACGTCGGTGCGCTTTCGGCTGATCCGGCAATCCGAGCCATCGTGGACAACGAACTGGACGCGCAGCAGCGCAGGATTCTCGACGGACTGGGATTGCAGGGTGAAAGCCGGATCGTCGGAGCGGTGGCGGTGCGGGGATGGATCGCGTTCGTTCGAACGGTGTGCCTCGACTCGCAGGTTCAGTTGTCAAAAGACGAGCTGCATGTTCTCTGCATGCGGACACTGACGGCGGCCGTGGGCAGGGCCCTCGATTCCTGAGCGTCGATCAGGCGGCGTACGCGAGCTTCGGTGACATTCGGGTGATCAGGAAACCGGCGCCGGCGGCGAGTGGGAACATCAGGACGCCGTAGACGGCTGCGGGAATGGCAAGTTCGGAGCTGTGCAGAAGGCTCACGGCGATCGTGATGGCCAACGTGCTGTTGTGGATGCCGATTTCCATCGAACTGGCGATCGCCTGGCGGTCGCCGATTCCGAACATGCGGGGAACTGCGTAGCCGACACCGAGACTGAGCAGGCAGAACAAAGCGGCGACGATACCGATCTGAGCGATGTAGTCGAGGATGTTCTCGCGTTCACTGATCACCGTTCCGACGATCACCAGGGCGAGCACCACCGCCGAGCCGATGCGGACCGGTTTGTCCATCCGGTGGGCGAAGGACTGCGACTGCACTCGCACCCACATACCGAGGACGACGGGAATCAACACGATGGCAAAGACCTGAAGAACCTTGGTGAACTGCAAACCCAAGGTACCGTCGGCGTCCGGAGGGTTGAAATGTCCGAGTGCGAAGTTGGTGATCACCGGTAGCGTGATAACGGCGATCACCGAATTCACAGCTGTGAGAGTGACATTGAGGGCAACATCACCTTTGAAGAGGTGGCTGAACAGGTTGGCGGTGGTTCCACCCGGAGAGGCGGCGAGCAGCATGACGCCCACTGCGAGGAGCGGATCCAGATCGAACAGCTTCACCAGTCCGAATGCTATGGCCGGGAGCAGGATCAGCTGGCACCCGAGTGCGATGGACACCGCCTTCGGCGCCTTGGCCACGCGGGCGAAGTCTCCCACTGTGAGGGACAGTCCCAAACCGAACATGATGATGCCGAGGGCGATCGGAAGCCCGATCGTCGTGAGTGCTGAGTCCATGGCGTGTGAATTGTTCCCGTCTCGAGGCGAGTTTTACCGAAGCTACAGCCAAGGCCGACTTTACGATGTCTTTTGATGCATGCTCGAGCCTTTCGGTGGCTTGATAGCGGGGTTATGGTCGAAGTATGTGCCGAAACATCACCGAACTCCGGGGACTCGAGCCTGCTGCCACACCGGAAGAGGTCGAAGCCGCAGCTCGTCAATACATACGTAAGGTCAGTGGTATTGCCAAATTGTCCGATGCAAATCGGGACGCATTCGAACTCGCCGTGCGGGAAGTGACCGAAACGACGGCACGGCTTCTGGCATCGTTGCCGCCGCGTCGTCAACCTCCACAAACCGTGCCGCCGCTCAGACGTCCGGAAGTGCAGGCGCGGATTGCCGCTCGTACCAGCTGATCAGTGAACCTGAACGACGTCGACGAGTGGGATCCGGCTGCCCTGAGTCGGACGGAGGGCGGATTGGAGGCCTTGCTGCTGGCGCACCGGATGGCCGAGATCCAGCACCGCCTACGCCGGTTACGAGAGGACGCCGCAGCTGAAGATCTCCATGTCCGTGACGACGGTTCGGTATCGGCGGTGGTACCGATTGCTCCAGGGCATCCGTTGTCGTCTCGGGCTCTCGAATTGACGCGTAGCGTCGACGTGCTGCGGGCAGAGGCATTGTTGATCGATGCGGAACTCCCACACACGCCTCGCGAGCAGTCGAGTGTCGACCTTCGAGATCGTGCGTTCCGAATCGCCGAGCAGTGGTCGACCCTCGATTGCGCTACCAGGCAAGCCGTGTCGATACACACGCCCGATCTGCCGGCGAACCTCGACGGGATTCCAGCGGCCGTGCGCGACCGACTCAATCGCCGTCGCATCCACGCCGAACGAGCCCGGTTGCAGGAAGACGCAATTCGCAGTTCCCGAGAAGCTGATCGCGAGTTCTTCGGCGGGCGATTGAGCAACACCGGCGCCGGACAATGGTACGCGCAGCGCAAGCTCGAGGATCTGGACGCCCTCGAGCAGCTGGTGCACCAAGGCGACGACCTTCGAGTTGTCCTCATGGACATGCGTTCGGGCGAAAGGGGATTCGCCGCTGTCGCGGTCGGCGATCCGGATCGGGCCGATCACGTGGGCGTGACGATTCCCGGTCTGAACACCAACGTCAAGGACTCGATGCGAGGAATGGTGGACGAGGCGCGTCGACTGCGTGACGAAGCGCAGCGCCAACTACGACGCGTCGGCCGAGATGAGAGCGTTGCCACGATCGCGTGGATCGGTTACGACGCCCCTCAGGTGATCGGTCCCGGTAGATTCGACACCGGGCGTGCAAGTTTCGACGTCAGCCGGACAACCAAGGCGCGCATCGCCGCACAGGCGCTGGGTGGTTTCCTGCACGGGCTGCGCGCCGCGACGATCAACGCGAACCTACACCTGTGCGCGCTGGGCCATTCGTACGGCTCGCTCGCGACGTCGTTGGCTTTGCAACGCGGTGCCAGCGCCTCGGTGGACGACGTAGTGTTCTACGGCTCGCCCGGCGTTCGGGCGAAGGTCGAAACCGATCTCGGTCTGGAGCGGCACCACGTCTACGTGATGAAAGCAGAAGGCGACAGCATCGCTGGTTTCGGTAGATTCGGCGGGGATCCGACGCGGACGCAATTCCTCCGCCTGTCCACCGCCACCGGAATCACTGCGGACGGGGTGCTGCACGAGCGGGCGTTCGGGCATGCCGAGTACGCCCGAACCGGCGACAACGGTGAACTTCGAATGTCAGGCTACAACCTGGCCGTCGTCCTGGCCGGGCTCCCGGAACTGGCCGTCACGGTGTGAACCGGCGACGGATAGTGTTCTTCTGGCCGGTCACGACGAGAAGGAAGCGAACTGATGTTGCAAGCGGTGTTCTGGGACATGGACGGTACCGTGGTCGATACCGAACCCAATTGGTTTGCGGCCGAAACGGCACTCCTTTCGCGTTTCGGCGTCGAATGGACGCACCAGCAGTCCGTTGCGTTGGTCGGTAGTGCATTGGAGGACGCAGCAGCAGTACTGCGCGCGGCCGGCGCCGAACTGACGGTTCGCGAGATCATCGACGAGTTGGTGGCAGCGTTGGTGATCGCCGTGAACGCCGAGGTGCAGTGGCGTCCCGGTGCTCGGGAGCTGCTGGCACAGCTACGCGCCGAGGAGATCGACTGCGTACTGGTGACCATGAGCGAGGCGCCGTTGGCTGCTGCGGTGGTCGACCAGCTCCCAGCCGGAACCTTCACGGACGTGATCAGTGGTGACATGGTCGAGCACGGTAAACCGAATCCGGAACCATACCTTCTTGCAGCGCAGCGCCTTTCCGAATCGGGTCGACCGGTTTCGATGGATCGGGTGGTGGCCATCGAGGATTCGATTCCAGGACTTGCATCGGCAACCGCATCCGGCGCGGTCGTGGTCGGAGTTGCGAATCTGGTGCCACTTCCGTCTGATCCGGCGATTGTTCCCTGGGAGACGCTGGCAGGAAAATCGGTGGACGATCTCCGAGTTCTGGTGAATCGGCGCGTCGGTAGCTCTGCGTAGTCTCGACGTCCATGACACCCGCCGTCCCCGTCGCCGTTGCCCGTCGTATCGCACTCGCCGCCCAAGGTTTCGGCAAGCCGGCGCCCGCCGCGGTCACCCGTCGCACACTTACCGGCGTGCTCGACCGATTGCAGGTACTGCAGATAGATTCCGTGAATGTGTTCGAACGCAGCCACTACCTGCCGGTGTTCGCGCGGGTAGGCGCGTACGACAAGTCCCGGTTGGACAAGCTCACCTTCGAGGCCGGATCGGAATACATCGAGTACTGGGGGCACGAGGCAACGTTCCTGCCGGTGCAGACGTGGCCGTTGTTTCGTTGGCGGATGGATCAATCCCGCGAGAAGGCGCTCGGCGATCCGGACAGCTGGGCCTGCGCGCACTCCGACATGCTCGACTGGTTGCGGGTCGAGTTGCGTGAGAACGGTCCCATGACAGCGTCCGAGATCGAGCACGACGCGAACGAGCGCCGCGGCCCGTGGTGGGGATGGTCCGACGTGAAGATCGGCCTCGAGCAGTTGTTTCGATGGGGTGAGATGGTGTCGGCCGGAAGGGGCGGATTCGAACGCCGCTACGGTCTCGCCGAGCAGATCCTCGCCCCCGAGATTCTCGAGGCGCAGGTCTCCCGGTCGGACGCAATTCGTGAGCTGGTTTCCCGCGGCATCACAGCGCACGGTATCGGGACACTCGACGACATCGCGGACTACTTCCGGTTACCCAGCGCAGATACCAGGGCTGCACTGCAGGAACTCGAAGACGACGGGCTCGTGCATCAGGTGCGCGTCGACGGCTGGGAACGTAGGGGAAAGCCGCGCGAGGTGTGGCTGGATCCGAAGGCCAAGCGGCCGAGAGTGATCGGGGGAGAGGCACTGCTCTCACCATTCGATCCCGTCGTGTGGGCGCGCGATCGCGCGTTACGACTCTTCGACTTCCACTACCGGATCGAGATCTATACTCCCGCCCACAAACGGGTCTACGGATATTACGTGCTACCGGTACTGATCGACGATCTGATCCGAGCCCGCGTCGATCTCAAGAACGATCGCAAGAACCGCCGACTTCTGGTTCGTGCCGCGTGGTCGGAGCCGACCGCTGACGCGGAGACCGCCGTGCGACTGGCGGAACTGTTACAGCGAGCCGCGACGTGGTTGGGTTGCGAGGACATCGTCGTTGAGGACAAGGGCACGTCATCGACCGCTCTACGCCGAATACTCGCCTGAGCGTCAGCGCGACGCCGCCAGAGCGTCGACACACACTGCGGCTTCGGCCAGGATGCGTTCGATCAATTCCCGGCAGCTGAGCAGGTGGTCGATCATGTCGACCACCTGACCTGTCGCCAACCAGACGGCGCGGGTGTTATCTTCCGCCAGAACAGCTTTGAGTGCCATCGAGGTGTTGGCCGCAATGATGATCTGCATGACGGTGCGATCGCCCCTGCCGCCTGCACCCGCATGACCGTCGGTGCAGGCGGTGCGGTGACCGAGGTGACGGCAGCCCCCGAGGAAGGCTTCGCCGCGATGGCGCCGGGAAAACATCTCACCGCTGGTTGGTCTGGTCGGGGAGTGCGCACTCTCGCGGCGTCACCGGGCGTGTCTTCGACGTGGAAGGCGGCAAGATCACCGTCGCCGAAGGGTGGCGTCACGGTCCGAGTGAGACACGGGATCCGGGTGGGATGCGAAGGAAATCGGGCTGGTGGGGGCTTCACTTCTGGAGAAGGCGGAAACTCCGTTGCCGGTGTACAGGGCCTGACGGCCCCTGTGCGCCTGGGCCGGTAGTTTCACTACCGAAAAGGCGCACAGGGGTTGTGCGCCTAGGCCGGTGCGCGAACCACCAGGACGGTGCCGGGAAACTCTGCGGCAAGTTCACGACGGGAATGCTTCACGCAGGCCGTGCCGTACCCCTTCTTTCGAGACTCGGGTGCAATCCAGATCGCGACGTTGACCTCCTGACCGTCCAGTTCGCCGAACACCAGGCCGACACTGGTGGGGGTCGCGCCGGATACGTCCTCGGCGACGAACCACGCCGCAGTCTCGTCGTCGATACGCGAGAGCCCGCTCCTGCGCTCGGACTCGACTCGGTCACCGGTCCACGGAGCGCCGTCGTCGCCGATCTGCTCCTGCGACCGCGCGGCGAACAAAGTCCTGTCCTCATCGCTGTCGCTGAACGGGCGGAGCGAGAAGTCCAGCCCGCTACTGGCGGGACGGTCCAGGGCAGTCCACTCCAGCGTCGCATCCAGATTCTCGAGTTCGCCCTGGATGCGCTTGCGGGCAGCCTCGGTGAGAGCGCTGAACTTGAGGCTCAGCACCGCTTCCGCATTGGCTTCAGATGTTCCCAGCAGCTTGGCGACGGTGGTCAGCGCACTCTGATGGTCCTTACTGTCGACGACCGCGTCGAGTACCTCGTGGCGCCGGTCCAACGCGCGTACCAGTGCGGACGTGATCTCGCGCCGGTCAAGGATCTGATCGTGAATATGCGTCGTCATATATGCGACTCCTCGCTGTGTTCTCGGCGGTGTCGAAACGCCGGGTGGACCGTACGGCTCAATACTGCTCCAAGTTGTCCGTTATGGCACGCGTTCAGGGCCCGGTGCGGCGAACGAGCCGTTCGTAGCGTTGACGGGCTCCCTGAGTACTGCCGAGTCCGAGACCGAACGCGATGTCCTGCCAGGTCATACCACGTTCACGGGCGATTCCGAGGAACAACGCCTCGAGTTGTTCCATCTCGGCTCGAGCCTTGGGGATCAGGGTCAGTGCGGCCATGATGTCCGCGTCGTCGACGTCGGGTTCGGTCACCTCGGGCGTATCGGTACCGCCGGCCAGCCTGGCTACGACGCGAATGGCGCCGTACGGCTCGAGCATTTCCGGGTGGGACTGGCGGGCGCGTTGACTCTCGGTTGCGCCGTGGCGTTCGCTGATGCGGAAGAGTCCGGCGTACTCGCGGTGCGCGCGCATCCGGCCGGAATCCATCGGACTGAATTGGTCATCGGGCATGAAGCCACGATGTCAGAACTCCCACCCGATGTAAACGTATTGTTGTAAACAGTTTGTTCACCACTCGGAGCCTTGCGAGATTCTCTCGATCACGATTCCGGTCGCCAGCGCACTGCCGGCGCACATCGAGATCAGTGCCGTCGAGCGGTTGCGGCATTCCAATTCGTGGAGCGCGGTGGTGACCGGGCACGAAGGCGTCAAGGAGGTGTCGCAACGCTGCGATGTCATCTCGCGAAATATCCGAGCGCGCGGAGGGAATCGTCACCGCGGTAGCGACCGACGGCGGCAGGCACTTCGTCACGCAGGTCGCCTCGGAGCTTGCACTTGACGCCATCGTGGAACTGCGCGGTGCCCGCAGGGGATCGACTGAAACTCTTCGATTGGTCCAATCAGATGACCTCGTACGACGATCCGGATATCGATATCGATCCGCAGGCGGCATCGATGGAAATTTTGGGCTGCGCCTACCCGATGGGCGACGAGCGTCGCAAGTGCCCGGCGGACGACATCGATACCAGATTGATCAAGGCCGACATCGACGGAAATGAGCTTTCGCCAGAAGAATTCGGAGTCTCCATGATCTTGCCGGCCGTAACTGGAAACGAAACTACGCGAAGCGCGATAACCCACGGCATGATCGTATTTCTGGATAATCCCGACTAATAGGATCTATGTAAAAGGGCCGCCACGCAACCACGGCGGACGAGATCGTTCGCTGGGCAACGCCGGTGACATCCCTTCAGCGCACCGCTCTCGAGGCCACCGTGCTCGGCAGGCAGAAGATCGAGAAAGGCGATCGTGTGGTGATGATGTATGCGTCCGCCGACGTCGACGTCGAGGTCTTCGAGAACCTGCGGAGGTTCGACATCCGTCGTGATCGCAACCCGCACCTGGGATTCGGTGGCACCTGAGCCCAGCGCGCATCGGCGCCAATCGTGCTCGGATGGACATCGACTTGATCTTCACTGCGATGGCCGAGCACCTTCCCGGCCTGCCGCGGCTCGGCGACCCACGTCGACTGCGGCCGGGTCGAGGCAACGGCATCAAAGAGTTTCAGGTTGATCACAAAACATCAGCTTGCTCTGTCAAACACTGAAGCGGACATATACTCGATCATGTAACCGCCAAGTAGCTCCGACGCGTTTCAGGGAGCGGGTTCTGCACGCCCGGAAACGCGCAACTACAGTGGGTGTTCCCGGTAGCCACCAGGTGGCAACCGGGAGCGGCGGCGGTGTCTGCGGGATCCCTCATCTCCCGTAGACACCGCCGTTTGCAGTTTCCGGCTGTGCGTAGTTTCAGCCGCCGTACGGTCTGGTGATCGCTTCGAGGAAGTGGCCGGACGGATCGAGGAAGTACACCCCACGGCCGCCGTCGTTACGGTTGAAGCCGGTACTCGACTGGTGCGGGTCCGCCCAGTGCTCGAGCTCGAGGGCGGTGATCCGCCCGTAGATGCCGTCGAAGTCTTCTTCCGAGACCAGGAACGCGTAGTGCTGGGGCACGATCTCGGCGCCGTCGGGCACCTGGGCGTAGTCGAGAGTTGCGCGGTGGTCCAGTTCGACCGCGAGGAACGGTCCGGCGTCCACCGGGTCGGGTAGCCCGAAGACGTGCGTGAAGAACCACGCCGATTCCTGGCGGTCGAGTGCTGTGACGATGGTGTGATTGAACGAGATGGTCATCAATACCTCGGGGGTACGACGCCTCCATACCTGACGCAGTCCGCCATCGATACGCGACGTTGGGGGCAGTTTAGCCACCTTCGAGTCGCTCCTGCAACCACGAGAAGGGCGGCCAGGGGAAAGGCCAAGGCGGCGTTTCTTGGAAGCTCAGACCCCGTCCTCGGCGAAGAGATTCAGCCAGGCCTGCCTGTTCTGCTGCTCGCCGCCGCTCGTGATGCTTGGCCGGCAAGAAAGCGGGGGACTCGGTGGTCATGGCGGCGCTCATCCGATGTACTGGTCGGCGTACTTGCGCATCGAGTACTGCTTGGCCCCGATCGGGGCGTGGAATCCGATGCCATCGAAAACCCAAGCAACGGTGATGATGTCGATGACACCGGCTTCCTCGAGTTCGGCGTAGCCGCCCCTGCCGAAGCGGTCGATGCAGATTGCCTGGATCACGAACGACCGCTCATGGTCTGCCGGCCGGCTCGCCGAGGGTTTCGCGCGTGACGGTGCCCGCCGCTCGCGGGCGGACTTCGAGATTGCCGCCACCTGCCAGGTTGTCGTCACAGACAACCGAGCCGCCGCCATCGCCGCACTCAAGCCGATAACGGCACTGTATGTGGGGGGGAATGGGCGCTCCGGAGTTGAACTTTCACGCTCAGGTGTACAAACGCATGGGCTACGGCAAAGAGGTCGACGAGATCGGGCGACTGTTCATGTCGGGGCGAAAGGACGACGCGGCTGCGATCGTTCCAGACGAGACGGTCACCGAAACCATGATCATCGGCGATGTCGACCAGGTGCGGGCAGACGTGCGGCGGTGGGAGGACGCCGGAGTGACGATGCTGTTGGTGTCCTGCCCAGACGCGGCCCACGTGCGGGAGTTGGCCACGGCGGTACAGGGCTGATCGGCGCAAATCCGTCGCGGTGGAGATGCATTAGTGTGAGCGCAGTACACACGCTCACCTGGCGTCGAAAGCTGTTCTCCGGCGCCGAAAGAGGACGGGAAACCCTACATGTCCGGACACGTTCGCCTCATCGACCCACCTGAACTCCACCCCGCGCCGGGCTTCAGCCACATCGCGGTGGCCCCGGTCGGTGAAATCGCCTACATCTCCGGGCAGACGGCGTTGGCACAGGATTTCAGCGTCGTGGGTGTCGGCGATCTCGCCGAGCAGACGCGGGCAAGTATGCGCAACATCGAGATTGCGCTCAGGGCAGTGGGTGCAACCTGGGACGACGTCGTCAGACGGACCGTGTACACGACGTTGCCGACGCAGCATGCGGTAGTCACCGCGGCAATCGAGGAAGTCCAGGGGTCGGATCGTCATCCGGCACAGACGATCCTCGGTGTCACGGGATTGGCCGTGGAAGGACTGCTGATCGAGATCGAGGTGACGGCGCACATTCCGCCGCCGTCGTAGCGTTCTCGGCTGCCCTCGTCGGGGTACCGGCTCAGCGTCCGGTCACGTGCGGGGCGTTTCTCGGCGTAAGCGCGTCGCCCTCTTTCGCGTCGGCGCTCGCGAAGGCTGTCGTGCCCTAGGCGGGACTCTCCCCGAGACGCCCCTGGTACGTACGGTGACAGTCGAGGAGGGCGGCTCCGATCCCGACTACTCGACAGTCGGCGGAATCGAATACGAGTTTGCCTGGACGTCGGGCTCACCCGAATACAACTTCGGTGAGCGCAGCCCCGACGACCGCTCCATGCTCCATACCGCGCCGCCACCGGACTGTCCAAAGGCGTCGGGTGGCGGCAGGAGGATGGATGGCAGCGCGTCGATTAATCACATCCGGAGGTGCTCGACGTACTCGTCGTCGGCGTTCCCGACGAGCGCTGTGTCAGACGAGCACTGCCTCAACGGCATCGACTGATGCGTTCGGCTCTCGCCGAGCGATTTCGGATGGTCTGTCAGCTCCCGGGCCCTCGACAGAATTTCCGGTCGAGGGTTCGGGAATCGTTTCGCCGTATTCGTCAGCCGGCAAGATCGTCCGCGCCGACCTTGTCCGCCAGCCACTCGCCGCGGCTGAGCACGCCGTCGTCACGTCGGCGCGCGATGACGAATATGACGAGGACAGCGGCGACTACCACCGCGAGGATGCGAGACGGAGAGAGATTCGGGTTCTTCATACCCCGATTTTGCCGGAAGAAAGTTTGCAGTGGTGATGGTCCGGGGGTTGTCGGTGGTCACATCTGACGATCGACCATCGAATGTCAGTAGACGATCCGGTTGTTCAATTCCAGCCCGTCCGTTGTACAGAACTCGGCGTACATCACGGACGAAACCCCGCACGTCCACGATGTTGGAGCGTGTCGTCATCGAGGAGATATTCGATCGAACCGCCCACGGTGAAGAGTATTTCCGTGTTCTCCATGACGTGACGTGTGTGGATCGTGCCTGGGTTCTCCCGAATGTGGTCCGCAAGTCCAGCTCCGACATCAAACCGAAGACCGTCGTCGACGAGTCGTTCACGGCATTCGACGGCGCCGGCCCCGATCTGCTGAAGCTGATCGACGCTGCCGTGATTGTTCGTCGAGGAGGCGAACGACAACTCCGATGCCACCACGACGCTCGTCGGACAAGCCGGATCGCTGCTCGGCACCCAGATCGTCAGCAACGACGCAATCCGTTCGTGCGCAAGTGATCTGGAGATACCGACCAGCGTCGTATCGAAGGTCCCAACCTGTGGGCCGTCGTCGAGAAAGGACCGGATGCAGCCGCCGAGGCGAACGCGTTGCTGTAGGACCTGCAGCCGACGGTGTGCTGGTCGACAACGTCCAAACCTTTCGGCTCGGAGACGTATTGGACGATCCCGACTCGGGTGTTGCCACCCCGACCGACCTACGTGGTCCGGTCGCCGTCGTCCTCGGCCGGGGCCATCAGCGCCGGACCGGCAGCGCCTTCATGGGCGAGTGCATCGAGGAACGAGCGTGCCCAGCGATCCACGTCATGCGTGAGCACTTGACGACGTAGCGCCCGCATATGGCGCCGGCCGTCCTCCTTGGGCTGGTTGAGAGCCTTCTCCATCGAATCCTTGACGTCGTCGAGATCGTGGGGATTGCACAGAAATGCCTGCCGGAGTTCCGCTGCGGCGCCGGTGAACTCGCTGAGCAGGAGCGCACCACCCAGATCACTGCGGCACGCCACGTACTCCTTGGCCACCAAATTCATGCCGTCGCGCAACGGAGTGACGAGCATGACGTCGGCGGCCACGAAGAACCCGATCAACTGCTCACGCGGAATGGGTCGATGAATGTAGTGGACGACGGGACGACCGACCTCGCTGAACTCACCGTTGATACGGGAGACCATCTGCTCGATGTCGCCGCGCATCTGCACGTAACTTTCGACCCGTTCGCGACTCGGCGTGGCCAACTGCACCATCACCGTCTCGGCCGGATCGATCCGCTTCTCCATGAGCAGCTCGTGCAGTGCGGCAAGCCTGACGTCGATGCCTTTGGTGTAGTCGAGCCGGTCCACGCCGAGCATGATGTGCTTGGGATTTCCCAGCTCCTTGCGGATCTCCTTCGCACGATCGCGGATCGCCTTGGTACGGGACTGCTCGTCGAGCTCTCCGGAATCGATGGAGATCGGAAAGGCGCCGACACGTACGCTGCGAAAACCGACCTGAACGACGCCCAGCTTGGAGCGGACCCCGACATTGCCGCGTGAGGTCTGCTGCCCGGCGAGACGCCGAGCCAGGTACAGAAAGTTCTGTGCCCCGCCCGGAAGATGAAAACCGATGAGATCCGCACCGAGTAAACCCTCGACGATCTCCGTTCGCCACGGCATCTGCATGAACAGCTCGACCGGCGGGAACGGAATGTGGAGGAAGAACCCGATGGTCAGATCCGGCCGGAGCATCCGAAGCATTTTCGGTACCAACTGCAGTTGGTAGTCCTGAATCCAGACGGTGGCACCGTGTGCTGCAGCTTTCGAGGTCGCCTCCGCGAAGCGCCGATTCACCGTCACATACGCGTTCCACCACTCACGGTGATACTCCGGCTTCACGATGACGTCGTGATACAGCGGCCACAACGTGGCGTTGGAGAAGCCTTCGTAGTATTCGTTGATCTCGTCGGCGCTGAGCGGCACCGGATACAACTCCAGGCCGTCCTCGACGATCGGGTCCAGATCGGCGTCGGCTACTCCGGCCCACCCCACCCAGGCTCCCTGGTTGCTGCGCAGAATCGGCTCGAGCGCCGTGACGAGGCCCCCCGGGCTGCGCTTCCAACGGGTCGTGCCGTCCGGAAGCCGTTCGAGGTCCACGGGAAGGCGATTCGCGACGACGACGAAACTCGGCCTGGCCCGAGACCTCGGTGTTCTCGGCAGAAGCGCGGGTGCTGTCGTTACGGTCTGAACTGGTCGAATCCGGACTGACAGGCACGAGGCTCCGTTCTCAATTTCTGGGTGTGGTGGGTAAAGCGTCAGTCGAGCTTGGCGGTGGGCCCGATTCCGAGCATCGAGAGCAGCATTCTGCACTCGTCGGCATCTTCCGCGTACGCGGCGACGACACGCTGCGCCTGACGGGCGGTCTCGTCCGCCAGCGGCTCGATGTCTTCGTCCGCGATATCCGTTTCGACGGTCGTGTTCTCAGCCATCATGTTCCTCTCGTGCTTGCCTGCACGTCGCAAGCAATGATTCTTACCTGCGACTCTATGAGAACTGGGCGCACCGACGCTAGTTGCGCATGCATTAGGGTCGACTTACTTACCTGTGATTTCCACTGTATCCTTCCTCTCGCTGCTTGGAGTTCCATGAGCTCGACCTCTGTCGACGTGTCCGCGGTCACGGGTGATTCCCGAACTCGCAAACCCGGTGGTGCGGCGATTCTGCGCCGCATACTGGTTCGAAACCGCAAATTGTTGATCTTCGGGACGCTATTGGTGTCCTTGCACCAGCTGGCCGAGACCGCGGTACCGATCTCGATCGGTGTGATCATCGATCGAGCCGTCGAAACGTCCGATGTCGCTGTGCTGATCGTCGCGATCGCCGGACTCGCGTTGCTGTTCGTGGTGCTCACCTTCGCCTGGCGCATGGGTGCCCGGTTCATCGTGCGAGCGATGCAGCAGGAAGGACACCTGCTCCGACTCGAAGTGGCGCACCGCGTTCTCGACCCGCGCGGGGTGCGAACCGATCTGCGTTCGGGCGAACTGTTGACCGTTTCGACGTCCGATGCCGAACGAGCCGCGTGGATCGCAGACGTGGTTCCTCGCGCCGCAGCGGCTTTGACGGCGACAGTGGCGACCGCAGCGGCATTGCTGTGGATAGACATCGGATTGGGTCTGGCCGTATTGATCGGCACCCCGGTCATTCTCGGTTTGCTGCAGTTTGCCGCGCCCCTGATCACCTCGCGCGCCACCGGTCAGCAGGAATCGATAGCGCGGGCTGCCGCGATGGCAACCGACCTCGTCAGCGGATTGCGCCCACTTCGCGGAATCGGCGCAGAGGACGCGGCGTCGGAACGATACCGCACGGTCAGTCGTCAGGCACTGACCGCGACCGTCAGAACAGCCAGGGCCAGTGGCGTCTACAACGGCGTGTCGTCGACGATCAGCGCGCTGTTGGCCGTCGGCGTGGCGGGGTGGGCTGGGTACTTCGCCCTGCAAGGGCGAATCACCGTCGGTGAACTCATCACGGTGATAGGTCTGGCCCAGTTCTTCGTCGAGCCGCTGGGTATGTTGGCGACCGTTCCCGGAACGTTGGCGCTGGCGCGGGCATCGGCCGACCGGTTGGCGCTGGTGTTGGACGCCGATCCGGTCCTCGATGCCGGCACGGACACCGTCCTCACCGACAGCGACCTGACC
Source organism: Rhodococcus sp. 27YEA15 (assembly GCF_049739425.1). Classification (NCBI taxonomy): domain Bacteria; kingdom Bacillati; phylum Actinomycetota; class Actinomycetes; order Mycobacteriales; family Nocardiaceae; genus Rhodococcus; species Rhodococcus sp. 27YEA15. The sequence continues at coordinate 298,518 of NZ_JBMHHW010000001.1, forward strand.
CTCGACGCCGTCGCATATCGTTCCCTCGATGGCGTGACCATGACGGTGCCTGCCGGTGAACTACTCGGTGTCGTGGCGTATGCGCCACAGGACGCAGAAGCGCTCTCGGCGGTTCTGTCCGGTCAGCTTGCCAGGGACGCGTACCGAGGAACGGTACGCATCGGCGGAATAGGACTGACCGAGATCGATCTTCTCCTGGCCCGCCGCACCATGCTCGTAGAGCCGCACGTCACCGATCTCTTCGGCGGATCCCTCGGCTCGAACATCACGGCAGGAGCCGACGACGTGTCTGTCGGCGACGTGGACGACGTGCTGGTGGCCTCGTCCACCGTCGACGTCGTCGACGCCCACCCGCAAGGACTCGACCTCGAGGTCACCGATCGGGGAGCGAGCCTGTCCGGAGGCCAACGTCAACGAGTGGCACTCGCGCGAGCACTGCTGGCGAAGTCGCCCGTACTGGTGCTGCACGACCCGACCACCGCGGTGGACGCGGTGACCGAGGCCTCTATTGCGGCAGGTATCGCGAAGGTGCGGCACGGGCACCGGGTAACGCACACCACCATTTTGATCACGAGCAGCCCGGCGCTGCTGGCCGTCACCGATCGCGTGATCGTGCTCGAAGACGGCGTCGTGGCGGCGATCGGCACCCACGCCGAGCTTGCTCACAGCGATGCGAACTACAGGGAAGCGGTACTGCGGTGACGACGACGGACTCGGCCGAGGCCGACATGGCCAAGGCCGGCCAGGAACTTCTCCCCATCGCTGACGGGCGGCAGACGTGGCGATGGTTGCGAACAGCCCTGGCTCGACGAAAAGTCGAAGCGTTCGGCGTGCTCCTGGTGGCGGCGCTGGCATCCGCGATGGCGGTGGTACCGATCTATGTGTTCGGCATTCTGGTGGACCGTGTTCGAGACGGGGCGCCGACATCGACGATCGTCGGTGTCGTCGCGGTGATCGCCTCCGCCGCCGTGATCGGTGGTGTGTTCACCGGCCTGGCGTCGTACCTGATCAAACGTCTGGGCGAGACTCTGCTCGCTGATCTGCGCGAACGAACCGTCGACCGGGCACTGCGTTTGCCGATCGGTACCGTCGAGAAAGTGGGCAAGGGCGACTTGCTCTCACGCGTCGGCGACGACGTGTCGGTGATCGCGAAGGCGGTGACCGATGTGGTGCCTACGCTCGTCGGCGCGTTACTGCTGGTGATTCTGAGCATGGTGGCGATGCTCGGGCTGGACTGGCGTCTCGGGTTGGCCGGCATGGTCGCATTGCCCATGTACGCCTTGGCCTTGAAGTGGTATCTACCCAGGTCGGCGCCGATCTACGCAGCTGAGCGGGTAGCGATGGGCGCCAGGTCTCAGGCGTTGATCAGTAGCGTGCAAGGAGCGCGGACCGTTCGCGCGTACGGGCTCGAAAGTCAGCATCTCGGCCGGATCGACGATGCATCCGCGAAGGCACGCGACCTCGCATTGGGAGTATTCGGGCTGTTCACCAGATTCGCCGGGCGTGGCAATCGGGCAGAGTTCGTAGGTCTGTCGGTGATCCTCGTGGTCGGCTTCGTGCTGGTCCGTGAGGACCTCGCGACGGTGGGCCAGACCACCGCGGCGGCACTGCTGTTCCATCGACTGTTCAACCCGATCGGTTCGCTGCTGTACACCTTCGACGAAGTGCAGTCGGCCGGTGCCAGCCTGGCGCGCCTGGTAGGTGTGGTCGAAATTCCGGCGCCGAATGCGGTACCGACCGGCGGTTCCGTGCCCGCTGATTCGTCGCTGGAACTTCACGACATCCGTCACAGCTACGAAGGTGGACACGAGGTCGTGCACGGTGTGTCCTTGACGCTGCGACCCGGGGAGCGGGTCGCGCTGGTGGGGTCGACCGGAGCAGGCAAGACGACGGTCGCGGCTATTGCCGCAGGTTCGATCGAGCCGACCTCGGGAACGGTGTCGGTGGGCGGAGTGCCGGTGACGGGCTTGACCGATCTGCGTCGGCATGTCGCCATCGTCAGCCAGGAAGTGCACGTGTTCGCGGGGCCCTTGATCGAAGATCTGCGCCTGGCCGCACCACAGGCTACGGATGCGGTCGTGGCGGCTGCTCTCGAGACTGTCGGAGCGCGCGGTTGGGTGGACGCACTCGAGAACGGCGTGGATACCGTCGTCGGCGAGGGCGGGCACCAAGTGACGGCTGCACAGGCTCAGCAGCTGGCCTTGGCTCGACTGGTACTCGCCGATCCTGCTGTAGCCGTGCTGGACGAGGCGACTGCAGAGGCCGGAAGCGCCGGTGCCCGAGACCTCGAGGCCACCGCGGACGCCGCGACGGCGGGGCGAACCACGTTGATCGTCGCGCATCGACTCACGCAGGCCGCCGGCGCGGATCGAGTGGTCGTTCTCGAGCACGGGCAGATAGTCGAGCAGGGTCCGCATCGGGAATTGGTAGCGGCGGGCGGACGGTACGCACAGCTGTGGGCGGCGTGGGAAAGTCGCGACTGACGGACGATCGCGTCGTCCGGCCGTAGGTGCCCGCACGACCGTCCGAGGTGGTCGGGCGGGCACGGTACGGTGGCGCAGGCGTGAATCGAGGTGGGCAGTCCGGCTGCTGCCGGCGACACGCCGTTGACGAGATCAATCACGACGACATGCACCAGGAGGAAGACTGACGATGACGGTCGCCACTATCAACGGGATCCCGATCAGCTACCAGGTCAAAGGTGACGGGGATCTGGTGGTGCTCATCATGGGAACCGGAAGCCCGGGGCGGGTCTGGGATCTGCACCAGACCCCGGCATTGCTCGCGGCCGGATACCGCGTGTGCACGTTCGACAACCGTGGGATCGCGCCGTCCGGCGAGAGCACCTCCGGAATCACGATGCCGGACATGGTGGCCGACACCGCAGGGCTGATCGAGCTTCTCGGCGGTGGCCCGGCTTACGTGATCGGTACGTCCATGGGTGCGCGAGTGGCACAGGAACTCACGTTGTCGCGGCCGGATCTGGTCCGTAAGGCGGTGTTCTTGGCCGGTCACGCGCGCATGGATCGATTCCAGCAGACCCTCACCGAGGGGGAGCGTCAACTGGTGGACGACGGTGTCGTGTTGCCTGCCAAGTATCGCGCTGCCGTGACCGCGGTGATGAACCTGTCACCCGCCACTCTGCGTGAGGAGAACACTGCACGGGACTGGCTGGACATCTTCGAGTTCAGCGGCGGCACGACGGCTCCCGGGGTGCGCGCCCAGTTGGGGATGGACCGGGCTTTCGACCGGCGTCGTGAATATCGGTCGATCACGCGGCCGTGCTTGTCGGTGGCGTTTGCCGACGACCGGATGATCCCGCCGTATCTGTCGCGTGAGTTGGCGCAGTGCATCGTCACGGCGTCGTACAAGGAGATCGCCGATGCCGGGCACTACGGGTACCTGGAGCGGCCCGAAGCGGTCAACGCGGTTCTCCTGGACTTCCTCGAGGCGTGAGCAAGACAACACTTCCCTGTGACCTATCTCGCAATCAGCGGGTCCGGATTGCACTGGATCACGTGAAGGACCGGTTGGTACCGTACCCTGATTAAGGGTAGCCTTTGCTATCCCGATTCGCGCATCGACGAACGGCTCGACTTGGCCGCGTCGTCGGGGATGGACTGACTGCAATGAGTGAAGCACCTACGGATGCCGGAGCCGAAAATACCGTGCTCGACTTGGTCGGCGTCGGTTTCGGCCCGGCGAACCTCGCCTTGGCCATTGCCATCGAAGAGCACAATGCCAATTGCGCGGCCGTGGATCGGGTCAACGCCCGGTTCTTCGAGGGGCAGGCCGAGTTCGCCTGGCATCCCGGAATGCTCCTCGACGGCGCCACCATGCAGATCGCCTTTCCCAAGGACTTGGTCACGTTCCGCAATCCGCAGAGTGGATACAGCTTCTTCTCGTACCTGTTCGAACAGGGCAGGCTCGTCGATTTCGTCAATCACCAGACCTTCTTTCCCACTCGGCACGAATTCAACGACTACCTGGGATGGGCGGCGCGGCGGGTCGACGCGGACGTCCGTTTCGGCACACGAATCGACACTGTCACCGCAGTGCGTACCGCCGACGGCGTCGTCGATCGATTCGAGGTTCGTGCTGCCGACGGCACGTCGGTGATCGCTCGGAACGTCGTGATCGGCGCCGGGCTCAACGAGCAGATCCCCGATTGGGCTACACCGTCGACGCGTTGCTTCCACAACCACAGGTTCCTCTTTCATCTCGAGTCGATGCCCGAGCCCGTCCACAACCGTTTCGTGGTGCTCGGTGCCGGACAGAGCGCCGCGGAAATCGTCGAATATCTGCACACGAACTACCCCGACGCCGAGGTGCACAGCGTTTTCGCCCGATACGGGTACAGTCCTGCCGACGACAGCCCGTACGCGAACCGAATTTTCGACCCCGAAGCTGTGGACGAATTGCACGGCGCGGCTTCGGACGAGCGCCGTCGCCTCCTGGACCTGCATCGCAGCACCAACTATTCGGTCGTCGACATCGAACTGATCAACCGGCTGTACGCCACCGAGTACCAGGAGATGGTGCGAGGTTCGCGGCGTCTGTTCATGCGCAGGGCGTCGGAGATCACCAGTGCCGTGGAGACGGACACCGGGATCGAACTGTCGGTTCGAAGCCGACTCGACGGCCTCACTGATATGTTGTCTTGCGACGCACTGATCCTTGCGACGGGTTTCACGCCCGCCCCACTGCACACGATGTTGGGGGACATCGTCGGAGACGGGGAGCAACAGCCCGAGGTGGGGCGTGACTACCGGTTGGCTGTAACGCAAGATTCGGTGGGGGGTATCTATCTACAGGGTGGGACCGAACATACGCACGGGTTGACGTCGTCCCTACTGTCGAATGTGGCAGTGCGGGCGGGGGAGATCATGGCGTCGGTTCTCGCCCACCGAGGAAAACACGGCGTGCTTGCTAGTGTGAGCGCACAAGAAACGTACGTAAAAAGTGAGGCGAGATGAGCACTAACCCTTTCGATGACGAAGACGGCCGCTTCTACGTGCTGGTGAACGACGAGGATCAGCATTCGCTGTGGCCCACGTTCTCCGAGGTGCCCGCAGGGTGGCGGGTCGTGTTCGGCGAAGAGAGCCGCGCAGCGTGCCTCGAATACGTCGAGAAGAACTGGACCGACATGCGCCCCAAGAGCTTGCGGGAGGCCATGGAGGCCGACCAGGCTGCCGCCGGTAGGCACGCAGTCGAGAGCTAGCAGTTTTCACTCCTGTCGACGACGGGTCGCGCACCGCACGGTGCGCGACCCGTCGTTCGTTTCAGGCGATCAGACGTCGGTGGCCGGAGCGCGGCGTCGGCGCCTGCGAACCGTCGGCCTGCGCAGAGAATCCACTCGCATCAGAATGCGTGGTCGTCGTAGGGTTCGGGCTATCCATTCCCCGAGCGTGACTCCCGCCGCCAAGGCACAGCCGATACCGAATGCGGACAACAACGCGGTCAATCCCATGAGAACCTGATCGTTGAGGAGCGCGTACAGGCCGCGGTACAGGGAGAGTCCCGGCAGCAATGGGGTGATGCCTGCGACCGCGACGACCAACGGCGGGGTCAGAGCGCGGCGGGCCATCAGGCCGCCGGCCAGACCGACGACAGTGGCGGCGATGGCCGCCGCGATGACGGGTCCCACGTCGAGTGTCTGTACGAAGATCGACACACCACTACCGGCGGCACCACCGAGGAACGCGGCAGTCAGAGCGCGCCGTTCCGCGTAGCAGGCGAGCGCGTAGAACACGGATGCACACGCGCCGGAGAGCATGAGTATCGGAAGCTTCGTGATCAGCGAGGCCTCGACGTTGATCGGTGGCAGCGTCGAACCCAACATTCCCGTCATCCGCAGCGAGATCGCGACGCCTGCGATGATTCCACCGGTCATCATCAGCACTTCGAAGAATCGGGCAGCCGCGGTGATGGGTGCACCCATGATGGCGTCCTGGACCGAACCCACCAACGACAGTCCGGAGAGCAGAACCACCACCCCGGCCGCGATGACCAGCGACGGCCGGATGGTGATTCCCAGTTGCTCCTGGAACGTGTACAGCGTCGCGGCCGGGGCTGCTGCGATCATGCCGCCCACTACCTGCTGGAAGAAGAACGGTAGACCGAAGCGGTTGAGGACACGGTTGACCCGGTCGATCACCATCGTCGTCAGAAATGCCACGGTGGCGACCAGGAGGCCGCCGCCGAGCAGAACCGACACCGACGCAGCCATCCCCGCCCAGGCCAGCGTTGCCGTCCAACGGTTGTACGGGTGTGGTGCCGTGGTGATGGCGGTGAGGGCTTCGTGTGCCTGGCCGGGCGTGATCGCGTCGCGGCGTATCCGGCGGGTCAGGCGGTCCACCGCAGCCAGACGAGTGAAGTCCATGGACCGGTAGTGCACGATCCGCATGGTGCTCGCGGGCGGTCGTGTCGGGCCGCGATAGGCGGACAGCACGATGGAGTTGTAGGTGACGTCGACGTCGCACTGGGCGAGTCCGTACGTGGCCGCGATGAACTGGACCTGTTCGGCGGTGTCCATGGCGGCGGTGCCGGAGGCGAGAAGAACTTCGCCTACCCGCACCGACAGGTCGAGTACTTCGGCAACGACGGCATCGTCGGTGAGGTCGATGGGTTGTAGTGGCGCGGGCGCCGAGGTGACGGTGTCGACGGTAGCTTGGCGATGCCCCGTCAACCGGTTGAGCGCTTCGGTGAATTTGGCCATGGATTCGGCGGACTACGCGCCGACTCCGTCCGGACGGCCGGACTTGGTGGTGCTGTCCGGGGGCCGCACGGGGATGGCGACGAGTGCGTTGCTCATCCCGCCACGCTATCGAATGCCACCCGGGCGCGGCCACCGTGGCGGCTTGGATATGATGGCTCCGCAAAGATCGTCACGGCAACGTGGCGGGCTTTCGCCTCCTTAGCTCAGTGGTAGAGCACTCGCCTTGTAAGCGAAAGGTCGTCAGTTCAATCCTGACAGGAGGCTCTCCAGTCACGGCCCCGACCACCTGTGGTCGGGGCCGTGACTGTTTCGGGTCGATTGTCGGCTCGTCGCCTTACTGTGAGGGTGTGAGCGCAGAGAAGTCGACGTGGATGGTTCCGGTGTCGTGGTGGCGGCGCGGCGAGGCCGTGCACGGCCGGACGCCGACGCCGAAGTCGAAAGGCCGAGCGTCCAAGGTGAATGTCGTCGACGATCTGATCACGCGATCCGCGGCTCGATTGCAGCAGACGCTCGAGCATCCGGATTCCCCGACGCCGTGGGCAGACGAGGCCCGAGCCTTTGTTGCCGGTCGAAGAACCGGGGATTCCGTCACAGCGCTCGGTGGTGCCGTGGTGTGGACGATTACGACCGCTTTTCAGGGATATCCGATGCGGGTACCGTTTGTCGACTACGTGATCGCCGAGTTCGGGGAACTGTTCGCGGCCGAGATGATGGTGCTGGCTGCCGGGATGCGCCTGCGGTATCGAAATGTGCGACAGGCAGGCGTGGATGTCGACTACGCGGTAACCGATCGTCTCGACCGCGATGTCTCGAACTTCGGTGTCGTGGATGCACATAGTCGAGTGCGATCGGCGTTGGCTGCTCTCTCCGATTCCGAGTACGCTGCCGCCGTGGCGACACTCGGCCGGTATCGCGGTTCGCTCTACACTCGCGATATCGCCGTGTCCTTCCTTCTTCCCACCGAAAAGCGTTGGGTGACCGAAGACCTCGAGCGAGCAAGTCGATTGGACGCGGACAACAGATATGTCGGGCTGGCGTTACTCTCATGCATCGATTCGCTCGTGGATGCCGAACGTGTACTGGCGCTGAGTAAGTCGCGTGAGCATGCCATCTGGGAGGCCGGGATCCGCATGAACTTCGTGTACGCCATGTGCGCGAATGTCGGACCGGGCGTGGAACGCCTGATCGGAGAATTCTTCGACGGCAACCTCTCGGCGCAGAACAAGAAGCGATGTGCGGCGATTCTGGCGGAATTCGACACCGATGCCGGTTTTGTGGAACTGGCTGCTCGTATCGGTCGCAAGTACGTGGACCCGGCGATCATCGGGGCGATCGAACATGCGCCTGAGCGGGCCCGTCGACTGCTGCCTTCGGTAGGTCCCAAGGCTGCTGCGTTCGTGCGCGATCTACACCGGTTGCACCCGGAGTTCGCTGGGGGAGCGGCTGTCGAGGAGGTACCGCAGGCTGCGAACGAGGATGTTCCGGCACTGTTGGTGAACCCGCCTTGGGCAATGCGTCGAGAGCGTGCCGAGGTTCCGGTGCTTGACGTCGGGGTCCGGCGTCGCCCGTTGTTCACTGCATGGCGACCGGGTGAGCGCGAAGCGTGGTCCGGTGTCGATCAGCCACACGACCGGTACCTGGGTAGCCGGACATGGCCGAGCGTCGTCGACGGTATCATCGGCGGCGACGACACGTACTCGATCCACGAGATATCTTTTGCCCCTGACGAAGTGCTCACTTCGGTGGTGGCAACTGCAGCGGTACCGCGATATCTGTACGGAGCAGAGGCGGACCTGTGCCGCATACTCGGGCGCCTCGACGCCGAGGCGGCAGACTACGTTCTGCGAACGGTGAAGAGCAGTCCGATCCATACTGCGCGGGCGTTGTTGCCCATCGGTGGCAGCGAGGTCGCCGCTTGGATGCTCGCACGGATCGATTCGAAGTCGATACGCCCCGTCGCTGTCGAGTGGTTCGACCGCCATATCGAGTCGGCGGCGCACGACATCGTCGTTGCGGCAGTGGGTGATCGGGGCCCAGAACGTACGTCGGCACAGAAGACGCTGCACGCTCTGGCTCGGCGAAGCCATCGTGAATCCTTGATTGCCGCGGCTCGGGAACACGGGTCGGCTGTCGAGTCGTCGGTCGTCACCATTGTCGATGCCGACCCGCTAGTTCAGCTGCCGAAAAAGATTCCGACACTACCGGAATGGCTCGACCCGGCTCTGTTGCCGACCATCGCGCTGCGTGATAGTGGCACCGTCCTTCCTCGAAGTGCGGTGCAGCACGTGTGCACGATGTTCGCGCTCTCACGCATGGACGAGGTGTATGCGGGAATCGACGTGATCAGGACTTTGATCGAACCAGGTGATCTTGCGGTATTCGCATGGCAGATCTTCGAACGTTGGTCGAACGCCGGATTTCCCGACGCCCAGCGCTGGTCTCTCGACGCGTTGGGGATCGTCGGTGACGACGACACCGCGCGGCGTCTGACACCTTTCGTGCGGCGGTGGCCGCTCGAGTCCGCGCATCGTCGGGCATCGAATGGTCTTGCAGTACTTGCGATGATCGGCACCGACGCAGCTCTGGGGTGCCTCTGGTCGATCTCGCAAGGGCTTCGCTTTCCCGCATTGCGCGCGAAGGCAGATGCGAACATCGGCAAGATCGCAGACGAACTCGATCTGTCACCCCTCGATCTGGCCGATCGGTTGATCCCGGATTTGGGACTCGACGACGACGGGACCACGACATTCGACTACGGCGACAGGTCCTTCGTGCTGTCGTTGGACTCGACCTTGCGTATCGCTGTCCGTGAAGGCCAGGAAAAGGCCCGCGCGCGACTACCACGGCCGGGCCCGGAAGATCCGGAAGTGGCACACGAAGAGTACAAGCGTTACAAGATATTACGTCGCGATCTCGAGTCGGCTCGAGGCGAGTTGATCGGTCGGTTCGAACAGGCGATGGTGTCGCAACGACGATGGACGTTCGCGCGGGTACAGCGATATCTGGTCGGGCATCCACTGGCGTGGTACCTCACGGGACGACTCGTCTGGGCCACCGAGGGCGGCCGATACTTCCGTTTCTCGGACCTTCGGTCGCCGGTGGGATCGAGAGCGGAGGACTTTGCTCTCGGTGATGCCGACATCGTCACCATCGCGCACCCGGTGACGATGGGTGCCGAACTGCAGACGTGGCGGGACGTCTTCGACGACATAGGTCTGGAACAGCCGTTCGCTCAGTTGAACAGGGAAGTGTTCGACGTGGCCGACGTCGCCTCGAAAATGTCGGCGTTGGAAGGATTCAAGGCTTCGACGGATCAGTTGCTCGCTCTCGGACGTCGTGGATGGGAGCGGGAGGAGGCGCAGGACAAAGGCGCTCAGATCGCGCTGGAGAAACACATCGGCGACGGTAAAGCAGTGATCATGGTGTTCCCCGGATTCAACGCGGCGCGAGCGGCGATGTGGGCCGAGCAGAAGATCGTGCACGTGTTCCACACCGGCGCCGCGCTCTCGCCGATCGACGCGTCGGAGTTGGCTCGTGATCTGTCCACCGTCGACGTCGAGCAAATCCGTGGAGACGAAGCGGATCTGCAGGGTATCTCCTGACGTCGCGGGCCGTGGGTACGGCCGGTGTTTCAGTGCTTGAGTGCGGCAGATGCGATCTGCACGATCTCGTCGATGAAGGGGTCGAAGCCGCGGTCGTCTCCGCGCTCGTTCGGGGTGGACATGGCCCATTCCTGGGCGAGGATGTTGGCCGCACCGATGACAGCAAGAATCAGCAGTCGGAAGTTGCGGGGTTCCAGTTCGTTGCGCTCGACCGCAAGACTGCCTTCGGTGTCGAACATCACGACGATATTTTCTCGAACGCTGTGACGCCACTGTTCGATCTCCGAACTCACCCCGACGACTTCCACATAACAGACGCGAGCGCACTGCCGGGTAGCACACGTCTCGGCGAGGTATGCCCGGATCGCCAACGATATTCGGTCGATGACCGGCGCATCGGGCTTTTCGGTCAAGGCCCGTCCGGCGGCGAGTGCACCGGCATCGTTGAGCCTGGCGACGAGGGCCTGCAGTAGTGCTGCGCGGCCGCCGACATCCTGGTAGAAGCTGCGAGTCGACACCGATGCGCGGGTACACAACTGTTCGATCGACGTTGCGGCGTACCCGTGCGTTCCGAACAACTCCAGGGCAGCGGTGAGTAGTCGATCCACTCGTTCGGATGTACGTTCTCCGGCTGATTTGCCGCCGTACACGCGGGCGGAAGTCGTTGTTGCGAAGGTTGTCTGCTCTGCGGGCACCCATCCACCGTACCGAGAAGCTCTCGCAGCCAAGTATCACCCCTATCTGAAAATCTGTCTTGTCAGATTGCCGTCGGCGGGCTTATATTGACTCCGATCACGGTCGGAGCTCATTCGAGCTTCGCCGTCTTCGCCCGGTGGGGGCCACGAGTTGTTGAGGAGCGGCGTTGAGATCGGTTATTCGAAATATGTTGTATTGCGCGGGGGCGCTGGTGGTCGTTGTCGCAACGGGCGGGCAGGCAGTAGCCGATCCGGCCTTTCCGCCGTCATTTCCGCTCGATCAGAACCAGCTGCCGCAATTGCCTTCGGAGCCACAGATTTACGATCTGCTGCCGATACCGGCACCGGACAACGATCCCTGGTATGACGATCCGGCCGATGTCGCCTCGTATGCCCCTGGGCAGATCGTGCGAACGAGAGAGGTCCAGACTCGTTTGGTCGGCATCCCGTTCCCGGTCTACACCAAGCAGTTGCTGTACCGGACGACGAACGCTCACGGCGGTCCGATAGTGACGGCCACCACCGTGCTTGTTCCAGGCGTGCCCTGGACCGGCAGTCCGCGTCCGGTGCTGTCGTATCAGGAAGCCATCGACGCCACTGATTCGTCGTGCAACCCGTCGCACACCTTGCAGGTCGGAACCATGAAGGAAATCCCGATCATCATGGGCTGGCTGGCACAGGGATTCGCGGTCAACGTGCCCGATTTCGACGGCAAGTTCAATACTTTCGCCACCGTGGACGAGGGGTACATGGTGCTCGACAGTTTGCGCGCGATGAAGAACGACACGACGCTGGGTCTTGCGGATTCGGGGATCGCGATCTACGGATTCTCGGGCGGTGGGACGGCCACGATGCGTGCGGCGGAGCTTCGTGCGACGTACGCTCCCGACGTCGAAATTCTGGGTGCGGCCGGCGGCGGATTGGCTGCTGATCTGCTGGCGCTCGCCGAATTCGGGACCGCGCGCCAACCCGGATTCGCCGGTGCGGGCAATTTCACGATGTGGCTCGGTATGGCCGGGCTGGCGCGCGAGTATCCGGACGAGTTCAATCCGAAGGAGCTCTTGACCGAGGAGGGCCAAGCGATTGTCGCCGACATGGGTAGTCGCTGCCTGTACACCGCCGCCGCGACCGGGGCATTCCGTCCGCTCAGCGAGTACTACCAGCCGGGTAAATCGTTGGATACGGCGCCTGGTGCTCGAAAGGTGCTCCAGGACAACAGCTTGGGCAAGAACATTCCCGATATCCCGCTCTTGTGGTGGCACGGTTTCTGGGATGAGGTGATTCCGCCGTCCACGGTGATGCCGACTGTTCACTCGTACTTCGAACGCGGTGCGGATCTCAGATTCTTCACGGTGCCGTTGCCCGAGCACGTCGTCAACTCTGTCGCGGACTTCCCGCCGGCTGTTGCCTGGACCAGCGCTCTGCTCAGAGGCTTGCCGCCGGGACCGTCCTTCAATGCCGAGTTCTCGCCTCTACCCGAGGGATTCCCTGGTACCTGATCGCATTCGATCTCGAAGCCTCCTGCCGTTCACTCGAAGCGGTAGGAGGCTTCGGCGTAGCTACCGGCGAATCATTGTGCTGGATCGAGCCCGTGCCGGTCGCCGCGTTTGAGCCAACGTGCGGGAAGTCGGCCCACAAGTTCACCGAGTGGACCTACTGCGTTGCTGAGTATTCCGACGGTTTCCTGCAGGATCTCGATGCTCACGCTCATGCGTTCGAGATTCGGCGCGAGTGAGGTCAGCGTTTCCGAGAGGGCCACTATCTGATCGAGTGGTCCGCCTTCGGCGATCAGTCTTTCGAAAGCGCCGTTCTCGGCCAACAGGGTTTCGAGAATTCCGTTGTCCGCCAGCGCCCGATCGATGACGCCACCCTTGGCGGTCAATCGCTCGACTGCGCCGTCGGACGCGGTCAGTCGCTCGAGGGGGCCGTCGTCGGCCATCATTCGATCGAGCAGTCCGTGTGGCGCGAGAAGCCGTTCCAATGCCCCGTTTTCGGAAAGTACGCGATCGAGCGGCCCACCCGGTGCGAGTAGTCGTTCGAGTGGTCCACCGGGGGCGGTCAGTGTGTCCACCGGACCGCCGGGTGCAAGTAGGCGATCGAGCGGCCCACCGGGCGCCAGGGCTTGCCCGATGGGTCGGTCCTCGGCGGTCAGGGCGGAGAGCTGCTGGAACATCTGCAGCGGTCCTTGTGGATTGGTCAAGGACGCGGCGCCGGAGGCCACGGCGCCGGGATTGCCGACGGCGAGGCGCAGCGTAGTCATCGCCACCTCGGCGATTCCCAGGCTTATTTCCGTGGCTGCGATGCCCGCGCGGAGCGGGAAGGTGAGCGCGTCCAGGAGTTTCATGCGGTAACTGTAACCTTGGACACACAATTACTCACCTGGAGCGAGTTCGTGTCAGTGCAGGACCTTCAGTCCGACCACACAGCCGACGATTCCCAGGATCAGCAGGATCTTCACCAGTGATGCTGACTCGGTGCCGGTGAGCATCGCGTAACCGACGGTCAGTGTTGCGCCGATGCCAACCCAGACCGCGTATGCGGTACCGATGGGGAGGGTGCGCATCGCGTAGGCGAGGCCGGCCATGCTGATGACGAGGCCGACGCCGAACACGATGGTGGGGGACAGCTTGGTGAATCCTTCGGACTTACCGAGTGCGGTAGCCCAGACAGCTTCGAACAAACCGGAAATAACAAGCACGATCCATGCCATGACGAACAGCTCCCAAGGCACCGTCTTGTCGCTGGCCGGGTACGGTGCGCTCGTCCGGATGTCATCGTCGACGGCGTCAGCTTATCAACTGCCAGGTCAGGGCGGCGAACTTCGAGGTGGTGGCTTTGGCCACCACCTCGGCGGCCGGTCTGTACCGCATTCACAGGAACCTCGCAGTGAACCCACAGTGCAAATTGACTCGGAGAGGAGAAGATGGGTTTCGTGAGCACAAAGACACCGGAAGCGCGCATCCTCGTCGTCGACGACGAACCCACCATCGTCGAGTTGCTGTCGGTGAGTTTGCGTTTTCAGGGGTTCGAAGTCGCTACTGCTTCGACGGGCGCGCAGGGCTTGGACGTCGCGCGAACCTTTCGGCCGGACGCGATCATTCTCGATGTGATGATGCCGGGAATGGACGGTTTCGGATTGCTCCGTCGTTTGCGCGCGGATGCCGTTGATGCGCCGGTGCTGTTCCTGACGGCAAAGGACGGTCTCGAGGACAAGATCACCGGTCTCACGTTGGGAGCCGACGACTACGTGACCAAGCCGTTCAGCCTGGAAGAAGTGGTGACCAGGCTGCGGGTCATCCTGCGTCGAGCGGGAAAGGGTTCCGCCCCGGAACAGTCGCCACGGATCACCTTCGCCGACATCGAACTCGACGACGACACCCGCGAAGTCTGGAAACAAGGTGAGCCGGTGTCACTGTCGCCGACCGAGTTCACCTTGTTGCGGTACTTCATGGTCAATGCCGGGACGGTGCTCAGCAAGCCGCGCATTCTCGATCACGTCTGGAACTACGATTTCGGCGGCGAAGTCGGTGTAGTCGAGTCCTATGTCTCCTATCTGCGACGCAAGGTCGACACGGGAGCGAAGCCGTTGATCCACACACTGCGCGGGGTCGGCTATGTCATGCGTGAACCCCGAACATGACTGATACATCGGACCATCCGGTGCCCGCGACGAGACGTCGATTTCGTCCGCGGGCGCTTCCGCTGCGGATCACGTTGGTAGCAGCGTTGCTGGTGTTGGCGGCGGTGGGACTGTTGGCGTCGGGCCTTGCGGTGACCTCGGCGCTGGAAAATTCGCTGACCCAGCGGACCGATCGTTCACTGTACGAGGCGGTCGAGGGGTGGGCGAAGCCCCGGACGCGGGATCTGCAGCCGCCCAGCGACGTGGGGCCGGGCACGCGTCCCCCCAGCCCGTTCTACGTGCAGACCACGACCGCGGACGGTCGAGTCATCATCTTGAACGATCAACCGGATTCGACCACCGAACCAGATGTGTCGAGGGATGCCACCCAGGGGCCGATCACAGTCGGATCGACCGACGATTCGGGCGTCGATTGGCGCCTGCTCACCATCGTGCGGGACGGCGCGACCACCACGATCGGCATACGTCTGACGGACAACGAGCAAACCGTCGACGACTTGATCGGGTTGCAATTCGGAATCGGTGTGGTCATCCTCGTGGTGCTCGGGGGCGGCGCGTATTTTGTGGTTCGCCGTAGTCTGCGGCCGCTGGTGGAGGTGGAGGAGACGGCTGCTGCGATCGCTGCCGGTGATCTGCACAGACGTGTTCCCGAGCGGGAGAACAGCACCGAGGTCGGGCGATTGTCCTTGGCCCTCAACGGGATGCTGACACAGATCCAACACGCGTTCGCCTCCACCGAGGCGTCGGAGGAGTCGGCGCGCCGATCCGAGGAGAAGATGCGGCGATTCGTCGCCGACGCCAGCCATGAACTACGCACGCCGCTCACCACGATTCGCGGTTTTTCCGAACTGTATCGACAGGGCGCGATGACCGATACCGCGACTCTCATGAGCAGGATCGAGGGCGAGGCGTCGAGAATGGGGCTTCTGGTCGAGGACTTGTTGATGCTGGCCAGGCTCGACGAGCAACGCCCTCTCGAAGATAAACCGGTGGATTTGCTTGCAGTCGTGGCAGATTCGGTTCATGCCGGAAGAGCGATAGCGCCGGAGCGGGTGATAAGCCTCGAGATGACCGGTGGGCCGGGTACTGCCGAGGTGGACGGTGACGAAGCAAGGCTGCGTCAGGTGGTGGCCAATCTCGTGGGCAACGCGATCAAGCACACCCCACCGGAGGCGACGGTGACGGTTCGCCTCGGAACGACGCCAACCTCGGCGGTGATCGAGGTCTCGGATACCGGTCCGGGTTTGAGCGAGGGTGATCTCGCCCGGGTGTTCGAGCGCTTCTACCGTGCCGACACGTCCAGGACACGTGGGACGGGTGGCGCCGGGTTGGGTCTGTCGATCGTCGCGGCCTTGGTGCAGGCGCATCACGGAACTGTCGAGGTGGCAAGCGAACCCGGCCACGGGGCGACGTTCCGGGTGGAACTGCCCCGTGACTCGGGGGGTGATTGAAACCTGGTCAGAAGAAGGTGTGCACCGTCCCGAGTACCCGATAGTCCGCGTCGACCTCGGGGATCAGTGACCACTTGTCGAAAGTGGTGCAGGGGTGCGAGATTCCACAACCGAGCAGGTCACCGACCTGAAGGTCGAAATCGGTAGGTACGTCGAGATAGGCATGCTGGTCGTTGAGTCCGGTGACCTTCAGCGCTTGTGCGTCGGTGTTGACGCCGTCGCGGCGACTCCACAGTACGATCGGGAAGCCGGCATCGGACCCGACGTCGCGCCTGCCGAAGCCGAGGATCGCGCGCCCGGGTTCGGGCGTCGAGAGCACGACGCCCCACACCTCGGCAGCGGCGCGCAACGCGTGCGGACCGCCGGACCACGGTGACGTGTCGGTGTAGAGGCCGTGATCGTGGGTGACATAGCAGCCACTGCGCAGGACGATGCGGACGCGGTGGTCGGCTGCCCATCGGCCGGCCAGCTCGCGAACCACCAGATCGTGGAATGCGCTGCCGCCGAATGTGACCAGTGGTATCGGGGCCCGCTCCGAATCGTTTTCGAACAGGTTCTCGGCCAGGCAGGTCTCCACGAACGCCCGTGCCCACTTCAAGTAGGCGTCGACGACGACGCGGCGAGCGTCCACCGAATCGCCGGGCACCATGCCCTCGAACCCTTCGACTCCCGTCAGGATCAGCGACTTCGACGCCGAGGCTGCGCGGGCGACGGCCAGAGCGGTCTCGGTGGTGCGGGCGCCGGCCCGGCCACGGTCGTAGCCGAGTTCGACGAGTACCCGGATACGGCTGCTCGGTGAGACTTTCGCGATCAGCTTCTCCATCACGGCGATACTCTGCACCGAATCGACCAGTGTGGTGACGAAGAAGGAAGGATCGTTGTTCTGGGTCTCACAGATCCAGCGGATTCCGGCGAGGTCGAGGACCTGACTGGCGATCACGAGGGTGTCGATGCCGAACTCGCGGAGCATGCGGGCCTGGGCGACGGTGGCCGCCGTCATTCCCCACGCACCGGCGTCGCGCTGGCGCCCGACCAGTTCCGGGCTCATCGTGGTCTTGGCGTGCGGGGCGAGGTCGACGTCGTTGTCGATGCAGAACCGGGCCATGACGTCGATGTTGTGTGCGATTGCCGCACGGTCGAGCGTCATCACCGGCAGTGGCAGGTCGCCGTCGAGAGCGGAGAGCGCCGACGCTTCGAGTTCGGAGCCGACCCGGCCCGCGAGATCGGTGCCGAAGCCTTTGTGCTGCCAAGTGATCGGAAGGTTCGCGAAATCCGTCATGGGAGTTATTGTGCCGTTCGTCGAGGGTGTGATGGTCACGGGCGCGGGCTTTCTGTCAGTTCCGTCGAATCGGTCGGCCGGGCAGTACGTCTTCGACCACGCGGCCACCGTCGACGACGGTTACTCCGCCGACCAGGACGCGGCTGATTCCGGTGGAGGGCCGGGTGCCGTCGAGGTAGGTCGCGTTGTCGGTGATGGTATCGGGATCGAAGACGACGATGTCGGCGTCACTACCGGGGCTGATGCGGCCCTTGGCGGCCATGACCGGAACCGACTCCTGGAGTATCTCGGCGGGGATCAGCGAGCAGCGAGCGATGATCTCGGAGAGGGAGAGCAGCCCACGCTCGCGGTACAGGGTCCGGACGGAGCGTGCGTACGTGCCCGCGCCACGGGGATGTCCGAGGGCGGTCGGGGGCAGTGGCCACCGCAACGCGTCGGCGGGGGTGCGCCGCGGCCAGGTCAGTGGCATCGCGTCGCTGGCGACGGCGGCTCGCTCGAAGGTCATGGCGCGCTCGAGAATCTGGCGTTGGTGGGCATCGTCGTCGTCGATGAACTCGACGAGAGCCAGCCCGCCGGGGTCGGTGGCTCGCAGGTGCTCCAACTGCTTGCGACTTTCGATGCGCTCCCCGGTGGGGACGAAGGTCAGGGACTGCGGTGTCAGGTTCATCAAGTGGAGCTTGTCCGGGTCCAGGAATGCGGCACCGATTGCGGTCGAACCCGATCCGTACGGGTAGGCCTCGGTGGTGACCCGGGATCCGGCGGCCTGGACGTCGGCCACCACGGACAGGGCGTAGTCGACATTCATGCCGGAGGTGCTGTTGACGTGGCAGTAGTGCATGTGCGCGCCGGTTTCGGCTGCGGCACGGACGATTTCGATGGCTCCGTCGATCGGGCTGGACGGATCGGCAGCGATCAACGGTCGGGCGTGGGTGTAGGTGGGTACGTTCGCCCGGGCTGCGAGTTCGGCTATCTGGAGGTACTCGATCGGATCAGACTTCGGCGCGTAGCCGACGAGGACGCCGATTCCGAGAGCGCCGGCGGCGAGATCGTTTTCGAGGAGCTCGACGATGTGAGCGCGCTGGGCCGCCGTGGGTTCGTCCTGCCAGCCGGCCGAGCCGATGTGATGCAGCATGGTTCGGATATCGCCGTCGGGATCGACGCCGGACAGCTCGATCATCCTGGCGTGTGCCCACGACGTCGCGTAGCCGTAGTTGATCGGGCGGCCCTCGGCACCGGCCCTGGCGTATGCCGTGGCTACCGGAATGACCCCGGCTTCGAGTTCGAGTGCGGTGGTGACGCCGTCGAGAGCCTGGAGGCGCTGTTCTGCGATTTCCTGCCCGTGGCTGTGGAGGTCGATGAATCCGGGGCAGACCACCTGACCGGCGACGTCGATCGTCGTGCGGGCTTCGATCGGTTCGTGTCCCCACGCGGAGATCTTGTCTCCGGTGACGGCGATGTTGCGAACGTCGTCGGTGCCGGACGCCGGGTCGACGACGCGGCCGCCGGTGAACACGATGTCGTGGACCTGCATCAGAACGGTTCTCCTGTCATCGGACGGTGTGTCTCGATGCTGTCACGCCGTCTGTTTCGGATTCTGGTGCGAACGAACCAAATAGGGACGTGCTGACTGTTCTGGCGGACTGGAGGTGGAATCTCCGATACACCGGGACTGATTCGAGGTACGGGCGCAGCGATCGTGACGAGTCGGGCAGGGTGGATCTCGCCCAGATGGTAAACATAGGCAACGATTTGCTCACATTGTATGTTAGGTATTACATATTGCAAACGATTCGATACTAGACTGCATCCATGGCGACTAGGCAACCGGCAGCTGCAGCTTCTGATCGCGGCGTCGAGCAGAAAAAACAGGCAGCCGTGTTTGCACCCCTGGCCAGGACGAGCTTGCGTAGTGACGCCACTCGTCTGCTCAGGGCTCGGATATCCAGTGGCGAGCTGGAATCCGGCCGTCTCTACGCGATCGGTGACATTGCCGCCCAACTGGAGGTGTCGCCAACCCCGGTCCGCGAGGCTCTTCTCGATCTCAAGAGCCAGGGGCTCATCGAAATGGTGCGCAATCGTGGTTTCCGCATCGTCGAGCTCACCGACGACGAACTTGCCGAAATCGTCGACATCCGGTTGATGCTCGAGCCTCCTGCGATGGCGAAAGTAGCCGTGCTCGAGCCACCGCTGGATCTGACCGAACTCTGGACGTTGAGCAAGCGCGTCGAGAATGCCGCAGCCGAAGGCGATCTCGTGGAGTTCCTGACACTCGACAAGGACTTCCATCTGCAATTGCTGGCCGCACTGGGCAACGATCGCCTGGTCAAGGTGGTCGAGCAACTGCGCGATCAGACTCGACTGTCCGGGCTGACGGGAATCGCGGGAAGCAAAGATCTGGTGCGATCCGCCCGTGAACACGACGCGTTGCTCGATGCTTTGCACGCGCGAGACCCCGCCGCCGCCCAAGACGTCATGACGACGCACCTGCACCACGTCAGCGGATTGTGGGCAGGACGCTCCGAAGACCGGTAGCAACAGCCCACCGGTCTTCGGCGGCAGCGCCGATTTCAGCGACGCAGTGCGCTGCGACCGAATCGCTCGAGTCGGAACGGATCCGCGTAGCCGGGGACCGGGCGCCCGAAGACGGAGCCCGCGACCAGGTCACCGGTCACCGGTCCGAGGGTGATACCCAACATCGCGTGGCCGGTGGCCACGGTGACGGTCGGGTGCGCAGGCAGGGCGCCGATGATCGGCATACCGTCCGGGGTCATCGGTCGCAGACCCGTCCAGGCGACAGCGCCCGTCGGAGCCACCCAGTTGTCGAAGTAGTCGGCGGCCGAGGTGAGGATGCCGTTGGCTCTCCTCGCGTGAATGCGTTCGTCCAGGCCGCCGAACCCCATGGTGCCCGCCAGTCTGGTCGATGCGGCGAGCGGTGTGACGGCAACCTTGGCTTCGGACAGGTACGAGGCGCGAGTTCCGGGTGGAAACATCGAGGGCACGTCGAAGCCGTACCCTTTGCCGGCCTGGAGCGGAAGGGTGTATCCGAGACCGCGAACTGCCTTGCCGCTCCACGCTCCGGCAGCGACGACGAAATGATCTGCCGTCGTGGTGTATCCGTTCCCGGTGGCGACGACCCGGCCGCTCCCGTCCTGCGACAGCGATACCTCGGTGCCGTCGACGAATTCGACGCCCAGGTCTGTGCATGCTGTGATCAGGCTCGCGGTGAATGCTGCCGGATCGAGGAATCGCTCCCGGGGGCAGACGATTCCGCCGAGTATCGAATCCGACAGTCCCGCAATGGCGTCACCGACCTGCTCGCGTGCGAGCACCTCGAAATCGTCACCACCGAGATCTCGCACCTGCGTCATCTCGTCGATGTGCGAGTCGAGAGACTTCTGTGTGCGGAAGAGTTGCACCAGGCCGGAGCGGTGGTTCTCGAACCGGAGTCCGCTGCGTTCGAGTTCGTCGAACAGTCCGAAGGTGCGCTCGTTCAACGCCATCAGGTTCTTCAGCCCTGATTCGAACCTCGACGGGGTGCAGTTGCGGAGCATGCGGAGCATGAACGCGGCGAACTGCGGGTTCGGGCTGGGGTGGATGTACAGCGGGCTGTCGGGTTTGAGCATCCAGCGGAGCGACTTCGCCATCACCCCTGGTGCCGGGACCGGCGCGGACATGCTGGGGACCACCCAGCCGGCGTTGTGGCTCGATGCGCCTGTTCCGGGAACACCCGAATCGACTACCTGGACGGACGCTCCTTCGGCCGCCAGGGCCAGCGCGGAACACAGTCCGATCGAGCCCGCGCCGATCACGGTCACTCTCATTCGAGGTAAGCCTTTCTACCGCCGACTGGCGATGGTCACGATTCCGCTGATGCCGGCTGATGCAAGTTGATAGTTGACGGTGATGAGACCGATGATGTCCTCGACGGAGTCGAGGCGATGTTCGATGGTCCTGGCGGACGTTCGCCGCGAACCGGGGACGCTTTCCGCGAATTCTGCGGCGGTGATGGTGGGGTGATCGATTTCGAGTACCCAATCGTCGCGCAGCTCGGCAGGTTTGAACGTGTCGGCCTTCTGTACGACGCGTTTCGCCGCATCGCGGACGGCGTCGCGGGCCAGACTCGGCGGCAGTGAATTGGTGGCTGACCACCCGTGCGCCTGCTTCACGACGACGGTCTCGATGCCGGGATTCGACGCGTTCACCAGCCCGCAGATCACGTCGTCGCCGGTGACGAGACCGACCGGAACTCCAGCGGTGGCGGCGTAGAGGGTATTCACGTCGCTCTCCGAGACGGACTTCCCGTCGAGCCTCACATCGGTGAACAGCGACGAGAACGTATGGGCCAGAACACCTGGTCCACCGGCTGGGGCGTGGTAGCCGATGAACAGGGCCACGTCGTGATCGGAGGTGAGGCCTTCCGCCATGCACTGTAGCTTCGGTGACCCGAACAGGATGCGGGCTCGTGGATCGAGATCTGCATGGATCAGGTTGTCCATGGTGCCGTGGCTGTCGTTGACGAGAACCGAATCGGCACCACCGTCGAATGCGCCCGCGATGGCGGCGTTGGTCTCCGCCGTCATCAATGCCTGCGCCCGCGGGTAGCCCTGGCCGCCGCGAACGATCTGATCGAGCGTCGCGATGCCCGCGATGCCCTCCATGTCCACCGAGATGTACACCTGCATGGAAAGACTCTCCGATTCGATTGACGTGGTGCCGATTCAGGCCACCGGCGATCAGCTGTGTGGGACGGACAACGCCTCACGCACCGTGTTCGCCATGTGTACCGAGACGGGGACCTCCGGCGGTACCGCCGAGACGAGCCTATTCTTCGTCAGGGCGAAACCGAGGCCGTAGTCGGGGTCGGCGAATCCGTACGACCCTCCGAAACCACTGTGACCGAATGTGTTCAATCGACCGCCCTGCGCCATGGTGCCGTCGCCGAGAAGATAGCCCAGGCCCTTGCGGACCTCTCGCTTGTGGGTCTGGTCGAATGCGTCGGTCGCCAATGACGTCGCCAGGTCCACACGATCGTGGGGGAGGAGTCGTACCCCATCGACGCCGTCGCCGATCAACGACGCATAGTGTTTCGCGAGTGAACGTGCGGAGGTGATCGCCCCGCCGGCGGGTACCGCGGATGCCTGAACGGACGGCGAATTGAACAGATCGGCCATGATCCGGGTGTCGGGGCTTGCCGCCGGTCCGGTCAGCACCGACTCGTCGCTCTCGAGAACAGCGATACGGCTGCGCACCGAATCGGGAACCCCGTAGAACATGTCGTCGATCCCCAGCGGCGCGCAGACCAGTTCGGCGAGGACCTCACCGTACGGTCTGCCGTACACCCGGCGCGACACCTCGCCGAGGATGAAGCCGGAAGAGAGCCCACGGTAGGCAGTTTCGGTACCAGGGGCCCACAGCGCCGTCGAGGCGGCGAGCCGGGCGCACGTGTCGTCCCAGTCGTCGATGTGGAAATCGTGGGTGATGTCCTGCACGCCCGACGAGTGGACGAGGACCTGGCGAAGAGTGGCGTCTTCCTTGCCGTTCTGCGCGAATTCCGGCCAGTACTCACCAATTCGGGCGTCGTAGTCGAGTTCGCCTCGTTCTGCCAGTAGATGCACGATCGTGTACATCAGGCCTTTGCTGCAGGAGAAGATCGGAAACAGCGTGTCCGACTGCACTACTGCCGATCGGGTCGGCTCGCTGTGCCCGGACCACGCGTCGACGATCAGCTCGCCGTATCGGTAGACGGCCACCTGGATACCGAGTTCGCGGTCGTCGGCGACTATCGCGTCGAGTTCGTCCTGGACGATCTGCTGGACGTCTACGGTCATGGCCGAGTCTCATTCGTTTTCGAGATTTCGGTACGGAAGTAGTCCGCTACCGCAGTGGTCAACGACTCCTGGTAGCGCTCGCCGCGTGATGCCAGGGCGGCGACCGGATCGCCCAGTACGCCGTTACCGGCAAGCGCTTTCGTGCCGCCCGCGAACAACGCCGTTGCGGTGTCCTCGTCGAAGTGCCCGAGAAAGCCGGGTTCGGCGACGCTCATGTCCACCAGTTCGGGGTGCAGTGCCAGCATGATCGAGGTCTCGAAATCTCCGGCGTGCGAACCGCACGCCTCAGGTGAGATGGAATCCTCCGCAGCGACGCCTTCGAACACTGCCAGTAATTGTAGAAGATCGGTATGGGCGTGGATATTGCTGTTCCCGATGCGGTTTCCGATTCGATCGATCAGATGCGCCAGCGGTTCGAAGTTTCCGCCGTGGCTCGACACGATCAGGATGTTGTCGAAACCGTGGGCGGCGAGGCTGCGCACGTATTCTTCCACCACGTCGAGGAATGTCGACTCACTCAGCGACACCGTTCCGGGGAAAGACATGTGGTGCGGGGAGACACCGAACGGCATGGTCGGGGCGACCATCGTCGCGCCGACCTTCTCCGCGACGGCGGTGGCTGTCGACGTGCCGATCCTCGTGTCGGTGGACAACGGCAGGTGTGGGCCGTGCTGTTCGGTGGCGCCCACGGCGAAGACGACATTGCGGAATCCCGAGTCCATCGCTTCCTGTACCTGGGTCCAGGTCAGGTCGGCGAGAGCGGGCACGGCGGCGGCCATCAGAGCGCGCCGACCGGGGTGGCGTCGGTGCGTAGGGCGTCGATGGCGAGTGCGGCGATCTTGCCGATCGCGGCGTCGCCTGCTCCATGTCGCATGTGGTAGTTCTGGTTCCGCAGGAAGATGCCGACGACGTAAGCCTCGCCGTTACCGAAGTCCACGACGCCTATCTCGTTGCGGACACCGGCGAAGAACGTGCCGGTCTTGCCCGAGACGGTGACGCCGTCGGGGAAGGCAGACGAGAGCCGGTGGGGCGCGAACTGCAAGCCCATCACTCGCCGCACCTCGGCGCAGGCCGGCGCGTCGGCGGCGGCATCGGTCCAGATCAGGCTCAGCAGATCGGTCATGTCGCGCGGGGTGCTGGTGTTGCCCGTCCGGGCGCTCAGTGAGTCACCGGATTCGACAGCTGCGCGGAACTCGGCGTCGGGCAGACCGAACGGGTTACCGGAGGAGGTTGTCTCGATGGTGGAGAAGTTCTCGGACGACAGTTCCTCGAGCGCCAGATCGATGATCCCTTCACAATCGGTGGTGATGCTCGTGTTCTTCACACCGAGCGCGTCGAGCCTGGCCATGATGTTGGCCGTGCCTACCTTCGCCTGCAGGATGTCGGTGGCGGTGTTGTCACTGACCTGGATCATGAGCAGTCCGAGATCGCGAATCGAGAGTTCGACGTCGTTACTCAACGCGGAGATGCCCGACGGACCGAGAGTGCGCTGGTCGGCGGGAACGACGACACGATCGTCGAAGGAGAAGCGACCCTCGGAGACCTGCGCGGCCACCTCCAACATGACCGGAACCTTGTACACGGATGCGGTCACGACACGATCGTCGGCACCGGAACCGATTTCACGGGTTCCATCGAGGCTGCGCACGTGGAACGAGGCAGTCACGTCGGCTGCCGCGCACACGTCGGCGATGGCGGAGAGGCTTGCTTCTCTGGTGGAGTTCATCGTGCTTCCGTTCTGATCTGGAGTACAAGGAGGTAAGTTGCCGGACGTCGGTGTCGTCGGAACTCAGTCGCTCGTGTTCGGAGCGTAGATATGGCAGCGTGCCGATCCCGAATCGGTGGGATACATCGGCGGCGGTGTCTGCGTGCAGATCGGCCCCAGATACTGATGGCACCGCTCGTGGAAGACACAGCCGCTCGGTGGGTTGTCCGGCTTCGGTGGCTCACCGGCCAGGATGATCCGTTCCCCGGTCGCTGCGGAGAGCAACGTCGGCGACGCCGACGCGAGTGCACGAGTGTACGGGTGCTGCGGATTGGTCAGAATGGCTTCGGTGGAACCGGATTCCTGCACCTGCCCGAGGTAGAGCACCGCAACGTCGTCGCAGAAGAAACGTACGACGCCGAGGTCGTGGCTGATGAACAGGAACGAGGTATCCGATTCCTCTTGAATATCCTTGAGCAGATTGAGGATCTGTGCCTGTACCGAGACATCGAGAGCGGAGACCGGTTCGTCGGCGACGATCAGTTTCGGTTTGGCGGCGACAGCACGGGCGATCGCCACTCGCTGACATTGCCCGCCCGAGAGTTGATGGGCGTACATGTCGCCGTACGCCGAGCCGAGACCGGCCTGATCGAGCAGTACGTCGATGTCCCTGCGTCTCGACGAATATCCCCCGACGCGAAGAGGTTCGGCGATGGCCCGCCAGATCGGAAGTTTCGGATCGATCGACGCTCGGGGATTCTGGAAGATCATCTGCACCGAACCCGGTGTCCGCTTCATCGCATTTTTCCCGCTGACGGGTCGACCCAGGATCTCCACTGTCCCGCCGGTGGGTTGGAGGAGTCCGGTGACTACCCGGCCGAGGGTGGATTTCCCGCTGCCGCTTTCACCGACCAACCCGAGAGATCTTCCGGCGGTGATCGTCAGGTCCACGCCTCGCAGTGCCTGCACGGCAGGCCCGCCCAGACGAGTCTTGAACGAGTGTGTGATGCCGTCCAGCTTGACCACTTCTCGACTGGACACGACGTGCGCGGTATTCATCGAGCCACCTCACTTGTCTGGACACGCGGGTCCAGGCCGGTCATCGGGTGCAGACAGGCAGCGTGGCTGCGCCCACTCTCTTCGAGTTCTGGTGACACGAAAAGGCAATCGTCGCTCGCGCGATCACAACGCGGAGCGAAGCGGCAGCCCCGGCCTCGTTCGGCCAGCGGCGGCACGATGCCGCGAACCGTCTTCAGGCGTCGGGCACCGGAGTTCATGCTGCCGAGGCATTCGATCAGAGCGCGGGTGTACGGATGCGCGGCTTCACGCAGTACGTCGTCAACCGTTCCGGACTCCACGATCTTGCCCGCGTACATGACGTACGCGCGATTGCAGTGCTGGGCAACCAGTCCCAGGTCGTGGGAGATGAACAGCATGGACATTCCCTCGTCCGCGATCAGGCTGTTCAGCAAGTCCATGATCTGCGCCTGCACCGTCGTGTCCAGGGCGGTGGTCGGTTCGTCGGCAATGAGCATCGTCGGCCCGCACGCCAGCGCCATCGCGATGAGTACACGCTGGCGCATACCGCCGGAGAGCTCGAACGGGAAGGCCTGCGCCACCCGGTCGGGAGCTGGAATACCCACGCGAGCAAGGAGTTCTCGTACCAACTTGGCTGCGACCCGTTTGGTGATCTTCTGGTGTACACGCACCAGATCGCCGAGTTGGCGTTCGATGCTGACGACGGGATTGAGCGAGGTGCCCGGATCCTGCGGGATCATCGCTATGTCGGTCCCGCGGAGCTGCGCAAGAGCTTTGCGGTTCGACATGTCGAAGTGACGGCCGTCGAAGACCATGTCGCCGCGTGAGATCAGAGACTGTTCGAGGAGTCCGAGAACGGAGTACGACGTGACGGACTTGCCACAACCGCTTTCGCCGACGAGAGCGACGCTGTCACCGGGGTCGATGTGAAAGCTCACGTCGTCGACGGGGCGAAGATCGGGGTTGTCGGCGATGCTGACATGGAGATTCTTGATCGACAGCAATGGCTGCGTCATCGATTACTCCTCGGGTCGAGTGCGTGGCGGAGGCCGTCACCGCAGATCAACAGCGTGACGACGACGACGGCGATGGTGCAGCCAGGAACTATGGACATCAGCGGCAGATCGATGCTGTGTGTCGAGCCGAGCGCAAGCATGTTGCCCAGTGACGACGTCGGTGGCTGGATGCCCAGTCCGACAAAGCTGAGTCCGGCTTCGGCGATCACCGTGAACGCGAAGATCAATGTCAACTGCACCGACACCGATTCGATCATGTTCGGAGTGACATGTCGAATAATGATCTTCCACTTGGGAACTCCGCTGACCACAGCGCTGTCGATGTACTCTTCCTCGCGGATCTTCAGTACGACGCTTCGGGTGACCCTGGCCAGATACGGGGTGTATCCGGCGACGAGGGCTATCACGGTGCTGGTGACTCCGGCACCCATCGCCGCGATGAGAGCGAGCGCGAGAAGCAGCGACGGAAGTGCCAGGCCGACATCGATGATTCGAGCGATGACGGTGTTGGCGATTCCGCGAGAGAACCCGGCGAGCATGCCGAGTGGAATGCCGACGATCATCACGCCGAGAGTGACGGCGGCACTGATGGCCAGCGACGTGCGAAGGCCGTACAGTAGTCGGCTCATCTGATCTCGTCCGAGATCGTCGGTGCCGAGCAGATACTCACCACCGGGAGGACTGAGAGTGTTGGTCAGGTCCTGGGCATTGGGCGAGTGCGGGGCGAGCAAGGGTGCGAACGCCGCGGCCGCCACCAGAAGGAACAGAATGCTCCACGCGAATTTCTGGCCGGGGAGGGACAGAATACGAGTGAGAAATTTGCGTCGTCGACGGACACTGACGGCTGCGGTGGACCGGGTGGTCCCGGCTGATTCAGTCATTGTCGGCCCTGACTCTCGGATCGATGAACGAGTAGACGACGTCCATCGTCAGGTTGACGGCGACGACGATGACGACCAGGACGAGCACACAACCCTGTACCACGGTGTAATCGCGGGCCAGCACGGCTTGGACGAGCAATCGTCCCATTCCCGGTACGGCGAAGGCATTTTCGACCAGGAGTGCGCCGCCCATCAGGGCTCCCATTTCGAGTCCGGCAACAGTGACGGTGGGAAGAAGGGCGTTTCGCAGTGCGTATCGGGAGTAGACCCGGCGTTCGGGTATTCCGAACGAGCGGGCAGTGCGGACGTAGTCGGAGCTCAGGGTGCCGATCAACGATGCTCTGGTGGTTTCGAACAACAGCGTGGACATGCCGACGCCCAGCGCGACGGTCGGGAGAATCATGTGCTGGAAGTGTGCGCCGATTCCGCCGCTGATGGGCGAGTAGCCGAAGGTCGGCAGTACGTTCTGGAAAGCGATGATCAGGAGCAGTGCCAACCAGAAGCTGGGTACCGCGATTCCCAGAGTTCCGATCAGTCGGACACTTCGATTCGCTCGGTCACTGGTGAACCGCGAGGCGAGGACACTCAGCGGAACGGACAGCAGCAGTGCGAACACGAGAGCGTACATGCCGAGTTGAAGTGTCACGACTATCCGGTCGGCCAGCAATGTGGTGACCGAGTCGTTGAGTACCAACGACTTTCCAAGATCGCCGCGGGCGGCGTTCGAGATCCAGTCGAAGTACTGGACGAGCATCGGCTTGTCGAGTCCGAGTTCGGCGTTGATGCGGTCGATCTGGTCCTGACTGACCGACCCCCCGGGCCCGCTCACGGTGCGAGCGGGGTCTCCGGGAATCGTGCGTAGCAGTACGAACATCAAGAACGTGGCGGCGAAACCGACGATACCCAGCTGGCCGGCGTTGATCAGCAGCTTTCGAGCGATTTTCCGCCCGCGGCCAGAGGAAGCCCTGGCCGCGGGTGCTGATGCGATTACACTCACTTGGCGAGCCAGACTCTCGACAGCGGGTTGGTGCCACCTTCGGTGAATTCGTAGCCGCCGACCGAGGGGTTGGTAGCCGTGATCTTCTGGGGGAAGACGGTGAACGCTGCGTATGCGTTGTCCGCGATCAACTTCGACACCCGCTGGTACAGCTCGGCGCGCTGCTTCGGATCCTGTTCGGTGCGCGCGTCGTCGAGGAGTTTGTCGAGTTCGGGGTCGTTGATCGAGGACGCGTTCAGATCACCCTTGCTGTGGAAGAGCGGGTACAAGATCTCGTCCGGGTCGACGGTCGCGGTGGTCTGACCGCTGTTCATGATCGTGAAGTCCTTGGCCGTGTAGATGCGCTGCGCCCAGGAGCCGAATTCCTCCTTGCTCAGGTCGATCTTGACGCCGACGTTCTGGAACTGCTCGGCCAGTGCGTCCGCTTCGGTGGAGAATGGCGGCTGGGTGAACGCACGGAACGGCACGGTGGTGTCGAAGTCGAAGGTCCCGGCCTCGAGGAACTCCTTGGCCTGATCGACCGAAAATGTCTGCGAGGCAAGGCCGGACAGATCGGAATAGGCGTCGCCGATCTTGGGGCTCAGTGGTCCGCTCGCGGGATCGGCGTAACCCTGGAAGATGCCTTTCGCGATTCCCTCACGATTGATCGCGGCGGAGAATCCACGGCGGACGTCGACGTTGTCGAAGGGTTTGACCGCCTGATTGAACGTGACGTAGTTGAACGTGTTGCTGATGGAGGTCTTGATGACCGAATTGCCCCGACTCTTGACCTGGGCGAGCTGTGCCGGAGTGACACCGAGAACGTCGAGTTCTCCGTTGACGAACGCCTGAACTGCGGTGGTCGGGTCCGGCAGTATCGAGATCTTGATCGAATCGAGGTAGTTGTCGTCGGCCCAGTAGTCGTCATTGCGGACCAAGCGGACGTACTGGCCGGTCTTGTACTCGTCGAACTTGTACGGGCCCGTGCCCACCGATGCCTTGAGTGGATCCGTTGCGGCGTACTTCTCGACTGCGGTGGGGGACATCATCATCACGCGGCCACGCCGAAGCGATGCGACGAAGCCGCCGGCCGGTGCCGACAGATTCATGGTCACCTCATTGGGCGCGGTGACGTCCACCGACTGCAGGGACGGCGGAAGGTTGGCTCCGGCTCCGTTCGGGTCGAGTAGTCGGTCGAGGTTGAACTTGACCGCCGCGGCGTCGAACGGTGTTCCATCGGTGAACTTCACGTCGTCGCGGAGTGTGAACACGTATTGCGTCGGCGAGGTCTGATTCCACGAGGTGGCGAGCTCGGGGACGGGCTTGCCGTCCTGGAAGTCGACCAGACCGTTGTAGGCGAGGGTGGCGATCTGCGCCGTACCCACCGATGTCACGGCCATCGTACCCATGTCGAATGCCGGTGCGATCGGCTCGGCTCCGATCGAGACCCGCAGTTCGCCGCCACGCTGTGGTCCGCCGGTGGGCTCGGAAGCAGAGCCCGAGTTCTGCGCGGAGCCGGAGCAACCGGCGACAACCAGAGCCAGCGCCGTGGCGGTTCCGATCAGCGCCGTACGCCTCGAGAACCGAGTCTTCGTTTTGTCCATCAGAACCACCTTCGAGCCGTTCATTCGAGAACGACGGGTTTCACGGAGCCTTGCAAGGATGCATTAGGTGTAATACCTTACCGATTGGATGTCAAGGAAAATAGACGAATTTACTCCCGTGTATCGCACGAGAACGGAACCACATGACGATGGAAACCGAAGATCACGAATTGGCCCGCCACCTCGACATCGACACTCTCGACTCGTTGATCTCTGTGCCCGTGGCTATTTCGTCGGTCGAGAGCGCGATTCGTGAGCTGCACGCGGATCGTCTCGAGCAACCACCGCGCACCGTCGTCGGGGATGGTCAACTGCTGGTCATGTCCGCGCTCCATCGAGAGACCCGCGACGCCGTGGTCAAGACGCTGACGATCTACGACATCGACGGCACCCGGCGCATCGAGGGCACCGTGCTCTGGTACGACGGGGTTACCGGTCTGCCGAGTTTCAGCGTCGACGCTCACCGGCTGACGGCGTTGCGAACCGGTGCCGTCTCGGGAGTTGCCACGAAGCTGCTCGCCCCGGCGAGCGTGCGAAAACTGTCGATTCTCGGCGCCGGCGCCCAAGCTGAAACTCAACTGGATTCCTGCTGTGCAGTAAGGGAATTCGAGGAAATATCGGTGTACAATCGCACGGCCGAGACGGCTCACAGGTTTGTGGCGGCGGCCAAGCTGCGGCACCCGGGAATGCATATTTCGGTGGCGGCGTCGGCACACGAGAGCGTCGCCGATGCGGACGTCGTCTGCAGTGCGACGGGCGCGACATCGCCGTTGTTCGACCTCGCGGTGTTGAAGGCGGACGTGCATGTCAACGCCGTCGGCGCTTTTCGTCCGTCGATGGCAGAGCTTCCGGTGGGACTGATCGAGAACTCGACGATCACCGTTCTCGACGACATCGCCGGGTGTCTGGAGGGCTCCGGCGAAGTACGGTCGGCAGTGGAGCGGGGATTCCTCGTCGGCGGGTTTCGCTCGCTCGGATCGGTCCTGGATTCCGGGTTCGACCGGCAGGGGCGGACGGTGTTCAAATCGGTGGGGTGCGCTGCACTCGACTGGGGAGTCGGGAAGGCGATTGCCGACCGACTCGACGGTCGCGGCAGGCCCTGACCTGGTTGTAACGGTCTTCGTCATGGCCTCGAGTTCGTTTCGGACGTGGGTGCCGCACCCGGCATGACGGCGTGTGCGACGGTTTCACGGTCAAAGTCTTGAAGTCTGGTGCGAACCTCCCAAAAGGCGGCCCGCCGACCGTTCGGCAGCACAAGAATCCGACTCGCGCGAGTGTCAAGCTGAGCGCAGCTACCTGTACAACCGATTCGGACTATTCGGAGGGCACGAATGCACGTCTATATTTCCGTGGACATGGAAGGTATCGCGGGTATCGCGACCCTCGATCAGACGATTCGTGGTGGTGGCGGATATCAGCGAGCACAGGCGCTGATGACGGCCGAAACCAATGCCGCGATCGCCGGAGCTTTCGACGGCGGCGCGAGCAGTGTCGTCGTCAACGACAGCCACGGAACGATGGACAATCTCTTGCACGCCGACCTCGATCCACGAGCCCGTCTGATCTTCGGTTCACCGAAGCTGCAGTGCATGGCCGAAGGTTTGACGGCCGAGCACGATGTTGCCCTGTTCATCGGATATCACGCTCCGGCCGGCGGGCCTGGTGTGCTCGCGCATACGTATTCGAGTTTGTTCGCCGACGTCCGGCTGGACGGAAAATCGGTGTCCGAGACCGACATCAACACGTTGTACGCCGGGACGCAGGGAGTTCCGGTCGGGTTGGTGACCGGTGACGACATCATCTGCGCGCTCGTCGATGCCGATTCGCCGACCACCGAGACCGTCGAGGTGAAGAAGGCGCACGGCTGGTCGGCCACCAACTCGCTGCCGCCGTCGCTCGCTTGCGAGGCGATCAGAGCCGGTGCGGAACGTGCAGTACGCAAGGCGGATACGTTGAAGCCGGTCGAGCTTCGTGCCGAATGGAACCTCGAGATCGTCCATCCGACCACCACGGCAGCCGAACTCGCCGAGGCCGTACCAGGTTCGCACCGGGTCGCGGACCGCACGATCTCGCACACCCTCGGAAGCGTCGACGACATCCTCGGCCTCATCACCGTCAACGCCAAGTTGGCGTCGATCGGACTCAAGACGATGACGGCGGTTGCCGCCAGGGCGTAGCGTCCGGGAGCGGATGCGTCAAAGCTGCTCTCGATCAAGGACTCCTCGCGCGGATGGCGCAAGCCGAGATGGCTGGTGATCGCGCACCTCGGGATGGCCGACGGTATTGGTGGTGGCCGACGAATCCCCGGCCGCAGGACGGTGATACCGAACAAGATTCGCGGCGGCGTAGTCGGCAAAACTTGTCGTATTCCGCGCGCCGCCCCCTAGTCGGGTTCGGTGCTCCGACCACTGGAGGCAGAGCAGTGACAACGACGTCACCGAACAGGTTCGAGCGCAACGGTGCTCGACTCACGAGAAGGGCTGCATCGGTGAATGTTCGTGAAGCTGCCGATCAGGCCGAACAGGCCGCCCTTCGTTCGTGTGTACGCATCGAAGTGGTGACCGGGCATACCGAACTGGCTCAGGTCTTCGATCTGTTCGATCGGGTGTGGCAGCCGGAGAACGGCAACCCTCCTGTCCATCGTGACTTGATGGTGGCACTGTCACATTCGGGCAACTACGTCGCGGGCGCTTTCCGTGGCACCGAGATGATCGGCGCATCACTTGCGTTCTTCGAGGAGCCGAAACATCGGACTCTGCACTCGCATATCACCGGCATTCTGCCGACCGCGCAGAATGCCAACATCGGTCTGGCCCTGAAGCTTTTTCAGCGGGCCTGGGCACTCGAACGGGGCATACACCACATTCGATGGACATTCGATCCGTTGGTCGCTCGCAACGCCTATTTCAACGTCTCGAAACTCGGTGCGCTTCCGGTTCAGTATCTGCCGCGTTTCTACGCCCCGATGAACGACGGTCTCAACGGCGGTGCGGACAGTGATCGATTGATGATCGACTGGGAGATCGACAGCGTCACGGTTTCCGCCGTGATGTCCGGCAAGGCGAGTGCTCCGACTCCAGAGTCGTTGGATGCAGATGAACTACTGGGGACCTCCGCCGCAGGACTTCCCGTGCCGAAGTCGACCGACAGTCGCTACGTCACCGTGGCGACCCCGAACGACGTGTACTCGCTCAGACAGTCCGACGCAGCAGCGGCCGACGAGTGGCGGCACGCTGTTCGCGACGCGCTCGGCGGAGTACTCGCCGGTGGCGGGGCGGTGGTCGCGGTGACCAGGTCGGGGCAGTACGTCCTCGATCGTCAGCCGGAGATCGTGTAGTGACCGTCCGGTCCGGGCGCATCCCGGAAGCCGGTTCGCTCACGTTGGAGGGCGGGTATGTCACCGGTTCCGAAGTATCGGGGATCGGGGTCGAAACGAACCCCGATCGGCGTGAATGGATCGGCTTTGACAGGCCCTTATGACACACTTCGTCTACAAGACGAAGGAGTGACAGACGTGAGCACGGTACGACCCCTCATCAGTTTGGTGCGCGTTCTCGAAGATGTGGGTACCACCGTGCTCAACACCGTTGTCGGTGATCCCGAGACCGTTGCCGAGATCTCGTCGGTGGTTATCTACGATCCCGACGACGACTCCCCGCCGGCGCCGGATGCGCTGGTGCTGCTTGTCGGCGTCAGTGGGACCCAGGTGGCCGAGTCCGTCGTCGGCCTCGGTGAGCGTGGTGTGCGAGCGGTGGTCGTTCGAGCCACTGCCGACGCACCGCTCGCCGGTGAAGAGGCCATCGAGGCCTCGGGCGTCGTTCTGCTCACGCTGGCCCGAGGTGTCTCCTGGGTGCAATTGACCAGCGTCGTGCATTCGGTGTTCGCGGCACGTAACGATGTGGGACACATACATTCTCGTGGTGGCGGACCGGCCGGCGACCTGTTCGCGTTCGCCAACGCGGTGAGCGCACTGTTGGATGCACCGCTCACCATCGAGGATCGCAGCTCACGCGTCATCGCGTTCTCCGGCCGACAAGACGAGAGTGACGGCCCGCGTATCGCCACCGTTCTGGAACGGCAGGTGCCGGACCGATTCGTCCGAGTGCTGGAAGAGGCCGGTGTGTTCGATCGGCTGTACCGCAGCGACGAACCGGTGTGGGTACCGGCAGAACTGCTCGGGGTCGAAATGGGTCGCATCGCCGTCTCCATCCGGGCCGGGGACGAATTCCTCGGCTCCATCTGGGTAGCAGCCAAGGCGCCGCTGTCCGAGGACCGGTTGCGCGCGCTGCGCGATTCGGCCGGGCTGATCGCGCTGCAGATGCTGCGTATTCGCGGGGGAGCGGACGCCGAGCGTCGGCTGCGTGCAGATCTGATCGCGACCGTCCTCGACGGTGGTCCGAACGCGGCCGACGCGATGAGCCGTTTGGGCCTGGGCTCGGGCCCGGTGCTGGTCATGGCGTTGGGGCGTCGATCAGGGGAGGGTCCGTCCAAGCCGGATGACGCCGCACACGTACAGCGTCTGACCGACGCATTGGCCATACATCTGGGCGCTGTGCACTCCCGGTCGGCGGCGGCACTGGTCAACGGAACCGGCTATGCGGTGCTCTCGGTGCGCGAGAGCACCCCGGCCGATGCCGAACGTGAGGCTTTCCGTGTGGCCTCGGATTTTCTGGACAGAACGGGCGCGACGGGTGACACGATCATCGGAATCGGCCGAGTGGTGACGAGGCCGTCGCAGCTGACAAGGTCGAAGCGTGACGCCGAGAACGCCTTGGAAGTCCTGCTGGCCGGCCGCGCCTTCGGCAGCGTCGCGACGTTCAGTAGCGTGCATGTCGATGCGATCCTGTTGGAAATCGCCTCCGAGTCTGCAGCCGAAGGGTTTTCGGTTCT
Source organism: Rhodococcus sp. 27YEA15 (assembly GCF_049739425.1). Classification (NCBI taxonomy): domain Bacteria; kingdom Bacillati; phylum Actinomycetota; class Actinomycetes; order Mycobacteriales; family Nocardiaceae; genus Rhodococcus; species Rhodococcus sp. 27YEA15. The sequence continues at coordinate 333,841 of NZ_JBMHHW010000001.1, forward strand.
CGGACCGATCGAGGAGATCGCCCGCCACGACGCCGAGCATGCGAGTTCGTACGTCGACACTCTCGAGGCCTGGCTCAACGCCTTCGGGGACGTCGGCGCGGCGGCGGCATCACTTCATCTGCACCCCAACACTTTTCGTTACCGTTTGGGAAAGCTGAAGGGTAAGGCGTCCCTTGATCTCGACGATCCGAACGTGCGGTTCCGGTTGATGGTTCATCTACGTCTGCGCGGGCCGCGCTGACCGCCGTCGGCCGGCTACCGTCACTGCACTCGGATCGGTTCGTTGGACGGAAAGGGCCGCGCCGATCCTTCAGCGCGGCTCTCTTCCGACGGCGAGGTCAGTTCGCGGCGCGGATCGCGTCGACGGCGATGCGGCCGACGGTTCCGATCGCTGCATCGATCTTCGGGGCGCGTTTGGTCAGCTCGTGGGACTTGGTGAAGACACCGACGGCGTAACGCTTGCCGTCCGGGTAGGTGACGACGCCTGCTTCATTGCGTACCAATGCCAGAGTTCCGGTCTTGGCGGCGACGGTGACCTCGTCGGGGAACCCCGAGGACAGGCGGTGCGGCCAGACCTGCTTGGCCATGATGGTCCGGACCTCGTCGCACGCCGAGGCGGGGGCGGCTTCGTCGCGCCAGATTGCGGCCAGCAACTTGGTGATCTCGCGCGGAGTGCTGGAGTTGGTGCGGGCGGGATCGAGGATCGCCATGGTTTTCAACACATCCAGTGGCGGGAATTCACGTAGCGTTCCGACCTCGGTTCCCAGGTCTGCGTACACGGAGGCGAAGAGTCCGCGACAGTCGCGAACCAGGTTGGTGTTCTCGAGGCCGAGTGCGGTCAGGTTGGACACGATGTTCTCGAGCCCGAGGCGTGCGTAGATGAAGTCGGTCGCGGCGTTGTCACTGAAGCTCATCATCAGAAGAGCGAGGTCACGCCAGGTTGCGGTGACGTCGTCGGCGCATCCACCGACACCGATGCCTCCGGAACGGAATTCCTCCGTGACGGTGGCGAACTCGGTGGGATCGAGAGTGCCTGCTGCCACGGACCGGGCGTATTCCAACACCACCGGGATCTTGAAGACGGATGCCAGGATCACACCCTCGTCGGCCCCGTAACCGAACTCGGTGTCGGAGTCGATGTCGCGTGCGTGCACGTACGCATCGGTATTTGCGTCGGCGAGAACTGCAGCGATCTCCTGCTGAGCGGTGTCGACGCGCGTGGCTGTTTCGGTCATGGGTGGCCCTTTCGTCGGTATCGGCAGACCTGACGATAGTGAGTCGGCGAGGACGGGTCTTGTAGGAATGGACGAAGGCGAAGCTCCGGTTCCGTACCGATGCGCCGAAATCGCCAGGTCGGCGTCAGGCCGAGCGGTTCTCGAGTCTGCTTCCGACAAGATCTGCAAGCCCGTCGCGGCGTTCGTCCGAAACGATCCCGGACAGCAGCATCGTCAGCAACTCGTCGAGGCGCAGATGCAAATCGTCGCGTTTGGTGAGTACGTTCGAGACCAGCTGGACGCCGGTGAAGGCAGAGGTGACCACCCGCCCGATCGCCTCGGGTCTGGCGTCGTCACGAAGGTCGCCTTGAGCTTTGGCTTTCGTTGCCAAGCGCTGCAGTTGATCGATCCAGGTCAGATAGGGGCCCTCAGGCCGGTCCGCGCCTTCGAGCTCGAGGGTGAGCCGGAGTCCGGCACGCACCACGGGGTCGGTGCGAAGTTGCCTGGCGAGTTCGTTGCAGACCATGACGATCTGCTCCAGTGCGGGTGCGTCGGTGGCTTCCACGTCGGCAAAGGCGGTGGCACTCATCTGGCGTTGCTCTTCCACGACTGCCTGGGCCAGCTCGTCCTTGGAGGAGAAATGAAAATAGACGGCGCCTTTGGTCATCTGTGCCGCAGACACGATGTCGTTCATACTGGTGCTGCCGTAGCCGGTGAGTTCGAAGCGATCAGCGGCGCCCCGCAGTATCTGTCGGCGACTGATCTTGGCACGTTCCTGCATTGCTCCCGTTTCCTCCGGCATTCCGCAGATCCTTAGTCAGGGTCTTTGGTCCCTAGGATCAGCGCCCCACGGTAGCAGCGAAGGTTGCAGTTGCGCGACATTAGAAACGGACTGATCGGTGCGAAAGATCCAGGTCGTTACTGTTTGTCGGAAAAATGTTCGTCAGAATCTTGATTTCCGAGTCGATGCGGGCGTGTCAGCTATCCAGTAGCGAGCCTCGGTTAGCGGGACGAAATGCTCTCTTCGTGCCCGAGATCGCGCAACGCGGATTTGAGCGCCGACTGCGCGTCGTCGAGAGACTTCGGCGACGGTGACGTATCCGCCCGACTGATGTCGAAGTTGCCCATGTCGTACGCCGGAAACACGTGAACGTGAAGGTGTGGGACTTCCAGTCCGGCGATCAACAGTCCGGCTCGAGGGGCATCGAATGCCGACCGCACGGCCTGCCCCAGAGTGCGCGCCACCGAAGTGACTTTGGCGAACAGTTCCGGATCGACGTCCTGCCACTGGTCCACCTCGGCGCGCGGTACGACGAGCACGTGGCCTTGGGTGATCGGCGCGATGGTGAGGAACGCGACGACGTCGTCGTCCTCCCACACAAAACGTCCGGGGATATCTCCCTTGATGATGGCACTGAAGACTGAAGGCATGGTCCGACATTAGCCGGTCGGCATGGCCGTCGGGGGTCGGCGTCGCGCGGTCGAGGTAGGAGGATTCCGAGCTGCCAGGAAACTCCCAGGCTGGATGCAGAGTCGTCGAAGCCGAGCAGCGAAATCTGTAACCCATGACGACAGAAGCCACGCAGACCGCGGGCAGCATGGACACGGGCGAGCGTTCCGTCGCCACCGTAGTGCTGGAAGTGGTAGTACCGGTGTACAACGAAGAGGCGGGCCTCGAGACCTGCGTTCGGCGATTGCGAGAGCACCTGCACTCCCACGTTCCGTTCTCGGCCCGCATCACCATCGCCGACAATGCCAGCATCGATCGCACCCTCGAAGTCGCTCATGTGCTGGCTGCCGACTTCGACGATGTTCGCGTCGTACATCTCGATGCCAAGGGCCGTGGCCGGGCCCTGCGACAGGTGTGGAGCGCGTCCGACGCCGAGGTGGTCGCGTACATGGACGTGGATTTGTCCACCGACCTCAACGCCCTGATGCCGCTGATAGCGCCGTTGCTGTCCGGGCACTCCGACGTCGCGATCGGTTCCAGGTTGGCCAGGTCGTCGCGAGTGGTACGAGGACCCAAACGCGAATTCATCTCGCGCAGCTACAACCTCATCCTGCGCAGTGCGCTGCGAGCCCGGTTCTCCGACGCGCAGTGCGGCTTCAAAGCCATGCGGGTCGACGTTGCGCGAGAACTACTTCCGCTGGTGGAGGACACGGGGTGGTTCTTCGATACCGAGTTGCTGGTGCTGGCCGAACGTGCAGGTATGCGCATCCACGAGGTGCCCGTCGACTGGGTGGACGACCCGGACAGTCGGGTCGACATCGTCGCGACTGCGCTCGCAGATCTGAAAGGTGTGGTGCGCGTGGGCAGAGCATTGTCCACCGGTTCGCTGCCGCTGGCCGAGCTTCGTTCCGGCTTCGGACGGGAGCCGTTGGTGCCCGGCGTGCCTCGGGGAATGGTCGGGCAACTCGTGCGGTTCGCCGTCGTCGGAGTCTTGTCGACGATCGCCTATGCGCTGCTCTATCTGGCTCTGCATCCGCTGATGGGCTCACAGTGGGCCAACGCCCTCTCGCTGCTGATCACCGCGGTCCTCAACACCGCGGCGAACCGGGCGTTCACCTTCGGGATTCGGGGCACGGAAGGGTCGGCTCGCCATCAATTACAGGGTCTGCTGGTCTTCGCGTTCGGCCTCCTGCTGACCAGTGGTTCGTTGTTCGTGTTGCATGCCAGTGCTCCAGATGCGTCGAAGCACATCGAGCTCGTCGTGCTCGTACTCGCCAATCTTGTTGCCACAGTGTCTCGATTCATTGCCTTGCGATGGGTCTTCCATCCAGCACGATCAGTAGGAGAAAACCGATGACCGCGATCGCAGAGAGGCAGGCGCCCGCGGCGCCCGCACCGAAACCGGTCACCGGACCGCGATGGGAACCCTGGGCGCTCGCCGCGCTCCTGATCGGAACCGGCGTCGCCTACATCTGGGGACTCGGGGCGTCGGGATGGGCGAATTCCTTCTACGCCGCAGCAGTTCAGGCCGGGTCCGTGTCGTGGAAGGCGTTCTTCTTCGGATCCTCGGACGCGGCCAACTCGATCACCGTGGACAAGCCACCCATGTCGCTGTGGCTGATGTCGTTGTCGGTACGCATCTTCGGGCTCAGTTCCTGGGCGATGCTGGTGCCTCAGGCGCTTCTCGGCGTGGGATCGGTGGCATTGCTGTGGGGCGCGGTCCGCCGGTACTTCGGTGCCGCTGCCGGGCTGCTCGCGGGCCTGGTGCTCGCACTCACTCCGGTTGCCGCACTGATGTTCCGGTTCAACAACCCCGACGCACTGCTGGTGCTGTTGATGATCGGTGCAGTCTGGGCGCTGCTGCGAGCAGTGCAGGACGGCCGCACCAGATGGCTGGTAGTGGTGGGGGTGCTGTGCGGCTTCGGCTTCCTGACCAAGCAATTGCAGATCATGCTCGTCGTACCGCCGTTGGCACTGACCTATCTGATCGCGGGACCGCCGAAACTGGGCAAGCGTGTCATGCAGCTCTTCGCGGCGTTGGGTGCCATGATCGTCGCGGCCGGTTGGTGGCTCGCGATCGTCGAACTGTGGCCTGCGGATTCGCGGCCCTGGATCGGAGGTTCGCAGAACAATTCGATCCTCGAGCTCACCTTCGGCTACAACGGCCTCGGACGCCTGAGCGGTAACGAGACCGGGAGCGTCGGTGGTGGCGGTATGCGTGGGGTAGGCGAGGCGGCGACCGGAGCGGCCGCAGGTGGATTCCCCGGTGCAGCAGGCGCAGCGGCTCCGGGCGGCGGTGCAGGCGGCGGCATGTGGGGATCCACCGGGATCACCAGACTCTTCGAAGCAGCGCAGGGGGGCCAGATCGCGTGGTTGATACCGGCCGCACTGATCTTGGCTGTCACCGGAATCATCTTGCGGGGCAGAGCCGCACGGACAGACGCCCAGCGTGCGTCGTTCATCGTCTGGGGGCTGTGGTTGCTGGTCACCGGGCTCACGTTCAGCTTCATGGCCGGAATCTTCCATGCCTACTACACGGTTGCTCTGGCCCCGGCGATTGCCGCACTGGTGGGAGCAGGTTCGGTACTGGCATGGCGTCACCGTGAAACAGTATGGGTCCGTGTGATGTCGGCGTTGACGTTGGCTGCAACGACAGCGACGGCATGGCTGCTACTCGGACGGTCGTCGACCTTCGTTCCGTGGTTGCGATGGATGATCCTGGTGGTCGGCATCGTATCGGTTGTCGGAATCCTGCTTCCGGCGCTCTCTCGCGGACGGATAGCGGCAGTGCTGGTCATTGCGGCACTGTTCACCGGCCTCGCCGGACCGGCAGCTTACGCCGTGGACACGATCAACACGCCGCACACCGGGTCCATCGTCTCGGCCGGACCGACCGCCGAGGGTGGGCGAGGCGGATTCGGTGGAGGCCGTGGTGGATTCGGTGGGGTGAACGGCGGATTCGGTGGCACGAACGGTGGCGGCACCGCAGTGGGCGGCGTGGCTGCGCCGGGAACAGCGACTGCGCCGGGAACGGGCACACCCCCGGCTACGGCAGGTCGAATGGGTGGGCAGGCTCCCGGCTCGACGGCAGGAACCACTCCCGGTCGGACCAACGGAGCCCGGACCGGTGGCGGAGCCGGCGGCCTGCTGGGGGCCAGCACACCAGGCGCCGAGGTGATTGCGACGCTCGAGCAGGATTCGGGCAAGTTCACCTGGGTGGCCGCTGCCATCGGATCGAACAACGCGTCGGGATATCAGCTCGCGACACAGTCGCCCGTCATGCCCATCGGTGGGTTCAACGGAAGTGATCCGTCGCCAACTCTGGCACAGTTCCAGCAGTACGTATCCGAGGGCAAGATCCACTACTTCATCGCCGGCGGAATGATGGGTGGCGGCATGAACGCGGAGGGTACCGCGACGGCGATCTCCGCTTGGGTGACCGAGAACTTCACGGCCACCACGGTGGACGGGGTGACTCTCTACGATCTGACCACATGAGCGGTGACAATCAAGGAAGGTCCGGTGCCGCAACGGCGCCGGACCTTCCTTCGCTGTGGTGAGCGTCGGGGTTCAGAGCCAGGATGCGACACCACCGTGGCCGGAGCACGTGCCTCGCCGGCTCTGGCTGAAGCTGTAAGTACCGTCCTTGCATTTGGCGGACGTGCCGGCCGGAGCTTCGGGCGCGGTTCGAGGAGACTGCACGCAGTTACCTGCCGTGTTGACGTAGCCGCCTGCGCACGAACCGCCACCTCCGGAGTTACCTCCGCCGACTGTGCCCTGCGATGGTGCCGGTGCCGGTGCCGGTGCCGGTGCCGGTGCCGGTGCGGGTGCGGGCGCCTGCGGCACCAGGGGCACTACTGCCACGTGGGTGGGCGGTATCGGCGCCTCGGTGGAGGGGATCGTCACCGGAACGGGGATGGTCTCGGACGTCGTCGGCGCGACGGCTGTCGTCGTCGCGAGCGTCGTCGTCGTCGCCGAGGGGATCGATGTCGTCGTCGTCGGGCGAACCGTCGTTGTCGTCGTACTGCTCGCCGGTGCTGTGGTGGTCGTGACGAGCACGCTGTCGGAGGACGCGGGTTCCGGAGTGGGTGTCACTGCTCCGCCGAGCATCATGACGCCCAAAGCGGCGGCGCTGACAATGGCTGCGCTCTTCCGGTTCGGAATCCGGGCCCAGGCCAGGTTGCCGCGTAGTACCGCGACCGCGCCGATGACGAGTGCGATCAAACCTACGAATACGAGTAAAGTCCCCAAGGTTTCTCCAATGACGTGGCAATCACAAGGCAATTTCAGTGAGATTCAAACACGGCACCATGTACGAAATGCAAGTTATATCTACTTTATTACTTTTTCCCGCTTGTTAACGGAGTATTGTCCTGGTGAAATGGATGTTCGATTCTGGATGGACGATTATCGAAGGGGTGAAATGCAAAATATGTCGATTTTTCGAAGAGGGTCGATGTAAACCGGCTGAATATTTAGCAATCTATCGGCAATATCAGCGCTGCGGTGCTCGTGACAACAGGACTGTTCGCTTCTGTTTCACATACGCCCGAATAGTTTGCCGGGTCGGTTTGGTTCGGTCCGAGGGCCGCACGGTAAGAAAGTGACATGACTTCACAGGACGATGAAAAAGTAGATGCAGTCGAGCGCTTCCGCTTTCCGCGTCGGTGGTCTCAGATCGATCCGGCCAGACGAGGGCTGGTGATGGCGTGGGTGGGTTTCACGGTTACCTTCGGCGGCGCCAGGCTGGTGACGTGGTTGATCCAGATCGACGTGGGGAACTTCGGCGACGTCAGCGCCGGCGGCACGCACTTGCACCACTATCTGTGGGGGATCCTTCTCCTGGCAGGTGTCGCGATCTTCGGTCTGGTAGACCGAAGTCCGCGGGCGCGCACCTGGATGGGTCTGGTGCTCGGTATCGCACTGGGTCTGATCGTCGACGAAGCGGCTCTGCTGATCACTCTCGAGGACGTGTACTGGGAAACCGGTGGCTGGCCCAGCATCGCCATTGCCCTGAGCATCATCGGACTTGTCGGCACCGGTTTGGTGCTCACGCGAAGTGGCGCCGAGAAACCGAAGTAGCGTGCGAGAGCTGTCGGCGCCCGACACCTGAATACACGTACGGCCCGTCCGCATCGGCATGCAGACGGGCCGTGCTTGACGTCTGGGTCAGTGGGCGTTGCGCGCTGCCGCATCGAGGGGCTGTAGATACGTGTCGAATTCCCAGGGCAGGGACAACGCCGTGGCCGGGGCGACTGCGGCGGTCGCTTCGTCGCCGAAGGAGAAGGCGGGCATTGCCACCGGAACGACGCCGAGTGCGAGCATGGCTTCTCGTGTTCCTCAGCTCCAGAGGGTAATTCGTTGGAGGCGCGAGTCGATGGCGGTTGATCTGTAGACGTGCTCGACGATCACCGGAAACTGGGTGCCCTCGCTGTTGACCGAAGTATCACTGGCGGTGGACCCGCAGGAGGTCACCAGGGCGGCGAGTGCTACCGCCGATGCGACGAGGCCGATTGCGCGTCGGCTGCCGGAAAGCGTTGTTCTCATCCACCGTCTCGATCGTGTGGAGCCCGAACCGTTCTCGGTCGGTACGAATTACCGACGGTAGCCTGACGAAACTTGGCGTCGGCGGGCAGGTCCCGGCGTCACCGCCCGTCAGGGGTGGGACGGTGATGCACGTACTCGACGGTTGTCCCGTCCGGGTGCACTGCGTTGAAACCCGTTCCCGTGGGGACGCTTTGGAGAGGGAAAATGATCTCCGAACCGGCCGCGACGAGTTTGTCGTAGTACGGCTGCACGTCGTCGACGAGGAATGTACCGGTAGTGGTACGAAATGGTGCGAGCGATTCCTCGGTACCTTCGATGAGGAGGAACCCGCCCACCACCGCCAGGTTCAGATCCGTTTCGGGGAACGGGAAGACCGCATCCGCCTCGAGGTTCTGCAGATCCTCGTAGAACGCGATGGAGTCGACCAGAGTCCCCGGCTCGAGGAACACCCGGATCAGTACGCGAGGTGGCCGGCCGGTGGTGTCCGTGCGGGCGCGCCAGAGTTGCGTCAGATCATGGTTTTTCGACAACAAATCATCCTTCGTTCGGGTGGAGCGATTACGGCTGTGAGATGGTTTCGTTGCGGGTGATCTCGGTGATCAACTGTCGACGCAGGTCGCGGTCGTGGCCGGTCTCGGTGAGTGCATCGACGTTGATCACGGTGATTCCGGCGCGGCGGTACGCGGCAATGTGCTCGGCCACCCGGTCGACGGAACCTACGATCAGCCCGTCGAAAGTGGCGCGAAGTTGCCGCGCTGCCGCTTCCCGCACGTCGACGCCGGCACCGAGCCCGCGTTCACGGTCGCGGGCGAATTGTGCCGAGGACAGTACCGTTTCGTCGGGTAGGGCGGTCAGAACGGCGTGGGCGCGAGCCCGCAGGAACGAGACGGTGTCCTCGGCGTCGGCGTCGGTGCTGCCCAGAATCACACGGAATTGCTTCCAGAATCGCAGTTCCCGGCCGAGCGGTGATGCGAGCGCACGCACCCGGGCGATCACCGCCTCCAGTTCGGTGAGCGTGGAGTAGCTACCCGCATAGGTGTCCGCGTATCGGGCTGCGAGGCCCATTGCAGCGATGGAGGAACCGCCGATCGAAATGGGTGGACGGGGTATCTGTTCCGGACGGAATCCGGCCCAGGCGTCGGCTACCTGGTAGAACTCGCCGTCGAAGTCGAATGGCTCGTCCGAGGTGAGGGTGCGCGTGAACACCTCCAGATACTCCGCAGCCCGGCGGTAACGCTCCGTCTTCGGAAGGAAGTCGCCGTCACGGCGGACGTCGACGTCACTGGAACCGATCACCATGTGCACACCCGCTCGGCCGTGGGAGAGCCGGTCGAGCGTGGCGAAGGAGCGCGCCGCGACGGTGGGTGCCGTGACGCCGGGACGGTGCGCCACCGTCACCCCGGCTGAAGTCGTTGCGGTGGCGGCAGCGCCGGCGACCAACCACGGGTCCGCCCACGAACTGTAGATGTGGACCAGTGAGCGGTGGTAGCCGTCGATCTCGTCTTGTCTTGCCTGCCGGCCGATGTGCTCGGGGTCCACCTCGCGCGCCCGGACTGCGGGAAGGAAATGCACTGCTCTCCGATCGTCGGGGGTGCTCCCGGCTTCCGGCGCGGACAGGACAGCGCCGACCAAGTCGATCGTCATGACGTGTGTGCTCCTTGGTGGGCAGGTTCGCCGAGCTGGTCGGCGAGCAATGCGCGAGTGTAGGGATGGGAGGGGGCGTTCCAGATCGATTCCGTGTTCCCCTGTTCGACGATCTGACCTGCGCGCATGACGACCACCCGTTCGCAGAGCTGCCGGACCACCGCGAGATCGTGCGAGATGAAGAGAACGGTCATGCCCCTCGATTCCCGAAGTCGCCCGAGGAGATCCAGAACCGCGGCCTGGCTCACCAGATCGAGTGCCGATACCGGTTCGTCGCAGACCAGAAGCTCCGGGTCGCTCGCCAGAGCTCGTGCGATGGCGAGTCGTTGCCGCTGACCCCCGCTGAGGGCGCGGGCCTTCCGGTTCAGGAATTCGTCGCCCAGTCCCACGGCCGCGAGCAGTTCGGATCGACGTTGTCCCAGATGGGGTCGGCGGGTACCCGCTGCCGACAGAGCTTCGTCGAGAATTGCGGTCACGGTGTAGCGGGGGTCGAAGGAGTTGTAGGTGTCCTGGTGGATCAGTTGGAGACGCCCACGCATGGAGCGTCGACGCTTTTCCGGTTCCGAACTCCAGGGCTGACCGTCGAAGCGAACCGAGCCGGAATCGGGTTGCAGCAGAGCGAGTGCCAACAGTGCGACCGTCGATTTTCCGGAGCCGGACTCGCCGACCACGGCCACCGATTCTCCGCGGCGCAGTGTCAGATCGAGATCTCGTATCCCGCGTGGCGACAGCCCGGTTTTGAACTGCTTCGTCACCGAATTCATTTCGAGAATCGGTTCGCCGATCTCGGTGCGAGCGCCGGGGGTGGCAGCAGAGCGTCCCGGAATCGCTGCGATCAACGCCCGGGTGACCTCGTGTCGAGGATTGCTCAGGACGTCGTGGACGGTGCCTTGCTCGACGATCGTGCCCTCGGACATCACCAGGACGCGGTCGGCGACCGCCGCGACCACGGAGAGATCGTGACTGACGAGGACCACGGCGAGGCCGCCCGCCCGTAGTTCTCCGAAGAGTTCGAGAATGCGAGCTCGGGCGCGTACGTCGAGGGCGGTGGTCGGCTCGTCGGCGATCAGCAGAGCCGGACTTGCAGCCAACGCGGAGGCGATCAGGATGCGCTGCCGTTGACCGCCGGAGAATTGGTGGGGGTAGTCGCGCAGGCGGTCGCCGATATCGGTGAGATGGACCTGCTCGAGTAGCTCGTGCACCTTCTCGGTGCGCTGCGCCCCGCTCCGGAGCCGATGCGTTGCAATCGGTTCGGCGATCTCCTGACCGACGGTTCGCAGCGGGTCGAGTGACGCCAGTGCGTCTTGCAGAACCAGGCCGACTTTTCTGCCCCGGAAGTGGTTCCACTCCCGTTCGGAAAATCCGCTGACATCCGCACCTGCCACCGCGAGGGTGTGTGCCGTGACGACACTGTGCCTTCCCGTCAAGCCGAGCAACGCCCGTGCCAGCGTGCTTTTTCCGGACCCCGACGACCCCACCACTGCAACGCATTCACCGGCGCGAACGGTCAGGGTGGCGTCGTGGACGGCCGGCGTCGGTGATCGCGCGTAGGTGACGTCGAGACCACTCACGTCCAGAAGCACTGCATTGTCGGTGTTGCGGTTCACGGCGTATCACTTTCCGAGCGGGATTCGAGGGCGCGGCCCAGGACGGTCACGGCGATGACGACCGTGGTGATGGCGATACCCGGGAACAGGCCGATCCACCAGGCCTGCCCGAGGAAGTTCCGTCCTTCGGCCAGCGTGAGTCCCCATTCCGGGTTCGGCGGACCGGCACCGAATCCCAGAAAGCTCAGTCCGGCAGCAACGATGATGTTGGTGCCCGCGCTGATGGTGGCGAGAATCAGGACCGGGCCGAACGCGTTGGGCAGCACGTGTCGAAACAGAATCCGGCCTCGCGATACTCCGAAACCGACGGCGCTTCGCACGTACAGCGACGTCTGGATCAGCTGTGCGCGTGAACGAATCAGTCGGGCGTAACTCGGGGCGGAGCCGATTCCGATGGCCAGCATCACGTTCACGGTGCCGGGGCCGAGAACAGCCAGGACGAGGAGCGCGAGCAGGATCTCGGGAAAGGCGAGACCGATGTCGTTGACCCGCATGACCACCGTGTCGAGAATCCGTGGTCCGGCGACGGCGACGAGTCCGACCAGGCAGCCCAAAGCTACCCCGATCGAGGTTGATCCGAAACCGATGGACACCGACGATCTGGTTCCGTACACCAACCGGGACAGCAGATCTCGCCCGAGCTGATCCGTTCCGATCAGATGATCCGCGCTCGGCGCCTGCAGCGTTGCTGCGTAGTCGGTCTTGTCGGGATCCATCGGTGCGAACAACGCGGGCCACAGTGCAGCGAGGACGACAAGCCCCAGCGCGATACTCGCTACAGCGGCCGGCAGGACGGTGGCCCATTTCGGCCTCTGCTTGGTGATCATGATCTGTTCCCCGCACGTAGTCGCGGATCCACCACGAGGCTCAGCAGGTCGACGAGCATGTTCACGAGAACGAACGCCAGGGCGCAGAGCATCACCACGGCGGTCACCACGGGGATGTCGCGGGTGGTGATCGCGTCGACGAGCAGTCGGCCGAGTCCCGAACGGGCGAAGACCGTTTCGATCAGCACCGCACCACCGAGGAAACCGGCCAGCGCCCATCCGCTCAAGGTCAACGTCGGGATAGTCGCATGGCGCAGACCGTGCCGGATCACGATGCCGGGACGTCTCACGCCGCGGGCACGGATCGTCACGTCGAACGGTTGGGCGCGGGCGTGATCGATCCCCTCGCGAAGCACCCGAGCCAGGATGCATCCGATCGGAATTGCCAGTGTGATGCTCGGCAGAACGAGCGCCGAGAAGCCGGCGCTGCCGGTCGACGGGAACCAACCGAGCCCGAAGGAGAACACGGTGATCGCCAGAATTCCGATCCAGAAACTCGGTGCCGAACTTCCGATCAACTCCACGGTGCCGATGATCGATCGGACCACGCGGCCGCCGATCGACGACATCACGGCCAAGGTGAGGGCCACGACGATCGCGACCACGAACGCTCCGAGGGCCAACTGCGCCGTCGACGATATTCGTTCCCCGATCAGATCGGTGACGTCGCGGCCGAGCCGATATGATCGGCCGAAGTCCAGCGTCGCGATCCGAGCGAGGAACATCACGTACCGCACCAGGATCGGTTCTCCCAGTCCGAGATCTGCCCGGACGGTCTCACGGAGCGCCGGTGACGCGCCGACGTTCGGGCCGAGGAGCGCGTCCACCGGATCGCCGGGTATCAAGGTCAGTGCGAGAAAGGACACGGTGGCGGCACCCCACAGCACGGCGAGCACCTCTGCGGTACGGCGCAGCACGATCAACGGCCATCGGGCGGTCATCGGTCACCCGAGGTCCAGGCGGTGTAGAAGTTCGGCAGGATGTCGGTGGCAAAACCCAGATCGTGAACTCGAGCGGACGACGCCGTCACGATGGGGGCGACGTAGGCGGGTAGCCCGTAGCCCTTCGTGATGATCAATTCCTGTGCATCACGGTAGTATTCGCCGCGCACTACGGGGTCGGACGTGGTCAGGCCGAGCTGGAGGAGTCGATCGAGGTCCGGGTCGTGGATCTGCGACGCGTTGGCCCCGCCGTCGACGAACTGCTGATCCGAACCGTACACCGTGCGCAGCACGTCGGGATCGGTACCGCTCCAGGCGAATGCGATGATGTCGTATGCACCCGAGTTGCGGACGTCGATGTACGTGCCGTTCCCGATCGGCTCGATGGTCAGTTCGATGCCGAGGTCTTTCAGCGCCGCCTGCACTGCGGTGTCGAAGGTGATCCGCTCGGGCTTCTGGTAGGTGGGGTCGTAGATCAGACCGATCGTGAACCGCTTGCCGCCGGACGTCCGGTATCCGTCGGCATCACGCTGGGTGTAGCCGAGTTCGTCGAGAAGCGCTGCGGCGCCGTTCGCGTCGTACCCCCACGACTGCGGCAGGATGTCGTCGTAGGAGAAAACCGCCGGGTTCAGCGGGGAACCGGCCGGAGCGTACTTACCCTGGAAGATGCCCTGCGTCAGGGTGGGCAGGTCGATACCCTTCTGCACGGCCAGGCGGGCGCGCTCGTCGTCGAACGGTGCGCGGGAGGTGTTGAAGAAGTACGTGTACGGAATTCCGGTCGGGTTCTTCGTGTTGACCTCGACCGCGGAGTTCTGTTGCAGCGAAGTGAGATCCGTGGCAGCGACCTGGTCGATGAAGTCTACCTCGCCGCTGGTCAATGCGCCGAGCCGGATCGAGCTTTCGGGCAGGATGCGGAAATCGACACGGTCCAGGCGGGCCGGGCCGGAGTGCCCGACTCCGGTGGGAGCCCACCGGTAGTCGTCGTTACGGGTGAACGAGAATCCTTCTGCGCTGGAGTTGGAACTCGCCACGAACGGGCCGGTGCCCACCTGCACCGGCCCACCCTGACACAGGTCGTCGCCGTGCTCGCTGATGGAACGAGGGGAGTGGAAGCCGAGATTGGTGCTGCTGACCGCGCGCAGGAACGGGCTGTACGCGGAGGACAGGCGTACCACGGCGGTGTGGGCGTCGACGACGTCGGTGCTCTGGTACGGGCTGATGAGTTGGCCGGCGAACTGAGACGCTGTCGACGGTGCGACGATGCGGTCGAAGTTGGTCTTGACGGCAGCTGCGTCGAACACGGTGCCGTCGTGGAATTTCACGTCGTCGCGCAGGGCGAACGTGTAGGTCAGTCCGTCGTCGGACACCGTCCACGCGGTGGCCAGCCACGGGGCGAACGTACCGTCCGAGTTCTCGTACACCAGGGAGTCGTAGACGTTGCGCATGATCGAGGACGTCTGGCCGGCGGGACTGATCTGCGGATCGAAACAGTCCGGCGCCGTGCCGATGCCCACGGTGATCGCACCGCCCGACACAGGTTCTCCGACATCGTGATTCGTCGGTGTCGGAGAACTACATCCGGCGGCTGCCAGCGCGCCGACGGTCAGAATCGACAGGACAACGGACGTGGTGGTGAGTTTCGAGGTGGACAGCACACGTTCATTGTCGAAAGCTCAGGATGCCGCAACCAGTCCCGGGTTCGTCCTGTGATGAAAACTCACAGGCTCGGAGTTCGTCGATCGCAGGTAGCGCCGCAGGTGGTGCACGCCTGCCGCCTCCACCGGACGTTGCAGGAACAGTGTTCCCGCACCGGAGCCGTGTGGGGTGAGCAACATCTGGTGAAGTTTGATCGGCGTGGAATCGAGCTCCGCGAAGAACTCGGACGGTCCCATCGGATCCATGCTCTGGCAGGTCCACCACCCGGCGAGGTCAGGGGGCCTCGTGATCGAGGATCCGGTAGATCCGATCCACTCGATCGTCCGAGCGGAAAGGGGCGGTCTGCGTTCGGAACTGACCGAGGTGACCCCGAAGTACGTCGAGCCTCCCATCGCCGAGAACGTGATGTGCGCGCTCGGACGTCGCCAGGACGATCATGTGGTTGCGGTACTCCGCCTGCACATTCGACGGATCACCCCACACGGCCGCGTAGGCCTGATTCCAGGCCACCACGTCGAACCACTGATCGAGCAGGAATGCCGGACCGTGCTTCCAGTCGTCGATCATGAACTGCAGGGAAAGGTCGTTTTCGAGATCGATTTCCTGCCGGTGCACCGCCGGGGCGAAACCCGCCAACGTCAGCATGTACGCGAACGATCCGTCGGAGAGTTGCAGTGCCCGGCCAATGGATTCGAGGACCTGCCGTGACGCGCTCACCCGGCCCTGCTCGAGCCACGTGTACCAGGCGAGACCCACCCCGGCCAGGAGCGCCACCTCCTCACGGCGAAGGCCGGGGGTTCGTCGGCGTCCGGTGCTCGCAACCCCGACGTCCGCCGGTCGGGTGTTCTCCCGGTGCGCGCGCAAGAACACCCCCAGCAGTCTCGCCGACTCCGACGCCGATCCTGGCGAGCCGCTCATCGGGCCGTGCTCCGGTGTCGCCGCGGTTCGTGCTGCTTCACGTATCGCTCCGTGCTGTCGTGGTCAGAACCAATCAACGATCGTATGCCGGTCCGGGAGAATCAACAGTTTCACTCTCGCAGATTTCATCCAGCTCAGGACGCGCCCACTCCGCCGAGCCCACGGGAGATGCCGCGGGCGGCGGCGGTCAGCGCCGGAAGTAGCGGAGCCGGGTCATGGTCTATCGGGACCACCGTCGAGACTGCGGCGACGACGGCGCCGCGCGCCGCCCGCACCGGTGCGGCCAGCGCCAGGGTGCCGATGTTGAGGTGTTCACGACAGATGACGAAGCCCGCGCGGCGGATCTCGTCGAGTGTTGCCCGCAGGACGCGTTCGGACGTGATGGTGTTGGCCGTGAACGACGGCAGTCCACGTGCCAGTACTTCGCCCAGGAGATCACTGCTGCCGTGAGCGAGGAGAACCAGACCTCCGCTGGACGCGTGCAACGGCAGTCGACCGCCGGCGCGGCCGACGACCGGCACCGCTCGGTGGGCGGACAACCGCTCCAGGTACAGGGCCTCGATTCCTTCGCGAACCACCAATTGCACGTTCTCGTGGGTTGCTTCGTAGAGATCTTCGAGAAACGGCATCGCCACCTGACGTAGACCGTGAGCACCCGGAGCCAATGCGCCGAGTTCCCACAGCCGTACACCGATCACGTACCTGCCGTCGTCGCGCCGCTCGAGTGCGCCGTGGGCGACCAGGCGCCCACAGAGGCGATGCACGGTGGGTAGCGGTAAGCCGGTGCGGCGGCTGATGTCCGACTGGCTCAGTCGCGGTGTGGACGCGTCGAAAGAGCCGAGAACCGCGAAGGCCCGGCCGATCAAGGTTCGGTCGTCGGCATCCATCACATCATTGTGGCGCACCGCCGTTCCGTTCAGAAGAGTGGATGGCCGCAATGCAGTGGTGTGCCGACGTAGTTCTCGGCGATCAGCGTGCGGCCGGCGACGGACCGCGTCACCATGTCGAGTTCGGCGATCTGCCTGCGGCGATCGAAACCCGAACCTTCGGGAAGGCGATGCAACATCGACGACATCCACCAGGAGAAGTGTTGGGTACGCCAGACTCTCGGAAGAACCGTGGCGGTGTATCCGTCGAGCACGGTGCGGTCGGAGGCGACGAAGAAACGGTCCATGGCTGCGGAAAGTGCATAGACGTCGGCGATCGCGAGGTTCATTCCCTTGGCGCCGGTAGGTGGCACCGTGTGTGCGGCGTCCCCGGCCAGGAACAGGTTGCCGTGCTGCATCGGTTCGCAGACGAAGCTGCGGAACTGGAGGATCGATTTCTGGAAGATCTTGCCGTCCTTGATTTCTGCTCCCTCGCCGTCGACACGCATGTGCAGCTCGTCCCAGATGCGGTCGTCGGACCAGTTGTCCACCGAGTCGTCCGGATCGACCTGGAGATAGTGCCGTTGCACCTCGGGGGTTCGGGTGCTGATCAATGCGAATCCGCGTTCGTGATTGGCGTAGATCAACTCGTCCGACGACGGCGGCGCTTCGGCGAGGATGCCGAACCAGGCGAACGGGTACTGGCGGAAGTGGTCCGCGCGGACCGTTTTCTCGGGGATCAGCTTTCGGGTTTCGGTACGAGAGCCGTCACAGCCGGCGACAAGTGCGCACTCGAGGGTGCGTGAATGTCCGTCGGCATCGACGAACCTGATCTTGGGCGTGTCCGAGGTGTGATCGAGCACCTGGGCGTCGCGGACTCCGAAGCGGATGTCGCCGCTGTCCGCGATGCGCCGTTCGATCAGATCCTTGAGCACCTCGTGCTGGGGATACACCGTGACGGCGCGCCCGTCGGTCAGTTCGTCGAACGCGATCCGGTGCCCGTGTCCGTCGAAGCGCAGCTCTATTCCGTGATGCCGCAAACCTTCTCGTTGCAGACGATCGCCGAGGCCGGTCTCGACCATCAGGTCGACTGTGTTCTGCTCGAGAACCCCGGCACGAATGGTGCTTTCCACCTCGCTGCGGGTGCGTGACTCGAGGACGACGGATTCGATGCCTCGTAGATGGAGCAGGTGCGAGAGCATCAAACCCGCCGGGCCACCTCCGACTATTCCGACAGCAGTACGTTCGACGGTCATGGGGGTTCTCCTCGACGTGGGGTGATCGTTTCGACTACTTTCGACCACACCCAGTCCCGCGACCAGTACCGTTTTCGCTCAGTGAAAGTTCGAACGTGCCGGTGTCAGCTCACCCGCTCGAACACCGCCGCCAATCCTTGGCCACCGCCGATACACATCGTTTCGAGACCGAAGCGGGCCTCGCGCCGGTCCATTTCACGGAGCAGAGTGGCGAGGATACGTCCACCCGTTGCTCCTACCGGGTGACCGAGTGAGATTCCCGAACCGTTGGGGTTGATCCGCGAGTCGTCGGGTTCGAGGTTCCATTCGCGCAGTACCGCGAGGGCCTGTGCGGCGAAGGCCTCGTTGAGTTCGATGACGTCGATGTCGGCAAGGGTCAGACCGAGCCGGCCGAGTGCTTTCGCCGATGCCGGGACGGGGCCGATTCCCATGGTGCGCGGCGCGACACCGGCGACGCTCCAGCTCGCCAACCGGGCGAGGGGTCGCAGTCCGAGTTGCTTCGCCTTCTCTGCCGTGGTGACGACGGCCAGTGCAGCGCCGTCGTTCTGGCCGCTGGCGTTACCGGCGGTGACCGTGGCGTCCGGATCTGTCTTGCCGCGGATGGGGCGAAGACGGGCAAGGGATTGCGATGAGGTGTCGGCGCGGGGATGCTCGTCGGTGTCGACGACGAGCGCATCACCCTTACGTTGGGGAACGGGCACTGCGACGATCTCCTCGGCGAAGGCACCGCTGAGTTGCGCTGCGACGGCGCGTTGGTGTGACTGCACGGCCAGCGCGTCCTGATCGGCGCGGCTGATGGAGTACTCGGCGCGCAGATTCTCGGCTGTCTCGATCATGCCGCCGGGGACGGGGAAGTCGCGGCCGCCGGCCGTCACGCGGGCGCGCGCCAGCCGGTCGTCGAGTGCGACCGCTTCGCCTTTGACACCCCACCGCATGCCGGTGGCGTAGAACTCGGCCTGACTCATCGACTCGGCGCCGCCGGCGAGAACGAGATCGCTGCTGCCGGACTGGACCTGCATGACGGCCTGGATGACGGCCTGCAGTCCGGATCCGCACCGACGATCGACCTGCATACCGGGAACGTCGATGCCGAGTCCGGCGTTGAGCGCCGCGATGCGACCGATGGCAGGCGCTTCACCGTTCGGTGACGCCTGCCCGAGAATGACGTCGTCGACGTCGAGTCCGGAGATGCCGGTGCGCGAGACGATTTCGGTGATCAAGGTCGACGCGAGATCTTGCGGGGCGACATCGCGGAAGACGCCGCCGAACCGTCCGACCGGGGTGCGGACGGGTTCGCAGATGACTACCTCTGGCATAGCGCGGTTCCTTCTCGTGTGCTCGTTGTCGTGGGCTCGTTCAGCGGGTTGCCGACGAATGATTGTTCGAGTTCTGGGTACGGCCGAGGTCGGCGGAGATGGCGTCGGCGGTCGAGACCGCCGCCGGAACCAGTTCGCTGCGAACAGCGTCCGCCGAATACCTGGCCGCCTGAGTCGAGATGTTGACCGCCGCAACTGTGTCCCCGGCGGCGTCGCGGATCGGTGCTGCCAGCGACCGCAGACCTTCTTCCAGTTCCTGATCGACTATCGAGTAGCCGCGTTTTCGGATCCTCGCGATCTCGGTGCGTAGTCCGTCGGCGGTGGTGATCGTCTTTCCGGTCAGTGGCGCGAAGTTGACCCGTGCCAGATATCTCTCCAGAAGATGTGCCGGCAGTCCGGCGAGCAGAACTCGACCCATGGAGGTGGCGTAGGCGGGAAATCGAGTGCCGATGGTGATGGAAACGGTCATGATGCGGCTGACCGGAACGCGCGCCACGTACACGACGTCGTCGCCGTCGAGTATCGACACCGACGTCGATTCGCGGACCTGGGCGGACAGCGCTTCGAGATGTGGTCCGGCGATCTCCGGCAGCGACAGGCTGGACAAATAGCTGTACCCGAGTTCGAGCACGCGGGGTGTGAGCTGAAAGACCGAACCGTCAGTACGTACGTATTGCAGTTCGACGAGGGTGAGGAGGAACCGGCGCGCCGTAGCCCTGGTCAGATCGGTGCGGCGAGCGACTTCACTCAGGGTCAGCCGGGGGTGCTCACCGTCGAACGCCTTGATGACGGAAAGTCCTCTGGCGAGGGACTGCACGTAGTCCGGTGACGGTCCGGGGGACTGCTCGTTGCCGGTCTCACTCATCGTCTCTCCTCGGTTCCAGGTCTGCGAGCGCCGCTTTACCCAGTGCGAAGGCCTGGTTGCTGTTCGGCACCCCCGCGTAGACCGCGGTGTGGAGAAATACTTCCACGAGTTCTTCCGAGTCGATTCCGGCACGCAGTGCGGCCCGGATATGCATGTCGAGTTCGTGTTCGTTGCCGAGCGCGGTGAGGATCGCCAACGTGAGCAGACGGCGAGTGCGATGATCGAGTCCGGGCCGCGACCAGATGTCACCCCACGCGGTCCTGGTGATGAAATCCTGGAACGGAGCCGTGAAGTCGGTGGTGCCGGCGATCGACCGATCGACGTGGGCGTCGCCGAGAACTTGCCGCCGAACGGTTTCCCCGGTATGCGAGGTGTGCGAGAGGATGTGCGCCGCAATCAGGGTGGTGATCCACCCGGCCTGCTCGACGTTGGCGAGATGGGCGCCTGGATCGACCACGTGCATGACCGATTCGGCGATTCCGTCGGCGATCGCGGACATCGTGGCGGGTGGGGTGGCGGCATCGTGTGCTCCCGCGACGAGCAGCGTCGGCGCCACTATACGGGCGAGGTCGGCGCGACCGTCCCAGGACGAGAGCGCTTCGCAGCATGCCGCGTAGCCTTCGTCCGGTGTCGCTTCGACCATTGCGAGGTGACGGGCGACAAGTTCCGGGTCACGAGCGGCGAGGTCTGCGGTGAACCATCGGCCCACGATCGCCTCGGCGATGGTGGCGATCCCGGCCGTGCGTACGGCGCGGGCACGGTCGATCCACGGCTGAGCCGGGGCGAACTGCGCGGACGTGCACAGCAAGGTCAGCGTCGCGACTCGGGTGGGATGGTGTGCGGCGATCCACTGGCCGACGGCGCCGCCGAGAGACAGGCCGACCAGATGCGCCGACTCGAGTTCGAGTGCGTCGAGTAGTGCGAGAACATCACCACCGAGGTCTGCGACGGTGTACGGGCCTGCGGGAACCGGCGATTTGCCGTGACCGCGGTGGTCGACGGCAATCACCCGGAATCTCGTGGACAGCGCATGGACCTGTGGCTGCCACATCGTGAGATCGGATCCGAGTGAGCCCAGGAGTACCACTGCGGGCGCGGTCGGATTGCCGGTCTGCGTGAAGCCGAGTTCGACGCTCATCGTGATTCTCCCGTTGGTCGTTCGGCGAGAGCGCGCGCAACCAGATCGGTGGCGTGGCCCAGATAGTGTGCCGGATCGAGAAGTTCGGTGAGCTCGGCCGGGGACAGGTAGCGGGCAATCGTGGGATCCTGATCCAGGGATATGCCGGAAGTTGCCGCAGCGGTGACTATCTCACGAGCTTGATCGGTGTGCGCCGACAGCTTCGCCGTGACACGCTCGGCCAGGATGGCGCCGCCGGTGAGATCGAGATTGCGGGCCATCGCTTCCGGATGCACCTGCAACCCGGTCAGGCTCGCCGACAGTTGGTGCGCTGCCCCGCCGGCCGATCGCACCAGATCGGTGACGGTTTCCCACTCGGCGTGCCAAGCACCGGCAGCCCGGGCGAACTCGTGATCCATGGCCGACAGGGTGGTCGCCACCAGGGCCGGGGCGCGGCGCGCTGCGGCCCTGGCTGTAACAGCGGCAACGGGATTGCGCTTGTGCGGCATCGTCGACGACCCCCCGGGAACCAGCTCGGACACCTCGGACAGTTCTGTCGAGGCCATCGCCACGATGTCGGTGGCAGGCTTGGACACCGCCCCCGCGACGATGCCGAATGTGGTCGCGAGTTCCGCGATGGTCACGCGATCGGTGTGCCACGGCACCGCCCGCCGTTCCAGACCGAGTTCGTCGGCGAGTGCGTCGGAGACCTTCATGCCGTCGGGATAACTGGCCGCGAGTGTGCCTGCGGCTCCGCCGAATTGGACCGGCAGCGTCGAGAGCGCGATGTCGAGGCGAACCGCCGCGGCGTCCAGCGCTGTGAACCAGCTGGACGCAAGGAGACCGAAGGTGGTCGGCAGTGCTTGTTGACCAAGAGTTCTCGCAACCATCGGAGTCGAGCGATGGACCGCGGCCAGGTGTGCGGCGGAGTCGGCGGCACGCGTCAGATCCGCGAGGACGAGAGTACCTGCGCGGCGGACGAGCAACATGAGCGCGCAGTCCATGACGTCCTGGCTGGTGGCACCCGGATGAACTACCGCTGCCGGCACACCGTCACGAGCGACTCGGGCGCGCAGGATCTTCACCAGGGGGATCACCGGATTTCCCCCGGCGGCAGCGGCACGGCCCAATGCGTCGACGTCGATCGCGCCGGGGCGTGACAGTTCGGCCGCGGCCGCAGCCACAGCAGCGCAGTGGTCACCGTCGGCCACGCCCACGGCGGCCGTGGCGCAACTCAGAGCGGCCTCCACGTCGAGCAGCGCGGTTATCCAGGCCTGGTCGGACAACTGCTGCGCTACCCCGGTGGCTCCGAACACCGGGTCGAACAGAGCTCCTCGTGTGGACACGTGAACTCCTCCTACAACTCGAAGAAGGGTGTTTCGACGCCGTGCGCGTCGTCGTCTTGAACATAGACCGTCCACGAGTAGCCGCCGTCGATCTTCGTGGCCGTCAGTTTCGCGCGCTCGGCCGATGACAGCGAGTTCAACACCGGGTCCTTCTCGTGCGCGTCGGCGTCCTCGGGGAAGTACAGCCGTGTGACCAGGCGATCGAGCATGCCCCGGGCGAAAATCGACACGTTGACGTGGGGGGCCTCGTCGGCGTCGGTCTCCGTGGGCACGGCCCCGGGTTTGACGGTGTGGACCAGGGCGGTTCCGGTGGGGTCGGCTGCGCTGCGGGCGAACCCACGAAAACCGGCAGGCGAGAGTGTGACGGCGCCACGCGGATCGCCGGAGTGATCGAAGCGTCCGAGGGCATCGGCCTGCCAGGTCTCGATCATGGCGTCGGCGACGGGAGCGCGATTGCCGTCGATCACCGTGATTGCCAGCGTGATCCGTCCGGGAACATCGGTCGGTGCGGCATCGGGGCCGTCAGCCCAGGGGAGGCCGATATGCCAGTAGGGGCCGACCGTCTGTGACGGGGTGAGGCCGAATCGGGCGGTGGTGAAGTCGCCCGGGATCACCGGGTAGATCGGTGCGTCGGTGGATCGAACGTGTGCTGACCGGTCAGTCATCGTGGTCTTCCTCGCTTTCGAATACGGAGGCGTCGCGCCCGCGCAGGACGATGTCGAAGCGGAAGCCCATGGCCCAGTGGTCGACGGTGGCGTTGTAGTCGAAGACGCTGACCATGCGGTGGCGTGCGTGTTCCGGTACGGCGTTGTAGATCGGATCCTGGAAGAACATCGGATCGTCCGGAAAGTACATCTGGGTCACGAGTCGCTGGGTGAATGCCGTTCCGAACAGCGAGAAGTGGATGTGTGCCGGCCGCCACGCGTTGTCGTGGTTCTTCCACGGATATGCACCGGGCTTGATCGTGGTGAAGGAGTACCGGCCGTCCGCGTCGGTGGCGCAGCGACCGAGGCCGTCGAAGTGGGGATCGAGGGGGGCGGGCCAGTTGTCACCGGTGTGCCGGTAGCGTCCGCCCGCATTGGCCTGCCAGACCTCGACAAGTGTGTGCGGGACGGGCTTGCCGTCGCCGTCGAGAACGCGTCCATGGACAACGATGCGCTGTCCTTGTGCTTCGCCGCCGTTGGCGAGGGTCAGATCGTTCTCGCCCGCGCCGACTCGGTCTTCGCCGAAGACCGGGCCGGTCAATTCGGTGAGGCGCTGGGGAAGCAGCTTGAGCGGTTGTTTCGGGTGGCGCGCAGAAGTCGTCTTGTAATCCGCGAAATCGGCCGGGGCGTTGACGCCTGCCGGGCGCCGGTAGCTCGGCGGGAGATGCAGCATGGGGAACCTCGTCGTTCGGTTACGCGAAGGCGTTCGCAATGTGTACATGTGTTGCGCTCTGCGAACAGGGTAGTTCGTCAACGTCACTCGAACAACCGTCGGATGCGGGATTGTTCGCTATGCGGACGAAGGTTCACAATACGCACGTCGGACGCTACTGTGGCTCACATGATGGACAAAGTCGTTCCCACTGCAGCCGGGGCCGTCGCCGACGTGCCCGACGGCGCCACGATCGCCGTCGGAGGATTCGGTCTGGTCGGCGTGCCGGAAATTCTCATCGCAGCCCTTCTCGAACAAGGCGCGACCGCACTCGAAACGGTGAGTAACAACTGCGGGACCGACGGATTCGGGCTCGGGGTGCTCCTGGAAAAACGTCGTATTCGCCGCACCATCAGCTCGTACGTCGGCTCCAACAAAGAGTTCGCCCGCCAGTACCTCGCCGGTGAACTGGAAGTCGAACTCACCCCGCAGGGCACTCTCGCCGAACGCATGCGCGCCGGTGGAGCCGGAATCCCCGCATTCTTCACCCCGGCCGGCGTCGGCACCCAGGTGGCCGACGGCGGCCTGCCGCTGCGCTACGACGGAAACGGCGGTATCGCAGTTGCCAGCCCACCCAAGGAAACTCGCGAATTCGACGGCGTCACGTACGTGATGGAACGCGGCATCGTCGCCGACTACGCCCTGGTACACGCCTGGAAAGGTGACCGCCACGGCAATCTCGTCTATCGCGCCAGCACCCAGAATTTCAACCCGGCCGCAGCCACCTCCGGTCGCATCACCATCGCGCAGGTGGAGCATCTGGTGCAGCCGGGTGAACTCGTGCCAGGCGAGATCCACACGCCCGGAATTCACGTACAGCGAGTTGTCCACGTCGGCCCGGTATCGGTCGGCATCGAGAATCGGACGGTGCGAGCATGAAACTCACCCGTGAACAGATGGCCGCGCGAGTTGCCGACGAGCTCGCGGACGGGCAGTACGTCAACCTCGGTATCGGCATGCCGACCCTGGTCCCGAATTACCTGCGAGACGACATCACCGTCGTATTGCATTCGGAGAACGGTGTTCTCGGTGTCGGACCGTATCCCACCGAAGACGAACTGGACCCGGAACTGATCAATGCGGGCAAGGAGACCATCACGGTTCTGCCCGGTGCTTCGTTCTTCGATTCGTCCGCGTCGTTCGGCATGATCCGCGGCGGGCAGGTGGATGTGGCCGTGCTCGGTGCCATGCAGGTCAGCGCAGGCGGTGATCTCGCGAACTGGATGATTCCCGGACACATGGTCAAGGGGATGGGCGGTGCGATGGATCTGGTGCACGGAGCGCAGCGCGTGATCGTCATGATGGAGCACGTCTCGAAGAAAGGCGAGCACAAGATCGTCGAACAGTGCTCCCTTCCGTTGACCGGCACGCGATGCGTCCAGCGCATCATCACCGACATGGCCGTCATCGACGTGACCGCACAGGGCCTGCGTCTGGTGGAAACCGCTCCCGGCGTCAGCGTCGACGAGGTGGTCGCGTCCACCGGAGCGCCTCTTCTCCTCTGACCGGTGCGTTGCCGGGTCGTGGTCGTAGATCCGACCCGGCAACGGAAGTCAGCGTCGAACGGGCGTGGCCGGAAGGATCCGGGCGTGGACATCGCCGAATCCGATCCGGGTGCCCCCCGGTCCGGGTGCGCAGGCGCTGATGGTGACGGTGTCGCCGTCCTCGAGGAAGGTGCGGGTCTCCGAGCCGACGGTAACGGGTTCAGATCCGCCCCAAGTCAATTCGATGAACGCTCCGCGCTGGTTCTTGTCCGGACCCGAGATGGTGCCGGACGCGAAGAGATCTCCGGTGCTCGCCGCCGCGCCGTTGACGGTGGTGTGGGCGAGCATTTGTGCCGGTGACCAGTACATCTGCGCGTAGGGCGGACGGGAGACGACGTGTCCGTTCCATTCGACGGCGAGATCGACGTCCAGCCCCCATTTCTGCTGCCCGCGCAGGTAAGGCAGGGGTTCCGGGTCCTGGATCGGGGTGTCGATCCGGGCAGCTTCGAGGGCGAGCAGTGGGACTACCCACGGTGAGATCGAGGTGGCGAAACTCTTGCCGAGGTGTGGTCCGAGCGGGACGTACTCCCAGGACTGCAGGTCGCGGGCCGACCAGTCGTTGACAATGACGACGCCGAAGACGTGTTCGGCGAAGGCATCGTGGTCGATGCGCTCGCCCATCCGGGATGCGGTGCCGACGACGAAGCCCAGCTCGGCTTCGATGTCGAGTCGGCGGGACGGTCCGAAATCGGGGTCGGCGTTCTCCGGTGATTTCCGCTGCCCACACGGCCTGATGACGTCGGTGCCCGAGACCACCACGGTGCTCGACCGACCGTGATAGCCGACCGGAAGGTGTTTCCAGTTCGGCATCAGCGGTGCGTCGTCGGGCCGGAACAGCCGGCCGAGATTGGTGGCGTGATGCTCCGAAGCGTAGAAGTCGACGTAGTCGGCCACCGCGATCGGTAGGTGCAGAGTCACCTCGCTTACGGGATGGATTGCTGTCGAACTGATGTCACTGGTGACGAGGTCCACGATCTGTCGGCGGACCTCTTTCCACCGAGGGAGTCCCTGCGCCATGAACGCGTTGAGAGTGGGTTCGGCGAAGACCGGGTCCAGCAGTGTCGCGGCGAGATCGACGACCGTGTCGGCCACGCGCACTCCGACGCGGGGCGCGTGGCCGACCGGGGAGAAGACACAATAGGGCAGGTTCTCTATTCCGAAAGGTGAATCGGACGGAATATCGATGACGGTGGTACTCATACGGGTAGTCCTTCGCTCTCGGGAGTTCGGTCGATCAGGCCGAGCTCGCCGAGTTCGGTGAGGGGATCGGTGATGCTGCAGGTGCCGAACGAACGGAACCGGCGGCGAGTGTCGGCGACCTGATCGGCAGTCAGATCGTTGAGAACACGTGCCAGTGCGGTTCCGCTCCGTTCGGCCAGCGCGCCGACGAGGTCGTGGTGATCACCACCGGCCGCGCCGATGGTCACGGCGAGAAGGATGTTGAGGAATCCGTGTTGCTCGAAACCGGTATCCGGATCGGTGTTGCGTACCGCGTGATGCAGTCCGGCCGTCGCCTTGAACGCCATGTTCGTGCCGACCACCGCGGCAATGGCATCGGCCAACTCGGCCTCGTCCGGATATGCATCTGCGACGATCCCACCGGTGCGGAACTTGGCCGAGTAGGCGGTGGTGCTCAATGCTGCGAGGTAGTCGTCGCGTCGAGAATCGCGGGGGACTTCGACGAACACGTCCACGAGTGGATGCGCGGCGCGAAAGCGTGCGAGTTCGTCGAATCCTTCGGCGGTAGCTGTTCCTTGCGGGGTACCCACCTCGACGGCCACAACGTGGATCCCGGGGACGGTGTTCGCGAGACTCCATGCGGCGGCGACGTCGGCGGGACCGGTAGGAACGGTCAAACTCACGTTCAGCGCGGTGTCGGGGAGTGTCCTGCCGTGTAGCTCACCGAGTCGAGGTGCGGGAAAAACCAATGGCCCGACCAGATCGTCGTAGCCGGACGTTCGGTGGCAGCGATGCTGCGAGAGTGCTTCCCCCAAGGGCGCATTGCCGGGTGGGAAGAGAGCGGCGTCGTCGCACAGGCCACGAAACAGTTTCGGTATCGACGTCATCGCTGCGGTCCTCGTCCGGCCCAGCTCCAGGCATAGGTGTCGTCTTCGCACGCGAGAGCTCCCTCGCCGAGCTCGAGAGGGCGGAACGTGTCGACCATGACCGCGAGTTCATCGAAGAACTCCGCGCCGATGCTACGTTCGTATGCACCGGGCTGTGGTCCGTGAGCGTGACCGCCAGGATGGACCGACACCGACCCCTGTCCGATGCCGGAACCTTTGCGGGCCTCGTAGTCGCCGCCGCAGTAGAACATGATCTCGTCGGAATCGACGTTGGAGTGATAGTAGGGCACTGGAATCGACAACGGATGGTAGTCGACTTTGCGGGGGACGAAATTGCAGATCACGAAGTTGTTGCCTTCGAATGCCTGATGTGCAGGCGGTGGTTGGTGGACTCGCCCGGTAATCGGCTCGTAGTCCGAGATGTTGAACGTGTACGGGTAGAGGCAGCCGTCCCAACCGACGACGTCGAAAGGGTGTGTCGGATACACCATTCGGGTTCCGACGATCCCGGCCGACGTTCGATGTTTGACCAGGACCTCGACGTCGGTCCCCACTGCGAGCATGGGCGCACTGGGCCCGTGCAGATCCCGTTCGCAGTACGGAGCGTTCTCGAGTAGCTGTCCGAAGCGGGACAGATAGCGTTTCGGTGGCACGACGTGACTGTTCGCTTCGATCGCGTATGCCCGAAGAGGGTTGTCGCCCTGTGGGATCCAGCGATGGGTGGTCGACATGGGAATGAGGATGTAATCCCCTTCTCGCGCTTCGAGCGAGCCGAAGACCGTCTCGACCACGGCGTTCCCGGACTCGATGTAGACCATCTCGTCGCCGATCGCATTGCGGTACAGCGGTGATTCACCACCGGCAACGACGTAGGAGAGCCGTACGTCGGCGTTGCCGAGGATCAAGCGTCGGCCGGTGACGACATCGGTCTGCGCCCAGATCTCCTCGGGGAAGAGTGAATGGAGCAGCAGGTGCCGAGGCTTGAGTGGATGGTTGGGGGTGGTGCTCTGATCGCGAAGCTCCCAAACCGTGGCATCTACTATCGCCGAAGGAATTTCACGATGATAGAGCAACGAGGAGTCCGAGGAGAAACCTTCTTCGCCCATCAACTCTTCGTAGTAGAGGCGGCCGCCGTTGTCGCTGCCGTCGCGATGCTGGGTGTGACGCTTGGGTGGTACGTGGCCGACTTGTCGGTAGAACGCCATGACCGCGCTCCTCCTGTCCCTGGTCTTTTCGTCTGAGCGGATATGCCTCACACTTATTTAATAAATATATTAACTATATTTACAGCCAGGTTGCAACCATATGCGGGGCCCAGATATCAGCCGGAAGCGGTGGTGGGCGGAATCAGGTCCGGTCGGAATCAGGTCCGGTCGGAATCAGGTCCGGTCGGAATCAGGTCCGGTCGGAATCAGTGGTGACCGGTGCGGTCAGTTTCGCCCGTGAACGTCGAACTGGCTGCGATTGGTGATCAGCTTGTTCAGGAGGAGCAAGAGAATGCGCTGCTCGGCCTCGGTGAGCACGTCGGCCCAGGCGAGTTCACGTTCGTTCTGTTCGCCGAAGGTGTCGACCATGGCGCGGCGGCCGGCGTCGGTGAGGAAGAGCTGGATCGACCGCCCGTCCTTCTTGCTGGGCCGGCTGTCGATCAAGCCGTCGTTGATCAGTGTTTTTGACAGATTGGACACGGCCGCCCGGCTCATTCCGGTCAACTCTGCGGCGGCTTTCGGTTCGATAGGGCCGGCCAACCAGGTGACGAACAGCAGGCGGAACGACGACCAGGACCAGCCTCGTGGGCGGTGAACCGACGACTCGAGGTCGTAAGTGACGATGTTGGAGGCCCGATTCAGGGTGAGCAGCAGCTCGGTGGCAAGCTTGTGGTGAACGCCCACTTCCTCGGCGAGCCTGTTGTTCGCCAGGTCGATGAACGACCAGAAGTTGAGTTCTTCACGCGATTCGGGGTCATCCATATTGATATCTTAGCTTCGGATAATTAGCTAATATATTTACAGTATTTTTCTGTTCGTTCCGAAACGAAAAGGTCTGCACGACACGTCCGGTTTCAACAACCGCCAAGACCGTTCGGAGTCGGCGGTGATGCGACGAGGTGCGATTCGATGGTGTCGTGGAACGTGGAAATCTGTTCACGCAGTACGGCGATGTTTCGCTCGTCCAGAGCGCAGGCGATATCGATACGCTGTTTCGACGTGGCCCCGGCCCACTCTCGCCAGTATTCGATCGGATGATCTGCGTGAGTGCCAGATTCCAGGCTCACGACCATTCGTGTGAGGAATCCGCAGATCGCCTGGAGCAACGGGTTATGGGAACACGCGACGAACGCGACCAGGAACTTGGTCACCGACCAGTTGAGGTCCGTGGGTACGACCACTGTCGCGCTGGCCTCCGCCGCTGCCCGCACCGCACAGACATCGTCGTCGTCTGCCGACTCGACGGCGATGTCGGCTGCATGAAGGATCAACGTCCGCATGAGTTCGACCAAATCCAGGATGCTCACGCTTTCCCATTGAACGAGAAGGGAGAGCGAGGTATCGAGGATGCACTGCGAGTCCTGAGCAACGTACGCGCCGCTGCCGTGACGGACCTCGAGCAGTCCGATCGAGCTGAGTGCTCGGACGGCTTCTCGAACCGTGGCCGTACTGACGCCGAACGTGGCGGCCATCTCCCGTTCGGCGGGGAGTTGGCCGCCACGCGGCAGTGTGCCGCTCACGATGTCGTGCCGTAGTCGATGGATGATCTGATCCGCCACCCGCTCACGGGTGACGGTGGCGCGTGGGCCCGGCGCGAAAGAGTCTCCGTGAGCCGACAACATGAACAATCCTCCACCTAGCCCTTGACGAATTTTCCGAAAAGCTGATTCTGCTCCGGTCAGAACTCCACCGAACGCCCGGCGACGCGACCCGAGTACAGGCACGGTCCGAACATGGTTCCTTCGAGGCCTGCGGTCCCGTTGATCGATCCACCTGCCATCCCGGCAACCTCGCCGGCGGCGTACAGGCCGGGAATCGGGGTGCCTTCCCGATCGAGCACCTTACCGTCGAGATCCGTCCGAACTCCGCCGAAATTCTTCTGGGCCATCGGAAACAGATTGACGGCTGCGAATCCGTTCCGCCCCACGGGTCGAAGACCGTCCAGACGACGCCCCGTCAGCGGATCCGTCTCTGCCCCGGATTCCAGTGCGTCGTTGAACTGGGCAATCGACTTCCTCAGAGCGGCGACAGGTAGCCCGGTGAACGTCGCCAGTTCTTCGACGGTGTCGGTCCGCACGGCGTGATCCGACTCGTCCCAGAAAGTCGACATGGCATCCGGGCACGGCCCTGCCGGCGTGGAGTAGTGCTCGTTGTCGATCAGGATCACGTCCGCGGCTTCGCTGCCGTCGAAGACACTCCACACGTGTTGTCCCGGCTGCGACAGGATTGCATCGGTTCCCGAGCGCCCGCCTTGAAGTGACTCGTCGTGGAATCGTTCGCCGAGTTCGTTGATCCACAGATCGGTTCCGACGCGTCGTAGCCCGAGTCCGCGATTTCCCGTCGCGTCCTGTGGATCGGGAGTTCCATTCGGATAGATCCAGACATTGCCCATCGAGACGAATTGTGCCCCGGCCGAGTCGAGAATCTCATGTCCCGAGCCGACGGCTGTGGCCGAACCGCCCAGAAGGAATCGGGTGATTTGGCGTAGCCGTGAACTGTGTTCGACCAGAAGATCTCGGTTGTTGACGAAACCGCCCGTTGCGACGATGACCGCGCGGCAGCGAACGTTGTAGGACTCGTCGGTTCCGACAGCGCGCACGCCGACTATCCGCCCGTCGTCCATGATGAATCGCTCCGCTCGCGCATCGGTGATCACCGTGGCGTCACGTCCGTGCAGGCGTCGAAGAATACCCTCGATGATGCCGATGCCGAACTGGCCGGCCGGATGCCACCGGGGAACCGAGTTGCCTTCGTGCATCAACGGAGATTCCCATGTGCCACCGGCCTCGACACACCATTGGTACACGTCGGTGTAACTGTTCTCGAGGTATCTCCTCGCCCATTCGAGATCGGCAGTCGGGCCGCCGAACTCAGCCCAGTCCGTGAGTGCACGTTCCACGGTGTCCTCGATGCCCAGCGCCGCTTGCTCGGGTGTTCCGACTATGCAGCACGCGGCACCGCTCATCGCCGACGCACCGCCGATCGAAGTCGCCGCTTCCAGCACGATCACCCCGGCTCCTCGACGGGCAGCTTCCGCGGCGGCGGCCAGGCCGGCCACCCCGGAGCCGATCACGACCACATCGGTGTCGTGCTCGATCATGTCTGTACCCTTCTCACGTCGCAACGGGCTACTTACCGACGCGAGGCATCAGCCCGGCGTCGAGAGCATGGAGTTGGATGGCCAGAAAGCGCGAGTAGAACCGCGCCATGTGGAGCGGGCCGCCCTGGAACCACAATCCGGGATGCCCTGACCGGCGCCACATTCCGCTGATTTCGCCGTCGTCCGAGAGCCCCCATACCGGATCGCACCGATCCGCAGCGTTGTCACCGAGTATCCGACGTGCGGTCTCACGCATGTTCTTGTATCCGGTTGCCAGCACGACCAGGTCCGCGTCGAGTTCGGTTCCGTCGGTGAACGCCAACCCTCGTTCGGTGAATCGCTCCACCTCGGCATGGGTCAGTTTGACCTCACCGTTCGCGATCAGTTCGACACAGCCGACGTCCACGTAGTATCCGCCCGGGCCCGAGAATATCTTGGACAGTGCGCCGGCACCGTCGATTCCCATGTCAGCTCGATATCCGACCCGCTCCAGGCTGTCGAGCATGTCGCGGTCGAGATCGGCCATCCGCTCGGTCATCTTCACGGCTCGCTCGAGGGCGAGCAGATTCGGTGTGCACGCCTGAATCAGATCCGCGTACTCGGTCGGCATGCCACCTTCGTGGTAGAGACGCCCGATCGTCTGGGAGAAGTTGGTTTCCTGACTGATGACATACGTGGACGATCGTTGGACCATCGTTGTGTCGACGCCGTTGAGATGGAGATTCTGCGCGGCATCGTGCGCACTGTTGCCTGCGCCCACGATCACCGCCTTGTCGCCCGGCTCGGTCTCGTCGCCGCGATAGTGGCTGGAATGAACAACTTTGCCGCAGTAAAGCTCTCGGCCAGGGAACTCGGGTAGTCGCGGTTCGCCGTGAACGCCGGTGGCAACCACGACATCCGACGGGTGCAGAGTGCGAACGGTCCCGTCGCCGCGGCGTACGACCACGGTCCAGAGCGCCGAATCGTCGTCGTACGACGACTCGATCAGTTCGCTCTCGGTCCAGACGTTTATTTCCATTGCCGAGGAATAGAACTCGAGCCAATCTGCGAGTTTGTCCTTCGGCATGTACACCGGCCACGAGTCGGGGAAGCTCATACCGGGGAAGTGGTCGGCCCAGATCGCGTCGTGAAGGACCAGTGAACGGTATCGGTTTCTCCAGTTGTCCCCGATGCGGGCACTCTTTTCCAGGACGAGGGTGTCGACGCCCCAGAATCCCAGCTGAGCTGCGGTCATCAATCCGTTGTGGCCACCGCCGATGACGACGACCTTGGGGGATTCCTCCTCGAACTCCACCTTCCGCTGTCTGCGGTCCGACCAGTTCTCGGTGGCGCAGAGCCTGTCTTCCGGAATCCGAACAGGCCGATTGTTGCCCCGCCGCTGTTCCCGACCCTGCAGATCGTGCAGAGTTGTCAGAAGTGTCAACGCCTTCCACGTCGTGTCCACCTCGACGATCCGGACGACTCCTCGTCCGTGTCCAACGGGGGTCTCGAAATCGAACAGCGCTTCGATGCACGGTCGTTCGGGGTCGGCGTCGATGATTCGCGGAATGAAGTCCTCACGAATTCGGATCGAACCGAAGTCCGATTCCGCGAGAAGGTCGGCGATGCCGTCGGCCCCGCACACGGACCTGAACTCCCAGTCCAGCGAGAGCAGATCCCGCCACCAGCCGTCTTCGACGAACAGTTGCGAAGCCAGTTCGCGATCCTGGACTCCTGATGCGGTGTGCAGAGCCTGTAGCCAGTTCGCGACGATGCTGTACGTGTCATGGGTCGGGAGGCAGTGAGTGTCGTTCACCGGGGACGTGACGGTCATTGATGCTCCTAGCGGGTATCGGTGTGTTCCGGCGCGAAGAGACGTGGTTCTTCATGCCGTTCGAAATGTGAAAAGTGTTACGCCCAGCCGGCTGTGACGCGATTGTCCATGCGTCCGATGCTCTCCACCTCGACACTCACCGTGTCGCCCGGGTGGACGAACTCGGGCGGCGTTCGGAAGTATCCGACACCGCCGGGGGTGCCGGTGGTGAGGATGTCGCCGGGGTGCAATGTGACGGATTCCGTGACGGTCACCAACAAGTCGGCAATTCCCGTGCTCATGTTCGCGGTCGAGGAATTTTGGCGTGCAACACCATTGACGTAGCTACGTATCTTCAGAGCGCCCGGGTCGGCGATCTCGTCGGCGGTGACGACGTGTGGGCCGATGGGCAGGAACGTATCGGGAGACTTACTCAGCATCATCTGCATCCGCTCCCTTTTCGTGACATTGCGCGCGCTGACGTCGTTGACGATGGTGTATCCGAAGACATGCTCCATCGCGTTTTCGCGAGTCAATCGAGAAGCTTTGCGCCCGATCACGATTGCGAGCTCGACCTCGTAGTCGGTGAGCGTGTCCGGCGTCGGGATCCGGATGTCGTCGTCGGGGCCGATGATCGCACCCCAGAGGAACGGGACGAATACCGGCTCGACGATGTCGATTTCGACGCTGGCTTCCTTGGCGTGATCGGGGTAGTTGCCGCCGGTTCCGATGACGTGTGGGCGACGCACGGTAGGTGGTAGGCGTCGTGCATTCTCGACTACCGGCGCGTTGTGAATGTCGATCGCGTCGAGAGCGCCCGTCGGGTCGGTCTCGCGCAACAAGGCGTCGAAATCCGGCCAGGGGAGGACAGCTATCCGTCCGTCGGGCAGGACGGCACCCAGCCCTTCGGTGTGTTCGGTCTGATATGCGACCAACTTCATCGGTTGTCTCCTGTTTCGGTGCGATCATCGCAAGGGGATAGATCAAGTCAACAAGTCAATTTATCTAACAGTGACTGAGTCACTAGGTCAAATTTTCCGGTAGTGATCGGATTGTCTGATTCGGGAAGGTGCCGGGTGGCCGCCCAGGCCCCGGCGTCGAGGGGGCCGATGGTGGGCGGGTCGCGACGGGTGTCAGTCGGGTTCGCCTCGCTGCGGTCTTCTCGCGACAGGGCTTGGCTAGCCGGAGGTTTCGCGTACCTCGTCGAGATCTCGAACTTCCTCGAGTCGGCGGCCGTTGGGCTCGAGCTTGGTGAAGGTGAAAACCAAGCCGGCTGTCGCAACGGCTGCTGCCAGCAGGATGAATGCCGGGGTGATCGCCGATTCGGTTGCTGCAGGTTTGACGAAGTCACTCGATCCTGCGAAGACGGCGAAGATGGCGGGTCCGATGATCTTGCCCGCACCGTTCGCGCCCTCGCGGAGACCCATCCCTCGTGCTCGCATGTTCGCCGGGAAGATCTCGGCCACGTAGGGCGCATGGTTCACGAGTCCGCCGTCGATGAGTAGTCCCGTGAGAACGAGTGAAGCGAAGAAGATGATTATCGTCCAGTTTCCCGGAAGCATCGGAGAAAATGCACCGGCGAGCAACCCGGCGGCTCCGGTGAAGCACGAGATCTGAAGGCAGCGGCGACGTCCCAGCGATTTGGCGACAAGAGAGAAGGCCAGGCGTCCGACGAGGCCCGCCACGCTCACCCAGATGAATATGCTGGCAGCCTTGGCCGGAGTGATATCGCCGATCAACGTCAGGATCATCGGGCCCCAGGCCTGGACCCCGTAGATTGCAATACTCAGACCCAGCATCGATATCACGGCGATCGGGAACGTGCCCTCGAGTTTGAACAGGGTCTTGAAAGCGCCGACGTCGGTTTGTGAGGATTTACCCGCGGCAATTTCGGCGCGGGTGGAATCGCTGACAGTCAGGTGGGCGACGTCTGTCTTGGTCACCCAGGCAACAGCGCGTTTGGCAGCTTCGTCGTGCCCGTTGGTCAGCAGCCACCGCGGGGATTCACGCACGCCGAAGATCGCCCAAATCGCCAGAATTGCGGGTACGGCACCGAGCATGAAGAGGCCACGCCAGCCGATCGTGGAGAGCAGAACAGCGCTCAGCGCACTAGCCATGAGCGCGCCGATCGACACCAGTCCGGAGACCGCGTAGGCGCCGATGAACGTCCGATGTCTGGTCGGGGTGTACTCGAGGACCAGAGGAGTGCCGAGGACGGGTAGTGACGGTGCGGCGAAGCCGGTGACGAGTCGAAGGACGATCAGGAGTTGCCACGCACCTTCGGGCATCAGACCCATCGCCAGAGCGCTCGCCGAAAACAGGAGGATTCCGGCCACCAGAGGTTTCTTCCGCCCGAATCGATCTCCGAGATATCCCCAGCAGAAGGCTCCGACCATGGAGCCCACCCCGGAACTGATGAGAATGGCCGCCGTGTGACCGAATGTCAGTTGCCAGTCCTTGGCGAGGACGACGATGACGAAATTGATGATGAACAGGTCGAAGAATTCGGCCGCTCCGGTTATCAGGACGAAGCCGGAAGTCGAAATATATCGTGATGTCACCGGGGCTTCGTCGAGTGCGCTGAGCAGGTCGCGTTTGCCGTTACTCTCGGCTGGTCTTCCCACGCCGCTTGCTTGTGTGTCGGTTGTCATTTTTTCCTTAGGCGGAGGCGGATTGTCGAATTGTCGAGGCCTGCCGTCGACTGCGGTATCCGTGCTGCGTAACGGTCGGATACCGGTCGGTATGGCGTGGTCCTGAGGGTGTCCTGGGGCAGGTTGTGATGGTGAGCGATCACCAACGTAGACGTGTCGACAGTCACACGTCCAATAGATGTGTGATGCCCTTGGTTATAGAGTTCATCTATGGGCTCGTTCGACCTCAACCTCGTACGCACGTTGGTCCTGTTGTGCGAGACCAAAAGTGTCACGGCCACGGCATCAGCCCTGCATCTGACTCAGCCGACCGTCAGTTACGCATTGGGCAAGCTGCGACGGATGTTCGACGACGAGTTGTTCCAGCGGACGCCGTCAGGTCTGATCCCGACGGCGCAGGCGCTTCGGCTCTACGAGCCGTGGCAGAAGGCGTTGGCCGAGATCGAGATGTCGGTTGCTCCGGTGACCGCGTTCGACGCCGCCGCCTCGGACACCCGATTCACCGTTGCGCTCTCCGATATCGGAGAAATCACTCTGCTTCCGCCGCTACTACGGGCTCTGCGCGACGAAGCTCCCGGTATCCGAATAGCCGTGCGCCCGCTGGATGTGAAGAATGCCGAACGTGAATTGGCGAGGGGTGAATTGGATGCCTTCGTCGCCACTCCGGTAATTCCTTCGGACATGATGACAAGGATTCCGCTACATTCGGAGCCCTACGTCGGCTTGGTCCGTGCAGATCACCCCAGGCTGCGGACAACGCCGATAGATCACGAGCAGATATCCGCCGAAGAATTTGTCAAAGTGGCTGGTTCTGCAGGTCACGCAGCGCCGACGCGGGCGATGGAGGGGCTCGGTCTCGGCAGGAGAACTGCTCTCGAAGTGTCGACGTTCGCCGCCTTGC
Source organism: Rhodococcus sp. 27YEA15 (assembly GCF_049739425.1). Lineage (NCBI taxonomy): Bacteria > Bacillati > Actinomycetota > Actinomycetes > Mycobacteriales > Nocardiaceae > Rhodococcus > Rhodococcus sp. 27YEA15. The sequence continues at coordinate 371,086 of NZ_JBMHHW010000001.1, forward strand.
CGCACGTGGTCACCGATACCGATCTGGTGGCGATCATTCCTCGGCGCCTGGCCGAGGTCTTCGCCATCGGGCACGACCTTCGATATTTCGACCTCCCCTGGGAAATCGAGAAGGCCGAAGTGGCCGTCTACGCACGGCACAGCCATTCCAGGTCGGCGGCCCAACATTGGCTGGTCGGATTCATGGTGAGTGCGCTCAAACGCGGGGGGTGGTCGGAGGCGTCGCATGGCGTATCGGACGACATCGAGTGACGTCGAGTCACCTACTTCGTGCCGACCGATGCACGCAATTCTCGGGTGATGACCGCTGCCGCCATTCGAACGACCTGAGCGAGGCCGGCCATGTTCTGATGTCTGGTCGGCACCACCACTGAAATTGCCGCAATGGCATTTCCGGACGAATCGAATACCGGGGCTGCTGCCGAGGCGAGCCCTTCGGTCATCTCGTTGCGGGATATCGCGAACCCGGTCTCCCGAATGTTCTGGAGATGGTTTCGAAGCTCGCCGGAATCGGTGAAAGTGCCGGAAGCCATCGGGGGCAACGGCTTCGAGAGGATTCGGTCCCTCGACTCGGCGCTGCCGAAAGCGAGCAGAACCTTTCCGGGTCCTGTTGCGTGCAGTGGTAGTCGATGACCGACCTGAGAAGTCACCGGGGCGTGCCGCGGAGTCAGTTTCTCGACGTAGAGCGCCTTGTCTTCGTCGAGTACCGCCAGATGGACAACTTTGTGCGTGGTCTCGAACAAATCTTCCAGGACGGGTAGTGCGACGTCTCTCAGTCTGCGTTCGGTCGGCGCCAGCGTGCCGATCTGCCACAATTTGCGCCCCACGGTATACGTTCCGCGAGGTGTTCGGTCGATGCCTCCCCACCGGACCAGTTCGGCGAGATAGCGGTGCGCTGTTGCCAGGGGCAGACCTGATTGCGTAGCAATCGCCGAGAGGGTCAGTTCCGGGCGATCCCCGCTGAATACGTCGAGCACCCCGAGCGCGCGAGCCAGGGAAGTGCGACCCGACGTGGTGTTCGTCGAGGGTTCGGCTTCGGCGGGCACTGGTTCCTCGGCTCCTGATCGAATCGGGCAGGTTGGGCGGAATGCGTATCGGTAACTCTTCCATATGTTGGAAGAGTTGTGGCGGGCGGTGACAACGCGATGGCAGTCTCCTCGAAATATGCCCATCCGGAACGGCGAGTTTCTCGAACGGTCCACAGCCCTCATCGGTAGTGGTCGACTCGGGGCCGTCCAGGACGGGCGTCGACACGCGCCACGGATTCGTGAGGTGATCCCGGATCCGGCCGAAATCTTGGCGCCTCACCGATTGGAACGAACTGGACATGGTATCCGTACGCGACGTTGTCTACGACTTGTTACGGGCAAACGGGATGACCACGATATTCGGAAATCCGGGCTCGAACGAACTTCCGTTCCTTGCCGGGATGCCGGACGACTTCGAGTACGTTCTCGGCCTGCACGAAGGGGTCGTTCTTGCGATGGCCGACGGATATGCGCTGGCAAGCGGTAAGCCTGCGTTCATCAATCTTCATGCTGCGTCCGGTAGCGGAAATGCGATGGGACCGTTGACGAACTCGGTGTACTCGCACAGCCCGCTGGTGATCATGGCAGGCCAACAAGTGCGCTCGACGATCGGCCAAGAGGTGATGCTTGCCAACGTGGACGCGGCGATGCTCACCAAACCGCTCGTGAAGTGGGCATGTGAGCCCGCGTGCGCACAGGACGTGCCTAGATCGATGAGCCAGGCAATTCATCTGGCCACACTTGCGGCCAAAGGTCCGGTGTATCTCTCGGTTCCGTACGACGACTGGTCGCAGGAAGCACCTGCCGATGCCGGACACCTGCTGACCCGGACGACGAATGTCGCGGGCGGAATCAGTGCGGAGCGAGCGGCAGATCTCGTCGCCGCCCTCGACGGTGCGAGATCGCCGGTCCTGATTCTCGGTCCGGAGGTGGATGCCGAAGGAGCCAACACCGAAGCAGTCACGCTGGCCGAGCTGCTCAATGCGCCGGTCTGGGTGGCCCCTTCTCCCTCGCGTTGCCCGTTTCCGACCCGGCATCGGAGCTTTCGCGGGGTTCTCCCGGCCTCCGTGCAGGGCGTGACCGAGTCGCTTCGCGGTCATGATCTGATCCTGGTGGTCGGCGCTCCTGTATTCCGGTACCACCAGTACGTTCCAGGAGAACTTCTTCCCGACGGAGCCCGGTTGATTCACCTCACCAGCGATCCTGGTGAAGCAGCGCGCGCCCCGATGGGCGAATCGATCGTGGGCAGCATCGGCGAAGTGCTCAGCCACCTCGCCGGCAGGGTTTCGCCGGGACGACGTAAGCCGTTGGATCAGTTGCCGGACATCGTCTCTGCTCCGAAATCGTCGGGACGTATGCATCCGGATGCTTTGTTCGGTCTCCTACGTGACATCGCGCCCGAGGACGTCGTGTACGTCAAGGAATCGACCTCCACCACCACGTCGTTCTGGGCACAGGCCGATCTCAGCTTGCCTGGCAGCTACTTTTTCCCGGCCTCCGGCGGACTCGGGTTCGGTCTGCCCGCGGCAGTGGGTGCACAGCTTGCCCACCCTCGACGTCAGGTTGTCGGCCTGATCGGAGACGGCTCGGCCAACTACGGAATCACCGCGCTGTGGACTGCCGCCAGGTACGAAATCCCGGTCATCATCGTCATTCTCAAAAACGGAACGTACGGTGCGTTGCGATGGTTCTCCAAGATCCTGGGATCGGGTGAGACACCAGGACTGGATGTGCCGGGAATCGATTTTGTCGCCATCGCCTCGGGCTACGGTGTGACCGCGACGGCCGTGCAGGACGAACACGGTTTCGTCGAAGCCTTCAATGCTGCTCGCGCAAGCGGAAAACCGGCACTGATCGAGGTCGAGACCGAGGTCGTCGAACCCTGAACGCCGACCACACAGGAGACAGGATCTTACATGGGGAAATTCGAGTTCTCCGACTTCGACTACCTCGAGAAGCGGGCGAGGAAGCAACTACCCACAGCCGTATTCGACCACGCGATCGGATACCCGAGACGAGGTGTGACTGCGCGGGCGAATGTTTCCGCTTTCGATCAGGTTACGTTCAACGCTCGGGCAGCCGTCGGCTTCGGTCGGCGTGAGCTGTCCGTGGACGTGCTCGGTGACCGAATATCGATGCCGGTCATGCTGGCGCCGGTGGGCGGGCTCCGACTCGTTCATCCGGCAGGCGCGCCGGCCTGTGCTCGCGCGGCCTCGACAGCAGGCACGATCTCGTGTATCAGTATGCTCTCGGGGCATGATGTCGACGAAATAGCTTTTGCGGCAGACGTTCCCATGTGGCAGCAGTTGTACCTGTCGCACGGTCGACGGTATGCGGAAGAGATCATCGCCGGTGCTGCCCGACACTCGTACCGCGCGCTGGTGGTGACGGTCGATTGCAATGTTCAGCCGACGAAAGTCATGCCGGTCGGAATCAATCTCGCTACTGCTCGTGCCTACGGCACGGACGTGCTGACCCGACCGAGATGGCTTGCCGGATTTCTACGCGACGGCGCGAAGTTGGAGGCGGTAAACGCCGCCGTCGCACCGCGAACAGGGGAACCGGTTCTCTGGTCGGATCTGGCCTGGGCCAAAGAACTGTGGCCCGGAGCGCTGGTGGTGAAGGGAATCATGAGGGTAGAGGACGCCCGTCGCGCCGTCGACCTCGGCGCAGATGCGATTGTGGTGTCCAATCACGGTGGACTGCACCTCGACGGTCTCCCGTCCGCGCTGTCCGCACTTGCGGCCGTTGTCGATGCCGTGGGTGGGCAGGTAGAGGTGTACTTCGACGGTGGTATCCGTCGCGGAACCGATGTGATGAAAGTTCTCGCGTTGGGAGCGAAAGCCGCATTCGTAGGGCGAGCGTACGTCGCCGGACTCGCAGTCGGCGGCCGGGCGGGAGTCGATGCGGCACTGGCGATGTTGCGGCGGGAGATGGACACGGCGCTGGGCCAACTCGGCTGTCGTTCGGTATCCGAACTGGATCGAACCTACATCGAGTACCCGGGAAATGCGGCTGTGAACTCCGCGACGGCAGGGTCGTGAATTCTCGAACTGGTTCGTCTTGTCACTGACCTAGCGGCGTTGTCGACCGCGGGGCGTTGTCGACCGCGGGGCGTTGTCGACCGCGGGGCGTTGTCGACCGCGGGGTGTCGACGACACCCGGTCGTCTGTCGGGTGTTGACGTGCGCGACAGAGGACCGGGCATCGAGATGGCGTCAGAAGTTGCCGCGTGCTTCCTGCTCTCGCTCGATGGCCTCGAAGAGCGCCTTGAAGTTGCCCAACCCGAAGCCCAACGAACCGTGTCGTTCGATGAGTTCGAAGAACACGGTGGGACGGTCGCCGACCGGCTTGGTGAAGATCTGCAGCAGGTATCCGTCCTCGTCGCGATCGACCAGGATGCCCCGCTTCTGCAGTTCCTCGATCGGGACACGAACCTCACCGATACGTGCGCGCAGCGCCGGATCCTCGTAATAGGAATCCGGTGTGGCCAGGAACTCGATGCCCTCGATCGTCAGAGCGTCCACTGCCGCGAGAATGTCGTTGGTGGCCAAGGCCAGGTGCTGAGCGCCCGGCCCTTGGTAGAACTCCAGGTACTCGTCGATCTGCGAACGCTTCTTCGCGATCGCGGGCTCGTTGAGTGGGAACTTCACGCGGTGATTGCCACTGGAGACGACCTTGCTCATGAGAGCGGAGTAGTCGGTGGCGATGTCGCCGCCCACGAACTCGGCCATGTTCGTGAAACCCATGACCCGGTTGTAGAAGTCGACCCACTCGTCCATTTTCCCGAGCTCGACATTGCCGACCACGTGGTCGAGTGCCTGGAAGATGCGCTTCGGTGCACCGTCGCGCTTGGTGTACTCGGAAGTACGCGCGATGTAGCCGGGCAGGTACGGGCCGTGGTAACGGGATCGATCGACGAGCGTGTGCCGCGTGTCGCCGTACGTGGCGATGGCGGCGACGCGGACGGTGCCGTGCTCGTCGCTGACATCGTGGGGTTCGGTCAGCACGGTGGCACCCTGGGTGATCGCGTGTGCGATGCACCGGTCGACGTCGGGCACCGTCAACGCGACATCTCGAATACCGTCGCCGTGCACGCGGTGGTGCTCGATCAAGGGGCTGGCGGGATCGACAGCACCCTTGACGACGAAACGCACCGCACCGCTCTTGAGGACGAACGCGTGATGGTCGCGGTTTCCGGTCGAAGGTCCGGAGTAGGCAACCAGTTCCATTCCGAATGCCGACTGGAAGAAATGTGAAGTCTGCGTGGCATTTCCGACGATCCACTCCAGTGCGTCCCAACCACTGACCGGGAACGGATCGAGATTGTCGTCGTATTCGACGAGTCCGACCAGCTGGCGAAGCTGATCGAGATCGAGTCCGGCCAACTGTTCTTCGTCGGTGAGAGTCTGTTCGACGGTCATGGGGAGCCCTCTCTGAGTACGAGATGAATGATTGCGTCCGGGAACGACCCCGGACCGGCAATACTCAAAGACAAGCATTCTGCACGAATATTGGTCAACAGGGGCAGATTAACCTGTGCATATCGACGGAATAGGTAATCAGTTCCCATATTTTCGAGCCATAATGACTAGAATCTATTCAACGTCGACGTGATGGAAGGGCTCTCGTGAATCTGGACGCGGTCGATCTGGCTCTGCTCGAGGCGATGAACACGTACCCCGGGGCCGGTGCGCTCGAGCTGTCCCGGCATGCAAAGGTTGCCAGGGCAACGGTGACAGCTCGGCTCAAGAAGATGGAAGATGCCGGGGTCATCGCCGGGTACGCGCCGCGTATCGATTTGGCGGCAGCCGGTTTCGGGGTTCAAGCATTTGTCACCCTGGAGATCGCGCAGGGTGCGCTGGATCGAGTGACCGCAGAGCTCGAGGCGATACCAGGTGTGCTCGAAGCGTTCGCGACCACCGGATCCGGTGACGTGCTGTGCCGCATCGCGGCTGCATCCCACGAGGATCTACAGGCGACGTTGCTGCAACTGAACCGGGCCGGTATCGCCAACCGTTCGACAAGCGTCATGGTGCTCTCGGTTGTCGTACCGCTGCGGTCGATGCCACTGATGCGAACCCTCGAGGCCGCGCACCGGACGAAGGCTCCGGCGTACCGCCGGTCGTCCGATGACGGTGGATCTTCGAAACAGGCTTTCACTGAGTGAAATTCGTCTGTTCACCGGCTTTCGCGACTAGCAACGTGGTGCACACCTGTGAGATGCGGCGCACAGCTGTATCCGAAACCGAGGAGCGATCATGACGGCATTGTTGAACGAGCGGGTGTGGGAATCGAAGGTGTTCACGGGCGAGTGGACCGCAGGCGGCGGCGAGGATCGCATCGTGGTCGAACCTGCGACCGGTGAGCAGTTGACCACGGTCGGGACGGCTACCCCTGACGACGTTGCCGTCGCGGGGCAGCAAGCTGCGATCGCTCAGAAGGATTGGGCAGCCAAGCCGTACACCGAACGCGCCGCAGTACTGCGACGAGCCGGTCAACTCTTCGAGCACTACGCCGACGAAATCGGGGAATGGCTGATTCGCGAAGCGGGGAGCATCCCGGCGAAAGCAGGTCTGGAAACCCATACCGCGGCCGAGGAATGCTACAACGCCGCAGCTTTGGCCGCGCATCCGATCGGAGAGGTCCTTCGATCCGAACAGCCGAGACTGAGCTTCTCTCGCCGCATTCCGGTCGGAACCGTCGCAGTCGTGGCACCGTTCAACTTCCCCCTCATTCTCTCCATCCGCGCAGTGGCGCCGGCACTGGCACTCGGGAACTCGGTGATTCTCAAACCTGATCCGCGCACGGCGATCAGCGGCGGCGTGGTCCTCGCTCGTGTCTTCGAGGAAGCCGGTGTGCCCGCCGGTGTGTTCGGTATGCTGCCCGGTGGCGCGGATGTCGGTGAAGCTCTGGTTGTCCATCCCAGCGTTCGTGTCATCGCATTCACCGGATCCACGCGCGCAGGACGGGCCGTGGGAGAACTGGCCGGGCGTCATCTCAAACGAGCACATCTGGAATTGGGTGGAAACAACGCCTTGATCGTGATGGACGACGTCGACATCGAAAAGGCGGTATCGGTAGGTGCTTTCGGATCCTTCATGCATCAGGGGCAGATTTGCATGACCACCGGTAGGCAGTTGGTCCACGAGAGCATCGTGGACGACTACACTGCGCTCCTGGCCGAGCACGCGGATCGGCTCCCGGTCGGTGATCCGTTCACCGGGCCGGTGGCGCTGGGCCCGATCATCGACGGCAAGCAGCGCGACCACATTCACTCGTTGGTCACCGCCAGCCTCGAAGCGGGCGCGACCTTGGCGGCAGGCGGAACGTACGAGGATCTGTTCTACCGGCCTACTGTTCTCGCCAGGACGCCTTCGACGGCACCGGCATTCGCCGAGGAGGTGTTCGGACCGGTCGCGCCGGTATGTTCCTTCGCTACCGTCGAGGAGGCCATCGCGCTTGCGAACAGCACCGACTACGGCCTGTCGCTGGGTATCCTCACCGGTGACGCCATGCGTGGGCTCGAACTTGCCGAGCAGATTCCCACCGGACTCGTTCACGTCAACGATCAGACGGTGGCCGACGAGGCAGTCGTTCCGTTCGGCGGGCTGGCAGCGTCGGGTAACGGTGGCCGGGTGGGTGGGATCGGGGCAAACCTCGACGCCTTCACCGAAACCCAGTGGGTGACCGCGCAGAGCGCACTGCCGACCTACCCGTTCTGACTTCGGTACGTAGACCCGAGAATGCCCCGCCCTCGAGGGCGGGGCATTCTTCGATCGAATCCAGGTGCAGGCCGAGTACTCGGACCAGTCACCGGGTCCCGTGGGTGCGAGTTGCTACGACCCGGTCAGGAGTTGCGGTGACGCGGACTCGTGTATCAGAGTCATGACCTGCGAGCGTAGAACGCCGAACTCCGGAAGTGCTTTGGTGGCAATCTGATCTCGCTCGCTACCGAGTTCCGTGTCGACCCGGATGCGATCGCGAACGCGAGTCGGCGAGCCGGAGAGGACGACCACCTCGTCTCCCAGGTACACGGCTTCGTCGATATCGTGCGTCACCAGCACCACGGTCACCCCGAATTCGTCGCGCACTCGAAGCATCAGGTTCTCCAGATCGGAACGGGTCTGAGCATCCACGGAAGCGAACGGTTCGTCCATGACGAGTACGTCCGGCTGGAATGCGAGCGCCCGCGCGATCGCCACACGCTGTTGCATTCCGCCCGACAGTTGCCACGGATACTGTCGTTCGTGACCGGAAAGACCAACTGCCTGAAGTGATTCAAGAGCTCGGGTTTCTCGTTCGAGCTTGTTCATACCTTTCGATCGCAGCGGAAGCACGACATTCTTCATGACGGACATCCACGGCATCAGTGAGCGACTGTAGTCCTGGAACACCACACATCACCACGGCGAGTCTCGACGGCGGGCGGTGCACGAGTTCGCCCGCCAGACGGATCTCGCCGCTGGTCGGCTGTAGAAGCCCTGACATGCAACGCAAGAGCGTCGTCTTGCCGGCTCCGGAAGGCCCGACGATGCACGTGAACTGACCTGCCGGAACATCGAGATCGACGTGATCGAGGACGAGTCTCGGCCCGGAAGCGGTTTCGTAGGTTTTACTCAGCCCACGGATCGACAGAACCGGGGTCGTTGCCGTGGTTGTTTCATCGTTGGTGTGCATGGACATCCTCGTCGGTGAGAAGAGATCGTTCGGTCTGTCGGTAGTCATCGCACTGCCGCGTGCATTCGCCGATGCCAATGCAGTACGACGCGATCCACGCCGAGGAACGCCAGGTTGAGAAGGTAGCCCACCACCCCCAACATGATTATTCCCGACCACATGTCGGCTACCGCATAGCTGCGTTGCGCCTGCAGGATCTGGTATCCGATGCCGTTCGTCGCGCCGATCATCTCGGTGAAGATGATTACCGTGACGCCGATCGACAACGCCATGCGGATACCCACCATGATCTGCGGGGAGGCGGCGGGGAGCACTATTCGGAGCATTCTGTCGGCGAACCCGATGTGATAACTCCTGGCGACGTCTTCGACGACGGGGTCGATTCCGCGGACACCGTCGACGGTGTTGAGCAGTACCGGCCAGACCGATCCGAATGCAATCAGACTCACCTGCATGGTCGGACCGACACCGAGAAGGAGGAAGGCAGCCGGAAGGAGGGCGACACCGGGTGTGGCCCGGAGGAATTCGAGAATCGGTGCCAGTGCATCCGAGAGCAGGGGCGTCAGTCCGAGAACCAGTCCGACCACAATCCCGATGACGACAGCTATGGACAATCCGAGGAACAGTCGTCCCAGTGAGGGGACCGCGTCACTCCAGAAATGGGAGAACACCCACATGTCGTGGAACGAGGTCGTTATCTTCGAAAGAGGCGGGAAGTAGCGGGATGTGGAATGTCGAGTGGTGAACCACCAGGTGGCTACGAGAACGACCGGGATGAGGACCTCGAGCAGCACCAGGCCTGCGCGTCGCGCGATCGGTGAAGCCGTCATCTGTTTGCCGGATGCCATCGAAGGACCCTTCTCTCGAGTGCGATCATCCCGAGATTGACTGCTACCCCGAGGATTGCGCTGACCACGATGTATGCGTACACCAGCGAGACATTTCCAACTTCTTGCGCAGAACTGAGCAGTTGCCCGATACCGGGAGCTCCGCCGATCAGTTGGGCGCCGATCGCCAGCATCAGGCTGATGGTGGCAGCGAGCCTGATGCCGGTCGCCATGAACGGTGCAGCGCTGGGAATCACCAAGTCGACGACGTAGTAGCGGGGTTTCCACCGGTACGAGCGTGCGACGTCACGCGCAACCGGATCGACCTGGTGAACTCCGTACATGCTTTGCAGCAGCAGCGGCCAGACGGACCCGAACACGATCAAGACCAGAGCCATCGTTTCGGTGGCCCCGTACAGCAGCAGCGCCAGGGGAATGAGTGCCACGGGAGGAATGGTCCGTAGGAAATCGACTGTCACCCGGCACATTCGATAGGCAATGGTGTTCGCCCCCAGTATCAGACCGACAGGAATGGCGATGACCATGGAGATGGCCATGCCCTTCGCCCAGATACGAACGGTGTCCCATACCGCGATCCAAAATTGCTGGGTGCCGACCAACCTGGCCAACTCGGTTGCAATCTGGGTGGGGGTTGCAACTGCGGACGACGGCACGAGTCCGCCCGATACCGAGAACTGCCATACGAGCAATGCGAGGGCGATGAACCCCGCTCGAAGTAGCGGGAGTCGGAGGCGAACCAGCAGCGTCCTCCGGCGAGCAGGCCGGGCTGATTCTTCGATGAGTGCGCCGTTGTTCGATGGTCGATCGATGGGCACGGCAGTGCGTGATGTTCGCGCGCGTTCGTCTGTCAGTGGTTTCATCGGGCGGTGTCGTCAATCCTGCACGACGACATGGTCGGCGAGATTTTCGATGGGAGCGGAAAGGATCCCGTACCGAACCATGTAGGTTTCGAGTTTCGCGATGCTGTCGAGAGTCAGGGGAGGTCCGAAGGTGGGGAGGGTGACCGCGGCAAGTTGATCCGGCGTCATGTCGGTCGACGTCTTACCGACCTCGCGGATGAGTTCGGGTGTCGCCCCCAACGCGGAATTGGATTCGTTGATCGAATCGACGAACGACTTCACGATCTCGGGGTTACGGTTCACGAAATCGGTAGTGGCAATGTACGTTACCTGCGGGACACCGGCCATGGTCGTCGACAGACCACCCTTGGAGACCAGACGCAAACCGGCGTCCTTTCCGGCTGTCACGAACGGCTCGGCAGCTGCCGCCGCGTCGACGGTCCCGCGCTCCACCGCGTCAGGCATTTGGGCGAAACCGGCTTCGATCCAATTGACGGTGGTGGAATCGCCGCCGTTCTCGTCGATAGCGGCTTGAAGACCCAGTTGGGAAAAACTTCGAAGCGCATTCACGGCAACGGTGGTGCCGTCGAGGTCGGCCACCGAGCGGATCGACGAATCGTCCTTGGCGAGCAGAGCCGAAATATCGGCCTCCGGATCGGCGGGAACGACATTTCCGCCGACGACTATCTTGATCGGGTTTCCCTGTGAGATCGCTGTGAGTGCGGAGACGGGATCGGCTGCGGCGAAATGAAGTTGGCCGTTCAGGAGCAGCGGAAGTGACTGGGCTCCTGATTGGGCGTTTCTGGTTTCGACCGTCAGTCCGTGCTGCTCGAATATTCCACTCGAGTTTGCATAGTGGAGGGACGTGTTCGACAGTGCGGTCGGGTTGCTGACCTGCAAGATTTCGGGCGCTTCCGCCGACGCGTTGTTTTCGCCCGAGAGCGAGCAACCGGTCAGAGCGAGGGTCGAAGCCACTACGGCCACGAGGGATACGCGGATAGTTCTGATCACTGCAATTCTCCATTGGATTGACGAATCAAGAGTGAGTAACCCGTCGGGCGCGTACGACGTTCACCTTTTGACCAGTTGACAAAGTTACTAAGTAAATTATTAGCTGGGTCACAGATGCCCTGTCAATACCCGCCCAAGGATGCCCACCCGCCGGGCCCGCGGTGCGGGGGCCGCATTTTCGGGCCTGGCGGCGTCGATCGTGGCCTGTTGGATGTACCGCCAGGTCGAGGTGGCCCGATGCGAGATTTCCGTTGTTGACGTACCGATCCTGCGGTGCGACTATGGCCAAGTCACTAAGTCACTAGTCAAAATGGGAGTTGCTTCATGAGCATGGCGACCACGTCACAGGCGATGGGTGAGCGTATGCGGACCGAGGATGCCGAGCGCACCGCTCGCTCGTGGATCGACGGATTCCACGCTGCCGCGTCCGGTTCGGATGGATCTTTCGTCGACGAACTGTTTGTCGAAGACAGTTGGTGGCGTGACATTCTCGCGCGATCCTGGGACTTCGAAACGATTCGTGGTGTCGATGCCATCGGCGGCGCGATCGGCGACGGCGGACTGACGAATGTCCGACTCGACGAAACTGCGAGTCCCCGTCTGGTCGAGTCCGATGCGGGCGAGGCGTTCATCGAGGCGATATTCCTCTTCGACACGACACATGGCGCCGGTCGTGGCGTGGTTCGTCTGGAAATCCTCGACGGAACATGGAAGGCATCAACGCTTTTCACTACTCTCCAGGATCTTCGAGGGTTGGAACAGCGTCGGGGGCATCGTCGTCCGGTGCGCATTCCCGAGGTGAAGGGTTCGGCACTGGAGAACTGGGCCGACTGGAGGCGACGTACGTCCGATTTCGAGGATTCTTCCCCGACGGTCGTCATCATCGGTGGTGGACACAACGGACTGATGACGGCCGCGCATCTCGGATTCTGGGGTGTGGATACCCTCGTCATCGAAAAGAGTCCTCGAATCGGTGACAACTGGCGCAATCGCTACCGCTCTCTGGTGTTGCACGACGCGATCTGGGCAGATCACTTTCCCGGAATGAGCTTTCCGGACTCGTGGCCCGTGTACATGCCGAAGGACAAGCTCGCTGATTGGCTCGAATTCTATGCCTCTGCAATGGAAATCAATGTGTGGGCGGGAGCGGAACTGGAAGAGTCGAGTTACGACGACGCCACGCAACGATGGACGCTGACGGTGAGGCGCTCGGACGGGACCTTCCGGACGCTCAGCCCGACCGACGTCGTCATCGCCACCGGTGTCCACGGCGAGCCCAATACGCCGGAGTTCGCCGGCCGCGAGGCCTTCACCGGGAAGGTGGTCCATTCCAGTCACTACCGCGGCGACGAGGTCGGTCCAGGCGATCGTGCAGTGGTGGTAGGTGCCGGAAACAGTGCCCACGACGCGGCACAGAATCTCCACGCGAACGGTGTCGGTGTCACGATGTTGCAGCGGTCGAGCACATACATCGTCAGTCAGAAGTCGCATTACTCGCAGACGATCGGCAAGCTCTACCACGAGAACGGCATGCCGACGGAGGACGCCGACCTCGTTCAGGCTTCCACCCCGAATCTTCTCGCGTTGGAGCGCGGCGTCGAATTGACCCGGCGCATGGCCGATCTGGACCGTGACATGTTGGACGGGCTCGAGCGCGCAGGCTACCGATTCGACATGGGCGTCGGTGGCGCCGGAGTGCTGTCCAAGATCCTCTCAGGGCCGGGTAGCTACTATCTCGACGTCGGGTGCGCGGAACTCATCGCGTCGGGAAAGGTCCGTCTGGAACACGCCGAGGTCCGGAATTTCACCGCGAACGGTGTAGTCCTCACCGACGGTACCGAATTGGATGCGGAGCTCGTCGTTCTCGCGACCGGATACAAGAACATGCGTGAGACGGCCCGGCGGATACTCGGCGACGACGCCGCCGATCGTTGCGATCCGGTGTGGGGTATGAAGGCAGACGGCGAGATCAGCGGAATGTGGCGTCGTTCAGGGCATCCAGGTTTGTGGTTCCAAGGCGGGCCGTTGTACATGGCGCGGTTCTACTCGCGTTTCCTGGCACTACAACTGCACGGGTTGAAGTCGGGTCTGATGGACCGGAGGTAGGTCCGGCCGGCGATTCACTGTAATCTCTGATGATTCGGTGATTCACCAAGAGACCAAGGGAAGGGTGTCGCTGTGCCGTCAGGGCGGAAGGATTCAGCTGGAGTTGGGGCGTCCGGCGTCACGGTCAATCGGGAGCGCGTTGCCGATCAGATCATTCGGCAACTGCAGAACGACATCATCAGCGGCGCCCTGCCCCGCGGCGGCCAACTCCCCACCGAGCGTGAGCTGGCGGCAAAGTTCGGGGTCAGCACACCGACTATCCGGGAGTCCATCAGGGCCCTGAGTTCGATGGGGTTGGTCGAAGTTCGCCACGGCAGCGGTGCTTACGTGGTCGAAGATTCCCAGAACATTCTCGATGCTTCCTTGGCGGTACTGGTCAAATGGGAAAGCGTAAGTGTTCTGGACCTGATAAAGCTCATGCGCGTTCTGGTGCTGCACGCCGCTGACATCGCCGTGGATGCCGCCGACGAGACGGAAGTCCTCGCGGTGCGGACGTCGGCCGAGGAAACTGCGCAGATGGAAGCGGTCGGGGATCTTGCTCGATCCGTGACCAAATTCCTGACCGCTCTGGTCGCTTGTGCCCATCAACCATTGGTTCAGGCGATCTGCGGATTCCTCACCCGCATGGTGGTCAGTCTCGAAGTCGATTCCCATCCCGAGAGGTCGACCGAGTTCTGGAAGGACTGGGCTCGAACGACGGCGGAACAGCGCGTGAGTATCGCGAGCGCCCTCGAGTCCCGCGACCTCGTGTTGCTTCGCGAGCGAATCAACACTTTTCACGATTACATCGAGGCGCGCCTGGTGGCGATACCGGCTATTCAAGAGGCGAGAATCGACCAGGCGTCGTTGCTTTCGGAGATGCAGGGCCGAACGCGGGGTTGACACCGGCGTCGGCGCGTCTGTCTCTCTCGGACACGCGGCACACCGCGGTGATGTCGGTGGGAAACCGCGCCGGCGAGCCGGAATTGCCGAGTTGCGTGACAACTCGCGCGGTACGGCAGGGACTGTCAGCTGAGTGCCACGTGCCGCAGTAGTCTGTTCACCGTGCGCGTACTCGTAATCGGCTCCGGAGCCCGTGAACATGCCCTCCTTCTCTCTCTCGCTCGCGATCCAGGTGTCACGGCCCTGATCTGCGCACCTGGCAACGCCGGGATCGCGGAAATCGCCGAGCAGCACCCCGTCGACGTAACTTCCGGTGAAGCAGTCACGGCACTGGCGAAGAAGGTCGACGCCGACCTCGTCGTCATCGGCCCCGAAGTTCCGCTGGTCCTCGGTGTCGCCGACGCGGTGCGTGCGGCCGGGATCGCCTGCTTCGGTCCGTCCGCCGATGCCGCCCGTATCGAAGGGTCAAAGGCGTTCGCGAAGGACGTGATGGCTGTCGCCGGTGTCAAGACCGCGCACAGCGAGATCGTGGACAACCCCGCCAAACTCGACGAAGCTCTCGACCGGTTCGGCCCCAACTGGGTGGTCAAGGACGACGGGCTTGCCGCGGGCAAGGGAGTCGTCGTCACGACGGACCGCCTGGCCGCTCGCGATCATGCTGCCGAACTGCTCGAGACCGGCCATCCGGTGCTTCTCGAATCGTTCCTCGACGGCCCGGAAGTTTCGCTGTTCTGCCTGGTGGACGGTACGTCGGTGGTACCGCTCCTACCCGCGCAGGACCACAAGCGCGTCGGCGACGGCGATCTCGGCCCCAACACCGGAGGCATGGGTGCCTACACTCCGCTGCCGTGGTTGCCGGAGGAGGTCGTCACGCGGATCGTCGACGACGTGGTCAAGCCGGTTGCCGCCGAACTGGTTGCTCGTGGCAGCGGATTTTCCGGTCTTCTCTACGCAGGTCTGGCCGTCGGAGTCGACGGTCCCGCGGTGGTGGAGTTCAACTGCCGTTTCGGTGACCCGGAAACCCAGGCTGTTCTCGCGCTGCTCGAAACCCCGCTCGGTGGCCTGCTCAACGCGACCGCTACCGGAACTCTCGATTCCGTCGCACCGCTGCGGTGGCGGGACGGTTCGGCGGTGACGGTTGTGATCGCGGCCGAGAACTACCCGGGAACCCCGCGTACCGGTGACGTCATCACGGGTGCGGGAGCCGAGGGTGTGCTGCATGCCGGAACCAAGAAGCGTGAGGACGGCGCCGTCGTCTCGGCCGGTGGGCGGGTGCTCAGCGTGGTCGGCGTCGGCAAGGATCTGAGCGAGGCCCGCGACGACGCGTACGCGAAGATCGGCACCGTGAAACTGCCCGGTGGGCATTTCCGTACGGATATCGGTCTCGGCGCCGTCGAGGGAAAAATTTCCCTTCCTTGACAAAGGTTGTGCAAGATCACGTCCGACAGGGCCGGTGAACGGAATCCGTTCACCGGCCCTGTTTTTTCGTGCACACGGTCAACGGGGTGCGTTGAACCTCAGGGATCGGTTGATCCGGTCGATGACTGCTGTTGCATCGATCAACAAGGTGAGCTCTTCCTCGCCGAGGGCTGCCAGTTCGTGAGCGAGAGCGCCGATGCGCAGCTCGGAGCGCCGATCGCGGCGTGCACCCCGTTCGCCGTTGACGAAGAGGGTGCTGACGCGACCGTCGGCCGGGTCGGGTTTGCGTTCGAGTAGGCCTTTGTCGGCGAGGACGGAGACCAGGGTGCTCACCGTGTTGGGCCGTCTGGACAGTCGCTTGGCCACGTCACCGATTCGCGTACCGGGGTGATCGGCCACGTCGTGCAGGACCTCCGATTGTGCTTCGGGCAGTGTCTCGTCGGTGCCGGACGTGTCCATGTATTCGCGTAAAGCGCGCCGCAGTTCGAAGGTTGCGGTGATGAGCGATCGGGAGGCGTCGTCGGGGGTCTGCACGAAATCAGACTAACGATCGGCCACATGTGATTCACGGCACAAAACTATATCTGACACAGATATAGTTTAGGCTCACGAAGGGTAGGGTCACCTAACCATCTGCGAGCGTGAGGGTACAACCATGACCACTTCGGGCGACAAGATCGGCACCGACGCCGATCGAATGGCCGCCGATATCCGTCGATACTGGGAAGCCCAACACGACACCCTCGGTGCGATGTTGCCACTGTCGGATGCGCGAACAACGGATTTCCGCGAACATCCGGTCTGGGTGGGAGTGATCGACGGGCTCACGCGATCGCGGCCGGGCGGACGGCCCGTCACGCGCGTGGCCGACATGGGATCGGGGCTCGGCAATGTCTCCGAGATTCTCGTCCGTCTCGGATTCGAGGTCATCGCGATCGACTTCTCCGCCGCACGCAGCGCCAAGGCGGCCGAACGGTTGGCCCGATACGACAAGGCGGAGGTCCGGCTCGGCGACGTGATGAATCCACCGATCGATGCGGGCGAAGTCGACGCCGTCGTCAGCCGCAATCTCGTCTGGCTGCTGCCGGACCCTGTTGCGGCAGTGAAGACCTGGTCGAACCTGGTGGGTGAAGGTGGTCTCGTGAGTGCCGTCGAGAGCACACATCGAACGGATCGACACAGATTCGAGCGAGCGCAGAAAATGCTGCGGATGCTTCCTCCCGGCGGCAACGCGAGCGGCCCGACGCCGGTGACCAGGAACTCCGGTACCCCGCTCTCGTCGGTCGCGGACATGGCGGTGCCGGAGGCTATCTGGCGTGATGCCGGGCTGCGCGACATCGAGATCGGCGATCTGGGGTGGGTGACCGCCGCGCGTACCCAGAACTGGCCGTGGCACAAACGAATACTGCGCCGTGACAGCTACTTTGCGATCAGTGGGATCAGCTGATCGCGTCATTTCCTACTACCGGCAGGACGAATACGTGAAATTTCGACGGAAGAATCTGGGCACTACAGTGATCGGAGCGCTCGCCCTGGCGCTAGTCGTCGGCGGGTGCTCGACCACCACCGACACCGACTCGGCACCCGAGGCGTCCACGGCCCCGGCGCAGACGTTCTTCGCCGCACCCCGAACTGTCCCGGCGGGAATGGGCAGTGGGCAGGCCGACGGCGTATTTCCCCGCACTGTCAAGCACTTTCAGGGCGAGACGACCATCGAGTCGGAGCCGAAGAAGGTAGTCGTCATCTCGACCGGCCAGGCCGACGCCCTGCTCTCGCTCGGCGTGGTTCCGGCCGGCTCGACGCGCGGCGACGGCGCGGAGTTGGTGCCGGCCTATCTGAAGGATGCATATCCGCAGTACTCCAGCGACCTGGACCGGGTCGTCGACACGGGTGGACGGTTCACCCCGAACTTCGAGGCGATCATCGCCCTCGAACCTGATCTGATCCTGATGAACGTCGCAGGCAAGGACGCGAATTCGCTCTACGGACAGCTCTCGGCCATTGCCCCGACCGTTGCTTCTGCCGGCACCGGTGTGAACTGGAAGCAGGACTTCTTGCTGGTTGCCGACGGTATCGGACGAACCGCACAGGCCACCGCCCTCTTGGACGCGTTCAACGCCGATGCGGCCGCACTCGGGCAGTCGCTGTCGGCTGCGCCGACGGTCTCGTTCACCCGCCAGAACGGAAACCGGCTGCGGATCTTCGGGATTCCGTCGTTCACCGGCAGCATCGCCGAGGATGCGGGCTTGTCTCGCCCGTCGTCGCAGCAGTTCGGCGAGACTTCCCGCGACATCAGCGAAGAGGAACTGACCGTTGCCGATGCCGACTGGATTTTCTACGGCGTACAGGGTGGTGACCCCGCGACGCTCACCAATGCGCCGCTGTGGGCACAGTTGGGGGCAGTGGTGTCGAATCATGCGGTGGCCGTGGACGACGACGTGTTCTATCTCAACACCGGGCCGACTGCGGCGCGGGAGGTACTCACCGTCCTGCAGCAGACGTTGACGAGCTGAGCTGCGTCCTCGCCGACGTCATACCGGTATCTCCTCCCGGTGCGCAGACCTGCCGTGCGCGGGTGCGGACCGGCGATTGTGGAGGAAGCGGAGCAAGGCCGCCCCAACTGTCACGGCCAGGGTGGCGAGCACGGCCCCGGCGACGACGTCGCTGAGCCAATGCACCCCGAGGTACACGCGGGTGAGTCCGACGAGGATCGTGACGGCGACCGCCAGTACCGCGAGGGTACGTCTCACCGTTGCCGTCAGCCCCGCACCGAGCACGACGACCGCGATGCCCGCCAACGCCCCGGTGCCTGTCACGTGGCCGGAAGGGAACGAATGATCGGACTCGACCAGCAGGTGCAGACCGACAGGCGGTCGTTCTCTGGCGATCAAGGCCTTGAGGGCCGAGCAGATCACGGATGCGCCGCCTACTGTCCCGATCACGACGATGCCGGGAAGAGCCGACCGTGCCTGCCACGACACGACGGCGCCCAATGCGACGGCGACGACCACGGTTGCCGTCGGACTACCCAGGGAGGTGACCGTTTTCGCCACCTGATCGAGCATCGCGGTGCGATGATTGACCATCGAGTCGGTGACCGGACTGTCGGCGCTGGTCAACCAGCCGTTTCGACGGACCTGGGCCGAGAGGGTGATCAAGGCGAGAACCAGTCCGGCGCAGCGCAGCGCGACCGATCGAGGATGTGTCGATCGATGGAAAGCACCTACGGCGAAGAGGGCGACGGCGATCAGCACGCCGGCCACCGCGATTTCCGCGGTAGCGCTTTCGGTGAGCACTTCGGTGACTGCTGTTCGTGCAGTCGGGTCAGTTGCGAGCATGGTGCGCAGTCTGCACAGTCGATGCTGAAGAAACCCTGAACCCCGTTTCGGCCACCCGCCGGTTTCTGATCTACTCGACCACGGTGAGCACGAAGGACCGGACGACGAAAGGGGCCACGGGGGTGCGGGTGCTGGTAGTCGAAGACGAGGTCCGTCTGGCCGAGACCATCCGTCGTGGCCTGGTCGCCGAGGGGTTCGTGACGTCTGTCGAGCATCGCGGTGACGAGGGCTTCGTCACCGCGAGCAGTGAAGACTTCGACGTCATGGTTCTCGACATCATGCTGCCGGGAAAACACGGCTACGACATCGTGCGTGATCTGCGCGCCCGCGAGATCTGGACACCGATCTTGATGCTCTCGGCCAAGGACGGTGAATATGATCTGGCCGACGCGTTCGACCTCGGGGCGGACGACTATTTGGTAAAACCGTTCTCGTTCGTCGTGTTGCTCGCTCGCCTCCGTGCGCTGGTGCGACGGGGCGCCCCGCAGAGACCGACGGTTCTGATCGTCGGTGATCTCGAGCTCGATCCTGCCAGGCATCAGGTGACCCGGGCGGGTACCGAACTGATGCTGACACCGCGCGAGTACAGCGTTCTGGAATTCCTGATGCGTAACAACGGCGTCGTGGTCACGAAGAGGGAGATAGTGCGGTCCGTGTGGGATACGAACTACGACGGTGACGAGAACATCGTCGAGGTGTATGTCGGCTATCTACGAAAAAAAGTGGATGCACCGTTCGGCTCCCACAGTATCGAGACGATCAGGGGAGTCGGGTACCGATTTCGCGCATCCGACTGAACGCCCCGCCGGCCGGGCGGTGCTCGGCGACCTCTCGGCGAGAAAAATAACGATGCCCGAATTGTGATTGACGATTCAAGGATGCTCGGTGAGCAGCCAGAAGGTTGTCGATCGTGTGAACACTCGGGCCGTGATCGACCCGTGAACTCCGCGAGTGGGGTTGCACACAGCCGCAGTCCTGACGTTCACTGTGAGTTCCATGCCGACAGAAGACATCATATTCCGGACCAGAGCATACGGGGGATCTTTGCGCCTACGACTACTGTTCGCCGCTGCAGCCGCATCATTGGCAACCATGCTCGGTGGGGCCGGTATCGCCGCGGCCGCACCCGCCGGGCCGCCGGTCCAACTCGGCGGTGGTTCCGGAATCCTGCTGCCGGACGTCGACCACTCGAACCCGGACACGGTTGTGGCATGCACCCTCACTGCCGTCGGATTCGACAACAACGGTGCCCTCGTCGGACTCACCGCAGGACACTGTGGTCAGGTAGGTGACCGAGTTTTCGCCGAGTATCTGCCGGGCGCCGGACCGATAGGTCGCTTCGTCTACGTCAGTCCGGTCTCCGACATCGCGGTGATCGCACTCGACGCATCGAAAGTGAGTCCGTCGCGAACAGTCGGTGGAACCACGATCAACGGGATCGGAACCCCACCGTCGTTCGGCACCATCGTGTGCAAGGAAGGGCGCTCCACCGGCACCACGTGTGGAATAACCTGGGGTTACGATCACGCCTACGGTCAGATCGTCGAACACACCTGCTCGATTCCCGGTGACTCGGGTGGACCACTTGTCGTCGGTGATCGTCTGGTCGGTCTGATCAGCAACGGGTTCCCGCCGTACTGCTTCGAGCCGTTCCCGCCGCCGTTCCACGCACCGGACAACTCGGCGGACATCACCATCGGACTGGCCGACATCAACGCACGCGGTGGTGGATTCCGGCTCTACTGACACCGCGCCCGATACGCAGCAAGGCGGATGCCGTGCACCCGAGATCGGGTTCACGGCATCCGCCTTTCGCTCACGCGCTGACCGGACTGCGCCGACTACACGCGCTTGGCGGTGCGACCGCCGAATTCGAGCAGACCCGACTGTCCGTTCTCGTCGATGACGAAGCGACCCAGGACGCGAGTCGCGTCGGCTTTCGCCGCGAACTCACCGGTGCCGTCGCCGACGAACACGATCGGAATGGCGGGCGGCCAGACGATGTCCTCGTACTCGCCGAGATCCTGGGCGCTGCCCATCCGCACACCGATGCCGCCGTCGTCGCCGACGGCAACCGTCATCGCGAGGGAACCGGCCTGGTACTTGCCGGTTACCGCGTCGAGCACCGCAGGTGCGGGTTCGACGGCGTCGAGAGTGGTGGGAACCGGCAGCTCGGCCAGATTCGCCAGTGCCCAGTCGACTACCCGCTTGCCGATGCCGCCGCCCAACGCATTGGTGAGGACGGTGACGGCGAACTTCTTCTCCGGAACCGTCAGGAACTCGGAGACCTGCAGGTTGCTGACGTTGCCGCCGTGGCGCACCACCTGAGTGCTGCCGTGACGGGTCAACAGCCAGCCGATGCCGACCTCTTCGAACATCCGCGCTGCCGGTCGCTGCGGGGTCTGCATGAGCAGCCGCGTGGACTCCTCGAGCGGCTGACCCTCACCCGGACGCTGCCCGGTCAGCGAGTAGCGAGCCCAGAGAAGCTGATCGCGCACCGAGGACCACATGCCGCCGCACGGGAGCATGCCGCGGTCGATGCCGGTTTCGTTGGACACGAACGGAACACCGTCACGGATGTAGTGGCCCAGAGCGAACCGGTGGGTCATCACGTCCCACGGCAGGCACGCGGAGTTCTTCAACTCCAGCGGCTCGAGTACTCGACGTGCGAGGAAATCCTCGAACGGCTCGCCGCTGATCTTGGCGATGACGTGACCGGCGAGAACGAAACCCGAGTTGCTGTACGAGAAGACCTCGCCCACCGGGTATTCCTGACGCAGCTCGTTCAGACGCGACACCGAACGCCCCAGTGCGTCCTCGCCCCAGCCGGCCATGAGGCTGGCGTCGCCGGTGAATCCGCCGGTGTGCGTGAGCAGGTGGCGCATCGTGACCGTGCGGGTGGCGTCCTCGTCGGCGAGGACCAGTTCGGGAACGTACTCGATCAACGGTGTGTCGAGATCGAGCAGGCCGTCGTCCACGAGGGCCATTGCCGCGGTGGCGACGAAAACCTTGGTGGTGGAACCGATCATGAACATGGTGTTGTCCGTGACCGGGAGTTGTGTGTCGACGCTCTCGATGCCGCTGGTGATCACGATGTCCGTGTCACCGTGCACGATGCCGACGGCGACGCCGGGGATGTTCGCCTCGACCCGCCACTGGTCGACCAATTCCTGAAGCTGTTCCTGCATATGTGATTCCTCGAGTTCGGTAAAGCGTGTCGTGCCGGTGTTCGTTGTCACGGCGCTGTCAGGCGTGACTGCTCCTGTCAGGCGTTCACGCGCGGCAGGAACCGGAATCCAACGTACACACCGTCGCGATGCGGACGGATCGTCATCCAGCCGGCCGCAGCAGGCGAGCGGGTGGTCCAGGTGCCCGGGATCTGCGACGGAACGAGCGGAACGACCGACTGATTCGTCTTGGGGACGGACGGGTCCGCCTCCGGGTCCGGCACGACCTCGCTGAGGTCGGTGAGCACCGCTTCCTCGTTCGTGTCGCCGTGTCGGAACTCGATCGCAATTCCGCCCGAGCTGTACGTGCCCAGAACGGAATCCGGAAGCGTGGCGGTGCTGGCGAGATCCGGCAGCAGGGCCTTCGGCGGCTCCAGACCTACCAATTCCGTTGCCGCTTCGGTGAACAGGTCGCGGTACAGACCGTCGGCCTTGCCGCCACTGGTCAGCAGGGCGATGGCGACGTTGTGTTCGGGGAAGATACGCAAGTAGGCGTGTTGCCCGATGGTGCCGCCGTCGTGACCGAAAATCTCTTCACCCGACCAGTTCTCGTGGAACCAGCCCAGGCCCCAGCCGGACTTGTCCGGGAACAGTTCGCTGAGATCGATTTCGGGGGTACGCATCGCGAGTGCGGATGCTTCCGAGACGATCCGAACACCGTCGACACTGCGACCGTCGAGGAGTCCGAGTTCGGCGAACGTGAGCAGATCACCGATGCTCGCGGTGATGCAACCGGCAGCACCCATCGAGCGGGTGATCGGCCACACCGGCATCACGACGGAGTTCGTCGTATGGCCCGCCGACGCCGAGAACCTCGGAACGTCGGAGGTCAGGGTGACGGTGTGCTCGAGTCCGAGCGGATCGATGATCCGTTCCCTGAGAATGTCGTCCCAGATTCCGCCGCGCAGTACCTCCACGACGCGGGCGGCGAGAACGAACGCGGAGTTCGAGTACGCGAAACCGTCTTCGAGCGGATGCACCTGACGGAACTCGCTCAGGCCGTCGACGTAGCGTTCGATGACGTCGTCGCCGCGCCCCTTGTCGATGAAGAGGTCGCCGTCGATTCCGTTGCGATGGTTCAGGAGTGCGCGAACCGTGACGCGGGCTGCGGTGTCCTCGTCCTCGAGTGCGAAGTCCGGCAGGATCGAGCGGACTGTTGCGTCGAGGTCGAGCAGACCCTCGTCGACCAACTGCATGACCAGCATGGTGGTCCACACCTTGGTGATGGAGCCGATCTGGAACAGGGCGTCGTCGGTCACCTGCACGCCGGTGTTCGCGTTGATCACACCGGACGACACCGTCGTGCGGGTGATCTCCCTGCCCTCGGAATCGAGTGTGAGGATACCGAACTGAGCACCCGTGACACCGTAACGCTCACGGAGCACGTCCAGCGAACGCTTCCAGGCGTCGGCCCCGGCGGATGCGGTGGCCCGGCCGGCCTTCGGCAGTTTCGCGCCGGTGTAGCGCTGCAGCCATTCGATCAGCCGGGCGCTGTAGTCGATCCGGTGATCGAGAGTGCCGTTGACCAGGAAGCCGTGGGTAGCACCGGGATACGCCACCAGTCGGGTCGGCACGCGCTGCTGGCGCAGCGCCGAGAACCAGGCCTCGGCCTGACCGAGCGGGCACCGCTCGTCGGACTTGCCGTGCAGGATCAGCGTCGGCGTCACGACGTTCTTGACCGCCGCGATGGGGGAGGCGGACAGGAGCTTGGCCGCGTCGTCGAAGATCGTCACACCGGTGGCGAGCACACCGAGATGCGAACCGACGTCGCACACGCCGGCCATCGCGCCGAAGTCCGAGATCAGACCGCCGGCGACGGCTGCCGCGAAACGATCGGTCGCCGACGTCAGATGGCAGGTGCTGTAACCGCCGTAGCTGTATCCGGTGACCGCCAGGCGATCACCGTCGACCAGACCCTCGGCGACGAGCGCGTCGATCGGCTCGAGGAAGTCGGCCTGATCGGCGGTGCCCCACGCGCCGCTGACGGCGTACATGAAGTCCTCGCCGTAGCCGTCCGAGCCACGCGGGTTGAGGGTCAGGATGCGCCAACCCTGCGATGCCAGGATCTGGTGCGCCGGATGGTACGGGTCTGCGACGCCGGTCCAGGCGTTGTGCGGTCCACCGTGAATGTCGAGGAGAAGCGGTGCTGCGCCGTCGGTTTCGGGGTCGGACAACAGCCAGCCGTGCACGGTTCGGCCGTCGGAGATCGTGAATTCACGCTCCTCGGCGGCGAGCAGTTTCACCTCGGGCAGTGCCTCGGCAGTCAGGTTCGTCAGTGTGGTGACGACGCCGCTGTCCAGATCGACGATCGCGACCTCGCCGAACGAGTGCTGGGTGGTGACGATGACGGACGCGACGCGGGCGCCTCTGGCCACCGACAGCGCCGAGACGACCTCGTTGGGGTTGGCGACGATCGGACGGGTCGTTCCCGTCTCGACGTCGACGGCGTACAGATGTGTCCACCCGCGATCGCGAAGGCAGAACACGACCTCGTCGTTCGTGTCGGTCAATGCCGGAGTGCCGCCCGGATATCCGGGGGCTCCTGGCATCACGTTGCGGTCGAGATGCGCGGTCAGCGTGACGTCGACAGCGGTCTCGGTTGCGCCGGGGACGCAGAGGCGGATCAGGTCGCAGGTTCCGATCCGCATCTCCGGCGTGCCCATGGCGACTACCGAGTCGCCGCTCGCGTGCCACAGGAGCTTGCCAGGTGTACCCGTGGCGTGACCGAGCTTCTGCGGCGGTACCGAAGGATCGCCGACGATGACGCGGTAGGCGCTGAACGCGAGAGTCAGGTCGCTGTCCGGCTCCAGGTTCGCGGTGAAGGCGAGCGCACTGCCGTCGGGGGACCACGACGGTGCGTCGGCGTTCCAGTCGCCGTCGGTCAGACGCCGAACTGCCTTGGACGCCAAGGTGACCGTGTGCACATGCGCGCGGTGTGTTCCGAGCCAGCCGACACCGTCGGACTTGTATCCGAGCGTGTCGGTGACGAGCGGGCGGTTCGGGTCCGTGGAATCCGAACGGGACACGGCCGCACTGAACGCGATGGCCGTTCCGTCCGGGCTCCACGAGGCGGCACCGGCACCGAGCGGAAGATCCGCAGCGGTGGTGAGGATTTCGGACTCACCACCGTCGAGCGGGAGGAGATGGAGCTGTGGTGTGCCGTCGGCCGTGCGGAGGAAGGCGACGGTGGTTCCGTCGGGGGAGAACCGCGGCGCGGAATCGGCGGGGCCTGCGGTGAGGCGACGAGCCTTGCTGCCCGCGGAGACGGTCCACAGCGATGTAGATGCTTTTCCTGCAACAATTTCGGAGCGAACGAAGACGACGACTGTGCCGTCCGGCGAGATAGACGTATCGGTGGGGGTGACCACGCTGCGAAGGTCATCGAGCGAAAATGGACGGTCAGTCATGTAAATCCTTCGGAACTGAGAATTGTCAGATGAAAAGCAATGTCTTCTAGCCTATTTCAGCACACGCACGCCCGGCCCGGCCAAGATGGGGCCGAATGGCGCGAAGATCGACGTCGCGTTGTTGAAGAACATGAAGTTCGGTGACGTGGAGACCGGGAGGAGATCCGACGCCGTGAACAGGGCCTGCTCCGCTTCCTTCCATGCCGGGCAGGATTCCTGACCGGGCAGACTCGTTGCCTTCTTGGTCAATTCGGTGTAAGCCGGGTTGTCGACCGAGGCGAAGTTGATGCCTTCCGGGGAGAACGGACCGGCGAAGTACGGAACGAAGATGCTCGGGGTGTCGCTCTGGAACGTCAGTCCGATGGAGATGGACCAGCCGGTCAGATCCTTGGCTGCGAACGTGTTGGAGATGATGAAGTTGTTGTCGCCGCCGCGCAGTTCGATCTTGGCGCCGAGTTCTTCCCACTGCTTCATCGCGTATTCCGCTGCCGCCGAAGTGGTGTCGCGGAAGTTGGCGAAGATGACGGTCAGCTCGAGCTTCTTGCCGTCCTTGGCGCGTACCCCGTCGGAGCCTGGCTTCCAGCCGGCGTCGTCGAGACCCTTCTTCGCTGCTGCCATGTCGAACGTCGGCACTGCGCCGGTGACGCTGTCGTAGTCGCACGCTCGCGGATCCGTGACTGCCAACGCCGTGGCGCGGGCACCCTTGCCGCCGGTGTTGATCTCCGTGTAGTCGTCGAGATCGATTGCCTGCACCAGTGCTTTACGTACCGCCTCGTCCTTGGTGGGGACGGCTGCGTTGTGGTTGAAGATGAACTGCCCGGACAGGGTGTTGGACGTCATGGATTCGAGGCCGGCTGCTTCGACCCGCTCGAGGTCCGCGCCGCCGACCGGAGCCGCGTTGACCGATCCGGTCATGACCAGGTTCGCCGTCGTGGAGGCGTCGGTGACCACCTTGATGGTGACGGTCTTGGGCACTCCGGCTGTCTCGGAGGTGGTTTCACCGTTCGGGCCCCAGTTGTAGCCGTCGCGGCGCTCCAACGTGACGTGGTCGTTGGCGACAACTTCGGTGACCTTGAACAGGCCGGTTCCGTTGCTGCTGTTACGAACGCTGGTCGGATCGTCGAGTGCGGCCTGGCAGGCCAGCTTGAGCGCTCCGACGCGCTCGAGGAGGAACGGCGCCGGTGCCGACGTCGTCACGGTCAGTTCGTCACCGTCGGCAGAAGCGGTCACGGTTTCGGGGACCGACGATCCCAGCCACGGCGACGCATTCTTCTTGTCGACCACCCAGTTGATGTTGTTCGCCGCAGTCTGAGCGGTGAACTCGGTGCCGTCCTGGCAGGTGATGCCCTTCTTGAGCGTGAAGCTCAAGGAAGATCCGTTGTCGGCCCACTTCTCGGCCAGATAAGGCTTGGTGGCGCGGGTCTTCGTGTCGACCCAGATCAGTGAGTCGTTGGTGTACGAGTTGATCACCTGAGTCGAGACGAGGTTGGTGATCAGGGGATGAAGGTTGCCGGGATCGGTGTCCACGATCGTTGTGAAACTGCCGTCCTGGGCGTAGTCGCCGGAAGACGCGCCGGTACCGCTACTGGTCGAACTTCCGCACGAAGCGAGCGCGAGAACGCCGATCGTGGCCAGAGCCGCGGCGGGCACGGAGCGAGCTTTCATCTGATGCACCTTTTTTCCGAAGGGTTTCCTCGATCAATGGTGCGTGGACTACGTGGCACAGATCTCGTTGAATCGACCCATGCTCAGTGCCGGAATCTGTTCGATCGTCACTATCGGCACACGCGAATACGTTCGGAACCGCGTTTCGGCTAGCGTCGGAGGGTGCGCTCAGAATCTCGTCGATCAGAAATACAGACCTTCCACGTCATGGATGTGTGGAAGGCCGCCACCGAACGCCAACGGACGCACGGCGACGTGCTCACCCTCGCCGCCGGTCAACCGTCCACCCCGGCGCCCGCCCCCGTTCTGCGCGCGACGAAAGAGATTCTCGGTACCGAACTGCTCGGATACACCGAGACCTTCGGCATTCTGCCGCTACGCGAAGCAATAGCGAACTATCACGGTGAACGCTCGGGAATCGCTGTCGACGCCGACGACGTGGTCGTGACCACCGGCTCGTCCGGCGCCTTCACACTGCTCTTCCTCGCAGCGTTCGACGCCGGGGACACCGTCGTCGTCGCCCGCCCCGGATATCCGGCCTACCGCAACACCCTCGCGGCGCTCGGATGCGACGTCGTGGAATTGGACTGTGGTCCTGCCACCCGCTACCAGCCGACCGTCGAGATGCTCGAAGCGCTACCGTCCCCGCCTGCCGGCCTGATCGTCGCCAGCCCCGCCAACCCGACGGGCACCGTCATCGCCCCCGAGGAACTCGCCGCCCTGGCCACCTGGTGCGACGCCCACGGAACACTGCTCGTCTCCGACGAGATCTACCACGGCATCGAGTACGGCGATCAGCACACCGCCAGCGCCTGGGAGACCTCCCGCGAATCGGTCGTGATCGGTTCCGTCTCCAAGTACTTCTCGATGACGGGGTGGCGGCTCGGCTGGATGCTGGTGCCTACCTACCTGCGCCGCCCGCTGCAGCGACTCGCGTCGAACATGACGGTGTGCCCGCCCGCGATCTCCCAGTACGCGGCGATCGAAGCGTTCTCGGCTCAGTCCCGCATCGAACTCGACAGCCATGTCGAACGGTATGCGGTCAACCGCGAACTGTTGTTGACCGGCCTGCCGGAACTCGGCATCACCGAACTCGCGCCGGCCGACGGGGCGTTCTACGTCTACGCCGACATCGGACACCTCTGCGACGGCGACGGCGCCACCGCCTGGTGCTCGCGACTTCTCGCCGATACCGGCGTCGCACTCGCCCCCGGAATCGACTTCGACACCGTCGACGGAAACCGAAAGGTACGACTCTCCTTCGCGGGCGCCACCGCGGACATCGACGAGGCGATGGTCAGACTGAAGTCCTGGCTCGGTTAGTGCCCTGTGGCGGTCGGTCCTGCGGTCGGTTCGTCCCGAGGTCGACATGTGCCGCCGTTTTCCCGTGCGCGGCGACGGCGACTGGCACGATATCGGGGTGTGCTCCGCAGCAACACCCAAAGGCGAAAGACGTCGCCAGGCGCTTGTCGCGGCGGCCGCTGAACTCCTGCTCGAAGGCGGGTTCGACGCCGTCCGGCATCGTGCGGTCGCCACCAGAGCCGATCTGCCGCTGGCGTCGACCACCTACTACTTCGATTCACTCGACGACCTCATCGCCTGTGCTGTCGAGCTGAACGGCGAAGCGGAGGTCGAATGGATGCGCGCTCGGGTGGCGGCCGTGCAGGACTACGGGCGCGACGCGGAATCGACTGTCGATCTACTCGGCGGGCTCTTGCTGGGTGCAGACGAGGCACGGCCGGAAAGTCGCGAACGCATGATCGCTCGCTACGAACGATTCATGGCGTCCGCCCGCCATCGAGGTCTACGCGAAGTGCAGTTGCGGCTACGCGCCCAGTTCGACGACGTCCTCGTCGACGCGCTCCGACGCTCCGGCCGCAGCGTCGACGAGAGCCGATTGCGTCATCTGGTGGCCATGGTCGACGGCGCCATGATCACCGCGCTCGCGGAATACGACCCCGATCCGCGCAGCATGGCCCGCCGAATGCTGCTCGAATCGATAGACCTCATGGCGCCTCCCGTGCAGGAGTAACGGTGCACTTCGGCCCCCGTTAGACTGAGATCTCGTGACCCGCATCCCGAATGTCCTTGCCAACCGATACGCTTCTGCGGAGCTCAGCGCTCTGTGGTCGCCCGAGTACAAGATCGTCCTCGAGCGTCAGCTGTGGGTGGCGGTGCTGCGGGCGCAAGCCGAACTGGGGATCGACATTCCTGCCGGTGCCATCGACGACTACGAGCGGGTCATCGACAACGTCGACCTGGAATCGATCGCCGACCGCGAGCGGATCACCCGTCACGACGTCAAGGCACGGATCGAAGAGTTCAACGCCCTGGCCGGGCACGAACAGGTCCACAAGGGTATGACCAGCCGCGACCTCACCGAGAATGTCGAACAGCTGCAGATCGTCCGCTCCCTCGAGCACGTCTACAGCCACGGCATCGCCGTGGCCGCTCGTCTCGGTGAGCGCGCGGCCGAGTACTCCACCATCGTGATGGCAGGCCGCTCGCACAACGTTGCCGCGCAGGCCACCACGTTGGGCAAGCGTTTCGCGTCCGCCGCCGACGAGCTGCTGGTGGCACTGACCCGTCTGCGGGAGTTGATCGACCGCTACCCGCTGCGCGGAATCAAGGGACCGATGGGTACCGCCCAGGACATGCTCGACCTCCTCGACGGCGATGCGGACAAGCTCGAACAGCTCGAAGCCAAAGTCGCGCAGCATCTCGGATTCGCACACGTACTCACCAGCGTCGGCCAGGTGTATCCGCGCTCGCTCGATCACGACGTGGTCTCCGCGCTCGTGCAGGTAGGTGCCGGACCGTCGTCGTTCGCACACACCATCCGTCTGATGGCCGGCCACGAGCTGGTCACCGAAGGCTTCCAGCCCGGCCAGGTCGGCAGCTCCGCCATGCCGCACAAGATGAACACCCGTTCCTGCGAGCGTGTCAACGGACTGCAGGTCATCCTGCGCGGCTACGGCTCGATGGCCGCCGAGCTCGCCGGTGCGCAGTGGAACGAGGGCGACGTCTTCTGCTCCGTCGTCCGTCGCGTCGCACTGCCCGATGCGTTCTTCGCGATCGACGGCATGTTCGAGACCTTCCTGACCGTGCTGATCGAGATGGGTGCCTACCCGGCCGTCATCGAGAAGGAACTGACCCGCTACCTGCCGTTCCTCGCCACCACCCGCGTGCTCATGGCCGCAGTGCGCGCCGGCGTCGGACGCGAGACCGCGCACGAAGCCATCAAGGAGAACGCGGTCGCCGTCGCGTTGGCGATGCGTGAGGAAGGCAAGGAACCGGATCTACTCGACCGCCTGGCCGCCGACGACCGTCTGCCGCTCGACCGCGCGGCACTCGACGAGGCACTCGCCGACAAGGCCGCCTTCGTCGGCGCCGCGTCCGCGCAGGTCGACGCCGTCGTCGCCGAGGTACGCGCGCTCGTCGACGCCAACCCCGAAGCAGCGGCGTACGCGCCGTCGCCGATCCTGTAAGGGGTGTGCTGTGCGCCTTTGTCAACCCGCCCGCGGTTGACAAAGGCGCACAGCACAAGTCATGAACTGTATCTTCTGCGCCGTCATCGCCGGGGAGGCCGACGCCAGCATTGTCTACGACGATGCGAATGTTGTTGCTTTCATGGATATTCGGCCGTTCACGCCCGGTCACCTGTTGGTGGTACCCAAGCGTCACGGCGCAGGCCTGGCTCAGTTGGACCCGGCCGACGGTGCTCACGTCTTCGCCGTCGCGCAGAAGATTGCCACAGCTCTGCGTACCGGCCCACTGCCTGTCGACGGTGTGAATCTGCACCTGTCCGACGGGGCGGCGGCCGGGCAGGAAGTCTTCCACGTCCATCTGCACGTCATCCCGCGTAATCGCGGCGACGGATTCGGGTTGCGGGCGCAGCCGAGAACGCCCAGACGGGCAGTGCTCGACAGCACTGCGACGGTGATTCGAGAGACACTCCGCGAGATCTGAGGTCGACTACGGCGCGCCGACAAGATCGATCACGGAGTCGAGAAGTGCACTGCGCCAGCATAACCAGTCGTGGCCGCCGTCGAAGACACGGGACGTGACCGATACCCCGGCAGCCTCGAGCGCGTCGGCGACGGCGGCGCTGTGCCGAACCATGTCGCCCTCGTGGAGTCCGGCTTCGAGGACGACCCGTAGACCGTCGGGGGCACCGTCGGCGACTATGCGGGCGGCGATGTCGCCACCCGAAGGGCAGTCGGCCCCCTGATGGAAGGGCGTCGGCCACCAGAACGAACCGGATCCGGAGGCGACCAATCCGAAATGCTCGGGGAATTCCAGTGCCGCGAACATCGAGGCCAGCCCGCCGTAACTCTGGCCTGATACCAGAGTGCGTGTCCGGTCCTCGGTGAACGGCCGGATCGTGCGAATCTGTGGAATCAGCTCGTCGACGATGGCTTGCCAGAAGTCCCGGTTGCACGGCAGTTCTCGCGAACGCACTTCTCGGTCAACGGAATCGATCGCGAGCAGAACGCAGGATCGCAGTTTCCCTGTCTCCACGGCGCGGTCGAAGGCGGCGCCTGCGGGCATGACCTGCGCCCAGTGTCTGCCGTCGAGGAGAATGACCAATGGACGGTCTTCCGGTCGAGTCACGCCGTCGTGGAGGGTCTCGTACACCCACACTGATCGGTTGACGCCCAGGGATCTGCTTTTCCACGCTACTTCGGTTGGCATTCGGGAAGAGTGGGCATCCCAACCGAATTGAGCAGGGGCACCGGGCATGTGGGCAGCCGATCGCCGACTGTCGATACCTGCCGAATGGGGATTGAGCGGATCGGAGATCCGATGTTCGAGCAGTCCCAGCCATCGCCGGCGCCTGCCGGCATCGTCCTGACCGGCGCCGGGGGAGTCGAGTTCCCGAACCGTTTCCGCTGTGACGGGTATGAAACTGTAACTACCCCGCCAGGTACGCGGAACCTCGAGGGTTTGAGTCCACGTTCCGTCGCTCGAACGAGTCAGGGTGGTCAGCTTTTCCGCGTGGTGATCGGTGACGGAATTCACGTCGAGGTATACCCGCTCGACGGCAGCGAAGTCAGGCTGACGCCAGAGGAAGGTAACTCGAACCGTTTGTGCGTCAACATCTTCGATGACAGGGCTGCCGTGTGTGCGAGCGTGCTGGTAGATCGTGGACACCTCGGGCCCGGGTGGTGACGGGGCGACGACTTTACGGGGTAACATAAGCTGAGCCTAACCTAATAATTGTGTCGAATTCGAGGAGTGACCGCCAGTGGGCGTCGGAGTGAAGAAGCCGCGCACCTTTCGGGTGTTGTCCGTGATGTTGGTAGCAGGCCTGGCCCTGATCGGGTGCAGTTCCGGTGCTGCCGGTTCCGAGGAATCGCCGACTGCGGCGTCGGGTAGCTGGCCGCGAAGCGTCGAAACCGTCAAGGGGGCAGTGGAAATACCGGCGAAGCCGCAACGCGTCGTCTCTACCAGTGTCACGTTGACGGGCTCGCTGCTGGCGATCGACGCTCCGGTGATCGCATCAGGCGCTACCGGCGCCAACACCGAAGTTGCAGACGAACAGGGATTTTTCACCCAGTGGGGTGACGTGGCCCGAGAGCGCGCAGTGACGCCGCTGGCATCGGGAGTAGTCAACGCCGAAGCCGTGATCGCGCTCGATCCCGACCTGATCGTCGTCGCCGCGACCGGTGGGGACTCTTTTGCCGATCTGTACGAACAGTTCTCGAAGATCGCACCGACGATCGTCGTGGACTACGGCGGAAACAGCTGGCAGGAGGTGACCACCGAACTCGGCCGGGCGACCGGTCTCGAGGAGAACGCGACAGCGGCCGTCGATCGTTTCGAGAACGCGGTGACGTCGGCCAAGGCGACTCTCACCTTGCCGCCGCAGCCCACCACGGCTCTCGTCTACGTCGAATCCGACGGCGGCGGGGCCAACGTGTGGACCGCGGACTCGGCGCAGTCGAAGCTGCTCACCGAGCTGGGATTCACCATGGCCGAGATCCCGGAGTCGGTGAAGGGCAACACGTCGATGGGTGCACGTAACGACATCGTCCAGGTGTCCGCGGAAAACCTGTACGACGCGATTGCCGGCAACACCGTCATTCTGGTCAACGCCGACGACAGCACCGTCGCGAAGGTCGAAGGGCAGCCGCTGCTCGCTCGCCACCGCGCCGTGACCGGCAAAAGTGTCTACCCGGCCGGCCTCGACACGTTCCGGTTGGACTACTACAGCGCGACCAACATGGTGAACCGACTGGTGACCCGATTCGGCTGACTCCGAGCCCGACCATCGGCCAGGTGCCCCCCTGCCCGGGCGACCGGTGTGCGGTGCACGTGCGCGGCGCCCGATAGGGTGAGAAGGTGCGTCCTACACTTGATTCCTACACTCATCTGGCCGGTGGCAAGGTCCGCGACCTCTACACGATCGACGACGAGCACCTGCTGCTGGTCGCGAGTGACCGGATCTCGGCTTACGACCACGTCCTGAGCACTCCCATACCGGACAAGGGCCGCGTCCTCACCGCGATGAGCGTGTTCTTCTTCAACGTCCTCGGTGGCACCAACCACCTGGCCGGTGAACCGGACGACGACCGTATCCCCGAGGAGGTCCTCGGCCGGGCGCTGGTGGTGCGTTCGCTGGAGATGGTTCCCGTCGAATGCGTCGTGCGCGGCTTCCTCACCGGCTCCGGTCTGGCGGACTACAAGCAGAGCGGCGCCGTGTGTGGCGTCGCCCTGCCGGACGGGCTGGTCGAGTCCTCACGTCTACCCGACCCCATCTTCACGCCCGCGTCCAAGGCTGCCATCGGCGATCACGACGAGAACATCAGCTTCGATCAAGTAGTCGAGAAGGTCGGTCAGAAGCTGGCCCTGCAACTGCGTGAAGACACGCTCGACGTGTATGCGCGCGCCTCCAACTTCGCGGCCGATCGTGGCATCATCCTCGCCGACACCAAGCTCGAATTCGGTCTGGATTCCGCCGGCAATCTGGTGCTCGCCGACGAGGTTCTCACCCCGGACTCCTCGCGCTACTGGCCGCTCGACGGATACGAAGCAGGCAAGGTGCAGCCCAGCTTCGACAAGCAGTTCGTTCGCGACTGGCTCACCAGCCCGGAATCGGGGTGGGATCGAGCGAGTGAGACTCCGCCGCCCGCATTGCCGCAGGACATCGTCGACGCGACACGAGCCCGCTACATCGACGCGTACGAGCGGATCTCCGGACTGTCGTTCGACGACTGGGTGGGGCCGAACGCATGAGCGTGAATCCGCCGATCGCCAAGACGGTACCGCTCGAGCGTGTGCACCACGGACACACCTTCGTCGACGAGTACGAATGGTTACGAGACAAGGACAACGCCGAGGTGGTGGCCTACCTCGAAGCCGAGAACGAGTACACCGAGACGCAGACCGCGCACCTGGAGCCGTTGCGCGAGAAGATCTTCCAGGAGATCAAGTCGCGAACCCAGGAAACCGACATGTCGGTCCCGACGCGCATGGGTGCGTGGTGGTATTACGGCCGTTCGGTGGAAGGGCAGTCGTATACCGTCCAGTGCCGTTGCCCGATCGGCGACGAGAACGACTGGACTCCGCCGGAGTTGACACCGGGTGTCGAGTTCGCCGGGGAACAGGTTCTGTTGGACGGTAACGTCGAGGCTCAGGGGCACGAGTTCTTCTCGCTCGGAGCGTTCTCCGTCAGCGAGGACGGCACGCTGCTGGCGTACTCGGTGGACGTCGTCGGCGACGAGCGGTACACCCTGCGGTTCAAGAACCTCGAGACCGGAGAAATCCTCGCCGACGAGATTCCCGACACCGCGCCGGGAGCCACCTGGGCAATCGATCACAGCCATGTCTTCTACATGACCGTCGACGACTCCTGGCGCCCGGATACGGTGTGGCGCCACAAGCTGGGAACGCCGCAGAGCCAAGATGTTTCGGTATTCCATGAGCCGGACGAGCGCTACTGGGTGTCGGTCGGTTCGACGCGCAGCGAGAAGTACCTCGTGATCTGGCTCGGATCGAAGGTCACCACCGAGGGCTGGATCCTGGAATCGGACAACCCCGAGGGGGAGTTCCGGCTGATCATCGAGCGCCGCGACGGTGTCGAGTACACCGCCGAGCATGCGGTGATCGGGGGAGAGGATCGTTTCCTGATCCTCCACAACGGAGTGGTCGACGGAGTGAAAGCGGAGAACTTCGTGCTCGTCGAAGCTCCGGTGTCGGATCCGACGAACCAGACCACTCTCATCGCGCACAGCGACGAGGTACGCCTCGAAGACGCGGAAGCCTTCGCCGGTCATCTGGTGTTGAGCTACCGCCGCGAAGCGCTGACACGAGTTGCCGTGTGGCCGTTGACTGCCGACGGTTACGGTGAGCGTCACGAGATCGCTTTCGACGAGGAACTGTTCAGCCTCGGTGTCGGGTCCAATCCGGAATGGGCGCAACCGACCATCCGTCTCGGGTTCACCTCCTTCATCACACCCGGCCAGGTCTACGACTACTATGTCGGCAGTGGAGATCTGGTGTTGCGCAAATCGCAGCCCGTTCTCGGGGACTTCGATCCGGCCCGCTACGAGCAGCGCCGCGACTGGGCGGTGGCAGAAGACGGCACCCGCATTCCGCTGTCGATAGTGCGCAAGGTGGATGCTTCCGACGGCCCGGCGCCGTTGCTGTTGTACGGCTACGGATCCTACGAGTCGAGTATCGACCCGTCGTTCTCGGTGGCCAGGCTTTCGCTACTGGACCGGGGCGTCGTGTTCGTGGTCGCGCACGTACGCGGTGGTGGCGAGATGGGCCGCGCCTGGTACGAGAACGGCAAAACGCTCACCAAGAAGAACACCTTCACCGATTTCGTCTCCAGTGCACGGCATCTGATCGACAGCGGGGTCACCGCTGCCGATCGGTTGGTAGCCGACGGTGGTAGCGCCGGTGGATTGCTGATGGGCGCGGTGGCCAACCTCGCCCCCGAACTGTTCACGGGCATCCTCGCCAACGTGCCGTTCGTCGATCCATTGACGTCCATCCTCGATCCGTCGTTGCCGTTGACGGTCATCGAGTGGGACGAGTGGGGGGATCCGCTACACGAGAAGGACGTGTACGACTACATGCGCTCGTACAGTCCGTACGAAAACGTCGAAGCCAAGGACTATCCGTCGATCCTGGCGATCACCAGCATCAACGACACCCGTGTTCTGTACGTCGAGCCGGCCAAGTGGGTGGCGAAGTTGCGGGCCACCAAGACCGGTGACGCGCCGCTGCTCCTCAAGACCGAGATGAGTGCCGGGCACGGCGGCGTCAGCGGCCGCTACGAGAAGTGGAAAGAAGTCGCCTTCGAGTTCGCGTGGGTTCTGGACACGCTGCGGGCCGGCGACGAGTAGGAAGTTTCCCACCCCACGAAAATGTGGTGCCCCTGCCGGTCAGGCAGGGGCACCACATTTTTTTTCGGTCTCAGGAGAGTTCGACGATCTTGTCGATCGCGTACGGGATGCTCAGCACTGTTCCGTAGGACATGGCAGCGCCGATCGACGGCGCGTCCTTGTCTGCCAGCTCCGTCACGCGCTTGTCGCGAACGACAGGCAGATTCTGATACAGCGGGTTGGCAGCCAGGCGCGAGCTGGGCTCGGCGTCGGCAAGCATGAAGAGGCGATCGACCGTGTCGAGGAGGTCGAGACGTTCCGGAGGAACGGTCTCGGCGAATCGTTCACCGACAAACGCGTCGAGTTCCGATGACGGCTTGAATCCCAGTGACGACAAGAAGATCCCACGAGAATCCTTGGACGAATAGGCATTTATCACCTCGGGCCGCGCCACGGCGACGGCGGCGCGTTGCGTCGCGAATTCGGGGTGCTTGTCGCGGGCTTGGGCGAACTGCGCGTTGATGTCGGAGATCAGCGTCTGGGCTTCGGGCGTCTTACCGAGCGCCTTGCCTGCCGTGGTGGTCATGTCCGTCCACGGTGTCGTGTACGGCGCCCCGACCCCGCTCTGTGCGATGGTCGGTGCGATGGCGCTGAGCTTCGAGTACTCGCCGTCGTCGAGATTCGCGTAGAGCGCGAGGATCAGATCAGGCTCGAGGGTGAGGATCTTCTCGTACAGAAGCTCGCCGCTGGAACTGCTGACATAGGTCGGTGTGGCGCCGTTCCACTTGTCCGCCACCCACGGCCAGGTCGCGTCGACGTCTTCACCGAACCAGGAGACGACGCCGACCGGCGTGACGCCGAGGGCGAGAACGGTTTCGTGGTCGGTGAATCCGACGGTCACCACACGCTCGGGTCGCTTCTCGATGGTTGTCGAACCGTGAGCGTGTTCGATCGTCACCGGGAACTGGCCGTCGGAGGTGGATCCGGCGTCGTTCGTGCTCTCCTCGGTGGTCTCGCTGCTGCAACCGGCAATCGCCACTGCCAGGGTGGCAGCGAAAGCGATGACTGCCATTCGCATCGAGGTTCGTTTCCAGCTCCGCAAGGTAGCTCCTCTCCAAGGATCTGTAGGAGCTGAGGCTAACCTTGTATTTTCCAAACATGAATTACGCTGATTCGGTCATTGGTGCGCGGGAGAGGACAAGAAATGTCCGAACAAGACAACGATGGTCCAGTAAATGTCGAGGCAGAGGGCAATGGTGCTTCTGATCGGACACCAGATCAGTTTTCTGTGATCTCCACCACTTCCATCGTGTCGAAGAGCTTCCCGGCGCACCGTCACCCGGAACATCAACTCGCCTGGATGCGTCAGGGCCGGATGGAGTTGGTGATCGGAGCGCGCCACTGGCATGTTCAGGGCGATCGAATCGTATGGATACCGGGCAATGTCCGGCACGAGATGTCGCTGCTGCCGCCCGCTGATCTGATCAGCGCGTACGCACGCAGCGACCTCCGGCCCGCCGGTTCGCGGTGGCTGCAACCGCTGGTTCTCGAGGCAGATCCGCTCGCCGTGGAGTTACTCGTCGCTCTGGCCGACGACCGGGTTCCGGACCTCAGCCGTGAACGCTGTCGAATCCTTCTCTACGACATGCTTGCCGCAGCGCCCGAGCGCCAAGACGTACTGGCCGTTCCGGCTGACGAGCGTGCCCGGCACGTGGCGACCCGGATCCTGGCGAACCCTGCCGATCCACGGGACCTCGAGGCCTGGGCCGTCGAGACCGGCGTCAGTAGTAAGACGCTGATGCGTGCATTCGTCGCCGAGACCGGCATGAGCTACTCTCGCTGGCGTACTCGGGCCAGAATGTACGCCGCTGTGGAACTGCTCAGTAGCGGAGAATCCGTCACGGCTGTCGCCGCCGCGCTCGGCTACGACACCAGCAGTGGCTTCATCAAGGCCTTCAGGCAGGTATTCGGTCAGACCCCGGCCCGATACATCCAGGGTCGAAAGAGCTGAATCACGCTCTGGCGTAACGTACTTGCGGCCTTCCGGCGCGTCCGTACTCGGTCTCGCGGGTGAGTACCCCGTCGTCGGCGAGCTTCTCCAGATAGCGCCATGCCGTCACTCGCGACACCCCCACTGACGACGCGACTTCGGCGGCGGTCACCGGTTGCTCGGCGCTGCGCACCGACGCCGACACCAGGCCGAGCGTCTGGGCCGCGAAGCCCTTCGGCGCCGCCGCTCGATCGTCGGAGGTACGCAGGGCGGCCATCGCCCGGTCGATGTCGTGTTGACTGGCCGCGGATTCGCCGGCCGGAAGTGCGGCACGGTACTCGAGGTAGCGCTCGAGCTTGTCCCGGAACGCGGCAAAGGTGAAGGGCTTGAGGAGGTAGAGCACGATGCCGCGAGCCACCGCGCTGCGAACCACCTCGAGGTCGCGGGCCGAGGTCACCGCGATGACATCCGGAGCGGGCCGCAGACCGCTCAGCGCCGACGCGACGTCCAGACCGCTGGCGTCGGGCAGTCCGATGTCGAGCAAGACCAGCTCGATCGGCTGATCGGTGGTGTTGGCCGCCGACACGGCGCGCACCGCCGCATTCGCCGAGTGCACGACCGAGTGCACGACAAAACCGGGTACCCGCTGCACATACGACTGGTGCGCCTGAGCGATCAGCGGTTCGTCGTCGACGATCAGGACGCGGATCATCGCTGCTCGTCGTCGGGACGGGCAGAACTGCTGTGGGCAGAACTGTTGTGGATCGGTATGCGTACCAACAGCATCGAACCCAGTGCAGGTTCGGTGGTCAGGGTGCCGCCGTGGCGGGAGACGACTTGCGAGACCAACGCGAGTCCCAAGCCCCTGGATCCGGATTTGGTGGAATAGCCGCGACGTTTCGCGGTGTCGAGCGCCTCGGGCGTCATTCCAGGGCCGCTGTCCGCGACCGCCACCACCAGCATCGAATCCTCTTCCATTACCGTCACTTCCACCCACGGAGCGTCACTCGCGCGCGCCGCGTCTATGGCATTGTCCACCAGATTTCCGACCAACGTCACCAACTCGCGGGCGTCGAGCGAGGGCACCGGTCCCAGCGCAGTGTCATCGGTGACGCTCAGTTCGACACCACGCTCGGTGGCTTCGCTGAGTTTACCGAGCAGCAAAGCCGCCAATGCCGGCTCGTGCACCGCGTTCATCAGACGGTCGATCAGCTCCTGTGAGACCTGCAATTCATCGGTGGCAAACGTCACCGCCTCGTCGTAGCGACCCAGTTCCACCATCGTGATGATGCTGTGCAGGCGGTTCGCACTCTCGTGTGCCTGCGAGCGAAGGGATTCGGCGAAACTCCGGACCGAATCCAGCTCGCCGAGGACGTTCTGCAACTCCGTGTGATCGCGGATGGTCACCACCGTTCCGATGTGCCCACCCGACCAGGTGACCGGGTGCCGATTGACCAGCAATACCCGCTTGTCGGTGAGATGAACTTGATCCTTCGTCGACGAAACGGCATCGGTTCGCCACTGCGTCGGCACCGCGGACAGCGGTACAGGTCCGTCACCGAGGTCGAGGAGGCGGCGGGCTTCGTCGTTGACGACATCTACCCGTTCGTCCTTGCCGCCTGCGTGCCCGATCACCACCAAACCCTCTCCGATGCTGTGTAATACGGCGTCGTGGTGCTCGTACATGGTGCGCAGTTCCTCCGCAGCCAAGCCCAACGTCTGCCGGCGAAGGCGCCGGTTGACGAGCAGCGAACTGAGCAGAGCGAGTACGAGCCCGCCACCTGCCACGGCAAGAATGGTCGGGACACTCTGAGCGAACTGCCTGCTGATCCGCTCCCGCGTCACGCCGGCGGAGACGAGCCCCACCACAGCCCCGTCGGAACCGTGGACCGGCGTCACCGACCGAATCGACGGGCCGAGCGAACCCGCATAGGTTTCCGTAGTCGTTTCACCGTCGAGTGCCCGGTCGATGTTTCCGGTGAACGGTTGCCCGATCAATTCGGGGTTGGTGTGCGTGTAGCGGGTGCGATCCGGCGCCATCACGACAATGAAATCGACGCCTGTGGCGACTCGGATCCGCTCGGTCTGCGGTTGCAGAATCGCCGTGGGGTCCGGGCTCGACAGTGCGCTCGCCGTGGCGTCCGACAGGGCCAACGTCTCCGCTATCGACCTCACCTGGCGTCGGATCTGGTCATCGCTGTTGTCCCGCTCGTGAACGACTGCCAGGGTGGCGCCGACACCGACGAGCAGCGCCAAGACGGTTATCTGAAGGAGCAGCACTTGCCGCGCGACGCTGACACCTCTGCCGCCGGCTCGCTCGATCATGTGGCGCTCCCTGAACGTAATGAACACAAACTTCCGGCCCCGTCTATTTACAACCAGAATTCTCCACGACTCGAAAGTGACCCCGATCACTTCACAGATATTCGATCCGAAGGATTCACCATGAGCAGCACGGCAACAGGGACAGTAGCCTCCCCACCGCCCGAGGGCACCAAGGCAAAGCGGGACCGGACGCACTGGCTCTACATGAGTGTCATTGCCGCGGTCATCGGTGGTGTCCTCGTCGGTTGGCTGGCTCCGGGCTTCGGCAAGTCCGTCGGAATCCTCGGCACCCTGTTCGTGAGCCTCATCAAGATGATGATCAGCCCGGTCATCTTCTGCACCATCGTCCTCGGTATCGGCTCGGTGCGCGCCGCCGCCAGCGTCGGCAAGGTCGGCGGGCTCGCCCTCGGCTACTTCGTCGGAATGTCCACCATCGCGCTGGCGATCGGCATGGGCGTCGGAAACCTGCTCTCGCCGGGTACCGGCCTGAACATCACCCACGGCTCCTCGACCGTGGCCGGTCTCGCCGACCAGGCACACAGCGCCGGTGGAACCTGGGACTTCGTCGCGTCGATCATCCCGACGTCGTTGCTGACCTCGCTCACCGCGGGCAGCGTGCTGCAAACTCTCTTCGTGGCGCTGCTCGTCGGCTTCGCGATCCAGGGCCTCGGCAAGTCCGGCCAGCCGATCCTCAAGGGCATCGGGCACATCCAGAAGCTCGTCTTCAAGATCTTGACCATGATCTTGTGGCTCGCTCCGATCGGCGCCTTCGGTGCCATCGCCAACGTCGTCGGACAGACCGGCCTCGCCGCCGTCGGCCAGCTCGCGACACTGATGATCGGCTTCTACCTGACCTGCGTCATCTTCATCTTCGGTGTCCTCGGCAGCCTGCTCCGCGCCGTTACCGGGCTCAACGTCTTCAAACTGGCCAAGTACCTGGGCCGCGAATACCTCCTGATCTTCGCCACCTCGTCCTCCGAATCGGCGCTGCCCCGTTTGATTGCCAAGATGGAGCATGCAGGCGTCGACCGCACCACCGTCGGCATCGTCGTCCCCACCGGCTATTCCTTCAACCTCGACGGCACCGCCATCTACCTCACGATGGCCTCGATCTTCATCGCCGACGCGATGGGTCAGCCCCTGCACTGGGGTGAGCAGCTCTCGCTGTTGCTGTTCATGATGATCGCGTCGAAGGGCGCAGCAGGCGTCAGCGGCGCCGGACTCGCCACCCTGGCCGGTGGTCTGCAGAGCCACCGCCCGGAACTGCTCGACGGCGTCGGCCTCATCGTCGGCATCGACCGCTTCATGTCCGAAGCGCGTGCCCTCACCAACTTCTCGGGCAACGCGATCGCCACCCTCCTCATCGGATCGTGGACCGGCACCATCGACAAGGATCGTGCCAACGAGGTTCTCAGCGGCAAGATTCCGTTCAACGAAGCCACCATGCTCGACGACGACACCGAAGACCACAAACTCGAGACCGCACCGGCAGGCACCACGCAGTCGTTTGTCAGTCACCACTAGCGGTACCGACTGGCAGAGAAGACCGTCGCACACCCATCGTGCGACGGTCTTCGCTGTCTCACGGTGTGGTTTTCGGTGACAGGCATGCGACGAGCAGGACAGCCACACCGCACCCGACGACCAGCATCCATCCGGGGCGTGAACCGTACGCCAGATCTTCCGGAGCGCTGTTCGCGATAATGCCGCCGGCCAGCGCGACCCCGAGGACGGCACCGAATTGGCGGGCGCTGGAGGCGATTCCGCCGGCGAGACCGGCCCGCGACGCCGGCAGTCCGCCGACCGCGGTGTTGGTGATCGGCGCGTTTGCGAAACCGAACCCGATACCGATGAACAGGTAGGCGACGAGCAACGTCGCGACGCCGGTGGTGTTGTCGAGCAGGATCAGCCGCAGACCACCGAGCGCCGTGAAACTGCCCGCGATCAGCAGTGGCAGGCGTGGCCCGACGCGGCCGACCAGTATCCCTGCCAGTGGGGCACATACCGTTGCCGCGACGGCCATCGGAAGGGTGACCGCACCGGCCAGTGCGGGCGACATGCCGCGCGCCTGTTGGAGGTAGAGGGTCCCGAGGAGCAGGGTTGTG
Source organism: Rhodococcus sp. 27YEA15 (assembly GCF_049739425.1). Lineage (NCBI taxonomy): Bacteria > Bacillati > Actinomycetota > Actinomycetes > Mycobacteriales > Nocardiaceae > Rhodococcus > Rhodococcus sp. 27YEA15. The sequence goes on from NZ_JBMHHW010000001.1 coordinate 414,289, forward strand.
TTGAGGGCCACGAACACGACGATCGCACCGCACACTGCTGCGGAAAACGGTGCGCTCTTGAACAACCGAGGATCTATCAGTGGGTCCGTCCGCCGCGACTCGATCCGCACGAACACTGCCAGTGCCGCGACAACGAGAACACCCGCGATCACGACAACAGGTGACACCCATCCGACGTGTGGTCCTTCGACGAGTATCGCGACGGCGCCGCCGACGATCACCGTCAGCAGAACCTGACCGGGAACGTCGAGCCTTCGTGGTGTCGGGGACTTCGACTCCGGAACCACTGTCGCCGTCAGGATCAGGATCACCGCGATCACGGGCACGTTGATCCAGAACACCGATCGCCAGCCGAAGCCGTCGATGAGCAGACCACCGGTGAGTGGCCCGGCCGCCATACTGACTCCGAACACTGCTGCCCACACGCCGATCGCCTTGGCGCGTTCCTTCGGATCGGTCATCACGTTCACCACGATGGCCAGCGCCACCGGGGTGAGCATCGACCCGCCGACGCCCTGCACCACGCGAGCTGCGATCAGGGCGCCGAGGGACGGCGCGAGCGCACACGCGACCGACGCCGCTACGAAGACGATCAGACCCAGCTGGAAGATTCGGCGCCGCCCGAAGCGGTCCGCCATCGCACCGGACGAGATCAACAGGCTCGCCAAAACCAGAGTGTATGCGTTGACCACCCATTCGAGTCCACGGGTGCCGACGTCCAAATCTCTGCCGATGGAAGGCAGTGCGACATTGACGATGCTGGTGTCGAGTCCGACCACGAAAATGCTGGTGGCGCAGATAGCCACCACACCCCAACGGTGAGTATCGGTGCTGTGTCGACGTGTTCGGATCTGTTGCTTCATGTCGACCGATCGTGGCAGCCTCCCCGGAGCGCGGGCGAGAGTTTTTGCGGAATCTGCAAAGATGGGGGCGTGGATGCCGAGCTCGAACAGATGATCGACAACATCGGGCCGAGACTGCGTGCCCTCCGCCTTGATCGTGGTCTGACGCTCGCAGCGCTCGCAGGTGTCACCGGACTGTCCGTCAGCGTGCTGTCCAGGCTCGAATCCGGTAAGCGTCAACCCACCCTCGACCTGCTGGTCCCCCTGGCCCGTGCACATCGAGTCGCGCTCGAGCAGTTGATCGGAGCCCCCGCGACCGGCGATCCGCGGGTCCATCTGACACCGAGCCGAAGTCGAGGCGGAACTGCTGTCGTCCCGTTGACCGACTATCCAGGGCGAGTTCAGGTCTTCAAACACGTCATCGGACCGCGGCCCGTGGAACTCAGAAGCCACCCGGGCCATGCATGGCTGTACGTCCTCGCCGGAAACGTTCGTCTGATTCTCGGTGATTCGGACATGGTTCTACGTCCCGGCGAGATAGCCGAGTTCTACGCCGACCAGCCGCACTGGTTCGGCCCCGCAGACGATCAGATAGTCGAGATCTTGCATCTGTTCGGCCCGCACGGGGACAAGGCGCAGGTTCGGATGGCCTCCGGCCCTGTGCGGTTTTCTGGTAGTCGGGACTACCGAGAAGGCGAACGGGGAACATAGACGTGCGCCACGACGCCCGACTGAAAGGCCGATGTACCGACGAGTTCCAGGTCCATCGGTTGCTGCCGGTCGGTGAAGATCGGGAGGCCGGCACCGAGCACCACGGGATGAATCAAGAGGCGATACTCGTCCACGAGGTCGAGTTGTATCAGGCTACGGGCGAAACCTGCCCCACCCTGAGCGAGAATGTACCTACCCGATTGCTGCTTCAGGCGCTGCATGTCCGTTGCCAGATTCTCGGCGGCAACCAGGGGTGATGCCCAACTGGCAGCTGCAGACCCCGGCGCAGCTGCTTCGCCCCGCGGCTGGATCTCGTACCGCTTCTGGCGCGTGAAGACTGCTTTCGGGATGGTGTTCATCGGCGCTGCCATGCGATCCGTCGCCGTCGGCCAGTAGCCCGCCATGTTTTCGTACGAGCGCCTCCCCAATGCGTGAAGTCCGGCGCGCTCGATGGTGTCGAGTACCCAGTCGGCGGAGTCCTCTCCTCGCGAGCGAAACAACCGATCGGCTTCGCCGCCTGGCCCGGCGACAAATCCATCGAGCGACATCGACATCTTCAATACGAGCTTGCGCACTCGAACCAACTCCCTACGGTGGGTGAACTGTGGTCGTACAGGGGCAGACTCCGGGAGTGCCGGAAAATCACCGCGCGAGCGGAGGGCGAGTTTTCGGATGAGTGACATGTAGTGAAAGTAATTGCTGTGCAAATAATTTCACTGCCCAATGTGTTTTTTCGAGTATGTGTTCGGCGACGGTGTCAGTCAGAGGCATCATCGACGTGCGAGCAGTCAGGGGCATCATCGACGTGCGAGCAGTCAGGGGCATGGCGGTGGTGAGTGACGAGGCCGGACACGCGACGCCGGATCGAGAGGCCCGATCGGTGTGGGCACGGCGCGATGCCGTCCTGCGACTGTCAATTCTCCCGAAGCTTGTCGGACGAGAAAGGTGTACCGCCCGAGCTCGGAGGGATGCCGGAGGATCGACTACCGGTGGCAGTGCGATCAGCGGCCCACCGTTACGGGCCGGCAAGTGAACCGTTTCCCGGCCGACAGTGCTGCCCGGGCACCCCTACGAGTCGAGCCAGGAGCGGTACCGGCGAAGCGCCTTGCGTTGGACGAGCTGATCGGCCACCAACGCCACCACGGGGGTCACTGTCGGTCGAGGATCGAGTCCTTTTGCCATTCTTCGCATCTGGTAACGAACCAGGGCCATGCCGGCAGCGGATGCGAGTGTCTTGTCCTTCCAGGCAACCGGCGCGATGGTATCGGTGGCTTCGGCTCCGTTGCGCCAGCGATTCGGTAGGTCCGGCGTCACCGCGAGCGCGGTGCCCATACCCACGACGGCGACACTGTTGGACAGCACGGCCTCGGCTGTGTCCCGGCGCGAGATTCCGCCGGTCAGCATGAGGGGGAGCGGGCTGGTCCGAGCCAGCTCGGCGGCCAATTCCAAGAAGTACGCTTCGCGGGCCGCCGTGCGAGAGTCCGCTGGACGGCCCGACATTGCCGGGCTCTCGTAACTGCCTCCGGAAATTTCGACGAGGTCGACACCCAAGTGTTCGAGCATGGCGATGACACGCCTCGCGTCGTCGGAGTCGAATCCACCTCGTTGGAAGTCCGCCGAGTTCAGTTTGACGGCGACCGCGAATCCGGGGGACGCCCTCGCGCGTACGGTGCGGACGACATCGAGCAGCATCCTTGCACGATTCTCCAACGATCCTCCCCATCTGTCCCTGCGGGTGTTGACCAGTGGTGACAAGAACTGGGAGAGCAGGTATCCGTGCGCGGCATGGATTTCGACGCCGTCGAATCCGGCTTGCTCGGCGCGAACGGCAGTGACGGCGAATCGTTCGACGGTGGCCGCGATCTGCTCAGGCGTCATCGCGACCGGTTTACCGAAACGCTTGCTGTGTTTGCCCAGGTCGACGGCAATGTCCGAGGGCCCCCACACGACGCCCGGCATGTTCGCGTTCGTCTGACGGCCCGGATGGCTGATCTGCATCCACATGGATGCACCACCAGCTTTCCCGGCCCGGGCCCACGCGGTGAACGGTTCGAGCGGTGCATCGGCGTCGAGCACGATTCCGCCAGGGCCGGTGAGTGCCTCGGCGTGCACCATGACGTTTCCGGTGATCAGGAGACCCGAGCCGCCGGCGCCCCACCTCCGGTACAGCGAGATCAGGCGATCATCGGGCAACTGGCCCTGACCTGCCATGCCTTCTTCCATCGCGGCCTTGGCGATCCGGTTGGGTAGTGCTCGGCCTGATTGCAGAACCAGGGGTGAAAGCACGTCGTTCCTCATGGAGGTCCTCCTCGCGATCAAAATGTATGCGGCGTTCACATAATGTTTACGCCGCTCACATTAGGGTCGCGTGTAAGCGGTGTCAACACTTGTTAGGTTGAAGGCATGTCCACGTCGAGCACCGCTTATCACCACGGCGATCTGCGCGCCGCACTGCTGCGTGCAGCAATGGACTTGCTCGAGGACAGTGGAGCACCCGAACTCTCCCTTCGTGCTGTCGCCCGGCGTGCCGGTGTTTCCACCGCAGCGCCCTATCGTCACTACGCGGATCGCCAAGCCCTGGTGTCGGCCATTGCGGCGGTGGGCTATCGCGAACTCGCCCAGTATCTGGTCGCTGCGAACCCGTCCCCGTCGACCGCCGAGGACCTCGCCTCGGTGGCAGTCGCCTACGTCGGATTCGCGCTCGAGCGACCCGGGCTCTTCCGGGTGATGTTCGTCGAGCCGTGCGATCGCGCCAGTGATGAACGGACTGCTGCCACCGGCGTCATCACCGAATATGTGAAACATGTAGTTGAGAAGGCATTTCCGGATGCCGATGCGGATTCGATGTCGACTGCGGTGTGGGCGCTCGTCCACGGCTTGGCGTTCTTGCACCTCGACGGTAAATTCGAAGCCTCTCCGCGGCAGGCCGTTGCCGAGCGGGTTCGGGCCGCGGTACTCGCAGTTCTCGCGGTGTCGGCTCCGGCATCCTGACTGCCGGAGCACTGTGCACGGTGGCAGAGCGGCGTTTCGGCGCCGGCGAGAGACAAGTCTGCGTAATGCAGATCTTCGCTGGTAGGTGTCAGTCGCTATGTTGGAGGACATGACAACTCCAGTACAGAACATCGCGATCAACACCCTCGGCGGCGTACCCACCTCGCTGGGTGAATACGACGGCCGGGCAGTGCTCGTCGTCAACGTTGCATCCAAGTGTGGCCTGACCCCGCAGTATTCGGCCCTCGAGAAGCTGGCCACCGACTATGCCGCGCGCGGTCTGAGCGTCATCGGTATCCCGTGCAACCAGTTCATGGGCCAGGAGCCGGGCACCGCAGAAGAGATCGAGACCTTTTGCTCGACCACGTACGGAGTGACCTTCCCGCTGCTCGAGAAGATCGAGGTCAACGGGGAGAATCGCCACCCGCTGTATGCGGAACTGACCAAGGCCGCCGACGCCGACGGTGAAGCCGGCGACATCCAGTGGAACTTCGAGAAGTTCCTCGTCGGGCCGGACGGCACCGTGGTGAACCGCTTCCGTCCACGTACCGAGCCCGACGCCCCCGAGGTTGTCGCAGCTATCGAGGCCGCACTGCCGAAGAACTGAATCTCGCCCAGCTGCCGCCGGATGATCATCCGGCGGCAGCGTGCCGTTCACCCAGAGCTGTCATCCTCGGAGTATGTCTGCTGAACTGATCGTGTCGGTGTCCGGTATCAGAGACGAGACATGTTATCTCGCCGCTGGATTCGCCGACGACATGGATGTGCGCGGCATCCGTCTTTCATTGTTGGTGGCGCCGAGACTCAAGGACAAGTACCGATTGGCCGACGACGCCGTGACGACGGCGTGGCTACGCGAGCGTCGCGAACTCGGTGACGCGATAGTTCTGCACGGCTACGACCAGGCTGCGACGAAGCGACGGCGGGCCGAGTTCTCGACGCTCTCCAAACACGAAGCGAAACTCCGGTTGATTGCCGCCGATCGTGTGCTGGAACAGGCAGGTCTACGGACTCGGGTGTTCGCCCCGCCGCGCTGGGTGGCGTCCCCCGGCGCGACGTCGGTACTTCCCGAAACCGGTTTCCGTACCCTCGCGGGTCTTGCCGCGGTCCACGACCTGACTCGAGGAACCATGCAGCGCGGACGAGTATTCGGTATCGGTGAAGGCTTCAAAGCCGAGCCGTGGTGGTGCCGCGCACTGGTACTCGGTGCCGGCCGGGCCGCGAAGCGCGGGGGCCTGGTGCGCCTGTCCGTCACAGCCAAACAATTGGGTAACGAGGGGCCGCGCCAAGCGATGCTCGACGCGGTCGACCTCGCACTCTTCCACGGCGCGAATTCGCAGGTGTACCAATGGAAATCGCAGTCACCCGAACTGGGAGCGGCGTAGCGACGCCTTACGAGACCTCCACGCTCGATTCTTCGTCGAGAACCCGGAATTCGGTTCCGTCAGCTGCCATGTCGCTGTAACGGCCGTAGAAGATGCCGGTCGCCTCGTTGCTGATGATCCCCTGGTGGATCGGTACCGCCACCCGCGGTGCCACGGCGCGAAGGTAGTCGATGGCCTCGGATATCTTCAACCACGGTGCTGCGGCCGGGAGGGCCAGAACGTCCACATCCTGGTCTGGCACGAAGAGCGAATCGCCGGGATGCATGAACCGCGCCGGATTGGCGTCGTCGCCGAGCAGGAACGCGGTGTTGTCGATCGATGCAATCTCCGGGTGAATGATCGCGTGCTCCCCGCCCGTACCGGTGACCGCCACGTTCCCGATCGAGAATCGTTCACCCGCGCGGACGGCATTCCAGCGGCCACCGCGTAGGGCGGCGGTCTGCGGATCGCTGTAGAGCGCGGCATTCGGGTTGGCCTCGATCAACGCGTCGAGCCGGACGGGATCGGCATGATCAGGATGCTGATGGGTCACCAGAACGGCGTCGAGACCGGTGATGCCCTCGAAGCCGTGCGAGAAAGTCCCCGGATCGAACAGGATCGTCGATCCGTTCAATTCGACGAGGACGCAGGAGTGGCCGAAGTGTGTCAGTCGCATGATCTCGAGTATGCGCCGGCCGATCCCCTCGCGCAGGTGCGTGTTCCATAGCAGGGTGTCCTGAACCACGGCCGCTTCACTCGATGCGAAGGTTCCCGGGCGTGCCCGGTAAACTGGGCGTACCCGAGTGTCTTCACTCCGGGTTCAAGCACTAGTACCGAGGAGCAGCACGTGGCCCGTGTCGTCGTCGAAGTCATGCCCAAGGCCGAGATTCTCGACCCCCAGGGACAGGCCATTGTCGGGGCACTGTCTCGTCTGGGCTTTGCCGGAGTATCCGATGTCCGTCAGGGCAAGCGGTTCGAGTTGGAGATCGACGGCAGCGTCGAAGACGCCGAACTCGAGAAGATCGCCGAAGGCCTGCTGGCCAACACGGTGATCGAGGATTGGACCGTCAGGCGAGTCGAGGCATGAGCGCACGTATCGGAGTCATCACGTTTCCGGGCACGCTCGACGACATCGATGCAGTTCGCGCCGTGAATCTGGCCGGCGGTGAAGCGGTCGAACTCTGGCACGGCGACGCCGATCTCAAGGGTGTCGACGCGGTGATCGTTCCCGGCGGCTTCTCCTACGGCGATTACCTCCGCTGCGGTGCCATCGCCCGGTTCGCCCCGGCGATGGGCACGGTTGTCGAAGCAGCCAAGGGCGGCATGCCCGTCCTGGGTATCTGCAACGGGTTCCAGATTCTGTGCGAAGCAGGCCTGCTTCCGGGTGCGTTGACGCGCAACCAGGGTCTGCACTTCATCTGCCGTGACGAGTGGCTGACCGTCGAATCGACGTCGTCGGCATGGTCCTCGCGGTACGAGGCGGGCGCCCAGATCCTGATTCCGCTCAAGTCGGGCGAAGGTCGCTACCAGGCGCCGGAGAAGGTTCTCGACGAACTCGAAGGCGAAGGCCGGGTGGTGTTCCGGTACTCCGAGGAAAATCCGAACGGTTCACAGCGTCGCATCGCCGGTATCTCCTCGGCCAACGGCCGCGTTGTCGGTCTCATGCCCCACCCGGAGCATGCCACCGAGGCGCTCACCGGACCGAGCGATGACGGGCTCGGCCTGTTCTATTCTGCGCTGGACGCAATAGTCACTGCTTAGTTTTCTCGTTCGACTGTGCCGGCAGGTGTATACCCTGCCGGCACAGGTCGTTTCGTAGCCCGGTTATCGGTGCAGGTAGGCGTTTTCGATGACGATGGTGGCGATCGTTGCACCGGGTCGGCTGCCGAGTTGCGTGCAAGAGTAGATCGCCCCTTCGCATGCACGAGCATTCTTCTATGCCGCCGATTTGAACGGATCATGCTCGGCTATCAATTTGTCGAGGCGGGCCTCATCCATGCGCACGCGCACGGTCGACGATTCTTGCTGATCACGAATCACCTTTGCCAGCGTGAATGTGCTGGTCACGAGAAAAAGCAAGGACATCCCGAGAAAGCCACGCTGCCAGGTGTCGATAGGTAGCCAGATGATTCCGGCGAGGGTTCCGACGAAGCTGACGGCAAAGGCGAGGCCGGCCTGGAAAAAGAAAGCGGCGGTGGTTTTCGATGGTGCGGTCGGTGCGCTCATGACGAGAAGTGTGCTCGTCGCGTGAAGCGTTCGGATCGGTAGTCCTACTCGAGAATGCACCGTACTTCTCCCACCCAGGACCTCTGCCACCCCGTAATTCAGATGACGTGGTCCGCGGCAGTCTCTAATGTCCGTGCCGCACCCGAGTGGTGCGTTCGACTGCGAACTGTGAGGAGTGTTCGGTGGGCGGTAAACACATCGCGATGGTGAGCATCCCTGCGCCGGGGCATGTCAATCCGAGTTCGGCAGTCATCGGGCACCTGGTGGCCGCAGGTCATCGCGTTACGTACGCGAACGACGAGTCGATGCGTTCGATCGTCGAGGCCACCGGTGCCGCGTTGGTTCCATATGTGTCCACGTTGCCGAGCCTGGTCCCCGGCGCGGACGGTGCGAAACCGTCGAAGACGTGGGACGGTGACCTGATCGACCAGTTGACGCTGTTTCAAGACGATTACGAATCGATGCTGCCACAGCTTCGCCAGGCGTACGACGGCGACAGACCCGATCTGTTCCTGTACGACATCGCCGGGATGCCTGCCCGAATACTGGCCCGACAGTGGGATGTTCCCATCGTCCAACTCTCTCCGACGTACGTGGCCTGGGACGGATACGAAGCTGACACCGCGGCCGTGTACGACGGCATTCGTGCAGATCCCCGTGGTTCCGGGTTGCTCGACCGCGAGCATCGCTTCCTGCGGGAGGAAGGGATCGAGGACGATCCGCGAGAATTCATGTCACGGCCACCACGGGCGATCGTGCTGATCGCCGAATCGATGCAGCCCAATGTCGATCGCGTCGATCGCGACATCTACTCGTTCGTCGGGCCCGCGCTCGACTGCGGGTCGCAGACCTGGATACATCCCGATCCACAGCGCAAGCTCCTGCTGATCTCGCTGGGATCGGCATTCACCGCGCAGACGAATTTCTACCGGCGATGTATCGAAGCCTTCGGCGTCCTCGACGACTGGTACGTCGTGCTCCAGATCGGGAAACACGTCGACGTCGAAGAGTTGGGCACACTGCCCGAGAACATCGAAATACACCGGTGGGTACCGCAGTTCGCAATTCTGCAGAAAGCCGACGCATTCTTGACCCATGCCGGAATGGGTGGTTCCAGCGAGGGGCTCGTGACAGGGACCCCGATGATCGCCGTCCCGCAGGCCGCGGATCAGTTCGCTAACGCCGACTCGTTGGTCGACGCCGGTGTGGCAGTACGAATGGACAGTGAAACGGTGACGGCGCTCGAACTGAGGGACGCGTTGGTCGCGGTGACGTCGGACGCCGTCCGAAGCCGAAGCCGGGTGATCGCCGCCGAACTCGCCGCCGTGGGCGGCACCACTCGTGCAGTCGAATTGATCGAAGAGGCTCTGGCCGGAAACTCGAAGCGCCCGCGGTCCTGACGACCACGCCCGGTCACCAATGCCAGGCGTCGCCGCCGACATTCTCGATCGTCTTCTGCAGGACGGCGATGGAGACGGCGAAGTCTTCCTCGGTGATGCCCTGCATTCGTTCGTTCTGTAGTTCTCGTTGCAGCTCGGACGCCGTGTCGAACTGTCGTGTGCCGAGTTCGGTGGGGTGGACAACGCTGCCCTCGACCCGTAGCCACCCTGCGGTTGAAGCCGACTCGAGCGCATCCTCGATCGAGGCCGGGGTGTCGTTGGGGCCGATGACGTCGATCAGTTCGCTACGTTCGACACCTGCCGGGTGAAGTGAAAGCTGATGCAGGATCCACCATTGTGGTTGAGTCGTCCCGATGGTCGCGAGGGCGCCGCGGGTGCGCGCGAGGACGGCCTCACCTGCGCGGGTCGCCCAGAACCCGATCGGTTGTCGGATCGGAGGTTCCGCAGGCGGTTTTGTCATGCGCCCGACGCTACGGTCTCGAGTGCGGTCGAGGTCAACGCCCGGCGCCCCCGGCGACTGTCGGTTCCTTCCATTAGCGTGTGTGCATGAGTCTCATAGTGGGAATGATCACCGTCGACAGCCTCGATCCCGGTCCCCTCGCAATCTGGTGGGCAGCGCAATTGGGCGGCACCATCATCGAGGAAAACGACGGTTGGTTCTACATCGTGGAAGTCGCCGGTGGAGTCAACTGGGCATTTCAGAAGGTTCCCGATCCGACACCGGGGAAGAATCGTATTCACGTGGATCTGACTACCGAGGATCTCGACGCCGAGGTATCCCGGTTGATTGCCGCCGGTGCCCGGGAGCATCGTAGCGAGAATATGGGCGACTTCCGCTGGGTGACGCTCGTCGATCCGGACGGCAATCAATTCTGTGTCTCGGGGGCGCACAACTGACCGTGGTTCGACAGGCACGGGTGAGTCTCCGGTTGATCGTTCTGTGGTCGCCCGGCCGCATCCGCCGTCGGCGTCGAGGGTCCACCGAGCACCTCGTTGCCACCGATCCTTCACTCTCGAGAAACAAACCGATAGTCTGTTAATGTACGGCTTTAGGGTACTAGGGAAGTTTTAGGGCGAAAGTAACAAAACACTTGCCAGTTAGTTACAGGTGTGGTTAATCTGTAACGGTCGACCACGGCGAGCAGGCTGGATGTACACCGTGCCCGGCGCTGGAAGATCGCACACGAGACCACAGCAGGCCTCCTTGATCTCTTGACCGAGCGATCTCTTGACCGAGCGATTGCGCGACCGAGGCGGCTTTGATCGACGGACATTCTTCGCGTGAGGGTGATCCGACCTATGACCGTTGATTGTGAAACCGGTGGCGGTTTCATCATGGAAGGTGATCCCCATGTCATTTCAGACGACCCGCATCGACACTTCGACCACGTTGTCCGAAAACGCAGCCCGAGAGTTCGGCAACGCGGCTTTGCCCGATCGGCTGAACGTCCTGTTCGAGTCGGCGGCCGAGCACGGGACAGTGCTGTCCGGACGGCAGCTTTCGGCAGTCATGTCGTGCTCGGACTCTCAGTGGGACATGGCAGGTGACGCTCTCGCCGACGTGGATACCACTACGGGTAGCGGAGCTCGGCAGGTCGTCCTCGAATGGTTGTCGGAGGTGGGCGATCGTGACCATGTCGATGTGTCGGGATCGAGGGAGCAGCGATTCATGAGCATCGCGGCAGACCTGTCCGAGGAGTCGCTTGCCTTGCTGGCGCAGGCCTGCGCGCATCTGGCCTTCTCCGAGCGGTCCACGACAGAGTGACCGACTTCGAAGCCACGGCTCTCTTTCCGCGCTGAGCTCGTCGGGCATGATGAGGGCATGACTTCGCAGACATCCGCGACCGGGGCCGACGCCCAGGGCTTGTGCAGCTTCGTCGACTCCTCGCCGTCACCGTTTCACGTATGCGCAACCGTCGCCGGCATTCTCGCCGACAACGGCTTCGTCGAACTACTCGAGACGCAATCCTGGCGGGCGGAAGCCGGTCGATACTTCCTGGTGCGGGGCGGATCGTTGATCGCCTGGAGTACCGACGGGATCGATCCCGGTGCTCCGTTCCGTATCGTCGGTGGCCACACCGACAGCCCGAACCTGCGTGTCAAGCAACATCCCGACCTCACATCGGCAGGGTGGCGAATGGTCGGTCTCGAACCTTACGGTGGCGCCTGGCTCAACTCGTGGCTCGACCGCGACACTCGGCATCTCCGGCAGGTTGAGTATTCGCGTTGGAAACACTGTGCAACAGAAGCTTGTTCGTGTCGACGAACCGATTCTGCGCGTGCCGCAACTCGCCATCCACCTGTCCGAGGATCGCAAGGGAGTCACGCTCGACCCGCAGCGTCACGTCAACGGAATCTGGGGAGTGGGTTCGGCGGCGCGCTCCTTCGTCGGATATGTCGCAGAGCGAGCCGACGTTACCGAATCATCAGTTCTGGGTTGGGAATTGATGACCCATGACTTGGCGCCCAGTGCGGTGGTGGGCGCTGACTCGGAGCTGGTCAGCGCACCCCGGCTGGACAATCAGGGCACCTGTTACGCCGGTACTCAGGCGTTGTTGGCTGCAGTGCAGTCTCCTGGTGATCATGTTCCGGTACTCGCACTCTTCGATCACGAAGAGGTCGGCAGCATGTCGGACCGAGGCGCGTTCTCTGATCTGCTGAATACGGTTCTCGAGCGAATAGTGTTGGGGCGCGGCGGTGGTCGCGAAGAGTTCTTGCAGACCATGGCGGGTTCGGTGTGCGCATCGGGAGACATGGCACACGCCACCCACCCCAACTATCCCGACCGCCACGAACCGGCACATCGCATCGAGATCAACGGCGGCCCCGTCCTCAAGGTCAATCAGAACCTGCGATACGCCACCGACGCGGCCGGCGCGGGCGAGTTCGCCCTCGCCTGCGATCAGGCCGGAGTTCCCTTGCAGCGCTACGTCCATCGCGCAGACCTGCCGTGCGGATCCACCATCGGACCCATTACCGCCTCGCGCACCGGACTGTCCACCGTCGACGTGGGAGCACCTCAGCTCGCCATGCATTCCGCCCGCGAGTTGATGGGGGCCGCCGACGTAGGCATGTACGCCGACGCGCTGGGGGCGTTTCTCACTCCCCGGCGGTAGGAGGGGCGGACGGTAGATCTTCGAGGAAATCTTCGGACGGAGCGAAGAACAGGGAACCGGTCACGGCTGTCGTGAAGTCGAGCAGGCGGTCGTGGTTACCGCGTGGGCTACCCAGGAACATGTTCGCCAACATCCGTTCGGTGATCACCGGAGTTCGGCAGTAGGCGACGAAGAAGGTTCCGAGGCGTTCGTCGCCGACGTGGCCGTACGGCATGTTCGCCCGCAGGATCTCCCGAGGCTCACCACCCTCGTCCGCGAGTGCGGTGAGAGCGGTGTGGGCGTTGGCGGGTTTGACGTCCTCACACATCTCGACGTCGTCGAGCTTGCTGCGACCGATCACCCGCTCCTGCTCGCCGACTCCACCGCGTCCCACTCCCGCATCTTGTGGACGTACCGCTGAATGTGGACGTAGCTGCCGCCGGCAAAATCAGGGTCCTCGTCGCCGACGACGACCGCTGCGATCGCGTCGCCACCGGCCGGATTCTCGGTGCCGTCGACAAACCCGATGAGGTCACGGTTCTCCAGATATCTGAAACCGTGCACCTCGTCGACGACGACGGCCGCCCCGTGCAGTCGGGAGACTATCCGGCGGGCCGTTTCGAAGCACACGTCCATGCTCATGGCCCGGATGTGGAAGAAGAGATCGCCCGGAGTGGACGGCGCGTGATGTACGTCTCCGTGTAGCGCCTCGAAAGGGTGCAGACGGGCCGGCCGCGGCCCGGTGAACAAGCGGTCCCACACGTGCGAACCGATACTCGTGATCACCTCGAGACCAGAACCCGGCACCTGGAAACCGACAGCCCGCCGCAGCCCGGCAACATCTGCCAGTAGGGTGCGGGTGAGGGCCTCGCCGCCCGGATTCACTGTCGCTACCAGGAAAATCGCTGCCGGGAACGGCGCAGACGTCACCGGTTGCGATTGCGGCGGTACAGGAGTCGAGCGGGCCGGCGCAGCCACGAGGAACCTTCCATCCGGGTATCGACCACACGAGTGCGGGTCGGGTCGGACAAAACCCTAGACGAGGATGGTCGGCAGACTCGCGCGCTCGGCGGGTAATGCCTGCACGGACTACCCGACCGCGCCCCGATAGACTGTCTCCCGGCACGTACTTCGCCGGACACTTTCCTAGTGGTGTCCAGCACCGCGCCGGCTTGCTCTTGACTCCCGTAGGGAAAGGGACCCCTCTCCAGTGTCTGCTCATCAGGTCGATACCGTCACGCACGCATCGGCTGATCCCGATGCCGCTCAGCCGTTCAAGGAGCTCGGCCTCAAGGACGAGGAATACGCACGCATCAAGGAGATCCTGGGTCGCCGTCCCACGGACGCCGAACTGGCGATGTATTCGGTGATGTGGAGCGAGCACTGCTCGTACAAGTCCTCGAAGGTCCACCTCGGCTACTTCGGCAAGACCACCACCGACGAGATGCGCGCCAACATGCTGGCCGGTATCGGTGAGAACGCCGGCGTCGTCGACATCGGCGACGGCTGGGCGGTCACCTTCAAGGTCGAGAGCCACAACCACCCGTCGTACGTCGAGCCCTACCAGGGTGCGGCGACCGGCGTCGGCGGCATCGTCCGCGACATCATGGCCATGGGTGCCCGCCCGATCGCCGTCATGGACCAGCTGCGATTCGGCGCTGCCGACGCCCCCGACACCCGTCGCGTCGTCGACGGCGTCGTGCGCGGCGTCGGCGGATACGGAAACTCCCTCGGCCTGCCGAACATCGGCGGCGAGACCGTCTTCGACGAGTCCTACGCAGGCAACCCGCTGGTCAACGCACTGGCAGCCGGCGTCATGCGGGTCGAGGATCTGCACCTGGCCTTCGCGTCTGGCGCAGGCAACAAGATCATCCTGTTCGGCGCCCGCACCGGTCTCGACGGCATCGGCGGCGTGTCCGTCCTCGCGTCGGCAACGTTCGACGACGAGGGTGGCGACACCGGCGGACGTAAAAAGCTTCCTGCAGTCCAGGTGGGCGACCCCTTCACCGAGAAGGTGCTCATCGAGTGCTGTCTCGACCTCTACAAGGCCGGACTCGTCGTCGGCATCCAGGACCTCGGCGGCGCCGGGCTCTCCTGCGCCACCTCCGAACTCGCCGCAGCCGGCGACGGCGGCATGCACATCAACCTCGAGAAGGTGCCGATGCGCGCCACCGGCATGACCCCGGCCGAGGTGCTCTCGAGCGAATCGCAGGAGCGCATGTGCGCCGTGGTCACGCCCGAGAACGTCGACGCGTTCATGGAGGTCTGCCGCAAGTGGGACGTCCTGGCCACCGACATCGGCGAGGTCACCGACGGTGAGCACCTGACCATCTCCTGGCACGGCGAGACCGTCGTCGACGTTCCCCCGCGCACCGTCGCGCACGAGGGCCCGGTCTACCACCGTCCCGTCGAGCGTCCGGCAAGCCAGGACGCGTTGATCGCGAACACCACCGCAGGCCTCGCGCGCCCCGAGACTGACGAAGAACTCGAAGCCACTCTGCTGAAGATGATCGCCTCGCCTGCCCTGTGCAGCCGCAAGTGGATCACCGAACAGTACGACCGCTACGTGCGCGGTAACACCGTCCTGGCCGAGAACGCCGATGGTGGTGTCATCCGCATCGACGAGAAGACCGGACGCGGCATCGCTCTGTCCACCGACGCGTCGGGCCGATACACCGCGCTCGACCCGTACACCGGTGCGCAGCTCGCGCTCGCCGAAGCCTTCCGCAACGTGGCCGTCACCGGCGCAACCCCCAAGGCCGTCTCCAACTGCCTCAACTTCGGTTCACCCGAAGATCCGGGCGTCATGTGGCAGTTCCAGCAGGCCGTTCGCGGCCTCGCCGACGGTTGCGCCACCCTCGGCATCCCGGTCACGGGCGGCAACGTCAGCTTCTACAACCAGACCGGCAGCACGGCGATCCTGCCGACACCGGTGGTTGCCGTCCTCGGCGTCATCGACGACGTGCACCGCCGCATCCCGACGGGCCTCGGCCTCGAGCCCGGCGAGACGTTGATCCTGCTCGGCGACACCCACGACGAATTCGACGGCTCCATCTGGTCGCAGGTCGAACACGGCCATCTCGGTGGCGTACCGCCGAAGGTGGATCTCGCCCGCGAACAGTTGCTCGCGGACATCCTGCTCGCCTCTTCGCGTGACGGACTGGTCACCGCCGCCCACGACCTCTCCGAAGGTGGACTGGCGCAGGCTGTCGTCGAAGCCGCATTGGCGGGCGAAACCGGTTGCCGCATCCTCATTCCCGAAGGTGCCGATCCGTTCGTGACTTTGTTCTCCGAATCGTCCGGACGCGTCCTGGTGGCCGTCCCGCGCACCGAGGAAACCCGCTTCACCGGCATGTGCACCGCCCGCGGCTTGCCGTGGACCCGCATCGGTGTGGTCGACGAGGGCAGCGACTCCGTCGAGGTTCAGGGCCACTTCTCGGTCACGATGGCCAAGCTCCGTGAGACCTTCGAGGGAACACTGCCCGCGCTCTTCGGGTGATACATGGTCGATACCGGGGGAAATAACGACATCGCCGACCAGCCGCAGGATCATCACCTGCGGCTGGCGGTTCCGGCACCCCTGGACAGGCTCGACAACCGTTTCACCGAGTGGATCTGGGGTCTGCTCAAACTGGATTTCACCGGAATCGCGTTCGCCGCGTTCTTCTTCTGCTGGTCACTGACGCCGTCACTGTTGCCGCGAGACTGGCTGTTCCAAGGTCTGATCGGCGGCATCAACTCCGCCATCGGATACGGCGTCGGTACCGCAATCGGTTGGGCGGTCGAGAGATATCTCCTGCGCCGCCGGCAGTGGTGGCCACTGCCGGAGCCGGTGCCGTCCGCGATCAAGATCTTCGTCCCGGTGGCGTCCGTCGTGGCGTCGATCATCATGCTGGTCTACGCCGCAGGCTGGCAGCGTGAGATCGCCGCACTCACCGACGCCGAAGGCACCACCACTACCGGATACATCCGAACTCTCGGGCTCAGCGTCCTGATCGGTGGCCTGCTCGTCGGGCTCTGGCGTCTGCTCTACGACCTGGCGAAACTTATTGCCCGCCAGCTGATGCGGCGCTTCAAGATGTCACGTTCGGTAGCCAACGGTATCGGTGTCGTGATCGTGACGGTGCTGTTCTTCATGCTCGTCGACGGTGTGCTGGTGCGCGGAATCTACGCCGCGACCAACACGATCTTCAGCCTCCAGAACTCGGAGACACGGGAGGGCGTCGAGCAGCCACAGGACCCGATGAAATCCGGGAGTCCGGAATCTGCAGCCTCCTGGGACTCGCTCGGATTCGAAGGCCGCAACTTCGTCTCCCGTGGCCTCGACGCCCAGCAGCTCGAAGCGGCCAACGGGGCGCCCGCGAAAGACCCGATCCGCGTGTACGCGGGGCTCGAGAGTGCTGATGATCCGGAAGAGCGGATGGACCTGGTCATCGACGAACTCGAGCGAACCGGCGCCTTCCAGCGCAAGGTACTCGTCGTCATTCCCACCACCGGCACCGGCTGGGTCAACCCGACCACAGCGCAAGCGATCGAGCTGGTCCACAACGGGGACACCGCCCTCGTTGCCAGTCAGTACTCGTACCTGCCCAGCTGGATCTCGTTCCTCGCGGACCAGGAAAAATCCCAAGCCGCCGGCCGCTTACTGATCGAGCGCGTTCACCAGCGCTGGCTCCAAGAGCCGGAAGCCACCAGACCCAAGTTCATGATCTACGGCGAAAGCCTCGGCGTGATGGCAGGCGCAGGCGCGTTCGACACTCTGCAGGCCGCGCGTGACACCGCCGACGGAGTGCTCTGGGTGGGCCCACCGAACTCGACATCGCTGTGGCGATCCATCGTCGAACGCCGCGATCCGGGAACACCACAGGTGGCCCCGGTCTACGCCGACGGACTGGCAGGCGTTCGGTTCGCCGACTCCGCGCCGGATCTGCCGACCCCGGCGATGACGTGGCCCAGCCCGCGCGTGCTCTTCCTGCAACACCCGTCGGACCCGGTGGTGTGGTGGTCGACCGATCTGATGTTCAACCGGCCGCAATGGCTCGACGAAGTGCCCGGATTCGATCGCTCGCCGTCCATGAAATGGTTCCCGGTGGTGACGTTCTGGCAGGTGTCCGCCGACCTCGGCAATGCCGCCGGAGTTCCCGACGGACACGGCCACAACTACGGCACCACCGTTCTCGACGGCTGGATCAGCGTCGTACAACCCGACGGCTGGACGCCCGCCGAGACCGAACGAGTGCGAGCAGCGCTGGTGGAGGCAATGAAAACGGAGGGTCCCGAGAAGTGAGGGGAGTGTCCTCGATCGCGCTGTCCGCCGCCGCGATCAGCTGGAGTAACTATGTCCTGCCCGCATTCGGATTGTCGGCGCGAGCGCGAGCAGTGGTGAACACGGCAGCCGGCCTCGGCGCCATCGGAGTGTTGCGGGCACGCGGATACACTCACGACGAACTAGGGCTGGCGCACACCGGAATTCGTGGGGGAGCGCGGTTCGGCACCGCCGCCGCCGGAGCTGTCGTGGCCGGATACGCCGTCGCACTGGCGGTGCCGTCGCTGCGTGCCGCCCTCGCCACCGACGAACGTGCCGACGGCCGCGACGACTTCTTCGAATGGATTCTCCTGCACATCCCGTTCGGGACCGTGCTCTCGGAGGAACTGCTTTTCCGAAGTGCACTCTCCGCCGTGTGGAATCGTGAGCTCGAACTCCCGGTCGCACACACCGTTCACGCCGTGACCTTCGGTCTCTGGCACGTCGCCCCGGCCCGTGGTTCCGGAGACAGCGTTCCTGCGGCCGTGGCCGTCACCGGTGCGTCCGCGCTGCTGTTCGAGTGGCTGCATCGCCGCGGTGGAAGCGTTCTCGCTCCCGCGCTGCTGCACCTGGCCACCAATATCGGTGGCGCGCTCGCCGTTCGCATCGCCACCAGCCGAAAATCAGGAGAGTGATCCGTTGCCCCCGCGCCGCGCCGTCGACCCCGCCGCACTCAGGACTGCACTGCTCACAGTCGGACCGTGGCTGCTCGACCCCGAACTGCCCAGACCGTCACGCACCGACCTCGGCGCGGCAGTGAAGTCGAGTGCGCGCACCCTCGAACAGATCGCTCCGGGATCGAGCGTCGAAGTGCGGGTGCCGCCGTTCGTCGCCGTCCAATGCGTCGAAGGTCCGCGTCACACCCGCGGAACTCCACCGAACGTGGTCGAGACCGACGCCCGTACCTGGCTGCTCCTGGTCACCGGACTGCTCGACTTCGCCGACGCCGCCGGTGACGGGCGTGTCGACGCCTCGGGTGGCCGTGCCGCCGACATCGCGCATTGGCTGCCGTTGCTCCGCTTGCCTCGGTAACAGAAACCGCTCGGTTTTCTCTGCCGGAATCCGGGATGCAAGGTTGCCCTCAGGCGAAGTGAATCCCGAAATGCCCGTAGACTGTGTATGCCCCCCACCCCCTGCCCACAAAGGGAGCGCCCGGTGACTCGTGCCGATCTGTCGGTCAACAGTCCAAATCTCCTCGCATCGAACCCGTCCGACGAGGACGAGAACGAGCCCCGCGAAGAATGCGGTGTATTCGGCGTCTGGGCGCCGGGGGAGGATGTGGCCAAGCTCACGTACTACGGTCTGTACGCATTGCAGCACCGTGGTCAGGAAGCTGCAGGCATCGCCGTGGCCGATGGCGCCCAAGTACTGGTTTTCAAGGATCTCGGCCTGGTCAGCCAGGTGTTCGACGAGCAGACGCTGGCAGCGATGCCGGGTCACGTCGCCATCGGACACTGCCGGTACTCGACCACCGGATCCACCACGTGGGAGAACGCGCAGCCTATTTTCCGGACCACCGCGGCCGGTAGCGGCATCGCGCTCGGTCACAACGGAAACCTGGTGAACACGGCCGAACTCGCGAGCCGAACCCGCGCTGCCGGACTGGTCAACGACAAGCGCCCCAACGCGGCAACGTCGGACACCGACCTCATCACCGGTCTGCTGGCGCATGCCGCCGCCGACAGCACCATCGAGCAGGCCGCGATGGAGTTGCTGCCCACCCTCGAAGGCGCGTTCTGCCTGACATTCATGGACGAGCACACGCTCTACGCCGCGCGCGACCCGCACGGTATCCGTCCGCTCTGCCTCGGCCGCCTCGACCGCGGCTGGGTCGTCGCCAGTGAAACTGCGGCCCTCGACATCGTCGGCGCGTCGTTCGTCCGCGACATCGAGCCCGGTGAACTGCTGGCCATCGACGCCGACGGCGTCCGTTCCTCCCGCTTTGCGAACCCCACCCCCAAGGGCTGCGTGTTCGAGTACGTCTACCTCGCCCGCCCCGACAGCGTCATCGGTGGACGATCCGTGCACTCGACCCGCGTCGAGATCGGCCGCCGTCTCGCCACCGAACACCCCGCCGAAGGCGACCTGGTCATCCCGGTTCCCGAATCCGGCACCCCCGCCGCCGTCGGCTACGCGCAGGGCTCCGGCATTCCGTACGGCCAGGGTCTGATGAAGAACGCCTACGTCGGCCGCACCTTCATTCAGCCGTCGCAGACCATCCGTCAGCTCGGCATCCGGCTCAAGCTCAACCCACTCAAGGAAGTTATCCGCGGTAAACGCCTTGTGGTGGTGGACGACTCGATCGTCCGGGGTAACACTCAACGAGCACTCATCCGGATGCTCCGCGAAGCCGGTGCGCTCGAGATCCACGTCCGTATCGCCTCGCCGCCGGTCAAGTGGCCCTGCTTCTACGGCATCGACTTCGCGTCCCCGGCAGAGCTGATCGCCAACGGAGCGGGCGGGCAGGACTCCACGTTCGAAGAGATGCTCGACGGTGTACGACGCTCCATCGGAGCAGACACACTCGGGTACATCTCCACCGACGGCATGATCGCCGCCACCGAGCAACCGGCCAGCCGATTGTGTGCAGCCTGTTTCGACGGCACCTATCCGATCGCGCTCCCCAAGGAGACCGCGATGGGCAAGAACGTCCTCGAAGGAATGCTCGAGAGCACCGCGGGAGCGGCCGGCAGTCACGACAACGACAACGCCAGCGCGCTGAGCCGGCCTTAGATCCTGCTGCGCACAGCACTGCGTCGGCGTTCGTCGTCTGGCATAGTGCCGTGGCGTGGCACAACTGAGAATGGACGGGCACCGAGTGCTCGTCGCAGACGTGGTGGGGGACACCGTCAAAGCGATCACCGGCTCGATGGTGGCCTACGAGGGCGCAGTGACGTTCAAGAACGCCGGGATGGGCGGCGGAGGGGGACTGCGGGCCGCCCTGAAACAGAAGGTGACCGGTGAATCTCTGTCGCTGATGGAGGTCAGCGGCCAGGGCACGGTCTACTTCGCGGTGGACGCCCAGGACATCACCATCGTCGAACTCGTCGACGATGCCATGCACGTGGAATCGTCGCAGTTGCTCGCGCTGTCCGGACAGTTGCGCACCGACGTCAAATTCGCAGGTTTGCGCGGCGCAAGTTCAGGGCAAGGCCTGTTCACCACCGTCGTCAGCGGAAACGGGGAAGTCGCACTGCTCTCGAAGGGCGGGCCGATCATCGCCCTCGAAGTCGGCCCGCAGTACCCGCTGGTCGTGGACCCGGACGCCTTCGTCGCCCATCGCGGACAGTTGAACCAGAGCTTCGTCACCGACGTCACCTGGCGGTCTGCGATCGGTGGCGGCAGCGGTGAAGCATTCTCGCTTCGCTTCGAAGGTTCCGGTGTCGTCTACATCCAACCCGAGGAGCGCTGAGCCGTGCCGTTGGACAAGGTGAACAGCAAGGTCGTGAAGTCGATCCTCGGGCCAGGGCAGAATGTGCTGGCCCGCACCGGGGCGATGCTCTACTACACCGGCAATGTCCGATTTATTCCACACAGTACGGGCGGTGGGCCCGGATCGATGCCGAACGTCGGCGCGATGGCCGCGATGGCCGGCCGCATGATGTCCGGTGAACACACCAGGATGATGGCAGCCGAGGGCCAGGGTGAGGTCTTCTACGGGCACGCCGGACTCTACGTGGACGTGATCGAACTCGACGGCTCGTCCAGTCTCACCGTCGAAGCCGACCGACTGCTCGTCCACGACGGCTACCTGCAGAGCTCCGTCGTGGCGTTGACGTCGCAAGGCGGGATGCGCGGCGCCGTCCGTGGCGCGATGACCGGCCAGGGGCTGTTCACCACCCAACTACACGGCCAGGGCAGTGTTGCGGTTCTCTCGCACGGCGGAACCATCGCCCTGCCGGTGGGGCCGCAACACCCGCAGGTCGTCGTCGATCCGCAGGCGTACGTGTGCCACCTCGGGCACATCGACGTCGGCATCTCCGCGAACGTCGGCTGGCGCGAAGCCGTCGGCAAGGGCTCGGGAGAGTCCATCCAGTTGAAGCTGACCGGAACCGGCACCGTCTGGGTCCAGGCGTCCGAGCAGAAGTTCTGAGAGGGCCCACGCATGGGTATCGACATTCACAATCCGGCCACTCTGCCCGCTGGCGACAACATTCCGGGGAACGACTACGCCTTCTGCGTCGAAATGTCCGGGCAACCGTGGTTCACCTCGAAAGGCGCGATGATCGCCTACTACGGCCACGTCACCTTCGAGCCGCTCGGACGCACCAGCATGTCGGCCGTCGTGGCCGCACGGTTCTCCTCACCCCTGTACGCCGACGACTGGGTTCTCGCCAACGGTAAGGGAAAACTGATCCTGGGCGATCGCGGATTCAACATCAACTCCTACGATCTCGACGACGGCAACCTGACCATCCGGGCGGCGAACCTTCTGGCCTTCGAAACCAGCCTCGACTTGAAGCAGTCCATCGTTCCCGGCTTCCTGACGTTGTTGGGAACCGGAAAATTCCTGGCCTCGTCCAACGGCCCGGTGATGTTCGCGGAGCCGCCGCTGCGGATCGATCCGCAAGCTCTGGTCGGGTGGGCCGACTGCCCGTCACCGTCCCATCACTTCGACGCCGACTGGATGCAGAGCTTCCTCGGTGCCGTCCGCGGATCGATGTTCGGAGCCAACACCGGTGAGGAACGTCAGTTCGACTTCACCGGATCCGGGACGGTCCTGATCCAGTCCAGCGAGAAGGTCGTCCACGACGGGCACTTGCTCAAACACATCGAATCGGAGACCGTCGCACTAGGGCAGAACAGCCTTCGAGCGCTGCACGCTTCCATCGGTGCACGCCTGCAGAACTGAGCAGGACGGTACGCGAGGTCTCGTCCGGCACGCCGGTCCGGTAGCGTATGGGCGTAATCGTCGGCATTTGTGTGCGCTGCGGGATCTCGAGTCGAACGCTTCGGCACCTTACGAGGATTGCAAACCACGTACCTGTGCACGGGCAATACGTGCTCGCGAGAAATACAAGGCTGGAGTAGTAACCCGATGACCGAGGACAGTCACCGCACCGCAGGCGCCTCCTACGCAGCAGCAGGAGTCGATATCGCCGCCGGCGACCGGGCGGTGGAACTCTTCGCCCCACTGGCCAAAAAGGCCAGTCGCCCCGAAGTCATGGGTGGGCTCGGCGGCTTCGCCGGCCTGTTCTCCCTCAAGGGTGACTACAAAGAACCCCTGCTCGCCGCCTCCACCGACGGAGTCGGCACCAAGCTGGCCGTCGCGCAGGCCATGGACAAGCACGACACCGTCGGACTCGACCTGGTGGCCATGGTCGTCGACGACCTCGTCGTCTGCGGCGCCGAGCCGCTGTTCCTGCAGGACTACATCGCCGTCGGACGCGTCATCCCCGAGCGGGTCGCCGAACTGGTCAGTGGCATCGCCGAAGGCTGCATCCAAGCCGGCTGCGCCCTGCTGGGCGGGGAGACCGCCGAGCACCCCGGCATCATGGCGGACGGTGACTACGACCTCTCCGCCACCGGTGTCGGCGTCGTCGAAGCCGAGAAGCTGCTCGGACCGGACCGCGTGCGCCCCGGCGACGTCGTCATCGCGATGGGTTCGTCGGGCCTGCACTCCAACGGCTACTCCCTCGCCCGCAAGGTGCTGCTCGAGATCGACCGGATGAGCCTGACCGCTCACGTCGACGAGTTCAGCCGCACCCTCGGTGAGGAACTCCTCGAGCCGACCAAGATCTACGCCAAGGACTGCCTCGCACTGGCCGCCGAGACCGACGTGCGCACCTTCTGCCACGTCACCGGTGGCGGACTTGCCAACAACCTCGCTCGCGTCATGCCCAAGGGTCTTGTCGCCGAGCTGGATCGCGGCACCTGGAGCCCGGCTCCCGTCTTCGCGATGATCGCCCAGCGTGGACGTGTCGAGCGCGCCGAGATGGAGCAGACCTTCAACATGGGTGTCGGCATGGTGGCCGTCGTAGCTCCTGAGGACGTCGACCGCGCCCTCGCCGTGCTCACCGCCCGCCACATCGACTGCTGGACCCTGGGAAGCGTCAAGAAGGCCACCGACGCCGCTGCCGAGCGCGCGTTCCTCGCCGGAGATCACCCGCGCTTCTGAGTCGCCGGGCCGACCAAACAGAACTGCCCCGTCGGATTTCTCCGGCGGGGCAGTTTTTTTGCCTCTGTAACCAAGATCGTGAAAAAGGTACGCAAAAATGAGGAAGAGCGGTCAGCTCTTCCTCATTTCTCAGTCTGCGCAAAGTGGCAGTGCGCGGTCAACGCCGCCAGTCGTCGTAGTCGTCCTCTCGCGAATGCCCTTCCCTATCGGAAGTCTGGTCCGATCGGACACTGCTCCGATGCGAGTTGGTCGACCCACCTGCGAGCTCTCTTTGCAGGCTGTCGAAATCCGTGGTCGGTACGCTGTACTTCAATTCGCGTGCAACCTTGGTCTGCTTTGCCTTAGCCCGGCCGCGGCCCATGGCTGACCCCCTCGCGCTTTCGCGGGGCGGCCTGGGGAATTTGGCGGCCCCGTTTGAGTGTGTAAGTTTCCTGAGACACACTCTAGCGTGGAAAAGTCGCTTCCGCCTCCACGTACGCCCGCTCGCCGTGTCTGTTTGCTCTCACTACCCCCGCGAGCTGGACGGATGCCGCGATAACTGGTCAGAAGATTGTTCGAATCCGTCAGAAGATTCCAGGAATTGCGCGGGTGGTGCCCACTCGAGTGCTCCCGCCGATCACCGGCGCCGCCGCGAGCGCGGCCAGATCCTCGGTCCAGTCCACCCCCATCCGACCGAGGAGGGCAGCAGCCAACGGCAGCAGCGCTCGTTCGTGGCCGTCGTCGATCTTGAGCGCGAATGCCGAGCCGTCCGGCAGCGCGCCCGCGTAGACGCCGTCGTAACCCGTCTTGGAGAACAAGCCCGGCACCGCGGACATCAGACGCTCGTCGTTGGCACCCGAACCCGACACGAGAAACGGATGCGCCCGGAAGGCGTCGGCCACCGCCCGCTCGGGGGAGCCGGGAGCGGCCGACGGAAGCCGGCCGAACGCGCGAGCCAGATTGGTCAATGCCAGTGGCACGATCGGCAGACCGCAGCCGTCGATACCGAGCTCGTCGACCTCCTCGCCGCTCAGGTCGACGAGAGTCTGCACAATCGCGAGCTGGAGAGGGTGGGTGGGTTCCATGTACGACGCGAGCGGCCAGTCGTTCACGACGCACGTCGCGAGCATCGACGCGTGCTTGCCGGAGCACGTCATGTAGATCGGATTGGGCAACTCACCCGCCGCGATCAGCTCCGCTCGGGCGAGTGGGTTCGTGGGCAGATCCGACGGGCACTGCAACTGGTCGGCGCGCAGGCCGTGTCTTTCCAGGATCCCGGCCACCAAGTCGATGTGTTCGGCCTGCCCGGAGTGCGATGCCCCGGAGATCGCCAGCTCCTGCGGTCCGATCGGCTCGAAGCCGTGCCGCAGCGCGGCGACGGCCTGCAACGGCTTGTTCGCCGAGCGCGGGTAGAGCGGGGTGTGCACCTCGCCGACCGCGACGACGATCTCGCCGCCGGAGTCCACGATCACCGCCGACCCCCGATGTACGCATTCGCGAAAACCCGAGCGAACCACCTCGACCAGTTCGATGCTCACGACCGTGCTCCTGACTCTCTCTCGATCCGCGCGGTGACATGATCGACGACGCTGGGCGCAAGATCGCTGTGGCCGGCGAGTAGGCGTCGTAGTCTCTGCGGATCGGTAGCGGTGAACACATCCCTGACCGTGACACCGTGCGCGGGCACGTGGACGCGGGTGACGGTGTCGCCCGCCCCGATGGTCCCGGTGCGGTTGACCCTCAGATAGGCCCCGACGTCGGCTCGCTCGGTGAACCGTTTGACCCACCGCTTCTCGCCCGACCACACTCCGAAGGTGCCGCACGGTGTGCGTGGGCCGGTCACTTCCAGTTCGAGGACATCGCCGGAATCTGGGCCGGTGATGTGCCAGCGCTCGCCGACGACGGCGTCGGTGACGCTCATTGCGCTCAGAAGCAGATTCTCGCCGAACCAGCCGGGGTGTAGTTCTCTGCCCAGTTCGGTCGCCCACCGCTGTGCCTCGTCCAACTGGTATGCGTAGACGGCCTGGTATTGCCCGCCGTGGAATTCGGTGTCACAGACGTAGTCGCCGCCGAGCCCGAGACGGCCGACGGCTACTCGACCGGGCACGGCCCGCTTGTCGATGGCAGTTCTGGAAACCCGCTTGACGCCGCTGTCGCGCTCGTCGCGGACAACACAGACGGCAACGACGGCGCCGGTCACTTCCCGCGCAATCGGTTGACGGCTTCACGTCCCGCCTGGGGTGCGTTGTCCTCGATGATCGAATCGGCGTCGATGGAGGCAGCACTGGTGCCCGCCAGTAATTCGGTGTCGGCGGGAACGTTGCGTTTGATCAGGGCCAGCGCGACAGGGCCGAGTTCGTGATGTGTGACGACGGTGCCGACGCGGCCGACGGCGCGACCTCCCGCGGTGACCGCATCGCCGGGAACGGGTAGTTCGTCGGCATTGCCGTCGAGGTGCAGGAGAACGAGGTGGCGCGGCGGTTTTCCGAGATTGTGAACCCGTGCGACGGTTTCCTGGCCGCGGTAGCAGCCTTTGTCCAGGTGCACTGCGCCCTGCTCGGCCGGTCCGCCGATCCAGCGGACTTCGTGCGGAATGGTGCGATCGTCGGTATCCGAGCCGATACGCGGGCGCAACGATTCCACCCGCAGAGCTTCGAATGCCCAGCTTCCGGCGGGCTTGGCGCCGGCGCCGGTGAGCGTGGTCCACCAGGCTGCCAGGTTTTCGCGAGGCACGAGAAGATCGAAGGAGTGCTCGGTCGGCCACGGCATCCGGCGCACGAAACCGCCGCCGGTGAGCGCCACCGCGTCGTAGATCTTCTCGGGTACGGCGACGCCTGTTGTGGTGAGAACGGATTCGGATTCCGGCCCGACGAGGCTGAGCACCGCGAGTTCGCTGCCGTCGCGAGGCTCGGCCTTGGACCAGAACACCATCTTCTTCAGGAAGGAGAGAAGGTCGGGGCCGCGATCGGCTTCCGTGTCGATCCAGGTGGTTCCGCCCTGATCGGTCTGGACGAAGTGATGCTCGACGCGGCCGTTGACGTCCAGACTCAGGTTCTCGGCGCTGGTGCCGTCGGGCAGGGCGGCGACGTGCTGACTGGAGATGGTGTGCAGCCAGGTCAGTCGCTCGTCGCCGGGAATGGCGATCACGAAGCGATTGCTGCGATCGACGACCACCGCGCCGCGTTCGGCCGATCGTTGTTCACCGAGCGGGTCACCGTGATGCCAGGCGACGCCGGTGTCTGCGGAACCGTCCGGGGCGGCGACCGCGCCGGGGGAAGTCAGAAGTGGGCTGTTGGGCACAAGAGCGTTGTCGACCACCACACCAGTCTAGGAGTGTGGTCGCCGTCGCGGTCGAGTGCGGCCCCGCAGGCGGTGCGGATCGTTAGGGTTGAGGGCATGCCTGATCGCGTATTGGTGACTCTTGATCACAAGGTGCTCGACGCCGACGTTCCTTTTCTCCACGCCGATGATCTGTCGGTGGTGCGTGGCGACGGGGTCTTCGAGACGTTGTTGATTCGCGACGGTCGAGCGCGGGTCGTGGAAGGGCATTTGAGTCGACTGGTTCGCAGTGCGCGGGCGCTGGGTCTGCCCGCTCCGGTGCTCGACGACTGGCGTCTGGCGATCGAGATGGCGGCCGAGGAATGGGGCGATTCGGCAGAGGGCGCGATGCGCCTGGTGTACACCCGTGGGCGAGAGAGTGGCGGTGACCCCACGTCGTTCGTCATGGTCGGCCCGGTGGCGGATCGGGTGAAGCACGCTCGCGAATCGGGTGTCTCGGTGATCACGCTCGAGCGTGGTTACTCGATCGATCTGTCCGAGCGAGCGCCGTGGCAGCTGCTCGGCGCGAAGACGTTGTCGTACGCGACCAACATGGCGGCCCTGCGATTCGCCGCCGATTCCGGTGCCGACGATGTGATCTTCGTCAGTTCGGAGGGCAATGTGTTGGAAGGGCCACGTTCTTCGGTGATCGTGTTGCGGGATCGGACATTGATCACGCCGCCCGCCGAGCACGGCATCCTGATCGGGACGACGCAGCGGGCCCTGTTCGACGTAGCGGGTGGACGGCGCTTCGACTGCCGGTACGAAGCCCTTCGACCTGCGGATTTGATCACCGCCGACGGGGTGTGGCTGGTTTCCAGTGTCACGTTGGCGGCGCGGGTGAGAACGCTCGACGGCCTGACCCTCTCGGAACCGAAGAATGTCGAGGAATTCTCGGAACTGGTTGACCGTGCAATCGATTCGGATTCGACCGAGTAGGCGGAATAGGTTTCCGGACGCTTTGCTACTACATTAAGTAGTAGCAAAGTCCTGCGGTCCAAATCGGACAGCAGTACCGTGTCCGCAGGGGTCGAGCGACTGCCCGCGTTTCGCACCCTCAAGCCTGTCCCAGGGCCCTACTCTCGGAGTAGTCAATGGATACTTTGGACGTCTCCAGGTGGCAGTTCGGTATCACCACCGTCTACCACTTCATCCTGGTTCCGCTGACCATCGGACTGGCTCCGATGATCGCGGCGATGCAGACGATGTGGGTGATCACCAAGAAGGATCACTGGTACCGGCTCACCAAGTTCTTCGGCAAGTTGTTCCTGATCAACTTCGCCCTCGGTGTCGCCACCGGCATCGTGCAGGAGTTCCAATTCGGTATGAACTGGAGCGAGTACTCGAGATTCGTCGGTGACGTGTTCGGCGCGCCACTCGCACTCGAAGGCCTCGTTGCCTTCTTCCTCGAATCCACGTTCCTCGGACTGTGGATCTTCGGTTGGGGTAGGTTGCCCAAACTTGTTCACCTGGCGACGATTTGGCTGGTCGCCATCGGCGTGAACGCGTCCGCGTTCTTCATCATCGCCGCCAACTCCTTCATGCAGCACCCCGTCGGCGCTGTCTACAACGAGGAGAAGGGCCGCGCCGAACTCACCAGCATCACCGAACTGCTCACCAACAACACGGCGCTGGCGGCCTTCCCACACGCGGTGGCCGGAGCGTTCCTGACTGCCGCCACCTTCGTGGCCGGCATCAGCGGTTGGTGGATGGTGCGAAACATGCGCCGCGCCAAGACGGCCGACGCCGAGACGGCCGCGCACCTCGAATCCGAGGCCCGCACGATGTTCCGCCCCGCCACGAGGTTCTCCCTCATCGTCATGATCCTCGCCGGTGTCGGACTCATCTACACCGGTGACGTCCAAGGCAAGCTGATGTTCGAGCAGCAACCCATGAAAATGGCCTCGGCGGAATCGTTGTGCGACACCGAGATGGATCCGGATTTCTCCATCCTCACCATCGGAACCCACAACAACTGTGACAGCGTCACGCACGTGTTCAAGGTGCCGTACGTGCTGTCCTGGCTCGCCGAAGGCAGGTTCACCGGCGTCGAACTCCAAGGCGTCAACCAACTCCAGGAACAGGCCGAGATCGACTACGGCCCGGGAAACTACCGACCCAACCTCTTTGTCACCTACTGGTCGTTCCGCGCGATGATCGGCCTGGCCGGCGGTTCCGCCGCACTGGCACTGGCCGGACTGTGGGTAACCCGAAAGGGGCGCATCCCGGATCAGAAGTGGTTCGGCATCCTCAGCATCGCCGCAATCCCCACCCCGTTCCTGGCCAACAGTGCCGGCTGGATCTTCACCGAGATGGGCCGTCAACCATGGGTGGTGCATCCCAACCCGACCGGCGTCGACATGATCAGACTCACTGTCGATCAAGGTGTTTCGGATCACGCTACGGCGACGGTCTGGGCATCGCTGATCACCTTCACCGTCCTCTACGGTGCGCTGGGTGTCGTCTGGTTCAAGTTGATCGTGCGCTATGCCAAGGAAGGCCCACTCGAACACGACAAACATCCACCGGGAGACAACGACCACGACGAGCCGGATGACCCCGACAAGCCCAAGCAACTCTCGTTCGCATACTAGGAGGCGATCATGGGACTACAAGAAGTATGGTTCGTGCTCGTCGCAGTACTCTTCATCGGATACTTCGTCCTCGAGGGATTCGACTTCGGAGTTGGCATGCTCATGCCGATCGTGGGGCGAGGCAGCGACATTCCGGCCGACACTCGCCGACGTACGGCTCTGAACACCATCGGCCCCGTCTGGGACGGCAACGAAGTGTGGCTCATCACCGCGGGCGGGGCGTTGTTCGCCGCCTTCCCCGAGTGGTACGCCACGCTGTTCTCCGGATTCTACCTGCCACTACTGATCATCCTGGTGGCCTTGATCGTTCGGATCTGCGCCATCGAATGGCGCGGCAAGATCGACGACGACACCTGGCGTCGTCGCTGTGACTGGGGCATCATCTTCGGATCCTGGGTACCCGCAGTCCTGTGGGGTGTGGCGTTCGCGAACATCGTGCGCGGCGTGGCGATCGACGAGAACAAGCAGGTCGTCTCGGGGTTCTTCGACCTTCTCAACCCCTACGCCCTGCTCGGCGGACTGACCACCGCCCTCGTCTTCGCCCTGCACGGAGCGGTGTTCCTGGCGCTCAAGACATCCGGCGAGATTCGCGAAGACGCCGTCAAGCTCGCTGCCCGGCTGGCCGTCCCGGCAATCCCGGTAGCAGGCGGATTCGTCCTCTGGACACAACTCGCCTACGGCAAGGGCTGGACCTGGCTGCTCGTCGCCGCTGCTGCCGCCGCACTGATCGGTGTCGTGTTCCTCACCCGCGCCGAGATGGAAGGCTGGGCATTCGTCCTGACCACCGTCGCCGTCATCGCCACCGTCGTGCTGCTGTTCGCCTCGCTGTTCCCCAACGTCATGCCGTCCACGCTGAACCCGGAGTGGAGCCTGACCATCGAGAACGCGTCGTCGAGTCCGTACACGCTGAAGGTGATGACCTGGGCGGCTGCATTCATGACTCCGGTGGTGCTCATCTACCAGGGTTGGACGTACTGGGTGTTTCGTCAACGCATCTCCGCCAAGCAGATTCCGCCGTCGATCGGTCTGCCGGCGCGGGCGAAATGACCATCGAGGTAGGCGACGCCCCCATCGCTCGGGAGCGTCGCCGGGGGCCGATCGATCCGCGGCTGTGGCGCCATTCCGCTTCTGCTCGTGGATATCTGACCCTCACCGTCGTCCTGTCGATCGTCAACGTCGCGGCGGTCGTGGTCACCGCACTGATGATCGGCCGGGTGCTGGCAGGAGTCATCACCACCCGAACCGTCGAGGTGTCTTCGTGGACCACCGAGCTCGGTATCCTCGCGGCTGCGGTGGCAGTGCGGGTGGCAGTGACCTGGCTGCAGGCGCGGTACGCGCACCGGGCATCGACGCGAGTGGTGGCCGAGATCAAGGACGGGGTACTCACCGCCGCAACGGCAATGAGCCCTCGCGCACTGAACCCGCGGCGCGACGAGGTCGCGACCGTCCTCACCCGTGGCGTCGACGGACTGGGCCCGTACCTCACCGGCTATCTGCCGGCCTTGATCCTGTCGGTGACGCTGACCCCGATCACACTGCTCGTCATCGCGCTGCACGACATGACGTCAGCAGTGATAATCTTCGTGACCCTGCCGCTGATCCCGATCTTCATGATCCTCATCGGGCTGCTGACGAAGGGGAAGTCGGAGAAGACGCTGGCCTCGATGACGACGCTGTCCTCGCAACTTCTCGACCTCCTCGCCGGACTGCCGACCCTGCGCGCCCTCGGACGCCAGCAAGGACCGGCCGAGCGAGTACGCGAACTCGGCGACTCCCATCGCCGCACCACCATGTCGGCGCTGCGGATCGCCTTCCTGTCCTCGATGGTTCTCGAACTATTGGCGACCCTGTGCGTCGCGCTCGTCGCCGTCAGCATCGGCTTGCGACTCGTCTTCGGTGAGATGGCACTCGAAGCCGGAATAGTGGCGCTGATCCTCGCCCCCGAGGTGTACCTGCCGCTGCGCTCGGTCGGCACCCAGTTCCACGCTGCCGAAGACGGAATGGCAGCTGCGGAGAAAGCTTTCGAGGTCATCGAGGCCGACGCGGAAGCCCCGGTACCCGGTGCGGCAACGGTGACCGCCCGCGGCGCCGAAATCGTCTTCAGCGGGCTGAGCGTCGCCTCACGAGGTGGGGCCGCGCCGCACCGATTGTCCGCCGTCGCCGCGCCGGGGCAGATCACCGTCCTCACCGGACCCAACGGCTCCGGAAAGTCGACCGCGGTGTCGGCGCTGCTCGGACTGATCGGGCCGGACACCGGCCGGGTCACGGTCGGTGGTGTCGACGTGACGGACCTCGACGCCGATCGCTGGTGGGCGCAGACCGCCTGGCTTCCACAACATCCGGTACTCGTTCCCGGGACGGTCCGCGAGAATCTGGATCTCACTGGAACTCTCGAGGAAGCTGACCTCAGATCTGCTTCTACAGCAACTGGATTCGATACCGTCCTGCCCGAACTTCCGGCAGGGCTGGACACCGTTCTCGGCGTCGGCGGCACCGGGCTGTCCCTCGGTCAACGTCAACGGCTCGCGCTCACCCGCGTCCTTGCATCCGACCGCCCCGTCCTCGTCCTCGACGAACCCACCGCGCACCTCGACGCGGACTCGGAAGGAGCAGTGTTGGCAGCTCTCGCGGCACGCGCTCGGCGCGGCGACACCGTCCTGGTGATCGGGCACCGGCCCATGGTGCTCGCGGCCGCCGATCGGATCGTGCAGGTGCAGGCTCATGAGAACTGATCCGCTGCTGCGGGCGTTGAGCCTGCTCGAACTGCAACCACGGCGAGTACTGGCGGCCGTCGCAGCCGGGGCCGCCACCTTGGGCAGCGCACTGGCCCTGGCGGCGTTGTCGGCGTGGCTGATCACCCGCGCGTGGCAGATGCCGCCGGTACTCGACCTCAGCGTTGCCGTGGTGGCCGTACGTGCTCTGGGTATCTCGCGTGGAGTGTTCCGCTATCTCGAACGTCTCACGACGCACGATGTCGCGTTGCGCGGCACCACCTCCGCCCGGGCCAGGCTGTATCAGCGGCTCGCATCAGGTGACCCGGCCGCAGCCGCAGGCCTACGGCGAGGTGATCTGCTCGCACGCACCGGCGCCGACGTCGATGCACTCGGTGACGTCGTCGTGAAAGCGGTTGTTCCCATTGCGGTATCGGCGATCCTGTCGATCGCCGCCGTGGGAGTACTGCTGTTCATCTCCGTCCCGGCAGCCGTGATCCTGGCGCTCGCCCTCGCAGTGTCCGGTATCGGTGCGCCGTGGCTGTCGGCCCACGCGGCGAAGACCGCCGAGGCGGACGGCGCCGCTTCCGCAGCACAATTCAGCGAGACCGCGGTGACGGCACTCGATCACGCCGCCGAACTGCGGGTGGCCGGACGCCTCGACAATGCCGTCGCCGATGCGGTGCGAGCCGAACACGCGGTGATCGATGCCACGGACCGCGCCGCAGTTCCCAGCGCCTTCGCCGCCGCGGCAACACCTCTTGCCATCGGGGTCAGTGTCCTCGGATCGTTACTGATCGGTATCACCCTTTACGGATCCGTCGACATGTCGCCCATGGCCCTTGGCATCCTGGTGTTACTGCCGCTCTCCGCGTTCGAGGGCACCGCGGCGCTGCCTGCAGCCGCGACCGCACTCACCAAGGCACGACTGGCGTCCACCAGGATCATGGCGGTTCTCGACAAGGCCACCGACGAAGACGCCGCCGGCACCCGAGCGTGGCCGGAAGACGGAACCGTGTCCGCAGTTGACATGCGCGCCGGCTGGCCGGGCGGCGCGGTGACCGAGCCGCTTTCGCTCGAACTCGGTTGTGGTGATCGAATCGCCGTTGTCGGAGCCAGCGGAGCCGGCAAGACCTCAGCTCTGATGACACTCGCCGGGTTGTTGACAGCGATCGAGGGCGACGTATCCGTCGGTGGCATCCCGGTGTCGGACATCGACCCGGCCGAACTCCGCCGGCACATCGGATATTTCGCCGAGGACGCGCACCTCTTCGACACGTCCGTCCTCGAAAACCTTCGTGTCGCACGCGGCGACCTCACAGTCGAAGACGCTCTGCAAGTCCTGCATTCAGTCGGGCTGGGGGAGTGGTTCGCGAACCTGCCGGACGGACTCGACACCACCCTCGTCGGCGGAATGCGGGCCGTGTCCGGTGGCGAGCGCCGACGCCTGCTCCTGGCGCGGGCACTGGTGTCACCGGCAGAGATCCTGCTCCTCGACGAGCCGACCGAACACCTGGACGCGGCAGCGGGCGACGAGTTGCTCCGCCGACTCCTCGACCGATACGACCCGCTGCTCGATTCCGGCCGCGCCGTCATGATCGTCACGCACCAACTACCCGAAGATACCCGAGCTGACCAGGTGATACGCGTGGGGCGAACAGCGGCCGAAAATACGTTGCCGACTCGTTGAAGGGGGAGTACCTTCGCCAGTACACAAGGAAGGAGGTGGTCTGAAATTGAAGTACAGACGGACGCGTGAGGTGGCTGCCAGCTAGCCGCAAGCTCTGACGGAATTCACTTACCGCGACAGCGGCCGGCGAATCCCCGGCAGTTACCCGACCCCCGAGCCCCCGATCAGTCCGACCGGGACCGCCACATACACGGCGGAACGGCTCGGGGGTCGCTCCTGTGCTGTGCGCCTTTGTCAACCCCCGGCGGTTGACAAAAGCGCGCAGCGGGTGCAGGGATCAGGTCCCGACCATCAGCCTCGTTCGAGGATGGTCCGAACCTCGGTGGCGGTTCGACACGCCGCCCCTTCCATTTCCTCCCAGCCGAAGACCAGGGTCGCATTACCGGAGAGTTCGGACGCATTACCGCGTCGACGATCCTTCAACGCAGTAGCTCTGGAACTGCGTTCCGCGACGGGTAGATCTGACGACAGAAACGTCCAGGAACGCCTGTTCAGAACGTACCTGTGGAATGCGGCGGACCCAGTGAACAGTTAGCCGATATAGCGTGACAGACGCGCCGACAGGCGCGGCTCGAGACCACCGTCGGCCATGATGCGTTCCTCGACGTAAGCGAGATCGCCGCCCTCGACGATGCCGTAGAGGCGCTTCGCGCCGCCGTACAGTGCACCGGACTGGCTGCGGATCACGACGTCCGTCGCAAGCTCCCACGACGCCTGGGTCAATGCCCGGCCGTAGTACATTTCCACGACACCGGAGCTGTGAGTGAGCAGCAGTTCCACGACTTCCTGGTTGACGCTGCCCGGGATACCGTCACCGCCCATACGCCAGTAGCCGGTTTCCCGAAGATCGGGGCTGAGGTACGAGCCCTCGGAGTCGAGTCGCCAGGAGCGTGATTCCCAAACCAGGTAAGGCCCGCCGTCGTGGGAGATGACGATCTGCTGTCCGAAGGGGTAGTCGCCGTTCTCGCCGTGTCCTTCGCCTTCGCCGCGCCAGACGCCGACCAGGGGCAGAAGAGCTAGAAGTTCGGGATTGATGTCCGGGCCCAACCTCAGATTTGCGGTGTCCTCGGGCACCGGCAGATCCGGCAGCGTCGGGATGTTCAGAGACGCCGTCGACTTGGAACGCTCGACCGCGATCGCGACAGCCTCGTCCCCGCTGCCACGGCGAACGGCGGGTGCGGCGCCGGACTCGTCAGCGTCGGACGATGGCGCGTCGGACGATGGCGCGTCGGACTCTGAATCCGGAGCTTGACTCACGACTCGTCGGTGACCAAGCGGTACACGACGTACACCGAGAACCAAGCGATCATGACGGAAGCGAGTGCGAGAAGTACCTCGAAGAAGATGACCACGCCTGCCATCTTAGACCGCGCCGATCGACCGGAAAAATCGGGAGGGAACCTACTTGTCGAGAACGACGTCGGCCCCGCACCTGCAAGCGGGTGCGGGGCCGATACGGCCGACAATCGGCCTCGTCGGTTACTTCTTCGTTCAGCCGACGGTGACGTCCACGCTGTGCACGCCCGAGCCCTCGGGCGCGACGGTGGAGGTGCCGTTGCCCGAGCTCGACAGCGCGCGGACGGTCCACTCGCCCGGAGCGGCGAAGAACCGGAAATCTCCGGTACCGGACGCCACTACCTCGGCAGTGAACTCACCGGATCCGTCGAGCAGACGAACGAATGCGCCGCCGATGGGCTGGCCGTCACCGGCGAGCACACGGCCGGTGATGACCGTTTCCTTCTCGACGTCGACGCCGGCAGGCAGTGTCTGTCCCTGGGTTGGTGCTCCACACATGATCAGGCTCCCAATTCGATCGGTGCGCCGACGAGTGAGCCGTATTCGACCCAGCTGCCGTCGTAGTTCTTGACGTTGTTCTTGCCGAGGATCTCCTGCAGCACGAACCAGGTGTGGCTCGAGCGCTCGCCGATGCGGCAGTAGGCGATCGTTTCCTTGGTGTCGTCGAAGCCCTTGTCCGCGTACAGCTTGGCAAGGTCGTCGTCGGACTTGAAGGTGCCGTCCTCGTTGGCGGTGGTGCTCCACGGGATGTTGATGGCCCCGGGGACGTGGCCCTTCTGCTGAGCCTGCTCCTGCGGAAGGTGCGCGGGCGCGAGGATCTTGCCGGAGAACTCGTCAGGGCTGCGGACGTCGACGAGGTTCTTGCTGCCGATGGCGTCGATGACCTCGTCGCGGAATGCGCGGATCGAGAAGTCGGGGGTCGCGGCCTTGTACTGGGTGGCCTCGCGGTTGACGGCATCCTTGGAGAGGGGGCGTCCGTCGAGTTCCCACTTCTTGCGTCCGCCGTCGATCAGCTTGATGTCCTGGTGGCCGTACAGCTTGAAGTACCAGTACGCGTAGGCGGCGAACCAGTTGTTGTTGCCGCCGTAGAGAACGACGGTGTCGTCGTTGGCGATGCCCTTGGCGGACAGCAGATCCGAGAACTGCTCCTGGTTCAGGAAGTCGCGGCGGACGGCGTCCTGGAGGTCCTTGCGCCAGTCGAGCTTGACTGCACCCTCGATGTGGCCGCCGTCGTATGCGCTGGTGTCCTCGTCCACCTCCACGAATACGGTCTTGGGGGCGGTGAGGTTCTGCTCAGCCCAGTCGGCGGAGACTAGGACGTCGGAGCGAGCCATGGTGTTCCTTTCGAAGTGGTGGTCTTGCTTGGTTCGTTGTTCGGAGAGACTGTGAGGTAGGGCTTTTCACGCAGTCGCGGTGGTTTCGGCATGGCGGAACCTGGCGACGAACGGGTACAGCTGGCAGCCGAGGCAGATGCCGAAAGCGGCGTTGAGTAGTGCCGCGACGAGCGCGAACCCGGTGGCTATGCCACCGACCAGCACTGAACCGGCGAAGAATCCGACGGTTCCCACCAGGGCGAAGACGAAACCGACCAACTGCGCGAAGCGAAGCGGCGCAACAGGTTCCCGCTCGCTCACCGGGGAGATTCTCGGAGCTACCAGCTGTCCGAAGATTTGCCCGTACG
Organism: Rhodococcus sp. 27YEA15; assembly: GCF_049739425.1. NCBI lineage: Bacteria > Bacillati > Actinomycetota > Actinomycetes > Mycobacteriales > Nocardiaceae > Rhodococcus > Rhodococcus sp. 27YEA15. The sequence continues at coordinate 451,610 of NZ_JBMHHW010000001.1, forward strand.
GGCTCGCTTTCGGTCCGCGGGCGGCGCCGATCGCGAAGACGACGGCCTGCAGCGCGAGCAGGATTCCGGCGGCGATCGGTGCAAAGGTGGACAGCACGAGAGTGATGACGAGAACTGCGGTGGTGACCCACGCCGCGAAGCGCGGCCCGCGAACGTCTACTTGTTCGAGTGGGGGTGTGCTGGTGGACATCGGTGTGCTCCTGCGCTGGATTGCATGGTGCTTGCCTGGGCCGAGAACGCGGACCGCAAGGCCCGGCGTATCGATCACGTGAGCGAAAGCTCGCAGTCAGGGTGACCTGACAGGGCTGGTGATCAGCAACAAGTACAGCAACAGCCACCGAGGCGGCACAGGTCTACTGCGCGGCGACGGGTGAGCATCAGCTCGTGGCGGGAGGACACGTCGAAGAGTTTACCCCGGATTCCCGGATTTTGGCTCGGAGGGTCCGGACAGTGGTACCAGGGCAGCCTCGAGATCGCCTGCGGACGGCACCCCTGACACGCGGAATCGCTCGGTCAGGTCGCCGTCGAGGATGAAGGTGGTCGGTAGCGAAAGCACACTCATCTCGCGGGCGAGGGCAGCTTCGTGGTCGATGTCGAGTTCGACCTCCAGCGGTGGACGCGGAGCACTCGCCATCGTGGTGACGACCTGGCCCACGACACGGCGGACAGCAGCACACGGACCGCACCAGTCGGCGGAGAAGTGCAGCACTACCGGGCCGCCGCCGACGGATTCCACACCCGCACCGCGGAGCAGGGCCAGGCGGTCGGTCGAGGTGCCGGGTGCCGTCGCGGGACGCGCTCGGACCGCACCGTTGCGTGATTTCAGGAAGAAGCCGACGGCGACTACGAGCACCAGGGCGACGACGAGGATTGTGATTCCGATCATCGGTTCTGCAGTTCCGCTAGATCGATGACGGTGTTCTGAGTGCTTCCTTCGATCACTATTCTTCCGCCTTCGGCGTAGACGAGGCTCGGCTTGACGTCGAACGGGAGCGACTTGGGGTCGATGGTGTAACTGAACATGCCCAGGACCAGAGGCTCGAGTACTGCAGGGATCGAGAAGTCGGCCTGTCCTTCGGGTCCGAAGTACAGGTTACTGGCGACGATCTTCACCTGATCGCCGTCGAGTAAGAGGTTCGCCTGAACGCTGACCGCGGTCTCGACAGGCCCGACGGCGACCGTGCCGCTGAGGACGACTGCCCCCGCCGTGCTGGCTCCGCTACCGCCGCTACCGCCGGTGCCGTCGGACTTGTCCCCGGGAGGAGCCGATACTTGCAGGTCAGGGATGTCCAGTAGCTTTCCGAGGTCAGTGGCGTTGATGCCCATTCGCCCGTCCAGCTTGTCGACGGGCAGTTGGGTGACCTTCCCGTTGACCAGATCCGACAGTGGCACCTTCACCCCGCGCAGGTCGGCTTCGACGGTGACTTCGCCGACGATGTTGCTGTGCACACCCGTCGCCCGGATGTAGACGTCCTCGTACTTTCCGTTGAGCGCCTGGGTGAGAAAGGGAAAGCCGTGGAACGTCACTTCGGGGTCGGCAGTCAGTGACGCGCCGGTGCGAAGTTCGCGCGAAACCCGGTACTCGGCGTACGCGGCGGCGCCGAAGTCGGCGACCAACCCGAGGCCGAGAAGGAAGACGATGCCGATGATCAGTTTGCGCACGCCACCATTGTGACCGACTCGCGTCCGGCTTCTGCGCGACGGCCCCGGTACCAGGCACGCTAATGTGGTGTCCGACCGAAAGCGTCGAACTACTCGAGCGTCGCCCGACCGGGTGCGCGGGCTACTAGATAGGAGGCCGTGTGGAGCTACTCCTCCTCACCTCCGACCCCGACCCGGAAGCTGTGCTGCCGGCGTTGGCTTTGCTGGCTCACACGGTTCGACCGGCGCCTACGGAGGTGTCGTCGCTTCTCGAGGCGAACTCTGCTGATGTGGCTCTCGTGGACGCGCGTACCGACCTGGCTGCAGCCCGAGGTTTGTGTCGGCTTCTCGGCAGTACCGGTTCGGCGGTCCCGGTGGTGGCGGTGCTCAACGAAGGTGGGCTCGTCGCAGTGAACGCGGACTGGGGATTGGACGACATTCTGCTTCCCGGTACGGGGCCGGCGGAGGTGGACGCTCGATTGCGGCTGCTGGTCGCGCGTAGCGGTGGTGTGGCCAGTTCGGAAGCGTCGGGCAAGATCACGCTCGGCGAACTGGTCATCGACGAGGGGACGTACACGGCACGACTGCGTGGGCGGCCCCTCGACTTGACTTACAAGGAGTTCGAGCTCCTCAAGTATCTCGCGCAGCACGCCGGCCGGGTGTTCACCCGCGCTCAGCTGTTGCAGGAGGTATGGGGCTACGACTTCTTCGGTGGAACCAGGACGGTGGACGTTCACGTCCGTCGGTTGCGGGCGAAGCTCGGCACCGAGTACGAATCCTTGATCGGTACAGTTCGCAATGTCGGGTACAAGGCAGTTCGACCGACCCGAACCAAAGGTGGCGCGGTAGTTCCCGTGCACTTCGAGGACGATGAGGACGTCGAGTACGACGTCTCGGACGGATCGGTGATGTGAGAATGAGTGCGACCGAGTCGTTGAGCCCGGAGACCGCCCGACAGGTCGTCGACCTGATCGACCGGGCGACCGGAGTCGACGGTAAAGCCCCGGTGTCCGAGCAGGGCAGGCAGGCAGTGGCAGGTCGTGGCGACGCTCGCCATTTCGTCACCGCCGACGGTGAGGCGGTGATCGGCTATGCACAGTTGCAGGCCGGCTCCGGCGAGCATCCGGACATGGCGGAACTGGTGGTCGACCCCGGTCGCAGGCGTGAAGGCGTCGGCACCGCTCTGGCCGAGTCGGTATTCGGTGCCGGTCGGCCGGGAACCCGCATCTGGGCGCACGGAAACATCGCTGCCGCCGAAGGTTTCGCCAAGTCGCTGAACCTGGTCCCGGCGCGGGAGCTGCTTCAACTCCGCCGTCCGCTCGCGGCGCCGCCGCTGCCGGAGATCGTCGTTCCCGATTCGATCACGTTGCGCACCTACGCCGATTCGACGGACGATGCAGAGGTTCTACGCGTCAACAACGCCGCGTTCTCGTGGCATCCGGAGCAGGGTGGCTGGACCGGTGCCGACATCGACGAACGCACCGGCGAAGGCTGGTTCGACCCGGCCGGATTGTTCCTCGCCTTCGATGCCGCCGATCCGGACACGTTGCTGGGATTCCACTGGACCAAGGTGCACCCGCCGGAAGGCGACGACCCCGAACTCGGGGAGGTCTACGTCGTCGGCATCGACCCGGCCGCTCAGGGAAAGGGGCTCGGGCGAATCCTGACTCTGGCCGGACTGCACTATCTGCGGGACCGCGGTCTCGCCACGGTGCTGCTCTACGTCGAGGGTGACAACACCGCGGCCTTGCATACCTACGACAGGCTCGGTTTCGACCGATTCCACGTCGACATGGCATACGCCCGCGCCTGAAGGCTTTACCAACACATAAATCTCCGGTCTGTTCACCTTCCGTTCACCACGTGTGGTCCAAACGGACACCGCGCCCCCTTACTTTTCCTTGTGGGCAGCGCCGCGTTGCCTGATACGGGTGTGCTTCACCCGCATCTCATGTCGCCTCCCGATCAGGGCGTGGCGGTAGCGACTTCCGGAGGATTTTCGGTGAATCTCAAGCGCAGTGGTGCCCTGCTCGGCGTAGTGGCCGTAGGTGCGATGACCTTGGCCGCATGTGGCAGTGACAACAATGCGTCGTCGAGTGGCGTGGACACCTCGGCATCGACGGCCAGCTGCGACGGCAAGAGCAATCTTTCCGCGGCTGGATCCTCGGCCCAGAAGAACGCCATGGACCAGTTCGTCGCGACGTACATCGCGGTGTGTCAGTCCAAGGGCAAGACGGTCAACGTCGCGTACAACCCCAGCGGTTCCGGTGACGGGCGCACCCAGTTCATCGCCGGCCAGATCGACTTCGCCGGTTCCGACTCCGCTATCAAGGACGAGCAGGCGGACAAGGCCAAGGAGCGTTGCGTCGGCGGCGAAGCCTGGAACCTTCCCCTCGTCTTCGGCCCCATCGCGGTCGCCTACAACCTCAGTGGCGTCGACAAGCTGGTCCTGAACGCCGAGGTTCTCGCGAAGATCTTCAACGGCGGCATCACCAACTGGAACGACCCGGCCATCGCCGCACTGAACTCCGACGCCAAGCTGCCGGACGAGAAGATCACCCCCGTCATCCGCTCCGATTCGTCGGGCACCACGGACAACTTCCAGAAGTACCTGGCCGCAGCATCCAACGGTGCCTGGACCTCCGGCGCCGGCTCAGACTTCACCGGTGGCGTCGGTGAGGGCGCCAAGGGTTCAGCCGGAGTAGCACAGGCCGTGTCCACCGCGCCGGGTTCGATCACGTACGTCGAGAAGTCCTTCTCCGATCAGAACAAGCTGTCGATCGCCGAGGTCAACACCGGATCCGAAGCTGTCGCGCTGACCGATGATTCTGCCGCCAAGTCGATTTCGCAGGCCAAGTTCAAGTCCGATGCCGCAGGCGATTTGACCCTCGACCTGGACTCGATCTTCAAGACCAGTGATGCCGGCTCGTACCCGCTGGTGCTCGCCACCTACTCGATCGTCTGCTCCAAGGGCTACGACGCGGACACCTCCGCAGCGGTGAAGTCGTTCCTGACCAGCGCGGCAAACGAGGGCCAGGCCGATCTCGCCGAGCAGGGCTACGTCCCGCTGCCCGCGAACGTCAAAGACCGCCTGAACGCGTCGATCTCGGCCATCGGCTGAGCTGACTGACCCGCGGACTCGTGCGGACACGCCCATGAATCTACATTCAGACGTGAAGGAATTCGAGCGCTCATGAGCGATGCGCCCATCACCTCGACAACTCGTTCTCCCGGCTCTGCATCCAGCGGAGCCGGGGTGGGCGGTCCGAACGGCACCACCACGGAGGACACGATTACTTCCACCAAGGCCACCGCCACCGACCAGTCGCCGAAGGGCGACGGTCCGCTGACCGGCGAATCGAAGACGGTGACCCGACCGGGCGACCGCATCTTCAGCTCCCTGGCTTCGGGTTCGGCCATCTTCATCACCGTCGTCATCGCCGCCATCGGCGCGTTCCTGATCTGGCGGGCCGTCCCGGCACTGAGCCGGAACCAGGCGAACTTCCTGACCAGTCGGGAATGGGTCACCCAGAAAATCAACGAGATGGCATTCGGCGTCCTGGATCTTTTTCAGGTCACGGTCCTCGTCTCACTCTTCGCGTTGGTGCTGGCGATGCCCATCGCCCTGGGTATCGCGATCTTCCTGACGTCGTACTCCCCGAAGTGGCTGACCAAGCCGCTCTCGTACACGATCGATCTGCTCGCGGCGGTGCCGTCCATCGTCTACGGACTGTGGGGCCTGCTCGTCTTCGCGCCTGCCATCACGCCGATTGCCGTGTGGCTCAACAAAACCCTCGGCTGGTTTCCGCTCTTTGCGGACGGCAGCGGTTCCATCACCGGTGGCGGCACCATCTTCACCGCAGGCATCGTGCTCGCCGTGATGATCCTGCCGGTCATCACGGCCGTCACCCGCGAGGTGTTCATCCAGACCCCGCGCGCCCAGATCGAAGCCGCGCTCGCTCTCGGCGCCACCCGCTGGGAAGTTGTTCGTACGACGGTCATTCCGTTCGGCAAGTCCGGATACATCAGCGGTTCGATGCTCGGTCTCGGACGCGCGCTCGGTGAGACGATGGCCCTGTACCTGATCCTGCGCACCACCTCGCAGGCCTTCGGCTGGTCGCTGTTCGACGGCGGCTCCACCATCGCCTCCAAGATCGCCCTCGGATACGCGGAGTTCAACAACGACATCCAGGCGGGTGCGTACATCGCGGCCGGTCTGGTGCTCTTCGTGCTGACCTTCGTCGTCAACGCAGCGGCTCGCGCCGTGATCGCCGGAAAGAAGGACTCATGACCACCACACTGGACAAGCCGGTCAAGGGACCCACCTTCCAGGGTGTCGGTACCCGTCGCCGGATCACCGACGTCGCGGCGACAGTGCTGGTCAGCTTGGCCGTGCTCGTCGCACTCGTCCCGCTGGTCTGGGTGCTGTACACGGTCATCGCCAAGGGGCTGCCCGCCGTCACCTCCGCCACGTGGTTCACGAACTCGCTGAGCGGTCTGACCGCATCCGCGTCCGGGGGCGGCGTCTATCACGCCCTGATCGGCACCTTGATGCAAGGCATCGTGTGCGCGATCTTCTCCATCCCGCTCGGCATCTTCGTCGCCATCTACCTGGTGGAATACGCCGACCGTAAGTCGAAACTCGGCAAGCTCACCACCTTCATGGTCGACATCCTCAGCGGTGTTCCGTCCATCGTGGCAGCGCTGTTCATCTACGCCCTGTGGATCGCGACCTTCGGCTTCCCGAAGTCCGCCTTCGCGGTCTCGCTCGCCTTGGTGCTCCTGATGGTGCCGGTCGTCATCCGCTCCACCGAGGAAATGCTGCGCATCGTGCCGATGGATCTGCGCGAGGCATCGTGGGCACTCGGTGTTCCCAAATGGAAGACCATCGCGAAAATCGTTCTGCCGACCGCACTGCCGGGCATCATCACCGGCGTCATGCTGGCACTGGCCCGCGTGCTCGGTGAGACCGCACCGTTGCTCATCCTCGTCGGCTACGCACCGTTCATCAACTTCGACCTCTTCAACGGCGAGATGGGCACCCTGCCGTCCGTCATGGTCGCCGAGATGAACAATCCCACCGACGCCGGCACCAACCGCATCTGGGGCGCAGCCCTGACGCTGATCCTGCTGATCGCGATCCTCAACATCGCGGCCAAGGCGATCGGCCACTTCGCTCAGGTGCGCAGCAAGTGACACGCACACAATTCACGTTCACAGTTGAACTACAGACTCATTCAGCGAACCACTCAGTAGGGAGCCGGTAATGGCCAAGCGTCTGGATCTCAAGGACGTCAACATCTACTACGGCAAATTCCACGCCGTCGCAGATGTGGGCCTGTCCGTCCCGCCCCGGAGCGTCACCGCGTTCATCGGCCCGTCCGGTTGCGGCAAGTCCACAGTTCTTCGTTCCCTCAACCGCATGCACGAGGTCATCCCCGGTGCCCGCGTGGAAGGTTCGGTGCTGCTCGACGGCGAGGACATCTACGGTTCGAGTGTCGACCCGGTCGGTGTTCGCAAGACCATCGGAATGGTGTTCCAGCGCCCCAACCCGTTCCCGACCATGTCCATCAAGGACAACGTCGTCGCCGGACTCAAGCTGCAGGGCGAGCGCAACAAGAAGCGCCTCGACGAGGTGGCCGAGCGATCGCTGCGCGGCGCGAACCTGTGGAACGAGGTCAAAGATCGGCTCGACAAGCCGGGCGGCGGGCTCTCCGGTGGACAGCAGCAGCGTCTGTGCATCGCGCGGGCCATCGCGGTCTCGCCGGACGTCCTCCTGATGGACGAACCGTGCTCGGCCCTCGACCCCATCTCCACCTTGGCGATCGAGGATCTGATCACCGAACTGAAGAAGGACTTCACCATCGTCATCGTCACGCACAACATGCAGCAGGCTGCCCGCGTGAGCGATCAGACGGCGTTCTTCAATCTCGAGGCCACCGGCAAGCCGGGTCAGCTCGTCGAGATCGACGACACGGAGAAGATCTTCTCCAACCCGACGCAGAAGGCAACCGAGGACTACATCTCGGGTCGCTTCGGCTGAACCCCGCTCGACAGACACTGCGCCCCGCCTCCGATTCCCGGCCGCGGGGCGCAGTCGTCTGCCGGCCAGACGGGATCCGGTCCGGTGGTCCGCCACCGGGTGCCACGGCGTCCACCCGGCCGCGTCACCGCCGGCCGCTCGCGTGAGATGGAAAAAGGCGACCGCGCTGCCTGCGCGGTCGCCTTCGGTGTCGAGTGGGACGAATCAGTTCTCCGGGTACGCGGTGAGTCGGTCCGCCTTCTCGATGGACTCCGGTTCTTCGGGCAGCTTCCCGGTCACCAGGAAGATGACACGGCGTCCGACCTCGACCGCGTGATCGGCGAACCGCTCGTAGAAGCGTCCGAGCAGGGTGACGTCGACAGCCGCAGCGACACCGTACTTCCACTCACGGTCCATCAGGACGGTGAACAGATGTCGGTGCAGATCGTCCATGGCCTCGTCCTCTTCCCGCAGACGAGCGGCACGCTCGGGGTCGCGGGTTTCGAGAACGAGCTTTGCCGCAGCCCCGATGGACACGGCGATACGTCCCATTTCCGCGAAGTATCCGTTCACGATTTCCGGAAGGACGTGGTTCGGGTGGCGGCGGCGAGCGATCTTGGCGACGTGCAGGGCGAGCGCGCCCATTCGATCGATGTCCGCCACGATCTGAATGCCACTGACGACCGATCGCAAATCGCCGGCAACTGGGGCCTGTAGGGCGAGCAACGCGAAGGCGCGTTCCTCGCAGATAGTGCTGAGTTCGGTGATCTTGTCGTGATCGCCGATAACCTGCTCAGCCAAGGACAGGTCAGCTTGGAGAAGGGACTGGGTGGCACGCTCCATGGCCACACCCGCCAGTCCCGCCATCTCGCCGAGCGAGTCTGCAAGCTCGGTCATCTGTTCGTTGTAAGCGACGCGCATGAGGCCAAAGACTACGGGTCGAGTACGACCACCTCACAAGCGACAGGTGAACGAGAGGTGAATGAACCCGTTCTCACGCGCAGGTGGTGTCGCCTGCATTCACGCTCGCCAAATCTGCCGGCAGAACCGTCGCAGCGCTCGTATCGACCGAGGTCGGGCTCGCGGTCAGCAACACTCCGGCACCGGCCGGCTGAACCACGTCGCCGGTGAAATCACTTCCGACGACTACCTCGATCATCTCGCCCATACTCGGTGCCAGAACGAGAGTCGACCCGGGGATCGCGGATGCAACGGTCGCGGCCTCGGACTCGTAGCCTGCCGCATAGCGAACGACGGTGCCGACGGACGGTCTGTTGGCGACTCCGGTGATCGCGCTGAAATTTCCCACCGTCGAGATGTGAAATCCGTAGTTGGCCAGATTGTCCGCTGCAGTTCGTGCGAGGCCGGAGATACCCGAAGCATTCGAGACGTCGACCGAGATGTTGTACGCACTCATCGCCGACACGGAGGTGGAAGGCGGCGCAGGTGATGCCTGTTCGGAGGTGTCCTCGCGGGTGTCCTCGGAGGTGTCCCGATCTTCGCCGGGTAGAGGGTCGTCGTCGATGATCGCCTGGAACAAGGCTTTGATCTCACTCGTGCGAGGTATCTCGTTTCCCCAGTCGTTGGTTCCGTCCGTCGGCACGGTCAAGAACGTGACCGCGCCGGCGTCGACATTCTGCAAGGAGCGGCCCAGGACGACGAGGGATTTGGTGTCGATGTTCTCGACGAAGGTGTCACTGGTGAACGCGTTGATGAATCCGTTCAGTTTGCCGGGATTGAGGAGGACGTTGTTCGACAATGCCGACCGGAGCAGAGCCGAGAGGAACTTCTGCTGTCGGGTGATCCGCCCGTAGTCGCCGTTGCCCTCGGTGTCCACGTGCCGCGCGCGGACGTAGTTCAGGGCGGTCCGACCGTCGAGGGTTTGATTGCCCCCGCTGGCCAGCACGGTGCCGAGTATTCCGTCCTCGATGGGACTGGGAGAGCAGATATCCACGCCGCCGACCGTGTCCACCATGCGTTCGAATCCGGCGAAATCCATTCCGACGAAGTGACCGATCTTCAATCCGGACAACTTCTGAATCACCTTGACCAGGCATTTCGGTCCACCCAGGGCGTACGTTGCATTCAGTTTGTCGCCGCTCGCCGACGGATACGTGTCGGTCGTGTACTTGCCGGCGTCGTTGTCCCAGCCCTGGCAGGTCGGGCGCTCGACGTCGAGGTCACGTGGAAAGGACACGGCGACGACGCGGCTACGGTCTGCGGGAATGTTGACCAGCATGACGGTGTCGGCGCGGGCGCCTTCGGCGTCCTCGACGGTTCCGGCACCGACTTCGCCGCTCGCTCCGGCGCGAGTGTCGGTGCCGACGATGAGATACGTTTCGTCTCCGAGTTGTCCGAGCGCGTCGACGATGTCGTCGGAGTCCGTGTCCAGCGCGGCGATCTGATCGAATTTTCCTTCGGTGGTGCGAAGGTAACCCCAGACGACCCCGGTCAACGTCAGCGCCATGACCGCGGCGAATGCCACTGCTGTTCTGGCGGCCAGTTTCATTCGTTTCCGACGGCGGATCTTGCTCTGGGCAAGGCGGGTGCCACCGGCGTCGGCGACGGTGTGCGGAGCAGCGGTGTCCGGCTGGTTCGAAGCTGTCCATTCGGCGGCAGTCGGTGCTGCGGGCGCACGACGTCGAAGTTCGGCAGAGCTGACGTTCTCGCGAGAGGGTGGTCGGTCGGCTACGCGTTTGACCAGTTCGGCGACGGAGACGGCCTCGTCGGTGGGGTCGGCGTCGTGGGGCTCGGACGCTCGAGATTGCGGAGTCAGGGGCAACGGCGGCATCGGGGGTGGTGGCGGCGGCGGCGTCCGAGGAGCTTTCGGAGACCCCTGAGCGCGCAACGATCGGGCTCGGCGATAGCGCTGATCAGCTAACGGGCGCTCCCACGGCGCTCGGCTCTCGGGCTGCGACGGGCCCGAGTCGTGATCGTCACCCACCGATGCAACCTGTCCCGTCGTCGACTGTTCGTTATTCGTTCACGTGCGCGCTCGGTGCCGGCGGAGACGCCGACGAAGCTGCGGCCGTGTTGTGAAGCTGCGGCTATGTTACTGGGCAATCCCGAGATGTTCACCCGACAAGGCCCGTGGGCGGCGTGTGTTCAGCCGCCGGAGTGCATCATGTCCGCACCGACCGGAACGAGATCGTCCTCCGGGTCGTCGAGCCAGCCGTCGGGTAGTGCCACCTGGCCTGGTGAACCTTGACGGCCACGAGGGCCTTCCGCGTCTTTGGGGAACGGCACGTCATGGTCGAGTTGGCCGAGGAGATCGTCCAGCTCGCCGAGTGTGCTCACCAACGCCATCGCCACTCGCAGGTCCGAGCCCACGGGGAATCCGCGCAGATACCAGGAGACGTGCTTGCGCAGTTCACGCAAACCCTTCATCTCGCCGTGATGGTCGGCCAGCAGCCGGGCGTGCCTGGCCACGATCGTGGTGACCTCACCGAGCGTCGGAGGGGTGGGAATGGGATTGCCGTTGAGTGCGGCGCTGAGTTCGGCGAACAACCAGGGGCGGCCGAGGCAGCCGCGTCCGACGACGACGCCGTCACACCCGGTCTGGTCCATCATGCGAGCGGCGTCGGCGGCGTCGAAGATGTCACCGTTACCGAGTACCGGGACATCGGTGACGTGTTCCTTGAGCCGGGCGATCTCGTTCCAGTCCGCCGTACCGGAGTAGCGCTGCGATGCCGTGCGGGCGTGCAGCGCGACGGCGGCCGCGCCTTCGGCTGCGGCAATACGTCCCGCGTCCAGGTGGGTGTGATGTTCGGGATCGATACCGATGCGCATCTTGACGGTCACCGGAATGTCGGTGCCTTCGGTGGCGCGTACCGCGGCAGCGACGATCTGGCCGAACAGTCGACGCTTGTAGGGGAGGGCGGAGCCGCCGCCTTTGCGGGTGACCTTGGGGACGGGGCAACCGAAGTTCATGTCGATGTGGTCGGCCATGTTCTCGTCGACGATCATCTTGGCCGCGGCGTAGGTCGTGTCCGGATCCACGGTGTAGAGCTGCAGGGATCGCGGTGTCTCGGTGGGCCCGAAGGTGGTCATGTGCAAAGTGGCGGGTTGGCGTTCGACCAGTGCGCGGGCGGTGACCATCTCGCAGACGTACAGGCCTGACGTACTGCCGGCTCGTTGGAGTTCGAGTTCACGGCACAGCGTGCGGAATGCCACGTTGGTGACGCCCGCCATGGGGGCGAGCACGACGGGGCTGTGCAGCTCGAGTGAACCTATACGCAGGGATGACATGACTACCTCTGGACAAATGTTTGTGACAACGGGGTGTGCCCGGCACCGAATCCGGTACCGGGCACACAATAGCGGGTAATTCTAAGAGGCCTGCTGTTCGCGCTTGGCGGCTTCGCGGGCGAGCATGCGGTCGCGCTGCTCCTCGAACTTGGTCGCCTGGGCGGCGAGGGTTTCCAGGAAAGCGGCAAGTTCCTCGCGCTTGTTTTCACCCAGAGCGCTGAAATCGTTGCGTTCGAAGATCTTCCATTTACGCAGGACGGGCCAGACGACCTCGTCGAGGTGCTGTCGGAGATCGTAGATTCCGTGCTTGGCCATCAAGGCGCCGTTGCGGCGGAAGTTCGGCATGCCCGCGCCGGGCATCTGGAAGTTCTGCACGATGTTGGAGACGGCGGTCAGCGCCTGGTCGGGGGCCAGATCGAGAGCCGCATCACAGATGTTTCGGTAGAAGATCATGTGCAGGTTCTCGTCGGCAGCGATTCGCTGGAGCATCTTGTCCGCCACGGGTTCGGCACACGCTTTGCCGGTGTTGCGATGACTGACCCGCGTGGCGAGTTCCTGGAACGTCACGTACGCGACGGAGTGGAGTAGACCGACATCGCCGTCGGCGACGGGCGCGCTGTAGCCGTTGGTCATGTGTTCCATGCGGAAGCGCTCGAGTTCGACGGGATCCACGGCACGGGTGACCACCAGATAGTCACGCATGACGATGCCGTGCCGGTTTTCCTCGGCGGTCCATCTGCCGACCCAGGTGCCCCAGGCGCCGTCTTGGGAGAAGTTCTCGGCGATCTCGCGGTGATACGAGGGCAGATTGTCCTCGGTCAGCAGATTGGTGATCATCGCGGCGCGGGCCACCTCGCCGAGCTGAGACTGCCCGATCTCCCAGTCCTCGCCCCCCATTGCGGCGAAGTTGCGTCCTTCGTCCCACGGAACGTAGTCGTGTGGGTGCCACTCCTTTGCCATGGAGAGGTGTCTGTTGACGTTGTCCTCGGCAACGGGCTGCAATTCTCGAAGCAGCTCCAGCTGCGTCAGAATCCTCGTCATTGCTTGCCTCCAGATTGAGTGACTGCCCGCCTCGGACCTACCCTACGGTACCGTAGGTTTGAGTTGTCGGTCATGATTTCCCCCCCGGGTCGTGACAGTTACCGGATCATAGCCGGCTAATTGGAGCGTACGTCGACGCTCGACTGTCGAGGATACGTGCGCAGGCGTCGCGGTGCCTGTCGTTCACGTCCATTCGGTCGTGGATGCGAACGCCCGGAACTGCTCGGCCGGGACCGACAGGGTCCGGTTCGTGGGCCAGACCAGGCCGATGGCGCGCGTTGCGCCGGTGATGGGAACGTGCACGACTCCGTCCGGCCAGAGCGGGGGAACTTGCACCGGCATGACGGCGACGCCGAGTCCGGCGGACACCAGCCCGCCGATCGTGGCCAGTTCGCTGCTCTCGAACACGAGCCGAGGGGTAAATCCTGCTGTTGCGCAGAGTTCGTCGAGAATTCGTCGCATCCCGAAATTCTCGTGCATTCCGATGAACGATTCGTCGGCCGCGTCGATCAGGTCGATGGTCGCAGCCGTGGCGAACCTGTGGTCTGACGGGACGGCGAGGGCGAGGGTCTGTACGGCTATCGGCGCCCACGACAGGTGAGCGCTTCGGGGTTCGGGGGAGACGACGGCAAGATCGGATCGACCACAGGCAACCCGCTCCCCGAGTAGTGCTGCGGCGTCCTGGTGGAGTTCGAAATGCACGCCCGGATGGTCGGCGCGATAGTTGCGGAGCATCCGTGGGATCAGCCACGTTCCGAAGGAATGGAGGAAATCCAGACGAACGGTGCCGCCGTTCGGGCCGGCGAGGGCCTCGATGTAGTTCTGCGCGGCGGTGAGGGAGCGGAGGGCAGGTTTGGCGTGGTCGTAGAGGATTCGGCCGTAGGCGTTGAGCGTGAGTCGACGTCCGTGGCGATCGAAGAGAGGTACTCCGATCTGCTTCTCCAGCCGGGCGAGTTTCCGGGAGAGCGTGGGTTGTGAGATTCGGGTCATGTCCGACGTCGCAGTGACGTGCTGGGTTTCGGCGAGCATCACGAACCACTCGAGATCGTCGGTCAACATCATCGTTCCACGCTATATGCCTCTGACGCATATGAACGGGAACGTTCATGCATTTTTCATTGCAGCACCAGTGCGAGAAGATCCAGTCCGGAGGTGCCGGATGAGTACTGGATCGACAATCGACGCGAACGTGGTGGCCCCGCATCGGCGCGGATCACCCGGATATCGGACGGTGACTCTCTCGCTGTTCGCTGCCGGGTTGACCACGTTCATCTCGATGTACTCCGCGCAGGCCCTGCTACCTGCCTTGGCTGACGGATTCGACGTCTCGCCGACGGTGTCCGCGCTGTCGGTGTCCGTGACCACCGGAATGCTGGCATTGGCGATCGTCCCGGCAAGCTCGCTGTCCGAGCGGTTCGGGCGGACGCGCGTGATGATCGCGTCCGCGCTCGCGTCGGCGCTGATCGGACTCTTACTCCCACTCAGTCCCACCGTCGAAGTGCTGCTGGTCGGACGCACTCTGCAGGGAGTTGCGCTCGCCGGAATCCCAGCAGTGGCAATGGCATATCTGGCGGAGGAGATCCATCCACACGATCTCGGGGCGGCGATGGGGCGTTACGTCGCCGGTACCACGATCGGTGGCCTCGTCGGCAGATTGATACCGTCGGCGGTGCTCGACGTCAGCTCGTGGCGGTGGGCGATGAGCGCCGCAGCCGCACTCGCGCTGGTATTTGCGCTCGTCATGGTTCGGACGTTGCCGCGGTCACGATTTTTCCACCCGCAGGCCGTTTCGCCGTCGAAGATTTTCACCAATCTTCGTGAACACCTGTCTGATTCGTCGCTACGCATTCTCTTCGCGCTCGGTTTCATCCTGATGGGTGGTTTTGTCTCCGTCTACAACTTCATCGGATTCCGTTTGAGCGCAGCACCGTTCGGATTGTCGGAAGCGGTGGTCGGGATGGTGTTCGTGATATATCTCGCCGGCACCTATACCTCGGCCGCAGCGGGCGCGGCGTCGGATCGGCTGGGGCGCGGACGGGTTCTCCTGGGCGCGGTGGTGGTGGCCGGCGTCGGGCTGGTGCTGACGATCCCGGATGTTCTGGCGCTGACGCTGATGGGAATGTTGCTCTTCACCGGCGGCTTCTTCGGTGCGCACGCCGTGGCGAGCGGTTGGGTAGGCAGGCGCGCGAAGCATCACCGGGCGGAGGCGTCCGCACTGTATCTCTTTTCCTACTATGCGGGTTCGTCGGTGGCGGGCGCACTCGCCGGTCTGGCCTACAGCGGATTCGGCTGGATCGGGGTGAGCACGTTTGTCGGCTCGCTCCTGGCGGTGGCTCTGGTTCTGACTGTGATGATGTTCCGATCCGAACGACGGACGACGAGCGGCAGGTGACGGTGAACGATCGGGTTCACCGTCACCTGTTCACTTCGGGGTATTACTTCTTTCCGCCGCCGAGCAATCCGCCGAGGAGGTCTCCGATGCCACCGCCGGAACCGCCGAGCAGTCCGCCCAGTGCACCGCCGATTCCGCCGCCACCGGAGTTGCCGCCGCCGAGGAGTCCGCCGAGCAAGTCTCCGATGCCGCCACCGGAGCCACCCGATGCCTGCGCCCCGGCCGGGGCTCCGCCGCCGGTGAACTGCTTGGCCAAGTAGGCCAGCACGATGGGTGCCAGGATCGGAAGAAGCTGCTTCACCAGGTCGTTACCGCCGCCGACGCTACCTAGAGTGCTGGCGACCTGATCGCTGTTGCTGCCGAAGATGTTCGAGACGATCTTCTGCCCGTCCTGGGTGTCGACTTTGGAGATGTCCACACCGTCGTCGAGGATCGTGGCGTTGGCGTGGGAGGCGAGGGCGCTCGTCAGCGACGCGGCCCCCGACGGGTCCTGGGCGTTGGCGCCGAGGCCGCCGACAAGTGTAGGGAGAGCTGACCTGACCGCCGATTCGGCGGTTGCCTGATCCACGCCGAGTCGCTGCGCGATCTGGTCGATCGGGATGTGAGTGAGGAGGTCGTCGAGCGATGCCATCGGTGCCCTTACTTCTTTCGGGGTACTGCCGTCAGTACCCGACTGGTCCAGAGAGTAGTGAAGATCTACGCTGCCGGTAACCCTCAGGTTGCCAGAAGGTGTTTTAGTGAACTTTGTCCCGAGGAACCAGGCAGGCGAGAAGAGCCAGCACCAGGCCACCGGCTACCAGGATGAAACCCGTCTGGTTGGTCAGAACCGTCGAGTAGCTCTCTCGGACGAGATTGTCGAACTCGTCGTTCACCCGGTAGTAGAACGTTCCCAGGGCGCCCAGGCCGACGATGATTCCCAGCCACGCTGCGATCCGCGACCCGAACAGCGCCGCGACGAGTATCAAGACAGCGGCACCGAGAAGCACGACCGCCATCGAACGGTAGAACGTCACGGATTGATCACCCAACTGGGCGAGGGAGCCGACGTCCCCGAATCCGTCCCGAAGTTCTTCCAACCGGACGTTGCCGGGGCGTACCCCAGACAGAACGGACATGAACGAACCCACGGCCACGGCTACGCCGCAGACCAGAAGTACCAGGTGAACGAATGTGCGCACGTCACTCTCCCCGAGGGATTGGAGTTCGATGATGCGGTCGCGGTCGAGCCTAGTGGTGCACGGGGTGCTTCGCTCGGGTCTGAAGGAATCGACGAGCCGGAATGTCTTCGGGACGGAGATCGGCAGGCGGGAGGCATTAGATTCGTCAGTGCACCCATTCAAGCGCCCCAGACGAGACGAGGAATGCTCATGACGACACCGGAGACATCACCGGCCACCGCCACAACCGGCATGCCGCCGTGGGCGAAGAAGGCCATCGCGATCGCCGGAGTGGTGGTGGCGTTGATCATCGCGTACTTCATCCTGTCGGCGTTCCTGCCGCGTTGGTGGTCGCAGCGGGTCGGTTCGCTCGGCGGCAAGACGTTCTCGGCAGGTATCGCCTGGGGGCTGATGTTCGGGCTGGTCTGCACCTTGGTTCCGCTGATGTTCTTCCGTGCGGTCTGGCAGGTGCGCCGGTTCAAGTACGCGCGGGTGGTACAGATCGCGTCGCTGGTGCTCGGTGTGATCTTCGCGCTCCCCAACCTGCTGACCTTGACCATCGTGCTCGGTAGCGGCAACGCAGCGCACGCCGGTCAACGCACACTCGATACCGACGCTCCCGGTTTCCGGGGTGCTTCGCTGCTCGGCGCGATCATCGGTGCCGTGCTGTTCCTCGGTATCGTCTATCTCGGTTACCGGTACGATAAGCGCGGCAAGGAACTCGACAACATCCGTGGCGAACGCACGCGAGACGCTCAGCCGAGGCCTGCGGCGGCGATTCCGGAACCCGAATTGCCGAAGAACGATCCGAGCTGATCAGGGTCGTTCGAGTAGGAAGTAGTAGTGCTTTCCGTCGTCGAGGACGAGCCCGGACTTGCCGTTCATGATCCCCATCAGGGTGGTGTCGTCGACGCGTTTGAAGTGGTCGAAGATCGGGGCTCCGTCGTAGACCATCGTCGCGGTGACCTCGCCCCGGAACTCGATGTTCCACAGGCTGGCTTCGCCGCCGCCACTCTTGATGTCGGAGAAGAGGTTTCCGTCTTCGTCGCGGCAGATCAACGGTTTTGCATCGGAGAGTGAGTGAAAGGTCTTCCCGTACCACCGGCTAGCAACCAGCTTGTCGTGGAGTCGGTGCCCGGTGGCGAAGTCGTCACCTCGCCATTCGCCGAGGATCTCGGTTGCGGTGACGGTGTCGAGCGCTGCCCAGATCAGGTCGAGCTCGGCGGTGTCGACGTCACTGTCCAGAGTGCGCAGCTTGGCGAATTCGGCGCGGGCCTCGGCGAGATTCATGGAACTCCTCGAAAGGTCGAAGGCGGATGTTGTGAACCTGAACTGCGCACGTTACGCCGGAACGGGTGGTCGACGGTTGTGATTTGCTCTCTTCCGGACAAGTCTGCGGCGGATGGTTTCCGCACACGCCCCGATCTTCGCAGATCGCCTACCGCTCGAGCTGTTGGTCGGAGGACCGGCTGAGCTGTCAAGATCTGTTGGCGCGGCCACCGAAACAAGAAAACCTGACCAGGCAATGTGCCTGATCAGGTCTTTGTGCCCCCAGTAGGACTCGAACCTACGACCTGCGGATTAAAAGTCCGTAGCTCTACCAACTGAGCTATAGGGGCGCGGCGCAGAGTCTAACGGGCCCGCAGTGTCCGGGAAAACACCACCCCCACCAGAAGCACGATTCCGATGATCAGGATGGCTCCACCGGTGCGGTGCAAACCCGCGTCGTCGGGTGTTCCTCGCATGGTCAGTTCGACGACGACGGCCGCGAGATTGGCCCCGATGTACTGGATGGTGCGGTACAGGCCGATTGCGGTTCCGACGTCTGCGGAACTACTGACCGAGTTGACGAGATTCTGATTTCCCATGTTGTTGAAGCCGTTGGGAATACCGAGGACCGCGGCGACGAGCAGGAGTGCCACCACCGGTGTGCTGCTCGATTCGACGAAGGTGAGGACGAGGGCGCCGACGGTCAAGGCGGCGGTCCCGATCAGTAGCGTGACGCGAGCGCCGAACCGTCCGTACGTCTGGGAGGCCGTGATGGTCGAGACGATGCCCACTGCGGCAACCGGCAGCATCAGTAGACCGGCGTGCATGGGTGACATCCCGCGAGCGCCCTGTAGCCATTGAGGCAGACCGAAGAACACGCTGTAGAAGGCGGTGTAGGTCAGCAGGGTCCGGCCGAGGGTCATGCTCAGGGCGCGGTTTCGGGCCAGTGCTCGCACGTCGATGAATGCGGATTCCGTCCGGCGTTCCCACAGGACGAACAGGGCTCCGGAGACGACGACGGCCGGTATCAGGTACCACTTGGGGTGATCGACGAGTGAGAGCAGCAGCAGCATCGTCGAGGTGGTTACCGCCAGGAACAGCAGGATTCCCACGGGGTCGAGTGATCGGATCAGCGACGAGCCGCGTTCACGCGTGGGTGGTCGTTGATCCTTGGGGGCGGCGAGTAACACCCAGAGTGCTGTCACGGCGACGAGGGGCAGGTTGATCCACATGATGGATTGCCATCCGAGGATGCCGACCAGGAGTCCGCCCAGAGTGGGGCCGAAAGCGACGACGGACTGGGCGCAGATGGTGAGAGTTGCTATTGCCGAGCGTGTTTCGGAATTGTGTTGGTCTGCGTACGCGCGTATGACGGTCATGGCGTTCGGGTACTGAGTGGCTGTGCCGATGCCGAGTAGGACGCGCGCTGCGATGAGCCAACCCAGTGACGGTGCCAGTGATCCGAGGATCGCGCCCGCGGCGATCAGTCCGAGACCGGTCAGATACACCCGTTTCGCGCCGAGAATGGATCCGAGGCGTCCGGCTGCTGGTGCGGTGACGGCGGTGGCGATGTAGAGGGCCGAGATGACCCAGGCGGTTCCGGAGCTCGAGCCGAAATGGGTGGCGATGGGGACGATCGCCACTGCGATCATCGAGGAGTTGAGTGGCTGCAGGACGGTACCGGAGCCGAGTGCGAGACTCAGGCGGAGTGGGACCGTGGTCTGGGCGGGTGGGGTGGTGGCGACAGTGGTCACGAGTTCATCAGTGACTCCTCGGGAGTTTCGGGTAAGGACGAGTCTTCGCCGAGTCGGCGCAACAGGCGGCCGGCGATCACGAGTAGGTCGCGTTCGGCTTCGGTGCATTCGGCATCGATGACTGCGCTCAGCCACTCGGTGCGACGTGCTCGGTCTTCGAGGAGAGTCGCCGTACCGAGGTCGGTGAGGCTGATCAGGATCGCTCGTCCGTCGGACGGGTCGGATCGTCTGCCTACCAGATGCTGTTCTTCGAGTGCGGCGACGGTTTTGGCTATCGATTGAGGTGTGACCTGTTCGAAGTGCGCGAGGGATCGCGCAGTCATGGCGCCTTGCCGGTGTAGATGACCGAGAGCTTGCATCTGGCTGGGGGTCAACGAGTGGTCGCTGCGTTTGGTGCGCAGGCGCCGGATGAAGACGCTGAAGTCCTCCCACAGACTGTCGGCTGGTGTTGGCATGAGGGCCCCTTCGCTCGAACGCTACCTTAGGCAGTTTAGCTGTCTACTTTTCATAAAATGAAGCCTATGTGAGCAAAAATACTGTTTATTTATATCAACTTGGTTGTCTATATCGAGCGCAGGTTGGCAGGTGTGCAGGTGCGGGACCGCGGCTGTGTCGCACCGGAGCGCCGGCTGAACTGGTGATGGGCCCCGATTCAACTCCGAGGTCGGAGCGGATTAGGTGGTACGCAATCCTCGCGTAGGCCATTCTTGAGGGGATATTGTGAGGTTTAGGGGGATACGGGTCTTGAAATGCCTGGATTCACCGGTCGTCAACTGTGAGAGGCATAGCACCGTCAATGGCACGTCAACAAGAGCGTGCGCGGCGTACCCGCGCCAGTCTGGTCGAAGCGGCCGCAATCGAGTTCGCCAAGCGTGGATACGCGGCGGCGTCGGTCAACACGATCCTGGAAGGTTCTCGCGCGACCAAGGGCGCGATGTACTTCCATTTCCAGTCGAAGGAGGATCTGGCGCGAGCGGTCCTGACCTCGGCGATCGACTCGTTCGGCGAAATCACCGAGCGATGGTCCGCGAGGACGGATCTGGATCCGTTCGTCGTTCTGCACGGTCTGGTTCTCGACATCGCCGAGCTGTTCCGCTCCGATGTCATCGTCCAGGCGGAGTTCCGGCTGATCATCGAGCCCGAGTTCTACGCAGACGTGCAGTCCGGTGGCGGGCAGGTGTGGGGTCGAACTGCTCACGCGCTGGCCACCCGGGCACAGAGCGAAGGGTTGCTTCGAGACGGGGTGGATCCGGCGAAGTTCACTCGGGTCTTGGCGGCAAGCCTGGCAGGGCGTCGCTACATGGCTGATCTGATCGCGAACAGCGGGCACATCGCGGAGTGGTTCGAAGAGTCACTCGAAGTCATTCTCGACGCCATGGCTTCGCCGGAGTGGCTGGAGGAGTTTCGACGGACCGGTTGGCCGACCATCGAACCCCTCGTTGCAGACTGAGAACGTGTTTTATGCCCACTGAGCTGGCGATTTGGGTTTTTCCGGCGCTGTGCCATAAGCTATCCAAGCTCCCAACGGAACGCCGTTGGGGTACTGGTTCGGAGTGATCCGACGGGCCCCCTTCGTCTAGCGGCCTAGGACGCCGCCCTTTCAAGGCGGTAGCGCGGGTTCGAATCCCGTAGGGGGTACGCTTTGCGAAAGTGAAGCGGTTTTGCGCAAGCAAGACGATGTAGTATGGTTTGACCCGCACGACAAGCTTTGAGATGCTCGAAAGCAAGGCCAGGACAGTGGTTTTGGAGCAGCCCGAAGATGTAGTACGGTTTCACAGCAAGGAAAAAGCAAGGCCCTGTGGCGCAGTTGGTTAGCGCGCCGCCCTGTCACGGCGGAGGTCGCGGGTTCGAGTCCCGTCAGGGTCGCAAAGTGATGTATTTCCCCCATGAAAGGGAAATGCATTGCAGTGCGATAGGCATTCGGTTCGGGTGCCGTCCGGCCAGGTAGCTCAGTTGGTACGAGCGTCCGCCTGAAAAGCGGAAGGTCGCCGGTTCGATCCCGGCCCTGGCCACCATTAATTCAAGCCCTGTTCCCGGTGTTCTTCATGAACACGAGGACGGGGCTTTTCGGTATCTCGGCCGGAAGCTGTCCCGGGTTCCAGAGATTTTTGCAGCACCTGACTTCATCAGGAGTTGCAGGTGATGTTCGATCCGCGCACACCGTGAAATTGTGCAGGGGCGAGTCGCTTGTATGCAGAACGCGAGAAGTTCTGCGAGCCCGTGGCGTTGCGGCACAGCTCCAGTGAAGCGGCGAGAATCGTCGGTGTGAATTGTCAAAGGACGAAGCGTCGGCGCTCCGGCAGTCGGTGGAGCGTGGAACAAATCGCCCGGACCCTGCGGCGCGATTTCCCCGACAACCCGCAGATGTACGCGGCCGACGAAACGATCTACCTTTGCCTCTGCATCCCGGGTCGTGGCGGGCTGCGCCGTGAGCTTCGCACAGCATTGCACACGGGCGCTGCCCGCCGGAAGTCTCGACGCCAGGCTCGACAGCGGCAATCGCGGTACCGCGACCCGGTGGTGATGATCAGCGACTGACCTGCCGAGATCGAAGACAGAGCCGTACCCGGCCATTGGGACGGTTACCTCATCATCGGCAAGAACCACACCTCCACCATCGGAACACTCGTCGAACGCGCCACCTGCCACGTCATGCTCGTACACCTACTTGGCAATCTCGGAGCCGAAGCGATGTGCGAGGCGCTCACGGCGCGATCGGGCAACCGCTGCCGCATCTGCGTGGCTCGCTGACCTGAGCCACGGCAGCGCAATGGCGGACATAAAGCTTTCACCATGGACACGGCCATGCCGGTCTACTTCTGCGATTCAGCCTCACCCTGGCAACGACGGGGAACCAAAACACCAACGACGCACTGCCCCAATATTTTCCGACAGGATCGAGCCTTTCGATTCGCAGTCCCGAAGGCCTCGAAAGGGTCGCCCACGAACTCGACACCAGACCCGAAAGGCGCCTGGTGCGGCGTGGGACAAGTAATTGGACAGTTGGTCTGCGGTACTTGCTTTGTATGCGAGTTGCGCCTGTGGTTGTGCGGGGCGTGTGACGGCGTTGATGCGGTCCAGGTCGGTGCGTGGCCGGGATCGCGCAGCGGGCTCGGATCATCGGGCTCGCATCCGAGGGCGAGTCGAACACACGGATCGCCGAGCTTGTCGGCATGGAACATGACAGTGATATCGCCCGTATTCCTTGTGGGCGTTGCCGATCCAGTGCGATGACGACGACGAGTGGGAGCGCCAGGTGAGCGATCTGCCCTACTTGTCACCGGGTGGCCCGGCAACGACGGCCGTAACTCGGGGACGCCGAGGACGAGTTCCGCGCTGCCGTCGAGAGCCGCTTCTACGCGACGTGACGTGACGTGGCATGGCCTGACCGTCGCGGGGACACGGGACTGATTCATCGCACAGGCGCCCGGCGACAGGGCCGTTCCTGATATCGGGACAGCGCGACTGCGTCGTTACCGAGGGTCGCATGTCCGAGGCGAAGTAGATCTTCGACGCCGCTGACCTCCTCGGGGCGGAGATGCTCAACGCCGCCGAGGATGGGTATGGGGGGATGGATATGTAGGGTGCGGGTATCGCCGGTTCGGCCTTGCATCTGTCGCGTGTGCCTGGGCGTACCCTCCACTACCGGCAATCACAAGCTGTCGTCCTCGCACAAGCTCGCGGACAGCGGATTCGAATGGCACCTGAACGCGCTGCTGAACTTGAAGAACAATGCTGCCTACATACATCCGGGTCTCACCGCTGCGGAACTGAAGGAGACGAACAGCGGGGCGGAGCGTCTGGTCGAGGCCGCCGAGCCGGTAACGGCCGCTCGGCGGTAGGCCGTTACCGGCCGGACCAAAGTACGTCGCGGCACCGGCCCGGGTTGTCGAAGCGCAACGGTTTCGATCACTGTGAATGTATTGAGTGTCCTTGTAGTCCAATGTTATTCGTGCACTGCAATTTGACTTGCTCGTTGGCTGCGGCATACATTGCAACGACCATCCAGAGTGGCTGAGAGACCTGGCTCGATGATGCTGCAGCAACCCGCTTCGTTTCGAGTGTGGGTGCTACCGCCAGGACCGATGGAGGACGCATGACCGTATTTGCTGTTGGTATCGAGCTGGACGGCGAGGGTACACATCCGTCGGCTTGGCGTCGTAGCGCGTACAGCCCGGATCAACTGCTCACCGGCAAGACCATTCGTCTGCGGGTGGCTGCTGCCGAGAACGCAGGATTCACTTTCGCTACGTTCGACGATTCCATTCTGCCGCCGACCGGTGAAGTACGCGGGCGCATCGATGCCGTCGCACGGGCGTCGTACGTAGCGCCGGTGACGAGCACTATCGGCTTGGTTCCGGTGGTAGGGACGTCGTATGCGGAACCGTTCCACACGTCGTCGCAGTTGGCGACACTCGACTACTCCTCGCGTGGTCGCGGAGGTTGGCTACCGGTACCCGTTGCCGATCCAGCGGCGGCAAAGACCTGGGGGAGGCCCGCGGTTACGACGGACGCCGATCGGGCACGCGAGCAGCACGACTCGGTGACCGTGGTGCGTGAGTTGTGGGATTCGTGGGAAGACGATGCCGTCGTCAGGCACTATGCCACGGGGCGGTTTCTCGATCGGGATCGGCTGCACTACATCGATTTCGAGGGGAAAACGTTCTCCGTGAAGGGTCCGGCGATCGTTCCGCGTCCGCCGCAGGGTCAGCTCGTCGTGTTCGGTCGCTACGGCCAGATCGATCCGCGTCAGGCCGATGTCGTTCTCGTCACCGGAGATTCGGTGGAGTCCATCGCCGCTGCGGCAGTGGCGGCGCGCAATGAGGGTGCGCTGTTGGTGGTAGCAGAGTTGGACGTGGCCCTGGACACGCCGGCATCGGTCGCATCAGAGCGATTGGCGGACTTGAATTCTCATGTGGAAGCGCGGGAGTCCGGTCGATTCGGATTCTCCGGCGATCCGCTGCGGTTGGCGGCGCTGTTGGGAGAGCTCGGATCGCACGTCGACGGTGTGCATCTGCATCCGTTGGTTCTGGACGAGGAACTTCCGGTGTTGGCCAAGCTCGTGCTTCCGGAGCTGTCGAAGTCCGGGTTGACGCGTCGCCCGGTGCCGGGCTCGTCGTTGCGGGCCAACCTCGGCCTGGCGCGGCCGGCCAATCGATTCGCCCACACTTCCTGACTTGACTTCGTGCTAAGGATATCTCGGCAATGACTGCATCTCGCTCCGCTGCGCCACGCCCCGACGCGCAGGTTCACTTCGGCGTCTTCTTCCAAGGCGTCAACCACACCACTATCTGGTCCGATCCCACCAGTGGATCGCAAATCGACTTCGAGACGTTCCGGCGGCTGATCCTCACGGCCGAGCGTGGACTGTTCGACGCGTTCTTCCTCGGCGAAGGTCTGCGCCTGCGTGAACAGGACGGCAAGATCCTCGATCTCGACATCGCCGGACGGCCCGACGCGATCGCGCAGCTGGCTGCGTTGGCCGCGATCACCGAGAACATCGGTCTGGTCGCGACTCAGAACACCACCTACAACGAACCGGCGGATCTCGCCCGGCGGTTGTCGGGTCTGGATCTTCTCTCCGACGGCCGCGCCGGCTGGAACGTGGTCACCACGGACAACGCCTGGACGGGCGAGAACTTCCGCCGGGGTGGATTTCTCGATCACGAATTGCGCTACGAGCGTGCCGGACAGTTCATCGACACAGCTCGGGCACTGTGGGATTCGTGGCGCGACGACGCGATCGCACAGTCCCGTTCGGCGGAAAACTGGGCTGGGCCGGATGCGGTGGCCACGGTACGACGTGAGACGTCGCAGTTCGACGTCGACGTCACCGCGACCTTGCCGCGTAGCCGTCAGGGGCATCCGGTGATCTTCCAGGCCGGTGATTCCCCGAGCGGCCGTGACTTCGCTGCCAGTCGTGCCGACGTCATCTTCTCCCGGCACGGGACGGATTTCGACGACGCACTCGAATTCGCGAACGACATCCGAGCCCGGCTGCGCAATGCCGGCCGGCCCGAGGACGACATCAAGATTCTTCCCGGAACCCAGATCGTGTTGGCGGAGAAAGAATCCGAGGTCGAAGAAAAGGTTCGCTGGGTTCTCGAAGGTCAGTACACCGGACAGACCGCGTTGTCGTTGGTCGGTCTGGTATGGGGCAAAGATCTCTCCGACCGCGATCCGGACGGTCCGCTCCCCGAGGAAGATCCGGTTCCGCGCCCGGTATCCGGGACACGAGGTGCATTCCGGGACGGAAACGATCCTGTCGCAGTTGCACGCGAGTGGCGGGCTCTGGCCGAGGCGAAGAACCTCTCGCTGCGTCAGGTCGCCATCGAGACCACTACGCGGTCCGGCTTCGCGGGAACACCCGGGCAGGTGGCGGACACGTTGACGCATTGGGTGCGTCAGGGTGCTTCCGACGGCTTCAACATCACGCCGTACCTTGTTCCGAGCGGTCTGGACGAGATCGTCGACTGGTTGGTCCCCGAGTTGCAGGATCGCGGTGCGTATCGCACCGAGTACACCGCGTCGACGCTTCGTGGGCATCTGGGTCTGCGGGACCCGCTCACGCGCCGTGGTCCTTCGGAAGCTGCAGGGTAGAGGTCCTGTCTCGTACTGCTACGGCGCCAGCTGAATCCACGAAGGTGGGTTCGGCTGTTCGCTGGGAGATAGTCGTCTGTGTCGCGGCCGGATTCACGACGTTGTTGGATTCCGCTGTCCTGGGAATCGGGGTTCCGGTCATCCGAGCTTCACTCGGGGCGACCACGTCCGAAGTCCAGTGGATTCTTGCCAGTTATTCGCTGACCTTCGGGCTCGCGTTGGTTCCGGCCGGCCGACTCGGTGATGTCGTCGGGCGGCGGCGGCTGTTTCTGTTCGGCTTGAGCATTTTCGCGGTGATGGGTGTAGTGGGGGCGCTGGCCTCGGATCCGTCGATGATCATCCTGGCCCGCTTGGGGCAGGGGATCGGTGCGGGCACGGTCAGCTCGCAGGTGTTGGGCATCATCACCGATCGGGTATCGGGCCGGGCCAGAGCGAAAGCGCTCGGGGCGTACAGCACTGCGGGTGGGCTGGCGGGGGTGTCCGGGCCGATTCTCGGTGGATTGTTGCTCCGGTACGTCGACCCTGATGTCGGCTGGCGGATGTTGCTTGTCCTCAACGTGCCTTTCGCCGTGCTCACCCTGGTATTGGGTTTCGTTTTCCTGCGTCGTGATCGGCTGACGTCTTCGGGTATTTCGATCGATGTCGTGGGGTTGGCATTGCTGGCTGCGGCAACCGGATTTCTGCTGTGGCCGGTGGTGAACAGAACCGGTGTGCTCGGCACGGTCGCGTTCCTGCTGGCTTCGGTGCTCACCGCAGTGGCGTTCTGGTTCTGGGAGCGGCATTTCGCGGCGCGCGGCGGGACACCTGTTCTGTTACCGTCGCTGGTCGCGGCGCGCGGATTCACCCTCGGAACTACGGTGGCGTTGTTCTGGTTCGGCTCGGTGCTCGCAGTCAATGCCGTGTTGAGTCTGTATCTGATCGACGGGTTGGGGTTCGAGCCGCTCAGTGCTGCCTTGATCATGACGGGCAGTTCGCTTGCGATGGCGGTGATGTCGACCCTGGGGTGGCGGGTGGTGGCGCGTTTCGGGCGAGCGGCGATCGTTGCCGCGATCATCGCGGAGATATTGGTGGTGATCGGCTACGTCCTGGCGGTGAATCTTGTTCCCCGCGACCATCTGATCGGCGTGCTCGTCGTTCTCGCGGTGCTCTCCGGTGTCGCGAGTGGGTTGGTGGATGCACCCAATCGAATGCTCACCCTCGAGTACGCTCCTCCCGGCGCGAACGGCGTCGCCGCAGGATTTCTGCAACTCTCCCAACGCCTGTCGGCCACGCTCAGCTTGGCGGCAGTGTCGGGTATCTATCTGGGAAGTCTCGGGTCGTCGCCGGACGGATTCGGTCGAGCCGTCGCGTTGGCCCTCGCGTTGTGCGTGGTGATGTTACTTCTGTCGTTGGCGAGCGCAATAGCGGACGGTCACCGCCGTCGAAGTGAGCGGTGACCGTCCGTTGATCAGCAGGCGCTCTTGACCGGTGCGCCGTTGATGCGATCGAGCAGGAACGACACTGCGAAGGGCGCTGCGGTGACAGCACCGAAGTCGTGATTGAGCGTCGTACCGGTGAGAATCGGCGGTGTGATGTTGTCGCGGGTGAACTCCACTCGCGCACCGAGAGCGCACCATTCGTTCTTGAGGTCCTCGACCGCATAGTGCGGAACGATGTCGTCATTGAGACTGGTGTGCAGGTACACGGGGCTCGCAGGCGCGATGGTGCCCAGCTTCTGTCTGTCGAGGGCCTTCGAGAGGGCAGGTTCCTCGGCGATAACCTGTTTGAACGATTTTCCGTCGACCGTGTAATCGGAGGTCTTGGTCCCGATCGAGGTCAGTGCGGTGTCGATGACGCACTGGGTTGCAGACATGGCCAGCCACTGCTTGCCCTTGTCGTTGAGGCGGCGGTCGATGATCGGCTGCAGTTCGGGATCGCGTGCGAGCAGCCCGTTGAGGGTGTAACCCACCGCGCCGGTGAGGAATGATCCGTCGGCTCGCTCGAGGACCTTGTGCAGATCGGGATCGGCTGCGCCCGCGTAGGTTCCGATCACGTTCAGTTCCGGCGCGCGGGCGCCGACCAGTTCGGCTGCCGATGCCGCCGCCCCGCCGCCCTGGGAGTAACCCCAGAAGGCAACGGGCGTAGAGGCCGGCAGATTCCAGAATTCGTTGGCGGCCTTCGTCGCATCGATCACCGCGTTGCCCTGCTCTATGCGATTGACGTAGGTGTGGATACCGGGGGTGCCCAGTCCGATGTAGTCGGGCATGACCACTCGAACACCGAGGGTCAGCATCGCGTCGGCGTCGATGAGGTTGTAGTTGACCGGGAGGCTGAGATTGGGACTGATCTGAATGTTGACCGCGTTGCCGACGTTCTTGGACGGCGCGCACTGGTCGCCTTGGCCGACGGTGCCCGCGGGCATCACGATGGTGGGCTGGGGTCCGGGGCCTCGCCACGGGAAGGTCGGATCGATCAGGACGCCGGTGGTGGCGACGGGTGATCCGTCCTCGAGGTTGGAGGTGTACATGATCGTGTGAGCATTGCCTGGCCAAGTGTCAGAGACACCGGGAACATTCAGGAAGAACGGGGACGGCTCGGTCTTGACGATCTTGCCCGCTCCGGCGGGCAGCGTGGTGGGCGGCTGGTAGAAGTCCGGAGTGTCCGCGTTTGCGACGGAAGCCGTCACTGATGAGGTGGCAGCAAGCAACCCTGCCGCCAAGATCGCCACGGCAGTTCGCCGCATCGTGCGTGTCATGTACATTTTTCCTCGATTTAATGTGTGGGACATCTCCGTCTATCTTTCAAGGTAGAGCACGTGTGACGCACATCGCAAGGTTTGGTGAGGAGTGAAGGCAGACACTGGCGGTGAAATCGGGCAGCCGGGGGACTCTCGGCGCAGCCGAAACCGGACAGGTCAGCTCTGGTGGGGAGCTGCAGGTGTGGCCGAAGGTGCGACGGACGAATCTCGGATCAGTGCCTCGAGCAGGGTCGTCATGAGATCTGCCAAGTCGGCTACCGGTGGCCGCGGGTCCGCGATGCTCCATTGCTGGATCAGGGCGGTGAGGGCGCCGATGAATGCCGTCGACGCCAGGGCGTATCCACCTGGCGGCACAAAATCGATACCGACGGAGCCCCGGACGGTCGCCTCGAAGAACTCGACCCAGATCGATCGTTGTTCGATGCGGTGCTCTTCCACCCGCGGACTCACTCCGACGATGTCCACGAAGACGATTTGTGCTCGGCGAGGGTCCTGACCGATCGATTCGACGAAGGCCGTGATCGCGGCCTTGACCAGCGCTCGAAGCTCACCCGACGTTTCACGGGTCAGCGCGGCACTCATCGCCGCTCGTGCTTCGGACTGAATGCCGTCGTACAACGCGATCAGCAGATCTTCCCGGCTGGAGAACTCCTCGTAGAACTGACGACGAGCAAGGCCCGCTGCCGAGCACACGTCGGCGACCGAGCTTCTGGCGTAACTCCTACCGGTGAACACGTCGAGAGCGGCGTCCATGAACAGGGAACGCCGTTCCGCCCTTCTCGACGCCACCGGCTTACCGCCGTAGTAACGGACTACTTCGTTCGTACTTTCCACGCCGACAAGACTAGGCCGATCCGAACTGCCGGACGGACCCGAACTACCGGATGAACCGAGGTCGGCGAGTATTCGATCGTGTGACGCTCGGCGTGGGATCGTCCCGCGGACGCGGGACGGCGTGGGATCGTCCCGCGGACGCGGGACGGCGTGGGATCGTCCCGCGGACGCGGGACGGCGTGCGACCATACTGACGTGGTCATCGGCAGGCGAGGAGGACAATCCGACGATCGTGGGAGAAAGAAGTCGAATGGCTCGCCCCGCGCATCGGCGGCTGGTCGTGGGCAAGGTCAGGGCGGTTTCCGAGGTCGTGTTGCGTCGTGGTCCGACCGTCCGCTTTTCGACTTCCATCTTCTCGTCGGACTGGTGGTGCTGATCGTGGCCTTCGGGCTGCTGATGGTTCTCTCGTCCTCCGGGGTCGAGTCCTACGTCTTCGCCGGCACCTCGTATGCCCGCTTCTGGCCCCAATGCATGTTCGCCGCCCTCGGCCTGCTGCTGTTCGTCGCGGTCGTGCGTGTCCCGACCACGATGCTGAGCAAGTACTCGCCGTGGCTGGTGATCGTCTGCGTAGCGCTGCTCGTGCTCGTACTGGTGCCGGGGATCGGCAGTAGTCAGATGGGGGCACAAAGTTGGTTCGTCGTCGGCGGAATGTCTTTCCAGCCTTCGGAACTGGCCAAGCTTGCGCTGGTCATCTGGTCAGCGTCGACGATTGCACTGTTCGTGAATTCGCGACTGGACGTGAACCGGGCACTGCCGGTTATCGGTTTGACGACCTTGGTCATTCTCGTATTGGTGGTGGCCGAAAAGGATCTCGGTACAACCGTCACCATCGGCATCCTCTTCATGGCAGTACTGTGGTTCGGTCTCTTCAAGATGCGGACGTTCATCACCCTTGCGATCGGCTCGGGGGTGGCTTTCGTGATTCTCGGGCTCACTGCCGGGTACCGTTCGGACCGCATCAGAGCGTTTCTCAACCCGGATCTCGATCCGCAAGGCATCAACTTCCAGAGCACGCAGGCGAAGTACGCCCTGGCGAACGGCGGTATCTTCGGGCAGGGCCTCGGCCGATCGGATGCCAAGTGGAGCTACCTTCCGCAGGCCCACAACGATTTCATCTTCGCCGTCATCGGTGAGGAATTGGGGCTTGTCGGCGCGTTGGCCGTCGTCGGGTTGTTCGCTGCGGTCCTGATCGTCGGCTTGCGGATCGCGACTCGTTCGGTCGATCCGTTCCTGCGCACCATGACGGCCACTGCCACGACGATGATCGTGGTACAGGCGGTCATCAACATCGCCTACGTCGTCGGGCTCATTCCCGTCACAGGTCTGCAACTGCCGCTGATCTCCGCCGGGGGCACCTCGATGATCACCACTTTGTTGATGTTCGGGCTGATCGCACACGCGGCATACCGGGAGCCGGCGGCGGTGGCGTCCTTCGAGAGTGCTCGCAACGGGTGGACCAGGCGGGTGTTCGGCCGGCCGAGATTCGGTGCGCCGAGGAAAGCGGCCGTTGCCGACCGCGATCGTGATCGGCGTCCACCCGGACGAACCCGCGAGCGAGCCGGGCATACCTCTGCGCCGACTCGGGTCACGCGGTCGCAGCAGGTCCCCCGGCGTGGTCGCGCCCGCGACGTGCCGGCGACAGCTCGTCGACGAAGCGGAATCAATCGGTCGCGTCGAGCATCCTGATTCCGGTCGCACCGGGCCGCGTCGTGTGCCGCGCAGCCGCCCGCACGTGCACGGCACCAACTGATACCGGTTACATTGAGTGTCGGAAATGGCGACATCTGAACAAGGGTTGTGCACATGGCGGATGACGAGAAGGCGGGTCGTTCGGTGGTCGAGGGTAGCTCCGTGACGGGGCGCCGAACGACGCCGTCGCAGCAGGCCCGTTTTCACCGAATCGTCGACGCTGCAATGGAGTCCGCATCCGAGGGCGGATACGACGCTGTGCAGATGCGTTCGGTGGCGGATCGGGCCGGGGTGGCGATCGGGACGGTGTACCGTTACTTCCCGTCCAAGAACCACATGCTGGTGGTTGCCCTGTTGTGGATGTTCGAGGCACTGCGTGATCGTTTCCGCGACTTCGTGATCCCTGGCGAGAAGCCGTCTGACCGTATTCTGTATGTCCTGCGCAAGAACACCGAAGTTCTCGAAACCGACCATCTGCGGTACGAGGCACTGGTTCGTGCGTACATGTTCGCGGATGCGTCGGCGACTGCGGAACTCAACGCCCTCGGCGCTGTGGTGACCGAGATGTTCGCCGAGGCCATCGGCGTCGACGAGGTGTCGCCGCAGCAACTGGATGCGGTGAAGGTGATCGACGACGTGTGGATGTCGAGTCTGGTTTCGTGGGTGGCGGGCCGGATGAGCACCGAGGAAATAACGGCGCACCTGGAGTTGGCTGTTCGGTTGGTGTTCCGCAGGTTGGGTGGATAGTCGGGTGGTTCCGTGGGCCGCGGTCTCCTGACGGACGGACATGTCTGCATCATTCGATGCGACGGAAAATTCGAAGTAGCGCAAGGGTATCGGTGTCGCAACGACGTCTCGGGTGCCGATCCGTCCGCCTTCCCGTTAGTCAGGTTCTGCCGTATCGGCACCCTCGTGAGGACAGGCTCGGATTGCTATCGCAATCGACGTGGCCGACCTAATCTGTTGTCATGTCGGACGATGAGACGCCGGTGGCGGATTCGGCCGCCGGAAAGAGGCTCGAACCGCACACGTCGAGTGTCAGTAGTCGATTGAACTGGTTACGCGCCGGGGTGCTGGGCGCAGATGACGGAATCGTCTCGCCTGCGGGCCTGGTCGTGGGCGTGGCAGCGGCCAATGCCGATCGTTCGGTCATTGCGGCGGCGGGAATCGCCGGCCTGGTCGCGGGTGCGGTGTCGTTCACCGCAGGCGCCGCAGTGCCGTTGGCGGTGATACTGTTGCCATCCAACGATATTCGTATCTTCATTACCTTCGTTGCCGTACTGGTCGCGCTGGCATCGACCGGTACGATCAGCGCGATACTCGGCGGTGCGCGAAAAACTCGTGCGGTGCTGCGGATGGTGATCGGCGGGGCGATCGCCATGGCAGTCACCTACGGCATCGGCGGGCTGGTCGGCACCGGCCTGTCATGATCTGCAGATCATCACGGGGCCGAGGGCATGATGAAGAAGGTTCTGACTTGTCGAGCCGAGCAGCGCTCCGGCGACAGCGCTGTGGCCGTGGCTTCCCACCACGATCAGTTGAGCGTCGTCGGCATGTTCGAGAATCACTGCTGCGGCGGCTCCCGGTTCGCTGATTCGCGAAACCGACACATCGGGATAGCGCTCGGCAGTTCCCGCCAGATTTTCCGACAGCAGCGCTGCTTCCTCCTGTGCGACGGCATCCCAGTCCACCTGGAGTCCCATGCCACCTTCACGCAGCGACTGGGTCTTCTCCCAGGAATGGACGGCGACGAGGGGAGTGCGGAACCGGTCGGCGAAACGGAAAGCGTGCTCGACGGCCTTTTCGCTCGACGTGCTTCCGTCGACCCCCACGACCACCGGCCGCTCGTCCGGACCGGGGCTGTCGATCAGGCCCTGCCACACCACCACCGGGCTCGGCGCGCGATTGGCCACACGTAGTGCTGTCGATCCGAGCAGGCGAGTTCGCAGTGCCCCGGATCCGGTCGAACCCGTGACGATCAGTCCGGCGTTGTCCGAGGCGTCGATCAGGTGCGACCACGCCGGACCGGGCGCGGTGTCGACGGCTACGGTCAGCTGCGGGAATTGGGCGGTGATCTGCGCAGATGCCGCGCGCACGACCGCCTCGCCCTCGGCTACGGCGTCGGCCGGATACTGCGGCCGGATCACGGAGATCGGGCTGTAGATCTCACCGGACACGGGCAGGGCGTGTGCCAGGACCAGGCGCGCACCGACTGCTTCGGCGACCGTTGCCGCCCAGATCGCTGCAGCAGTGGACGTGGCTGATCCATCGATGCCGACCACAATGTCGGTACGAGTACTCACGGGTGCTTCTCCTGTCGGTTCCGGCCTCAACGCCACAGGGGCTGAGAAGATTTCACGGCTTTCTTCCAATTCTTCCGGAGCAGCGCGGCGTGGCCCTCGGTGACGGCCACTTCGTGCTGGTAGATCATGCCGAGGGCGAAGCTGGTGACCGATGTGTGTTCTTCCGATTCGGACATGTCCAAGAGATGCTCGCGCGCCACCACCGAATCCTGGTGCTCCCCGAGAACGTCCTGGAATCGGCTGAACTCCTTCAATGCGCGGCGCGCGCGATGTCCCGAAACCGGTTGCAGCACTTCGATCGCGTACTTCATTCTTTTGGCGCTCTTGCGGACCCCGTGGATTGCCTCGTCGCGATCGGCGCGAGAGTCGGCGTCGGTGACGGCGTCGACACGGCTACCGACCTTGCGGGCCAGGTGGCGCAGGGTTCGGGCCGATTCTCGCTCGGACGTCCGCTTGCCTGATTTTTTCTCGGTTGTGGTGGTGTCGAGTTCGTCGGCGTAACGATCGAGGCGGTCGAGCAGGCTGACGTACCGGTGTGAATTGAGCGCTTCGAGAATGATCGTGCGAGCGGTGTCCTCTCGGGCGGAGAAGAATTCGTCGATGCGGGCGCGAGTCGATTCAGGTTCGGGTAGGTCGTCGATCTCGGACAGGCGATCGACCAGACGCATCCACTGAACCTCGACGTCGCGGGCTGCGCCGAACGCTGCGCCGATCCAACGCAGGTCTGCGACCAGGTCGTCGGTGACATCGCTCTGCCGGGCATACGACTGCACAGCGCTGCGAAGTCGGCGGGCGGCGACCCGGAATCGATGAATCGACTCCGATTCGTCGCGGCGAGTCGCGAGGTCGGCCTCGACGAGTTCACGGGTCTGTTCGACGACGTAGTTGCGCAGCAGTACGCCCGACGTGGCCCGTTTGACCTTCGCCGTGGCAGGTCCTACATGCGGCGTCACCGAACTTCCCAGTGCGCGTTTGAGTTTGGATGGACTTGCCGAGCGTTCGAGGCCCGCGCTCAGCAGTAGCGTGTCGATGGCATCGGCCAGCTGCACTCCACCTGCGCCCTGTTCGACTTCGACTTCCTGCCAGGTGGATTCTTCGGATCCGTCCGCCCGGCATGCCATGACGGTGTCGGAGACGACCTCGGCATGAAGTGCCCCGTGCTC
The DNA here is from genome assembly GCF_049739425.1 of Rhodococcus sp. 27YEA15. NCBI lineage: Bacteria > Bacillati > Actinomycetota > Actinomycetes > Mycobacteriales > Nocardiaceae > Rhodococcus > Rhodococcus sp. 27YEA15. Next base: position 486,460 of record NZ_JBMHHW010000001.1, read on the forward strand.
GTCGACGAATCGGTACCGCTCGCGATCGGTGATGATCAGCGCGACCGGCACCAGGTCGTGGCCACGGACGACGGCTCGAACCAGATCGGACAGCCCGGAAGGTACGTCGGCCCCGTCGCTCGGCGGTAGGCGGTACTCCGTGCGAAGATCTTCGGCGCCTGGCAGTTTCAGATGCCAACCGGCGTCGTCGCCACCCTCACGCTTGCGGAGCGTGATCTTCTTTCCGAGGAGTCGAAAATCGGCGGTATCGAAGTACGTCGCCGAGAGCTGAATCGAATCGTGCACCGCTTCACCGAGTCCGGCCGAGAGTCGGCTCAGATCGGGTAGGTCCAGTTCGGCAGCGGCCTCGTACTTGCGCTCGATCTCCGCTACGGCATCGGGAACCACCGTGCTGCTCATTTCGTCTCCTCTTGCAGTTCACGCGGCAAACGGTCGCCGTCGTGTTCGATAGGCCAGGACAGAGTGCGTCGACTCTCGAAGCGGCGCCGCTCACCGGTCCGTGGATCGGTGAACTCCAAGACCTTCGAGAGCAGCCGCAACGGATTGGAGTAGTCCTCGGGCGCGACGTCGTAGAAGTCGGGGTAGAAGTTGTCGCCGTGAATGGGCAGACCTACGGACGTCATGTGCAGTCGCAGTTGGTGCGTCTTACCGGTGTAGGGGATCAACCGGTACCGGCCGAAACCGCCGGCCGTCTCGATCAACTCGAGCCGTGACCGGCTGTTCGGGTCGCCGTCCACTTCACGCGCCTTCAGGACGCCGCGTTCCTTGACGATGCGGCTACTGACCTCCATCGGGGTCCGGACAGTCGCGTCGTACCGTGCGATCGCCTCGTACTCCTTGTGGACGGTGCGGTCCGCGAACATCGTCTGGTAGTCGCGTCGAGCGCCCTGGTGGACGGTGAAGAGCAGCAGTCCGGCGGTGACGCGGTCGAGGCGGTGGGCCGGGCTCAGCTCCGGCAGATCGAGATCGCGTCGAAGGCGTACCAACGCCGATTCGACGACGAAACGTCCGCGCGGTGTACTCGCCAGGAAATGCGGCTTGTCGACCACGAGAATATCCTCGTCCCGGTGGAGGACGTCGATCTCGAACGGCACGCGGGGCTCGGTCGGCGGATCGCGGTAGAGATAGACGAATCGTCGCGGGGTGAAAGCGGTTCTGATGTCGATACCTGCACCGGATTCGTCGACCACCTCGCCGGCATTCACCTTTTCGCGAAGCCGCGCCTCGTCCTGGGGGAAGCGGTCGATCAGGTACTCGAGTGTTGTTTCCCACGGACCCGTGTCAGGTTGGCGAATACGGCTCGGATTGAGTCCGTCGCGAACGGGAAGCGGGGGTGTCGGCACAGTACCGACGGTAGTCGACAGGCCCCGACGGCAGTGCTGGACCGTGTATCTTCGTACTCATGCAGCAGGAACAGCGAAGCGCGGTGACACGGTCACTGTTGCTGCTACTGCTGCCTCTCGTCACTCTCCTCGCGTTGCCTTCCCTCGGATCACCGGGTGGGGCCGCAGTTCTGGGTACGGCCGTCGCCGTACTCGTCGTCACTGCGCTGTCCACGGCGCCGAAGTACGAACTGCTCGCGTTGCACGCCGTCTCTGCGGGCGGCCCCTCCGGCGACGAGCGTTGCCTGCGTGGCGCCTTCCGCCGCCAGAGCCGCCCGGATGTTCCCGGCCGTCCGCAACCTCGAGCACCGGGATCCGGTCGATAGATCGACGTCGGTGGCGTGTGGCCACCCGTCGGTCGTCTCGTTGTCGACCATTTCCCACGTTCAGCTCTCGCTGAACGTCCACTCGTGAGGTTGATCTGCCATGCTCGATTTCGTCTACTACCCTGTTTCCGCGATTCTGTGGTTCTGGCACAAGGTCTTTTCCACAGTGTCGGGATCACCGGACAGTGGTCTCGTGTGGGCTCTGTCCGTCGTTTTTCTCGTCTTCACCCTCAAAGCGGTTCTGTTCAAGCCTTTTGTCAAACAGGTTCGTACCCAAACGGTGATGCAGACGTTGCAACCCCAGATCGCGGCTCTGCGAAAGAAGTACGCCGGCGACAATCGTGCGTTGACAGCGGAGATGAGCAAGCTGCAGAAGGAACACGGGTACAACCCGTTGCTGGGCTGTTTGCCTGCTCTCCTTCAAGTACCGGTGTTCATCGGTCTTTATCACGTCCTGCGTTCGTTCAACCGGACCGGCGCAGCCGGTCATGTTCCGTTCCTGAGCCCCACCGCACCGATGTCGGTCGAAGACAACGCACACACGGCCAACTATGTTTTCAGCGCCGCCGACGTGCAGTCGTTCCTCGACGCCAAACTGTTCGGGGCGCCGTTGTCCGCGATGATCGCGAGTCCGGCGTCATGGCTGGAATCCTTCGGCGACGTGTCGCGTCTGTCGATAGTTCTGGTTGCGGTACCACTGATGCTCTTCGCCGCGGTGGCAACTCATTTCACGTCGCGGGCGTCGGTGACGCGCCAGCGTGCGAGCGGGATGTCGACGCCGCAAACCGCGATCATGAACTCGCTTGTACTGTGGGTGTTCCCGTTGGGCGTGCTGGTGTTCGGCGTCTTCGTGCCGGTGGCGATTCTGATCTACTTCGTGAGCAACAACTGCTGGACTCTGGCGCAGCAGCATCTGGTGTACAGGGCGCTTGCCCGTGAGCAGAGTGCGGGCGCAGCTTCGCAACCGGCGACGAAACCTCTGTTTGGTTCTCAACCTCTGCCTGGATCCAAGCCACGGCCTGGTGTCAAGCCCGTTCGAGGTAGACGTAAGCGGTAGAACTCGCGCCCTGCGGGGATCCGGATGCGCGTCGTACGCTGAGGTTCATGACTGCTTGGACTGCAGAGAACATCGTCGATCAGACGGGCCGGACGTTCGTGGTGACCGGTGCCAACAGTGGGGTGGGTGCGGCCGTTGCGCGTGCTCTGGGCAAGGCCGGTGCCACTGTGGTGCTGGCGTGCCGGGACACGACGAAGGCCGATCCGGTGGCCGCCGAGATCGGAGCCAACGCACACGTGCGCAGGTTGGATCTGGCGGATCTGGCCTCGGTGCGGGCGTTCGCGGACGGAATCGACTCGGTGGACGTACTTGTCAACAACGCGGGAGTGATGGCGGTACCGTTTCGGCGTACCGTCGACGGATTCGAAATGCAGGTCGGTACAAACCATCTCGGACACTTCGCGTTGACCGGGCTGCTGCTGGACCGACTGACCGATCGGGTGGTCACCATGTCCAGTCTCGCCCACCAGGTGGGTGGAGTCGATCTGGGTGATCTCAATTTCGAGCGCCGTGGATACAATCGCTGGCTCGCGTACGGACAGTCCAAGCTCGCCAATCTGTTGTTCACCTACGAGCTGCAACGCAAGTTCGTCGTATCGGGTTCGCCGTTAAGGGCTTTGGCGTCGCACCCTGGATATGCGGCGACGAACCTGCAGGGGCACACCGAATCCGTGTTGGATGCCGTGATGAGTGTCGGTAACAGGCTGCTTGCGCAGTCGGCGGAGGCGGGGGCGTTGCCGGAACTGTATGCCTCTACCGTTTCGGACGTCTTCGGAGGAAGCTATTTCGGCCCGAGCGGGCCCTTCGAGATTCGGGGCCATCCGAAGGTGGTCGGTTCTCATCGGAAGTCCCATGATCCGGTCGTCGCCGACGGGTTGTGGACGCTGTCGGAGAAATTGACCGGAGTGTCGTTCGGAATCTGAGAACGAACAACGGCGCCTGGCACCCGCAGGGGTATCAGGCGCCGCCTGTCTGCGGGCTCAGTCGTCTTCGTTGGTCACTTCGAGCTGGACGTCGATGTTGCCACGGGTGGCGTTGGAGTACGGGCACACCTGGTGGGCCTTCTCGGTCAGTGCGAGCGCCGCTGCGTGCTCGAGGTGGGGCAGCGAGATCTCCAGCGTCACCGAGAGTTGGAATCCACCGGCGTCGTTCGGGCCGATGCCCACGCGAGCACCGACTGCGGAGTCGGTGACGTCGGCCTTCTCGGCGCGGGCGACGGCCTGCAGTGCGGAGTGGAAGCAGGCTGCATAGCCGATCGCGAAGAGCTGCTCGGGGTTGGTGCCGTTGCCGCTACCGCCCATTTCCTTGGGGATGGCGAGTTCGAGGTCCAGGCGACCGTCGGAAGTGCGGGCGTGACCGTTGCGGCCTTCGCCGGTGGTCAATGCTTCGGCGGTGTACAGGGTGCTCATGTTGCCTACTTTCCTTGGTGGTGGGTGGTGTGTTCGATCGAGTCGCGCAGAGATTCGCCGAGACGGAGCAATGTTCGGTGGAGGTCGGCGGCCTCTTCCGGCTGAAGCCCTGTTGCCGTGCCGAGTGCGGACGGTATGCAGTCGGCCTTGGCGCGCAGGGCCGATCCGGCGGCGGTCAGATGGATGTCGACACGGCGTTCGTCTGTCGACGATCGGCGGCGTTCGATCAATCCGAGGGTGTCGAGCCTTTTGAGCAGCGGTGACAAGGTCCCGGTATCGAGATGGAGCGCATCACAGATGTCGCGGACCCCTCGACCGTCCTGTTCCCAGAGGGTCAGGAGTACGAGGTACTGGGGATAGGTGATCCCCATGTCGTCGAGCAGCACTCGGTACGCGGCCGTGGTTGCCCGCGACGCCGAGTACAGGGCGAAGCAGAGCTGGCGGTCGAGAGCGAGTTGGTCGGTCACTTCACGAACGATAGACCATATTTCAATTGTGCACAACTAGATTGTGGGCTTCTTATATGTGTCGAACGTTCACCCGCTGGTGACGTGGGTGGCACCTCAGCGACGCCGGAGCGCGATACAAGTTGCTCATGACAGATGCCATGGAGTACGACCTCGTTGTCATCGGCTCCGGCCCCGGCGGTCAGAAGGCGGCGATCGCGGCCGCCAAGCTGGGTAAACGGGTGGCGATGGTCGAGAAGGGAAACATGCTCGGGGGAGTGTGCGTCAACACGGGCACCATCCCGTCGAAAACGCTGCGCGAGGCGGTTCTCTATCTCACCGGAATGAATCAGCGCGAGCTCTACGGGGCGAGCTACCGGGTCAAGGAGAACATCACGCCGGCAGATCTGCTGGCCCGTACGCACCACGTCATCACCCGCGAGATCGAAGTGGTGCGCTCGCAGCTCCTGCGTAATCGAGTCGAACTGTTGGTGGGCGTCGGTTCCTTCGTCGATGACCACACCATCCTCGTCGAGGACGCCGCGCGCGGCGACAAGTTGACCGTCAAGACGAAATTCGTGGTCCTCGCCACCGGCACGCTGCCTGCCCGGCCGGCCGGGGTGTCCTTCGACAGCCATCGCGTCCTCGATTCCGACGGGATCTTGGACCTCACGTCGATCCCCACCACAATGGTCGTCGTCGGTGCCGGTGTGATCGGAATCGAATACGCGTCGATGTTCGCAGCCCTCGGCACCAAGGTCACCGTGGTGGAGAAACGCGCTTCGATGCTGGACTTCTGCGATCCCGAGATCATCGAATCACTCCGATTCCATCTGCGCGATCTTGCCGTGACCTTCCGTTTCGGTGAAGAGGTGACCGCCGTCGACGTCGGTGCCAACGGAACCCTGACCACCCTGCAGAGCGGCAAACAGATTCCGGCGGAAACAGTCATGTATTCCGCCGGCCGCCAAGGACTTACCGCTCCGCTGTCACTGGCGAATGCCGGTCTCGAGGCCGACGACCGTGGCCGCATCCACGTCGACGAGAACTTTCGCACCAAGGTCGATCACATCTACGCCGTCGGCGACGTCATCGGATTCCCGGCCCTGGCTGCGACGTCGATGGACCAGGGGCGACTGGCCGCGTACCACGCCTTCGACGAACCCGGCGCAAAACTCATGGACCTGCAACCGATCGGGATCTACTCGATCCCCGAGGTGTCCTACGTCGGGGCCACCGAGGTGGACCTGACCGAGAAGTCGGTGCCCTACGAAGTCGGGGTGTCCCGGTACCGGGAACTCGCACGTGGGCAGATCGGCGGCGACACGTACGGCATGCTGAAAATCCTGGTCTCCACCGAAGATCTCAAGCTGTTGGGTGTTCACATCTTCGGTTCGGGTGCAACCGATCTCGTGCACATCGGTCAGGCCGTCATGGGATGCGGCGGTACCGTCGAATACCTCGTCGACGCCGTCTTCAACTACCCGACGTTGTCCGAGGCCTACAAGGTGGCGGCACTGGACGTGATGAACAAGATCAGGGCGCTCAAACAGTTCCGCTGAGGGGTTCGGTCAGTTCCGGTGAGGAGGCTGGTCGTTCCCTGGTAGCACTCGTCGGGGTACCTGGGATCGATGTGTGAAGCGCTTCGGTAGGGCAGAGTTCTCGGTTATGAACGCAACCGCGCGACTCGACCTCGATCACCGATGCTGATCGGACTCATCGCCGCAGTGATCGCGTGCGTCGGGTACGGCGTGGCGTCGATCCTGCAGGCCTACGGCGCACGCACGTCGGCTGCTGCGGCGCAAGAACGCGGCGAAGACGGACACGTCACGGCGTCCGGTGGACCTACCCTGCGGGCCACCCTCGCTGCCGCGCTGACGCTCTCGTTCATTCTCGGCACGGTTCTCGACGTCGTCGGGTTTGCGGGCAGTGCTATCTCCCGCGCGGCTGATTCCCCTGTTCCTGTCCCAGACGGTGGTCAGCGCCAACCTCGTCATCACCGCTGTGCTGGGCACGATAGTTCTGGGTATACAACTGCACCGCCGCGACTGGTTCGCGATCAGCGTGGTGATCCTTTCGCTCCTGCTGCTCGCAATCGCGGCCGGACACGGTGGCGGCGGCAACTCGAACCCCGTGGTTCACTGGGGTGTGCTCGGCGGATCAGGGCTCGTCCTGCTCGCCGGTGTCGGCGTCATCCGTGCGCTCGGCTCACGAGCCGCCGTCGCCGCGGGCCTGATCTCCGGCATCCTGTTCGGTTGCCTTGCCATCGCCGTCCGCGTGGTGGAAGGCATCGACCCCTTCGATGTCGCTGTGCTGCTACGGGACCCAGCCGCCTGGGCGATCGTGGTCGCCGGCGTCGGCGGGTTCTACCTCCACACCGTGGCTTTGCAACTGGGCTCCGTCAACGGAGCCACCGCAGCTCTGGTGGTCGGTGAGACCGTCGTGCCCGGCATCGTCGGCGTCACAGTTCTCGGCGACTCCTCACGAGCCGGACTCGAATGGCTGGCGGTGCTCGGGTTCGTCGGCGCCATCGCCGGTGCCGTCGCGGTAGCCGTGTTCGGGGCAGCCCACAGCGAGGAACCGGTGTCTCACACCTGACAGCAGTCGGTTCGTCACGATGTCGAGCGGAATGGGTGATGCCGGGGTCGGCGCTCGAACGTCGACAGCTGGGCGTAAAGCCTGGAGAGGGAGGGATTTGCGAGATTCTGTCGGTTTTCGCTACGTGCCCGGGTGGGGGTGACGCCGTAGTATTCCTTGAAAGCTCTGACGAATTGAGCTTTCGTTCCGAACCCTGAACTTGTTGCTATCACTTCGATGGAGCGAAAGGGCATGTCGGGGTTGGTTATTTCACGGTAGGTCTGCGCGAGTCGTTGTCGCCGGATGACGTGTGCAACTCCACCGTCGGCCTCGAAGGCACGGTAGAGCTGTGCGCGAGAAACCGACAACGCGACGCATATCGCGGCGGGATTGAGCGAGGGTTCGGTCAAATGCACGCTCACGTACTCCATGGCCTGATCGCGAAGGTCGAGGCTTGCCGGAGGTCGAGGGGTGTTCTCCCCTGCACCGAGGGTAGCGCGCAGGAGAGAGACGACGACGTTCTCGTATCCGGCGGCGGACGCGGTGTCGAGATGGGGCAGTGCGCGGAGTATCGAGCGCAAGCATCGAGCGAGGACGGCTGCCGAGGTGCCGTGCAGAACTGTTCCGTGCAGGCGGCGTCCGTCGGATGCCGCGTCCATGAGTAGGCGCGGCACGAGCAAGGAGAGAGTGCGGCCGGTGCGTGTCGCATCCACTTCGGCGCGAGCCGACCAAGGACGCCCCAAATCGAAGAACACGATGTCGCCAGGTCGGGCGACAAACGTCATGTTGCCGGTTGTGCCGTGGAGGTAACCGTCGACAACTGCCTGAATCATATATTGATCGTCGAGACCGCTTTCGGTGATCAGCGCACGGTTGCGAATGTAATTCTGGCTATTGAAGGTGGTCTCTCCGATCAAGGTCGAACCGATAGGGCTTGCCGTTATCGATCCTTGGAGGAGTCGGCCGAGACCAGCGGGTTCGGTGATGAAAAAGGGTCTGGTGGCGGATCGCCAATAATCGCTCACGTCTTCCGGATCTACCGCGTCGGTGGACAAGTTGATCTTCGCCGGATTGAGTGACACGCGCGCATCATAATTTGAAACAAGGCAGGTCAGGAGATAATACGCGTATTCGACGATGAATAGTGACTGACAGCACAAAATGGGACAAAAAGTATATAAAGATGAGACGGAATATACTCCCCAACGCTTGATGCCATGTCTAGATTCTTTGACTATGTCCAGTTATGTTGCGAGTGCATTCACCCGGGTGAGCGGTTCGCGCGTCTGTGCATCAGGACAGGCTCGGCGATGCCGCGCGAGTTGACTCGTATGGTGACCTCTCCCCGTGGTCTGCCTCGCGACCGGCGCCGATCGAGAGGGAGGGCGCCTGTAGTGCGGCCGCGACTGCTCGGGCTCGTAGGTGGCGAATCGGGGCTCACCGTGTTGTGTGCTCCGCACGGTTTCGGTAAGACCGAGCTCGCGGCCGCAGCGCAGTCGGTACTGGGGTCGGCAGGTGGCCGTCCGGTGATCTGGATTCCGGCGCCGTCCGAGCCGATGAATACCGTCGACTTTCGGAATGTCGTGCGTGCCGCAGTGGACGCCGCGCGCTCGACGGGCCCCACTGCTCGCAACGGTGCTCCGGCAGTAGTGGTTCTCGATCGTATCGACAGGGTCGCAGGCGGCGCGGTCTCGGTGATCATCGAGCTGTTGGGGCAGGACCAGGCGATGAAAGTAGTCGTTACTCTGGAAGAAGCAACAGCAGGCAACGCATTTGCCGCATTCGCCTCCGAGTACGTGGGTGTGAGCGATCTGAGATACACGGCCGACGAAGCGGTGGAGCTGTTTTGCGCATCCGGCGTCACCCTTCCGCTGGAATTGATTCGCCAGATCCGGCGCCGCGTGGCGGGTATGCCTGCGTTGATGAACGTGGCGCTCGAGGCGATCGGCGCGCTTCCCGGACACCGACGTGATCGCCGAGCGATTTTGCAACGAGTCGACCACGTCGTCCATTCGTACGTGTTGCGGAATATGCTTCCGCGTATCGAATCTCGCGGATTGGGCGGCTTTGTGCTCGAGATCTCGCCCGCTCGGGCGTTGACACCGTCGACCGTTCGGTTGTTGACCGGTATCGATGACACCGGCAGCCGCCTGGCGGCCTTCGAAGACACCGCCAGCCGCCTCGCGGCCCTCGAATCGGCCGGCATGCTGTTGCGATCCGATGAAAATCGTTCGGAAGAACTGTACTTCGCCCCGTCCGTGCGCGATGCGCTGATGAAGATCGGGTCGGAACGTGGCGTCGACCTCGCGAGATCGTGTATTCGCTTGTCGGAGCGCTGTCTTGATGATTCCGACGTGGCCGGTGCGGTCTCGTACGCAATCGAGGCACAGGCCTGGACCACGGTTCTCGAAATTCTCGAATGTCATTGGGTCGATCTACTTGTAGAGCATGCTTCGCTGTTACGGGCGGCGGTGCGATCGATTCCTGCCGACGTACTTGCGTCCGATCCGGTAGCGTCGGTCGGTCGCGATCTTCTCGACTCTCGCCTGCGACCCGAGCTCATCACACCTGATGTGCTGCGAGGTGAATCTTCTCGCGACGTATTGAACATCGGTACAGCGCAATCCGTCATTTTGAGGTCTGCGGGAGAGTATCGGCGCTCGGCGGACGTCACCGACGGGCTTGTCGAATTGGTGGACTCTCGTACGGATTCGGAACGCAGGAGGTGGGGGGCATATCTGCCGACATTGCGGGTGATCTGGGGAGTTTCGTATCAATTGACCGGCAATTTCGAGGAGGCGGATCGGCAACTGACGCTTGCGTACGACGCTGCGATCGAGTTCGGCCCGGATTTCGTCGCTCGTCACGCAGCGGGAAATGCGGCCCTCAATGCGGCTTTGGCGGGTGAGTCCGGTCAGGCAGGTCAGTGGCTTCGCCGCGAGGACAGCCAGCCCGACGTGGTGGGCTGGCTCGGCCCGCCCTCGCATGTCGGTGGAGCGATAGCGCAGGTCATCTCGTCTCTGGACGCGTTGGATCTCGGTGGGGCCGAAGCTGCGGCAGTCGCTCTCGACGGTATCCCGGAGCCCGGTGACATGTGGGCATTCGCAGCCTACGCGCGTACGAGACTTGCTCTCGCGCAAGGAGATCCGTTCTCCGGGCTACTGGCGTTGCAACGGGCAGTTGCGGCGCACGGTCCGCTCGATCCGAGAGTGGGCTCGATCGGTGATGCGATTCTGGTGGCCGCCCGGATCGATCTTCTGTTGGCGTCGGGCGAAGGTAAGAGTGCGGTCGACGAGGCTGCGACAGTTCGACACCACTACCCGTTGACGGCCGTAGCGGTGGCGCGCGCGCATCTGCTCACCGGCAATCCGGCGAAGGCGCTACGGGTATGCGCTGGAATCGACAGTGGCTACACCGCAACGGCGAGAGTGCGCATCAAGGTTCTGTTGATCGAGGCGGTGGCGAAACATGCGCTCGGGCGTGGGGGCGCAACGTCGGACGAGTGGCGTCTGGCCTGCCGGTTGCTGGACCGGACCGGCGCGTTGTCGACCCTGTCGACCGTCTCCCGACAGCAGATCGAGGAAATGGAGTCGAGAACGCCCACCGGTAGCGCCTCGGTTCGTGCATACCTGCAGTCCGAGGCCAGGGGGCTCTATCCGGTGGTCATCGAACGGGTGAGGCTCACCAAGCGCGAAGTCGATGTACTTCACCAGCTCGATCTGGGCCTTCACATCACCGAGATCGCTCGGGCATTGTTCGTCTCCACCAACACCATGAAGAGCCATCTGAGGCGGATATATCGCAAGCTCGGTGTTCACTCTCGAGAGGAAGCGATCGCCGTCGCGCACCGACTGAGTCTGATCGGTGACGGTTCGCACTGATTTCAGGCGGTCACCCCGATCGGCGTACAGCTGAGTGATCCGATGACTCGAGTCACATGATTGCGATCACAACTGACCTGATTGATCAGTTGGAACGATTTGAATTGACTGTTTTTTCTATCGCGACCACGCTTATCTGAACAGATTGAAGCACAGTGCAGATGCGAATGGTGGTCCACGATGACTGAACTGGTATCGGGCGTAGCCCAGGCCAAGCCCTATGACCTCGGTGATCGATACCGCTCTGGATCGGGGCCGGTACTGCTGACGGGTGTTCAGGCCATCGCGCGTGGCTTCGTCGAACAGCACGTTCGGGACATCCGCGCCGGTAAGCGCATTGCCACCTTCGTCTCCGGCTACCAGGGCAGCCCCCTGGCCGGCGTCGACAAGCTACTGCTCGGTATGCCGAAGGTGCTCGAAGAGCACGACATCACCTTCGTTCCCGGTTTCAACGAAGAGCTGGCTGCCACCGCCGTCTGGGGAAGCCAGACCGAACTACCGGCCGGTACCGCCACCCACGACGGTGTGATCGGCGTCTGGTACGGCAAGGGGCCAGGTGTCGACCGCGCCACCGACGCGATCCGCCACGCCAACATGTACGGCATCAACGCCAAGGGCGGCATGGTGCTGTTGGTGGGCGACGATCCGGCGTCGAAATCCTCCTCGGTTCCGGCCGTCAGTGAGCGCTCACTGGCCGCGATGGGTGTTCCGGTGTTGTTCCCGCGCAACGCGGAAGAGATCATCACGATGGGCATGCACGCGGTTGCGCTCTCTCGTGCGTCCGGCTGTGTCGTTGCACTCAAGATCGTCGCCGACGTGGCGGACGGCGCCTGGACCGTCGACGGCAGTGTCGCCGACTTCGACATCGTCATCCCCGAAATCCAGTTCGAGGGCAAGCCTTTCGTCTACAAGCAGCGCCGGATGGCTGCGCCGCCGGACAGCGTCATCGCCGAAGCCGATCTCTACGGCCCCCGGTTCGATCTCGTTCACGCATACAGCGCCGCGAACAACCTCGACGTCGTCGAGGTGGACCCATCCGGTGCGAAGATCGGAATCGTTGCCACCGGAAGTACTTTCGACTCGGTTAGGCAGGCGCTCGCCGACCTCGGCGTCGACGACGCGGCACTGCACAAATCCGGAATCCGCCTCATGCGTATCGGCATGTGCTACCCCGTCGCGGCCGATGCCGTGAAGAAGTTCGCCGACGGCCTCGAACAGATCATCGTCGTCGAGGACAAGACTGCCTTCATCGAAACCCAGATCCGGGAAATCCTCTACGGCACCGAGAATCCGCCCCGCATCGTCGGCAAGAAGGACAGCCAGGGCCGACGTCTCATGCCGGTGGACAGCGAACTGACCGCCGGCCGGTTGCTGGCCCCGTTGCGCCGGGCACTCAAGGGGCATGTGGAGATGACGCGGACGTTACCTGCGCCGTTGACGTTGAATGTGTTGTCGGCGAAGCGGACTGCATATTTTTGCAGTGGTTGCCCGCATAACCGTTCCACCGCGATCCCGGAAGGCTCGATCGCCGGCGGTGGTATCGGCTGCCACACCCTGGTGACGATGTCGGGGCGCGGCGACAGTGCGGTGACGGGGTTGACGCAGATGGGTGGTGAGGGCAGTCAGTGGATCGGGCAGGCACCGTTCACCGATGTGCCGCACGTGTTCCAGAACGTGGGGGACGGCACGTTTTTCCATTCGGGGCAGTTGGCGGTGCAGGCGTGTGTCGCGGCGGGGGTGAACATCACCTACAAGTTGCTCTACAACGATGTGGTGGCGATGACGGGGGCGCAGGACGCGGAGGGCGCTTTGTCGGTGGCGGCGTTGACGCACAAGTTCGCGGCGGAGGGTGTGGCGCGGGTGATCATTTGTGCGGACGAGCCGCAGCGGCACGAGAAGCGGGCGTTGGCCAAGGGCACGAAGTTGTGGCATCGGGACCGGTTGGACGAGGCGCAGAAGGAGTTGCGTGAGGTCGAGGGTGTGACGGTGCTCATTTACGATCAGCATTGTGCGGCGGATGCGCGGCGTCAGCGTAAGCGGGGGACGTTGCCGACGCGGAATACGCGGGTGGTCATCAACGAGGCCGTGTGTGAGGGTTGTGGTGATTGTGGGGTGAAGTCGAATTGTTTGTCGGTGCAGCCGGTGGATACGGAGTTCGGGCGTAAGACGCGGATTGATCAGACCTCGTGTAACACCGATTATTCGTGCTTGGACGGTGATTGCCCGTCGTTCGTCACGGTGGAGACGGTGCCGGGGAAGAAGATCGCGAAAGCGCAGCGGCCGACGGCTCCGGTGACGGCGGATCCGGTGCTCGGTGAGTTGACCTCGACGCAGAACGTGTTCTTGGCGGGGATCGGTGGTACCGGGATCGTGACGGTGAACCAGGTGTTGGCGACGGCGGCGTTGCGGGCTGGGTTGGAGGTGGAGAGTCTCGATCAGATCGGGTTGAGTCAGAAAGCGGGGCCGGTGGTCTCGCATCTGCGGTTCTCGGCTGGGGTGTTGGAGCCCTCGAATCGGCTTACGCCCGGGAGTGCGGATTGCATCGTGGCGTTCGATTTGTTGACTGCGACGGACAACAAGAATTTGGTGTACGGGGATGCGGGGTCCACGATCGCGGTGGCGTCGACGTCGCCGACGCCGACCGGGGACATGGTTTACGACAAGAGTGTGGCGTATCCGGAGGCGGCGGAGTTGATGGGGCGGCTCGAGTCGGTGACGCGGTCGGTGGAGTCGTTCGACGGGTTGGCGGCGGCGCAGGTGTTGTTCGGGAACACGGCGGCAGCGAATTTTCTGTTGATCGGTGCGGCGTTCCAAAGTGGTGGGTTGCGGATTCCGGCGGCGGCGATCGAGGAGGCGATCGGGATCAACGGGGTCGCGGTCGCGGCGAATGTGGAGGCGTTCCGGTGGGGTCGGGTCGCGGTTGCCGATCGGGCGGCGTTCGATGCGGTGATCGCTCCGGTGGTGGCGCCGGTGGTGGCGCCGGTGGTGGTTCCGGAGTCTGTGTTCGCGGGTACTTCGTTCACCGGTGAGGTGGAGCGGGTGGTGCGGTTGCGGGCGGGTCAGTTGGTGGGGTTCCAGTCGGTGAAGGTCGCGGCCCGGTATGTGGAGTCGGTGCAGGCGGTGTGGGCTGCGGAGCGGGCGGTGACGGAGCGGACGGAGTTCAGTGAGGCGGTGGCGCGGGGGTTGTACAAGTTCACGGCGTACAAGGACGAGTACGAGGTGGCGCGGTTGTTGACGGATCCGGTGTTTTTGGGTGAGGTTGCGGCGGCGGTGCCGGGTGGGGAGAAGGTGACGTATCGGTTGCATCCGCCGATCGTGCGGGCGTTGGGTCGGAGTAAGAAGATGGGGTTCGGGCCGAAGTCGCATTCGGTGCTCAAGGTGTTGGCGAAGGGGAAGCGGCTTCGGGGGACGAAGTTGGATCCGTTCGGGTACATGCATGTGCGGCGGGTGGAGCGGGAGTTGTTGGCGGGGTACGAGGTGATCGTGGCGGATCTTTCGCGGGGGTTGTCGGCCGGGTATGAGCGGGCGGTGGAGATCGCGGGGTTGCCCGATATGGTGCGGGGGTACGAGGACATCAAGCTCGGTAACGTCGAACTCTACAAAACCCGACTCCGCGAACTCGGCATCAATCCCTGATCCGAGTTGACCGACTTCTGAACATCAGCTGGTGCCCCGGCGATTGTCGCCGGGGCACAGCCGTATTCGTGACGCCGCCCCACAACGCACAACCCGGATTCGACGCCTATGCTGACGCAATGGCCGAGTCAGTCGAACGCACCCGCTATTTCGAGCGGTACATCACCTTCGTCGACGCGATCGCAGCGATTGCAATAACGTTGCTTGTCCTCCCACTGGTGGAATTGACCAGCGACCACGACGGCACGACGGTGGAACTGCTTCGCGAACATCAGAATCAGTTCTACGCTTTTGCACTCAGTTTCATCGTGATCTTCCGGTTGTGGTGGGCGCAGCACAGCATGCTTCGCTATGTCACGGACGGCGACAGGATCATCGTCAGAGCATTGGCGCTGTGGGCACTGACCATCGTCTTCCTGCCGTTTCCCACGGCTTTGGTGGCTACCACCTCCACCGAGACCGCCACCCGCGTTCTGTATCTCGGCACCATGACGATCGGGTCGATCGCTCTGGCACTGATCGCCTGGGCTCTGACACGTAATCCGGCGCTGGCGGCAGAAGACGATACCGGTGATCACCTCGTCCCGACAGTGATCACCGCACTGATCATGCTGATCGCGCTCGTGTCCAGTGCACTGGTTCCCATGGTCTCGTACTTTCCGCTGCTGCTGCTCGTGTTCGCGGGCCAATTCGAGAAGCTATGGCGAAAGGCGGCGGCGCGGAGGTAGATAGCGCACGCTCGGAACTCCGTCCGGCCCGTCGAGTCGGACTTCCGCGTCCACGTCGTACACCGCAGCGATGAGATCCACGGTCAACACGTCGGTGGGAGTTCCACTGGCCACGATCTTTCCGCCACTGAGCATCACCAGAGAGTCGCAGAACATCGCGGCCAGGTTCAGATCGTGCAATGCCATCACGGTGGTGGTGGGCAACTCGCGCACGAGGGCCAACAGTTCCAACTGGTGATTGATGTCCAGATGATTGGTCGGCTCGTCGAGTAACAGCTCCTGTGGTTGTTGAGCGAGCGCGCGCGCTATCTGCACCCGTTGACGCTCCCCACCGGAGAGCGTGTGCCAGAACCGATCCAACAGTTCACCGAGGGCTGTGTGTTCCACAGCTGCCCGGACAGCGCCCCGATCTGCCTCGGTGTGGCCGCCCCACAATCCTCGATGCGGGGTTCTGCCCAATTCGAGGATGTCGCCCACGGTCAGGTCGACTTCGGTGTCGCTGTGCTGATCGACGGTGGCGATCCGTCGTGCGAGATCTCGACGCTTCCAGTCGGTCAATGTGATCCCGTCGAGAGTGATCAGCCCGGCGGACGGACGATGCTGACCGGCAAGAAGTTTCAACAGTGTGGACTTGCCCGACCCGTTCGGCCCGAGCAACCCGACCGTGGTCCCCACCGCCGGAGTGAAGTGCACATCGTCGACGATGACGGTTCCGCCGGCACGCCAGCCCGCACCCCGCGCTTCGAGAGTCACCGGCGGCCCTTCCTCTTCCACAGGATGATCGCGAATGCCGGGACACCGACGAGTGCGGTCACCACGCCTGCCGGTAGTTCCTGCGGTGCAATGGCCGTCCGCGCCACCGTGTCCACCCAGACGAGGAACACTGCACCGATCAGCGCAGACGTGGGCAACAGTCGCCGATGTCCCGGCCCGACCAATGCGCGAGCGGCATGGGGCAGTACCAGCCCGACGAAGCCGATCGCTCCGGCCACACTCACGATCGCGGCCGTCATCAACGCAGTGGCCAACAACAGGGTGAGTCGGACTCGAAGTACGTTCACACCCAGCGACGACGCGGCGTCCTCGCCGAACGCGAAGGCGTCCAGCGACCGTGTATGCGTCAGACAGGTCACCAGCCCGACGGCGACCACCGCCGCACACATCATCACGTCGAACCAGTCCGCTCCGCCGAGTGAACCGAGCAACCAGAACAGCACACCGCGGGTCTGTTCGGGATCGGCAGAGGTGATCACGACGAACGACGTGATCGCCGAGAACAATTGGGTGGCGGCAACACCGGCCAGGATCACTCGATCCGGGGTGCCGCCAGCCAGATGAGCGAGGAGAAGCACGAGGACGAACGAGACCACCGCGCCGAGGAATGCCCCGCTGGACAATCCGATCGCACCCGAACCGATTCCGAGCACCACGATCAACACCGCGCCGGTGGACGCACCCGAGGAGATACCGAGAACGAAGGGATCCGCCAACGGATTTCGCAGCATCGACTGCATGACCGCGCCGCACAATCCTAGCCCGGCACCACACAGTGCAGCGAGAACGGTGCGGGGTAGCCGCAGATTCCACACGATGCCGTCACGGATCGGCGTGACGTCCGCAGGCGGACCGCCGAGGTGACCGAAGACTATCGAGGTCACCTCGGCGACGGACAGCCCGGCAGGGCCGAGGGTGATCGCACACGCGATCGACGCCGTCAGTGCGATCGCACCGAACACCCACAGCCCTGCCACGGCAGCGGAATTCCGACGCAGACGCAGACGGGTCATCTCGCGCCGGTCATTTCACGCCGTAAACCACGTAGTCGTCGAAGAACTGCCATACCGTTCCGGACTCGGAGAACCCGGCCTGGTTCAGTGCAGCGACGTGGAAGTCCACTGCGGTGGTCGGCGGGGCGTCGCGTCCGGCGAACCGCCGCTCACGCTCGGCGACCAACGCGTCGATGCCCGGCACTGCGCGCACCGTCTCCCACCACGCGTCCCAGGTGGGAGCACCGCCTGAGAACGAGGTGTGCTGCGTCTGCTCGTCGTGGCGCGCTGCCCACCGGCGGGCTACCGGTGTACGGGAGTCGAAGCGGAAGTGGTCCCCGTTGAGGAGAACACCACCCGGTGTCAACACATCGCAGACCTGTCGGTACAGCTCGACGAGCTGATGGGGGAGCAGCCAGTGCAGGGCAGTGGTGGAGACCATCGCGTGTACCGGAACATCGATCGCGTCCGCCCAGTTCGTGTCGAGAAGGTCGGCGTCGAGAAGTGTCAACCGGTCGTCGAAGCGGGTGGTGGAGCGTCGGGCCAATTCGAGCAGCATCGGATCGTGGTCGATCCCGATCACCGACGCGTCGGTGAACCGGTCCAGGATTCGAACACCCAGCGAACCCGGGCCGCACGCCAGATCCACTACCGTGAACGGGTTCTCCGCACAGTGCAATTCGAGAGTGTCGAGAATGACGTCGAAACGCTGCTCGCGTCCGGCGATGTACGCGCTCTGCTGGGCGTCCCAGTCCTTCACGAGCGCTGCGTAGTCGACGCAGGGGTGGTCGACGCAGGGGTGGTCGACGGACATCTAGATCACGCCCAGCGTGCGCAGACCGTCGGCAACCTGCTCGATACCGCCGATGTTACGGATGGACGGGTCCATGGTGGTGCCGTCCAGAATGATGTACCGCTTGTTTTGCACCGCAGTCAGTTTGCTTGCGACAGGATCGGATTCGAGGAACGCGATCTTGTCGGCTGCGCTGTCGCCGTCACCGCCGCGATCGAGGTCGGCGAGAACCAGGACAGTCGGATCGCGGTCCAGGATGCTCTCCCAGCCGATTTCGGGCCAATACTGACGGTTGTCGTCGAAGGCGTTCTTCGCGCCCACCGCGTCGGTCATGATGCCGGGGGCGCCGCAGCAACCGGCGAAGTACGGGGTCTTGGTGGCGGCATACCACCAACCGAGAGTGACATCGTCCGCGCCCAGAGCTTTGGTTGCGGTGTCCGCTCGGCTCTTCAGAGAGTCGATCAGTTCCTTGCCCTTGTCGCTGACGTCGAACAGCTGTGCCACCTGGGTGATCTCGCTGTACATGTCTGCGAGCTCGAGTGGCCGGTCCTGCTCGGCGTCCTGGCCGGAGCATTCGCTGGGGGACTGGTACGTCTTGACCCCCAGATCCGTGAACCGGCTGCGATCGGCAATTCCCTCGGAGGTGAACGTGTAGTTGAAGGTGGTGTAGACGAAGTCGGGTTCACGTTCGAGGACGCTCTCGAAGGACGGGAACTCGGTGTCGAATGCCTTCACCTGATCCCGCGCCGAACGGAGGTCCGGCAGAACGTCGTCGTCGCTCATCGCGTAACCGACCATGCGGTCCTGCAGGCCAAGCGCCAGCATCAACTCGACAGCTGGTTGGTTCACGGCGATCGCACGCTCGATCGGCTTGTCCACCGTGACGGCCTGGCCGCAGTTCTGCACGGATACGGTCACTGAATCGGAGATCGACGCGGTGGAGTCCTTGCCGGACGAACAGCCCATCAAGGTGGCGCCGAGCAGGAGAGCGGCGGCGGCACCGGAGAGGTGTGCACGGGAAAGCGACATACAGGCTCATTCTCGCAGGGGGCTCGTTCGCGGAGCCCGACACGGGGTGAGCAGATGCCGGGTGGCACCTGCTGCCAGCCGGTCTTCGGACTCGGGATCGTTCCACCCAGGCGCCTTCCCAGATATTCATCCAGTGGCATATGCCCGGGCGGTCACCCTCACCGCTGCGCGTCAGTTCCGGAATTACACCGGATTCCCTGACCCCTCGTGTGAGGGGTCTGCTGGCGTACAGGAACTTATCACCAGGTCGGAGGCCTGGATGTGGTCAGGTCGCGTCGTCTCCTCGACGACGCAGTCGCGCACCTACCAGTTTGCCAGGTATGCGCAGCTCGGCCGTTAGCCGGCGACTGCTCTCGCCTGCGGCAGGCGAGAGCAGTCGGCAGTGCAGCCTGTCAGGACGCGGTACCGACCGCATTGCGTAGATGTTCGGCGAAGGATCGTGCCGACTCCAGATCGGAGTCGTTCGGTCTACCCTTTCGTAATCCGCCGACGAGCTTGAACGGTAGGAAGGTGTCGAAGGCGCGCGCGGAAAAGCCGCCGACCACCTCGAATCCTTTCTGCTCGAGCGAGTCGACCATTGGTCCGGAAAATCGGTGGATCCGCGACTCGGGAAATCCGCTGGTTGCGAAGACGAATGCCTTGCGTTGCGGCTGAGCGGGCAGCGTGTCGACGAACGCGCGTAGTTGTGAATGGAACGACCCGAGGTAGATGCCGGACCCGAATCCCACGAGATCGTAGGCGGCGAGTTCAGTGGCGTCGAACTGCCCGGGATCGACCACTCGGGCTTGCAACACATCACCGATCGCATCGGCGATCTTTTTCGTATTGCCGTGAGAAACGGAGGTGCACACTATGATTGCTTTCACGACGTACTCCTGTGTATTACCGTTCGGGGTGTGTTCCCGTTCGCGATGAACTGGTTTCGGTCCGTGGTTCGAATCGCCCGGAGTACATCCTAGCCGGAAAGGGAACCGGCTTCGCCATGGCCCGCGGTCCTGGTGGAGAGTCGATCTGTGCGGCACCGGTCGGTAGGACAGGCTGGGCGCACGGATTCGCTCGAGGTGTTGCAGGCATCGTTTCGATCATCGATGATTCCATGAATTACACACTTGTACATAGGAGTTCATTGCCGATTCGGAACCTCATGTAGCGTCGACGGGAGGCCGAATCGTTTCTTTCTCAGTCGAATTCATTGCGTAGCAGTGATTCATGGCTGGGTGATCAGGTTGCAGTGCCGATGTGGAGTGGGTGTTCGAGTCGTCTCGCGATCTGCGGGAGTCGGTCGATGCGAGATGAACCTGAAACGTATGTTGCGAACAAAATTGCGGAATCGGCATTGTCGTCTGTTCGACCTATGTTGTCCTCCAGCTATTTTCACCACCTTCTTGAAGGAGTCGAAACGTTCTCGGCAGAAGTGAATGGAGTGAGACCTTATTCAGGGGTTCTGCAGGGCCGACGCTATCGGTGCGATTTCGGGATCGAGGGGACGGAAATGTCGAGATCACTCTGTGGATGTCGGCATGGAGCTCCATGTGAGGGGTCGTCAACGGTGGGGAGTCGATCGTGTTTCGACGATGGAAAGTAGGCCGCGCCCTGCGCAAGCGAGAAGCTGCCGCAATCTCGCAGGCGCCCCCGTCGACCGAAGCTCGCAGTTGAGGCCGTCGACCACCTGACGGGAGGTATGCAGGTCATCTCCGGCCACGAACCTGCACCTGACTGTTTCTCGAGTGTCAATTGCAAAGGAGATCGACCATGTGCTGCGACAACAGGTGCCGTGACTGTGCGCACGGAAAATGCTCTGTCTGCAATGCTCTGTCTGCAATGGGGACGGAAAGGTCTGGGGGACTTTCGGGAACTGCACGCGATGCCATGGCCAGGGCGGTACGCCGTGCGCACGGCATCGCTGAACCGCGTCCGCGGCACCTGCACTGCGATGTGAGTGCAGGGCGGGCGGAGACCTTCGAGCGAGGATCGAATCACGTCTCGCACGACGCCCCCGGCCGGATACGGTCTGCCGACCGTATCCGGCCTTTCCTTGGCGTCAGCTCTCGGCGAGGTGTCGAAAGCCGACGTGTCATGCCGGGTGGGTGGGCAGGGCTCGCTCTCGCGCCGGTCGAGGCTGCACGGTCCTCTCGACCAGTGGGAACAATCGGAGCCCACCGACTGCTGAAAGAAATCTGACGCCTCGGGAATTGATTCGAAGCCAGGCACGTTACTTGAGTCTGTAACGCTCAACTTTCTTCAAGGAGGCTTCGGAATGCCAGCATTCTTCGGGCCCGAGGGTCCCGGTCGCATCGATATTTCCCGGCTCATGAGCAGGGCCACCCAGCAGCTGATGGCAGATGCCGCGCGGTCCGCGGCAGCTCGTGGTGATTCAGACCTCGATGCACTGCACGTTCTCCGTGTCATGGCGGAGCAGGATCCGGTCGCCACGTTGATGCAGCGCGCCGGAGCCGATCCTAAAGCCGTCGTCGATGCCGTCGATCTTCGGCTGCCGCAGGGGCGTGAACAGGACGGTTACTCCGCTCCTGCCCTGAGTAGTGCCGTCAAGACCGCACTGCTCGAAGCACATCAACTGGCTCGGGCACTAGGCTCGACCTACATAGACCCCGAGCATCTCTTCATCGCGTTCGCCGGTGACACCGATCACGTGACCGGTCGCCTTCTCGCATCGGCCGGCCTCACCCCGGAGAAGCTGCAGGCTGCCGTTCAGAATCCGGACGCCGGAGCTGCCGCCGAAGAGTCGGCCACTCCGACGCTCGACAAATACGGGGTGGATCTCACCGATCGGGCCCGCAACGGCGGAGTCGATCCGGTGATCGGCCGCGCCGACGAGATCGAGCAGACCATCGAGATCCTCTCGCGTCGTACCAAGAACAATCCGGTCCTGGTCGGTGAAGCCGGTGTCGGCAAGACCGCCATCGTCGAGGGACTTGCGCAGCGCATCGTCGACGGCGATGTTCCGGACTCGTTGACGGGCAAGCGGATCGTGCAGCTCGAGCTGTCCGGGATGGTGGCGGGTACCCGCTACCGCGGCGATTTCGAGGAACGCCTGACCAAGGTCGTCGACGAGATCTCCGCCCATTCGGACGAGCTGATCGTCTTCATCGACGAGATACACACCATTGCCGGAGCCGGCGGTGGCGGGGAGGGTGCCATGGATGCCGGAAACATCCTCAAGCCCAAACTCGCTCGCGGTGACTTGCACGTAGTCGGTGCCACCACGCTCGACGAGTACCGCAAGCACATCGAGAAGGATCCTGCATTGGAGCGGCGCTTCCAGCCGGTTCAGGTGGGGGAGCCCTCCATCGAGGATGCGATCGCCATTTTGAGTGGTCTGCGTAGTCGTTACGAGGATCACCACAAGGTGCACTACACCGACGAGGCGATCACCGCCGCCGTGGAACTGTCGGCGCGCTACATCGGTGACAGATTCTTGCCGGACAAGGCAATCGACCTGATCGACCAGGCCGGCGCTCGACTCCGTCTGAAGACGGCCACCGTGGACATCGGTGCCCTGACGCAGCGCCTCGAGCAGCTCGAGAGCGACAAAGAAAAGGCCGTCGCCGACGAGTTGTACGAGAAGGCATCCACGCTGCGTGACGAGATCAACGGGGTGGCGCAACGTCTAGCGAAGGCCGGCACTGCTGAAGCCGTCGAGGAAACTCCCGACGTCACTGCCGAACAGATCGCCGACGTGGTTGCTCGCGCAACGGGTATCCCCGCCAGTGCGATGACCCAGGCCGAGAAGGAACGCTTGCGTCGACTCGAGGACGACCTGCATGCTCGCGTCGTCGGGCAGGACGATGCCGTGCGCGCCATTGCACGCGCGGTGCGTCGCAGCCGTACCGGCATGAGCGATCCGGACCGTCCGGTGGGCAGCTTCTTGTTCCTCGGGCCGACCGGCGTAGGCAAGACGGAGCTTGCAAAAGCTCTCGCAGCCACGCTCTTCGGTGACGAGCACAAGATGCTGCGCTTCGACATGAGTGAATTCGGTGAACGGCACACCGTCAGCAGGCTGGTCGGGGCGCCTCCCGGTTACGTCGGCTACGGCGAGGCCGGACAGCTCACGGAACAGGTGCGCCGCAACCCGTACTCGGTGATCCTGCTCGACGAGATCGAGAAGGCACACCCGGACGTGTTCAACACCTTGCTCCAGGTGCTCGACGACGGACGTCTGACCGATGGGCAGGGTCGCACGGTGGATTTCAAGAACACCGTCGTGATCATGACCAGCAACCTCGGATCGGACATCATCTCGAGCAAGTCCGGTGGTCTGGGATTTTCGTTGGGTGATTCCGAGACGGCTGAGAAGCCGCTGCGGGATCGGCTGATGGCGCGACTGCGCGAGTCGATGCGACCGGAGTTCCTCAACAGGATCGACGAGATCGTCATCTTCCGCAAGCTCGATGCCGAACAGTTGCACCGGATCACCGATCTCCTGCTCGACGACAGCCGCAAGCGGTTGCAGTCGAAGGGCATCGAGATCGAGTTCACCGCAGCTGCCGTGGACTGGATCGCCGAGCACGGGCATCAGCCCGAGTTCGGGGCGCGCCCGCTGCGCCGGTCGATCCAGCGGGTGGTCGACGACAAGATCGCCGACATGCTGCTCGATGATCTCCTCACCGAAGGTGGCAGCATCACCGTCGCCGTCGACGAGGGTGAGCTGGTCTTCGGGTAGGGACACAGCCCCTGTGCGCCTTTTCGGTAGTACCCACTACCGGAAAGGCGCACAGGTGCTGAGCACCTCAGCCGCCAGCGCGTCGTTGTGACGGAAGAACCCGGCATTGGTGCGAGGCCGAGGGAACGCGGCCGACCAGTTGTGGCCCGCCACCCACGGTCCGGCCGCGAAGCGGCGGGGGTGAGCACTGCCGTCCTGGTTCAGGATTCGGGACGTACCGTCCACCGCCAACTTCGCGGCACTGTCTTCGGTCGCCCGTAGTTCGACGGCTTCACCCCGGCCGTGCAGATTGCGCAGCAAGGCGTCCGCACTGGTGCTGATGGATGCCACCGGCAATCGCGCCTCGATGAGGGTGCGAGTCGCGACGATGTCCGTGTGTGATGCGCTGCGGGCGACGAACAGACCGGCGCCGTTCGCCGGGTCGATCTCGGTGCTGAAGGCGGTGTCGGGGCCCAGGAACTGCACCACTCCGGCCTCGTTCAGCGCGAGCAACTGTTCCAGGCGCTCAGGCGGCGGCCCGCTGGCGATGAAACTGAAGAACGAATGCAGCCGGCCTTCGACGTCCTCGGCGACGGACTTCGCCGGAATGCGGCCGCGCCGCAACAGTTCTCCGACGGTCATGTACACCGACAGCAGTGCGGAGAACACGGCGGCGTCCGCGCTGAAGTACTGATCGGAACGCCGAGCGACGTCGGCAGTGATGTACTCACCGAGTCGCGTCTGTACCTGCGCCAGACCGTCGTAACGCTCGCCGCCGAGGGGGCGGTTGAGCCGCTCGAGGTCGAACCGGTCCTCGGGCTTGGGAACCGTGTTTTCGACGAGCTCGGTCAAGCGCGGCGATCCCCACGGCAGCGAAGAGAATTCACTGTCGAATTCCTCCCACGAACCGACGGTCCGGTCTGGATGCGAGGCGAACAGTTCGTGATAGTGGGCGCCCGCCAACTCCTTCGACGCCGGCGGCCAGATGTCGCGTCGGAAGTCGAGTAAGCCGTCACCGGGAATGAGATCGGCGGTGAAGAATCGCGGCAGCGGGGGCCTGGCGTCGGCGATCGAGTACGAAATCTTGGAGTGGTACGGCACGCCGCGTCGAGAACCCGCGTACAACAGAGGCTCTCGGCCCGACGGTGTGTAGTGGAGAGTGCCGTCGTCGGAGCGTTCGAATCGCCCGCCCCGAGTTTCGGCGAGGAGAACCATCCAGTCGATGAATGCCAGGCCCAGGCCGGCGACGAGTACTGGTTCACCGGCGGGAATCACGTCGGCGTCGAGATCGGCGGTGTAGCCCGGGCCGACGTAGGTCAGTCCGTGATCCGACGCGAAGTCCGCCAGTCGTGTTTCCCGCGGCGCGGGCAGCGCGTCCGGATGTCCTTGTGTCAGAAGCACGACGGTGGCGTCGAGTATTTCTCCGTTGTCGAGATGCACCGACTGGGTTCGTCCGTTGTCCACTACGTCGGTCGCCGTCTGTCGATGAACTCGGACGTCGACATGGTCCGGTGCGTTGTCGACTGCCGAGTCGAAGGCCCAGGTCAGGTATCGGCTCTGCAAAGAGCGTGATGCGAACGAGGCCGGTGTGACACCGGGAACTTCGTCGGCGATCTCGGTATGTGTGGCAAGTTCGTCACGGTTGGCCGCCACCCATTCGGCGAGGGTGGGGCCCGGCCGGATCGGGCTGGTGACCACCGTGGTCTCGTCGGTGAACATCGTCACGTCGGCGCTGGTGGAGTTCATCCACAGCAGCGGGGCCTGGCTACCGCGCCAGATGCGCCCGGCGCCGGCGGGAAACGGGTCCACTACGTGAACGGTCACCGGAGACGGATCGCTGATCACCGACTCGTGCGCGAGAATTCTTTCGAGGACGCCGGTCCCGCGAGGCCCGCCGCCCACTATGACGATCACGCAATGGGCAGGTCTGTCGCTGGGCACGTATCCTCCATCGGGCCTGGCAGAAAGCACCCGCACCTCGATCCGAGGGGGTTGCTGCGACGTCACGGAGCCAGGACTCTCGATCGCTCTGGATGGTTAGTCCAGCTTATCTTCGGGAAATCGTGTGGCAAGGAATTCGGGATATCAGATCATCGTGAGTCAAACGCGTGTGGCCTGATTGCCGGTGCGCTATCGGCGACGAGGCGCACCGGGTCGACGCAGATCCGCACGTTGCCGATACGGACGGTCCGGGGTTTTTCGAAATCGATGTTGTTACCGGGGCCACACCATGCGCTACAGTTGCTTCAACTTATCGGGATGACGTCCCTATATTCGGGACGACGACAGTGTGTGAATGGTGACCATGACAGACAAGGATTTGGTGCCCGGCGGCGCCGCGACATCCGCAACCGTGGACTCTGCGGACAAAACGCCGGACCCGAAGGCGGTACGCCGAGCGGCCTGGGCCGGCCTGATCGGTACGGCCCTGGAACAGTACGACTTCGTCATCTACGGCACGGCCTCGGCGATCATCTTCAACAAGATCTTCTTTCCCAACGTCTCGCCGGCCGTCGGCTTCATCGCGTCCTTCGGCGCGTACGCGGTGGGCTTTGCAGCTCGCCCGCTCGGCGGACTGTTCTTCTCCAACTTCGGCGACCGGCTCGGCCGCAAATGGGTCATGGTCACCACCCTCTTCCTCATGGGTATCGCGACGTTCGCGATCGGTCTGCTCCCGACCTACGGGCAGGTGGGCATCCTCGCCCCGATCCTGTTGGTGGCGTGCCGCTTTCTGCAGGGCTTCGGTGCGGGTGCGGAGCAGGCCGGTGGTGCCGTCCTCTTGGTGGAGACCGCGCCGAAGGGTAAGCGCGGTAGGTACTCCTCACTCGTCTTCGTCGGTGCTGCTGCAGGTACCGCACTCGGTGCCCTCATCTGGATTCTGGTCCAGTTGCTTCCCGACGACGCGCTGCTCTCCTGGGGTTGGCGACTGGTGTTCTTCAGCTCCATCTTCGTGACCATCGCCGCATACGTGATTCGGCGCAAGATGGACGAGTCGCCCATCTTCCAGGAACTCAAGAACGAAGCTGTGGGCTCGCGCCAGGCGACCCCGGTCAAGGACGTCCTCGCGAACGGCCGTCTCGGCCTTGCCCGCGTCTTCCTCATGAACGTCGGCGCCAACGGACACTCGTACATCTTCCAGGTGTTCCTGGGCAGCTACCTGATCACCCAGCTCGACGTCGATTCCAAGGTGATCCCGAAGATCCTGCTCATCGGTGCCCTGTTCGCCTGCGTTGCGGCCGTCACCTTCGGCACCCTGTCCGACACCTACGGCCGACGCCGGATGTACCTCATCGCCACCGGATTCCTGCTGATCTTCCCGGTCCCGGCGTTCCTGCTCCTCAATACGGGCAACCTCTTCCTGATCGGCCTGGTCATCGTTCTCGGCTTCATCTTCGCCGCCCAGGGCACCGTCGGCGTTCAGGCTTCGTACTTCCCCGAGCTGTTCGGTTCGCGTTACCGCTACGCCGGTGTCGCCCTCGGCCGTGAATTCTCCTCCGTGTTCGGTGGCGGCATCGGGCCGCTGGTCTGCTCGGCATTGATCACCTGGGCGTCGGGATCGTGGTGGCCGGTTGCCGTCTACATGACGTTCCTGATGGCGATCAGCTTCGTCACCACCCTCAAGTCACCCGAAACCGTCGACCGTGACCTGCTCACCGAAGAGGATGCTCGCTGATGCCGGACAACAACAACACCACGAACGTCGTCATCGTCGACTGCGATCACGATTCGATCGAGGTCGAACGTCGGCTCGCCGACGAGCGCGGTGTCACCTTGACGCTGGCGCAGGCTGTCACCGAAGACGACGTCATCGCAGCGGCCGAGAATGCCGACGCGATAGTGGTGCAGTACGCACCCATCACCGACCGTGTCCTGACGGCGCTGCCGAATCTGCGCGCCATCGGCCGCTACGGCGTGGGCGTGGACACCGTGGATGTCGACGCGGCGACCGCGCACGGTGTCGCCGTGTGCAACGTTCCCGACTACGGGACCGAGGACGTCAGCGACCACGCTGTGGCACTGGCGCTCTCGGTTACCAGGGGCATCGTTGCGCTCGATCGTAATCAACGTCGCGGCATCGTGGATCTGACGCCGGTCAAGCCGTTGCGTCGCGCCCGCGAGAGCGTATTCGGTGTGGTCGGTCTCGGCCTCATCGGCGCAGCGACAGCGCGCAAGGCCGCCGGACTGGGATTCGACGTCATCGGCTCCGACCCGATGCACCAGCCGGGCACCGTGGTCGACGGTGTTCGGGTGGTCGGCTTCGACGACCTGTTGGCGGCGGCAGACGTGGTGTCACTGCACGTTCCACTCAATGCGCACACCAAGCATCTGATCAATGCCGAATCTCTCACGAAGATCAAATCGACTGCAGTGCTGGTCAACACATGCCGTGGCGGGGTGGTAGAGACCGCGGCGCTGGTGGATGCACTCACCAGCGGCCGACTCAAGGCGGCAGCACTCGACGTGTTCGAGGTGGAGCCGCTGCCTGCCGATCATGCGCTCGTCGGTCTCGACAATGTGACTCTGACGCCGCACGCAGCTTGGTACAGCGAGGAGTCCTACAGCGAACTCAAGCGTCGGGCGATCGAGAACGTCGTCGACGTCGCCCAGGGTCGCACGCCTCGAAACATCCTCAACCCGGTTGTGCTCGAGTCGGATTCCGATTCGGAGGAGAACAGATGAGCACCATGCGCGCAGTGCAGTGGATCGGACCCGATGCGCTCGAGGTGACCGACACCGAGATGCCGACCGTGCCCGAAGGTTGGTCCTTGGTCGAAGTCGAGTACACCGGCCTGTGTGGCACCGATTTCTCGATCCTCAAGGGCACGCATCCGCGGGCGGCGGCGCCGCTGATTCTCGGCCACGAAATAACCGGCGTGGTAGCACATTCCAATGGTGATGGTCTTGCCGAAGGTACCCGAGTGACGGTCGAGCCGTTGATTCACTGCGGCCACTGCCATCCGTGCGGCCACGGCAATGCCCACGTATGCCAGAATCTCGGGCTGTACGGAATCGACCGGCCCGGTTCCATGGCCGAGTACGTTGCGCTCCCCACCGCAGCGCTCGTGCCGGTGCGCTCGGATGTCCCCGCAACCGAGGTGGCACTTGCCGAGCCGCTCGCGGTGGCAGTGCACGCCGTCGATCGGTCGGGGTTGCGTGGGGGCGAAACGGTCGTCGTGTTCGGCGCCGGCCCCATCGGTATCCTCACCGCGCTGGTGGCACGGCAGGAGAAGGCTGCCGAGGTATTGATCGTCGAGCCGAGCGTCGAGCGCGCACACCTTGCGCGCACCCTGGGCTTCACCGTCGTCGACGCCGCCGACACGGTCGCTGGTATCCGTTCCGCCACAGCGGGGGTGGGCGCCGACATCGTGTTCGACTCGGCGGGCCATCCCGCGGTTGCCGCGATGGTGACGGCCGCTGCTCGGGTACACGGAACCATCGTGATCGTGGGCGTGTACAAGAAGCCGACCGCGGTGGACCTGCAGGCGATCAACTTCCTCGAGCACACCGTGATCGGTTCCCGGGTCTACACCCGAGGCGACGTCGAACAGGCCGTGCGCTTGATCGAGACGGATGCGCTCGGCCTGAGCCGGTTGCCGGTGCAGGTTTTCGCGATGGATCAGGTGACGGAGGCGTTCGACATCGCGATGTCCGCCGGGGCGATCCTCAAGGTGCTAGTGAGCCCCACTGCGGGGAACGAAGGTAGGAACTGACCATGACTGAAGCACTTTTCGATCTCAGCGACCGTACGGCAGTCGTGACCGGAGCGTCTCGTGGGATCGGTCTCGCCGTCGCTGCCGGCTTACTGCGGGCCGGTGCCGATGTGGTGGCCTTCCAGCGCGGTGAACTCGCACCGGAGCTGCAAGCGCTTGCCGCGCAGCACGGGCGCACGATCACGAACCGGTTCGTGGACCTCTCGTCCGAAGAGTCGATCGCCGAGGCGATCGAGGCGACACTGGCGCGGCATCAGGTGGACATCCTGGTCAACAACGCCGGCACCCAGATCCGCCACGACGCCACCGAGTTTCCGCTCGCCGACTTCGACTCGGTGATGAACGTCAACCTGCGCTCGGTGTTTCAGCTGTGCCAGGGATTCGGTGCGCCGATGCTCGAACGCGGGCACGGCAAGATCGTGAACCTGGCTTCGCTGCTGAGCTACCAGGGTGGGTTCCGGGTGCCGGCCTATGCCGCATCCAAAGGTGCAATCGCGCAGCTGACCAAGGCTTTGTGCAACGAGTGGGCAGGCCGCGGCGTCAACGTCAACGCGGTGGCCCCCGGGTACATCGAGACCGAAATGAACGAGGCGTTGATCGCCGATGCCGAACGCAGTCAGCAGATTTCGGTCCGAATCCCGGCCGGACGCTGGGGGAGTGGCGAGGACATGGTCGGCGCCGTGGTCTACCTGTCCTCACGGGCAGCGGACTACGTGCACGGAATCGTGATCCCGGTCGACGGCGGGTGGCTTGCCCGATGAACGCTCCAGAACAGGTGAAGGACATGACGACTACACATAGCCGGATGCAACGAGTCGATCCCGCAACAGTTCTCGGAACGTCACCCGTGGTCGCGGTGCTGCGCGCCGAGCACGCGCTCGAGTACCCGCCGGTCATCGACGCGTTGGTCCGTGGCGGTGTCACGGCAATCGAACTGACGCTCAGCACGGCCGGAGTCTTCGAGGTGCTCCCGGCACTGATCGAAGAATTCGGTGACCGCGCGTCCATCGGAGTCGGCACCGTCACCAATCGTGCCCAGGCCGAGAGCCTGCTCGAACTGGGTGCGCGCTTCCTGGTCACCCCCACCATGAACCTCGACGTCATTGCAGCGGCGCGTGCAGCGGGTGTGCCGGTGTTTCCCGGCGGCCTGACACCCACCGAACTGTTCTCCGGCTGGGAAGCCGGTGCATCGGCGGTCAAACTCTTTCCCGCCGCTACCGTGGGGACCGGCTACATCGCACAGCTGCGGGGGCCTTTCCCGGATATCGAAGTAGTACCCAGTGGTGGTGTCTCGGTGGAGGATGCACCCACGTGGATTGCTTCCGGTGCCGCGGCTGTCAGCCTCGGCGGCCCACTGCTGCAGGATGCGTTCTCCGGAGGTGATCTGTCCGCGCTGACCGCGCGAGCTCGGACTCTCGTCGCTGCGGTGGATGTAGCCCGGACCGCTCGCGGGGCGCGAAAATGACAACAGCTCCGTCGCAGTCGTCCCGCACCGAGGTGGTGACCCTCGGAGAAACGATGGCATTGGTGCGGGCCGACACGCCAGGACCACTGCAGCACGTCTCTTCCCTCGGCCTCGGAATGGGCGGTGCAGAATCCAATTTCGCCATTGCCTTACGACGCCTGGACACACCGGTCACCTGGGTGGGCCGGATCGGCGCCGACAGTTTCGGCGAGTACATCCGCCGGGAACTGTGTGCCGAGCGTGTGACGACGTTGGCGATCGAGGACGCGGATGCGCCGACGGGTCTGATGATCAAGGAGCGTCGTACCGCCGACTCGCAGAAGGTCTGGTATTACCGTGCGGGCAGCGCAGGTTCGAGGCTCGAGCCCGCAGACGTTCCGGTTGCCGTCGTCGAGAGAGCCCGGTTGCTGCACGTCACCGGGATCACGCCCGGGCTGTCGGATTCCGCTGCGGCCGCAGTGGATTTCGCGGTGGCGACGGCGAAGGCGGCAGGAACTCTGGTGGCGTTCGACCTCAACTATCGCTCCGCGCTGTGGAGCGGTGCGGCGGCCGGAGTGGCTTTCGAGAAACTTTGTGGTCAAGCCGATCTCGTGTTCGCGGGCGACGACGAAGCCGCGTTGGTGGTCGGTGCGGCCGACGATCCGATGGTCCTCGCGCACCGATTGGCCGAACTCGGCCCGACGCAGGTGATCGTCAAACTCGGTGCGCGCGGCGCCGTGGCATTGATCGACGGCGTCGAGTACCAGCAGAGCGCGGTCCCGGTCACCCCGATCGACACCGTCGGCGCCGGTGACGCCTTCGTGGCGGGATACATTTCGGAGTTTCTGGCCGGCGTCGACCCCGCCGGGCGACTGGGTACGGCAGCGCGGGTGGGCGCCTTCTCCTGCCTGGTTCCCGGTGACTGGGAAGGCTCGCCGCGACGGGGCGAACTCGGGTTGCTCGATGCCGACGAACCGGTAAGTCGTTAGGCTGACGAATCAGGCGAGCGGGCGTCGACTGTCGACGCCCGCTCGTTCTTCGTCAGGTCCACTTGTCCTCGAAACCGGCTGGCAGACAACGAGTCAGCTGCGCCTGTGCGTCGTGGAGCTGGAGTACGACCTGTGCTCGACGCTCCGCGCTCATGTGGACACTCGGGGCCGACACCGAGACTGCGGCCGCGATGCGACCGGTCAGATCGGGTACGCCCACCGAGAGGCAGGTGATGCCGAGTTCGTTCTCCTGGTCCTCGAGGGAGTACCCGTTCGCTCTGGTGGACTCGAGGCTGTGGAGGAATCGGTCGACAGTGTCGGCGGAATTGGGGGTTCGAATGGCCGTCGGATCGAACAACTCCACCGCGTCGACATCGGCCAGTTGCGAGAGCAGAATCTTTCCCATCGCAGTGTTCTGAGCACGTAGCCGCATGCCCGGTCGCGACGTCATCTCGATGCCACGGTTGCCGCGGGACTTCGCCAGGTACAGTACGTCGGCGCCGACCAGGATGCCGAAGTGCGACGCATCGGAGGTGGCGTTCGAGAGTTCGTCGAGTACTGCCTGCACCTCGCTCGAGAGGCTGATGCTTGCCTCGGCCTTGTTGCCGAGTTGCAACAGCTTGAGTCCGAGCCGGTACCGATGTTCGGAGTCGATACTCAGATATTTGGACGTGACAAGTGTGGTGAGCATCCGGTGCGCGGACGATCGGCTGAGCCCGGCAGTTGCCGCGATCTCGTCGAGACGACTCGCCCCCTCGGCCACACAGTCGAGTAGCGCGAGGCCGCGTTCAAGGGTTTTGGAGCCGGAAGGTTCTGCCATTCGGCCATTGTTCCACACGGTCCGAGACAGCTCTACGATCGATCAAAACCGCAGAGCGTCAAATGTTTCCCCCGGTGTGCCTTTCTGGTGGTGGGCGCTACCGGAAAGGCGCATCGGGGGGGCGAAGCTCTCGGCCCTCAACTCTGTGGATACGGCAGATGGCTGCTGCTGTTCTCGCTCACGGATACCGATCGACCGAGCTGCGGAAACGCACGCTGAGCGCAGGCCGGCCGGTCGCATACCTTGCAGCCTGCGCCGATCGGCACGATCGTGGCCGGGTCGTCTTTCTGTATCCCGTGGGAGTAGACCATGCGGTCGGCGTAGCCGATATCGCAGCCGAGGCCGATCGCGAAGTTACGTTCGGGCGCGAGGTAGCCGAGGCCACCACTGTGGGTGGTACGTGCGATCCACAGGTACGTTCGCCCGTCCGGCATCGTGGACACCTGGGTCAGGATGCGGCCGGGGCTGGCGAAAGCCTCGTGGATCACCCACAGCGGGCAGCTTCCGCCGACACGGGAGAAGTGGAACGCCGTCGCGGACTGCCGTTTCGAGATGTTCCCGGCGCGATCGGTGCGGACGAAGAAGAACGGGACGCCCCGCTGTCCGGGGCGTTGCAGGGTGGACAGGCGGTGGCAGACGGTTTCGAAGCCGACCTCGAATTTCAGGCTCAGCAGATCGATGTCGTACCGCAGGGCCTCTGCCGATTCGAGGAATTGGGTATACGGCAGCAGTAATGCTCCGGCGAAGTAGTGTGCGAGCCCGACGCGAGCGAGTGCGGCTGATTCCGAGGTCAGTGAGTCATCTTCGGCCACAATGGAATCAATGATATGTGTCTGAGTGAAGAATGCGAGCTGCATGGCGATCTGGAAAGCACGCTGACCGGCCGAGAGCCTGCGGGCCAGAGTGAGTATCGACTTGTCGGGATCGTAGAATCTTTTGGGCCCCAGTTTGTCCGGCTCGTCGGTCCGAATACGGACCGTCACGCCGTGGTTGTCCCGCAGGAGTCGTGCCAGCTGGAGATCCACTGCACCGATGGACAATTCGTTGTCGGTGAACATCTTCTCGGCGGCATCGTCGAGGGCGGCGATGTGGTTGCGGCGATCGTAGAAGAAATCCCGCACCTCCTCGTACGGCATGGGTACGAGTGAGATGTCGGGGGCGCTCTCGCCGGACAGTTGTGTCGAGAACTGGTCGAGCTGTTCCGTGGCAGCATGCAGGCGGCGGTGCAGCATGACCAGGGTTCGGCCGACGGCAGGCATCCGAGCCACCAACTCGTCGACCTCGGAAAGCGAGACCTCACCGGACTCGGACGTCTCGGCCAATGCCTCGTGTACGTCGGCAACGAGGCGTGCATCGGTGTCGGAAGCGAAGAACTGCACGTCCAGATCGAACTCGGCGTTGAGCTTGAGCAGTACCGGCACGGTCAGCGGACGTTGGTCGTTCTCGAGCTGGTTCACATAACTGGGGGACAGCCCGAGTGCCTTCGACAGTGCGAACTGGGACAGGTTGCGTTCTTCTCGCAGGCGTCGCAACCGAGCACCCGCATACATCTTCTTCATCGAGCCTCCTACGGGACTGAACGAGGATCACATTACCGTTCGCAGATTCGCAACATTCGCAACATTGCAGAACTGATTTCGCACAAATAGGCAGGTGTGAGGGCCTTCTTCGTCCTGCTCGGGGTGCGTAGCGTGCAAATAGATACCGAAGCACGTGGAAAGAGGATCGATGAAGACGCACCTTGTACGGACCCGCCGTTCAGCCGAAGAGTTCCCCAAGGAAGAGCACCTCGCGTGGAAGATCGCCGAGGTCGCCACCGATTCCGTCGACGTCTCCGATGCGACGTCGGAGATGATCGTCAACCGGATCATCGACAACGCATCCGTCGCGGCCGCATCCCTGGTCCGCCGCCCGGTCGTGAATGCACGCGCTCAGGCTCAGGCCCATCCGTACAGCCCCGGCGCAACCGTCTTCGGTGTCCCGGGCAATGTCTCCCCGGAATGGGCGGCGTGGGCCAACGGTGTCGCGGTACGTGAACTCGATTTCCACGACACGTTCCTCGCGGCCGAGTACTCGCATCCGGGCGACAACATTCCCCCGATTCTCGCCGTCGCCCAGCACACCGGGCGCGACGGCAAGGACCTGATCCGCGGTCTGGCCACCGGCTACGAGATCCAGATCGACCTGGTGCGCGCAATCTGCCTGCACGAGAACAAGATCGACCACGTCGCACACCTCGGCCCGTCGGCCGCCGCCGGTATCGGCACTCTGCTCGGTCTCGACACCGCGACCGTCTACCAGGCGATCGGTCAGGCTCTGCACCTGACCACGGCCACCCGTCAGTCCCGTAAGGGCGCGATCTCGAGCTGGAAGGCCTACGCTCCCGCGCTGGCAGGCAAGGTTGCCGTCGAAGCTGTCGACCGTGCGATGCGCGGCGAAGGCGCACCGTCCCCCATCTGGGAAGGCGAAGACGGCGTCATCGCCTGGCTGCTCGGCGGTCCCGACAAGGAATACCACGTACCGCTGCCGGGTGCGGGTGAGGCCAAGCGCGCCATCCTGGACTCGTACACCAAGGAACATTCCGCTGAATACCAGAGCCAGGCACCGATCGACCTGGCCCGCCGGATGCGTGAGCGCGTAGGCGATCTCGATCAGATCGCCTCCGTCGTGCTCCACACCAGCCACCACACGCACGTCGTCATCGGCACCGGTTCCGGCGATCCGCAGAAGTTCGATCCGAGCGCTTCGCGTGAGACCCTCGATCACTCGGTGATGTACATCTTCGCCGTCGCGTTGCAGGACGGCACCTGGCATCACGAGCACTCCTATGCGCCCGAGCGTGCGCAGCGCCCGGACACGATCGAGCTGTGGAACAAGATCTCCACCCGCGAGGACGCCGAGTGGACCCGCCGCTACCATTCGACCGATCCGGACGAGAAGGCTTTCGGTGCCCGCGCCGAAATCACCTTGAAGAGCGGCGAAGTCATCGTCGACGAACTCGCCGTAGCCGACGCACATCCGCTGGGGGCACGACCCTTCGCCCGCGAACAGTACGTCGCCAAGTTCCGCACTCTCGCCGACGGCGTCATCGAACCGGCCGAACAGGATCGATTCCTCGACGCCGCCGCACGTACAGCAGAACTGAAGGCAGGCGAGCTGGATCAGCTCACCTTCACAGTGTCCGCCGACGTCCTCGCCCGCGCGCCCAAGGTGAGCAAGGGGCTCTTCTGATGACGGGACTCATCGCCGCATCGACATCTGCCGCCGACAAGCGCATCGCCTTGCGAGCAGGGTTGGCGTCGGACACGATCGTCCGTCTGCCCGGCGCGATCAATCCGTTGACGGCCAAACTGATCCAGGAAATCGGTTTCGAAGGTGTTTACGTCTCCGGTGGTGCGTTCTCCGCCGGACTGGCGCTTCCCGACATCGGATTGACGACGCTGAGCGAGGTTGCCGCACACAGCAAGGCAATCGCGCGGGTCACGGATCTGCCGACGCTCGTCGACGCGGACACCGGCTTCGGCGAGCCCATGAGTGCTGCCCGCACCGTGACGATCTTCGAGGACGACGGGATAGCCGGCCTGCACCTGGAAGATCAGATCAATCCCAAGCGTTGCGGACATCTCGACGGCAAGGCCATCGTTCCGACCGAGGACATGGTGCGCCGTATCCGTGCGGCGGTGTCAGCGCGACGTGATCCGAACTTCGTCATCTGCGCCCGCACCGATGCTGCCGGAATCGACGGCATCGACGCGGCCATCGAGCGGGCCCATGCTTACGCGGACGCCGGCGCCGACCTCATTTTCACCGAAGCCCTGGCTACGGAAGCCGACTTCGAGAAGTTCCGCGCGGCGATCGACACTCCGCTGCTGGCGAACATGACCGAGTTCGGCAAGTCGGATCTGATTTCGGCGAAGACGTTGGAAGAGATCGGTTTCAACGCCGTGATCTACCCGGTGACCACCTTGCGGCTCGCGATGTTCGCCATCGAGAAGGGGCTTCGCGAGATCCATGAGAGTGGAACGCAGGAGGGATTGCTCGGTGAGATGCAGCATCGCAGTCGCCTGTACGAGGTTCTCGAATACGAGCGATACAACGAATTTGACAGTGGCATATTCAATTTCAGTGTGGACGGGAGTAGGGCATGACCGAAGAGATTCCGACCATCTACAAAGGCCTGGCCGGAGTGGTGGTCGACACCACAGCCATTTCCAAGGTTGTCCCCGAAACGAATTCGCTGACGTACCGTGGATACGCCGTGCAGGATCTCGCTGCCAACTGCAGCTTCGAGGAGGTGGCGTACCTGCTCTGGTACGGCGAACTCCCGACGCCGGCTCAATTGGAACTGCTGCGTCATCGCGAGCGAGCGGCCCGCCGCGCCGATCGTTCGCTGCTGTCGTTGTTGACCAAGATGCCGGACAACTGTCATCCGATGGACGTTGTTCGTACTGCGATCAGCTACCTCGGTGCCGAAGATCCGGCTGAGGACGACAACTCGGAGGAGGAGAACCTGGCAAAGGCGTTGCGGATGACCGCAGTACTGCCGACCATCGTTGCCGCCGATTTCCGCCGTCGACGCGGGCAGGACCCCATCGCGCCGCATTCGGATCTCGGGTTCGCCGAGAATTTCTTGAACATGTGCTTCGGCTCGGTCCCGGACAACGCGATCGTCGAAGCCTTCGAGGTGTCGCTGATCCTGTACGCCGAGCACAGCTTCAACGCCTCGACCTTTGCTGCGCGTGTTGTCACGTCCACACTTTCGGACATCTACAGCGCGGTCACCGCCGCCATCGGCGCGCTCAAGGGTCCGCTGCACGGCGGGGCCAACGAAGCGGTCATGCACGACATGCTCGAGATCGACGATCCCGCCCGCGCTCAGGAGTGGATGTCGGCCAAGCTTGCGGCCAAGGAGAAGGTGATGGGCTTCGGCCACCGCGTCTACAAGAACGGCGACTCCCGAGTCCCCACCATGAAGCAGTCCTTCATCGACGTCGCCGCTGTCACGGACGGCGACAAGTGGGTGCTGATGTACGAGATTCTCGACAAGACCATGACCGAGGCCACCGGCATCAAGCCCAATCTCGATTTCCCCACCGGCCCGGCGTATTACCTCATGGGCTTCGACGTCGAGATGTTCACACCGATCTTCGTGATGAGCCGAATCACCGGATGGACCGCTCACATCATCGAGCAGGGACAATCCAACGCTCTGATCCGGCCGCTCAGCCAGTACTCGGGTGTGCCGCAGCGCGCGGTCGTAGCCTGATCGCACCTGGCTCGAGCCGGCCCCACAGCTGCGCCGACAAGGTTCGGTTCTGGCATCACCGTCTCCTGGCCTCTAGGCGTACGAACACACATGGCCCGCACTCTCGTGCGGGCCATGTGTGTTTTCTCGGCGCCGCACGCAGCCCCTGCATCTGCATTCGACGGAGAGGTTTCCGCAATGATTTCCGAAGTCCTTGTCGCCAGAGATTCCGGACGGCGGAAAAGGACTTTTCATTTCCGCACCCGCAGACACCTCCGCCGAGTGGTCTCGCCGTCATGGCGACGTACGGACCTGTGAGTATGTGAGTTTGTTGACGGCATTCCGTATTCGGTATACCGTATGTGATGCGAGACACAGGGAGCGGTGAGAGCGAATTTACTCACGTT
Source organism: Rhodococcus sp. 27YEA15 (assembly GCF_049739425.1). Lineage (NCBI taxonomy): Bacteria > Bacillati > Actinomycetota > Actinomycetes > Mycobacteriales > Nocardiaceae > Rhodococcus > Rhodococcus sp. 27YEA15. The sequence goes on from NZ_JBMHHW010000001.1 coordinate 524,766, forward strand.
CGAGTGCTTGCCGATTGTATGGCGGGATCGGAGGCGTCAGCTGAACTCGGGGAGGAATGGTAAGCAGTCGGATTCGGAAATCCGGTCACTGGCAGGTGACCGCGCGAAGCCGATCGTAGTGCCGTAGAGGGGTTCTGGGCTTCGACGGAATCGAACGAATCGCTAGGCCGGCGATGAACTCGATCCGTTCTCGGAACTCTTTGTTTACCGGAGTGGCAGTCGCGACCTCCGATCAGGACAATCGGACCCTTCGACGAGGGTCTTCTGGTGCAAACGCACCGTCAAACGCACATTTCGACATGGAGGATACGCGTGAGCACTGTAGGTCCGAACTCGCAGAGGTTGATCGATTTCTGGAACAAGTGGGATTTGGGATACGAGGCCTTCGTGGAATCGTTCAGGGATGTCTTCACCGACGAGACGATCTGGTGGAACACCGAGTCGCTACCCGAGGTGAAGGGATTCGACGAGGCGATCGAGAAGATCGTTGCACCGTCCAAGGATTCGCCGCTCGGAATGGACTGCATCCGGGTGGAAGTTCTTCACATCACCGAGGTGGGTAACCGGGTGTTCCACGAACGGATCGATCACCTGCTTCGGGAGGACGGCAGCATCATCTTGTCCACCCCGATCGCGGGTATCACCGAGTTCGACGACAACGGCAAGATCGCCCACTGGCGTGAATACAACGATCCCACCAAGCTTCTGGCGATGATGGCGGCCGGCGCTGCTGGTTGAGTTTGGCTTTCTCTGCAGTGTTGCGGCCGGGCGGTGTCGTAGGTGATGCTGCCCGGCCGTACGTGTGTTGGCAGTTTCCGAATCGAGTTGGTGGGGTTATGACGATCATTGTTGACGATGTGCTGCAGGAGCCGAATTTCACGGATCCGGCGCTGTACGTGTCGGGTGTTCCGCACGAAGCGTTGGATCGTGTCAGAGATCGTGAGCGTCTGGTATGGCAGCCGACGCCTGGCGGGACGTACAACGGTGGGTTCTGGTTGGTGACGCGCTACCAGGATGTGATGGACATCGAGTCTCGTCCGGAAGATTTCAGTTCGGTTCCCGGGGCTTTCTATCCGTTGGGGAACATGGATGGTGACAGCCCGATGCAGAAGCATATTCTGTTCATGGATCCGCCTGTGCACAGTCGACTTCGCAAGATGGCGTCGCGATCCTTCGGTCCTCGGATCGTGAAGCGGTTCGACGGGTGGGTGCGGGAGGTGACGGAAGAGGCTCTCGATGCGGCGTTCGCGCGCAAGGAGTTCGATTTCGTCGAAGACGTGGCGAAGCTGATTCCGGGTCGTGTGATGAGCGCGATCATGGGTGTGCCGAGTGAGTCCCGCGAGCAGATCGTGCAATGGTCGCTCGACGTGTTCGTCGCTCAGGCGAAGGCGGAGGAAGACGGGGGTGCGGCGTTCGCGGGCGTGTTCGGTGAGATCGGCCAGTACATGGCAGCTTTGGGCGTGGAGAAGCTGCGCAATCCGCAGGACGACTTGCTGTCGGTTGTCGCGACCGCACTCGACAGCGGCGAGATCGACGAGTTCGAATATCAGATGTACGCGTCGGGGATTCTCGTCGCGGGCACCGAGACGACTCAGACCCTGATGTCTCAGTCGTTGCGGTTGATGGTCGAGAGCGAGCAGACGCGGGCCACGTTCGAGAAGGCGTTCGAGACGGGTCGGTATCTGCGGTTGGTGGAGGAGTGCTTGCGTTACGTCACTCCCGCTCTGAACGTGGCGCGGACCGCCACTCGGGATCTCGAATTCAACGGTCAGAAGATTTCGAAGGGCGACACCATGCAGTTGATGCTTGCGGCCGCCAATCGCGATCCGGACGTGTTCGTCGACCCACATCGGTTCGATCCGTTTCGTGATCCGAAGCCTTTGGCTGCGGAGGGCGTCGCATTCGGTAGCGGTGTACATCGTTGTGTGGGAAGCATGTTGGCCAAGGTGGAACTCAAGACGCTGTTCGAGGAAATTCATCGACGCGGGGTACGCCTGGAGCTGAACGGTCAGCCCGAGCGTGGTTGGAGCTCGCTGGTCAATCAGCTCAACGCCCTCCCGGTGAAGCTGGGATAGAGAATCTTCGACATTCGAGCCGCTGCGCCGTCGGTGGCCGGACTGCTCGGCGGTCCACCCCGTCAAGGCGCGCGGATACGTACTTATCTGAGGAGTAAATTGACACGCTCGACGAGCACGGCCTCGAAGATCGCCGCACGAAACGTAGTCGGAATAGCGCGAGCCTCCGGCAGGCTTCTGACCGTGGGAACGCTCGCCGTTATTCTTGCCGGATGCGCCGGTGACAGCGACGACAAGTCCGATTCCACTGACACGAAGCCGGTTTCACAGGTATCGGTCAGCGATCCCCGACTCGTGATCACCGGTCACGACGATCAGAAACGAGGCCTGGTAGTCAGCGACCAGCGCATCGCGCCCAACCCCAATCTCACTGCCGACGGATGGCAGTCGGCCATGCTGTGGGGTGCGGACGGGCCGGGGCATTTCCCGGACGACGGTACGGGATCGGTGACGAGCCCGCCGATGCCGGCACCCGGTGGAGTCCGGTTGGCCGAGTTGGTCGTCTATCCGACGGGTCAGGGCCCGGCAGGCGCATCCGATAACAGTCCGGACGCGATCACCAAGTCCGATCCGAACTCGCCGATTCACCACACGCCCTCTGCGGATCTCGTGGTTGTTCTCGAGGGTGAGGTCGAACTGCAACTCGACTCCGGAAATGTCGTCCTCAAGCAGGGGGATTACCTCGTGCAGAACGGAACTGCGCACGCGTGGCACAACCGCACCGACAGTCCGGCGCGGCTTGGTGTCGTGGTACTGGGTGCAGCGCACGACGGATACTGACACCCTCGTGCGCCTTTTCGGTAGTGGACGCTACCGAAAAGGCGCACAGGGGTTTTGCCGCTAGAGTTCCGCGCGCACCAGTTTCGCGGCCTCGACGAGGTTGCGCAGCGACGCTTCCACCTCGACCTGCCCGCGGGTCTTGAGGCCGCAGTCCGGGTTCACCCAGAGACGCTCGACCGGAACGGCTTTGAGGGCCTCACGCAGTGAGTCGGCGATCTCGTCGACGCCGGGAACGCGCGGCGAGTGGATGTCGTAGACACCCGGCCCGACGCCCAGGTCGAAACCGACGGTACTCAGGTCGCCGAGCACCTCCATATGTGAACGTGCTGCTTCGATGGACGTGACGTCCGCGTCGAGCCCGGCGATGGCACCGATGACCGCACCGAACTCGGAGTAGCACAGGTGCGTGTGGATCGCGGTGGAGTCCGCGACACCAGAGGTGGCCAGGCGGAACGAACCGACAGACCAGTCGAGATAGGTGGGCTGGTCGGCGGCGCGTAGCGGCAACAGCTCGCGCAGGGCAGGCTCGTCGACCTGGATGATGCGGATGCCTGCGGTCTGAAGATCGACCGTCTCGTCCCGAATCGCGAGTGCTACCTGGTTGGCGGAGTCGGCCAACGGCTGATCGTCACGAACGAACGACCACGCCAGGATCGTGACGGGACCGGTGAGCATGCCCTTGACCGGCTTGTCGGTCAGCGACTGGGCGTAGGTGATCCAGTCGACGGTCATCGGGTTCGGACGCGAGACGTCACCGTAGAGGATCGGCGGACGCACGCAACGGGTTCCGTACGACTGTACCCAGCCGTTGGTGGTGGCGAAGAAACCCTCCAACTGCTCGGCGAAGTACTGGACCATGTCGTTGCGCTCGGGTTCACCGTGCACCAGCACGTCGATGTCCAGCTTCTCCTGCAGTGCAACCACATCGGCGATCTCGGCGCGCATACGGCGCAGGTACTCGCTCTGGTCGATCTCACCCGTGCGCAGTGCGGCACGCGCAACGCGGATCTGGGAGGTCTGTGGATACGAACCGATGGTCGTGGTGGGCAGTGCAGGCAGGTCGTGCACCTCGGCCTGGAGTTTCCGGCGCTCGGCGGCGGGGGCGCGGCCGAGCGCGGAGTTCAGGACGGCGTCGAGGCGGCCGCGGACCGTGGCATCGTTGAGGCGGCGATCGTCGCGGCGGGTGGACGCGGCTGCGCGGGCGAGCGCGAACTCGTCCTCGACCGACTCGCGGCCCTGCGTGAGAGCTGTTGCCAGGGTGACGACTTCCTTGACCTTCTCGGTGCCGAACGCGAGCCACGACCGCAGCGCCTTGTCGACGTCGGTTTCAGCGTCGAGGGTGTACGGGACGTGCAGGAGCGAGCACGAGGTGGATACCGCGAGCGTGTCGACGCTACCGAGCAGTGCGCCCAGGGTGGCCAGCGCGGCGTCGAGGTCGGTGCGCCAGATGTTGCGTCCGTCGACGACACCGGCGACGACGAACTTTCCGCTGAGATCCGGCACGGATCCGATGCAATCGTCACCGGCGACCAGATCGATCGCGATACCTTCGACGTCGGTGGACGCGAGAGCGGGCAGTGCCTCGCCGAGTGAACCGAAGTACGACGCCAGCAAGATGGCCGGCCGATCGGTCAGCGCCGAAAGTTCGGCGTACGCAGCGCGTGCCTGCTCGATCTCCGCTGCCGTTCGGTCACCGACCAGCGCGGGTTCGTCGAGCTGCACCCATTCGGCGCCTGCTGCTTTCAACTGGCCGAGCAGGTCTGCGTAGAGGGGGAGCAGTTCACTCAAACGCGAGAGCAGTGGAGTGTCGGTGCCGACCGCCTTCGAGAGCAGCAAGAACGTGACCGGGCCGATGACCACGGGTCGGGCGTTGATGCCGGCTTCGGTGGCCTCGGCGAGTTCGGTGAGCACCTTCGACGCGTCGAGTGCGAAGGTGGTCGACGGCGAGATCTCGGGAACGAGGTAGTGGTAGTTGGTATCGAACCACTTGGTCATCTCGAGAGGTGTGATGGTGTCGGTGCCGCGGGCAGCCGCGAAGTACCGGTCCAACGGATCGGCGATCGACGCGACACGCTCGGGCAGCGCGCCGAGAAGCACTGCGGTGTCGAGGATCTGATCGTAGAACGAGAACGTGTTGACCGGGATGGAATCGAGGCCCTGTTCACGCTGTGCGGCCAAGCCCCGCCGCCGGAGATCACGGGCGCTCTGCTGCAGGGCGGCGGCGTCGACGCGGCCGGCCCAGTAGCTTTCGGTTGCCCGCTTGAGTTCGCGATTGGGACCGATGCGCGGTGAGCCCAGCACGGTCGAGACGAAAGGTGTTGTCACGGAGTTTCTCCAGTTTGCCAATGCACTGATGGCCACTGCCGGTAGACGGGTACACCTCACCAGGCTTCGACGGTGTCGAGCATTGCTGCCTGCACCGCGAACGAAGCCTTACGAAGATCTACTCGCCCATTCCACGAGGCGGTGGACCGTCGGACACGGCGTGCCCGACACAGTCGGCAGGTCTTCGGACTCGCGGGCTCTCGATCGGGTGGATCGAACCTACTGGCCGTCGCTTCCCAGGCGAATGCCCAGTGCGTAGACGGCGGTCGTTCCTGCTTACCGCTGCGGGACAGTCCCGGATTTTCACCGGGTTCCCTCTCACCTCGTCGGCGTGTGCCGGCGAGGCTTCGACGCCGGGAACGGTCTTCGGGGCTCCTCATGACCGTTCCGGGCGAACCAGCTGCGCCCTCCAGCATAGGGCTACCGGGGTGTCAGCGGAAAAGTGCGCTGTCCTGGTGTGAATCGACGGCCGTGTCAGGCGCGGGAGAGGTAGGAGTTGGAGTCCGGTGGGACTCTGGGCAGACGCTCCGACGTTCGGAGGTTCTCGGCCATTTCCACGAGTAGGTCCTGCGAGGATTCGGACAGGTCCACCACTCGCGACGTCAGATTCCGCAGCCGGACGTTGTGGAGTTGCTCGACGACGGTGAGATCGGCTCCACCGCTGGAAACGGCTCGCGGGGCTTCGGACGGACCGTAGAAGTAGTCGGGGTGAACTCCGAAGAAGTGTGCGAGTGCCGCAACGATCTCCGGTGACGGGTTGGTACGGACGCCGGTACGCAGTTGCGAAAGGTACGGCGTGGAGATCCGGCAACCACGTTCGGCCATTGCGCGAACCACGACAGCATTGGTGACGTGGAATTCGGAGGTGTCGAACAATGTGTTCAAACGTCGATTGAATGTATTCGGCATGAGACTTCCCTCCCGATTGCACGTCTCCATTGTGGATAACTGCGTCATAACCAGTGTGCCGCTACGGAGGCGTCGGCGATGGGGTCTAACGTCCCTCAGCCACGGGTTATCGTAGGGTATTTCGTCCCCTCTTGGCGTGAATCGGGCAAATTTGCCGAAAAATGTGGTTGCGAAACAGTTGCCAGTACGTCCAACTTGTCGTAGATCTGGATGATGGTGGGCTACAGCCACCCGTTGGATTCCGAGATCTTCACGGCCTCGGCCCGCGTCGAGGCGCCCGTCTTGCCAATTGCAGCGGACAGGTGATTGCGAACAGTACCGGCGGACAGAAACAACGCCGCCGCGATGGCGGCCACCGGCGCACCGTCCCGCGCCGCCCGCAGGACATCGCTCTCACGTTCCGTCAAAGGCGACTCGCCACTGGTCAGGCTGTCTGCGGCCAACGTCGGATCAACGACGCGAAGACCGGCGTGCACACGCCGGACCGCGTCGGCGAGTTGTCGAGCCGGCGTGTCCTTGACCACAAACCCGCCGGCACCGGCGTGCAGTGCCTTTCGAAGAAATCCCGGGCGACCGAAGGTGGTGACGATGAGGACCCGGGTTTCCGGAACAGCGGCGCGAAGTGCGGCAGTGGCCGTGATGCCGTCCATGCCGGGCATCTCGACGTCCAACAGCGCCACATCCGGTCGATATTCGAGTGCAGCGGCAACCACTTCGTCGCCACGGCCCACTTCGGCGACGACGTCGAGGTCGGGTTCGAGATCGAGTAGTGCCGCCAACGCGCCGCGGACCAGCGCCTGGTCGTCGGCCAAGAGCAATCGAATACTCACACCGCCTCCTTCTCCGTCACCTGCAGCGTGAAACCACCATTTTCCGGTGCAGCGATGATCAGCTTCGCTCCGGCGGCCCCGGCGCGCTCTCGCAGTCCGATCAAGCCGTTGCCGGACCCGGTCGTGACCGACCCCCGGCCGTCGTCGGATACGGAGACGCTCGATCGGTCGACGCTGATGCGGCACTGTCGAGCGCCGCTGTGCCGGACGACGTTGGTGACGCCTTCGCGGATGGTCCAGGCGAAGAGTTCGCGCAGCCGAGTCGGGACGACGTCGGTGCTTCCCGGCACTTCGGCTTCGATCCCGGCAGCGCGTAGTGCTTCGCGTGCGCGGGCTATCTCCACTGGAAGCGAAAGGCCGCGGAATCCTTCGACGGCCGAGCGGACGTCGGCCAGAGCGTCGCGTGAAAGTCGTTCGAGATCGTCGAGTTCGGCCCTGGCCCGTTCGACGTCGACATCCAACAACCGCCCTGCCAATTCCGCTTTGACCGTGATCACGGTGAGGGAATGCCCGAGGATGTCGTGGAGGTCTCGGGCCATGCGTGCCCGTTCCTCGAGTACCGCACGCTTTTCCTGCTCTTCACGCTCTCGGAGCATCTGGGCGTTGCGCCGGATCAGGGTCATGACGCCGGACATGGCGAACGCGGCCGCGCACACACCGAGTGCGACTCCGGAGAAGTTGCCCCAGTCCGCCGTCATGCTGATGATCTCGACGGTGGCTGCGACCGCCAACGAGTAGATGCCGGCCGCGACGGTCGGTAACATCATGACCGCTGTCACGGCCAAGTAGGGCGCTGCCGCCAAGCCCGTCGCCCCGACGCTGGTGATCATCACCGCGGCCAACGCCGTCAGCACGGAAAGTATCAGTGCGGACTCGGGGAATGTCGGCTGGACCAGCTGGCTCTGTCGTCGGATCCGGGTCCGGGCGAAGACGAACAGATACAGCGTCGCGAACGCCAGAGTCGCGAACATCCCTGTCCAGCCGCGCAGTTCACCGCGTAGGTTCCACGAGTCGACGAAGGGGCCGACGAGGAACACCATCCATACCGCAGCGAATACGATACCGAAGCGATTCCAACGCCATGGGGCGGAGGAATCGCTTCGGTCGGTCTTGTCGAACAAGCTATACACGCTCCGTGTCTCGCTGGAACCGCCAGATTGCGCCGCCCGCGAAGACCGCGAACCACACCACGATATTGAGTATCCAGGTCCAGTGCACCGGATCGCCGGTCAACGGTGCGTGTACGAGTGAGCTGATACCGAACATCGGGGTGAACTGGGCGATGTTGGCCCAGACCGAGCCGTCCTGCAACGGCATGAACAGTCCGCCACCGAAGGCGAGCAGTGCCAGGCCGGGGCCGATCAACTGCATGACGTTCTCACTGGGCAGCAGGTAACCCATGAACAAACCGAAGGCGGCGAAGATCGCCGAACCCAGCCACGCGATCAATGCGGTGGTGAACCACAGTGACCCGTCCATCTGAGCCACGGTGAAGGAGCCGACCACGTAGACGACCAGGATCGAGACGAGGCCGAGAAGCATGGCCATGATCAGTTTGACGGCGATGTAGGCGCCGGGCGTCAGCGGCGTCAGACGAAGTTGTCTGCTCCAGCCGGATGCGCGCTCGATGGAGACCATCGCGCCCCCACTGGTCGTGGCGAGCATCGCGCCGTAGAGGGCCATGCTGATCATGATGAACGCGGCGACGTTGCCGTGTCCGACTCCGAGGTCCTTGTCGCTCTGACTCAGTCCGAAGATCAGGTAGAAGACGACCGGCATCAACAGCGTGAAGATCATCGTCCGTCGGTTGCGCGTCAACCGGCGCAGTTCCAGGCGAAGTAGAGTTCTGTTGAAACCGCCCAGTGGGACGACAGATCGCTCGGTTGCGGCCGTGGAGGTATCGATGGTGGTGGTCATCACTTCTGTCCTTCGGAGTTGTTCGATGTCAGTGCGATGAACGCGTCTTCGAGTCCGCGCGAGACGATTTCGATGTCGTGAGCGTTCGTGTGAGTCAGTAGGAAACGTGCGACGGCGTCGGTGTCGCTCGAATGCACGCTCAAGGACTCGCCGCGTAGCTCGATGGTGTCCGCGCTCGGAATGGCGTGCAGGGCTTGTTCCGTCAGCCCGGGGACGGTGGCTCGCAAGGTACGGCCCGATGTCATCGACTTGATCTCGGCGGTGGTTCCGTCCGCGACGATGGTGCCTTGGCGAACCAGGACGATACGGTCCGCGTACAGGTCGGCTTCTTCCAGATAGTGAGTGGCGAACACGACGGTACGTCCGTGCGCGGTATCGGCGCGGATCGCCGACCAGAAGTCCCGGCGGCCTTCGACGTCCATTCCGGTGGTCGGTTCGTCGAGAATGAGAAGCTTCGGATCCGACAGCAATGCCATCGCAAATCTCACCCGCTGCTGTTGTCCGCCCGAGCACTTGCTGACGAGCCTCTTGCCGATGTCGAGAATTCCGGCGCGCTCGAGCACCTCGTCGACGGGCCGCGGGTTGGCATACAGACTTGCGGTCAATTGCACGGTTTCGGCAACGGTGAGCTCTTTCAGCAGCCCACCGGTCTGCATCACCGCAGATACGAGGCCTCGGGCAATGGCCGCTCGCGGTGCCATTCCGAAGACCTGTACGTCACCGGCCGTGGGGGCGGACAAGCCGAGGATCATGTCGACGGTGGTGGTTTTACCGGCCCCGTTCGGGCCGAGAAATGCGACGATCTCGCCGGGCCGGATGCTCAGGTCGATACCGTTGACGGCGTTGACGGTTCCGAAACTCTTACGAAGACCGGTGAGTCGAACGGCGTCAGGTGTCGCCGCACCGACGGACGGACGTGGTGCTTGTGCTGAAGGGTTGGTAACAACTGAGGTCATAGGAACAATCTGCCTGCCGGGCGGGCCCTGACCCTCGTCGCTCCGTCACTCTTTTGCCATGACATTTGTCATCGGTTCGGAAGCGGGCCGCGTGGGAGGTCGTTGCCCGAGTTTGGCGATGATCAACCCGGCGACGACGGCAATACCGCCCATTGCCTGTCCGAAAGTGATCGATTCGCCGACCAGAAGCCACGCCGCCACCACCGCGCACAGGACTTCGGTGAGTGAGACGAGTGAGCCGACGGTGGGGCCGAGCAGGGTGATGGCGGCGATCCCGGTGAGATAGGCCACGACGGTACTGACCAGCACCAGCACCAGCAGGGGGAGCCAGATTCCCACCGTGTGGTCGGCCACTACGACCGGCGACGACGAAAAGGCGAGAGGCAGAATCCCGATCAGACCGAGTGCGCCGATCACCACGGTGCTGACCGTGAGCCCCGACGCGGCGAGAACCACGGGATGCAGGTCGGCGTCGGCACGTTCGGAGACGACGAAGTAGACGGCCAGGCAGGCTGCGGCGGCCACGCCCCATGCGATTCCGACGGCACTGATCTCGGCGCTGCCGTACACGTCGATCACCACGGTGGCGCCGAGTAGTGCGACGACCGCGCCGAGAACGGTTCGGGGGCTCGGTCTCGAACCCTTGGTGATCCACAGCCAGCCGATGACGATGACCGGCGCCAGGTATTCGAGCAGTAGTGCGACTCCGACCGACAGGTGTTGAACGGCGTTGAAGTAGCAGAGTTGCACACCGGAGATGGCGAAGATGCCGTAGAGCAACACGGTTCGCGAATGAGTGCGAACCTGCCGGATCCGAGAACGCACGATGATCAGGGCGAGTGCCGTCATCACCAGCGCGCCGCCCGCCACCCGCGCGAAGACCGCGCCGCCGGGAGACCAGCCGGACTCGATGAGAGACTTGGCAAACGGACCGGACATGGCGAAGGTGGCTGCGGACAGCAGCGCGAAGACCAACCCGTTGCGCGAATTCACACCATCACCTGTCAGGACCGTAGCTCGATTAAGATGCTGACATTAGGTGGACGATGGTCAGGAGTCAATGTGAGTTTTGCCAGTGACACGGAATCGGCCCTGGTGTCGGCCGCCGTTCTGGTCAACACTGCCAGGGGCGGCCGGGAGCTACTACCGGACCAGGCGGCTCTGACGGCGTTGCTCGATGCCGACAACTGGACCGGTCGACGTGACGGCACCGCCGACGAACTTCACGCAGTGCAGGCGCTGCGGCCTCGACTGCTCGAGCTGTGGGGGGTGACCGACGTCGACCAGGCGGTGGTCATGGTCAACGCATTGCTCGAAGAGTCCGGCGCCCAGCCGAGGCTTGCCCGCCACGACGATCTCGGATGGCACCTGCACGTCACCGCGGATGACGCGCCCCTCGCCGATCGGATGGCGGCAGAAGCCGCGATGGGAGTTCTCGACCTCATCCGATCCGGCGAGTTCACCCGACTGCGGTGGTGCGAATCCGACAAGTGTGACGCTGTTCTGGTCGACCTGTCCCGAAACCGCTCCAAACGGTACTGCGACACCGGCAACTGTGGAAACCGTGCACACGTCGCGGCCTATCGAGCCCGCAAATCGGTGCGATGACATCGCACTCCCGGCGTCGCAGTAGTCGGTCAGTTGTTCGATGCGAGCGAGCGCATGAAGAACATCAGGTTGGCCGGCCGCTCGGCGAGTCGGCGCATGAAGTAGCCGTACCACGCAGTTCCGTACGGTACGTACACCCGTAGATGCTCGCCGTCGGCCACCAGACGTTGCTGCTCCCCAGCGCGAATGCCGAACAGCATCTGGAACTCGTAGTCATCCACGCTGCGCCCCGTTGCCCGGGCGAATCTCAGTGCGGCGTCGATCATCACCGGATCGTGGGACGCCACCATGGGGTAGCCGTCACCGTCCATGAGCACCTTCAGGCATCGAGCATACGACGCGTCGACGTCGGCCGGTTTCTGGAACGCCACCGACGCGGGTTCCTTGTATGCACCCTTGCACAGTCGAATCCGTGATCCCACGCCCGAGAGCTCGCGGCAGTCCTGCTCGGTACGGTGCAGGTACGCCTGCAACACGGTGCCGAGAGTCGGGAAGTCCTCCCGCAGTGCGCGCACTGTCGACAGCGTCGAATCGGTGGTGGTGTGATCTTCCGCGTCGACGGTCACCCATGCGCCCACTTTCGCTGCCGCCGTCGCAATCCGGTGAGCGTTGTCGAGCGCGATCTTCTCACCGTCGACGGGCAGGGCCTGGCCGAGTGCCGAGAGTTTCAGAGACACCTCGAGCGGCCTCGGTGCATCGAGCGAGGCGGTAAGCGTGGCGTACGAACGCAGTAGCGACAGGTAGGCGTCGACCGTCGCATCGGCCTGGGCCGGATCGGTCGTGTCCTCGCCGAGATAGTCGACGGTGGCGAACCTGCCGGAGGCGAGAATGTCGTGAACTGCTGCCACTGCGGCACTTTCGCTTTCACCGGCGACAAATCTGTCCACCAGCTTGCGGGTCATGCCCATACCGGCGACCGTCTTCTCCAGGCGTGGTGACCGTGCCGCGGCGAGAAGGACCGGACGCAGCGGATTGATCGAGGCCAAGGCGCTCATGACAGACCTGCGTTCTCGAGATCCTGATGCGGGTAACGATGATCGGTCGGGGGTACGAAAGTCTCCTTGACCGTGCGGGCCGAGGCCCATCGCAGGAGATTTTGCGGCGATCCGGCCTTGTCGTTGGTGCCCGATGCTCGTGCGCCGCCGAACGGCTGCTGTCCGACGACGGCACCGGTGGGTTTGTCGTTGACGTAGAAGTTTCCGGCCGAGAACCGTAGTGCGTGGTGAGCCTGCTCGACGGCGGCGCGGTCGGTGGCGATGACGGCGCCGGTCAGTGCGTAGACCGATCCCGTGTCGACTCGGGTGAGAATGTCGTCGTAGGCATTCGGGGCGGAATCGTCGTAGACGTGCACGGAAAGGACGGGGCCGAAGTACTCGTCGGCGAACGCCTTGTCCGTGGGGTCTTCACCGAGCAGGACGGTGGGCGAGACGAAGTAGCCTTCACTGTCGTCGTAGGTGCCGCCCGCTGCGACGGTGAGGGAATCGGTGGCCTTGGCGCGGTCGATGGCCGCGGCGTTGCGGTCGAAGGCTCGCTGGTCGATGACGGCGCCGCCGAAGTTGGACAGATCCGTGACATCGCCGTACTTCAGGGCGGAGACGGTGTCGACGAACTCGTCACCCATCTTCGCCCACACGGACTTCGGGACGAACGCACGCGATGCCGCCGAACATTTCTGACCCTGGTAGTCGAAGGCGCCGCGAATCAGGGCGGTGGTGAGCACCGCCGGATCGGCAGAACTGTGCGCCAGGACGAAGTCCTTGCCGCCGGTTTCCCCGACGAGCCTCGGGTAGCTGTGATAGTTGCCGATGTTGGCCCCGACCTCGCGCCACAGATGTTGGAAGGTGGCGGTGGAGCCGGTGAAGTGAATGCCGGCCAGTCGCGGATCAGCCAGCGCCACTTCGGAAACGGTCGGTCCGTCGCCGAGGACGAGATTGATCACTCCCGGCGGCAAACCGGCAGCTTCGAGGAGTTGCATCGTCAGGTAGGCGGCAACGGCCTGCGTCGGTGACGGCTTCCAGATGACGGTGTTGCCCATCAAAGCCGGTGCGGTGGGCAGATTTGCGGCGATCGCGGTGAAGTTGAACGGGGTGATCGCGTAGACGAAGCCTTCCAGGGGGCGATAGTCGACACGATTCCAGACGCCGGGTGCCGAGATCGGTTGGTCGGCGAGGATCTGGCGGGCGAAGGCGACGTTGAACCGCCAGAAGTCGATCAATTCGCACGGGGCGTCGATCTCGGCCTGGTACGCGGTCTTCGACTGTCCGAGCATCGTTGCGGCTGCGATGGTTTCACGCCAGGGGCCGGACAGGAGATCGGCTGCGCGCAGGAACACCGCGGCACGTTCGTCGAAGGGCAGCTCTCGCCAGGCCGGAGCGGCAGCGGTGGCAGCGTTGATGGCGTCGCGGACGTCGTCGTGGGTGGCGTGGGTGAACGAACCGATCACCGAGCTGTGACGGTGCGGCTGCACGACGTTTTCCCGGGCACCGGTGGCGGTGCGGTGTTTGCCTCCGATGACCTGACGGATATCGGTCGGGGTACCGGATAGTTCGGACAGCTTGTCCTGTAGACGAGCGCGCTCGGGGCTTCCGGGCGCGTAGCTGTGCACTGGTTCGTTGGTCGGGTGGGGGACTGTGGTGACGGCGTCCATGACGATCCTTCGGCGATGGCAAATGAGGCGGGATGAACTGTGGGGGTGATACGTCAAGTCAAGCCGAGAGCGGCGGGCGGGGAATCTGCCGAGTGGCCAAACTTCGAAACCGGCATTTGTCCGATCGGCTGAACTGTTCTTGCAGGAAAATGGTCTACTCTCGGGATATTCAAGGTCTGAGATACCGAAGCGGGTGGCAATGACAGTTGGCGGAATCAGCCTCGATGCTGTGCTCCGAGCGCTCAATGGTGCGTTCGTCGAACTGGTCTGGGAACCGGCCGCTCGAACGGCGATCGTCGAAGCGGTGATCCTCGCCGAACCCGATGATCTCGAGCGAGTGCGCGGAGTGGAAACCGACACCGAGATCTGGTTGACGGTAGGTCTGGGTGCGCAGGCGCTCTCGGCATGGCTGGATCGGATGGCCCTCGCAGGCGCCAGGCCGTGTGCGGTGATGACAAAAGTTGCTTCTGCGGAATCGGTGCGAGTGGCGGCCGAGCGAGCGGGGGTCGCGCTGGTGTCCGTGCATCCGGACACTCGCTGGGACCGACTCTTCACGATGATCAGAGGTGTCCTCGACCATTCGTCCGCGCGTCACGACCCGGACGACGTGATCGGAAGTGATACGGACCTTTTCGAGCTCGCTCAGAGCGTTGCCGCTCTCACTCGGGGAATGGTCAGTATCGAGGACGAGCGATCCCACGTGCTCGCGTACTCGGTGTCCGACGATGCCGCGGACGAACTGCGCCGACTTTCCATCCTCGGACGCGAAGGCCCACGCGAGTATTTGCGAACACTGCACGACTGGGGTGTGTTCGACGGACTGCGGCGAAGTGACGACGTCATCGAAGTACCTGCCCATGACGAACTCGCGATCCGACGGCGATTGGTGGTGCCCATTCGCCGAATCGGTGCCGAGGCGGGCGGTACTGCCGCGGATCTGCTCGGCACCATCTGGATTCAGGAAGGCGGGCGGCCGATCGAGACGGATGCCGCCGATGTTCTGCGCGGCGCAGCCGCGGTCGCAGCCCGACTGATCACCCGAATCAGAGACGCCCCGAGTAACGAGGCAATTCAGATCCAACGGCTTCTCGGTGTGCGCGGTGGCGGCGTGGACGTGCCGTCCCTGGCAGCCGCCTTGTCCATTCCTACAACAGGGCCGGCGCTGGTCGTCGGCATCTCGGGGCCGCGAGGGCGTGATCGATGGGCACTTTCGGCATCGGAGCGCACTGCTCCGGGCGATCTGGTGGCATCGGTACGTCTGCACGCGAGCGCCTTCCATCGGGAGTCGCTGGTGACCGCGATCGGTGGCCGCATCTACGTGTTGTTTCCCCGGACCCGGTCGTCGAACGCATCGGTGTCGTGGACGCGTGAGGTGATAGCCAGGCTGGAACGATCGTCGCAGCCCGGGTTGCGTGCGGCAGTCTCCTCCCCGGTGGCGACGCTGGCCGAGGTCGCGGGTGCCAGAGCCGAGGTCGACCGGGTGCTGGACGGTACCACCGGCGACGTCCAGGTGACCACCCTCGCGGATTCTCGGACAGCGGTGCTGCTGGCCGAGATTCTCGAGCGGTTGGGGCAGGACGAACAGCTTCGGGACCCGCGCATCGACGCGCTGTTCGCATACGACGCCCGGAACGGATCGACCATGAGCGAAAGCGTGCGCACCTATCTGGCGTTTTCGGGGGACGTCCGACGGGCGGCGGAGCGACTCCAGATCCACCCGAACACGCTGCGCTATCGGATCAGACGGATCGAGGAGATCACCGACACCGATTTGTCGGACCCGTCGGCACGGCTGCTGATGGAGATTCAATTGGCGGTGGTCGCACGCAGCTCCGAGATCCCGGACGTGTCGGACCTGCCACGTACGCTTCGCGGATGACTGATTTCGGGCCGACTTCGGTCGCTGCGCGGGCATGTGTCGCTGCGGCGAAGGTGGGTAACTGATGCCCACCGCCGACGAACTACTCGGCACCTCGGTGGTAGCCGATCTTGCGAACTGTCTGGAGCGGGCAACGGGTCGTGCACGTCTTTCCGTCATTCGGAACTCTGCCGCCGGATTCGCGGGAACGAGTCTCAGTGATCGGACCAAACTTGTCAGGGATGCGCTCCTGGCCGATCTTCCCGGCGAGTTCGCCGATCTGGAGCGAGTTGTTCGCGTTGCACTGGAAGATCTTTCGTTCACCGGATGGATGATCTGGCCCGTCACCGAAGCAGTGGCAGGGCTCGCCACCGGCAGTGGGAATCACGAGGACTTCGACGCGGGCATGGCGCTGCTCGCGAGCTTGACGCCGCGATTGACCGGCGAATTCGCCATCCGAACATTCCTCGACGCCGATCTGGATCGGGCGTTGGGCATCGTGCTCGACTGGACCGGCCACGACGACGAGCACGTCCGCCGACTCGCCAGCGAAGGCACCAGGGCGCGGCTGCCCTGGGCACGGCGGGTACGCGCATTGACCGACCGACCGGAATCGACTGTGCCGGTGCTGGATGCGCTGTACCGCGATGATTCCGAGTACGTGCGGCGATCGGTGGCCAACCACCTCAACGACCTCAGTCGCGCGGACGCGTCACTCGCGGTGTCGACAGCGAAGCGCTGGCTCACAAGACCCGACGCCACTACTGTCAAGGTTGTCAAGCATGCGCTCCGAACTCTGGTGAAGGCCGGTGACCCCGGAGCGCTGGAATTGCTGGGTTTTGCACCGCCGACAGAGATCGAGATCTCGAATTTCGTCGTCGACCGAGACGTGGTTCCCTCGGGCGGTGACCTCCGCTTCGACTTCGTCGTCCACAACAACGGGGCCGAATCGTTGACGGTGGTGGTCGATTACGTCGTGCACCACGTGAAAGCGAACGGCAAGACCGCACCCAAGGTGTTCAAGTTGACCACTCGCAGGTTGGAACCGGCAAGCGCAACCTCGATCGGGAAACGACACTCCTTCGCGCCCATCAGCACTCGCACGTACTATCCAGGCGAACATTCCATCGACGTGCAGATCAACGGTGTGCAGCAGGGGCGTAAGAGCTTTCAACTCGAAGGCTGAGTGTTCTCGATCAGTCGATGCCAGAACTCGGCCAACGACCGGATGAGATCGAGATCGCCATTGCACCGGCATCGTCGACGCCGTGGCGCGAGAGCGGAACATCGAGGCACGCGTCGGGAAGCAGCCGGGCTTCGACGTAGCCCGGTATCGTCTGCGAGGCAGGTTCTCGAAGCGGCTGTCGCTGCGAGAGTCGCAGTGTTGGTGGAGGGGGTCCGGGTGCTGCCCGAGACGAGCAGAAGGTTCCCGGTTCCATCGTGGCATCGCCCCCCCGGGGACAGGTCGGCACCACTCGAGGTATGGTGGCCGACATGCAGCGCGTTTATTTTTGGTTTAGCAGGCCGGCCCCGGGTGGGCCTGCCGGCGTAACCACGCGCTGACAACCTCCACCCAAGAGCCGGACTACAGACCGGCTCGCTGGAGTTTCGTTTCATCTCTGGGGTCGGCCTGAGAACAGGAAAACCGAACCCCATGACTGTCACCATCGACACCACCGCCACTGTGGACAGCCTCGACGATCAGCGGACCGTCAGTATCAGTCCACTCGTTTCACCTGCCACCATTCGTGCGCAGCACGCTCCGGACGAGGTTGCCGCCGCGACGGTACGGACCGGTCGCGCAGACACGATCAACATCCTCAACGGTCAGGACGATCGACTCATCGTCGTGGTCGGCCCGTGCTCGGTGCACGATCCCGAAGCTGCGATCGACTACGCGCGCCGGCTCGCGGCCAAGGCCGAGGAATTGCGCGACGACCTGCACATCGTCATGCGCGTCTACTTCGAGAAGCCGCGTACGACGCTGGGTTGGAAGGGTCTGCTCAACGATCCGCACCTGGACGGTTCCTACGACATCAACACCGGACTCGGTATCGGGCGCAAACTGCTGCTCGACGTGTCGAGCCTGGGTCTGCCCGTGGGCTGCGAATTCCTCGATCCGATCATGCCGCAGTACATCGCGGACCTGGTCAGCTACGGCGCGATCGGTGCCCGTACCGCAGCAAGTCAGGTGCACCGTCAGTTGTGCAGCGCACTGTCCATGCCGGTGGGAATCAAGAACTCCACCGAAGGCGACGTTCAGGTGGCTGTCGACGGCACCCGCGCCGCTGCGGCGAGCCATGTCTTCCCCGGCACCGATCTGGACGGGCAGGCCGCGTTGATTCGTACGTCGGGTAACCCGGATTGCCACGTCATCCTTCGCGGTGGCAGCGACGGACCGAACTACGACGCCGAAACCGTCTCGGACACTCTCGCCCGACTGCGTAAGGCGAACCTGCCCGAGCGGGTCGTCATCGACGCGAGCCACGGCAACAGCAGCAAGGACCACGAGCGTCAGGTGATCGTGCTCGACGACATCGCCCGCCGACTGGCCGAGGGCGAACAGGGTATTGCCGGTGTCATGCTCGAGAGCTTCATCGAAGCAGGCCGACAGGATCTGACTCTCGGCAAGGCCGACGAGCTGACCTACGGGCAGTCCATCACCGATGCCTGCATCGACTGGGGCACCACTGCAGCGCAACTCGATCGTCTGGCGCAGGCTGTTGCCAGTCGTAGGGGCTGATGCTCCGGTGCGCCTTTTCGGTAGCGGGAACGACCGAGAAGGCGCACAGTGGGACGTGTGACCGACTTCGGAAATTCTGCAGGCGATGTCTACGTCGAGCGCGAGGACGGTGTCACCGTCGTCGTGATGAATCGTCCCGATCGTAAGAATGCCGTCGACGGCCCGATGGCAGCGCAATTGCGTGATGCGTTTCTCGAGTTCGAGGCGGACGCAAGCCAACGGGTCGCGATTCTGTGGGGAGCAGGCGGAACATTTTGCGCCGGCGCGGATTTGACGGCGGTCTCGGACCCTTTACGGTTGCACGACCTGCATCCGGAAGGCGGTGGTACCGGACCGATGGGACCTACTCGGCTGGTGTTGTCCAAGCCGTTGATCGCTGCGGTCAGCGGCTATGCAGTGGCGGGTGGCCTGGAGTTGTCTCTGCTCGCGGACTTGCGAATTTGTGAGGAGGACTCGATATTCGGTGTGTTCTGCCGGCGGTGGGGAGTTCCTCTGATCGACGGCGGAACGGTTCGGTTACCTCGTATCATCGGGCAGGGGCGCGCGCTCGACATGATATTGACCGGACGCCCCGTCGACGCCTCGGAGGCGCTGTCTTTCGGACTCGTCAACCGCGTGGTCCCGGTCGGGCAGGCATTGTCGGCTGCACAGGAACTCGCCCGTCAGCTGACACTGTTTCCCCAGTTGTGTTTGGCCGCCGACCGAACCTCCGCCTATCGGTCCTTCGACCTTCCGCTCGCAGACGCGCTACGTGCCGAGGCGATTGCAGGCAATCCCATCGTCGCTGCCGAAGGTGCTCGTGGCGCCGCAGCGTTTGCCGATGGCGCCGGCCGGCACGGCAGATTCGACGAGGGGCGGACAGCACTATCTGACGCCACGAGGACGGAATTGAATGCTGATTCGAGGTCCGAGTGATTTGGTGCTCTTGGGGACACAATGTTCCCAGGTGCGCTGGCACGATCCGCCCATGACCAGAAGGTCGCCGTGTCCGAGATTGAATCGAACGGATTCCCCGCCGCCTTTCGGTCGCAGTAACAGCGGCCGAGCAGATCCCACGGACAAGATGGCAACCATGGTGTTCTCGGTTCGACTACGTCCGGTGTCGTCGCCGTGCCAGGCGACGCTGTCCGCGCCGTCACGGTAGTAGCAGAGTCCGGACGTGACGAAGGGCTCGCCGAGTTCGTCGCGGTAATGCCTGCTCAGCGAGTTCCTAGCCGTCTTCAACAGGGGATGTGGTAGTGATTCGTTCTCGCGATAGAAGCACACCAGACGAGGCACGTCGACGACGCGCTCGTACATCTGTCGACGCTCGGCGCGCCAGGGCACCGAGTCCGCGAGGGCGTCGAACAATACTTCCGATCCACTCAACCAGGTGGGGTGGTGGTCAACCCAGGCTCCTGCGCCGAGCACTCGGCGCTCGGCCGTTCTCGTCAGTGCGGCCAGGGAAATGCCGAGCTCGCTGTTGTCGAAAAGAGACGGTTGCATCGCAGCGGACATGGTTCGCAGCTTACACATTTGTTCGAACATATGTTCGTATGCGCGGTCGCTGTGACGGCGCTCACGGCGGTATCGAGTACGGCTTCGCCGTCACCGTCCTGGCAGGCAACTGCGAATCACTCCGAGGCTCGGGCGGCCGCTTCCGCGCGGACGTCTCGCACGTGCGGCGGCTGCAGGTGAACCGTCGCCCGCATCGCTAGGATTTTCGCGCCGATGGTGGACCTGCGGGTGGAGGAGGTCCACCCTCGTTCTCCCACCTGTCCAGGGCGCGTTCCTCAGGGCTCGGCGGACTCTCCCGCCGGCGCGCGTAGGTTGTCACGAATTTCAGAAAATCTGTTACTCGGCCCATAGTCGGACCCTACCCGCGAATCGGGCATTCATCACGAAATGCTGGTCGTGGGCGTTGTCAGGCGAAGACGGTATTCATCAGTGCCACGTAGGTCGCGGTCCCGAGAACGATGCTCAGGACGGCGTTTCGGCGCCACAGGTGAACTGCCACTGTGATACTCACGGCGATGAGCTCGGGAAGCCCGTGCGGGGCACTGGTTACCGATACGCCACGCAGCGAGTACATCACGAGAATTACCATGACGCCGGCCGGTAGGTACATGCCCAGGTATGCCACCAGGGCAGACGAGCGCAGGGGAGCCAGAATCGCAAAAGGTATGGTGCGCAGTGCAAAAGTGATCACTGCCATCACAGCTACCGCCGCGATCAAGTAGGACGGTTCAGGCATCGGTTCGGCGCTTTCTCGAGGTGAAGTGGTACCGGGCGACGAGAAATGCGACGAACAGTCCCATGGCGATCGGCAGCATGTGTGATGGGGCGATCGCATGCGCGACGAGGGCGCTCGTCACCGCCGTCAGTGGTACGACGAGTCCCTTCTGAGCGCGGATCGCCTCGATGGACAGAACGGTGAACAGTGCGGTCAGTGCGAAGTCGAGACCGACGATGTCATCCGGAATCCACTGTCCGGCAGTGGCTCCGATGACGGCCCCGCCGACCCAGTACGCTTGCAGGTACAGCTGTGAGTACACGATCACACGGCCGGTGAGCGCGTGTGGGTCTGCGGTGGCCGAAATGGCGTAGGCCTCATCGGTGAGGGCGAACATGCTGTAGAGGCGAGCGACTGGTCTGCGCACTTTGTGGAGTGGAAAACTCAAGGCGTAGAACACGTGTCGAAAGTTGACCAGTAGTGCGGTGAGCGCGACGTACGCCAGTGGGGTCGCTGCGACGACCAGGCCCACCGCCAGGAACTCGAGTGATCCGGCGTAGATCAGTGACGTGAACACGAGCGCCCACAGCGGATTGAGTCCTTGCTGTACGACGAGTATCCCGAGGGCGATGCCGAGCGGGATCATGCTGATGCCGATCGGGAGGGACAGTCGGAATGCGGTCTTGGCCGGTCCGCTCGGCGTGCGGTGCTCGACGGGCGCGACGTCCGTCGGGGTGGGCGAGTGGTTCACCACGCCAATCTATAATAGTTTGAGCGGAATTTTATTGCCTGCAATGTTGAGAAACAGCAGAATGCGCCATAATATACTGATGGATGCCCTCGATGACGCAATAATATTTCACCTCCGCCGGGACTCGAGTTTGACGAACACGGAGTTGGCGGATCTCGTCGGTTTGACGCCCTCTCCGTGCTTGCGTCGGGTGAAGAAGTTGGAAGCGGAGGGAGTGATCACCGGGTATCGGGCGATCGTGAGCCAAGATGCGCTCGATCGAGGGTTCCAGGTGATCGTGACGGCCGAGATCGGCGTCAACGACCAGGCGACCGTCGAGGATTTCGAGTCGAGAATCGCGGCATTCGACGAGGTGATCGAATGCCGGCGTCTCTTCGGAATCCCTGACTACTTCATTCGGGTCGCGGTCAAGGATCTCGCCACTTACGAACGTTTCATGGTCACCAAGCTCAACGGACTTCCCGCGATCTCGCGGGTGACGTCGCTGATCACGATGAAGACCATCAAGAGCGTCGACTGACTGATCGGTGTCGGTGGGTGGCGTTAACGTCGGAACATGGGATACGAATTTCAGGTAACCGTGGACTCGGCCAACCCGCACGAGCAGGCCAAGTGGTGGGCGGCGGCACTCGGATGGGAGCCCGAGCCCAGTGACGAGGACTTCATCAGAGGTCTCGTCGCTGCCGGGCGCGCCCAGGAATCCGATACCGCCGTATTCGAGGGCGTTCTGGTGTGGAAGGAAGGTGCGGCGATCCGCGATCCGGCGCACCCCGAACGCCCGCGGGTTCTGTTTCAGTACGTGGCCGAATCCAAGTCGGTGAAGAACCGGCTGCATTTCGACATCCGGGTGGGTGACGAGCGGGAAGCCGTGGCGTCCGCGCTCGAGCAGGCCGGTGCCCGGATTCTTCACCGCGGCAGGCAGGGGCCGTCGGTGTGGATCACGATGGCAGACCTGGAGGGTAACGAGTTCTGCGTCAGCTAGCGGTACGAACTCGGGGTGTCACCGGTCCACCGTTTGAACGCGCGCCGAAATGCGCTTGGTTCGGAGAATCCCAGGCGCGCAGACAGCGCCTCGACTGATTCACCCCGGCCCAGACCGGCGATCGCCACGTCGCGAAGCACTTCTTCACGCAATTGGTTCAACGAAGTACCGTCCCGACGCAGCAACCGACGCAGATGGGGAACACTGATCGAGAGCATCTCCGCGATCTCGTCGGCCGTCGACGTACGCCCCGTTATTCCGAGTTCGAGAACGCGACGTACCTGCGCGGATGCGGTGCTGTCGTAGTCGCGTTCGGACATCAGCTGGATGGGAGACTCACGCAGGTACTCCTCGAGGGTGTCCTCGGTCTGGATGATCGGCGCGCGCATCGCCGAGGTCTCGATGTCGAGGACAGCGCATTCGGATCCGAACGTGACGGGCACCCCGAAGATCTGATCGTAGTCCTGAGCCAATCTCGGATCTGGTGCAGCGTAAGGGATTTCAATTCTCAGTGGCCGGATGCGCTTGCCGATGAGCCACGCTGCGAATCGGTGCAGAAGGATCAGTACGAAATCCGTGGTGATTCGGGCCGCTACATCCGGCTCGGGAATGCCCGGACGCGTACGAACCGCGAAACTGATTCGGGTACTGAGCTCGTCGCTCGTGATCTGCAATGGTGTGAGCCCGGGCAGCGCACGGATGACATCGGCCATTCGTGCCAGGGCAGTGCCCAGATCGCGACAGTGGATCAACGTCAGACAGATCAGCCGAAACGTGCCGCGCGGGACGGGAGCGTATCCGAGGCCGAACAACTCGTCGTCGGTCAACCGCCAGGCAGTCTGGATGAAGGTCGTCATCTGGGTGGGGGTGAGGCGCGCTCGGGGATCACTCAGGATCGCGGGATCGATACCGGCGATTGCCAGTGCACTGGACAGGTCGGCGTCGTCGCGGGGAGTGAACTGCAGATACCGGTGCACGAACGCGGTGGGGATGGTCCCCGTCGTCACGGGTGCTCGTCTTCTCGAAGCCGCCTGAGGCGACGGGCGGCCTCGGCGAGGATGTGGTCCTGCTTGCAGAAGGCGAACCGTACGAGATGCTTCCACTGCTCGCGGTTGTCGGCGAACACGTCGACCGGCACGGCGGCGACACCGACCCGTTCGGGGAGGGCGCGGCAAAATTGTCCGGCGTCGCGTTCGCCGAGCGGTCTGATATCGGCAAGCAGGAAATACGTCCCACCGCCGGAGTGGACGGTGAACCCGGCGGAGTCCAATGCCTTGCTCAATACGTCTCGCTTCGCCTGGAGTCCGGCCCGCAGACCGGCTACCCAGCTCTGCTCGTTGGTCAACGCGTACGCGACGGCGGGCTGGAACGGTGCGCCGGCGACGAACGACATGAACTGCTTGGCGGCCCGCACGCCGTCGACGAGCTCACGTGGGCCTATCGCCCAGCCGATCTTCCAGCCGGTGACGTTGAAGGTCTTCGCCGCGCTCGAAACGGTGACGGTGCGTTCACGCATTCCCGGAAGCGACGCCAGTGGAGTGTGGACGAGGTCGTCGAACACCAGGTGTTCGTAGACCTCGTCGCTGAGCACCGTCAGGTCGTGCTCGCAGGCGATCTCGGCGATGGCCCTGAGTTCGGTATCGGTGAAGACGGTGCCCGTGGGGTTGTGGGGCGAATTGACCACCAACATCGTGGTTCGGGGTGTGATCGCCGCGCGCAGAGCATCGAGGTCGACAGCGAAGCCACCGTCCGACGGGACGAGTGGAACGGTGCGGCGAACCGCTCCGGCCAATGCCACCGACGCCGCGTACGAGTCGTAGTACGGCTCGATGAGCACCACCTCCTCACCCGGTTCCACCAGACCCAGGACAGCTGCGCTGATCGCCTCCGTAGCGCCGACGGTGATCAGAACCTCGGTGTCCGGATCGAACTCCATTCCGTACCGGGCTTTCCGGTCGTCGGTCACGGCGCGACGTAGCGCGGGTATCCCAGGTCCGGGTGGGTACTGGTTGACGCCTTCGGCGATCGCGCGGCGCGCAACCTCCAACATCGCCGCAGGCCCGTCGGTATCGGGGAACCCCTGGCCGAGGTTGACTGCGTCGTGGGCCGTCGCCAGCGCGGTCATCTCGGCGAAGATGGTGGACGCAAAGGGTTGCAGGCGTGAAACGGTGCGGGTACCCGTCGTCGAAGGCATTCTCGCAGTTTAGTCGGCCGCAGTGGGGTGCCCGCACCCTTGCCCGGGTGGGCCTCACATTCGTATCGACGGCACCGATAGCATATCCGGCCGAAATCCGCGAATGCGTCACTATCCGGCGTTAGAGGACGCATATGCGTTCTATTTGGGACATTTTTCTCTTACTTGCGGTTACGATTTGGCGCGTGCCGAAGATACGAATACGTGAAGCGGCCGGATTGCTCGGCGTCAGTGACGACACAGTCCGGCGATGGATCGACAGCGGCCAGTTGACGTCGGCGATCGACGACTCGGGGCGCAAGGTCATCGACGGTGCCGAGTTGGCGGAGTTCGCCAGATCGAATGCGTCGCCGGCGCCCACGGATCCGTTGACCACCGACAGTTCCGCCCGAAACAGGTTCGCCGGTCTCGTCACCAAGGTGGTCACCGACAAGGTGATGGCGCAGGTCGAAATGCAGTGTGGACCGTTCACTGTCGTGTCCTTGATGAGTTCGGAAGCCGTTCGCGAGCTCGGGCTCGAAGTCGGCAGCATTGCAGTCGCGGTGGTCAAAGCCACCACGGTCATCGTGGAAACCACAGGAGGAAAATCGTGAAACGAGTACTCGGAATCATGGCGGCGAGCGCGCTCGCGCTGGCGGTGGTGACCGGCTGCAGTTCGTCCGACGACAATACGTCCGACGGCAATACGTCCGACGCCTCTACGACGTCGAACGCGTCGGACAGTGTGAGCGGCACGCTCACGGTATTCGCCGCGGCGTCGTTGAAGAACTCGTTCACCGAACTCGGTAAGGAATTCGAGTCCGAGAACCCCGGGTCCACGGTGACCTTCAGCTTCGCCGGATCCTCGGATCTGATCGCACAGATCACCCAGGGTGCGCCGGCCGACGTGTTCGCCTCCGCCGACGCGGCGAACATGACCAAGGCGACCGACGCGTCCGTGGTGGACGGTACGCCGTCCGATTTCGCGAGCAACACGTTGACCATCGTCGTTCCACCCGGAAACCCCAAGGGGATCACGTCGTTCGCGGATCTGACCAAGGCGGGAACGCAACTGGTGATCTGTGCGCCCCAGGTTCCCTGCGGTGCCGCCACCAAGAAGGTGGAGGACTCGACCGGCGAAACCCTGGCTCCGGTCAGTGAGGAATCCTCGGTCACCGACGTGCTGAACAAGGTGACCTCGGGTCAGGCCGACGCGGGCATCGTCTACGTCACCGACGCGAAATCCGCCGGCGACAAGGTGGAGAGCATCGACTTCCCCGAAGCCGTCGCCGTCGTCAATTTGTATCAGATTGCGGTCCTGAAGGATTCGACGAACTCCACGGCGGCAGCCAAGTTCGTGGATCTGGTCAAGAGCCCCAAGGGCCTGGCCGTACTCGGTTCGGCAGGGTTCGCCGCTCCGTGACTCGATTGAAATCGGCAGTCCGGGCACCGCTCGGACTGCCGGTCTGGATCTACCTACCTGCGGTGATCGGTGGGGCATTTGTCGTCCTACCGCTGGTGGCGATGCTGGCGGCGGTGCATTGGTCTCAGTTCTGGGGGTTGGTGACCTCCGAATCATCGGTCGCCGCGCTGAAACTGAGCTTGAAGACGGCAACAGCAAGCACCGTGCTGTGCATCGTGTTCGGTGTTCCCATGGCAGCGGTGTTGGCGCGCAGTAGTTTTCGCGGGCTTTCCGTCCTGCGCTCACTGATCCTGCTGCCGTTGGTGCTGCCGCCCGTCGTCGGTGGTATCGCCCTGCTGTACACCTTCGGCCGCAAAGGGCTGATCGGTGAGCAGTTGGAAGTGTTGGGAATTCAGATCGCATTCTCCACTACCGCAGTGGTATTGGCCCAGACGTTCGTCGCACTGCCGTTCCTGGTGGTGAGCCTCGAGGGTGCGCTCCGAACAGCCGGAACACGGTACGAGGCAGTGGCAGCGACGCTCGGGGCGCGACCTACGACCGTTCTGCGCCGCGTCACCTTGCCGTTGGTGCTACCCGGCCTGATCTCGGGCGCCGTACTCGCATTCGCCCGTGCCCTCGGCGAGTTCGGTGCGACCTTGACGTTCGCGGGCAGCCTGCAGGGTGTCACTCGGACCCTACCGCTCGAGATCTACCTGCAACGTGAAACCGATCCCGATGCGGCGGTGGCACTCTCGCTCGTTCTCGTGGTTGTCGCCGTCGTCATCGTGGTGGCGGTTCGTGGGCGTGGATCGGCAGGTTCGCTGTGAGCAGTCTGCACGTCGACATCGACGTTCCCGAGCGCGACGTCACCGCCCGATTCGACGTCGCCGCCGGCGAAGTGACGGCAATCCTCGGACCCAACGGGGCAGGCAAGTCGACGGTGCTCGCTGCGATCGCCGGATTGCAGCATCCGCAGACCGGCCGGATCGAACTCGGCGGACGGATGCTCACCGACACCGACGCGGGGATCGCGCTGCCACCACATCGGCGTGGAACCGTGTTGCTGGCCCAGTCCGCCATGCTGTTCCCGCATCTCACCGCACTGGACAACGTCGCCTTCGCGCCGCGGAGCGCCGGACGCTCACGCCGGGACTCGGCAGCAGCAGCGCAGCGCTGGCTGGAATCGGTCGACGCCGGCGAATTCGCGAAACGCAAGCCGTCTCAACTTTCCGGTGGTCAGGCCCAACGAGTGGCGGTGGCACGGGCATTGGCCGCCGAACCCGAACTGCTTCTCCTCGACGAACCGATGTCAGCGCTCGACGTCGCATCCGCGCCCGCGCTGCGCTCGCTGCTGCGTCGGGTGCTCCGAACCGGGGATCGCACCGCGATCCTCGTCACCCACGACGCACTCGACGCACTCGCCCTCGCCGACACCGTTGTCGTTCTGGACGGTGGAAGGGTGGTCGAACGTGGAGACGTCCGCACGGTACTGTCACGTCCGCGCAGTGCTTTCGCCGCACGGATCGCGGGCATCAATCTCCGCATCGGAACCGTGTCGG
This sequence comes from Rhodococcus sp. 27YEA15, assembly GCF_049739425.1. NCBI lineage: Bacteria > Bacillati > Actinomycetota > Actinomycetes > Mycobacteriales > Nocardiaceae > Rhodococcus > Rhodococcus sp. 27YEA15. Next base: position 552,493 of record NZ_JBMHHW010000001.1, read on the forward strand.
GTGACGGCGTGCTGCGCACCCCGGAAGGGGGTGGACATTCACGGTCGGACGGAGGCAGAACTCGAGATGGGAAGCTCGGCAGTGGTCGTGTTCGAACCACGATCGGTGGCTGTCTACTCACAGGCACCGCACGGAAGTCCGCGCAACACCTTCGAGGTCACCGTTGCGGAAATCGAGAACCGTGGCGACGTGGTGCGGGTGCGCGCCGAGGACGACGGCAGTCAGCCGGGCCTGACCGCCGACATCACTGCCGGCGCGGCCGCCGAACTCGACCTCGTACCGGGAACGACGGCGGTCTTCGTCGTGAAAGCCACCGAGACGCTGCTCTATCCGCGATGATGCGCGGGGCACGATGATGCGCGGGGCACGATGACCAGCGAGAAGATCGCCGTCCCGATCCCGCGGCCCGCCCGCGCCGTACTGTTCGGACTGCCGCCGGTGGGCAACCGCCTGCCGGGTGCGATCCGAGCCGCCCTGTCGCTGGCAGTTCCCGCGACCGTCGCGACCCTCCTCGGATTCGGGCCGGTGTCGCTACTCGTGGGCCTCGGGGCGTTCGCCTCGATCTACGGCGAGGGGCGGCCGTACCGCAGCCGTTGGAAGGTGGTCGGTGCGGCCGCCGGAACGTTGACGGTGCTCTCCTGGATCGGGGCCTCGGTGGGCGAGCCGATCCACCGCGCGATAGCCGGGGGAGCGTCGTCGCTGCTCCTGGTGGTTGTCGTACTGGTCATGGCAGTGGTGGTCTCCTGCTGCGCCTTCACCGTCGACGCGTTGCGACTGGGCGCGCCAGGCTCCTTCTTCTTCCTGTTGACCACCGAGATCAGTTCGGTGATAGCCACCCCGGGCCTGCCGCCGTTGCACATCGCGCTCTGGACGGCGGTCGGTGGTCTGAGCGCCGTCGTGGTGTCCTCGGCCGGAGCGCTGAGGTCACCGCGGTCCGTCGAGAAGGCATCGGTAGCGGCAGCGTCCGACGCCGTCGAGAACTACCTTCGAGCGCTGGCAGGCGCCGAGCCGCCGGATTCGATCCGCGACGCAAGGGCGGCAGCGACATTGCGCCTGCACGATGCCTGGCAGAGTCTCTACCGCGGATCCATCGTGGGCGGCACGCATCCCTGTACGCAGCATCTCGAACTGACGCAACAACGGATGGCCCGCGCCAGGACGCACGACCCCTACCTCGACGGCGATCCCGACGCCGCGTACGACGTCGACGGCGACGGGACGCACCCGCCGCTGAAGGAACCGACCGTCGCCTACCGGTTCCTGCGCGCCTGCCACCCGTCGAGTCGCGCCACGACGACGGCGGTCAGGCTGCTGATCGCGTGTGTGGTGGCAGGTACCGTCACCATCGTGCTCGGAATCGACCGCCCGGACTGGGCGGTGATCGCAGCGGCGATGGTGCTCCATCAGGGGCCCGACCGGATCCTGGGAACCTATCGCGGAGTTCACCGGATAGGTGGGACGGTGTTGGGATTGGTGCTGCTGGCCGCGATCTACGCATGGAGTCCGACCGGGTTGTGGGGTGTGCTGGTACTTGCGCTTCTCCAGCTGGCGATCGAACTGTTCCTGGTGCGAAATTACGGGATTGCCGTCATTTTCATCACGCCTCTGGCCATCCTCCTCGGTGCGGCAGGCGGAGCGCACGGCTCGATGACACACCTGATGCTGAGCCGGCTTCTCGAGACCACCGTCGGAGTGCTGGTTGCCGTGGCAGTCCTGTGGACGGTCCGTCGACATTCACACCGGCGAGCCCTGATCTGGTCCGATGAGCGCACTCGGGAAATCCTGCAGCAACTGTTGTCGGAAATCGCTGCTCGGCAGAGTGATCGAGAAAGATCCGTCGCGCGGCTATCGCATCTGCGCCGAGATCTCGACTGGGAACTGCGGGGCGGTGTGTCGACGGGAATCGATGCCGCACACAACGAACCGGACTGGGCGGCAACCCGATGGTCGGCGCATTCGGCCCTGCACCAGTTGGGCTCCGAAGTGCTCGACCGTCTCTGGTTCGGCTACGACGTGTCGCAGTCACGACTCGACGATTGGCAAGGGCGTCTCGCCGAGTTCGACGGGCCGTTAAATGCTCGCTGAGTCTAACCGTTGACGCAGTTCGGAGGTGGCGCTTAGCTGGAATGAACTGCCAGAGTGCTTTCGATCCTGATATGGCACCGGCAGCGATGTCGACTCGCGCGACCGGTGGAGGACCGAACATGACTGCAGTACCGAAACTCAGGCTCGAACACGTTACCAAGCGGATCGAGATTGCCGGCACCGGCGACACGGTGACCGTCGTGGACGGTATCGACCTGTCGGTGGCGGCCGGTGAGTTCCTGGTGTTGGTAGGTCCGAGTGGCAGCGGTAAATCCGCCCTCCTCGAACTTCTCGCCGGAGTCAGCTCACCCACTTCGGGCCGGATACTGCTGGACGGAAAGCCAACGGTAGGGCCAGGACTCGACCGTGGCATCGTGTTCCAACATCATGCGCTCCTGCCGTGGCGGACGGCGCGACACAACATCGAGTTCGGACTGGAGACGAAGGGCGTCGGCAAACGGGAACGGCGGGCACTCACCGAGCATTACCTGGAATTGGTCGATCTGCAGGCGGATGCGGATCACTACCCTCACGAACTGTCCGACATCGTCAAACTCCGTGTGGCACTCGCCCGCAGCCTTGCCTTCGATCCCGAAGTGCTGCTCATGGACGAACCCTTCGGAGCGTTCGACAACCGCAATCGGGAGTTCATGCAGGACGAACTGCTCCGGATCCGCGAGGTCACCGGAAAGACGATCGTGTTCGCGACCTCCGACATCGGCGAGGCCGTCTACCTCGGTCAGCGCGTCGCCGTTCTCACTGCGAGGCCAGGACACGTAGCCGGGGCTATCGCCGTCGATCTCGACCGGTCGGTCGCCGACGTGCGGACCGGCGCTCGCTTCCTCGGATATCGCGATCTGATTCGGTCGCTCGTCGACGAACAGGTGGAGCGATCCAGGTTCGGTGTGGTGGCGACCGTTCGTCGGTAACAGCCCGTCCGATCGAGCGAAAGCCACGGCGTCATGGGTAGGCTCCATTCCATGCGATTCGGACTGTTCGTACCTCAAGGCTGGCGTCTCGACCTCGTCGGCATCGATCCGGCGAAGCAGTGGGAGGTGATGAAGGACTTCACATTGCGTGCCGAGGCCGCCGAATGGGAGTCGGCGTGGGTATACGACCATTTCCACACCGTCCCGGCGCCCACCGACGAAGCGACGCACGAGGCGTGGACGTTGATGGCAGCACTCGGCGCGAGCACGTCGACGATCCGCCTCGGCCAGATGTGCACGGCGATGAGTTACCGCAACCCGGCGTATCTCGCCAAGGTGGCCGCCACCACGGACCTGATCACCGGCGGCCGCATCGAAATGGGTATCGGTGGTGGCTGGTACGAGCACGAATGGCGCGCGTACGGTTACGGATTCCCGTCGGCTGGTGAGCGACTCGGCCGTCTCGACGAGGGCATCCAGATCATGAAGCAGGCCTGGACTACCGGCACGTCCACCCTGGACGGCAAGTACTACCAGGTGGACGGTGCGATCAGCCGTCCACTTCCGTTGCAGGACGGCGGTATTCCGATCTGGGTTGCCGGTGGTGGCGAAAAGGTCACGCTCAAGATCGCGGCCAAGTACGCGCAGTACACCAACTTCGACGGAACGCCCGAAGGTTTCACCGCCAAGTCGGAGATACTGAAGAAGCACTGCGATACCGTCGGCACCGACTTCGACGCCATCGTGCGTTCCGCCAACTACAACGTGGCCATCGGTTCCACGGAAGCCGAAGTGCAGCAGCAGTTGGAGAAGCTGAAAGCGCGTTTGACGCCCCTGATCGGCGAGGCCGCAGCAGATGCGTCGCTCGACGCGTACCGCGGCATGCCCGCTGTCGGGACTCCGGAGCAGATTGTCGAAAACCTGTCAGCGCTCGCGGAGAAGGGCTTGGGATATGGGATCTTCTACTTCCCCGAGGCCGCGTACGACACGTCCGGCATCGAATTGTTCGAACGGGAAGTGATCCCCGCGCTGCGCTGACCTCGTGCAGGTTCGCCCACCGAGGTCAGCGCAACGAATCAGGTAGATCAGCGGGATCGACCGGAATTCGTCGATCGGGGTGGGTGCGGGCTTTCTCGCAGTCGGCCATCTTGCTCTGCAGAAAGTTCCACTCACTCACGCTGATCGCCGCCGTCGCCCGCGCCAGGACGGCGGAGTCGCGGGTACCCCACTCGATCGGCATCGGACTGACCATCTGCCAGGTGTCGGCCTTGCTGCGCGTCGATCGATCGGAGCGCAGTGCGACCGACGGGATCCGATCGCCGACTCGCCACTTCGGGTTGAGGCGGACGTTACGGCTCACCAACGCATAGTTCGGTGTGCCCGTGGTGGATTTCCCGATGTCTATCAGCGCGGACAAGGTGGCTGCCCGCGGATGAAGTTCGGTGACGATGGCCGGTACGAGCGGACTCTTCTCGTACAGCGACTCGACGCTGCCCACCTTGCGCGGCGCCCACACCGCCACCCACAGCGAACTGACGGCGCCGACCAGCAGTACCGCGCCGAGGATGATCGACCACGCCGCATCCTTGGTGAGGAGCCATGCGCCGAGCGCGGCGAGCACGAGAGCGAAGACAACCGCCGAAATCTGTAGACGGCGCACGTCCGCGATCGTGTCGTTGACCGACCTGGCGTGTGCTTTGTCGACGGTGAACTGGAAATCGGCCACGGTGCAATCCTTCGATGCCGGCGGGTGAAACTATCGGTCGGTGGCACCGTGGGATGGATACGGTGCCACCGACCAGGGTAACTAGCTTCGTGCCCGTTCCCACATCTGCAGGTAGGCCTCGGCGCCACGACTCATGTCCTCGATGATCGTGTCGCCGTCCGCGCCCGCGACGTTACGCATGTCGGCGATCCAATCCGGGATCAACCCGTACTGTGCGACACCGTCGGTGTTGACGTCGAAGACCCGGGTGCCGGTACGTTGACGATCCATGATCGTGCCCTCGAACGTGGTGTACGGATACAGCAACGGATGGGTCTCGGCCGACTGACGTGGCGGAGCCTGGGCGCCGAAGCCGTTCGTGTCGGCGCCGTAGCCGAACCCGAAGTAGAAATCGTCACTGCGCATCGCCCTGGCCTCGCGCCACTGGTCGACGAACCCGTCGTGGCCCTTCTCGTCGCCGCCTGCACCGTCGAGTTTGCCGGCATAGAGCGCGACGAACCCGCCCAGCGCGTAGATACGTTTGTACATCGCCGTGTCACTCCAGCTGTGGCTGGAGACGACACCCGAGTAACCCGCGGCCTCGAGGATGTCGAGCGTGGCTTCGGCGGTCTTGACGCCCATGTGATCGATGTCGACGATCATGCCCCGAGCCATCAAACCGCGAACGGTGTACTCACCCAGATCCGTCAAACCCCGTGAATTGCATTTCCAGTCGGGCGGATACACCGCAATCGTGGCGCCGGGCGGAAGGAGTCCGATCAGAGCGTCGGCGCCCTCCACCGTGGTGGGCAGCGGATGGTCCTCGGCCACCCCGGCGCACGGCTCGGCCCGCCAGAAGTCGCCCGTCGCCAGGTAGTTTCCGACGTTGACCGCCACCCCGGTGATGCCGATGTCGAAACGCACGCCGCCCAGGGCATTGTCGAACTTGTGAGTGACGATCATCTGCCGGACCCCGAGGGCCTGAAGTTCGTCCAGGCCGCGGTCGATGTCCTCCTTCGTGCACTGCGGGACGCCCGATCGGAGAGAGCAACCGAACGGCTCGGAGATCTCGACGCCCAGGGTGACGGCCAACTTGCCGTCTGCCGCAATCCGACGTACTTCTTCGGGAGATCGGGCGATGCGGAACCAGCCCTTGCCCGGCCCGCCGTACTGGGCGTCGATGTAGTCCTGAAGTTGGCGAGTCTGTTCGGCCTGGATACGGATGGTCGCCATCTCGTCACACGGATTTCGTGTACTGGGATACACCTCGCAGAGCACCCGATTGGCGACCAGTAGGTTGGTGAAGATGCGCAGGCCACCGCGCCAGGCTCGCTCCACCCACTTGAAATACGTCTGTTCGTGCGTCAACGAATCCTGAGCCGGCCAATCGGCGAAACTCGGCCACCCGGTGGTGTCGTGTTCTTTGAACGGGTTACCGTACGAGACCACGTTTTCCAGGACCGCAGGTAGCCCGTTCGGTTGGTGGTCCGGGCAGTCGACCAGAGCCGCAGCGATGCCTTGCGGATCGAAAGGCCGCCCGCAGTGGATGTTTCCGCCCAGGAACTCCGAGGCATTCACGTGCACGTGGGTGTCGATGAACCCGCGCACTTCACCATTCGGGCCGAGACCGGACACCGGGCCGGTGGCGTTCACTTCGGATTCGGGGAAATCGGCGCAGCCGCTGCGCTCGACCAACGTGAAAGCGCCGGAATCCGGAACCACGCCGGGCTCGGACATCACCAGCTCTGCGCCGCGAGTCACCAGTTGGCGACCGTTCGAGGTGGCAGTCAGAACCAACGCGGTGCCGGTCGACATCACCGTCCAGTCGGTGACCGCAGTAGCGGCGGCCGTTGCAGTCACCGCGCCGGCGCCGTCGTGCGCCAACATCGTGGTGTCGGTACCGAAGAACATGAACCGGCCGAGCGCCGCAGCATGCAGTCGGAACGGTTCGGCGTCGCCGGCCGTCGCACCGTCCGCACGATAACCCGAGCCGGAGCGTCGAACGAACTCCCCGGATGCGGCCTGGACGCCGTAACAGCCGTTGGCCAGCTCGTATACACCTGCTTCGTCGGGAACCGGCACCGTCGTCGGTGTCGCGTCACTGATGCCCGTCGTGAGTACGACGGCTGCAACCGTCGACAGAGCCACGATTGCGGCCGGACTGCGCCGTGGGCGTGAGACTGAGCGCATGGCCTTGGACTCCCCGCGAATGGTGCGACGGATCTAGCTCGGACTACATGGGTGGGGACACCATACCGATCAACGGATGATTGCTCAGCAGAATTGCTGCGCCGAACGAGGGGCAGTGGGATCGTGTTCGGAGAGTCGACGTCTGCGAAACGGTCTGATGTAGGTTGGTCTCTTCGTTCGATGTGGCGACGGAAGCATCGAACACGCCGGTATCGCGTCACTGCCGATCGCGATCCCGGTCGTGGCCCGATCTCTTCGCATCGTCGCCGATGTCCGGTCCACTCGAAGGCCTTCGAAAGTGGCCGGCGAACAACAATGCCGCCGAGACGGCCACCTCGTCGGTCGGCTTCGTCATCCTCGGCAAGGGCATCGCGGCCCTCTGATCCGATCTGCTCGGGTCAGCCGATGGCGGGTCCGAGTAGATCGTCGGCGTCGGTGATCCGGTAGGCGTATCCCTGCTCGGCGAGGAAACGCTGACGGTGCGCCGCGTACTCCGCATCGAGGGTGTCGCGGGAAACCACCGAGTAGAAGTGCGCCTGCCCGCCGTCGTGCTTGGGTCGCAAGAGGCGTCCGAGCCGCTGCGCTTCCTCCTGACGAGATCCGAATGTTCCCGAAACCTGCACCGCTACAGAGGCTTCCGGAAGGTCGATGGAGAAGTTTGCGACCTTGCTGACCACCAGTGTGGCGATCTCGCCGTTGCGGAACCGATCGAAGAGGATTTCACGTTCCTTGTTCTTCGTCGAACCCTTGATGACGGGTGCGTCCAGAGCTTGACCCAACTCGTCGAGCTGATCGAGATAGGCCCCGATCACCAGGGTCGGCGCATCCGGGTGTTTGGCCAGAATCGACTTCACCACAGCAATTTTGGTGTGCGCGGTCGAGCAGAGTTTGTACCGCTCTTCCGGTTCCGCCACGGCGTACGCCATCCGCTCGGCATCGGTCATGGTTACCCGCACCTCGACGCAGTCGGCCGGCGCGATCCAGCCCTGAGCCTCGATGTCCTTCCACGGCGCATCGTAACGCTTCGGGCCGATCAGGGAGAACACATCTCCTTCACGACCGTCTTCGCGCACCAACGTCGCGGTCAATCCGAGCCGGCGACGTGACTGCAGATCCGCCGTCATCCGGAACACCGGAGCGGGCAACAGGTGTACCTCGTCGTAGATCACCAAACCCCAGTCGCGCGAATCGAACAGCTCGAGATGCTTGTACTCGCCCTTGGTCCGTCGAGTGATCACCTGGTACGTGGCGATGGTGACCGGCCGAATTTCCTTGCGCTCACCCGAATACTCACCGATTTCCTCTTCGGTGAGCGACGTGCGGGCGATCAGTTCACGCTTCCACTGCCGACCGGCAACGGTGTTGGTGACCAGAATCAGCGTCGTCGCCTTCGCCTTTGCCATGGCAGCCGCGCCTACCATCGTCTTGCCCGCGCCGCACGGTAGGACGACGACGCCGGAGCCGCCGGCCCAGAAGGAATCGGCCGCCATCTGCTGGTAGTCGCGCAGCTCCCAGTGACCTTCCTCGAAGGCGAGGTCGATGGGGTGAGCTTCACCGTCGACGTAGCCGGCGAGATCCTCCGCAGGCCAGCCGACCTTGAGCAGCATCTGCTTGAGACGTCCACGCTCGCTCGGATGGACGATGACGGTGTCCTCGTCGACCTTCTCGCCGAGCATGGGAGAAATTTTCTTGTGGCGCATCACCTCGGTGAGCACCGCGCGGTCCAAACTCACCAGAACCAGTCCGTGTACCGGACTCTTGACCAGTTGTAGCCGGCCGTAGCGGGCCATCGTGTCGACGATGTCGACCAACAGCGGTTGCGGCACCGCGAAGCGGGAGAACGAGACCAAGGCGTCGACCACCTGCTCGGCATCGTGCCCGGCTGCGCGGGCGTTCCAGAGCGCGAGCGGGGTGATGCGGTAGGTGTGAACGTGCTCCGGAGCCCGCTCCAACTCGGCGAACGGGGCGATGGCCTGCCTGGCATCGCCGGCACGTTCGTGGTCGACCTCCAACAGCAGTGTCTTGTCGGATTGGACGATCAACGGTCCGTCGGTCACGGAATCCTCCTTGTGAAGCAGACACGGCAGCCATGGAGCGCTGCGAGGTGACGTCGGCCGGCGCCAACCCTGTCATTGTCCCGGTAGGGGAGCTCGAGCGCCAAGTGGCGTCGGTGACGCGGGTCGGCGCAACAGTGCCCGAACCTCGGACACCACCACGTCAACAGGTCCGGACCTGCCGCTATTCCTGATCGTCTGCCAGGTTCGTCAGTCGATCTCGTTCACCGACGACCAGGGGGCGTCGGGGACAGGTATGACGTCCGGAACGGATCCCGCCGCGATGAGTGTGTCGGCCCCACGGAAAAACGCGTCCAGTGTCCACGTCCACACGTCGCCACGCTGGGTGCTCGCCTGCGGGTGCACCTGAGCAGTCGGCGACTCGCTGTCAGGTGCGCGCATCGCGGCGGCGATAACCAAGGTGCGAGACCCCAGCATGTACGCCGTCGCCCGGTCCAGCCGCTCATCCCGGTCGATGAGTTCGGCCATGATCCGATCGAACCGGTCCAGAGTGGCGGGCTCGTACGGGCCGAAGAGAACGTAGTCCCTCAGGCCAGGTTGCTCACCGAGCAAGCGGGCGAACCGAGCAGCGACCAGTCGAAGGTATTCCGTCCAGTCGGTGCCGCTACCCCCGTGAACGTCCAGCCGAGCGAAAACCCGGTCGCACGCGAGGCTGTACAGGCGCGAACTCGACTCGACGTGATGCCGGATCGTCGCAGTGGACACACCCAGCCGCTTCGCGACGGCCGCTCGGGTCAGTTGTTTCAGACCTACCGCTTCGGCAGCGGTGAGGATGTCCTCGACGGACGTCTGTGGCGGTCTGCCGGGGCCGCGAGTATGTCTACCGTCCACAGCCAGTCACTCTACCTCGACGGAATCAGCATCGATCCACCTGCGTAGATGCCCGTGATTGCGCACCTACCAGGCAATTCTTACCCCTTTGTGGCTGCTGTCGATAATTATTGCCTATGAGGTAATAATTAGTTAGGGTGTGCTCACTCAATGAAGTCGGAGGTAATTGCGAGATGAATGCGTCAGTAGCGAACGCGGGCCCGGTGTTACCGCCGGGGATGGTCATGACCGTTGCGGCGGTCACCGGACTCGAACGCGACGGATCCGGCTTCGTTCACGTCCGCCTCGAAGCCGATGCCTTCGCGCACGCGCAACCGAGCGGCGCGGCACCCGTCTTCAAACTGTTCATTCCACAGGAGAAGGGCGCGCATCCGCCACTGCCCTCGTTCGACGCAAAATATCTACCCAGTTGGGGCGATCAGAAGCCGCCGACGGTCCGCTCGTACACCGCCGTCGGATTCACTCCCGGCAGCACGGTGGTCGCGTTCACGGCAGTGGACAGGGGAGCAGAGCACTGGTGGCTCGATCGATGTGCGGTAGGGGACCAACTCGGTTTCATCGGCTTCAGACACGAGGTGGTTGTGCCACCCTCGGTGTCGACCGTTGTTGCCGTAGGCGATGTCTCGGCATTCGGAGCTGTCGCGGCATTGAGCAGGCAGGATCGCGATGACGTGAACGTGCATGCTGTTCTGCCGACCGGGTCGCAGTGGCCGGAGGGGCTTTCGATGCAGCGTCCCCAGCGGGTGTCGACAGTGGCAGCCGGGTCGACCGGATTCCCGCGGGGCAGCTGGGCCGATATTTCTGGCACCGCCGCCGTGACGGAATCCGATTGCGTGCTCTGGCTCGGCGGTGAACTCGCCGCCGTCGCAGCACTCCACGCGGATGCCGTTGCCGCAGGCCTGGACCCGTCGCGCATCTTCACGCAGCCGTACTGGCGCAAAGGGCGAACCCGAGACGAGTTCGACGGTGAGATGTCGATCCTCTACCAGGGCGCCTTGGCTGCAGGCGAGGACATCAGCGATCGGGTCACCGCCACCCGCATCGAACTGTCCGCCGCGCTCTGCACCTCGAATACCGAAGAAGGACAATACTGAACATGGCTACAACCATCGGAGCCGCATGCCGGCGCGGTGCGGCGAGTGCGATCGCGGCACTTGCCGTCGTGGCAGGTCTCACGGCGTGCAGCACTTCGAATCAGACCGAATCCGAACCTGCGTCCGGGCCGGGAACAGGCTTTCCCGTCACCGTCGATCACGGGCAAGGGAGTGCCGACATCGCCTCGACGCCGCAGCGCGTGGTGACATTGGGCTGGACCGACGCTCAGATCGCCAACGCCCTTGGGGCCCCCATCGTCGCGTCCGTCAGGAACCCCGCATCCGTCGACGGGAATTGGCCCGGAATGAAATCCCCGCTGCCTGAGGAAGTTCTGGCATTGGACTCGGTCACGCCGAACGTGGAGAAGATCGCCTCCTACCGGCCGGACCTCATCTTGATGACGTCCGCACAGCCGTCGTTCTCCGAGATCTACGACAAGCTCAGCAACATCGCCCCGACGATTTCCTACCGCACCGCCCTGCTCCAAGACGACGGAGATGATCTCACCACGATGATCGGTGCGGCATTGGGGAAAAGCGACGAGGCCCGGCAACTGATCACGTCCTCCGACAAGGCAATCGGCGACTTCGCCGCAAGTCTGCCGGGGCTGCAGGGCGCGCGAGCGGTATTCGGGCAGAACTATCAGGGCTCGACCGGCGTCATCACCGCGCGGACCGCTCCCGTCGTCAGATTCCTCGAACGCCTCGGGCTGACAGCTCCGGACGAGTTGGTGAAACTCGCCGAGTCCAATGCCCTCGGGACCGCGCAACTGGCTGACGAAAATCTCGGACTCCTGGACACCGCCGACATCGCATTCGTCAATACACCTGGTGGACAAGACGAATTTGCGGCACTACCGATCGTGCAAAGCCTCACGCTCACCACAACCGGAAACATCCACTACACCGGCAATGACGTGGCGAGTTTGATGCTCACGCCGAATCCTGCCGTGACCACAGTGCTTCTCGACCAACTCGGCGGACCGCTGACCGAATTTGCGACACGGCGAGACTAAACGCGGAGCTCTCGTCCTTCAGCGCACCTGCGAAGGACGAGAGCGCGATCAACCTACTGCAACAGAAGATTCGACCCTGCCGTCGCTCAGCTCCGCTTCCGCTTGCGGATCAACTCCGATGAATCCGAGACCTTCGCGCGCTTCTCTGCGCGCCGCTCTTTGATCGACTGGGCAGGTTTCTTCATCGTTTTCCCCGGCGCTTTGTCAGCCATTGTCGCTCCCTTTTTCCCGAAGTGGCAATCACGAACTGACCTCGACCATACGTCATTTGTAAAATAAAGCCAGCCCGTACTTTTCGCGCTCGTGAAGTAGTGGCCGGATCGCCGAATTCGCGGCGCGATTTTTCGGTGCTTGTCACCGACGCGTTCGCCGATCATCGGCGTTCGCCGAGCGCAGGCGGACTCGATGTCCACCTGGATCTCGGCGACGATCGCGCCGGTTCACACACTGTTGTGTTCTCTTCGGTGGCGTCGATCGCCGCATTCGCATCGCCTGCGCGGGCCGGACCTCTCGGCCGTTCGGGCCGGAAGGTCAGACGGATTCGGCCGTGACGGTGCCGGTGAAGAAATCGACGAGTGAGTGCGGTGCGTTGTCGCCGAGGCAGAGATCGAGAATGACGTGGCTGTCGGCGGCTTCGGCCTGGCTGCGGGGAAACAGGGCCTGCTCGTATGTGGCAAGGGCTGTTTCGATGTCGTCGGGGTGCGCGGCGATGGCCTTGCCGAGTTCGAAGCCGTCGAACATCGCCAGGTTCGCGCCCTCACCGGACGGCACCATCAGGTGTCCGGCATCGCCGACGAGCGTCACTCCGGGGACGCGGTCCCATCGGTGGTCGTCGGGAAGTGCGTAGATCATGCGCGGTATCGGGGCGGACTCGCCCTCGGTGATCAGAGCGGTGAGTTCCGGCGCCCACCCGTCGAACTCGGCGGCCACGCGTGCGGTCGCGACAGCAGCATCGGTGAAGTCGATGCTCGCAATCCAGTCGGTGGAACGGTTCAGTTCGACATAGGTGTGAATGATGTCGCCGGCCTCGCGGTGTGCGGCGATCCCCTTTCCGGGGTCGAGTGCGTACATCGTGCCTGCTCCGACTGCTTCGGCTGTGGCAGTATGCTTTTCGTCGACGTCATACAGGTACGTCTCGACGTACACGGTGCCGATGTACTCCGGTGTGGCGGCGGAGAGCAGGGGTCTGATTCTCGACCATGCGCCGTCGGCGCCGACGAGGACGCCGGTGCTCACGGTCGATCCGTTGTCGAAGGTGATCTCGTGTCGACCCTCGCCCGACGATGCAACGCCGACAACTTTGTGTCCCCACCGGATCGCGTCGTCGGGCAACGACTCGATCAGGATCCGGCGTAAGTCGCCGCGCAGTACCTCGGGACGTCGATCGGTGCCGTCGTCGGGTTCGTCGAGCAGCACGCTCCCGTGCCGGTCGACGATGCGCGAAGCGGCGCCACCCTCGTGAATGATCGCGCGGAACTCGTCGACGAGGCCGGCCGCTTCGAGCGCGAGCTGCCCGTTGTTCTCGTGGATGTCGAGTTGTCCACCCTGGGTGCGGGCCTGCGCCGAGGGTTCGGCCTCGTAGATCGTTGCGGTTATGCCGTTGACGTGCAGGACGCGGGCGAGGGTGAGGCCGCCGAGACCGGCACCGATGATCGTGACCGATGTACTCATGATGGTTCCCCTTCAATTGATGGAACGTTGTTCCAGTGCCCATCTTGGAACGACGTTCCAGGTCTGTCAAGATGGTTCGTATGACGAGCAGGCATCAGCGGGTCGAACGGCGGACGGACGCGCTCTCGAAGCAGCGGATAGTCGAGGCGGCGGTCGAGATCCTGGACAACCAAGGCGAGAGTGCGCTGACCTTCCGTGCGCTCTCGGCTCGGCTGGCCACCGGAAGCGGAGCGATCTACTGGCATGTGGCGAACAAGGACGAACTCCTCGCCGCGACCACCGAGTCCGTCATCGCCGCCGTCGTGATCGGCGCGGCATCGGGGTCGACGCCGCTGCAGACGATCCGTAGCGCGGCACTAGGGGTGTTCGATGCAATCGACGCGCACCCGTGGGTGGGCACCCAACTCGCCCGCGAACCGTGGCAACCTGCAGTCACGCAGATCTTCGAGATCTTCGGTGGGCAACTGACGGCGCTCGCAGTTCCCGAGGCAGCGCAGTTCAACTCCGCATCCGCGTTGCTCAACTACGTTCTCGGGCTCGCGGGACAGTATGCAGCCGGCGCCCGTCTCCTACCCCGTGGGACGGACCGATCGGCATTTCTCACCACCATCACCGACCGCTGGACGCAACTGGACCCCGCACAATTTCCGTTCGTGCACAAAGTGGCCTCGCAGGTACCCGAGCACGATGACCGTGACCAGTTCCTGGCAGGTATCGACCTCGTCCTCGCCGGGATCACGGCCATTCGATAGGCGCAGCGCACCCGGGCCGGTAGAACGAGGAATTATCGCAGCGCTGCACCGAGGATCGCACCGATGCGCGTGATCTCGTCCGCGTCGCCTCGGATACCCGGCCGCCACGGCAGGACGAGTGAATCCTTCGAGGTGTCGACGTAACGCGGGACCACGTGGAGATGGAAATGGAACACCGTCTGCCACGCATCCGCTCCGCAGCAGTTGAGGAGGTTGACTCCGTCGGCGCCGAGTACGTCGACAACGGCTCTGGCCACCCGCTGCGCGGACAGTGTCACCGCAGTCAAGTCCTCGGCCGAAATCTCGAGAAGATCTCGGCTGTGGCGTTTGGGAACGACCAGAAGGTGACCGTCGGTTCCGGGATGAATATCCATGAACGCCAAGGTGGTTTCGTTCTCGGCCACCTTGGTCGCCGGAACGCTACCGTTGACGATCCCACAGAACAAGCACTCGTCGCTGATCACCCCCGAACTGTATCGCCTCAGTTTCGTCCGGGCGACGACAACTCTGCTCTGTCAACCGTTTTTCGACGGCTGAGAGTGTTTTGTCCCGCTGTCCACCGGGGTCACCGACGTGATGCGGTGCAGAGTGAAACCGCGAACCGCCCCGTTTGCCGGGTCGAAGGCGTCCAACTGACCGCCGCCGACGCTGACCGGATCGACAATTCGATTGGTCGCCACACCCTGGGCGTCGACGTAACCGATGTTCACGCTCGTGTGGTCTCTGGCGGCAGCGGCAAGCAAGGCGATGGTCGCCGCATTCGACTCGCGGGACCCGTCGGCGCGCACTCCACCGTTTCCGGGCCTCGCCGCCCGATCACCGGCGCGCATGGTGCGCACCAGCGCGGCGAGCTGGTCGACCGACGGACTCGCGGGCGTTCTCGACACCGGTCGCGAACGGCGGTTCGGAACCCGGGCGCCGCGAGGGCGCAGGTCCACCAAGGTTCCGGACGAATCCTCACCGGCCGGCGCGAACCCGGCAGCGCGTAGCTCGGCCAGGACTTCACGCAACGGCGCCTGCGACACCGCGACGGTCGGTGCCAACGCCCGCAATGCCAATGTCTCGGCCACCGCCGACGCCAGAACTTCCGACAACAGCGACACGTCCTCGCACCGGATGAACGACGCTGCAACACCGGCACGCAACCGGCCGTGTCGCCGGGCGACGTCGTCGACCAGATACGTCAGCGACTGGGGGACCGGCGTCTTGGATTTCGTGGTGAACATGGTGTGCAACTCGGTGGCGGTGAGTCCGGCGTCGAGCGCGCGGCGCACACTGTCCTCGCTGATCCGGTACATCGATGCCGCACCGGCGGATTCGATGTCCGCGACCAACGACACCTGCTCGAGGAGTTCCGGCACGAGCGGCCCCGGAGCTACCAGCGTCAGGTCCGCCTGGACGAGGATGTAGTCGACGGGTTGCGGTAGAGCCGAATGCATTTCGGCTTCGGCGTCGCCACCGTGCAACAGTGCGCGGCCGGCTGAACTGAGGGCGCCCCGAGCCATCAGCCCGAGCGCGGCGGCCTCGTCGGTCGTTCGTTCGATCGCGAACGTGCGCAAGCGACCACTGAGCCGAGGTCGACGCCACGCCAGGAGCCGACTCACCTCGGCCGGGGTCGCTGTCCGGCCGCTGTCGAGCTCGGCGGACAACTCGAGGATCGCGCGCCGATCACGCGGGGCGGCCGGAGCCCTGCCTTCTTCCGAGAGCGCCGCGATCGGCTTGTCTGCGGCGTCGCGAAGTCCGATCATCCACGGCACCCGTGGCACGTCGAGCCATGCCGACGCCAAAGTCTCCCACCGCCTCGCGGTCGACGCGGTCAGCCAGCCGTCCGCCGCCACCGTCGGAGTCCAGTAGTCGTCCGCGGTGTCCGAGGTGGGTGCGGGATCAGGTGTGCCCGCAGCGATGAGACCGGCCGCCGAAAGAAGTTCGACCACCAAACTCACCCGTGCTTCGTCGAGCTCGGCGGATTTCGACACGCGTCGCAGTTCGCGAACGCCGAGTCCGCCGGCACGCAACGCCGGCGCCGGTGCGGAGCCGAGCACCGCGATCACCTTCTCGCAGTCCCGCACGACTTCCAAGGCCTCACCTGCTGCCGCCGAATTCACGTCCGCCGGAGTGAGTTTGTCGCCGCCGATCGTCGGTGCCGTGAGCGTGGTGGGATCGAAGACCGGTTCCCCGCGGATCACCTGGCGAACCGTTGCCGGAAGTTCCACGGTCTGCTCGTCCAGCCAGCGCAACAGTCCGGCCGCCAACAACCGCTGCACCGGCCGGTCGGAGGGCGTACCCGCAGCGGCATCCCGGGTTCGGCCGATCGGACTCGAATTCGCCAGCGTCTCGAGCAGGTCTCGTTCGCGTTGATCGAGAGCGGCGAGGGCTGCGGCGATTTCGGACTCGGTCATCAGTTCCGCCGGTTCCAAGGCCCGTCCGACGCGCCACGGGATGGTTCCGATCGCCGCTGCAGACACGCCGATCGGGTCGGTACCCCAGATCAGCGCGGACCGCCGCATCTTTGCCAGCGACGCGTCGACGGCTTTCTTGGTGACCTTGCCCTTGCCGGTTCGAGCCCGCGCCGCGAGGGCGGCGTCGAAATCCGCACGCGAGACCGGTCTCTCGTCTGCGCCGCTGACGGCCAGCAACTCGAGCATTCCGAAGTCGAGCGTGTCGAGCTCGTCGGCGGCACGAGAAACCGACGCTCGTTGCTGGGCGCGGCCGCCGAGTACGACCATCGTGCTCGGCGGTGGCACGGCCAGATCGGGACGTAAGCGCATCAGCTCGGTCAACTCGGCGTCGGAGCGCGCCGAGAGCCATCCGGTCAAGGATTCGGCCACGGAATTGTCCGTCGTGTTCTCGCGTGTGTCGGTCATCAAGTATCAGATTAGAGACCTGGTCTGTACTGCGTGACGGGGTGCTGTCAAAATAGCCTCGTGGCTAACAATTCGAAGAAGCACTATGTAGATCCAGGATGGCCGGAAACTGCAGACGGAGATCACGCAGTGACCGAATTGTCATCGACTCGTGCCGGTGGTCTCTCGCCGTTCGGCGAAGACACCACCTTTCCGTTGCCGGTGGAGTCACTTCCCTACGCACATCCGCATACGGTGATCAACCGCTGACCGGCACCACTCGACGAAGTAAGGCCCGTACCGAAAATTCGGTACGGGCCTTACTTCTGCGATCTCTACGTTCGAGCGGAACGCACGCAAGGGGTGTGCTGGTGTTACTTGAGCAGAGCCTTCGCGGTGTCCACGAGGCCCAGGCTCTGTGAATCGAGTTCGATGCCGTTGGCCTTCGCGAATGCCAGCGCCTGATCGATCGCGTCGACAACGGGGTTGCTGATGGTCTGGGCGACCTGCACCGTCGGAGCGGTCTGCGGCTTCGGTGCGCTTGTCGCCGGAGCGCTGCGCTGAGTTGCTGCACTGTTCAAGCCGAGGCTCGACGAGCAGGAGGGCCATGCGCCCCAGCCTTGGTTGGCGAGAACGCGCTCGGCAACGACGATCTGCTGCTCACGAGTGGCCTGATTTGCGCTGGCTGCGTATTGTCCGCCGCCATGAGCGTTCCAGGTGCTCGGCGAGAACTGCAGTCCGCCCTGGTACCCGTTGCCGGTGTTGATGGCCCAGTTGCCACCTGCCTCGCATTGCGCGAGACGATCCCAGTCGGAATCGGGTGCAGCGTTGGCAGTACCGGTGGCTGCGATTCCGGCGACACCGATGACGGCGCCGGCTACGGCGACCTTGGCGACGGTGCGGCCGGTGGTGGTGGGCTTACGATGACGTCCGCTCATTGGGGTAGAAATCCTCTCCACACGCGCCTGCGAGGTCAGCTGTCGGGTTCGGGCTGAGAGGTCGCCCGGCCTCGCCTTTCCTGGCTGGAAAGGGTCTGGCTTCACCCCAAGATCCGGAATTGTCGCGCTCCGAATCGGTGTCCACTGGAGAACTTTCCTGTTCTCACAGAGGACTTTGGGTCCCCCGTCCTCGTCCCTGGAATGCTCTGTGGGAAGTTCCGGTACCCGCGGGACGAGGCTTGGCACGGCGGGCCGGAGGTGGCCGGAGTTTCCCGGCCGAAAACGACGGTAACGGCTCGAGGCCGTCGTGTCACCATTTGATAACGCGGCGTGGCGTGGGGCGCCGCACCACGTTGATGGGTAGTTCGGGACTCTCCCCAGGTCGCGACGGGTTCCACGACGCGTACCGGGCCGTGTCCGTTCCGTTATCCATCCGTAATGTGATTAAAGTCACATCGTGACATGGTTGGTACGTCCGCTTCGGAAACTGCGGTGTCGCCGGCCGGGAGTTTTATGTGTTCCGCGTCTCAACACCAATTGTCTGAATAAGGATAGGCTCGCCTAGTTTTCCAAACCGGGCGACATTCAGAAATCAGTAAGGCATCCCCACATGAAATTGCACAACCGTCGGCGCGCGGTCACCGCGCCACTCGTTCTCGCCGCCGCTGTCGTCGGCCTGACCTTCGGCTCGTCCGTCGCCGTCGCTGCACCCTCCGACACCGCGACGCACGGCGTAGTCGGAAGCTACACCGCGACCCAGCCCGGTGACATCGCAGTCGACTCGGTTACGCACCGGGCATATGCGACGCAGTACGGCCCCACCGAGACGTCGCTGTCCGTCGTCGACACGAACACCGGTTCACAGCTCCCCGCCGTCAAGGGAGTTGTCGCCTACCAGTCCGCCGTCGCCGTCGACTCCGTGCTGAGCCGCGCATACGTGTCCTCGTCGTACGGCGGTGCGATCTCCGTCGTCGACACGAAGTCCGGTGACGTCATCAAGACCGTGACGCTCAGCGAGAAGAATCCGGACGGCACTCGTCCTCAGATCAGCGACATCGCGGTCGATCCCGTGACGCACCGCGCGTACTTCTCGGACTACAAGTCCGGTTACATCCGCGTACTCGACGCCGCAGCAGGCGATGCCGTGACGAACATCCTCATCGACAAGTTCGCGACCCCGACCAAGCTCGGGTTCGACAACAAGCGCGGTTTCCTCTACGTGGCAGACACCAACTTCATGGAGGAGAACTACGGCCGCACGCTGTGGCAGATCGACGTGCGCGCTGGTTCCACCCCCAAGGCCTTCGTGCGCGGTAGCGACATCTACCCGGTCGAGCTGGCTGTCGACGACAACACCGGTTACGTGTACATGACCGACACCCGCACCGCGAACGTCTGGGTCATCGACGCGACCCCGAACAACGACAAGGTGCTCGAGAAGATCACCTTCTCGGCCGACACCACCGCCAACGGTGTTGCCGTGGACACCGCCGCAGGCGTTGCCTACGTTGCCGACGTCAAGCAGGGACAGCTCTGGACCGTCGACCTGTCGAACCGCGGCACCGCGCTACTGGCGGATACGAAGGTTCCCGAATTCGATCGAGTGAAGAACCTGGCTATCGATTCCTCCACCGGTGCGATCGCGGCAACCACCAATGCCGGCAAGGTGACCGTGGTTGCGGCGTACCCCACCCTGAAGACTGCGGAGTTGCCCGCAGCTCAGACCGGTAAGGCGTACTCGCAGAAGCTCGCCGTCAACGGTGCGCGCGCTGCGACCTTCAAGGTCGCCTCGGGTGATCTGCCCGCCGGCCTGACCCTCGCGAACGACGGCACGATCTCGGGCACCCCGACCGTTGCCGGTTCCTACACCGTCGAGGTCACCGCGACGAGCGTGCTGTCGCGTACGACGAGCGTGACCGTCGTCGTGTCCGAAGCTCCGGTCGGACCGGTCGACCCGGGTAACCCCGGCAACCCCGGAACCGGTTCGCTCGACAAGCTCCCCGGATTGGGTAGCCTCGGCCGCTGATCGAACATGACATCTGGAACCCGACCACGGCACCTGCCGTGGTCGGGTTCGCCAGATGTGGGCCGAACCGCTCAGGGGTATCCGACGTGGTCGACGTCGACGATCTGCTTGCCGAGAGGCATCAGTGACACCGGAATCATCTTGAGGTTTGCCACCGCGAGAGGAATTCCGATGATGGTGATCGCCATCGCGAACGCGGACACGACATGGCCGATCGCCAGCCAGATGCCGGCGAGAAGCAGCCAGAGAACGTTACCGAGGAGAGAGCCGACACCGGATGTCGGCTTGTCGATCACAGTCTTGCCGAACGGCCACAGCGCGTACACGCCGATGCGGAACGCAGCGATCCCGAACGGGATGGTGACGATCAGCACGCAGAAGACGATCCCGGCGAGGAAGTAGCCCAACGCCAGCCAGAGGCCGCCCAAAACCAACCAGATCACGTTCAGAATCAGTCTCACGGGCAGCGACCTTTCAGTGGGATACGACCGGTCACCGTGCGCGCCGACCGGACCTCAAGGTGTAGACCAACGCGAGAAAGAACCCGACCGGACACGCCAGTGCGATCAGGTAGAGCACCAGGCCGGGAGGGGTGTCACTGAATATGTGGACGGCGAAGATGGCGACGATTCCCAACAGGCCCACGATGAAGAGTGCCATCGCGGTTCGGAACATACCGATTCCGGTGCCGGAAGTGTGCGGTTCGATTCGAGTTTCCACGCGCTCCAGGGTAGTGCCTGGAAACCTGCGTGCCGACGGAGGTTCGTCACAGGTAGAGTGTTCGCAGACTGCGCGTCCCGCCGAACGATAGTGGGGCGCGTTCTTTTGCATTCTTCACGCGAAGCAATGCGAGCACGACCATGAGGCTCTTGTTCGAGCCTCCCGACTGTATTGGGGCGGATGCCCCAGTCGAGTGATGAGCGGGTGAACGCGGTGCCGACCGGCAAGGTGAAATGGTACGACCTCGAAAAGGGCTTCGGCTTTCTGTCGCAGGAGGAGGGCGAGGACGTCTACGTCCGGGCGTCCGCACTTCCCGACGGCGTCGAGGGACTCAAGGCAGGTCAGCGGGTGGAATTCGGGATGGCTGCAGGCCGTCGCGGCCCGCAGGCACTGAGCCTGAAGGTTCTCGAACCTGCACCCACTTTGCGTGGCGCGGCGCCGCAGCGTCGTGAATCGGTTGCGCGTAAGCACACTCCGGACGAGTTGCACGGCATGGTCGAGGACATGATCACGCTGCTCGAGGCAAAGGTGCAGCCCGATCTGCGAAACGGCAAGTACCCGGACCGCAAGACCGCGCAGCGGATCTCTGAAGTAGTGCGTGCGGTTGCACGTGAACTCGACAGCTGACGCTCAACACGGTTCGTAACGACAGAAGGCCCCGCCACACCGAAACCGGTGTGGCGGGGCCTTCTGTCGCAGTTGTTCGTGTCAGTGGTCAGGCGGTCTTCACCGACCAGATCAGAACTCCTTGGTTGTTGCTGACTGCCAGGTGGATCTCCACTCCGACGAGTTGCTTGAGGGGATCCTTCGAGGATTCGACGGTGACGGCCTTGGCTTCGTCCGCCTCGAAGAGGCGCGGTTCGCCGGTCTGATTGCCGTCGGCGTCCTCGTAGACGGCCAGCAGCGCCCACCGCTCGGAAGAGACGTCGTTCGACAACGATAGTTGCAGGGGGTAGCCCGCGGGAACGTCCAGTTCGCTGATGTCGCCGACCTGTGCGCACTGCGACAGGTCGATGGTGCAGTAGCCCGCAGGTTCGATCTCGATGGTCTTGCCGTGGGCATACGCAGTGATCTTCGGAAGGCTCTCGGGCCGGTCGTTGATGCCCTTGACGATCAGGACGAGCACCGACCCGTAGGCAAGTAGGGCCACCACCATCAGAACGCTGACGGCGGCCACTATTTTCTTGGTTCTCGAGCGCATGATCACTGCGAGGTACTTCCTTGTCGTCGATCTGAATTTCCGGTGCGAATCACTTCGGTCACCTCTTGGTCGGCCTGGTCGGGCCGTTTGCCGCCGAGTCCCGGAAGCAGGCTGCTACCGCGGTAACTCAGGAACGTTTGTAGCAGTCCGACAGTGAGGAACACGGACACCACAGTGAACCCGATCCAGAATTGAGTGGGTAACAGGACCCCCAGTGCGCCCCCGAGAACCCAGCTCAACTGGAGCACCGTCTCGGATCGGCCGAATCCGGAGGCAATCGACTCTTCGGGGAGGTCGTGCTGCAACGACGCGTCGAGCGACACCTTTGCCAGCGCGCTCGCCGCCGAGGCGATCAGCGTTGCCAGAGCTGCGGTCATGAGGTTGTCCGTCAACGCGGCAATGACGGCGATGACCCACACCGATGCCGTGCATCGAAGAACGATGAGCGCGGGTTTTCCCAGTTTCAACCTGGCGCCCGCAGCATTGCCGGCGAAGTTGCCCAGACCGGCGGCGGCGCCCACCAGACCGAGCATCGCGGCCTGGACGAGAGGCTCGTGTTCGGTGCGCGATTTGGCGACGAAGGCGATGTAGAGCGTCAGGAATCCGGTGAGAACTCGAATGGTTCCGTTGCCCCACAGGCCGATGATGACCGCGCGACCGAGTGGCTGGCGCACCTTGGCCGATTTCCCCGCCGGCTTCTTACCGGGGCGTTCGCCGACGGGGACGCCGTCCGGGTGATAAGTGATGGTGGCAGGTACTTCGCCTTCGGTCACCTCTACCCACGACGGAATTCGCATGCTCAGGTACACGCCGAACATCGTGACGACCACGGCGAACCACAACGCTCCGACGGACCCGAATGCGAAAGCCAGGGCGCCGGCCACGCCGCCTGCCACGATGGTTCCACCGATCAGTCCGAACACCGTCAGCCGTGAGTTGACCCTGACCAGGTCTATCTCCGGTGGTAGCACTCGCGGCGTCACCGCGCTCTTGAGCACGGAGAACGATTTACTGAGCACCATCATGCCCAGTGCCGCCGGATAGAGAATCCAGCTGTCGAAGTTGAACACCAGCACCAGGGCGAGGACGGTTCGCAGAGCGAACGATCCGGCCAACGCGATTCGTCGGCCGCGTTGCAGACGGTCGAGCATGGGTCCGATCAACGGTGCGAGTACCGCGAACGGGGCGATGGTGATCAGCAGGTAGAGGGCTACCTTCGTTTTGTCCTCCCCTGTCGCCGCGGAGAAGAACAACGTGTTCGCCAGCGAGACGGCGAGCGTCGCGTCGACGGCGTTGTTGGTCATCACCGCGTAGGTCAGTGCGGTCAGACCCGACTTGTCGGCACCGTCGGCCTTGGCGGCTCGTTGAAAGGTTGCGATTCCTTTGTTGGTCAGCTCACGACTGCGCATGGCGGCAACGCGAGTGACGGTGAGCTTCCTCGGCATCGGCGGCGCTTTGGGGGCATCGCTCTTGGCAGGCTCGCTCTTGGTCGACTCGCTCTTGGTCGGCTCGAACTTCGAGGTGTCACTGGTCGTGACCGTGGAACCGTCGGAATTCGGGGACGCGGCCGGTTCGGAAGCTTCGGTCGTGCTCGCACGCAACGAGTCGGTGCGTGCCTCGTCGGCCGACCCGGCAATCGGGTGCAGCGGAGGCAACGGCGTACGCCGAGCAGCAGGGCGGGACGCCGGTGGGTAGTTGTCGTAGCCGGGGTGCAGCGATTGGCCCTCGGACTCGTCGGGAATGCGCCGAGTATCTGGGTCGTAGGGTTCACGCGGTCCGGTCACCATTCAATTCTGTCCTAGTGTCGGTGTGGCTACCACGTACACCCCGGCGAGTCCGGCGGAAGTCCGATTCATGCGACAAATCGGACTTCGAACATTTGTGGCCAGTATTTGCCGGTCAGCAGGAACCGGTCGGTTCCCGGTATCTGCGCGATCCCGTTCAGAACGTCGAGGGGCCGCGTGGATCCCGTCGTGTCGAGTTCGTTGCGAAGCGGTGACGCGTCGATCGTGGCGGTAATGGTGCCGTCGGCCGGATCGATTTCGACGATGGTGTCCGTCGTCCAGACGTTGGCCAAGACCTTGCCGTCTTCAGCGCACTCCAGTTCGTTCAGATTGTCCACGGCGACGCCGTTGCGGGCGACGGACACGGTGCTGAGCGGATCGAACGTCTTCGGATCGCGGACGGTCAGGACGGCCGAGCCGTCGCTGGTGATCAACCGATCGGCGAAGGAGCAGATTCCCCAGCCCTCGGTGTCGAGCCGGACTCTGCGTAGTTCGGTCAGTGAATTCTTGTCGCGGGCGATGGCGACCCCGTTCTTCCAGGTCAGTTGCCACAAAATGTCGTCGTGAACGGTGATGCCCTCGCCGAACAGTGGTGCCTCGAGGTCGGCGCGGGCGACTTCGGGGCCGGAAGTGGGAGCATCCGGGTCGGTGATGGTGTTCGAGCGGACCCACGACTGACCGACGCGCCCGGTGCTCTCGTACAAACGATCACCGTCGATTTCCAGGCCCTGGGTGAATGCGTCGGGATCGTGCGGGAACGCCTGGACGATCTGAACGGTCAGGGCGTCGGTACCGAGGGCGTCCGGGGGGTTCGAGGATTCGGTGGTGCAGCCGGAAAGGAGGCAAGAAGTGAGACTTGCGGCTACGACGGCGAAGACGGATCCGGCGCGAAAGCGAGTCATCCGCCCAGCATTGCAGCCCGGTGCATTGACGTGTTGCGTAGGTGCGGCAAACTGGGGGAGTGAGTGTTGCTACTTCTCCAGAGCGTGCAGTGCCGCGCCCCGTCCTGGCCGATGCGGTCGATCTGGCCCGTGCGGCCGTCGTCGAACTGCGCGAGGGTCGTGTGGGTGACTACCTGGGAGTGACATCGGAAGACGATTTCGCCGCCACCCATCGATTTGCCGCCGACATTGCGGGGTACCGCGGGTGGCAGTGGGCAGTGGTGGTCGCGGCCGGTCCCGACGACGAACGCGCAACCGTGAGCGAACTTGCGCTCCTGCCCGGCCCGGACGCGTTGGTCGCGCCGCAGTGGCTGCCGTGGGATCAGCGTATTCGCCCCGGTGATCTCTCTCCCGGGGATCTGCTGGCACCGACCGCCGAGGATCCGCGGCTGGTGCCCGGATATGTGGCCACCGGAGACCCGGAGGTCGACGATGTCGCGGTCACCATCGGACTGGGGCGAAAGAACGTGATGAGCCTCGAAGGTCGTCTCGACGCTGCGTCGCGGTGGTTCGAGGGCGAGTTCGGTCCGGAGTCGGAGATGGCGAAAGCTGCCCCGTCCACCTGTGGCCTGTGCGGTTTCTTCCTGCCGCTCGCCGGTTCGTTGCAGGCCGGTTTCGGCGTGTGCGGTAACGAACTGGCAGCGGACGGGCGAGTGGTCAGTGTGTCGTACGGATGCGGTGCACATTCGGACACGACGCTGCCGGTCGGCGCTGGTTCCCCCCAGTTCGATGCATTCGACGACGGCGCTGTCGAGTTGACTGCTCGTGCGACAAGCTCTGTCGGAGTTGGGGATTCGGCATCGACCGAATAGCAGACCCCTTCGGCGTCGACGCTCTGCGTGCGGCGACCCTGCGGGCATGGGCGCAGTCGCCGACCCGGCTACGTGAGGATGCGGCGTCGGAAGCGGATCTCGTCGGCGCGGGCTACCGTGACCGGTTGCTGACGGAGCTGGCGCAGAACGCTGCCGACGCTGCGGCGCGAGCGGGTGTGCCGGGTGAATTGTGGGTGAGTCTGACGGGCTCGGTGCTGACGGTCGCCAATACGGGGCAACCGTTGGACGAGCCGGGAGTCCATGCTCTGACGGCGTTGCGGGCGTCGGGTAAGCGTGCGTCCGACGACGGGGTGGTCGGGCGGTACGGCGTCGGGTTCTCGGCGGTACGTGCCGTCAGCGACGAGGTGGAGTTACGTTCGACGACGGGTTCGATCCGGTTTTCCGCATCGAAGACCCGCACGGAAGTCGACCTGCTCGAACTTGCGATACCGGACGGCGGCATCCCGGTGCTGCGCTTGGTATGGGGATCGGACGAATCGCCTTCTGCGGGTGCAGATTCCGAAGTCGTCTTGACTTTACGCGACGGTGTCGACGGTGCCGCTCTGCTGACGGCGATGGCCGGCGAGGCCGAAGATCTACTCCTCGAGCTTCCCGGTCTGCAGACCATTCGGGTGGGTGAGCAGGTTTTCGAGCGCTCCGAACGCGAACTCGAATCCGGAATCGTCGAGGTGTCGATCGGTGCGGGTACGTGGTGGCAGTACCGAACTGCTCACGCGCGCTGGATAATTCCGGTGATTGATGGTGTCGTCGAGCCGGTGGGCGACGGTGTGTTGCGAGCGCCGACGCGCTCGGACGAGGAACTGTCGATCCCGGTGATCGTGGTGGCGGAGATCGCGATGCAGCCGGATCGGCGACGCATCCTGCCCGGCGCAGCGATTTCGCGGATCGCGGACGGGTACGCGGAGTTCGCGGCTGCGCTACCTCCCGGTCAGCGGACCGCGCTGGTGCCCGTTCCGGGTTTCGCCCGCGGTGAGGTGGATTCCCTTCTGCGTGAAGCTCTTCTGGCGGAGCTGCGTGAGAATCCGTGGTTGCCGGTGGTGGGTGAACCGGATCGTGCCCCGCAGCGGGCAACGGTGTTGCCCGGCCTCGACGACGCACTCGCGAAACTGCTCACCGAGGTGATCGGCGGACTGGTGGTTCCGGATCTGTCGGGCTCGCGCCACGAACGAGCCCTGGCGGCGGTGGACACGCACCGCATCGGGTTGGCGCGGATCGCGGAACTGCTCAGCGGTCTCGATCGTGAACCGCGGTGGTGGCAGCGCCTGTACGGAGCGCTCGAACCGTTGGTGGTGGACGGTCTGGCAGTGGAAGAACTGGGCACACTGCCGGTTCCGCTGTCCGATGGTCGAACCGTCACCGGTCCGCGAACGGTGGTCACGGGCACCGAACTCGGTGATTCCGTCGGGCCGGTGCGGTGGGCGCGTCTGGTGCATCCAGACGCGGCGCATCCGCTCTTGACCCGTCTGGGTGCGAGATCCGCCACCGCGGTGGATCTGCTGTCCGATCCCGCTCTGCGGGCGCTCGTCGAGGATGCTGTCGATCAGGACGACAGTGAGGCAATCGAATTGGCTTCGGTGATACTGGGATTGGCTGCGGCGGTCCAGCCGGGAGTCTTGCCGTCCTGGATCGGCGAAGTGTTGCTCCCGGATTCAGGCGGTGAACTCTGCTCGGCCGATCAACTGCTGCTTCCCGGAGCGCCATTGGCCGAAGTGCTGGTCGAGGATTCGCCCTTCGGGATCGTGGCTGCGGACTTCGTGGAGCAGGTCGGTGACCAAGCACTGCGAGCGGTCGGCGTCGGCTGGGGTTTCACCGTGGTACGTGAGGAACTGCCGTCGGGGCCAGATCACGATCTCGACGACGAGCAGCGCTGGTGGGACACCCTCACCGAAGATCCCGAGCGCTTCGAGGGTGTTCGCGATCTCGATCTGGTCGACGAAAACCGTTGGGGCCGAGCATTATCGCTGCTGGCGGAGTCTCCGGTCACCCGGCCGCTGCTCGCGGACCGGAACGGGTACACCGCCTGGTGGCTGCGGACCAACGCAGAACTCGACGGCACGCCGATGGGTCTGCTGCGTGCGCCGTCGGATGACACCTTCACCGATCTGATCGATCCGATCGAGCACCCGGACGCCGCGCATCTCGTGGCTGTCCTGACCGCCGGCGTCGTCGACGATCACGATCTGGCGCAACTGTTGCTCGATCGCCTGGCAGATGTCGACCGGCGCCCGACGCCCGCGGTGATCGCGCGCACACACCGGTTGCTGGCCGAAGCGTCGGGCCGGGGGGTGCTCGACCTCGACGAACTGAGACTGCCGACCTACGTGCGGGCGCTGTCCGGTGATCTGGTCGATCCCGCCGAGGCTCTGGTGGTGGACCGGCCCTGGTTCGGCGCGGCGCTGCCGGTTCAGCGCGCGGTGCTGGGCAGTATCGCCTCGGCATCGGCACTGGCCGAGCTGCTGGACGTCGCTACCGCCTCCGATGCCGTGGGTGCCGAGGTGCTCGGCACCGGAACGCGGAGCGTGTGGGCGCGCGAGCCGCAGGCTGTGCTCGTGTTTGCGGCTTTCGGCCGTGAAGTACCGGACGACGTCGTGGTGATCCACGAGGAACTGTCGGTGCAGTTGAGCGGCGACGTCGCCGGTGTCGTCGCTGTTCCGTGGTGGGTGGACGGCGACGGTACCCACCACGTGATGCGAACGTGGACCCGGCCGCACGGCGGCTGACGGCAGTGGCATTCGATCAGTGGGTTCTCGATACGGTCGTCGATCAGCGGACCCCGTGGCTGGTGGACGTGGTCACCGTCGTCACGAACAGTGGCGGCACCGTCGCGTCGTGGTTGATCGCGTCGCTGCTGACCGCGATGCTGTTCGTCCGAGGGTTACGCATCGAAGCAGCCACCCTGGCCGGGGCGATGCTGACGGGCAACCTGGTGATGAGCGGACTGAAGTTGATCTTCACACGCGCGCGGCCACCGATGCCGGAGCGGTTGATCGAAATCAGTTCGTATTCGTTCCCGTCCGGGCACGCGATGATGACGGCGGTGCTGGCAACGACGACAGCCGCGGTGGTCGTGCGGCTGGGGCTACCGGTGATCGCTCGCCGAGCGATGCTGGTCTTACTGGTGCTCTACAGCGTCGCTGTCGGTTTTTCTCGCGTCTACCTCGCCGCGCACTGGATGACAGACGTCCTCGCCGGCTGGACGATCGGAATCCTCTGGGCCGGATTGTGGCTCTGGGGCGCGCGCAGACTTCGGTTACGCAGATCCGGCGGCAACGTCGGCTTCCCACGCTGAACAACCGGGACGTCAGTCGATCAGTCCCGCACCTTTCTGAGCTCCTCGGCTTCCCCTCAGTGCGGCCCGTCGTTGGATCTGGAAGAGGCCGTATCCGAGCAGGCCGACGCCGATTCCGGCGTAACAGACAGGGAGCGCGCCTGCCCAGCGATCACCGCTGACAAGGACGACGACGGTGCCCACCAGCCACGCAACGGTGCCGATGATCAATGCCGGCGAGGGTGCGGACAGGCGGTCGATCAGCGTCGCGGTGTTTCGGTTCTCCGTCACCGAATTAACGCTACCGGTACCTCGGTGGCCTACTCTCCCTATGGCGACCGGCGTTCATGTGTGCCGGCGCGTGGCTACCTAGAGCGATGGGGAAAGAAACAACATGGCGGCACCCGGGAAAGTTCTCGACACGTATTTCAAGATCAGCGAACGCGGGTCGACGATCTCCAAGGAGGTCCGAGGTGGTGTGGTCACGTTCGTCGCGATGGCATACATCGTGGTGCTCAACCCGCTGATCCTCGGTAGCTTCTCGGCCGAGGACGGGGCCGCCAAGACCGACGTCGTCGGTAACATCCTGCCGATCACCCAGGTGGCCGCGGTCACGGCGCTGGTGGCCGGACTGATGAGCATCATCTTCGGAATCGTCGCGAACTATCCGTTCGCCATCGCGGCGGGCCTCGGAATCAACAGCCTCCTCGCCGTCACGATCGCCCAGGAGGTCACCTGGGCGGAGGCGATGGGCCTGGTGGTGATCGACGGTGTCATCATCGTGATCCTCGCCCTCACCGGCTTCCGGACGGCGGTGTTCAACGCGATACCCTCGGCGCTGAAATCCGCGATCGCGGCGGGCATCGGCATGTTCATCGCGTTCATCGGTCTGGTGGACGCCGGATTCGTGCGCCGCATCCCCGACGAGGCCGGTACGACGGTTCCGGTCGGGCTGGGTATCCACGGTTCGATCTCGTCGTGGCCGACTGCCGTCTTCATCTTCGGTGTCCTGCTCATGGGTGTTCTGGTGGCCCGCAAGGTACGTGGTGGCCTGCTGATCGGCATCGTCGTGACCACCATCGTCGCCGCGATCGTCGAAGCAACGGCAGGTGTGGGACCGTCCTTGGGCACCAACCCGCAGGGCTGGAACCTGAGCGTTCCGGCAATTCCCGACTCGTTCGGCGGCATGCCGGACCTGAGCCTGGTCGGCCAGGTCAGTATTTTCGGCGCATTCACGCGGATCGGCGTTCTCGCGGCCAGCCTGCTGGTGTTCACCCTGGTTCTGGCGAATTTCTTCGACGCCATGGGCACCATGACCGGTCTCGGTAAGGAAGCCGGTCTGACCGACAAGGACGGCAACCTGCCGAACGTCGGCCGTGCACTGGTTGTCGAGGGTGCAGGGGCCATCGTCGGTGGTGGTGCGTCGGCGTCGTCGAACACGGTGTTCGTGGAATCCGCCTCCGGTATCGCGGAGGGCGCGCGCACCGGGTTGGCGAACGTGGTGACCGGTGTGCTGTTCCTGCTCGCGATGTTCTTGACCCCGCTCTACTCGGTGGTGCCCATCGAGGCGGCGGCACCGGCTCTCGTCGTCGTCGGTGCACTGATGATCGGTCAGGTTCGCGACATCGACTTCACCAAGTTCTCGATGGCGTTGCCTGCCTTCCTGACGATGATCGTCATGCCGTTCACGTATTCGATCGCCAACGGCATCGGCGTCGGATTCATCACCTGGGTGGTTTTGCACGCGTTCAACGGTGGAATCAAGAAGATTCACCCGTTGCTGTGGATCGTCGCTGCCCTGTTCGTCGCGTATTTCGCAGTCGGACCGATCACTGCGGCTCTTACCTGACCGGTCGCGTCGGCCGGTAGCCGGTTACCCGAGCTACCGGCCAGTTCGTGACGTATTGTCTTATCGCGTGACCACCGAAACTCGCGCTCTGGCCAGCGATCTTTCCCTGGCAGTAGTGCGCCTCACCAGGCATCTGCGCGGACGTCGAGTGGACGCGCAGGTGTCGTTGACCCAGCTGTCCGCATTGGCAACTCTCGATCAAGAGGGCGCCATGACGCCGGGTGCACTCGCTGCGCGCGAGAAGGTGCAGCCGCCTTCGATGACGCGGGTTGTCGCTTCACTGGCAGAGCTGGGTTTGGTCGAACGTTCGCCGCACCCGACGGACGGCAGGCAGATCATCGTCAGTCTGTCGAGCTCCGGGCAGGCACTTCTGGCCGACGAGACTCATGCACGGGAGGCCTGGATGAACGAGCAGTTGTCCGGGCTGGGCTCGGCCGATCTCGTCACACTGCGTAGTGCGGTGGAGATCATCACGGCGATGGTCAGCAAACCCGAGTAACTCGTCGACGGCAGGGTAGTTGCACAGACGAAAGACTTCAGGGGCAGGATGGTCGAGTGCCCCGTGACCTTGAATCCGGCATGTTTGCCGCACTCCGTAACCGTAACTACCGTCTCTGGGCTTCCGGTCAGATCGTCTCGCTGGTCGGGACCTGGATGCAACGTATCGCGCAGGACTGGCTGGTCCTGACCCTGTCGGATGGCAACGCGTTGGCCGTGGGCATCGTGATGGCATTGCAGTTCGGGCCCACGTTGTTCCTGTCGGTGTGGGGTGGGGTGCTCGCGGATCGGTACGACAAGCGTCGGATTCTGATGTTCACGCAGGGCGCGAGCGCGGTGTGCGCGCTGGTTCTCGGTGTCCTCGACGTCGGTGGCATGGTGGCGCTCTGGCATGTCTTCCTCATCGCGTTCCTGCTCGGGTGTGTGTCGGCTGTCGATGCCCCGGTGCGTCAGTCGTTCACCATCGAGATGGTGGGCAAGAAGGATCTGTCCAACGCGATCGCGTTGAATTCCATGACGTTCAACACCGCCCGCATCGTGGGCCCGGCGATCTCGGGTGTGTTGATCAACATCATCGGCACGGGATGGGTGTTCCTGCTCAACGTCGTGACCTTCGGTGGTGTGCTGCTGGCCCTGAATTTGATGGACAAGAAGGCGTTGATCCCGTCGGAGCCGGCGCCGCGGGCCAAGGGGCAGGTTCGAGACGGCTTCCGGTACGTGTGGGGGCGCAAGGATCTTCGCGTGATCATGTTCTCCGTCTTCATGATCGCGACGTTCGGACTGAACTTCTCCATCAGTCTGGCGGTGTTGGCCCGCAACACCTTCGGGCTCGGAGCCGACGGGTACGGCCTGCTGTCGACCACGTTGGCGGTGGGAACTCTGGGCGGGGCCGTCTACGCGGCGCGGCGTAAGAAGCCGCCACGGTTGCGAACCTTCCTCGGCGCCGCTCTTGCCTTCGGCGTCCTCGAGATCGCGGTGGGCCTGATGCCCAGCTACGCGTTGGTGGCGTTGATGTTGATTCCCACGGGCGCACTGACCCTGACGTTCACGACGTCCGCGATGAACATCTTGCAGTTGTCGGTTCCCTCGGAGATGCGCGGGCGGGTGATGGGGATCTACATGCTCAGTTTTCTCGGGGGAACTCCGTTGGGTAGTCCGCTGCTCGGCTGGTTGGCCGACTCGGTGGATCCGAGAGCGCCGCTGGTTCTCGGTGGCGTGATCTCGCTGGGGTCGGCAGTGGTGGCCGGGGTGTACCTGTTGCGAAGTGAGGGAATGCGGTTGCGGTTGAAGATGCCGGAGGGTGGGGGCCGCCTCCCGGTCTTCGAACTGCGGCCGGCATTGGTGTGCGACGCCACCGAACAGGCGGTGGCGGTCAGTCGCGAGAGTTGACGGCTGTCCTCGTGGGAAACAGGGTGTAGCTCAGTGCGATGATTCCCCAGATCCCCAGGACAAGTGTCAGTTTGCCGATCCAGCTACTCAGCGCTTCGGTGCGGGACGGATCGTCGACGTAGTGGATTGCCAGAGTGAGCAAGCCGCACGAGATCGCCCAGGCGAGTGCCGCCCGGCCGAACTCGCGCCATTCGCGGGTGGCCCGCGCGGTGCCGTATTTCGGCGGCCTGACCGGGGCGGGGCCGCCGGCGAAGCGGTAGGCGAATCTGGCGTCGGCCCAGGAGACGAGGCTGTGCCCGAACGCCACCGAGAAGCCGATGTAGGCGGCGGCCAGGCCGTGACTGAAGTTCGCTTCGCCACCGCCGCGTAGGTCGAGTGCGGTGGCGACCAAGAGAACGATGTCGACGAGCGGTGCGCAGATCAGCAGCGCAGCGCCGAGGGTGGGCCGGCGGAGTAGGTAGCGCGCGGCAAGTCCGGCGGCGATGAAGACCCAGAACATGATTTCGCAGGCGATGATCAGCTGGACGATCATGTCGATCACCTCATTTCTAGTACGACTGTGTTAGTGATGAAAATTAGCACAGTCGTGTTAACTTTGTGCGGTGGTGAAGCGAATCAGCGCGGACGAGCGCCGCGAACAGGTAGCCGAAGCGGTATGGCGGGTGATCAGGCGCGACGGAATCGCGTCGGCCAGCGTCCGTACCGTCGCCGACGAGGCGGGGATGTCCACCGGCTCGCTCCGGCACCTCTTCGCCAGTCAATCCGAACTCATGCTCTTCGCGATGGAGCTGGTCACGGTCCGAGTGGAGATGCGGATCGCAGCACTCGTCTTCGACGCCGACTCGCGGCGAGCGCTACGGCAGTTCGCCGACCAGTTCGTGCCATTGGACGCCGATCGCCGCGAGGAGATGATCGTCTGGCGGAGTTTTGCCACCGCGGCCGTGACCGACTCGGCGTTGACCGCTGTCCGGGATCGAACCAATCGAACGCTGTTCGAGAAGTTTCGTGAGCTGATCCAGTGGTCGAAGGACGACGGTCACCTGCTGCCGGATGCGCCGGTGCACCTCGAGGCGATGCGCCTGCACGCATTGGTCGACGGGCTTGCCGCGCAGGCGGTCGACGATCCGGACCGAATCACCACGGACGCGATCGCGCAGGTGCTGGACGCACACTGCCGCGAGTTGTTCGACTCGGAACGGGAGCCCTCGCCGGCGACGGCACCCGATGCGGCACGATAGAGCAGTGGTTCACGTCATCGACATCTCAGATCCCTCCGATCCGCGGTTGGACGACTTCCGCGATCTCAACTCCTCCGACCGTCGCCCGGATCTACCGGAGGGCAAGGGATTGGTGATCGCCGAAGGAGTCTTCGTCACCCAGCGACTGCTGACGTCGAGGTTTGCGCCGATCAGTCTTCTGGGCGTCGAGCGCAGACTGCTCGAGTTGGCGGACGATCTCGAGCAGGTGGATGTTCCGTTCTACCGCACCAGCGCCGAAGTGATGGCCGAGGTCGTCGGATTCCACCTCAACCGCGGGGTTCTTGCCGCCGCGTCGAGGCCGCAGCCACTGGCCGTCTCGGAGGTGCTCCGCACGGCCACCACCGTCGCTGTGCTCGAGGGCGTCAACGATCACGAAAACCTGGGCTCGATGTTTCGCAACGCCGCGGGTCTGGGAGTGGATGCGATCCTGTTCGGCAAGGGCTGCGCCGATCCGTTGTACCGCAGGTCGGTCCGGGTGTCGATGGGACACGTACTGCGGGTTCCGTTCGCGCACGTCGCCAAGTGGCCTCATGATCTGGAAGAATTGCGGGGCAATGGTTTTCAACTGATATCACTGACACCGAACCCTGAGGCGGTAACCCTCGCCGAGGCGATGACAGGCGACAAGGTGGCGTTGTTACTCGGTGCCGAGGGCCCAGGGCTGACCGAACATGCCATGCGGGCCACCGACATTCGAGCCAAGATTCCGATGGCGCCAGGAACGGACTCGCTCAATGTCGCGACAGCCGCGGCCATGGCCTTCTACGAGAGAGTGAGAACTCGGCAGTGAAGGCAGCGCAGACTCCGTGGTTCACCGGTATCGCCGTATCCGTCTTCGCCGCGATGTTGTCGACCAGCGCCGTGGCAGTGTTCTGCGTCGGCCTCGGCAATGTCAGTGTGGTGCTGGCGATCATCGTCAATCTCATCGCCGTCGCGGGTCTCGCTCCGACGTTGTGGCGATGGCGCGCGATACCGGTGTGGCGGTGGGTTCTCTACGGCGCGGTTGCGGGTATCCCGTTGGGCTGGCTCGCCGCAATCGCAGCCTGAGCGACGGTCCTACTTCAAACCGAAGTAACGTGCCAGACGCCCACGCCTGCGCGGTGGGTTCCCGTCTGCTGCGGGCGGTGCGCTCCCGTCTGCTGCGTGCGGTGCGCTTTCACCTGCGGTGGGCGGTAAGTGAACTTCCCGAGGCGGATCGGGTCGGGGTGTCGAGTCGGGTGTGGCCGCCGGCACGGGTTCGGGTTCGACTGGCACAGATTTCGGGCCTTCGCCCGCACGATGAATCTTGAACCCCCACAACAGGATTTGTGTGGTATCGAGCTCATTTCGTCGGGATCGGCCGGTGTAGCGGAAGCCCAGCCAATCCAGATTGGCGGCTTCGGCGAATTGCTGGGGATGGAAGGGAAGCGACTGCGGGTCCGGGAGGACGCCGGGGGGATAGCGCAGGGGATGCCGACTGGCCCAGTACGGCAATTCCCACGTCTGTGGAATTCCGGTGTCCTCGACGATATCCACCGGTGTGGCAGCGAAAGCTCGCCGTAGTTCACCGTTCTCCCAGAATCCGAACGAGCCCTGCGCAGTCTCGGGTATCGACGTGACGAACATCGTGGTTCGCGAGCCGCGACAGCCGAGCCAGGATGGTGGCACCGTCGACGGCAGGAACGTACTCAATTCGCTGCTGCACACCACGTGGATACCGTCGTACGCGCCGATGAAGACATATCCGGGTTGAACCGTCGCCGCGATGGACAGCGGATGCGGCCCGAGCGACTCGAACTCTTTGTCCGGATACAGGTTTGCGGCAAGATCGTGTGCCGCGTTCTGATCGGGCTGGGGGTAGCGGCTGAGTGCTTCACGAGGATCGGCGACGTCGACGAACCAAATCGTCGATACCCGTGCAGCCACCAATTGCTCCCTGCTTTCCGTGCCGGCTCGACAAATCGAAGTCAGCGACCGCTGCTACGCACACCCAACAACACATCGTCCCAGGACGGAAGCGCGGGCCTGCCACGCTTGGCCTTCGGTGCAGTGGGCGGGCTCGGCGGCTCGCTCGTCGGTTCGTGGTCCGCGGTGTCATCCGAGACCGGGGCCGGTAGGTCCTCGATCGCCGAATCCTGCTCCACGGGCTCGACGACTGCGCTGTCGGATTCGACCACGTCGTCGTCGAACCCCTCGAATGCGTCAGGGGGGATGATCTCGGTCTCGTGACGCGAGAACTCCACTTGCTCCGTCTTGTCGGACGGCACCGGAGCCAGGCCACGGAGCGGACGTCCGAAGTCCGGATCGATCAAGTCGAACGCCGTGTCGTCGAGGGCAACGATGGTTCCACCGTGTGCATCGGGTTGGTAACGCCAGTGCGCGGCGTTGGTGGTGCGGCCGGCCTGCCACTGCAACTGCGCTACCCAGTGATTGTCCTCGTCCCGCCAGGCATCCCAGGACGCGTCGTCGATGGAGTGCCCGCGAGCCCGGAACGCGTGGGTGACGATCTCGGACAAGGTGGGGATGGTGGGCCCGTTGTCACGGAGTGGGTGGCCACCCTGAGCCATTTCCGCAGCTCGAGAGCGCTCTAGGAGAACGGGATATGCGTAGCGCTCCACTTTGTGCACCGGAATCTTGGCTTCTTCGGCGACCTGCTCGACCGAAGCGCCTGCTCGGATGCGGGCCTGGATCTCACGCGGCCGGAGCCGGCTTTCCATCTCGATCTCGATCTGGCCCAGCCTGGCAGCGTCACCGCGCGAGGCTGCGCGAAGCTTGTCGTCGGCAGGTAGCCGGAACTTCTCGCCTGTCTGACTATCGGCGCACACCACATGCGATCCGTCGGGTTCAAGTCCGATCACTCGAAGCTCTCGCACATTGACCTCCCTCTCGCACTGCCTGGTCTCAGGCTCTCGTTACTGCCTGGCCTCCGGCGACTACACGCCGCACTCAACTGTAATTCATTCGTGATCAAGCCCCTGGCAGGACACGCAGGACGGACTGGTTGCAGGTGGCGCCGGTGTGGTAGTTCTCCGGCGTACTTGCAGGCCGGATACGACAACACGCCCGGCGCCGACTGTGTGTCGGGGCCGGGCGCGTCGTGGGGGTGCTCAACCCAGCTGGGAGACGACCCAGTCGATGCTCTTGGTCAGAGCGGTGACGTCTTCGGGATCGATGGCCGGGAACATACCGACACGCAACTGGTTGCGGCCCAGCTTGCGGTACGGCTCGGTGTCGACGATTCCGTTGGCGCGCAGGATCTTCGCCACCTCGGCGGCGTCGACGTCGTCGTTGAAGTCGATGGTGCCGACCACCTGGGAACGGTGCGCCGGATCAGCGACGAACGGGGTGGCGAACTCGCTGGCCTCGGCCCAGTCGTACAGGCGCGACGACGAGTCCGCGGTGCGGGACGTTGCCCAGTCCAGACCGCCGTTGCTGTTGAGCCACTCGATCTGGTTCGCGAAGAGCAGCAGGGTGGCCAGCGCGGGGGTGTTGTACGTCTGGTCCTTGGAGCTGTTGTCCACGGCGATGGGCAGCGACAGGAAGTCCGGGGTCCAGCGTCCCGAATCCTTGATCTCGGCGACGCGCTCGAGAGCGGCCGGGCTCATCAGCGCGATCCACAGTCCGCCGTCGGCGGCGAAGCACTTCTGCGGCGCGAAGTAGTAGATGTCGCTGTCGGCGACGTCGACCGGGAGTCCGCCTGCGCCCGAAGTGGCGTCGATGGCGATCAGGGCGTTCTCCGAGCCGGCCGGACGCGAGACGGGGATCGCGACACCGGTGGAGGTCTCGTTGTGGGCCCATCCGATGAGGTCGACGGACGGATCCGAAACCGGTACCGGTGCACTGCCCGGCTCCGCCGAGACGACGATCGGGTCGCCGATGAAGGGGTTGGCCTTGGCGACGGAGGCGAACTTGGAGCTGAACTCGCCGTTGGTCAGGTGTAGCGACTTCTCGCGGATCAGACCGAACGCGGCCGCATCCCAGAACGCGGTGGTGCCGCCGTTGCCGAGGACTACCTCGTAGCCCTCGGGCAGCGAGAACAGGTCGGCCAGTCCGGAGCGGATACCTGCAACGACGTTCTTGACCGGCTTCTGGCGGTGGCTGGTGCCGAACACCGACGCGCCGACCTCGACCAGGGACTGCAACTGCTCGGTACGAACCTTGGAAGGACCGCAGCCGAATCGACCGTCAACGGGCTTGAGGTCGGCGGGGATGATCGGTGTGGAGGTCATCGCTTCTTTCTGTTCCTTCAGTGTGTGTTCGGTACAGCGGGTTAGGTACGGCGAGTTCACTACGGCGGGGTGGTGCCGTGGTCGGACTCAGCCGTGGTCGGACTCAGTCGTGGTCGGACTCAGCCGTGGGTGATCTGGTCCCAGCCCTCGACGGACTCCGGGGTGCGAGGTTCGGGGCCGGTGTAGATCGCGGCCGGACGAACCAGCTTACCGAGGCGCTTCTGCTCGAGGATGTGTGCACACCAGCCGGCGGTGCGGCCACAGGTGAACATGGCGGGCATCATGTGCGCGGGAACCTCGGCGAAGTCGAGGATGACAGCCGCCCAGAACTCGACGTTCGTCTCGATCGCACGGTCCGGACGACGCTCACGCAGTTCGGTGAGTGCGGCCTGCTCGAGTGCTGCCGCAGCTTCGTAGCGGGGAGCGTTGAGACGCTTGGCCGTGGCACGGAGCACGCGGGCGCGGGGATCTTCCGCGCGGTAGACACGGTGTCCGAAGCCCATCAGCTTCTCTTTGCGATCGAGGATCCCCTTGACCAGTGCGCGGGCGTCGCCGGTGCGCTCGGTCTCTTCGATCATCGGGAGAACGCGTGCCGGAGCGCCGCCGTGCAGTGGGCCGGACATCGCGCCGATCGCGCCGGACAGGGACGCTGCGACGTCGGCGCCGGTGGAGGCGATGACGCGGGCGGTGAAGGTGGAGGCGTTCATGCCGTGCTCGGCGGCGGACACCCAGTAGGCGTCGATCGCCTCGACGTGGGCCGGGTCCGGCTCGCCCTTCCAGCGCACCATGAAGCGTTCGGTGACGGTCTTGGACTCGTCGATGCGTGCTTGCGGGACAGCGGGCTGGTAGATGCCACGTGCGGATTGCGCGACGTAGGACAGTGCCATGACCGAGGCGCGGGCGAGCTGGTCGCGGGCCGTGGCGTCGTCGATGTCGAGTAGCGGCTGGTATCCCCAGATGGGAGCCAGCATTGCCAGACCGGCCTGGACGTCGACACGGACGTCACCGGTGTGGATGGGGAGGGGGAAGGGCTCGGCCGGCGGGAGACCCGGGCCGAAGC
The DNA here is from genome assembly GCF_049739425.1 of Rhodococcus sp. 27YEA15. Taxonomy (NCBI): domain Bacteria; kingdom Bacillati; phylum Actinomycetota; class Actinomycetes; order Mycobacteriales; family Nocardiaceae; genus Rhodococcus; species Rhodococcus sp. 27YEA15. The sequence continues at coordinate 591,658 of NZ_JBMHHW010000001.1, forward strand.
GGCCGTCGACGAGCAGTGCCCAGACGTTGCCGAAGGTGACCTTCTGGCCGACCAGGTCTTCGATGTCGACACCGCGGTAGCGCAGTGCGCCGCCGTCCTTGTCGGGTTCGGCGATATCGCTGGTGAAGGCCACTACGCCTTCGAGTCCGCTGACGAAATCGTCCGGTATTGCTGCGCTCGCTGCCATTCTTGTGGACTCTCCTCGTTCGAGTGCGCCCGGTCAGAGTCGCACTGCCTCAGCCTTCGGTGATTGCGCAGTGTGCCTGCGGGATGAGCACGCACACTCGGTCGGTCACACGCAATCCTCCCGATCCAGACGCGGTCGCGAATACGGCCGGCTATGAGGAATCGGGTCTAGCCACGGCAAACTTTAGCGCGTGTCCTACAAGAACCACCCGGTGAGTACCCGGGAGTAGCGTTCTCGGCTGTGTCGAACGAATGTCAGGACTCGCAGGCGGAGGGCAGCGGATTGGCGGCGATGCGGGTGAGTTATCCGCCATCGGGTGGAGAATCCGGGTCGACGCCCCGGGGTGCCGTCGAACTGGAACGCGCTCACCTCGATCAGGGCTGGTTACCTCTGCTGCGGTCGTGGCTGCGCGACGCCGTCGACGAGAACGTGCCGGAGCCGAACGCCATGACGTTGTCGACCGTCGACGAGAACGGGAATCCGACGTCGCGGATGGTCCTGTGCAAGGGCTTGTCCGAGGAGGGGGTGGTGTTCTTCACCAACTACCACTCGGACAAGGCGCGTCAGCTCGACGCGCATCCGTACGCCTCGGCCAATTTCACGTGGTTGGCGCCGGCTCGGCAGGTCATCATCCGTGGGGCTACCGAACACGTGAGTGATCAAGTGACACTGGACTACTGGCGGACCCGTCCGCGTGGCTCGCAGCTGGGGGCGTGGGCGTCGATCCAGTCGCAGTCGATCGACTCGCGGGCCGCGCTCGACGATCAGTTACGTTCCGTGGCAGCGAAATTCGAGGGAATAGACGATATTCCCGTACCGCCCCACTGGGGTGGGATAGTGATCAGACCGGACTCCGTGGAGTTCTGGCAGGGGAGAGCAGACCGAATGCACAACCGAATTCGTACGACCCGGCGGGGCGACACATGGTCCGTCGTCCGACTTCAGCCGTGAAGCGGATTCTCGCGGACACGACTCCGCTCGAGAATCCTGACTACCGCCGGCTGTGGGTCGCGGGCATCGTCACCGTGATCGGTGCCCAGCTCAGTGTGGTTGCCGTTCCGCAGCAGGTGTACGAGATCACCGGCAGTTCGGCTTACGTCGGCCTGACCGGGATCTTCGGGCTCGTTCCGCTGATCGGTTTCGGGTTGTGGGGCGGCGCGCTCGCCGACGTGATGGACCGGCGCAGGCTGCTGTTGATCACCTCGATCGGTCTGGGCGTCACGTCGTTGCTGTTCTGGATCCAGGCGGCGCTGGGGGTGAACAACGTGTGGCTGGTGCTGGGCTTGTTCTCCGTGCAGCAGGCGTTCTTCGCGGTCAACCAGCCCACGCGGGCCGCGATCATCCCGCGGCTCATTCCCGGACCGCAGCTGCCCGCGGCGAATTCGCTGAACATGACGGTGGTGCAGTTCGGTGCGATCGCCGGGCCGCTTCTCGCCGGTGTGCTGATCCCGTCGGTCGGATTGTCGCTGCTGTATCTACTCGACACGATCTTCTTGCTGGCGACGTTGTGGGCGGTGTGGATGCTTCCGCCGATACCGCCGACGGGGACGGCGCGGCGCGCGGGGCTCGGTGAGGTACTCGGGGGCTTCACCTACCTCGCCAAGCACAAGGTGCTGCTCGCGTCGTTCGTCGTCGACATCATCGCCATGGTGTTCGGAATGTCGCGGGCACTGTTCCCCGAGATCGCGCACGAGTCGTTCGGCGATCCCGCTTCCGGCGGATTCGCGCTCGGATTGCTCTTTGCCGCGATGTCGGTGGGTGCGGTTCTCGGTGGTGTGTTCTCCGGTTGGTTACCGCGCGTGCAGTACCAGGGTCGGGCGATCATCGTCTGCATCGTTCTGTGGGGACTGGCAATGGTCGGATTCGGGACTGTGGTGTACTTCGCCGCCCCGGGTTCCGCTGCGGTGTTCTTGTGGGCGGCGGTGGCGTTTTTGGCATTCGGTGGTGCGGTGGACATGGTGTCCGCAGCGTTCCGAAGCACGATGCTTCAGCAGGTGGCCACCGACGACATGCGTGGCCGGTTGCAGGGTGTGTTCATCGTCGTCGTGGCGGGCGGTCCGCGTATCGGCGACGTGCTGCACGGCCTCGCCGCATACATGGTGGGGACCGGTGTCGCGGCTGCGGGCGGCGGCGCCCTGGTCGTCGTCGGTGTTGCGGTGTCCGTGCTCGCCTTCCCGACATTCGCTCGCTACCGGGTGGGACGCGCCGCGTAACCTCCTGCGCTGCGAGGTGTTCGTGGTGGAAACTGGACCGATGACTTCGCCGCACAGCACGGGTAGGGGAGGGTTCGAGATCCGCGCCGGCGGCTATCGCGCCGAGATCGCTGCGGCCGGGGCCGGGCTGCGGCTACTCGACTACCACGGGTCCACCGGTCGGCGGGCGCTGACCGAGACGTGGGATCTGGGTTCCAAGCCGCCTCTGTCAGCCGGGTTGGTGTTGGCGCCCTGGCCCAACCGCATTCGGGACGGAAGGTTCTTCTTCGACGGGATCGAGCATCAACTCGAGATCACGGAACCGGCGTTCGGCAATGCCAGCCACGGTTTCGTCCGGCGCCGGAATTGGGACCTCGTGGAGCACACCTACGAACGAGTCGAGTTGTCGGTGGACGTCGGTCTGCACAAGGGCTGGCCGTATCCGCTTCAGTTGACCACCCGTTATGCGGTCGACGACGCCGGACTCACGGTGACCCACACGGCTACCAACAACGGGGGAATCCCCGCGCCCTTCGGGTTGGGGATGCACACATTCGTTCGGGCCGGGGATTTTCCGCTCGACGAGTGCGCGCTGCACCTCGCGGCCGGAACACGGCTCGACATCGACCCGGAGCGGATGCTGCCCAGCGGTTCGTCGCGGACGGTGGAGGGAACCGAGTTCGATTTCCGGACGCCGCGTCTGCTGGCGGGAGTGCAGTTGGACACGCCGTACAGCGCCCTCGCCGTCGACGTGGACGGCACCGGCCGTACGCAGCACGAGTTACTCGCCCCGGACGGGACGGGGACGGCGTTGTGGACGTCGCGAGAGTTCGCCTGGATCCAGGCCTTCGTGGCGGACCCGGCCAACGGCAAGGGCTATCCGGATCGCGGCCGCGCGTTGGCCCTCGAACCGATGACCTGCCCTCCCGACGCGTTCAACTCCGGTATCGACGTGTTGGTCCTGGACCCGGGACGAACATGGTCGGCCAGTTGGGGTATCCGTGCACTCTGAAATCGCCGTCCCATATTTTGGGAACTTGTAACGCTTTTGCCGCCGGGTCCGATCAACTCGAATTTTCCGATCCGGCTGATCGGAAATGATGCTCGGGGGTGGCAGCTGTCCACGGGATGCGACGAGGTAGATGATCGCTGCGCAGGTCAGGAAGGTTGCAGGCGGCAAACGCGAGCTGAGAAACCACCGCCGCACCGCCGCGGAACTCGACCACACTGCCAGGTGTGAGCGGTCGGCTCGTCCGATTCGAGACCCGCGGAAAATCGCGATTGATGGACCCCTCCCTGGGCAGTCCCAGTTCGGTACGACTAGTTTCTAATTGATCGAATGTAGTTACTCGTTGGTTCGAGCTTGAGAGGGATCCTTCGTGCCCGCTGACAATGACACAAAGCCCACGCTCACCTATCCCGGTGGTGAGTTCCCGATGTCCATTGCCAAGGCAACTGAGGGCAACGACGGCATCGAACTGGGAAAGCTACTTGCAACAACGGGGTACACCACCCTTGACCCCGGTTTCGTCAACACCGCGTCGACCAGTTCCGCAATCACCTACATCGACGGCGACAAGGGGATCCTCCGTTACCGGGGGTACCCCATCGAGCAGCTGGCCGGACAGTCGACGTTCATCGAGGTCAGCTATCTGCTGATCTACGGCGAACTACCCACCGACGTCCAGCTCGAGGCATTCACGGATCGCATCCGTCGCCACACCCTGCTGCACGAGGACCTCAAGCGGTTCTTCGACGGCTTCCCGCGTAACGCGCACCCCATGCCGGTCTTGTCCTCGGCAGTGAACGCGCTGTCCGCGTACTACCAGGATTCACTCGATCCGGACGATCCGGAGCAGGTGGAACTGTCCACCACTCGACTGCTCGCGAAGCTGCCCACCATTGCGGCCTATGCGTACAAGAAGTCCGTCGGGCAGCCGTTCCTGTACCCGGACAACTCGCTGAGCCTGGTCGAGAACTTCATGCGGATGACGTTCGGCTTCCCGGCGGAGCCGTACGAGGGTGACCCGGAGATCGTCAAGGCCCTCGACATGCTGCTCATCCTGCATGCCGATCACGAGCAGAATTGTTCCACGTCGACGGTGCGCATGGTCGGCTCCTCGGACGCGAACCTGTTCACCTCCGTCTCGGCCGGCATCAACGCACTCTGGGGCCCGCTGCACGGCGGCGCCAACCAGGCCGTGCTCGAGATGCTCGACGAGATCAAGGCCAGCGGCAGCACTGCCGCCGAGTTCGTCCGCAAGGTCAAGAACAAGGAAGACGGCGTGAAGCTCATGGGCTTCGGGCACCGCGTCTACCGTAACTACGACCCGCGTGCGGCGCTCGTTCGCGAAACCGCGCACAAGATCCTCGCCAAGCTCGGCGGCGACGACGAACTGCTCGAGATCGCCATGCAGCTCGAAGAAGCAGCCCTCACCGACGACTACTTCATCGAGCGCAAGCTGTACCCGAACGTCGACTTCTACACCGGTCTCATCTACCGTGCGATGGGCTTCCCGCCGCGGATGTTCACCGTGCTGTTCGCCATGGGCCGGCTGCCCGGCTGGATCGCGCACTGGCGCGAGATGCACGAGGATCCGGCCACGAAGATCGGCCGCCCGCGCCAGATCTACACCGGGTACACCGAGCGTGACTACCGGGACCTGTCGTCTCGCTAGTTGCTTCATCAAGGCCGAGAACATTTTTCATCCCTCGACGAGGAGGACCCCATGAGTAGCAAGCCCGTCATCGAATTCCAGGAAGGCCCCGCGCCGACCGATCTGGTCATCAAGGATCTGGTTGTCGGCGAAGGTGCCGAGGCAGTGCCAGGAGGCACCGTCGACGTGCACTACGTCGGTGTCGAGTTCGAGTCCGGAGAAGAGTTCGACTCCTCCTGGAGTCGCGGTGAATCCATCCAGTTCCCCCTCCGCGGCCTGATCAAGGGCTGGCAGGACGGTATCCCGGGCATGAAGGTCGGCGGACGTCGTCAGCTGACCATCCCGCCGGAGTCGGCATACGGTCCCGCCGGTGCAGGCCACCAGCTTTCCGGCAAGACCCTGGTGTTCGTGATCGATTTGTTGGGCGCCAAGTAGTTCACCGTACGCCTATGTCCACCCTGCAAGGGTGACCGATGCGCACAGCAGTAGGGCCCCGCACCGTCAGGTGCGGGGCCCTCGTCGTCGGCGCACTACGCGGAACACGCGCTCGAATGTCAACAGCTGCAACCCTTCGCAACTTCCGGCAACCCTACGCAACTCTTTCTCTCCACCCGTGACGTACACGACACTGCATGGTGACGAGTGATCGAGAAACAGGAGTGTGACGGTGGTTCAACGGACGGCGCAGAAGCCGACGACGTCAGGATCGAAAAAGGCTGGGGCCAAGCCGCATTCCGGGCTGAGTCGGGATGCTTTGCTGAAGGCGTACGAGAAGATGTCTCGTATCCGCGCCTTCGAGGACCGGCTCCACGAGGAGAATGCCACCGGCGACATTCCCGGTTTCATTCACCTCTATTCAGGTCAGGAAGCTATCGCGGTCGGTGTGTGCGAGAACCTGTCCGACACCGACTACATCGGGTCGACGCACCGCGGGCACGGGCACTGCATCGCCAAGGGCTGCGATCTCAACGCCATGATGGCCGAGATCTTCGGCAAGGACGACGGATTGTGTCGCGGCAAGGGCGGTTCGATGCATATCGCCGACCTCTCCGTGGGCATGTTGGGTGCCAACGCGATCGTGGGCGGCGCACCGTCGCTGGCGATCGGCGCAGCCCTGAGCGGGAAGACGCTGGGCAACGGTGTCATAGCGGCGTCGTTCACCGGAGACGGCGGCTCCAATCAGGGCACCGTGTTCGAGGCCATGAACATGGCTGTGGTGCTTGATCTTCCGATCGTATTCGTGATCGAGAACAACGGCTTCGGTGAGGCCACCGGAACCGATTACGCGGTGGGTGCTCCGGATATCGCGGCCCGCGCCGCGTCCTTCGGGATGCCGGCCGTGAAGGTGGACGGCACCGATTTCTTCGCCGTCTACGACGTGATGGCGGAGGCGTCCGAGCGTGCCCGTTCCGGTGGTGGTCCGACCACGATCGAGGCCGCGGCTTTCCGCTGGCACGGCCACTTCGAGGGCGACGCGCAGCTCTACCGCACGGCTGAACAGGTTGCCGTACTACGTGATACGAAGGACCCGCTGAAGAACTTCCGAGCGGCAGTCGACGCGGACAAGGTCAGTGCTGCGGATCTGGACGCGGTGGACGAGCAGTCACGGGAATTGGTGGACGAGGCGGTCCGCCTGGCGCGGGCCGCGTCGTACCCGCCCGTGGAAAACCTGCTGACCGACGTCTACGTGTCGTACTGAGGAGTTTGACGATGACCACAGTTCAAGAAATCGCAGTGTCGAAGAAGACCTACCGTGAGGCCGTCAAAGAGGCCATCGCGCAGGAGATGCAACGTGATCCGGCCGTCGTGTTGATCGGTGAGGACGTGCGTGGCGGACATGCAGGCACCAACCCCGATCTGGAGACGAAGAAGATCGAGGCGTTCGGTGGCGTTCTGGGTGTCACCAAGGGCTTGTGGACGGAATTCGGTTCCGAACGAGTCATCGACACCCCGATCACAGAGTCGGCGATCGTCGGTATGGCTGCCGGTGCGGCGCTGACCGGCCTGCGTCCGGTGGCGGAGTTGATGTTCATGGACTTCTTCGGAGTCTCGTACGACGCGCTGTACAACCAGGCCGCGAAGTTCCGCTACATGTTCGGTGGCAAGGCCCGCACACCGTTGGTGGTGCGCGGCATGATCGGCGCCGGGTTCTCGGCTGCTGCTCAGCACTCGCAGTCCCCGTACAACGTGTTCGCTGCGGTTCCGGGCTTGAAGGTGGTGGCGCCGTCCAATGCCTACGACGCCAAAGGTCTTCTCATCCAGGCGATCCGGGATGACGATCCGGTGGTGTTCTGTGAGCACAAGGTGCTCTACGACGTCAAGGGTGAGGTTCCGGACGCGCCGTACGCCATTCCGTTCGGGGTGGCCAACTACACCCGTCAGGGTGACGACGTCACGATCATCGCGCTGTCCGCGATGGTGAACCGCGCCAATGATGTGGCGGACAAGCTTGCCGCCGAGGGTATTTCGGTGGAGGTTGTCGACCCGCGCACCGTGTCTCCGCTCGACGAGGACGGCATCCTCGAGTCCGTCGCCTCCACCGGGCGCGTGGTCATCGTGGACGAGTCCGCGGCGCGCTGCGGTTTCGGTCACGACGTGGCAGCATTGATCGCCACCAAGGGATTCAACTACCTGAAGGCGCCGATCGAGCTGATCACGCCGCCACACACCCCGGTTCCGTTCTCGCCGTCCCTCGAGACGGCATGGCTTCCCGACGTCGCTCGCATCGAAGAGTCGGTTCGCAAGCTGGTGAAGGCCTGATCATGGCTGACATCAAAGCAATCGACATCCCCAAGTGGGGTCTGTCCATGGAGGAGGGACTGGTCAACGCGTGGCTGATCGAGGAGGGGGAGTCCTTCACCAAGGGTCAGCTGATCTGCGAGATCGAGACCAGCAAGATCACCAACGAGTTGGAAGCCCCCTTCGACGGGGTCCTGCGCAAGATCGTCGCGACAGCTGGTGAGACTCTTCCGGTCGGTGCGATCATCGGTGTCTGTGCCGATGCGTCGGTCTCCGACGACGAGGTCGAGGCGTTCGTCTCGGCTCGCGGCGGTGTGAGCGCAGCTGCGGAACCTGCCGCAGCGGCGGCTCCTACCCCGGCAGCGACGTCACCGGCGACTCCTGCCCCGACTACGGCTGCCCCCAAGACAGCGAAGCCGGCCGCACCCCAGGCGGTTCCCGCCGGATCCACGGTGGTCCCGGCATCGCTGCTCGGAACCACCAGAGCCGAGGACGTCTTCGCGAGCCCGCGTGCCTTGCGCCGCGCCGACACCCTCGGTATCGACCTCGCGGCCGTCACCGGTACCGGCCCACTCGGCCGCGTCAGCGTCCGTGACATCGACGACGCCATTCGCGGCGCCGGCGGCAGCGTCGCTCCGGTCGTGGCTGCCACCAGGTCCGGTCTTCCGTTGCGGTCCACGGCGGACGACAGCGCTGTTCCGGCCACCCCGGTGGCTCGGCGGACGGCACGGAACCTGGGCGTCAATCTGCACGACTGCCGTCCCACCGGGTCACGCGGTCGTGTCTGCGTCGCGGACGTGGAGGCCGCAGCTCGCGCTGCACGATTGGTGTCCGAGGTACGCCCGGACGGTGCCGCCGAGACTGTCGAACCGGAGTTCGAGGTAGTACCGTTCACCCCGATGCGTTCGGCGATCGCCGGGCGACTGCAGGCGTCGAAGCAGCAGGCCCCGCACTTCCGGTTGTCGACCGACCTCGAACTCGATGCGCTGCTCACGCTCCGCAAGGAGATCAACGACAGCGTTGCGGCCGTGAAGCTGTCGGTCAACGATTTCATCGTGAAGGCGTGCGCTGCCGCGCTGATCAAGGTGCCGGACGTCAACGTGCAGTTCGATGCCGAGAACGAGGCCGTTCATCGATTCGCGTCGGCGGACGTGTCGGTGGCGGTAGCCCTGCCGACCGGACTGATCACACCGATCGTTCGGAGCGCGGACACCAAGTCCTTGGCCGCGATCTCTTCCGAGGTACATGCTCTGGCCACGAAGGCGAAGGCGGGCAAGCTGAAGCCGGACGAGTTCCAGGGTGGCACGTTCACCGTCTCCAACCTGGGGATGTACGGGGTCAAGGACTTCGATGCGATCATCAACCCGCCGCAGGGTGCGATCCTCGCCGTAGGGGCAGGGGAGAGGCGACCGGTCGTGGTCGGCGACACCCTCGAGATTCGCACCGTGATGACGGTGACGCTCTCGTGCGATCACCGGGTCATCGACGGTGCTCTGGGTGCGACGTTCTTGCAGGAACTGCGACGATTTGTCGCCAACCCCGCACTGATGTTGGTGTAAGGGGCTGTGGTGGATAACAATTCGTCTGGCAAGTACGACCTGTTGGTGATCGGTGGTGGCCCCGGCGGTTACGTGGCCGCGATCCGAGGCGCGCAACTCGGTCTGCGGGTGGCACTGGTGGAGCGCGATGCTCTGGGCGGCATCTGCCTCAACTGGGGATGCATCCCCACCAAGGCCATGTTGCACGGCGCTGACGTCGCACACACCCTCGGTGAACTCGACAAGTACGGGTTCTCTTCGGCTTCGGTCGAATTCGACATCACCAAGCTGGTGGAGTTCAGCCGCGGAGTCTCGGCGCGGTTGTCCGGCGGAATCGGCTATCTCATGAAGAAGAACGGTGTCGAGGTGATCGAGGGCACCGCGACGCTGGTGGACAAGGGGGTGGTGGCCGTCGGTTCGGACGAGTACCGGGCCGATCACGTCATCATCGCCACGGGTGCGCGACCGCGCTCGATCCCCGGGGTCACACCGGACGGTGACCGGGTGTGGACGTATTTCGACGCCCTGGTGCCGAAGGAACTTCCCGCCTCGCTGCTGGTGATCGGTTCGGGAGCAATCGGTGTCGAATTCGCCAGCCTGTACCGCGATCTCGGTACGGAGGTGACGATCGTGGAGGCGGCGCCGCGCGTCATGCCGGTCGAGGACGACGAGGTTTCCGGTTTCGTGCGCAAGCAGTTCGAGAAGCGTGGAATCACGATTCACACGGCTGCAACGGTGTCCGAAGTGAAAGTCGGTGCGGACTCGGTGACGGTGACCGTCACCGAATCGACCGGGAACGCACACCAGGTCACCGTCGATCGGGTGCTGGTTGCGGCCGGAATCACCGGGAACATCGAGGGGTTGGGCCTCGAGGAGTTGGGAATCGAGACGGCTCGCGGTGCGATCGTGACCGATCAGTGGTGCCGGACGTCTGCGTTCGGGATCTACGCGATCGGCGATGTCGCGGGTGCGCCGTGCCTGGCGCACAAGGCAAGTCACGAGGCGGTCCTGTGCGTGGAGAAGCTGGCCGGAGTCGACGGCGTGCATCCGCTCGATCGTGACTACGTACCGGGCTGCACGTATGCCCGGCCGCAGGTGGCCAGTCTGGGGTTGACCGAGAAAGAGGCGACAGCGACCGGCCGCAGGCTCCGCGTCGGGCACTTCGATCTGCAAGCCAGCGGGAAAGCTCTGGCGATCGGTGCGGCCGAAGGATTCGTCAAGACCATTTTCGACGACGACACCGGCGAACTGCTCGGCGCACACATGGTCGGGCCGGATGTCACCGAGCAGATCCAGGGGTTCGGTATCGCCCGATCTCTCGAAGCAACCGGCGACGATCTCGCCGCGGTCGTGTTCGCCCACCCGACGCTCTCGGAAGCGATGCACGAGTCGGTGCTCTCCGCGTTGGGGCGACCCCTCAACGCCTGAGCGCACCGGGCAGGCGTGGACGCACCTCCGCACGTCCACGCCTGCAACCGGGTGCAACCCTCGCGCGGGGGCGATAGATCACCTAAGACTGGAAGTGTGATCGGCACAACGTATCGACCTGAACCGGCTCTGAGCAGTGGCGAAGACCCGGTGCGCTATGCCCGGGTACTGGAATCGGTGTACGACGCGACGATGTCCGGGCGAAAACCACCGGCCCGGCCGCGGTCGGTCATCGCCAACTCATGGTCGCGACTGCGAGAGCTGGGCGTGGACCCGGATCGGTGTGCCGTGACCTCGACGGTGCGCAGCTCGGATCTTGAGGAGAGCAGACGTGAAGCAGGGATGTCGGAGATCTTGGCGGAAGCGCTCCACGGTCTGGCGCCGATCGTCGGGCCGGGCGACGCCAATCTGGTCGTGCTCGCCGATCGGTGCGGCCGGATCCTGTGGCGTCGGGGGCCGCGGCGCATGCTCGACCGCGCCGAACGGCTCGGCATGGTCGAGGGTGCGCTGTGGACCGAAGAGTCCGTGGGAACCAACGGGATCGGCACCGCCTTGGCCGCCGGTGTCGCGGTGCAGGTGTTCTCGGCAGAGCACTATTCTCGTTCCCAGCATCCGTGGACGTGCTCGGGTGCCATGGTTCGTGATCCGCGGAGCCGACGCCCGCTGGCCGTGATCAACGTCGCCGGTGCCGCCGATACCGTTCATCCGTCCACTCTCGCGTTGGTCGACGGTGTGGCCAGACTCGCGGAAGCTGCTTTACGGGAACAACATCGAAAGGATGTCGACCGTCTCCGGATGATTTCGGCACCGGTGCTGGCGCGAGCGGACGGACCGGCGCTCGTGGCGGATCGAGACGGGTGGGTGGCTGCCGTGGAATCGATGGCTCCGACGTATCGCGTCGGTCTGCCCACGTCGATGAGCGGCGGCGAGCATTGGCTGCCGGGTCTGGGATCGTGTGTGTGCGAACCGTTGCCCGGCGGTTGGTTGATTCGTCCGCGCACCCCGCGGGATTCGGAGTCCGAGTGCGCAGACGTCGAATTGGACCTTCGCGACGAGCGGTCGATGACACTGCGATACTCGGCGGAGGTGGGCCGATGGCGCGTGGATCTGAGTTTGCGGCATGCCGAGATTCTGTTCGCACTTGCCGAGCGCTCCGGTGGGCTGAGCGCGGCACAGCTGGCGTCCGCACTGTTCGCAGATCCTAGTAAGACAGTCACGGTGCGGGCCGAGATGTCGCGTCTGCGTCGCCGGTTGTCCGGTGTGTTGGACACTCAGCCTTACCGTTTCGCGGAATCGGTCCGGGTGACGGTTCTTCGTCCGAACGTGCGCGAGAAGTTCCTCCCGTCGTCGCAGGCCCCGTTGATCCTCGCGTGTCGGTGATCGTTGCGTGTCGTTGATATTCGGGTGCCGCTGATCCGGTCTGTGGATCAGACCGTCGTACGTCGCCGGCGACGCACCCGGACGTACTCGTAGCCGTTCTGCCAGGCGACGGTGGCGACCAGTGCCCAGATGATCCACGTCGCGCTCAGGTGTGAGCCCACGACCCCCATGACCAGGGGTACCGCTGTGCACGGTAGCGCCCAGCCGAGTACCCAGATCTTGTCGGCCCGCGCGAAGAGTCCGGCGATCAGACTGATGCCGAAATACGCTGTCATGCTTCCGCACAGGAGCCATCGCAGGTAGTCCGGGGTGTGCTCGGCCCCGTGTTCGGTGGCCGCGCCCAGCCCGGCCACCAGGACGGCGATGGAACCGGTGGTGAAGCAGTGCAATGCCATGTCGATGCGGGCCGGGAACACCTCGGACGTCAGGTGCGGGACTCCGGCGTGACCGTAGATCAACGACAGTGACCACATGGCTGCGAGGAGCACGAACGCACCGACGGCGAGGCTGACCACGGTGCTGTCCCAGGTCAGTTCCGATGCTGCGGAGATGACGAGGATGACGCCTTCCCCGAGAACGATGATGACGTACAGTCCCAGTCGCTCGGCGAGGTGCGCCCGATCGGAGTGCAGCGCTTCGAATTCGGGGACATGGCCACCGTGAGTACCCCGAAACCGGACGACGCGGTCGAGTTTGTCCTTCGCGTTGTCGAGGATCGCGGAGCCGGACACGACGAACATGATGAGCAGGTCGATGGCCACGCCTGCCGTCCACAACCAGAAGCGGGTGTCACCGTCGAACCAGAACGACACGATCCAGGGGAGCACGCCCAACGACATCTGCGCGATCGGCCAGTCGACCACTATCTGACCGTTCTGCCAGACCCGGCCGGCGAGAAGTCGAACAGCGACGTAGGCGACGGAGAACGCGAGGGCATGGTTCTCGTGGATGCCTGCCACGGCCGCCATCATCACGGCCAGTCCGAACATCGCGATCAGCATGCTCGGGATGCGCACCCGGTCGCCGGCGATGTTGCCGTACATCGTGAAGGTGGCCCACGCCGTCCAGAACGCAAGGTAGAGCAATGCGTACAAGCCGAGGTCTGCCGGCGACGGCGACCCGTGCAGCAGGTGGGCGAGTTGTCCGATTCCGGCGACGACGACGAGGTCGAAGAACAATTCGATCCACGACGCGTGGCGGTCGAGGACGGTCTTCTCCGGGGCTGCGGTCAGTGGTTCCGACATGGACGTCAGTATCGGGCATGGTCGTCGGCGGTGCAGCCGACAGCCTGAGGCGACGCACCGCCGGGACGAGGCCCTATGCTGGCCGCAGTGATCTGAATCATAGTTTGGGGTGTGATGGTGATGAGCGCCAAAGGTACGGTGACGCTGTCCGTGGCGGATTACGACCGTGTGTTCGCGATTCTCGACCACTGTGCGCGGGCGAGTTCGCTCGACGAGCTCAAGCTTTTGCTGATGGATGCACTGCACGAGCGATTTCGCTGTCCGAACACGACTTTCCTGTCCGGTCCGACATTCACGACCGCGTTTGCCGACCCCGATCCGATCACGACCGGTCGGATCACCCCTCTGATGGACGAGTACCAGGCGCGTTGGTACACCGACGACGTTTTCGTGACGGCCACGGCCCGGTCCACGTTGATGGTGACACCGGCGATACGCCACACCCAGTTGGCGGGTGTCCCGCCGGCGTCGGCTACGTATCTGAAGGAATTCCTGTACCGACGGCAGCTGCTCAGCGCATCCGTCATGCATCTGCACCTGGCGCACGATGCGCATGCCGTCGTCGGTCTGTTCGACTCGGAAGGCAAAGAGCTGTCCGAGCACGATCTGGGTGGATTGGCGATTCTGGGTAGGCAACTGTCGTTGTTGTGTCAGACCTTGCCGGGGCAGCGGATGCCGGGCTGGCGGGAAAAGCTCACTCCTCGGCAGATCGATCTTGCGGAACTGCTTGCAGACGGGCACACCAACGACGAGATCGCGGTGATCCTCTCGCTCAGCCCGGACACGGTCAAGAAGTACGTCAGCCGAATACTCGCGGCGGTACACGTTCGAAATCGGGCGGAATTCGTGAAGTTGGTCTACGAGCACAAGCTGGCCGATCGCAGCGTCTGAGCAGCTCGAATGTTTGTCCACTTTCGTGCACTGTGACCGCGGTCACGGTGAAGATAGCGTTCTCTCAGCAGGTCAGACGTTGGCCACCGGCACTAGGGAGAACTAATGAGCAGGCTTCGCTTCGGGTATTTCATGGCACCGTTCCACGTCCCCGGTCGCAACCCCACGGCCGCACTTCAGCGTGATCTCGAACTGGTCGAGCACCTCGATCGGCTCGGCTACGACGAAGCGTGGTTCGGCGAACATCACTCGGCAGGCAGTGAGATCATCGCGTCCCCCGAAATCATGATCGCCGCGGCATCCCAGCGCGCCCCGCGTATCCGATTCGGTACGGGAGTGACTTCGCTGTCTTATCACAACCCGTTGTGGGCGGCAGACCGGATCATGCAGCTCGATCACCTCACACACGGCCGGACCATCTTCGGCGTCGGGCCCGGATCTCTTCCCACCGACTCCGCCATGATCGGTCTCAACCCGACCGATACCCGAGAGTTGTTGCAGGAGAACCTCGACATCGTCGTTCGGCTCCTACGCGGTGAGACCGTTTCGGCGAAGACCCGCAGCCACGAACTGCACGACGCGAAACTGCAGCTGGCCCCCTACTCGGAGAACGGCATCGACATCACCGTCGCCGCCGTGGCGTCGCCGACCGGGCCGCGACTGGCCGGAACTCACGGAGTCGGTCTGCTCTCGATCGGTGCCACGTTGTCCGCCGACGGTTTCGACGCGCTGGCGCACCACTGGAATGTCATGGAAGAGCGGGCCGAGGCGCACGGCAAGACCGTCGACCGGCGCAACTGGTCGCTCGCAGGACCGTTCCACATCGCCGAAACCGAAGCGGAAGCGCGTAAGCAGGTCGAATACGGCATCGAGGAATGGTTCGAGTACTTCCAGCATGTCGCCGCCTTCCCGCAGATGGCGGTGTCCGGCGCCCGGCTGAACGAGATGATCGACTTCATCAACGAGGCCGGAATCGGTGTCATCGGGACACCGGAGCAGGCACGCAAGCAGGTACAGCGGCTGTGGGATCAGTCGGGTGGATTCGGTTGCATGCTGCAGATGGGTCACGACTGGGCGAACCCGCAGGACACCAAACGGTCGGCAGAGTTGTTCGCGCAGGAAGTCTTCCCCCATTTCCAAGGTCAGGCGCAGCCCCTCCTGGACGCGGCAGCACGCGCCCGTGCGGTCCGGACGGGTCATGCGAAGGCCCAGCTCGACGCCGTCGATCACATGACCAAGAAGTACGAGAAGGAACTGGCTGCCAAGGCGTGAACGACGTGAACGAAGCCGCCAGGAGATTTCGCGAGGCCATGGCACACGTGTGTTCCCCGGTTGCCGTCATCACGGCGATGGACGGCGACCGGCCGCACGGAACGACGGTGAGCGCATTCATGTCGCTGTCGATGGATCCGCCGCTGGCTTTGATCGCCTTGGACCGCGGCTCGGAGGTGCTCGCTCTGATCGAGGGGAGCGGGAAATTCGCGATCAACGTACTCGCCGCCGAGGACGGGCCGCTGGCGATGACATTCGCGAAGAAGGGCCGGGACAAGTTCGGCGGGGTGGGCTGGCAACAGCACAGTGGTGTTCCCCGTCTCGACGGCGCGCCGATCTGGATTGCCTGCGCGGTAGATTCCGTGGCGGACGGCGGCGACCACAAGATCGTGACCGGTGCCGTGGTGGATGTCGATCACCGCGAATCGGGTCCGCTCACGTATCACCGCCGACTCTTCGGCACGCATCTGCCGTCGACGGTCTAACGGATTGAGAGACAGTGATGTTCGTACTGGTGAACGGTGACTCGGTCACTTTGGAGGAGGTCGAGGACCTGAAGAGACTGCACGTCGAGCTCCGCACGCCGGCAACGGATGCCGAACTCGGTGAGCTGTTGCAGGCCAACGGGTTCGGCTACGCCGACGAGAGAGGTTTCTTCGTCGACCTGGCTCGCATCCGGGCCCGGTCGACAGACCTCGAGGGCGTCGAGAAGATGGTCGACTACGCCCGCGGCAAAGGCTGGCTCAGCGCGGACGGGACAGCTCTCGAAGCCCACGTCGAACGACGGTACTGACGCCTGACCAGGCACGTGTGCGGCGTCACGTCGTCGTGGACAGCCACCGGCCGGCAACCGGCCGGTGGCGCCCGCCGCGTAAATTGGGGTCGTTGTTCACCCCACTCAGGAGTTTCGTCTTGTCTGATCTTGTCGCGTTCGCTCATGCCCTGCCGAAGGCCGAACTGCATCTGCACCTCGAGGGCACCCTCGAACCGGAGCTGAAGTTCGAGCTGGCCCGCCGCAACGGCATCACCTTGCCGGAGTCCAGCGTCGACGAGGTGATCGCGAGCTACAACTTCACCGACCTGACCAGCTTCCTGGCGATCTACTATCCGGCGATGCGTGTTCTGCTCACGCCGGACGACTTCCGTGACCTCGCCTACGACTACCTGAAGAAGGCGAGCGAGCAGGGCACCAGACACGCCGAGATGTTCTTCGACCCGCAGGCGCATACCTCGCGTGGTGTTCCGTTCGCCGACGTGATCACCGGCTACCGTCGCGGCATCGTCGACGCGGCCCGCGACTTCGGGATTCACGGTGATCTCATCCTGTGTATTTTGCGCGACTTCTCCGCGGAGTTCGCGATGGCCACCCTGATGGAGGCACTGCCCTACCGCGACTGGATCATCGGTCTCGGACTCGACTCCGACGAACGTGGTAACCCGCCGGAGAAGTTCGCCGAGGTGTTCGCCCGCGCCCGCCGCGAAGGCTTCCTGCTCACGATGCACTGTGACATCGATCAGGAGGGTGCCATCGACAACATCCGTGAGGTACTGACCGGCATCAACGTCGACCGTATCGACCACGGCACCAACATCGTCGAGGACCCGGAGCTGGTCGCGCTCGCCGTCGAACGTGGCATCGGTTTCACCACCTGCCCCGTCTCGAACTCGTTCGTCACCGAGCAGATGAAGGCCGACGAGATCGTCGCGCTGCTCGCCGCGGGCGCGAAGGTCACCGTCAACTCCGACGACCCGGCGTACTTCCGTGGTTACGTCGCCGACAACTACGTTGCCCTCGCCGAGCAGGCCGGCCTGGGCATCGACGAGCTGACACAGTTGGCGCGCAACTCTTTCGAGGTGTCCTGGCTCAGCAACTCGCGACGTGACGCGTTCCTGGCCGAGCTGGACGAATTTGTCGCAACCTGGAAGGCCGAGCACCCGGCGTGAGTCAGACCATGTCTCGTTTCTGCAGCCACCGCAGTGTGGGCCAGCCGCAGAACACCGGTAGCCAGCACGTCAACACGCGATAGAGCAGCACCGACGGCACCGCGATGCTCGCGGGCAGACCGAAGGCCGTCAAGCCGCCGATCAGTGCAGCCTCGACTGCTCCCACCCCACCCGGGGTGGGAGCGGCCGACGCCAAGGTTCCGCCGATCATGGTCACGATGGTGACGGTGACGAAAGTTGTTCCGCCACCGAATGCCTCGATGCTCGCCCACAATGCCAGTGCCGCGCCGAGAGTGGTAGCGGCACTGCCGCCGAAGATGATCAGGAAGCGCGTGGGATTGCGTGCCAGCTGGCTCAATTCGCCCATCACCTCGGTGATCTGGGGCCGTAGATCGTCGCGGAGCCAACGCCGCAGTTTCGGTATGAACATGAAGGCACCCAGCACCCCGAGCGCCACACCACCGATCAGGTACAGCACGGTGGATCCGGGAATGAAGTGCGACAGGTTGGTGTCGCGGCCGGCGACGAGCGAGAAGAAGAGCAACAGGCCGACATGGGTGACCACCTGCACGGTCTGCTGCAATGCCACAGCGGCAGTTGCCCGAACGGTGCCGAGCCCGCCTTTTTGCAAGAACCGTACGGAGAGGGCAAGTCCGCCCACTCCGGCCGGGGTGGTGGTGGCAGCAAAGGTGTTGGCCACCTGCATGATCAGTAGATTCCGGTAGCTGACCATCGACGAGGCGCACGCCCACAGCGCGGCTGCGGCACCGACGTACGTCAGTGCCGACACCCCGAGACCGAGGAGCGCCCACCACCAGTTGGCGGTGTTGAGTTCGGTGACGAACGTGGGCACCTGACTGATGAACGGGTACGCCACGTAGACGAGACCGATCAGCAGGACCAGCTGAATGATCTGATTGCGGCTGAACCTGGTGACTTGCGCAGGTGCGATCTTCTCGATGCCGTTCTCGGCGCCGACGGCGTCCCGGAGTTCCTTCATCAACGTCGTGGATTCGGGGATCGCGCGCCGCATACGCGCGGGCATCGCCGCCGTGGTCAAACGGCCGGATGCGGCGAGGATGGTGTCTGCGCCCTGGATGCGGATCGACGCACTGACGGCGGCGTCGACCCCGAAGAGATGGGCAGTGGTCAGAAGCAGTTGGGCGGTATCGGATTGCAATTGGACATGAGTGGCTCCGAATTCGGAGTAGGCGTAGCCGCCGAACAGGATGTGCCCGGACTCCACCCGGATCTCGGACGGCCGTAGATCTCCGTGGGCCATTTGATGGACGTGCGCGGTGTGCAGGGTCTGCCAGAGTGTGTCGACCAGTGTGTCGTCGCTCTCGCTCTCGCTACCGTCCGGGTGTTCTCGGCCGATGCGCTCGGCCTCGGCGGCCTTGGCAATCGGGACACCGCGCGGGCTCTGATGGGCGTACATCTCCCAGCCGCGGTCGAGCACCGAGATGGCGACGGCCTTGGCACTGGCCAGCCCGATGTCGGCGAAGGCGATGCCCATCAGGGCGCGGTGCTCGACGGCCCGCCGAAGTGAACCGTGCGGTGGCGGTGTCTCACGGTTTCGAAACGAGATCCATCGCAGCGTCTGGCGGATCGCGCCGCTGCTGCGCTGGTTCTGCCCGTACAGTTCGACCAACAGTTCCGGGTACGGCTCGTCGGCGGGGGATGCCCCGATGGTCGCCGAGAGCACCAGCGGGCCGATTCCCGACGGATTGACCACCCGGAACGAGGTGACCTGGTAGCCGCGTCTGGCGAGCACTCGAACCGTCGAATCCAGCGGGACTTCCAAGGCCGGGGTGCCGACGGCGAGGACGATGATCGCACCGATCAGGTATCCCACTGCCAGACCGAGCATCGACCGGGCCGGAACGATGGCGCTGACGATCAGATGTATCGGCGCGAACAACAGCAGAAGCGTCCACCAGGCCCGTCGCCACTTCGGTGCCAGCCACGGACCGGCGACAGTGAGCACCGCTGCGAGCATGGCGATCCAGCGAGGGTCGTCGAGAAATTGGGAGAGGAACGTCGCGTCGAGTCGCTCGGGGACGTCGAGATGCCACTTCGGGGCGGACAGACCCGACCCGGTGAACGACAATGCGATCCCGGCGGCGAGTCCGGCGGCCGCGTACCCGGCCAGCAGCTTCCAGCGTCGCCCGACGACCAGTGCGATGAGGATCGCGAACGGCAGTGCGAGGATCGCGACGCCGTACACCAGGTACACCGAATCGGACAGGCTCGGGGACAGCACACCCACGATGTTCGAGACCGAGGTTTCGAGTGCATCCCATTGACTGCGAGTGATCAAGGAGCCCGCGATCACCGCGCCCAACAGCACTGCGGCAACAGCTACCCGCACGATGTCGCTGGTTCGGCGCTGCAGCGGGGGCAGCAGACTTCCCGTTACCGGGATGTCCCGTCCGTCAACGCGCATGTCACCTGAACTCTCGTCTCACGGGCACTTCGGCCGTCTCGGTTGCCTCGATCAAGGTACCGCGTGGACGTGGGGTGACCGGGATTACGGACTGGACGTCAGCGGGTCGCACTCGGGTTTCTCCTGGATCGGACTCCAAAACGGTCGCTGTGCGTAAACTCCGATTTACCCATATTCGGTGGTTCCCTGTCGTGAAGGAGCACGTATTTCATGAGTACCCCTGCCAGCAGCCAGGACGAAGCATCGGTGCAGGCGGCGCGACGGGTGTCCGTCACCGAGGACTATGCGGCGGAGATCGACGAGATCGCAGGTTTGAGTGCCAAACTGGGCGCGGTGGAACCCTCCGAGTACGCGGACGCCTGGAAACAGGGTTACCCGTACGAGAAGAAGATGTCACGCCGGGAGTACGACCGCACCAAGCGTCGCCTGCAGATCGAACTTCTCAAGTTGCAGCTGTGGGTCAAGGAAACCGGTCAGAAAGTGCTCATCATCTTCGAAGGTCGTGACGCGGCGGGTAAGGGCGGATCGATCAAGCGTTTCACCGAGCACCTCAACCCGCGTGGTGCACGCGTGGTGGCTCTCGAGAAACCGACCGACATCGAACGCACGCAGTGGTACTTCCAGCGCTACGTCGCGCACCTCCCCAGCGGCGGGGAGATCGTTCTGATGGACCGGTCCTGGTACAACCGGGCGGGGGTCGAGCGGGTGATGGGGTATTGCACTCCGACGCAGTATCTCGAGTTCATGAGAGAGTCACCGGACTTCGAACGCATGCTGGTCAATTCCGGAATACACCTGCACAAGCTCTGGTTCTCGGTGAGCCGGGAGGAACAGTTGGCTCGGTTCGCAGCACGACGGACCGATCCGGTGCGTCAATGGAAGCTGTCGCCGACGGATCTGGCGTCGCTCGACAAGTGGGACGACTACACCCAGGCCAAGGAAGCGATGTTCTTCTACACCGACACCGGTGACGCACCGTGGACGGTCATCAAGAGCAACGACAAGAAGCGCGCTCGGCTCGAGGCCATGCGCCACGTGCTTTCCGGCTTCGACTATCCCAACAAGGATCTGCGCGTGGTCGGCACGCCGGACCCGCTGATCGTGGGTCCGGCGTCGGCCGTGTTCGAAGAGGGTGAGCACGTCAGTGTGGAGCTGCCGAAGATCTAGATGGTGGCGGCTTCAGCCCACAGGTTGATACCGCTCTCCTTGGCATGTTGGTCGACGGCACCGAGTTCGGCATCGGTGAAATCGAGGTTGTCGAGTGCGCCGATGTTGGCCTCCAACTGCGCGACGCTGGAAGCGCCGATCAGCACGGAGGTCACACGCGGGTCACGCAGCGCCCAGCTCAGTGCGAGTTGCGCCAGGGATTGACCGCGACCGATCGCGATCTCGTTCAGCGCGCGGATATGAGTCTCGGATTCGGCAGTCAGCCACGACGGATCGAGCGACTTTCCTTGGGCTGCACGGGAGTTCTTCGGTATTCCGTGCAGATACCGGTCGGTCAACATGCCTTGCGCGAGCGGTGAGAACGCGATGACGCCGACACCGAGCTCGTCGACGGTGTCGAGAAGTTCCTTCTCGATCCAGCGGTTCAGCATCGAGTAGCTCGGCTGGTGGATCAGCAACGGTACACCGGCGGATGCGAGAATCGCGGCGATTTCCCGAGTACGCTCCGGGGAATAGGAACTGATTCCGGCGTACAGTGCCTTACCCTGCTGTACGGCCGTGATCAGCGCGCCGGCCGTCTCGTCGATCGGAGTGTCGGCGTCGGGGCGGTGGCTGTAGAAGATGTCGACGTAGTCGAGTCCGAGGCGGCCGAGTGACTGGTCGAGGGACGAGAGCAGGTATTTGCGCGAGCCGCCGAATCCGTACGGGCCGGGCCACATGTCCCACCCTGCTTTCGAGGAGATCACCAACTCGTCGCGGTAGCCTGTGAAGTCTTCACGCAGGATTCGTCCGAAGTTCGTTTCTGCGCTCCCGTAGGGCGGGCCGTAGTTGTTGGCCAGATCGAAATGGGTGACACCGAGATCGAACGCCCGACGCAAAATCGCGCGCTGGTTGTCGATGGGCACGTCGTCCCCGAAGTTGTGCCACAAGCCGAGCGAGACGGCCGGCAACTTCAGGCCACTTCGGCCGGTTCGGCGATACGGCATGCGCTCGTACCGGTCATCGGCAGCGACGTACTGATCGGACATGGTGCCTACCTTCTCATCGTGATGCAGTCGAGTCGATTCATTATCTCCGCCGGGTGTGTCAGGCTCGGCAGGTGGCCCGATTTCTGTTCGTAGGCCCTCGTCATCGGCCCGACGTCATCCACTCGTGGTGGAACGGGACGCATCGGCATCTCGTCGATCTGATGCCTTCGCGATAGATTGTGGCGAAACTGATTATTGCGCAAGAGCTTTCAATGAAAGTGCGTAACGTCCGTGCGGGTGCCGAGGTGGCGCAACGGTATCGAACGGCGGTGTGGTCGGCGTGCACGCCGGAGATCCGATTCGTTACGACCGTCCGGGATCGTCGGTGGTATTTCTGGTCGTTGCACCGTTGTGTCCGCGAAGTGGTGACGCCGAGTGATCGGTCGATGTCCGAGGAATCGATCACGAGGCGTGCCTCCCGCTCCGCCGAGATGTGGAATACGTTCGCGGAGTTCACGAAGGACTACGATCTGATCATTTCGCCGGCCCTGTCGGTGGCATGTCCGGCCGCCCGGTCCGCGCCGGACCGGCTGCTCGGTAGATCGCTCGCCAAGCAGATTCTCGGCCGGCTGAGGTGTGCCCGCTCGACATGCTCGACAACCCGGCTATCACCAGTGCGGCCGGGTTCAGTGACGACGGTCTACCCATCGGATTGCGGATCGCCGGTCCGACGCAGGCAGAGGAGACAGAGTCGAGGACGACGGCCCGCTTCGAGGAAGCGAAGCCGCGTGCGTTCGGGGCCGGACGCCGGCGTCCAGTGGTGTTGGCCTGTGACCGTGCGGGGGTGTGTTTCGCCTCTTGGTCGCAGCGGCAGTGGTGGACCGGGCGAACCGGGTCAGGGCTGTGCGGCAGCCTTGATGTGATCACCGTCGACGAACACGAGGCGCCCGTCGTCGAGGGCGACGCCCCAGCGGCGGGGCAGTGCCCATTCACGTTCGATGGTGTGCGCGGGCACGGTCGAGTCGGCGAAGTCCTCGACGATCACGCCGCGTGCCTTTTCGTTGTCGGGAAGTTCTACCTCGACAGGCGTCGACACGCCCAGTTTCACCTCGGCAGGCGGCGGCCCAGCGGGTGTTCGCGATGTTCGGGAACGCGTTTCGTTGCTCATGTGT
Organism: Rhodococcus sp. 27YEA15; assembly: GCF_049739425.1. NCBI lineage: Bacteria > Bacillati > Actinomycetota > Actinomycetes > Mycobacteriales > Nocardiaceae > Rhodococcus > Rhodococcus sp. 27YEA15. The sequence continues at coordinate 614,883 of NZ_JBMHHW010000001.1, forward strand.
CTCATTGAATCGCAATGTCGCGTTCATGTCTTCTAGGTCGATTGTCCAGTTTGAGATCGTGGATTGCCCAATTCGGGACGGGGACAGTGATTACTGCTGGGCGGTCGTGTCCGTCGTCGCTGAAATCGGTGACGTCTGATCCCTGATTTCCACCAGCAGACGGGCGCCGCCGAGAGGGCTTTCGAGCAACCTGGCGCTACCGTTGTGCAGCATCGCTTGCTGCTCGATCAGGGCCAGCCCGAGCCCGGAACCGATCGGCCCGGCCGTCGAGCCGCGAGTGAATCGGCCGAACACGCGGGTGCGCTCTTCGGGAGCGACACCGCAGCCGTCGTCGTCGACGGTGATGACGACGACGGTCGACTCGTCGCGCGAGCGGGACAAGGTGATTCGTATGGTCCGGGCACGGCCGTGACGAACCGCGTTGGACACGGCGTTGTCGAGAATCAGGCGGATGCCCCCGGGAAATGCACGAATCGCGTAGGGCAGCGCGGCATCGAGCGTCTCGGCGGTGATGGTCACTCCGCGATGATGCCGTTGCGCTTCCATGACGGCGAGATCGCAGATCTGGGTGAGATCGGTTTCGACGAAATCGTCTGCGGTGGAGAGTTCGCCCTTGGCCAGACGCTCGAGATCCCGCAAGGTCGATTCGACGCGTCGCTGGGTCCGCGCCAGGTCGACGAGGATTTCGTGTTGTTGGCCGGGCTCGAGTGCGACGGTGGAGAGCACTTCGATGTCGGTGCGCATGGCCGTCAACGGCGTACGCAGTTCGTGCGCTGCCGCGGACGCGAAGTCGCGGGCAGTGGACAGCGCCGCGCTGGTCGCCTCCTGTGCGCTGGCGACGTCGCTGAGCATCGACTTTGCTGCCGCAGCGAGTTCGTCGGCTTCGCGGATGCCGGACGACTCCGTGACGAGGTTCGGTTCGCGGCGTGCGATCAGTCGGGTCAGCTCCATCAAGGGGCGCACCGCCGGGCCGCCGAACACCCAGCCGAGGGCAGCTGCGGCACCTATTGCCCCCAGGCCGAAGAATGCCACCTGGTGTTGCTGTTCGACGGTGATGTCGCGGGCCTCGGCGTACGGTACCGCCAGCGACACCAGGGCGTTGATGCCCCCCGCCCGCGCCGTGTAGGCCCGGTACTTGGTGCCGTCCACCTCCACCGTCGCGGAGCCGACCGTGAGCTCGGGCAATCGGGTCGGTGTGCTCGATCTGACCGTTCCGTCCGTGTCGGAGCGGATGGTCACCGAGAATGCCCCGCCGTCACCGAGAGCGCCGAGAAATGGGCCGGCCGTCGCGGCGTTGGCGACCACCACCGTCGAGGCGGTTTCCAGTCGACGATCCAGTTGACTCAGATTGTTTCGGGCGATGGCGAGCGCGACGACGACGCCGATCGCGAGAACGATGAACGTCGCGCCCAGGGCCGCGGCCGCCGCGATGCGGGTACGGAGCGAGAAACGCCGTCGGGTCACGGATTGTCCCGGAGGACGAACCCGACTCCGCGAACCGTGTGCAGCAGTCGGGGATGCCCGCCTGCTTCGAATTTACGGCGCAGGTACCCGACGAACACGTCGACGACGTTGGTGTCGGCGACGAAGTCGTAGCCCCACACCAGTTCGAGGAGACGTTCGCGGGTGAGCACGATGCCCGCGTTGTGCGCGAGAACGTCGAGCAGCTCGAACTCTCGTTTCGTCAGGGGCACTTCACTGCCGTCGATGCACACCCGGCGGCCCGCGAGATCGATGTCGAGGTTGCCGATGCGCAGTGGGCCGGTGCCTTCGGTGCGGTCGTCGGTCGAGGTGTTGCTTCGTCGCAGCATCGATCGGATCCGGGCGACCAGTTCTGCCAGCACGAAAGGTTTGACCATGTAGTCGTCGGCGCCGGATTCGAGGCCCGCGATTCGGTCGTCGACGGAGCTCCGAGCGCTCAGAACACAGATCGGAACGTCGTTGCCTGCGCTGCGTAGCGCCGTCACCACTCCGGAGCCGTCGAGAATCGGCATGTTGATGTCCAACACCACGGCGTCGGGTTGAGTGGCGGCTACCGCTCGTAAGGCGTCGGCGCCGTCGACCGCCGTCAGCACCGTGAATCCCGACAGCCGCAATCCACGCTCCAGCGAGGTCAGGACGTCGGAGTCGTCGTCGACGACGAGAATGGTCGGTGTGTCGGTCACCGTGTCATTGTGCCCTGTCGGGGTCAGCGTTCGGTCGGGCTGCTGCGCCGGACCGAGTATCCGCTCAGATCGGGCACGCGCCAGGGTTCGGCTCCACGATCGAGCGGTAACTCGGCCACCACCGTCTCACTGTCCATCGGCAGCGGTCCAGTGATGCGCGGTTTGCCGGTGCCCCATTCGATGTCGACGCCGGCCGCGGTCAGCGCGTCCTCGTCCAGAACCGCGACGATCAGGGGGAGCGTGAGGTCGCCGAAGACGTGGTCGAGTGCTGCCGGAAGTGAGTCGGCGGTTGCGGCGCGGATGAATCCGGCGTCGTCGTAGCTGATGCCACGGGTCGAGACTTCGTATTCGCCGAAGCGTTTGCATCCTTCCCAGTCGTCGGCGATGGCGACGTGGATCAGTCGCTGTCCGCTCATGTCGGTCTCCTGCACTGTCGAATTAATGAAACGTAAACGTAGCATTAATTGGATTTCGGTGCATGATGATGGAATGGGATCCATGACGCAGCAGCCACGTCGGCGAGGCCGGACCAGTGACGCCGAGCGGGCGGGACGACGCGAGGAGATCCTCGACGTCGCGCTCGCGTCGTTCCGTCAGATGGGGTTCGCCCGCACCACCCTCGACGTGATCGCACAGAACGCCGGTGTGGCCAAGCGCACCGTATACACCTACTTCGGCGACAAGGCGGCAGTATTCGCGGCGGCCGTGGAGCGCCAGCACGCCTACGTCGAGAAGGCTCGCGACGGCGCCACCGACGTGGTGGACGCGGCAACGGACATCGTGTGCGCGCTGCACGGCGACAACTCGATCACGCTGCACCGCATGATGATCGGCGAGGCCGTGCAGTTTCCGGAGTTGGCGGCGAAGTTCTACGAGTCCGGTCCCGCGCGGTCCATCGCGTACCTGACGACGGTCCTGCGCGATCAGCACGGTGAGGTGGCAGCACAGTCGGCGGATCAGCTCTACACGTTGTTGCTCGGTGAGGAGCATCGCAAACGTCTGCTCGGACTGAGTGCGGAGCCGAATTCGGAGCGAGCGCGCGAGCTTGCCACTCGCGCGGTGGACTGCGTGCTGGCCTCTCATCGGTAGGCTCGTCCGGGTGAACAATTCCGTGGTCTGGTTTCGGCGTGATCTGCGGGTGGGCGACCTACCCACCCTGACGGCGGCGTCCGACGCCGGCGGGCAGGTGCTCGGTCTGTTCGTTCTCGACGATCGCTTACTCGGACCGTCCGGATCGCCGCGTAGCGATCGACTCTTCGCCGACCTGGCCGAGTTGGACCGGCAATTGGGTGGCCGGCTGATGGTGGTGCGCGGCGACCCGGCCGTGGTGGTACCGTCCGTCGCGAAGTCGGTAGAAGCCGACGAAGTACACATCAGCGCCGACTACGGGCCGTACGGGCGGGAACGTGATGCGGCAGTAGCGAAATCGGTGACGCTGGTCGCGACCGGCTCCCCGTACGCGGTGGCCCCAGGGCGAGTGACCAAGGCGGACGGTGACCCGTACAAGGTCTTCACCCCGTACTTTCGGCAGTGGCTCGCACACGGGTGGCGCGGTCCGGCTGCCACGGACGCGACGACCGTGCAGTGGATCGATCCGGAGGATGCGGCGGGCGAGGTGAAGCGGGTGGCGATTCCCGCGCCCGGTCGCGACGTCGTCGGGCCGGTCGGTGAAGCGGGCGCACTCGAACAGTGGAAAGAATACCGCGAGAACCATCTTCGAGAGTACGACGACGAGCGCAACCGCCCGGATCTCGACACGACGAGCCGCATGTCCATCCCGCTCAAGTACGGCACCATTCATCCCCGAACGATGCTCGCGGACCTGTCCCGACGCACCGACGACGGCGCCCAGGCCTACCGTCGCCAGCTGGCGTGGCGAGACTTCTACGCGGACATCCTGTTTCAGAAGCCACAGAGCGCCAGGTCGAACTACGACAGCAAGTTCGACAGGTTGCGGCACGACAGCGGAGCGGCAGCAGATCTCGCTTTCATCGCGTGGTGCGAGGGGCGGACGGGCTTCCCGATCGTCGACGCGGGGATGAGGCAACTGGCCGCCGAGAACTGGATGCACAATCGGGTCCGCATGATCGTGGCGTCGTTCCTGGTGAAGGATCTGCACATTCCGTGGTGGCGGGGCGCCCGGTACTTCATGAATCACCTGGTGGACGGTGATCTTGCGTCCAATCAGCACGGCTGGCAGTGGACGGCCGGCTCGGGTACCGACGCGTCGCCGTTCTTCCGGGTGTTCAACCCGATCACGCAGGGTGAGAAGTTCGATCCGGACGGGACGTACGTTCGCCGGTGGGTTCCCGAACTGCGTGGTGTGCCGGGTAAAGCGGTGCATTCGTTGAAAGCGATGCGCCCGGTCGACTACCCCGAACCTATCGTCGACCACGCCCACGAGCGTCAGGAAGCGCTGCGCCGCTACGGCGAGATCAAGGATTGAGCGTGCTCCTCAGTGATCGGCAGGGGCGACGCGGATACGGTTTCCGTCGAGGTCGGCGATGACGAAGGTCAGGCCGAACACGTCCTCGGCCGGCTCTTCCAGTACCTCGACGCCCTTGCCCACCCACTCGTCGTAGATCGCCCGGATCTCCCTGCTGCCACCGTCGACGACCAGACCGATCTCGAAGCCTCGGGGCGCCGCGGGATCGACCTCCCGCGACTTCCCGCTCCACAGGGCGAGGACGACGCCGCCACCGAGATCGAAGGTCATGTACCGCGAACTGAGTATCTCGGGTTCGGCGCCGAACAGTTCGCCGTAGAATGCAGCGGACGACGCGGCATCTCTTACATATACCAAAAACTGGTTAGGTAGTCGCACAGCGGTTTTCCCATTCTCGGTTCGCTCGGATCAGTGCAGTCGAGCTTTCCAGGTCGGGGTCTCCCCGTCCAAGAACGGTCAGGTCTGGCGGTCAGAACTTGTGGTTATGGCCGGGCGGACGACTGGGACGGTTTGCGTTCGCTCGTCACGAGAAGACCGACCAGGGCCGCCGCGGAAAGGATCATCACCAGAGCGCCGTAACTGCGAGTGGTGTCGACCAGGCCGATCTTCCCGACGAGATAGCCCGCCAGTAGCGCCGGAAAGCTGTTGGCCAGGTAGGCGATGACGTACACCGTCGAGAGCAGTCCGGCCCGTTGGTGGTTTTCGGCCAGTGGCATGACGGAGAGAATCGTCCCCTGAAAACCTGCACCGAATCCGATGCCCGCTACCGCTGTTCCGATGAGGATCAGTGCAGCCGAGGAGAGTTCGGCTCCCACGAGCGTCAGCGCAACTCCGATCACGAGTGCCGACGTACCGATCAACATCACGGTACGGCCGACCAGCTTGCGGAGTACGAGCACTGTCGCCGCGCCGAAGCCGGTCAGGGTGGCCACCATGATCGCGCCGATCAGCGAGCTGTGGACGTCGAGAGCATTGCGTGCCAGCGCTGGACCCAGCGAGAGGTAGAAGCCGCCGAGGGCCCACACTGCGACGAGGCAGGGTGCGGTGAGCACGATCATGGTCCGGGCTTGTCGGGGAACAGCGAGGGCAGGTCGAAGTGACTGCAATGCTCCAGGTCGGCCACCGGATGTTTCCGGTGCCGCCAGGACTCCGAGGAACTCGAGGATCACCAGAGCCAACAGCACCAGGTAGACAGTGCTGGTCGGGCGCGGGAGATGTTCGCTGATCAGGCTCGAACCCACCGCGCCGACAGCCAGACCGACAGTCGGTGCCACACTGTTGATGACGGAGCCCCGGCCTGGAGTGCGCTCGAGGTCGATGAGTGTCGATCCCAGGGCGCTGATGGCGGCACCGGTCGCGATGCCCTGGACCACTCGCGCGATCAACAAGATGCTCAATCCATCGGCGGTGGCGAACAGAACCAGCGAAACAGCTTCGAGGGCAAGAGCTCCCAATAGAACCGGGCGTCGGCCGACATGATCGGAGAGTGACCCGGCGGTCAGTAGAGTGACGAGGAGAGCGAGGGCGTAGATGCCGAACACCAGTGTCGATGCCAGTGAGGAGAATCCCCACAGTTCCTGGTAGTGCTCGTACAGCGGCGTCGGCGTCGCGGACGCACCCAGGAACGTGGCGATGATTACTGCGACAAGAGTGAATGCGGCACCTCGACCCAGGCGTCGGCGGGGAGAGGTTTCGGTCTGATGCGTCAGAGTTGTTGTCATCTACGAAGGCGCTTCCCGTGTGGGTGTCAATGGCATTGAACATGTCGATGACGTCGAACATGCCAATGGCTTCAAACGCAATTTCTTTGCGTTTGGAACGCTACGCCCACTCGTAAGCTAATGCAACATCTTTGCGTTAGGATGTGACTTATGACTTCGTCCACAGGTTTGCGCCCCGGCGGGCGCAGCGCGCGAATCCAGCAGGCCGTGCATGCGTCGGCACGGAGATTGTTGGAGCAGCGCGACCGGGCCGAGATCACTGTCCCCATGATTGCCGCGGACGCAGGCGTCACGCCGTCCACGATTTATCGCAGGTGGGGAGATGTCAACGAAGTGTTCGCCGACGTCTCGCTCGAGCGGATGCGCCCCGAAGCGCCGCCGCGCGAAACCGGTTCGTTGCGTGGCGATCTGGTCGCCTGGGCACAGGAATACCTCGACGAGATCTCCACCGAGGTCGGCCGTGCGATGTTGCGTGACGTCGTGATGAGCGATGACTCCTCTGCAACGGCGGACGGGACCAAGAAGTTCAAATGCGCGTACTTCTGTCGAGTGCAGATCGACGTGATCCTGGATCGGTGGGCCGACGAGGCGATCGTTGACGGTGACGAGGTGGTCGACCACATCGTTGCGCCGATGGTCTACCGAGTTCTGTTCGATCTCGAACCGGTGGCACCGGGGCGTGTGGGTGTGCTGGTGGATCAAGCGCTCGCGCTCGCGGCATCCTGAGATCAACGACCAGGCGAGGGGTGCATTGACCGGCGGCATCAGTGCAGTTACCTGCGCAGCGGTGATCGTCTCGACCATTCCGCCCAGCACCCCGCGCAGATGAGCTGTGATCGCGGTGAACGGCAGCGTGATCAACAGGAAGCGGAGCATGACTGTGGTGTCGTTGATCGGATCGTCGAGCGAATTGTTCCCGTCGGCGTGAGCTGTTGCGCCGATCATGCTCGGCGCCAACAGGGTTCCCACGATGGCCACCACTGTTCCGCAAACGGGCGACAAGCACGGTTCCCGTGCGGGCGAGCTGGACTATGGCGGGGCGGTCTCCGGCGCCGTGCCATCGGGCAACGAGAACCTGTGTTGCCGTGCCGAAGGGAATGACGATTGCAGTGAACAGAATCCAGATCGGCCGAGCGACGGCGCCGCTGCTGATCGCATTCGTCGAATAGTGTCCGAGCATGGCGGCGTCGGTGACACTCGCGATCAGCGCGGTACTCGACATCACGATGACGGGCCACGCAATGGTCCATACCTGTCGAATTCTGCCCGGCAGTCCCTGTGCCGGAGCCATCGTTTCCCGAGATTACGCGACACGTCGGGTGCTCTCGAAAACACGTCGTCCCGCCACTCGAAGATGCTGTCACAGATGCTTGTTCGGCGTCGATCCACGCTTGCGTTCGCCGGAGCCGGAGCGCCTGGAATATCGCCTTCCGCCGATGTGATCAGTGGACGGTCCGGAGAGCGAGCGCTGCCGCGGAGTTGAGTTCACGCTGAATGGAAGTCCTGGACGTTCTTCGGCGGGAGGTGCTGTCGAGCCAACCGTACTTCGGGGAGGGCGCCCTGCCTGGTTGCGCCGTCCGCATCGAAGTGGTTGCGCCGATAAAAGCCGTGTGCGCGAGGATTGTGCTCGGCCACCCACAATTGCGCAGGCCGATCACCGAGAACCGCGTCGAGGAGTTGCCGACCCACTCCTGAACCGTGCCAACGCGGCAACAGATACAGCGAGTACAGTTCGAGCGCTTGTGCCGGAGCTTGCTCGAACGGTGGGCCGGCATGGGCGAATCCGACGATCTGCTCTTGGTGGGCAGCCGTGACCAGTCGGGGCGGTGATGCCGACAATATGGTGGTCCACAGGTTTTTACGCTCGGCCACTGCCTGCTGGGTGTAACAGCTTTCGGGAAGTCGCTCGCCGTACGTCGATTTCCACACAGCTACGTGTAGGTGTGCCAATTCGTCGGCATCGCGTAATTGCGGGATTCGCAACACCGGTAGGGAAACAACCATGATCGAGCGTATCGCAAGGGCCGAGGTGAATCAGGTGCGATTGCCGAGAATCGTTTCGGCGTCCGAGCCGACCGCGTGATCTGATCTGCGTCGACGGAGTGTGCGATACGGGCGGACCCTGGTCAGTCGCGGGTGTGGCTCACCCTCGATCAGTTGCTCCACTGCCTGTTCAATCGCCGTGCAGATTCGAGTTCGGCTACTGCGGCTCGCGGATCGACCCTAGCCAGGATCAGTGCACTGACGTTGCAGGACAACAAGATGCTCGCCCGCTCGCGTACTACATCCGCTGACGCAGTGGTGGATGCAGCGCGGACCCCGTTCTCGATGGAGGCGAGCAACTCCTGCCGATAGCCGCGGATCACGTCAGCGATGGACTCGTCGTTCGCAGCCGGCGTCGTCGCTGTGTTCAGCAACAGGCAGCCGCGTCTGCGAGTGTCGGGCGTCATGGTGGCAACGGCTCGGGCAAGTGCGGCGAAGTACTCGTCAACCGCATCGTGTGTCGGGTTCGTCGCCAATCCCTGCAATCGTGGTCGAATGACGCGGTTCAGGTACATCTGCACTGCGGAATCGAACAGTCCGCGTTTGTTGGTGAACGTGTTGTAAAGGCTCGAACGATTGAGTCCAGTTGTGGCCTCCAACTCTGCCAGCGACGCACCTTCGTAGCCCCGATCCCAGAACACGTCCAGAGCTGCGGCGATCACGGTAACAGTGTCGAACTCCTGTGATCTGCCCACTCGATCACGCTCCTTTCTGTATCGGTCGGTTCAGTATATATTGAACCGGTCGATTCAGAATTTCGCCTCGAAATCAGGAGTTCACATTGAACGTCGTCGGATATGTTTTCGCGGCACTGGCCGCACTGCTGCACGTCTACATCTTCGTGCTCGAGTCCGTCCTCTGGACTGCCCCGAAGACTCGCGCAATCTTTGGGGTGAAAACCGAAGAGGAGGCACTCGCCACCAAATCACTGGCCTTCAACCAGGGCTTCTACAACCTGTTCCTGGCTGTCGTGACGGCCGTCGGCATCATTGTTGTTGCTTGCGGCTCGGCGTCGGTAGGAATTGCGCTCGTGCTCGCCGGAACCGGATCGATGGCCGCTGCGGCACTGGTACTCCTGATCTCCGCACCGGACAAGGCGCGCGCAGCGATCACCCAGGGCATTCTTGCGCTGGTTGCGGTGATCGCCTTGGTGATTCATCTGATCTGAGGTGGATCGACTTTCGCCTACACCGGTATCGCCGGAGCGAGAAAGTATGCACAGAGGATCGGCCGGGACTGTGGTGTGCCGGCGGACCCTGCGGTCGCGGGGGGAGAGTCGACCCGAAAAGATCAGCCCACACAACTCGAGGCGATCGCCCCGTTGTCGCGAGCACCACGCACGCCGGTGAGTCTCGACGCAAGTGCGCTTCTCGTCTCGGGTGGTCAGTTTCCCGACAGCCAGGACTCCATCAGTGCGACGGCGCCGTGCAGCGCTCCGCAGTCGAAGGCCTCGGCCAGCGCGTAGGCGATCACGAGTTCGTCACCGCTCGGAGTACCGAACCACTCGGCATCCGTGCGCCGGGGATCGGAGTTCTCGTCCTTCGACAGCGCTCCGATGCGGACGCCGTCGCGAGTGAACTCGGAAGTCGCGTCGTCGACAGGCGTGAAGGTCAGGGCCGGACCCGCGCCGAGTACCGAGATCGAATACGAACGTCTGGACAGGAATCCTTTGCCCATGGACAACTCGACGTCGTTGCCGCCGACAGTGAGATGTAGGTCGGCGGCGGTTCGTGTTCCGATGGGAATACCGTCCCGAAACGGGGCGTGCAGGCGACGTGTCAGTACTGCATGCGATGTGCCGGATCGAACCTCCACAACCCCGGTATCGGCATCGAAGGTGATCTCCACCTGGCTGTGCGTCGGGTCCTGAACTACGTACCGGTCGGTCACGGTCCTCCCTGGGTCTGTCGGATGGCCAAGTCTGTCGAAAAATCAGTCGCTGATTTCGCTGCATCCTGCGGCGTTCAGTTCTATCCTGGGGATGGGTTTGTTGCGCATCCCATCACATATTTTCCCACATCAGACGAGGAGCGCCTATGAGGTTGTCGACCACTTGTTCTGTTGCTACGACGGCTTGACCAAGCCTGAATCGACTCTGCCGGACGGTGCTCGAGACCCGTCCGGCAGAGTCGATTCCGTTGAACACAGAGTCGATTCGAACGCAGAGTCGAATCGAACACAGAGTCGAATCTAACACAGCGTCGAATCGAACACAGCGTCGTTCCTCGGGTGTGAATGACGGTGGCCGCTCACCCTGTGTTGCGAGATGAGCGGCCACGGTGCGGTGGTGCTGGGGTCGGAAAGTCGAACTCTACGGTGCGAATGAACCGGGAGAGCCGCTGGGGGTTCGGGTCAGCGACGGCGCCTGAACGATCGCGATAGCCGACGCCGTGCCGCTGGTCCGGCCGGTGATGCCCGGCGGCCGGGCGGTACATCGGCGTCGTCACCGGAGCACAGTGATCCGCCACCATGATGTCGGCGAACTACGAGGCCGACAGCGCACGTGTGACCTTGCCGCGATGCGGCTCCGGTGACGAATGCAGTGCCTATCCACGCAAGAGTTTCGACAAATCGTCCAGCACGGTCACGTCCTCGATGGTCGAGGGCACTGTGTATTCCTCGTTGTCCGCGATCTGGCGCATCGTCTTGCGGAGAATCTTCCCGGAGCGGGTCTTCGGCAGCGCGGCGACCACGGTGACGTCACGGAAAGTGGCGACGGCTCCGATCTGATCACGCACCCGAGCGACCAGTTCCTGTCGAAGGGTTTCAGGATCGATGTCCGCCCCCGACTTGAGGACGACGTAGCCGCTCGGGCGCTGCCCCTTGAGTTCGTCGTGGATACCGATAACCGCACATTCCGCCACAGCGGGGTGCCCGGCAACCACAGCTTCCATGCTGCCGGTCGAAAGGCGATGCCCGGCAACGTTGATGACGTCGTCGCTGCGGCCGAGCACGAAGACGTAGTCGTCTTCGTCGATGTAGCCGGAATCGCCGGTGAGATAGTAGCCGTCGAACGTCGACAGATACGACTTGACGTATCTGTCGTCGTCACGCCACAGTCCTGTCAGAGTTCCCGGAGGCAAAGGTAATCCGATGACGATGTTGCCCTCGGTGCCCGCGTCGACGAGCTGTCCGGATCCGTCGACGATCTGGACCCGGTATCCGGGGCAGGCGACGGTGGGGGAACCGGCCTTGATCGGCATCGGTTCCAGGCCGCGCAGGTTCGCGCAGATCGCCCATCCGGTCTCGGTCTGCCACCAGTGGTCGACCACTGGACGGTCCAGCACTCTGGTGGCCCACTCGTAGGTGTCGGGGTCCAGGCGCTCGCCCGCGGCAAAGAGGGTGTTCAACGACGAGATATCGTATTTTTCAAGCTCTTTCGCATCCGGATCGGCTTTGCGAACGGCACGGATCGCGGTTGGTGCGGTGAACAGCGCCGAGACACCGTACTCGGCGACGATACGCCAGAACGCACCGGCATCCGGCGTGCCGACAGGTTTGCCCTCGTACATGACCGTCGTCGCGCCGGCCAGCAGTGGGCCGTAGACGATGTACGAGTGCCCGACCACCCAGCCGACGTCAGATGCTGTCCACCAGACCTGACCAGGGCCGATGTCGTAGAGGTTCTTCATCGTCCACGTCAGGGCAACAGCATGTCCGCCGTTGTCACGGACCACGCCTTTGGGCTTACCCGTGGTGCCGGACGTGTAGAGGATGTAGAGAGGATCGGTGGCGGCCACCGACACCGGGCCTACCGCAGGGGCGTCGGCCATGAGATCGTCCCAGTCGAACCAGGCAGAAGCACTGGCCCGGTAGTCGGCGGCGGTGCCCGGGATCTGCTCTCGTTTCTTGACGATCACCGTGTGCGCCGGAGTGGCGGACAGCTGTAGAGCTTTTTCGACCATCGGTAGGTACTCGACGGTGCGGCCGGGTTCCAGACCGCCGGACGCGGTCACCAGCACCACCGGCCCGGCGTCGTCGATGCGGGCGGCGAGCTCTTTGGCGGCGAACCCGCCGAAGACCACCGAGTGGACGGCACCGATGCGGGCGCACGCGAGCATCGCGACGGCAGCTTCCGGGATCATCGGCATGTAGATGACGACGCGGTCTCCGGCGACGACACCCTGGGCTTGTAGTACGCCCGCGAACAGCGAAACCTGCTCGAGCAGTTCCGAGTACGAGTACGTGACCTTGGTGGGAACCATGGCGGAGTCGAAGATCAGCGCGGTGTGGTCGCCGCGCCCGTCACGAACGTGCCGATCGAGAGCGTTGAAGCTGGTGTTCAGTGCGGCGCCGGGAAACCACCGGTAGACGGGCGCGGCCGAGTCGTCGAGAGCCCTGGTGGGTGCGACATCCCAATCCACCGCGTGCGCGGCGTCGAGCCAGAATTGCTCCGGCTGGTCGATACTGGCGCGATAGACCTGGGAATATGTTGTGTTCGGCGCCTGCTCGGTGGAGCTCATCGACGTGTGTCCTCTCGTGACTGAGCTGATCTGTGACCTGAAACACCTTAGGCGACGAGAAGCTTCGATGACCAAGCCCGTGCATCGGTCGCGGATCTTTGCGCCGGGAGGCCGATATCTGTCGGTCAGCGGCTCGACATTGCGGCTGGCGAAATCGGCACGAGTAGCGATCAGAGCGAGGCGCGGGTGAAAGTGCCCGAATCGAGCGAAAGTGACAATGCCGAATCGACTCCGACTTCCGGGTAGGAGAGGGAAACGGTGATCGTCGCACGTGGTTCGGGTCTGGGGCTGAGGAAGTAAGAAGCGCCGACTCCCGAGTCGAAACTGTATCCGGTAGATCCGTGAAGCCATGGGCTCGACGTGTCCGAGCCCTGCGGCGCATCCGATGGAAGGCAGGCCTTGTTGGTCACCACCGTGCCATCGGGACACACGACCCCGAGATATGCGCCTTGCACGATCTTGGACCGTGTCCGGGGGCCGACGTAGATCCGCTGCGAAGGAGGCAGCGCAGGCATAGTGCCGCTTCGAGCTCGGACGTCGAACGCGATCCCGTTCTCGTAAACCCGAATATGTGCCAACTCGAAGTTGATGTCGCAGGCGTGGTGCCGCGGAAAAGAGATCGAATCCTCACTCTGGAACAGGGGTGGGTGACTCCTCGGCCGAACGCGGAGCGGAGAAACGGCTGTCCGCCTCGACCGCCGTTGCAGATCCGCTGCTCGGCGATCGTCGAGTCGTGCGATGTGTCGGACCATGTCGGGCGGAAGCTCGCCGACACGTACGAAATTGACGCGCCGTACCCCGGGCGCGTCCGGGTCCATGTCCTCGACCCACTGCACGGTTCGATGGTGCCACCAAGATGCCGCCACGGTCCAGGGTAGGCAGCAGAAACCTCGGGCAGGGGTATTCGAGTTGGTACAGTCGTCCCCATGATCAATCCGTTGAAAGGCGCATGACGCGCCCACGCACGCTTGTCGTGCAGATCGACGGCGTTGCGATCGAGGACGGCGAAATCGCGCCACCGCGTATCGGTGAGGTGACCGAATTCCCGCTCCGATTTGTCGAACAACCTGTATCGGCCGCCGATACTCTCACCGTTCGCGCTCTGCTGGAGGCGAGTGATCGTGGACCGGTTCTGCAATCTACCGGCCATGGCGTGCCTCGCCGTTGGGAATGGAACGGGACCTTGCGTGGCGATGGTTGGACGGCGTCGTGGCGAGGTTTTCGGCCACGGACCGGGCCGGTGGAGCTGACCGGTCGGTTCTACGGGGTGATGGGTTACGACACCCCGGAGACTGTGCGTGGGAGGGTGACCCGCGTGCAGTTGGTCAACGAGCGCTACCGTCGGCCTCCCGGGAACCACGGGGGGAGCATCGTCGTAGAGCACCGCACGTTCCGTGACGTCGAGGCGTCACCCCGCTTCTTCGACAGCGACGTGTTCATGCGCGATGACCCGTTCGAGGTGGACCGTGCCGTGGGAGTGATGATCGACCTCGATCTCGATGACGTACCACCCGTCCCGCCCCGTCCGCCGATCGTTCCCGGCGACGTGTCGGCGTCCGGTGAGATGTTGTGGATCGTGGACCGTGAACTCCCGCTCGTCGTGATGCTCGATGCCGATCATGTTGCCCACGAGTATGTTCTACCGGGCTCGATCGGCAGCTCCCGGCATCTGTGGGCCGTTCCGTCGGGCTGTTGGGTGGGCGGTGCGGACGGTCTGTACTGGTGCGCCGCTGGTGCGGAGCCTCGCCGAATCTCCGAGCGTCCGACGTATCAGGGTGCTGTCATCGGCGAGACTTTCCTGGCATGCCCGCCTGGGACGACGTGGTTGTCGTACACGTCGGATCGCGAGCCGGTCTCGGTGCAAGTGCCGGACGGATACGTCAGCGCGATCGGCGTCGACGGTGAATCCTTTGTCGTATTGGCAGAGCAGCGCCGTGCCCATGCCGAGTCGACGCATCGACTGGTCCGGGTCACCGTCTCCGGTGAGGTGACGGTCGGTCCGGACTTACCGGCGATGCAAGGGTGGGTCACGCCGTACCTCGCCGGAACACCCCTACGGTTGGTTCGCGGTAACGTCGCGGTGCAGATTCTGCCCGACCTGACGTACGGGGTGGTGCAGCAGGTCGGCGGCCGTGCATTCCACGGGGGTCAGGTCGGCGAGTTCGTCTGGATCATCGGTCACCCGCCGGACGGGACGTCGAGTACCGGATGGTGGCCGCTGCCGGCTCCTGTCGATTACGATCGCACGCGCCAGTTCTGGCTCTTCACGCTGTTGGATGCGGGCACACTCGAACCGGTGTCGAGCACCCCTCTGCTCGCCACCAACCCGGCAGTGACAATTGACCACAGAGGAACGGTGTGGGTGATAGCCGAAGGTCTACAGTCGATTCCGGCTGAGTCGATGCTGTGGCCGCCCGCCGTCGACGTGGCAGCTCTCCTCGACGGGGACTGATCTCACGGTATCGTCCCGAGGTTGCGGTAACGCGCCATGCGAGCGGCCTGGCGGTCGGAGTCGGACAGTACGGTCAGAGAGGCGAGTTCGTGGGCGAGCGCTGCGCCGACGCGTTCGGAGAACTCGACCGGCTCGTCGGCCGCGTCCGGATGTTCGGGAATGATCACGTCGATCACGCCGTCTCGTAGCAGGTCGGAGGAACGGATACCTTGAGCTGCAGCCATTTCCGGTGCGTGGGTGACGTCGCGGTGGACGATGGCGCTGGCGCCTTCGGGAGGTAGCGGCGCCAACCAACCGTTCTGGGCGGACAGCACCCGGTCGGCGGGGAGCAGGGCGAGTGCACCGCCGCCGGTGCCCTGTCCGAGGATGACGGAGATGGTCGGAGTTTTCAGCATCACCAGATCGGCGATACAGCGCGCGATTTCGGGCGCTAGGCCGCGTTCTTCGGCTTCCTTGGACAGCGACGCCCCCAGGGTATCGATCACCAACACCAACGGGAGGTGGAGTTCTTCGGCGAGTCTCATACCGCGGCGCGCCTCCCGCAATGCGGCCGGCCCCATCGTGTTCTCGGCCGATTGGCCGCTGCGGTCCTGCCCCAACAGTACACAGGGGAAGCCGCGGAAACGTGCCAGCGACAACAGGATAGTGTTGTCCGTCTCGCCTTGACCGGTGCCGCTCAGCGGCACCTGTTTCGTGGCGGCGTATTCGAGAAGTTGCCGAATGCCGGGCCGGTCGGCGCGCCGTGAGAGCATCACAGACTGCCACGCGGGAACGTCGGGAACCTCTACGACTGAATCGTAGGGTGCTGGTTCCGGGGCTGGTGGGTCGGTGAGCACGCACAGCACTCGATCGACGAGTAGGCGCAGGCGAGTCACGGGTACGACAGCGTCGATCACCCCGTTGTGATACAGATTCTCCGACGTCTGGACGCCCTCGGGAAACTTGGTGCCGTACAGCGATTCGTAGACGCGGGGACCGAGAAACCCGATCAGAGCGCCCGGTTCGGCTACCGTGATGTGCCCCAACGATCCCCACGACGCGAACACCCCACCGGTGGTGGGATCGCGTAGATACACCAGATACGGAAGATGAGCAGCCTTGTGCACGGCGACCGCTGCGGCGATCTTGACCATCTGGACAAAGGCAATGGTCCCTTCCTGCATGCGGGTTCCGCCGGATGTGGGGGAGGCGAGCAGGGGGAGATTTTCGGCGGTGGCGCGTTCGACGGCAGAGACGATGCGCTCGGCCGCTGCAACTCCGATCGAACCGGCGAGAAAGGCGAATTCGCAGGCGATGACGGCAACGCGTCTGCCTCGGACCGTGCCGACGCCGGTGACGACGGACTCGTCCACTCCGCTCTTGGCTCGCGCACGTTCGAGATCGGCCGCATACTTCGGGCCGGGATCGACGTCGATCGGCGCCTGGTCCCAGGACTGGAAGCTCTCGGGGTCGAGGACTTGGATCAGTAGTTCTTCAGCCGAGATTCGCACTACACCCTCCACATTCAGCGGTACCGCGTTCAGATGAACCTACCTGGACGCGGTACCGCTGGTGCAGACGACGTCGTCAGCGGCCGAAGGCTTCCTTCCAGGACACGACCTTGCCGATGCGAAGGATGGAACGCTGGTAGATCTTTGCCGCGATCATCGACAGGATGCCGGTGACGACGAGCATCAGCACGATGGTTGCGACCACCTGTACCGGCGACGCGACACCGGCCGCGATGCGCAGCGGCATCAGAACAGCCGAGAACGGCGGTATCCAACTGAAGACGTTGCTCAACGTGCCGTCGGGATTGCCGACGGACGACATCGCCACGCCGACCATCGCGATCACCAGGACGATCAGCGGCATCGCGGTCGCGTTGACGTCCTCCTGTCTCGACACCATGGAACCAGCCGCGGCGTAGAGCACGGCGAAGAACGCGAATCCCAGAACGAACCAGCCGATCGTGCCGAAGAGAACGCCCACGGCCGTACCGGTAACCGTGAGAACTCCGGTGGCCAACCCGGTGACGATGCCTGCGGTAGCGTACACCGCCAACTGTGCCAGTCCGACCGTCCCGATTCCGATCACCTTGCCCCACAACAACTGAAGTGGTCTGAGGGTGGAGAGCAGAAGCTCGACGACGCGACTGGACTTCTCCTCGACGACGCCCATGGCGACATACGTTCCGAAGAGCAGTATCTGCATGTAGAGCAGCACGACGGCGGCAACCGACATGGCGATACGTTGCCCCTGCTCTGGGTCCGGCGCAGTGATGGTGTCGACGGTGACTTCGGCACCCGCTGTGGCGGCGGCGAGCTGGGCTGCATCTACGCCCGCTGCGGCCAGGGCATTGGCCTGGGCGCGCTGGGCGACGGCGCTGTCGACGACGGCCCGTAGCTGCGAGGGGATTTCCTTGTCGGAGACGGCAGTGACGCTCCCGTTGACACCGTCGACTATCGCGAGGTCGAGGCGGCCGTCCGCAACGTCGTTGCGGCCGGTCTGCTCGTCGCTGATCTCGCGGATGTCCACCGGCAGCCCCAACGCGTCGGCAGTGGCGGTCAGCGATGGTACGAGGGATTGATCGCCGGTCAGGCCGATCGTGGTTTTGTCCTCGTCGCCACCGGTGAACAGGGAGATCGCGACGATACCGCCGATGATCGCGATCAGAATGATGATGTTGCTGATCACGAAACTCTTCTTGGCTACCTGGGTGACGAATTCGCGTCTGGCGACCAACGCTATTGCGCGCGTGCCTTTCAGTCCGGTATTCATGCGGACACCACCTCTCGGAACAGATCGGTCAAGGTCGGTCGATGGACGGTGAATTCGTGTACCGGCCCGGTGGCGAGAGCTGCGTGCAGGATCTGTTGGTCGTCGGCCGAGTCGTCGACGCCGAGCAGTGTCCGGCCCTCGAGGTGGCTCAGAGTGGTGACGCCGACGAGGTGATGCGCCCACCCCACCGGAGCGCCCGGTGCGAATACTTCGATTCGGCCGTCGCCCTTGCCTCGCAGTTCGTCGACGGTGCCGATTTCCCGCATGCTTCCGCGACTGATGATGCCGACCCGATCGCACAGACGTTGGACCAGATCCAGCTGATGACTCGAGAAAATCACCGGCACGCCGGTTCTGGCCTTTTCGACCAGAACGTCACTCATGACGTCGACGGCGACCGGGTCGAGTCCGGAAAACGGTTCGTCGAGAACGAGAACCGCCGGATCGTGGACGAGTGCCGCGGCGAGTTGCACTCGCTGCTGGTTGCCGAGCGAGAGCGAGTCGACGGTGTCTTTCGCCCGGCTGTCGATGCCCAGACGTTCCGTCCATCGGGCAGCGGCGGCCTGGGCCGCAGACTTCGACAGGCCGTGTAGTTCGGCGAGGTACGCAAGTTGCGCACCGACTTTCATCTTCGGGTACAGGCCGCGTTCTTCCGGCATGTACCCGATGGTGCGCCTGACGTCGAGGTCGACAGGTTTACCGTCCAGGCGGACCTCACCACCGTCGGAGGCGAGCACACCCAAGATGATGCGCATCGTGGTGGTCTTGCCGGCGCCGTTGCTGCCGACGAATCCGAAGATCTCGCCAGGGCGTACTTCGAAGCTTAGATCGTCCAGGGCTACCACGTCGCCGTAGCGTTTGGAGATGCCGTCGATCGTGAGGGTTGCGGACATGGTTCGTTCCCGTCGGTCGAGTAGAGCACGGTCGGTGTGGGTGGTCAGTTTTCGGACGGTTCGATATCGCTCGGATCGATGTCGGGTCTGGTCCAACCGAGGATCATCGCCGGGGTGCATGCGCCGATCAACATGGCGCTCAGTGCAAGAACTCCGCCGGCGTAGCCCAGCCTTTCGATATTCCAGTGGAGCACGGATGCGAAGATCAGGAACAACGCCACGATCAGGACCAGTGTCTGGGTGACCGTCAAGCCGATGGATCTGGCCTCGTTGCGCTGCTGTATCTCCCACTCGTCGAGGGCATCTTTCGGTGCGTCACCCTGCCTTCCGGAGACAAGTTGCAACGACGTCCACACCGGAAGAAACATGAAGGAGATGACCGGCCAGGCAAGCGCGGCCATCGGAAAGAACAGGCAGGCTGTCGACGCGACGACCATTGCCGTGAAGAGGACGCCGAGTGTGACGACCAGAATGCGCCGCCGATGCCGAGTGCGCCAACGAGGCAACATGTGTCGAGTGTCAGCCTCACCCTTGAGGAACCGGCGAGTTCGGTAATCTTGGTAGCGCGTGAGCACATTCGATTCAGGCACTGGGTGTTTCACTCCTTTCGGAGACTCGAGTCGACCGATAGATCTCGGTGGACAGTGGGCCGAATTCCCGTCGGGAGAACACGGCTTCCACCGGGAGGTCGAACACCTCGCAGATGCGGAACGCGAGGTCCAAGCTCGGATAGTGATCGCCGCGTTCGAGTGCGCCCACGGTTTGCGGGTTGACGTCGACGAGTGCTGCCAGGTCGGCCCGAGTCAGCTTGCGCTCGGCACGTAGCACGCCGATGCGATTGAAGATGGGGAGCGCAACTCCCCGCCGGACTGGGCTCATGCGTCAAAGTGTTGTAAAAACCCAACGATTTGTCAACGCGAGCGAATCGCAGTCATTGTTACGGTACGTACTGTATCGTTTTGGTATGACTACTTGGCCGAACAATCTGACGGTAGCGCAAGTGCGCGTAGCCCGCCCCACCGATCGACTCGACGACGTGATCGCCTTCTACCGCGACTGCCTCGGGCTTCCCGAGCTGTACCGTTTCACCGGCCACGCCGGGTACGACGGAATCATGCTCGGGCTCCCCGATGCTTCGTACCACCTCGAATTCACCACCTATGAGGGCGGAAGTCCTTGTCCTGCACCCACTGAAGACAATTTGCTCGTGCTCTACTTCGCCGGTGAGGCGGCCATGTACGAGGTGGTCCAGCGGCTCGGCGAGGCCGGACACCAACCCGTCGAATCCGAGAATCCCTACTGGGCGGAGAATGCAGGAATGACATTCGAAGATCCGGACGGTTGGCGGCTGGTGCTCATGCCGAGATCGGTGCTGTAGATGGCGCGGGCTCGCGACGAGAAAATCGACGACGCCGTCCTCGTCGCAACACTGGAGCTGTTGGGCGAGAACGGCTATGCAGAATTGTCCATCGGGGCGGTGGCGGCCAGGGCAGGCGTACACCGTCCTGCGATCTACCGGCGGTGGCCGTCGAAACGTCACCTGGTCGTCGATGTGGTCGTGGCGAATGTGGGAGCCAGTCCCACGCCCGATACCGGTGACCTGCGAGCCGACCTGATCGCCGGTATCACGACTCTGGTTGTGGGACTGGGGGAGACGACCGTGGGCAGGATCTTGCCTGCGATGGTCGCTGATCTGGCGGCCGATCCGGAACTGGCGAAGAAGTTCCACGCCGTGTTCTTTCAACCTCGACGCGACTCCACCGCGGCCGTGCTGGAATCTGCGCGTCGACGCGGTGAGATTCGCGTCGATTTCGATCTGGAATTCGTTCTCGACGCCCTGGCCGCGCCGGTCTACTATCGGGCGTTGTTCGGCCACCTGCCCATCGACAACGTGCTGGCCGAACAGTCTGTGGATTCCGTTCTTGCGGCGCTGGCCCCGCACTGAGGTGGTCGAGCAGGTACTTCGGTGACGACGGGCCGAGGGATCAGGAAGGCTCCACCGAACACCGAAGAGCGTCGAGACTGTCCAGGTCGTGTTCGAAAGCGACCCGGGCAAGAGCGGTGCGATTGGGTGCCCCGACCTTGGCCAGTGCGGATTCGACGTGGCTGCGCGCCGTGCGTACCGAAATGCCCAAGGCTTCCGATATCTGCTCGTTGGACCACCCCCTGGCCACCAGGCCGACGACGTCCAGCTCACGGGCGGTGAGGCCGCCGAACATGTCAGCCCGGCTGATTCGGATCAGCGCTGCGCCGGACCTCTCGGCGACACTCACCCGCCACCACCGACCGTCGGTACCGCGCTGACGTAACACGGTGCGCCCGGCTCCGTCGGCAGCCGTGAGGCGGGCCAGTCGGCGCAGATCCGAAACGGAGAGAACGGCGCCGTCCATCGTTCCGGCTCGAACGTCGACGGTATCGTCGGCTATCGACGCGACGAACTCGGCGGCGGTGTCCTCGGCCTCGGCACCCGGATCGACGAGCCCGGACAGTTCGTTCGACAACAATGTCAGTGCCAGGCGGGCGTCGTCGTCGAGTGGGCGAGCATGCGTCGAGCTCATCGCGACAAAGCCGGGGCGCACCACACCATGGCCACTGCCGAGCAGCGGCAGCGTCAATCCCTCGTGGAAGCCGTTTGGCTGCAATGCCTCTCGGAAGGTCCGTGTCGACTGAACATCGAACGGAAGGTCGATGAATCGCATGGCTACCGAGTGTTTGAGGATGTAGTCGTGTCCGGGACAGCTGCGTGCGTACGTTGTTGCGATGAACTCGACGACATCATGGGGATAGTCGAGGTTGACAAGAATCGGCTGGCCGCCGCCGCTGCTGCCGAGGCCGTTCCCGACCAGCACGGCGCAGTCGAAGCCCAACCCGTCACGAGCGGTGCGGATGGGAACCTCGACGGGTGCGTCACCGTGGCCGGCCGCGCGCACTTCGGCGGCGAAGCGAGTCCACCACTGGATGCTGTTCGCCATCTCACCTCCCGGATCGGCCGAAGTCTACCCACCACATCGGCCGTTCGGCCGATGTGGTCCATGACACAACCGGGCACCATCGGCGTCGAGCCATTCCGAGTGGGGTGGTCCCACCACGACATGGAGGAGAATCATCGATGAACATCGACGAGTACGCAGCCCTCGACGCGACCGGCATGGCCGAGGTGATCGCCTCGGGCGAGGTGACCGCCGACGAGATTGCGGCAATAGCCACGAAGGCGATCACCGCAGTTGACGACAAGATCAATGCCGTGGCGACGGGACCGTTCGACCGACCCCTCGAGTACGCACCGGACGGACGGTTCGCCGGGGTGCCGTTCGCGATCAAGGATCTGGTCTGTCACGCGGCGGGTGTGCCGACGAGGATGGGTACCCGCATGCTCGGTGACGGAATCCGTCCGCCTGCCGATACTCATCTGATGGAACGTTTCCGGGCAGCCGGACTTGCGACGCTCGCGGTGACGACGACGCCGGAATTCGGTTTCAATGCCAATACCGAGGCCGTCACCTACGGGTCGACGCGGAACCCGTGGAATCTCGACTACAGCGCAGGCGGGTCGAGTGGTGGATCGGCGGCGCTCGTCGCGTCAGGTGCAATCCCGATCGCGCACGCGAACGACGGCGGCGGTTCGGTCCGGATTCCGGCGGGCTGCAACGGGCTGGTCGGCCTCAAGCCCAGCCGCGGCCGAATCCCGATGGGCCCCGACATGGGTGACGCGCTGAGCGGATTCGCCATCGAATTCGCGGTGACACGGTCTGTTCGTGACACTGCGGCATTGCTCGACGACGTGGCTGTCAGCTACCCCGGTGACCGCTTCGTCATCGCCCCACCCAGTCGTCCGTGGGCCGAGGAAGTCAATGCCGATCCCGGCAGCTTGCGCATCGCCGTCCACGCCGAGTCCTGGGCGGACACGTACGTCGACCCCGAGGTGGCCGCAGCCGTCGATTCGGTGGCGTCCACCCTCGAAGCGGCAGGCCACCGAGTAGACCGCGCGACTCCGATCTTCGACTGGCAGCAACTGCTCGATGCACACGTCGTGATCTGGTCGGCGTTCCTGGCCGAGTCGGTTGCCGGCATCGAGGCGATGACCGGAATCGTCGCCGGTCCGGACAACCTCGAACGAACCACGTGGGAGTGCGTCCAGTACGGCCGTCGGGTTACCGCGGTGCAGTTGGGTATGGCGAACGCGATCATCAACACGGTTTCCCGCGAGGTCGGGCGCTTCTTCACCGAGTACGACGTTCTACTGACCCCGACCAGCAACTCGCCGTCGGTTCCGCTGGGGCAGTTGAACGCCGACGCGGAGTTGACCGCCGAAGAGTGGACCAAGCAGATCTTCGACACCTGCTCGTTCACCCCGTTGTTCAATGCCACCGGTACTCCGGCGATCAGTTTGCCGCTGGCCCAGTCGTCGCGGGGCCTGCCGATCGGGCTGCAGTTCGCGGGACCGATGTGCTCGGAGTCGCTGCTGCTGCGCCTGGCATCGCAGCTCGAGCAGGCACTGCCGTGGGCGGATCGTCGACCCGGTGTGCACGTGACGTCACTCTGACGCGCACCATCGGCGATTCCGAAGGTGTTCGAAATCAGCAGATTTCGAACACCTTCGGAATCTGGAGACGGGTGCCGCGTCAGAGTGACGTCACTGGATCAATTCGGCAGTCGAAGCGAAAAACTTCCACTGCAGATGAATTGAGCCACAGTTCGACTACTGGTAGAGCCGCAATGCAGAACCGTTGAGTGTCTTGCCGAACGAGATCCCGGCCTTGTTGAAGTACAGGTGCGTGATCGCATCGGCGAACGTCACACCGGAAGCCGATCTGACGATCTCCGATTCTGCGTCCGCCCAGGCGTCGCAGGCTGCTTCGCCGGTCAAACCGGACGCCTTTGCCACGGCCGCGTCGTAGGCGGGGTTGTCGATCGAGGAGAAGTTCTTACCGGTAGCGGGAACCGGTCCGCTGAAGTACCCGGTGAAGGTGCTCGGGAGCGAAGAATTGATCTGAATCCAGGCGATGTCCCACGCAGAGTTGTCCTTACCGCTGAGGATGATGTCGATGATCCTGTTCTCGTCGCCACCGGTCACCTCGACGTGTGCGCCGAGTTGGGTCCACGCCGACTGTGCCAGTTCAGCTGCCGCATTGCGCGGATCGTCGACACCTTCGTAGACGAGGCGCAGGTTCAGGGGCTTTCCGTCCTTGCTTCGCTTGCCGTTTGCGTCGGCGGTCCACCCGGCGGCGTCCAGGGTTGCCTTGGCCGCACTCGGATCGAACTCGGGAAGATTGTCGGTGACCGAGTCGTAGACGCAGGCGCGCGGTTCGACGGTGACGAGGCTGGTTGCCCGCACCCCGTTTCCGGCGGTGACGACCTGGGCCAGGTCATCGAGATCGACCGCTTGGAGCAATGCCTTGCGGACGGCGGGATCGCTGGTCGGGTTGCTGTCAATCTGATTGAAGTACATCTGACCGGCCGACATCGGTCGTTTGATCGATGTGAGATTTGCGGCCTCGATCCGGTCCTTGTCCGGCCCGTCGATCGGTGCTGCGTTGAGTTCACCCGACAGAAGCTGGTTTGCTGCTGTGCTGACGTTCGGTGCCACTGAGGCGATGACGGTCTTGGGGACACCTGGTGTGTCGGAGGTGGTGCCGTCCGGCCCCCAGTTGTAGCCGGCACGACGTTCGAACGTGTAGTAGTTTCCTGCGGCGATTTCGGTGACTTCGAACATGCCGGTACCGAGTGAGGTCTTGCTCGACGCCGTCGGATCCTTCAGTCCGGCGTCACACAGGATCAGGAGACGACCGACGTTGAGGAGCAGAAACGGGCTGGGGGCCGCGGTGGTCACCGTGACGGTACGTGTCGAGGGGTCGACTGTTGCCGTTGCGCCGGTCGGGACGACCGAGCCGCGCAGCCGTGAACCGTTCTCGGGATCGGCGACGAAGTTGATGTTGTCCGCGACGGTCTGAGCGGTCAAGGTCGATCCGTCGGTACAGATCACACCTTCGCGAATGGTGAAGGATGCCGATGTCGGGGTTTCTTCCCACTTTTCGGCCAACCACGGTCTTACTTCACTGGTCTCGGGATCCTGGTAAACCAGGGCGTCGTACGCCAGTCGCGAAATCTCACCGGTGGCCGAGGACGCCGACATGATCGGGTTGAGTGCGCCCGGATCAGCCTCCAGGGAGAGCCGGAAGGTTCCGTCGACGAGGGGGTCACCGCCGCCGGAGCCTGAGGACGTGCCTCCAGAGCCGCAGGCGGACAACACGAGAGCGAGCCCAACGGCTGCTGCAAGTGTCGGATAGGAGCGATGGTTCATGGTGCCTCCGTGATGGCGCCGGGGCCCGAGGAAAAACGTGAGGGCGCGTTCGAGTGATGACGGTTAGATCTTGACCGACGTCGTGACGCGCATCTCGGTCGATTCGCACTAAAATTCGATCGACTTTTGTCCGCTCCCACGAGAATCGAATTGACGAATAGTTACCTGCCGAGAGTCGGCAGCGTACCGTCGGGCATTTCCAGTCGATCTCGGCACCGACATCCTCCAACTGCCGAGAGTGACCGCCACTGGGAACCGCGGCCTCCGGGAAGGCTCGTTCGAATGTTGTGGCCGTTCGTGATTCGAGCGTTGCAGTACCGAGCGATGGTCTGATCCGAGCGCGAGAACCGTTGTTCGACAAAGCCTGCGAGCTCTCGACGTCGACGCCGGCCGAACACGCTCAGCCGAATCGTTCTCGGCCGTGAACTCCGGCGAGCGATTCACTCCTCGTAAAGTTTTCCGCCGTCCATACGCCAACGTCGGGTGCTGCGAGTGGAACTGAGCATACGGCGATCATGAGTGACCAGTAGGAGTGTTCCCTCGAAGGATTCCATCGCCTGCTCGAGTTGTTCGATCGCCGGAAGATCGAGATGGTTGGTGGGCTCGTCCAGCACGAGGAGGTTGACGCCGCGAGCCTGCAATAAAGCCAATGCCGCCCTGGTTCTTTCGCCAGGTGACAGAGATTCGGCAGATCGCAGGACATGGTGACCGCGTAGCCCGAACTTGGCCAGCAGAGTACGAACGTCGGCGTCGAGCCAGTCCGGAACCTGCGCGCCGAAGGCTTCGACCACCGGCTGATCGCCCGCGAACAGATCTCGGGCCTGATCGATCTCGCCGATCGCCACGCCCGAACCCAAGGACGCAACACCTTCGTCGGGGCGCAGTTTGCCGAGTAGAACTGCAAGTAGCGTGGACTTGCCTGCCCCGTTGGCGCCGGTCACCAGAATGCGATCGCCCCAGTCGATTTGGGTGGTCACCGGACCGAACACGAAATCGCCACGGTTGACGATCACACCGTTGGTGGTTGCCACCACCGCGCCCGAGCGCGGGGCGGACGCGATCTCCATGCGGAGATCCCATTCCTTGCGCGGCTCCTCCACCACCTCGAGGCGTTCGATGCGGCGCTGCGTCTGCCGCGCCTTCGCCGCCTGTTTCTCGGTCGATTCGGTACGAAGGCCGCGCCCGATCTTGTCGTTGTCCTTCGCTTTTCGGCGTGCGTTCCGGACGCCGTGTTCCATCCAGTTGCGTTGCATCTGCGCGCGATCCTCGAGATCGGAGCGGGTGCCCGCGTATTCTTCGAAGGCTTCGCGCGCATGCCGGCGGGCGACTTCACGTTCGGCCAGATACGATTCGTAGCCGCCGTCGTACACGGCGATGTTCTGTTGTGCCAGATCGAGTTCCACGATTCCGGTGACGGTTCGGGAGAGGAACTCGCGGTCGTGACTCACCACGACGAGTGCGGCGCGGGTCTCGGCGACGAAGCGTTCGAGTTGTTCGAGACCACGCAGGTCCAGATCGTTGGTGGGTTCGTCGAGGAGCAGGATGTCGTAGCGCGAGAGAAGGAGCGACGCCAGTCCGGCGCGCGCGGCCTGGCCGCCGGAGAGCCCGCTCATGTGTGCGTCGAGGGGGACTCCGAGGCCCAGCTCGGCTGCCACTTTCTCGGCCCGCTCGAACAGGTCGGCGCCGCCGAGAGTGAGCCACCGTTCCAGTGCCGGGGAGTAGAGGTCCTCGTCGGAATCGGCCAGCGTTTCGGCAGCCGTGTTCATGATTTCCTCGGCCGGCGTGACGCCGGTACGTCGGCCCAGGAACTCGATCACGGTCTCGCCGGCGAGACGATCCGGTTCCTGCGCGAGATATCCCACGGCGGCATCGGGCGGGCTCAGAGTGATCGACCCCTCGATGTCGGCGCTACCGATACCGGCCAGTGTGGTCAACAGCGTCGACTTGCCTGCCCCGTTGGCCCCCACGAGGCCGATGACGTCGCCGGGCGCCACGGTGAGATCGAGATCGGCGAACAGGGTTCGTTCGCCCCGGGAAGCCGAGAGTCCGCTGATGCGCAGTGTTGCAGTCACCACACCAGTATCCCAGCTGATCGGAGTCCGGTATGCCACCGCTCACACACTTATTCTCAACGGGACGAATAACCCTGTTTCGCCAGGTGGGATTGTGTTTCGATGACTTCTGCAATGCCTTCGGTCCAGATACTCGGGAATGCCTGGGTTTCCGACCGTGTTGGCCCGAAACATGACCGAAAGTAACGACGTGACTTCTGTACCGACGATTGTTCTCAACGACGGCAAGGCGATTCCCGCGCTCGGGTTCGGAGTCTTCCAGGTACCGGACGACGAGACCCAGGCTGCGGTGTCGTCCGCACTGAAGGCCGGATACCGCAGCATCGACACCGCCAAGATCTACGGCAACGAGGTGGGTGTCGGTCGCGCCGTCGCCGAGTCCGGGATCGCGCGCGAAGACCTCTACATCACCACCAAGCTGTGGAACGCCGAGCAGGGATACGATTCGACGCTGGCCGCTTTCGACGCGAGCCTCGACAAGCTCGGCTTGGATTACCTGGACCTGTACCTGATCCACTGGCCCGTCCCGTCCCAGGACCTGTATGTCGACACCTTCAAGGCCTTCCAGAAGCTCAAGGCAGACGGCCGGGTGCGCTCCATCGGCGTCTCCAACTTCACGATCGATCACCTCCAGCGTGTCATCGACGAGACAGGCGAGGTACCGGCACTGAACCAGATCGAGCTGCACCCCCGTTTCACTCAGACCGAACTACGGGCCTTCCACACGGAGAAGGGCATCGCCACCGAGGCGTGGAGCCCGCTCGGGCAGGGCGCTGTGTTGGGCGATCCCGTCATCACCGCTATTGCCGACGCCCACGGCGTCACCGACGCTCAGGTTGTCCTGCGCTGGCACCTGCAGATCGGCAACGTCGTCATCCCCAAGTCGGTCACCCCGGAGCGTATTGCGGCGAACTTCGACATTTTCGGATTCGAGCTCACCCCGGACGAGATCAATGCCATCGGCGCACTCGACGACACGGACGGTCGGATCGGACCCGATCCGTCGGTCTTCGGCGGCTAGCACCTCGTACGAATCGCTGGTCACGATGGCGCGGCCGGCGGCCGGTTTCGACTTCCGAGACCCGCCGCCGGCCGCTGTTCGGCCTTCGACAGCGGCGAGTCGATCTCGTCCGTCGATGGTCCGAAGGATGCGAGACGGGCGGCGACGGCCCGGGCGAACGTCTCCTGCCCCGGCGAACGATGCTCGCTCTGGTGTTCCTCCAGGAGCGCGAGCAGTCTGCCGGCCCGCTCCACGAGCGGAGACGTATCCGCGTCGACCTGCTCGGGCAGCACAACTTTCAGGAAATCACAGAAATCTTCGGCGAGCGCCTCGACGACGTTCACGTCCGGCTCCTGATCGTCCAGCGTCGCGATCCGAGTGATGAGGCCGATCCCGCGGGTCCGGTTGTCATCGGCGAGCACCCGTCGGTGTATACCCAGGAAATAAGACAGCACGTACTCGGTGTCGTCGGCGACCGTCAGCGCGAGAA
This sequence comes from Rhodococcus sp. 27YEA15, assembly GCF_049739425.1. Classification (NCBI taxonomy): domain Bacteria; kingdom Bacillati; phylum Actinomycetota; class Actinomycetes; order Mycobacteriales; family Nocardiaceae; genus Rhodococcus; species Rhodococcus sp. 27YEA15. Next base: position 643,689 of record NZ_JBMHHW010000001.1, read on the forward strand.
TCAATCGCTCCCGCTCCTGGCTCATCATGTTCTCCGGCGCTCCTGCGGCCTCGTACTCGGCAATGACCTCGGCGAACTGGTCGGGGAGTTCCGGATCCAGTGAATGGCGAAGCGATGCTATCGTCGCGCGTCGGGACTCGATCACCTTCATCTGGTCCGACAGTTCGTCGTCGAGAGCGTCGAGAGCGTCGTGGACATCGGCGGGGCGACCGCCCAGAAGATCACGGATCCGCGCGACCGGTAGCCCCAGAGCGCGCATCCGTCTGATCCGGCTCAACCGCACCAGATCCTGGACGCGATACACGCGATAGCCGTTGTGCTGGCGTTCGGGCTCGTCGAGTAGGCCACACGAATGGTAGTACCGAACGGATTTGACCGTGGTGCCGGCAAGCTCCGCCAATTCGCCGATCTTCAGCATGAGCGCCCGCCTCCGCACTCCGTCACCGTGATGTTCACATCCACAGTCTGCCCGGCGACATTCACATCCACAGTCAGTCCTACCGATACCCGGCCGACCCGGAGTCGGCCGGGTAGATGTTGCTAGGAGCACTCGATATCGGTCTCGGGCAGTGTGCCGTCGAGGAGATAACTGTTGACAGCGGCGTTGGCACACGAGTTCTCGTAGTCGGGGAACACCGCGTGGGTTCGGCCAGGAACAGTGACCAGACGTGAGCCGCGCATCGCCTCGTGCATGCCGATGCCCTCCTCGTACGTGGTTCGCGTGTCACCGGTTGCCTGGATGTGCAGTGCCGGAACATCGTTGTCGACGGTGATCCGAGCAGGCGGCTCAGCTCGCCAGAACGCGCACGGCAGGATCGTGTTGTGAATGCCGGCGAAAATCGGCTGATCTTCTCGATGCTCCTCGAACCTGTCGCGGTACCACTGCGGATCATTCGACATGGACACGTCACCGCACACGATCGCAATGGTGCCGGCGTAGTCCGCGCCGGTCCTGATCTCGGTGTGGAACCACGCATTCAGTAGACCGGCCAGTTTGGGGTGAATCGTCTCGACGCTCTTCCCGTTCGCCACATCGCGCAACTGCGTCAGGGTCTGCGCGAACGCCGCACTGTCCTTCTCGGAGTCGGTGGTTGCGTTGAAGTACATCAGGAACGGAAGAACATGGTCGTCCACCTGGTACTCGCCGACCTGAATCGGCGCCGACGCGGCATCGGAAACAAGCTTCTCGATCATCGCGCGGACCTGCGCGGGAGTCGACCCGAGTGCGTACGTCGCGTCGCGTTGGGCTGCCCATCTGGAGAAGTCGTCGATCGCCTTCTCGTTCGCCGGGCCCATGTCCTGGAACATCTGATAGCCGTACTTTGCCGGATCGGGCGCGCTGTCGAGAACGACGCGATCGATCTTGTCGGGGAACATCTGGGTGTAGGTGGCACCGAGGAAGGTGCCGTAGGACCAGCCGAAGTACGACGCCTTGTCCTGGCCCAGAGCTGCGCGAATCACGTCCAGATCGCGGGCGATGTTCTGGGTGTTGATGTGTGGCAGATAGTTCGGGTACTTGTCCCAACACTTGTCCGCTGCCTCGCGAGCGAGATCCACACTTTCGTTCCAACCCTGCTCGGTGGTGCCGGGGGCGCGCATCCAGGTCATCTGGGTCAAGCCGCAATCGAGCGGAGTGCTCTTGCCGAGCCCCCGGGTATCCATGCCGATCACGTCGTACGTCGCTGCGACGTCCGGTGTCATTCCTTCGCGGAGAATGGCCGGGAGGCCAAGCCCGCGTCCACCCGGACCGCCCGGATTGGTCAGCAGTATCCCGCGACGCTCGGCGGGGTCGGTGGATGCCAAACGGGAGATCGCGACTTGAATCGTCTCGCCCGACGGATCGCTGTAGTCCAATGGAACTGTGACCAGGGCGCATTCGCTGTCCGGTCCGGCCGCCGTATCCTCGTCGCACGACGTCCACGCAAGGCTTTGGTTCTGGTAGGAACTCAGATCCATTGCAGCAGAGGGCGATGCAGTGGCACTGGCGGATGCAGTGGTATCCGAGGACTCGGCCGTTGTCACCGCATCGGTGTCCGAGCACGCCGTGAGGGCTCCAGCGGCGAGTACGGAAGCAACGGCTGCGCAAACAAGCAGCTTTCGTGATCTTCTCAAGGTTTCACATCCTTACGTGTCGATCTCGCGATGTGGTCCATCGTCGAACTCTGCCCCGGGGGCAAGGTCAAGCCGGTGGGGCCCGGAGTGGCCGGCGCCACTTCGATCGGAGAATCTCGCCCCGGCTCAGCTCGATTCCGATACGCCGGCACGGCCCGGGCGTCAGCAGTCGGTGCGGTGTGGTGAAGAATGGGGGAATGGGCCTGACCGTGTGTACCGATGTGGCAGCCGCGAACTGGCTGATTCGGCAGCCCGTCCCATGGCATCACCTAGCGGTCAAGGGGCCCATCGGATTTCCGTCCTGCGCACGGCTCCGGTTCTTGCCGGACCCCGCGTTCGACGGTCAGCGCGAAAGCGCTGCGCACTACCCGGACGGCGGCCCCGGAGAATCCGAACAGATCACCGTCGTTCTGGAAACTCTGTCCGCCTTCACCACCACGCCGGACGACTGCTATTTCTGCTTCTGGGACGGTTGGGGGATGAGCGTCGTCGACGACGGTATTCCGATGGTGACCATCCCGAATCGCAGCTACTGGCTGTTCCGTGGTGCACCAACCTGTTCCGGAGATCTGGTAGACGGAGCCCGGTTCGACCCCCGGGGCGTGAGCGCGGTCCCCGACCCGGCGTTCATCTGGCCGGCAGATCACGCATGGTGTTACACCCACGACGTCGATCCGCATTTCGCGATCATCGCGGGCCCCACCGAAGCGATCGACCTTCTGGTTGCGGATCCCCGGATCGATGCGGTCACCCACGATCTCGATGTGGAGCCGCTCTACTTCCGGTGATCGAAATCGGGTGTCACGTGCCGCGGATGGGCCGCACGGTCGAAACAGGACATGTTGGAGCGATGCTCCGCGACTACGCCGGCCGGCCCGGTGGCGACTGTTCTATCGGCCGTAGCGGTCCGCCGCCGTCGCAGAGTGAACGACTCCGGTTACCGAAACTCGTGATCGGACCGGCGGCTGAGCGGCTGCGGACTCGACCGGCGTCGCCGAGACGGAAAACGGCGCTCCCGCAATACCGCAGGAGCGCCGTTCGTCGGTGGAATTTCGGTCAGGTCAGGTTGATTCGGTGCTCGGCGGTGAAGGCGACGTGTTCGTCCGTACGCCCAGTGCGAACCTTCTCCACCCATTGCGGATCGGCGAGGAGTGCACGGCCGATTGCCACGAGATCGAATTCTCCGTCCTCGTACTGTGCTTCGAGTTTGTCCAGCCCGGTGACGGCAGCATCCGGGTCACCGGAGAATGCCGTCGTGAACTCGGTGTCGAGTCCCACCGATCCGACGGTGATGGTCGGTACGCCGGTCACCTTCTTGGTCCACCCGGCCAGGCCGCGGGTGCCGTCCTCGCCCTCGAGATCGGCGAAAGCCGGCTCCCAGTGCCGGCGCGTCGACGCGTGCAGCACGTCCACCCCGGCGTCGACGAGTGGTGTGAGTATGCGCTCGAGTTCCTGCGGACCCTGCGCGATCTTGGCGTCGTAGTTTCCGGACTTCCACTGCGAGAAGCGGTAGACGATGGCGAAATCCTCGCCGACGGCGGCGCGAATGGCAGCGACAACTTCGGCGGGGAATCGAGTGCGGGCTTCGAGGGAACCGCCGTAGCCGTCGGTGCGGACGTTGGTCCGGGCCCACAGGAATTCGTCGAGAAGGTAGCCGTGTGCGCCGTGCAGTTCGAGTCCGTCGAAGCCGGTGTTCTTGGCATTGATCGCCGCGTCCACCCATGCCTGCCGAAGCACGTCGAGGTCTGCCGTGGTGAACTCACGACCGAGTGGAGTTCCGTCGAGGGCGAGTCCGGACGGGCTCACGGTCTGCACGTCGGGGTTCAATCGAGGGGAGTTGCCGCGCTCTACGCCGAGGTGCCAGAGCTGCGGAATGATAGATCCGCCTTCGGCGTGGACTGCGTCCACCACGGCCTTCCAGCCGCTCAAACTTTCGTCACCGTAGATTCGGGGTACCCGAGTCTGCGGTCCGGCAGCCGGGTCGGGGATGTACGTCCCCTCGGTGACGATGAGACCGACACCGCCCGCCGCGCGCCGACGGTAGTACTCGGCCACATCCGGTCCAGGGATTCCCTCCGGGGAGAATCCGCGGGTCATGGGCGCCATCGCGAAGCGGTTGCGTAGCGAGAGCGATTTGACCTCGAACGGTTCGAACAGGCCGCGCAACGCGGGAGCCTCGGAGGGGTTCGTCGTGTCGGAAAGAGTCACGGATGAAACCAACCGGAGTCGAGCGCCCGCTATTCCGAGATGAGCGCCACAGTGGTGTGATCGAGTCCGCCAAATGATTAGTGCAATAATAGTTATCGCACTAATCAATCTGGTACGGTGGAGGACATGACCACCACGCCGGCCCGGACGCCGATGGATGACCCGCTGGCTCTCGACCGGCAGGTATGTTTCGCCCTTGCCGTGGCGAACCGCGCGGTGCTCTCGGTGTATCGCCCGTTGCTGGAACCGATGGGGCTCACTCATCCGCAGTACCTCGTGATGCTGGCGCTGTGGGGGAAAGCGCCGATGGCAGTCAAGGAGATCGGCCAGGCGTTGCAGCTCGATTCGCCAACCCTCTCACCCCTGCTCAAGCGTCTCGAGGCCGCCGGGCTGATCACTCGAACTCGCAGTCGCTCGGACGAACGTCAACTCGAGGTCGATCTGACGGACGCGGGAACCGCGCTGCGTGAACAAGCGGAGAAGATACCGCCTGCGGTGGTAGCGAAACTCGGAGTGAGTCTCGCGGAGCTCGAAGAACTTCACTCCGTGCTCACGAGGGTGAACGACGCGGCACTCGGTGCCGGAGCCTTGGATTGACGGAGAAATGCAATGACGATGTCGACACACGAGAGACGGGGGAAAGCCGTGACCACCTCGAAGAAAGCCGCGAGGCCCAATCCTGCTCAATGGGTGGCATATTCGATCGGCGGTAAGCTGCCGGACTCGATGCAGGACTGGGTTCGCAACGACCTGATCGGCGACCGCGCCGTGCCGAGGCACCTTTTCAGGTCCATGGTGCCGTTCGTTCCCGTGTTCGCGGCTTTCATGTTGTTCCCCGGCCCCTTGGCGCTACGGGCGTCGATGGTGCTGCTCGGTGTTCTCCTGGCCTTGTTCTACTCCGTTGCCTACATGTCGCAGAACAGGTCTCGCCGTCTCGAGCGCCACGGATTACCGCCTGATCTCGAGAACCCGAAGAAGGCGTCACGGCACAACGCCGAGAAAGCGGCCTACGAGAGACTGCACGGGGGTCCCCAGCAGTAACTCCGGCGATCGGGTTCGGGTTCCTCCAAGCAGTGGTTGCTCGCGACCGGTGATGCGATCTCCCGGGATTTACCGAGGTGCGGTGGTTGTCATGGACTTCGTGTACTCGAGAATGCGTTCCACGGCGAGGTCGGGGCCGACCGCGGCCGTGTCGATCACCAGACGTGGTGTCGTCCAGGCTGCGTAATCGCGGTCGACGATTTCTTGCCACGTCGGCGCAATGAGTTCGGGCACGGTCACGACGCGATGCTCGGCCCGGTACCGATGTTGCTCGATGTCCGAACATACGATTTCGATGTCGACGACGGGAACCGAAGCACGACTGGCTGTCTCATGCCAGGCGGAACGGGTCAGCTCCAGTGGATTGACGCAGTCGACGACGGCGGTGAGCCCCAGGAGTAGATGATCGAGAGCCAGCGCATGAGCGACGACGTATCCGGCTGCTCCGCTCGAGTCGGTCAGGCCCGCCCGGACGAGCGACTGCTCGATACTGTCGAGACGTAGATACGGCGCGCGGACGTGTCGGGCAAAAGCTTGAGAGACCGTGGACTTTCCGGTAGCCGGCAATCCGGCGAACACCACCAGTAGTCCGGATGTTGCTTCCGCCCCCGCCTGCTCGTCGCTCATGTCGACGAACCTACGCCCATGTAGTCGATTCCGTGGGTGTCGGCGCCCGCGGACGCTTCAGGCTACGGCTGGCGCGGCGAGGTGAGAATCTCGGCTCCGTCGTCGGTGATGGCGATCGTGTGTTCACTGTGCGCCGTCCGGCAGCCGGTCGCGCTTCGAAGCGTCCACCCGTCGGGATCGGTGACAAGTTCGTCGGTATCGGCCATGATCCACGGTTCCAGCGCCAGCAGCAGGCCTGGGCGTAGCTTGTATCCACGACCGCGCCGTCCGGCGTTCGAGATGTGTGGGTCCTGGTGCATGGTCGATCCGATGCCGTGTCCGCCGAACTCGGTGTTGACCGGGTAACCGGCGTCATGCAGGACCGAGCCGATGGCGTACGAGATGTCACCGATGCGGGCTCCGGGACGGGCGGCCGCGATCCCGGCGTTCAAAGCACGCTCGGTTGTCTCGATCATCTTGACGCTTGCAGCAGGTCTCGACTCGCCGACGAGAAAGCTGATTGCGGAGTCGGAGGCGATTCCGTTCTTGACGACGGCGAGATCGAGTGTCAAGAGATCCCCGTCGGCAAGGACATAGTCGTGTGGAAGTCCGTGGAGCACGGCATCGTTGACGCCGGTGCAGATGTAGTGGCCGAATGGTCCGCGCCCGAAGGACGGGGCGTAGTCGACATAGCAGGACTCGGCTCCGGCCTCGATGATCATCGCCTTCGCCCAGCGATCGATGTCGAGAAGATTGGTTCCGACTGCCGTGCGGTTCCTCAGTGTGTGCAGGATGTGCGCGACCAGGGCGCCTGTCTCTCTCGCTCTATCCAGTTCAGTGGGATTCAATATCTCGATCATCCAGCGTCCTTTTCACGTAACCAACACCCGTACCGGTCATACTATACCGGTATAGAAATGGGTGTCGGTACGGAAGTGGCGGCGCGCAGCCTCGGCTACACGGGAGGAACGCTGGTCTCAGATCGACGGCGCGAGGTCGCGAGTCTCGACGGGACGACCTTCCGGTGCACTCTCCATCCGGACACCGGTGGTCCGGTCTGGGGCGGTCAACACGGCGACGATCGGGACGACGAGCGCCAGCAGACCCAGAACGAAGACGGGGAACAGGAACGAGAACACCTCGAGGCCTTCTGGTGCGGGCGCACCGGCATCGTGAACGACCGAGACGGCGGCCATGCCGGTGTAGTGCATGCCGACCACTGCGACACCCATGATGATGGCGCCGACAAATCGCAGCAGAGTCGACTCGAGAACCAGCGTGAACCAGAGTGCCGCGGTACCGGCCACGACGGCGATCACGACCGACAAGACGACGTAGAGCATGTCGTAGTGGATCTCGCCTTGGAATCGCAGTGCACGCATACCGGTGTAATGCATGACGTTGACCGCGAGACCGGTGATCAGGCCGCCGGCGAGGACGCGTGTCCACTGGAATCGGGTACCGATGATCAGCAAGCCGACGAACACGGCGGCCACCGAGATGACGGCGGAGACGACGGTCCACATGACGTTGTAGCGGATGGGGCTACCGGGTACCGCGAAACCGAGCATGGCGATGAAGTGCATGAGCCAGATCGCGACACCACCGATGGAGAGTGCAGCCATGAACAGCCATCGCATGCGCGCAGCGCTGGTGGTGGCGAACGCCGAGTGCCTGGTGCAGGCCAGTCCGACCACCGACCCGACGACGGACACCACGAAAGCAAGTCCGAGCAACCAGATCCCCATCGAGAAGTGGTTCATTTCGTCCGACATGCCAAGTCCTTTCGGCGCGTACGCGCGTGCAGATGAAGAAAATTCAGAGGGTTACTTCGGCGGCGAGTTGTTCCAGCGAGTACTCGGTGATCGTGATCAGCGCCTGTTTGGCCGATTCGCGATTTCGCGCGTCGATCTCGATGAGCGGAACTCGATTCGGCAGGGCGAGCGCCTGCCGAAGATCGCTGGCGGAGTGAGTAGGGGCGTTGTCGAAACGGTTGACGGCAACGATGAACGGCAACCCGCGCGCCTCGAAGAAGTCCACGGCGGCGAAGCTGTCCTCGAGTCGACGGGTGTCCACCAGGATGACAGCACCTATTGCTCCGGTGATGAGGTCGTCCCACATGAACCAGAATCGGCGCTGCCCCGGCGTTCCGAACAAATACAGCACCAAGTCGTCGGCAAGGGTGATCCGCCCGAAGTCCATCGCGACAGTCGTCGTGTCTTTGCTGGGGGTCGATCCCAGATTGTCGATGCCGTCACTGGCGTCGGTCACCATCGCTTCGGTTCGAAGCGGCACGATTTCGGAGACCGTACCCACCAGGGTGGTCTTGCCGACGCCGAAACCTCCGGCAATCACGATCTTTGTCGATTTGACGCGGGTAGAGGCGTCAGAGTTCCCGAAGTCCACTGAGGGTCCTTTCGATCAGTTCGCGTCGCTCGACCCGAGTTGCGTCGCTTCGCAGGGTGGCGTGTATTTCGAGAGTGCCGGCGACCACGAGATCCGCGACCAGGACTCGTACGACTCCGATGGGAACCGCCATGTGCGCAGCGATTTCTGCGATCGAGATCCGGCGCTCACACAGTGCGATGATCCCGGAACGGGTGTCCTCCGGTGCGAGGCGAGGAGCGGGGGCGTCCTCGATCGTGGCGATGATCGCTTCCATCGGAAGATCGATGGACGGCAACGTCCGACCCTCGGTGAGCGCATACGGTCGAACCAGACTCGGTTCCACGTCGTCATGCTCGGAGTTCTTCGCCATCGTGATCAGATGCCTCGGACCGACCGGGGTGCGATGTCCATCGTCGTTCCGACGCGCTCGACGAGAGTGGCCATCTCGTACCCGATTTGGCCGATATCGCATCCGGCGACAGCGAGAGCTGCGAGATATGCCCCGCTGCCTACGCCCATCAGGAGCAGGTATCCGTTCTCCATCTCCACCACCGACTGCAACACGGATCCGCCCTCGAACAATCGAGAGGCACCGGCGGACAGACTGGCCAGGCCCGAGGTGACTGCCGCCAGCTGATCGGCCCGATCGAGGGGTAGGTGAGTGCTCGCGGCACTGAGCAGTCCGTCCGCGGACACGATGATCGCATGGCTCACGCCCGGAACGTCGCGGGCGAACCCGGAGACGAGCCAGTCGAGTGCGCGAGGGGTCTCTTGAGCACCGACAGAATTCACTGTTCTCCTTCAGTGTTGTGCAACTTCGTAGATGAATCGACCTCTGCGCCACCCGAAGCGGCTGATCTGTCAGCGGCGTGCTTGCGCCCGCGCTGCACGCCGGACTGGTAATTGCTCCATCCGCGCCGCACGTCGGCAGGATCGGAAACCTGCCGTTGCCCGGGCTGTGGCGAGCCGACGGTTCCCGGGATCAGTCGAGCGCCCCGATCGCGAACCGGAAGTCCGGCATCGGTGATCTTGGTGACCGGCATCTCGAAGGACGTCCGAGCTGCCACCCACCCTTGATCGGCAACCGTGGTCCACGGGCTGCCGGGGGCGATACCGGCATTCTCCGCGGTCGGGTCCACCAGCCACTCCGACACCATCCGAGCGTAGATCGGCATCGGCGACGGTTGCGCCGTAGTGGCATCGCCACCAGCCGGATTGGGGTTTCGGGCAGCCATGCCGTCCCGAGCTCGGGAGGAGAAGAACGCCGCGGTGTTGGTCGGCGTCGGTGGAGCCAACCGATGCCGTGGTTCTTCGATGTGACCCTGGGGACCACCTACCTGTGGGGCACCCTGCTGCGCGGCCGGTGCGCCGCCCTGACGCTGCTGTTGCGCGGCGGCAGGCGTCTGCCGGTTGGGCGGACCCGATCGCATCGGCTGCGCCGGCGGACGATTCTGCGTCGTCGGTGCCGGGCGGGTGGGATTGGGTACACCGCTGGTTCCCGGTGTCCGACGCGGGAGCGCGGAACCGGAGGCCGGGGTCGACTCGGGTGCACGCGAGGCGGGCGGGGTATCCCGTCGAGGAGCATCCTGGTCGCCCTGAGGCTTCGAGGGCGGCGGGGAAGTGAAGCCGCCGCTCCCTGGCTTTCCCGCCGCACCCGACGTCGAGCGTTGGGGCAGGCCGGCAGCCGATCGGAGAGCGAACTCACTGTTCGAGGACGGCAAGCGGAAACCCGAGCTCGGCGGCGCCTGAGCGGCGTGCGCCGGCGGTGCGTCGGGAGTCGGTGCCGGGCCGCTGCGGGGCGCACGGATCTGCGTCACCGGAGACGATTCGAGAATGAGTGTCGGCAGTAGGACGGTGGCGGTGATACCGACCTGCGTCGGAGTTGTGTGTGTGGGGCGCAGTCGCACCGAGACGTCGTAACGACGGCTGATACGCGAGACCACGAACAGACCCATTCGGCGAGCCGTCTCGGGGCTCATCTCGCCGCCGGAGGCCAATCGTTGGTTGGCGTCCAGAATCTCGGCGGGTGTCATACCGATGCCCAGGTCGGCGATTTCGATGATCAGCGAGCCGTCCATGGTTCGCGCCGCATTGACGGACACCGTGGTTTCCGGAGGCGAATAGCGCAGCGCGTTGTCGAGCAGTTCGGCGACGAGGTGCACCACGTCGGGAGCAGCCTGGCCACTGACGACTCCGGGCGGAATCTGGCCGAGCTCGACTCGTCGGTAGTCCTCGACACCGGAGACCGCGGCGCGGATGGTGTCGGCGAGAGCAATGGGCGCCGATCGAGCGCGCCGGACCTCGTTGCCGGCGAGAACCAGGAGGTTCTCGCTGTTTCGGCGCATCCGGGCGGCGATGTGGTCGAGACGGAACAGGTTCTCGAGGCGTCGGGGATCGTTCTCGTCCTGCTCGAGCTGTTCGATCAAACCGAGCTGCTGCTCGACGAGTGACTTGTTGCGGCGCGAGAGAGTCTCGAACATGTCGCTGACCTGGCGACGCAGTGAGGCCTGTTCGCCTGCCAGCGTCACGGCCTGGCCGTGCATGTCGTCGACGGCGCGAGCGAGCTCGCCGATCTCTTCGTGCGTGGTGATCGGTACTCGGGCGATGTCGAGATCTTCCACCTTGACGCCGCCACGGATCCGGTCGATCGCCTCGGGAAGGCCGTAGCGAGCAGCCTGGAGGGCTGCGAGACGAAGCTGGCGGATAGGACCGACGAGTGAGCGACTGATGACCAAGGCGATGGCCAGGGCCAACAACACTGCGCCGAGGACGATGGCGGTATCACGCAGCGCAGCGGACCGGGCCGAGTTGGACTCCGCAGTCACGGTGGAGCTGAACGCGTCGACGGCATTGTCCGTCACGGTCGTGTAGTCGTCCTTGCTCGCTTGCAGCCCCGAACCGAACTGGGCGCTGAGCGGCACGTCGGCGGGTGTGGAGCCGATGTCGTCGATTCGGGTCTGGGCGGCCGCACGCAGCGTCTTCACGGTATCGGCGGAGGCGGTGTTCCCGTTTGCGTCCAGGCTTGCGCTCATGGCGGTCAGGGCGGAGAGTTCCGCGCCGGCGGCAGCAGCCATGTCGGCGCGAGTTTTCTGATCGGGGGCGCCCGATCCGAAGAGAACGCGTTGTTCGGCCCAGGACCGTCGAGCGTCCCACAGCGTCGCCAGTTCGACACCACGATCACGCATGACCGGACGTTGTGAGGAGTCGACGAAGTCGGTGAAGGTACTTGCCAGGCGGCTGGTCACCTCGTCGATGCGAGAAACCAGACGAGCCGGTGCCACGTTACCCGCGGCGACCTCGTCGCGGATGGCGCGGCTGTCGTAGACCGCGCTGTCGACCTGACTGCTCAGAGTCGAATCGCCGTCGAAGATGCGGCCGGCCTCGTCGAGGCGGTCTGCCGCCGCCGACACTGCGTTGCGGGCCGCTGTGGTGTCCACGCCGGACGACGCCGCTTCGCCGAGATCGAAGAGTGTGGAGTCGAGGTTGACCGCAGCCGGGATGGCCAGAACTCGTTCGGACGACGAACTCAGCTTCGATGCCTCGCCCAGTTCGGTCTGGACTCGCATGGCGCCGAGGATGACGGCGACGAGCATCGGCAGCGCCAGTACGGCGACAACTTTCCAGCCGAGACGCCACTCGCCGATCGACCACCACGAGGACGTTGTGTGTGAGTCTTGCTTCATTTCGAACGTCGCCCCTTCACGTCATACCCCCGTTGGAGTCGTGTCCGACGTTTCTTGTGAATCGTCAAGCCTGAACAAATGATTAGCTGAACGGTAACAGAATGATCGCCCACTTGCTACGCCCAAGGAGAATATATGTCCTCGGTGAGAAAAATGACTGATTGAGCTGGCGAAAAGAAAATCGGACAACAGTTACTAAACGGGTGCGGGGGAAATGCTGGGTCGCTCTCGGGCCGTCGAGGCGCTACTCGAGGACCGCCGTCGTCAGTCCAGGCCGACGCGCCTTCGCAGCTCGCCGATCCGGCTGACCAGCGTCGTCGGCGTGCGTTCCGGATCCATCAGCGCGTTCTCGGCCAGAACGTGATCCTCACCGTCCACGGTGTCTCGATCGAACTCCCGCAAACTTCTGCCGTCCGGTCGGCTCAGGATTCGGACCGCTGCCAGCAGGGTCGAATCGGCGAGCGCGCTCTCGAACGTCCGGTCGTCCACGTCGAGGTGCTCGGTGAGTAGTCGTCTGCGCAGCGTGGTGATGGTTCGTCGCAGTTCGGTGCCGGTCTGGTCGGCCTCCACGGCTACATCGCATTCGGTGTCGAAACCCATGGACCGGTTGTTCAGATTCGACGAGCCGATCCGCAACAGTCGATCGTCCATCACGAGGACCTTGGCGTGCACGTAGATCGGCTCACCCGATTCGGTGACCGGATAGAAGACGCCGAACCGGTCGTGAGCATCCGCCGCCCACAACAGATGCAGGAGATCGTGCCGAGCGCCGTCCATCGCCTTCTGCTCGAGCCAACCGTCGGCGTTGCGCGGAATGACCAGCACGATCTCCGGGCCGTCCGGTTCTGCCAGTCGCGCGGCCATCGCTTCTGCCAAGGTGCGAGACGCCAGGTACTGACTCTCGATGTACAGCGTGCGCTCGGTCGACGCGATCACCGCGAGATACAGGGCCTCGATCTCACGTACTTCGGCACGGTCGCCGAGCTCCGGCAGTGTCCGGGCCACTGCGACGTCCACGACGCGCATCGTGGGCTCGAGTCCGACCGGCCACGGTGTGCCGACGCCGGTGACCGGCGCCAACTCCTCGCCCGTTGCCGACTTCCAGCGCGCCCGCGCCATGTCCCCGATGGCCCCCGCAGCCCGGCCGTCGAGCGCCGTCGTCGCGTCATGCCAAGGGCCGTAACGTCTTCCGCTCGGTGTCATGCGATACGAGTTCCGATCGCGGTGGTCGGAGGTGTCCCATCGGTCGACGGTCATGTCGATGCCGCCGCAGAACGCCAACGCGTCGTCGATCACGATGATCTTCTGATGATGTGCTGCGGCAACGGGGTGCGCGCCGTCGATCTCGAACCGCAGGCGGTCGTCTGTCAGCCAGTTGGAGACGAAGACCGGTGTCATTCCGCGGGTGATCGCGGTGAACGCGCCGATGTTCCACTTGAGGACGAAGATCTCCAGTTCCGGTTTCTCGGCGACCAGCCACCGTAGAAACCGTCCGAGGCGATTGGGGCCGTCGAGGGTTTGGGTGACGGGTTCGAGTTTGATTCGAGTGTCGAAGTCCCAGCCCACCAACATGATCCGCTTTTCGGCCTGCAACATCGCGGACTTGGCGTGATGAAAGTAGTCGGCGGCGTCGACTATGCACGCGAGATTGTCCGCAGGCTCGATTCGCCAGCACGTCTGCCCCGGAACCAGTATTCGACTCATCCGTCGATCCCCAAACTTCTCGTCAGCTCGCGAGCAGCAGCCTGCCCGGCGCGGTTGGCGCCGATTGTCGACGACGACGGACCGTACCCCACCAGATGGATACGCGGGTCGGATTCGACCTGGGTTGCAAGCCGTCCGACCATGGAGATTCCGCCACCCGGTCCACGAAGGTGCAGCGGGGCCAGATGGTCGAGTGAACTCCGGAAACCGGTGCACCACAAGATGACATCGGCATCGACGACCGTCCCGTCCGACCACCGCACGCCCTGAGGCACTATCTCGGCGAACATGGGAAGACGATCGAGCGCCCCGCGTTCGCGGGCCGCACGGATCGCCGGGGTGAGGGCCAGACCCGTCACCGACACCACGGAACCCGGTGGAAGACCGCGCCGAACCCGATCTTCCACCATCGCCACTGCGTCATGGCCGACGTCAGCGGTGAACGGCGCGTCACGGAAGGTCGGTTCGCGCCGGGTCACCCACGTAGTGGTGGTGACCTGTGAAATCTCGTCCAGAAGTTGCACTGCCGAAACCCCGCCGCCGACCACTACGACATGTTTGCCCGCGAACTCGTCCGCAGTGGAATAGTCCTTGGTGTGGAGCTGGCGTCCGGCGAAGGTGGCGGCGCCCCGGTAGTACGGAATGAACGGGCGATCCCAGGTTCCGGTGGCATTGATCAGCCCGCGGGCGGAGAACACCCCCTGATCGGTCTCGATCCGAAGACGCTCGCCACGATTACACACCACCCGCGTGTGAACCGGGCGATGCACCGGAAGCTCGAAGCGTTTCTCGTACAGCTCGAAATAGTGCGGTACCGCGACGGAGGCGCGCACACTCGCCGAATCGGTGCCTGTCGTCTCGGCGAAGGACATCCCGGGCAGATCATGGACGCCGTTGACCGTACTCAAGGTCAGACTCGGCCACCGGAACTGCCAGGCGCCGCCCGGACCGGCTGCATGATCGAGCACCACGAAACCGGATTCGGGTGGCACCTCGAACTTGCGCAAGTAGTAGGCCGCCGAGAGTCCGGCCTGGCCCGCACCGATCACGACGACGTCCACCAGCTGCGGTACGTGTGCGTCGGGGTGGTCTGTACTCATCGGTAATCTAACCTCCTGATGCACAGAACTCTGCTGCAGAGAACTACGTGGACGGTAGCGGTACTTCGCACCATCATGGTGCCCGACCTGCCGGAAAAGAAAGCGAGCAGACATGATCGGGATCTCCCGTGACGGAAATGTCGTGACCATCGAGTTGCAGCGTCACGAGCGGCGAAACGCGCTCAGTGCCGAGCTCTGCGTCGCGATCCGGGACGCGGTGAACGGAGCCGTCGCCGATCAGGCCCACGTCATAGTCCTCACCGGTCAGGGCACCGCGTTCTGTGCCGGAGCGGATCTGTCCGGTGACGTGTACATGGAAGGATTCACGGACCGATTGTTCGAGATGCTCCGCTCGATCGACTCGGCCCCGATCCCGGTGATCGCCGCTGTCAACGGACCCGCGATCGGAGCGGGCACCCAACTGGCGATCGCATCCGACCTGCGCGTTGTCGCACCGTCGGCACGCTTCGGTATTCCGGCAGCCACACTCGGAGTGTCCGTGGACAAGTGGACGATGCGCAGGCTCGCGTCGCTCGTCGGCGGCGGCCCGGCGCGGACGATTCTGCTCGGCGTCGAGCAGATCCTGGCAGACGAGGCGTTCACGCGTGGCTTGGCCAACAAGATCGGAACCTTGGCCGACGCCCAGGAGTGGGCCCACCGCATCGCCGACCTCGCGCCGCTCTCGCTTCGACACATGAAGATGGTGCTCAACGACGACGGCACGGCGGAACCGGAAACTCCCGAGCAGCTGGCTGCGCTGCACGCCGCATGGTCGAGCGCCGACGTTCAGGAAGCGCGCGCGGCGCGTCTCGAGAAGCGTCGACCGGAATTCACCGGAAAGTAGGCGCGACACTCCAACTCCGGATTGTCGCTACTCTCGTCGAAATGAAGAAGACAACATTTCTCGGGGTTGCCGCGCTCACCGCGGCGACGGGGTGGGTGGCGCGGGCAGCGTGGGGAATCCCGACACAGATGGGTGCTTCTCGCAACGAAGTGCAGCCCTATGCCGCGCTGTCGCCGCGCTACCGGGATCGTAAGTTCCACAACACCGAGCCCAGTAGCAATTTCACCCCGGCGGCACCCGGCGCGGACTCCGGACTGCTCAAGTCCCTCGCCTCCAGGGGATCGGCTGGTAGGCCGAGCTCCCCGATTCCCCTGGACACCAGTGCGGCACCGGTCGACGCGGGCGACGCGGCGGTCACCTGGTACGGGCATTCGAGTGTTCTCGTCGAGGTGGACGGCTACCGCGTACTGGCAGATCCGGTGTGGAGCAAGCGGGTGTCACCTTCGGCGACAGTCGGTCCCGCTCGTCTGCACCCGGCTCCGGTGCCACTGCCGAGTCTGCCTGCGGTGGATGCGATCGTCGTCTCGCACGATCACTACGACCACCTCGATCTCGAGACCGTCAAATCCCTCACCCGTTCGCAGAAGGCGCCGTTCGTGGTGCCGATCGGAATCGGCGCGCATCTGCGGCGCTGGAAGGTCCCGGAAGAGCGAATCATAGAACTGGATTGGAACGAATCGACGACGATCGGCGACCTGGTGCTCACCTGCACGGAAGCCCGGCATTTTTCCGGTCGATCACTGGTCCGCGATTCGACGCAGTGGGCGTCGTGGGTGTTCGCCGGCCCGAAGCATCGTGTGTTCTTCGGCGGCGACAGTGGTTACACGGAACGGTTCAAGAACATCGGGCAAACCTACGGTCCTTTCGACCTGACGCTGCTCCCGGTCGGTGCGTACGACGTGCGGTGGCCCGATATCCACATGAACCCCGAGGAAGCGGTGCGTACTCACGCCGATCTCAACCGCGGTGATGCGACACGAGGTGTCTTCGTCCCGATCCACTGGGCCACCTTCAACCTGGCGTTTCACGCATGGTCCGAGCCTGTCGTCCGACTCGGGACGGCGGCAGCCGAAGCCGGAACCACCGTGGTGATCCCCAAGCCGGGCGGCCGGGTGGACGCTCTGGCGAAAACACCGGGATCGACCTGGTGGGAACACCTGAGCTGAGATTGCCCGGTTGCGCTCGCGTCGTGCCGACGGGGAAATTCACGCCGAGTGCGTAATCTTTGTCCATGGCTCACGATCGCAGCGGTTCAGAAGACACCGGTTCGCCGGGCACATCCGTGGCGACAGCACCCGACAGCGACGTCGACGTCGCCAGAGGACTGAACGCCGACCAGGTAGCCGCGCGGGTCGCTGCCGGGCAGACCAACGACGTGCCGGACCGTGCGTCCCGCTCGGTCAAGGACATCATCCGCGGCAACGTCTTCACCCGGATCAACGCGATTCTGACGGTGTTGCTGATCATCGTCCTGGCAACGGGCTCGATCATCGACGGCATGTTCGGTCTGCTGATCGTCGCGAACAGTGGCATCGGCATCATCCAGGAGATCCGCGCCAAGCGGACCCTGGACGCGCTGGCGATAGTCAGCCAGGCCAAGCCGGTCGTCCGGCGTGACGGTGCCGCAGCAGCGATGGCGCCGAAAGACGTTGTCCTCGACGACATCATCGAGCTCGGATCCGGCGATCAGATCGTCGTCGACGGTGAAGTGGTCTCGGCCGCCGGTCTCGAGGTCGACGAATCGATGCTCACCGGTGAGGCCGATCCGGTGCACAAGGCGGTGGGCGATCAGATTCTGTCCGGCAGCTTCGTCGCTGCAGGCAGCGGCGCCTACCGGGCCACGAAGGTCGGTGGCGACGCGTACGCGGCGAAGTTGGCCGAGGAAGCCAGCAAGTTCACCCTGGTCCATTCCGAACTGCGCAGCGGTATCGATCGCATCTTGAAGTTCATCACCTACTTGATGATTCCGGCGGGTGCACTGATCATCTACAACCAGCTGTTCACGATCGGCCTCCCGATTCGCCCCGCACTCAACGGCATGGTGGCGGCGCTGGTTCCGATGGTCCCCGAAGGACTGGTCCTGATGACGTCGATCGCGTTCGCGGTGGGTGTCATCCGATTGGGCAAGCGCCAGTGCCTCGTTCAGGAACTGCCCGCCATCGAAGGCCTCGCGCGCGTCGACGTCGTCTGCGCGGACAAGACCGGAACGCTCACCGAGAACGGCATGCGCCTGTCGGATCTCGAGCTCGCCGACGGCGCGCTCGACGAGTCCACGATCAAGGCGGCTCTGGGCGCGATGGCGGCATCCGATCCGCGCCCCAACGCGAGTGTGCTCGCGATAGCGGAATCTCTCTCCGACGACGCCGGCTGGGGGAACGCCACTGCGGTGGCGCCGTTCTCGTCGGCGAAGAAGTGGAGCGGCCAGTCGTTCGGCAGCAATGGCAACTGGGTACTCGGTGCGCCCGACGTCCTGCTGGACCCGGCGTCGGAGATGGCCCGTAAGGCCGAGGAAATCGGTTCCACCGGGCTGCGGGTTCTCATGCTCGGCAGTAGTGACCTTCCCGTCGACGACGCGAACGCGCCCGGCACGGTCACTGCGCAGGCATTGGTGGTTCTCGAGCAGAAGGTTCGCCCGGACGCGCGGGAGACGCTGGAATTTTTCGCCGATCAGAAGGTCGCCGTCAAGGTGATCTCCGGCGACAACGCCGTCTCGGTGGGTGCGGTTGCCGGTTCGTTGGGACTGGCGGGCGGCGATCGACCGATTGATGCTCGCAGTTTGCCAGACGATCAGGAGAAGTTGGCGGACACCCTCGAGGAGGCGACGACCTTCGGTCGCGTCCGCCCGGATCAGAAGCGCGCGATGGTCTCGGCTCTGCAGTCTCGCGGTCACACCGTTGCGATGACCGGCGACGGCGTGAACGACGTGCTGGCCCTCAAGGACGCGGACATCGGAGTGTCGATGGGCTCCGGTAGCCCGGCTACTCGCGCGGTGGCCCAGATCGTGCTCCTCGACAACAAGTTCGCGACATTGCCGTACGTGGTCGCGGAAGGTCGCCGAGTGATCGGCAACATCGAGCGAGTCTCGAACCTGTTCCTGACCAAGACCGTCTACTCCGTGGTGCTCGCGTTCTTGATCGGTATCACCGGTGTGCTGTCGCAGGCCTTCGATTTCGAGGCACTGCCGTACCCGTTCCTGCCCCGGCACGTCACGATCGCCGCGTGGTTCACGATCGGCATCCCGGCGTTCATCTTGTCGCTCGCTCCGAACAACGAGCGGGCTCGCACCGGCTTCGTGGCCCGTGTGCTGCGGTTGGCATTGCCGTCCGGCGTCATCATCGGTGTGGCGACCTTCGTCACGTACGTCTTCGCCTACCAGGGTCCGGATCAGACCGAGGTCGAGAAGATGCAGGCCGGTACGAGTGCGCTGATCACGTTGATCATGATCGCGGTCTGGGTGCTTGCCGTCGTGGCTCGACCGTACGTGTGGTGGAAGCTGGTGCTCATCGGGGGCTCGGTGGCCGGATACCTGCTGCTGTTCGGATTGTCCTTCACCCGCGAATTCTTCAAGTTGGACCCGAGTAACGTCGGCGCGACCACACTCGCGATCGCCGTGGGCGCGGTGGGCATCGTCGGCGTCGAATTGTCTTCCTGGATCGGTGCCAGGCTCAAGGGCGAGAAGCGGAAGTTCTTCGCGACCGCCGACGACTCGGCCGGGCCCGAACACGAAGAAGTAGGTGCGCGCTAGCCTCGATCAACGCGAGAGCATCTGAACCCAGGCGATACGGTTTCCCCCACGCTTCTTCGCCCGGTACATGGCGTTGTCCGCGTAGTCGATCAACGAGTTCACGGCGCGTTCGGGAAGGGCGGTATCGGTCGGCAGGTAGACGCTGACGCCGGTGCTCGCCGAGACCGGAAACGGATCGGCAGGAGAGGAGACCGACGAATGGATGTCCACGGCTACCTGCTCGATGTCGTCGCGCTCGACGGTGCGCAGGACGACGAATTCGTCACCGCCGATCCTCGCCACCACCGCTTCGGGACCGGCGGCGGCCACCACCCGGTCGGCCACCGCGGTCAACGCGTCGTCCCCGGCGCCGTGACCGTGGGTGTCGTTGAGTCGTTTGAACGAATCGACGTCGATCAGCAGAACCATCAGCGCTTTGGTCCGATGCCGGTCGTCCTGTAGAAGATATTCGGCTTCGTCCTGGAGTCCACGACGGTTCAGTGTTGCGGTGAGGTAGTCGCGACGAGAGTTCCGAACGTCGTCGGTCAGGCGTTTCCACACCATCTGTAGTGCCCACACAGTCGAGACGATCACGCACGAGATCGTCAGATACATGTTGACCACTACCCAGAAGTCGTTGCCGGGTTCGCGCACGGCGCGGGCAGTCAACGCCGTGCACACGAGCATCGCCCAGCTCAGGTGCACCACTGCGATGCGGGGGCTGTGGACGAGGGCGACGTAGAACCCGATGATCACGAACAGCGTGCAGCCCATGGCCCCGACGAACGCGGTGCGAATCCCGAAGAACAGTGTGATCGCCAGCCAGAGGTCGGCCCACAGCACGAACACGATCGACTGGCCCCGCCGTGGCCACGGTTTGTTTCCCGACCAGAAGACGCCGGCAGCCAAACCGGTGAGTGTTCCTGTCGCCAGCACTGTTCGGGCGAAAACCGAATCAGCGCCGAAGTCGCTCAACTGCATGGTGGCGGCGAGTAGTGCAATCAGAACACACCAGAGCGCGACGATTTTGCGTCCGGGACCGGTCAGGTTGCGGGTGTCGAGGAACCGTGGAAGCCAGTTGTATTCGGAGCGACTTTCCCACCACTCGGCATAAGTAGCGGCGACGGGGCAGGTGCGCGCTCGGGGCGCACTCGGTTGTGCTGTCAATCCGGTCACCTGTCGACATGGCTTCACGGCAATCAGCTATTGCCGGGTTAATGATATCTCGAGTTCGACGCAAGCCCGGCATCTCGGTCCCGAATCTGGCGAATCGAAGTCGAACCTGTGAGAATCGACCGGAGCGGACGTTCGATTCCGCCGTACACGTGCGTGAGCACCGGGAAAGGATACGGACATGGGATTCCTGGACAACGTCAAGGGACTTGTCGAAAAGGGTCAGGAATTGGCCACGGAGAACTCCGACAAGGTTCACGGCGCCATCGACAAGGTCGCCGATATTGCCGACGACAAGACCGGTGGCAAGTACGGCGATCAGATCGAGAAGGCGGCGGAAGCTGCGAAGAAGGCGGTTCCCGACAAGAACTGAGAGCATCGTGTGCCCGTGGGAATCTTCGCCGGTTCCCACGGGCGCAGTTCTTCCCACTCGATAGTCGTCGTCCGGGCAGCATTCACACGGGCACAGCTCGGACGGGCACAGCTCGGACGGGCACAATGGACCGGTGAACTTCACCTGGATTCTGCTGGTCGTCATCGCCGCGATAGCGGTGACCGGGCTCGCCAACCGCCGCAATCTTCAGGCCCCGCTCGTATTGGTGGCAGTCGGATCAGCGGCGTCGTTCCTACCGGGGATGCCCAGACCCGAACTCGACCCGCACGTCATTTTGAGTGTGGTGCTTCCACCGCTGTTGTATTCGGCTGCACTCAAATTCTCGGTAGCGACGTTCAAACGAAACCTGGCACCGATTCTGCGCCTGGGCGTCGGCATGGTGTTGGTGACGGCCTTCGCGGTCGGATTCTTCGCGGAGTGGATGGTGCCGGAGTTCACCATCGGTGCCGCCCTGGTGTTGGGTGCGGTGATCGCTCCCACCGACGCCGTCAGCGCCGTCGCCGTAGGCCAGAAGTTGGGCCTGCCCAAACGGGTCATCGCGATCCTGACCGGCGAAGGGCTCGTCAACGACGCCACCGCGCTGACCCTGTTCACCGTGGCCGTGTCGGCCGTGGCTGGCACTCGAATCGTCACCGATTCACCGCTGCTGTTCTTTGCGTACGAGGTGGTCGGCGGTGTCGTGATCGGTCTGGTGATGGCTTTCGTCGTCAAGTTCGTCCGGTCCCGGATGTACGACTCGCCACTGGAAACCGGTCTGGGACTGGTGCTTCCGTTTGCGGCATACCTGGCGGCCGAGGAACTGCACGCATCCGGGGTGCTCGCCGTCGTCGTCGCAGGTCTGGTGATCGGGCACTATTCCACCGATGCCTCCATCATGACCCGTCTGCAGGAACGATCGGTGTGGTCGAGCCTGGAGACCCTGCTCGAGATGTTCGTCTTCGCCTACATGGGTCTGCAGTTGAGCTTCGTGATCGACGACGTGGTGTCGAACGGTCTGCCGTTCCTGCACGTACTGGGTTACGGCTTCGCCGTTCTGGGTGTGGTGATCGTGATCCGGCCGGTGTGGCTGTTCCTGAGTTACTCCCGGGTGCGATTCGGGGTGACGTTTCGGCGCGGGCTTCGCCAGAAACAACTCAGCTGGAAACAGAACGTGGTGGTGTCCTGGGCGGGGATGCGCGGCGTGGTGACTCTGGCCGCAGCAGGCGGTATTCCGTTCACCGTAGCCAACGGCGACCCGTTTCCCGGTCGTGGCGTCATCCAGGCGATCGCATTCGTCGTCGCCGTCGGCACCCTGTTGATCCAGGGGGCGACGTTACCGTTCATCATTCGACGTCTCGACGTCGCAGACCCGTACGAGGTGCTACGCGATCGGGAACAAATGGAATTGGCGCGCAACATCTCCCGTCAAGCCGGCGAGAAAGCGCTGGCCGATGCGTCGAAGAACCTGCCTGCGGGAATCGACCGAGCCGAACTTCACGACGTCATGGATCGGGTGCGGCGGTCGATGCAGGCCCGGCTGCAACTGCAGGAGGCCGACGACGACTCCGACCGTCAGGTGGTGCAGCGCAAGGCAGGCGCGTTGTTCGACAAGTTCCGGCATCAGTCGTTGCGCGCGCAGCGGGTGGCGTTGATTGCCGCGCGCGACGACGGTGATCTCGACGACGAGGTGTTGCGTACCGTGTTGGAAGGACTCGACATCGAAGAAGCGGCCGCGGAAGAACGGTTACGGCGTAGGCGCGCCCGATCGGCCGACGACGCGGATACCGGAAAGTAGAGGAGATTGCGGGAGATGACGTCAAGGGGTAGCGGTGTTCGGCGTGGCGGATGGGCGATGGTGCTGGCAGGCGCGCTGGCCTTCGGGGTCGGATGTTCGACCACGCCCGAGTCCACTACCGGCACCACGACCGACAGCGCGGGATCGGTGACATCGGTGTCCGACACCGGTCCCGACGCGACGCGCGGGCAGGTGTTCGAGCAGCAACCGTTCGCGGCGTCCACTGATGTCACAGCCACCGGTGCGAGTGCGGTGAAGATCCTCTACGGCTCCACCTCCGGCATCGACGGGGGTGCGACGAGAGTATCGGGCACGGTGTTCACACCGGCGGGTAACGCGCCGGACGGAGGCTGGCCGATCGTGTCCGTCGGGCACGGGACCACCGGCATCTCCGACGACTGCGCACCGTCCGCATCGCCGACCCTGTTCGGCACGGTCGGCATGGTCGCTGCGCTCCTACAAGCGGGGTACGTGGTTGCAGTGTCGGACTTCGAGGGGCTCGGCACCCCCGGAGATCATCCGTACCTCGAACCCGACACCGCCGCCTTCAACGTGATCGACGCGGTGCGCGCTGCTCGCAACGTGGTCCCCGACACGTCCACGCGCTGGGCGAGTCTCGGTGCCTCGCAAGGTGGTCAGGCGTCGTGGGCTGCTGCCGAGAACGCGAAGCAGTACGGCGACGGTCTGGACTTCGTCGGTTCGGCAAATCTCTCGCCCGCGGCCGACGTGTCACCGATCGTCGCGACGGGCCCAGACGTGGCTCTGTCCATCCCGCAGCAACTTCTGTTTCCTTATCTGCTGCAAGGGTTGTCGATGAGCCACCCGGAACTCGACGTCGCCGATTACGTGCACGGCGCGTTTCTCGACAACTACGAACTTCTGTCGTCCTGCTTGACGGCGCGGGCGGGCGAGAAATTCGCGCTTGCGGGCCAGGTCACCCAGAACGACACCAAGCCGGTCGATCAGGCTGCCGCGGATCGAATTCACGGCTGGCTCAGTGACATCGCACTGCCCCGGGGCCGCGCAGACGGGCCGATGTACGTGGTGGTCGGCGGTAACGACAACGTCATTCTTCCGGCCTGGACCGAGGCGGCGGTGGCGCGGGCGTGCGCCGACGGGGACGTGATCGAGTTCGTGAGCCGTCCAGGTGAAGGACACAACGACCGCGCCGCCGTCCCGGATGCGGTTGCCTGGGTGAACGACCGATTCGCGGGTCTGCCTGCACCGAGCACTTGTGGCACGTGACATGGCGCCACCCTTGAACCGGATACGTGTGCTCGCGCTCGAATTGCCGGAGGTGACGGAACGGACGAGCCACGGTGGACCGGCGTGGTTCGTCCGAAAGGCGCCGCAGTTCCTCTGCTTTGCCGATCACCATCACGACGATCGGATCGCGATCTGGGCTGCCGCTCCGCCGGGAGCTCAGGACCGGTGGCTCACCGCCGACGCGTCGACGTTCTTCGCGCCGCCGTATGTCGGTGGACGGGGGTGGGTAGGGGTGTATCTGGACGTGCCTGCGCCGGGCGACGAGCTGTGGGAGGACGTCGCCGAAATAGTCGAGGACGCCTACCGGGCGGGTGGCGCCGAAGACTTTGATCAGGAAACTCGACGAGGCGCGCAGGATCGGGGAGAGCCGGCAGTGAGCCCGTCCGTGATCGTGTTCCTGACAGTGCTCGCCCTGGCTCTTGCGGTCGCGTTGACCGCAGTCTGGATGCGTACCCGCCGTCAAATCACGACGCCGACCGAAAGAGCGGTTCACGCGACTCTGCACACGGCATCGCTTGCGGCCCGGCCACTTCGACGTGGGCTCGATCGAGGTTCGGCCGTCGAAGCCGCGCCGCATCTGCGCGAACTGACCGGCGGAGCCGCACTCGGTATAGCCGATGGGGCGGGCGAGTTGTTGGCCTGGAACGGCCCGTACGAGTCGATGTCCGAACAGTTCCGGCACGCGGCGATCCGCGCGATCGAGGGGGAGCGTCGAGTGCTCGTCACTCATGCCGAATTGGTCAGGGGCAGTGGTGATCAGGCGGTGCGTGCGGTGATCGCCCAGCCGCTGCACATCGAGGAGACCGGGGTGGTGGGCGTGCTCGGTATCGTCGTCACCGAGGATCCGTGGCCCGGCATGTTGGGCGCGGTCACCGAGGTGGCTCGTTACGCGTGCAGTCAGATCGAGCTCGCCGATCTGGACGCGTCGCGCGCGAGGCTCGATCGGGCCGAGGTGCGGGCGTTGCGGGCACAGATCAGCCCCCATTTCATCTACAACGCACTCAACACCGTGGCGTCGTTCGTGCGCACCGATCCGGCCAGGGCCCGGGAGTTGGTGCTCGAGTTCGCCGATTTCACGAGGTACTCCTTCCGCTCGGCCGGTGAGTTCACGTTGCTGGCCGACGAGCTCCGCAACATCGACCGCTACCTGACGCTCGAGCGGGCCAGGTTCGGCGAGATCTTGAACGTCAGACTTCAGGTGGCCCCCGAAGTCCTCAACGTCGTCCTTCCGTTCCTGGCCCTGCAACCGCTGGTCGAGAATGCGGTACGGCACGGCATCTCCGGTAAGCCCGAGGGGGGAACGGTCAGTATCGTCGCCGCCGACGAGGGCCCGGACTGTGTGATCAGCGTGGAGGACGACGGGGTCGGGATGGATCCGGAGCTGTTGCGTTCGGGTTCCCTGGACGCCGTCGAATCCGGCGGTGGACGGCCGAGCGCGAAGGAGGCGGCACACGTCGGGTTGGCCAACGTCGACGACCGGCTACGTGCGGCCTTCGGCAACGACTACGGGTTGGTCGTGGAAACCGCTCCGGGGGCCGGCACCAAGGTGAGCATGCGAGTGCCCAAGTTCAAACAGGGTATTCGAGTCTGATTCGCGCCTTCGTCGATCAGCCCACGACGCTCATGCGAATATGGACGTGTTGTGAACGAGACTGACGTAGGTGCCCAGCTGACGGTTCTCGCCGTCGACGACGAGAAACCAGCTCTCGACGAGCTGGCATTTCTGCTGCGCGCAGAAGAGTCGATCGCGGCCGTGCACCCCGCGTCGGACGCTACGACGGCGCTTCGTATTCTGCGTTCCACCGAAGTGGATGCGGTGTTCCTCGACATCAACATGCCTGGTCTGGACGGTCTGGAGCTGGCCGGGATTCTGTCGAACTTCGCGACGCCGCCACCGGTCGTCTTCGTCACCGCACACGACGACCGGGCGGTGTCGGCTTTCGATCTGGGCGCAGTGGACTACCTCCTCAAACCGCTACGGGAGGAACGCCTGTCACAGGCAGTTCAACGGATAGTCGATCTGGCCGGCCGGAACAAGACGACGGCCCCGGCTGCCGTCGCGCCCAGTGACGAGGTGATCCCGGTCGAGCTCGGCGGGGTGACGACGTTGGTGCAACGCTCGTCGGTGGAATGGGTGGAGGCGGACGGTGACTACGCTCGCCTGCACACGCCCGGGAGGTCGCATCTCGTACGGATCCCGATCTCGACTCTCGAATCGCGGTGGGCTGACGCCGGGTTTCTGCGCGTGCACCGCTCGTACCTGGTCTCGCTTGCGTTGGTGACCGGAATTCGGACCGTCGGTAGCGGATTGGTCGTCAGCTTACGAGCACACGGAGACCAACCCGCGGTGGAGTTGCCGGTCAGCCGGCGGCACACCCGCGAACTCAAGGACCGGTTGGTGCGTGCCCCCAAACAGAGTTGGTCAGCGCGATGACGACGCAACCGAACCCGCCGCGCGAACGGGTGGTGCTGGCGCAGCGTCGCGGCGCCCGAATCGTACGCACCCGGGTGGAGGTGCAGGAGCAGACCGAGGTCGGTGACGCGATGATTCGCGGTCTGGTTCGGGCACAGCTCGGCCTTGCCATCCGACTGGCCGTGGTCGCGGCCGGGTTGTTGTGCGCGGTGCCACTGCTGACGAACCTGTTTCCGGATCTGTCGGACATAGCGGTGTTCGGCATCCGGCTGCCGTGGCTGGTGATGGGTGGGGCGGTGTACCCGCTGCTGCTGATCACCGGGTGGGTGTTCGTGCGTCGCGCCGACCGCAACGAGCAGGATTTCGTCGACTTGGTCGACGACTGAGCGCCGAGGTGTACGGGCAACCGATTCCGGTGCTGACAGTGTTCGGCATCGTCATCGCCGCGGTGGCGACGGTCGCGGTAGGAATCTACGGGGTGCGCCTGGCCCGCACTACTTCCGATTTTCTCGTCGCGTCCAGATCCGTCGGGTCGGGATGGAATGCGATGGCCATCTCCGGTGAGTATCTTTCGGCTGCATCATTTCTCGGGGTTGCGGGCCTGGTAGCGAAGTACGGCGCCGACGCACTCTGGTACCCGATCGGTTTCACCGCCGGATACCTGGCATTGCTGTTGTTCGTGGCCGCACCACTACGCCGGTCCGGGGCGTACACGGTTCCGGACTTCGCAGAGTTTCGGCTGGGGTCGCCGAGGTTGCGTAAGTTGGCGATGCTGGTCGTCTCGATCGTCTGCATCCTGTATCTGATCCCGCAATTCCAGGGCGCCGGACTGACACTCAACATCCTTCTCGGCGTGCCGAGTTGGATCGGGGGCGCGGCGGTAGGGATCATCGTCATCGCGAACGTCGTCGGCGGCGGTATGCGGTCCATCACGTTCGTGCAGGCGTTCCAGTACTGGCTCAAACTGTCGGCAGTCGCGATTCCCGCCCTCGCTCTGATCTTCTACTTCTTCGGCAACGATCGTGGGCACGACGTGGGCGCTCCGGCTCCGCCGACGGTGAGTGAGCAGACCACGGTGGAGATCACCACCGACGTGGTGGTGCAGGTATCGGACCCGGTGACCGTACGCGGCGGTACCGTCGACGGCTACGAGGTCGACGGAAGTGTCCGGCTCGAGCCGGGCAGGCACACTCTGGGCGCGGGAATGTCGATGATTCTCGATTCCGGTGCGGCGGTGCCGGTCGTGGCCGGCGCGCCCGCTCGCAATTCCGACTGGATTTCGCCGGGGTGGGGATTCGGCGGTCCGCACCCGACGTATCAGGTGTATTCGCTGATTCTGGCGACGTTCCTCGGGACACTCGGGCTTCCGCACGTGCTGGTGCGGTTCTACACCAACCCGGACGGGCGGACAGCACGGTTGACATCGCTCGCGGTGGTGGGCCTGGTCAGTGTCTTCTACCTGTTCCCGACGCTACTGGGGGTGTTCGCCAGACTGTACGTGCCGCAACTCCTGATCACCGGTACGTCCGACGCCGCGGTGCTCCTGCTGCCGGGTTCGGTGTTCACCGGGCTGGGTGGACAACTGGCTGCTGCGTTGGTCGCGTCCGGTGCGATAGCCGCGTTCTTGTCCACGTCGTCCGGGTTGTTGGTCAGCATCGCCGGAGTGATCAGCACCGACATGATGCGTGGCAGGATCCTGGATTTCCGGTTGGCAGCGTTGTCGGCGGGCGTCATCGCTCTGGTGTTGTCCTTGGCGGTGGTGTCCGTGGATCTCTCGCGTACGGTCGGGCTGGTGTTCGCTGTCGCGGCGTCCACGCTGTGTCCGTTGTTGCTTCTGGGTATCTGGTGGCGTGGGCTCACCGCTGTCGGTGCCGGTGCGGGGATGGTGGTCGGTGGGCTCGTCGCCGGCGTGGCTGCGACAGTGTCGGTGCTCGGCGGATTGTCGGAGTCGGTGGCCGGTGGCTGGCCGGCTGCGGTGTTCGCCTTCCCGGCTGCGGTCAGTGTTCCGTTGGCCTTCACCGTCATGGTGGCGGTCAGCAAACTCTCGGCCAAGCACGTACCAGCGGATATCGGCCGAATCTTCACTCGCATGCACGCCCCCGAACGCCTCGGGATGGGCTCGGACCGGGTCGACGATCTGCGCGGACCCTGATCGAGTCGGCGCATCTCGAGGTGCCGTTGGTCGTGTCGAGCTGACCGTTGGGCGCACGACTCGACTGCTCGTCGTGTGACTGCCGCCACAGGCTCTTTCTGTGACTCCGATCTCACTAGTGTCTGCACGTAGTTCAGTTCACACCTGAGGCGAGGAGCCGGCAGTGTCCACAGCAGAAGTCAGTGAGGGGGCGGCACCGGAACGCCGTACCCCGGATGCCCAGGCATTCACAGACATGCAAGCGAGCCCCGAGTTCCAGGAACTTCGCTCTCGCCTACGTAAGTTCGTTTTCCCCGTCACCGCATTCTTCCTGCTCTGGTACGCGGTGTACGTCCTACTGGCGACCTACGCCCATGACTTCATGGCCACCAAGGTGATCGGCAACGTCAACCTCGGCATCATTCTCGGTCTCGGCCAGTTCGTGACCACCTTTCTGATCACGGCGCTGTACGTGAAATTCGCAGGCCGCGAACTTGATCCACGCTCAGCCGCCATCCGTGAGGAATTGGAGGGACCCGCATCATGATCACCACTCTCGCCGCATCCGGGACGGACGTGGGTAATCCGGCCTTCAACATCGCGATCTTCCTCGCCTTCGTGGTCGTCACCATGACGCTGGTGATTCGCGCCAGCCGCACGACGAAGAAGGCGTCCGACTTCTACACCGGTGGTGGACAGTTCACCGGTCCCCAGAACGGTTTCGCCATCGCGGGCGACTACCTGTCCGCGGCATCGTTCCTCGGAATCGCCGGAGCCATCGCGGTATACGGCTACGACGGCTTCCTGTACTCCATCGGCTTCCTGGTCGCGTGGCTGGTTGCGTTGCTCCTGGTGGCCGAATTGCTCAGGAACACCGGACGATTCACCATGGCTGACGTGCTGAGCTTCCGGCTCAAGCAGCGTCCGGTCCGGATGGCCGCAGCGTTGTCCACCCTTGCGGTGTCGCTGTTCTACCTGCTGGCGCAGATGGCGGGCGCAGGCGGCCTGGTCGCGCTACTACTCAACATCGACGGCAAGGTCGGGCAGGGCATCGTCGTCGCCGTCGTCGGTGTGCTCATGATCGTCTACGTACTGGTCGGCGGTATGAAGGGCACGACGTACGTGCAGATGGTCAAGGCGGTTCTCCTGGTGGCGGGCGCCGGAGTGATGTTCGTCCTGGTGCTCCTGGCAGTGCGTGGCAACTTCTCCCAGCTCCTCGCCGACGCACAGAGCGTGGTCAGCAACTCGACCAACGAGGCTGTTGCCGGACGCGATGTTCTCGCGCCAGGCGCCAAGTACGGCCTGACGGGAATGACGAAGCTCGACTTCATCTCTCTCGGAATCGCTCTGGTCCTCGGTACGGCCGGACTCCCGCACGTCCTGATGCGCTTCTACACGGTGCCCACCGCGAAGGAAGCCCGCCGTTCCGTGACGTGGGCCATCGCGCTGATCGGCGCCTTCTACCTGTTCACGCTGGTGCTCGGATACGGTGCGGCCAAGATGGTCGGCCCCGACGTCATCTTGGCGGCACCGGGCAAGGAGAATGCCGCGGCACCGTTGCTGGCCTTCGAGTTGGGCGGCACGATCTTCCTCGGCATCATCTCGGCCGTCGCATTCGCGACCATCCTCGCCGTCGTCGCGGGACTCGCGATCACCGCGTCGGCGTCGTTTGCCCACGACATCTATGCCAGTGTCATCAAGCGCGGCAACGCAACCGAAGAACAGCAGGTCAAGGTTTCCCGTATCACCGTGGTGGTCATCGGGCTCGTGTCGATCGTGCTCGGAATCATGGCCATGGGCCAGAACATCGCATTCCTGGTGGCGCTGGCCTTCGCCGTGGCGGCGTCGGCGAACCTGCCCACTCTGCTGTACTCGCTGTTCTGGAAGAAGTTCAACACCACCGGCGCGCTCTTCAGCATCTACGGCGGTCTCATCAGCTGCCTGACGCTGATCGTGTTTTCGCCCGCCGTCTCCGGTAAGCCGTCGTCGATGTTCCCGACCGTGGACTTCGCCTGGTTCCCGCTCGCGAACCCCGGCATCGTCTCGATCCCGCTGGCCTTCTTGCTCGGTATCGTCGGAACCTACCTCGGCCGCAAGAAGCTCGAAGATCCGGCCAAGCAGGCCGAAATGGAAGTGCGGTCCCTGACCGGCGTCGGCGTCGAGAAGGCCGTCAGCCACTGAGTAGGGCTACGCCCCCCGTGCGCCTTTCTGATACTTCAGGTAACAAGAAAGGCGCACGGGCTTTATTGTGGCCCTATGGCCAAGCTGACTGCAAAACACTACATTCCTCTTCCGCCACAGGAAGCCTGGGACAAAGCGTCCGATTTGAGCGGTTACGAAAGTTGGCTCGTCGTCCACGACGGGTGGCGTGGGGATCTGCCGGAGCAGCTTGCAGTCGGTACCGAGATCAGTTCGGTTGTCAGCGTCAAGGGGTTGCGAAATCGGGTCAAGTGGATCATCAAGAAGTACGACCCGCCCAGGTCGATTTCACTCAAAGGCGACGGCAAAGGTGGGGTGAAGCTCGGTCTCCAGCTGGAGGTGACTCCGTCGGGTGAGGGCAGCGAACTGTCGTTGACCGTCGAATTGGGCGGCGCTCCACTGTTCGGCCCGATCGGCTCCAGCGTGGCGCGGGCGCTCAAGGGCGACGTGGAGAAGTCACTGGACAAGTTCGTTCAGGTATACACCTGAACGAGATCGCAATCCGGACAACTCACGCGAGGTTTCTTTCGAGCCACGTGAACAGGTCGCCGGTTTGTTAATGTCGATCCGATTTGGTTTGCGCCGGAAAGGAATCGATCATGTCTGGTCGCGACGGGGAGGGGCCGGCCTCCGGGGCGATGCCTCGATCCGTGCAGATCCTCGTGGGTGTACTGGCGGTGATCGCACTGGCCGGCACGGTAGCGTTCACCGCCACTTTCCGAGAGATCGGTGCGAGGTCCGGCCCTGTCCCCAGCGCGGCCGCAGCACCACAACCCGTCTGCGCTGACGTTCCACTCGTCGTGGATCCCACCATCGCCTCGGCGGTCGAAACGATCGTCGCCGCAATTCCGGCCGCCGATCTGGGATGTTCGACGTTGTCGGTGACACCTCGCGACTCGGGCCGAGCGTTTTCGGATCTGACCACGGCGGGCACTGGCCCGACATTGTGGATACCCGATTCGCGTGAGTGGCTGGGCCGAGCAAGCGGTGCAGGCAGTTCCGTCGTCGAACTCGGCCCGTCGATTGCGTCGACGCCGGTGGTCACCGTCTCGGCGAGCGCAGCACAGCCCACGAACTGGTCGGACATGCTCGCCGACGACGGTGTTCTGCTCGGTAACCCGGCGGCCAGTGCAGTGTCGAATGCGCCGGTGGTCGCGATGGTCGTCGAGGCACACGCACGCGGTGAGGACGCCGCGTCGGTGGCCGAGAAACTGGTGCCTGCACTGCGAACGGCAGTCGACGACCCCGCGACCTCCGGATCGACCGGCCGGATCGAGGCCGTCGCGACATCGGGCGGTACGGCGGTCGCGACGGAGCAGGCGTTCGAGGTGTACCGATCGACGCATCCGGACACCGTTCTGTCCGCATGGGTACCGGCATCGCACTCGGTGTTCATGGACTATCCGTTGGCAGCTGTCGGATCGGGCGATTCCCCCGAGGCCGCATCGCCCGCTGTCGCCGAGGCGGGCCGGGTACTGGCGCAGGCATTGTCGTCACCGACGGGTCGATCGGTGCTGTCCGGCTCGGGGTTTCGCAGTCCGGATCGCGACAGGTTGGGTGTCGACGGTGTGGGCTGGGTCGAGATGTTGCCGCGGCCGGACCCCGAGTACTTCTCCGCCGTCGTGGCCCAGTCCCAACTCTTGATGCGCCCGCTGCGGGCACTGGCCGTGGTCGACGTGTCCGGATCGATGGACTACGTGCAAGACGGGGTCACCCGGATGACAGCGACGTCGAAGGCAGGCGCCGACGCCATCGAATTCTTTCCGCCAGATGCGCAGCTGGGTTTGTGGGCCTTCTCGATCGAGCTGGGGGACGGCACGGACTATCGGCAATTGGAGCCTGTTCGTCGGATGGACGCACCGGAAGGGCAGGCCGACCATCGGGCCGCGCTCTTGGCGCAGGTGAACGATCTGCCCGCACTCGTCGGCGGTGGAACGGGCTTGTACGACACGGTGATCGCGGCATATCGTGCTCTGCAGCATGAATACGATCCGGGTTCGATCAACGTGGTGATCCTGTTGACGGACGGGGCCAACGACGATTCCGCCAGTATCTCGCGTCAGGAATTGCTCGACACCCTTACCGCGGAACAAGATCCGATGCGGCCCGTCCACGTTGTGACCATCGGCGTCTCCCATGATGCCGATACCGATATCCTCGAACAGATATCGGAAGTGACCGGCGGGCGCAGCTATTTCGCGCAGACGCCCGCAGACATCCCGACCGTGTTCGCCGATGCGATCAATGCTCGCATCGGTTGATTTCGCCCATCATTCGAGGACTGTGACATTCGCGCTGTCGGTGATCCAGTCGGTGGCCAGTCCTTCCAGAGTGCCGTCCGCATACAGCGAATCGACAGCAGCCGACACGCAGGCGGTGAGAGGGCTGTTCTTCTCGAGGACGAATCCGAAGAACTCGGTGACCGCGTTGGGGCGGGGAAACTGACCGACGATGGTCGACTGTGGCAGATCGTGGTCGGCGATCTGGAATCCGGTGGGGATGTCGACCACCAGAGCGTCGATCTCGCCTGCGGAGAGTGCCGCCTTCGCGTCGTCGGTGGTCGCGAATTCCCTTGGGGCCGTGCGAGGTGCGATGGTGTCTGTGATCGCGGCGAGGCTGGTCGATCCGATCTGAGCCCCCAGACGGTAACCGGACAGATCGGTAAGGTTCTTCGCGTCTGCCGCTTCGGTGCCGCGTAGCGCCACCACCGACTGGGCGACGGCGTAGTAGGGGGAGCTGAAATCCACGGCGTCTCGGCGGTCACCGGCGATCGTCACTTGATTGACGTCGAAGTCGAAAGTCTTGGGGCCTGGCAACAATGCGTCGTTGAAAGGTACGGCGACAAACCGTACCTGGTCGGTCGTGTACCCGAGCTTCTCGATCACGGCGCGGGTCACAGCGCCCTCGAATCCTTTGCCGTTGGACGGATCGTTGTCGATGAACCACGGGGCGTAGGCGGGCGAATCGGTCCCAACGGTGAGGACGCCGCTTTCGCGAGTCGTGCCGCTGGCCGGCCCACACGTGGTGACCGCAGTGGTGGACGGCACCTTGGTGAACGCCTCGGGCACCGTGGTGGTGGGATCGGCCGCAGCGGTGCTCACCTCGGGGCCGGACGTGCACGAGCCCAGCAGGAAAGTGAGAGCGAGGATCGCAGTCGCGGTCAGCGCAGTTCGTGTCATGGCTGCCATCTTGCCTGTTCGGGCGACTTCTTTGTGTACTTCGGGCCCGAAAAGCGATGATTGTCAGGCAGCATTTTTCCGTAGAGCCAGCCGTTCCGTCGGCGTCATTCCACCCCAGACGCCGTGTGGTTCGCCGGTACTCAACGCGAATCCGCGGCATTCGGCGATGACCGGGCACCGATAGCAGACCTGTTTGGCCGAGTTCTCCCGTGCGGCCCGATTTCGCCCGCGCTCGTCGCCCGGCGAGTAGAACACCGCCGGATCCACCGTCTTGCAGGTGGCGAACATGCGCCAGTTGTTGTCCGCGAACAATCCGGACGTACTCCCCATCGACACGCTGTGCTCCTTTCCGGTGGGAATCTCAGTGTGCCGGTCGCGGGCCGGCGAGAGCAGATTTTGGATCGAGCAGATTTGTTTCGGTCGGCGGGGAGGTTGCGTGCGCGCGGTGAGCGCGCAGAATAGGACGATGGCGATCACGGATCGAGGCCAGATCACGTTCGACGGTATCGCGGTGCCCGTGACCAATCTGGGAAAGGTTCTCTATCCGGAAAGTGGGACCACAAAAGCCGACGTCATCGACTACTACACTCGAATCTCCGCGGTGCTGATTCCCCACGTCGTCGGTCGACCGGGAACCCGCAAGCGTTGGCCCAACGGGCTCGGTGGGCAGTCCTTTTTCGAGAAGAACCTCGCAGCGTCGGCACCGACATGGCTGACGCGCGCTGCGCTGCAACATTCGGACCGCATCGCGACCTATCCGATCTTCGACTCGGTCGCGTCATTGGCGTGGTTGGGACAACAGGCCGCATTGGAACTGCATGTACCGCAATGGCGGTTCGAGGGATCGGACCGTGGCCCGGCAACACGCCTGGTGTTCGACCTCGACCCGGGAGAGGGCGTCGCACTGCCGGAGTGTGCCGAGGTGGCGCGCTCGATCCGCGATCTGGTGGGAACGTTGGGATGGACCGCATTTCCGGTGACCAGCGGCAGTAAGGGTATCCACGTGTACGTCCCGCTCGACAAGCCGCTGGCCGGTCACGGGGCGTCGACTGTCGCCAGACAGATAGCCACCGGTCTCGAGAAAATTCACCCGCATCTGGTGACCGCGACAATGGCACGCCAGGTGCGGGCGGGAAAGGTCTTCGTGGACTGGAGCCAGAACAATCCGGCCAAGACCACCATCGCCCCGTATTCGATGAGGGGCCGCGATCAACCGTACGTGGCTGCGCCACGGCAGTGGTCGGAACTCGACGATCCGGCGTTGCGGCACTTGCTCTTCGACGAGGTTCTCGATCGGATCGAGTCCAGTGGTGATCTTCTGGCCGGTGTGGATTCCGTTGATGTGACCGATGTTCCGGACTCGTTGACCCGATATCGGAGCAAGCGTGCCGCCGGTCGCACTCCGGAACCGGTTCCGACTGATGCGCCGAGGCCGACTGCGGGCAGTACCTTCGTGATCCAAGAACACCATGCCAGACGTCTGCACTACGACGTGCGACTCGAACGCGACGGTGTACTCGTCTCGTGGGCTGTCCCGAAAGGCGTTCCCACCGCCGTCGGAGAGAACCGGCTGGCCGTCCACACCGAGGACCACCCCCTCGACTACGCGGGTTTCTCCGGCACGATCCCCAAAGGCCAATACGGTGGCGGCACTATGACGATCTGGGATCGAGGGACCTACGAGACGGAGAAGTGGCGCGACGACGAAGTGATCGTGCGGCTGACGGGAGAGCGGGTTCAGGGCCGGTTTGCCTTGATTCGTACCCAGGGCGACCAGTGGTTGATGCACCTGATGAAGGATCAGAGCGCGAGCTTCGGGACGGAATTTCCGGCGAACATCGAGCCGATGCTGGCAAGTGTGGGCACGGTGAACGGTCTGGACCCGGACGAGTGGGCCTTCGAGGGAAAGTGGGACGGCATTCGGGTAATTCTGGAATATCGTTCCGGGACAATGTCATTGCGAAGTCGGGCCGGAAACGACAAGACCGCCGACTTCCCGGAGCTCGCCGGCTTGGCAGGCGTACTCGCGGGCCACGACGTGGTTCTCGACGGTGAAGTGGTGGCCTACGGCGAGGCCGGTGTCACGAACTTCGGTGCTCTCCAGCGTGGCGGAGAACCCGAATTTCTCGCGTTCGACATTCTCTATCTCGACGGCGTGTCGCTGGTGCGTAAGTCGTACACCGACCGGCGCCTGGTGCTCGACGCCCTGGCGCGCAAGGTCGTCGATCTGACCGTGCCGCCGCTCGTCGACGGCACTGGTGCGAACGCGTTGGCGGTGAGCGCGAAGGCAGGGTGGGAGGGTGTGGTCGCCAAGCGTCGGGCGTCGGTGTACCTGCCGGGACGGCGCGGCTCGAGTTGGGTCAAGGAGAAGAACTGGCGCACTCAGGAGATCGTCATCGGCGGGTGGCGCACCGGGCAGGGCAACCGGGCGCAGGGGATAGGGGCACTGCTGATGGGGATACCGGGGGAGCGCGGGCTTCGCTTCGTCGGCAGAGTCGGGACCGGGTTCACCGATCGGGAACTCGATGCCCTGTTGGATAGGCTCAAACCGTTGCAGCAGAAGGTAAGCCCGTTCGAGGATGAGCTTGCTGCCGAGGACCGCAAGGGGGCGGTGTGGATCAGCCCGGATCTGGTCGGGGAGGTGAGGTTCATGGACTGGACGGACACGGGTCGTCTGCGTCATCCCAGTTGGCGGGGACTACGCCAGGACAAGACTCCCGCGGACGTGATCTGCGAACAAGTCCGGCGAATCAGGGGCAGAGCGCGTGAGTGAGCATCGAGACGGCATCGGGCGCGGTCTTCGTCGTCGACGTCATCGTGACGGTGAATGCGCGATCCGCTGTTGCGCCGGACAGGGTGGAGTAGCCGTGGATTCCACCGCTCCGGCCGATGTAGGTGACTCCGCAGGGTAGCTCCGTCACACCGACACCGATGCCGTATCGGTGACTGTCGGCCTCGATACCGGACCCCGAGTCGGTCATCTCGGCCAGTTCCTTCTCCGGCAGCAGTTTGCCGTCCAGTAGGGCGCGCCAGAAAGTATTGAGGTCTTTGCCGGTGGAGATCAGGGCGCTGCCAGGTCGGGAGAGGGACGGTTCGATTCGAGTGACGTCCGTGAGGCCGGCAGGCAGATTCAGGTAGCCGGTCATGTGATCGCCCTGGATGTCTTGTTCGGTGGCCGAGGGTAGATAGGTGTCGTGTAGACCGAGTGGATCGAGAATCCGGGCGCGAAGCTCGTCGGCGTAGCTACGCCCGGTCACCGTCTCGACGAGCGTCCCCACATCTGTGTAGTCGGGGACGGACGGTGGACCGGGATCGATCTGCGAAGGCTTGTCCAACGCGACGGAGATCGCGCCGGTGAGAGGGTCGTCGGCAATCGGTGGCCGGCTACCGTTGTGCGACCCCTCGGCGGATTCGGAAGGTCCGTTGCGGTGCTGGAGCAGGTGGCGGACGGTGACCGCGCCTGCGCCCGTCGAGCCGTGCCACGGTGCGTCGCCCGATAGCATCGGAAGATACCGCTGGATCGGGGTGTCGAGCTGGATCCGACCTTCGGAGACCAACAGTAGAACCAGCACTGCGGTGAAAGATTCGGTGACGCTGCCGATTCGAACCCGATAGTTGTCGCCGATCGAATCGCCGTTGGCCCGGTTCGGTACACCACTGGTCGTCACCGACGTCCGGGTACCGTCGTCGAGAGTGGCAATGGCGCCGACGGCACCCGATCTGACGAGCGCATCCAGATCTGCCTGGATGTCGATCGATCGTTGGAGCGTCGAACAGGCGGCTATCGCCAGTGTGGCTCCGACGGCGATCGCGGCGTGGACCATCTGTGAGCGCATGAATCGAACCTATAGATCGAACGGGCCACCGAGATCCGGGAAATCCCCGATAATGTCCCTGATCTTTCGCACGACACGAGGTGGACGGGGCTCGCCGCCCCACCCCGGCGGCGTCCGCGACGCGCACTTGGCATTGCGTCGCGCGCTTCGGATACCGCAGCAGTTGCGACGGTCAGGGGTGCCCGGCCGCAGAACCTGCACAAAACCTTCACAAGTCCTCCCGGATTCGTCCATGTCGGCGGAATACAGTCGGTTCCATGAGCCGGCGAAAAGTACTCGTGGTCGACGACGAGGTCACTATCTGCGAATCCATCGCAGCACGCTTGCGCGCCGAGGGCTACGACGTCACGCAGGCGTTCGACGGTCCGAGCGCAGTGCTGCGCTGCGAAGAGATCGGTGCCGACCTGGTGGTACTGGACGTGATGATGCCGGGGTTCGACGGCCTCGAGGTGTGCCGCAGAATCCAGGCCGTGCGACCTGTGCCCGTTCTGATGCTCACTGCTCGCGCCGACGAAACCGACATGCTGATCGGGTTGGGGGTCGGTGCCGACGATTATCTGAGTAAACCGTTCAGCATGCGGGTGTTGGTGGCGCGAGTTCACGCACTGCTTCGTCGTGCCGACCGGGCGCAGAGCGCCGCGAGACCGGTCGCCGATCTCCTCGAGTTCGGTGACGTCGTGATCGATCTGACCGAACGCCGCGTGCGGCGCGGCGCACAGACGATACATCTGACGCGCACCGAGTTCGAGTTGATCGCGTATCTCGCGGAACGACCACGGGCCGCGATACCGCGAGAGGCGCTACTCGAGGAAATCTGGGGCTGGGGTGAGAGTGCGGGGAGTCGAACCGTCGACAGCCATGTCAAGGCGCTACGACGAAAACTCGGCCCCACGGTGATCCGCACTGTTCACGGTGTCGGGTACGCCTGGGATGCGGCGCGATGAGCGTCGCAGAGCAGATTTTCGCTCGGTGGCCCCGCCCACTCGATCCGATGCGGTCCTTCAAGGTGAAGGTCGGATTGTTGGTGATGGCGGCGTTGCTGTTTGCCTCGGGGGGCTTCTGGTTGACCTCCCAGCAGCCGTTCCGACTCGCGCTCCTGACGGCTTTGATTGTCGCGTTGGGTGTTACGCAGGTACTGGCGCACGGAATGACATCACCCCTTCGCGAAATGACAGCCGCGGCGAAGGCGATGGCGAGGGGGGACTACTCCAGGCGAGTGCGGGCGACGTCCCGCGACGAGGTCGGCGAACTCGCTCACGCGTTCAATCGGATGGCCGAGGACCTGGGCGCCGACGACCGATACCGACGCGAGTTGATCGGTAACGTGTCCCACGAATTACGCACTCCCATAACGGCATTGCAGGCGATGCTCGAGAATGTCGTCGACGGTGTGCAACAGCCGGACCCGGAGACGATGCGTTCTGCGCTCCGTCAGACCGAACGCCTGGGCGCATTGGTCTCGGACCTGCTGGACTTGTCGAAACTCGAGGGCGGTGCGGTGCCGTTGAAACCGCGTCGCTTCGAGGTAGAGCCGTTCTTGCGCGACCTGTCGAGTACGAGTGCAGGCACAGTGGACATCGACGTGACACCGCCAGGATTGACCGCCGTGGCTGATCCCGATCGGCTTCATCAGGTGATGACCAACCTGTTGGACAACGCGATCAAACATGGAAGCCCGGCCGCCGGAGTCGTCGTCCGGGTCCGAAGCGGGCTCGCGGGCGAACTGGTCGTCGATGTCCACGACGACGGCCCCGGCATCGACCCGCAGGCTCGCGAGCAGGTCTTCGACAGGTTCATCCGAGGTGGTTCGACGGACGGCGGGACCGGGCTCGGGCTCGCGATAGCCAAGTGGGCCGTCGAATTGCACGGCGGCAGAATAGCCGTCGTTGATGCCGTATCGGGATGCTGTATTCGAGTAGTACTGCCGCAGAACTAGATCGACCGATACTCCTTGTCCCCGAGATCGTGAGATCTCGTACCGTCGCGTGCCCGCACGGCCCGCGTCGACTTTGTCGAACCCGAAAGAGGGCGATAGTCATGACCTTTCACGTCACACTTTCACCGAACGACCCGCAGCCTTCTGCGAAACCCCCTCGTACCAGTAGGTTCTGGCGTCCGGACCGTACCTCGACGGCGAGCCGCTCCGCGCTCGTGGGATCGGGTATCGTCGGTGTGCTCGCGGCCTGGCTGCTCGAGTTGGGCACGCCCGGTGTGGCGTATCCGATCGTCGGTCTCGGCGCAGTCGTCGTCTTCGGTGTCCTGACACCGCCGCGTCTGACGCCCGTGCAGTGGGCAGCGTCGATCGGAATGCTGCTGCTGTTGGCGGTCGGGGCGGTTCGCGACGCCCAGTGGCTGGTGTTCATCTCCGTGACAGCGGCCTGGGTGCTCTGCACCTGGACGTTGACCGGAGGAAGGACCTGGACGGGAATCATCGTGGGAACGGTAGCTCCGTGGCGGGCTCCGCTGCGTACGGTTCACTTCGTTCGCCGTAGTCGGGATTCCGCTCGGTCCGTCCGCCGGATCTCGATTGTGCGCATCGCCGCCGTGAGCGTGATCTCGTTGGTGCTGCTCCTCGTCTTCGGTGCGTTGTTCGTCAGTGCAGATCCGGAGTTCGGAAAGATGTTCGCCGGGTTCATCCCCGATATCGCTGTGTCCGATCCACTCGGCCGCCTCGCCGTCGGCGCCACGGCGGCGTTCGGCACCCTGATCGCGGTGTACCTGCGACGTAGAACTCCCACCGTGGATGCATTCGCGCCGGCGTCGGCAACGCCGTTGCCGAAGTGGGAATGGGCGGTCCCGCTCAGCGTTCTCGACGTGTTGTTCCTCGGATTTGCCGCAGTGCAGATGAAAACCTTGTTCGGGGGAGACAACCACGTTCAGGTGACCGACGGACTGACCTATGCCGAGTACGCACGTCAAGGCTTCTGGCAGCTGATGGCGGTGACTGTGCTGACGCTGGTGGTCGTTGCCGCCGCCGCGCGCCGCGTCGACCGTGGTGACGCCGGATCGAGGCATCTGGCCCGTGGTCTGCTGGGCGTCTTGTGCAGCGTCAGTCTCGTTGTCGTCACCTCCGCGGTACATCGGATGTGGTTGTACGAGAACCAGTACGGCTTCACCAGGTTGCGGGTGAGCGTATTTGCCGTCGAGCTCGTCTTGGGTGTCGTGTTCGTACTACTACTCGGTGCCGGGATACGTATGTCCGGAAAGTGGCTACCGACAGCGGTTCTCGCCATCGCGTCGATCGGTGTGCTCACCTTCGCGGCGTTCAACCCGGATGCGTACATCGCGGAGAAGAACGTGCAACGGTACGAAAGTGGCGAGAACATCGACGTCGACTACCTGGTCGGACTTTCCGCCGATGCAGTACCCGCGCTCGATCGTCTACCGGAACCGCAGCGGTCGTGTGCACTGAGCGGCTTCCGGCGGGGAGTGCCGAGTGCTCGGGCGCCATGGGAATTCAATGCCGCGCGGACCCGCGCTCACGACATCCTCCAAGCGCGACCGGTAGGGCCATGCCTTCAGCTCTCCACTGTGGGCTGAGCGTTACGACCCGGCTCTGACCACACAACGGAAGCCCACGTGACAGGTGGCGGATTCTTCCGATTCTCCCTGGCGGGCGGCAGGGCGATAACGCAGAC
The DNA here is from genome assembly GCF_049739425.1 of Rhodococcus sp. 27YEA15. Classification (NCBI taxonomy): domain Bacteria; kingdom Bacillati; phylum Actinomycetota; class Actinomycetes; order Mycobacteriales; family Nocardiaceae; genus Rhodococcus; species Rhodococcus sp. 27YEA15. The sequence continues at coordinate 685,102 of NZ_JBMHHW010000001.1, forward strand.
AGTAATTCGGGGCACAGAGGTGGGAGCCGCCTTTGATCACCCGTTGCGCGTAGCCGGTTGTCGCCGGCGCTGTACTTCGCGGATTGTGCGGGATGCAGCACGAGTGGGTCGGGACGACGTTCTTGCCGGCGTGCGCGTGATCGACCGTGTAGTGATCCGACGTCCACTCCCAGACATTGCCCGCCATGTCCGACAGGCCGTATCCGTTGGGCTGGTAGCTGCCCACCGGTGCTGTTCGTTCGTACCCGTCTTCGAGCAGGTTTTCCCAGGGAAAGCGGCCCTGCCAGACGTTGGCGGCCGGAGCACCGGCGGGCGGATGCTCGTCACCCCATACGTATGACTTGCGATCGAGACCGCCGCGGGCGGCGAACTCCCATTCGGCTTCCGTCGGCAGATCCTTACCTGCCCACATGGCGTACGCCAGCGCGTCGAAGTAGGACACCTGGGTAACGGGGTGGTGCGCGCGTCCCTGCACGGTACTGGTGGGTCCCTCCGGGTGACGCCAGTCCGCCCCGGGTACGAACGACCACCACCGGGTGAGGTCGTTGAGCGGGACCGGACCCGGAGTCGATTGGAAGACAAGCGAACCGGGGACGAGGAGTGACGGGTCGGCGCCAGGGTAGTCGGCGGGATCCGGCGCGATCTCGGCAGTGGTGACGTAACCGGTCGCGGTGACGAATCGGTCGAACTCCGACACGGTCACAGCTGTTGTGTCCATGTGGAATTCATCCACGGTGACCTGATGAACCGGTTTTTCCTCGGGATAGAAATCTTCGGAGCCCATCCAGAACGTGCCGCCGGGGATCAGGCTCATGTCCGCCCGAAGCGGTGTCGACGTCATGAATTCAGCATGACACGCACACCGCGCACACTATCGCCGGACCGAGCCCGCCTTGGCGTCTTCGATCTGCTGATCGCTCAGCGCCGGCCCACTGAGCGGCTCGCGCGGGCTTCCCTCGGCGCGCAAGCCGTCGAGGGCCAATTCGAAATATCGTCGCCAGGCATCGGGAGCCACCGGTCGGGTGAAGTCGATGATCGACTCGACCATGCGGCAAACAGTGAAGAGGTCGTTGGCGCCCACATCCGAACGCAGGACGCCGACCGAGTGGGCGCGCTCGATCAGCTTCTCCACCAGTGGCGTGACGCGTTCGCGAGCGCACGCAACCTGCGCCCGGCCCTCGTCCTGGCTGAAGAGCACGTCGGCGAGACCGCGATTGAGCGCCATCTGCTCGCAGGTGAAGGCGAGGTAGTCACGCAAACCCAGCCACGGGTCGTCGCATTCGAGCGCTGCCGATGCGCCTTCGGCCACCAGTTCCATGTGTCGTTCGAAGACGCCGTCGACCAGATCCTGCTTGCAGGCGAAGCGCCGATAAACCGTTCCGACGCCCACCTTGGCGTGCCGGGCGACGTCGTCGAGGGTGATGTCGATTCCGTGTAAGGCGAAGAGATCGGCCGCGGCTTCGAGTATCTTGTGCCGGTTCCGCTCGGCGTCCGCTCGTAGCGGACGTCGGCCTGTGACAGTGCTCACGATCCTCATGCTTCACCTGGGGCTTCGCGGAAATGAACGGATAAAACGGGCGTTGTCCAAAAATTAAGTGGAGAAATGCCCTCCACTTAGGCGTAGCGTCTTGCAAGTGGAGCCTACTCCTCCACTTCAATTCCGATCAGTCCACCGAACCAGCCCACCTCGAAGGGGTTCTTCATGACCACCACCGAACTCAACAATCCGGAGGCGGCGGCCTCGGGTACGTCGGGACGGGAACATCGCTTGCGCTGGTTTGTGTTGGCGATCATCGCCCTGGCCCAGCTCATGGTCGTTCTCGACGCGACAATCGTGAACATCGCGCTTCCCGCAGCGCAGAAGTCACTCGAATTCTCCGACGGTGACCGCCAGTGGGTCGTCACCGCCTACGCGCTCGCGTTCGGCAGCCTACTGCTGCTCGGTGGCCGGCTCTCCGACCTCTTCGGGCGTCGCAACACCTTCGTCATCGGTCTCATCGGTTTCGCGGTGATGTCCGCGGTAGGCGGCGCGGCCGTGAATTTCCCGATGCTCGTCGCAGCACGAGCTGGTCAAGGCGTCTTCGGCGCACTGCTCGCGCCCGCGGCACTGTCACTGTTGGCGACCACCTTCACCAAGCCTGACGAGCGAGCCAAGGCATTCGGCATCTTCGGTGCTGTCGCCGGCGCAGGCGGCGCGGTCGGACTGCTGCTCGGTGGCGCGCTCACCGAGTGGACGTCGTGGCGCTGGAGCTTGTACGTCAACCTGTTCTTCGCAGCTATCGCACTGGTCGGCGCCCTGACGATGATGGCACCTCACAAGTCCGAGCACCGCCCCAAGCTGGACATCCCCGGCACGATCGTCGTCTCGGCCGGCCTGTTTTCGATCGTCTACGGTTTCTCGCACGCCGAGTCGCACGGCTGGGCAAGCGGCGGCACGCTGGCCTGGCTCATCGCCGGTGTAGCGCTGCTGGTGGCGTTCGTCGTCATCGAAACCCGGGTGGCTCACCCGCTGTTGCCACTGCGCATCGTCCTGGACCGCACTCGTGGCGGCGCTTACACGGCGATGTTCATCAGCGGCACCGGAATGTTCGCCGTCTTCCTGTTCCTCACCTACTACCTGCAGACGATCCTGAACTACAGCCCGATCATCACCGGCGTCGCCTTCCTGCCGATGGTCGCCGCGATGATCGTCTCGGCGACCAGTTCGACGGCAGTGCTGTTGCCCCGGTTCGGGCCGCGATTCCTGATCACCCTCGGTTTGGTTCTCGCCGCAGTGGGCTTGGCCTTGCTGGCGCAGCTCGCGGTGGACAGTACCTACAGCCTGCACATCCTGCCCGGCCTGTTGCTGATGGGACTCGGCATGGGCATGGTGTTCGCGCCCGGTATGCAAGCTGCGATCACCGGAGTGGCACCGGAGGATTCGGGCGTGGCTTCCGCAACGGTCAACACGATGCAGCAGATCGGTGGCTCGATCGGCACCGCCTTGCTGAGCACCATCGCCGCCAGCGCAGCGACCTCGTACCTCTCGGGTCGTGACATCACCCCGCTCAATCAGGCGGTAGCGGCTGTACACAGCTACACCACCACCTTCTGGTGGGCGGCCGCGATCTTCGCGGTCGGGGCGGTCATCTCCGCCTTCCTGCTCCCGGCCGGAAAGCTGGCGGCCGCACCTGAAGGACAGCTCGTCGTCGCCCACTGACACCCGTGCACCCGAAAGCGGCGATCACCTCACGGTGATCGCCGCTTTCACGTTGTGTGAGTCAGCCTTTCGTCTTCTTGCGGCGCGTGGTGAGCAGACCCGCGATCCAGCCGACGAGAAGGACGGCGACAAGGGTGAGCCACAACGGTGAATTCACCGACACCCAGAAGAGTTGAATCGTGGTGGTGGCTCGATTTTGCAGAATGAAGATCACGGCCACCACCACGAGTACGGCCGCGACGATGTTGCGCGGTGTCGCGAGTGTCTTGGCCGAGTTCTGAGCATCTGTACTCATGATCGTGCCTTTCGTGGTGCGTGCCCTTGTGACGCGGAGGAGGAGAACCCACGCGGTAATACCGACAAAACGGAACATTATCAGCAGGTGGGCGGCTGGTGCACTCGATTGCGCGTCGGCGCCGGTGCCTCGGTCCCCCTGCCGCCGTCGATTCAGTTCTTCCCGGAATTCTCTTGGGCTGCCCACGCCGCACTGAAGACGAATGCGCCGACTGCTGCGTACACCCAGCTCGGAGTTCCGTCGATGCCCAGTATTCCCAAGACGAGAAACAGGATCAGCACAGCCAGGAATTGCAAACCGAGTGCAGTCGAGATCTTCAGCAGGTGTGTCTTCACGAACCGTCCTCGTCTACGCGTGCCAAACCCTCAGTGTTACAGATTTGGTGAAACCGGACGAAAAGTTGCCGGTTTTCCGGACGAAACACCGAGGTGCGCGTCACGGTGCCGGCCAGTATCGAGATGTACGGCAGCCGGACGACACCCGTGACCGATTGCCGTACCGGCCCAGTCTCTTTCACAGCGAGATGATCGACTCGCCCCGGACTCGAGATCTACCCGATCGTGCCTACTCCGATGCTCGGCCAGGTGCCGGCGCCCCTGACGAAGGGCGAGACGTATTCCTGATATTCGACAACACACCGGGGAGGCGGCGCCGGTTGGGCAATTGAAATGCAGCGACATCCAGGCTCGCAGGCGTCGCCGGAACCGACGCCGAGAATGCGCCGCTACGCGCGAGAAACTGGCATGGACGTGCCCTCGGCAGGATTCGAACCTGCGACCCTTCCTTTAGGAGAGGAATGCTCTATCCCCTGAGCTACGAGGGCGGGGAGCATACCGAATCGCCGTCAATACCTGATCTGACCAGGTATTCCTCGTTTCGATGATGCCGATGCTCCCGTGTGCGCAGTCGGGATGAACCGGCCACTCGCGCGGGTGCGCTAGTTAGTGTAGCGGGCCGGCAGCTGAGCTGTGAAGTCGGCGCTCGGTGGGCGTTCGCGGGCCCTAGGGGCGGGTTCTGGCCGGGATTATCTCGTGTAGAGCCGCAGTGGGATCGAGTACCGCGACATCCATCCCGGACACAGGCGAACCCAGGGCAATACTGAGGTGTCACCGGCGGACTCCGCCGTGGCGAGTCCGAACACTCGGGTCGTCGCCAGATCTCGGGAAGGTATTGCATCCGGATCCACTGTGTGGAAGTTTCCGAGTATCGGTGTGATTCTCTCTTTAACAGTTGAATTGGTGAGACGCTTGACCCGCCATGCAGGGCTGTTCCGTGGTGAGCGCTCGGTCGTCGGCTCCGGGGGCGCCGACTGGACGAGTGCGAGGACTCGATACATTCGAGCGGGGTCACCGACGAGGGCGCGATAGTTCGGACAAGAATCAATCGCGCATGAATAGCTGTTTCGAGCTCGCTCCGCCACTGTCGACTCGTCCGAGATTTCGGTGTGGACTTGTCGTGAATATGTTCGGGTGATTCGTTTGGCGGGTGAGCCGGGCGGGTGCGCTGCAACTGCCCGCCGATCCAGTTACGACTCGACCGGGTGCCGGCGTAACCGTTGTCGGCGTATTCGGTCAGCCCACGGCGTTGTCGAGAGCCGATGAAATCCGGGCCGCTGCCGCCGTCAACTCGGGTACGGCGCGAGCGATGAAATCGTCGGTGACCCGCGATATCGGGCCGGACACCGAAATAGCCATGGGCACAGGGGCGCCGGGAACCGACATGGCAACACATCGGACACCGAGCTCTTGTTCCTGCTCGTCCAGTGCGTAGCCCCTGGCGCGAATTTCGGCGAGGTCGATCAGTAGGGAATCGAGAGTTGCGTGGCTGGTGGGGGTGGGGGTGTCCATGCCTGCTCGTTCCACGATGCTCTTGACCTCGGCGTCGCCGAGCTGTGCCAGAATCGCCTTTCCCACACCGGTGTCGTGACTTCTGACTCGGCGTCCGACTTCGATGAACATCCGCATCGAATGCGGGGAGGGGACCTGGGAGAGGTAGACGACCATTTCCGAGTCGAGTACCGCCATGTTGGACGTTTCACCCAAGGTTTGCACCAGCTCCCGAAGGAACGGAGTGGCAACCGCACCGAGTTGCCTGTTCGCGATTTCGCCCAACCGGATCAGGCGCGGCCCCAAACCGTATCGGCGGTTGGGCAACTGCCGGACGTAGCCGATGCCGATCAGCGTCTTGAGAAGTCGGTGGATGGTAGGTAGTGGTAGGTCGCATTGCGAAGCCAGTTCGCTGAGCGTCATCTCGCCGCCGGCGTCGGCGATCTTCTCGAGGAGGTCGAAGGTCCGTTCGACCGACTGGACACCGCCAGATGCTTTCGGTACCGCTGGAGTGCTCATTTTCGTCTTCCCGATTCTCAACGCCGACCACAAGATTATCGCATCGTGGAAATGGTTTTTCGCAGACTGGATGATCCACCCATCGCAATTGTGGCACACTTATTCCACTGAGCAAAAGCAAACTTCCATAATATGGAAATGTGATGTTCAGGCGTTGTGGCCGGCTCGATCCCGTCGGGTGGGCTGCAGCACGTAGGTGTCCTCGGCGCCGCCCAGTTGGCGCTGTGTTGTCGGAAATAGTGAGGCTAAACATGTCTGAGCGTGTTCAGGTCGGCAGTTTGCAGGTCGCGAAAGTTCTCCACGATTTCGTGGTCGAGGAAGTGCTCCCCGGTACCGGTATAGACGCGGACACGTTCTGGGCGGGCGCCAACGGCATCGTCGCCGATCTCGCCCCGAAGAACCGAGCCCTCCTCGCCGTCCGCGACGATCTCCAGACTCGGATCGACACCTGGCATCGCGCCCACCCGGGGACTCCCGATCCGGCCGAGTACAAGGCGTTCCTGCAAGAGATCGGGTATCTGCTTCCCACCCCGGCCCCGTTCCAGGTGACCACCACCGGCGTCGACACCGAGATCACTTCCACCGCCGGCCCGCAGTTGGTGGTCCCGATCCTCAACGCCCGCTTCGCGCTCAACGCGTCCAACGCCCGCTGGGGATCGCTCTACGACGCCCTGTACGGGACCAACGCCATCCCCGAAACCGACGGTGCGGAGAAGGGCAGCGGCTACAACAAGGTTCGCGGTGACAAAGTCATCGCCTGGGCCCGCGATTTCCTCGACACGGCTGCCCCGTTGGCCACCGGATCACATGCTGAGAGCACCGCCTACGTCATCGATGGTGATCAACTGGCAGTCACTCTCGCAGACGGCACCACCACAACCTTGGCGCAGCCCGAGAAGTTGGTCGGCTACCTCGGCGACAAATCTGCACCCACCAGCGTGTTGCTGCGCAACAACGGACTTCACGCCGAAATCCAGATCGACGCCTCCTCTCCGATCGGATCCACCGATCCGGCCGGAGTCAAGGACGTCGTCCTCGAATCCGCGGTCACCACCATCATGGACTTCGAAGACTCCGTTGCCGCGGTCGATGCGGACGACAAAGTGGTCGGCTACCGTAACTGGCTCGGCCTCAACCGCGGTGACCTCAGCGAAGAAATCGCCAAGGGCGGGAAGACGTTCACCCGCACCCTCAACAACGACCGTGTCTACACCGGGATCGACGGCAGCGACCTGACGCTGCACGGCCGCTCACTGCTGTTCGTGCGCAACGTCGGACACTTGATGACCAACCCGGCGATCCTCGACGCCGACGGCAACGAAATCCCCGAAGGCATCCTCGACGCCTTGATAACCAGTGCCGCCGCCGTTCACGGTCTGTCGATCAGCGATGCCAACGGGCCGCACGACAACTCCCGCACCGGTTCGATCTACATCGTCAAGCCCAAGCAGCACGGTCCGGACGAAGTCGCGTTCACCACCGAGCTGTTCGGCCGCGTCGAGCAGGTCCTCGGCCTGCCCGAAAACACGATCAAGGTCGGGATCATGGACGAGGAACGGCGTACCACCGTCAACCTCGCCGCCTGCATCGAACAAGCCTCGCAGCGAGTGGTGTTCATCAACACCGGATTCCTCGACCGGACCGGCGACGAGATCCACACCTCGATGGAGGCGGGCGCCGTCGTCCGTAAAGCCGCCATGAAGCAGCAGAAGTGGATCGGCGCGTACGAAGACTGGAACGTCGACACCGGACTTGCATGTGGCTTGCAGGGCAAGGCGCAGATCGGCAAGGGTATGTGGGCGATGACGGATCTGATGGCCGACATGCTCGAGCAGAAAATCGGTCACCCCAAAGCCGGCGCCAACACTGCCTGGGTTCCTTCGCCCACCGGCGCAACCCTGCACGCTACCCACTACCATCAGGTCGACGTCTTCGCCGTGCAGGACGGTTTGAAGGGCAAGCCACGCGCGACCGTCGACGACATCCTCACCATCCCTCTCGCGCCCAGCACCGACTGGACCGAAGCGGAGAAGAAGGAAGAGCTCGACAACAACTGCCAGTCCATCCTCGGCTATGTCGTGCGTTGGATCGACGCAGGCGTCGGTTGCTCGAAGGTTCCTGACATCCACGACGTCGCACTGATGGAGGACCGTGCCACCCTGCGGATCTCGAGTCAGTTGCTGGCAAACTGGCTCCGCCACGGCATCGTCACCGAAGCGGACGTCGTCTCCGCTCTCGAGCGCATGGCGCCGATAGTGGATCGCCAGAACGACGGCGACTCCGACTACCGGCCCATGGCACCGGATTTCGATTCGAACATCGCCTTCCAGGCCGCGAAAGAGCTGATCCTCGACGGCGCGAAGCAGCCGAGCGGTTACACCGAACCGATCCTGCATCGCCGTCGTCGCGAATACAAGGCGGCCAACGCCTGACCGACCGTGTCTCGACGAAACGGCCTCGACACCACGCCCGGTGTCGAGGCCGTTTCGGTTTACCCGGCGGCGGGAGTTTGAATACTCCAGATCCGGCCGTCGGGATCGCGGACAGTCATTTCCCTTGTCCCGTAATGGGTGTCGGCGAACGGTGTCACGACCTCTACCGTCGAATCATCCGGTGCATCCTCGTTGTCGGCTTTGAGGACGAGCAGTGTCGTGGTGTCCTGTTCGGCGGGTACCTCGGCGACGAATACCGGGGGTCCGACGCGACCGCGGAGTTGGCCCGAGCCGTGACCGGTCTCGAACTCCACCTCGAATCCCAAGGCTTGCAGAAACTTTGCAGACTTACCCCAGTTGTGGGTTTCCAGAAATACTGCCTCGATGCCTTCGGTCTTCATGTCGTGTCCTTACTCGGATGTGGTCGAGCTTCGGTCGTGAGTGTCGAGGTACGAGGCCAATGCGTCCGCGACCAGTGCGGACAGGGAGGACTCGGCCTCGATCGCGTGGTACTTCACGCGCTTGATCAACCCGACGGGTAGATACACGTTGAACTGTTTCACGTCGTCATCGCTCACGCTAGAATGCTAGCATTCTATTTAGCTAGGTCAAGGGCAGTGGCTCCAGGCGAAGCGGAGGCGACGAGCGTCAGGCGCCGGGGCCGCCCGCCAGGCGAAGGTCGATCTGTCTGGCGCTGAGTAGGTGGTCCAGGACCAGGATTGCGCAGCCGAGAATGCCGGACTGTGCGCCGTGACTGACCGAGGCGATGTGCAACTTCCGAGTGGCGAGCGCAGTTGCGTTGCCGTAGACGGATTCTCGGAGTCCGGCGAGGAAGAGTTCGTCCGCCTCGGACATGTCGCCGCCGATGATCAGCACGTCGGGGTTGAGGAGGTTGACGGCACCGGCGATGACGTCTCCGATGAGCCGTCCGCTGCTGCGGATCAAGCGTCTGGCCTCACCGTCACCGTCGAGCGCAAGGCGGATGACGTCGCGAACATGGCCGACGTCGCGGCCCTGATCTTGCAACGCGTGTACGAGAGCCCAACCGCTGGCTACGGTTTCGACACATCCCACGTCGCCGCAGCGGCATTTCATTCCGCGTGCGGCGGCGGTCTTCGTGTGGCCGATTTCGCCGGCAGCGCCGATCGAACCGCGTTGCAGTACACCGTTGAGCACTATTCCGGCACCGAGTCCGGTGGACGCCTTGATCATCAGTAGATTGGGTGCGCTTTCCCGGCGTTCACTCAACTCGGCCAACGCCATGACGTTGGCATCGTTGTCGACGAACAGCGGCGCGTCGGTGACCGAGGTGAGATACGGCGCGAGAGCCACGCCGTCCCAGCCGGCCATCATCGGTGAATCCAGACTTGCGCCGGCGGTCATGTCGACGGTTCCGGGAATGCTCAGCCCGACGCCGATGACGTCGTCGCCCTTGCGGTCGACGCGGTCGAGCAGCGAAGTCAGATGGGTGGCGATGTCCGGCATGAGATCGTCTGGACCGACGTTGACCGGCTTGTCGACATCCTCGGCGGCCAGGATCGCCCCGGCAAGATCGGTGACGGCCAACTGGGCCCGAGAACGTCCGATGGCCACTACCAGCACCACGCCGGCCGAATCGGCGAACGCCAGCGTCGCAGGCGGGCGACCGCCGGTGGAGGGGCCCTCTTCGTCGTCGGCGATCAGACCGAGCGATTGCAGAGCGGCGACGCGGGCGGACACTGCTGTGCGGGACAGTCCGGTGAGTTTGCCGATCTCACTGCGGGTGGTGGCCGCGCCGCCTCGAATCAGCGTGAATACCTCTCCCGCTGTGGCCGGAGTCATGGACGGTCGAGTCATTGCTCTATTCAAGCATCCCAATGGGTGATCTTCAGTGTGCGAAAGATCCCTCACTTAAGTCTTAGAAAAGCATAAGTACGTATTGTCAAAATGCAGAAGTGCGTTTATGCTGTGTCTTGACTCACTCCTACGGCGTCCCGGGTCCGAGTCGAATACCAGTCCGCTGAAGCGTCGTCGGTTCGATCACGGTTTCAGCGGCTACCCGCCAGCGGGCGCGCAGACAGGAGAACCTGATGAGCCGCACCGACACACAAGAGATCGTGGAGTTCGCCAGGAAGTGGCGGCAATTCGACGGTGGACCGGACGAGGAGATCTTCGTGACCTTCGGTTTGGCTCCAGCCGAGTATTTCCGCAGGTTGCAGTCGATCCTCGAGGCTGACGTCGCGCCGTTGACGCCGCCGGACAAGTCCGAGCTGTCCTCGATCTGCGCTCACCGTTTGAATCGGGGCGTCCGGACACGTTGATCGGGCCGCATTGCACGACCGGCCTTCCGCCCGCCGATCGTGCACCATTTGTCAGGAATTGAGGTAATCAGCATGCACAAGCATCTTCCGATGCCCTACCCGACGACCGAAGTGTGGGACTGGCAGCTGCAGGGAGCGTGCCGTGGGCACGATTCCGCGGTGTACTTCCACCCGGACGGCGAACGCGGACACGCCCGCGAGAACCGCGAATCGAATGCCAAGAAGGTATGCGCGAGCTGCCCCGTCCTTCAGCAGTGCCGAGAGCACGCGCTGTCCGTGCACGAACCGTACGGTATCTGGGGTGGAATGACCGAGACCGAACGGGCAGAATACGTACGATCGCTGCGTAAGCGCAGTAACCGGATACGGGCAGTCGCAACCGCCAGCTGACGACGCGCCGGAGAGGACACCGAGTGGCGCTCGTAGCAGGAATCGACTCGTCCACGCAGTCGTGCAAGGTCATTGTCCGAGACGCGGATACGGGGCAGCTGATTCGTCAGGGTCGGGCGCCGCATCCGGCCGGCACGGAGATCGACCCCGAATTCTGGCTCGAAGCCATGGACATCGCGGTCGCGTCGGCCGGTGGTCTCGACGACGTCGATGCCGTCTCGGTCGGAGCTCAACAGCACGGCATGGTCTGTCTGGACGGTGACGGCGCGGTGGTCCGGCCCGCACTGCTCTGGAACGACACCCGCTCGGCGCGCGCCGCATCGGACCTGGTCGCCGAACTCGGCGGCGCGCAGGCCTGGGCGGAAGCGGTGGGGGTGGTACCGCTGGCCGCAGTGACGGCCGCGAAGGTGCGCTGGCTCGCCGACCACGAACCCGAGAACGCCGATCGAACTGCCGCAGTGTGCCTTCCGCACGATTGGCTGTCCTGGAAATTGGGCGGCAGCGGATCACTCGATCAGTTGGCCACCGACGCCGGCGACGCCAGTGGAACCGGATATTTTTCGGCGGCGACGCGCGAGTACCGCCTCGATCTGCTGGAGTTGGCTTTTCGCGGCAGAGTTCCACTGGTTCCACGGCTCGCGGCACCGAACGAGAAAACCGGCATCACGTCCTTCGGTGGATTGATCGGACCGGGTACCGGCGACAATGCCGCTGCTGCACTGGGATTGGACGCCGCACCCGGCGACGTCGTGATCTCGATCGGAACTTCGGGCGTGGTGTCGGCCGTCTCGGTTTCGCCGACCCATGATCCCAGCGGGAACGTGGCTGGTTTCGCCGACGCCACCGGACTGCACCTACCGCTGGTGTGCACCCTCAACGGCGCGCGCATTCTCGATGCGACCGCCGCAATTCTCGGTGTCGATCACGACGAACTGTCCCAGCTCGCACTCTCCGCTCCGATGGGCAACGACGGCCTGGTGATGATTCCCTACTTCGAGGGGGAACGAACTCCCAACCGCCCCGACGCCACCGGTGCGATGCACGGATTCCGCTTGCAGAACTCCACTCCCGCGCACTTCGCCCGTGCCGCCGTCGAAGGACTGCTGTGCGGGTTGGCGGACGGTGTCGACGATCTGGTGCGTCAAGGTGTCGAGGTCAAGCGGGTGCTGCTGGTGGGAGGCGGCGCGAAATCACGTGCTCTCTGCGAGATCGCGCCCGCGATTCTCGGTGTCCCCGTCGTGATTCCGAGTCCGGGGGAGTACGTCGCGGAGGGCGCATGCCGGCAGGCTGCCTGGACGCTCTCCGGCGATGCGCGTCCCCCGAGCTGGGCGAAACCTGCAGAACAACGGTTCGAGGCGGAACCTGCGCCGCACGTTCGCGAGCGCTACGCCTCGCTGCGGGACCTCACCGAAGGGCTCTGACGCCGATCAGAGCAGATCGAACTTCCGCACCGCGTCCAGGAGTGCGTGCGGGCGTTCGGTGGTCGGAAGCGGCTGCACGAGTGCGAACGCGCAACCGACGTCGCGTGCTGCGCCGTCGGCGACGTCGCTGTCGCCCACCATCAGTGTTCGGTCGGCATCGACGTCCAACTGGGCCAGGGCGTACTCGAAGATCGCGGCCTCCGGCTTGACCGCGCCGACCTCGAACGAGAGCACGAATTCGTCCACCCAGGTGTCCCAGCCGCGGTCGGCGAACGCCGGACGGATGTCGAAGGCGATGTTGCTGAGTACCGCAGTGCGGATTCCGTTCTCCGACAATGTCTTCAGTACCTCACCTGTGTCCGGGTACGGAACCCACTGATTCGGGTCGATCAGCAAGTCGTAGAGCGCGGTGGCACGCACCGGATCCGGGACACCGGACTTGCTCAGTACGTCCAGGTACGCGCGACGGTGCAGTGCGGGGTCGCGATCACGGTTTTCCCAGGCATGGATTCCGGCTTCGTCCATCTCCACGGTTCGACCGACCGGTGCCGTCATGCGGCGCATCAACTCTGCTTGCGCGTGTACGTCCAACGGCGCTCCGGTGTGATCGACGAGGTGCTCGCTCCAGCTGTCGTTCTCCTCGAGCCGGAACAAGGTGCCGGAGAAGTCGAACATCGTGGCGGAAATACGTCCGTCGTTACGTGCAGCGCTGGGAGTGTTCACCCCGCAACATTATCGGTGCGACGATTCCGGCGCGCGATGCGCTCGTGGGCGCGCGTACCTTGATACAACATATTTCCACCGGCACGGCGGTGGTCGCCGTCGTGGCGGCCGTCGACGAACCGAACGAACGAGGGGGATCCACCGTGTCAGACGACGTGAACGCCACCGACCGGACCGTAGTGTCCGGCGCCGACCCCCACCTGTCCCGCCAGCTCTCCAATCGCCACATCCAGCTGATCGCCATCGGCGGAGCGATCGGTACCGGACTGTTCATGGGATCGGGCAAGACGATTTCCCTGGCCGGTCCGTCCGTGCTGTTCGTGTACATGATCATCGGCTTCATGCTGTTCTTCGTCATGCGTGCCATGGGAGAACTGCTGCTCTCCAACAGCACGTACAAGTCGTTCTCCGACTTCGCCGCTGATCTCCTCGGTCCCTGGGCGGGTTTCTTCACCGGCTGGACGTACTGGTTCTGTTGGATCGTGACCGGTATTGCCGACGTGATCGCGATATCCGGCTATTTCAAGTACTGGTGGCCGGGGCTGGCCGCGTGGATTCCCGCACTCCTGACCATCGCGGCGCTGCTGCTGCTGAACCTGCCGACAGTCAGGGCGTTCGGTGAGACCGAGTTCTGGTTCGCACTCATCAAGATCATCGCCATCGTCGCCCTGATCATCGTCGGCATCGTCATGGTGGTCGCCGGATTCACCGCGCCGAACGGCTCCACCGCCGGCGTGTCGAACCTCTGGAACGACGGCGGCATGTTCCCCACCGGATTCATGGGCTTCGTCGCCGGCTTCCAGATCGCGGTCTTCGCGTTCGTCGGGATCGAATTGGTGGGAACCACGGCGGCCGAGGCGAAGGACCCGGAGAAGAACCTGCCGAAGGCGATCAACTCCATCCCGATTCGTATCCTGCTCTTCTACGTCGTCGCACTCGCGGTGATCATCATGGTGACCCCGTGGCGTGAGATCAGCGCGGAGAACAGCCCGTTCGTGGCGATGTTCACCCTCGCCGGGCTGGGGATCGCGGCCTCGGTGATCAACTTCGTGGTTCTCACCTCGGCGGCGTCGTCGGCGAACTCGGGAATCTACTCCACTTCTCGGATGGTGTTCGGCCTCGCTCAGGAAGGTGATGCGCCCAAGAAGCTGGGCCGGCTGAACTCTCGCAAGGTACCCGCAAACGCGCTGATGTTCTCGTGCATCTTCCTGCTCGCGTCGCTGATTCTGCTGGCGTCCGGGGATTCGGTGATCAACGCGTTCACCGTGGTGACCACCATCTCGGCGCTGTGCTTCATGTTCGTGTGGACGATCATTCTGGCCAGCTACCTGGTGTACCGGAAGCGTCGCCCGCACCTGCACGAGGCGTCGAAGTTCAAGATGCCGGGTGGCGTCGTGATGTGCTGGGTGGTGCTGGCGTTCTTCGTGTTCATCGTGTGGGCGTTGACAACCAAGGACGACACTCGGCAGGCACTTCTCGTCACGCCGATCTGGTTCCTCGTGCTCGCGGTCGCGTGGGCTGTGATTCGTCGACGACCCGCGCACCGGGCCCGCTACGAGGCCTTCAAGGCGGATCTCGACGCCAGTCGGTCGACCGAGGAGAAATAGATTCGGTCAACATTTGGTAACGGTAGCGGCGGCCTTGACCAAACTGTTACATTCTTCGTCAGACAGATACAGAGGGGCGAGCTTCACCGGAAGCACGCTGCAGGCCGACGACTGACGGAGTGAACACTGTGGGAGACCACCACCGCACGGGCAATACGACTGCCGCATTCGAGATCGATCCCGAAGCGGCAACCGGTCGCCACCGCGTTCCGTCCACCGGCCCGGGAGCCGGGGTGAAGGCGGGCGTCGTGGCCGCCGCTACCGGTGCACTCCTGGTCGGCGCAGGCCAGATGGGTGCAGGCACTGCCGCTGCTGCACCCGCGACTCAGACGATTGCCGGATTCGAGATCCCACAAGGCTTGTTGCCCGAGGGAGTGGTCGTTCCCACCGAACTGGCAGTACTGCCGGAGCTGTCCAATATCGCCGGCCTGAATACCCAGGTGCAACAGTTCTTGGGAAGTTTTGCACCCAACTCGGCGGCGCCGACCGTTCAACCCGTCGCCGGGACCTTGACGTCCACGTTCGGTGCTCGATGGGGAGCGCATCACGGTGGGTTGGACATCGCCGCACCGATCGGTACCCCGATCCTTGCCGCAGCCGCCGGCCAGGTCATCGATGCCGGACCCGCTTCGGGTTTCGGACTCTGGGTTCGAGTGCAGCACGACGACGGCGCCGTGACCACCTACGGCCACGTCAACGACTATCAGGTGGCAGTCGGGCAGCGGGTTGCGGCCGGTCAACAGATCGCCACCGTCGGCAATCGCGGCCAGTCCACCGGCCCGCACCTGCACTTCGAGGTCGCGGAGAACGGCGCCAAGGTCGACCCGGCCGCGTGGCTGAAGTCGCGCGGTGTCGCCGTCACGTGGGTCGACAACAGCTAGTCCTTCGAGGAACATCCCGCCGATCGCGGCGCTCTCCGGCTTCATCGCCGGCGAGCGCCGCGTTTGTCGTTGCGGTCCGCGTCTCGCCCGATAGCCTCGATGTGACCGGTAGATCGGCGAAGGGAGTATCGATGGGTGCGCAGGTTCGATCCCGAGAGTTCACCCGAGCAGACCGTCGTAGATTTCGGGACAAGGTTCACGCGAGCATCACCGCGTTGAATCGCATGCTCGCCGACGGACATTTCCACGATGCGTCGGTCGAGCCGGAACCCTTGATCGGGATGGAAATCGAGTTCAACCTCGTGGCAGCCGACATGTCACCGGCGATGAGCAGCCGGGAGGTGCTGGAGTCCATCGACGATTCGGCGGTGTTCCAGACGGAACTGGGGCAGTTCAACGTCGAGATGAACGTCGAGCCATCGCCGCTGCGCGGTGACGCCATGGTCGATCTGGAGAACACGGTGCGCTGTTCACTCGACATCGCCGACGCGCGCATTCGCACGCACGACGCAGACCTGGTGATGATCGGCATGCTCCCGACGCTGCAGCTCGAACATCTGGATCGGAAGTGGCTCACCGAGAACCCGCGCTACCGATTGCTCAACGATCAGATATTCGCAGCCAGGGGTGAAGACATCGAACTCGACGTCGTCGGGCAGGCGTTATTAGGGGGCGAACAGGAGGCACTTCGAGCCGACACCGACTCGGTGGTGCCCGAAGCCGCGTGCACGTCGCTCCAACTTCACCTCAGGGTGGCTCCGGAAGCATTTGCCGCACACTGGAATGCGGCGCAGGCGATAGCGGGAGTGCAGGTGGCGCTCGCTGCGAACTCGCCCTTCTTCGCGGGCCGAGCGCTGTGGCACGAGACTCGGGTGCCGATTTTCGAACAGGCCACCGACACCCGCACCGTCGAACTGAAGAATCAGGGAGTACGCCCGCGCGTCTGGTTCGGTGAGCGGTGGATCGATTCGGCGCTCGATCTCTTCGAAGAGAACTCGCGATATTTCCCGCCGTTGCTGCCGGAACTGGACGACGCCGATCCACTCGCCGTCCTCGAAGCGGGCGGTGTACCGGAGTTGGCGGAACTGCGGATGCACAACGGAACCGTCTACCGATGGAACCGGCCGGTGTACGACTGCGTCGACGGCACACCGCATTTGCGCATCGAGAATCGAGTGCTGCCGGCCGGTCCGACCGTCGTGGACATGCTGGCGAATTCCGCGTTCTACTACGGAGTGGTGCGGGCTCTGGTCGACGCGGACCGGCCGCTGTGGTCGCAGATGTCCTTCGATACGGCGCGCGAGAACCTGCGTCTGGGTGCCAGGTGTGGACTCGACGCCACGCTGCACTGGCCGGAAACGGGGCGTGTGGATGCGGCCGACTTGATTCTGCACACGCTGCTACCACTGGCCGACCAAGGATTGACGGCGCTCGGGGTCTCGGCTGCGGCACGCGGACGGTACCTGACTGTCGTCGAGGAACGGTGTGCGAACCGTCGGACCGGGGCGCATTGGCAGCGCCGCAGGGTAGCGGACCTCGAAGCGAGGGGCCGCGACCGGCCGACGGCCCTCGCCGACATGTTGCGTGACTACGTGGAGAACATGCGCGAAGGTAACCCCGTCCATACCTGGGTGTGAAATTTGTCGTAGTTCCTTTGCCCGTCAACAGCTCTCGTCGCCCGGCTGGTGTTCGTGCAGAGGGTAGCCGACCACCGGAAACGGACAAGTGCCATGATGTCAGTGGTAGTGGCTCGATAACTTCTTCAGGAAGGTGAGCACGTGAGTACACGCGAGAACAACAATGTCGTTGTCGGAGTCGAAGGCTCGGATGCTGCGTCCACGGCGCTGCGAGAGGCCGCCCGCATCGCCGGGCAGCGCGGACTGAGACTGGACATCCTGCACGCCCTGGATTTCGCACCGTACGGCTTCGGTGGCCCGTACATCGATGTCGGCGGCGTCTACGAAGGTGTCGAGGACGCAGGCAAGGCGATCATCGACGAGGCGAGGCGGTTCGCCCTCGGAATCGACCCGAATCTCGACATCCACACCGAGATCTCCATCGGCTCTGCCACGCAATGGCTGATCGACAGTTCCGAACACGCCCGGCTTGTGGTGGTCGGTGCCTCGGCATCGGGGAAGGCCGCAACCGCAGTGCTCGGCAACACCGCAGTGGGCGTGGCGAGCCACGGTAGATGCCCGGTCGTGGTCGTGCGCGAGCGTGACGGTGCCGTCCCGACCGACGGCCCCGTCGTCGTCGGGGTGGACGGCAGTGAGCTGAGCGCGGCAGCGGTGGGAGTGGCGTTCGAG
Organism: Rhodococcus sp. 27YEA15; assembly: GCF_049739425.1. Lineage (NCBI taxonomy): Bacteria > Bacillati > Actinomycetota > Actinomycetes > Mycobacteriales > Nocardiaceae > Rhodococcus > Rhodococcus sp. 27YEA15. Next base: position 703,001 of record NZ_JBMHHW010000001.1, read on the forward strand.
GAGGCCTCGCTGCGCGGTGCGGAACTGGTAGCGGTGCACGTGTGGAGCGACCTGGGCAGCGCGGTGTTCGAGGACGTCAGGACAGCGGCACTGGTACCGCAGTCACTCGAGGACAGCGAACACGCTGTGCTCGGCGAGAGTCTGGCGGGCTGGTCCGAGCAGTATCCCGACGTGACCGTCACTCGCGAGGTGTACCTGGACAATCCGCGTGGACGGTTACTCGAATGGTCGGCGAAAGCGCAGCTGGTGGTCGTCGGTACCCGAGGCCGCGGTGGGTTCCGCGGAATGCTGCTCGGATCGACGAGCAATTCGCTGATCGCCGCCGCCGCATGCCCGGTCATGGTCGTTCGACCGGATCAGGCCTGACTCCAAGCCGGTACGTACCCCCTCGCTCGTTTCGGTCATCGAACTCGAGCGGGGCAGTCACTTGAATGTGATCTCATGTTCCGTAGTGTTCGATGAGATACCAGGACTCGTGTGCGCGGAGCATGCGGGCACGATCGTGAGGATTGGGGTAACTACGTGCGTATCGGTATGAGTTTGAACTACAGCGGTGGATTCGCGGAAACCGTTGCGGAGGTCGGCGATCTCGAGAAGGCGGGCCTGGACATCGCGTTCGTTCCCGAGGCGTACTCGTTCGACGCGGTCAGTCAACTGGGTTACCTCGCCGCCAAGACGACCACCATCGAGTTGGCGTCGGGAATCTTCCAGATCTACACCCGCACCCCGTCACTGACGGCCATGACGGCCGCCGGACTGGACTTCGTCTCGAACGGGCGTTTCGTGATGGGTATCGGTGCGTCCGGCCCGCAGGTGATCGAGGGGTTTCACGGCGTCAAGTACGACGCCCCGCTCGGACGCACCCGCGAAGTAGTCGAGATCTGTCGTCAGGTGTGGCGCCGCGAGAAGGTCGAGCACCAGGGAAAGTACTACCAGGTTCCGCTGCCCGCCGAGAAGGGAACCGGGCTGGGCAAACCGCTCAAGCTGATCAATCATCCTGTGCGTGAGCGCATCCCGATTCTCATCGCCTCACTCGGCCCCAAGAACGTCGAATTGACGGCGGAGATCGCCGAAGGCTGGGAGCCGATCTTCTTCCACCCGGAAAAGGCAGCGAGTGTCTGGGGCGAGCCGATTGCCAAAGGCAAGGCGAAGCGTGATCCGAGCCTCGGTGAACTTCAGGTGTACGCGTCCCCGGCTCTGGCCATCGGTGACGACGTCGACCAACTACTCGACTGGGTACGGCCCACTCTCGCCCTGTACATCGGCGGTATGGGCGCCAAGGGCAAGAACTTCTACAACGACCTCGCGGTGCGCTACGGCTACGAGGAAGCTGCCGAAAAGATCCAGGATCTGTACCTGGAAGGAAAGAAGGCCGAAGCCGCTGCAGCGGTGCCCGACGAATTGGTCCGTGCCGTCTCGCTGATCGGGCCCGAGAGTTACGTGCGCGAGCGCGTTGCCGCGTTCGCCGAAGCGGGTGTCACCACTCTCAACGTCATGCCGCTGGCCGCTGACCGGGCCGGCCGCGTTGCCTTGATCGAGAAGTTCCGCGCGATCTGCGACTGAGTGATCGCGTGATCCGACGCGCCACGTCTTGTGGTCTCTGGTCGGAGAGAATGGGGACCTAACGCACTTATGAGCGGCAGAGGCGCCCCCTATCGTGTGAGTAGGTTACCGAGCTTCGAGTAAGTATTCGGTGCCGACGGCCTCGTTGACGCCCGAGAGGGATGTTGGCGGGGCCGTACTCCGTATGTTGTCCGATTCGGGACTCGCCGTGGCGGTACACACATTGCCGCGACCGGTGGGCAATAGTAAGGAGGCTCGAACATCACCGGCAAGGAGTGAAGGGACGAACATGAGTGCAGGCAAGCCCGTCGTCGTGGCTGTGGACGGATCGGAATCTGCATCCACTGCAGTGCAGTGGGCGGCGCGCACCGCGGCCGCACTGGGGCGGTCGCTGCTCATCGTCACCGTCGTTCACGTACCACCGGTGTATTTCGCGGAACCGTTCATCGCGTCCGGCTTCGAGGACGAATTGCGGAGCACGGCGAACTCGCGGCTCGAGAGCGCTCGCCTTCTCGCCCTCGAGAGTGTGGACCACGAGCTCGAGATCGCCACCGAAGTCCACAGCGGCACCGTCGCCGAGCAGCTGATCGGCATCTCCGCTCGCGCCCACATTCTCGTGGTGGGGCCACGCGGTCACGGCGAACTCGCCGGATTGATCGTCGGGTCGGTGACGGTGGCAACCGTCTCGCACGCTCTGGCACCGGTTGCGGTTGTTCGTGGGCGAGAGCTGCCGGACGGGCCGGTCGTGGTGGGTGTCGACGGATCGGAAACCAGTATCGAAGCCGTGGAGCTGGCCTTCGAGCAGGCATCGGCGCGTGGCGCCGAGCTGGTCGCCGTCAACGTGTGGAGCGATGCCGATGTCCAACCGTCCCTCGGAGTCACTGCCGACGATCCACAATGGAACAGCATTCACACCGGCGAGGAAATAGTTCTGGCCGAGCGCCTGGCCGGATTCGCCGAGCGTTATCCCGACGTACCGGTGCGGCGCGTCGTCGCTCGGGACCGGCCGGTCCGGGTGCTGGGCACCTACTCGGAAACCGCCCAGCTGATCGTCGTCGGAAGTCGCGGACGCGGCGGCTTCACCGGAATGCTCTTGGGTTCGACCAGTCGCGCGTTGTTGCACACCGCCGATTGCCCGGTCCTGGTAGTTCGCCACAACGCCGACTGACAGGAAACCTACGACCGACAGTTCTTGGCGGTACCGTTTCGGAACGAAAACTTTTTTGGAGGGTTCGATGACTACGCGAATTTTTTTGGTCGATGATCACGAGATCGTCCGACGTGGCCTGTTCGATCTCCTCGGCGGTGTGGAAGATTTCGCCGTCGTCGGCGAGGCCGCATCTGTCGGTGAGGCCTTGGCAGCGGTACCGCAGAGCAATGCCGATGTGGCGGTGCTCGATGTGCGACTACCGGACGGAAACGGTGTCGAGTTGTGTCGTGAACTCAGGTCCATGCTTCCGGACCTGCGGTGCCTGATGTTGACGTCCTTCGCCGACGACGAAGCGCTTCTCGACGCGATCATGGCCGGTGCGTCCGGGTTCGTTCTCAAACAGATCCTCGGCACCGATCTCGTCGCGGCGGTACGCACTGTCGGCAACGGTGGATCGCTGCTCGACAGCCGGGCCACCGCGGCCTTGATGCAGCGGATTCGTAGCGATCGCACCGCGGACCCGCTGGCCGAGCTGTCCGATCAGGAACGAGCGGTCTTCGACCTCATCGGTGAGGGACTGACGAACCGAGAAATCGGTGCGCGCCTGTTCCTGGCGGAGAAGACCGTGAAGAACTACGTGACTCGGCTGCTCTCCAAGTTGGGGATGCAGCGGCGGACGCAGGCTGCGGTGTTGGCGACCGAATTGCGTAGTAGCCGCTAAGGCGCGTCCACTGCGACGCGGTGGACGCGGCAGGCTACATGCCGAGCGGTACCCGCCACAGAAGTCGGGTGCCGGTGGGCGTTCGGGGGCTGACCGAGCACACGCCACCACAGTGTTCAGCGCGTCGCTCGAGGTTGTGCAGGCCGCTCTTGTCGATGTTGTCCGGAACGCCGACTCCGTCGTCGTCGATGGTGATGGTGAATGCGGAATCGGCCGTGATCGAGATGGTGATCGATTCGGCTTGTGCGTGCCGAAGCACATTGCTCAGACCTTCGCGCAGAACGGCCTGAGCGTGTTTGTGGATGCGAGGATTCACGAGAACATCTATGGCGCCGGAGAATTGAACGCTCGGAGTGACCTCGGACTGCGCGGTACTCTCACCTATCACGTCGAGCAACCGTCGGCGCAGGCTCGTCGATTCGGTTGCAGTTGGTGACTGCAAGTCGAAAATCGTCGTGCGAATTTCGCGAATCGTCTTGTCCAACTGCTCGAGAGCTCGCGTGACGATCGTCTGCGCCGACTCGGAGAGGGCGCCGTCGGGCAACGTGCTCTGTAGACTCATACCGCTGGCGAACAATCGCTGGATGACGTTGTCGTGGAGGTCGCGGGCGATCCGGTCGCGGTCGGCCAGGACCGAGATGAGCCGCTGAGCTTTCTGCTTCTCGTCGAATTCGATTGCAACGGAACCTAGTTCGGCCATCGATTCGATACGCGTCAACTCGTCGAGATCCCAGTGCGTATTGGTCGAGTTCGATGCCACCACCACAGCGCCCGCCACGCCGGACGCGATGCTCATCGGTGCGACTACCGCGCTGCCTGCGTGCGGAACCAGTTCGGCCAGAGCGCCGAGTTCGGTGAAGACCTGCAGTCGTCTGGTGTTGCGGACCACGCTGAACGGGTAGGCGGTTTCCGGGATTCGAACCCCTCGAGACGTCGGCCGAGAGCTTGCCGCGGCGTGGACCTGGGCAAAACCGTCCTCACAGATCGCCACGATGACGTCGTCGGCCCCGGTGAGATCTCGCAACCCCCCGGCGAGAAGCTGCAGGCCGTCCTCGAGTGAGTCGCCGGCCAAGAGCCTGGACCGAATGGCGGACGTGGCCGTGAGCCATTTTTCGCGGGTGAGGGACTGCTCGAACAAGCGGGCGTTCTCCACCGCGATGCCCGCAGCCATGGCCAACGCCTCCAGGATGACTTCGTCCTCCGCGGTGAACTCTGCCGTGTGCCGCTTCTCGGTGAGATAGATGCTGCCGAAAACCTTCCCCCGCATCATGATCGGAGCCCCAAGAAAGCTCTCCATCGGCGGGTGGTTCGCCGGGAAGCCGACGGACTCCGGGTGGTCTCCCAGATGTGGCACCCGCAGGGTCTTAGGATGGTTCATGAGGACGCCGAGGACGCCGTGACCTTCGGGGAAGTGCCCCATCGTCGCGACCTGTTCGCTACCGATGCCCTCGTAGACGAACTCCGCCAGCCCACCTCCGGGGGCGGCCACTCCGAGCGCGCCGTACCGGCAGTCCAAAACTGTTGTGGCAGAAGTGATGATTCGTTGCAGCGTGAGGTCGAGATCGAGTCCGGATCCGACCACCAGAACAGCTTCGAGCAGTCGATTCAACGTGGGAACGTCGGCATTGGCGCTACTGAGTCGATCGAGCACCTCGCTGAAGTTGTCTGTCGGATTGTTCCCCGCTGAATCGACCATGCCGGCAAGCATATCGCCTGCACGTCGGACTGCTCCGACGGTGACGGCAATTCGCTCGCATTGTCAGCGCGGTGAGGCGGTCAGCGTGTGTACTCGAGCCAACGGAATCGAAGTCCGTTGTTCTCCGAGGTCTGCCACGGCTCGTCGACGGCCAGGTTCCAACCGGGCCCGATGGTGGGTGCGACCGCGTCGCCGTCCACGTCGAGGTCGATCTCGGTCACCAGCAATCGCGTCGCAACATCCATCGTGGCGGAGTAGATCTGGGCGCCGCCGACGACGACCGTATCGCCGTCCGGCAGTGCCAGGGCGGCGTCGACGGTGTGGACTACCTCGGCCCCATCCGCCGTCCAGGCCGGATCCCGGGTGATCACTATGTTGCGTCGACCGCTGAAAGGCCGGAATTTGGGCGGAATGGAATCCCACGTCCGTCGGCCCATGATCACCGGATACCCCATGGTGACGCGCTTGAAGTACGCCATGTCCTCGGGCACCCGCCACGGAATCGTGTTGTCCGCGCCGATGACCCCGCCGTGCGCCTGCGCCCAGACGAGAGTGATCGATCTGTCTCTCATGTCAGACTGCCACCGGGGCCTTGATGGCCGGGTGGTGCTGGTAGCCGATGATCTCGACGTCCTCGAAGGTGTACGCGAAGATGGAGTCACGGTGTGCGAGTTTCAATGTCGGCAAGGCGAAAGGTTCGCGGCCAAGCTGCTCGGTGACTTGATCGACGTGGTTGTCGTAGATGTGGCAGTCGCCGCCGGTCCAGACGAATTCACCGACCTCGAGGCCCGTCTGCTGAGCCATCATGTGGGTGAGGAGCGCATAGCTGGCGATGTTGAACGGAACGCCCAAGAACATGTCCGCACTGCGCTGATACAGCTGGCAGGACAGCTTGCCGTCGGCGACGTAGAACTGGAAGAAGGCATGACACGGAGCCAGAGCCATCTGCGGGATCTCGGCCACGTTCCAGGCCGAGACGATGATCCGCCGCGAATCGGGGTTGGAGCGCAGAGTCTGCACCGTCTGCGTGATCTGGTCGATATGCTCGCCCGACGGGGTGGGCCAGCTACGCCACTGGACGCCGTAGACGGGGCCGAGTTCACCGTTCTCGTCAGCCCACTCGTCCCAGATGGAGACGCCGTGCTCGTGCAACCAGGCCACGTTCGAATCGCCCCGCAGGAACCACAGCAGCTCGTTCACGATCGATCTGAGATGCACCTTCTTGGTGGTGATCAACGGAAATCCCTCGGCCAGGTCGAAGCGCATCTGATGACCGAAGATGCTCCGGGTTCCGGTGCCGGTGCGATCGGATTTGGCGGTACCCGTCTCCATGACGAGGCGGAGGAGGTCTTCGTACGCGGTGGAGACAGTCACGGCAACCAGTCTAGGGCCTCCTTCGCTGTGCGCCTTTATCAACCTCCGGCGGTTGATAAAGGCGCACAGCGAGATAGCCTCGGCGCATGCGCGAACTCTTGGTGATCGGTATCGGTGCGGGTGATCCCGACCAGGTGACCGTTCAGGCGATCAAGGCCATGAACAGGGCCGATACGTTCTTCGTCATCGGGAAAGGTGACGAGAAGCAGTCTCTGGTGGACTTACGCACCGGTATCCTCGCCGAGCACGTGCGCGGCGAATACACGGTGGTCGACATCACCGATCCGCCGCGCGACCGCACGCCCGACGACTACGAGGGCGTGGTCGAGGACTGGCACGAGCGCCGGGCGGCGAAGTTCGAGGCGGAGTTCGCGTCGGAACCCGGGGTGGGCGCAATTCTCGTGTGGGGCGACCCGTCGCTCTACGACAGCACACTGCGGATCGTCGAACGTGTACTGGCGCGCGGAAACGTCTCGTTCGACTATTCGGTGATCCCCGGAATCACGAGTGTGCAGTCGTTGGCGGCGCAGCATCGGATGGTTCTCAACCGGATCGGCGAACCGATTCACATCACCACCGGTCGCCGACTCGCCGACGGGCTGCCGGACGGCGTCGACAACGCCGTGGTGATGCTCGACGCACACTGCACGTTCACTCAGGTGACCGAGGACGACGCGGAAATCTGGTGGGGCGCCTACCTCGGGACACCGGACGAGGTGTTGATCTCGGGGCGCCTGCGCGAGGTGGAGGACCGGATCGTCACCGAGCGCGCCGAACTTCGGACGCGGCACGGTTGGATCATGGACACCTATCTGATCAGGCGCTGAATCGACCGGCCCTTCTCGGGCGTCGTTCCCGGCGTTAGGCTGGCCCGGTGCCTGAACTACCCGAGGTGGAAGCGCTGGCAGGATTCCTTCGCACGCATGCGACGGGGGCGGTGGTCGGCCGTGTCGACGTGGCTGCGCTCAGTGCGGTCAAGACGTTCGATCCGCCCGTCACCGCCCTGTCCGGGCGGGAGGTCACGGGCGCTGCACGGTTCGGCAAACACCTCGGACTCGACTGCTCCGGGTTGTGGTTGATCACCCACCTGTCGCTGGGCGGCTGGATGCGGTGGATCGACAAACCTGCCGCGACACCACCGAAACCGGGCAAGGGGCCGTTGGCATTACGCGTGCACTTCTTCACTCCGCAGGCGCTGACGCCGGCCTTCGATCTCACCGAAGCCGGCACCAAGAAGCGCCTCGCGGTGTGGGTGGTTCACGATCCGGTGAACGTGCCGGCAATAGCGCGGCTCGGCCCGGACGCGTCGGCCGTCACCGAACCGGAGTTCGCGCAGATCCTCGCCGGCAGCACGGCGCGGATCAAGAATGCGATGGTGGACCAGTCGCTCCTGGCCGGGATCGGGAACGCGTACTCCGACGAGATACTGCACACCGCGAAGCTTTCGCCGTTCGCCACGTCCGCCCGGCTGACAGCGGAGCAGACATCGGATCTGTACGCGGTGATGCGATCGGTATTGACCGACGCCGTCGAACGGTCCGCCGGTCAGGACGCTGCCCGACTCAAAGGCGAGAAACGATCCGGACTTCGGGTGCACGGACGCACTGGACTACCGTGCCCGGTGTGCGGTGACGTGGTACGCGAGGTGTCGTTCGCGGAGCGGTCCTTCCAATACTGCGCGACCTGCCAGACCGGGGGTAAACCGTTGGCGGACAGGCGGATGTCCAAACTGCTCAAGTAGCGAACTGGCCTGCGAGTACGGCCACGAACTCGCGGGCCAGTGCCGACGAGTGCGCCGGGTCCGTCACCGCGTGTACGACGCGGTAGGGCGCGTCGGCTATCGGAACGCAGATCAGCTCCGGGTGATCCTCGCGCACCGATCGTGGGAGCAGCCCGACACCGAGTCCGTGAGTGACCAGCGAACAGATGAGCTCCACGGAGTTCGCCTCGAAGGTCCGTCCGCGTGGGATCGCGGATTCGGTGAACGCCTGATCGGTTTGGATTCGGGCTTCGCTGCCGGTGGAGAAGTCGACGAGGTCGAGTCCGCGCAGATCCTCGAGCCTGATCGACGACGCTTCACGCAGCGGATGCCCCGGCGGGACGAAGGCGGCGGTGGGTTCGGTCCACAATCTGGTGGCCGCGAACGTTCGGGGCAGCCGACCCGGGGCGAGCCCGACGATCCCGACATCGACGGCGCCGGAGCGCACACCGTCGACGATCACTTCGCTCCCGTACGGCCGAACCGTGGCGTTGACGGCCGGGTGACGACGCGTCAGCTCGGCGAGCGCCTGCCCGATATCCGCGCGGCCGGTGGAGGTGATAGTCGCCACGGTCAGCCGCACCTGCTCGCCTGCGCCATCGGATACGTCACTGACCAGACGCGAGACCGATCCGAGTACGTCCTGGGCCCGTCCGACGAAGATCTCGCCTGCGGCAGTCAGGGTGACGTTGCGGCTGTTCCGGCTGAACAACTCGACGCCCAGTTCCCGCTCCAGATCCTTGATCTGGGCGCTCAGGGCGGACTGGGAGACGTGAACTCTCGCGGCGGCGCGCGAGAAGTGGCGCTCTTCGGCCACGGCCAGCGCGTAGCGGATGTGACGCAGCTCCATGAGATCAATCTATCTGTTTCAACGATCGATAGTGCGGAACGATCTATTGGACATATAGGGGCGTTTCGGTCCAGGCTTGGCGGATGACCGGCGATACGCGCCCGACACTTCGACTTCCGATCGTGCTGCTCATGGCAGCGGCGACCGGACTTTGTGCAGGCGGAAACTACTTCAATCAACCGCTCTTGGATTCGATCTCCCAGCACCTCGGCGTGTCCGCGCCCACGGCCGCGGCGACGGTGACCATCGCACAGGTCGCGTACGCCGTGGGGCTGGTGTTCCTGGTGCCGGTCGGAGACATGGTCGATCGCCGTAAACTGGCCGTCGGTCTGCTGCTGCTCGCGGCTGCCGGTCAGGCCGTCAGCGGGTTCGCCGTCAACTTCGCCATGCTGGCCGCCGGTATCGCGGTGGCGGGAGTGTTCTCGGTGGCCGCGCAAATCCTCATTCCGTTTGCGGCGTCACTCGCCGACCCGGAACGCTCGGGTCGGGTGGTGGGAACGATCATGAGCGGGCTGCTGCTCGGAATCCTGTTGGCACGCAGCGTTGCCGGACTGCTTTCCGGTATCGGCGGCTGGTCGACGGTGTACAAGGTGGCAGCAGCCCTGATGCTGCTGATGGCGCTTGCGCTGTGGCGATCGCTACCGGCAGATGCGGGCAACCGGTCGACGGTCGGTTACCGCGCCACTCTCGCATCCGCGGGGAAGCTGGCGGCGACCATTCCCCGCCTGCGTACCCGTTCGGCGATAGGCGGACTCTCTTTCGCTGCGGTCAGTACCGTCTTCACGACCATGGCCTTCCTGCTCTCGTCCGAGTTCGGGTACGACGACGTACAGATCGGACTCGTGGGCCTGCTCGGTGTTGCCGGCGCGTTGGCGGCGACGGTCGCCGGACGCCTCGCCGATCGTGGTCTCGGTCAGATGGCGACGGGCGGCGCTCTGCTGGTCCTGTTGGCGTGCTGGCTGCCGTTCGTGATCGGCGGCACCCACATCCTGTGGTTTCTTCTCGCCTTCGTGCTCGCCGACCTGGCACTGCAAGGGGTGCACGTCAGCAACCAGAACGTCATCTACGGACTCGCACCCGAAGCCCGGTCGCGGGTCACATCGGTGTACATGACCACGTATTTCGTCGGCGCCGCTGTCGGTTCAGCGGTGGGGTCGGTGATGTGGGACCGCTACGGCTGGACCGGGGTGTGCATCGCGGGAGCCACGTTCTCGCTGGCGACTGCTGCCGTGTGGTGGCTCGATCTGCGCGCCGACGACACGGTACGGGTGTCAGGACGAGGACGTGAGGACGTCGGGGTCGAGCCATTGGGCGCCGAGTAGCTCGGCGAGTGAGCGCAGACCCGACAGATCACCGCCCTTCAGTTCGGTGACCGAGTTCAGATTGCGGAGCATCGTCTCCGCCACCTGCTCCTCCGTGGTGCCGACACCGTAGGGGACGAGCCACGGGCAGACCTGGTAGTCACGGTGCGAGCGGCCGAACGTCTGGACCGCTGCGATTCCCGAATACCTTGGTTGGTGCAGGATTCCGACGCGGGGAGTCGGGCTGGCATGGGAGCCGTCCGGTAGCGCCTCGTTCGCGTGCAGTGAGATCGACGTCGTGACGTTGAAGACGATCACCGGTGCGTGCCCGCGCTGAAACCTCAACCGCTGTGCTGCTTTGTCGGTGCTCGCACCGAAGATGCCGGCCACGGAAATGCCGTAGCCCTCGATCATCTCGACCAGCGGGGTGCCTGCCGTCCCGACGAACTCGACGGCGATCAACACCTGCTCACCGGCCTCGACGCGAGCACGCGCCCACTGCGCGGTGGATTCGGCCCGGATCATGCCCGCCTTCTGGCGGTAGCGCAACACCAGTGCCCGACCGCGCGCGATGTTGCGGCTCTTGCGAGCGAGACCCATTTCGTAGGCGTACTCCGCCCATTCGGTCTCGTACTGCCTGCGCTGCTGCGCCGTGAGATCGATCGGCATCGCGTCCAGCGGAACCGGTCCCCACGGCATCGGCCGGTGAATCATCACCGGCGGATCGACGTCCGTAAGCCACCCCCGCACCGTCGCCGCGGCGTCACGGCGCAACTCCGGGGAATCCTTCGCCTCGGCGCTCCACGTCCACTTGCCGTAGGACCGCTCGAGTGGCAGCCCTGAATCAGCCAGGCGTGCACCCAGATTCGACCAGGTGGCGGGCGATTCGCCGTGAAGTTGAGCGAAGAGCGGAGCCAGATAACGCTGATCCGCCGGGGTGTGACCGGGGGTCGCGGTGAGGGCGAGGACGAACGGTGCGCGCTCGTGTGGGGCACTGAACCGGGCGACTTTCTCGAACGCCGCGGTGCGCTGCGTGTCGTTACTGTACAGCTGGGCTTCGTCGGCGATCACGATCGAGAACGTGTACGTGGGTCGACCGTTGCGGGAGACGAGCTTCTTGACCTGATCGGGGGAGATGATCAGCCAACGAAGACCACCGTCACCGACCGAGGCGATCGAGTACCGCCAGTGTGCCGTCGTGATCTGTGCCGGGCGGTCGACCAGGACGAGAACGGTGTTCACGCCGCGCTCCCCGGCAATCGATTTTGCCGCCACTATCGCCGTGAGGGTCTTGCCCAGGCCCGCGTCGTCGGCGAGAAGGAAACCACGACGACCGGCCAGCGCCGCGTCCACGATCGCCTGTGCTCCCGACAGCTGTTCTGGACGAGGGATTTTCGGTGCCGACATCGCGCCGTCTCCCGGGATGTCGTTGACCTCGTCTTCGAGCCATCGCTGATAGGAATAGGGTAGTGCCTGAAACGGGGCGAGCTCCGCAGGTAGTGCAGTGCCGACCCATGCGTAGCACTTCCACTTCTTCACGTATCGTGCGCCGGGAGCCGACGTGCGAAACGGGACATCGAGCACCCAGACTCGTTCTCCGGCCGCAGCACACGGTATCTCGTCCGTCACCGAGCGTGTGATGTTGCGTGCTGGGGTCTTGCGTGTTGAGGTGGTGCGGATGCTGCGTTTACGTGGTGGCATGTGGTGCAACTCGTCTCGGGCGATGTTTCAGCGGCGGTGCTCGTAGCCGAGCCAGGCCCGTCGACGATCCCCCAGCGGGTCGCTTGCCACCTTACTGTCGCTGTCGAAGATCATGGTCCGGCGCTCCGGAACCGTGTACAGGGGCCAGTCCCGGCCCGGGGTCCCGCCGTGAGCGAATTCTATCCAGTGGCCCTGCATCGACGCGGTGACGTCCGCCAGGCCACGACGTCCACCGAGGGCTGTCAGCACGGAGGTGAACACGTCCGATCGCCCGAACACCGCGTACAGTTCGGTGGCATGGGTGGCGCCGACTCCGGCCAACTTCAGTAGCCGAGGTGCAAAATCGTATCGGTACGAGTAGGTGGGCGCGATCTGTGAATGCCCTTGCGCGCACAGGATCGACGGTTCCCAGAAGGTGACGTCGCCGCCCAGGTCGGCCGCGGCACGTCGATGTGGGTACCTGGGATACGCCGCGAGCACGCGTGCTTTCACCGACGGCGGCGTGCGGTCGAACATCTTCTCGATCCGCCGATGCTCGGTGGGCAGGATGTCCAGGAGACGGGGAAAGATCCTGCCCTCGTGCAGGTTCGATCCGACGATCAACGGCACCGGGTGGCTTCGTCCGGCGGCGAATACGTCCAGTGGATGCTCGGGCAGGATGTCGTCGCCGACAACGGGGGCGAAGATGCGTGTCCCCGGTTCGTCCTCGACGCCCCTCTTCGCGACCTCGTCGGCTGTGGTCACCAGAGTGTGTGCGTCCACCGATCGTAGCCAGTGTCCCGCCTGATCGTCGGTGATCCCCGCCGCCTGCACAACGTCGCGGGCCCAGCCCTGTGCCCGCGGAGCCCCGTATGCCGATGCGGCAGGAGGGCTCTGGGCGATTGCGCGGGCGAAAAGACCCTCGGCTGCGGGGGAGGCCATCAGCGTGGTGACCGCGTTGGCCCCCGACGATTCCCCGAACAGAGTGACGTTGTCCGGATCGCCACCGAAAGCCTCGATGTTGCGTTTGATCCAATTCAGCGCTGCGATCTGGTCGCGAAGGCCGAGATTGGATTCGAAAGAACTGTCAGGGGTGGAGAACTCGCGAAAATCGAGGTAACCGAGGGCGCCCAGACGATACTGGATCGACACGTACACCACCTCGCCGCGTTCGACCAGGGAAGTCCCGTGGTATTTCGGGGCTGACGGGCTGCCGCCGTTGTACGCGCCGCCGTGGACGAAGACCATTACCGGGCGTAGCTGATCCGCATTATTCTTCGGTGCAACGATGTTGACGAACAGCGCGTCTTCGTCACCCTTGCCATTCCCCTGCGGAGCTACGGCACCGAACGTCTCGGCGGGGCGGGTTCCGATCCACGGCGTCACCGGAGTGGGAGCGCGCAACCGCAGCGGCCCCACCGGCGGCGCCGCATACGGAACACCGCGCCAGACCCGCACATCGCCGTCGTGGCGGCCGCGAATGAGACCTGACTCGATCTCGATCTCGAGTGGACGCTTCAGCACTCTGCCGTCGGTCACGGCGCCACGACATCGTCCTGGCGGGTGCGGTATCCCGCATATCCCGCCCACGCCTGTCGTTGAAGGCGCCGCGGATCGTCCTCGACGCGGATCACCTCGTCGAAGATCATGGTGCTGCGCTCGTCCACGTCGTAACTCGGCCAGGAACCACGTGGCACACCGTTTTTCGCGAAGTGCAGCCAATGGCCCTGCATGGATTCGGTGACGGCGCGCAGTCCCGACCGGCCGCCGGGAAGGGTGAGGCCACGACCGATCAGGGTGTCGCCGACGCCGAAGACGGCGAGCATCTCGAGTCCGTGCGTGGCGTCGAGGCCGAGCCAACGCAGCAGAGTCGGCGCAAAATCGAAGCGGTAGGCGTACGTGGGGGCACGTCGTGAATGACCCTCGGTGATCTCGACCGCCGGATGCCAGAACGTCACGTCGCCGCCGACGTCGACAGCCGCGTCCGCTCCCGGATATCCCGGATAGGTTGCCAGAATACGTTTCCCGGCTTCCGGGTCGGTGAGGGCGAACATGGTCTCGATGCGTGCCGGATTGGTGGGCAGACCGTCGAGAATCTTGGGAAAGAGCGTGCCCTCGCGTCGGTTGGTTCCGATGATCAACGGCACCGGATGTGCGAGACCGTCCGCGAAGACGTCCAGCGGATTCCGGGGTAGGAAGTTACCGTCGATCACCGGTCCGAACGGATGCAGACCCGGAGTGTTCTGGAGAACCTCGGAGCCGAGTCTGCTGCCTGCGCGACCGAGTTCGACGGCAGAAACGTCGGTGAGCGCCTGTGCCGGTGGTGCATCGGAATGGAGAATCTCCATGAATCGAGCACCCCAGGCGTGGGAGAGGGTCGAGGTGGACACCAGATCCGGTGCCGGACTTTCCGCGATCGCACCGGCGAAAAGGCCGGCTGCCGAAGGCGTTGCCATCAAAGTCGTCACTGCGGTGGCACCGGCCGATTCGCCGAAGACGGTGACACGATCGGGATCTCCGCCGAAAGCCGCGATGTTCCGCTGTACCCATTCGAGGGCGGCCACCTGGTCTCGAAGCCCGAGATTGGAATCGAAAGACCGTTCAGGTGTGGAGAACTGGGTGAAATCGAGAAATCCCAGAGCTCCCAGGCGGTAGTTGACCGAGACGTAGACGACGTTGCCGCGCCGCACCAATGACGACCCCGCGTACAGGCCGGTGGCCGAGGTGCCGATGGTGTTGGCCCCGCCGTGGATGAACACCATGACTGGCAGCGGTTCTCGGGCGGATTCGGCCGGGGCGAGGACATTGAGTGTCAGGCAGTTTTCACTACTCGGCTGATATTTGCCGGGGGCGAGTATCAAACCCTTCTTGTGCTGGACCGAGGCATCACCGAAACGGCCGGCGTCACGTTCCCCGGTCCACGAGGTCACCGGTTGCGGAGCACGTAGGCGCAGATCGCCGGTCGGCGGCTGAGCGTACGGGATACCGCGCCACGCCCGAAGTGACCCCACTCGGCGCCCGCGCAGAGTCCCCTCCGCCGTACTCACCACAATGTCGGATGCCATGGTCGCGACTATACGTAATCTCCGGGCACGGTCATCGGCGTGCTTCCAGGAGTCGAAGCCACACTTCGCCGACCGTCGGATACGACGGCACCGCATGCCAGAGCGTCTCGAGTGGTACCGCGCCCACAACCGCGACGGTGGCCGCGTGCACCAGTTCGGAGACGTCGGGACCGACGAACGTGGCGCCCAGAACGACGTCGGCGCTGCGGTCGATCACGAGCTTCGCGCGGCCCGAATAGTCCTCACGCAGCAGCGACGACCCGGCGACGGCGAGTTCGATGTCCACGACTTCGACGTCGTAGCCGTCGGTGCGCGCCTGCTTCTCGGTCCGTCCCACCCACGCGACCTCGGGTGTGGTGAACACGACCTGCGGCACTGCGCCGTGATCCGACGACGCGGTGAACCTGGTCCCGTTCAGCAGGCGGTGTTCGGCACGAGCGGCAATGACGTCCCCGCACACCCTGGCCTGATACTTACCCATGTGGGTGAGCGGGGCACGGCCGTTGGCGTCACCGACGACGTACAGCCAGTCGCCGAGTGCACACAGATGATCGTCGGTGCCTACGTACTCCCCGTCCGTCAGACCCACCGACGACAGTCCGAGGTCGGTCGAGGACGGCCTGCGTCCGGCCGCGACCACCACTTCGTCCACCTCGAGGACGCCCGCCGAGGTGGACAGTGTCACCGGGCCGCCGTGCACGTTACCCTCGCCGGTTGCGCGCGCATCCGGCCGCGACACGGACGTGACGGCGGTGTCGAACCTGACGTCGATGCCGCGAGCGCGCAATGATTCGGCCACCATGACGCCGGCGAACGGTTCGGCCGTCGTCAACAGCGCGGGCCCACGCACCAACAGCGTCACCGCGGAGCCGAGCGAGGACAACCACGTTGCCGATTCCGTGGCCACCACACCGCCGCCCACGACGGCGACCCGGGCAGGTACCTCGTGCAGGTTGGTCACATCTCGCGACGTCCAGGGCAGCGCTTCGCGAAGACCAGGCGTTGCAGGCACGGCGGCGCTGGTTCCGGTGGCGATCACCACCGCATGCCTCGCCCGAAGCCTGCGCTTGCCGTCGACGACGACAGTGCGTTCACCATCGAGCGCGCCGTGCCCCCGGATCACCTCGATGCCGGCCGACGTGGCCCAGTCGACCTGCGACGAGTCGTCGTGGTGGTGAGTGAAGGAGTCGCGGCGGGCGAGGACGGCGTCGACATCCAGCGGACCGGCGGTGATGCCGGGCAACGCCGCCACGGCGTCGAGTACCTGCCCAGGTCGGAGCAGCGCCTTGCTGGGCATACACGCCCAGTACGAACACTCACCGCCGACCAATTCGTGTTCCACGATCACCGCGGTGCGATCACTTCCGGCGACGGCGTAGGCCGCGGCGTTCTCGCCTGCAGGCCCACCACCGACAACTATGACGTCGAATTCGTCGGTCATCGCACCACGGTAAGCCGATTCGGTCGAACTTCGCTTGGTTACCGACCGGTAGAGCGAGCCGGGCCTCGCTACAGTTGCACTCATGACGCGGCAGAGAATATTGATCACCGGCGCCAGTTCCGGTCTCGGCGAGGAGATGGCCAGGAGGTTTGCCGCAGCGGGACGCGATCTCGCGCTGTGTGCCCGACGCGTCGACCGACTCGATGCGCTGCGGGCCGAACTCGTCGCCGAGAATCCGTCGATCTCGGTGGCGGTACGTGCCCTCGACGTCACCGAACACGAGAGCGTGGTTCGGGTGTTCGGTGAACTGCGTGACGAACTGGGCGGGCTCGATCGGGTGATCGTCAACGCCGGTCTGGGCAAGGGCGCCAAGATCGGGACCGGAAAGGCCCGCGCCAACCTCGCTACCGCGCAGACGAACTTCGTCGGAGCGCTGTCCCAGTGCGAGGCTGCCCTCGAGATCTTTCGGGACGGCAACTCCGGGCATCTGGTGTTGGTGTCGTCCATCAGTGCGGACCGAGGACTACCCGGACCGAAAGCCGCCTACTCGGCCAGCAAGGCCGCTCTCGCGTCGCTGGGCGAATCATTGACGATCGAGTTGGCGCGCACACCCATTCGAGTCACCACCCTGCTGCCGGGATTCGTCGAAACAGACATGTCCGCGCGTTCAGGTGATGCGAGCCGGCTGACTGCAAGCCTCGACTCCGGCGTCAGCGCCATGGTCGATGCCATCGAGAAGGAGAAAATCCGCGTGGCACTGCCCGGCCCGACGTGGAAGGTGATCGACACCGCCCTGCGCTTCCTGCCCAACTCCGTCACAGCGAGGTTCCTCTGATGAGTATGCACATCTCCAACGGCAAGCCCCGTGTCGTCATCGTCGGTGGCGGATTCGGTGGCCTCTACGCAGCCAGGCGACTGAAGAACACCGACGTCGAGGTGGTGCTGATAGACCGGGGGACCAGTCACGTCTTCCAGCCGCTGCTCTACCAGTGTGCCACCGGACTTCTCTCCGAGGGGCAGATAGCCAGCCCGATCCGTCATCTACTCGAGGGCAACAAGAACACGAATGTCATTCTCGGTGAGGCCAAGTCGGTGGACGCAGAGGCCGCAATACTGACGGCCAGCCGTTTCGACGGATCGAGCATCGAGCTGAAGTACGACTATCTCGTCGTCGCCGCCGGAATGCGACAGTCCTATCACGGGCAGGAGGACTTCGCGAAGTGGGCGGTGGGAATGAAAACCCTCGACGACGCACTCGCCATCAGGCGCAAACTGATCGCGGCTTTCGAGATGGCGGAATCTCTGCCCACCCCGCAGGAGCGGGCTCCGTGGCTGACCTTCGCGGTGGCGGGAGGAGGTCCGACCGGAGTCGAATTGGCCGGACAGATACGTGAATTGGCGATGTATGCCCTCACGCACGAGTTCCGGGCGATCGACCCGGACGAGGCCAGAGTGCTCTTGTTTCACGGCGACGATCGGGTGCTTCCCTCGTTCAGCGCCAAACTGTCCCGCGCGGCCAAACGAACCCTGGACGGAATCGGGGTGGAAACGCATCTCGGCGTTCACGTCACCGGGGTCGACGAAACCGGTGTCGAGACCACCGACAAGAAGACCAAGGAGAAGCGGCGATACGAAACCCGTACCGTTCTGTGGACAGCCGGGGTCGAGGCGGTCCCGTTCGTCACGCAACTCGCCGGCGCACTGGGCGTCGAGCAGGTGGGCGGTGGGCGGATAGCCGTCGAAGCAGACCTGACCGTGCCTGGACATCCGAATATCTGGGTAGTCGGCGACATCATGTCGCGTGACAAACTCGCCGGCGTCGCAGAAGTGGCCATGCAGGGCGGTCGCCATGCCGGGGACCGGATCGCAGCTACCGTGCGCGACGGAGTTCCGAGCCGAGCACCGTTCAAGTATCGAGACCTCGGAACTGCGGCGTACATCTCCCGTCGACACGCGTTGCTGCAAGCCGGACCGATACAGCTCTCGGGTTTCCTGGGATGGGTGGCATGGGGATTGATCCACATCGCGTTCCTCGCCGGGTTCCGAAATCGCGTCAGCACCGTACTCAACTGGGGGGCCACTCTGGCATCGCGAACACGTCGCGAACGGGCAATCACCTACGGCGATCCCGAAACAGCTCGCCAGCCGTACCTCTGAGTAATCAGCCGTACCTCTGAGTAACACCGTGTACGAGTACTACCGCGCGTGGGCCTGTTCCCTTGCAGGAAACTGTCAGGATCGTGCCGGCCTGCGGTCAGGTAGTCGTCCGACAGTATGGTGTGACCCAGACCAGTGAACGCCCGATCCTCGAACCCGAATCACCGGGGCCGCGGCGATCGGTGTCCGTGCGAACGTGGCAGCGCATCGCACTCGGCGTGCTTCTCGTCGGTACGGCGATCGCCTACATCTGGAACATCTCGATCAACGGCAACGCCAACGAGTTCTACGCCGCCGCAGCGCAGGCCGGTTCGCAGAACTGGAAAGCTCTGCTGTTCGGATCACTCGACCCGGCCAATTTCATCACCGTCGACAAACCACCGCTCTCGCAATGGGTGATGGGACTCTCCGGACAGATCTTCGGCTTCAGTAGCGCGAGCATGCTGATTCCCGAGGCACTGATGGCAGTGGCCGCGGTGGCGTTGGTCTACGGCGCGATCTCCCGACTCGGCGGTGTCTGGGCCGGGCTGCTCGCCGGATCGGTATTGGCACTGACTCCTGTCGCGGCGTTGATGTTTCGCTTCGACAATCCGGACGCGGTGATGGTCCTGTTGATGACGGCAGCGGCATACTGCACCATCCGTGCGCTCGAACATGCCAGTGCCCGTTGGTTGGCTCTGGCCGGAGCGGCACTGGGATCGGCCTTCCTCGCCAAGATGCTCGAAGGCTTGATGGTGATGCCCGCGCTGGTGATCGCCTACCTCGTCGTCGCCCCCACATCACTGCCGAAGCGGCTTCTTCACCTGGTGGGTGCGTTGGTCTCGATGGTGATCACCTCGGGATGGTATGTGGTTCTCACACTGCTCTGGCCTGCAGGCTCCCGCCCGTACCTTGCGGGATCGACGGACGACAACTTCATGAACCTGGTGTTGGGTTACAACGGGATCGCCCGAGTTCTGGGACGAAATCACGGCGGGGCACCGCAAGGTACAGGAGCGGCAGGGCAGGCGGGAGCACTGAACGGCGGCTTCGGTGGGCGCGGTGGCGCGATGCCGGGTAGCACGCCTGCCGGCATCGGACGGCTGTTCAGCGGCGAATTCGGATACGAGATCTCCTGGCTGATCCCAGCCGCTCTCGTCGCATCGGTTCTGATTTTCGTGGCCCGCGGACGACGGCCTCGTACGGACGTGATCCGCGGTGGCGCACTGGTGTTCGGTGGTTGGCTGATCGTCGACAGTCTGGTGTTCAGCTACATGAGCGGAACGATCCACGCCTACTACACGCTTGCGGTAGCCCCTGCGATTGCCGGACTGATCGGCCTCGGGATCGGCGAGATGTGGCGAATACGTGATCGCCTGCTCGGTCGCATCGGTCTGGCAGCGATCACGATGTCCGCCGGAATCTGGGGGTTTGTTCTTCTTCAACGTAATTCGCACTGGATACCGGATCTCCGATGGCTGCTCCTGGCATTGGTGGTAGTGGGGTCGGTGGGATTCGTATTCACCTCGACCTCTCGCAGAGGACTACTGATGGCGACGGCATTGGCCTGCGCGCTGGTAGGCGGGCTCGGGGCGGGTTCCGCCTACGCCGTGGCGACATTCGAGCAGCCACACACCGGCGGAAGTCCGTCGGTGGGACCGGCATCGTCCGGCAGCAGCGCCAGGGCTGGTCAATTCGGTCCAGATGCAGGCGGTCGAGGTGCCGACAGTGCCGAGAGCCCCAGCGGTGCAGGAGGTGGCGGCGGCGGGTTCGGCACCACAGCGGACAGTCCAGCGCTGGATGCTCTGCTTCGGGCCACGAACACCACCTGGTCGGCGGCGATCGACAGGTCCTCGGCGGCGGCCACATTGGAACTCGGAAGCAACACGCCGGTGATGGCCATCGGCGGTTTCAGTAACGATCCGGTGCCCACCCTCGACGAATTCGTTTCCGATGTGGCGGACCACCGAGTCACCTACTTCGTCCAGCCGACACCAGTCCAGACGCAGGGAAATGCGACGGGCCGGGGCCAGGTCAGCGGTCCAGACGGTAGGGGACAGGAAGACGGCGGTGCACGAGCGGGAAGTCACGCGGACATCACCGCCTGGGTCACATCCCATTTCACCGCCACTACCGTCGACGGCTACACCGTCTACGACATGAGTGCGTATGCCGGGTGAGCCGATCGCGCCGACACCACCGTCTCCGTGCTGGTCGTAGGTGACCGAACTAGTCGCGCACGACCGGAGCGGTGTAGGTGCTGCAATCGGGTGGCACCGGTGGTAGCCCTTCCGATGCCCGCAGCTTCTCGGCGATGGAGGAGAGGAGATCCTGGGATTCGGTGGACAGATCAGCTGCCTTGCGGGTCAGTGACCTCAATTCCGCGTCGTGGAATTCCTCTACCACCGAACGGTCTTCCGCACTGGCCAGTTCCGGATCCTGGCGTGGCGTCGGGCCGAAGAAGTAGTCCGGGCCCACCTTGAAGTACTCGGCGAGTGCCAAAATCACCTGTTCCGATGGATTGGTCCGGACTCCGCTCCGCAACTGTGACAAATAGGGGGTGGAAATCCGGCAGCCCATCCGCGAAAGCGATTCCACCACTTGTGCGTTGGTAAGGCGAGGAGGCGCCGTCGGGTACAGCGCGTTCAAGCGGTCCTTGAATGAATCGACCACGGTTCCTCCTCTCGAGCGTGACTTGACGTCACAGCTACTTTGCAGTTTCACATAGTAGACGACGCTCTCGGTGACGGTACTGCTGTTGGATGTCTCCACCTGCGGTTATGGGGAAATTCGGTTCCCAAAGCCTGTGTAAAGTATGTGATTTACGCCTCGAACTGACCGTTCGGGTTCGCGACCGGGCGTAGGTGTGCGTTGGGGAGCTTCTTGTTTCAATAGCATTGTGGTGCAATTTATCTCGTCAAACGTGCGGCGTCGAAGCCGATATTGTCGTCCGGAAAACTGTGTCCGATATGTGCGCGACGGATGCTCGGAAGCTCTCAATAACGGACTTGTTGGGCATCGGTGCAGTGTGCGCGATATGCGCTACATCCGCATGTAGGTAGAAAAGTCTTAAATGACCGAACTGTCAATTCTGGTGCTGTCACCCTGATGTGGCGACCGGAAAGCCGAACGCGAGGCGATGTTCGCCGTCCCGGCTGCGTCGGCCGACTGGCACGACTGTCCAGGTTTGGTCATGGGCATCCGACGTCGCCCGCGACCTACCAGTACGCCGCCGAGAGCCCGAACTTCGAGAGCACGTGCAGGCCGCGGGTGCGTAACTCCTGGTTGTCGGAGGACTCGAAACTCACCAGCGACAACGTGTACACACCTTCCCGCAGGCACAGGTAGCCGGAAATTCGGGTGGGTGTCGCGTTCAACTGGGCCGTGGTGACGCCGGGATGAACGGCACGCACCGCCAGGCCGGCCGTTCGGTGGCTTCCGAAGCCGGTGACAGGAACGTCGCCGATGTTGGAGCCCAGAGCATCTCGCTGCCCTGGGCCCTCCACGAGGCGGCGCGCCAGCCGATCGGGTAACACCTGTAGAAGCTCCTCCGGAAAATTCGCCGGGCTCGACATCGGTGGAGCGGCGAACGCGTCACGACACAAGCGCCGTATTTCGGTGACACTCGTGTCCGGCCGAAGCGGCACCGCGACCATGGCGACCGCGTTCTCGACGCCGGCGGTGTTCATCCGGACATTCATCGGTACGCTCAGCGTCACCTCGCCTGATTCTTCTGCGCGGCGGGCAAGTTCGCCGACACACGCCAGAAACAGGCTGTTGGGCGTACCCCCGGCACAGGTCGCCGCGGTGTCCCACTGCTTCGCGTCGATTTCGAAGATCGCGCTGGTGATGCCGGCACGGCCTGGTCGCTCGGTGGCGGGCCGGGTCGGTGCGGTGAACCGTCGGAGCTCTGCGCGGCGGGCTCGACTGCCGATCAACCCGGCGACGGCTCGGGTGAGTCCGAAGCCGACCCGGGCAAGTGTTCCCACCGCATCTCGCAGATCGGACCCCGCACGAGCAGCCGTCGTCTCAGGACTGCGACCGTGCATCGCGTCGTCGAGCGCGTGGATCAGGCCACGGGCGTCGGCAATGACATGTGAACACGTCACCGAGACGATCGTGCCGCCGTCCACGACCCGGACGGCCGAAATCCGCCAGCCGGGACCACGCCGGGGGTCCACCGACACGAGTGCCTGCGCATCGGCCCAGTCGACGACACCCGATCGTTCGACGGGACCGCCGTCGATGTCGACTCGGTAACGGCGTCGATCGGCGACGAACGCCGGGCGCGCCCCCGGGACACTCGATCGACGCACCCGCCGCCCGAGCCGGCCGGCCGCCACCTTCTCGCACAGCTGTTCCAACTCCACCTCGGTGACGGCAGTGTCGGTGCGCCACACACCTTGCATGACGACGGGGAGCCCGAGCCCGTCGTGAGTCCACAGGAACAGTTCGTCGACGACGCTCAATCGGGTTCTCACGCCCGAAGTCTAAGGGGCCGACAGCGCCTGGCACCCGGCTCCTGACCGGCGCATACTCGATATCACGGCGAAGGGTAGAACTGTCATGGTCAGTGTCGAGAAGTGGACGATGTGGGATTCGGCTGTGGAAGTGGACGTCACCGAGGGGGCTGCGTCACCCGCAGCTCGTGCGCTGACCGCAGCCGTCGTCGCGGACACCGAGGCAGTATGCGACCTTGGACGTGGTGCCGCCGAGATTCACGCGGTGAACCTCGCACAGGGCACCCCGGTCAAGGTGACACACCGTATGGGGGACCTGCTGCGCTCGGCGCTGTGGGCAGCCCGCATGACCAACGGTGTCGTCAACCCACTTGCCGACAACTTCTCCGAGGACGAGTCGATTCCTCCGATTCACGCCGCTGTCACGTTCGAGGACGTACAACTCGACGGGGACGTGGTGTTCGCGCCCTGGGGTGCGTCGTTCGACATCGCGGGAATTGCGAAGGCGAACACCGTCGATCGAGCGGCTCGAAGTGTTGCGGCGACGCTGCAGTGTGGCGCCGCGGTGCGAATCGGTGACGTGATCGCGACAGCCGGACACGCACCGGCAGGTGGCTGGCAGATGTCGGTGCCCGCCGGCGGTGCCGCCCGACTATCTGGTGGCGGTGTTGTCGAACTGGTCAACGGAACCGCGATGGCGACAGCCCGCGAACCCGCCGGATCGTCCTGGGCGCCGAGGTCGGACCGGTCGTCCGGGCAGTGGGTGCAGGTTTCGGTGATTGCCGCCGACGCGGTGTGGGCATACGCGGCAGCGGAAGCGGCCCGGCTGAGCGGCGGCCTCGAATGGCTGGAGCAGCAGCGGCTTCGAGCACGCCTGGTGGATCGCTTCGGGCGGGTTCACACCACCGGAGACTGGTTCACCCCGCAGGCGCGGTGATGTCAGGACCGGCCGCGCTCTCGGCGGTACCAGTGCACCAACGCATCGGTGGAGGTGTCACCCAGATCGGTGGGGGCGGTCTCCGACGACAGTGCCGGACCTAGTTCGAGGGCCTGCGTCTTGCCCAGCTCGACACCCCACTGATCGAACGGATTGACGCCCCACACGGCACCCTCGACGAACACCTGATGCTCGTAGAGCGCGATCAATTGGCCGACCACCGACGGCGTCAAGGCCTTCGCCAGGATGGTCGTGCTGGGCCGGTTGCCCGGCATCACCTTGTGCGGCACCAACTCCAGCGCGGTTCCCTCGGCGGTGATCTCCTCGGCGGTCTTTCCGAATGCGAGCACCTTCGTCTGCGCGAAGAAGTTGCTCATGAGCAGATCGTGCATCGAACCCGTACCGTCGGCGGTCGGGAGGTCGTCGGTGGATTCCGCGAACCCGATGAAATCGGCGGGTATCAGCCACGTTCCCTGGTGCAAGAGCTGATAGAACGCGTGCTGACCGTTGGTGCCCGGCTCACCCCAGAAGATCTCGCCGGTGGAGGTGGACACGGGGGAGCCGTCGGCGCGGACCGACTTGCCGTTCGATTCCATCGTCAACTGCTGCAGGTAGGCCGGGAACCGGAGTAGATCGTTGGAGTACGGCAGCACGGCACGGGACTGCGCACCGAAGAAATTGGAGTACCAGAGCCCGACGAGACCGAGCAGGACCGGGGCGTTCTGTTCGAGCGGCTGGTTGCGGAAATGGGTGTCGATCTGATGGAAACCGTCGAGGAACTCGGCAAATCGAACCGGCCCGACGGCGCACATGACGGAAAGGCCGATCGCCGAGTCGACGGAGTACCGCCCGCCTACCCAGTCCCAGAACCCGAACATGTTGGCAGTGTCGATGCCGAACTCGGTGACGCGGTCGGCATTGGTGGATACGGCGACGAAATGCTTCGCCACGGCGGCGACGTCGTCGCTGCCCAGACCGGCGAACAGCCAACGCTTCGCGGCGGTGGCATTGGTGAGTGTCTCGAGTGTGGAGAACGTCTTCGACGCAACGACGAACAGCGTCGTTTCGGCATCGAGGTCCGCGAGTTGACCGACGAGATCGACCGGATCGATGTTCGAGACGAAGCGGACACCGATCCCCGCGTCGGCGTAGTGCCGCAGCGCGCGATAGACCATCACCGGGCCCAGGTCGGATCCGCCGATACCGATGTTGACGATCGTGCGGATCTGCCGGCCGGTCGCCCCGGTCCACTCACCGCTGCGTACCCGATCGGCGAATGCGCCCATCGCGTCCAGAACGCCGTGTACGTCGGCGACGACGTCCTGACCGTCCACCGAGAGTTCGGCGTCCCGTGGAAGACGGAGCGCCGTATGGAGCACCGCACGATCTTCGGAGCTGTTGATGTGATCCCCGGCGAACATCGCGTCGCGGCGCTCCTCCACCCCGGCCTGCCTGGCCAGATCGAGCAACAACTCGAGAGTCTTCCGGTCGACCCGATGCTTGCTGTAGTCGATGTGGAGGTCGCCGGCGTCGACGGTCAACTCTCGCCCGCGCGCCGGGTCGTCGTCGAAAAGCGTCCGCAGGTGAACGCTCTCGATCTTCGCGTGATGTGCACGAAGTTCCTGCCAGGCCGAGGTTTCGGTGATGTCGATGCTCACAAGAATCGACTGTAACGGCCCGGCCGGGAAACTTCTGGGTGTATCTCGGCGGCAGCTGCGGTGCGACGGGATCGGTTAGTGACCCAGGCGTCCGCGGCCGAGACGCAGAAGCAGCATGGCCAGCGTGTGGCCCTCCTGGCCCAGATCGTTGAATCGCTCGATGACTTTCATTTCGCGGCTGTGCACCAGGCGCGTGCCACCCGAAGCCATGCGGGTGCGGCCGATGATCTGGGAGACTTCGGACCGGCGCTTGATCGCGGCGAGGATCTCGGCGTCGAGGCGGTCGATTTCCTTGCGGAGCTCGTCGATCTCCGCTTCGCTCGGCGGAACACTCTCGACGGCGGAAGCGGAGGAGTTGCCTTCGGGGGCCGGTGCTTGCGTGCTCATGATGATTCGTCTCTTCTTTCTTTTCGCGTGGATGGTGCTGTCGGGCTCGGTTCGACATCCGATCCAGGCGCACTGACGAAAAAACCCCGGATCCGATGCGGACCAGGGGCACGTGAGCAGCTGACTTTCACGGGCACCGAGGTCCGGTGCCCGTAAAGTATCGCCATCGCAGACCGGTGGAGCCGGTCGTATCGGTGACGGAAGTGCTGAACATGGGTTCCAGTTTGCCACGGGGCAGGTAGGTAGTCCAAGTGCGTCCAGATGTCGGGAGAGGTTGTCGATACCGGACGGACCAGCCGCACGCACGGGACTGTGCGCGTCGGTGTCGGTGCGCGACGGTAGCGTGGACAGACGATGAACACGTATCCAGCACTCGGTGAGCACGACGGGCAACCCCACGACGTCCACGGGGGTGGTTCGGACGCGGAGTCGCTGCTGGAAGGCCTCAATCCCCAACAGCGGGAGGCGGTCGTCCATACCGGAGCGCCACTGCTGATCGTGGCGGGCGCGGGTTCGGGCAAGACGGCAGTGCTGACTCGCCGAATCGCCTATCTACTGGCCGAGCGAGGTGTCACCCCCGGCCAGATCCTGGCCATCACGTTCACCAACAAAGCCGCCGCGGAGATGCGGGAACGAGTCGCGGCCCTGGTCGGCCCGCGGGCCAACAGCATGTGGGTCTCGACATTCCACTCGAGTTGCGTGCGGATCCTCCGCGCGCAGGCCGCGCTCCTTCCCGGCCTGAACTCGAATTTCTCCATCTACGACGCCGACGACTCGCGGCGGCTGCTGACGATGATCTCGAAAGACCTCGAGATCGACACCAAACGCTATTCGGCTCGACTGCTCTCGACGCACATCTCCAACCTCAAGAACGAGCTCGTCGATCCGGAGGAAGCCGTCGCCGCCGCGGACAAGGACCCGTCCGAACTGCCACGCCTGGTCGCCAAGGTCTACGGCCACTACCAGCAGCGCCTGCGAGCCTCCAACGCACTCGACTTCGACGACCTGATCGGGGAGACCGTCGCCCTGCTGCAGGCATTTCCGCAGATCGCCGAGTACTACCGCCGGCGCTTTCGGCAGGTGTTGGTCGACGAGTACCAGGACACCAACCACGCCCAGTACATGCTGGTGCGGGAATTGGTGGGTGGTGCGGGCGACTCCGATCACGGTGTGGCTCCGGCCGAGCTGTGCGTCGTCGGTGACGCCGACCAGTCCATCTACGCTTTCCGTGGTGCCACCATCCGGAACATCGAGGAATTCGAGCGGGACTACCCCGACGCGCGCACCATTTTGCTCGAGCAGAACTACCGATCCACCCAGAACATCCTCTCCGCGGCAAACTCCGTGATCTCCAAGAACACCGGCAGGCGTGAGAAGCGGCTGTGGACCGATTCCGGTGAGGGTGACCTGATCGTCGGATACGTCGCGGACAACGAGCACGACGAGGCGTCGTTCGTCGCCTCCGAAATAGACCGCCTGGTGGACTCCGGCGACACCAAGTTCGCGGACATCGCAGTCTTCTACCGCACCAACAACTCTTCCCGTGCACTCGAAGAGATCTTCATTCGCCTCGGTGTCCCGTACAAAGTGGTCGGTGGTGTCCGCTTCTACGAGCGCAAGGAAGTCCGCGACATCGTGGCGTATCTGCGGGTGCTCGCCAACGAAGACGACACGGTCAGCTTGCGCCGCATACTCAACACGCCGCGCCGAGGCATCGGTGATCGGGCCGAAGCCTGCGTTGCCGTGCACTCCGAGCATCGCAACATCAGCTTCGCGGCAGCTTTACGGGACGGCGCGGAAGGTAAAGTCGCACTTCTGAATACGCGTTCACAGAAGGCGATAGCCGCATTCGTCGACATGATGGACGGACTGCGCACACTCCTGCCCGCCGTTTCGGTGGACGGGGACCGAGCATCCGAACTCGGCGACATCGGCGAGGTGGCCGAGGCCGTGCTCGAGCGCACCGGATACCGTGCCGAACTTGCCGCGAGCAGCGATCCCCAAGATGGCGCCAGGCTCGACAATCTGAACGAACTGGTAAGTGTGGCAAGGGAATTCAGTTCCGATGCCAGAAATGCCGCCGGCCTGGTGGACGAGGACGACGGCGAGATCGCGGCCATGCGTGAGGGTGAACCCGATCCGGGTTCACTGGCCGCCTTCCTCGAGCGGGTCTCGCTGGTAGCCGACGCAGACCAGTTGCCGGACAACGACGACGGCGTCGTCACGATGATGACGCTGCACACCGCCAAGGGTTTGGAGTTCCCGGTCGTGTTCGTCACC
This sequence comes from Rhodococcus sp. 27YEA15, assembly GCF_049739425.1. Lineage (NCBI taxonomy): Bacteria > Bacillati > Actinomycetota > Actinomycetes > Mycobacteriales > Nocardiaceae > Rhodococcus > Rhodococcus sp. 27YEA15. The sequence continues at coordinate 731,459 of NZ_JBMHHW010000001.1, forward strand.
GGCTGGGAAGACGGACAGTTTCCGCACATGCGCGCGCTCGGCGACCCGGCGGAACTCTCCGAAGAGCGCCGTCTCGCCTACGTCGGTATCACGCGCGCTCGCCGGCGTCTCTATCTCACCCGGGCGATCATGCGGTCGGCGTGGGGTCAACCCATCCAGAACCCGGCGTCACGGTTCATCCAGGAAATCCCGCCGGACTTGATCGACTGGCGTCGTGAAGACCCGGGCGTCGGAGCTGGTGGCTTCGGTAGCGGCCGGCCGGGATACGGCGGTGGGTCCGGGGGCAGCGGTCGGTACGGAAACCAGGGTGGGCAGGCATACGGTGGACGGAACGACACGCCTGCACCGAGTTTCGGTGCTTCGCGTGGCCGTAACAACAGTCTGGTCCTGGCGGTCGGTGATCGCGTCAGTCACGACAAGTACGGACTGGGCACAGTGCTCGAGACGAAAGGCGCCGGCCCCACCGCTACGGTGACCATCGATTTCGGCAGCGCGGGCAAGGTGCGGCTGATGTTGATCGGCGGCGTGCCGATGGTAAAACTCTGACTTGCGAGCTTCGGTGACCTGAAACGACTTTCGGCCCGCACCTTCAGGTGCGGGCCGAAAGTGACGGGTAGGAAAATCAGTCCTGCTCGACCCCGAGGCTGATACCGCGCGATGCGAGCCAGGGGAGCGGATCGATCTTGTTCTCGCCGGCTAGATGGACTTCGAAGTGCAGGTGCGGGCCGGTGGAGAAGCCGCGGTTTCCGACCGTTGCGATCTGATCGCCCGCCATGACCTGCTGACCGACGGTCACGGTCGAGGTGTCGATGTGGCCGTACACGGTGATGGTTCCATCGGCGTGCTGTAGTCGAACCCACATTCCGAAGCCGGATGCCGGGCCGGAATCGATGACCTTGCCGTCCGCGACGGCGACGATGGGCGTCCCGATGGGGGCTGCGATGTCCACGCCGGCATGGAGCGTGCCCCAGCGGGTCCCGAAGTTGGATGTGAACGTACCGACGGCGGGCAGGACGAACAGCGGGCGCCGCGCGGCAGCCTCACGCGCAGCGCGTTCGTCACTGAATCGCTGGCCTTTGGCAAGTAGATTGCTGAACTGAGAGAGATCGGTGGGAGCGGCGACGTTGAGGACCTGTGGTGCGTCGGCCTCGGTGGTGGACGACGTCGATGCCGCGGGCGCGAACTGAGCTGCCTGTGGTTCGGCCGTCGTGCCGATCGGGGAGGATTCGTTGGCCAGCGCCACATCCGAATGGCTCGCCGAACCGGGGGAGTTGTCGACAACCGCTTGACCTGCGGCCACTACTGCGCCTGCGGCGACAGCCAGAACGGCGGCCCGGCCCTTGAGCGCGGACGGTGGGGTCGGCAGGCGGTGAGCGCCACCGCGTCGAGTCGGAGCGTCGACGTCGTCGGTCCGAATGTCGTCGTGGTGCATGGGCGCGGACTCGACCGTCTCGGTGGAGAGGGAATCCGGAATTGAAATTCGGGACAAGGTTTCGTGCTCGAATTCTTCGTCCCCGGATTCGATGTAACGCGGGGCGTCGAAGGTCGGATAAGCAGTGGTGACCTGGTCGTCGGCAGATTTGACGAACCTACTGCTGGTGAACTGGCTGCGGTGTGGCATATGCCGGTTCTCTCCTCAGGTTCGTGACCACTTCGTGACTCAGACCGATTGACGGTAACGAAATGGTTGCGACGGGCGCAACCTGTGCCGGAAACCCGTCCAATATTGTGATGTGGCTCACACTCTGACCTGGGCTTATGTCGATTCGGTCAAAGTGGACGCGGGTTTCGCGCGGGTATTCGGAGCCTGGCGCGCAGGCGTCGAAACGGTGAACGAGAGCGATTCGGGAGTCCGAATTGTCACCAAGAGGTCACGATCTGGGTAAAGCGCATGTAACGGATAATTCCCCGTCGACTCGGGGCCAGGCGTCCGAGGGTACCGGTCCCCGGCGTGTACAGATCGTGCGTGTCACAACCCCGCCTCCCGTGGGTGCAGGCACTACCGTCGGAGGGTGTCGAGAACCTCGGTCGAGAACCTTCCAGCGCCGCCGAACCGACAGCAACCGCGCCGGCTCGTCACCTCGGCCGTCGTCGTCGCGTCGATCGGAGCGCTCTGCGTGGCGCTCGCTCCGATCGTCGGGGTAGGACGAACCGGCCGCGGAACCGAGATGACCGGCCCGCTGTGGTCGGCCGCGCTCGTCAGTGCGCTCTGCGTCCTCGCCGTGCCGCTCGTCGCGGCACTGAACACCAGGCGGCGACCGGAGTTCTCGGCTGCCCTGCTTGCCGGACTCGGGGCAAGCGCGATCGGCGCCCTCGTGCTCGACCTCCAACTGTTCGTCGGCGCGATCGACGCCAATCGGCTCGAACTGTTCCGACCCGCCTCGACGGCAGCGATCGAGCCGGGCGTCGGCGCCTACATGACCGTGCTCGGGCACGGCCTCCTCGTCCTGAGTGGGGCGCTGGGACTGGCGCAGGTGTATCGCGAATCGGAACGTGACGGATACGGCGACGCCCGCGTGCCGGAATTCGTCGGACGCTCGGTCGGCGCCCGAATCGGAGGCTGGGCGGGATCAGCGGCCGCTCTGGCCGCGATCGGTTTCGTGCTCGCCCTGTTCGGTCCGGCATTCACGTCTTCGGATCCGATTTTCCTGGCCCGACCGTTGGTCGACTCGCCGGTATCGATGGCGGTGGGCGCAGCGCTGCTCGGGGCGGCAGTGCTCGTCGTGACCGCGTCGGCACTGACCGCTGTGTCCGCCCTCGCCGGATCCGGAGCGCTGATCGGCGTCGGTGTCGGAGCCCTGAACCTCGGCGGCACACGCGCGGCCGCGGGACTGACCGCCGGTGATCGCATCGGAGTCGGTACGGGTTCGACGGTGGCAGCAGCTTGCGCGGTGATCATCGTCGTCGTCGGCATCGCCGTTCCGGCCCTGGCGATTGCGCGCGAAAGTCGGGTGCTCGCAGCGAAGGCGCCGATCCGATCGAATCCCCCCACGTCCAAGCGGGCGGTCCGGGACGCGTTGGCGGCCGAGTCCGCAGCAGCGCGAGCGCGCGGGCGCAGTCGGCATCGGATCGCCGGTGTCGGCGGCGTCACGACGGCGGCGCTGGCGGTGCTGGGAACAGTACTGCCGTTGCTGACTCTTCCCGACGGGATCTCCAGTCCGTCCATCTCGACCGTGCGCATCGTGATCCTGGCGGCCGTCGTTCTGATGATCCCCTCGGTCGGTCTGTTCGTTTCCCGCCTCGCTCCGACGGTCCGGCCCGTCGTGGGAGTGGTCTGGACTGCCGTCGCGATGGGGATCGGGGCGGTACTGCAGTCCGTGGCCGTCGCCACCGATGTTCCGGGCGTCGGTGTCGGTGCCGGAGCCCTCGTTCTCGGTGTGGCCGCGGTGTGCTCTGCGCTGACCGGTCTGGCCGTGGCGAGTGCCGGAAGTGCCGAACGCGACGACGTCGACACATCTTCCGCCGCTGCCGTACGTCTACCCGTCCTGATCGTCGGCGGGGCGGGTGCGGCGGCAGTTCTGATCGGCACCGCACTGCCGCTCTACCGAGGAGTCGACTACACGGCGCCGTCGGTACTGGGATGGCCGTGGGGGCTGGACACCTGGGGTCAGCTGACGATCGGGATCGCCGCCGTCGGTGCCGCTGTCGTCGCCGCGTACGCCCGGCCGGTCCGGGCAGCCGCGCTACTGTGCGGATCCGCGCTGGCCGCAGCCGTGTACGTGGCCGGATGGCCGCTCCTGTCGGCTCGCGTGGTAGATCCGACCGTGGGCGTGGGCGCGATCACAGCCGGGGCGGGCATAGTGTTGTCGATCGTTGCGGCGGTGCTCTCGATCCGGGCCCGGCACCAGCAAAACTGGTCCTGACCCACTCGGCGCGTCGCCCCTGCTGCCCGGTGAGACTAATCTCATCGTCCCAGGTGCGTGACTTGGACCACATACCATGTGTGTGGTCGTAAAAGGCACGTGGCGACTGGTTAAAGTCCTGAAAAGACCCGCTCCTATCCCCTCGAGCGGGTGTCAACGCAGACGAGACGGTGAGCAGATGGATCTCTTCGAATACCAGGCGAAGGAACTCTTCGCCAAGCATGGAGTGCCGACTTCAGCTGGACGTGTAACCGACACGGTGGCCGGCGCCCGCGAGATTGCCGAAGAAATCGGCAAGCCCGTGATGGTCAAGGCGCAGGTCAAGGTCGGTGGCCGCGGCAAGGCCGGCGGCGTCAAGTACTCTCCCGACGTCGACGCCGCAGTGGCGAACGCCGAGGCAATCCTGGGCCTGGACATCAAGGGCCACGTCGTCAAGAAGCTGCTGGTCGCCGAGGCAAGTGACATTGCCGAGGAGTACTACATCTCCTTCCTGCTCGACCGCACCAACCGCACCTACCTGGCCATGTGTTCGGTCGAGGGCGGCGTCGAGATCGAGGTCACCGCCGAGGAGAACCCCGACGCTCTCGCCAAGATCCCCGTCGACGCGGTCAAGGGTGTCGACCTCGCGTTCGCGCGCAGCATCGCCGAGGCAGGCAAGCTCCCCGCCGAGGTGCTCGATGCAGCGGCCGTGACGATCCAGAAGCTGTGGGAGGTCTTCATCGGCGAAGACGCACTCCTCGTCGAGGTCAACCCCCTCGTCCGCACGCCCGACGACCAGATCCTCGCCCTCGACGGCAAGGTCACCCTGGACGAGAACGCGGCATTCCGTCAGCCCGGCCACGAGGCCTTCGAAGATCGTGACGCCACCGATCCCCTCGAGCTCAAGGCCAAGGAAAACGATCTCAACTACGTCAAGCTCGACGGTGAGGTCGGAATCATCGGTAACGGCGCAGGCCTGGTCATGTCCACCCTGGACGTCGTCGCCTACGCCGGCGAGAACCACGGCGGCGTCAAGCCCGCCAACTTCCTCGACATCGGCGGCGGAGCCTCCGCAGCCGTCATGGCCGCCGGCCTCGACGTCATCCTGAACGACGCACAGGTCAAGAGCGTCTTCGTGAACGTCTTCGGCGGCATCACCGCCTGTGACGCGGTTGCCAACGGCATCGTGGGCGCGCTGCAGACCCTGGGCGACGAGGCCAACAAGCCGCTCGTCGTGCGCCTGGACGGAAACAACGTCGAAGAGGGTCGCCGCATCCTCGCCGAGGCCAACCACCCGCTGGTCACGGTCGTCGCAACCATGGACGAGGCTGCCGACAAGGCTGCCGAACTCGCTCACGCAGCGAAGTAAGGGACTCACAGAACAATGGCAATCTTCCTCACCAAGGATTCAAAGGTCATCGTCCAGGGCATCACCGGCGGCGAGGGCACCAAGCACACCGCCCTGATGCTCAAGGCAGGCACCCAGGTCGTCGGCGGCGTGAACGCACGCAAGGCCGGCACCACGGTTTCGCACGTCGCCGCTGACGGTTCCCCCGTCGAGCTCCCCGTCTTCGCGACCGTCGAAGAGGCCATCAAGGCAACCGGCGCCGACGTCTCCATCGCGTTCGTTCCGCCGGCATTCTCCAAGGACGCCATCGTCGAGGCCATCGACGCCGAGATCCCGCTCCTCGTGGTCATCACCGAGGGCATCCCGGTTCAGGACTCCGCCTACGCCTGGGCGTACAACGAGTCCAAGGGCAAGAAGACCCGCATCATCGGACCCAACTGCCCCGGCATCATCACCCCGGGTGAGGCGCTCGTCGGCATCACGCCCGCCAACATCGCCGGCACCGGCCCCATCGGCCTCGTCTCCAAGTCGGGCACCCTGACCTACCAGATGATGTACGAACTCCGTGACTTCGGCTTCTCCACCGCCATCGGCATCGGCGGCGACCCGGTCATCGGCACCACGCACATCGACGCCATCGAGGCATTCGAGAACGACCCCGACACCAAGGTCATCGTGATGATCGGTGAGATCGGTGGCGACGCCGAAGAGCGTGCAGCCGACTACATCAAGGCCAACGTCACCAAGCCGGTCGTCGGCTACGTGGCAGGTTTCACCGCCCCCGAAGGCAAGACCATGGGCCACGCCGGCGCCATCGTCTCCGGTTCCTCGGGAACGGCTCAGGCCAAGCAGGAAGCCCTCGAAGCCGCAGGCGTGAAGGTCGGCAAGACGCCGTCCGCCACCGCTGCACTCGCTCGCGAGATCCTGCAGTCGCTGTAGGGGCTTCGCCCCTGTGCGCCTTTTCGGTAGTTCCCACTACCGGAAAGGCGCACAGGGGGTATCTACCCACATCGTCCCGGCCGGCTCCATCTGCCCGGCCCCGGACGTGACGGAAGCAACGATCGATTCGAGATCGTCGGCGTCGTCTGTAGCGAGAGTCATGACCGCTTTCGATCCGTATGTAGTCCCGAGCACCGAAACACCTCGCGCACGCAACTCGGCTTCCACCCGACCCGCTTCGGAGTGCCGAATCCCCAAGGTGCGTAGAACTCTCTCTTTCCGCACCACCAATTCAGCCGAATCCAGTGCCGCCGACACCGCGCCCGAATACGCGCGCACCAATCCGCCCGCACCGAGTTTGACTCCGCCGAAGTATCTGGTGACCACGACGATCACATCGACCAGATCGCGACTCTTGAGTACCTGAAGCATCGGCACCCCGGCAGTACCGCCGGGTTCGCCGTCGTCAGTGGACCGCTCGACACGCGAATTCGCGTCGTACCCGATCACGAAAGCCGAACAATGGTGCCGGGCATCGGGATACGACGATTTCTGGGAGGCGAGGAAACTCTGAGCGGCTTCGGTGCCGTCGATTCTGGCGAGCGACGCAATGAACCTCGAGTGCTTGACCTCCGTCTCCACAGTGTGTTCGGTGCCGGGAACGAGAGTCAGCATCATCTGCCTATTGTGTCCTGTCGGTGTTAGCGTCCCCAGTGGACACACCTAGGCTGACAGCTACCGAAGACCGTCTACGAGGAGAAGTCATGACGTTCACGCCGCAAGGGCCCAATTTCGGGCCGCCGCCGCAGCCGGCATCCGGCAGTGGCATCAAGAATCTCGGATCTCTCCTGCTCATCGCCGTGGCGGTGCTCGGCCTGATCACCTTCCTACTCGGATTCGCGCCCTTCCGCTCCTTCGGCGGCGGAACCGTCTACCAAGCCAGTTTCAGCGGCTTCGACGCCGGCTTCAAGGGCCTCGGGTTCGTGCTGGCCGCCGGCATCGTCGCGGCGGTTTCCCTTCTCCCCAAGCAGGCATTCGTCGGGATAGCGGCAGCATTGTCGTTGACCGGCTTCGTGGTTCTCCTGTTCGAGGCGTTCACCGGCCAATTCGGGGCCGGGCAAGACGTAGACCTCGGGATCGGATGGGGTGCGATCGTCGCCCTGCTACTCGGCTTCGTCCAGGCCGCCGCCGCTGTGGCCGCACTACTGTTCGACATCGGGATAGTGAAAGCACCAGCGCCTCGCCCCGTTGCAGCCCAGCAGCCTTTCGGTGCGCCTGCACAGGGATTCGGCCAGAACCAGTACGGTCGCCCGCAGCCCCCGCAGGGCTACACGCCAGGGCAGCAGCAGTACGGACAGCAACCGCAGCAACAGGGCTACGCCGCTGGGACGTCGGCGCACGCTGCACCGGCCGAAGGCGCAGGCGGGCAGCAGTACGGCCAGTCGACCCCGAGCTACGGGCAGAGTGCGCCGTACGGTTCGCCGGATCAGAGCGCGCCGTACGGTTCACCGGATCAGAGTGCGCCGTACGGTTCGCCGGATCAGAGCGCCCAGTACGCTTCGCCCGCGTCGAGTACACAGTCCTCGACGCCGGCCGAGCCGCCCACCCAGGCATATCAACAATCGAGCTACCAGCCGACCGGTTACGCACCCGACAATCCGGCCGGAGGACAGTCGACTGCGACCGGGCAGTCAGCCCCCTACGGCGGTTACGCGCCTCAAACGCCCGGCTACCCGACGCAACAGACACCGAGCTATTCGTCCGAACAGTTCACTGCGCCCCGAAGCTACAGCCAGCAGTCATCGCCCCAGAATGCGCCGCAGCATCAGGCACCTGGTCAGCATCAGGCACCTGGACAACAGCAAGGAACCGCGCAGCATCAGAGTGCGCCGCAGACCTCGGCCTACGAGGCCCCGTCCGGGTTCGAGCCACCCACAGCGTTCGAGCCGCCGGCATCGGCTGGTTACGAGCCTTCGGCATCGGCTGGTTACGAGCCTTCGGCATCAGCTGGTTACGAGCCTTCGGCATCGGTGGACCCTCAGCCCGCGGAGTCCGCTCCCAGCGATGACCGGCCCGCCGACACCACGGCATTCGACGCACAGAACCCTGATCGTCACCCCTGACCTCGTACCGACCCGTACCTGACAAAACTGTGGCCTCCGACTCGCGATACTGGTCGGAGGCCACAGTTCCGCCGTCACTGCGGCGCGCCTGAACACGTGCCGCAGTGGTGAGTGAAACCCTGAAAGGGATGACTTCCTTGACTGACCGGAGCCGGTCCCGCCGAACTCCACCGCGACCCGGGCGCATACGTGGAAGTGGCCGAGCACCGGACGGTGAAGTGGCACGCCGCCTACTAACCGTGGCATTTCGGACATCCGGGCTGACGTTGCTGGTGATTTCGGCTGTGGTCGTGTTCACTCTCATCTCCGTGAGCAGCGACCTCGCTGGCCTGCTGGGCGCGATCGGTGCGGTATGGCTGGCCGTACATCAGGTTCCGGTCACCGTCGACGGAGTCGACCTCGGAGTGCTCCCGATGCTGCCCACCGCCGTGTTGATGTGGACAGTGGCGCGCCGGTGTGCGTCATCGGCATCGGCCGCTGACACGCGTCAGGATTCACTTCGGCTGATCGGTGCCGCCATTGCCGGCCCTCTGACCGTCACGGCCATTGCCCTGGCCGTGATCGCGGATATCTCGGGTGCGATCCCGCTGTCGAGTCCGGACGCGCTGCTCGCGCTGGGTTGGGTGATCGGTATACACCTGGTGTCGGCCACCGTGGGCGTACTCGCCGCGCACTGGGACGGCGTCGTCGCAGTCGTACCCCCGTGGGTTGCAGCCGCCGTGCGCCCCGGCGCTGCCATTTCGGCCGCATTGCTGGCCGCCGGAGCCGTAACGGTAGCGGTGTCGCTGGTGTACTCGTACTCGACCGTCGGAGAGCTGCTCGAACGCGGCAACGGATTCGTCGGCGGTCTCGGATTGACCGTTCTCTCGGTGCTGTACCTGCCGAATCTGGTGGTGGGTGCGGCCGCCGTATTGACCGGGGCCAGCGCAGACCTCGGCGCGGTGTCGATCAACGTGTTCGGCAACATCGGGGGAGATCTTCCGCCGCTTCCGCTCCTCGGCGCTGTTCCGGCCGGAGTCGGCGGTGGCGTGTGGCCGATTCTGCTGCTTGTTCCCGCCGCGATCGGTGTGTGGCTCGGCCGGTACTGTGCGCGGGCGGTCGGTGGGCAGGATTCGGTGCTGACGGTCCTGGCCGCGTCCGCCGGTGCCGGAATAGTCATGGCCGCCTTGGCCCTGACGAGTGGGGGAGATCTGGGCCGGTTCGGGGCGGTCGAGGTGCCGTGGTGGGCATTCGGTCTCCTCACGTTCGCGTGGCTCGGCCTGTTCGGCGCCGCCACCGCCGTCATCGTGGCCTGGATCGCGCATCGCGACGAGCACGCAGCGGAGGACGAACCCGCAGAGGAAATCGAGCCGGAGGACGAGCCGACCGCAACTCAGCCGACAGCAACTCAGCCGACCGCAGCTCTGGAAGAGCGGCGCGACGAGACCCGGGAGCGTGTTGCACTCGAGGCCGAGATCGTCGACGACACGCCGGAGACTCCGGTGCAGGAACCCACCGCCGTCGTCGACGACGTGGAGGTCGTCGACGCAGAGGTGATCGACCCGTCGACGACGGAGGGCACGGACGAGGGTGACCTGCCCTCGCACGCCGAGAAGCCCAGCGACTAGGCTGTGGTGCGGCCGATACTCCGGCCACATCGAATTTCTAGTTCTCAGGAGTAGAGCGCTGACTGCCTCGGCCGACAACTTGCAGCCGACGACACCCGGTCGGGTCGATGTTCGCGATACCCGCACCAAGGTGGTGGTCCTCGCATCCGGCGCCGGAACCCTCCTGAAATCACTGGCCGACGCAGCCCGGGCGGTCGACTATCCCGCCCAGATCGTTGCCGTCGGACTCGATCGTCAGTGCGCTGCCGGCGAGCATGCCGCCGCACTGTCCATCCCCTCGTTCACCGTCCAGGTCAAGGACTTCGCCGACCGCGCCGCGTGGGACGAGGCGCTGGCCGACGCGGTGACGGCCCACAACCCCGACCTCGTGGTCAGCGCCGGCTTCATGAAGATCCTCGGGCCGGCGTTCCTCGACCGGTTCGGCGGCCGAATCATCAACACGCATCCCGCGCTGCTGCCTGCCTTCCCCGGCGCGCACGCGGTTCCCGACGCGTTGGCGTACGGCGTGAAGGTCACCGGATCGACGGTGCACCTGGTCGACAGCGGCGTGGACACCGGCCCGATCCTGGCGCAAGAGTCGGTACCGGTACTCGACGGCGACACCGAGTCGACGTTGCACGAACGCATCAAAATTGTGGAGCGACGGTTGTTGGCGGACGTCATCGCCGCTGTTGCTACGCGCGGAGTGGTTTCCGATGGACGAAAGGCCGTGATCCCCAGTGAGTGAACGCAAGGCTGTGCGCCGTGCACTTGTCAGCGTCTACGACAAGAGTGGTCTGATCGAGCTGGCCACCGGCCTGCACGAGGCCGGTGTCGAGTTGGTCTCGACCGGCTCGACCGCGTCGAAGATCGCCGACGCCGGCATCCCCGTGACCCCGGTAGAAGCACTGACCGGATTCCCGGAATGCCTCGAAGGGCGAGTGAAGACCCTGCATCCGCGTGTTCACGCGGGCGTACTGGCCGATACTCGCAAGCCGGATCACCTCGCCCAGCTCGAAGAACTCGGTATCGAGACCTTCGAACTGGTGGTCGTGAACCTGTACCCGTTCACCGAGACCGTCGCCTCCGGCGCGACGCCGGACGAGTGCGTCGAGCAGATCGACATCGGTGGCCCGTCGATGGTGCGCGCTGCCGCGAAGAACCATCCGTCCGTGGCGGTCGTGGTCGATCCGGCTCGGTACGCGGACGTTCTGACTGCTGTTGCCGGTGGCGGCTTCACATTGCGTGAACGCACAGTTCTGGCCGCGCAGGCGTTTCAGCACACCGCCTCGTACGATGTGGCCGTGGCGAGCTGGATGACCAGCACCATCGCCGCCGACGAGGACGGCTCCCAGTTCCCGGCGTGGGTCGGCGCAACGTGGAACCGTAGCGCAGTCCTGCGCTACGGCGAAAACCCGCACCAGGGCGCCGCACTGTACGAAAACCCTTCTGCGCCTGCAGGTTTGGCTCAGGCCGAGCAGTTGCACGGCAAGGAGATGTCGTACAACAACTACACGGACTCCGACGCCGCGTGGCGTGCGGCATACGACTTCGACAAGCCGGCGGTGGCCGTCGTCAAGCATGCCAACCCGTGTGGCATCGCCGTCGGAGCGGATATCGCCGAAGCGCATCGCAAAGCCCACGCCTGCGATCCGGTCAGTGCGTTCGGCGGTGTGATCGCGGCCAACCGTGAGGTCACCGTCGAACTCGCCGAGCAGATTGCCGACATCTTCACCGAGGTAGTCATCGCGCCGTCCTACGCGGCCGGCGCCGTGGAGGTTCTGCAACGCAAGAAGAACGTTCGAGTTCTCAAGGCGGCCGCCCCGACGGCGACCGGAATCGAGCTGCGACCGATCTCGGGCGGCACTCTCCTCCAGCAGCGCGACGTTCTGGACGCCGACGGTGACAACCCGGCGAACTGGACCCTCGCCAACGGTGAAGCGGCCGATGCCGAGACCCTCGAGGATCTCGAGTTCGCTTGGCGGGCCAGCCGTTCGGTGAAATCCAACGCGATCCTGCTCGCTTCAGGTGGCGCTTCCGTCGGTATCGGCATGGGCCAGGTCAACCGAGTGGACGCCGCGCACCTGGCCGTACAGCGTGCCGGTGACCGCGTCGTCGGTTCCGTAGCGGCGTCGGACGCGTACTTCCCGTTCCCCGACGGTTTGCAGGTTCTGCTCAACGCCGGCGTCAAGGCCGTCGTCCAGCCCGGCGGTTCGGTACGTGACAACGAGGTCATCGCAGCAGCCAAGGAAGCCGGCGTCACGCTGTACCTGACCGGAGCGCGCCACTTCGCGCACTGATTTCCTGCTCGATCAGCGGGCCTCGATCACTTTCTCTGCAGAGAGTGACGGGGCCCGTTCGTGTTGAACGGGAAAGGTCACCGCGATCACGCAGCGGCGGAGTGTGTGCCTTGCGTCGTACGCGGTGATCCGGTGATGACGACGCGGGACGCGCCACGATTGCGGATCTCGGTGATGAGCGCCCCGATGGTGGCGTCGTGCTCCGCTACGGAGTGCGAAAGATCCAGTGTCACAGCGTAACCGGTGAGATCACTGGGGAGGTCCACATACGGGGGCGCTATGGACAGTTGGTTGACTCGAAGTTTCACGAGATGCTCCTGCAGATGAATGGTAAAAGAAAAGGCACCCGAGGCGTTTGCCCTGGGTGCCCGAGAACGAATCCGGTCGGTCTGTGGATCATTCTCGGGGTACACCGCGCTTGGCGCCCATGTGCTCGGCCACCGGTGCGACCGAAAAAATGTGCTTGCCTGCGGTGCAGCAACGCCAGGAAACCGCGGATGTGCAAATCGGGTAGAGCGACATTACGTCCGTTTCCTTTCCGGGTGGTGTTGCTGGTTAATCGATGACCGTACAGCACTGATCGAGGGTGTGCATCGACAATTCGCGACGGGTGAGTGAACGATGGACGACGTCTCGAGGTGGACGCGAGGCGCCGAGGGCGTGACGTTGCAGGTCAGAAGGTCGGTAGAAAGTTCCTTCCCGGTATCGAACGGAGGGAACTTTCTACCGAAAGAAGAGGACGTTCGGTCTTGACGGTCTCAGCGGAGGGAACGGACCCAGGCCGTGAACGGTTCCGAGAACTCGGTCGAATACGGCAAGTCGGCGACGTAGTCGGCTCCGGTCGACTGTTCGGTGCCCACGTCCTTGAGGACGAAGTTCGCGTTGCGCATGCGCACCGAGGTCAACGAACTGTGCGAGAGCGCGGCCTCCAGCGCTGCGACGTCAGCCGGGATCACCTGAATGTCCTTGTCGGAGCAACTGGTGAGAACCGGAATGCCCGCCGGAAGCTGTGCCACCAGCGCCACCGGATCCAGCGCGTCTTCCTCGGCGAGGGCTTTGGCATTGGCGTGCACGAGGCCGGCGTTCTGCAACGGCTCCGGTAGATCGTCGGGAACCGTGCCGTCGGTGCGGAGCGATTCGACCGCGTCGGCGAGCGCCACCCGCAATTCGTCCGCCAGCTCGACGGGGAGCCGGCCCGCACCCACGACGGCGTCCAGTTGGCCGTGAATCTGCGTCGTCAACAGATCGAGAAGTCGGACACTGAGCGGTTCGAGTAGAGCGAGTGCGCTCACCCGTGCGCCGGCGCCGGCGGTAGCGAGTGCCAGCGCGACCACGGCGCCGTCGCTGTGACCGACCACGAACAATCGCTCCGGGTCGACGCCGGGCTGCTGCGCGAGGAAGTCCAGTCCGTCGGAGGCGGCATCGACGAACGTGGTGAAACCCAACTCGGCGATGTCCTCGATCTCGTACGGGCCGAGGCCGGTGTCGCCGCTGCCGAGCTTGTCGTAACGCAGACTCGAAATGCCCTGCTCTTCAAGCAGTTCCGCGATGAAGCGCAGCGTGCCGATGTCGCCGTCGAGAAGAGCGCTGTCCCCGTCCCGATCGGTGGGGCCGCTGCCGGCGAGGATGAGGGCGGCCGGGGCCGGAGAATCAGGTGACGCGGCGAGGCGAAGACTCCCGTACAGGGTGACGTCGCCCGATTGAAACGAAATCTCGGTGTCGGACATGAGAATGTGTCTACCAGGTTCCGATCCTCGGACGGTGCGCAGACTCCGCACGCCCGCCGGCCACGTCACTCGAACCGCACGAGCCTCACCGGTAACACCCAGGTATCCACGGGTGGGGTTTAGGTCTACTGTGCGCCTTTATCAACCCGCCGCGGTTGATAAAGGCGCACAGCAGAGAACTCGAAAGGGACTTCCATGTCGACCATGTTCTTCCTCAACCTGCCTGTCAAAGACCTGAGCACAGCCACCGCCTTCTACGAAGGGCTGGGGTATTCCAAGAATCCTCAGTTTTCCGACGAGAACGCGACGTCGATCGTCATCAGCGACACCATCGTCGTGATGTTGTTGGTCGAGCCGTTCTTCAAGACGTTCACCACCAAGGAGATTTCCGACACCGCCACCTCTACCGAAGCGCTCCTGGGGTTGTCGGCAGAATCTCGGGAAGCCGTCGACACCATCGTCGACAAAGCTCTTGCCACCGGCGGTTCCGAGGGGAACGCGCTCCAAGATCACGGATTCATGTACAGCCGCAGCTTCCAGGATCCGGACGGTCACATCTGGGAAATCATCTGGATGGACGAGTCTCAGATAGCCGGCTGATTCGCCGATCTCGAGCCGAGAGCGGCGAAATAGGTAAAACACTCGTAGCGTGGAGTGGTGACTGTCGCAAAAACCCTCGGTGAGCTTCGCGCCTCCGGACACGTGCAGCGAAGTGTCAAAGACGAAATACGAGAAAACCTCCTCGCCGCGTTGCGGGACGGCAGAGATCCCTGGCCCGGCATCGTCGGGTTCGAGGACACTGTCGCCCCGCAACTCGAGCGGGCGCTGATCGCCGGCCACGACGTGGTTCTCCTGGGCGAACGAGGTCAGGGAAAGACCAGGTTGCTGCGCACTCTCGGGCTGTTGCTCGACGAGTGGACGCCGGTTATCGACGGCTCCGAACTCGGGGAGCATCCCTACGAGCCGATCACCCCCGCATCCATCCGCCGGGCCGCCGAGCTCGGCGACGAACTGCCCGTCCTCTGGCGTCACCGCAGTGAGCGCTACTCCGAGAAACTGGCCACCCCGGACACTTCCGTGGCGGATCTGATCGGCGATGTCGACCCCGTGAAGGTTGCCCAAGGGCGAAGCCTGGGCGATCCCGAAACCATCCACTTCGGTCTGGTACCCCGTGCGCATCGCGGCATCGTCGCGATCAACGAACTTCCGGACCTCGCCGAACGTATCCAGGTGTCGTTGCTCAACGTGATGGAGGAGCGCGACATCCAGGTACGCGGATACACCCTCCGCCTGCCGCTCGACGTCCTGCTCGTCGCCAGCGCCAACCCCGAGGACTACACCAACCGCGGACGCATCATCACCCCGCTCAAGGACCGGTTCGGAGCGGAGATCCGCACCCACTACCCGGTGGAGTTGGAGGCCGAGATCGCGGTGATCGAGCAGGAAGCGCATCTGGCTGCCGAAGTCCCCGACTACCTGCTCGAGATTCTCGCCAGGTTCACCCGTCTGCTTCGTGAATCGACGTCCGTCGATCAACGTTCCGGTGTCTCGGCGCGATTCGCCGTTGCCGGAGCAGAGACGGTCAGTGCAGCGGCGGTACGGCGCGCCGCCATCCTGGGCGAAGCCGAACCTGTTGCGAGGCCGGTGGACCTGGAATCGGTGGTGGAGGTTCTGCGCGGCAAAGTCGAGTTCGAATCCGGTGAAGAAGGTCGCGAATTCGAAGTACTCGAACACCTGTTGCGCCGAGCGACGGCCGACACCGTGCGGACCAGACTCGGTGGCATCGACCTGGCGACGCTGGTCCTGGCCGTCGAGCAGGGCAACACCATCGTCACCGGCGAATCCGTCACCGCCAAGGCATTTCTCGACGAACTTCCCGAAATCGACGTTCTCGACGAGATCGCGGAGCGGTTGGCGGCACGCTCGGACGGTGAGCGAGCCGCAGCCGCCGAACTGGCGCTCGAAGGGCTCTACCTGGCGCGTCGGATCTCCAAAGACGAAGGCCCGGGCGGCCGCTCGGTGTATTCCTAGGACACGTTCATGACACGTAACCCGCGTTACCGACCGTACGACGGCGGGCCGGACCCGCTGGCGCCACCCGTGGATCTGCGGGAAGCACTCGCAGCTATCGGCGACGACGTTCTGTCCGGAACCTCGCCGCGACAAGCGCTACGAGAGTTACTTCGTCGAGGCAACCGCGACATGCGGGGCCTCGACGACCTGGCCGCGCAGGCGAACCGGCGTCGACGGGAATTGCTGAGCCGAAACAACTTGGACGGCACTCTCGACGAGGTTCGGAAGCTGTTGGACAAGGCGGTACTCGACGAGCGTAAGGCGTTGGCACGCGCACTCGACGACGATGCGCGGTTCAACGAGATGCGGATCGCCGAGCTGTCGCCGTCGACAGCGCAGGCCGTGCAAGACCTTGCCGACTACAACTGGCGCAGTGATCAGGCGCGCGAGGACTACGAGAAGATCCGGGACCTGCTCGGTCGTGAAGTTCTCGATCAGCGCTTCGCGGGGATGAAGCAGGCCCTCGAGGGTGCCACCGACGAGGACCGTGAGCAGATTCGGCAGATGTTGGCCGATCTGAACGAACTGCTGGATGCGCACAGCCGGGGGGAGGACACCCGGGAGCAGTTCGAGAAGTTCATGAACGAGCACGGGCAGTACTTCCCGGACAACCCGAGCACTGTCGACGAGTTGCTCGACTCGCTGGCGCAGCGGGCGGCCGCCGCACAGCGGCTGCGGAACTCGTTGTCCCCGGAGCAACGGGAGGAGCTGGACGCCTTGGCGCAGCAGGCGTTCGGTGATCCCAGCCTCGTGAACGAACTCGGCAAACTCGATCAGTACCTGCAGGCCGCCCGGCCTGGCGAGGACTGGGAAGGCTCGCAGGAGTTCCGGGGCGAGAACGGGATGGGGCTCGGTGAAGGTACCGGCGCTTTGCAGGACATCGCCGAACTGGAATCGCTGGCCGATCAACTCTCGCAGCAGTATGCCGGAGCGGGGCTCGACGACATCGACCCCGAAGCGCTGGCCCGGCAACTCGGCGACGAGGCCGCGGCGGATGCACGTATTCTCGCCGAACTGGAAAAAGCGTTACAGGAACAGGGTTTCTTCGATCGGGCAGCGGACGGGCAGTGGCGCCTGTCGCCGAAGGCGATGCGTCAACTGGGTCAGACTGCGCTTCGGGACGTGGCCGGGCAGCTTTCGTCACGAACCGGCGAACGGGACACGCGCCGGGCCGGGGCGACAGGTGAGCCGACCGGAGCAAGTCGGGAATGGCAGTTCGGCGACACCGAACCGTGGGACGTCACCAGGACCATCACCAACGCGGTGCTTCGCGATCCGGGACAAGTGCCGGTGCGGCTCAGCGTCGTCGACGTGGAGGTGACGGAGACCGAACAACGCAGCCAGGCCGCGGTGGCGTTGCTGGTGGATACGTCGTTCTCCATGGTGATGGAGGATCGCTGGGTGCCGATGAAGCGCACAGCCCTTGCCTTGAATCATCTGGTCAGCACCAGGTTCCGTAGCGACGAACTGCAACTCATCGCCTTCGGACGGCACGCGCACGTGCTGAGCCCGGCGGAACTGGCCGGGCTCGACGGGGCGTGGGATCAGGGAACGAATCTGCACCACGGGCTGCTGTTGGCGGCCAGGCATCTTCGACGCCACCCCAATGCGCAGCCGGTGGTGTTGATCGTGACCGACGGTGAACCGACTGCGCATCTGGAAGCCGACGGTGAGGCGAGGTTCGATTATCCGCCGAGTGCCCGCACGCTCGCAATGACGGTTCGCGCGCTCGATGCCGTGGCCAGGCTGGGTGCCAAGGTGACCTTCTTTCGGCTCGGCGAGGACCCCGGGTTGGCTCGCGTGGTGGATCGATTGGCGCACCGGGTCGGCGGTCGCGTCATCGCTCCCGACGTCGACGGTCTCGGCGCAGCAGTGGTGAGTGACTACATGCGCGGCCGCCGATAGCCCTCGGTCGTCGACGGCTTGCGTAGCATGGCGATCCATGACGTCGTACGGTCATCTTCTCGCCCTGGGTAGTTCGTTCGCTGCGGGTCCGGGCATCGAACCGCTTTCGCATGCGCCGGCGGGACGCTCCACCCGGAACTACCCGAGCATTCTCGCGGAGTTGTCGGGGGCGAGACTGACCGACCGCACGGCTTCGGGCGCCACTACCGACAATGTGCTCGACACTGCGCAGCGTGCCCGGACAACGACGCTGCCGCCTCAGCTTTCGGATTTCCCTTCAGACGTCGATCTGATCACCGTCACTGTCGGCGGAAACGACGTGCAGTATCTCGCCACGCTGATCAGACTCATGGTTGCGGGGCGGCTTCGGAAGAATCCGTTGACCCGGGTGGTGGCAGGTGCGGTGTCGGGCGACCTGACGGGTGGCCCGACACCTGCTGTCGGGATTCGAGTGGCCGAGTCGCTGGTGCGGGTGGTTTCTCGCGCGCGGGAACTCGCGCCCGGCGCCCGCGTGGTGTTGGTCGACTATCTGACGATCGTCGGCCCGGACACCCGGCACTCGGACGAGGTGCCGCTCACCGCGTCCGAGATCGCGGCGATCAAGGACTTCGGGGATGCGATCAGTGCGGGGTTTTCCTCGGCTGCGGCATCGGCCGGTACCGATCTGGTGGCGATGAGCGAAGTAGGTCGTGCCCACGGGCTCGGATCGCCTCAGCCGTGGGTGACCGGCATGAACAAGCGACTGACGGACGTACTGCGCCGACCGCCGTGTCATCCGAATGCAGAAGGCATGGCGGCCACCGCCCGTACGGTGGCCGCCATGCTGAACCGGTGAAAGCTCAGTGCTGCCGCGCCGGTTGATGTTGGGTAATGCAGTGGATGCCGCCGCCACGAGCGAAGAGCGGGCGCGCGTCCACGGTGGCCACGCGCCGACCCGGATAGGCGGCGGCGAGAATTTCGGCGGCGTCCTCGTCGGCGGGATCGTCGAAACTGCAGGCGATCACACCGCCGTTGACGACGAGATGGTTGATGTAGCTGTAGTCCACCCAACCTTCGTCGTCGCGCAGGATCTGCGGCGCCGGGACGCGGATGATCGTCCACGGACGACCGGCGGCATCGGTGGAACGTTCGAACAGTTCGACAATCGTCTCGCTGACCGCGTGATCGGGGTGCGTCGGATCACGCTGATCGTGGACGAGAACCACACCGGGAGAAGAGATGGCCGCCACGATGTCGACGTGGCCGCGAGTGCCGTATGTTTCCTGATCCCGCGTCAGGCCTCGAGGCAGCCACACGACATGAGTCGCGCCGATGGTGCGGGCGAACTCGGCCTCGATGTCGGCTTTCGTCAGATCCGGATTGCGGCCCGGATCGAGCTGGACGGTTTCGGTGACCAGTACGGTGCCCAGCCCGTCGACCTGTATTCCGCCGCCCTCGTTGACAATCGGTGAATCGATCCGCTCGGCTCCGGACTTCTCGGCGACGAATCGGCCGATCTTCGAGTCCTTGTCCCACCGGGCCCAGTCCTGGGCACCCCAGCCGTTGAACACCCAGTCGACGGCGCCGAGACGACCGTCGTCGGACACCACGAAGGTGGGGCCGATATCACGCATCCACGCGTCGTTCAGTGGGGCGATCACGGTCTCGATATTGTCGGACAGGTACTTTCGGGCTTCGTCGATCTCGTCGGGGTCCACGACGACGGTCACCGGCTCGAACTGCGCGATCGCGTGCGCAACGGCAGCCCACGTCGATCGGGCTTCGTGATGCTGCTCGGCGGTGTCGCCGAGTGAGTAACCGGCGCTGGGATACGCCATCCAGGTGCGTTGGTGCGGTTCGCCTTCCGCGGGCATGCGCCAGGTCATCTGCCCGCTCCGAACGGTGCGGCCGGGTTCACCGGTGCGGTGAGAGCGGCGTAGGTGTCGGGACGGCGGGTGGTCAGGAACGGGAACAGGGCGAGCCAGTCCTCGCGCTGCTGCAGATCGAGATCGGCTATCAGGACCGCGGATTCGTCGCGTGGAGCCTGGACGAGGATGCGCCCGTAGGGGTCGGAGATGAACGAGGAGCCGTAGAAGGTGATCAATCCCTCGCTACCGTGCCGGTTGGGGGCCACCATGAACGTGCCGTTCGCGATGCCGTTACCGACGATCACCTGCTGCCACAGCGGCTGGGTGTCGAAATCGGGGTGATCGGGTTCGGAGCCGATTGCGGTGGGGTACACCAGGATTTGTGCGCCTGCCAGGGAGTAGGCGCGTGCGACCTCGGGGAACCATTCGTCCCAGCACGTCGGCAGTCCGATCTTCGCTCCCAGCGCATCGTGGACCGGGTAAGCGTCGTCGGCGGGGCCGCCGCGGAAGTAGGTGTCCTCGTAGTATCCGGCCGTCACGGGGATGTGCAGCTTGCGAGTGCGAGCGAGGAGTTCGCCGGTGGGGGACACCAGGATCGCGGTGTTGAAGCCCAGACCGTCGTCGGCCTCGCTGCGCTCGTAGAGGGAGGCGTGGACGAGTACCTGGTTCTCGCCGGCGGCGCGGGCGGCGAATGCGAGCGTGGGGCCGGTGAGCAGATCCTCGGCGTCGCGACCGGGGTTGTCGCCGCCGGGTGTCGAGGCCGGGTAGCGGCTGAGGGTGAGTTCGGGCAGGAAGACGACGGCCGCACCGGACCGCGCGGCGGCGGTGATGCCCTCCGACAGTTCGGCCTGCAGGTCCTGCTCGTCGTCGTGCCACCGATGCTGGACGAGACCGACTCGCAGCGGAGCGGATCGCGACGGGGCCGTCGCAGCCAGGGAGTGTGGCGGGGTGAGCGCGGTGATCGTCTGCATGGTGAGTCCTCGCAGGTCGGTGTGGCGACATAAAACGAATGTGATTCGTTAAGTATGGTGGGTGAGCGCCGATTGATCAAGATCTCCTCGGGAATTGTTTTTTCGGGGCCGATCGGTACCGCAGTTCCGAACAGGAGAACCACCATGCCGCGCCCACCGCAACGACTGCTCTCGCCCGAGATCATCACCGAGGCTGCCGTCGAATCCGTGGACGAGACCGGCGACTTCACCATGCCGGGGCTGGCTGCGCGGCTGAAGGTGCGCCCGTCGTCGCTGTACAACCACGTCTCCGGACGAGCCGAGATCGTCGAATTGATGCGAGGCCGGTTGATGGCAGGCATCGACGTCACCTCGACTGCCGGGACGTGGAGTGACACCGTCGCGGCGTTGGCCGCCGAGTACCGCCGCAACTACGCCGCGCATCCGAGGCTGATCCCACTGTTCACCGCGCACACCGTCCAGGTCGGAGTGGCTTTCGGGCTGTACAACGCACTCGCGCAGGCATTCTCGGACGGCGGCTTCGGGCCCGCCGACACATTGCACGCGATCACCACCGTGGACAGTTTCGTGCTCGGCTCCGCGCTGGACCTGGCGGCACCCGACGTCGTGTGGGCATCGGGGCCGGAGGTGAACGACGCGATGAAGGCGGCGCTGGCGACGTCGGGGAAAAATCCCGAACGTGCCGACGCCGCCTTCGAATTCGGACTTCGCGTGCTGATCGCCGGACTGGTGGCGAACTCCGCTAGCGCACGCTGAGATCGCTTTCGTCGCGTAGCGCAGCGGTGTTGCGGTTGAGAGTCTTGCCCGCGAAGAACTCCGGACTGCGTACCCGCATCACCATCATCAGTACGGCGCCCAGGATCAGGATCCCGAAGCCGAGGAAGAACACCAACCCGATACCGCCGATAGACGCACCGCTCGCATTGTCCGGGTCCATGCTCTCCTGGACGGAGATGACGAATACGGCCAGCAGCATGAGACCACCGACAAGGGGGAACGCGAGGCGGAAGACGAAGTTACGCAAGCTCTCGAACACCGTGGCGCGGAAGTACCAGACACACGCAAAGGCCGTGATGCCGTAATACCAGCAGATCATGATACCCAGCGCGGCAATGGTATCGAGCAGTGCGCTCTCGGAGAGGAAGGTGACGACGGTGTAGAAAACCGCCGTCACAGCGCCCGCGACGAGAGTGGCATAGGTGGGAACCAGGAAGCGGGGGGACACCTCGGCGAGCTTCTTGGGGAACGCCCCGTACGAGCCCATGGCGAGCATGGTGCGGGCGGCAGGCAAGAATGTGGTCTGCAAGCTCGCAACCGAGGACACGAACACCGCGAGGAAGAGCAGCATTCCGCCCCAGGTACCCAGAACCGGATCGGCCAGTGATCCGAAGACGTTCTCGGAATTGTCCGGGTTACCCAGGCCGAGGCCGCCGTCACCGACACCGGCATACATCATGGCGGCCACAGCGACCAGCAGGTAGGTGAGCAGAATCGTTGCAACACAGAGCAGTCCGGCCCGACCAGGAGTCTTCTTGGGGTTCTTCGACTCCTCGCCCAACGTCAGACAGGTGTCCCACCCCCAGAAGGCGAAGATCGATCCCGTCAAACCGATGACGAACGCCCCCATCGCGAGCCCGGTGAACGGATTGAACCAGTCGAGGTCGAACGACAGCCCGGCCGGAGCGTCACCGGCACCGACATGCACGAGAGCGACGACGGCGAACACGACCAGCAGTACCATCTGGAAGCCGACCAGAGCGAACTGCACCCGCTCGCTGGTGGTGATACCCCGGCTGGCTATCCACGTCGCCAAGGCGATGAACACCAACGTGGTACCGACGTTGACCAGTTTGTTTCCCGGCAGATCCGCGATGGACGGATGGTCGAAGAGTTTCGCGACGAACAGATAGAAGAAGTCGATGGCGATCGCGGCCAGATTCGAGAGCACGATGATGGTCGCGATCACCATGCCCCACCCGCACATCCAACCGACGTACGGACCGAAGGCCTTGGTGGACCAGGTGAACGATGCTCCACAGTCCGGGGTGTCCGAATTGAGCTCGCGGTAGGCGTACGCGGTGAGGAACATCGGAATGAACCCGGCGATGAAGATGGCGGGCATCTTCAGTCCCACCGCCGCGACGATCAAGCCGATACTCGCCGTCAACGTGTAACCCGGTGCCACCGAAGAGATTCCGAGAACCGCGCCGGAGATCATGCCGATCTTGCCGGTTGCCAGACCCTTGGAACTCAGGCCGCCGTCGCTGGGCGTCGGCTGCACGGTGTCGCTGTTCGTCATGAGAGAGCCTCCGACTGGCCTGGCGTGCTGGATTCGGGCTGGGTGAAATCGCGCTTGGGCACGACCACCATGGGAACGGGTAACACGCGCAGCATCTTTGCCGCCGTTGAACCGAGGAAGAGCCGCCGCGGTTGCGCCAGACGGCTCGAGCCGACCATCACCAGATCGCCGTCCTGCCAATCCAGTGTCCGCACTGCCGATTCCACGGACGAGCCGTCGGCGATGACGATCTCGATGGGAAAGTCCTCGGGCAGTGCAGCGCGGGCGACCTCGAGAGTCCTCTTGGCGTGATCTCTAGCCCGCTCACGGGCGGATTCCGCGGTGTCGCGCTCACTGCGCAGATCGTTCTGCGGATCGAGGGCCACCAGTGAGACCAACCGCAAGGGAACATCCATCAGCTCGCCCGCCGTCACTGCCGTACGTAGCAGCACGTCCGCGCCGGCCCGGGTTCCCAACGCGCACGTCACCTCCCGGATATGCGTCGCCGACGAATTTCGGGTTCCGCGCGGGGCAAGGGCGAGCGGAACATGCGCCGAATGGAGCAATTCCGTGGATACCGTTCCCACGGAATGGCGTCCGAGTAGACCGTCGCCTGCTGCGCCCACCACGATCGCCTGGGCTCGGAGTCGGTCCACCTCGTCGAGTAGACCCTGCGCGAACGACTCGTGGAAACTCAGATGTACCTCGACCTTCACATCGCCTGGCACCGACTCCTTCGCTTCCACGAGCCAGTCGTGGCCGCGCGCTGCGAGAATGTCGTCGTACCCGGTCTCGGTGGGTACCTCCACCGGTAATGTCCGATCCGGAGGCAGGACGAGGCAGATGTCGAGTTGCGCGCCCAGACTGCGCGCCAGCTGGGCGCCCAGAACCAGACCATCCTTACCGCTGGGCGTTGCAAGATATCCGACGACAATGCGCATGGGGACTCGTTTCCGGATCGAAGAAGTATCTGCTGTGCGCCTTTGTTGACCGCGGGGGGTCGACAAAGGCGCACAGCGGTTTAGTCGTGCGAACTCATCACGTGCTTGAGGCGGGTGTAGTCCTCGACCCCGTAGGCGGAGAGATCCTTGCCGTAACCGGACTGCTTGAATCCGCCGTGCGGCATTTCGGCGACGAGCGGGATATGGCAGTTGATCCACACCGCACCGAAGTCGAGGGCCGCCGACAAGCGCTGTGTGACACCGTGATCCTTGGTCCACACACTCGAGGCCAGACCGAAGCGAACGTCGTTGGCGAGTGCGATCGCCTCCTTCTCGTCGGAGAAGCTCTGAACTGTGAGGATAGGGCCGAACGTCTCTTCCTGCACGATGTTGTCGGATTGTCCGACTCCGGTGATGATCGTGGGCTCGAAGAAGAATCCGGTATCGCCCGAACGCTTTCCGCCGGTGACTATCTTGGCGGACGCGGGCAGACTCGCGATTTTCTCGATCACCGTGTTGAAGTGGTTGACGTTGTTGAGGGGCCCGTAGAAGGCGTCCGGATCTTCCGGCCCGCCGGGGCGAAGACCCTCGGCGTTGCGAACGAGGGCTTCGACGAGCTGATCGTGGATGGACTCGTGCACGATGACCCGAGTGGCCGCCGTGCAGTCCTGACCGCCGTTGAAGAACGCGGCTTCGGCGATGCCGGTGGCGGTCTTCTCGATGTCGGCGTCGGCGAACACGACCGCCGGTGCCTTGCCACCCAGTTCGAGGTGCGCCCGCTTGAGCTGCTTGGCTGCGGACACCGCGACGGCGATACCCGCGCGCACCGAACCGGTGATGGACACGAGCCCGAGCGCGGGATTCTCCACCAACGTCGCGCCCGTTCCGCCGTTACCGAGAACGACGTTGAAGACGCCGTCCGGCAAGATCCCCTTCGAAAGCTTCGCCAGGACCAGGGTGCTACCGGGTGTGGTGTCGCTCGGTTTGAGGACGATCGTGTTGCCTGCTGCCAGGGCCGGACCGATCTTCCACAGCGCCATCATGAACGGGTAGTTCCACGGAGTCACCTGGCCGACCACCCCGATGGGTTCACGACGCACGTACGAGGTGAATCCTTCCATGTACTCGCCCGCGGCTTTGCCTTCGAGCAGCCGGGCGGCCCCGGCGAAGAACCGAATCTGATCGGCCCCTACCTTGACCTCCTCGTCGGCGATCATCTGATGCGACTGACCGGTGTTGGCACTCTCGGCTGCAATGATCTCGTCGCTGTGCGCCTCGATGGCATCGGCCAACTTCAAGAGTGCGGCCTGCCGCACACTCGGTGTCGTCTTGCCCCACGTCGCGAACGCGCGTTCGGCAGCCTCGACGGCAGCGTCCACGTCCTCCTTGGTGGAAATCGGCGCCCGGCCGACCACCGTCTCGTCCACCGGACTGATCAGATCCAGTGTCTCCGTGGCGGTCGAGGCGACGAATTCCCCGTTGATGTAGTTCTCGAGTACGACGATCGACATCGGTACCGGTTCCTCTCGAGGTCGTTGAGGTGCGTGATCGTGCAAGTGTGCGCTGCCTCACTGGTTTAGGCAGCCACCAGAAGGTCGAAAAATAAGAATGCAGATTCGACGGGTTGTACAGTCCAGCTCATGACGCTCGCCGTGCGATGGATGCTTACCCAGTCGGACTTGGCGCTCGAGCTCAAAGGCGGTGGCCAGGGTGTTGATCGCGAGATCACCTTCGCGCACGCCACCGAGTTGCTCGACCCGTTCCGCTGGCTCACCGGCGGTGAATTCATCCTCACCACCGGCATCCGCTTACCGGAAACACCCGACGAGCGCGGCCGATACCTGCGGATGCTCGACGCGGCAGGGGTGGCTGCCGTGGGTTTCGGCACCGGGCTCTCGTACCCCGAAGTGCCGCCGGATCTGGTGTCCGTCGCCGACGAGATAGGGCTGCCCCTCGTCGAGGTGCCGTTGCCAACCCCGTTCGCCGCCGTCGTCAAACGGGTGATGAGTACGCTGGCCGAACAGGAATACGAGGCGTTGCTGCGAGCGTCCCGCGCACAACCACGCATGACGAGAGCCGTCATCGCCGGTGGCGCGCCGGCCACGGTGCGCGAACTCGCGGTCGCGACGTCCTCGACGGTGCTGCTGCTCGACGTGGGCGGACGGGTGCTCGAAAGCTATCCGAAACTGCCCGCTGCGGAGGTGATCGAGGACGTGCGTAGGCCCTTGGCAGGCGGTGCCGCGAGCAGTGTCACCCTGGCGCGGTCCGGTTCGTCCATCGCGGTACAGCAGATCAGCGCGGGACGTACTCCGTACGGATATCTGGTGGTGATCAGTTCGTCGCCGCTGAGTTACCTCGACCAGATTCTTCTCGGCCACGCGAACTCGTTGCTGGCGTTGGACTTCGAGAAACCGGCTCGGCTTCGCAGCACCCAGGACCAGCTCAATTCCCATGCCCTCGGGCTGTTGCTCACCGAAGATCGGGATCTCGGTCCGGCGTGGCAGCAGATTCGCCAGGCGGCGGACTCGGAGGCGATGATTCGTGGCCTCACCGTTCTCGCCGACTCGTCCGACGTGGCGAGCCGGGTAGCGGCGGACATCGCGGAATCCATGAACAAAGCCGGGCGGCAGCTGTTCTCGACGGTCAACGATGCACGGGTGACGGTGCTTTTGCGCGGCAGCGACGACATCGGATTCGTCGGCCTGCTGATGGAATCGGTCTCTGTCGCCGACCGCCGTCACCTGCGGGTGGGTCTGAGCGGCCGACGGGTGGTGGCGGCGCTGGTGGCGGCAGTCGAACAGTCGCAGCTGTGCGCTTCGGCTGCCGAAATTGGCGGTACACCCTTGGAATTCGCGTCATTGACCGGAAGTGTGCTGCTCGCGTTCAGCTCCACTCGGGCCGTACTCGAGACGCTCGCCGACACGATGATCACACCGATCGACGACTACGACCAGGCCAACGGTACGGAGCTACTGGCCTCGTTGCGGGCATTTCTCGAGGCGAACGGTCACTGGGAAGGCGCGGCAGCGACGATGGGGGTCCATCGCCACACCCTGCGCAGCCGAATGGCGAAGGTGGAGAACCTGATCGATTGCCGATTGGACCTTGCCCGAGTGCGAGCGGAATTGTTACTGGCGATCATCGCCCGACAGTCGTGACTGCCGGGCGAGGACACACGTCGATCAGTTCGTGTCGAGAGCGATGATGTCGGCAGCGGTGCGCTGACCCATCCGGACCGCACCGTCCACGTGCTGGTAGCCCTCGGCGGCGATGTCCGAGCACGAGAAGTGGATCGGGCCCACGGGAGTGCGGGTGTCGGCGCCGTAGCGATGCAGCCCGCCCAGATCGAAACTCGCCGCGTACGCACCGCGGGTCCATTCTTCCGAACCCCAGTCGGACTCGTAGTAGACAACAGCGTCGTTCGCCTTGGGTCCGAGGTAATGCGCCAGCGACGCGAGGATCTTCGCCTTGCGTTCTTCGGCACCGAGGGTGAACATCGCGTCGGCTTTCTCGTCGGAGACGAATCCGACGAGGGTGCCGCGATCGTCCTCGTGATTGGTGTTGTCGTACACCTCCTGAACGATCTCGGATGCGCCGAATCCGGTGCCGGACAGGCCGTCCGCACGCCAGAACGGGGTCTCGTACACCGCATGTACTTTGATGACCAGACCGAGCGACTGATGCTGATGCATCTGGTGCTGACGGCGCGGCAGCGGCGGATCGTAGGAAATCCGGGTGTAGAGATTCGGCGGCACCGCCAAGATCACGCGCCGCGCCTGTACCTCGATGTCGCCGTCGGCGAAGACAGCCACACCGTTCTCGTCCCACTTCACCGTTCTGACCGGGGCGTTCAGGAACACGTCGTCACCGAGGGACTCGGCCAGACGGATGGAGACCTGCTGCATTCCGCCGATGACGCGCTTGTCGAGAATGAAGTCCTCGTCGACCAGGTTCGAGAACGATCCCGCCGACGCCGCCATCAGCACCGCCTGCAGCGCGGAGAACGCATGTGCCGGTTTGGTGAGCATGCCGCCGGCGATGAACAGGCCGATGTTGTCGCGGGCTTCGGCGTCGTCGGACTGGTCGATCAGCCACTGTTCGAACGAGACGGTGTCGAGTTCGCGCGCGAGAGGATGCGCCCAGGGCTCCTCGGCCCCGATCCGGGCGGCAAGATCGTCCATCACCTCGATGAGACGATCCATCTCCTTGGTGGTGGTCTCGTTGGTGGGGAACGAGTCGCCGGTGTACCGGGTGCGCTCACCCGCTGCGGAGATGTAGACGGATTCACCGTCGCGGTATCGATCGAAGGTGCCGAGGCCGAGCTCGTCGAGAAGCCCGATCAATGCCGTCTGATCGGGGGAGACCCACTGGCCGCCGATCTCGAGGACGGCGCCGTCGATGGTGTCCGTCCAGGTTCTCCCGCCGACGCGATCACGGGCCTCGAGGACCGCGACGGACAGACCGGCTTTGCGAAGTGCGGTCGCGGCCGTCAGTCCCGAAGGTCCGGCTCCGACGACGACTACGTCTTTCTGGAGTGTGGGCACGGGCGAGCTCCTTAGTGTCGAGCGCTGTTCTGTACTGGCTTGTGTGATTCCAGTCTGAACCGGGGAGACCCACGCCACACCTGACAGAACGGCGTGTCGACCCGGTGCGGTTCTGCCGTTTCGGCGTCTATCCGTTGACGACGTGCCGCTCGCCGAGGGGTCGACTCAGCGGAACGTCCAAGCTTCCGAGGACCGCGACCGTCACACACATCTTGTCGGCGGCTTCCGGGAGCGAACCGGTCCGCAGCGAGACGATCACGGTCGCATCGGTTTCCTCGACAGTGACGTATGCCCCGTAACACTGCGGAGTGCCGGTGACGAAATGTACCGCCAGCGTCGTCGCGTCGACCTCCGACCACGACTCGACCATCGTGACGATCGGTGACACGATATCCGGGCGATCCACGAACTCGGTGCCGATACGGCTGTCGTCGACTTCGTCGGGAACCGGAGTGCCGCGAGCGAAATCCGCCACATCCGGATGCGAAGCGGCGACCGGACGGGCGGGGCTCGCCGGTCGCGTCGTCTGTGCCCCGGCGCTACATCCGACCAACACCAGGACGGCCAGAACGACGAGGGTGGTTACGCGCATGGATCCACCGTAACCCTGCGCCCGAGAGTAGTGCGGTGACCTGCGCTGCCGCCGGGATTACCGCGCAAGTCGTCGTAAATACGGTCTCTGACGCCGGAACTGTGCCACGGCGGTAGCGGCTCGCGTGGGCGAAGATGTCCGGCGCCTGGAGACCACGAAAAGGGCCGTGCAGTCGAATGACTGCACGGCCCTTTTCGGGAAGATCTACTACCGGCTCGTGAAGGGGAGCAACGCCATTTCGCGGGCGTTCTTCACAGCGACGGCAACCTGGCGCTGCTGCTGCGGGGTCAGGCCCGTGACGCGACGGCTGCGGATCTTGCCGCGGTCCGAGATGAACGTGCGAAGCAAGTTGATGTCCTTGTAATCGACATGCGTGATCTTCGCTGCGAACAACGGGTTCTTCTTGGGCTTACGTCCCTCGACGGGGCGCGGCTTCTTCGACGGTGAACGCTTGACTGCCATCCGACTTCCTTACCAGCTCGACTTGTGTACGCCAGGCAGTTCCCCACGGTGCGCCATTTCTCGCACGCGAATCCGGGACAACCCGAATTTCCGTAGGTGACCGCGCGGACGTCCATCCGCAGCGTCTCGATTGCGTAATCGTACCGGACTGGCGTCGCGGGGTAGACGTTGCAGGGTCGACTGGGCTGCGGCACGTTCCTCCGGTGTGCTTTTCGGGGAACGAATTGCCTCTTTCAGGGCTGATCGTTGCTCGGCGTGGCGTTCGACGATCACGCGGCGCTGATCGTTCTTGGCGATCTTGGACTTCTTGGCCATGCCTACTTCTCTTCTCGGAAATCGACGTGCCTGCGCGTCACGGGGTCGTACTTCTTCAAGACGAGTCGGTCGGGGTCGTTGCGGCGGTTCTTGCGGGTCACGTACGTGTAGCCGGTGCCTGCCGTCGACTTCAGTTTCACGATGGGGCGGATCTCGTTACGTGCCATGGGCTCAGACCCTCTCGCCGCGCGCGCGGATCTTGGCGACGACGGATTCGATGCCGTCGCGGTCGATCGTCTTGATTCCCTTGGCGGAGAGGGTGAGCGTGATACGCCGTCCCTCGCTGGGCAGCAGGTAGGTCTTGCGCTGGATGTTCGGGTTCCAGCGGCGGTTCGAACGTTTGTGGGAGTGGGAGACGGTTTTCCCGAACCCCGGCACACGTCCGGTCACCTGGCAGTGAGCCGACATGGTTGGTTCCTTTCAAGTTTGCAGATGACAATCATTTTCGACAACGCGAGAAGTTCAATGTAGCCTTTGTAGACAGTAATGACAATCGTTTCCAGAAAGGATCGCCGTGAACACCATCCTCGACGGCCGGACTCCGCTGGTGCTGGTCGCAGGTACGAGCGAATCCACGACGCACACCGCCCGAACGCTGCTGCGTCCCGGAACAGTGCTGGTGCACCATGATCTGAGCCACGTTCACGAAGGCGTCGTACGTCGCACCGTCACGGCCGTCACCGCGCGCGGCACGGTGTCCGAACGGGAAACCATCCTCGAACTCGCACACGGCTGCGTCTCCTGCACACTCCGCGAAGACTTGCTGCCACTGCTCCGCCGACTGCACTCGCGTAGCTCCGTCCAGCGCATCGCCCTGCTCCTCGACCCGCAACTCGAACCCGAAGCGCTCTGCTGGGCGATCGAACACGTCGTCGTCGCCGGGGTGGTCGGCCAACTCGACGGACCGGCCGAACGCGATGTCCGCGTCGACGCCGTACTCACCTGCATCGACGCGCCGTCATGGCTCGCCGACGCCACCGGCGACGACGCCCTCGACGACGACCGCACCGTCGCACAGGTAGCAGTGGGTCAGGTCGAATTCGCCGACGCACTCGTACTCGACGGCGACGCCGAACTCGACCAGTGGCAGCGATCGAGACTGAACGCCGTCCTCGCGCGATTGGCGCCACGTGCCCCGATCGCTGAATTCGGTGCCGACGTCGAGCAGTTACTCCTCTCCGTCCCCGCCGACGCCCGACGCGGTGAACTCGCCGACGCCCATTCCCCGCTCCTGCGTCGCCAACCGCCGCTCGACGAGGTCAACGGGGTGACGATCGTAGAATTCACCGCCAACCGGCCGTTTCACCCCGGCC
The DNA here is from genome assembly GCF_049739425.1 of Rhodococcus sp. 27YEA15. Lineage (NCBI taxonomy): Bacteria > Bacillati > Actinomycetota > Actinomycetes > Mycobacteriales > Nocardiaceae > Rhodococcus > Rhodococcus sp. 27YEA15. The sequence continues at coordinate 762,565 of NZ_JBMHHW010000001.1, forward strand.
GGCTGCACGAGGCGATCGACGTCCTTCTCGACGGCGTCGTGTGCTCCCGCGGCCGCATATGGGTGGCGACGCAACCCGGCGAGGCGCTCTGGCTCGAATCCGCGGGCGGCGGCCTGCGGGTCGCGAGCGCCGACACCTGGCTGGCCGCGATGACCGCCGACGAACTCGAGCGCGTCCCCGCCGAGCGTCGAGCGCTCGCAGCGCTGAAATGGGACGAACGCTTCGGCGACCGGGACACCTCGCTGGTGGTGCTCGTCTGTGACGCGAACCCACTCGAGATCGACCGCACCCTGCAACACGCCCTCGTCACCGACGAGGAACTGGCCGACGAGAACACCTGGGCGAACTGGGACGACCCCTTCGGGCAGTTCCACGAAGACCCCTGCGAGAGCCGCGAAACACCCTACGCAGAAACCGAGACGAGCCGAGAGGGAAACGAATGAAAAATCAGATGCACCCCGACTACCACCCGGTGGTGTTCCAGGACGCCGGCACCGGAAAAAGCTTCCTCACCCGCTCGACGGTCACCAGCGATCGCACCGTCGACTGGGAAGACGGAAACACCTACCCGCTGCTCGTCGTCGACGTCACCAGCGACTCGCACCCCTTCTGGACCGGCGCCCAACGCGTCATGGACACCGCCGGCCGCGTCGAGAAATTCGAGCGCCGCTACGGAAAGCGGAAGGTGAACTGATGGCCGTTCCCAAGCGGAAGATGTCACGCTCGAATACCCGCAGTCGCCGTGCGCAATGGAAGGCGAGCGCACCGGATCTCGTCGACGTCACCGTGGCCGGCCGCATCCATCGGGTACCGAGACGACTCGTCAAGGCAGTACGCCTCGGGGTGGTCGATCCGAGTCGAATCTGACCGTGCGATCCTTGGCCGGTGCTGCTGAGGATCCTCGAATTGGTGGGCATCGTGGCGTTCGCGGCCTCCGGTGCCCTGGTGGGCGTCACCAAGCGACTCGACATCTTCGGAGTCTGCTCGGTGGGTGTGTTCACCGGCATCGGCGGCGGCATCGTCCGCGACGTCCTACTCGGCGTCCACCCACCCAGCTCGCTCAGTAGTTGGCCGTACTTCGGAACCGCGGCAGTCACGTCGCTGCTGGTCTTCTACCTGCACGAACCGCTCAACCGGTTGCGACGTGAAATCCTGGCGCTCGACGCTCTGGGCATGGGATTGTTCGCCAGCACCGGAACCGTCATCGCGCTCGAACACGACGCCAGCGTCCTCGCCGCGACGCTCATCGGCGCCACCGCTGCCATCGGCGGTGGCGTCATCCGCGACATCCTCGTCAACGAGGTTCCGTTGCTACTCCACAAAGACCTGTACGCGGTGCCGGCCCTGCTCGGTGCCGCGCTGGTCGTCACGGTGTCGAAACTCGGACTGTCCGTCGACGCCGCACTGGTCTGCGGAACCGTGTTCGCTGCCGTCTTCCGCTTGCTCGCGCTGTGGCGGCACTGGAGCCTGCCCGGTCCGCGACGCGTCGACTGAGCGAGCCGTGCAGGCCGGTTGCGACACGCCGGACACCGTTAACAGGACCCTCTCAGCCATATCTCAGCACGTCAGTCCAAACTGTCGGTATGCGGATTTTGGTGGTCGACGACGACCGGGCGGTACGCGAGTCGCTACGGCGCTCGCTCAGCTTCAACGGCTATACGGTGGAACTGGCCGTAGACGGACTCGACGCACTCGAGAAGATCCTCGCCAACCGCCCCGACGCGGTGGTGCTCGACGTGATGATGCCGCGCTTGGACGGCCTCGAGGTCTGCCGGCGGCTACGCAGCGCCGGCGACGACCTGCCCATCCTGGTGCTCACCGCTCGCGACTCCGTCAGCGAACGAGTCTCCGGCCTCGACGCCGGAGCCGACGACTACCTGCCCAAACCGTTCGCTCTCGAGGAACTGCTCGCCCGCCTGCGCGCACTCCTGCGCCGGGCCACCCCCGACCCCGACGCCGATTCCGAGGCCATGGTGTTCGAGGATCTTGCCCTCGACCCCGTCACCCGTGAGGTCACCCGGGGAACCCGCTCCATCAGCCTCACCCGTACCGAGTTCTCGCTACTGGAAATGCTGATGGCGAACCCACGCCGCGTGCTCACCCGCGGCCGAATCCTCGAGGAAGTATGGGGTTACGACTTTCCCACCTCGGGTAATGCTCTCGAGGTGTACGTCGGCTACCTGCGTCGTAAAACGGAGGCAGACGGAGAGCCCCGGTTGATCCACACCGTCCGAGGAGTCGGATACGTCCTACGGGAGACCCCTCCGTGATCACTGCGCCGTTCGGTCGCAGCGCCGAGCCGAAGCGGACGACGCCCGCCCAGGTCGAGATGCGTCCGCCGATGCCGTTGACCCGCTCGGTGTCGCTGCGCTGGCGAGTGACCCTGCTCGCCGCATCGGTGGTCGCGGTGGCCGTCGCCGTGATGGCGATCGCCGCCTACGCCGTGGTCTCGCGTGCGCTCTACGACGACGTCGACCATCAACTGCGGACCCGCGCGTCGGTGCTCATCGACAGCAACATCGTCCGTTTCGACCCCCGCTACATCTCGGGGGCGACCCTCTACACCACCGACATCAGTGTGGCCCTGATCTTCTCGGACCTCGAGACCTACCAGCCGCCGGGCTCGCAGGCGCCGATCGGCGAACCGGAACAGTCGGTGGCCCGCGGCGAGGCGCAGTCGTCACTGCGAACCGTCGACGGGCAACGGGTGCTGGCTCAGCGGACCAACGACGGCAGCACTCTGGTGATCGCCCAGCGCCTCGACCCGACTGTTGCGGTGCTCGACCGGCTTGCGTGGGTTCTCTTCGTGGTAGGAGGTTGCGGGGTCGTTCTCGCCGCAGCTGCCGGAACAACCGTGGGACGCACCGGGTTACGGCCGATCGCCCGATTGACGGCGGCGACGGAGCGGGTAGCGCGCACCGATGACCTGACGCCGATTCCCGTCACCGGAAGTGATGAATTGGCCCGTCTGACGGAAAGTTTCAACACGATGCTCCGGGCACTCGCGGAGTCGCGTGAGCGACAGAGCCGACTGGTCGCCGACGCCGGCCATGAACTGCGCACACCCCTGACTTCTCTGCGGACCAACATGGAATTGTTGATCGCGTCGAGTCGTCCTGGCGCACCCCGGATTCCGGACGAGGACATGGTGGAACTACGTGCAGACGTCGTTGCCCAGATCGAGGAGCTGTCCACTCTGGTGGGCGACCTCGTCGATCTCGCCCGTGAAGATGCACCCGAAACCGTGTACGAGCGCGTCGACGTCAGTGACGTCGTCGACCGGTCGCTCGAACGGGCACGCCGTCGCCGCAACGAAATCGAATTCGAAGCGGAGACCACCCCGTGGTACGTGTACGGCGATCAGGCCGGGCTTTCGCGAGCCGTGCTGAACGTGCTCGACAATGCGGCCAAATGGAGCCCGACCGGCGAACAGGTCCGTGTCTCGATGCAGCCGGTGGGGCCGGGACTGCTCGAATTGACGGTCAGCGACGCCGGTCCGGGAATCCCCGAAGAAGATCGAGAGCTCGTCTTCGACCGCTTCTACCGGTCGACGGCCGCCCGATCGATGCCCGGTTCCGGTCTGGGGCTCGCCATCGTGCGCCAGGTCGTCGTCAAGCACGGTGGCACCATTGCTATCGACGAATCGGATCGGGGTGGGGCGCTGGTACGAATCGTACTGCCGGGTGAACCGGGTCTCGGTCCGGAGCACTGATACCAAAAATCGACATTTCGGGCGTAAATTCTTTACGGAGTGCCAGGTACATCTCAGGGCTCTCTCAGACCGAGAGAGCAAGGTGGTCAACAGAACAGTTGCGACCACCGGTCCGGTGATCGCCGAACACGAAAGTGAGCCGATGACCGAGGATCGCAATGTCGGGCCGAACCGTCCCGAGCAGCCGCAGAACGACCCGACCGCAGCTCAGCCGACCGAAGCCCATCCGACCACTGCTCAGGGGCCGGCTCACCCCACCGAATCCTTCACACGGCCGACGGAATCCTTCGGACAGCCGTATCAGTCCGGTCAGCCCAACCAGCAGTACGGTCAGGTGCCGCAGCCGACTCAGTCATTCGGAGCCCACCCACAACACGGTGCACAACCGAGCGGATACCCACCCGCGAACCCGTACACGCCTTCCGGGGCCGGTGGATCCGGTGGCCCGGCGGGTCCAGGTGGGCCACCGGTACCGCCCGCCTTGCAGGGCCCCGGTTCAGCGCCCACTCCGCCCAAGCGGTCCGGACGGATGGCGCTGGTGGCCGGCGCGTTGGCGCTCGTGCTCGTCGGCGGTGGCGTCGGCGGTGCGATAGGGGCAACGGTTGCCAACCGTGACGGTGGTACCACCACCGTGACCAATTCGCTTGCCGCGCCCAAGGTCTCCGCCACCAACACCTCCAATGCGCCGGCCGGCTCGGTGCAGGCGGTAGCCGCCAAGGTAGTGCCGAGTGTGGTACAGATCGAGGTGCAGACAAGTCAGGGCCAGGGCGGTGAAGGTTCCGGAGTCATTTTGTCCTCGGACGGTCTGATCCTCACCAACAACCACGTCGCCGGCGCGCAAGGAGCGCAACTGCGCGTGACGTTCTCGGACGGAAGCAAAGCGCCCGCGAAGCTGGTCGGTGCCGATCCGGTATCCGATATCGCCGTCATCAAGGTCGAAGGACGTAACGATCTCACCCCGATCGATCTGGGAACGTCAGCGGACGTGCAGGTGGGCCAGCAGGTCGTCGCCGTCGGATCCCCGCTCGGCCTGGCCGGAACAGTGACCGAGGGAATCATCTCCGCACTCAACCGCCCGGTCTCCACCAGCGGCGAGTCGGGCAACCAGAACACGGTCATCGACGCCCTGCAGACCGACGCGGCCATCAACCCGGGCAACTCCGGTGGTGCGCTGGTCAACATGGACGGAAAATTGATCGGCGTCAACACGGCCATCGCATCCTTGGGGGCGTCCTCGGGCGGGCAGAGCGGGTCGATCGGACTCGGTTTCGCAATCCCGATCGATCAGGCGCGTCGAATCGCCGACGAACTCGTCAAGACGGGCTCGGCCACCCAGGCGATCATCGGAGTCACCGTGCCACAACAGGACAACGCCGACGGAGCCACGGTCATGGATGTCACACCCGACGGACCGGCCGCCTCCGCCGAAATCCCGAAGGGTGCCGTCATCACCAAGGTCGACGACCGGGTCATCGCGGACGGCGATTCCCTGATCGCCGCGGTTCGTTCCCATGCCCCCGGCGACAAGGTGACCATCACCTACACCGAAGGCGGTCAGACCAAGACCGCCGACGTCACCCTCGGTACCTCGACGGCGCAGTCCACCGCGCAGCCGCAGCTTACAGTGCCGGGAGGCCGCTGATGTCCGATGACCAACTGTTGCTCGAGCCGATTCTCGACCGACTCGCTACCGACCTGGGTTCGGCCACTACGGTAGGGGGCATGGAACTCGAAGCCACTTCGGCCGGCCGTGCCCTCGTAGTGATCGTCGACGATCGCACCGCGCACGGCGACAACACGGACTCCATCGGACCGCTGGTCACCGAGCTGCTGAACGAAGCCGGGTTCCTCGTCGACGCGACTGTCGCCGTCGCCGCCGACGAGGTGGAGATTCGCAACGCTCTCAACACCGCCGTCATCGGCGGCGTCGACCTGGTCATCTCGGTCGGCGGGACGGGCGTCTCCCCGCGTGATGTCACCCCGGACGTCACCGCCGAGGTGCTCGACCGCGAGATTCCAGGCATCGCCGAGGCACTTCGCGCGTCAGGTCTCTCGGCAGGTTCGCTCGAAGCCGGATTGTCCCGCGGGCTTGTCGGAGTGTCCGGCAGTACGGTGGTGGCCAATCTTGCGTCGACGCGACCGGCGATTCGAGACGGAATGGCCACGTTGACGGTGTTGGCGAGTCATGTCATCGCCGAGTTGTCCAGGCTGGACGGCTGAGCAGTGACCGAGAGCAGTTCCGCTTCGACGCCCGTCGACCGGGCCAGGCTTGCCCGCGTCTTCGGGGACGTGTTCCCCGAGACGACCTCGGACGAACGTGGACCCGAAGGCCACCCGTCGACGGACGACGAGTGGCTGCGCGGACAGGTCCCACCGCACCACGGCTGAACAAGACAGTGGACAAAAGAAATCGGGCCTGGCGAGTGACAACTCGCCAGGCCCGACCCGTCTGTCGGTCTTACTCGAGCGACTTGGCGTGGGCGCCGCTGTCCGGACCGGCGTTGGCCGAAAGGATGTCGCGGATCTGGATGAGCAGATCGGTTTCGCTGGCTTCCTTGTCCTCCGGCTCGGATACGAACTTCTTCTTGGCAGCGTTCGCCGGAACTATCAGTACGAAGTAGACGACGGCCGCAATGATGACGAAATTGATGATCGCGGTGATCACCGAGCCGAAGTTGACGAATGTCTCCCGGTTTCCGGCGATGATCTCGGTGCCGAAGCCGAGATCATCGGATCCGCCGATAGCCGCGACCAGAGGATTGATGATGTTCTCGGTGAACGCCGTCACGATCGCGGTGAATGCGGCACCGACGACAACTGCGACAGCCAAGTCCAACACATTCCCGCGGAGCAGGAAGTCCTTGAATCCCTTGAGCATTTCGGTGTCCCCTCGATTCTCCGTGGCGAGTGCACGGTGGTTCCGGTGTGGAACCGACTGCAAAAATATTAGAGGAGCGGCGTTGTCCGCGTGAGTTACCTGAAGGTCACGGTCAAGGCAGTGGCGAGGGATGCGGCGGCGACGGCATGAGCGGCATCGACGGGAAGCGCGAGCATGACTACCTGTTCCCGCTGGTTACGGGTGTCCGTAGGCGCCGTCACCAAAACGACTATCGCCCCGTTGGCCAGGACTCGGGGAGCGCTGTGGTTGCTTGATTCGTTCGGAGTGTCGGGCATGGTGGTGAGGACGTCGACGCTGTCCCCGGTGTGCAGGATATTCGCCACCGCAGGGTCGGCCAGCCGGACCGGGACTATCCGGGCGTCGTCGGAACCTACTGCGAGCCCGGCGAGGCGCGAGCCCAGAAGTCGGCTGTCCGTCACTATCTCCCCGGCGCGCATCGGTCCGGCGGCAGTACTCCCGAGGGCGTCGGCCGGTTCGGTGAGCGTGCCGTCGGGAAGCTGCCCCGCGGCGAATTCACGGATGTCGAGATCGGCGGCCTCGATGACTCGGCCGGAGCTCAGGTCGTGGGCAGCGACGACCACTGCGATACGTTCCGATGCCGGATCGGGGCGAACGAGAAGGACGATACCGAGTAGAGCGAGGGCCAGTGCCGCCACCCGCCGGACCACCGTGGCGGACACACGCTTCGATTCCGCGGCGACGGACAATCGGTCGACGAGGTTGGGCGTCAGATCTCGGTGAGCGGCGGCCCGTGAACCGATGATCCGGGTCAGGTGCGGAAGAGCTGGCGGCATACAGGCAACTTATGGCCGGACGCACAGCGTCCGGCCATAAGTTGTTCAGATGTGGACAACCAGTGAGGTTGTGCAGAAAGTCGGATGGAGAAGGCCGACAGATCAGTTGGCGGGAGCTTTGGCAGGCGTAGCCGCGCTGCTCGACGAGCTCGACTCGGTTTTTGCCGCGGGCGCCGATTCGCTCTTCGCGGCGGGAGCCGAGTCGTTCTTGGCCGCGGGCTCACTGGCTGTTCCCGAACTACCACGGCTGTCGGTGCGGTAGAAGCCGCTGCCCTTGAACACGATGCCGACCGAGTTGAACAGCTTGCGGAGTTTGCCGGAGCACGCCGGGCACACCGTCAGCGAGTCGTCGCTGAAGGACTGGACGATGTCGAAACGGTTGTCACATTCCGTACATGCGTATGAGTAAGTGGGCACTTGGCTTCCTCCGCTATGTATCCGAACCGCGTATTCACACCGCAGCAGTTAGCACTCTACAAGTGGCAGTGCCAACAGCGCTAATCAGGTTTTTGTTCCCGCCCCGCGTCCCGGTTCAGGCGGGTGACTCCGGATGTCGGTGTCAGGGCCCATCCCATCGGTATGTCGTGTTCGTCCGCAGGTAACTGGTTGACCAGTTCGTCGTCCCGGACGACGGCGACGAGCCGGGCCTCGGGCGCAACTGCACCGAGCGTCCGGTCGTAAAAGCCTGCGCCGCGTCCGAGGCGAGTTCCACTCCGATCCACGGCGAGCGCAGGCACCAGAATTGTCTCGGCCAGACCGACGGTCGACGGTGGAAGCACCGGCCCCGTCGGCTCGCGGAGACCGTACTTGGCGGGGCGCAATGCAGCCGCACCCGTGTACTCGACCCAGGACAGCGGCCCAGGATCCCCGGTGATCGGGAGCAGTACCCGCACTGCGCGCTCCGCCAGTGCGTCGAGCAACTCGGTGGAACCAGGTTCGGTCCGGGTCGGCACGTACGCACAGACCGTCGAACCACGCTCGATCAACGACGCTACATGCGTGATGAGCGCCGAAGTTTCCGCATGTCGGATCGCTTCGGACAAGTCGGACCGAGCGTCCAGGATGGTTTGACGCCATTGCGGCTTTGTCGGAAGTGGCACAGGTCAACGATAGGCATCAGGACAACCGACGGGTAACAACTGGCGGCTATGGTGTTGGCATGACAGACGTCGTCGCCACCAGTAAGAGCGCTTTCCGTACAGCCGTGGTTCCCGCCGCGGGCCTGGGAACCCGTTTCTTGCCGGCCACCAAAACGGTCCCCAAGGAACTGCTTCCGGTTGTGGACACACCCGGCATCGAACTCGTGGCAGGGGAAGCAGCAGACTCCGGCGCCGAACGACTGGTCATCGTCACCTCGCCAGGCAAGGACGGCGTGGTCGCGCATTTCGTCGAAGACCTGGTACTCGAAAGCAAATTGGAAGCGAGCGGCAAGTTCGCTCTACTGGCCAAGGTTCGCAAAGCCGCCGGACTCCTCGAAGTGGACTCCGTCATCCAGGAGCAGCCACTCGGACTCGGCCACGCCGTCGGATGCGTCGAGGCAGTGCTCGACGACGACGAAGACGCCGTAGCGGTACTTCTTCCCGACGACCTCGTATTGCCACGAGGCGTCCTCGAGATAATGGCACGCGTCCGTGCCAAGCGCGGCGGTTCCGTGCTCTGCGCGATCGACGTACCCAAGAGCGAGGTCAGCGCCTACGGGGTCTTCGATGTCGAAACCGTCCCGGACGCCGTCAACCCGGACGTGCTCAAGGTCGTCGGGATGGTCGAGAAGCCGTCGATCGAGGACGCACCGTCCACGTATGCGGCAGCTGGGCGATACCTGCTCGACCGTGCGATCTTCGACGCACTTCGTCGGATCGTGCCCGGGACGGGCGGCGAACTCCAACTGACCGACGCCATTGCGTTGCTGATCTCGGAGGGACATCCGGTGCACGTCGTCGTACACCGGGGGACCAGGCACGACCTCGGTAACCCGGGTGGCTATCTTCGAGCGTCCGTGGACTTCGCTCTCGACAGCGAGGACTACGGCCCGTCGCTACGGGAGTGGCTGACAGACCGTCTCGAACGTTGAGCGTGTCGTCGCGGTAGTCGGTCGTTTCATGACGCAGTATCGAGAGCGCCTGCCCGACTGGGCAAGGCATCATGGACTGACGAATTGATCGACGAGAAGCACACCGTCTGACGACTATCGCCGGATTCGAGACACAGGAGGACGCGGACCAGATGCGGTCGGTTGAGGAGCAGCAGACCAGGGTGACAGCTGCTGCAGTGGCGCCCCGGCCGGTTCGAGTGGCCATCTCCGAGGCCCAAGGTTTGTTGTGCGCTGAGGAAGTGGTGACCGAGCGACCTCTGCCCGGATTCGATCAGGCGGCCATCGACGGATATGCAGTGCGTAGCGTCGACGTGGTCGGTGCGGGATCGGACATGCGTGGCGAGGACGGCGAACCGGTAGATCTCACGTTGCCGGTGGTCGGAGAGGTGACCGCGGGTTCGCGTCAACCCATTCGACTTCAACCACGCCAAGCGGTACGCGTCGACACCGGAGCCCCGTTGCCCACTCTTGCCGACGCGGTTCTCCCGCTGGAGCACACCGACGGCGGCCGTGCCCGGGTTCGGGTGTTCGAGCAGGTGCGGTCCGGAGACTATGTTCGCCGAGCCGGCGACGACGTCCAACCGGGCGATGTCGCGGTTCGAGCCGGCACCATCATCGGAGCAGCTCAGGTCGGCTTGCTCGCGGCAGTCGGGCGGGACAAGGTCCTCGTTCACCCGAGGCCGCGGTTGTCGGTCATCAGTGTGGGTGGGGAACTCGTCGACATCGATCGCACTCCCGGTCCAGGACAGGTGTACGACGTCAACTCGTACGCACTCGCTGCCGCAGCCCGCGACGCCGGGGCGGACGTCAACCGAGTCGGCATCGCCGGTTCCGACGCTCGCAGGCTGCGGGAAGTCGTCGAGGGACAACTCATCCGTTCGGAAATCGTGGTGATCGCGGGTGCAGTGGGCGGCGGGGCGTCCGACGAAGTTCGTGAGGCCCTGTCGGATCTCGGCACCCTCGAAGTCGAACGAGTCGCCATGCACCCCGGCTCCGTCCAGGGATTCGGTCAGCTCGGCCGAGACGAAGTGCCGACCTTCCTCCTGCCGTCCAACCCGGTCAGCGCGCTCGTCGTGTTCGAGGTGATGGTCCGCCCGTTGATCCGGATCGCGTTGGGACGTCGCCAGCCGATGCGCCGCGTCGTGCGCGCACGGACAGTGGGAACCATCACGTCGATCGCCGACCGCAAGGGATTCCTGCGTGGACAGCTGATGCGAGACGAAGCCACCGGCGAGTACCTGGTGCAAGCCCTCGGCGGCGCTCCCGGGTCGTCCTCGCACCTGTTGGCGACGTTGGCGGAGGCCAACTGCCTGGTCCTGCTCGATCGCGATGTCACCGAGGTCCACATCGGTGAAGAAGTCGATGTCGCGTTCCTCGCCCAGCGTGGCTGACCGACTGCGGCCTCGATCGATGGAGAGATGATGTCTGTTCATCCTGGCTGGCCGGCCGATCTCGGTCCGTTGCGGGTGGCCGCCGGTGTGGTCACGGTTCGTCCGGTCAAGTTGCGAGACGCGTCGACGTGGAGTCGGCTGCGGATCCGCGATCGTGAGCACCTCGAGCCTTGGGAGCCGACCGGCGAGTCGCCGTGGGAGGTACGCCACCACATCACGGTGTGGCCGTCGATGTGTGGAAGTCTCCGGTCGGAGGCGCGCAAGGGCCGACTTCTGCCGATGGCCATCGAGCTCGACGGTAAGTACTGCGGGCAGATCACCGTCGGGAATATCGTGCGGGGAGCACTACGGTCGGCATGGGTGGGCTATTGGGTAGGTTCGCATGCCGTCGGTGGCGGCGTGGCGACGGCTGCCCTCGCTCTGACACTCGACCACGCGTTTTCCACGGTAGGGCTGCATCGTGTCGAAGCGACGGTGCGCCCGGAAAACGCAGCCAGTCGAGCGGTGTTGAGGAATGTCGGGTTCCGGGAGGAAGGCCTGCTGGAACGATATCTCGACGTCGACGGGCGGTGGCGAGACCACATCCTGGTCGCAATGACCGTCGAAGAAGTACGAACTACGGTGGCCGACAAAATGGTTCGGAGTGGCCGCGCGTCGTGGGTGTGACGGAAACCGGGGGTGGTGGTGAGCAAAATCGTGGTTACCGAATCCCCATGGACTTTGCTCCCCGGAAATTGTGACCTTTGCTTCGATGAATTATCGAGGCATTTCGTATTAAACGGTCAGTTTGGTTCGGTACGCATGTGACACATGGGTAAGGTGAGGTTCGGCGCGTCGGCAACGATGCGGGGGCGTCTGCCGTTAACCTTTAAACGTCAACGGCTGGTGTAGGTGCTGGTAGGTGATTGGGAGGAGGCCCCGGCATGCCGAGTTCATTCGTGTGGATCGGGCTCGTGGCCGTATGGCTGTTCGTCCTGGTCCCGATGATCGTCAACAAACGTCCCAGGATTCGCCAAACCAGCGATGCCGCACTTGCGACCAGAGTTCTTCACCGCGGCGACAGCAACCCAGTTCAACGCGGACCGGCAGCAGGACATCGAAGCGATCCGAACTGGCAACCCGAACCAGTGCGCAACAGCTACGACGCGGAGGACCAGATGGACACTCACGCAGACGACGATCACGACACCGGTGTACGCGCGCCGGTCGGCGAATACGTGCCGGTTCGGCGCGGGCGCGGCGGGTTCGATCCGCAAGCCGACGCGATCGCCAGAGAAGCGCGGTATGCCTTCCGTCAGCGCACGCTCCTCGGCTTGGCTTTCATCTCGATCATGGCGGGCGCACTGGCACTCATCATCTCGCCGATGGTCTGGTGGGTATTCGGTATCGCCGTGGTCGGATTGGGCGGATACCTCGCATATCTGCGTCGTCAGGTCCGAATCGAACAGGAAATTCGTCGCCGCCGTACCGAGCGACTGAATCGCTCGCGGCTCGGAGTCGAATCGCACACTGACGAAGAGCTGCGACTCATTCCGTCCAGGCTGCGTCGCCCGGGCGCGGTAGTGCTGGAGATCGACGACGAGGATCCGACGTTCGATCACCTCGACCACTACGAGGAAATGGCTGTTCGAGCGGAGATGCGTCGCGCCTCCGGGCTATGACGGTGCCTCCATTGCCAGGCGATTCCACTCTCGCCGCGGCGGCCTGATAGTGTGATCCAGCATCGTTTCGGCGGTGTACCGGGGCTGTGGCGCAGTTGGTAGCGCGCTTCGTTCGCATCGAAGAGGTCAGGGGTTCGATTCCCCTCAGCTCCACCATAAAATAGAGGTCAGAGGCGCCCTCCGTTCACGCGGAGGGTGCCTCTTCTTTGTCTGGCTCGGCATATCGATCCTCGGTTCGACGGAGCAGACCAAGCAGTCGTCGGAACCGACTCCAGCACTCGCCATTGCATCGATGGATGCTGGGAGGGAGCGGAATCCTCGCCGGATGGTTTCGCCGATCCGATGTGCTCGCGGGGTGAAATGTGCGATGTCTCATACCGCTGAACAGGATGCCTGGCATCTGATCGCTCGCGAATACGGCATGATGCGACTCTGATACACAATTGCCTGATATGTAACGAGAACCCTTGCCTCTCGATATGCAGGGGGAGCACAGCCACGCCCAGTTGGTGTTCGCGTGCTCGTGCCGGGGAGGAGATGGATGAGCCAGCCACGACGGTTGACGAAGGCATTCGTTGCCGTGATGTGTCTGACCGGGATCGGATTTCTTGCTGTCTCGGTCTTTCCTGCCGTGGTTGCTGCCCAGCCCGGCACGTATGTCGTTACCGACCAGCAGTATGACAGTGGCAGGTGGCACTGCCATAGTCATCACCACTGTGGAACCACAGTGGTGACACCATCTCCCACTCGGACCACGCCGCCGGTTAAACCGACGATCACGAAGCCGACCACAACCAGGCCGACGATCACGAAGCCGACCACAACCAGGCCGACGATCACGAAGCCGACCACAACCAGGCCGACGATCACGAAGCCGACCACAACCAGGCCGACGATCACGAAGCCGACCACAACCAGGCCGACGATCACGAAGCCGACCACAACCAGGCCGACGATCACGAAGCCGACCACAACCAGGCCGACGATCACGAAGCCGACCACAACCAGGCCGACGATCACGAAGCCGACCACAACCAGGCCGACGATCACGAAGCCGACCACAACCAGGCCGACGATCACGAAGCCGACCACAACCAGGCCGACGACGACGAAGCCGACGACGACGACGAAGCCGACCTCGGTGGAACCGACGACGACCTCGGTGGAACCGACCACGACGACCTCGGTGGAGCCGACCACGACGACCTCGGTGGAGCCGACCACGACGACCTCGGTGGAACCGACGACGGGCCCGGTGGAACCGACCACGACGACCTCGGTGGAACCGACCACGACGGGCCCGGTGGAGCGAACCACGACTGAGCCGCCGACTGCGCCGGAGCCGGTAGAGCTGACCACAGTGACTTCTGTACCTGCAGTGACTTCTGTACCTGCAGACATCACCGAAGAGCCTTCGACCGCCACCACTGAACCAGCGCCTGCTGTGGTGGTGCCGCCACGTGAACCGCCCACAGACCCGCCTGCCGCAGGACAGGACAATTCCCCGGTGTCGCCTTCCGGTCCGCCATTTCAAGAGACAGTGGGATCGTCCGGACAGCAGCCCGCGAGTGTTCCGAGCCCGCCTGATGTGTCACCCGCTCCGAATTCTATTGCGCCACAGGCGCTGAATCCGAAGCAGACTCAGCCTGAATCTGCCCCGACGGTATTCGCCGAGGCTCTGCCTCCCATTCAGAATGCTGCGGCCGTCGCCGGTGGCGTGGCAGGTTTGGCCGCGGTGGCCGGTGTTGCCGGCGCACTGACTTTTCGAGGCGCTTCGCTCCAGAAGGCGCGACTGGCAGCAGCTCGGGCCGAGTTTCTCTCTTCCGGTTCTTCAGGAGGTTCGTAGATCATGCAGACGAAGAGACGTTCTCATCGCCGTGTTGTCGCTGCAGTGGATGCAGTGTGTGTGATGCGGCCGCCGGATCGGAGTCGGTGTCACTGGACACTGTGGTGCGAGCTGTGGCTGTTGCGCGTGATCGTCCCATCGAGATCGATGTGGACACCCCGCTGGCGTCGGGTGTGTGTGGACAGCGACGTGCGTTCGACGATCATGACGTGATCGTGCTCGCTCCGGGCTTGCCCAATGCGGACCGGACCCTTGCTCACGAGTTGGGGCACATAGTGTTTCGGCACAGCGGTGCGGAGATAGTGGAGTCCACGTTGGAAGCGAGTGACGATCTGATCGCGTACATGCTCAGTCAGCGGTCCATTCGGCGGAACGATCCGGTGCCTGTGGACGTGATCGAGGAGTGGGAGGCCGAAACGTTCGCGGCCATGTTGATCTTGAGATTGAGAACGATGGCCGGTCGCGGTACACCGTTGTCGGTGTTGCGGTACGACGAGGCGATCGGATGATCGCATGGGGTATTGCGTTGATCGTGTGGTTCGCCGCCGGTGCGCGGCTGGGTCGAGTTGTTGCTCGTGCGGCGACGCCGTTGCGGACATCGATGGTTTTCGTGGGTTTCGCGGCGGCGCTGTCGGCGACCGTGATGGTGCCTGCGGTGTGGGACATCGTGGATCGGATAGCGCCGGAGCATCATGCTGCTGCGATGGTGTCGCTGGTGTTGTGGGTCGGTTTGGCTGCGGCGAGCGCGGTGGGGGCGGTGTCGGCGTGGCCGGTGATGTCTCGTGCCGCGATGCGCGGTGTCGCGACGGTGCTGTACGTCGTGGGTTTGTTGGTGTCGATCGCGGTTTTGTTCGGTTACGCGATTCCGGCGCTACTTTTTGTCGTCGTGGCGTTGATTCTCGTTATTTCCACCGGACTTCGCCACGTCGCGTGGGCGCCGTTGGGGCGCGGAATCGCGTTGATCGTGCTCGGCTCGTCCGCTGTTCTGGTTGTGTCGGTTGCGGTGATCGTGGGGGAATTCGGCGGTGTGCCGGCTCTCGAATCGAGTGTGTTCGGCGCTGGTTCGACGTGGTGGTTTCTGTCAGCGTCGTATGTGTTGATTGCTCTCGGAATCGTATGGGTGCTTGGAGAGACGTGGGTGAGTGCGCAGTTGGATCTGTTGCGGTTACGACGCGTTCACCGGCGTCTGGTGGAGAGGTTCCCGGAGGTGGTCGACTCGGACAACGCCGCCGGAACAGCAGTTCTTCGAGCCTCGGACATGGTCGCTCAGATCATGGATGCTCTGTATGTGCAGGCGGGAGCTGGTTTGTTCGACGGTGCAACCGCTGTACCGCCACGGTCGATCGGATCGCATGTCTCGATCTTGGCCAAGTGGATCGACGAGCCGCTGGCGGCCGACGTTTTGGATACCAGTTGGATAGCGCCGCCGGAGTCGATGTCGACGCGCAATTGGGTGTTGCTGGTGGCGAAAGAGTACGAGAGTACGAAAAAAGTAGGTCAACCGGCGTAGTCGACCTACTTCGTCATCGTCTGAAAGAGCGCTGAGGGGCGCCGCTCGGTTCTCGGTCAGCGCGAGGCGTCGGGAGGAACCTCGGGCAGTCCTTCGCTTGCGCGTAGCTTCTCTGCCATGGTGGTGAGCAGGTTCTGCGACTCTTCGGAGAGGTCGAATGCCCGGCTGGACAGACGTCGCAGTCCGTACCCCTGTAGCTGCGAGAGCAACTCGAGATCGTGGTCGATCTTCGCCGCGTAGATGTCGTTGAAGAAGTAGTCGGGCTTCACCTTGAAGAATCGGGCGAATGCTGCGACTGTCTCGTCGGACGGGTTGGTTCGCTGTCCGGAGCGAAGTTGCGAGATGTACGGCTTCGATATCTGATGGCCGTCCTCGATGAGTGCAGCTGCCACCTCGGCGTTGGTGTGGGGTTTGCGCCCGGGAGGATGAACACTGTCGAACAGTTTGTTCAGTCTTTCTGCAAAGTCAGCCATTGTGAACCGCCTCGTAACCCTCTCTAGCTAGAACTATTCTCTTCAGTGAATCCTACGGTATCACGCGGATAACCGGTTGGTAGCTCACCGTAGTCTGTTTAGTAGGCTTCTTGTCAAATATTGCCGGTTTTCGATCAGTCGCCGGTGGCGGGAACTCGAGAGATCGTATGCCCCGCTAGTTGGTGTATCCGAAAGAAATATCTACCGTGTACTGGCCTTCTTTCGTACCTTCCAGAACTCGGCTAATGGGACGGATAACAAACTTGTTTCCGGTTTTTCCTGTATTAGCTATCCGGTAGCCCGGTTTTGGCCGTCCGTTCTTATCCGAAAAGCCCAGTTCAAGTGCTCCCGCGCAGGGTGTGGCGAGATCGACCGGCCGGGCCGCTGCCGAGATGCGTTCCCGCCCGGATTGGTTCGGTCACCAGACTTATGTGGCGTTTCGCGGGGTGGCGGATGTGACCCGACGAGAGCAAAATTGTGACATGAAACACGTAATGAGTGATGCGGAGCTACGACGCGCGATCCGGGAGATCACCGATCGGGCGGATTCCGCCCGCAAGCGCGGTGACCTCGCCATGGCCGACGGTTTGGACCGCACAGTCCGGGAATATCAGGATGCGATGTCGCACCGACTCTGAGTGATCCGCGCAGACCTGCCGGTCGAACTTGGTCCGGAGGGTATTCGGCGTGCGTAGACTCGCGCCATGTCGACCAAGTCAGACCGGCGGAGTGCACGAAAGATACCTTCGCGATCTCTAACTGGCAAGAAGTGCCTGATCACGGGGGCTGGGAGTGGAATCGGCCGAGCGACGGCCCTTCTGGCTGCGAATGTGGGCGCGGATCTTTTCCTTACCGATGTCAACGACGTGTCGCTGGCGGAAACGGTGGACTTGGTACGAGCGAGCGGCGGAACGGTGAGTGTCGCCGACGCATTCGACGTTTCGGACTACGACCGTGTCGTCCAATTCGGGGCTGATGTTCACGGCCGATTTGCGTCGATGGACATCGTCATGAACATTGCCGGTATTTCGGCTTGGGGCACTATCGAGAACCTCGAACATCGCCAGTGGAAAGCGATGGTGGACGTCAATCTGATGGGCCCTATTCACATCATGGAAGTTTTTATTCCGCCGATGATCCGTGCTGGTCGTGGGGGTCATCTTGTCAATGTGTCGTCGGCCGCCGGCCTGTTGGCCTTGCCGTGGCACGCTGCGTACAGCGCCAGCAAGTTCGGGCTCAGGGGTGTGTCGGAAGTATTGCGCTTCGATCTCAAGCGGCATGGCATCGGTGTCAGCCTGGTTGTGCCCGGCGGAGTGCGGACTCCGCTGGTCGGCACCGTCGAGATCGCCGGAATCGACCGGAACGACCCCCGGGTGCAGAAGCTTGTCGGCCGCTTCGAGAGGCGTGCCGTTTCGCCCGAAAAAGTCGCAGAGTGCATTGTGCGAGGTATCGACAAGGGTCGGTACCTCGTGTACACATCGGGAGATATCCGCTTCGGGTATTGGTGGGCACGGAAGTTTTCGTTGCCGTACGAATATGTAATGCAGCTAGCTAACAATCAATTCTCGAAGCTGCTCAAGTAGGTAGCTGGAGGCAGGCCAGGGTATTAAGTCTCGCCGATAAGGGACCAAAGTCTTTAGTTGGTCTGGTTAGTCAATGAGCAGCGGTAATAATTGAAGAAGTGAAATATCACTCGCGGGTTAAATCCCGGACGATCGGTACGTTAGTTGCTGTAGTTCAACATATCCGACAACGACACTACATGTGGTTGTTCTGTCGAAAACGCAAGTTTTCCGCACTTCCCGGGGAAATAACTGAGGGCGGCCGGCTGGTCTGTTTTTCTACATGATCTTCAGGGACGGAAGAAAGTGAACCGCTCAGGATGTTGCCTGCAAGTGCCGGGACTAATGTTCAGGAATGACTGCACCCGACTCGGTACCGCTCGGCGTCGATTCAGAGGTGGGCAGATTGAGATCTGTGATCCTGCACCGACCGGACGACGAACTCAAGCGCCTTACTCCTCGGAACAACGACGCACTGCTGTTCGACGGGCTGCCATGGGTCGACCGAGCGCAGGAAGAGCACGACCGGTTCGCGGCCGTGCTCCGCGAGCGCGGCGTCGAGGTGCTGCTACTGGCGGAGCTGCTGACCCAGGCGTTGCAGGTCAGTGGTGCAGCGAGAATTCAAGGTATTGCCGCTGCCGTCGACACGCGCAAGCTCGGGCACTCGCTGGCGCAGGATCTGTCTGCTCATCTGCGCCAAGTGGAGCCGACCGAACTGTCGTCGATCCTCACCGCCGGTATGACGTTCGACGAACTACCGGTCGATACGCATTCGACCTCCCTCGTGCGGATGATGCACCACGGCGGCGACTTCGCCATCGATCCGCTGCCCAATCTGCTGTTCACTCGGGATTCGTCGTTCTGGGTGGGGCCGCGCGTGGTGATCACGTCACTGGCGTTGTCGGCGCGGGCCCGGGAATCGTCGATCACCGATCTGGTCTACGCACACCATCCGCGCTTTCGGGGAGTGCGCCGCGCCTACGAGTCGCACACCGCGCCGGTCGAGGGAGGCGACGTGTTGTTGCTCGCACCCGGGGTGATCGCCATCGGCGTCGGGGAGCGAACCTCACCGGCCGGAGCGGAGGCCTTGGCTCGAAGTGTGTTCGACGACGGGCTTGCGCACACGGTACTGGTCGTGCCGATCGAGCAGCGTCGCGCGTCGATGCACCTCGACACCGTGTGCACGATGGTCGAGGCCGACGCGGTGGTGATGTATCCGGCGATCCAGGATTCGCTCTCGGCGTTCACTGTGCGCAAGGACGACGACGGGGTGAGCATTCGAGGAGCGGCACCGTTTCTCGAAGCAGCAGCGGACGCGATGGGAATCGCCAAGCTGCGGGTCATCGACACCGGTCTCGACAACGTCACGGCAGAACGAGAGCAGTGGGACGACGGAAACAACACCCTCGCAGTCGAACCGGGTGTGGTGGTGGCCTACGAGCGCAATGTGGAGACGAACGCGCGACTCGAGGCTGCCGGAATAGAAGTCCTACGAATCGCGGGCTCGGAATTGGGTTCTGGTCGGGGCGGTCCTCGGTGCATGTCCTGCCCGGTTGCCCGCGATCCGCTCTGAGGGCTCAGAGAATGTCGTCGACCTTGGCGGCAGGTCGGGCCAGTACAGTGCCCTTGTCGGTGACGACGAACGGGCGTTCGATGAGGATGGGGTGGGTGATCATCGCGTCCAGGATCTCGGATTCGGAGGCGTCGGCCAGCCCCAGTTCCTTGTATGCCGCCTCACGTTTACGGACGGCCTGGCTCGGTACCAAGCCGGCATCGGAGATCAGTTTCTCCAGCTCCGCTCGGGTGGGCGGGGTGTCGAGGTATTTGACGACGGTGGGTTCGATACCGGCGTCCCGGATGATGCCCAGGACGGTCCGCGACGTGTTGCACCGCTGATTGTGGAAGATGGTTGCAGAGGCCATGTTCGTCATTGTGCCTCGGAGCACGGACATCGGCGTCACCTGGTGGAACAAAGCCGCCCGCTGTCGTGCTGCACTCGAGATACCGACGTGTGAGGAGAAACTGATGACCGAACATCGCAGTGTGGGCGAGCGACGAGTGGTGATCGCCGGCGGCCACGGGAAGATCGCGCAGCATCTGATCTATCTGCTGGCCGGGCACGGTGATCGGCCGGTGGCGTTGATCCGGAATCGCGCACACGAGGGCGCGGTGCGCACGTTGGGTGCGTATCCGGTGGTGACCGATTTGGAATCGGCAACGGTGGACGAACTCGCGAAGGTTCTCGAGGGCGCCGATGTGGTGGTTTTCGCGGCCGGCGCCGGTCCGGGCAGCGGAGTCGCACGGAAGGACACCGTCGATCGTGCCGGTGCCGTGTTGGTGGCCGACGCGGCCGAGAAGGCAGGTGTTCGACGTTTCATCCAGATCGGCTCGATCGGCGCCGGGGAGCCGATCCCCGACGGAACGGACGAGGTCTTCGCTGCCTATCTGGTGGCGAAGACGGCCGCCGAGGAAGATCTGCGGGCGCGATCCGCGTTGGACTGGACGATCGTGCGCCCGGGCGCCCTGACGGACGAGGATCCGATCGGCGAGGTGTCGTTGTCCGAGCCGCCGCTTGCACGCGGCTCCGTTCCCCGCGCAGACGTGGCCGCGGTGATCGAGGCGTTGATCGACGCCCCGTCGAGTGTGGGGAAGACCCTGGTGCTCACCTCGGGCCCTCGTTCGATAGCGGAGGCGGTCGGCGCGCTGTGACGGCCGAGTTCTTTCGCGGATCGGGGCGAGAGTGAAAATCGTCATCGATCACGATTCAACCGTTGCTCCGTACGACCAACTGCGGCAACAGGTTATCGAGCAGGTGCATGGCGGCGGCTTGATCGCCGGCACCAAGATTCCGACGGTGCGCGGGTTGGCGTCGGAGCTCGGTCTGGCGGCCAATACGGTCGCGAAGGCGTACCGGGCGCTCAGTGATCAGGGGGTGATCGTGACGCGGGGAAAGCAGGGAACCTTCATCGCCTCGGGGGCGGATCCGGTGCAGGCGCGGGCCGAGCAGGCAGCAACGTCGTTCGTGAACGGGGCGCGGTCACTGGGTTACTCCGACGATGAGATCAAGGCCATGGTGGCGTCGGCGTTGAGAGGCGCGTGACACGAGCCTTAGGTTGACGCTTCAACTTAAGGCTGTCAGGCTGGGAGCATGAATTCCTCCATAGTTCGTGACCTCGGAATACTCGTAGCCCGCGTCGGTCTCGGGATCATCTTCATTGCCCACGGGTGGCAGAAGTTCTTCACCTACAAGATCGCCGGGACTCAAGCGTCGTTCGAGGCCATGGGCGCGCCCGTGCCCAAGGTGAGCGCTGTTCTCGCCGCTACGGTCGAACTCGGCGGCGGAATCTTGCTGCTGGTCGGGCTGCTCACCCCGCTCGTCGGAGTGCTGCTGTTCCTGGACATGGTCGGGGCCTTCTTCATCACCCACGCCGGCAACGGGATCTTCGTCGGTGAAGGCGGCTACGAATTGGTACTCGCCCTCGGTGTCGGATCGCTGCTGATCGCCGCGCTCGGAGCCGGACGTATCAGCATCGACGGGATTCTCGGCAAGAGCAACGGTTGGGCAGCTGTTCCGGCCTGATGGAGCTTACTTCCAACTAGGTAGCCACAGATGGCTCTGCCATGAATCCGGCGTGATGGGCATGGCCGTGAGAATCGGCCACAAATACACGAAGTTCGCCACCACCAGACTCACGTACAAACTCACCGCCAGCAGGCCCGTCGTGCGGCGCTCGATCGACGCCGACGCCTTACCCAGCACATCCCCGAGCATCAGCGCAAATCCCATCACCATGAACGGGGCCAGGGCTACGGCGTAGAAGAAGTACATCTGTCGATCGAGCGTCGCGAACCATGGAAGGAACGCAGCCCCGTAGCCGGTGAGCATGACGGCGTACCGCCAGTCTCGACGCACGAAGGTCTGCCAGATCGCCCACGCCAGCATGGGTAAGGCCAGCCACCACATCGCGGGAGTTCCGATGAGCATGACGGCTTTGACACAGCTCGCCGCCCCACATCCGGTGACGTTCTCGCCGTCGGCGTAGTAGTACAGCATCGGCCGCAGGCCCATCGGCCAGGTCCACGGCTTCGATTCCCAGGGGTGACGGTTCCCGGCTGAGTTCGTCAGCCCTTCGTGAAACGTGAGAACGTTGCCGCTGTAATACCAGAGTGAGCGAAGGGCCGCCGGGACGAAACTCCACGTTCCGCCGGTGCCGATCTCGTTGCCGACGGCATGTCGGTCCACGCCGGTCTCGCTGGCGAACCACGCCCAGTAGCTGCCGAGGTAGACGACGATCGGGACGATCACCAGTGCGTAGAGTGCCGGGCCGATGTCTCGAAGAGCCGTCCCGAACCATGGACGCTGCACGCGGTACGCCCGCCGAGCCGAGACGTCGAACGCGACGCTGAGTAGCCCGAAGAAGACGATGAAGTAGAGGCCGGACCACTTGGTGCCACAGGCCAGGCCGAGGAGTACGCCGGCACCGAAACGCCACCACCGAACACCGAGGCGTGGTCCCCAGGGCGACTCGCCGATCCGACCTTCCGCATACGCGCGAGCCATGCGCTCTCGAACTTGATCTCGATCGACGACGAGGCATCCCATCGCGGCGAGGACGAAGAACGCCAGGAAGATGTCGAGCATCCCCAGCCTCGACGACACGAACGTCACACCGTCGACGATCAGCAGAATTCCCGCGATCGCGCCGATCAGTGTCGACCTGGTCATTCGGCGGACGATGCGGATCAGCAGCAGCACCATCAGGGTTCCGACGAGAGCCGACGAGAATCGCCACCCCCAACCGTTGTAGCCGAAGATCGCTTCGCCGATGGCGATCATCTGCTTTCCGACCGGCGGATGGACCACCAGGCCGTAGCCTGGATTGTCCTCGATGCCGCCACCGGTCAAAACCTGCCAGCCTTGCGGGACGTAGTGTTTCTCGTCGAAGACAGGAGTTCCCGCGTCGGTCGGGTACGCCAGCATCGTGAACCGGGTGATCGCGGCTATCGCGGTGACGACGGCGGTGACGACCCATCCGCGGAAGCGGTCCGTCGGACCGAAATCCGGGGCCGGCACCAGCGGTCCCGGACTGCGCACTACCTGATCGCTCGTGGCGGGCGTCGGCCGCTCGTCCGTCTGCACAGTCACTCGGCAATCGTAGGCTGTCGGGTATGACTGGTCGTTTGGTACTCGCCGCAACACCCATGGGAGATGTCGGTGACGCGTCGCCGCGTCTGCGCTCGGCACTCGCCACCGCCGACGTCGTGGCGGCGGAGGACACCCGGCGCACCAAGTCGCTGGCCTCCGCCCTGGATGTCACGATCACCGGGAAGGTCGTCAGTTTCTACGACCAGGTGGAGGTGGCGCGGTTGCCGGCGCTGGTCGCCGACGTCGCGGACGGCAAAACCGTTCTCCTCGTCACCGACGCCGGGATGCCGTCGGTCAGTGATCCGGGATATCGGCTCGTCTCCGCGTGTGTGGCCGAGAATCTGCATGTCACCTGCCTTCCGGGGCCGTCGGCGGTGACCACCGCGTTGGCTTTGTCCGGGCTGCCCGTCGAGCGGTTCTGCTTCGACGGGTTTCCCCCGCGCAAACAGGGGCAGCGCAAAACGTGGTTGTCTGCGCTGGCTACCGAACCGCGTGCCTGTGTGTTCTTCGAGGCTCCGCACCGGCTGGCCGATTGCCTCGCCGACGCCGTCGATGTTCTCGGCCCCGACCGACGAGCAGCGGTGTGCCGGGAGCTGACCAAGACGTACGAGGAGGTCAAGCGCGGAACCCTCGGTGAACTGGCGGCCTGGGCTGCCGAGGGCGTGCGCGGTGAGATCACGGTGGTTCTCGAAGGAGCCGTTCACGTGGCCTCGGACCCGGCGGATCTGGTCGACGAGGTGGAGCGGCTCGTCGAGAACGGCGCTCGGCTCAAGGATGCCTGCGCTGTGGTCGCCACCGCAGGGGTGTCCAAACGTGAACTGTACGAGAGCGTTCTCGCCGCCCGGAAGGACTAGCGCCGCACCGGCCGCGCTCCGGACCGAAGGCTCGCGTCGTCGGCGGCTGCCTGCCCGGCGTGCCAGCCTTCGGCGTCGACGGATCGTCCACGGGACTTGCGGGTGGTCGGGAACAGGCGCTCGAACTCGGCGTCCACTGCCTCGGAGGTGGTGGCCAGTATGGGCAGCAGATCGGCGACGGCCATCGCTGCGGCCTCGGCGGCCTCGGCGGTTGCCTTCGTCTCGGCGGTGCGGAGTCGGTGGCCGATCCGACTGGCGAAGCCGGCCAGGAAACCTTTGCGGAACGACGTGGTTCGGGATCCGCCTCGATTGCTCGAATCCGCGAATTGCATTGCGCGAGTAGCCTGGACGAGTAACGATGTGAACAACATGTCCACCTGTTGCAGATCCACCGGAGTTCCGACGGCGGTAGCGGTGGCGAGATCGGAGAACCAGACCACGCGGACGCGGTTGGAATCACCGATCTCGGTCAGCAGGTGCACTTTCTCCTTGACGTACGGGTTGTCCAGGTGAATGCGGCGGGCGTTCACCGTGGTGTCCGAGATGCCGCTCCGTCGATGCAGTAGAGCTGAATCCACGGCGTACCGGGTCATCAATTCCTGAGCCTTCTGCGTGAACACCTCGGCTTCTTCGGCGTAATCGGTGCTCTCGGCCTTGGCCAGTAGGCCACGAATTCGGTTGAGTACCTTGGTGTCGACCTCGGTGCCGGCTCCGTCGTAGCTGCTCTCCGTTCGCTGCGTCGGCCAGGTCGACGGGGGTGGCAGCAAGAGTGTCCAGGGAGCGAGCTTCGACCATGCCCGGGCCAGATCGCCGATCTGAGAGATCGGAAAGTACGGATCCTCGAAGAGTAGTCCGGCGGCCAAGGATCGGAAAGCGTCGTCGTCCCAGGTGATTCGAGATACGAGTGTGCGGGAGGAGGCGTACTGCTCGCTGATCGCCTGAATTTGGCTCGCCCACTCGCGGGGGGCGCGCTCGCGTGAGCGGGATGCCCCGGCGTCGAACAGGATTGCGGTAGCGGCGAGATCGACGTCCGACGGTTCCTTGCCGCGCCTGGCCAGGTGGATCAGATCGGCCGGTTGCCAGCCGCGCTCGAAGGCTGCGGCGAGTTCTGTGACCAGGGCTCGCGCAGCACTGACGGATTGAGGACTGACCTCGTGTGGGGACACCCGGACTCCGTTCCATGGCATCGTCTGCGCCGCAGCATCAGTTCGAATGTATGTTCTATTCGCCGTCATGGGGGGAGTGTGCACGCGGGGTCCGACACGTTCGCCGCCGGCGAGCCGTCACGGACCCCGCGTGGTGTGTCACTCCTCGACGAAGCGTGGGAAAACCGGTGCCGGAGCAGGCAGTTTCCGCCCGGCGTCGATCCGGACCGCGATATCGGTGA
Source organism: Rhodococcus sp. 27YEA15 (assembly GCF_049739425.1). Taxonomy (NCBI): domain Bacteria; kingdom Bacillati; phylum Actinomycetota; class Actinomycetes; order Mycobacteriales; family Nocardiaceae; genus Rhodococcus; species Rhodococcus sp. 27YEA15. Next base: position 787,892 of record NZ_JBMHHW010000001.1, read on the forward strand.
ACTGGCGGCTGTCCTCGTCCTGGCCGAGAAGATCCAGGATCTTCGCCGCGGCAGCCGGCATGACCGGCTGAACCAGCAGACCGACGATGCGCACCACCTCGAGCGTCACGTACAGCACTGTCGCCATGCGGGCCGGATCGGTCTTGCGCAGAACCCACGGCTCCTGCTTCGAGAAGTACCGGTTGGTCTCGCCCAGAACTCCCCAGATCGCCTCGAGCGCGAGATGTAGTGCCTGCACGTCGAATTCGCTGCGGCACTTCACGAGAAGTGCGTCGGCGGACGCCAACATCGCCAGGTCGTCCTCGGTGAACTCGCCGGGGGTGGGTACCTGGGCGTCGCAGTTCTTCGCCACCATCGTCAGCGAGCGCTGCGCGAGGTTGCCGAGTTCGTTCGACAGGTCCGCGTTCATGCGCGTCACGATCGCCTCGTGGCTGTAGCTGCCGTCTTGGCCGTACGAGATTTCGCGAAGCAGGAAGAAGCGGACGGCGTCGAGACCGTAGCGTTCGACCATGGCCACGGGGTCGACGACGTTGCCGACCGACTTCGACATCTTCTCGCCCTTGTTGTAGAGGAAGCCGTGGACGAAGACGCGTTCGGGTAGTTCGATCCCGGCGGACATCAGGAAGGCCGGCCAGTACACGGTGTGGAAGCGGGTGATGTCCTTGCCGATGATGTGCAGAGCGGCCGGCCAGAACTTCCGGAACTGCTCCGAATCGACGTTCGGATACCCGACGCCGGTCAGATAGTTGGTGAGGGCGTCGACCCAGACGTACATGACGTGGTCCGGATCGCCGGGAACCTCGACGCCCCAGTCGAACGTGGTCCGCGAGATCGACAGGTCCTTGAGGCCGCCCTTGACGAAACTGACGATCTCGTTGCGACGCGTCGCGGGTGCGATGAACTCGGGGCGCTCCTCGTAGAGGGCCAGCAGACGCTCCTCGTAGGCGGAGAGTCGGAACGTGTAGTTGGACTCTTCGGTCCACTCCACCGGAGTTCCCGTGTCGGTGGACAAGCGGGTGCCGTCTTCTTGTAGCGTCGTCTCGGCCTCGGTGTAGAAGGCCTCGTCGCGGACGGAGTACCAGCCCGAGTAGGTGTCGAGATAGATGTCGCCGTTCGCGGCCATCTTCTCCCAGATCGCCTTGCTGGCAACTTGGTGATCGGCGTCGGTGGTACGGATGAAACGGTCGTACGAGATGTCGAGGATTTCGTCGAGGTTCTTGAACACCTCGGAGTTGCGCGCCGCGAGTTCGCGGACGTCGATGCCTTCCTTGGCTGCCGTCTGCTGCATCTTCAGACCGTGCTCGTCGGTACCCGTCATGAAGAAGACGTCGTGACCGTCGAGTCGCTTGAAGCGGGCCAGTGCGTCCGAGGAGATGTACTCGTAGGCGTGGCCGATGTGCGGGACACCGTTCGGGTAGGCGATTGCCGTCGTGAGGTAGAACGGCGCTCGATCCGTGGCGACGGAGTCTGGGGTCTGGGAGGAGGCAGGCACAGTCATGGTGGGCTTACTCTATCGGGCGTGAGCAAAGACCGCCCCGCCCCCGATGCCCCTGAACCGTTGACACCTCTGATCGACGCCCACACGCACCTCGACGCGTGCGGCGCCCACGATGCGTCGACGGTCACCGAGATCGTCGACCGTGCCGAAGCGGTGGGCGTCGGACGAGTGGTCACCGTGGCCGATGATCTGGATTCGGCTCGTTTTGCCGTCGACGCCGCGAACTGGGATTCTCGGGTGTACGCCGCTGTGGCGATCCATCCGACGCGGGCGAACGTGCTCGACGCCGACACCCGGGCGGAGATCGAGCGGTTGGCAGCCGATCCGCGCGTCGTCGCGGTGGGGGAGACGGGCCTCGATCTCTACTGGCCCGGCAAACTCGACGGCTGCGCGAGTATCGACGAGCAGGTCGCGGGTTTCCGTTGGCACATCGACCTCGCGAAGCGGCTCGGCAAGACGTTGATGATCCACAACCGTGACGCGGACGAGGATCTGTTGCGGGTGTTGCACGAGGAGGGTGCACCGGAGACCGTGGTGTTCCACTGCTTCTCCTCGGATGCGGAGATGGCCAGGGCATGCGTCGACGCCGGGTACGTTCTGAGCTTTTCGGGAACTGTCAGTTTCAAGAACGCCAAGGCGCTGCGGGCCGCGGCGCCGCTGGTTCCGTCGGAACAGTTGATCGTGGAGACGGACGCGCCGTTCCTCACACCGCATCCGTTCCGCGGTGCACCCAACGAGTCGTACTGCCTGCCGTACACGGTGCGGGCGTTGGCCGAGATTCGTGGTGAGGATCCGCAGGCTCTGGCGCTCTCCTCGACCGCGACGGCGGAGCGGGTGTACGGCCTTGGTGCGCCTGTCCGGTAGTCGGCGCTACCGGACAGGCGCACCCGGGGGAAGCCCCTAGAGAACCTTCGCCAGGAAATCCTGGGTGCGCTGCTGCTGTGGATTACCGAAGAGCGCTTCCGGTTCGCCTTCCTCGACTATGTATCCGTCGGCCATGAAGATGACCCGATCGGCCACTTCGCGGGCGAATCCCATCTCGTGGGTGACGACGACCATCGTCATGCCGCCTTTCGCGAGGTCGCGCAATACCTGCAGGACCTCACCCACCATTTCGGGATCGAGGGCGCTGGTGGCCTCGTCGAAGAGCATGATGTCCGGGCTCATGGCCAGGGCGCGGGCGATGGCGACGCGCTGTTTCTGCCCACCGGACAGGCTGGCCGGTTTCGCGTCGGCTTTCTCGGCGAGGCCGACCTGTCCGAGCAGTCTCACCGCGATCTCACGGGCGGATTCTTTGGTGGAGCGCCCGGTCTGGACGGGGGCGAGCATCACGTTCTCGACGACGCTCATGTGCGGGAACAGATTGAAGTGCTGGAACACCATCCCGATGCTCTGTCGCACCTTGTCGATGTCGACGCTCTTGTCGGTGAGATCGAACTGGTCGACCCGGACCGATCCGGCGGTGATGTCCTCGAGGCGGTTGAGGCACCGCAGAAAGGTCGATTTCCCAGAGCCGGACGGTCCGATGACGCAGACGACTTCACCGCTGGCGATGTCGACGTCGAGTCCTTTGAGTACTTCGTTGTCGCCGAAGGATTTCTTGAGGCCTTTGACCGACACCTTCACCTCGGGGGCGGACTTGCTGGTGTTGACGGCTGTTTCGGTCACTTGTTGATCCTCTTCTCGAGGCGGTTGGAGAGCTTGGTGAGCGCCATGATGATGATGAAGTACATGACGCCGATGATCAGCCACATGTTGAAGGACTGGAAGTTGCGCGCGATGATGATGCGCCCGGTCTGCGTGAGCTCGGCGAGTCCGATGACGGACAGGATCGAGGTGTCCTTGAGGGTGATGACGAACTGATTGATGTACGACGGGATCATGGTGCGGATCGCCTGCGGCATGATGACCTTCCGCATGGTTTTCATGTAGCTGATGCCGAGGCTGCGCGATGCTTCCATCTGGCCCTTGTCGACGGACAGGATGCCGCCGCGAACGATTTCGGCCATGTACGCGCCGGCGTTGAGGGAGAGCGTGATGATGCCTGCGGTGAACGCGGACATCTGGAAGTGCAGTGCCGCCGGGATGCCGAAGTAGATGAAGAAGGCCTGGACCAGCAGTGGGGTGCCGCGGAAGATGTCGACGTACGTGGTGCCGATGCCGCGGACGAAAATGTTGGTCGAGACCCGGCACATACCGAAGATCGCGCCCAGTACCAGCGCTATCGCGATCGAGATCACGGACAGGACGACGGTCAGCCACAGGCCCTTGAGTAGTTGTGGGTAGCTGCTCTTGATCAGTCCGATGATGGAGTTGTCGGCTGTCGAGGCACCTTGACCCAGGAATTTCGAGAGGATCTCGTCGTAGGTGCCGTCGTCACGCAGATTCTTCAGCCCGGCGTTGAATTTTTCGAGTAGCTCGGCGTTCTGGCCCTTGTTGACGGCAAATCCGTAACTGGCGCCGACTTCCTTGTCGGTGACGGTTTTGAGGCCGTTGCCCTGGGTGATTCCGTAGGCGAGTACCGGATAGTCGTCGAACACCGCTACGGAGTTTCCGGTTTTCACCTCGTCGTACATGCTGGCGGAGTCGGCGAAGTAGACGGTGGTGAATCCGTACTGGTCCTTGATGGATTCGGCGAAGGTCGCGCCTTCGGTGCCGTTCTTGACGGCGACTCGTTTGCCTCGCAAGTCCTCGTAGGATGTGACGTCGTCGTCGGTTGCGAGAACGGCCATCTGCACGCCCGACTCGAAGTACGGGTCGGAGAAGTCGAACACTGCCTTGCGGGGGTCGGTGATGGACATGCCCGCGATGACGCCGTCGGCCTGCCCGGCTTGGACGGCTTGCAACGCGGCGTCGAAACCGAGTTGTTTGATGTCCACGTCGAAACCCTGGTCCTTGCCGATGGCGCGGATCAGTTCCATGTCGATGCCGGTGAGGTTTCCGCTCGCGTCTTCGAATTCGAACGGGGCGAACGTCAGGTCCGTGGCGATCGTGTAGGTCTTTGTCGGTTGCGCGGTGGCGATCCCGGGGGCGAACAGTGCGGCGACGAGCGCCAGCAGAATTGTCAGGATCGGCCACCGTGGGTGCCGCAACGCGTGGAATCTCTTCTGCACTCTCGCCCAGCTTTCTTCCGGGGCGCTGCAGGCGCCCGACTGGTTGTGATCAGACGAGAAACATACTGCTTGCTGACGGGGATCGCTGTCCGTGTAACAGGGTGGATCTGCGACCGACGGCCCGGACACTGTTGCCGATACGTGATCGAACTCGCACGTTATGGCCGTTTGGTTGCCGTATGTGCTCCTTGTCGTTACCGTATTGTGATCGAACGTCGTCTGCCTTGGGATCTGTCTGTGCCGCATTTTGACAAAATCAACACCTCGAAGTCGCCCCTGCTCTACTCGGCGGTCGCCGGACTGTTGGTGACGCTCGGCGCCGGTGGCACCGTCGCGGTCCTCGAACACAAGACGGTCACCGTGGATGTCGACGGAGACATGATCACGCTGTCCACGATGTCCAGGGATGTCGGCTCGGTACTCGGCCAGGCCGGCTACTCGGTGACCGAGCGTGACGCGGTGGCCCCGAGCCTGGACTCGTCGCTGTCCAACGGTGACACGGTTGTCCTGCGCCGGGCGAAGGAACTGGCGTTGACCGTGGACGGGGAGCGCAAGACGGTCTGGACCACGGCGTTGACGGTCGACGAGGCCTTGCGGGATCTGGACGTGTCCGAGGATTACGCGGTGTCGGCGTCACGTTCGCATCGACTGCCGCTCGACGGCACCGAACTCGATCTCGTGAGTCCCAAGACGGTCACGGTTGCCGACGGCGGCGCTCCGGTTGCGGACGTCACGCTCGCGGCGAGGACGGTGGGGGAATTGCTCGCGGCGCGGAAAGCTCCGCTCGAGCAGTCCGACACCGTCGTTCCGTCCGCGGACACCCCGATTTTCGACGGTCTGATGATCGAGGTCACCCGGGAGCGTACGGACACGCTCGTCGAGACGCAGCCGATAGCTCCGCCGGAGAACAAGGTCGACGATCCGGAACTCGAGAAGAACAAGACGGTTGTCGAGAATCCCGGAGTTCCGGGCGAGCGCGCGGCCACCGTCGAGGTCAAGACGGTGAACGGGGTCGAGACCGGTCGAACAGAACTGTCGGCGACAGTGGTCACCGAGCCGGTGCCCGCGATCGTGAAGGTCGGAACCAAGCAGCCGTCCGCTCCGGCGGTGTCCAACGGTGCGACGTGGGATGCGCTCGCCCAGTGCGAGGCGACGGGGAACTGGTCGATCAACACCGGAAACGGCTTCTACGGCGGACTGCAGTTCTCGCAGAGCACCTGGCAGGCGTTCGGTGGCGGTCAATACGCGGCCCGCGCCGATCTGGCTACCCGTGAGCAGCAGATAGCGGTCGCCGAGAAGGTGCGCGCAGGTCAGGGCTGGGGCGCTTGGCCGTCGTGCACCAGCAAACTGGGCCTGCGCTGATCGCGTAGCCGCCCCGAGACAGAACTCAGGAGCCGATGTCCCCGTTCACCAGGATCAACTCGACCCGTTCACCGCTGCTGTATTCGGTGATCGCCGCGCTGCTGTTGACGTTGGTGGCCGGTGGGACACTCGCGGTGCTGCGTCACAAGACGATCACCCTGGACGTCGACGGGAGGCAGATCGTTCTCAGTACGATGTCCGGCACGGTCGACGGGGCGCTCGCCGACGCCGGTTACAGCGTCGGCGAGCGGGACGCGGTCGCGCCCGATACCGGCTCGTCGGTCTCGAACGGCGACACGGTGGTGTTGCGGCGGGCACGTGAGATCACCTTGACGGTGGACGGTCAGCCGCAGACCGTGTGGACGACGGCGCTGACCGTCGACGATGCGCTCAAACAGTTGGACGTGGCGGCGGACGTGCACGTCTCGGCGTCACGATCGCAGCGGCTTCCTCTCGACGGGACTGCGCTCGACGTCGTGACTCCGGTGGTGGCGACGGTCTTCGACGGGTCGGGGCAGGCGACGGAGGTGCGTGGCGCCGCGCCGACGGTCGGTGAGTTCCTGGCCGCGAACGGGACGCCGCTGGTCGGGACCGACACCGTGGTGCCTGCCGTGAGCACGCCGATGACCGAGGGCCTCGAGATCACGGTGACGCGTCACAAGACCGTGAGCACGGTGCAGACGTTGCCACTCGAACCGGCGGACGAGCGGATCGAGGATCCGACGTTGAACCAGAGCCGAACGGTCGTCGAGAGTCCGGGTGCGCCGGGTGTGCGGGACGTGACGTATGCCGTGGACACGGTCAACGGTGTCGAGGTCGGCCGCACTCAGGTGTCGGAGAGAATCACCACACCGGCGCAGCCGAAGGTGGTGCGGGTGGGGACCAAGCCCGGCACCGAGGTCCCGCCGGTGGAGAACGGCGCGACCTGGGATGCGTTGGCCCAGTGTGAGGCGACCGGGAACTGGGCGATCAACACGGGCAACGGTTTCTACGGTGGTGTTCAGTTCGATCAGAACACCTGGGAACGTCAGGGCGGGCTGAAGTACGCACCCCGCGCCGACCTTGCGACCCGTGAGGAGCAGATCGCGATTGCGACGCAAACGCAGCGCACCCAGGGTTGGGGCGCATGGCCGTCGTGCTCGGGTCGGCTCGGGCTGGGATAAGTTCTACTGGTGTCAGACGCCGAACCGCACCGCCCCGAGCCCACCGAATCCACTGCAACTCCGCGTGGGCAGGCAGCGCTGCTCGGCCCGGTCGAGGTGCGTGCTCTCGCCGAGGAATTCGGCGTCCGCCCCACGAAACAGTTGGGGCAGAACTTCGTTCACGACGCCAACACGGTGCGCCGGATCGTCACCACTGCCGGGGTGACCCGCGACGACGTGGTTCTCGAGGTGGGGCCGGGTCTCGGCTCGCTGACGATGGCGTTGATGGACGTGGTGGACCGGGTCATCGCGGTGGAGATCGATCCGAATCTGGCGGCCCGGCTGCCCAAGACGGTGTCCGAGCGTGCCCCTGAGCTGGCCGACCGGTTGACAGTGGTGGAGGCCGACGCGATGCGGGTGCTGCCGTCGCAGATTCCGGGGGAGCCGACGGCGTTGGTGGCGAACCTGCCGTACAACGTCGCGGTGCCGGTGCTGTTGCATCTGTTCGCGTCGTTGCCGTCGTTGCGCACTGCGCTGGTGATGGTGCAGGCCGAGGTCGCGGATCGTCTGGCCGCGGATCCGGGGAGCAAGATCTACGGGGTTCCGAGTGTGAAGGCGAACTTCTTCGGTGAGGTGCGCCGGGCCGGCGCCGTGGGACGTAACGTGTTCTGGCCGGTGCCCAAGGTGGAGTCCGGTCTGGTGCGGATCGACCGGTATGCGGCGGCGCCGTGGCCGATGGACGAGACGCATCGTAAGCAGGTGTTCGCGGCGATCGACGCGGCTTTCGCGCAGCGCCGCAAGACGTTACGGGCCGCATTGAGCGGCTGGGCGGGGTCGGCGGCGGAAGCGGAGCGGCGTCTGCTCGCCGCCGGTATCGAACCGCAGACGCGTGGTGAGATGCTCGATGCGGCGGCGTTCGTGAGGTTGGCGGGGGCATAGCCCCTGTGCGCCTTTTGGCAGTAGCGACTACCAAAAGGTGCACAGGGGCCGTAGGCCGCTAGGAGAACGCCCGCAGTCGCAGACTGTTGCTCACCACGAACACACTGCTCAGTGCCATGGCGGCGCCGGCGAGCATCGGGTTGAGCAGTCCGGCTGCGGCCAGCGGGATCGCTGCCGTGTTGTAGGCGAAGGCCCAGAAAAGATTGCCCTTGATGGTTTTCAGCGTTTTACGGGAGAGCCGAATTGCATCGGCGGCCGAGCGGAGATCGCCGCGCACCAGGGTGATGTCGCCGGCTTCGATGGCGACGTCGGTGCCGGTGCCCATCGCCAGACCGAGATCGGCTTGGGCCAGCGCGGCCGCGTCGTTGACGCCGTCACCGACCATGGCGACCACGCGCCCTTCGGCTTGCAGCTTCTTGACGGTGTCGACCTTGTCGGAGGGCATGACCTCCGCGTACACGGTGTCGATGCCGACCTGATCGGCGACGGTGCGGGCGACGGTGGCGTTGTCGCCGGTCAACAGAATCGGTTCGAGTCCGAGCTTCTTCAGCTCGGCGATCGCTTCGGTGCTGGTGGCCTTGATCGCGTCGGCGACGACGAGGACACCGCGTGCCCGCCCGTCCCAGCCGACGCAGATCGCGGTGCGACCGGCAGCTTCGGCGGCAGCCTTCGCCTCACTCAACTCGGTGGGCAGATGCATCGACCAGTCTTCGAGCAGCGCGTCCCGCCCGGCGACGACGGCGTGACCGTCGACCATGCCCTGCACGCCGCGTCCGGCCACGTTCACGAAGTCTTCGACCGGGGGGAGTTCCCCGACTGCCTCGGCGGCGCCTGTGGCGATGGCGGCGGCGATGGGGTGTTCGGAGCGGTGCTCGAGTGCCCCGGCCAGACGCAGTACCTCGTCGGTGGTGGTGCCGTCGGCGACGACGGTATCGAGCAGTGTCATCCGGCCGGTGGTGATGGTGCCGGTCTTGTCGAGGACGACGGTGTCGACGGCGCGGGTCGATTCCAGCACTTCGGGGCCTTTGATGAGGATGCCCATCTGGGCTCCGCGGCCGGTTCCGACGAGTAGCGCTGTGGGTGTTGCCAGTCCGAGGGCGCAGGGGCAGGCGATGATGAGGACGGCGACGGCGGCGGTGAAGGCTGTCTCGATCGGGTTGCCGCTGCCGAGCCAGTAGCCGAGGGTGGCGACGGCGATCGCGATGACGACGGGAACGAAGATGCCGGCGACACGGTCGGCGAGACGTTGCACTTCGGCTTTGCCGTTCTGGGCGTCCTCGACGAGCGCGGCCATCTGTGCCAGTTGGGTGTCGTTGCCGACGCGCGTTGCCTCGACGGTGAGGGTGCCGCCCACGTTGACGGTGGCGCCGACGACGGCATCACCGATACCGACTTCTTCGGGTACGGATTCGCCGGTCAGCATGCTCAGGTCGACGGCTGAGCGGCCGTCGGTGACGACGCCGTCGGTGGCGATTTTCTCGCCGGGACGCACGACGAAGTGATCGCCTGCGGCCAGTTCGGCTGCGGGTATCCGCAATTCGACGCCGTCGCGCAGGACCGCGACGTCTTTGGCGCCGAGTTCCATCAGCGCACGTAGCGCGGCCCCGGAGGTTCGCTTGGACTTGTGTTCGAAGTAGCGTCCGGCGAGGACGAACGTGATGACGCCCGCTGCGACTTCGAGGTAGATGTTGGCGGATCCGTCCATCCGGTCGATGGTGAAGGTGAAGGCATGTTTCATGCCGGCTTCGCCTGCGGTGCCGAAGAACAGGGCGTACAGCGACCACGCGAATGCGGCGACGGTGCCCACGGAGATGAGTGTGTCCATGGTGGCGGCGCCGTGGCGCAGGTTCACCCACGCGGCACGGTGGAACGGGAGGCCGGCCCAGACGATGACGGGTGCCGCCAGTGTCAGAGACATCCACTGCCAGTTGGTGAACTGGAGGGCCGGGATCATCGCCATGGCGATGACCGGTACCGACAGCAGCGTCGAGACGATCAGTCGGGTACGAAGTTCCCGGAGGTCACGGTCCGATGGCGTCTCGGCGTCGGCCTCGCCGCCGGTTTCGGCCACTGGTGGTGCGGGCGGCGCGGCGCTGTATCCCGCGTTCTCGACGGCGGTGATCAGTTCGTCGATCGCAACGGTGTCCGGGAAGGCGACCTTCGCCTTCTCGGTCGCGTAGTTGACCGTTGCGGTGACGCCGTCGATCTTGTTGAGTTTCTTCTCGATTCGAGCGGCACACGAGGCGCAGGTCATTCCCGTGATGGCGAGTTCGACGCTACCGGTAGCTGCTGTCGGTGTGGTCATCAGTGACCTCCGTCGTGCTTCTCGGATGGTGCGGTAGTTGTTGCGGGGACGGTGAACTCGGCGGTGTGCACCACACCCCGGTGCTGGAAATCGAGGAAGAGGCGATAGGTTCCCTCGCTCGGTGCCTGGGCGTGGAATGAGATGTCGGGTCCGGCGGCGGTGACGCCGTCCCCTGGCTCACCTTCGGGGTGAACGTGCAGGTAGGCGAGGTCACCGGTGCGCAGGGCGACCAGGTGGCCGTATGCCCCGAGGTAGGGGTCGAGGTCGGTGACCGGTGCTCCGTCGCGGGCCACGCTCAGTGTGAGTGGGCCACCGGCAACACTCAGGTCGCCGTGCAGGGTGACGGTGTAGCCGTCGACGGTCGACGCGGTCGACTGCAGCGGTAGAGGAGCCGGCTCCAATTCGCCTGCGACGTCGACGTTTCGGCCTAGAGTGAGCTGATTGCCGTCGGTGGGGGCGAAGTCGGCGAAGACACGGTAGGTGCCTGCGGTGGGCCACGCCCAATCGATCGACCAGGTGCCGTCGTCGGCGAGGGCGGGGTGTACGTGCCGGAATTGGCTGGTATCGCTGCGGACGACGATGAGATGCAATTTCTTCTCGTGCAGTGTGTCGAAGTGGCGGACCGGCGCGTTGTCGGCGTCCAGAATTCGGAAACTCAGGGTTCCCGGTTCCGCTGCCCGGCCCGGCGCTCGTATCTCGTCGAGGGTATAGCCACGTGCGGAAATTTCGAGCCCTGCTGGGGCGGCGGCGTTCACACCTGGCATGGACTGGTGTGTGCTGTGTGATCCGGAACTGCTGTGTGATTCGGTGCTGTGCGAAGTTGTGGACATGTCAGTCGGGCTTCCGATAGCTGCGCCCACACCGAGAGCGGCGCCGAAAACGGCGACCAGCCCTGCGGTGTAGACGGCGAGTGTTGTCGAGGTGCGCACGGCAGACTCAGCTGGGTGCGACTTGATAACCGGCTTCGTCGACTGCCGCGACGATGTCGGTTGCTGCTACAGGTGCATCGCTGGTGACGACGACGCGCCCGCTCGCCAGATCGACGTCGACGGCGGTCACGCCGGTGATGTTGCCGATCTCTTCCTTGACGGATCCGACGCAGTGTCCGCAGGTCATTCCGGTCACGGTGTATTCGGCGGTGGTCATCGCAGATCCCTTCGTCGGTGAAGCTTCATTGTACGGATACCCGGTGTAGGTATCTCCTGAAATCAAGGTACCCCCCAGGGGTATCTAAGTCAACGGGTCGGTGGCGCGCGGGTGCCCACGGGAAGACAAGAATGCGTTTCTGTGGTCTACTTGTGGTGGTCGTAAGTGTTTGTGTTTGTGGTTCCACGCTCGCAAATAGTTAGGTTGCGAGCGTTTGGACATCCTCCACGGATTTGTCTCAGAACGGTCGTAGTAAGTGACCCGGGCGGTCGAACCGACTGCCTGTTGACACTGTGTTAGAGGAGATTTACATGGCAGAGGGCATCGTGAAGTGGTTCAACTCCGAGAAGGGGTTCGGCTTCATCGCTCCCGAAGACGGCAGTGCTGACGTCTTCGTTCACTACTCCGAGATCCAGAGTGGCGGTTTCCGCACGCTCGAGGAGAACCAGCGCGTAGCGTTCGAAATCGGCCAGGGCAACAAGGGCCCGCAGGCTACCGGCGTCACCCTGATCTAAGTCGTCATTGCAGTCGGGTAACCGACAACTGACGTACTCGGCGAGGCCCCCGTTCTTCGGAACGGGGGCCTCGCTGCATGTGAAACATGTGATCAGGCACCGCATGTGAAATATGCTGTCAGGCACCGAGATAGCGCCGGACGGTCACGGAGTACTCGCTCCCGAGGCTTCGGCATTCATCGCGCAGTTCGGGCGGATCGACCACGGTGAAGTCGACGTCGAAAACTCTGATCCATTGCGCAATCGACCGTAGCGTAGTTCCGGAAAGCACTATGACGCAACGATCGTCGCCCGCGGACTCGATCGTGCCCCACCGCTCGCTCATCATCGGCGCAATCTGCTCGATGGGGGCGTGAAGCAGAATCGTCGCCTGCGTCGAGGTGCGGAGACGAGTAACGCCGCGAGAGACGAATTCGGCTGCGCCGCCTGGCGGTAGGTCGCGCGGCAGGAATCGTGGACCGGTGGGGATCTTGGGTTCCAGGCGGTCGACGCGAAATGATCGCCAGTCCTCGCGGGACAGATCCCAGGCCACCAAGTACCACCGAACTCCGGAGCGCACCAGGCGGTACGGCTCCACTTCACGACGGCTCGCTGTTCCGTCGTGGGTGCTGTAGTCGAATCTCAACCGCTCGTGCCTGTGGCACACCGACGCGATGGCGGACAGGACGCCGGCATCCACGGCGCTGTCGGCCGGGGCGCGTTGCACCACGTCGATTTGCAGGGATTCGAGGCGATGTCGGAGCCGGGACGGCATGATCTGCCGGAGTTTCGACAGGGCGCGCAGCGAGGCATCGCCGATTCCGACCACCGATCCGGTTGCCCCGGATTGCAGGGACAGTGCGACTGCGAGCACTTCCTCGTCGTCGAGTTGGAGCGGGGGCATCTCGGCGCCCGCCCCGAGCCGGTATCCGCCGCCGACGCCGACTGTCGCGTCCACCGGATAGCCGAGTTCGCGTAGGCGGTCGACGTCGCGGCGGACGGTGCGTGGGGTGATGGCGAGTTTGTCCGCGAGCTCGGCTCCAGACCAGTCTTTTCGGGTCTGCAGTAGCGACAGCAATCGTAGTAGACGTGCCGATGTCTCCAACATGCATGCGAGTTTTCCAGAGATCGAGGACCGTAACGGTCCTCGATCGGTTTTAGGTTGATCGCATCCAATCCGGTCGATCAATCGAGGGGGACATGTGATGAGTCCGAACAATCGCGGACCGATGATCGAGACGAAGGCGCTCACCAAGCATTTCACGCAGGGGAAGAAGATCGTGAAGGCGGTCAACGGTGTGAGTTTCGAGGTCGCCGAGGGTGAACTGGTAGCGCTGCTGGGGCCGAACGGGGCGGGAAAGTCGACGACGCTACGCGTGTTGACGACTCTGCTCGCGCCCACCTCTGGCAGTGCACGGATCGGCGGCCTCGACGTGACGACGGCGCGAAACGAGGTGCGCTCGCGCCTTGGCTACGTCGGACAGGGCAACGGCGCCGGCCACAACCAGCGAGTTCGAGATGAGCTGGTCACCCAGGGTTTGTGCTATTCGATGCCCAAGAACGATTCGCGCATTCGTGCCGATGAGCTCCTCGAGGTACTCGATCTCACCGACCTGGCCACGCGCAAGGTCGGCACCCTCTCCGGTGGGCAGCGGCGGCGACTCGACATCGCGCTCGGACTGATGCACCGACCGCCCCTGCTGTTCCTCGACGAGCCGACGACGGGGATGGATCCGCAGAGCCGGGCCAACCTGTGGGATCACATCCTTCGTCTGCGCTGGGACATGGGCACGACCATCGTGCTCACCACGCACTATCTCGACGAAGCCGATTCGATGGCGCAGCGGGTGATCGTGATCGACGAGGGGGCCGTCATCGCCGACAACACCGCTGGTGCGCTCAAGGACGATCTGGCCGGGGATCTGATCGCGCTGGCATTCGACTGCCCCGAGCACGCCGCGATCGCGGCGTCGGTGGCCCGCCGGCTGGTCACGGTCCGTGACGTCGTCGTCGACGGGGTGAACGTGAATGTCCGTGCGAGTGACGGTGATTCGACGCTTCCGGTGTGGTTGCGCGAATGCGATGCGCGGGGTGCTCGCGCGCTGGCCGTCGATCTGACGCGTCCGACCCTCGACGACGTGTTCCTCACCCTCACCGGCCGCAGTCTGCGCGAGAGCGCCGCAATCGCTTCCTGACCTCCAATCGAAAAGGACTTCGTCATGACGATCACTCTCGAGACTCCACGCGCACTGCACGGCAACGTCGTTCGGGACAGCGCGATAGTGATGGGCCGCGAACTCCGGCCGATGTTGCGTGATCCGGTCAGCATCGTCTTCTCCCTGGTTCAGCCGCTGATTCTGCTGGCACTGTTCGGGCCGCTCCTCGGTGGTGTTCCGGGTACCGGTGACGGCGTGTGGAACTGGTTCGTTCCCGGTGTGCTGGTGATGATCGCGATTTTCGGCACGACCATGACGGGGTCGAACCTGCTCATGGAAATGCAACAAGGTTCCCACGAGCGCATGCTGGTGACGCCGCTGCGGCGGTCGTCGCTGCTGATCGGTCGGGCCTGCAAGGAGATGGTTCCGCTTGCTGCGCAGGCTGTTCTGATCATCCTGGTGGCGCTGCCCCTCGGCTTGGACGTCGACGCAGCCGGTGCGGTGTTCGGCATCGCCTTGCTCGGGGTGTTCGGTATCGGGCTCGGCGCGCTGTCGTACGCACTGGCGCTTGCCGTCCGCGAACAGGACTGGCTGTTCTGGGTGGTGCAACAGACGTTGATGTTTCCGCTGCTGATCCTGTCCGGGACCATGCTTCCGCTCGACAACGCGCCGGGGTGGATGAAGGTCCTCGTCGATGTCAATCCGCTGGGTTACGTCGTGGACGCGGAGCGCGCATTGTTCGCGGGTGACTTCGCCTCCGGCAGCATTCTGGCCGGAGTGATCGCGGCCGTCGGTGTCGCGATCGTCGGCCTCGGGGTGGGTGTGCGCGCAGTGAAATGATCCCGCGTACTCCTTCCTGACCAGCGGGTGTTTTCGCCTGGGTGTTCGCAGCGCCTATTGTTGTTCCTTGTGCTCTCCGTCGTTCCTCACCCTGTAGTCGTTCGGGCCCCGTCCAAGGTGAATCTGCATCTTGGGGTCGGCGATCTGCGCGCGGACGGCTACCACGATCTGCACACCGTCTTCCAGGCTCTCTCCCTCTCGGACACCCTGACCGTGACGGCGTCCGAGAGTTTGACGCTTCGCGTGACCGGTGACGACGCGCACGCGGTCCCCACTGACGAGACGAATCTGGCGTGGCGGGCCGCCGAGCTTCTCGCGTCCGAGTGCGGCGTCGATGCAGCTGCCGACATCGTCATCGACAAGGGAATCCCGGTTGCGGGCGGCATGGCAGGCGGTAGCGCCGATGCAGCCGCTGCACTGGTGGCGCTCAATGCGCTGTGGAAGCTCGATCTCACCCGTCGTGATCTGCACGTTTTCGCGGCGAAGCTCGGTAGCGATGTTCCGTTCTCCCTGCACGGCGGAACCGCGTTGGGGACCGGGCGAGGCGAAGAACTCGTACCTGTCCTGACTCGGAGCACATTCCACTGGGTGTTGGCACTGGCCAAGGGTGGTCTCAGTACACCCGTGGTGTTCGGCGAACTCGACAAGCTGCGCGTCGACGGCACTCCGAGCCGGCTCGGCGATGCGGACGAACTCATTCAGGCCCTCACCACCGGTGACGCCGGGCTGCTCGCACCACTGCTCGGCAATGACCTCCAAGTGGCCGCCTTGTCCCTGAACCCGGCGCTGCGCCGAACGCTGCGCGCCGGGGTCGAGGCCGGAGCGCTGGCCGGTATCGTGTCCGGATCCGGACCGACATGCGCTTTCCTCTGCGCGGACGCCGAGTCCGCTGTGGACGTGAGCGTCGAACTTGCGGGTGCGGGGGTGTGCCGCACCGTTCGCGTGGCGAGCGGACCCGTACCCGGAGCACGAATCATCGACAATGCGGCAAAGGGACAGCACTGATGGCAAATCTGATCAATCTGGAAAACGTGTCGAAGTCGTTCGGCATCAAGCCGTTGCTCGACGGGGTGTCGATGGGCGTGGAGGAAGGCGAACGCATCGGCGTCGTCGGCCTCAACGGCGGTGGCAAGACGACCATGCTCGAGGTTCTCGCGGGAGTGGAGCAGCCCGATTCGGGCCGCGTCAGCCGTGTCGGTGGCCTGCGCATGGCAGTGGTGACCCAGCGCGGGGTGCTCCCTCCCGGCTCCACGGTCGGTGACATCGTGCTCGGCCCGCTCGGAGTTGCCCAGCACGAGTGGGCGGGCGACGCACGCATCCGGTCGGTGCTCTCCGGTATCGGTATCGACAACCTCGGTGCGGGCGGCGAACGGTCCGCGCTCGACGCCAAGGTCGACGGGCTCTCCGGTGGGGAGCGTCGACGTGTCGCCCTGGCCGCAGCGCTGGTGCAGGATCTGGATCTGCTGGTCCTCGACGAGCCCACCAACCACCTCGACGTCGAAGGCGTGCAGTGGCTGGCCGAGCATCTGGTCTCGCGTCGTAGCGCGCTCGTCGTCGTGACCCACGACCGTTGGTTCCTCGACACTGTCGCCACCCGCACCTGGGAGGTTGTCGGCGGCGGCGTCGAAAGCTACGAGGGCGGCTACAACGACTGGGTGTTCGCCCGCGCCGAGCGCTCGCGTCAGGCCGACGCCTCCGAGGAGCGCCGTCGCAACCTCGCCCGCAAGGAGTTGGCGTGGCTGCGCCGCGGAGCTCCGGCTCGCACGTCCAAGCCGAAGTACCGCATCGAGGCCGCCGAAGCGCTGATCGCCGACGTTCCGGCACCCCGCGACGCTGTCGCGTTGGCGTCGTTCGCGCAGCGCCGGTTGGGCAAGGTCGTCATCGAACTCGAAGACGCTCGCCTCGAGACGCCCGACGGCCGGGTTCTGGTGGACGACCTCACCTGGCGGCTGGCACCGGGTGAGCGGCTCGGTCTGGTCGGCGTCAACGGCTCCGGCAAGACGACACTGCTGCGTACTCTCGCCGGTGAGCTCGAACCTGCTGCAGGCAAGCGCATTCAGGGGCAGACCGTGCACATCGGGTGGCTGAGGCAAGAACTCGACGATCTGCCCACCGACATGCGGGTCCTCGACGCGGTAAAGGACGTCGCCGAGCGAATCACCTTGGGGGACAAAGAAGTATCGGCCGGGCAGTTGGCCGAGCGGTTGGGCTTCACACCCGCCCGTCAGCGTACGCCCGTCGGTGATCTCTCCGGTGGTGAGCGTCGACGACTGCAGTTGACCCGTGTTCTGATGGCCGAGCCCAACGTGCTGCTGCTCGACGAGCCCACCAACGATCTCGACATCGACACGCTCCAGCAACTCGAGGACTTACTCGACGGCTGGGCCGGCACCATGGTCGTGATCTCGCACGACCGGTATCTGATCGAACGAATCTGTGATTCCACCTGGGCGCTCTTCGGCGACGGCAAGCTCACCAACCTGCCGGGCGGTATCGAGGACTACCTGCGTCGCCGCGCGGCAATGGGTGACGGCGACAACCCGTCCGTGGCCTCCACGGCGAGCGGGGCGTCCAAGAGCAAGCAGGTTCGCGACGGGGCGGCCGATCGTGCTGCACGCAAGGAACTCTCGAAGCTCGAGCGTTCGATTGCCAAGTTCGACGACCAGGAGCGCAAACTCCACGCCGCGCTGGCCGATGCCGCCACCGACCCGGATAAGTTGCAGAAGTTGGGTGGTGACCTCAAGGCGGTCATCGCCGACAAAGAGGCTGCCGAGGAACAGTGGATGGAACTGTTCGCCGAACTCGACGGCTGATGTGGGCGCCGGCACCTGGGCTGGGGGCGTGAGTATGTCGAGCGACGCCCCCGATCCGATGCGCCTGCACCCGATTGCCGGACAGGATCGAGTGGTGCTCCTGAAACCGCTGATCACGAGTCCGCTGGTCGAGGTCGGTGACTACACCTACTACGACGACCCGGACGATGCGACGGCATTCGAGACCCGGAATGTGCTGCACCACTACGGACCCGACCGTCTCGTCATCGGAAAGTTCTGCGCCGTGGCGACTGGCGTGCAGTTCATCATGGGCGGTGCCAACCATCGGATGAGTGGTCCGTCCACGTACCCGTTCCCCATTATGGGCGGCGCGTGGGCGGAGCACCGGGATCTGGTGACCGACCTCCCGAACCGCGGCGACACCGTGGTCGGCAACGACGTCTGGATCGGCGGAAACGTCACCGTCATGCCCGGCGTGCGGATCGGTCATGGTGCCGTCGTGTCCACTGGATCGGTGGTCACCAAAGACGTTCCCGCCTACGGGATCGTCGGCGGGAACCCGGCCACGCTGATCCGCCGACGCTTCAGCGAATCGGATATCGCTCTTCTGCTCGACGCGGCCTGGTGGGACTGGCCGATCGAGGAGATCACGGCGCACGTGCGGACCATCGCGGACGGTACACCGGGTGAACTCGAAGAGATCGGCCGACGCATCCACGGCTGAACCGTCATTTCCGAATCGGTGAATCCGGTGGCCGGCTCGCGACCACCGCGAAGTTCAGCGGAATCCTCGGCGATCCCGGCGGCAGCTCCCACCCGTTCGAGCAGCGAACGAGGCCGGGGAAAGCAGGCCAGTCCATGTAGGGCAGTTCGGTGACCGCGTCGATCCGGAGTCCGGCGTTCAACAGCGCACCGATGACCTCGCCGAGGTCGTGCTGCCATTCGTGATTGACGGTATGCGCTGTGCCCTGCCCCGTCGGATCGTCGGAGTAGGTACCGGAACTCTCGTAGCTTCGGACGCCGCCGCCGCCGAGATAGTCGTCGGTGACGTCCCACGGTTCGAAACCCAGTGCGCCGAGCAGAGGATGGTCGTCGCGGATCAGGAACACACCGCCCGGTTCGAGGAGATCGTGGATCGATTGCGCCCAGTCGGTGAGCTCCGGTAGCCAGACGATGGTTCCCGTACTGGTGACAATGGTGTCGAAATGCCGGTCGATCAATGTCGACGCGAATCGTGCGTCACCTTCGACCCAGGTGATCTCGCGGTTGTCGGCGTCGGCGATACGAGCGGCGTGGCGCAGAGAGTTCGGTGACAAATCGAGTCCGTGCACGTCGACGGCTCCCAGTCGCGACCAGGAGACGGTGTCGGTGCCGATGTGGCACTGTACGTGCAGGAGTGAGCGATCCTGAATCCCGGATGCGGGCAGGTATGGAGCGAGGATCGAGAGGTCGTTCTGCACGACGGTGGAGACGGCCTTCTTGTCGGCGAGAAATGTTTCGACGTCGTACATGTCGGAGCGCACATGGATGTCGGCTCGATCATCCCAGTTCGCGCGGTTCGCGGCAATCGCTTCTGTCTCGTGCATGGTGGACCTTCTCCGTCGACGGGGTCGTTCTACTGCATATCACGTTCGACAGACACCTTGCGTTCGAACTCGAGATGGTCAAGGGTGATCTCGATGCGGTGAACGGCTCTCGGTTACTGGCGTTGCTGTCCGGATTGTCGACGCCGGAGAAGGACGGCGCGAAGGACATGACCGAGTTGCAGGCGCTGAAGGATGTGTTGCCGTCGACGGACGAGGAGGGGGTCGCGGCGGTGAACTGGGTGGGCCCGCTCAGTCTCGACAGGGCCCGAATCTTGGCACGCGACAGTATGATTACTCGAAGTGTGTCGGACACGAGGGTGTTCCGGTCGGGCGCGGGGTGTCGGAGCGCTCGGCGGCGGTGTCGCGGACGGTGCGTGACGGGGGATGCGCGTTTTGCGGGTGTGGGACGCCGCCAGGATGGTGCGATGCGCATCATGTCGTGCCTTGGGCCGGTTGTGCACTCGTATCGGTGGACGCGACGATGGTGGGCCGACGGGTCTCGGCAATGTTGATTCTTCTGTGATGCATCATCATCGGACGGTGCTTCACGGTCAGTGGGTTGTCGCGATCGGGGAGAATCGGTGGCCGGTGTTCTATCCGTCGGTGTCGGTGTCGGTGTCGGTGGACTGCGAGATCACTCTGTTTCGGAAGACCCGGAAATCCCCGAAACTTCCGGTGAGCGCCTGCGAGAGTTCACTGCCGCTCTCCACCCAGGCTGTATCGTCGAGGTCGGGAAGGTCGTCGGGCATGTGGTTGCGATGGGGCACGACATACGTCGGACTACCTTGCGGGTTGACGATCAAGAACCCGGCAGCAACACACAGATCGTAGACGAACTCGCACTCGTCGTTCGTCAGGGTGGCGTGGTCGATGCCGCCGGTCAGCGGCTTGTCCTGTTCGAGCGAGTCGATGAGCAGGTCCGAGTGGTAGCCGTCGAATTTCACGGGCACACCCTCGTTATCGAGGATCGAGCACCCGTGAGGATTGGCTACGACGTGCAAGCCCCGTCGGTCGAGGAAATCGACTATGCCGTCCCGGTCGGCGTCAAGTTGCCGGTCCTGTGCTACCCGCATGAAGTATATCGAAAATCCCATGTCAGAACTCCAGTGTGAGAAGGCCGTTCGCGTCGTGCACACGAACGGTACGCCCGATTGCCGGGGGATTGTCTCCGTGCAACTGAGCCAAGGCGGCCGCCTCGGCAGGCCCGGTGTGGCCGGCCAGTCGTCGACCGTCCGGCGTTGTGGCCACCACGAATCCGGTTTCCGGTTCACCACCTCGACCGTATTCCACTGTTGCAGTGACGATATCCGCACTACCGGAGTAGTCGAGCACCTGATCGGGTGCGGACGAGGACAATGCGCGAGTTTCAGGATCGCCGACGTATCCGTCCGAGTGTGCCGATGACGACAGCAGAAGCGTGTGTTGACAGGTGAGGAAGCCGCCGTTGCCGTGCACCAGCGCCAGATCCGCACCGGCACGTAGACGTCTGGTCACCTCGGCCACGGAATGAAGGGTGTAGCTGTTCAATGGACCGCCGAAGAAGGAGTGCCCACCGGTGACGCTCGGTATCGTGGTGTCGGGCAGGTTCAGTTCGCGGATCAGTAGTTTCGGCACGACGGGGAAGCAACTGTAGGCGTCGACGATGTCGAGGGAGTCCGAGCTGACCCCGGCGCCGTCGAGGGTGCGCCGGACGACGTCGCTCAGAGCGGACGAGGAGTGGAAGTTGCTGCGGCTCAAAACATCGAGTGGATCGGAGGCTCCGGCCCCGCCCCACAGGTACACGAATCTGTCCTCGTCGATACCGGCCTCGCGGGCCTTGTCGAGTGAGCACACCACCACCGCGGCGGCCTGATCGACGAACGGCATGGCATTGAGCATCAGCGGATACGGTTCGCCGATCATCCGATTGCCTGGGCCGACGGTCGAGATCTCCTCGGCGGTATGAACCGTCGACGTCCAGGAAGCTGGATGTGCTGCAGCCAGTTTCGAGAACTCGGCGTACATCCGGGCGGACCAGGCCGGCGACTCGGCGGCGTCGTGTCCTTCGGATGCACTGAAGCTGTTCTCGAACAACGGGTACACGCGAGTGGGCACCATGAGTCCGGTGCGTTGCATCTGCGGGCTACCCAAGTCGGACGGGTTGAAACCGGGCGGTCCACCCGGTGCGTGAGTCCAACCCGCCGAGTCGAGGTCGGTTCCGGCTTTTCGGAGTGCGGCGGTGGTGGCCGAGCATTCCCCGCCGACGAGCAAGGCGACAGAGGACCGCCCGGCTGCGATATCCGCGCCGATGCGGTCGAGAAGGGCGGCGGGCCAGTGCCCGCCGATCGGCGACGTCGAGGTGGTGGCCGGTGCGGCGCCCAAGCGGGCGGCGAGCAGTTCAGGGAGGTTCTCGTACGACCAGCTGACCGTTTTGACGGCGTGTACCGCATCGAGCTGTGACGCGAGTGCCCGGTGGCCGGTGTCGTCGAGGGCCAGCACGGCGGCATCGTGGATGAGGTCCAATGGTTCGCGTACGTCGGCGGGGTCACCTTTCAGATCGCCGATGCCGACGATGACGGGAATTCGCGAAGTGTCAGTCATGATGTGCCTCTCTGCCGGCAAGGAGGTAAGGGGTCACCATGATTGTCCGGGCAACGGGAGAATGCCGAGGTTCGCGTCGAGCCCGCCGTCCACCACGAGGGTGGTTCCGGTGATGTAGGACGCTGCCGGTGACGACAAGAACCAGATCGCTTCGGCTTGCTCGTCGGGTTCAGCGAAGCGTCCCAGGGGAATCCGTCGTTCGATCCTCGACAGCAGAGCCGGATCACCGGTGACGTCGACGGTGATCCCGGACCGTGTCAGACCGGGTGCCAGTGCGTTGATTCGGACGCCCGCGCTTGCATAGTCGACGGCGAATGCGCGTACGAGATTGATCAGCGCACCTTTTGTCGCGTTGTATGCCCAGTTCCCCGGATCGCCTCGCAGCCCAGCCACCGACGCGGTGAATACAGCACTCCCTCTGGTTTCCTTCAACGCCGAGATGGAGGCGCGGAGGCCGTGGATGGGTCCACGGAGATTGACGCCGATGATGTGATCGGCCTTGTCCATGGCTCCCGAGGATTCGAGTGCCGGTGTGCCGCCGATTCCGGCGTTGAGGATCACGGTGTCGACGCGACCGAATTCTTCGAGGGCAACTGCAACGGCCTCTTTGTTGACGGCTTCTTCGGACACGTCGCCCACCACGGTCACGACATGATCGATATCGGCCAAGTCTGCGAGTCCGGGCGCGGAGAGGTCCACGGCGACGACATCGTGGCCTCGCGCGGCGAACAGTTCGACACTTGCGCGCCCGATTCCCGATCCGGCACCGGTCACGACTGCCACCCGCCGCGTTGCGGCTGACGTCGGTGATGCGTCTGTCATGATGCGCCTTTCTCCCGGCCGTGAACGGGGCGTCCCGGCCACGATATCGGCTACCCGAATATCTGTAACGGTGAGATGCAATAAAAAATTGTCGTGTCAGGCTATTTAGGTATGCCTAACCGTGCCTCTATACTCCACCTCATGACAGCTGTGGTGGAGAGAGTGTCTGTGCCGGTGGGTCCACGCGCGATCGACGATCCCTATTCGATGACCACGGTTACGTTGAAAGTTCCCCACAAACGAAGTTGGGTGGCGCACCGGCATCCCGAGCACGAGCTGCTCTGGGGAAGTTCGGGGGGCTTGCTCCGGGTTGTCGTCGACGGTGTCACCTGGGATGTCCCGCCGTCAGCCGGACTGTGGCTCCCGGCGGGGTCGTTGCATCAGGTGACCGCGGGCGCCGGAACCGAATTCTTCTGCACGTATTTCCGGCCGGAGGCGCACGCGGCGCCGTCGCACTGTCCCGGACTGTTCGGGGTCAGCGCGCTCCTACGTGAGGTACTGCTGCACATGCATCGGCGGAACATGCCGGACGAGGCTCGAAGGCGGGCCGAGCAGGTCGCTTTCGACATGCTGCAGCCGCTCGAGGTCGCTGCGGTGGAGGTTCCGATGCCCACCGATCCGCGCGCGCTGTTCGTGGCGCGTGCCCTGGTGGCGAACCCGGCCGATCAACGTTCGCTCTCCGAATGGGCACTGACGGCCGGTGGCAGCGTACGCACCCTGACGCGGGTGTTCGCTCAGGGGACGGGTATGACGTTTGCCCAGTGGAGGATTCAAGTGCGCGTCCGAGCTGCCCTCACGTACCTGGCGGCGGGAATGCCGGTGTCCGTAGTCAGCAGACGGGTCGGGTACGAGACTCCGAGTGCGTTTGTCGCCGTGTTCAGGCGGGTCACGGGGCGCACTCCCGGTGCGGTGATGGGCAGGCCCGGCACCGCACCGGAGCCGTACTTACTGCGCGCCTGAGGACGTCTCCGTCGTGCGGCGTGGCGCAGACCATGCCGTCCACAACGCGGCATAGCGTCCGTCCAGATCGAGGAGTTGTCGATGCGATCCCTGCTCGACCACGCGGCCGTCGTCCATCACGACGATGTGATCGGCAGCAGCGGCTTGGGAGAGGCGATGTGCAACCGTGATCGCGGTGCGGCCGATGGTCAGGGCAAGCGCGGCGTCGTCGAGCATCCGAGCTCCGGCACTTCCGGCCTCGGCGCCGGCTTCGTCGAGGATGAGCAACGGGGGGTCGAGCAATTCGATACGAGCGAGCGCCAGTTGTTGAGCCTGAGTGGCGGTCAGCCGGTGTCCACCCGCGCCGACGACGGTCTCGACACCGTCGGGGAGCGCATGCACCCATCCGGTGGCGCCCACCTTGTCGAGCGCGTCGGCTATCTCGGCGTCGGTGGCGTGGGGGGCAGCCAATCGTAAGTCCTCTGCCACGGTTCCGGCGAAGACGTGCACTTCTTGAGTGAGCAGAGCGACCGCTCTGCGGGAAGTGTTACGAGAGAGCCGATCTCGGTCGACGTTTCCGATGCGCACGGTGCCGGCGGTCGGCTCGTAGATGCCTGCGATCAGTTTCGCGACCGTCGACTTTCCGGCTCCGGTGGCCCCGACGATCGCGGTCGACGTTCCCGCCGCGATTGTCAGGTCCACATCGTGCAGTACCGGCGCGTCGCCTGGCCGGTACGCGAAGGTGACATCGCTCAGTGATGCGGAATTCTCCTGCGGCTCGAGTGGATCGGCCGGCTCGGACGGAACCGGTGCCAGTGTCACGCCGATCAGTCTGGCCAGGGCGATGGTGCCTTCTTGTAGTTCGTCGAAGACGCTCAGTACCGCGCCGACGGGGTCGAACAGGCGGTGGAAGAACAGTGCCGCTGCGGTAGCCGCACCCAGACTGATCCGGCCGTCCTGCACCAGCCAGAATCCGGTGACGAGAACTGCTGCGAGGCCGATGAATTCGGCTATGTTGAGGCGTCCGAAGAATCGCGTCCGTAGCCGGGTGGCCGTCAGGCTCAGTCGAACCGCTGCCAGCGACCTGGATTCGATCTGTCCCAGGTGCGCATTCTCGAGCCGGAGCGAACCGACGGTGTCGGAGTTGGAGAGTGAGTCGAGCAATTGCTGTGCACGTGATCCCTCTGCCTCGCGTTCTTCGCGGTAGACCGGGGCAGATTTCCCGAGATACCAACGCAGCGCTTGGATCTGGATCGGTGCGGCGACTACCGCGGCGACGGCGAATCGCCAATCCAGAGTGCCGAGTCCGACCAGGGTGAGAAGGATGGTCAGCGCGGCGGTGGCGAAGATCGGCAGTGCATCGGACACCGCTCGCGTCACCAACCGGACGTCTCCGGTGATGCGCGAGACGAGGTCGCCGCGGCCTGCCCGCTCGACGTCGCTCTGGGGTAGGTCGAGTACCCGTAGCACTACTTCCTCGCGGAGATCGGCGACCGCCCGCTCTCCCAGGCTCGCAAGTAGATAGTTGCCGACCCCCACCAGTATCGAGGATGCGGCAGCGATAGCGACCAAAGCGATGGTGAGAGAGCCGATTCGGGAGACCGCGTCGTTACCGCCGTCGGTGACGGCGTCCACCATGGCGCCCAGAACGAACGGCGTGAGCAGCGAGATCGCGGTCGACGCGATCAGCGTGATCATCGCTGCGGCTACGCTGCCGCGGTGCGGACGGAGCAGGCGTAGTGCAGCGGTGCGCGACTGTCTCGGCGTCGCGGTGGGCAGCAGGTCGTTCACAGTTCGATCACCCGATCACAAATGGCGAGCAGCGCCGGGCTGCCGGTGAGAATGAGAGTGGCGTGCTCACGCCGAATCTCCGCGATCCCGGCGGCGATGCGGGCTTCGGTGACGGAGTCGACGGCAGTGGTGGGGTTGTGCAGAACCAGCACCGGTGGTTGCCCGGCCAGGGCGCGGGCGAGGGCGATGCGTTGCCGTTGGCCGCCGGAGAGCGAGTTGCCTTGCTCGGTCACTGTGGTCTCGAGTCCTCGGGGGAGAGAGTCGATTACCTGATCTGTTGCCGAGGCCGTGATCGCGGCGTCGACGGACGTGCCGGGCGCGGTCAGGGCTGCGATGTTGTCTCTCACGGTGCCGATGAACAGTGCAGCCTCGTGCGGTGCGGCGAGAAGGTGCTTGCGTAGGTCGCCTATCTCGAGGCGGTCGATTCGGTGCTCACCCAGGTGCATCGTTCCCGAGGTGGGTTCGATTCGGCGGGCGAGGAGGTCCACGAGTCCATCGGCCAGAGCGGAGTTCTCCGTGACGAGTCCGACGGTCTCGCCCGGGCGTACGTCCAGGTCGAACGGATCAGATCCGGCAATCACCACCTGGCGCAGTGTCAGCGAATCGGCCCCGCACACTGCGAGTGGTGTGTCGGGGGCGGTGACGGAACGCTCCGTCGTCAGCAGTGCCGACACACGGTTGGCGGAGGCCCGCGCCCGAGCGAGCCCGGCGCCGAAGTAGCCGACGTCGATCAGGGGCCCACGCAGGAACTGGGCGAGTCCGACCACGGCGACGAACTCGCCGATCGAGATGGAGCCCTGCGCAGTCATGCGGCCGCCGACGTAGGCGATCACGGCGAGGAAGGCCCCGGCGATCGCGACGTTGGCGGCCGAGTACATCGCCTGGTACCGCTGGGCGCGCAGCGTGGCTCCGAGCGAGGTGCGGCTCGCGGTCCGG
Organism: Rhodococcus sp. 27YEA15; assembly: GCF_049739425.1. Lineage (NCBI taxonomy): Bacteria > Bacillati > Actinomycetota > Actinomycetes > Mycobacteriales > Nocardiaceae > Rhodococcus > Rhodococcus sp. 27YEA15. The sequence goes on from NZ_JBMHHW010000001.1 coordinate 814,315, forward strand.
TATCGCCGAGCCGCGTTGTCGCCGGCGCCGATCCCGGACAGGATTCGGAGCCCGGCCAGCAGATCGGCGGCGAGTGCACCGGCCCGTGCTCCCTGTTGCTGGTCGGTTTCGGCGCGGCGTTCGAGGGGCCGGCTGACCATCTGCATCAGTATCAGCACGGGCGGGGTGCCGAGGATGACGAGCAGTCCGAGCGGCACCGAGATCACCAGCAGTGAGACGGCGGCGGTCAGCACTCCGCAGGCCGCCGCGAGTTTAGTGCTCAACGTATGGGTGAAATCTGCCACCGCGCCGGCGTCGGAGGTGGCGATGGCGTACACCTCGCCGGGGATTCGGCGGGGCGTCATGCCGTGCGGATCGAGACCGCGGCGCGCGATGTCCATCCGCAGCCGATGGGCGCCGTATTCACTGACCGAATCGGCGATGCGTGCCGCGAATCGCCAGCTCAGCAACAGACCCGTGAAGAGAATGCCGAGGACGAGTATCCATTTTCCGAGCGCGGCAGCGTCACTGGTGGCGATGGCGCGGTCGATCACGGCTCCGATCACGACGGGCACGAGAGCTTCGGCGACCTGGTGGCCGGTGAAGCCGACGGAGGCAGTTGCCAGCTTCGCGCCGCGGCCGTCGGCGGTGATCGCGTCGGCCAGCACCTGCCGTGGGGTGGGCCCGTCCCGATAGGGGGCTGATTGTGGTGTTGATGGCACCGTGCCAACGCTAGGGAGGGAGACGCTTGATACAGAAGTCACAGCTGGGACAGACCCTGTCGTGAACTGGCCATACGCCCACTGGTGGCCGAATCGCGACAGGACTTGGCCCCGATACGTCGGTCGATATGCCGACTGGTCTGCCACACTGCAATAAATTAAGGTCCACCTTACTTAGTGCAGGGTATCCATGTTCGGGCGTTTGTGTCCGTGCGTGTTGCGTCGATGTTGGAGATGGTTGTGAGTCTTGTGTTCGGAGAGGTGCTCGAGAAGGAGTACCTGACGCCGGGAATGGTCAGGATCGTGTTCGGCGGGACGGAGCTGGCAGCCTTCGAGTCCAGCGGCATCGGCGACGAGTATCTACGCTTGCACTTCCCCGTTCCCGAGACCGGCAAGTTCGTGTTGCCGGTCGAAGATCCGGACGCGCCTCGTGGTTGGCGATATCCGGAAGGTGTGGCGGTGTCGCCGTGCCAGCCGTACACGGTGCGCCGGTTCGACGCGGATACGAACCACGTCACCATCGACTTCGTCGTTCACGAGGGTGGTGTCGCCAGCGAATGGGCGCAAGCCGCCGTCGTCGGTGACACGCTGGCGCTGACCGAGCCGCGCGGGCTGTACGAGCCGCCCGAGGGCGCACACCGCCAGATATTCGTCGCCGACGCAACCGGGCTCCCGGCCCTGGGCCGGTTGATCGAACAACTACCGTCCGGTACCTCGGTGAAAGCGATCGTCGAGGTGGTGGACGAGTCCCACAAGCAGCAGATCGACTCGGCCGCGGACGTGGAGTTCATCTGGCTGGTCGGCAGTGGCAACGGCGTCGGACCGTCCCAGCTGCCGAACGTGATTCGGGCGATGAATCTGCCTACCGACCTCGGCTACATCTGGGTGGCCGGCGAAAGTTCGATGCTGCGCGACATTCGTAAATACCTGCGCCACGAATTGAAGTTGCCCGCCGCGCGGTACAAGATCATCGGGTACTGGACGTACAAGGCCGAGGCGTGGCTCGCGAAGTACGAGGCGCTCGACGAGAACATTCGCAACGCCATCGACGCGGCGTGGGAGTCCGACCGCGACGAGGAAGAGATCCGCGACGAGGTCGAGAAGACACTCGAGAGTGCCGGGTTGTGAGCACGGATTTCGACAAGACCCGTCTCGAGCAACAGACCGAGGACCTGATCGACCAGTCGATGCAGAAGAAGCTCGAGCAGCCGGACGGGTTGGTCTCGAGCAACTCTCGGCGGGCCGTCGGCTTGGCAGTATGCCTGGGAATCCTGGGTGTCGTCCTGATCGTCAGCATCGCGATCGGTTCCAAGACGATTCCGTTCGGTACCGTCGTGGATGCTCTACTGCATTTCGACGATTCCAACGATCACGTGATCATTCGTGACTTGCGGCTGCCCCGAACAGTTCTCGGCCTCATGGTCGGTATGGCTCTCGGCGTTGCCGGTGCCCTGATTCAGGCCATGACCCGAAACCCGCTGGCCGACCCGGGAATTCTGGGTGTCAACGCTGGTGCCGGCTTCGCGATGGTCGTCGCGGTGGCGGTGTTCGGATTGACGAGCATCTGGTCGTACATCTGGTTCGCCTTCCTCGGAGCGGTGATCACCACGGCGATCGTCTACGCGTTGGGGTCGATCGGGCGCGGGGGAGCGACGCCGATCCGACTGACACTCGCGGGTGTCGCGATAGGTTCGGTGCTCGGCGGAATCTCCTCCGGTATCACCCTTCTCAATCCGACGGCTTTCGATCAGATGCGTCAGTGGAACGCCGGTTCGCTCAGTGGACGGTCGATGGAGATCGTCCTGGCGGTCTCGCCGTTCATCCTGATCGGGCTGTTCCTCGCGCTCGCCCTGGCCCGCCAACTCAACGCGGTGGCGCTCGGTGACGACTTGGCTCGCTCACTCGGCGCCAACATCACCCGTACCCGCATTCTCGGTGTGATCGCGGTGACACTCCTCTGTGGTGCGGCCACCGCAGCCGCAGGCCCTATTGGATTCGTCGGCCTCATGGTGCCGCACGTCGCCCGGTGGTTCGTCGGTCCCGACCAACGCTGGATCCTCCCGTACACCTTGGTGTGTGCCCCGATCCTGCTACTCGCTTCCGACGTGGTCGGCCGGATCGTCCTGCGTCCGGGTGAACTTCAGGTAGGCATCGTCACCGCCTTCATCGGAGCTCCGGTTCTGATTCTGTTGGTGCGACGGAGCAAGGTGAGTGGCCTGTGAGTATCGACTTCGGGCGTCCCACTGCGGTGGTGCGCTCACGCAAAGAGGGCTGGTCGGCTCGCGTCGACGTGCGCACGATCACCGTCTGTCTGGTTCTGACGGCCCTCGCACTGGCTATCGGTGTGATCGCGCTCGCCAGTGGCGACTACCAGGTACCGATTCGAGACGTCGTCGGTGCGCTGTTCGGTGAGGCACCGGCGCGTATCCACATGGTGGTGGTCGAGTGGCGACTGCCGCGCGTGCTGCTGGCGTTGATCCTCGGTGCCGCGCTCGGGATGAGCGGCGCGATCTTCCAGTCGCTGACCCGCAATCCATTGGGCAGCCCCGATATCATCGGCTTCAACTCCGGTGCGTACACCGGAGCGCTCATCGTCATTCTGCTGATCGGCGGCACGTACTACGAGGTTGCGGTGGGAGCTCTAGTCGGCGGTATCGCGACCGCCGCCGTCGTGTACCTGCTGGCGTACAAGCGCGGTGTCCAGGGCTTCCGGTTGATCATCGTCGGTATCGCGATCAGCGCGATGCTGGGTTCGGTCAATACCTGGATGATCCTCAAGGCGAAACTCGCCGACGCCATGGCAGCTGCAGTGTGGGGAGCCGGGTCACTCAACGGCCTCGGCTGGACCCAATTGTGGCCGGTGGTGATCGTGCTGGCCATTCTGATTCCGGTGATCCTCGTTTTGGGTCGGCGTATGCAGATGCTCGAAATGGGCGACGACGCCGCCAAAGCCCTCGGCGTCCGAGCGGAACCCACGCGGTTGTCGCTGGTTGTTCTCGGTGTGGCGCTGACGGCCATCGTGACAGCGGCCGCCGGCCCCATCGGCTTCGTCTCCCTCGCCGCCCCGCAACTGGTGCGGCGCCTGACCGGCAGCGCCGGGGTGAGCCTGTTGCCGTCGGCGGCGATGGGTGGGGCGTTGCTGATGATCAGTGATTGGGTGGCGCAGCGCGCTTTCGCGCCTACCCAGTTGCCGGTGGGCATCGTCACGGTGTCGATCGGTGGCATTTATTTCGTCTGGCTTCTCGCACGTGAGGCCCGCAAGCAGTGACAGAAACGAGGGACGCCGTGAGCGAGACGGACGTGAAATCCGTTGGTACCAGTCGGCTACGGGCCGAGAACGTCACGATCGGGTACGACAAGAGTGTCATCTCGAAAAATCTGAACGTCGAGATCCCGGACGGCGGCTTCACCGTCATCGTCGGGCCCAACGCCTGCGGGAAGTCGACGCTGCTGCGGGCGTTGTCGCGGTTGCTCAAGCCCAGTACCGGCCAGGTGTTGCTCGACGGCAAGGCGATCACGTCGTATCCGGCCAAAGAAGTGGCGCGCCGTCTCGGACTGCTGCCGCAGACGTCGATCGCTCCGGACGGCATCAAGGTCGCCGATCTGGTCGCGCGGGGCCGCTACCCACATCAGAAGCTTATTCGGCAATGGTCACGGGAGGACGAGGCCGCGGTGATCACGGCGATGGCGGCCACCAAGGTCACCGAACTCTCGGCCCGCCCGGTCGACGAGCTGTCGGGCGGGCAGCGCCAGCGTGTCTGGGTGGCCATGGTTCTGGCGCAGCAGACTCCGCTGGTTCTCCTCGACGAGCCCACCACGTTTCTCGACATCGCGCACCAGATCGAATTGCTCGAACTGTGCCGCGATCTCAACGAGAACGACGGCCACACCCTGGTCGCCGTTCTGCATGATCTCAATCATGCGTGCCGCTACGGAACCCACATCATCGCCATGAAGGACGGCGCTGTGGTGGCCGAGGGCCCGCCGGCGGAGATCATCACCGAAGAACTGGTTCACGAGGTGTTCGGCATGGCGTGCCGCATCATCGACGATCCGGTTTCCCATACCCCGCTCGTGATCCCCCTGGGGCGTGAACGCGAGCGGCGAAACGAAGGAGTGACCGCGTGACCCTGATTGTGGATACGAGCGTTCCACAGGCCCACTGGGACGAGTTGGTCGCGTCCATCACCCGCCGCCAGTTCTTCAGTGGGGTAGCGGGAGTCGCTACCGCGGTGGCTCTCACCGCGTGTGGAACATCCGACGGCAGTTCGGCTTCGGGCAATGAGAGGTTGCCGTACACCTGGGGCGAGTTCAGTGCAGACGTGCCACGTGACCCGAAGCGAGTCGTGGTTCTCGACGGCCGGGTAGACCTCGAGTTCGCGATGATGATGGACTATCCCGTCGTCGGGTCGGGCAATTCCTGGTTCCCGGATGCGAAGATCGGGGCGCAGTTCCCGGGCCGGACCATCGAATCGGCCACCGCAGTGAACAACATCGGTGACTACACCATCAATTTCGAGAATCTGTTGGTGCTCGATCCTGACCTGATCGTGATGACGGAGGTCGGGTATCTCAGCGACTGGTACGGCAACGACAGGTTGGCAACCATCGCCCCACTGTTGGTGGTGGGCGACGACAAGCAGAGCACCCCGAGCAGCGCAGTCGACTGGCGTGGCGCGCTACTCGAACAGGCGAACCAGCTCGACCGTAAGTCGGCCGCCGAGGCGATGATCAGCGAGTACGAGACCAAGCTGAACGGTCTGCGCCCGACTCTGGCCGCCGCTCTGGGCGGGAAGAACGTCGTGTTCGGCGTTCTCTCGGACAGCGGGTTCCTCGTTCACCAGCGGAGCTTGCCGCTCAGCGTCTGCCTCGACGCGGGCCTGACGGTTCCGTTCCGCGACGATACCAACGCGGACAACGGTTTCGAGCTCGGTTTCGAACAGCTCGATCAGTTGGCATCCGCCGATGTGATCATCGCGCAGGCGGGCCGGCCGGAGGTGGTCGGCATCGTCGGCGCGCAGCCGACCTGGCAGCGTCTACCTGCAGTCCAGGCAGGCAACGTGGTCACGGTCGACGCTCGGTACAACCAGGGCTTCGCGCTGACCGCCTCGATCTTCCTCGATGTCCTGGTCGAGGCTGCCGAGAAGTTCACTGCGGCATAGGTGCTCGGGAGGCGGTGACCTGCCGAGATTTCCCGACAAGTCACCGCCGGTCGCAGCTCAGACACCGGTAGTGTCGTGGGGGTGACTGAGTTTCGTTGAACGACAAGCGCAAACTTGTGGCCGGTCGTGTGCGCTCAGATCTTCGTGATCGTAGTGCTGTTCGGTGTACTGGACGGTGGTCTCGCTGCGATTCCCATCGTCGTGCTGATCGCGCTGCCGGTCGGGGTCTTTCTCGGCGGAATCGCGGTTGCCGGTGCGTACGCGGCCGGCACTCCTCAACGGCGAACTCGTGGGCCGAAGCCGAGTGGGGCGCGTGCTGGTCTTTGCCGTCGTCACGGTTGTCTCGGTGACGGGAGTCGCGACGTTGGTGTTGCTGTCGGTGGCTCCGCCGGTTTCGTCTGCTCGGACCCCTCTCGGTGTTGTTCGGCGCCGCGGGGATCAGCGTCGGAAAAACCAGCGGGCATGAGCTCCGCTCCAGCGGGATCGAGTGCACAAGCGCGGCTCCGCGCATCGTCCTCGGCCAGTGACCTGATCCGTCGCGCTCGAATGGTGGCGATAATCGCTGCCCTGACAGCGAGCAACCCCACCGCCTGACAGCCCGAGACAACCTGCGAGCTTGGCTGTACCCAGCATCGGGAGCCATGACGGTGGTACGCGGACTTGCGCGGAGTTGGCGTGCACGAATTTCGCGTGGACGTACTCGGCGATGTGACTCTACCGACTCGCAGAAGAGCAACCACATGATCGAAAAAGTCTATCCTACAAGATTGTTCGCAAAATCCGCACTGAAGAGTACGCCGGATGTGAAAACAAGTGCCCTAGGAATTGCGCTAAGTAGCGACGCGGATGGCCGATGCTTCGGGGGGTGTTCCGAAATCCGACCAACCTTCTCGCAGTCGGGTGAATATCTTCGTTAACGTCGATCGTGGTTCCGATCCGTATGTGACGACGAAGTCAGCGTCGAGCACGTACCGGGCCAAGACTGTTGCCAAAATATCGCCCTGTGGTAGTCCGGCGGCGTCGGCAAGGGCTGCGGCGAGAGACGCTTCCCACCGCCGTTGCATCCTCGATGCGTAGTCCAGGAGTGATGGAGTGGAGTTCACCAGACCGACAAGAGCCGCGGCGGTCTCGTCGCTGCCGCGGTGGGGTACCGCGAGGAAGAAGCCCTCGAGCGCGTCAAGAATTGACGCGTTTTGGTCACGTTCCCGAACGGCCGTAACCAACGCCTGCTCGTAGCTGTCGTCCTCGTCGAAGACCAGAGACTCCTTGCTGGGAAAATAAGAGAACAGCGTGCTGACAGCAGCGTCCACTGAACTCGCGACCTCTGCGACCGTGACGTTGTCGAACCCACGCTCACAGAACAGTGAAAGCGCCGCGTCGGCAAGGCGTTTGCGAGTCTGAGCCTTCTTCTTCTCGCGCAGCCCCGTCATCAAGCACACTCCTCCAGTCGTCATACGATAGTCGACTGCAAGTATACAGCGTAATCTTTAAAACAGTGACTCGTTTTTTGTAACTACTCTGGTTTGAGGGAGGGGGGTCGCATGCGCCTGCGGTAGCCCCGTAATCGGAAGGCCCCGGGTCTCGGACTTACAGCATTCTGTCAGGAAATCTAGACATGCACTTTGCACTGTTGTGAGGCGAACCAGTCACGGTTAGCTTCACGTCGGGACAGATTTTCGCATCTCGTGTAGATACTTGTGATGCTGATATGTGATTCTTTTCTTGTGTACGAGCGCACGTAAGCAGTGTCGGCTCTATTTGATAACCCGCTCGAGCTTGCACGATTCCTGACTTTGGTGCGCATCGTCTAGCCGCCGCCGATGTTCAGGTCGGAGATGTTCTCGTTAAGAAGGGTGAAGCTGTAATTGCATCAACATTTTCCGCAAATCGGGACCCCGCAGCATTCGAGAATCCTGAGAACATGAATATCAATCGGACGGCAGTCCACCCGCCGAAGTCGGTCAAATCCGCTGGCGTTCGGAAGAAGTGAGTCGACCGGTCATCTGGTGCCAAGCGGGCGATCCGCGATGACAATTACCGACCCAGCTACTGGCATGCCGCTATCCCCAGGCCCTGAGAAAATTGTTGTTGCATCATCTGAGGCGGAGGTTGAGCGTGTACACCTGCAGACCAGTGCCGGCGTACTTTCCGCTTTGTTCGTTGCTCCGATCGGTCCGCCCCGCGCAACTATCGTCGCGCTTCACGGGGCGGGGATGACCGCGCGATAATTCCACGGACGCTTGTTGCCAGGGCAGTCGTTAGTGGCACTCGCCGTCCAGTTGGGTTACAACGTCCTCTGCGTCGACCGCCCAGGCTACGGAGCGTCGGCCATCCAATTCAGCGAGGGACTACTTGTCGATGAACAGGCTGATGTCATATGGGATGGCGTACAACACTTTTTGTCGTCCCGGTCGAAAGGCCGGGGGATAGTGCTCGCCGCGCATTCCTTCGGCGGCAAAATCGCGATGGTGATGGGTGCGCGTCAGTTGGTCCCGAACTTGTTGGGAATCGAGATATCGGGGTGCGGCTACCGGTTCGCCGATTCGGGATACTCCGCGATCTCGCCACAACGTAACTGGGGGCCGCTTCGCCTGTACCCACCCCACACCTTCACGACGTCCAAGGAAATCGTCACTCTCGCGCCTGCACGCGAACTGAACGAGACTGCGATCTGGGCGACAAGAATGCCCGATGTCGCTGCGCGGCTTAGTATTCCAGTTCGGATGACCTTCGCCGAGTATGAGGGATGGTGGCAGCACGACGAGAGAGCAATCGGCGAGATACGTGAGTTGCTCGTTGGTTCTCCTCGTGTGCAAATCGAGCACCATCGCCACGCCGGCCATGACATCAGCCTAGGGCGGCCCGCCCGTGCTTATCACCTCAAGGAGCTGGTCTTCGCTGATGAATGCGCTGCAGCCTGACCAAACCCGACATCAGGCCCGCGCTTCAAGAGCGGCAATCCGACCCTTGTGGGGTCGGGCCTAGCTTGTCTGGCTGCGGGGCCGAAATTCTGTGCACTACCTCACCGGTCGAACCCTTGTCAGTCCGATTCGAGGATCGGAGTGCGGCAAGGCAGGCAGCTCCTCAAGAAATTCTGTAGTTATTGCAATATTGTAGTCACTACGGATATCGTTGGTGATGCCGCACTCGAGAATGAAGGAGGCCACTGATGGGCTCGACCGTTCAGACAGCCGCACCCAGTGCACCGCAAGAAGCAAGTAGTCGAAGCCTCAATCTGACAATCCTGGCTCTAGGAATCGGTGCAATCGCCAGCATCCTCGACTCGACGATCGTCAACGTCGCTGTGGACCACCTGTCGCAGGTGTTCGGGGCAAGCCTTACTCACACCCAATGGGTGATCACAGGTTTTCTGCTGGCGATGGCCGCAATCGTTCCGCTGTCGGGGTGGATGATCGATCGACTCGGTGGTCGCACCACCTGGATGATCGCTCTTTCGACCTTCCTTGCCGGTTCAATTGCCTGCGGACTGGCATGGAATCTTAATTCTCTCATTGTGTTCCGAATTGTCCAGGGCCTCGGCGCCGGCCTTATCATCCCCGTGCTCATGACTCTCATGACGCAGGTTGCCGGACCAGCCAGGCTAATGACAGCCATGGGAAGCTTTTCACTGCTCGTACAGGTCGGGCCCATCCTAGGGCCTGTGATCGGCGGCGTGCTGGTGCAAGGCGCCACCTGGAGATGGCTTTTCCTCGTGAATATCCCCTTCTGTGTAGTGGGGCTAATTTTGGCTCAACTCATACTCCCGCCCCGGGACCGGGCAACACAGAAAAGGTCGCTCGATGTGGTAGGTCTCGTGCTACTCGCGCCGTCACTGGCCGCCCTGGTATACGCACTGAGCAACATCACCGCCGACCACGGCCTCGGGCCTGCCAATGTTTGGATACCGCTTGCGCTCGGTGTCGTCGGAATCCTCGGATTTATCGGCTGGTCGCTACACGACGGCGCCAGAGCCCTCATTGACGTCCGCCTCTACTCGGACCGCGGTTTCAGCGTGGCCAACGGACTCAGCGTCTTATCCGGGTTCACGATGTTCGCCGGCATGCTTCTGCTGCCCTTGTACTTTCAGGCCGTCCATGGTTCCTCGATCGTAGAGGCAGGCTTGTTCCTCGTTCCCCAAGGTCTCGGCGCGGCAGCACTAATCGTCGGGGGCAAAAAGCTGACCAAGAAAATATCTGCCCGTACGAAAGTCATCGCGGGCTTCATGCTGATGGCGATCGGAACCCTGCCCTTCGTGTTCCCCGAGCTGCGCGATATGACATGGCTATTGATTGTCGCGCTCTTCGTCCGCGGCGTCGGCATCGGAGCTAGTACGCCCTCTCTCAACGCTGTTGCCATGATCGGCCTTCCAAAGGATCAACTTGCGCGGGGTACCACGGCATTCAATATTGTTCAGCGTATTGGCGCCCCGTTCGGAACTACAGTCGTAGCAGTGATCCTTGCTCGCGCCACCGCGAGCGCACCGCACACTGATCTCGGCACTGCGCAGGCATTCGGAACAGCATTTTGGTGGACTATCGCATTTACTGTGCTGCCGGTTGTCGTGGCCTTGCTGCTGCCGCGCGCGAAGACGTCGAGCCCCGCTGCAACAAAACAACCAGTCGACGCCGTGAAGTAGCGTTGCGGCGGCTGGAGATATACAGCGTCGACATCCTGCACTCAGCGCCCGACCTGGGTCAGGCTTCGTGCGAGATTGCCGCCTTGGGCAGAACTGGTTCACCGACTGATCACATTCGTCCGAGAAACAACTCTGGCAGCCCAAGGTCGAAGATTGCTTCGGCGATTGTGGATCAGGGCTGGCGCTCCGACACGCTGCCGAGCGATCTCGGTGTTCGGCGCGAATGTGAAGAAATGGTTGATACCGTTGGGTCGACATTCATCACGATCCGGACCTTGTAGTTCTGGATCTGGACCTTCCTGACCTCGACGGTCCAGAGGTCTGTCGGGTAATTCGATCTTCTTGTGACACTCCTGTTGTCGTTGTCACATCGCGTGACACAGAAGTGGATTGCGTGTTGGCGCTACAGGCCGGCGCCGACTACTACACTACGAATCCATACGGCCGCCGTGAGCTCATCGCGCGACTTGAAGCGATAATGCGTAGAGTCACCCATGAGTGGGCCCGACCTCCCGATAGCGTTGTGGACTGCGGACCATCACCATCGACGGCGTGAAATGGGTTGTCTACCAAGCCCAGTGACGACGGCGGTGCGAGGCCGAAGCAGCATCTCGACCCCGCACCGCGCTGTGCGGGTATGCCGTACCGGCATACCCGCGCCATCTCTTCTATTCCGCTCGACCACCTGACGCTGTCAAGATCGGCATCATGTCGGACGGACTGGAGCAGCGATTGTCTCAATGACTGTATATATGTGGTTTGCACATAATGCGCATTTGACGACGCTTAGGGCTATCCTGTAGCCACACCAGCGGGTCTGTGCTGTACCACCGAGAGGCGAGCACGATGGATCTCGAAGCGATTATCCGTATCGAACAGCTCAAACATCGGTACACGCGTGCATTGGACAGCAAGTCGTGGGTCGAGTTCGCCGATACCCTCACCGAGGACGCCACGGCGATCTACGGCGAGCAACTCAGTTTCGACTCCCGCGATTCCTTCGTCTCGTTTCTCGAGAACACCCTGGGCTCGCACGTCATTTCCGAGCATCAGTGCGGTCAACCGGAAATCGAGGTGAACGGTGCCACCGCCACCGGAACCTGGCGCTTGTCGGACACAGTCGTGATCCCGGAGGACGGGATGATGCTCCGAGGTTCGGCGTTCTACCACGACCGGTACGTGCTCTGCAGTGACGGTCGATGGAGAATCGCACATACCGGTTACGAGCGTCTCTGGGAGTCCGCGGTCGCGTTGTCGGACATCCCCAGCTTCCAGCTGACTTCGAATCCGTGGGCGGTTGCGGCCCAGAATTCGGTGATACGTAACGCGTCCTGACGTAAGCGAGTTGGCAGGTTTCGACACGGCATCCGGTCTCGACATGACATCCGGTCTCGACATGACATGGGATTAGAGTCGAAGCATGGCTGAGACGAACCGGATACACGACACACGGCGCTGGATCAGGGCGCTCCCCACGCTGACGGGCACCCCACCTCCTGCGCCCGCCACCTTTCCCGCGACACCGGCCGAGCTGTTTCTGGATTGGCTTGCCCGAGCCGTCGACGACGCAGTCGTCGAACCCCACGTGTGTGCCCTGTCGACCGTCGACGACGCCGGTCTACCCGATTCCCGGTATCTGATCCTGAAAGATGTCGATACCGCCGGATTCTGGTTTTCGGGATCGGCTCGGTCACCGAAAGGCGTCGAACTCCAAGCCTCTCCGCGAGCCGCTCTGGCGTTCTACTGGCGTGAAACCGGCCAACAGGTCCGGGTGCGCGGGACCGTCTCCGAGGGTGACGAGTCGGTGCGCAGCCGGGATTTTCTCGAACGCTCCGTCACTGCGCGGGCAGTGGCGACTGCCAGCGAACAAAGTCGAATACTCACCGATCCATCCGAATACGACGCCGCAGTCAGTTCAGCCATCGAAATGTTCGAGGGCGATCCTGACCACATGTCTTCGGACTGGCGGGCGTGGTGCCTCGAGCCGGAGTCGGTGGAGTTCTGGCAGGCTGACTCCGGTCGCCGGCATCAACGGTGGTTGTATCGGCGTGATCCAGAGGGGTTGTGGACGACGTCCGTCCTCTGGCCGTGATTCAACTGGCGCTGATCTCCGGCGACACCAGGTTGACCACGATCGACTGACCACCGAGCTTGGCATGGATCTCGGGGTGCTCGAATCCGGAAGACAGAAGGTAGCTGCCGAGCATTGTGAGGAGCTCGTCCAGATCCGTGGTCGGATCGGACGAATGTGTACTCGACGCGGTGGCATGATTGCCGATCAACTCGGTATGGGTGAGTCGCCCGGCCACCCGTACCGCGGCTACACCCATTGCGTCGCGACGAACGACGGTGTGGCTGCGGGTCTCGAGATTTCTGGACGACTCACGAGTCGGTGTGGGCATTGAAATGTCCTCTCCACTGCTGTGTGCGGCCGAACTGCGGGCTGGCGGCGGAAAAGTGAACGAGTCCGACGGCTTGGGCACGTTCGAGCTCGGTCCACCGTCCGTCGTTGTAGTGCTGCCACCCGTACGAAGCGAGGTGGAGCTGGAGCCTCCGGTACTCGACCCCGTCGTGAATCCGCTGCTGGTCCCGTTGGTTCCAGCTGCGCCGTGCGAAGTTGCGTTTTCCATCGTTTCGCTCCTGATGCCCGTAAACAGACCACTGGTTTGCTCAATCGAGGCAAACATACCAGTAGTTGGTTTCAGATCACACCGATAGCGGGGGAAGGCCGACTGACGTCCCGATCAGTCCGCGGCGGCGACGAGCGGTTCGAGAGTGAGCTCGGGGAGTTCTTTCTGGATGTACTGCAGGCGCCATTTGTCACTGACCAGAGCCAGGAGAACCCCGTCGGATCGGGTGAACACCTCGACGCCGCGCTGCCGATTCAGTTCGACCTCGGACTCGGCATCGGTACGGCGAGCGAGCGCGTAACCGAGCGGCTCCATCTTGGCTTCGACGTTGAACTCGGCCTTCATCCGGGCGGCCACCACCTCGAACTGCATAGGGCCGACGGCCGCCATCACCGGTGAGGCGTCGCCGCGGATGTCGTTGCGCAGAATCTGCACCACGCCTTCGGAATCCAACTGATCGACGGCGCGGCGAAACTGCTTGTACTTGCCGGCGCTCTCGGCCCGCAGGATCGAGAAGTGTTCCGGTGCAAAGGACGGGATCGGAGGGAACTCCACCTTCTTCTCGGTGTACAGGGTGTGGCCGGGAGCCAGCGCGGTGGCGTTGACGAGACCGACGACGTCGCCGGGGAACGCGGATTCGACGGTGGACCGCTCCCGGCCGAAAACAGTCTGGGCGTATTTGGTGGTGAACGGCTTTCCGGTCTGAGCGTGCGTGACCACCATGCCGCGCTCGAAAACGCCGGAGACGATCCGCATGAACGCGAGGCGGTCACGGTGGGCAGTGTCCATTCCGGCCTGCACCTTGAACACCACGGCGCTGAACGGATCGGTGACCTCCCGAGCCTTACCGCCCAGGTCGTCGCGGCCACGCGGCGCCGGCGCCAATTCGACCAGGGTGTCGAGGATTTGGCGCACCCCGAAGTTGAGCATCGCGGATGCGAAGATCACCGGTGACGTCTGACCGGCGAGGAACATCTCCTGATCGTGATCCTGGCCGGTGGCCGAGAGCAGTTCGCTCTCCTCCGCTGCGGTCTCCCATTCGGAGCCCTCCTTGGCCAGGGCCGAATCGGCGTCCATGACCTCTTCGGGGGCGATCTTCGCGCCGCCTGCTGTGCGGGTGAAGCGGATGTACTCGCGCGCTGCACCGTCCTCGCCGCGTCGGAGCAGGCCGCGGAAATCGCCGGCGATGCCGACGGGCCAGTACAGGGGCGTGGGGGTCAGCCCGATACGTTCGCTGATCTCGTCGAGAAGTTCGAGCGGCGTCTGGCCAGGTCGGTCCCACTTGTTGATCACCGTGATCACCGGGATTCCGCGGTGGCGGCACACCTGGAACAGCTTCAGGGTCTGCGGCTCGAGGCCCTTGGCCGCGTCGATGAGCATCACCGCCGCGTCGACAGCCGTCAGGACGCGGTAGGTGTCCTCGGAGAAGTCGGAGTGACCGGGGGTGTCGACGAGGTTGATCACGTTGATCGTCTCGTCGGGCGTCTCGGACGAGTGGTAGTTGAACTGCAAAGCCGTGGAACTGACGGAAATGCCGCGTGCCTTCTCCATTTCCATCCAGTCCGAGACCGTCGACTTGCGCCCGGCTTTACCGTGTACGGCGCCGGCCTCGGAAATCTTCTTCGCGTGCAGTGCGAGCGCCTCGGTGAGAGTGGACTTACCCGCGTCGGGGTGCGAGATGACTGCGAACGTACGCCGACGGTCGGCCTCGGCTGCCACACCCTTCGGTGTAGCGGCGACCGACACCGGATCGATGACCGCCGTGTCGGACTGGACGGTCGGCTCGGTGGGGACTGTCGCGTCGGACGGGGTAGTCAACGAAGAACCTCTCGCAGTGGGTATTGCGCGGTGATGCGCAGGTCGGGGGCCTGAGCGCTGGCGCTCTCGGGTGTGTCGAGTATCGCGAGACACCCGGTCAAGGATACTCGGCGTCCGGCTGGCCGTAACACTCGGCGAACAGTCTCTGATTATCACTTTGTGTGTACGTCCGCCCCGACGGCGCTCGAACGCCCGTGGTGACGGAAACCCGAATGTTCCGAGGAGTTGCTGTGAGCAGGTTTACCGACGAGATGTACGAGACTGCACTGGTCAGCGACCGAGGGCTGGTGACCGGGGAACCCGAAACCGCGCTTCGCCAGAGCTGGGGTGAGATCCATGACGAAGCCCGTCGGATGGCGGGTGGGCTTGCGGCGGCAGGCATCGACCACGGCGCCGCGATCGGCGTACTCGCCGGGCAACCTGTCGACATTGCTCCGGCGTGCCAGGCCACGTGGATGCGCGGCGCGTCGGTGACGATGCTGCACCAGCCGACCCCCCGTACCGATCTTGCCGTATGGGCGCAGGACACCGAGACAGTGATCGAGATGATCGCGGCGAAAGCCGTGATCTTGGGGGCTCCGTTCGACGCGGCCAAGCCGCTTCTCGAAGAGCGGGGCATCACCGTGGTGACGGTGGACGAACTTCGGCGGGGTACCGCAATCGACCCGGTGGAGACGGTAGAGTCCGATATTGCGTTGCAGCAGTTGACGTCCGGCTCTACCGGGTCGCCCAAAGCGGTACAGATCACGCATCAGAACTTCTTCACCAACGCCTACGCGATGATCAATCGGATCAAGTTCTCGGTCGACGACGACGTCATGGTCAGTTGGCTACCGCTCTTCCACGACATGGGAATGGTCGGCTTCCTGACCGTGCCCATGCAGGTCGGCGCCGAAGTCGTCAGCATCACGCCGATGGACTTCCTGCGCAGCCCGATGTTGTGGGCGGAATTGATGGACAAGTACGGCGGAACCGTGACGGCCGCGCCGAACTTCGCGTACTCGCTGTTGGCGCGGCGTCTTGCCCAAGCGGACGACGGAGTGGTCGATCTCTCGCGAGTTCGGTACATGTGGAACGGTGCCGAACCCGTGGATCCCGAGACGATGAACACGCTCGCCGCGGCCGGTGCGCGCTTCGGACTCGATCCGACGGCGTTGGCGCCGGTGTACGGCATGGCCGAAACCACACTGGCAGTGTCGATTCCCGATCCGAGCAAGGGACAGGTTCTCGACCACGTCGACCCGGACTTCCTCGAGTCGATGTCTCGCGCCGTACCGTCGAACCGGCCCAATGCGCGTGCTCTCGCGACTCTGGGAAAGCTGGTCGACGATCTGGAAGGGCGCGTCGTCGATGCAGACCGAAACGTTCTACCCGCGCGCGGAGTGGGAATCATCGAGGTGCGTGGCAAAGCGGTCACCCCTGGCTACGTGACCGTCGACGGCCACGTGAGCGCGCAGGACGCCGACGGGTGGCTCGACACCGGAGACGTCGGGTATTTCACCGAAGAAGACCTGGTGGTGATCTGTGGTCGGGTCAAGGACGTCATCATCATGGGCGGACGCAACGTCTATCCCACTGACATCGAACGCGCCGCGGGCACGATCACCGGGGTGCGGCCGGGCAACGCCGTCGCGATCCGGTTGGACGCCGGTCAGAAGCGGGAGAGTTTTGCCGTCGCGGTGGAGACCAACGCGTACGAGGATCCTGCCGAGGTCAAGCGTATCGAGAGGGAAGTGGTGCGCGCGGTACTGGCCGACATCGGTGTGCGCCCGCGCGTGGTGGCAGTACTCGGCCCCGGAAGTATCCCGAAGACCTCGTCCGGAAAGCTGCGCCGCGCCAATTCCGCCGCCCTGATCGGACGCTGACAGCGGTAGATCAGTGCAGTCGGTTCTGGGCTGCCTCGAGGCCCAGGTGCAGGAGTAGTTCGACCGCGTCGGCTGCTTGCTCGCAGACCAGGTCGAGTTCCTTGCGTTCGGGTGTGGAGAACGGCTTGAGTACGTAGTCCGCCGGGTCCTGACGGCCCGGCGGGCGGCCGATCCCGACGCGGGTGCGCAGATAGTCCTTGGTGGTCAGGGAACTCGAGATCGAACGCAAACCGTTGTGGCCGCCCTCACCGCCACCGAGCTTGAGCCGGATGGTCCCGAAATCGAGATCGAGTTCGTCGTGGACTACGACGATGTTTGCCGGCTCGACAGAGAAGAACCGGGCCAGCCCGGCAACGGCGCCACCGGAGAGATTCATGTAGGAGCGCGGCTTACCCAGGATCACCCGTCGGCCGGCCAGTCGCCCTTCGACTGTCTCGGCTCCGCTTTTCTTGTGCACGTTGAACTTTCCCCCCATCCGGCCCGCGAGTGTGCCGGCTACCATGAAGCCGACGTTGTGCCGGGTCTTCTCGTATTGAGTGCCGGGGTTGCCGAGCCCGATCACGAGGGCGGTATCTGTGCTCACGGGTGTGTTCCTTCCGGGCAAAGCTGTCAGAGGTGAAAACGATTCCTACGCGGAAACGGCGCGTCACCTCCGGGAATCGGAAGTGACGCGCCGTCCGGCGGGGAACGCTTCGAGGATCAGGCCTCGGCGGCGTCCTCGGCTGCTTCGTCTTCGGAAGCCTCGGAGGTTGCGGCGACGACGTTGACGATCAGCGTGTCGACGTCAGCCTGAAGGGTCGAGCCTGCAGGCAGCTCGAGCTGGCTCGCGAGGATCTGAGTACCGACCTCGAGGCCCTCGACCGAAACCTCGATCGACTCGGGAATGTGCAGTGCGTCGGCTTCGAGGGAGATGGTGGCGGCGTCCTGAGCGACCATGGTGCCCGGAGCTGCGTCACCGACGACGACGACGGGAACGTCGATGGTGACCTTCTCGCCCTTCTTGATGACGAGGAGGTCGGCGTGCTCGATGTAGTTGCGGATGGGGTGCACGACGACCGACTTGGTCAGTGCAACCTGCTCGGTGCCCTCGATGTCGAGGGTGAGGATCGCGTTGGTGCCGTGTGCGCGCAGGATGGCGGCGAACTGGCGAGCCGGCACGTTGAGGTGGCGGGGATCTTCGCCGTGGCCGTACAGAACCGCGGGGACCTGGCCGTCGCGGCGTGCGCGGCGAGCTGCGCCCTTGCCGAATTCGGTACGGGTGACGGCGACGAGGTTGTTCTCTTCAGACATGTGAAACGGCTCCTACAACTCACGGGTGCGTGCTCGGGTACTGGTGTGGTTCTTCGCTCCGACGAGGACGGACGCGCACACGGCCAGGAGCGAATCGCTCGAGCTGAGCCGTAGCCGCGTCGATCACGGTGAACGTGCGATCGTGTGGTGCCCGTTATGTCCGGACATCGATCGCTGCTCACCCTCGCCGAGACAACTCGGGACACGTTACCGGATTTCGGGCGCTGCTGCTAATCCCGGCGGCTGTCGGTCCGATCGATCGGACGTGGTTCGCGTCACACTCCACGCGGTAGCCTGAG
The DNA here is from genome assembly GCF_049739425.1 of Rhodococcus sp. 27YEA15. NCBI lineage: Bacteria > Bacillati > Actinomycetota > Actinomycetes > Mycobacteriales > Nocardiaceae > Rhodococcus > Rhodococcus sp. 27YEA15. Next base: position 832,716 of record NZ_JBMHHW010000001.1, read on the forward strand.
GGGGTGACATCCGTACGGAGCGCACCGGAGAGCGGTCGGCTGGGCGCTGTGATGCCCGGAACCGACCTGTCGCAGCACGCTCGACTGCTCAGCCGGGTTCACGACGCCGTCCTGTCCGGCCAGGAACCGCCCGCGCAACCGCGCACGGTGGTCGCCCGATCGTGGTCGAGGGTGGCGGCAGGCGGGTTGAGCCCCGATCATTGTGACGGATTCTCGCCTACCGATTTCTCGGAGCTCGAGTCCCGACGCAGTCGGACGGCCTTGCGCGCCGTGCTTCCGGAACTACGGACCACACTCACCGAAGTGGCGGAGGACGCGAATTTCATCGTAGTGGTCGCCGACGCCGATGGTGTGCTGCTGTGGCGCGAGGGCGCGCGGTCGGTCAAGCGGGCAGCCGACGCCCTGGGGTTCAGCGAGGGGGCACGCTGGTCCGAGCAGTCGGTGGGTACCAACGCGATAGGGACGGCGCTGGTCGAAGACTCTGCGGTGCAACTCTTCTCGGCCGAGCACTATGCGCCTGCCCATCACAACTGGTCGTGTACCGGTTCCCCCGTGCACGATCCACGGACCGGCGAGATCCTGGGGGTGGTGGACATCAGCGGATCCGCCGCGTCCGTGCACCCGACTACCGTCGCGCTGGTGCGTACTGCAGTGCGTCTGGCCGAGGCGACGCTGTGGCGTGAGCACGGTGAGCAACTCGAGCGGCTGCGATCGCGGGCGGCCCCGCTGTTCGCGGCAGGTACCGGCCCGACATTGGTGGTCGACGAGTTCGGGTGGGTAGCGGGCGCGAGTGGTATCGCAGCCCCCGATCGGGTGGCGGCCCCGGTCCTCGGTAAGCCGGTCATCGTGCCGGGGCTGGGTATGTGCCTGCCGGAACCGCTGGGCGGTGGATGGCTGCTTCGGACCGGTATGGGCGGCCCGATCATCGAGCTCGAACTTGCTCTCGGCTCGTCGCCCCAGGTCACCGTCCGCGGTGACGCCAACTGGACGCGGCCGCTGTCGCCGCGTCACGCACAGATCCTGCGCGCGTTGGCGAGCGTGGGATCGAGCGGTGTGGACGCTGCCGCCCTGAGTGAGATGCTCTTCGGCGACCGCGAACACGTGGTCGCAGTACGCGCCGAGGTGTCACGGCTACGTAAGCATCTGGGTGCGGTTCTGCAGACGCAGCCCTATCGGTTCGCCGACGGCGTTCGAGTGACCCAGGTGTGAACACGGTTCGGCTCTGACCTTCGCTCGGCTGGGTCTTTCGCTCGGCTGGGATTTCGCTCAGCTCGCCAGTTCTCTCACCGCAACGACGAAGGTATCGAGGTCGGCGTCGTCGACGAAGTAGTGGGGAGAGGCGCGAACCACGGCGTCGAGTCCACGTGCCGTCATGTCCACAAGTGTGGAGCTCCGGTTGCTCACGGTCACGGTGATTCGTTGGGCGGCAAGGCGATCGCGAACCTCGGTGGCAGGTAGGCAGTGGACGGTGAACGAGACGATTCCGGCCAGCGGAGCGCCCCGGTCGTGAACCGACACCCCCCGCATCGACGACAGTTCGATGCGGAGTCGTTCAGCTCGTACCCGAATCTGCTCGGCTGCGACATCGACACCGATGTCGAGGAGATAGTCCGCTGCGGCGCCGAGCCCGAGGCGCGCGGCGACACTGGTCTCCCACAGTTCGAATCGGGTGGCATCGGTTGCCGGAACATACGAGTTCGGTGCGGTCCACTCGGCGCCGCGCAGGTCGAGGGTGGCCGGTTGCACGGCGTCGGGGAGGCCGGGCCGGATGTACAGGAATCCCGTTCCCCGCGGTGCCCGTAGCCATTTGCGTCCCGTCGCACTGAGCGCGTCGACGCCGAGGTCGTTCACGTCGACGCAGAGCTGACCGACGGACTGGCAGGCATCGAGCAGCACCAACGCCCCGTGCAGGTGTGCCAGTTCGACCACTTCGCGTACCGGATTGACGAGCCCGCCGTTGGTCGGAACGTGGACGACCGAGACCAGTCGAACTCGGTCGTCGATCAGATCCTCGAGTGCCTCCAGATCGATCCGGCCGGTGTTGTCGCTCGGGACCACCTCGACGCTCACACCCAGGGACGAGGCGCGGCGCAGCGCAGCTATCGCGTTACTGGCGTACTCGACTCCGCAGATCAGGATTCGGTCCCCGGCGCAGAGCGGCACCGCGCCGAAGAAGTCGTTCCATGCCCGGGTGGCGCTCTCGGTCAAGGCGATGTCGGTGGCCTGCGCACCGATCACCCGTGCCACCGAATGCCGCACCGATGCCAGTGCGGAGGTCTGCTCGGCCGCCGCGAGATATCCACCGATTTCGGCCTCGCGTCGCACATGCGTGATCATCGTGGTGAGGACTTGTTCCGGCGGTAGGGACGAGCCTGCGCTGTCGAGAAACACCGTGTCCCGGGAGCCGGGAGTGTCGAGGCGGATCGCGTCGAGATCGAACATGGCACCTTCCGTCCGGTTTGGGGAATTCCCACCATACTGCTGTGCGCAATGAAACTTTCGGCACCGATTTCCCGTCAGGGGGTGCATGTCGGGCAGGTCCGTTCTATGGTCGAGAAGGGTGAAGGGGTTGACGCGCTGAGCACCGAGACGAGCGCAGCAACATCGAGTGCACGACGTGAGTTCGCACGAGGGGATACCGAATGACGACCGCACCGAGCTCCACCCATCTGGATTCGCGTCCGGCAGCCGAGGCGTTCGTCGGCGGGGTGTGTTTCAAACTCGGCCCACCGCGCCTGATCGGTGCCGAACTCGAGTGGCTGACGACGGCCGGCCCCGGGGGATCGAGACCGGCCCTCGACGACCTTGCCCAGGCGTTGGGGCCGTACGCACCGACTAGCATCGCCGACGATTCCCCGGCTCGGCCGCTACCGGGCGGCAGCCTGGTCTCGGTGGAACCCGGCGGGCAGATCGAACTGTCGTCCGCTCCGTACACCTCGGCGGGTGCAGTATGTGAGTTTCTCGAAGCGGACCGCCGTGTTCTGGCGGAACTTCTGGCATCACGATCGATTCGGATGCGATCAGCCGCCGCGGATGATCGCCGTCCGGCCCAGCGGATTCTCCGACTACCGCGCTACTGCGCGATGGAAGACCGATTTTCCGGCATCGGCCCGTACGGGCTGCTGATGATGTGCAACACCGCCGCCGTCCAGGTGAGCGTCGACGCCGGCAACAGCGCCGATGCGGTGGCCCGCCGATGGAGTCTGCTCACCGATATGGGCCCGGCGTTGACGGCAGCGTTCGCCTGCTCGCCTCATCTGGCCGGAGTCCCCCGCGGCGACTGGGCTTCTCAGCGAATGCGCACCTGGCTCGAACTCGATCCACGACGAACCGTTGCGGTGCCGGACCCGGCGGACTACCCACGGTGGGTGCTCGACGTGCCGCTGCTGTGCGTGCGTAACGGCTCGGACGACTGGACTGCGCCCCGCGACGGTACGTTCGGCGATTGGATAGACGGAGCCCTGGACGAGGAGATCGGGAGATCGCCGACCTGTGACGATCTGAAATATCATCTGTCCACGTTGTTTCCGCCGGTCCGAGCGAACGGTCACGTCGAGGTGCGTTACCTCGACGCGCAGCCCGGCGATCTGTGGCGGGTTCCGATCGCCGCGCTGGACGCGCTGTTGTCCGGACCGGCTGTGATGCGTGAGGCAGCCGCGGCGGCGGGTGCGACGGCCGGAAGATGGCGTGACGCCGCGGAATACGGATTGATCGATCTCGAGCTTCGTTCGGCGGCGGTGTCGCTGCTCTCGCTCGCCGCGTCGTACACCCCCGATCCCGGTTTCGTACGGATTCTCGACGACGCCGCCGAACGATGTTGTCGGGGAGTAGCACCGGGGGAGGGCGCGGCATGACAGGGCAGGTCACCAAAGAGTCGATCGAGGCGGTACTGCAGCGGGCGCGGGAGCGGACGATGCTGCTCACCGACTCCGTCGACGACCGCGAGTTGATCGCGCAGCATTCGCCGTTGATGAGTCCGCTGGTCTGGGACCTGGCACACATCGGTAATCAGGAAGAGCTGTGGTTGGTGCGTGACGTCGGCGGCCGCGTCGCCGTCCGGCCGGACATCGACGAGTTGTACGACGCCTTCAAGCATTCGCGATCGTCCCGGCCGGCCCTACCACTGCTCGATCCCACGCAGGCGCGACGCTATGTGCGCAGCGTCCGCGGGAAGGTGTGGGACGTGCTCGCGGACGTCCGTTTCGAAGGTCGCGAACTCGAAGTCGACGGCTTCGCGTTCGGCATGATCGCGCAGCACGAGCAGCAACACGCCGAGACGATGCTGGCAACCCACCAATTGCGTTCCGGCCCTGCCGCCTTGGTGGCACTGCCACCGCCTGCAGCTGTCGGGGTCCACAAACTCGACGAGGTGACCATCGAGGCCGGTCCGTTTCTGATGGGCACCGACGACGAACCCTGGGCTCTCGACAACGAGCGGGGGGCACACGTGGTGAATGTAGGTACCTTCGCCATCGACCGATTCCCGGTGACCAACGGGCAGTTTCTCGAGTTCGTCGACGACGGCGGGTACTCGCGCCCCGAACTCTGGTCCCGGACCGGGTGGCGACATCGTGTCGAGGCCGGTCTGCGAGCGCCACAGTTCTGGGAGTACGACGGATCACGGTGGTGGCAAAGAGTGTTCGGCTTGGATGAACCTCTCCACGAGCGCCGACCGGTGGTGCACGTCGGTTACTTCGAAGCCGAAGCATACGCGCGGTGGGCAGGTAAGCGGTTGCCCAGCGAGGCGGAGTGGGAGAAGGCCGCGCGCTGGGATCCCCGCGAGCAGCGGTCGCGTCGATACCCGTGGGGTGATGCCGAACCCGACGAGACGACGGCCAATCTGGGGCAACGGCATCTCGCTCCTGCCGAGGTGGGAGCGTATCCGGCGGGAGCGTCGGCCACGGGAGTGCATCAGATGACAGGTGACGTGTGGGAGTGGACGTCCTCCGGGTTCCACCCCTATCCGGGCTTCCGCGCATTTCCCTACCGTGAGTACTCGGAGGTGTTCTTCGGCGGCGACTACAAGATGTTGCGCGGTGGATCGTTCGGGACCGACAGCGTGGCCGCCAGGGCGACATTTCGAAACTGGGATCATCCGATCCGGCGTCAGATATTCTCCGGTTTCCGTTGCGCAAGAACGATATCAGAGAGATCGTGACGTGTGTCGACATCTCGGTTACATCGGTCCGATCACCTCGGTGCGTGACCTGCTGGTGGGCGGGACTCATTCGCTGGTGACGCAGTCCTGGGCGCCGCGCGAGATGCGCGGAGGTGGAACGATCAACGCCGACGGCTTCGGGGTCGCCTGGTGGGATCGCGTCGATGTCGGCCGATACCGGAGTGTGTCGCCGATCTGGTCCGATCCGACGGTCGACGAGACGTTGGCGTACGTGCGTTCCGGATCGGTTGTCGCTGCAGTACGTTCTGCGACCGAGGGGATGGCCGTCGAGGTGGGGGCCTGTGCACCGTTCCTCGACGGTGGCTTCGCCTTCAGTCACAACGGTGCGGTGCGTGGCTGGCCTGGATCGGTTTCGGCTCTGGCCGAAGAGATTCCCGCCGTCGACGTCCTGGCGATGTCGGCGCCCACGGACGCGGTGTGGTTGTGGACGCTGGTTTGCCGACGCCTACGGTCGGTAACGGTGGCGGCTGCTCTGACCGGTGTGATTCGCGACGTGGCCGCGGCGTCACCTGATTCGCGACTCAACCTGCTGCTGAGCGACGGCACTGAGCTGTGGGCGAGCGCATGGGGACACAGTCTGTACGTCCTCGTCGACGACACGCGCGCCGTGGTCGCTTCGGAACCGTTCGACGACTCACCCGGATGGGAGCAGGTGCCGGACCGGCATCTGGTCTGCGCGCGCCCGGGGCACGTGAGTATCACTGCGATCCTGACGGGAGAAACATGAGCACCACGACGATCGAGGAATACCTGACACCGGGCGAGCTGGTCGACGCCCTCCGCGCCGACGCTCGCGCCGGACTGACGTCGAACCCGAAATGGCTTTCACCCAAATGGTTCTACGACGCCAGGGGCAGCGAACTCTTCGAACGCATCACGGAACTGCCGGAATATTATCCCACCCGAACCGAGCGAGCCCTGCTTGCCGACTGCGCCGACGAGATCGCCGCGTTGACCGCTCCCGAGGTGCTGATCGAACTGGGGTCGGGTTCTTCGGAGAAGACCAGGCTGCTTCTCGACGCGATGACCACTCAGGGCTCGTTGCGAACTTATGTGCCACAGGATGTCTCGGTTACGGCACTCGAGAGTGCATCCAGGCAGATCGGATCGGAGTTTCCCGGCGTCGCGGTCACCGGGGTGGTCAGCGACTTCACCGGATCGCTGAATCATCTGCCTGCGGGCGGTCGACGCGCGATCGCATTTCTCGGCGGTACCCTCGGTAACCTGATCCCCGACGAACGTGCGGACTTCCTCTCGGCGATAGCCGGTGTCCTGGATCCGGGGGAGAATCTGATCCTGGGCGTGGGGTTGGTGACAGACCCGGCTGTACTCGTGCCGGCCTACGACGATGCGGCGGGGGTGACGGCGCAGTTCAACCTCAACGTCCTCCGGGTACTCAACGGTCAACTCGGTGCGAACTTTCCCCTCGATGCGTTCCGGCACGTAGCACTCTGGGACGCCGAACACGAGTGGATCGAAATGCGTCTCGAGGCAACGCGTGAGGTGTCGGTACGAGTCGAAGATCTGAATCTGAACGTCGAGTTCCACTCCGGTGAGCAACTGCGCACGGAGATCTCGGCGAAGTTCACCGAGACCGGGATCTCGGCTGAACTCGAGGCCGCGCGGTTTCGGTGTGCGGAAGACGTGGTCGGACCCCGACTCCCGATTCGCCCTGATGTGCGCAGAGCGCGCATGACCGCGAGAGAGGTGCATCGCCGGTAACTCGGGTCCGGCAGATCGATCTGGGCACCGCACGTCCACTGCCCGGTGATAAGACTGCGCGGTGACAGGACCGCAACCGATTGCTCGGAGTTCACCGGTCCGGCCAGGCGGTGCTCTCACGCCGATTGGCCACCCGGAGTGCAGCATTGGAGACCGAGCGGTCCGATCGCTGCAGCAGAACGGCCCTGCCGCACGATGGAGGCAAGGCCGTGAGGTGGACCTCGCCGCGAGGTGGGTCCGACAAACGAGATCAGTTCGACGCGGCGATCCGTGCCTTTTCGAGAGCGGCCAAGGTGCGCAGGATCGTCGCGCGTTGCTTGTTCAGATCACTGAGCCGTGCGCGCGCGGGCAGCCCCTGGGCCAACTCGGCGACCTTGATCTGCTCGTCGATGGAGCCGAGCTGATCCAGTAGCCCCAGAACGCGTGTCTGCAGCGTCTCCATGTCCACCGTGTCGGTTTTCACCGGGGCGGCGACGCGGGTGGCCTTGGGCGCACTTGCGGGGCGCGCCGACGTGTTCTGGGTCGTGTCGGCGACCACGGTCGCAGCACGCGGGCGGATCGCCTTGCGAACAGCTGCGGCGTCGGGCAGTTCGTCCATGCGGATCTCGTTCAACACCCGGCGTGCTTCACGGGCATTGACGCGGTACTCACGCTCTTCGTCGTCGTCGGACTGCAGCGTTCCGCCGAGCGGGCGTAGGCCGTACATTCCGAGGAAGCGTTTGGCATCGTCGATGATGCCTTCGTTCTCGCGACACTTCCCGCATCGAGGTTCGTTGCGGAACATGTCCACCGCGTCGTCGTCTCCGCACCAGACACACGATCCCGGGCGCCACCGCCGGATCGTCGGGACGGTTGAATTCACGGAATGAGATTCAGGTCGGGATTCTGGTCGAGATTCCAGGGTTTGCGCGTCGATCACGACGAGCCACACTAGGCGAATATTGCGTGGCGGTGAACACCAGTCCAACTTCGACCTGGGATTCTTCGGCTCAGCGTGACGAAAATCATGTTATTTGTTTTAAATGTCGGTATCTGCATGGCGCGCAATTGGTTTCGTGACGACCGTGTGGTCTGTTTTCGATCCCGCACGTCCACGATCGACTGCGCTCGTGAAACGCCGGAGGGCACGTATTCGACGATCGCGAAATCGTGAACACGTGCCCTTCGGCGGTCGGAACTAGGCGCTGCCGTTGAACAGCGAAGTCACAGAACCGTTCTCGAAAACTTCCTTGATGGTCCGAGCCAACAACGGTGCGATGGAGAGCACCGTCAGGGTCGGGAACTTCTTCGACTCGTCGATCGGAAGCGTGTTGGTGACCACGACCTCCTTCGCCCCGCAGGTCGACAGGCGTTCGGCGGCGGGATCGGAGAGCACGCCGTGCGTGGCGGCGATGACGACGTCACCGGCACCGGCCTCCTTGAGAACCTTGACCGCGCCGGCAATGGTTCCACCGGTGTCGATCATGTCGTCGATCAGTATGCAGGTACGACCCTCGACGTCACCGACTACGCGGTTCGATTTGACCTGGTTGGGTACCAATGGATCTCGGGTCTTGTGAATGAAGGCCAACGGGGCGCCACCGAGTGAATCCGCCCACTTCTCGGCAACCCGGACGCGGCCCGAATCGGGGGAGACCACGGTGATGTTCTCGAGGTTGTAGCCCGCCCGGATATGGTCGGCCAGCTGACTGTGCGCGTGCATGTGATCGACGGGACCGTCGAAGAAACCCTGGATCTGATCGGTGTGCAGGTCGACGGTGATGATGCGATCGGCACCTGCGGTCTTGAGCAGGTCCGCGATCAGGCGAGCCGAGATCGGCTCGCGGCCGCGGTGCTTCTTGTCCTGGCGCGCGTACGGGTAGAAGGGCAGAACGGCGGTGATGCGCTTGGCAGATCCACGCTTGAGAGCGTCGATCATGATGAGCTGCTCCATGACCCACGTGTTCAGCGGTGCCGGATGGCTCTGCAGAACGAACGCGTCCGATCCGCGAACCGACTCCTCGAAGCGAACGAAGATCTCACCGTTCGCGAAATCGCGTGCAGTCTGGGGAGTGACCCGGATGTCGAGTTCCTTGGCCACCTGCTCAGCCAACTCGGGATGCGCGCGACCCGAGAACAACATCAAGTTCTTGTGGTTGTCGATCCAATTCGCCGTCACTGGTTCATGCCATCCTTTTGTACTTGCTGATCGATCTGGTGGTGATCATTACTGTCCGGTTCGGCCGCGGCAGCAGCGGGTGTTCCCGGACGGTTCTTGGCAACCCAGCCCTCGATGTTGCGCTGTGGGCCGGCGGAGACGGCCAGCGCCCCGGGCGGTACGTCGACACGAAGGACGGTTCCGGCGCCGGTGTAGGCGCCGTCCCCGACCCGGACCGGCGCGATGAACATCGTGTCCGAGCCGGTTCGTACGTGCGACCCCACCACAGTACGGGTCTTCTTCACGCCGTCGTAATTGACGAAAACGCTGGACGCACCGATGTTGCTGTGATGTCCGATGGTCGCGTCCCCGACGTAGGTCAGGTGCGGGACCTTCGAATGCGCACCGATGTCGGCGTTCTTGGTCTCCACGTACGCACCGAGTTTGCCGTGCTCACCCAACCGGGTGCCGGGTCGGAGGTACGCGAACGGCCCCACAGTGGCATCGGCGCCGATGAGCGACTCACTGGCATGGGAACGGACGACGGTGGCGCGGGGGCCGACGGTGACGTCGGTCAACGTGGTGTCGGGCCCGATCACGGCATCCTCGCCGACACTCGTGGTGCCGGTCAGATGCACGCCGGGTAGCAATGTGACGTCCTGTTCGAGGGTCACCCCGCAATCGATCCAGGTGTTGGACGGGTCGACGATCGTGACGCCGGCACGCATCCACGCTTCGAGGATCCGTCGGTTCTTCTCGCGGGCGAGGTTCGACAGCTGTACGCGGTCGTTGGCGCCGGCGACGAGGTACGAATCGGCTATGTGTTGGGCACGCACTCGCTTACCGGCCCGTCGGGCGATCTTGATCACGTCGGTGAGATAGAACTCGTGCTGTGCGTTGTTGGTGTCGAGAGAAGCGAGGGCAGAACGCAGATTCGTGTGGTCGAAGGCATACACGCCCGAGTTGACCTCGGTGATCGACCGTTGGGACTCGGTTGCTTCCTTCTCCTCGACTATCGCGTTCACCTCACCGTCCGTGGTGCGCAGGATGCGCCCGTATCCGGTCGGGTCGGTGGCGGTCGAGGTCAGAACGGTCACGGCGGCCGCAGGTTCGGCGGTGTGCCGACCGAGCAGGTCGGCGATCGTGTCGCCGTCGAGGAGCGGGACGTCGGCTGCGGTGACCAGGACGGTGCCGTCGAAATCGTCGGGCAGCCCCTCGAGGCCGCAACCGACAGCATGTCCGGTGCCTTTCTGTTCTGCCTGCACGGTGATCGTGATGGACCGTCCGAGTTCTTCCCCCACGGCCACGACGGCCTCGGTGACTCGTTCACGGTCGTGGCCCACCACTACCACCAGATGGGAAGGGTTCAGGGCGGCTGCGGCATGAAGGGAGTGTCCGAGCATGGTGCGACCGGCGAGGGTGTGCAGAACTTTGGGAGTCTTCGACTTCATCCGAGTACCGGCACCCGCTGCGAGAACGATCACGGCGGTTTGCACTGGTTTGAGCTCCCTCTTGTCGATCAACGCATGTAACTCGACTGGAATCCCATGCTGTTCACAAGCTCCGCCGCCAGGACTCGAACCTGAACTATCTGAACCAAAATCAGAGGTGCTGCCATTACACCACGGCGGATTGCCACGCCCCCGCCGGATCAAGTGCGGTACGCGCGAGAGAATAATCGCATGCCGACCCGCCGTAGGTCGAACCGCTACTCCGATCGAGGGTCGGCGACCCCGATAGGCTGACTGCGGACGCAGTGCTGGGATCGGACGCCCGATGGGGGATCGTCGCAGGAAAACCCGCATATTCGCCCACCGGTGTGAGAGTGAGGAAGAGTCATGGCAACGACGGCAGGTCCGACCGACGGTGAGTCCGCCGCAGGACGAGCCCCCCGTATTCGAATGACCGGAACTCAGCGTCGGCAGCAGTTGATCGAGATCGGTCGGGCCTTGTTCGCCGAACGTGGTTACGAAGCGACCTCCATCGAGGAGATCGCGCAGCGGGCCGCGGTCTCCAAGCCTGTGGTGTACGAGCACTTCGGCGGCAAGGAGGGCTTGTATGCCGTGGTCGTCGATCGCGAGATGTCACGACTCCTGGAGATGATCACCTCGTCTCTGGCACAGAATCGCTCGCGAGTTCGGCTCGAGCGAGTTGCGCTGGCGCTGCTCACCTATGTCGAAGAGCACACGGACGGATTTCGCATTCTGGTTCGGGATTCGTCGGTGGTGGCACCGAGCGGTACCTACTCGAGCCTGCTCAACGACGCGATCAGTCAGGTCGGCTACCTGCTGGCCGGGGATTTTTCCCGCCGTGGCTTCGATCCTGATCTGGCGACGATGTACGCCCAGGCTCTCGTCGGTATGGTCTCGACCACAGCGACCTGGTGGCTCGACGAGCGGTCGCCGTCCAAGGAAGTGGTGGCTGCGCACCTGGTCAATCTGTGCTGGAACGGACTGACGAATCTCGAGGCGGACCCCCAGTTGGAGGGTTGACCCAGCGCGTTTGCCACGTAGTGGTCATGCGCGGTCTAAGCTGTGCAGGCTGTATCACTATCGTTTGATGGGCAAATATATACATGTTTGTCGTAAGGGTCGGGTGCCAGATCCGAGCCTTGCATGTCAACGCTGTGACCGGGGGCGGGTGACCACCCGCTCGATGTGTGTGATGGGAGACCGGATCGATGGTGAGGCAGGAACGGGCGGAAGCCACCCGGGATTCGGTGCTGCGCGGCGCCGCAGGGGTGTTTTTGCGCTTAGGGTATGCCAACGCCAGCCTGAGCGAGATCATTGCCGAGTCGCAAGTGACGAAGGGCGCACTCTACTTCCATTTCGGTTCGAAGGAAGAGTTGGCCAGGGCGGTGATCGACGAAGGGTCCGCGCGGTTCGACGTGAAATGCGAACTGTGGTTGGACCGCCGCACACCGGCGCTCGAGGCGTTGATCGGGATTTCGTCCGTGATAGTCGATGTCGGAGCGCACGACGATCTGGTTCGAGCGACCTTCAGGCTGCTGGTGGAGATCGGCGACTACAAGGGTTCGGGTCCGGCGACCCTGGACGTCTGGTTCGACATCTACCGTGAATTGGCCAGTCGGGCCGCCGAGGAAGGCGATCTCCGATCCGGCGTCGACTCGGCCGACATCGCCAGGCTCTTGCTGCAAGTGGCTGCCGGCGTTCGATTGTTGGCGGCGGGTACCAAGACCGTTCGTGAACTGTCGGAGTCCATGAAGTCGTCGTGGAATCTGATTCTGCCGGTTGTCGTGCCCGATTCGAAGGTCGAGTATTTCCGGCAGTTCGCGGACCGGCGGCTCGCCAGCGAGCACTGAACGGCACCCAGCGAGCACTGAACGGGCGTTGAACGGCAGCTGAGCCGCTGCCGAAGCGCACCGCAACCGTAATGGTCGGCTCACGCTCGCGCAGATGAAGAGTTACCCGGAGCTTTAGCATCCCTTTGGTTGGTATATCCGGTTTTAACGCGCGTTTGAAACATACCTATAGTATGTTTACAGTGGTGTTGCGCGTCGAAAAGTCCGCTCTTGCTGTCCACTGTCGTACTACGGTATGTTCTAGTGGTAGCTGGGCAATTGCTAGGCGAGCACTCAGGCGGTAGAGCGGTGACGGAACCGGCGCACCGGACAGCGTAGGGGGCTGCCCGGCGTGTGCGGGGACGAAGGGGAGTGGTGATGGGTGAAGCGGTGAAGACTTCGATGCCGGACCTCGTACCCCGGATCGGATGCGATGTCGTCAATGTCGTGGACGTCAGTCGCAGTATCGACCTGTTCGGTCAGCGGTATCTCGAAAGAACGTTCACATCCCACGAGCTCCAGACGTGTGCCGGGCCATCCCGAGACCAGCGGTTGGCCGCGCGGTTCGCGGCCAAAGAGGCGGTGGTCAAGGTTCTCCGGCCCGACGACGTCGCAATTCCGTGGAATTCGATCGAGATACGCCGCGAGCTCTGGGGCGGCTGTGGAGTGATTCTGTCCGGCGCGGCCGCGGAGCTGGCGCGGGCTCAGGACCTGCAAGATTTTCAAGTATCCATCTCGCACGAAGCGGATGTCGCGATCGCCATGGTGATCGCGACTCGTTCGGGCTCGCGCACAGACAAGAAGGACGACATCGCAGATGACTGATCAGGCAATTCGGAAGGTACTCGAGGAGCACGGTCGGCTCGCGGTGGACGTCGGAACTCTCGACGTCGACGCCGATCTGTACGAGCTCGGGCTGACGTCTCATGCCAGCGTCAACGTCATGCTCGCCCTGGAAGACTCGTTCGACATCGAATTCCCCGACCAGCTGCTTCGTAAGAGCACGTTCGCCAGCGTCACATCCATTCAATCCGCCCTGGCGGAACTCGGTGCTGCGTGAGTGCGTCGCATTCGCCGGTCTCCACCGGATCTCCGCTGGAGAGGGCGGTACGGATAGCCGACGAGGTCGCCGCAGTGTGGGCCGACGACGTCGATGTCAAGGCACGTTTTCCCGGTGAATCCGTCCAAGCCTTGCAGGGGGAGCGATTGCTGTCGGTAGCGGTACCGAAAGAACTGGGGGGTGAGGGTCTCTCGCTCGCCGAGGTCTCCGAGATAGCCCGGGCTCTCGGTATGCGCTGTGCCGCAACGGGAATGATCTTCGCGATGCATCAGACTCAGATCTACTCGTTGATCCGGCACGGCAACACCGACGCGCTACGCTCGTTCGTCGAGGAGACCGCCGATCGGCAGTTGCTTCTCGCGTCCGCCACCACCGAGCTGGGAATCGGTGGCGATGTGAGCCGAAGCTATTGCGCGGTAGACGATCTCGGTGGTCACCTGCTTCTCATCAAGAACGCTCCGGTCATCTCGTACGGGGAATACGCCGATGCGATAGTCGTGACGGCCCGACGGACACCGGAGAGTCAACCAAACGATCAGGTGCTGGTCGTCTGTCGATCATCGGACCTGACGCTCGAACGCACTACCGACTGGGATACGTTGGGGCTGCGGGGAACTTGCAGCCTGGGATACATATTGCGCGCTACGTCCACGCCCGACATGGTGGCGCACACCCCGTACGACGACATCTCCACCCACACCATGCTCCCCGTTTCGCATGTCGTGTGGAGTTCGGTCTGGCTCGGGATCGCCGACGCGGCATTGGCGAAGGCCCGGAAATACGTGCGAACTGCTGCGCGTAAGCAGCCGGGAGTATCCACTCCGGGCGCGCTCCGACTTGCCGAAGTCGCCGCAGATGCACAACAATTCGCCGATCTGGTCGAGGCGTCGGCCCGCCGCTACGATCGCGCCGCCGCCGAGAACGAACGATCTTCCGACTTCGAGGCCTCCGCTGGAGTCGGGTTCTCGCTCGCGATGAACAACCTGAAGGTGACGGCGTCGAGATCGGTGGTCGACATAGTGGGTCAGGCCATGTTGATCTGCGGAATCTCCGGCTACCGCCAGGACAGCGAATACTCGCTGGGACGGCATCTGCGCGATGCTCATGGTGCGGCAGTGATGGTCAACAACGACCGAGTCATGGCCGGCTCGGCCAATCTCGCGATCGGATACCGAGGGACGATATGACAGGGACGATATGACATCCGAGTCCGTCGCCGACGCGAGTGGCAAAGACGTGTCACCGCTCGATCTGTCCAGGGCTGCGTTTCAACGTGATCTACTCGAAGCCGGACTGTTGGTGGACAGCGGGGTATCCGGCTTGTACGGCCGCAGCGGTGCCTTCGAGGACATCGTGGACGGTATCGATCGTGTCGTCGTTGCCGCAGGCCCGGGTACCGCGGCGACCAGACTTCGTTTTCCCCCGGTCTTTCCGCGGAGCAGTTTCGAGCGCACCGACTACATCGCTTCGTTTCCCAATCTGACCGGAGCCGTCAACACCTTCACCGGAACGAATCGAGAGCATGCCCGGCTGTTGGCCGATCGTGCCGACGGCCTGCCGTGGGACAGTTACCTCGAGCCCACCGAGACGGTGATGGTTCCTGCGGCATGCCATCCGGCATATTCGCTGTACACCGGTGTGCTTCCCGACGCGGGAGTGCTTCTCGACATCTACGGGTTCTGCTTTCGCCACGAACCCGCTCTCGATCCCGCCCGAATGCAAGCATTCCGGATGCACGAATTCGTCTCCATCGGCGACGCGGCCGCGGCTCGGACACATCGCGCATCCTGGATCGAACGGGGACTGGGCGTCCTCGGCGAACTCGAACTCGACGCGACACCGGTGATTGCCAACGATCCGTTCTTCGGCCGCGCCGGGAAGCTGCTGGCCGCAAATCAGCGGGAGGAGAACCTGAAAACCGAGTTGACCGTGCGGTTGTACGGTGACCTCGACGAGGGTACGGCGATAGTGTCCTCCAACAATCATCTCGACCATTTCGGTCGGACCTTCGACATCGAAACCGCTCAGGGCGAGGTTGCCCACAGTTCGTGCGTCGGATTCGGCATGGAGCGAATTGCTTTGGCGATGCTTCGGACTCACGGTTTGGACGTCACACGGTGGCCGTTGCGGGTTCGCGAACGAATGGGCTTGTGATGTCGCGCCTGATCGACGTCACGCCGGACGGCTACCAGCCCCATGCGTTGCACCGGGACGATCGCGTGTGGGCGCAGACCAACTGCTACATGGATTTGTGGATCGAAGTCCTTCATTCGCTCGATCTCGATCCCGTACCAGGATTGGTATGTGCGTTCGCCTCACGGTTCGACGGTAAGCAGTGGACGTTCTTGAAGTACAAGGCCGAGGACATCTTCGCGTTGTACGGGATCGACGTCGCCGAGATGAATGTCTGGCGGGCACCGCTGGTGCACGTCGAAGACAACCTCGAAGTGGGCATGCTCTCGACGGTGGAGGTCGACGGATTCTGGTTACCCGACACCCTCGGGGCGGGCTACCACGAAACCCGTTCCAAGACGACCATCGTGCCCAATCGCGTCGATCGCGGCGCGCGCGAACTGGAGTACTTCCACAACAGTGGGTATCACCTGTTGCGTGGCGACGATTTTGCGGGAGTCTTCGATCTGGATCGAGCATCACTCCCGCAGTTCGTGCCGTACGTAGAGCAGATTCGGCTGGCGCCGACCCCGGCGATCAACGTGGGAAACGTCGCCGAGGTGGCCAGACGGAACATCGCAGTGCGCGCGCCGGGTAACCCCGTCCGTGATCTGGGGCATCGGGTGATCGAAGACCTCGAATGGGTGCGGAGTGCCGGAATGGGTGCGTTCCATCTGTGGTCCTTCGGATTGCTTCGCCAATGCGGAGCAACCGCTGAACTGGCAGCGGATGCCAGTGAATACCTCGACACGGCAGGATTCCCCGGAACTGCCGGTGCGGCAGCCGGATTCCGTGCGGTGGCCGCCGGAGCGAAGAGCGTTCAGTTCCAGATGGCACGCGCGGCGCGCGGGCGGTCGGTGAATCCGCGCGAACAACTCGACGAGATGGCGCGCTCGTGGGAAGAGTCCATGGACGTGGTTTCGGAGATCATCGGGATCGAGTCGCAGCGACATCTGCGACTGGTCTAGTAGTGGGCACTTTGCCGAACCTCCTCGTCGACGCCGACTGGCGTCTGCTGTCGACGACGCCAGGGACGGTCACCGACCCGGCAGATCTCCGCGACGCCACCGGGTGGCGCCCCGCCACCGTGCCGGGAACTGTCGCCGGAGCGCTTCTCGACGCCGGGGAGAGACTCACGTCGAATCCTGATGCCGTCGACAGCTCGGATTGGTGGTTCGTCGCCACCGTCGACGTCGACGGGCCTCGGTCGTTGCTGTTGATCTTCGAAGGACTGGCAGTGCTTGCCGACGTGTGGGTGAACGGTGCTCTGTTGGTGTCCTCGTCCTCGATGTTCCTTCCAGGACAGGCACGGGTGTCCGTCGAAGGCGGCGACACCACGGTGGCCCTGCATTTCCGTTCCGTGGCAGCGCAATTGAAAGCGCGTCGGCCACGCGGACGCTGGCGCAGTTCGCTGGTGCGTGAACAGGGTCTGCGATGGATCAGAACTACGGTGTTGGGACGTGCACCGGTGTTCTCCGGCGTGCACCCGCCGATCGGGCCGTGGCGCGGCATCGAACTCCTCGATCTCGAATCCACCGCGGTGGTCTCCGGTGAAACGCGGGCAGTGCTGGACGGCTCGAAAGCCCTGGTGACCGTTATCGCTCGGCTGAGCGGTCGACCGTCGTCGGCGGGGCAGGTTCTCGCGCGCGTCGGTGAACACGAAGTGGCGCTCGATGTTCGTGAACTCGACGACGGGCTGTTCGAGGGTGTCGGCGTGGTGCAGGTGCCCGACGTCAGGTTGTGGTGGCCGCACACGCACGGTGCGGCGAATCTGTATCAGGTGTCGGTCGAGGTGGACGGAAACGCAACGGATCTCGGATCTGTGGGTGTGCGAGTTCTCGATGTCGACCGATCCGGTGACGGGTTTCGTCTCTCCGTCAACGGGGTTCCGATCTACTGTCGCGGAGCGGTGTGGGTTCCGGTGGATCCGACGTCCTTTCAAGGTGACCACGAAACGACGCGCGTCCTCGAGCGCGTGCGTGAAGCCGGACTCAACATGATCCGCGTGCCCGGAACCATGGTGTACGAGAGCGGGCATTTCTGGGAAGAGTGTGCGCGCCTGGGAATTCTGGTGTGGCAGGACGCGATCCTGGCAACGCTGGACCCGCCGGACACCGACGAATTCCGCAGGTTGGTCGCCGCCGAGACAACCGCCTTTCTGCGTGCCACAGCCGGAAATCCGGCACTGGTCGTCTATTGCGGAGGTAGCGAAACCGAGCAGCAACCCACGATGCTCGGGCTGGCGAACCAGCAGATCGCGACCGTGCACGAGCTACTTCCGGCGCTGACCGAGGAACTGGCCCCGCACGTCGCCTACGTGAGCTCGTCACCGTCGGCGCCACCGAACAGTACGATGCTCGCCACCCATGTCGGAACCGGTGTGGCGCACTATTTCGGGGTGGGCGGGTACCGACGCCCGCTCACGGATGTGCGAAGCGCACGCGTCCGGTTCGCGACCGAGTCGCTGGCGTTCGCCGTCCCGCCGTCGAATTCGGTGATCGAGCGGGAGTTCGGTTCCCTCAACGTGGTCGGGCATCATCCCGACTGGAAGGCTGCAGTTCCCCGTGACCACGGGTCGACCTGGGACTTCGAAGACGTCCGTGACCACTACGTGCAGGCAATCTTCGGCGTGGATCCCAGAGAAGTGCGCTGGTCGGATCCCGAACGGTATCTCGATCTCGGACGTGCGGCGGTGTGCGAGGCGTTCGCCGCCACCCTCGCCTACTGGCGCCGATCGGATTCGGGCTGTGACGGTGCGCTGGTACTCGCTCTGCGCGATCTCGAGGCCGGTCCGGGCTGGGGCGTCCTCGACTGGCAGGGGACACCGAAAGCTCCGTGGTACGTGCTGCGCAGAAATTCTCGACCGATTTCAGTGCTGGTCACCGACGACGGAATGGACGGCTTGCGGCTCGACGCGTTCAACGAGACCGCCGAACCGGTACTCGGCGAAATCCGGGTGCGCGCCCACAATCGACTCGGCGTCGTTCCGATCGACGCGTTCACCCCGGTGCGGCTCGACGCTCACGGACACGCGAGCTGGTCGGTCGACGACGTGGTCGGTCGATTCACGGACCTGACGCACGTCTTCCGGTTCGGGGGACAGACGTACGACACGGTCACCGTGACACTCGCGGACGAGGGCGGTGACGTGCTCGACGAGGTAGTCCACCTGCTCGGAACCGCAGCGAGGCCCTTGGAGCGATCAGTGGGTCTGACGGCCACTGCCCGGAACCTGGGTGCCGACGGGTGGGTGATCGACGTGGCGACCGACGGCGCCGCGCAATATGTGGTGTTGGAATTGCAGGGATTCGAGCCGGAGGATTCGTGGTTCCATCTCGCACCGGGTGGGCGCCGAAGTATCCGACTGACACCGATCGCCCCCGCGAAGACCGTGGTCGGTCGAGTGCGTGCCCTCAACTCCCAGGCCAGCGCCGCCGTCACGCCCCAACCTTCGTAGCCGGAATTTCCGGCGGATAGAATCGAGCGGGCGGGCGTTCGCCTATGTTCAGACGTGCCGCTCGGATTGTGTATCGCAATTCGTCATGACCGCTCAGGAGCGCCCTCGTTGACTGCATCGTCCTCTACCCAGACTGCGCTCTCGGGACTCGCCGAGGTGGCTCTCGCGGACGCGGCATTCGCTCCCGTCGTCGAGGCTCTCGGTTCTGCCGCCGTCGACATCGTCGCACCCAAGGCCGCTCGACCGTTTGTCGCGGCGGCAATCGCCGCCCGTGCACCGGTGTTGTTGGTGACGGCCACCGGCCGTGAGGCCGACGATCTGACGTCGGAACTGACGGAAATGCTCGGCGGATCGGTAGCCCAGTTCCCGTCCTGGGAGACTCTGCCCCACGAACGACTTTCGCCCAGCGCCGATACCGTCGGCCGCCGCGTCGAGGTGCTTCGGCGGCTGGCCCGACCCGATGATCCGTCGTACGGCGTGGCGCTGCGGATCGTGGTCACCACGGTGCGATCTCTCGTGCAGCCGATGGCGCCAGGGCTCGGGGAGATAGAGCCGATCACCTTGCGCGTGGGTACCGAGATCGATTTCGACTCGGTGTTGGTCCGCCTGGTGGAGATGGCGTACTCGCGGGTGGACATGGTCGGAAAGCGTGGCGAGTTCGCGGTGCGCGGCGGGATCCTCGATCTTTTCTCGCCCACCGCCGATCATCCGGTTCGTATCGAGTTCTGGGGCGACGAGGTCTCCGAGCTTCGGTACTTTTCGGTGGCCGATCAGCGTTCGCTTCCCGAACTGGAGGTCGCCGCCGTCATCGCGCCGCCGTGTCGCGAACTTCTGTTGACCGAGGCCGTGCGAGATCGTGCGGCTACGCTCGCCACCGAGAACCAGGCGGATGCTTCGCTGGTGGAGATGTTGGACAAGATTTCCGCCGGCATCCCGGTCGAGGGAATGGAAGCGCTCCTTCCGGTTCTCGAACCGGGTGACCTGCAGCTGCTGTCCGACGTCCTGCCGGACGAGACGCATGTCGTGATCTGTGATCCGGAGAAGGTCCGGACTCGCGCCACCGATCTGGTTCGCACGGGCCAGGAGTTCCTCGAAGCTTCGTGGACCGCGGCGTCGATCGGCGGTGCCGTACCGCTGGACACTTCCATACTCAACGGTGGGGGCGTCGATCTCGGGGCTTCCGCGTACCGATCTCTGCGGCAGGTTCGCGAATCCGCCGAGGCGGCCGGGCGACCGTGGTGGACGATCAGTCCGCTGGCGTCCGGCAGCGGTGCGGAACTCGAACTTCCGATCTCGGTGGCACCGCAGATCCGTGGCTCCGAGGACCTGATGGCCGAGCTGTTCGTCAGCCTTCGAGCGCACGTGAGCACCGGTGGCCGCGCGGCAGTGGTGGTAGCGGGTGCCGGCACCGCGGGTCGGGTGGTCGATCGACTCGGCGAGGCCGAGGTTCCGGCGGTTCAGCTCGACCCGACCGGTGTCCCTGCGCGCGGGCAGGTGTCGGTCATCCGCGGATCACTGCACGACGGGCTCGTGTTGGCAGGGGACAGTTCCACGCCGGGCCTGGTCGTGGTCACCGAAGCCGATCTGACCGGCAATCGTGTCGCGACGGTCGGTGACGGGAAGCGGTTGCCCGCCAAGCGGCGCAACCAGGTCGATCCGTTGGCGCTGTCGGCGGGGGACATGGTCGTACACGATCAGCACGGTATCGGCCGGTTCGTGGAAATGGTGGAACGTACCATCGGCGGCGCCCGCCGCGAATATCTCGTCATCGAGTATGCGGCAAGCAAGCGTGGCCACCCCGGTGATC
This sequence comes from Rhodococcus sp. 27YEA15, assembly GCF_049739425.1. Taxonomy (NCBI): domain Bacteria; kingdom Bacillati; phylum Actinomycetota; class Actinomycetes; order Mycobacteriales; family Nocardiaceae; genus Rhodococcus; species Rhodococcus sp. 27YEA15. The sequence goes on from NZ_JBMHHW010000001.1 coordinate 853,551, forward strand.
GTCTGTTCGTTCCGATGGAATCACTCGACCAGCTCTCGCGCTACGTCGGTGGTGAACTGCCGGCATTGAGCAAGCTCGGTGGCTCGGACTGGACCAATACCAAACGCAAGGCGCGCAAGGCTGTTCGCGAAATTGCCGGCGAATTGGTGCAACTGTACGCGGCGCGGCAGGCCGCACCGGGACACGCGTTCGGCCCGGACACTCCGTGGCAGAAGGAACTCGAGGACGCATTCGCGTTCACCGAGACCGTCGACCAGCTGACGGTGATCAGCGAGGTCAAAGGCGACATGGAGAAGGCGGTACCGATGGACCGTGTCGTCATCGGTGACGTGGGATACGGAAAGACGGAGATCGCGGTCCGCGCGGCGTTCAAGGCAGTGCAGGACGGCAAGCAGGTGGCCGTGCTCGTACCCACGACGCTGCTGGCCCAGCAGCATCTACAGACATTCACCGAGCGGATGGCGTCGTTCCCGGTGAAAGTGCGTGGACTCTCGCGGTTCACCGACGCCAAGGACTCCAAGGAAATCGTCACCGGCATGGCGGAGGGCGAGATCGACATCGTCGTCGGTACCCACCGACTCCTCCAGACCGGGATCCGGTGGAAAGATCTGGGCCTGGTGATCGTCGACGAGGAACAGCGGTTCGGCGTCGAACACAAGGAACACATCAAGGCCCTGCGTACTCACGTCGACGTGCTGACCATGTCGGCGACGCCCATTCCTCGTACTCTCGAGATGAGTATGGCCGGCATCCGTGAGATGTCGACCATACTCACTCCGCCCGAGGAGCGGCACCCGATCCTGACGTACGTCGGTGCATATGCGGACAAACAAGTGGCGGCGGCCATCCGGCGTGAGCTTCTGCGTGACGGCCAGGTCTTCTACGTGCACAATCGCGTCAGCTCGATCGACAAGGCAGCCAAACGGATTCGTGATCTGGTCCCCGAAGCGCGGGTGGTCGTGGCGCACGGACAGATGAACGAGGACACCCTCGAAAAGACCGTGCAAGGATTCTGGGAGCGCGATTTCGACGTGTTGGTCTGTACCACCATCATCGAAACCGGCCTGGACATCTCCAACGCGAACACGCTGATCGTCGAACGCGCGGATTCCCTCGGGCTCTCGCAGTTGCACCAGCTACGTGGCCGCGTGGGCCGAAGTCGTGAACGCGGATACGCCTACTTCCTGTATCCGCCGGAGAAGCCGCTGACGGAAACCGCCTACGACCGCCTCGCGACCATCTCGCAGAACTCCGACCTCGGTGCCGGAATGGCCGTGGCGATGAAGGATCTCGAGATTCGAGGTGCAGGCAACGTACTCGGGGCCGAGCAGTCCGGGCACGTCGCGGGCGTCGGATTCGATCTGTACGTGCGGCTGGTCGGCGAGGCTGTCGAAGCGTTCCGGGCCGCCGCCGACGGTACGCCGATCACTGCGGACGAAACGATCAAGGAAGTGCGCATCGATCTGCCGGTCGACGCACATATCCCGCCGGACTACGTCACCAGTGACCGGCTCCGTCTCGAGGGCTACCGGAAGCTGGCGGCAGCCACGAACGCCGACGAGATCGCCGCGGTGGCGGAGGAGTTGGTCGATCGCTACGGACCGCTGCCAGAGGAGGTCCGACGGTTGATCTCGGTCGCGAAGTTGCGACTGCTGGCTCGGGAGTACCACCTCGAGGAGATCACACTCACCGGGACGCAACTCAAGATCGCCCCGATGCCGCTGCCGGATTCCAAACAGTTGCGGCTCAAGCGGATCTATCCGAGTGCGCAGTATCGGGCGACGACCGGGATGGTGCAGTTGCCGTTGCCCCGAACCGGTGGGGTCGGTTCCGATCGCGTTCGCGACGTCGAACTCCTCCAGTACGTAGCTGACTTCATCCTCGCCCTCGACGGTCGCGCCGCCGGTGCGGTCGTGATGGAGGCGTGAGGAGCAGTTGAGCGATCCGTCAGTCGTCGTACTTCTCGACCCGCTGCGTCCACTGGTCTTTCCGGCCGAGGCGCTGCCGTACCTGGCCGGGCCGGTGGAGGTGAGCTCGGACGTGCCCGAGGAGGTTCGTCGATGCCTGCCGCGGATCGTGCCCGGGTCCGATGTTCTGGTAGCGATGGACGGCGATTGTCCTCCGGTCGGCCGAGAGAGAGTGATCCGCGCGGCGCCGGTCCAGGGTGATCGTCTGGTGGAGGCGGTCTCGATCATGGACCGGTTGTTCCGTCGCGGTGGCTGGGAAGCCCGTCAGACCCACGAGAGTTTGTCGGCCTATCTGGTGGAGGAAACCTACGAGGTCCTCGATGCGATACGCAGCCAGGACACGGTCGAACTTCGCGAGGAGCTTGGTGACCTGCTTTTGCAGGTACTGTTCCACGCTCGTATTTCGCAGGGGATCGGCGGATTCGACGTGGATGCGGTAGCCGAAGCCCTGATCGAGAAATTGGTGCACCGAAGCCCGCATCTGAAGAGTTCCGGGGTAGTGGACATCGCCGAGCAGGAACGCGCGTGGGAGCGTCTGAAATCCATCGAGAAGGCCCGAGCGTCGGCGATGGACGGTATTGCGCGGTCTCAGCCGCCGTTGCTGCTCGCCGAGAAGGTGCGGGTCCGGGCGAGTCGGCCGGAACTCGCCAAAATTGTCGAGGCGGCAGATCTCGGTGCGGCAATCGAAGAATGTTGCCGCGCTGATGCTGCACTCGCGGCTCGACTCGATGTCCTGATCGATCGGATCAGATCGTACGAATCGGGTAGCTGAGCCTTGGAGCCGACCGTGCATCAACCGCCCGAGACGCACTAATTGTCCGGTAACTGATCGGCAACCATCGACACTCCGACGTCAAACAAGTGCACAAAAAACAAACCTAAGGTATGTTTGTGTTCGGATTGAGCAACAAGAAGTCCTCTCGACGTAAAATTGGCCCGTTCACCGGCGGTTTTACATCGAAGTACAGGGATGTTAGTTTCGATATCGTGATCGATCGGATAGGGCGAACCGCGGGGAGTCGCTGAATTCGGGCCACGGTGTTGGTTAACAATCAGCGATTTCCATCACACCGGTTTCGATCCAGCTAACGGATTCGATGACAGAAAGACTGATGGCCATGACTGTTCGAGCCGATATGGGGATTCAGTCGCAGGCGTTGCTGGACTCGGCGGATATTCGTAGCGACTGGCGCCAGGTGTATCACCGGCGAATTGCTGCAACCGACTCGATCATCGTCGTCGTAGTCATTGCGCTGGCCCAGGTGGGCAGTATGTGGCCGAACCCGATCGGATGGCTCACTCCGTGGAAGGTGCTGGCATCGGTCGCCCTCGCGAGTTTGTGGATGATTGCTCTCGCCCGTGCACGCAGCCGTCACAAGTCCATGCTGGGAGAAGGTGTGGACGAGTACGAACGCGTCGTCCTCGCCACCGGTCAGGTCTTCGGGCTCGGTGCCCTCGCGGGAATCGTCGTCGGCATCGGGATTGCCAGAAGCTACATCATGATCGCCTTGCCGCTCGGCATCGGAGCGCTGCTGTTGGCCAGGTACCTCTGGCGACGTGACATGCGCAACAAACGAGCATCGGGTAAGTGCCGTAACTCCGTGCTGTTGGTGGGCGGACACGCGTCGGTGGTGGCCACAACTCGTTCATTCGTCCGAGAGTCCACCGCGGGCTACCACGTCGTCGGCGCCTGCATCCCTCGTCGGGCCACCTCCGTCGAAGATCAAATCGTCGTGGACGGCACGCACGTTCCCGTTCTGGGTAACGAGTTCGAGGTCGTCGAGGCAATGCGCCTCAGTAATGCAGACACGGTGATCGTCACCGGCACGGAAGATCTCGGCCAGGTCGGTATCCGCAAGCTCATGTGGGACCTCGAGGCCGAGGGCGTCGACATGGTGATCTCACCGGTGGTGGCGGACGTGTCCAAGGCTCGGCTGATGTTCCGGCCGGTAGCCGGACTGCCGTTGATTCACATTGCTCGACCCCGCTACGAGGGTGCAAACCGCTGGGCCCCTGCCGTGTTCGACATGTTCTTCGCGCTACTGATGCTGGTGCTGGTCTCGCCGGTCATGGTGGTGGCAGCGGTGGCGGTCAAGGCGACCTCCAAAGGCTCGGTGTTCTACAAGGCCGAACGAATTGGTCGTGGCGGCAAGCCGTTCCCGATGTACAAGTTCCGGACCATGGTCGACGGTGCCGACCAGCAGGTCGCCGACCTCATGGGTGACAACGAAGGAGCCGGTGGAGTTCTGTTCAAGATGCGGGAGGATCCTCGGATCACGCCGATCGGCAAGATCCTACGTCGATTCAGCATCGACGAGCTTCCCCAGTTCTTCAACGTGCTGCGCGGCGAGATGAGCATCGTCGGGCCCCGCCCCCCACTGCGCCGCGAGGTCGAGATGTACGACGACGAAGTATCTCGACGGCTGTTCGTCAAGCCCGGAATCACCGGACTGTGGCAGGTCAGTGGCCGAAGTGATCTGTCGTGGGAAGACTCGGTTCGTCTCGACTCGTCGTACGTCGAGAACTGGTCGGTGTCACAGAACATCACGATCATCGCCAGAACTGCTTCCGCAGTAGTGCGTAGCGACGGAGCCTACTGACCTGACGGTCCGGGTGCGATTGCACCCGGACCGCATCGAAACGGCGCATCCAACCCGGCGAACATCGTTCCGGTGCAGAAGTACCCACCCAGACTGCTGTCAGCACTGCTGGAACTGAGCGCGGACGTAGCCCGCTGTCTGCCAGACGTAGTTGGCCGCCCACACCCAAACCGGTAGAGGTTTCCGATCGGCGACCACGTCGATCTCACCGTCCCAGCACCGACTGATGATGTACCGACTCCGCGAGACGTGAGGCACGAAGGTGACCACGATGATCCGTGTCCAACCCTGAGCTTGCGCGCGGCGCCGGATCTCCTGCCCTTCACCGCGAGTGGTGGACGGATCAGGTTTGAAGCAGCTCAGCTCGAAATCGTACGTTCCTCCGCAGATCGCATTCATCTTCGCGTCAGTGCTGCGGTAGGGGTTCGAGAAGATGATCTGTGGAGCGTAGCCCTGCTCCGCAAGGGAAAGCCCGTACTCTTCGCGACCGTCGTGATCTCCGCCGAGAACGATGATCGCGTCGGCTTTTTCGGGTACGTCGATGACGGGATTGACGTAGACGGGCCAACCGGCAGCGGTGGCGGCCACAACGAGGGCAGCGGGTCCTGCGAGGAGTAGCGTCCGTCGCCGGGTCTTCTTGGAAGTGGGTTTCACAGCCGTGTCCTGTACGCCGGAGGCGGGAACCCGATCACCGGGCGTATTGGGTTTCGAGCACTCTGCGAACAGAGGACATGCCGAGACGTTCACGAACGACTTCGCGGGCGCGGGCGCCCATGTCTGCCGCGCCCGACGGATCTTCCAACAGCGACGTCACAGCCGCCGTCAGCGACTCGACGGCGTCGTCGATCACCAGACCGCAACGGCCCTCGCGGATGAGCGGAGCCAGCCCGCAGGTATCGGTGACCACCACAGGCAGGCCTGCTGCCATTGCTTCGAGCACCGACATCGGAAACGGTTCGTCGACGGAAGGCAAGACGTACACCGATGCTCGCTGAAAGCGTGCAGCCGATTTGTCGAACGGCAACGGACCCTCGTAGCGAATAGCGTCGTGATGCCCGGAGCTCTCGATCATCTGGTTGACAGCGGCGGCCTCGCCTTCGTCGGGTCCGACGATGGAGAACGAGGCTTCGATTCCGCTGTCCAGTATCGCCCGAGCGGCTGCGACGAAGACCTGAGGACGTTTACGTGCTTGCAGGCGAGCCAGATAGAGCACCTCGGGACGCCCGGTACTCGGCTGCGGTGCCGGATGATCCACGTCGGGAATTCCGTTGTTCAACTCGACCAGGTTCACGTCGTTGCTGCCGACGACGGCGAGAAGATCGGCTCGTTCCCGTTCGGTGAGATAGAACACCGTACGGGCTCGTTTGAGCACCGGCACCGTGAGCGCGGCGTCCAGCGGCTTTGCCAACAGCTTGTCGGTCTCGTCGATCATTCCGTGGGTTTGCGCCAGCACGGGAACACCCTGGGCCAGAGCGAGTTTTGCCACCGGAAGAGTGACCAGGTCACGGGCGAGGTGAATGTGAACCACGTCGAAATCGCGAAGGTGCGTGCGGAGCCACCGGAGCATGGCAGGCGCGCCGATGCCCGCATAACCGATCTTGGGAATCAGTGTTCGGGCCGGAAACAGTTTGAGAGCGATACCCTGCTCACTGGTGGGGGTGACGTCGTATCCGCGCATGCCTGCTGCGATCGTGACCTCGTGTCCGCTGTCCTGTAGCGCTCGAGACTGATTGAGTGCCACTCGGATCGGCCCTCCGTACGCGGCGTCCGGCGAGAACAGGGTGACCACCTGCAAGATCTTCATCGACCGACACTCGCCCGCGGCGCCAGTACGGTGGTCCCGCCTGCAACGTCCTTGGTGACGAGAGCGGTTGCGCCGACGATCGCGTCGTCTCCGACGCGTACACCCCGCAGAATTGTGGCACGCGCAGCGATCCAGGCGCGGTCACCGATCACGATGGGAGCATTGTCGAATTCGAAGGTGGGGCTTCGATGATCATGACTGCCCGTACACAGCAGTACGTCCTGGGAGATGGCAGTATTCGAGCCGATCGTCACGGGCTCGAGATTCAGAATCCACGTTCCCTCCCCGATCCACGAATGCGCGCCGATCTTCAGTTTCCACGGCCAGTGGATACGAACGCGGTGCCGCACCAGCGCACCGTCGCCGATGTCGGCGCCGAAGCGTCGAAGCACGGCCACGCGAACTCCGTTGGGGCACCACCACTGTGACAGTACCGATCCAGAGACGATCAGCCACGCGATCTGAACGAGCGGACCACGTCCCTTGTCGTATCCGGCGCCGGTGAACCCGGCCAGATCACGTATTCGGGTACTCACAGGCGCACCGGGGCGGAGGCGTCCTGGACGTGTTCGCGATACCAGGCCACCGTCGACTCGATACCTTCCTTGGTCGAGATCGTGGGCCGCCAGCCGGTCGCGGCGAGTGTGGAGATGTCGAGCAGCTTCCGCGGTGCGCCGTCGGGCTTGTTCGTGTCCCACTCCATTCGGCCCTCGTAGCCGACCGCTTCGGCGACGATGTCCGCCAAATCCTTGATCGTTTCGTCGCGTCCGGTGCCGACATTGACGTGCCCGGAACCGTCGAAGGTGTCGAGTAAGTGCAGAAGTGCGTCGGCGAGATCGTCGACGTGCATGAATTCTCGACGAGGACTGCCGGATCCCCAGTTGGTCACCGATTCGAGTCCGTCGCGCTTGGCTTGGTCGAGGCGTCGGATCATGGCGGGGAGTACGTGCGAGACGTTCTCGGTGAAGTTGTCCCCCGGCCCGTACAAGCTGGTGGGCATCGCCGAGATCCACGGAAGCCCGTACTGTCTACGAACCGACTGCACGTGGATGATCCCGGCGATCTTCGCAATGGCGTAGGCGTCGTTGGTCGGTTCCAGGTGTCCGTTCAACAACTGGTCTTCGGTGATCGGCTGCGGAGCCAGCCGGGGGTAGATGCACGACGATCCGAGGAACAGCAGCCGCCGCACCCCATGTTCCAACGCCGCGTCGAGCACATTGGTCTGGATCTGCAGGTTGTCCGAGATGAAGTCGACCGGGTAGGTGTTGTTGGCGACGATGCCGCCGACCTTGGCCGCTGCCAGGACAACGCACGCCGGCCGGTTGGCCGCGAAGAACGCGAAGACGGCCGCCCGGTCGCGTAGGTCGAGCTCTGCAGACGTCCGGCCGATCAGATCGGTGAAATCACTGCGTTCGAATTTGCGCCAGACAGCGGAACCCACGAGTCCCTTGTGTCCGGCGATGTAGGTCGGAGCGTTGCGATCCAGGGGTGCAATCGAAGTGGGCGTATTCATGCGACCGAGATTTTCCAATCGGGGAGATTCGGGGAGTCGATCCACGGCGTTCCCGCGTGGGTCAGAGCGGCGATGTCGGCGTCCATCATGATCCGAGCAAGTTCGGGTGTGTGCACGGTGGCCTTCCACCCCAGCTTCTTCTCGGCTTTGCCTGCGTCGCCGACAAGAGCGTCCACTTCGGTCGGGCGAAGATACCGGGGATCGAATTTGACGTATTTCTGCCAATCGAGCCCAGCGTGTTCGAACGAGGCCACCACAAAATCCTTGACGGTGAAGTTTCCGCCGGTCGCCAGGACGTAGTCGTCCGGTTCGTCTACCTGAAGCATCCGCCACATACCCTCGACGTATTCGGGTGCGTAACCCCAGTCCCGGACTGCGTCGAGATTGCCCAGATACAGCGAATCCTCGATACCGGCTTGGATGCGGGCAACGGCCCGGGTGATCTTCCTGGTGACGAAAGTTTCTCCACGGCGCGGAGATTCGTGGTTGAAGAGGATCCCGTTCACGGCGTGAATGCCGTAGGCCTCGCGGTAGTTCTTGGTGATCCAGTAGGAGTAGACCTTGGCTGCGCCGTAGGGGCTGCGGGGGTAGAACGGAGTGTCCTCGTTCTGCGGCGGCGGGCTCGCGCCGAACATCTCCGAGCTCGACGCCTGGTAGAACCGGCACTGCAGTCCGGTCATCCGGACTGCCTCCAACAGCCGAGTCGAACCGATGCCCGTGGTGTTTCCGGTGTGTTCGGGCTCGTCGAAGCTGACGCGTACGTGGGACTGTGCTGCAAGGTTGTACACCTCGTGCGGCGCGATCTTCGACAGCAAGGTGACCAGCCGTGCGCCGTCGGAGAGATCGCCGTAGTGCAGGAACAGTCTGGCGTTCTCCTCGTGCGGATCTTGATACAGGTGATCGATCCGGGAGGTGTTGAATGTCGAAGCACGCCTGATCAATCCGTGTACTTCGTACCCTTTGGACAGCAACAGTTCGGCTAGGTAGGAACCGTCTTGTCCGGTGATCCCGGTGATGAGTGCGCGTTTGGTCATCGAGCGTCAGCTGCCTTGTCTGTGTTCGTCATCGGGTGATCCGGGTGAGAATCGTCTGCCGGTTCCAGCGTTCCGGAGTGGCGAGAAACCAACTCGTGAATCCACTTTTCGCACTTGTCGATCGATGCGGTCTTACCCACCGACGTTGCGCAGTACCGGACACCTGCAGCGCCGAGCTGTGCCGATCTGTCCGCATCGGCTGCCAACGCGAGGACGGTGTCCAGCAGTCCGGCCGGATCACCGTTCGGAGTGACGACGCCGGCTCCGGAAGCTCGAATCTCGTCGGCGGTCGTGGATTCCACGTCGGTTGCGGCGACGATGGGGGTTCCGCTGCTGAAATACGATGTGAGTTTGCTCGGTACCGCCATGCCGACGATTCCGGGCGCCTCGTTGACGAGGAGTACGTCGGCGGCAGCCATCGCGGTTCGGAAGTTCTCGTCGTCCAACGGGCGGACGAAGTCGATTCGGCTCACCCCCACCGATGCGGCCTCCAAGGTGGGGCGCTGGTTACCGTCGCCGACCAGAACGAATCTGACCGGCAGCTCACGCTGATCGGCGAGTCGCGCGGCGTCCACGACGTTCTCGAGCCCCTGCTTGACACCCATGTTTCCGGTGTGCAGAACTACCGTCTCACCCGGCGCCCAGCCGAACCGAAGTCGTGCCGCAGCCAGGTCGTCCACTGCGATCGGCGCTACGTGCGTCCAGTTCCGCACAACGGTCACCTGATCCCGCGGCACACCGAACTGTTCGACGACGTGGTCGACGAACCTGTCGTGAACCACCGCGACGCCGTCGGCGGATTTGACGACGGTAGCTTCCAGTTTGGCCGTTGCGCGTGCCCCGCGTCCGGTCATCGCCCCGGTCTCCACCACACCTTGCCCGTACAGATCGTGTACCCACACCCCGATGGCTGGTCGATGGCGCGTCAGCTTCGCTCGGCCGATGGCCATCGCGGTGGCGAGCAACGCGGGACTGGTACAGACGATCACGTCCGGGGAGTTCCACCCGGATCTGGCCGCGCGGAGTCCGTAACTGAGCTCCATCTTCACTCGACCGAGCGCGTTGGGCGGACTCGGTACGAAGTGCCGACGGCGGTGTACGTGCACACCGTTGATCACTTCGTCGATGGAGCGTCCCTCGAAGGACGAATCGATTTCCCACGCTGGATAGTGCGGATATCCGGTCACGACGTGGACGCGGTGCCCCCGTTCGCTGAGCGACTCGGCCAGATCCGTCATGTACGGGGCGATCCCCGTCGTCTCCGGCGCGTAGTTGATGCCGAGCATTGTGATGTTGAGTGTGCCGGTCGAGAGATCGGCTGGTAGCTCATTGCTTGCGGCTTCGTCGTTTCGGCGGCTCAACCCCCGGGCGGCCTGCGTGCTGATGACGAACCTCCAGTTTGAAAAGCTCAGAGAAAACATGCATGAAGTTTGTTTCACATATTTAACCGGCATCGCGAGGGTTAATCAACTGGATCCTGTCCGAATATTCCGTAATCGGTCAATTGTCGACGACTAGTGATGCACTTAACGTCCCTCCGGTGCTGCTTGCCGCGAAGTTGCCACGTTGCGACCCCTGTCGGCGCTCGGGGCATTCTCGGCTCGGACGGTGTAAGTCGTGGCCGGCCTGCCCCGCCTCCAGCCGTCCTCATGGCTGTTATGCCGATGTGTGAAAGTCGCCGCACATGCTTTAACGTCTATTGACAAACTTATGGTTTGTTTCAACAGTCGGGCGACGAACGCTCCGGCTTGAGTGATTTACGCCACAGCCGTGACCGTCTTGGAAAGTTAACGGCGAGGTGGCCCGGGCGAGGGGTGAAGATGCGGACTGATCCGTGGGAGAACGTGTACTGCTGCAGTACGCAACGAGCATTCGGCACGATTGTGCCGTCCACAGTGCCGTCGGTGGTGGCGGCTTGGATTGCCGATGCGTTCGGCCCCGGGGAGGCTGTCACGGTGCGCGTCGCGGCTGTTCGCCGCGTGAGGGATGCAGTGGCCGAGGCCGACCGCTTCGTGCTGGACGAGTTCGGCACCGCGGGTTCCGGCGAATCCAGCTCGGTGATGCCCGACGAATTCGACTCCGTCGACATCGAGGACTTCACGCGGGTGCTCGTCGGTTACTTCCACGGGAACCTGCACGTCGACTCGACCACTGTTCTCGTGGTGCTCTCCGCTGATCTGGTCGGATTGATCTATTCACACCGATTCGGCGACGAAACTGTTTTCTGGCCGAAATCCGAGCGCTTGAATCTGGGATTGTCGGGTTGTGACGTGGACCTCGCCCCTGAGTTGGTGGACCGACTGCCGTTGACTCGACGCCGCATCGTCGAAGGCGGTCTCCGTCTGTCGATCGGTCACCCCAGGACGTCGCTCGGCGCGGTGCGGCGCATCGTCGAGACGTCCCGCGATCGGGTGTCACTCCCGGCGACGGCCGAGAGCGGTCGTGTACTGGATACTCGCGGCTGGTGGTCCACGGTTCGGCTCGAAGGCGCTTCCGATCGAAAGTTGCCGTCGGTGTACTTCTATTGCGCGTTGTTGGCGGCGCTGGGGCGCGGTGCACACGAGAGCCATCACGTGGTGGCGGATCTTCGCTCCTATTCACGAGTGCTCACCGGAACAGGTGGAAACGCATTCAGCCACATTCCGTTTCGGGCGAACTGGGCTGTCGATGATCCGGCCGAGGTCGCCGGTCGGCTTGCGAGACGAATCCGCTCTGGCGAGGCGTTGATTCGCCGCTCGATCGGTGAACTGATCTCCCGACCGAGCCGGCCGGCGTCCGAGTCGTCGGAGATGGTCGTCGGGGCGGGTGACGCACCGTCCGCGCCCTTGACGACGAGTATGTCGTGCTTCCGGCTCGCACCGGATCGGCAGTACGCGTGGCGAAACGGGGATCCCACGTACTCGGGTGGCATGCAGACGCTCGCTCCGAATGCGCTCTCGATCAACATTCGAGCTACCCGAAACGTGTCGGACTGCACCTTCAGCCATGCGGGCGGGCACGTGGACATGGAGTCGGTGTCGAACGCGGTGAAGATCGCTGCTGGGCTGGTCGGGACCGACGTCACGATGGAGACAGGTTTTTACTTCGGCGAGCAGTGACCAGCTCGAACGCTGAGCTTTCCCGGCACCCCCTACCCTTCGAAGCTATTCTTCAGTAAACAATCCGATAGACTGTTTTCGATACCGGAATGGGTCTTTCGGTCGAAACGGGTCCGACTCGGATCAACGCACACAGGCGGGGAGGAGGACACGGACATGGCAGGACTGAAGTTGCGTGTGCTGTACAGCGCAGGCGACCAGGTTTTGTCCAGCGTCAGCAACGCGCTGATCCTGTTTGCCATGGCCGGGCCCTCGTCCGTCAGTGCTTTCGGTCTTGCGATCTTGGTGTTCTCCATTCTCACCGCCGCCCTGGGTTTCGTGCGGGGCGCTGTCGGCACTCCCTTGCTGCTGATGAGCGCGTATACCGGGAAACGGATTCGTGCCGAGAGTGCCCACGCCGTCACGGCAGCAGCCGCGTTCGGGGTTCTCATCGGTGTCGTCGCGTTCGGTGTCGCGTTGGCCCTCCACGAACCGGCAGTGGGGATTGCCTATGCGGTTGCGGCCCCGGTGGTGCTGGCACAAGATGCTCTCCGGTTCACCGCGATGTCGATAGGGGAGCCGGAGCACGCGTTCTTCAGTGACGGATTGTGGACGCTGGTCGCGTTCGGCGTGTTGGTCGTGACGTGGATTCGACCGGACGCCCTGTCGATTACCCAGATGATCTGGCTCTGGACGGCGGCAGGCACACTCGCCCTGGGGTATTTGATGGTCAGGATTCGGGTTCTTCCGCGGTTGCGCGGGCTGTACCGCTGGTGGACGTCGTTCTGGACGCACCGAATCCGCTTCGGGTTCGAAAGCGGGATCGATCAACTGGCCGCGATTGTGATCGTGGCGATTTCGACGGTGTTCATCGGCACTGTCGCTGCGGCCTCGTTACGGGGAGCGGTCACAGTTCTCGGCCCGTTCGCGGTTCTTATCAGTTCGCTGCCGCTGATCGTGATCCCTGAATCCGTCCGTGCCGGACACACTCCCAAACAGGTGTGGAGTACTTTGCGCTACGCGGCCTGGCTGACGTCTGCGATGGCAGCGACAATCGGATTCGCAGCACCGTTTCTACCCGAAGTTCTCGGTCGTCTCATTCTCGGGGAATCCTGGGCCGAGGCCAGACACGTCCTGCCTTTCCTGGGGCTCGAGTACGCAGCTGTGTGCTGGATAGCCGGCGTCTACAACCTGTATCGCACACAGGGTGCCAGCGGACGTCTGCTCAAGATGCGGATCATCCAGAGCCTCACGGCAATCATGATCTGCAGTTCGGCTGCTTTCCTCATGAAGACCGCGGTCGGTGTGGCGATCGGTTTGGCGTTGTCCTCGATTCTCGTGGCGCTGTGTCTGGTCGTTGCGGCGCAGCGCACCGTCCGACGCACCGGCTCGGTGCCCTCGCGATCGCCGAACAAGCACCGTTCGTCCGGCGATCACACGCAAGCCGATGACCGACGACGAACCGGGACCGGCACATTGGCAGGGACGACGACATGAGTGTTCCGGTCAACAGGCGTAATGCGGACACCGCGTTCACCGAGTTCGACGCGCACCGCCGCGCGTCGCTCATGCCACCGCTGGTCGCGGTGTGGACTGCGGTGATCATGGTCGTCGTCGTGCCGTACACCGTCGTCTCGTTCACGCCGTCTCCTCCGAGTCGACTCTGGGTGATGGTGCTGGCCGTCACCACAGTCGCCGGTCTGCGGTACGCGTGGATCGTCGGAGAAGGCTTTCGTCGGTTGGTCGAGATGTCCTTCTGGGTGTTCACGTACGTGTTCATGGGACTGGCACCGCTCGCTCAGCTGCGTATGCGTGCGATTCCGCCGACGACGCCGCGAGTGGATCCCACTCTCAACGCGAGAGCGCTGATCATCGTTCTCGTCGGGATAGCGGCGTTTCTGGTGGGGTTGGTGATATCGGCTTACGTGTGGCGCAGGATCCGCGACACCAGGTGGGGAAACCCTGCCGGCGTCCGAATCGATCCGGTCCGAGTGTTGATTCTGGCAGCGTGTGCGCTGGTCGCCAACGCGTACTACATCAAGAAACTGGGAGTGGGAACGCTCCTGTCCAGCCGTAGCGCAGTCGTGGAGCAGGCCGGTGCGTCCCTCGGCCAGTCCACGGTCGCCAGCATCATCGGTGCGGTGGCGATGATGTCGTTGCTCGTGGCTTTCATCGCCACCGTCAAGTATCGCGACCAGAACCCTGCCGCTGATCGGTTGTACCTGCTGGTGATCGTGGTTCTCGGTGCAGTGTTGCTTCTCACCTTCAATCCGATCTCCAGTGCCCGCTATCTGTTCGGTACCGCTGCACTCGCGGTGGCCGCGCTGTTCGGGTTGTTTGCCACTCGTGCCAGGTTTCGGGTGGTCGCTCTGCTCGCCGTTGCTGCCCTCGTGCTCGTCTTTCCGCTCGCTGATGCCTTCCGGTACAGCACCTCAGCCCAGTTCAAGACAAGCTCACCGCTCGAATCGTTGACCTCGCCGGACTACGATGCCTTCGCCCAGGTCAACAACACCGTCAATTTCGTGAACAACCACGGTGTGACCGACGGTAAACAGGCCCTGGGAGTCGTTCTGTTCTGGATTCCACGGACCATCTGGCCGGGGAAGGCCACCGATACCGGAATCCTGCTCGCCGAGAGCCGAAATTACACGGTGAAGAATCTCTCGGCACCGCTCTGGTCGGAACTGTTCATCAACGGCGGATGGATTGCATTGATACTCGGCATGACCGCGTTGGGTGTTGTTGCCGGGGTGCAGGATCGGCGAATCGAGATCTCGTTGCGGCAAGCCAGGGCGCCTACCATCCTCGCGTGCATCCTCCCGTTTTATCTGATCATCTTGCTCAGAGGATCACTCTTACAGGCGATGTCCTACTTCTTGGTGATCGTCGGTTGTGCGCTGTTCGTCTCGCGGCGGGAGCGCGCGCATGGCTGAGTCGAATACGCTGTCGTATCGGCTGCGTAATCGCAGTCCACTCGAATACGTCGCGGTCGTTCTGGTACTGACGTTGGTGGTATGCGGTACGGTTTTGGCCTTGCGGCAGAGCGCCGCAGCCGAGAACGGGCGATCTACCACCCCGTCGGAACAGGTGATTGCGCGCATCCCGCCGGACACCGCACCGACGGCACTGTGGTTCGGTGACAGTTTCACCGCCGGTATCAACGGAATCGGGTTGGGCGCCTATCCGCGAATAGTGTGTGTGCGAATGGGATGGGAATGCAATGTCGACGCCCAGGGCAGCACCGGATTTCTCAATGACGGCGCGCCGGAATACCAGGGGACGACAACCAGGTTGGCGAATCGACTACCGACGTCCATTGCGCGTTACCGGGCGGATATCGTGTTCGTCGACGGTGGTAGGAACGACCTTCACATGAGTCCGGCGGAGTTGTTCCCCGCGATCGCAAGCTATGTCGACGCGGTGCGGAAGGCGTGGCCGAATGCGCGTCTGGTTCTCATCGTGCCCACATATGTGACACCGGTTCCCTACGAGGGGCACGACGGGTTCGTGGCGGCTCTCGACGAGTACGCCGCTACTGTCGACGCCACCGTGATCGATCCGGTCGCGGACCGATGGTACGACGACGTCGACCTGAAGTCGTTGACTTTCGAGGACGGTGTGCATCCCAACGCCGTCGGGAACGCCTTGATCGCGCAGAAACTGCTGGCGTCGTTGGCCGTGCGTGGTGTCATCCGCGACGGCGGACCGAACGGAGGGATCGTCAGATGAACCCGGCCGGATTTGTCGCCGTTTTGCGAGCCAGATGGATTGTCGTCGGTATCGCCTCGACACTGGGTGCGTTGGCGGGCGTCGTTTTCACTCTTCTCACCCCCACGACCTTCAGTTCCTCGACCCAACTGTTTCTGACGACACCGGGCTGGGGGTATCCGACGACTCTCGGAAACTCGGATTCGAGTCCGTTCCAGGGAGATCAATTCACTCAGCAACGAGCGGGCACGTACACGATGCTGGCAGAAGGATCCGACTTCATCGAGCGGGTGGCCGCCCGATTGGGCGAAAGCGGTTTTCACGGCGTGGAGGGCTTGTCCGTTCGGGTAGTGCCCGACACCGTGCTGCTCGAGATCACGGGCACCGCCGACAGCGCCGACCGGGCATTTCAGATCACCAACGCGGCGTCGGCGGAAATGGACGAAACCGTCCGTCGGCTCGAGACACCCAGCGGAACCCTGATCCCCATCGTGCAACCGTTGACCGTCGTCACCGCGAAGCCGGCGAGCGAACCCGCCGGCCCCGCCGCAATTCCGAACGTACTTCTGGGATTGGTCCTCGGATCGGCCTTCGGCGCCACCTGGGTGACGTTCGCTGCGGCACGGTCACGAAAGTTCACCGACGTGGGCCGGTTGGCTTCGTGGACAGGTTTACCGGTACTCGAGTTCGTCCGGCGCCCGCCCGTCGACGATCAGGTGGATTCGGACTCCCGAGGTTCTTTCGCCCGATTGCAGTTCAATCGTGAACTGATCGGCGGTGGTTCGGGTGCCAGGGAATCTCCCGTGCTGGTGACGGCAGCTGAGGAGGGACCGAACAGCGCGTACGTAGCGCAGGGAGTCGCCGAGGCGTCCTCGGCGCTCGGTTACTCGGTGGTGCTCGTCGACTGCGATTTCCGTACCCGACGTGCGCACGTCGAACCGGGAGTTACCGACATAGTTCTCGCGCACGCGGATCTCGAGGAGGTTCTGGTTCCGGCCCGACTGCAAGGGCCGGCCCGATTGACGTCGGGTTCGGCGACGGCGACGCCGGAGGCAGTGCTCGAATCCGAGTCGTTCCGCCGGTTGATGGGAACTTTGAGTACTCGTTACGATCGCGTCGTCGTCTTCGATTCGGGGGGGACCGAATATGTCGACTCGGGCCGACTGGTCCAAGTATGTGCCTCGGTCATCGTCGTGGTGGAGTCCAACTCCACGGAAAGACAGACGTTGGTTGGAAAGATCGACGATCTGAGGCTTGCCGGCGCGAGAATCGAAGGTTCCGTGCTAGTGGGAAATCCGAACGAGCATGAACGTCGGTCGGCTTTCGTCTCCGGTACGCAAGATGCCGCTGCTGTATCGGGCGCCGTCGGGACGACGGACAGACCCACCCCACCGCTAGAAGGAGACACGCGGACACGCCGGTCTCGAAGGAAGGCAAACACATGAACGCGCTCGGAAATGCCCGGCGAATCCTTGCCAGGGGGTGGGCGATACTTGTCTTCGGAGTACTGGGCCTCGCAATCGGCGTGCTGATTTCCATGGCCGGCCAGGCGTCGTACACGTCGACGACGGTTCTGTTCATCGGGTCACCGGTCAGTGCCGACTCGGCCGGCGCCTATCAGGGCGACCTCTTCTCACAGCAGCGGGCAGCTACCTATGCCCAGCTGTTCTCGAGCAACGATCTCGCCGTGAAAGTGGTTGACGATCTGAACCTCCCGATGAGTCCCCACGAGCTGGCCACACACGTGTCGGCGGCTGCGGTCGAGAAGACGGTTCTGCTCCAGGTGTCCGTCAGCGATTCGACGGCAGAACGGGCAGCAGACATCGCGAACGCGTACGCCAAGAACTTCGCTCAATACGTCGGCCAGTTGGAAAAGCCCAACGGCGGCGGTCAGCCGAACATGTCGGTACAGGTTGTCACCGAGGCCAATCCCGCGGATGCGACCGGTGGATCGAGTCTGGTGACCACTGCACTGATGGGGACTGTGGGCGGAATCGTCGTCGGAGCCGGGGTGATGATGCTCCTGCGTCGGTTGGACCGCTCGGTCAAGTCCGCGGCGATGATGACCGCGGTTGTCGACGGCCCGATACTCGCGACGGTTCCGGTATCTCCTTCGCGAGGATCTCGTGCACTTCAGCTACCTGGCGAGGGTTCGACTCCGTATGCGGAATCGGTCAGGAAGTTGCGGACGGCAATCGAATTCGCGGATTCGACCGCACCACTGCGCTCGGTACTGATCACCTCACCTCGCTACACCGAGCCTGCCGGCCTACTCGCGGTGGACCTCGCCGTCGTGATGTCGGAGGCGGGCCGGCGGGTGGTGGTGGTCGACGGTGACTCGAGATCGCCGAGTCTGGATTCGTACCTGGGTGTCAAGCCCGGGGAAGGTCTGTCCGATGTGTTGGCCGGATCGGCAACGCTGGAAAGCGTGCTGACCGAAGTTCCCGGACGATCGCTGACGGTGGTGACGGCTGGGTCGAAGCGTTTCGACTTCGGAGATGTCGTCGCATCACCGGAGACACAGAAGTTGTTCATCCGACTCAGAGAACAGTTCGACTACCTCATCGTTACCGGGCCGCCGCTGGCGATCTACTCGGATTCCGCGGTGATCGGGGCAGCTGTCGATGCCGTGGTGCTCGTTTCCTCCCTGGGCGTCTCCACTACGGAGGACGTGGAGATGTCGGTGTCCCTTCTTCGTTCGGCAGGTGCGAATCTGTTCGGAACGGTGTTGTCCGGCGGCAGGCAGGTCCGCGCGGAGGGTCGTCGCTCGTTGCCGGACTCCGGCGAGGCCACTCCGGACCAAACGATTGCGGATGACGTCGGTGCGGGCGAAGAAGGTCCGGTGAGTGCGTGGCCGCCGGTGAAGAGTTCGTCAGCGGCGTCGCATCGTAAGAAGGCCACGAGTCCGAATTCGGCCTCGGCACCGGCTGTCCCCGACGAGGTGCCCGATCCTGCGAAACTGCTGCTGCCGGCCAAATTGGCCGAGCCTGCCATGCGGGATCTGCATCTCGATTTCAACAATTGGGAGCCGGTGACGGACGAACATCGCTACACCCGGAGCGATGTGGAGAGCCCAACGGTCGTTTTTCCCCGTGTGACGGCGAACATCGTCGGAACTCGACCCGAGGGAGATCTCGACGGCCCCACGGTGGCTATTCCTCGATCGAAATTGAGAGTCAACGGCCGTGAGGGTGCCGACGGATCGGAAAGAGGAGTTGCCGAACCGTGACCGACAGGTATGATCGGCACGCCGAGTCGACGACGATCCGGGGAGGTTCCGCTGTCAGCCGTATTGCCGGATTTATTGCAGCGGAACGACGTTGAAGCCGGTCGATCACGATTTGGCTGACCGGCGTACAGGTTTGCGACGTGCGAGTCGGCGAACCAGGGGGTTGACGGGTTTCGTGAACGCAGACGGCCGAAATCGGAACGATTCGAGTAGTGAACGTTCGCCGGGTAGGTCGTCTCGTGTGGTGTCGGTCGGGGCGGTGCTCGTAGTGTCGGCACTGCTTGCGAGCGTGGGATTGTGGAGTGCGGACGGAGCCGTCCGATCCGGACACGTCGACGTGTCGTCTGCGCATCATCTGGCATTCGACGTTCCGGCGGACGGGCGACCCACCGACAAACTGGTGTTCGCCCATTACTTTCCGCCGTACCCCATCTCGATCGACAACAAGCCGTCGAGCACGGACTATTACGCGTCCGAATATCTCAGCCCGCGCGGGGAAGAAAGTGCGTACGCATCGGTGGGGGGATTTCTTCGGGACAGACCACAGCCGCGCAGCGTGTCCACCGATCCGGAGTGGAAGGTGCGCGATCTGGAGAACGAGGTTCGTCAGGCGATCGACGGCGGAATCGACGGTTTCACGGTGGACATTCTGACCAAGTCCTCGAATCCCTTGTGGTCGTCCTCGGTACCCGGTGATCTGCTGGCTGCAGCGGCGGCGGTGGACCCCCGCTTCAAGATCATGCTCATGCCGGACATGAACAGCGAACTCGGAGCGTTGGATCCGGAAGAATTGGCAGACGAACTGTCGCAGTACACTGCGGCGCCGGCGGTGTTCCATCTGCAGGACGCCAGGTTGGTGGTCTCGCCCTTCCTGGCGGAGCGACACGACCCGGCGTGGTGGTCGAGTTTCATGGATGTCATGAAGAACCGGTACGGCATCGATGTCGCCTTCGTTCCGATGTTCTTGGATTCCACCCCGAACATGGAGACGTTTGCCCCGATCAGTTACGGCATGTCGACGTGGGGTGGGCGAAACGCGGCATTCAATCCGGTGACCGATACCGGCGTGGGATCACCGATGGGTCAGGTGAATCGAGCACATCAGCTCGGTAAGGTCTGGATGCAGTCAGTTTCCTTTCAGGATGCACGGCCCAGTCAATCTGTCTTCGACGAGGCGGACAACACCGAGAATCTTCGAAACATGTGGCAAATCGCTCGGGACTCCAATAGTGAATGGGTGCAGCTGATCACGTGGAACGACTACAGCGAAGGAACGTCGTTCGCCCCGAGCGTCGGGCACGGCCAGGCACTTCTCGATCTGAACGCCTACTACGTCGATTGGTTCAAAGCGGGAGTAGCGCCGAACGTGACCCGCGATGCCGCCTACCTCACGTACCGAGGCCAGTTGTCGACGGCGCAGCCGTCCGATCCGTCGGCGTCGCCGATGGTTCTCCGGGCAGGTTCGGCGCCGGTGAGTGACACCGTGGAAGTTTTGACCTACCTCGTCGCGAGCGCAGCCGTGGAAGTCACCACGGGCGGAATCACCACCACATGTCAGGTCGGTGCCGGTGTGGACGTGTGCACCGTTCCGGCCGGGGTGGGTTCGGTGTCGGCCCACGTCGTCAGAGATGGCGTGCAGGTTGCCGTGGTCCAGGGACACTCCGAGATCACGTCCACTCCGGCGGTCCAGAACATGGAGTACCTGATGGATTCCAGCTCGAGGTGATCATCCACGCCGACCGCATGGATCTTCAGCAATCCGACGGTGGTGCTTCACCCCGGAAGCGGGCCTGTAGCCAGATGGCTGTCTCGGCCCCCGGATCCAAGTTGTTGTGGGTTTGCCCGGCGCGGACGATGTGCTGCACGGAATCGCCGAACGCACAGGCGTTGTCGACTGCGGTTTGCACCCACTGTGGTCGAATCGTCTGGTCCGCGTCCCCGTTGACCACCAGCAGTGGGCCGCCGGCCGGACGCTTGGGCAGTGCGATGGATTTCAGCCAGTCGCGCAGGGTCGACGCGGCTTCTGCCGTGCGCGGCTGTGTATCCGACGGATTGAGCAGTGCGGCTTGTTGGGCTCGTTGCTGCAACGCCGGTCCGGAGCACGCCAGCCACATGGCCGAGTTGGTTGCCAATTCACCGCCGAGATAGTTGGCGGGATCGATTCCCGGCCTGGCGGAAGCCAGCCCGGAAATGACGTAGGACATCATGATCTGCTGTTCGTGACTGAGCCATTGTGTCTCGGCCAGATCGACGAGTTTGGTCAAGTCGGCGGCGGGGGCCAGTGCCACCGAGCCCACGAATTTCAGTTCAGGCGCGTAGAAATCGGCCAGTTCCGCTGCCGCCCAGGTAGCCTGCCCGCCGATCGAGACACCAAGTCCGGCCCAACTTTCCGATGTACCCGGCACCAGCTCCCGGGCGGCACGAACGCCGTCGATGAGGTTGTAGGCACTGGTGTCCGGATCGAGATACGGATTGGTTCCACCGCCCGAACCGAGTCCTTGATAGTCGCTCATGACGACGACGTATCCGAGCTTCATCAGCGGAACGATCGTACTGGCGTATCCGAGCAGATCGGGGGCCGTCGACGGTCCGCATTCCGGGGCGAGACCGGTCGTGCCGTGGCCTACGGTGACTACCGGGCGTCCACCGGGTGGGCTGTCACCGTTCGGCACGAATACCGTGCCGGACACCGATGTCGCACTTCCGTCGATGCCCGACGTGGATCGGTAGACGATTTTCTGGGCAGTGGCGCCGACGTCGACGATCGTCGGATCGACGTCGTCGAAAGGCTCCGAGCTGACGAGTTGGCCGCGGACACTGGCCGCGGCGTCGCTGATGGTCGGTAGCGCGGCCGGTGTCGGGGTGGGGGCCGATGGTTCCGTCGCGGGAGCGCAACTGGCGAGAATGGCTGTCGCCGCAGCTGCGGCGACCAGAACCCCATGGACGGGTCGACGTGACTTCCGGTTGAGCCTGCCGGTCATACTTCGAGTCGCTCGTCGTCGCGGGTGTGTGTTTGTGCACTGCGATTGCCGAATGCGTCGAGGACGGAGATCATGATCTGTCGTCTTGCCTCGATTCGGGAGCCGCGGTGAAACAGATTGTGATCGCCCTGCGTGGAAATGATCTGTGGAGGATTCGACGTGGTGACCAACCGTGCGGCGCCTTGCTCGCCTCGATTGGCCTCGAACCAGGCCATGTCTTCGACGGCGAGCGAGACGGTGGTCTTGATTCCGCGCCGTGTCAACGTGCGAAGCATCGACTCGGGCGCGTTGGCCAGCCCGGCATAGCTCAGGCCGAGCCACACCCGATAGGGAATCAACTGCTGGGCAACCCGTCCGGCATCACGAATTTTCTTCGCTATCGAGAAGAGCCGATTTGCGACGTCGGATTCCATGGCATCGACGTGTGCCTTCTTGACGGGTGGGCGTCGATTGTTGACGGACCAGTTGACGACGTTGAACAGCATCACCGACCGGGCGCCTCGCCGGCTCGCGGCATAGGCGCTCATCCAGGCTCCTGAGCACATCCCGATGTGAATCCGTTGCAGCGGTGACGCTTCCAGTGTGTCGAGGATGTCGAGAACATTGCGACGTGCCTCCGGAGACACGATGGACGTGTTCTCGTCCGGGATCACGATGCCGCTGTCCCCGGTTCCGGTTCGGTCGAAGCGCATCGCGCGAACCCCGAATTCCGCTGTGGAACGCGCAGATTCGACCCACAGTCTGGCCGGGCCCACTCTGTGCTCGTTGGCAGTGTTGTGGAAAATCGCCGTCGGTGCCGTGATCGGGGTGGAACTGTTCGCGGTGGTGATGGCGAAAAGTGAACCGTCGGTGCGACGTTGGAGAGTCTCCCAGATCTCCTCGCCCGTCGATGTGGTCGCCACCTGCGCTGTGCTTGTGATCTGCGGTTGGACGACTGTGGTGTCGACGTCGAACCGGTCCGAGATCCAGGTCGAAATCCGCTCGACGTCGTACGTCGGCACCGACAGTACGAAGCTGCTCGGCGAGACGAACTGATTCTGCCGTTCCACGACGATGGTGTCTGCCCCCGAGCGTTCGATCATTCGTGTGGTTCGCGGTGACTCGGCGTTCTCCGGCCGAATCGCGGCAAGGACCTGGGTCGACGAGGAGGGTTCGAAGCGGGTGAGGTCCAGTCCTGACAGGTTGTCGACCGCTTCGGCGGCGAGCACGCCACCGATGACGGAGACACGATCGTCTTCGGTGTCGTCGGCACCGACCGTGATCCGGTACAACGACGTCATCTCTCGGACGTATGCCTTGCCGGAGATGATCGGATCCCACAAGACCAATGCGCGAAGGTCCCCGAGTGTGTCGGCGGTCGACGCTGCCAGCAGTGCCCCGGCCCTGAGGCCCACGACGGCAACGGACGAGGCGCCGGTGCCTCGGGCATAGGAAACAGCGGCCGCAACACTGGCCTGCCACTGGGAGACGGCGTTCGGATCGTCCTGGCGTCCGGCGGAGTCGCCTTGACCTGCATAGTCGAATCGGAGGGCGAGAAAGCCGCGGCCTGCCCAGTTCCTGTGCGAGTTGGCGCAGGCCACGGTAGGTGTTGATGTGTTCCTTGGCCAGTGGCGGACAGATGACCACCGCGCCCCGGACGGCGCCGTCGGTGGGTAGATGCATCGACGCGAACAGGGCTTTGCCATCCGGGCCGGGAATCCAGGACTCGATCGTGTGAACCCCGTCGGGAGCTTGGCGGTCCTTGCGGCCCCGTGCGGTCGCTTCGTCCAGGTGCGGCACGTGGGCTGCTACCCACGACCGCGTCATCCGGGTCATCGATTTGTTCAACGAACTCTCCACATGTTGGGTTCGGGTGTCAGTTTCGCGAATTTCTCCTACTTTCGGAGAATCCGGTAGGCTGCGCACAGTAGAGAACATACCGTAAGTACGTTTAGGTGCACGTAGACAGTCCTGTAGTCGGATGTGAGGTGGGCGCAGCGGTGAGTCCAGTTTTCGGTGCGTCGTTGGGTGCTGCATCGGTACGTATCGTCCGAGCCGAAACCGAGCCCGAAAACGGTGCCGAGGGTCACAGTCGATTCCTGGCCAGAACGGTCGATGCAGACGACGCGTCCCCGGCTCGAGTCGCCGCGGTGGCGCTCGTTGCAGCTGTGAACGGCGATACCGCCAAGATGGTGGTCGCCGTACCGGACGAGCGACAGAACGTCGCGTTCCAGTCCGAGCTTCGATCGCGCGGTGTCGAGCGGGTGGTGACCGTGCAGGAGGCTGTCGCCGTCGCCGAATTGGTGCGAGTCTCGGGAGCTGCCGACGAGTTCCGCCTGCTGATGGTCCTGGACATCGGACGCACCGGCCTGACCGTGTCGATGGTGGAGCTCGGGGCGACGGTCACGATGGCCAGCACGCGGTCGACCGCGCTTGCCGGGGACACTCTCGACGACGCTGTGGCGGGCATGCTCGAGGATGTGGCAGGCGCGGGGGACATCGACCCTCGAACGGTCAAGGAATTCCTTGCCGGCGGTTCGCACCGTGCGTACATGATTCCGTTGCCGGAGTCGATGTCGACACGTTTCGATGCCCTCGTCGGTAGGGAAGTCGAAGATTCTCTGATGATTGTTCGCGAGGTGGCGGCCAGAGCTCGCTGCGTGCCCGACGCCTTGGTCCTGGTCGGTGGCGGCGCACGGATCTCGCTCGTCGAGGGCCTCCTCGAACAGGAATTCTCGGTTCCGGTGATCAGCCCCGCCGAGCCCGAACTCGCCTCGGCGAAGGGTGCGGCTCTCATCGCCGAAATTTTGATGCAGGAGGCGCTGCCGGTTGCGCAGCGTAAGCCCGAGAACTCCATGGGTGTTCGGGTGAGCCCGATGGTCGAGGATCGCGGCACGGGTACCCGCGCTGTTGTCGATGCATCGTCGACCGGCGGCGACAACACGAAAATCGTCGTGGAGTCCACCGTGGACGACCGAAGCGTGGTCCGCACCGCCCAGGGCGGTGGCCTCGGCAGGATGCAGATCATCGTGGGCGTCGGCTTTTCCGTTGTCGCAGTGTGCAGCTTCCTCGCGTGGGTGCTTTTGCAGCCGTTCTCCGATCCGGTTCAGTCGGCACCGACAGATCCGTCGGTGAGCGAGATGGTGCAATCGACTCCCACCGAGGTGACGTCCGCACCGGAGTCGGGTACTGCCGACGCGGTCGATTCCTCTACCGAGTAGAACCGGGCGGAATCGGGTTCGGCGGGTTCACTCGACCGACGGGCCGACGGTCCTTGCGATCACGCGAACAGCGCCGACCCCCAATAGTCGCCGCCGCGCAACCCACCCGGACAGGCGAAGACGGCCGAACCGACGTGCTGGATGTACTCGTTGAGGGCGTCGTGGCGTGAAAGATTGAGCTGCATGGGTACGAACTGATCGATCGGATTGCGGCAGTAGGCGATGAAGAACAACCCCGCGTCGAGATGCCCGAAACCGTCGGACCCGTCGGTGAAGTTGTATCCGCGACGCAAGATCTCGATGCCGCCCAGTTCCTGGGCGGATGCCAGGCGCACGTGGGAGGTCGCCGGAATCACGTAGTCGTGGCCTATTTTCGAGTCCAGGTCGAGCTCGTCGAATTCGTCCTTGCCGCCCAGCGGTGCACCACTTCGCTTCGAGCGCCCGATGACTGCTTCCTGCTCGTGGAGCACGGCGCGATCCCACGGTTCGATGTTCATCCGGATGCGGCGAGCGACCAGATAGGAACCGCCGGCCATCCACGCCTGATCGTCGCCGGCGTCGACCCAGACGTGTTGATCGAGTAGTCCAGGCTCCTCGGATTTGAGGTTCGCGGTTCCGTCCTTGAATCCGAACAGGTTTCGCGGCGTCGCCTGTGTGGTCGACGTGGAAGAGGTGCGACCGAACCCGAGCTGTGACCACTTCACCGACGCAGTGCCGAACGCCACGCGAGCGAGGTTGCGGATGGCGTGCACGGCCACCTGGGGGTCGTTGGCGCATGCCTGGATGGCGATGTCGCCGCCGCTGCGAGCCGGATCGAGGTTGTCGGCCCGAAAGTGTGGAAGATCTTGCAGTGCTGCGGGTTTCCGGTCGGTCAGTCCGAAGCGTCCGTCGAAGAGCGACGGACCGAACCCGATGGTCAGGGTGAGCCGGGACGCGGTCAGGTCCAGGGCCTCGCCGGTGTCACTCGGAGGAGCGTAGGTGCCCGCGCCGGTCGCACCGTCCTCGGTGGCTTCCTCGCCGGCCGTCATGCGCTCTGCCATCGCCGTCCACGTCTGCAGCAACGTGATCAGATCGTCGCGCGAGGTCGTCGTCACGTCGAAGGCGACAAAATGCATACGGTCCTGGGCGGCCGTCGAGATACCGGCCTGGTGGTCGCCCCGAAAGGGTACCGCTCCGTCGCGGTCGTCGGTGCTCTCGCCGGCGGCGGTGGCCCGGCCTACGACGGCGCCGGCGCCGGCCAGCACGGCACCGGCGCCCACGGCACCGAACAATCGACGCCGGGACAGGCCGGTGCGCGTGTTCTCCGGCGTGGGCGTGCTCTGCGGTGAATCGGTCATCTATTGTCCTGCAACAACTTCCTGAACCTTGCTCACCTCGGCGGAGAGCGCGTCTATCTTACGGGAGAGGTCTTGGCGCTGCGGTTCGGTGACGGTGTCGTAGAAGACGAATCCGTCCCCCTGGCGGAACTGGGCGAGTGCGGTGTCGAGATCGGCGAAACGATCCGCGATGCGCTTGGCCAGATCCGGATCGCGTTCCTGCAGAATCGGGTTCAGAGCGGCAATGGCAGCTTGCGAACCGTCGACGTTGGCCTGGAAATCCCAGAGATCGGTGTGGGAGAAGATATCCTCCTCGCCGGTGATCTTCGAGTTCGCGATCTCGTCGAGCAGCCCCTGGGCGTCACCGGCGATCTTGGTGGGGTCGATCGTGTACGAATCGGCGTTGACCTGGTCGGCCAGGTACGCGATGTCCTCGGTCAGCTGGTCGGCAACCGCAGTGGTGTCCGGCTGGATGCCGGTGACCCACAGGTCTTTCTCCAGCCGGTGGAAGCCCGTCCAGGCCTGGCCGGGCTCGAGGTCCGCCTCGCGTAGATCGAGCTTGGGATCGAGTTCCCCGAAGCTCTCCGCTTCGGGTTCGATGCGCTCGTAGTAGGTACGTGCTTGCGGGAACAGCGCTTTGGCCTGGTCCACGTTGCCGGCTTTGACAGCTGCGACGAACTGCGCCGTCGTGTCCTCTAACGCGACGATCTGACTGCGAATGTATCGGCGGTAGCCGTCGGCAGCTTCGGCGAGCTGACCGTTCTCGTCGGTTGCGGCCTGGGAATCGCCGGTGACGACGAAGTCCTGGCGGATTCCGGTGCCGACCATGCCGGGCTTGCAGGCGAGCTGATACGTGGCGGCTTCGGGGAGGGAGACGATCAGCTGGCGGGTCAGACCTGGACCGATGTTCTCCACTTCGCCCATTGCGCGGTCACCGTCGGCGAAGACGTAGAACTCGGTGATCTTGCTGCCGTTGTTGGTCACCTGGAAGGTGGACGTTCCGGTGGTTCCCGTCTCGGCACTGACGTCGCAGGACGTATCCGTTGCCGTGACGGTGATGTCGCCGTCGGCGGCAGTCGACTTCTCGGTACACGCGGTCAGAGCGAGGGGAAGGGCCGCGGCCGTGGCCAGGAGCAGGATGGATCTACGCATGTCTGCAGTGCCTCTCAGGCTTGTTCGGTATCGGAAACGGGAACGGCACGATCGGTTGCCACCGCGGTGACCTTCGATTTCTGCGGCCGAAGAAACAGTGCGAGAACGACGACGAGGTAGACCGCCCACGCCGTGGCCTGCAGGACGGTCGGGTCGGGGCGGAAATTGAAGATGCCGGCCAGGACGGTGCCGTACCAGGTCGACGGGTCGTAGC
The DNA here is from genome assembly GCF_049739425.1 of Rhodococcus sp. 27YEA15. NCBI lineage: Bacteria > Bacillati > Actinomycetota > Actinomycetes > Mycobacteriales > Nocardiaceae > Rhodococcus > Rhodococcus sp. 27YEA15. Next base: position 881,346 of record NZ_JBMHHW010000001.1, read on the forward strand.
CCGACGTCAGATCGAAGGCGAGCGATGATCCGCCCGGCAGGACGTTTCCGGTCTGGAGGGCTCGTATCCCGTACGAGAGGATTCCGGCGGCGACGACGACGAGGAAGATCGCGGTGTATCGGAAGAACGTCGTCAGGTTCAGTCGTAATGCCCCGAAGTACATGGCCACGGTGACGACGGCGGCTACCACGATGCCGAGCAGCAATCCGATCAACGGCCAGGAACTGCCTGCGGTGTTCTCCGCGTAGCCGACCATCAAGAGCGCAGTCTCCACCCCTTCGCGTCCGACGGCGAAGAAGGACAGGGACAAGACGGCGACGGGTCCGGCGATCAGGGCCTTCTCCATCCCGGCCTTGAGTTCACCGGAGATGTTCTTCGCGGCGGTGCGCATCCACAGGACCATCGCGGTGACGATGACGACCGCGACGAGGGAGGCGACACCCGCGATGACCTCGGCGGTCAACCCGTCGACGGTGGAGGTTCCGTAATGGATGACGAAGAAGATGACCGCCACCATGGCCACCGCGATCGCAACGCCGAGCCACACCCATTTGAGAGCGTCCTTACGCTCCGCTTTCACCAGGTACGCGGCCAGGATCATCACCACGATGGCGGCCTCGAGGCCTTCGCGGAGACCGATCAGGCCGCTGCCGAACAGTTGAGTGGCAACTGACGGTGTGCTCGCGGCAGCGAGTACCGGCACGGACACGATGGACTCCTGACATTCCGGTGCGGGCGGACGTGGCGGTGCGAGCGAGGCAAGGCCAGCCTCAACTCAGACGAAGATACTCCACAAAATGCTCGACGGCGTGTCTCACCAGCACTTTTGTATTTCTTTACCATTCGGATCCGGGCTGATCGGGCGTCGTATGGATGATGGACATGTGCATCGATACTCGGTTCGACGAAGAGGTCCGCGACGTCGGGCGAGCAGTGGCGTAGCGGTAGCTGTGTCCATGACAGTGATGGCGGTGTGCGTTTCGGCCTGCGGATCAGGCGCACCCCAAATCCCGATCCCGGACGGAATTCCGCCGGGTGTCGGTGCGCCGGTGCCGCCGATCGACATCAATGCCCCTGGCCGAAGCGCGAACCAGTTGGCAGAGTGGGCATCGGAACTCTCGGGAAGCACCGGGATCGGAAAAACCGCGCTCGAGGCATACGGATATGCCGCAGAGGTGATGACGGTGACGTTGCCGGGCTGTGGCATCGGCTGGACGACGCTGGCAGGTATCGGCAGCGTCGAGAGTGGGCACGGCACCCACGCCGGTTCGAGCGTCGCCGCCGACGGGCAGGTGACGCCGCCCATTCGTGGGATCGCGCTGGACGGCAGTCCCGGTGTCGCGGAAATTCCCGACACCGACGGCGGCGCTTTGGATGGCGATCCGGAGTTCGATCGGGCGATGGGGCCCATGCAGTTCATCCCGGAGACGTGGCGCCAGTGGGGCGTGGACGCCAACGGGGACGGCCGGGTCGATCCGGACAATATCGATGACGCGGCACTGACCGCGGCCAGATATCTGTGCGCGCGGGGCGGAGATCTCACCACCGCCGCCGGTTGGCAGCAGGCACTCATGGCTTACAACCTGTCAGGGGAGTACCTGACTCTGGTACGCGATCGGGCTTCGGCGTATTCGGTGGGGGTCCGACCACGGTCCTGACACATATGCAGGTGACGGCGATGACAGTGCGTCGATAAAGAACGGTGGAGCTCCTGCGGTTAGGCTGTGTGCTGGCACTACAGAGACCCGATGACCATCGGTAATTTCTGTCGACCGGCGGGGTCGAACCGAAGTGTCACGCACGCAGCGCGTGCCCCAATGCGAAGCCCATCGAAGGAGAACCACACAGTGGCCAGTATTGAGCAGGTCGGAGCTCGCGAGATCCTCGATTCCCGTGGTAACCCCACGGTTGAGGTCGAGGTTCTGCTCGAAGACGGAAGTTTCGCCCGGGCCGCCGTGCCCTCCGGCGCATCCACCGGTGAGCACGAGGCCGTCGAACTGCGTGACGGTGGCGCACGGTACGGCGGCAAGGGCGTCGAGCAGGCAGTCGAGGCGGTGCTCGGCGAGATCGCTCCCGCCATCATCGGTATCGACGCCACCGAACAGCGCACCGTCGACCAAGCGCTGCTCGACGCGGACGGTACCCCGGACAAGTCGCGCCTGGGCGCCAACGCGCTTCTCGGTGCTTCGCTGGCCGTCGCTCGCGCCGCTGCCGAGTCCTCGGGACTCGAGCTCTTCCGTTACGTCGGCGGTCCCAACGCCCACGTTCTGCCCGTGCCGATGATGAACATCCTCAACGGTGGCGCGCACGCGGACACCGGCGTCGACGTCCAGGAGTTCATGGTCGCCCCCATCGGAGCACCGAGCTTCAAGGAATCGCTGCGCTGGGGTGCGGAGGTCTACCACTCCCTCAAGTCGGTCCTGAAGGAGAAGGGTCTGTCCACCGGTCTCGGTGACGAGGGCGGATTCGCTCCCGACGTCGCAGGCACCAAGGAAGCACTCGACCTCATCACGGTCGCCGTGAACAAGACCGGTCTGAAGCTGGGCACCGATGTCGCGCTCGCCCTCGACGTGGCTGCCACCGAGTTCTACACGGACGGCACCGGCTACAAGTTCGAGGGCAAGAACCGCACCGCAGCCGAGATGGCGGCCTTCTACGCCGAGCTCATCGACGCGTACCCGCTCGTCTCCATCGAGGACCCGCTCGACGAGGACGACTGGGACGGCTGGGTCTCACTCACCGACCAGATCGGCGGCAAGGTTCAGCTCGTCGGCGACGACCTGTTCGTCACCAACCCCGAGCGCCTCGAAGAAGGCATCGTCAAGGGTGCGGCCAACGCACTGCTGGTCAAGGTCAACCAGATCGGTACCCTGACCGAGACCCTCGACGCCGTCGACCTCGCACACCGCAACGGTTACAAGACCATGATGAGCCACCGCTCCGGCGAGACCGAGGACACCACCATCGCGGACCTCGCCGTTGCCGTCGGCAGCGGCCAGATCAAGACCGGTGCTCCCGCCCGCAGCGAGCGCGTCGCGAAGTACAACCAGTTGCTGCGTATCGAGGAAAACCTCGGTGACGCCGCCCGGTACGCCGGCGAGGTCGCGTTCCCGCGTTTCGCGTTCGAGGCCTGACGAAGACGTAAGAGCAGGTAGGTGTCTGCACAGCGCGGTAAACCACGATCCCCCGGTGGAAGCCCGGGGGGTCGTGGTTCCCGTCGTGGGGACACCACTTCGCGGGCACGGCGAGAGGGCGGCAGGCGGACGCGGACGAGGGAATCGGCTACCCCGGCAGCGGAGTCCGCTTCGGTCGGTGGGGCGGCGAAGGTTGCCTCCCGCAAGTCGAAGCGGCCGGCCGGCAAGTTCTGGTCCAAGCTCCCCAGCTCCGACAACAAGATCTTCGGTATGTCCACCAGCCGGGCTGTCGTGCTTGCCGTTGTCGTTCTCATGCTTGCACTCACTTTGGCAGTTCCGTTGCGCACGTACATCACCCAGCGATCCGATGCCGCGCAGGTGGCGGCCGAACGTCGGGTGCTCGAAGACGAGGTCGCCGAGTTGCGGGGCCAGAACGACCGCTTCAACGACCCCGCTTACATCGAAGCGCTTGCCAGGGAACGGCTTCGGTACGTGAAACCGGGTGAAACGCCCTATCAGGTGCAGTTGCCCGGCGACTACAAAGAACCCGTGAAAGAGCAAGAAAAAGAAACCCCGCTGACAGGTCCGTGGTATCGCGATCTGTGGCAGTCGATCTCGGAGCCGGTAGTAGCGCCCGAGACGACGCCGGCGCCTGCTCTTCCGCCGCCGCCTCAGCAGCCAGAACTAGAAGGAGTACCCCCCGGGTGAGTAATCCGTCCGACAATTCCCCGCAGGTTCCCCAGGCGGACCTCGACGCCGTCGCTGCGCAACTCGGGCGTGAGCCGCGCGGAGTGCTCGACATCGCGTACCGCAGCCCGGACGGTACGCCGGGCGTCGTGAAGACCGCCCCGAAACTCCCCGACGGAACCCCGTTCCCGACGCTGTACTACCTGACCGATCCCCGGCTGACCGCCGAGGCCAGCCGCCAGGAATCGGCCGGCGTCATGCGCGAGATGAGTGAGCGGCTCACCCGGGATCCGGAGTTGGCCGCCGCCTACCGCCGGGCCTACGAGTCGTATCTCGCCGAGCGTGACGCCATCGAATCCCTGGGCACCGATTTCGCCGGTGGCGGGATGCCGGACCGCGTCAAATGCCTGCACGTCCTCATGGCCCATTCACTCGCGAAGGGCCCGGGCGTCAACCCGCTCGGCGACGAGTCGGTAGCACTGGCTGCGCACGGAAAGCTGCGGGGAACAGCGATTCCCGCCGACTGGCCCGGCATCGACGACGCCGCAGCGAAGCAGTGACTCGTCGCGTCGCCGCCGTCGACTGCGGCACCAACTCCATCCGCTTGCTCATCGCCGACGTCGGCGCGGACGGCGCTCTGACCGACGTCCGTCGCGAGATGCGGGTGGTCCGGCTGGGCCAGGGCGTCGACGCCACCGGGTCCTTTGCGCCCGAAGCCATCGAGCGAACTCGGGTGGCGCTCGTCGAGTACGCGTCGATGATCGAAGAAGCCGGTGCGACCGCAGTGCGCATGGTTGCCACCTCGGCAACCCGTGACGCCGCCAATCGTGACGACTTCTTCGCCATGACGCAGACGGTGCTGGGCGCAGTCGTCGCCGGGGCCGGAGCCGAGGTCATCAGCGGCGACGAAGAAGCCAGACTTTCGTTCAGCGGCGCTGTGGGTGAGCTGGATCCGTCGGAGGGTCCGTTTGTGGTCGTCGATCTGGGCGGCGGTTCCACCGAAGTTGTTCTCGGCGACGCCGACGGTGTGCAGGCTGCCTACTCCACCGACATCGGTTGCGTGCGGGTCACCGAGCGCTGCTTGCCGTCCGACCCGCCCACCGCCGAACAGGTGAGCGAAGCGCGGGCTTTCGCAACCGAGAAACTTGCCGAGGCATTTGCCGCCGTTCCGGTGGGGCAGGCCCACACCTGGGTAGGTGTTGCCGGCACCATGACCACGCTGGCGGCAATCGCGCAAGATCTTCCCGAGTACGACGCGGAGAAGGTACACCTGTCGCGGATCTCGTTCGACCAGTTGGCGGAGGTCTGCAACCGGCTGATCACCATGCCGCGCAGCGAGCGCGCTGCGTTCGGACCCATGCATCCGGGGCGCGTCGACGTCATCGGTGGGGGAGCGATCGTCACCACCGTCTTGGCCGACGCGCTGAGTGAGAAAGCCGGGATCTCCGAACTGGTGGTCAGCGAGCACGACATCCTCGACGGTATCGCACTCTCGATCGCCTGAGTTCGCCTGTACCACAAGACTATGCCGGATGGATTCCGGGAAATCGGTAGGGCCTCTCACCGGCCCGGAACCCACCCGCTAGTCTGAGACCGTCCCCGAGCAACCGGGGCGGTGAGCCCCTATAGCCCAATTGGCAGAGGCAACGGACTTAAAATCCGTCAAGTGTCGGTTCGAGTCCGACTGGGGGCACGCTATGCGCGCAGCATTCGAGTTCGTCTAGGTGCGACGCCGCACTGAGTGGGGTCGCGGGGCTCCTGCCCAGATCGGGCGAGCCGCGCAGACGAAGGCAGGTGGCCAGGTCGGTCGATGCTTCGTACACGATCGACCCTGCGAATACTACAGCTGTGACGACGGCCTATCGGGCGATCCGAATGAAGACTGTACCGAGAATCAGAAAAGCCGCCGTCTGCGTGAGCGAACGGCGACTTCTCAGGAATCCTCTGGGAGGAATGATTCGTCCAAGACAGTAGCGTGCGCGTGAGTCCATGTCGATATCGGGTGTGCTTGTCGCCGCTACTTCGAGAGTATCCCGAGATCGACGGGCGACAGCACAGCACGAAAGCCCACGTTTGTCGCGGAACACACTGGTGGTGTTCTGATCTGAATCAGAGCGGAACGATAATTCGCGCTGGCGGCGCTTGTGGAAATTTCAGTGAATTCGTACATACTCGTTCTATGGAGGCCGGTGAACTTACAGCGCTGTCGTTGTGCCTTTCCGCAGGGACGGTGATGTTGGTAGCGGTCGGGTTCTTCATGCCGAGGTTCATCGGCGATCAGCCGAGCGCTGTGATCGGGATACGAACGGCCGCAACGATGGCCACACCGCAGGCCTGGCAAGTCGCACACCGTGTCGCAGCGCCGTACCTGAGGCGCACGGGATATGTCGGCACGTTCGGCCTCGCCCTCCACCTCGTAGTGGCACTGGTGGTCGGGTTCGGGTCGATCTCGTCGGTGGTGACAGCAGTAGTCGCGTTCACTGTCGTGACGGCGATGCTCGTCGATGCAAGTCTGCGCGGAGACCGGGCCGCCCGCCCATGGGGTTAGCGCCACGGCATCCGACGATTCCACCAGGGAAGCGCTGACGGTGCGCCGTTTTCGACGGTCACGTCTCGGTAGCGATCGTCGAGTCGGGCCACCTCCGCCGCCAATCGATGGGCACGTCTGCCGCCGCCGCGGATCAGAGCTTCGAGACGAGCGCGAGGATCGTGCCGGACCTCGCCGTCACATGCCGGACATCCGGTGGGGCCGCTCTGGTCCTGCCACCGCGAGGCAGGAGGTTCGTTACCACGACGAACTCGGTCTTCGGTGCGTTGGACGTGGCTGCGCCATTCGGCCAGCAATTGCAGTGCCGCGCCGTCCGATCTGGGGGTGCGCGGTCGATGTCGCCTCATCGGCGGGAAAAGACTGAGGCCCGTTCGTGGAGAATTCTCATGTGGAACGCCGTGACGTGGCGCAGGCGGTGCAGGGACGGCCGAAATGCCGACGCGATCAGTGTAGCCGCAATGGTTTCGGTGCTGCGACGAACACTGAAGCTGAACGGTTCGTCGACGTCGGATCTGCGCACCAGCTAATCGGAGTCGAGAAGTTTCGTGGGATCGTCCTCACCTCGCCTGGCGGGTAACGCCGGCTCGGCCAGGTGGAAACCAGAAAAGATCTGTCACGGCGAAGCCGATCATCGAGAACCGGTCGTGCCCGCGAATACGGTACTGATGGCATCGAATTCGTTCCCGTCATGACTGTCGAACGCAATCAGTAGCAGCATTGACACCGAGAGAACTACCGATTGTGAGTGTGGTTTGCAGGATTCCGGCCGTGATACCGGTGCCCTGTAGTGCGGTACTCGACACGATGACGACGGAGAACGGGACGAGGGCAGTGCCGACCCCTAGTCCCTTCACCATGAGCTGCGCGAACATCCCTGTCGAGTACTCGGCGTCGGCGTCGAGCAGTGTCAGCCATCCGAGTGCCACGGCAACGACGACGAGACCGATCAGCCCGCGCACCTGGAGGTTGCTCGATTGCATGATCTTCTCGACAACCTGCGTTGCAACGAGAATGGACGCCGCGAACGGAAGAATCGAGTTATCGGTACTTCTCGTGCCTCCTGACCACGGCTCGGCCGCTCTGGTCACGGGCGGGATAGGCGAGCCTGCCATCGGTGTTGGCGTCAGATGAATCCGAGAGAGTGCGCTTTCGCGATCGCTTCGTCGCGGTTGTGCACGTCGAGTTTCTTGTACAAGGTTCGCAGCTGACTCTTGACGGTATTCGCGGAGACGTACAATTCGACGGCGATAGCTGCCGACCCCATGTTCCGGGAGAGGAAGGTCAGGACCAGCTGCTCCCGATCGGTCAGACTGACGATGTGTACGGATCGCGGAAATATTTCGAGCGCAGACGTTTCCATGAAATCGGCAAGGGCGCACGAGTGGGTCGGTGCCGCCGATTCCAGTCTATCGATATCTGTGTACGCGATGGTCGAGAAGGGTCGAAGCAGTCCCGTTTGATCTGCGATGGCACATGCTTTCGACCAGGCGTCGGACGCGCGAGATTCGTCACCCAGTTCGGCGTACGCAACAGCTTGGATCAACAGCGATTCCATATGCGCTCGGGGGTACGGCTCACCTGCCCAGTCGAACTGGTGGCACAGGGCGATTGCGGAATCGTTGTTTCCGGACCGTTGCCGCAGGCGTGCAACGGAAACCAACGTCCAAGGGTTTGCCGACGGGGTATCGACGGTGGCAGCCAGTGCCTCGGCCCGGTTGCCTTCTCCGAGCGCGATCAGCAGATCGATCTCGGCAGAGCGCATCAGTGGCAATGCGAAGGACGTGGGATTGCATTGCGCTGTATGAGCGGCAATGGTCCGGTGCAGTAGCGACAGTGCTGCGAACGCCTTGTTGCGGGCAAGCGCGAACTGGCTGTGCGCGTACACGACGAACGCCCACGATTCCCCCACCCAGAGTTCTTCGCTCGCGGTCGGATGGCCCAGTTCGGCGAGCGCGCGCTCCGCGGCGTCGAGGTCGAGGACGTCGACGGACGTCAATACTCGTGCCGTCAGACCGGCGACCTTGACTACCGGCTCCAGGTTCGTCTTCGCGCCCAGGTGTTTGTTCTCGAGGTCGGACCAGTATCGGGCCTGAGTGGGTTCGCCGACTATTGCCCAGTTCATCGCGACGATGCCCGCGGCGTTGCGGGCGGCGAAATCAAGACCGTGGGAGATGCTGCCCCAGTATGCTTCTCGCGCCTTGGCGCTCGAGTCTGTGAATCGGCCGGTCAATTGATACGTGACGGCCCACTGCATTCGCATCAGGGGGAGTTGGGCGCTGATCGACTCCGAATCATGCTCCAGGACACTCTGGCTGAGGACGATCAGGCGCCCGGTGGTCTGTGCTGCACGGTCGTACTCGCCGAAATGGATCTGCATGAGTGCCTGAACGCAACCGTTGATCAGCGCGATTCCGGCACCTGGACTTGCTCCGAGAGAGCGTAATTCGGTGATCGATTCGGGAAGAGTGCTGTCCATGCTCATGTGATCGGCCTGGTATCGCGTGAACAGGTTGCGGCCGGCCTGGACAGCGGGATTCCGGTCGGCGACTGCGGCGGGTATCTGCTGGTACGCCGATCGTACCGATGCCAGGTCGTCGACGATCAGGGACACCCAGTGCTGTTCGATGATCTGGGCGGCCAGGTCCCAGTTCTGTGCCTCGACCGCGTAGTCGAGCGCTGACGTCCGGTTTCCGGCCTCGAGCAGGTAGTACGCGAGATCGGTCAGGCGTTGTGGCAGGTCGAGTCCCGTGCGAGTTTGGAGTGCGAGTAGTGACACGCGGATCGGTGCCGCGAACGCCCAGGTTTCCTGAGTTTCGGTCGGAAGGTGCAGGAGGATGCCCGACGCTTCGAGTGCGAGGAGTCGCTCCCGCGTCTGCTCGACACTGTCCGACGATTCGTAGAGGTGTCCGGCGAGCTCGACGGTCAGGGTTTGTGCGATCGACGTTGCGAACGCAAAATCGTACTGTCCGAACAGCTTTGCTTCGCGCAGGACGAATTCATTGGTGTAATGTTCGAGCATCTGACGAAGATTGTGCTCCAGAACGGGTTTACGACCAGCTGTGGCCGGAAGATTCTTGACCACCGAAACTGCGCGACGCACCAGAACGGGTAGGCCACCGACTGTCGAGTGGATGCACTCCGCTTCGCCCGAATGGAGCTTTGCGCCCGCTCCCGTGATCACGTTCTTCGTGTCGTCGAGACTGTGGAGTAGGTCCGTCGCCGTGACGGATTCCTGTTCGACGTCGAGTAGATGCGGTTCGGGAAACGAGGTGCGGCCGGTGAGCGTCACGATGATGCTGAGTTTCGGGCAGCGGTTGACGATGTCGACGAGTTGATCGTCCACTCTTGCGTCGATTTTGTCGGGTCTGATCAGTACGAGTGCGACGGGGCGCACTACAGTGCTCAGGGCACCGATGATGTCGGCGACAGGATCGTGATCCGGTTCGGCAACCGGCGTCCGGAGATCGATTCCGGCCTCGTGGAGGTGACGTCGCACGCGGTTGAAGTACTGCCGCGCCGTCATGTGCGGATCAGGTTCGGCGATCCAGACGAAGACGCGTTCGGTGACCGGGACCGTGCGCAGCCACGAGGCGATCAGGGTGGTTTTACCGTAGCCTCTAGGTGCGCGGATGACGGTCAGTGATGCGTGGCGATCAAGTTTGGCCAATTGTGCTCGCCGTGGCACCCCTTCGGTGCCGAAAGGTAGTTCGGGAAGGTCTGCGCGGTTAGGCCGGTAGCTGCCGAGCATGAGCATGGCCTCCCTGTGCGTCGCCGATCGCCGCGTGCGCGCGAACAGTCCGCTGAAGAAGTTACAGGTAATGCCGGCATGTAACGGATTGCCGTGGAGTGTTCCAGAAAAAATTCACCCCCGATTTCACCTCGTATTCGTGTCTTCGGGTAGGAGGCTGCGGCCGAACTCGATCCGGTCGACCACCTCCGGATCGAGAACGTCGGCGCCGCTCTCGGATGCGGCGGTGTAAGCCGCGAGGTCGCGTGCGTCGCGTTCGTCGGCGGTGACGCTGTATTTCCAGTACGCGTACGCGTGGAGTGAACTCAGCGGAATTTCGCAGTCGTTCAACAGATACCGGCGAATTCTTTGCACAACTCCGGACTCGGCCGCAAGCCAGAACTGAGTACCGGGAGGGAACGGTGGCTGCTCGAGCACGAGTTGCTCGAGGCTGCTGCCGAGGCCTGCCGACGAGTTTTCGCACACCAGCCAGTGTGTCGACACCGACTCCGGAACGAGGCGGAAGTCTTCGCTGTGCGGGACTTCGAGAAGGGCGTGAACGTACGGAATTTCCGCGGAGGCCCCCAGCACGGCACTTGCGGCGGGCAACGCGCAGGCGTCGGCAATCACGACGAGTCCGGTCGTCGACGGATCGAGCGCGAACTCCCTTCGGATTCCGATGAACTCGACGGCCGATCCGATGACGATGGAGCCCAGCCAGTTCGCAACCAGACCGTGTGCATGGTCGAGTACGTCGAATTCGAGTGTGCGGGATCGACGGTCGAACGAGTGCACGGTGAAGGCCCGCATCGAAACACGGGCCGGAATGCCTTCCTCGCCGGTCGGTGATGCTCGAGCATGCTGGGGGAGGAGGAGCCTGAAGGCGTCGGCCGGGGCGGGCGTGTACCGGTCGAAGCCGGGACTGGTCAGCTGTATTCGAATGAAATGTCGGGAGATTCTGGACACCTTCGTCACTGTCGCCGTGCAGGTCAGCCGTTCGCGATCGCCCTGGGCGCAGGCGCGAACCATCTCTCGAATCCCTTGCATTGTCACCCTCCGTACGTGTGAAGTGTTATTTAGTTTAACCTAACTAAACTAATGTTGGATTGGGAACGAAGGATGGTGTCGGCATGGGTACGAGATGGAAGTCGTGGACGGCTGTCGTGGGACTGGCGGTGATCCTGGGTGCGACGTTGTCCGCATGTGACTCCGGGGGTGACTCGCGTGGCGACGCTCCGGCATCGGCGACGGATGCGGCGTTCCCGGTGACCGTGTCGACGACGCATGGTGACGTGACGATCCCGACGCGGCCGACGCGGGTGATCGCACTCTCCGACGACTATCTCTCGCCGATCGTCGCGCTCGGTACGATGCCGGTGGCGTACCGAACCGACGGACCCAATGCAGCCGTGCCACTCGGGCCCTGGGTTGCCGACGCTCTCGAAGGCGCGGATGTCGAGGTCATTCCCGCCGGTCAGATCAACGTCGAACAACTTGCGGCGCTGGAACCGGATCTGATCGCAGGGCCACAATGGCTGATCGACGACAACATGTTCGCCGTGCTCGACGCGATAGCGCCAACCATCACCCACACCGATTCGGGCAAGGGAACCGAGCGCGGGGCATGGGAAGGCCAGACGCGACAGATCGGTCTCGCTCTCGGAGTGAGCGACGAAGCCGAGGCGCTGATCGGGCGGGCGAACGACGCGATCGACGGGATACGAACGTCGAATCCTCAGATTGCCGGAAAGTCCATTGCCGTGGCGTACGTTCTCGGGGAGCAGGTGGCATTCGTCAACAGTCCAGACGCTTCCGCGGGTAGATTCCTCTCCGCTCTCGGGTTCGCCACGGCGACGATCGATCCGTCGCGGTCCGACGAACGGGTGGGGGTCTCCCGTGAGCAACTCTCGTTGTTGGACAACGCCGACGTGCTCGTCGTCTCGGGCACCAGTCCACAGAGCTTGTCCGATCTGGAAGCTGATCCGCTGTATCGCAACCTCGACGTCGTGCGCGCCGACCGTGTCCTGGCCACCGATATCACGGTCAGCGCGGGATTCAATTCGCCGAACGCGGCGAGCATTCCCTACCTGATCGATCTCCTGAAGCCGTACGTGGGAAGACTCTAGAGGTCAACCGGTCGCGGATCGTCGTCGGCCAGTTGGGTGAGGCATCCCCGGATCAGGCCGCGCACGCCCCATCGGAAGACGGCTTCGTCCCCGAGAGCATGGGCGTGGGCGTGTTTGATCGGTAGCACCTCGAAATCGTCGGTGAGTTCGGCCAGAACACCGCTGCGGTGCTCGCGCGACGTTTCCGTGTCGAAGACCGCTGTCACCCCGAGTGCGTACTGGGCGACGGTCGACGCCATCCAGGACGACTGCCACGGTTCGAGCCCCAACTCGACAAGCCGGCGCTGGGTCGCCTCGAATTTCATCAGACTCACCCGTGATCCCGATTCCAGGCGGGCCAGATAGTCGGCAATTCCGGGGTGGGAGATCACGAGTTCACGCAGGGATATCGCGATATCGGTGAGATAGTCGACCAGGTCGACGGTGGACGGCGCGGGCGGCTGCCACTGTTCGAGGATTCCCTCGGCCACCAGAAGGCGCAGATCGCGCTGTGAGGGAACGTGCTTGTACAGCGCGACGGAGGAGACGCCCAGCTCTGCCGAGATTCCAGCGATCGTGACGGCGGGCAAGGTTGCCTTGATCCCGGCGGCCACCAACGCTTCGCGCGTGATGGTTCGGGGCCGGCCGCGTGGCGGCTGTCGGGTCTTTTCGTTGCCCGCCACACGTACCTCCGTTGTCCGATTCGCATCGTGTCACATTCTACGAGGTGTGTACTGCATGCAGGATGCGGAGCGGGCGTCGCCGCCGTTTCGGGTGCGACGGTTTCGGGCTCTACGTGTGGATATCGAGGACTTAGGTCGGAATAGCCGCAAATCTGAGTATTGGATGGCTCGGACGGTTTTTCCGTTCCGCAGCGAATGCTGTTGACCTGTAAGAGGAAAGGTCGGCACGGCCTGGCGCGTAGTTCGAAGGGCCGCAGGAAATCCTGTCCGAATTGCGAGCCGGTGCTGAATGGACAACGCGATCGGCTCGTGTGATTCTCGTGAGGCGCTGTGGCCGGGGAGTGGCTGCAGGGCAGCGATGTGGCTGTGGATATTTCAAGTGTAAGTGGACCTGGGGGACCGTTCATGACTGCGACGACAAGACCGCTCTGGTTGAGTCCGCGTGCGGATGTAATTGCAGCCGAAGATGTTTCGGTATGGCGTAGTGGTAAGCCCGACTACACCTTGACGATGGACCGGTTGGCGGCGGAGCGTCAGGTGAACTTCGAGGAGGGGAGCCTCGAGGATTCGGTTACCAACCTCGTGAGGGTGTTCGAGATGGAGGCGTCGTACAAGGCTGACGCGGCCACGTGGATATCGGTCGATCCCACAGTGTTCACGATGAAGACCAACGGTGGGCCGGCGGTAACGGCGCAGGAAGTCGCCGACAAGGGTGCATACAACTGGTTCATCGGTGAACGTCCGGACTATCGGGCGTCCGAGCACGACTTCGATTCATCGGAAGTAGTTTTTCACCAGGCTTTCCCGGAGGGTTTCCTGTGGGAGTTGACCAGGTTGACCGTCGCGCTGCCGGTTGCAACTCTGCAGTGGCGGCACTGGGGCACGATGACCGGAGTCTTCGACGGCGTGGCCGGCGACGGCGGTGAATTCGAGATGTTCGGCACGTCGGTGGTGACCTTGAACGACGACCTGAAGATCGTCTCCTCCGAGCATTACTTCGACGTCGGCATCATGTTCGATCAGCTGAAGGGCCGTTGCCCAGTAGCGCACTGAGCGCTCATGGCAGGTGTTTCAGTTGCCGGCGACGATCGCGGAGGTTGTGGTGGAGCCCATGGAGATGTCCTGGTTGCGATCCGGGTCGGCCGCGTGGGCACCCAGCAGAACGAGTGCTGTGACGGCTACAGCGCCGGCGACGTATGCCACGCGCGAGCGCAGTGACGGGTGGCGAGTGGCGGTGTCGGGCATGGGCTGTCTCCATCGGCTGGATGATCGGGCAAAAGTAGTTTAACAATCAACTAGCAGTTTGTCCTCATCATCCACAACTGCAGATCTGCCTGGAATCGAGGGGAATCCAGGGAGATCTGCAGTGTGCTGATGTGTCTACTGTCGGCGGTACACACCGAACGCGGTGTTTACCGCCGGTGGTCTACTTGCGGCCTGCGGTCCAGTTCAGCCCCCAGCTGTATGCACGGTCGAGATCCGACTGACTGCCGTTGATGTACTGAACTTCGCGTGTGACGGTCACTCCCTGCCCCGAGCTCTGAATCAACGCGATGGCGCAGATGCGCGCCTGGTCGACCGCAGAATCGAGCCGCACCTCCACCTGAGGACCGCTGGTGGGAAAGAGTGTGACCACGCCGTCGACCGCTGCCCAGTTCGGTGCACCGTCGTAGATCATGGCGAATACGAGAATGCGCCGGAACACGCTCGGATCGGCGAGGTTGACATGCATGTTCTCGCCGCCTGCGCCCGCGCCGCTTCGATCATCGCCGTCAAGACTGATGAACGGGGCACTCGAAATCGAACCGAAACTGTTCCCCAGTGCTTGGACAACTCCTTTGGTGCCGTCGGCGAGCTCGTACAGACACCCGAGATCGAGATCCACGGCTCCGGACGGCGCCCCGATCGCGGCGAGTTTCGCGAGAAATCCGGTCTTCTTCGGGGCGACGCCCTGCGACCAGTTGAGGTTCACACGCATGTTCCCCTGTGCCTGCCCGGCCTTGGACAGGCTGACCGTCGGGGCTGATTTGCTGAGTGTGATCTTACTCAGGCTGACCGGGGCAGACTGTGGATCGTGCCCGTTCGATGGACGGTTGTAATCGATAGCCATGACGCGAGTCCTTCTCTGAACTACTGAAAGTTCGATCGTGGTGCGAGCCGACGGCGTACGTCGACGTGAGTGGCGGTCGCGTTCCATTGTCCCTGAGAGGATGCCGGTGCCGTCACTGCGCGACACGCCGAGATCAAGCTGGTCCACGGAACTTCAGTTGCGATTACTGCGGGCGATACGTTCCGTTAGTACTGTCGATCGGCGGCGTTCAGGTATCGGTTCGAGTCTGCCGGCGGGCGAGCCCCGCGTTTGCCGGCTAATGTTGGGAGGAGCAGTCCAGGCCCTTTTCGATGCGTCCGGACTCGCGCAGGGGGAAGAGTTGTCGCGAATTACGCAACAATTGCCATCGATCAGCTCGCGGCGATCGTGCAGGCGCAGGACATGACGTGGAGGCGGGGCATGGCATCCGAACGTCGTCCGCCCGGAGTCTCGAACCAGTACGCACTCACGCGTAACCAGCGTTCCGAGGTCGCCCACGAGCAGGTCAGGGTGACACTGGGGCTGTTGCCGTGGGCGGCAACGCTTCACCTCGTGACCGTCGCGGGACTACTTTTCTTCCTCATTCCCCCCGACGCCGGTCTCTACGGCAAGCTGTGGCCGTGGATCGCCGGCTCGATCGGTGGTATCGGCCTGGTGGTGGGGATCCGGATCCGGCGAGGAACGATGGCGTTCTCCCACGTGGTCGGGCACGCGTTCTTGATGGTTGCCTTCGTTGTCGTCGGACTTCTGTACTCCTCGCTCGCGATCGTGCTCTATCCGAGACTCGATCATGCGGGTGATCTGGTGCTCAGCGTCGTACTTGCGGTGATCATGGCGGCGGGTGCCCTGGGCACGGCAATGCTGAGATCGCTGGGCACCACCTGGGTGTTGTCGAACATCGTGTTCCTCGGTGTTGCGTTCTGGCAGCAGGGTACGCCCGAGTTGTCGAAGCTGATGATCGCGATGATCGCCTACGGGAGTGCACTCGTCGTCGGCGCGGTAGTGGTCTCCGGAAACTTCGAGGCTCGGTATCGGGCGGAAGTGGGTGCCGAATCCGAGCGGGCAATGTCGCGGATCCTGCTCGACGACCTCCACGGAAACGCCGGGGATTTCGTTTGGGAGATCGACATGAACGGGACCCTGTCGCGGATACCCACCAAACTGGCAGTCGAGGTGGGAACCGACCCCGATCGCGGGGTCGGGGCGCAATGGCAGGACTTGTTCTTGGAACTCGGAACTCACAAGATAGCCGGCGGTATCGACGCACTGATGCAGCTGCGGGCGGCGCGGCAATCGAAATCCGCGTTCTTCGACGTCGTCATCCCGGCTCGGCTGCGAGGGGAGATTCGATGGTGGCAGCTCAGCGGTCG
Organism: Rhodococcus sp. 27YEA15; assembly: GCF_049739425.1. Classification (NCBI taxonomy): domain Bacteria; kingdom Bacillati; phylum Actinomycetota; class Actinomycetes; order Mycobacteriales; family Nocardiaceae; genus Rhodococcus; species Rhodococcus sp. 27YEA15. Next base: position 897,689 of record NZ_JBMHHW010000001.1, read on the forward strand.
ACCCACCGAAGGTATCGGCCCGTCGGATCTGGTGTGGCGAGGAGTTGCCACCGACATAACCGACGCCAAGATCCAAAGTGACCGGATGATCCGTATGGGCAAGATCGACGCCTTGACCGGTATGCCGAATCGACACAGTTTCTGGACCGAACTCGAGCGTCTGCTGCGCACGGCACCTGCCGGTCCGAACCGGATAGCGTTGGCAATGCTCGATCTCGACGACTTCAAATCGGTCAACGACACGTTGGGACACACGATCGGAGACGACGTGCTGCGTGAGGTGGCATCGCGGTTGTCCGACGTCGGTGGAATGGCGCAGTTGTGTGCCAGGCTCGGCGGTGACGAGTTTGCCATCCTCTTCACCGATGTCGACGACGAAGCGCAGGTCCTGCGCATCCTCGAACGCTATGTCGACGCATTGCACGAGCCCATTGCGGTGTTCGGGACTCGCTTGGAGATCGGCTGCAGCATCGGCTATTTCGTACCGACCGAACGGTCGGCGACGGCGGACGAATTGACCACGGCTGCCGACTTGGCGCTGTTCGCGGCCAAGAGTTCCGGCCGTGGCACGATGCGCCGCTACAGCGATGATCTTCGAGCGATCGCGGCTCGGCGTGCGCACCTGCTGGAAAACGTCGGCGCGGCGATCGCGGCCCGGAAATTCGACGTGACCTATCTGCCTCAGGTCAGCACTCGAGGTGAGCACGTCGTGGCCGCTGAAATCAAACTCGTGTGGAACGATCCGGAACTGGGCCCGATCGAGCAACCCGAGTTCACGCGGGCCGCCGAGGACGCGGGTCTGACCGGTTCGCTCGGTGAGATGACGGTCGATCTGGCCTGCCACGCCGCAGCGCAACTACCGTCAGACGTGCGAGTTGCCTTTGCCGTCACCGCGCGGCAACTCGATTCCACCTCGTACATCGCCGCAGTCGACTCCGCACTGAGGCGCTGGGGTGTGGCAGCGCAGCGGCTGGAGCTGGAGCTGACGGAATCGTCGGCGATCGAACAGAACGTTCCGGCATCCATCCGAGACGTGGCCCAGCTCGGTGTCGTGCTGACCGTCGACGAGTTCGGCATCGGTTTTTCCGCTCTCGCCACACTGTCGGAACTGCCGTTCGCCAGGGTGCGCATCGACAGATCGTTTGCGGGTGCGATCGGCGACAGCGAACCGGGTACCCCGATCCTCGAGGCGATAGTGGACTTGGTCGGTGCGCTCGGAATGCAGTCGATAGTGCTCGGCGTCGACTCCGACGAGCAACTGGACAGTGCACGTCGGGCCGGTGCGGACGCGGTCCAGGGCAATATCGCCACCGGTGGTCCGCTCACACTCGGCGAGTTGAAAGAGCACCTGGCAGGTACGCGTGGGTGAACGACCGATCACGCGTCGACCGAGGCAGGCGGGACTGCTCCGGCTGATCGACCCGCGGTGGTCGTCGGGGACGGCCTCGCTGTACGAACAGCGCACGTTGTTCGATCGTGGTGTCCTGTTCGCCGCTCGAATGATGCCGCCGACGTTTCTCGTGGTCGCGGTATCGCTGAGCGTGCTCATGGTGGTCCTGCCCGTGGAGGCAGGATGGTTCCAGTGGTTCTGGCCCACGACCGTGGTCGTCACCAATGGTGCGTTCATGGCCTTCTGGATTGTCCGGAGACGAATCGGCGGCCGCTCGGCGACAGTCGCGGACTTCGGGGTCCTCCAATTGCAGGCCGCAGTATGGGCGCTCCTGCTGGTGTGGTTGGCCCGCAGGTTGTTTCCGGATCTCGACGACGACGACCAGTTGGTGTTCGCCTCGACCGTGGTCGGCGCGGTGTCGGTAGGGCTGTTCGCGCTGTCGATGTTCCGAATCGCAGCGTTGTCGTGGGTGGTCATCATGGGTGCGGGACTGGGATGGACCTTCTGGCTCGAGCCGGCGCCCACCCGTTACGTCCTTCTCGGAACTCTGGCGGTGTACCTGGTTGCACTCTACGGCGGGAGCCGGGCACTGGCGGATCTGTTCGTCACCAGAATACGAGCAGAGGTGGCCTCTCAGGACGAACGAGACCTTGTCGACCTACTGCTCAGCGACCTCGAGGACGAGGCCCGCGACTGGTTGTGGGAAGCCGACCGGCACGCCGTGCTGCCCGCGGTGACCTATCGCTTCGCCGAGCACGTCGGTCTGCCGGCAGCGAAACTCCGCGGACGGACCTTGCGTGAGATCCTGGTCGGGATCGGCGCGGACACCTTCGCCGCAGGTCCGCAGACACTGGAGCGACTCGATACCTTCTTCGCCGACGGCAGCAGCTTCCACGACGTGCGAATACGGGTACGTGTCGGCGGTTTGAGTCGGTGGTGGTCGTTCTCCGGTCACCCGGTGCGAGAGGCCGGTGTGGTGTCCGGCTGGCGTGGGGTCGGTTCAGATGTCACGCACTCGCATCAGCAGCGCGAGAACATCCTCAGACTGGCCGAGATCGATTCGCTGACAGGTCTGCGGAATCGCTACAGCCTCACCTCTCGACTGTCCTCGATGATCGAGGGCGATCGAGTTGTCTGGTTCGCGATTCTCGATCTCGACAACTTCAAATCCATCAACGACAGATTCGGCCACAACGTCGGTGACGACGTGCTGCGTGACGTCGCGGCACGTCTCGACGACGTGGTGCGACCACCGGCGATATGTGCACGGCTCGGTGGTGACGAGTTCGCAATCGCATTCGAGGAGTCGGGTGCCGACATCGCCGCGCGTTTCCAGGCTGCACTGGGCATATTCGACGAACCTTATGCGGTGGCAGGAAACGAGATCCGGCTCCGAGGGAGCCTCGGGTACGGGTCGTATCCGGAAGACACGAACAGCCTCGACGGCCTGCTGATCGTGGCCGACCTGGCCCTGTACCAGGCAAAAGCCGCGGGCCGGAACAGGATCGGACGGTTCGACTCGACGCTGCGAGAAAAGGCGAACGGTAGAGCCCGTGCACTTCTCGATCTGCGTCGTGCATCCAACGCGGACGAATTCTCGCTGGCGTATCAGCCGCAGGTGGCAGCCGGAACGGGCGTCCTGGTGGGGTTCGAAGCGCTGCTGCGGTGGAACCACCCCACCTCGGGAACCGTGGCGCCGGCCGACTTCATCTCGGTGGCCGAGGAGACCGGTCTGATCGTGCCCATCGGCGCGCAGGCGTTACGCAAGGCATGCGCCGAGGCAGCTTCATGGCCTGTCGACATTCGGATCGCGGTGAACGTCTCGCAGGTGCAGTTACGATCGAGCGGCTATGTCGAATCCGTGCGTGAGACGTTGACGCAATACGGAATCGATCCACGGCGGCTGGAAATCGAGGTGACCGAGTCGCTGGTGATCGACGCGGCAGATCGCGATGTTCTCGTTCAGCTGTCCGAACTGGGAGTCGCTATTGCCATGGACGATTTCGGAACGGGGTTTTCGTCGGTTGCGAGTCTGGCCGACCTTCCACTCGATCGCCTGAAGATCGATCGTGCGCTCGTGGACCCATTGGGGACCGAAGGCTCGGAATCGAGAATCGCGGTCTTCCGGTCGATCGTCGTGATCGCCTCGTCCCTGGGCCTGGAAACCATCGCCGAAGGAGTCGAGACCGAGCGTCAACGCACAATCGTGGCAGACTGCGGATGCACCGTGATTCAGGGATACCTCGAAGGCCAACCGATGCTTCCCGACGACGTGCACAAGGTCATCGCCGAGTATCAGGCCAGGGCTGTGATCGCGGAGAACGGGTGACGACGGCGGCCCGCCGTCGCGATCGAAGACGTGCCGATCTAGGGTGCGAACAGCGGACCAACTGTCGAGTGAGGAAACCATGGACGAGATTTCCGGTACGAGTGCGAACTTGGAATCGTTGTTGGACGGGCGGACAAGCTGCCGTGCGTACCAGGACCGTCAGGTACCCCGCGCGGTGATCGAGGAGATTCTGCGCCTGGCGCAGAAGACCCCGTCATGGTGTAACACACAGCCGTGGCAGGTTTCGATCACCGAGGGCGAGGGGACAGAGCGATTTCGGGCGGCCCTCGGCGAGTACGTGATTGCCAATCCGCAAGAACCCGACTTCGAGTTCCCTCGCGCGTACGAAGGTGAATACAAGGCCCGCAGATTCGAGTGCGCGATGGCCTTGTACGACAGTGTCGGGATCGAGCGCGGTGATCGCGCGGCGTCCGCTGCGCAGACCATGAAGAATTTCCAGCTCTTCGGCGCCCCGCACGTCGCCATCGTCACCACGGAGGAAGCGCTGGGCACGTACGGAGCCGTCGATTGCGGGTTGTACGTCGACACGTTTCTCCTCGCGGCCACGAGCCTGGGTGTCGGGACCATTCCCCAGGCCGCGTTGGCAGGCAGCTCTACTTTCATCCGCCGCTACTTCGGCATCGACGACACCCGCAAAGTGGTGTGTGCTATTTCGTTCGGTTATCCGGACACCGAGCACCCGGTGAACAAGTTCCGCACCACCCGCGAGGACGTGGGCAACGTCGTGCAGTGGATGACCGGCTGATTGGTCGAGTGCCCGGCATCTTCCTGGGATACTTGTTCTCATGTCCGACCCCACAGCAGTGTCCGATCCCACAGCAGTGTCCGATGCTTCAGAAATGTTCGATCGTCTGCGTCGGTTCCCCGATATCGAGGCACCCAACCTTTTCGCTGTCGATGCCGCAGATCGCCTGATCCTCGACGAGGCGGCGCCAGAGCTCGCCGCCGCCGAAACCGGCTCGGTGGTCGTGATCGGAGACCATCACGGTGCGCTCACGGCCGGAGCTGCCGTTCTCCACGGCGCGTCGGGTCTGCGGGTGCATCAGGACGGGCTCACCGGTGAACTCGCGTTGGCGAACAATGCCCGCGAACTCGGTATCACCGAGTCCTACACGTCGGAACAACTGGGCTCGGACTTGTTGAGCGGTGCGAAAGTTGTTCTGATGCAACTCCCTCGAAGTCTGGCGGCGCTCGCCGAGATAGGCCAGTTGATTGCCGTCCACGCCGATCCCGAGGTGCGTGTGTTCGCCGGCGGACGTGACAAACACATCACAACGGCAATGAATCAGGTTCTCGCGGAATCATTTTCCGAAGTACGTGCCTCCCGTGGCCGGCAGAAGTCTCGGGTGTTGATCGCCGAGACCCCCAGGCCGGATGTCACGGTGACGTTCCCGACAGCCGCGCGGCTCGACGAGTTCGATCTCGAGGTGATCGCCCACGGCCCGGTCTTCGCGGGCGCAGCCCTCGACATCGGCACCCGGTTACTGCTCGAGAATCTCGACAAGATCGAGTATCGCGATCCGTCGGTGGTGGTCGACCTCGGCTGCGGAAGCGGCATCCTGGCCACCGCCTTGGCTCAGCGACTACCGAACGCGAAGGTGATCGCCACCGATCAATCGTCGGCCGCCGTTGCGTCGGCACTGGCTACTGCAGCCGCCAACGGCGTCGGCGATCGAGTCAGTGGGCTACGCGACGACGCTGCGAGCACTCTCGCCGACAACAGCGTGGATCTCATTGTGCTGAATCCGCCATTCCATCTCGGTGCCGCCGTCCATGCCGGGGCAGCGCTGGCGATGTTCGCCGCTGCCGGCCGAGTTCTGCGACCCGGTGGACAGCTGTGGACCGTTTTCAACAAGCATCTCGGTTATCGCGGAGCACTGAAATCGGCGATCGGCCCCACCGAGACCATTGCGTCGAATGCGAAGTTCATCGTCCTGCGCTCGACCAAATCCGCCTAGGATCGAGGGCGGGCAGGGACATCCTGCGGGGTTCGGGAACTACACGAATTTCTCCGACGTTGTAGATTACGAGTGCTTTACTTTTTCAAGTACGCGGACCGTGTCTCCAACTCGGGTCCGCCCGGCGAACCTGAGACCGACCGTCACAGGTCACCACGATGAAGGGATGATCACGGTGCGCACCACCAGCAACCCGGTGTTCCGCAACCTGCCCAAGCAACAGGGCAGCGGATACGCTTCGTTCGGATCTGCGGCGGCGGGCGCCTCGCAGGCCACCCAACAGTTCGGTCAGGCGCAGTACGCTCCGGCCGATCCCTACCAGACCGGTCCCGACACGCGGACCATGACCATCGACGACGTCGTCACCAAGACCGGCATCACTCTCGGTGTTCTGACCCTGTCGGCGCTGGTTTCCTACTTCCTCGTCAACAACAACGCCGACCTGGCCGGTCCGTTGGTCATCGGCGGCGGCCTCGTCGGCCTCGTTCTCGTCCTGGTGGCAACCTTCGGTCGCAAGATGGACAACCCGGCCATCGTGCTGGCATATGCGGTCGCCGAAGGTCTCTTCCTCGGTGCGCTGTCGTTCATGTTCACCAACGTCGCCTTCGGTGGTGTCGGTGGGTCGGGCCTGATCGCTCAGGCGGTACTCGGCACGTTCGGTGTGTTCTTCGGCATGCTCGTCGTCTACAAGACCGGTGCCATCCGGGTCACCCCGCGGCTGACCCGCATGATCGTCGGTGCGCTCATCGGCGTCGTCGTCCTGGCGCTGGGCAACCTCGTCGCCAGTTTCTTCACCGACGGCGGCTTCGGCCTGCGTGACGGTGGTCCGATCGCGATCATCTTCAGCCTCGTCTGCATCGGTATCGCAGCGTTCAGCTTCCTTCTCGATTTCGATGCCGCTGATCAGTTGATCCGGGCGCAGGCTCCCGAGAAGGCGGCCTGGGGCGTCGCGTTCGGCCTCACCATCACTCTGGTCTGGCTGTACGTCGAGATCCTGCGTCTGCTGAGCTACTTCAACAACGACTGACGCTTACCGACAGTCACGAAAAACGCTCGACCGGAACTTCCGGTCGAGCGTTTTTCGTGACGGGAGACCTCGTCTCGGTTCAGCGCATCAGCTCAGGCGCTCGAGTACCATCGCCATACCCTGTCCGCCGCCGACACACATGGTCTCGACACCGAAGGTCTTGTCCTGCTCACGCAGGTTGTTGAGCAGGGTGTTGGTGATGCGAGCACCGGTCATGCCGAAGGGGTGTCCCAGCGCGATGGCGCCGCCGGAGATGTTGAGCTTGTCCTCGTCGATGCCGAGCTCTCGAGCCGACCCGATGACCTGCACGGCGAACGCCTCGTTGATCTCGAACAGGTCGATGTCCGAGACGGACTTACCGGCGATCTTCAGAGCGTTCTTGACGGCCTGGATGGGGCCCAGACCCATGATCTCGGGGGACAAGCCCGACACACCGGTGGAGACGATGCGAGCCAGCGGAGTCAGGCCGAGGGCCTTGGCCTTGGTGTCGGACATGATGACCAGGGCCGCAGCACCGTCGTTGAGGGGGCAGGCATTGCCGGCGGTGACGGTACCGTCAGGACGGAATACCGGCTTGAGACCGCTGATGCCTTCGTAGGTGGTGCCGGCCCGGGGACCGTCGTCCTTGGTGACCACGGTGCCGTCCGCCAGGGTGACCGGCGTGATCTCACGTTCGAAGAATCCGCGCTTGATGGCTTCTTCGGCACGGTTCTGGCTGCGGACGCCCCAGCGGTCCTGGTCTTCGCGGCTGATACCGGTGGCCGATGCGACGTTCTCGGCGGTCTGGCCCATCGCGATGTACACGTCGGGGACCAGGCCTTCCTCACGCGGATCGGTCCAGGCGACCCCGCCTTCGGCGAGCTTGGCGGTGCGCGCCTGAGCTGCGTCGAAGATCGGGTTCTTGCTGTTCGGCAGGCCGTCGGCGCTGCCGTGAATGAAGCTGGACACCGACTCGACACCGGCGGAGATGAACACGTCGCCCTCACCGGCGCGGATGGCGTGCAGCGCCATCCGCGTGGTTTGCAACGACGACGAACAGTAGCGGTTGACGGTAACGCCGGGAAGGAAGTCGTAGCCCAGAGCTACGGACACGACGCGCGCGAGATTGTATCCGGACTGGCCTGCGGGCTGTCCGACGCCGAGCATGAGGTCGTCGATCTCGGTGGGGTCCAGCTCTGGGATCTTCGCCAGGGCAGCAGCAACCATCTGAGTTGCCAGGTCATCGGGGCGGATGTCCTTGAGCGAACCCTTCATTGCGCGGCCGATGGGCGACCGTACTGCTGAGACGATTACTGCCTCGGGCATGAAAACTCCTTAGGTGTACTCGCCGTCGGCGCAGACGATGCCCTGACGACGAAGTAAGTTGAATGCAGTTTCGACTCTCAATTTACGTTGCCTCCCCGGCGCTGCGGTCGGGCAGTCGCATTGCGCGATGGTCGAGGCTGTGAACTGCGGTTTCCCTGATCGATGCAGTCAGGCCCAGGTGCGTGAGCATCCGGGCGAGGCGGGCGGCGAACGTGCGCGCCTGTGCAGCTGCGGAGACGTCCGGAAGGACGGGAAGAGGTCCGCCGCGCCACTCGCCCAGAGCCGACGCCAGTACCGGCACGATCTGCCGGGCGGCGAGTTCGTATCCGGCCGCCGACGGGTGGAAGCGGTCCGCGGAGAACATGGTGTCGGGCGAGGCGAGGAACTCCTTGGCCAGGAGATCGGCAAGCGGCACCGGATGCCCGCCTGCGGTGCGCGTCGCCGTCGATTGCGCTGCGGCAAGGCGGCGACCCCACTCGCGCACGACGCTGCGGAGCGGCTGCGGGATCGCTGTCACCACCCCCAGATCAGGGCAGGTGCCGACAACCACCACGGCGCCTCCGGCGCGTAGGCGTTCCACGGCGTCACCGAGTCGGCGTGCGGAAGCGTGGATCGCGTTCTTGGCGGTGACGTCGTTGGCGCCGATCAAGATGACGGCGGCGTCCGGCGGGGGACCGGCGACGAACATGGCGTCGACCTGTCCACTCAGACCTCGTGACGTCGCGCCGCCGATCGCTTTGGTGCTCAGTCGGATTCGTTTGCCGGTTTCCTCGGCCAACAAGATCGCGATGCGTACGCCCGGCACTTCCGCCGCGTCGAGCGCGCCGACGCCTGCCGCAGAGGAGTCACCGAAGATCATCAGGTGAAGGTCGAACGGCACTTCACGCCACCAGCGTTCCGGCGTCGTTTCGCCGGGCGCGTACACGCCATCTGCTTCGGGAGGTTTGGCCACGTTCCGGCCGATGACTCCGCGCGCGGCCCCGGCCTGCGACATCAAGTAGTTGTAGCCGAACCATGACAGTGCGCCGCCGCCCGAACCTGCCACCGCGGTAGCCACCGACGCTTTCACCAGCCGTCTCACAGAAGCCAATCTAGCCCGACTGAAGCAGGCGTGTCGGATGTCCGTGCGCGGCAATTCGCCGCATCTGGGAACATGGAGAAATGCGCATCGCGGAACACGTCGTCGACCTCATCGGCAATACGCCACTCGTCAAACTCACGTCCGTCACCGGCGAGAACTACGGCACGGTGGCCGCCAAGGTCGAGTACCTCAACCCCGGCGGAAGCTCCAAGGATCGAATCGCCGTCAAGATGATCGACGCCGCCGAGGCGTCCGGTGAACTGAAGCCGGGCGGCACCATCGTGGAGCCGACCTCGGGAAACACCGGAATCGGTTTGGCGCTCGTCGCCCAGAAACGCGGGTACAAATGCGTTTTCGTCTGCCCGGACAAGGTCAGTGAGGACAAGCGCAACGTCCTGCGCGCGTACGGAGCCGAGGTGGTCGTCTGTCCGACGGCGGTCGCACCGGACAACCCCAACAGTTATTACAGCGTCTCCGACCGGCTCACCCGTGAGATTCCCGGAGCCTGGAAGCCCAACCAGTACTCGAACCCGGGTGGACCGGAAAGTCACTACGAGACCACCGGCCCCGAGATCTGGGCCGACACGGACGGCAAGATCACCCACTTCGTCGCGGGCGTGGGCACCGGCGGAACCATCACCGGCACCGGTCGCTACCTCAAGGAGGTGTCCGGCGGCACGGTGAAGGTCATCGGCGCCGATCCCGAAGGATCCGTCTACTCGGGCGGTACCGGGCGCCCCTACCTGGTGGAAGGTGTCGGCGAGGACTTCTGGCCGTCGGCATACGATCCGTCGATTCCGGACGAGATCATTGCCGTCTCCGATGCGGATTCTTTCGAGATGACCCGTCGTCTCGCCCGCGAGGAAGGCCTGCTCGTCGGCGGATCCTGCGGCATGGCCGTCGTCGCCGCTCTCGAGGTGGCCAAGCGTGAAGGTCCCGACGCGCTGATCGTCGTTCTGCTTCCGGACGGTGGGCGCGGCTACCTGTCCAAGATCTTCAACGATCAGTGGATGGCGTCCTACGGCTTCTTGCGGACTCCGCTCGACGGCAACACCGCAGTACCCACCGTCGGCGACGTGCTGCGCGGCAAGTCCGGTGAACTCCCGGACCTCGTTCACACCCACCCGTCCGAGACGCTGCGTGACGCCATCGAGATCCTGCGCGAATACGGTGTGTCGCAGATGCCGGTGGTCGGTGCCGAACCGCCCGTCATGGCCGGTGAGGTCGCAGGCAGCGTTTCCGAACGGGACTTACTCAGTGCGGTCTTCGAAGGCCGTGCGCACCTTGCGGATTCGGTGGAGAAGCACATGAGCAAGGCGTTCCCGCTCATCGGTTCCGGCGAGCCGGTTTCAGCGGCCACGACTGCCTTGGGCGATACCGATGCCCTGATGGTGGTCGACGACGGCAAGCCGATCGGCGTCATCACCCGCCACGATCTGCTCGGATTCCTCAGTTCTGATTCCTGATCGAGATCACGAGATACCCGGACGGGTCGTCTGCCGAGTGCAGGCGGCCCGTCCGGGTATCCGGACACCGGCGCCCGACGGTACCGATATGCCTCTATTAGGCTGGTACCCATGAGTGAGCAACGCAGCAAGGCCGACAGCATCAGTTGGCAGGGTTTCTCCACCAAGGCAGTCCATGCCGGCTACGAACCGGATCCGTTGACCGGCGCGGTCAACGTCCCGATCTACGCCAGTTCCACCTTCGCGCAGGACGGCGTCGGCGGCATGCGCAGCGGCTTCGAATACGCTCGCACCGGTAACCCGACCCGGCGCCCGCTCGAGGCGAATCTCGCGGCTCTCGAATCCGGAACCTACGGGCGTGCCTTCAGCTCCGGAATGGCGGCCACCGATTGCCTGCTGCGCTCGGTGCTGCGCCCCGGCGATCACCTCGTCATTCCCGACGACGCGTACGGCGGAACGTTCCGGCTCATCGACAAGGTGTTCACGCAGTGGGGGATCGAGTACACCCCGGCCCCGGTCTCGGACGTCGACGCCGTCCGCGCCGCAATGCGACCGAACACCAAGCTCGTGTGGGTGGAGACGCCTACGAACCCGCTCCTGAATATCGGTGACATCGAACTGCTCGCCGAGGTGGCGCACGAGGGCAACGCGAAGATCGTGGTGGACAACACCTTTGCGTCACCGTACCTGCAGCAGCCACTGCAGCTCGGCGCCGACATCGCACTGCACTCCACCACCAAGTACATCGGTGGGCACTCGGACGTGATCGGCGGCGCACTCGTCTGCGACGACGAAGAGCTCGATACCGCGTTCGCGTTCCTGCAGAACGGTTCCGGTGGGGTACCGGGCCCGTTCGACGTCTTCCTCACCTTGCGCGGCATCAAGACCTTGGCTCTGCGGATGGAACGACACAGCGACAACGCGGAGAAGATCGTCGAGCTGCTCGACGGCCACCCGGCTGTCGAGAGCGTGATCTATCCGGGTCTCGCCTCACACCCGTCTCACCAGGTCGCCGCCAAGCAGATGCGCCGCTTCGGCGGCATGATCTCGGTTCGGCTCAAGGGTGGAAAGGCGGCCGCGCTCGATCTGTGCTCGCGCACGGAGATCTTCACCCTGGCGGAATCGCTCGGTGGCGTCGAATCCCTCATCGAGTTCCCCGGCGCGATGACGCATGCGTCCACCGCCGGATCTGCCCTCGAGGTTCCCGACGATCTGGTGCGCCTGTCGGTGGGCATCGAGGACGCATCGGATCTCGTCGGCGATATCGAACAAGCTCTGTCCTGACTTCTTGCTGTGCTGTGCGCCTGTGTCGACCGCGGGCGGTCGGCACAGGCGCACAGCAGATTGGTAGACATGCACATCGACCAGATTCACGCTGCCCGTGAACTGCTTGCACCTGTCATGCGTCGAACACCGGTGGTGGCCTCACGAGTTCTCTCGGAACTGACAGGTTTCGATGTTCATCTCAAGTGCGAGAATCTGCAGCGGACCGGATCGTTCAAACCGCGCGGCGCCTTCAACCGCATCGCGAATTTGTCCGAGCCGGAGCGGGCCGCCGGTGTGGTCGCGGCCAGTGCCGGTAACCATGCGCAGGGCGTTGCCTGGGCGGCAAGCGAATTGGGCATCGAATCGACGGTGTTCATGCCGACCGGTGTGCCGTTGCCCAAGCTGGTGGCCACCAAGGCCTACGGTGCCCACGTACATCTGATCGGATCCACCGTCGACGAGGCGTTGGTGGCGGCGCGTGAATTCGCGGACCGGACGGGCGCCGTCCTCGTTCACCCCTTCGATCACGACGACGTAGTGGCCGGGCAAGGCACAGTCGGGCTCGAAATCCTCGACCAGCTTCCGGACGTAGGCACCATTGTCGTTCCTACCGGCGGCGGCGGGCTGATCGCCGGAATCGCGGCAGCGGTCAAGGCGATTCGCCCCGATGTTCGGATCGTCGGTGTGCAGGCGGCGTCGGCAGCCGCGTGGCCTGCATCGTTGGCGGCGGGTAAACCGATCGCGCTGGCGTCGATGTCGACGATGGCCGACGGTATCGCGGTAGGACAGCCGGGTGCGGTGCCTTTCGTCGAAGTGGCCGCCTATGTCGATGCCGTGGTGACGGTAAGCGAGGATGCGCTGTCGAAGGCGCTCCTGCTGTGCCTCGAGCGCGCCAAGCTGGTGGTGGAACCGGCCGGCGTCGCCGCAGTAGCGGCATTGATGACCTGCACTCCGGCAGAACTCGGGCTGACCGGTCCGGTGTGCGCGGTGCTGTCCGGTGGCAACATCGATCCGCTTCTGCTCACCCATGTCATTTCGCACGGACTGCGCGCAGCCGGCCGGTTTCTCGGCGTGCACGTGACCATCGCCGATCGACCGGGAGCGCTCGTCTCGCTACTCGAAGTGGTGCGTGCGAACGGGGCCAGTGTGGTCGACGTCATCCACTCCCGTACCGGTGCTGAACTCGCGGTGGACGAGGTGGAGGTGTTCCTCACCGTCGAAACGCGGGGTCCGGACAACAAGGCGGAATTGTTGGCGGCATTCGACAGTGCGGGTTACACGGTTCGCCTCCAGAACTGAGCTGGGTCACTCGTCCGGCCATCCCCCGAGAACAGTCACCCGAAACTCCTGGTCCACGAGCCGGGCGGGTACTGCGAGCTGGTGCAGCCAGTCGATGGCGGAACCACCCATCGCGGCACCTGCGCGGCTCACCGCCGCTGCTTTCGCACACGAGTCGGCGATCACGGACACCGTGCGCCACATGGATGTTGCGCTGGACTCCCGATGGAGCGGTTTGACGGTGCTGGCCGTGGCGACGCCGCCGTCGGACGTGAGGGCGACTTGGCACGTGGGGTCGCCCGGCAGATCCTGAACCTGGATCTGCCAGCCATCTTCGGGCGGTGGACCGGACACTGCGATGTCACCTCCGAGAGCGACGAGGACCCCGCACCCGAGCAGTTGCGAGGTGGAGGCAGCACAGTGATCCGCGGAGCTCGCTCGCGCCGTAGCCGACAGATCCAGCGTCGACCCGTCCGGTGTGTGGACACGCCCGTCGTGGAGTCGGATCTGCCACCACGAGTGGGGATCGGGTGAGCCGGCAGTGGGATTGATCCTTCCGTCGGTCAACCGGGCCACGGCGAGGGCGTCGGCGAGGAAGTGGGCGAACATCGGTGTAACGGACACTCCGTCCGGGCTGACAGCCTGGCTGTCGAACTTCCGGATCTCGGAATCGGGCCGATCACGATTGGTTGCGGCGTCGGCGGCGGTGAGATATCCGCGAACCAGGCTGGCAGCAGATGCCAGGGCGTCGGGTTCGGTGACCACTACTCGGGCTTGAACTCCCCAGGTAAGCCATTCCGTTGCCGGTCGGGTAGCGGTCACGAACCGTTGGAGACGGCGTCCGGCGTCCCGACACCACGACCGACCTGTGGTCTCTTGGTTGCCGGTTTATCGGTGTGCGGTGTCGCGGCGACACTGGTGACGGCGGCAGCTGCCGGTGTTGCGGAAACAGACAAACCGCCACTGGCCAGGGCGCCCGCGACAGCTGTGGCGGCAAGCGCGAATCGAACAGGGCGGGAGACTGTTGGGCGCGCCCGATCGAATCGAGGGCGGTCGTCGCTCATGTGCTCAGCATGCACTCCGAACCTGAGAAAAACCTTGGCGTCCGTAGTCATTTGTGTAACGCACACCGCAGAAGGTGGGACATTGGTAACAGGTGTGGGCCATCGAGGCGACATCGAATGCATGTTCGAAAAGTAATGGTTCCCACCGACACGTTCGGTGGACGGGAACTTCAACACCGAACGGAGATGCGGATGGCTGTGCGAGTCCTGGCAATCACGGCGATCGGAACAGCGTTGGGAGTGCTCGGCGCAACTCTCGCCGTCACCTCGTTTGCAGAACCTGCTCCCGATGTGTCGTTTGCCGCCTCGAGCAGTCCACTCCGAGCACAGGACGGTTCCGGCGCAGTCGTGCCTTCCGTGCCGTCGAACTTCCCCGGCTCGGCGCTGGCGCCGGTAGGGGCAGTCGCTGTTTTCGCTCCCTGGGTGAAGAAGGCCGGAGCTCTCTGCCCGGAGATCACCCCGCCGATGATCGCCTCGCTGTATTCGGGCGAGAACGGTTTCGAATACGGACCGGCGAGTGCGGAGACAACGGACGGGCGCCGCGGCCCCGGCCGATTCACCACGGCCGAGTGGACCGCATACGGCAGGGACGGTGACGGCGACGGAAAGATGGACATCTTCGGGGTCGCCGATCCGGTCATGACGACCGGGTACAGGTTGTGCGAACTGGTGGGGCAGGCGCGGAACTGGCTGAACTCCGGCGAGGCGGACGGCGACGTGGCCGATCTGGCCTTGGCGGCGTACGACGTCGGCCCGGACGCGGTGCGAGCGGCCCACCGCGTACCTGCGGACCAGGCAGTCCAGTACGTGGCGCGGATCCGCTCGCTGCAGGATTCCTTCGCTCTCATGCTCACGCCGTTCGACTACAACACGCTCGCCGGGGCCGTCGGTGGCGTGGTGCAAGCCGGCCTGAAGTTTCTCGGATTGCCGTACGTGTGGGGTGGCGGCAACGTCAACGGTCCGTCCATGGGCGGGTTCGACTGCTCGGGCCTGACGTCGTACGCGATGTACGCGGCTACCGGCATCACGCTGCCACGAACATCGGAGACACAGTGGGGTGTCGGCGTCGAAATTCCCCTCGACCAGGCGCAACCAGGTGATTTGCTGTTCGGGAACTGGCAGGCGGGCGGGCCGGGGCACGTCGCCATCTACGTCGGTAACGGCCAGATGCTCCACGCCCCCACCTTCGGGGACGTGGTCAAGGTCGGGCCGATCTTCGCCGGGATGAAAGCGCGCCGGGTCCTCTGACGAAGGAGGTCCGAGAACAACACGAGCGCCGCCCACGGATGTGGGCGGCGCTCGGGCGTATCGGATCCGTGCGGTGGATCAGCTCTGGTAGGGCTCCGCGCTGATCAGCGTCACGCTCATGGTGCTGCCGTTGGGCAGGTTATACTCGCGCGTGTCGCCGACCTTGGCCTCGATCAGGGCGCCACCGAGCGGTGAGTTGGGGGAGTAGACCTCGAGCTTCGCGTCGCGAGCACCCTCTTCGCGGGTGGCGATCAGGAAGGTCTCGGTGTCACTCTCGTCACCGTCGTAGTAGACCTTGACTACCGATCCGGGCAGTGCGATACCGGACTGAGTGGGTGCTTCGCCGACCTTCGCGCTGTTGAGCAGCTCCTGCAGCTGGCGAATGCGGGCTTCCTGCTGACCCTGATCTTCGCGGGCCGCGTGGTAGCCGCCGTTCTCCTTCAGATCGCCCTCTTCGCGACGCTCGTTGATCTCGGCGGCGATGACGGGGCGATTGGCGATGAGTTGGTCGAGTTCGTTCTTGAGCCTGTCGTGTGATTCCTGGGTAAGCCAGGTCACCTGGGTCTCGGTCATCTCGATCACTCCCTAGTAGTCGGAGCCGGGGGCTCCCTCGACAGTTCACGGCAACAGCAGTGAACAACGGCTCGGCCGGGCCGTTGAGGCACAACCTTGCCGTCAATGCAGCAATACACGGCTCCACCCGGAACCGTGTATCACCGAATTCTATCACGCATGGGTGTGTCGCCTCGTGAGCGCGACATGCCGAGGGCGGTCGATCAGGACTTGTTCAGGTACTCCGGAACGACGAAGCTGCATCCGTAGACGTCTGCCATCCCCGGCGGCTGAGATGTCTTGATCTCGGCGTTGAACTCGAGGGTCTGGTGCGGGGAGGGTGCGACGTACACCTCCCGGCGGCCGGTCTCCGAGCCGTCCTTGGAGCGGGCGCGCACGATGCAGACGGCTTCCTTCTCGGAGTCGTCGCGAGTGACGGTGAACCGGATCTTGACCGTGGCGTCGTTGACGATGTCGAAGGAGATCGTCTCGGTGTCGATGTCCTTGACCGCGAACTTCTCGTAGGCGTAGTACGCGATTCCGCCGCCGACGACGATGACGAGTGCGGTCAGAACCCACACCAGCCATTTGCGGGAGTCGCCGATGCGCGTCGTGGTCGGGTAGCGGTCGGGGGGAAGCGCGTTACTCATTCACTCTGCTCTCGAAGACGCGAGTTCGTGTGCCCGCGCGTCGTTCGACCGGGGTCACGGCTGCACCAGGAACTCTCGGGTGGAACTATAGAGGACGTGCCCGAACACACTGGCGGTACGGGCCTGCTGACGCTGTCGGTAGGTTTGACGGTACCGACAGCGCGCGCAGGCGGAGAATGTCGGGCGGTGCACAGTGTGTGTTGCGACAATGCCGGCAACGGCTACAGGTGAAGTTGAGGTGAACGAACTCGTGAGCGGATTCAGGCTCATGGCCGTCCATGCCCATCCGGACGACGAGTCGAGCAAGGGTGCGGCCACCACCGCCCGTTACAGTGCCGAGGGCAATGACGTCATGGTGGTGTCCCTCACCGGTGGTGAACGCGGCGACATCCTCAATCCGGCGATGGACGTCCCCGGTGTGCGTGATCGGATCAGCGAGGTCCGCCAAGCCGAGATGGCGGAGGCCGCTCGGATTCTCGGTGTGCAGCATCGCTGGCTCGGTTTCGTCGACTCGGGTCTACCGGAGGGTGACCCGCTGCCGCCGCTTCCGGAAGGCTGTTTCGCGCTGGTGCCACTCGAGGAATCGACGCGAGCACTGGTGAAGGTGATCCGAGAGTTCCGTCCGCACGTCATCACGACGTATGACGAGAACGGCGGCTATCCGCATCCGGATCACATTCGCTGCCACGAGGTTTCGATGGCCGCGTACGAGGCGGCGGCCGATCCGGAGTACTTCCCGCAGGACGGTGCGGCGTGGGAGATCAAGAAGGTCTACTACGGGCACGGGTTCATCCGGAAGCGTCTCGAGCTGTTCCGTGACGAATACGAGCGTCGCGGGGAACCGTTCCCGATGGCGGAGTGGCTCGAGCGGTGGAAGACCGAACGCGGCGATTCGATGGTGCGCGTCACCACGCAGGTCACCTGTGGTGACTACTTCCCGCAGCGTGACGACGCGTTGCGGGCGCATGCGACGCAGATCGATCCCAACGGTTCGTTTTTCGCGGTTCCGCTCGACATCCAGCAGAAGATCTGGCCGACGGAGGAGTACGAGCTCGCCAAGACTCGAGTGACGACGTCGCTTCCGGAAACCGATCTGTTCGCAGGCCTCGACGAGGGTGTGGCGCAATGAACGCCCTCGCGGCCGAGCTCGTTCTCGGCACCACGCAATTTCTCGCGCAGACCCCGAGTAATCCTTCGGGGCCGGAATTCGGCAAGTCGTCACCGGTCGGTCTGGTGGTCGTTCTTGCACTGCTCATCGGTGTAATTCTGCTGGTTCGCTCGATGAACCGCCGCCTACGCACACTGCCGGAGACCTTCGAGCCGGATCATCCGGAGCTGGATCAGCAGGCGGACGAGGGTACTGACCGCGGGGGTGTCAGGACGTCGACCCCCGCGGATTCGGGCGTCGACGAGAAGTCTCCGAAGACCGAATCCTGAACCGAACGAGGTAGCGCGGATGGACCCACTCATGCGTAACACGTTGGATGAGTCCACCAGTCCGTACCTGCGCCAGCACGCCGATAATCCGGTCCACTGGCAGCAGTGGGGCAGCGCCGCGATGGAATGGGCTCGTGAGCGGAATGTGCCTGTTCTGTTGTCGATCGGATATTCGGCGTGTCATTGGTGTCACGTGATGGCGCACGAGTCCTTCGAGGACGCTGACGTCGCGGCGATCATGAACGCGAACTTCGTGTGCGTGAAGGTCGATCGGGAAGAGCGCCCGGACATCGACGCCGTCTACATGAATGCGACTGTGGCCATGACAGGTCAGGGCGGCTGGCCGATGACGTGTTTCCTCACTCCGGACGGTGCGCCGTTCTATTGCGGTACGTATTATCCGCCGACGCCGCGTAGTGGAATGCCTTCGTTCACACAGCTTCTCGAAGCGATAGCGGATACCTTCACCAATCGGCGCGACGACGTCGATTCTGCGGCTCAGTCCATCGTGGCGGAGTTGACGCGGGCGTCGGGAGGAATGCCGTACGGTGCGATACCGGTCGATGCCGCGCTGCTCGATATCGCCGCCCGCGCGATACTCGGTGACGAGGACGTCCCGCGCGGTGGATTCGGTGGTGCCCCCAAGTTCCCGCCGTCGGTGTTGCTGGAGGGGTTGTTGCGGCAGTTCGAGCGGACCGGGTCGGCTGGTGTGCTCGGTGCTCTGGAGCGCACTGCGGAGGCGATGGCGCGTGGCGGGATCTACGACCAATTGGGTGGCGGATTCTCGCGTTACTCGGTCGACGCCGAATGGGTGGTTCCGCATTTCGAGAAGATGCTTTACGACAACGCATTGCTGCTGCGGTTCTACGCGCATCTGGCTCGTCGCACCGGATCGGCGTTGTCCACCCGGATCGCGGTGGAGACGGCCGGATTCCTGTTGGCCGATCTGCGCACCGAGAACGGATGTTTCGCCTCGGCTCTCGATGCCGATACCGCAGGCGTCGAGGGCCTGACGTACGTGTGGACACCTGAAGAACTCGTGGACGCGCTCGGTGTCGAGGACGGACGGTGGGCTGCGAAACTGTTCGAAGTCACGGAGTCGGGGACATTCGAAGAGGGCGCGTCGGTCCTGCAACTTCTCGATGATCCGGACGACTGGTCTCGGTGGCGCAACGTGTGCGACGCGCTGCGGCTGGTGCGTGGCACACGTCCGCAACCAGGGCGCGACGACAAAGTGGTGACGGCATGGAACGGTCTGGCGATCACCGCGCTGGTCGAAGCTGGTGTGGCGCTCGGGCGCGGCGAGTGGATCGATGCCGCCGCCGAATGTGCCCGTGCTCTGTTGGACCTTCACCTGGTGGACGGTCGGCTGCGGCGAGCATCGTTGAGCGGTTCGGTCGGTGAGTCAGCCGGTGTGCTCGAGGATTACGCGAACCTCGCAACCGGGTTGTGCGCATTGGGACAGGCCACGGGCGATCACCGCTGGATCGAGGACGCGCAGCAACTGCTCGATGTGACCCTGCGCCACTTCGCCGACCCGGCTGAACCTGGAAGCTGGTTCGACACTGCCGATTTCGCGGAATCTCTGGTGACCAGGCCACGTGATCCACTCGACGGTGCGACGCCGTCCGGTGCGGCAAGCGTCACCGAGGCATTGCTGACGACTGCTGCACTCGCCGATCCCGCTCATTGCGCGCACTATGCGCAGGCGGCCGCGGATTCCCTGGCGCGTGCCACGCTGGCACTCGAACGGGCTCCACGTTCGGCCGGTCACTGGCTTGCGGTGGCCGAGGCGTCGTTGAGCGGACCGATCCAGGTGGCGGTCGTGGGCGGCGGCGAACTGCTCGACGTTGCCAGGCGGCTCGCGCCGGGCGGTGCCGTCGTTGTCGGTGGCGAGCCGGATTCGTCACCGCTGCTGGCCGATCGGCCGCTCGTGGACGGGGAGCCCGCCGCGTACGTGTGTCGCGGTTTCGTGTGCGAGCGTCCCGTCACCGATCTGGTTGCGTTGGCGTCGGCCCTCGTACCGACCAGTTGACGGGTGCGGTCGGCGTCAGGGCTTGGCGTGTCGTTTCCCGAGCATCCAGCGAGCGATCTTCATCTCGCGTGCTTTCCGCTCGATGGTCGGCAGGTTCAATGGTGCGTTGAAGTTTTGCACCGTAAGTGATTTGACGATGCTGAATTCGCGCCGCCCGTCGGCCCACACTTTTCCGGTCAGTTGAAGACGACGAGCCACACCGCAATGTAGTGGCAGATTGCTGCGACGACGGTAGCGGCGTGGAAGAACTCGTGATGCCCGAAGGTGGTGGGCCACGGATTCGGCCATTTGGTGGCGTAGAGGACAGCGCCGACGCTGTAGAAGATTCCCCCGATCAGCAGCAGCACCATCGGTGCTACACCGACCTGGTGGATCAGCTCGCCGACCACGGGGACTATTGCCCACCCCAGCAGCAGATAGAGGGGCACCCCCACCCATTTCGGCGCGGTAGGCCACAACATTTTCAGCGCGACGCCCGCCAGCGCCCCGGCCCAGACGATCACCAGGATGACTGTGCCGGTGTGAGAAGGCAGGCCGAGCATCGCGAACGGGGTGTAGCTGCCGGCGATGAAGAGGAAGATCATCGAGTGATCGGCGCGCTTCATCCAGGTGCGTGCGTCGACGGTTTTCCACTGGATACGGTGGTAGGTGGCGCTGATTCCGAAGAGACCGCAGATGGTGATGCTGTAGATGGCAGTGGCCCATGCTGCTTTGGCTCCCACCTGGGCACCGGCCACCGACACGAGTACGGTGCCGGCGACGACGGAAACTCCGACCGCCCACAGGTGAATCCATCCGCGCATGCGCGGTTTGACCGGAAGTTCGGCGAGCCCGAATGCCGTCACGTGCAACCCCTCTCCTGCCGTGTCATGGCAGATCGCGGAACCTACGGTCCCGTAAGTTACGTCCTGGTAGCTTATCTCACCTGCGAGTTGTCCACGTGAACTGATTGCGTGACGGCTGTCGCAGCGCCGGTATCGGCCGGGCGTACTCTTTGACACCATGGTGATGTCACGGTGAATCTGCGCGGACTGCTGTACAGCATCTACGAGCGTCGACTGCTCAGTGACCTGAACGGGCTGTCACACCCGAGGCACGTAGCGGTGATGTGCGACGGCAACAGACGGTGGGCGCGCGAGAACGGCTTCACGGACGTCAGTCACGGTCACCGAATGGGTGCACTCAAGATCGCTGAACTTCTCGAATGGTGTGACGCCGCCGGCATCGAGATGGCGACAATTTATCTGCTCTCCACCGAGAACTTGCGCCGTGAACCGGAAGAGTTGGACACTCTCCTCGAGATCATCACGGACGTCGTCGAAGAGATATCCGGTCCGGGTAAGAACTGGAGCGTGAAAATCGTCGGCGCGCTGGACCTTCTTCCGGCCGATCAGTCTCGGCGACTGCGGGAGGCGGCTGCCGGAACCAGCGGCCGCACCGGCACCCACGTCAACGTGGCGATCGGATACGGCGGTCGTCAGGAAATTGCCGACGCCGTGCAATCGCTCCTGCGAAAGAAGATCGAGGAGGGTATCGGCGTGGACGATCTCGTCCAGTCGGTCACCGTCGACGAGATAGACGGGCACCTCTACACCTCGGGTCAGCCCGATCCGGACCTGGTGATCCGGACCTCGGGGGAACAGCGGCTCTCCGGATTCCTGTTGTGGCAGAGCGCCTATTCGGAGATCTGGTTCACCGAGGCGTACTGGCCGGAATTCCGTCGCGTCGACTTCCTCCGAGCGTTGCGGGACTATGCGGCCCGTCACCGTCGGTTCGGTGCGTAGCCACCTGATCGGTGTCTAGAGTTTGCGCAGTCGGAGTCGATTGATGGTGTGATCGGCGTCTTTGCGCAGCACCAGGGTCGCTCGGGGCCGGGTCGGCAGGATGTTCTCCACCAGGTTCGGATGGTTGATCGAATTCCAGATCCCTTTCGCGGCGATCGTCGCGTCGTGGTCGGACAGATCCGAGAAGTGATGGAAGTGCGCGTTCGGATTGGCGAAGGACGTCTTGCGCAAGGCCAGGAAACGTTGGATGTACCAGGCCTCGATGTCCTCGATCCGGGCGTCGACGTAGATCGAGAAGTCGAAAAGATCCGAGACCATCAGCCGTGGTCCGGTCTGCAGGACGTTGAGGCCCTCGATGATGAGAATGTCCGGTTGCCGGATCAGGTGATACTGGCCGGGGATGATGTCGTACGAGGTGTGTGAGTACACGGGCGCGGCAACCTCTTCGGCGCCGGACTTCACCTCGGTGACGAATCGCAGTAGTTTGCGCCGGTCGTAGCTTTCGGGAAAGCCCTTGCGGTGCATCATTCCTCGGCGATCGAGTTCCTTCGTCGGATACAGGAATCCGTCCGTGGTGACCAGGTCGACACGGGGATGGTGTTCCCACCGTGCCAGCAGTGCCTGCAGCACGCGAGCGGTGGTCGACTTTCCGACCGCCACGGATCCGGCCACGCCGATGACGAACGGCACCTGCCGATCGGGATGCTTCTCGCCGAGGAACGTCGCGGTGGCTGCGAACAGTCGTTGGCGCGCTGCCACCTGGAGATGGATGAGACGGGCCAACGGTAGGTAGACCTCGGCTACTTCGTCCATGTCGATCTGCTCGCCGAGGCCGCGCAGCCCGTACAGCTCGTCTTCGGTCAACACCAGCGGCGTCGACTTTCGCAGCGTCCGCCACTGCTTACGGTCGAACTCGATGTAAGGACTCGACTCGTTGGTGCGCGCCATCAGGCAGTCTCACCCGTACAGCCGGCCGCGGCAACCCGGTCGACAATTGAGCTGTGCAAGCGAGCCAGGCGCGAGTGCGCACGATCGAGGTGCATAGTCGGATTGTGCTTGGTACAACGCCGCGGACTTTCGTCGGGTCTGGTTCTGCGTCGAACAGCTAGGCTTGCGTGTTATGGATTCCGACACACTTGTTCGCCGATACCTGCTGCTGGGCCTGGGTTTCGACCGGCTCGAGGATGGTTTCGTCGATGCATTCACCGGCGATCCGGCCCTGCGTCGGCAGGTGGAGAACGCTCCGACTCCCGATCCGCGTGAACTCGCCGCGACCGCGGCGCAACTACGCACGGAGTTGCCGGGAAGCGACCTGTCGGCCGAGCGGGCGCAATTCATCGACGTACACCTGCGTGCGCTGGAATGTTCGGGCCGCAAATTCGCGGGTGCGGACATCGGGTTCGTCGACGAGGTACAGGCGTACTTCGACGTCCGGATCGAGAAAGGCAACGAGGACGACTACAGCGACGCGCATCGACGGATGGGCGAGGTTCTGCCAGGTCCCGGTCCGCTGGCGCAGCGAGTGGCCGAGCACAGAAAACTGGACGAGATTCCGGCCGCCCGGCTGAACGAGTGTGTCGACGCCATCTCCAGTGCGCTGCGGGACCGGGTCCGTAATGTCTTCCCGCTGCCGGCGTCGGAGACCGTGGAGTACGAAGTGGTGGGGGACAAGCCGTGGTCCGGGTTCAACTACTACCTCGGTGACTACCGTTCCAAGGTCGCCATCAACTCCGATCTGCCGCAGTTCATGGCCAACCTGCCCCGGCTGATCGCCCACGAATCCTATCCAGGGCACCACACCGAACACTGCCGCAAGGAAGCCGGACTGGTCGGCACCGGGCAGCTCGAGCAGACGTTGTTCCTGGTCAACACGCCGCAGTGCCTGATGGCTGAGGGGCTGGCGGATCTGGCACTCGAAGCGATCGTCGGACCGGACTGGGGGCTGTGGGCACAGGAAATCTATGCAGACCTCGGCCTGGCATTCGACGGTGCCACCGCGCAACGGTTGTCGGCGGCGTCGGGTCAACTTCTCGGCGTGCGTCAGGACGCTGCGCTGATGTTGCACGACGAGCGCCGAACCGAGGACGACGTCGCGCAGTTCCTGCAACGGTGGTCGCTCTCTACACCGGAGCGGGCGCGCCAGTCGTTGAAGTTCCTGTCCGCACCGCTGTGGCGGGCCTACACCAGCACGTATGTCGAGGGTTACCGTCTACTCGGAGGTTGGCTCGGCGAAGTCCCGGTTGGCGTAGAACGCACCGATCGCTTCCGCCGACTCCTCGACGAGCCACTGGTGCCGAGTTCCTTGCGATAGCTCCTGTACCGAGTGGAGAACCCCGGGACGAAGTTCGTAGACTGGTAGTACTCGTTACCGCATCCAGCTTGGAGAATCTTCGATGACCGCTGTGCCCGGCTCCGACCTCAACACCGCCCCGCTCGCCGAACTCGATCCAGAGGTCGCCGCAGCGATGGCCGGTGAACTGGCTCGTCAGCGCGACACCCTCGAGATGATCGCGTCGGAGAACTTCGTTCCCCGCTCGGTTCTGCAGGCTCAGGGCAGCGTCCTGACCAACAAGTACGCCGAGGGGTACCCCGGTCGCCGCTACTACGGTGGCTGCGAGCATGTCGACGTCATCGAGGACCTCGCCCGCAACCGCGCCAAGGAGCTGTTCGGTGCCGAGTTCGCGAACGTACAGCCGCACTCGGGCGCACAGGCCAATGCAGCAGTGCTGATGGCGCTGATGAACCCGGGTGAGAAGCTGCTCGGCCTCGATCTCGCCCATGGCGGTCACCTCACGCACGGCATGAAGCTCAACTTCTCCGGCAAGCTCTACGACGTGGCGTCCTACGGTGTCAGCAAGGAAGATCACCGGATCGACATGGACGAGGTGCGCGCCATCGCCCTCGCCGAGAAGCCGAAGGTCATCGTCGCCGGCTGGTCGGCATACCCGCGTCAGCAGGACTTCGCGGCGTTCCGTGCGATTGCGGACGAGGTCGGCGCGTATCTGTGGGTCGACATGGCGCACTTCGCCGGGTTGGTGGCTGCCGGTCTGCACCCGTCGCCCGTTCCCTACGCGGACGTCGTCTCCTCCACCGTCCACAAGACCCTCGGTGGACCCCGCTCCGGTCTGATCCTGGCGAAGAAGGAGTGGGCCAAGAAGCTCAACTCCGCTGTCTTCCCAGGCCAGCAGGGTGGACCGCTCATGCATGCCATCGCAGCCAAGGCGGTCACCTTCAAGATCGCGGCAGGCGAAGAATTCAAGGACCGTCAGGCTCGCACACTGTCCGGGGCCCGGATCCTCGCCGAGCGTCTGGGTAACAAGGATGTCGCGGATCAGGGCATCAGTGTCCTGACCGGCGGCACCGACGTGCATCTCGTCCTTGTAGACCTGCGTAATTCCACACTCGACGGCCAGCAGGGCGAAGACCTTCTGCACGAGGTTGGAATCACCGTGAACCGCAACGCCGTTCCGTTCGACCCGCGTCCGCCGATGACCACCTCCGGCCTGCGGATCGGAACCGCTGCGCTCGCGACTCGCGGTTTCGGCGATGCCGAGTTCACCGAGGTCGCCGACATCATCGGAACCGCCCTTGCCGGTGGCGCAGACCTGGCAGCGCTGCGTGCCCGCGTCGCGAAGCTTGCTCTCGACGTCCCGCTCTACGACGGGCTCGAGGACTGGGGCCTGCTGAGCAAGAACGTCTAGTCGTACATATCGTTCGTCGCCCGGTCTGTCTTCACGACAGGCCGGGCCGATTTGTGTCACGACGGCCCGTCGGCCGATTTGTGGTATCGGTCACATGACCGATGGCGGGCTGGTCGGCGCCTTCCTAGCCTTGGGGCATTACCCCTCGGCGCTAAGGAAGTTCCATGACCGAACAGAATCTGCACTGGCTCTCCGCTACCGAGATGGCGGCAGCGGTGGCCTCGAAAACGCTCTCGCCCAACGATATTGCCGAGGCGATGATCAACCGCGTCGACGCGGTCAACCCGTCGATCAATGCTCTCGTTCAGTTCGACCGCGAGCAGGTCACCCGGGATGCGGCGGAGTTGGCGCGGCGTCAGGAGTCGGGTGAGAAGCTCGGACCGCTGCACGGCGTTCCGTTCACCATCAAGGATCTGACGGCGGTCGACGGTCTGCCCACCACGTTCGGGATGAAACCGATGGCGGGCAACGTCGCTACCGGTAATGCCGTGATCGTCGACCGACTCCGGGCGGCCGGCGGACTTTTCCTGGGAAAGACCAATACGCCCGAAAGCGGCTACTACGGCGGAACCGACAATCACCTGTACGGGCCGACGCACAATCCGTGGAAGCACGGACATAGCGCGGGAGGGTCGAGCGGCGGCGCGTCGGCAGCGGTGGCGGCCGGCATCGGGCCGCTGGCAGAGGGTAGCGACGGTGCCGGATCGGTGCGCATTCCGTCGGCACTGTGCGGCGTCGTCGGACTCAAACCGACCACCGGAGTGATTCCCCAGACCATTATGGCCGGTCGGTTCTACAACTGGGCATATCACGGCCCCATCACCCGCACCGTCGCCGACAACGCACTGATGCTCGACGTCATGGCGGGTCCGGACAACGCCGATCCGCTCTCGATCGAGCGCGTCGAGACGTCGTACGTCGAAGCGGCCAAAGGTGACGTGAAGGGACTGCGGGTGGCATGGTCGCCGAATCTCGGCCTCGGCCACGTCGATCCGGAAGTACTCGCCATCTGCGTCGACGCGGTGTCGGCGTTCGCGGACATGGGAGCGCACGTCACCGAGGCCACACCGGAGTGGGGTAATCCGTCTGAATCCATGTGGAACGGAATCTGGGTGCCGGGCTTCGCATCCGAGTACGACCTGTTCGACTGGGACAACCTGCGCGGTGAGGTCGACGACAACCTCATCGAGATCATGCGCGAGGCCGAGCGGCTCACCGGCGTCGATGTCGGCCGGGCCGATGCGTTCCGCGGCGCCATGTGGGACACGTGGACCACGTTCATGAACGACTACGACGTTCTGGTGTCGCCGACCTTGGCTTCGGCCACGTTCTCGCTCAGTCAATTCGCGCCGTCGTGGCTCGAAGGCGCGTCGCTGCGTGAGCAGTTGCTCGATTGGCTCTTCACCTACCCGTACAACATGCTCAACAATCCGGCGATCACGGTTCCGGCCGGTTTCACCGCCGACGGCCGACCGGTCGGCCTCCAGATTGCCGCTCGTCACCGTCAGGACGGGTTGGTTCTGCGGGCCGCAGCGAACCTGGAAGGCGTACGTCCGTGGGCGGACGAGAAGCCGTTGGAAACCTCGGTAGTGGCGTGAGCCAAATCCTGTGCTGCATTGGTGCGGGCTGCACTGGTGCGGGCTGGATTGGTGCGGGCTGGATTGGTGCGGGCTGGATTGGTGCAGGCTAGATTGGTGCGATGACCGTTGCCCCGTCCGATCGCGGCGACGAACCAGAGAGGTTCGCGTCGCGGTCTCCGGCCGTCGCAGCGTACGGAATCCTCGGAATGTGCGCACAGCGACTTCGGGAACGAGGCTTCGAGTACTCGGCGGCGGCAGTGACGTACCGTGATCCGGGCTCGGGCAGGCACCGGGCGTTGGCCAGTGCCGGATACAGTTCGCGGGTCCTCGACTATCTTCTCGACGACTTCGTCTCCGACCGCTATTTCGCCGTGGTCCGCGAGGCGTCGGGGGTTCCCGTGTTCTGGCAGGACGTTCCGCGTTTCGCACAGGCCGAGATGGTCACCGACGTGCTCCGACCGTCCGGATACGAAGAGGGGACATCGGTCGCACTGGGACATTCCGGTCGTGCGGTGGCCGGGGTGTTGCACATGAGCTTCGCCGACCCGGAGGTAGCCTCGCATGTCCGGGATCTGGTGCGCACATCCGGTGCCGCGTGTGACCGCGTTGTCGGCGATCAGTTGGCCCTCGAACGGGTTCACCTGAGCCCGAGGGAGCTTCAGGTGTTGCAACTGGTGGCCCGCGGCGCCGGCAATGCCGAGATAGCCGAGACGCTGTTCGTGTCCAGGCGCACGGTGGCAACGCACCTCGAGAACATCTTCGTCAAGACGGGAACCAATTCGCGAGTTCACGCCGCCGTCAGAGCCG
This sequence comes from Rhodococcus sp. 27YEA15, assembly GCF_049739425.1. NCBI lineage: Bacteria > Bacillati > Actinomycetota > Actinomycetes > Mycobacteriales > Nocardiaceae > Rhodococcus > Rhodococcus sp. 27YEA15. The sequence continues at coordinate 925,668 of NZ_JBMHHW010000001.1, forward strand.
TGGAGTGGGGCCTGATCGAGTCCTGAGTGACGTGAAATGACACGAGTGGCATTTTGTAACCTGGCGTTCATCCGGTGTCCGGCCCGTTCCGTGGCGAGAGTGCGCGATCCGCAGTAGCGTCGGCTGTAACGAGTAGTCAGAAGCTACTCGTACGGGAGGTTCTGATCGTGGCGCAAGGATTGACTACGAGAGGGCCGGCGCCCGGCCCTCGTGTCCCATGACACCAGAGCCGTCCGGTCCAGCGAGCTGAGTTTGTGCGGTGCCACAAACATAGGAGCCCAACGTGACTGCATCACGCTCCGTCTCTGCCCACTCGACCCGGGCCGATACAACGGCCGGGAAATCTTCGGGAGATGCACTTCGTACTTTTGTCCTGGATACCTCTGTCCTACTGTCCGATCCGTGGGCGGTGACCAGGTTCGCCGAACATCAGGTGGTTCTTCCGCTCGTGGTGGTCGGCGAACTCGAAGGTAAACGGCATCATCACGAATTGGGTTGGTTCGCCCGAGAAGCCCTCCGGATGCTCGACGACCTCCGGGTCGAGTACGGCCGTCTCGATCGTCCGGTTCCGATCGGCACCGAGAACGGTACATTGCAGGTCGAGCTCAATCACACCGATCCTGCGGTTCTACCGGTCGGATTCCGCACCGACAGCAACGATTCGAGAATACTCGCCTGTGCTCTCAACCTTGCGGCCGAAGGCCGGGATGTGGTTCTCGTCAGCAAGGACACGCCCTTGCGGGTCAAGGCAGGTGCCGTCGGGCTACCGGCGGACGAGTACCACGCCCACGACGTCGTACCTTCCGGTTGGACAGGCATGGCCGAACTCGATGTCGCATCGTCAGACATCGACATGCTCTTCGACGACGGATACCTCGATCTCGACGAAGCGCGGGATTTACCGTGCCATACCGGTCTTCGGCTCCTGGGGGGATCGTCCAGCGCTCTCGGGCGGGTGACCCCGGACAAGCGTATTCAACTGGTCCGCGGCGAACGAGAGGCATTCGGGCTGCACGGACGCTCCGCCGAGCAGCGGATTGCACTCGACCTGCTGATGGACGAAAGTATCGGCATCGTCTCCCTCGGCGGCAAAGCCGGAACCGGAAAGTCGGCGCTGGCGCTCACTGCCGGGCTCGAAGCCGTGCTGGAGCGGCGATCGCAACGCAAAGTGGTCGTGTTTCGTCCACTGTATGCCGTTGGCGGACAAGAACTCGGCTACCTTCCCGGTAGTGAGAGCGAAAAAATGGGCCCCTGGGCACAGGCGGTTTTCGATACACTCGACGGTCTCGCGTCGCCGGAGGTACTCGAGGAAGTGCTGGCACGGGGAATGCTGGAAGTGTTGCCGCTGACGCACATTCGGGGTAGATCGCTGCACGATTCGTTCGTCATCGTCGACGAGGCCCAGTCGCTGGAGCGAAATGTCCTGCTGACGGTGCTTTCCAGGCTCGGGACCGGCTCGAGGGTGGTGTTGACTCACGACGTCGCACAGCGGGACAACCTGCGTGTCGGCCGGCACGACGGCGTGGCCGCAGTCATCGAGAAACTGAAGGGCCACCCGCTGTTCGCGCACATCACCCTCACTCGGAGTGAGCGCTCACCGATCGCCGAGTTGGTCACCGAAATGCTCGAGGAGTTCGGGCCGATGTCCTGAAAATGTTCCCTCCCGTGCGGTTCGGACCGCACGGGAGGGAGCCGGTCAGTTTTCTGGTTCCAACGGGCCGAGTTCGGCCACCAGAACCTCTTGCACGACGCGCATTGCCGCCAACCCGGCCGGCGCACCGCAGTAGGCGCTCGCGTGGATCACCGTCTCCACGATCTCGGTGCGGGTCAGTCCGTTCCGAAGTGCGCCGCGCACATGGCCTTTGAGCTCGTTCTCGGCACGCAACGCGATCAGCATGCCCAGATTGATCAGACTGCGGCTTCGCCGGTCCAGCCCGGGCCTCGTCCATACCGATCCCCACACATTCGCCGTGACGAAGTTCTGCAGCTCCTCGCTGTCGGTTCCGCGACTGCGTTCGAATGCCGCATCGACGAAATCCGCGCCCATCACCTCGGTACGAACTTCCACGCCGGCGTCGAAAGGGGTGGGGGAGTTGTTGTCGGTCATCTCACTGCTCTCCGATCGAAGTGTCAGGCCGGAGCCAGCCTACTTCGCGGAACCAGACCGATCACAGCCCGGCCGAGAGCGAGCACTACTCCACGAGCGACGTCCCGCGCGCTGAAGTAGTCCCGCCACAGCGCGATTTTCCCGTCACGAAGTTCGAACGTTCCGCAGACCCAGAACTCGATTCGCAGCGGGCCGACAGTGAGTATGTCGGCTCGTTCGGTGAGGACCGTCCGCTCGTCACCGACGATGTTGCGCATCTCGGCCTCGAACTTCAGAGCCGGCCGCGTCACCAGCGTCAGCGCTCGGGCAATCTGTTTCTTACCGCGCAACGTGGGAAGTGAGACGTTCTCCCACACGATGTCATCGGTCATCAGGGCTGTTGCAGCGGCCACGTCGAAATCGGTGAGCGCGGCGAACATGGCTTCCACGGTGCGGACGGACGGCGTACTCATGGCGCTCCTTCGTCTGACGCTGCTGGTCTGCTCAGGCTAGCGGTTTCCGACCGCAACGGTGAGTTTCTGAGTCCGGAGCTTGCGCCGTGCGAGGGGGCCGAGGAAGCGGTTCGGGCTCAGCGATCGGTCCAGATCGGCTTTTCCTCGGACCTCGTCCAACACCATCCGGGCCGTGACCGGGGCCAGAATGACACCCCACATGCCGTGCCCGGTGGCAGTCACGACGTTACGAATTTTACTGCTGCGTCCGATGATCGGCATGCCGTCCGGGGTGCAGGGGCGAAATCCGGCCCACCGTTCGACCTCGTGATCGATCTTCACGGCCGCGAGCGCGTCGATTCCCGCCTGCTGGACGGCGCCCAGGCGCTTTGCGTTGAGCTGCAAGTCGTCGGCACCGAGTTCGAGTGTCCCGCACAATCGCAGGCGGTCCGAGTAAGGAGTGGCAACCACCCGACGTTCCTTGAACGTGATCGGCATGCTCAAGGATTCGCCGTCGACAGCCTGATCCAGTACGTAGCCCTTGGCCCCCTCGATAGGTAGGTCGAGCCCGGCCATCTTTCCGATCGTGCGCGACGCGAGTCCGGCTGCCAGCACGAACGTTCCCGCCGTCAGATTTCCGGACGACGTGTAGATCTCTACTACACGGCCGGCGTCGGTGCGGACTCCGACCACGCGGGTGTTCCAACGCACCTCGGCGCCGCCTTCGGTGGCACGATCGAGCATGTCCCGCACGTACACCCGACTGTCCACAGTAGCGTCGTCCGGTCGGCGAATCGCGCCCACGGCACCGCTCACCTGGGGCACCAGCTCACGGGTCTGCGCGGGCGAGAGAGTCTCGGCGCCGCGTGCCCGATACAGGGCCAGCGCTTGTTCCGTCTCGAAGATGTCGAGTGAGCCGCTGCGGGTGAAGGAAGTCGACTCCCCGTTCTTGCCGTATTCCGCGTGCATCTCGAGGCTGGTGGCCGCCATCGACTTGAGCAGGACGGACGCGGCCTTCGCCCGGCGCGGGTAGGCGGCGGCGACGAAACGCGCAAGCCACGGTGCGAGACGCAGTCGCGGACGGAGGAGGAACGGGCTGTCCGGGCGCCACATGAAGCGCAGGCCGTCGCGCACGTTCTTGATCGTCGCGAGTGGCTCCACGTGATCCGGCGACAGCAGCCCGGCGTTGGCATACGAGCATCCGGCCCCGACGTCGGATCCGGCGTCGATCACGATGACCGACAAGCCTTCTCGTGCTGCTTCGTTGGCGATCGTCGCCCCGATCACTCCGGCTCCGATGACGACGATGTCCGCCGAGTTATGCTGTACCACGCGTACTCTCCAGTCTTTTTGGGCCTTCGGTCCTTGCGGCCCGCACCGGTAGCGACCACTACCGGTAAGGGCCGCAGGGACGCAGTCTCTCATCACGCTAGGGGAGGCGGCGCACCGAAACATCCTCCCTCAGGGAGGACATTGGGCAGGTATCTACTCGAAGGGTAGGCTCACGAGACCGTGGACCAGACCAGCGTGCTCATCGTCGAAGACCACCCCGTGGTGCGGCTCGGCCTGCGGACACTGATCGACGCCCAGGACGACCTGACAGTGGTCGCCGAGGTGAGTACGTCGGACCAGGCCATCGCGAAGGCCAGGGAGTTTCGTCCGGCAGTAGCCGTCATGCCGATGCGGTTGAGCGGAGACTTCGTCGGCGTCGAGTTGTGCCGAGATCTCAAGTCCTCGCTGGATGTCGGCAGCCCACGGGTGCTGGTCTACACCTCGTACAATTCGTCCTCGGACACCGCCGAAGCGTATCTGTCCGGTGCGGACAGCTTCGTCTACAAGGGCGAATCGGCCGGCCGTCTGCTCGACTCGTTGCGCGCTACTGCTGCGGGGCAACGTGTTTGGCTGGTCGGCACATCACCGGAAGCGAGCGCGTCGTGGCTGAGCAAGGCGACGGAAGGCGGCAGTCTGACGCGGCGCGAACACGAGATACTCGGATTGATGCTGCAACGATCCACCAATGCCGAGATCGCCCACGAACTGTTCATCGAACTGTCCACGGTCAAGAGCCACGTACGAAACGTCCTACGCAAACTGGGGCTGGCCACGCGGCGCGATCTGCATTGAGAAACAGGGCCGTTCCGCGCACCCGTACGTCGTTGGACGGGATGACGGAACGGCCCTGAAGTGAAGTGCCCCTCATCGAGCACTACGTCTGTCGTCGTCGACAGGTGTCAGGCAACTTCCACGATCAGTTCGATCTCCACGGGGGTGTTACGCGGAAGTTCCGCCACACCGACGGCTGAGCGAGCGTGCTGTCCGGCATCGCCGAAGATCTCACCGAGCAGGTTCGATGCACCGTTGATCACCAGCGGTTGGCCGTTGAAATCGTCTGCCGACGCGACGAAGCCGACTACCTTCACCACGCGCACGACGGAGTCGATGCCGACCAGTTGATCGACTGCGGCCAGGGCATTGAGGATGCAGACCTCGGCGGCCAGTGCCGCTTCCTCGACGGATACCGATGCGCCGACCTTGCCTTCGTGGGTGAGTACTCCGTCGACCAGCGGCAATTGGCCGGAGGTGAAAACGAGGTTTCCGGTGCGCAGTGCCGGGATGTAGTTACCCGCCGGGGCGGCGGGGGACGGGAGGGTGCGACCTACCGCGGCCAGGCGTTGTGTCCACGTCTGCTGCGCGGCAGCGGTATTCGGTTCGCTGCTGGTGGTATCTGTCGGCGTTGCGGACATGTGAGTGCTCCCAGGTTGAGGTCGTGTAACCGAGTGGACGAGTTCGGTGACGCCAGTATCGTGCGAGGTGAGGTGATTCGCGTCGTCGGCTCATACGAAAAAGTAGAGTTGTACTCGTCGGAACCGACGAGCCTGTGCATTCCCGACGTCAGAGTCCTGCCGACAGCGCCTCCGGGCTGGTCTCGTCCAGAACTCGAAGTAGGTTCTCACCCATCAATTTTGCCAGATCCCCAGGAGTCCATCCCCGCTCCGCGAGCCGATCGACGAGCGGCGCGAATCCGGAAACGTCTCGAAGGTCGTCCGGGAAGTCGTCGAATCCGTCGTAGTCGCTGCCGAGCCCGATATGATCGACACCGGCGACGTCACGGGCATGCTCGATGTGTTCGACGACGTCGTCGATCGTCACCGCCGGCCTGGTTCCGAGGCGACCGCCGCGTTGCCAGGCGTCGAACTCCTCGCGCAGGAACATCGGAACGAAGGCGATCATGATCACGCCGCCGTTGCGGGGAAGCCGACGTAGCACCTCGTCCGGTACGTTCCGGGGGACATCGCACAGCGCTCTACACGACGAGTGGCTGAAGATGACCGGCGCGGTGGACACGTCGATCGCGTCGCGCATCGTCTCTTCCGAGACATGCGCGAGATCGACGAGCACTCCGAGCCGGTTCATCTCGCGGACCACGTCGCGGCCGAAGTCGCTGAGACCGCCGTGAACCGGTGTGTCCGTTGCGGAATCAGCCCACGAATTGTTCTCGTTGTGGGTCAGGGTCATGTATCGCAGACCGAGCCGGGCCATGGTGCGCAGCACTGCGAGTGAGCTGCCGATACTGTGGCCGCCTTCTGCACCGAGAAGCGAGGCGATTCGCCCGGCGCCCCAGATTCTTCTGACGTCGTCACCGGTGCGCGCCACTTCGAACGTGTCGGGGTACCGCTGGACCATCCGATAGACGAAGTCGATCTGTTCGAGGGTGAACCGGACGGCTTCCGGTTCCGTCATGGTGCCGGGAGAGTAGACCGACCAGAACTGGGCGCCGATACCGCCGCGGCGGAGCCGGTCGATGTCGGTCTGGAAAGCGGAGTCCAATTCGAGACCTTCGACGGAGTAATCGGCGAGGGTCCGAGCGGCCCACGGAAGATCGTTGTGACCGTCGACGAGAGGCGTGAGCGCGAACGCATCGAGCGCGGCCGGATGTTTCACATCGGGAAACGTTGTGGTTCCGATCAACACGTGGGCCTCTTCGCTCGATATCTCGTGGCTCGAAGGGTGTCCGGGCCGGAGGATGTATCGATAGTGTTGTCGAGATCAACGCGATATCGTGAGGCGATTACACCGAAGTTGGCTCCATCTTTGGTGCAATTCGACGAACGAGCTCCGATGTCGCTCATGAACGACGGCAGTTCCGTCCTGGTGTCGACGCGACCCGACGGTATGAAGGACGGATCACATGGCACACGTACAACGTTTCGACCACGTCGGGATCACCGTCGCGGACCTCGACTCGGTCACGGCGTTCTTCGTCGGACTGGGCCTCGAGGTGGAGGGCACCGGATCCGTGGAGGGAGAGTTCGTGGAGACCGTCTGTGGCCTCCCCGGTGCTCACTGCCGGATCGTCATGCTGCGGCCACCGGGCGATGGGGCGAGGCTCGAGCTTTCGTCCTTCGTCACTCCCGGCCACGTACCTGGATCGCCGACGGCGATGGCCAACGAGCTCGGCCTGCGCAATGTCTCCTTCGAGGTCGGCGATCTGCAGGCAGCAGTGGATGCGGTGGCAGCCGACGGGTACGGGCTCGTCGGCGGCATCGGGGAGTACGAGGACAGTGTCCGGATGGCGTATGTGCGTGGACCGGAAGGGATCATCGTGTCCCTGTTCGAGCAGATCGGCTGACGCGACTACCGGGTCGCAGTCGATTCGGGTCGCGGTGAACTTCCCTCTGCTGGTTCGGGTTCCTTGGACGTGAAGGCGTTCAGAAGCGAGCCGTTCTCGCCCGGCCTCCACGGGAGGAACACGGCGATGAGCAGGGCCGTCACCAGCGCGGCCGCCACTGTGAAATACGAGGCGATCGAGAAGCCTTCCAGGCATGCCGTCTTCATCGTGAGGATCAGATTCTCCTTCTGCTGGTCGAACAGTGGATTGATGTCACGATTGCGGATCTCGATGACGCTCAGTACCGACTCGCGTGCGAATCCCTTCTCGGTGGCATTCATGATCGTCTCGGGGATGTTCTCGACTATCGGCGCTATCTTCGACGTGTAATACGACGCGACGATGGAACCGATCACGGCGACACCCAACGTGCCGCCCAGTTCTCTGGTGGTGTCGTTGACTGCCGATCCGGCACCGGCCTCGTCCAGTGGCACCGAGGACATGATGGAGTCGGTGGCGGGTCCCTGCACGATCGCGAGTCCGAGGCCCATCAACACCATCGAGATCACCACCGGACCCAGGTAAGGAGTTTCCACGGTGGTTTGACCGGCCAGGTACATTCCACCGCTCAACACGAGCAGGCCGAGTAGGATCACGGCCGTCGTCCCGAACCTCTGGGCGGCCAGCGTCGCCACCGGGGCGCCGACTGCCACCGCTGCTGCGAAGGGCAGCGAGTGTAATCCGAATTCGAGGGGCGAATACTCCCGGACGCCCTGGAAGTACTGGGTGATCAGGAACAGGAATCCGAACATGCTGAAGTAGCTGACCGCAATGGCCAATGCCGGGAGCGAGAATCGACGTATCCGGAACAGTTCCATGTTCAGGATCGGCGACGGCGTGCGAAGTTCCCAGGCGACGAATCCGGCCAGCAGGGCTACTGACACGACATATCCGATCAGGCTCGTCGCCGACAACCACCCGCGATGTGGTGCGTCGATGATGGTCCACACCAGAATCACGATTCCGGCCAGGGACAGTCCGGTACCGGTGACATCGAATCGGCCGACGTGTGACGCCTTGGACTCCGGAACGACGAGCAGTACACCGATCACGACGAGTACGGCTGCAGGAATGTTCATCCAGAACACCGAATGCCAGGAGAAGTGCTCGAGGAGCCAACCGCCCGCGGTGGGGCCGATGGCAATGGCGAATCCGGCCATGGCAGTCCAGGCGGCGATGGCGATCGCGCGTTCCTTCGTATCGGTGAAGATGTTCGTGATCATCGCCAACGTCGCCGGAAACACCGCAGCGGCAAAGACTCCCATTGCCGCACGGGCGAAGATCACCTGTTCGAGATTGCCGGACAGAGCTCCGACCAACGACATCGCGCCCACACCGAGCAGGCCGACGGTCATTACCTTCCTTCGCCCGAACCGGTCGCCGAGGTGACCGAAAGTGAGGAGGAACCCGGCGAACGTCAGCGTGTAGGCATCGACTATCCACTGCAGGTCGCTGACAGAAGCGAGCAGTTCGACACTCATGGTGGGCAGTGCGACATTGACCACGGTGTTGTCGAGTACGACGAGCAGTTCGGCCAGGCAGATGAAGATCAGTGCGGTGAACCGCCGAGACTTCGAGGCCAACGGTGACGACGGTGTCTGAATTCGAGACATGGTTGTACGCCATCTCTGCCGGTGCACACGTGAGCATCGGCGGGTAGGAGGAGGAAGGTCGAGTGGTCAGCGTGGCGCCGACACGAGCTCTTTCAGATGGGTGCCGACGCGGTCCAGTGGTGCGGTGGTGCGTTGCGCTTTGGCCATCAGGAGGGCTCCCTCGATGGACGCGATGACGACAGTCGCCCATTGGGCCGCCGTCTCGGTGGGTTGTCCCTGCTGCCAGAAGAAAGAGGTGAGAAGAGATTCCCAGGACGTGAACGATTCGCCGGCGGCTGCCAGTGCGGCAGGAGTGGACGCTCCTTCCACTGCCGCCGCAGCGATCGGACACGATGACGTGAAATCGCTCTCCAGCAGTGTGTTTCGGTAGATATCTACTACCGCATCGACGATCTCGGCGGGGGTCGACCGGGCGATCATAGAGCTGATCGCTGCGCTGATGCCGCGACCGAAATACTCGACGGCCTCGCCGGCCAACTGACCTTTGCCCTCGGGGAAGTAGTGATACACCGACCCGCGTGGTGCGCCGGATCGTTCGACGATCTCCGTCAGTGACGTGGTGGCGATCCCGTGTTCGCGGAACGCATTGATGGCGCCGACCAGCATCAGGGTGCGTGAGTCGGGATCTGCCATCTCGCCATCGTATGCAATAGCAATGCCGGTGGCCTCTTTCGAGGGGCCCCACCTGCGTCGAGCGGCGGCGAGGGGGCAGTGCGAGGTCGAACGGCTCATGGTGGTGAGCGTTGCAGTTGCGGTCTCAACGGCATCTCCTCAATATATCGTCCGGTATAGGAACGACGATCACTTTATGTGTAACTGTAGAACACAGTCAAGTGATGTTCACAGTTCAACTACGCCGGAATGCCAATTTCTCTCGAAATTGCGTATATCGTTCGGTATGGCATGTGCCCGATAAAGTGACTCGGCGATTGTCAAGACCTCGAATCGGAGAGATCCGATGTGGCGTTGCGGAATTACGTCGGAGGCGTGGCCGTTGAACGGTGCGGCGACAGCATCGCCGCAACCTCGGCCAAGGAGTGTCACAGAATGCGTATCGGAATCATCGGAGCGGGACAGATCGGCGGAACGCTCACACGGCGACTCACCGCTCTAGGTCACGACGTGCGTGTCGCGAATTCACGCACCCCCGATACCTTGGCGGACCTTGCCGGCGAGACCGGCGCGACCGCCGTGCTCAACACCGAGGCTGCCGACGGTGCCGAACTGGTCATCGTCAGTATTCCGCAGAAGAACGTCGTGGACTTGCCTGCCGGAATCCTGGACGGCGCTGTCGAGGGTGCTCCTGTGATCGAGACCAACAACTACTACCCGCAACAACGCGACGGATTGATCGCCGCGATCGAGGACGGACAGACCGAGAGCGGTTGGGTGCAAGAACATCTCGGTGTTCCGGTCTTCAAGGCATTCAACGGAATCTGGTGGAAGAACCTTCTCGAGAAAGGACTTCCAGCGGGATCGGACGCTCGCATCGCACTTCCCGTCTCCGGTGACGACGTCGAGAACAAGAAGATCGTCTTCGATCTGATCGACCAGCTCGGGTTCGACCCGGTCGACACCGGATCCATCGACGACTCGTGGCGCCAGCAGCCGGGAACTCCGGTCTACGGCAAGGACTACGGCCGCGAAGACACCATCACGGCTCTGGCCGAGGCCACCACCGACCGCACTGACGAATGGCGCGCCGCGAAGTAGTCTTCACGGTCGGTCGGTCGGTCGGTCGGTCGGGCTGCGCAGCGCCGCGGTACACGCGCAACCCGACCGGCGAGGTATGTCATCCGAACGAACGACTACCGGTTGCATCTGGTCGGTGCGAGTCTGGGAGTAACACCCACGAGGGTTGTTCCCGGTGCTCTGCCACATCGAGGTCAACTGTTGCGTAGGTTTTTTCGACGGCCGGATCGGTCGGACGGAGATCTGCATGGATTCGGAGACATTCGTGTGCACTCGGTCGAACAGGTGAAAAGTCGTTCGGATCCCCGAGATCTCTACGGGAAGTGACGATCTCGACGGTGCCCACTGCGCTCAGCGTATCCAGGCGCGTAGTTATCTGCATGCCGGTTACATTCATCCCGAGGCGATCGACGATGACGGCAGGATGTTCGCCGCGCTGGTCAAGATCGTCGGCGCCAAAAACCTGACTCCCCGGCTGGTGTCGTCCGTACTCGAGATCGGAAGATCACTCGGAGGGCTACCGCAGCTGGGAAGCACCGCATCCGCCGGAGACTCATCGGCTACCGTTGCCGCTCGCGAAATATTATCGAGTCGAAAAATGAAGTCGGGCAGCTATGTTCACTCACCCAAGCGTATCCTGGGCCTGCAGAATCAAACCTCGATGCGAGAATCGATGGGCATCGCTGGTCGGTTCCTTCGGGAAATGAAGCCCTGACCGGGGGCGCATGATTCCCCGTGCGCCCCGGTCGGTACTACCGGATCAGTTCTGAACCTTCGCCATGGCCAACACGTCCAGGCGCTTGTCGAGCTCTTCCTCACTCAGCTTCTCCGGGACCAGGCCGCGCTCGATGACGACCTGTCGAATGGTCTTCTTCTCCTTCAACGCCTGCTTCGCCACGGCCGCAGCCTCCTCGTAGCCGATCGCCGAATTGAGCGGAGTCACGATCGACGGCGACGACTCGGCCAGAGTCTTCAGATGCTCCTCGTGGGCGACCAGGCCGCTGACGCACTTGTCGGCGAACAAGCGAGAGACATTGGCCAGCAACGTGAACGATTCCAGAAGGTTACGGGCCATCACCGGAATGTAGACGTTGAGTTCGAAGGCGCCCGCTGCGCCGCCCCACGCGATAGCGGCATCGTTCCCGACGACCTGAGCGGCCACCTGCGTCACGGCCTCAGGCAGGACCGGGTTGACTTTGCCCGGCATGATGGAACTACCCGGTTGCAAGTCCGGAAGCGCTAATTCGCCGAGCCCGGTCAGCGGACCCGATCCCATCCAGCGAATGTCGTTGGCGATCTTCGTCAACGACACGGCAATGGTTCGCAGCGCGCCCGATGCTTCCACCAGCCCGTCCCGAGCAGCCTGGGCCTCGAAACTGTTCTTCGCCGGCGTCAGTGTATCGACTCCAGTCGACTTGACCAGTTCGGCAACAACTTTCGGACCGAAGCCGTCAGGCGCGTTGAGTCCGGTGCCTACTGCGGTTCCGCCGATCGGAAGCTCGCCGAGGCGGGGGAGAACGGCACTGACACGCTCGATACCGGCCTCGATCTGGCGTGCATAGCCACCGAATTCCTGACCGAGCGTCACCGGCACCGCATCCATGAGGTGAGTGCGTCCGGACTTCACGACGGTCTTCCACTCGGCGGCTTTCGCCGCGAGTGCGGCATGAAGGTGCTCGAGCGCCGGAATCAGATCCGTCACGGCGGCTTCGGTTGCTGCGACATGCGTGGCGGTGGGGAACGTGTCGTTGGAGGACTGTGACATGTTCACGTGATCGTTCGGGTGAATCTGCACCCCGGCTGCCTTGGCGATCGACGCGATGACCTCGTTGGCGTTCATGTTCGAGCTCGTACCCGAACCGGTCTGGAACACGTCGATCGGGAACTGGTCGTCGTGCCTGCCGTCCGCGATCTCGGTAGCGGCGGCGATGACGGCGTCGGCCTTGTCTGCATCGAGCAACCCGAGATCCTTGTTGACCTGCGCGCACGCAGCCTTCAACAATCCCATTGCACGAATCTGGGTGCGCTCGAGCGGACGCCCGCTGATCGGGAAGTTCTCGACAGCACGCTGAGTCTGGGCCCGCCACAATGCGTCGATGGGCACCCGAACCTCGCCCATGGTGTCGTGTTCGATTCGGAACTGCTGGTCGTTGCTCTCCGTCATGACTCCAGATTGCCACTTTCCGGGAGCCGGTAGGGGATTACGTTTCCCTGTGCGCCCTCCCGGTAGCGGTGACTACCGGAAAGGCGCACAGGACGGAGCCATCAGAACGTCGGCGGAACCGCGCCCTCTTCGCCGTCGAAGTCCACGGAGCTGTACTCGCGGAGCTTCTCGAGACGGTGGTACGCGTCGATCATGCGGACGGTGCCGGACTTGCTGCGCATCACGATGGACTGCGTGCTGGCACCGCCGCCGTAGTAGCGGACACCGCGCAGCAGGTCACCGTCGGTGACGCCCGTCGCACAGAAGAAGACGTTCTCGCCGGAGACGAGGTCTTCGGTGGTCAGGATGCGATCGAGATCGTGACCGGCGTCGATGGCCTTCTGCCGCTCGGCGTCGTCGGTGGGGGCGAGCTTGCCCTGCAGCGATCCTCCCATGCAGCGCATGGCGGCAGCAGCGATAATTCCCTCGGGGGTGCCGCCGATACCGACGAGCATGTCGGTACCGGACTCCGGGCGGGCTGCGGCGATGGCTCCGGCGACGTCACCGTCGGAGATCAGACGGATCCGGGCGCCGGTGTCGCGGACGTCCTGGATCAGCTGGTTGTGGCGTGGGCGGTCGAGGATACAAATCGTGATGTCGGAGACCGACGCCTTCTTGACCTTCGCGACTCGCTTGATGTTCTCCGCGATCGGTGCGCTGATGTCGATGACGTCCGCAGCCTCGGGACCGACGGCGATCTTCTCCATGTAGAACACGGCAGACGGATCGAACATCGCGCCGCGTTCGGCAACGGCGAGAACCGAGATCGCGTTGGGCATGCCCTTGGACATCAAGGTGGTGCCGTCCACCGGGTCGACGGCGAAATCGCAGTCCGGACCGTCGCCGTTTCCGACTTCTTCGCCGTTGAACAGCATCGGCGCCTCGTCCTTCTCACCCTCACCGATGACGACGACGCCGCGCATCGAGACGGACGAGACGAGCTGACGCATCGCGTCGACGGCGGCTCCGTCGCCGCCTTCCTTGTCGCCGCGGCCTACCCAGCGACCGGCAGCCATGGCACCGGCTTCGGTGACTCGGACCAATTCGAGTGCGAGGTTACGGTCCGGGGTCTCACGATGAGTGCTGCTGGCCGTCATATGCGGTGCCTCCTGGCGCGGTCGCGGTCGACGGGGTGTGTCGACGCTGGGTGTGTTCAGGCGTGATTCTCCCAGATGGGAGCCATTGCGTCCGTCCGCGGGTCGGAGCAGGCCGATTTGCCTCCCCGCACGCCCGGCAAGGGACCGGGAATGCCGCCTGCCGTCGCGTACCTGGATACTGAATGGCGTGGCTTCCGATAAACCCCGCATCCTTCACGACAACAAAGACATGGTCTGGTCGTTGGTACCGCTGGTGCTGTTCTGCATCATCATCGCGGGCATCGCCAGTCAGTGCACGTTCAGTCCCGGCGGCCCCACCCAGGGGCCGATCCCGAGCGTCGACATCGACTCGGCGCTCAAGTACGACTCGCGGGAACTCGGATTTCCGATCCGAAACCCCGGTGTTCCGGACGGATGGACGCCGAACTCCGGGAGTAGGGCCATCATCGCCGGTACCGGTGGAGGCGACTCGAGCACTGTCGGGTTCATCACCACCGCCGGCCGCTACCTCCAGCTGACGCAGAGCAACGCCGAGGAAATGCCGCTGGTGGCGCATGTCGCGGGTGGTCAGCGATTCGCCACCGACGTACAACAGATCGGGAGCCACAGCTGGAACGTGTACGGCGGCGACGGCGTCGAGCCGATCTGGGTCACCGACATCGACGGCGTCCGACTTCTACTGACCGGAGCGGCGTCGGAAGCAGACTTCACGACGCTCGCGACCAACGTCGGGGAAGCCGAACCGCTCACTCGATAGAGGCAGGGCATTCGATCGAGGCCGGGACTGGCGCCTGAGGCGTCAGTCCTCCGCTTCGGCGAGAGCCTTCTCCACGCGCGCCCGCGCGCCGGCCAGATGCTCCTCGCACCGCTTGGCCAGCGCCTCCCCGCGTTCCCAGAGCGAGAGTGACGCGTCGAGGTCGAGTCCGCCCTGTTCCAGGATCTTCACGACCCCGACCAGTTCGTCCCTGGCAGCTTCGTACCCGAGTTCGGCGACGTCGATGTCGGTGGTGCTCATTTTTCTCTCCCCATCACTGCAGCGCGAACAGCGCCGTCGGCCAGTCGGACGCGAATTTGGGTGCCGGGCGGTGCTTCGTCCACCGAGCGCAGAACCTCCGGATCGGAGTCGGCGACAACTCGTTGCACGACGGCGTATCCGCGGGCCAGCGTTGCGGCCGGACCCAAGGTGGTCAGCCGCGCACGCAGATGTTCCACGGTACGAGCTTCCGAGTCGATCAGCCGGGCGACGTCTCGTCGCACCGTGGCCTGCAGTCGTTCCACTTCTTCGGCGCGGCGCTCGACGGCGAGAAGCGGCGACGCCATCACCGGGCGCGAACGCAACTGCTCGACGAGATGCGATTCGCGCTGCACCCAGCTGCGCAGAGCCGCGGCGCTGCGGTCGCGCAGATCGGCAACCAATGCGGCTTCGGCGACCGCATCGGGTACGACGCGCTTGGCGGCATCGGTGGGGGTGGCCGCTCGCACATCGGCGACGTGATCGCTCAGTGGGCTGTCCGGCTCGTGGCCGATGGCACTGACGATCGGTGTCGTCGCAGCGACGATCGCGCGGCACAGTGCCTCGTCGGAGAACGGCAACAAGTCTTCGACGCTACCCCCGCCACGGGCGATGATGATGACGTCCACCTGTGGATCGGCGTCGAGTTCACGGAGCGCTTCGATGATCTGCGGTACCGCAGTGGGTCCCTGGACTGCGGTGTTGCGCACCGCGATGGCAACGGCCGGCCAGCGCCGTTGAGCTACCGAGACGACATCCTTCTCCGCGGCGCCGGCCCGGCCCGTGATCAGCCCGACGGTTCCCGGCAGGAACGGCAGTGGACGCTTCAGACGAGGATCGAAGAGTCCTTCGGCGGCCAGCAAGGCCCGGAGGCGTTCGATGCGGGCCAGGAGTTCGCCGATGCCGACGGCCCGGATCTCGGTCACGCGTAGCGAGACGGTACCGCGTCCGGTGTAGAACGAGAGTTTTCCGAACATCACCACCCGTGAGCCCTCGGTCAAGGGAACGGGCGAATTGTGCAGTAGTTGCGGGGAGCAGGTGATCGACAGGGACATGTCCGCTGACGGATCACGCAACACCAAGAACGCCGTCCGGGTGCCCGGGCGGGCGTTGATCTGAGTGATCTGGCCCTCCACCCAGATGCTGCCGAGGCGATCGATCCAACCGGCAACCTTCGCGGAAACGGTGCGCACAGGCCATGGTTGCTCGGCGGTACTGGCTCCGGTGGAGCGTTGCGAGGTCGACGGGCCGGTCGGGGAAGTCACTTTGCCTTGGCGGTGGTGATGCGGTTGGACAGCATCGTCTGGAACGGTGCGCGGGAGCGTGTTGCGTTCTCGTAGTCCAGCACTGCGGTCAGATCGTCGATCCCGAGAGTTCGAATCCGGGCGCGCAACTGCGCCAACGTGAGGTTCGGGTAGTCCAGAGCGGTGACGATATCGGGTTCGTCCACCGCGACGTCAGCATGCGGTGCAGCCGACTCCGCCTGCGATCGGGCACCGTCGGTCGGATCGACGGAGTACAGCGCGAACCGCCCGGAACCACCGGCTGCCGCGGTATCGGTCGCCGCCGTGTCGGTGTCCTCGTCGAAGACCGCCCACGCCGGCTGCGCCTCCTCGCCCTGCCACGGAAGCAGCGCGAACGCTTGATCGCCTTTGATGGCCAACGAGGTGATCGACTGCTGTAAACGCATACCGGTCTGCAGAACCTGGCTCACCGCGGTCATCGGCAAAGTGACGGCGACGCCAGGTATTTTCCTCGCCTCCTCCAACGCGTTCCTTGCCTCTTCCAACGCGGTGACGGCGAGTCCCGCGGCGACACGCGCCACGAATGGGGGTCGGATCATTGCTCCAGCTTGCCGCAAAGCTCCGACAATCGGTAGCCGGGCGGCTCTGTTGCCGAGGTGTACCACGTCAGCGGGGCAAGTAGGCTGGTCCCATGTCTTCGGCCGTTCCACTCAATCTCGGTATCGCACACTCGGCGGATTTCCCGTCCACCCGCAAGGGTTCGGGTAAGCGCGTTCTTCTGGCCGAGCCTCGCGGCTACTGCGCCGGCGTCGATCGCGCCGTCGAGACCGTCGAGAAGGCGCTCGAAAAGCACGGAGCGCCGATCTACGTTCGTAAGGAAATCGTGCACAACCGGCACGTCGTCGAGACGCTCGAAGAGCAGGGTGTCATCTTCGTCGACGAGACGGACGAGGTCCCCGAAGGTTCACTGCTCGTGTTCTCCGCACACGGCGTTTCGCCTGCCGTTCACGAATCGGCGGCGCAACGGCAGCTGCGCACCATCGATGCGACGTGCCCGCTGGTGACCAAGGTGCACCAGGAAGCGAAGCGATTCGCCCGCGACGACTACGACATCCTGCTGATCGGCCACGAAGGCCACGAGGAGGTCGAAGGCACAGCGGGCGAGGCACCGGATCACGTCACGATCGTCGACGGACCGGACTCCGTGGCCACCGTCACCGTGCGTGACGAATCCAAGGTCATCTGGCTGTCCCAGACCACGTTGAGTGTCGACGAGACCATGCAGACCGTCGCGCGGCTACGCGAGCGTTTCCCCAACTTGCAGGACCCGCCGTCCGACGACATCTGCTACGCCACTCAAAACCGTCAGGTAGCGGTGAAGGCGATGGCCCCGGAATGCGACCTCGTCATCGTGGTCGGTTCGCGGAACTCCTCCAATTCGGTGCGGCTCGTCGAGGTTGCGCTCGGGGCCGGCGCGAAGGCCTCGTACCTCGTCGACTATGCCCGTGAAGTCGATCTCTCCTGGCTCGACGGTGTACAGACGGTCGGTATCACCTCGGGTGCTTCGGTACCGGAGGTACTGGTGCGTGGCGTGATCGAACTTCTCGCCGACCACGGTTTCCAGGATGTTCAACCGGTGACCACGGCCAACGAAACCCTCGTGTTCGCCCTTCCTCGAGAATTGCGATCCGCCCGCACTTCGTGAGTTGTGCAACCGACCGTCGAGACGAGGGGCCTGTTCGGTATCGAACAGGCCCCTCGTCTCCACCGTTCAGTCGCCGCGTGGTTCGTCGCGGTCGCGATACCTGACCCGCGGCGGCGGATAGGCAGGCGCTTGTGCACCTGGCGGGCGGCGACGTAGCGGTGACGGCTTCTCGTCGGCGTCGAAGTACGGGTCCATTCGTTCGGTGGACGGGCGGGACTCTCGCTCGGCGGGTCGACGGCGCCCGTACGAGGGATAGTCGCTCGTTTGGCCGGCGGTCGGCCGACGCTCCGCCCCAGAGTTACCGGTCTCGGGAGCGGCGTAGCGAGGGCGGTTCGCTGCGCGTGGTGCCGGGCGCTCGCCGTCGAGTGGTGGCAGCGAAGGCGCTGCACGTCTGGGCGGCGGGGCCGGTGGATCGTAGGGAACTTGGCTTCCGGCAACGCGGCGGGGCGCTGGTGCCGAGCGAGGGCCGTCGTAGCGTGGAGCAGGCGGTGCCTCGGCGCGGTACGGGCGTCGCACGGTCGGGCCGGTAGACCGGCTCGGAATCGGCTCCGGTATCGGGGGCGTGGACTCCGTGCGATCGTCGACGGCAGCGCGTCGTCTGCGGCTACCGCCACCTCTGCGGGTGTCGTCCCCGACAGGGCGGGCCGTCGAGCGTCGGGTTCGAACCGAGCGCGGCACACCGTTGGGGCGCTGGATCAGCAGGAAATAACGCACGCCGCCGATGACGAGGACGACGACGGTCGCAGCCAACATGACGGGGAATCGGTTCACCAACGGATACGCGATGTTGATGGCGATATCGCGCAAAGCAGTGCTCTTGTCCTTGCCGATCAACGTGTGCGCGATCGGTACCGCGGCGAACAGAATCAGCGGTGGCTGCGCCATCGCCGTGAAGAGGGCCTTGTTCGACGCGGCGACAACCGCGAACAGCACGCCGAGGAAATAGAACGTCGAGAACACCGAGGTGAGTTCACCGCTGCCGCCGGTGGCATCGATCAGAACGCCGACGGCAGTGACGCCGGTGGCGAGCAGGATGACACCCCACCACGGCAGGCCGGGGACGGTCACGACGAGGGATCGCTTGTCCAGCGGCACCCCGGAGCGGGCACGTTGGGTTGCAGACACATACCGACATTAGCGGTTCTCGAGTGTTCGACCGCGTTTGCGCGGTTGACGGGGTAGTCGGTGTCACAGGAGCGCGGGTGTTCGTCGACTCGGAAAGCGGCCCGGTGGGGGTGCGTCGCCGTGTCG
Organism: Rhodococcus sp. 27YEA15; assembly: GCF_049739425.1. NCBI lineage: Bacteria > Bacillati > Actinomycetota > Actinomycetes > Mycobacteriales > Nocardiaceae > Rhodococcus > Rhodococcus sp. 27YEA15. The sequence continues at coordinate 944,692 of NZ_JBMHHW010000001.1, forward strand.
GAGTACTCCTCTAAGTTCGTACGCATGAAGATCCTGCACACCAGCGACTGGCATATCGGCCGCACCTTTCACGGGGTGGATTTGTTGGCCGACCAGGCGAGTGTGCTCGGGTCGATCGCGGATGTCGTGCGTGAGCGCGGAGTCGACGTGGTCGTGGTTCCGGGAGACGTCTACGACAGGTCCATTCCCAGCTCGGACGCCGTTGCGGTGTGCAACCGCGCGTTCGAGGCGATCCGTGCGGCCGGTGCAGTCATCGTCGTCACGTCGGGTAATCACGATTCGGCGGTGCGGTTGGGTGCTGGTGCGTCGTTCGCCGCGGCCGGGGGGCTGCATCTGATCACCAAGGTCGACCAGATCGACCGGCCGGTCATCGTGGACGATCGTTTCGGGCAGGTGGCGTTCTACGGCATCCCCTATCTGGAGCCGGAGATCACCCGCGTCGCGCTCGGCGTGCCGCAGGCGCGAACTCATTCGGAGATTCTCGGAGCGGCCATGACGCGTATCCGGGCCGACTTGTCGGCGCGTCCGGGTCTCCGATCGGTATTACTCGCACACGCCTTCGTGGTGGGGGGAGAGGCGAGCGGGTCGGAGCGATCCATCTCGGTCGGCGGAGTGGAGACCGTCGCTGCCGCCGAGTTCGCCGGCGTGGACTACGTGGCTCTCGGCCACCTGCACTCGGCTCAGCGTCTCGAGGACGCAGTTCGCTACTCGGGTTCGCCGTTGCCGTATTCGTTCGGTGAGCGCAGCCACCGAAAATCTGTGCTGCTGATCGAGCTCGACGAGACAGGACTGGCGACGGTCGATCGAATCGACCTACCGCTCGTGCGCGGGTTGAGTCAGCTCCGGGGAACACTCGACCATCTGCTGAGCGGGACGGAGTTCGCCGACGCCGAGGCTCATTACGTCTCGGCTGTGCTCACGGACCCGGTCCGCCCGGTCGACCCGATGCGTCGTTTGCAGGCGCGGTTCCCGTATGCGGTGCACCTCGAATGGCAGCGGCCCGTCAGCGGCGGAGATCTCGGTTACCGGGACGCGGTCAGGGGACGCTCCGACACGGAAATCGCGCACGGTTTCGTCGGTGCGGTTCGCAGCGAGATGTCCGAGCGCGAAATCTTGTTGATGGACGAGGCGTTGAGCGCCGCCGGGCGCAGCACGGAATCCACCGCGGAACTCGGTGAGACCGCATGAGACTTCACACTCTCGAAGTATCGGCGTTCGGACCGTTTGCCGAGACCGTCGACATCGACTTCGATCGTCTGGGGGCCGACGGGCTCTTTCTGTTGCACGGCGACACCGGTGCCGGAAAGACGACGATCCTCGACGCTGTGGCGTTCGCGCTGTACGGGCGAGTTCCCGGGGCACGTAACGACGGCAAACGATTTCTCTCCGACCATGCGCCGGCCGGTTCCGTGCCTCGGGTTTCGTTGGAAGTCACCATCGGGGGTCGACGGATCAAAATTGTTCGCAGCCCGGAGTATTCGCGCCCCAAGAAACGCGGTGAGGGTTTCCTGGTGGAGAACGCGAAGGCGACGTTGACGTGGCTGGACGGCCAGAGCGAGAACCTCTCGCGGATCCCGGACATCGGCGACGAGGTCAAGCGGTTGATGGGAATGAGTGCCGATCAGTTCTTTCAAGTGGTGCTGCTGCCGCAGGGGGAGTTCGCGAGGTTTCTGCGAGCCGAGAACGAGGAGCGCGCAAAGCTGCTGGAGCAGTTGTTCGACACCAAACGCTTCCTCTCCGTCGAGGCATGGTTCGATGCGAAGCGAAAAGCGAGCGGCAAGGCGTTGGCTGCTGCCGAGCAGTCGGTACACGTGCTGCTGGCGAGAATCGAAACCGCCGCCGGGTTGGAGGTCGGCGCCGAGGCGCATCCGCTCGAATGGTGGCGCAAACTACTGGCCGAAGCCCGGGATGTTCGCGACGAATCGGTTGCAGACCTGGTGTTCGCCAAAGATGCTGCAGCGCAGTCGAACAAGGCGCTGAGCGCAGCGGAGCGGTCCGCGGATCTGGTATTACGGCGGGATCGGGCGACACGGGATCTGGCCGACTTGGCGGCGGGAGCGGCGGAACGTGCATCGATCTCCGTGGAGCTGGAGACGGCGGAGAAAGCGCGGCCGATCGCGCTACTTGCCGCGGACGTGGACTCGGCCCGCGCAGCGGCGGGAACTGCTGCCGCGGTGATGGAATCGGCAGTATCGGCGTACTCCGCTGCAGACGGGCCCGATCTCTTCGGCGGAATCTGGCCACCACCGGACTCCGAACGCGAACAGACCTCGATTCGAGTGCGGAACTGGCACGAGGAGATCGCCGGGCTCGATGCGTTGGCAGCGGACGTGCGTGAGGCCGACGCATCGGAATCCGAGGTTACGCGACTGAACGAACGCCGCAGCCGGATCGGTGCACGGATCGAGGCTCTGGCAGGTGAGCGCGCGCAACTGCCCGCGTCGATACGGGCTGTGGGCGCCGAACTCGATTCGGCGCAACGCGCACGGGCCGAGCTACCCGGTCTCGAGGCCGCTCTCGAGCGGGCTGTGGACGCGTCCGATGCCGCCCACGAGATCGGTTCCTCGAGAGCGCAATCGGCTTCCGCGAGAGAGCGTGTGCTCGATGCGCGGGCCCGTCACCTCGACGCGCGCGGTCGATGGCTGGATCTGGTGCAGGCGCGGTTCGCCGGTATGGCGGGTGAGTTGGCCGGGTCTCTCGTCGCCGGTGAGGCGTGCCAGGTATGTGGTTCGCACCAGCATCCGGCACCGGCGGAACCGGGGCCGGGAGCGGTGACGGAGACGGATCTCGAATCTGCCGCCGCTGCCGAGCGCACCGCAGCGGAAGCGCTGGCGGCGGCGTCGGAACGCCACAGTGCTCTGGAACGGGAAGTCGATCTACTGGTCGCGCGCGGAGGTGACGGCGACAACGACGAGCTCGACCGAGCGCGCGCGCAGGCGCAGGCCGCGGTCACCGCTGCCGTGCAGGCAAGCGCACGGATCGACGCGCTGGTCGCTGACGTGGCCCGGCTCAACGGCCGGGACGTCGAACTGCAGAACGAAACATCGTCGCTGGTGGCCGAATCGGCGACCGTCACGGAACGATCGTCCACGCTGCGCGCGAGGGTGGTCCGCATTCGCGCTGCCGTCGCGGCGGCGGTGGGCAGTGGGTCCACCATCGACGTTCGACGGGCGAGGTGCGAGGCGTTGGCGCGTACGGCAAGTGCTGCTGTGGACGCTCGCGTCGAGGCGGCCAGAGCACAGGCACGTCGTGACGCGCTCGCAGCCGAACTCGAGGAAGCGGTGAGGTCTGCGGGGTTCGGTTCCCTCACCCGAGCACTCGCGTCGGTTCGGACGCCGCATCGCACCGATGCCATTCGGTCGGAGCTCGCAGCGGCACGCGATCGAGAGGTCGCCGCACGCGCGGTGCTGAACGATCCGGCGATGGCGGCAGTGGACGGGATCGCCGGTGTGGACGTGGACGGTCCGCGTGAGTGTGCCGCCGAATGCGCCGAGGCTGTCAACACGGCCACTGCGACCGCCACTCTCGCCGAGAACAGGGTTGCCGATCTCGAACGGCTCGGCGGCCTGCTCGAGTCTGCGTACGCGGCGATAGCTCCGCAGCGTGCTCGGCACGACGAGTTGGCGGCGCTGTCGGACGTGGTGGCGGGCAAGGGGCAGAACAGCCGCAAGATGTCATTGCGGTCGTACGTTCTCGCGTCACGGTTGGAGGAGGTGGCGGAGTCGGCATCGGTTCGGTTGCAACGGATGTCGGGTGGTCGCTACGAGTTCGTCCACACCGACGAGGCCGGCTCCCACGGTCGACGCGGCGGGTTGGGGCTCGACATCCGTGACGACTTCACCGGTGTGGTGCGTTCGGCGAAAACTCTGTCCGGCGGCGAATCGTTCCTTGCATCGTTGGCGTTGGCATTGGGCCTGGCGGACGTGGTCGCGGCCGAATCTGGCGGGGTGGTTCTCGACACCATATTCATCGACGAGGGATTCGGAACGCTCGACGCGGACACATTGGATGCGGTGATGGGTGTGCTGGACGAGCTTCGTGCCGGTGGGCGCGTGGTCGGGTTGGTCAGTCACGTCGACGAGATGCGTCAGCGGATTCCGAGTCGCCTGCACGTCGTCCGTGGACGTGCAGGCTCCTCGGTGGAGGTTGTCGCGGGCTGATCAGGCCTTCTGTTGGTCCGACGGCACGGGGTCGTCGGCTGTCTCGGTGTCGGCTTCGTTCGTCGACTTCTCGTCCAGATCTTCGAGGATGTCCCTGATCTCGATGTCGGGGTCGGGGGCCGGCTCGTTGTCGCTCGAGCGGGCGTCGATCTGCTCACCGATGTAGCGGATCACCACGGCGGTGACGGCAGCGACCGGGACGGACAAGAATGCGCCCACGATTCCGTAGAGCGAGCTACCTGCGGCCACCGCGAGTAGCACGATCACGGCATGCAGTTTCATGGACTTGCTCTGCAAGATCGGTTGCAGGACGTTTCCTTCGATCTGCTGTACCGCGAGGATGATGATCAGCACGATGATCGCGGTGGTCAGCCCGTTGGCCACCAGCGCGACCAACACGGCGAGTGCGCCGGCGACGAAGGCGCCGACGATCGGCACGAAACCGCCGATGAAGGTCAAGATGGCCAGTACCGGTGCCAACGGGACGCCGAGTATCAGCAGGCCCGCCCCGATGAAGATCGCGTCGATCAAACTCACCAGGGCTTGAGTGCGGATGAATCCGCCGAGGGTGTCCCACATCCGGGTGAGCACTTCTTCGAGGTGTCGTCCTGCTCGTCCGCCGCCGACGGCGTGGAGCCACGGGATGAACCGGGGACCGTCCTTGATGAAGAAGAACGACAGGATCAGAACGAGGCCGAGCGTGACGAGCAACGAGCCCGCGGTGGTGACACCACTGAACACGCCTGACGCGATAGCGGTTCCGCTTTCCTGGACCTTCGAGACCACGGCATGCACGGCTTCGTCGATCTGATCGTCTTTCAGATTCACCGGTGGACCTTGCAACCAGTCCTGAACCTTGTTGATGCCTTCGGTCGTGCGGTTGGCAAGTTCCGGTGCCTGGCTGACCACCGAAGGCACGATTCCGGCGATCACACCGGCAAAGACTCCCAGTGACAGCACCAAGGTGATGGCTGCTGCGGCGGCGGGTGGGACTCCGCGCTTGACCATTCCTCGGGTGGGCGGCCACATGACGGTGGACACCACGATAGCCAATGCGACGGGCAGAAGGATGACCCACAGTTTTTCGATGACCCAACCGAATATCCACGCACCCAGAGCGATCGAGACCACTACCAGTGACCACTTGGCGAGCCACATGCCCCCTTGCCCGATGACCTCGCCGCGGTCGCGCTTGCGCGCGCCGGCAGGCGTCCCCTTGTCTTGCTCGCTCACTGATCGTCCTTTCGGTCGGCGTAGGTTGTCCTCGCCGCTCTGATAACCCGGTGATCTAGCTGAACTGATCGTAACGACCAGTTCGGTTAGCCGGTGAGTTGCGCTCGGCGGAAATTCGGCGTCAGCGGTGACGACTACGATCTTCGCCATGAGAATTGCAGCAGTAATAGGTGCGGCGGCGGTCGTCGCGCTAGGCCTCGTCTCGTGCAGTGCCGAGGAGAAGGACAACGCCCAGAACCGTGTCGACGCAGCCGTCACCAGTGGGCAGCAGGCCATCGCGTCGGCAACCAGCGCGGCAGGGTCGGCTCTCGAGAGTGGGAAGATCGCCCTGTTTGTCGCGACGTTCCGTGGTGGTTTCTCGTCCTTGGCCGAGGATCGCTCGGACGCCGACATCGAACAGATCCTGACCACCACCTGTGCGGAGGTGGCGAGCGGTTCGGACGCCGATGCGGTTGCGAGCAAGATCGAGGATCTTGCGGCCAACAAGGGGGTTGCGCCCACCGCGGACCAGGCCAAGTACATCTACCAGTTGGCGCGCGGTACCTGCCCCTGATGTCACCGGACCTCAACAGCAGCGGGCGCCAGGGTCGGCGTCCGCTGCGGCGTGACGGCGTCGCCAGTATTCGCGTTCGCTGATCGGTTCGGTCTCGTGATGGTTTCTCCTGGTGTGTTCGACGTATCGCTGATAGTCGAGGTCACCCATCACCGAGCGAATCCACCAGAGAGTGCCACGCATCGCGGTGACGACGGCGCTGCTCATCGGCCACCATGCGCTGCGCCGGGTGCGCGAACTTTACCCGCTTTGATCAGTTCATCCCATTGGGCCTGTACTTCCTTCTCGGCCGGCGTCGGAAGGAAGCCTGCGGGCGCGAAGATCTTCGACGGTTCTTCGGGCGATTCGGTGGTGGGCAGTCCGCCCGAGCGGACGGCTCGCACACACACCACCGCTCCGGCGGCGACGACGATGATCACGAGTGTGACGAAGATGATCGACAGGGTGCCCTGGACGAAGGTGTTGCGGATGACGGCGTCGATCGCTTCGGGTGTCTTGGCCGAACCGTACGTGGATTCACCGGCATCCTTCGCGGATTTGAACGCGTTGTGCTGCGACCAGTAACCGATGGACGGGTTGTCGGAGAAGATCTTCTGCCACGACGCGGTGACGGTGACCGTCAGATCCCACAGCAACGGCAGCCCCGGTATCCAAGCCCACTTGTACAGACCCTTCTTCATCACGATGGTGAAGACGACGGTCAGTGCGATGGCGGCGAGAAGTTGATTGGCGATGCCGAAGAGCGGGAACAGCGTGTTGATGCCGCCCAGCGGATCGGTGACGCCCATGAGGAGGATCGCACCCCAGGCCGCGACCACGACCAGTGAGCACACCCATGCTCCGACGCGCCAGGACGGATCCTTGAATTTCTTGGCAGCGCCGCCGAAGTTGCCCAGCGAATCCGAAAGCATGAACCGTGCGACCCGTGTTCCGGCGTCGATGGTGGTGAGGATGAACAGTGCTTCGAACATGATCGCGAAGTGATACCAGAATGATTTCAGTGAATCGCCGCCGAAGACGTCGGAGAGCACTTGCGACATTCCGAATGCGAGTGTGGGGGCGCCGCCGGTTCGCGAGATGATCGATTCTTCTCCGACCGCCGCCGCGGCGTCGGCGAGGACGTCCGGAGTGATCGGGGCGGTTCCGAGGGGCAGGCTGTTGACGTATTCGGCTGCGGTTTCCGGTGTTCCGCCGGTCAGCGTGGCGGGGGCGTTGAGCGCGAAGTACAGATGCTGGTCGAGAATGCAGGCTGTCACCAGAGCCATGATCGCGACGAATGATTCGGTCAGCATTCCGCCGTATCCGATCATCTTCGTCTGGCCTTCCTTCTCCAGTAGTTTCGGCGTGGTTCCCGATGCGATGAGTGCGTGAAATCCGGACAGCGCACCGCAGGCGATGGTGATGAACAGGAACGGAAAGAGCGAACCGGAGAACGCCGGGCCGTTGCCGTCGGACGCGAAAGGTGTTACGGCAGGCATCTTCAGGACGGGGCGGGCCACCAGGATGCCGATCGCGAGCAGGGCGATGGTGCCGACCTTCATGAACGTCGACAGGTAGTCGCGCGGTGCCAGCAGCAGCCACACCGGAAGGACGGACGCCGCGAAGCCGTAGGCGATCATCAGCCAGGCGATGGTGACCTTGGACAGTGTGAACCAGTCTGTGCCCCAATCGGTATCGGCTACCCAACCACCGGAGACGATTGCGAGCAGAAGCAGGATCACGCCGATGAGCGAGACCTCGGACACCTTGCCCGGGCGCAGGTAACGCAGGTACACACCCATGAACAGGGCGATGGGGATGGTCATCGCGATGGAGAACACACCCCAGGGGCTTTCGGCAAGAGCGTTGACCACCACGAGGCCGAGCACGGCGATGATGATGACCATGATGACGAAGACGCCGATCAGTGCCGCGATGCCGCCGACGAGACCGAGTTCTTCGCGCGCCATCTGTCCCAGGCTGCGCCCGCGACGCTTCGACGAGATCCACAGGACCATGAAATCCTGTACCGCACCGGCGAAGACGACGCCCACGATGATCCACAGGGTGCCGGGGAGGTAGCCCATCTGGGCTGCGAGGACCGGTCCGACGAGGGGCCCGGCACCGGCGATCGCCGCGAAGTGGTGTCCGAAGAGGACCCGGCGATCGGTGGGCATGTAGTCCGCACCGTTTTCCATGATCTCGGCGGGGGTGGCGACGTCGTCGCGTGGTTTGACCAGCTTTCGCTCGATCAGTCGTGCATAGAACCGATACGCGATCAGATAGGTGCAGATCGCGGCGAGGACGAACCAGACTGCGCTGACGTTCTCGCCTCGCACAATCGCGATCATGTACCAGGCGACGCCGCCGATCAGACCGATGACCAGAAACACCACCCGCGCGGTGGGGGAGATGGGGGTTCGGTCGACGACACCGACGGGTGGCAGGTCAGGATCGGTTTTCAGATACTCGACCATCGGTTCAGGCGCTGATTTGAGGCTCATCGGCGTGCTCCGTCCACTCGTTCACGCGTGTTCTGCGTCACTATGAATGTTTGTCACTGTATGACTACGCGGCCGAGTTCGCGCGGTGTTACGGCGTACGCGTGTCAGAACCGGTGGGCGTCGGCGTCGATCCAGTCACTGAGCCACCCTTCGGGAGGCGCGTCGAGGAGTTCTCCCGGCATGAGCCAGTCGTACAGATCGGCGTACGTGCGGGTGCTCTGACCGTCGATCCGGCGGTTGAGCATGGACGGTCGCAGCGACGAGAAGGAATCGAGGCCCATCGAGGCGACCATCTGTTGGGCGCTGGCAACGGTGGCTTTCTGGAATCGATACACTCGTTCGCTCTTGTCAGGAATGTCGAGAGCGCGGGTTCTGGCCGGATCCTGGGTGGCCACACCCACCGGGCAGCGATTGGTGTGGCAGGTCTGCGCTTGGATGCAGCCGACCGCGAACATCATCGCCCGCGCGGACATCGTGAAATCCGCGCCCTGGATCACTCGTTTGACGATGTCGGAACCGCTGGCTATCTTGCCGGATGCGCCGACCTTGACCTGGTCGCGTAAACCCGTGCCCGTCAACGCGTTGTGGACGAGCATCAGGCCCTCGGTCAGTGGCATGCCCATGTGGTCCTCGAACTCGACCGGACCGGCACCGGTGCCGCCTTCGGAGCCGTCGACGATTACGAAATCCGCGGTGATGCCGCGTTCGATCATCGCCTTGCAGATACCCAAGAACTCCTTTCGGGATCCGACGCAGAGTTTCAGTCCCACCGGTTTGCCCCCGGACAGTTCGCGTAGTGTCCCGATGAAGTCGACCAGTTCCACCGGCGTGTCGAACGCGCTGTGCGACGGCGGGGAGATGACGGTCTGTCCGACGGGAACTCCCCGGGTCGAGGCTATCTCGGGAGTGACCTTCGCGCCCGGGAGAACTCCGCCGAGGCCGGGTTTTGCGCCTTGGGACAGTTTGATCGAGATCGCCTTGACCTGGGGCGAGGTTGCCTTTTCGGCGAAGAGGCCGGGATCGAATGTGCCGTGCTCGGTTCGGCATCCGAAGTACCCGGACGCGATTTCCCAGATCAGATCGCCGCCGTGTCTGCGGTGGTACGGGCTGATGGCCCCTTCGCCGGTGTCGTGGGCGAATCCGCCTTTGGCCGCTCCGGCGTTGAGTGCTTCGATCGCGTTGGCGGACAACGAACCGAAGCTCATCGCGGAGACATTGAGCATCGCGATGTCGTAAGGACGGGTGCAGGCACGTCCGCCCAGTCGAACTCGGGGAACGGTGTCGGGTGCGGTGCGCGCACGAAGCGAGTGAGTGGTGAACTCGTAACCGGACGCGTACACGTCGCGTTCGGTGCCGAACGGTTCTTCGGCCACCGTGCCCTTGGCGCGTTCGTACACCAGATCGCGCGTCTCGCGGTCGAACGGCATTCCATCGGTGGATGATTCGATGAAGTACTGCTGGATTTCGGGTCGGATCTTTTCGAGGAGGAACCGGGCGTGCCCCAGGACCGGGTAGTTTCGAAGGATGCTGTGTCGGCGCTGCAACAGGTCGTAGGTGCCGACGACGGCCGATGCGGTCGCGAGTACCGCGATCACCCACCAGGCGCCGCTGCCCACCGATCCGAGCACAACCGTGCCGATACCGAGAATCCACAGGGCGAGAACGATCAGCAATCGAGTCACAACGCGAGCCTAAGCGTCGGCCGGCGGTCCTGTCGGAGGAGCAGCGAGCACCAGTCCGGATTCGTTGTGCCCGCGCGGTCGCCGGACATCGGATTTTCCACCGTTTGCGGGTACCGGGTATCGGTGACACGATCGGCAGATGGTGCACGGAAACCCCTTCGCGGGACTTTCTCGTCGCGAATTTCTGGCCAAGGCAACGGCGGTAGGTTCGGTGGCGGTACTGGGCGCCTGGGCCGAGCCGGTCATTGCCAGGGCGCACGCGCTGTCCGACGGTGTCCACGGCTCGTTGAACGACATCGAGCACTTCGTGCTGTTGATGCAGGAGAACCGCTCCTACGATCACTACTTCGGTACCTTGTCCGGTGGCCGCGGCTTCGACAATCCGTCGCCGGCCTGGGCGCAGTACGGATACTCACCGGGCAGTGGCGTGGATCCAGCCGGATTCATCAACCCGTTCCGCCTCGACACCACCAAGGGCGCTTCGCTGGACGGCGACTGCATCAACGACCCGGACCATTCGTGGGCGGGCATGCACGAGTCGTGGAATGGCGGCGCCAACGACAGGTGGATGCCGATGTCCGTCGCGTCCGTCGGAGTCGGCAACGGGCCGGCCGCGATGGGCTACTACACCCGCGACGACATCCCGATTCACTACCAGCTCGCCGATGCGTTCACGGTCTGCGACAACTACCACTGCTCCGTTCTGGGCCCTACCGATCCCAACCGGTTGTATTGGATGAGCGGCACCATAGATCCGGACGGCCTGGCCGGCGGACCGCTGGTGGAGACGCCGACGTTGATTCCGAAGTTCCGGTATTCGTGGAAGACGTATCCGGAGAGTCTCGAAGAGGCGGGCGTGAGCTGGAAGATATACAACAACAAGGATTTCGGGCCGATCTCTTCGGTAGCGCTCGACGGGATGATGGGCTGTTTCGCGCAAGCGCAGGACCCCAACTCCGCACTGGCACGCAAGGGGATCGATCCCACCTATCCGGACGAGTTCCGTGCCGACGTCGCCAGGGGAACGCTGCCGTCGGTGTCGTGGGTGATCCCGTCCCTGTTCAACTGCGAGCATCCGGCTTTGCCGCCGGCGTTCGGTGCGGCCGGATTCGTGGAACTGCTCGACATCCTCACGGCCAATCCGGACGTGTGGGCGAAGACGGCACTGATCATCTCCTACGACGAGAACGGCGGTTTCTTCGATCACGTCACGCCGCCCACTCCGCCGCCCGGTACGCCCGGCGAGTTCCTGTCCGTGCCGTTGGACACAGTGTCCTCGGCCAAGGGCACAGCCGGACCGATCGGGCTCGGATACCGAGTACCCGCGCTCGTCGTGTCACCGTTGAGCCGGGGCGGTCTCATCGCGTCCGAGACGTTCGATCACACCTCCCAATTACGTTTGCTCGAAACCAGATTCGGGGCACCGGTGCCCAACCTGACGCCCTGGCGGCGCGCCACCGTCGGTGACATGACCTCGGCATTCAACTTTGCCGCACCGCCCGACGCAGGCAGGCCGGCGCTGTTCGATCCGGCTCCGGGGCAGCGTGATGCTCTCTTCCAGTGCGGGCCGAACCTTGCCGCCGGAACACTCGGCAGCGGTGCCCCCTACCCGGTGCCGGCCAATCGGATGCCGACGCAGGAACCAGGTACGCGCTCGGCGCCGTCCGGGGTGATCACACCCTAGGCGTCATTTGGCGGCAAATTCTCCGGATACGTTCGACCACAAGCTGACCCGGCGATCCCGGGATTCGAAGAACTCGATCTCGCGTTTGATCCCGGAACTCTGATCCCACCCGGGCAGGTCCAGGATGATCAGTTCGTCGAGCATGTCCATGAAGATCTCGTCGATCGGGGCCCAGAGGTTTCCGATGGCAGCCTTGTCCTTGTCGACGAAGGTCAGATTGATCGGATGGGACATGGAGACTTGGCTGAAGACGACGTTGCCGGATTCGACGATAGCTGCAGCGGTGCGGTTGGATTCGATGAATCGGCTTTCGACCACACCGGGATCGGCATGGCTGTACGGGCAGGCCAGGAATATCTTTCGCACTGTTGATCCTTTTTCGTTTGTCGGAGTGGATTCGGTGATGCCGAGCTGCTCAGCCCAACGAGACGGTGACGGGTCCGCCGTGGTGATCGACGCCCTTCAACACAGTCGACGGCACTCGGAACACCCGCCCCGGCGATGCCGGCCAGGGCAGGGTTGTGCGGGCCAGGACTCTTCCGTCCTGGCGCACGACGATTTTCGGTACCCGAACGAGGGTGTCGGTCCACAGCAGGAGACGGTTTCGGGCCGGCGCCGCATCGCCTTGACGCGCGATCCCCGGTGCGATCCACCGCAGCGGGGCCTCGCACTCGATGCGCACGCTCGCCGCGCTGGGAACGTGCCCGGCCAGATGGCGTCGGATCGATTCGGCCACGTGACGGCCGTCGAGGGCGGCGATGTCGGCGGTGTCCACCGGGTGCAGGAGATTGCCGGCCGCGAACACGCCGTCGGCGCTCGTTCGCAAGGCGGTGTCCACCAGTGGTCCTTGTGTTTTCGGGTCGAGCTCGATTCCAGCCGAGCGGGCCAGTTCGTGGTCGGGGATCCAGTCTCCGGTCAGCACCAGCGTGTCGCAGTCGACGACCGTCCGTACACCGGTGTCGAGGTTCTCGATTTCGACTCCGGTGATCCTCGGTTTTCCGATGATGCGAGTGACCCGGGTGCGGGTGGCCACGTCGACTCCGAGGATCGGCGATCTTCCGGCGATGTTGAAGACGCCGTACGACTCCGGTGACGGGTACGTGGTGGTCATCAACGCGGTGCGGCATCCGGCGTGTTTGAGGGTGAGAACCGCTGACCAACTGACCAATTCGCCGCCCACCACCACGGCCCGGCGTCCGACCTCGCGGTGATGCAGGTGAACCAGGTTCTGTAGTTGGCCGGTGGTGTAGACCCCGGCCGGTCGGTCGCCGGGGATCAGTCGGGCGGTTCGGGGCCGCTCGCGGGCTCCGGTCGCCAGGACGATCGCTCGGGGTTCCACCCGCACACGTCCCTGGGGAGTCGTGACGTCGAGTGATCGATCGCCCGCCCAACCGGTGACGGTGGCATTGGTTCGGATCTGCGCTCCGGCGGTGGTTGCCTTGTCGACGAGCCGTCGGGCGTAGGTGGGGCCGGAGATGAACGTCTTCATGTCGCGAATGCCGTAGCCGGGATGATCGCAGTGCCGGGGTATGCCACCTGCAACGGATTCGCGGTCCAACACGAGAACATTCAGCGATCGGTCAGCGGCGAGGTCTGCGGCGGCGGTCAAGCCGGCCGGACCGCCGCCGATGATCGCGACATCGGGCGTTACCACGGTGGTCATCGGGTGATCTCCTGCGTGCGGCAGCTCCGGGTGGGTGCGGCGGTGTGGTGGGCACTGGTGTTCTGGTGGGCACTGGTGTGTTGGTCGAGCAGACTCTGGACCTCGGCGCCGCAGAAGAACCCCTGGCAGCGGCCGTTCTGCGCACGGGTGCGCCGTCGTAGACCGTCGAGCCCCGACGGTGGAATGACGGAGCTGCATGCGTCCCGGATTTCTCCGGCCGTCACCCGTTCGCAGAAACACACGACCGTTCCGTAGGCGGGGTCGGTACGGATCAGTTCGTCGTCCTGGTAGGGGCGAGTGAAGGCTTCACCGATGTTCGGCATGCGGGGCGGGACCGGAATTTCCTTCTTGGCGACCAATTCGACTCCGGCACCGGCAAGCTGGTCCCTGACGTACTCGGCCACTGCCATCCCCGACGTCAGCCCGGTCGAGCGGATACCGCCGACCAGCAGATATCTTGTGGCCGAGTCGATGTCGATCAGATAGTCGCCGTGGTCGATGGATGCGCGCAGACCGGCGTACGTCGCTGTGACCTCCTCGTCGAGAAGGCGGGGCATGAGTCGGCGGCCCTTCTCGAGCAGGAAGTCGAAGCCTGCCTGCGAAGTTCCGGTCGCGGAGCTGTCGTCGACGTCTTCGGCGGTGGGCCCGAGCATCACGTTTCCGTAGATGGTGGGGCTGACCAGCACACCCTTGCCGAGCTTCGTCGGCACGGGGAGGACGATCTTGTCGACGAGGGGCCGGGCGAGCTTGTCGTAGACCAGTAGCTCACCACGACGGGGAGTGACGGTGAATCGTTCGAATCCGAACTTGCCGTCGAGGGCGTCCGCGCCGAGTCCGGCGGCGTTGATCACCCACCGCGCCTGCACGTTTCCGGCAGCGGTGCGCAATGTGGTCAGTTCTTTCCCGACGTCGACGCTGTCGACGTCGGCGTTGGTCCGCAGAACTGTTCCGCGGTTCACCGCATCGGTGGCCAATGCGAGGTTTGTGGTCCAGGTGCAGATGATCGACTCGCCGGGAACCGTCAGGCCACCGAGCGCGCCCTCGCCGAGATTCGGCACCTGCGCGTACACCTCGGCGGCGTCGACGATCCGGCATTCGTCGTAGCCGTTGGCTTCTGCCTTGTCCCGCAACGACGGCAGGGCGTCGAGCTGTTCGCTGTCCCAGGCCACCAGCAACGCGCCGGTGTGTTCGACCGGGATGCCGGTCGAGCGTGCGTAGTCCGAGAGCAGCTGATATCCGCGGCTGACCATCGTCGATTCGAGGGTCCCCGGTTTCGCGTCGAATCCGGTGTGCAGAATGGCGGTGTTCGCCTTGCTGGTGCCGTCGCCGATGTCGGATCGTGATTCGATCAAGGCCACGGACAATTCGTAGCCGCTGAGTTCTCGGGCGATCGCCGATCCGACGATTCCGGCCCCGATGACGACTACGTCGTGGATTTGTGGGGTGTTCACACGTTCTCCTGTGGGCTGAAGGTGGTCGCGGCAAGATCACGCCACGTGGTTCGAAATTCTTCGCTACGTTCGGAACTCCATTGCGGCTCGAAGGTCGACGACGGATTCCAGCTGGGAACTACGGCGGCCAGTCCACGGGCCGGGTCGAGACTCAACTCGGCCAGTGCGGCGGCGCCCAGAGCCGTTGCATGGGGGGAGGGGTACACGTCGATCGGGATCTGCACGATGTCCGCCACGGCCTGCATCAGAACCTTCGAGCGAGTGAGGCCGCCGTCGACTCGTAGCCGATCCAGCGGGGCGCCGGTGTCACGTCCGACGGTGGTCACGAGCTCGGCAACCTGGGCGGCGATCCCTTCCAGGACTGCACGTACGAGGTGCCCGCGACCGGTGGACAATGTCATGCCCGCCACGGAGGCGGTGGCATCCGAGCGCCACCACGGAGCGGCGAGCCCGGCAAGCGCCGGCACACAGAGTGTTCCGTTGCTCTCCGGTGCTGCCGTGGTGTCGAGTTCGTCTGCCCCCGCTATGACGCCGAGCGAACACAGCCATCTGACGGCGGACGCGGCCGTGTACACCTGGCCGTCGATGCAGTACGTCGTCTCCCCGCCGGTGGCCCAGGCCACCGACGACGTCAGTCCGGACTTCGAGCGCACTCCAGTCGGACCGGTGTTCGCGAGTAGAAAAGCGCCGGTTCCGAAGGTGCACTTGGCCATCGAGGGTGTGGTGCATCCTTCGGCCAGCAAGGCGGCCTGCTGGTCGACGATGATGCCGCCCACGGGGATCTCGGCGCCGAACGCCGAAGTGGTTCCGA
Source organism: Rhodococcus sp. 27YEA15 (assembly GCF_049739425.1). NCBI lineage: Bacteria > Bacillati > Actinomycetota > Actinomycetes > Mycobacteriales > Nocardiaceae > Rhodococcus > Rhodococcus sp. 27YEA15. Next base: position 960,412 of record NZ_JBMHHW010000001.1, read on the forward strand.
TGACGGTGTCGTTCGAGACGATGTCCGGCAACGTCTCGGAGTCGAGACCGAACAGGTTCAAGAGTTCGTCGTCCCACCGTCGGCTGTCGAGGTCGACCGCCAGTGATCGACTGGCCGTCGTGACGTCGGTGACGAAAGCTCCGGTCAATCGGTGTAGCAGCCAGGTGTCGGAAGTGGTTACCACGCCGCCGGTTTCGAGGTTTCGACGGATCCACGCCATCTTCGGTGCGGAGAAGTACGAGTCCAGGACAAGCCCGGTACGTGCTGCGAAAGCCTGTCGGTGCTCGCCGAGTTCGGCGCACACGCTCTCGGCGCGGCGGTCCTGCCACACCAGTGCGGAGGTCAGGGGCCGGCCGGTGTCGGGGTCCCAGGCCAGTACGGTCTCACCCTGATTTGCCAGTGCGACTGCCTGCACCGGGCGACCGGCCTGGTCGAGTGCAGCGCGCCCGACGTGCAGTATCGACTCGAGTAGCTCCTGCGGATCCTGCTCGACACCGCCGCCGGGCAGGTAGTGCGGATGAATCGGAATTTCGGCGACTCCGACGATGCCGTCCTCCGGATCGAGAACAACAGCTTTGGTCCCTGACGTTCCCTGATCGATGGCAAGTACGGTCACTTAGATTGCTCCAAACAGATTTCATTGCTGCATGTCTCGTCGTGTGTGTCGAGTGCGCCCGTCACGCGGACAGGACGATTCCGCCCGCGTCTTCGATCGCAGCGGCCAGGTTCTCCGGCACGGCTGAATCGGTGATCAGTCCGTCCAGAGCGGTGAAGTCACACACTCGATACGGCGCGACTCGACCTAGCTTGGAGGCGTCGGCCAGGACGTAACTGTGGGCGCTGTTGCGGATGATCGTCTTTCGCACGTCCACCTCGTCGAGATGAAAGTCGGTGAGACCGATGATCTCGTCGACTCCGCCCGATCCGACGAAGGCCAGATCCGCGTACAAGTCCTCGAAGAACGCCTTCGCGTGGGCGTTGGCGCACGCAAGGTCGCCGCTGCGGACGCGACCGCCGCTGACGAGGATGTCGATTCCCGGCCGGTCGGCCAGTTCGGCAGCCACGAGAAGCGACGGCGTTGCGACGGTGCCGCGGAACGTGTGCGGGATGGCGCGAGCGACCTCCACGGCGGTGGTGCCGATGTCGATGACGATCGTCTGACCGGTCTCGATCAGACTCACCGCCGCAGCCGCCAGTCGCTCCTTGTTTTCGTGTGCGAGACTTGATCTTTCGGAATACGGCGGTTCTTCGCCTCCCTCGGCCTGGATGCTCGCCGCGCCGCCGTGTACCCGTCGGAGCGATCCCTGTTCTTCGAGTACACCGAGATCGCGCCGCACGGTCTCCGGTGATACCCCGAGTAGCTGGACAAGATGCTCGGTGGTGACGACGCGTGTGGCGTTCACCGCGGCGATGATGGCCTGGTGTCGTTCTACCGGCAGCATCCTTGACCGTCCTTTACCGTTTTTGAATGTTTGTGACCGTTAGTCTGCATTCTCGCCCGAATAGAGTCAAGGCGTGGGAGCCGAATCCTGGCTGGAGCTCGACGGCGAGGGGGTTGCCGGGCATGTAAAAACGAGCCGTCGGCGGATGTGTGCACGCTGACGGCCCGCATCGGACCTGGGAAAAGGGGTGGAGTTCGACTGCTGGTCGGGCGCGGTGGTGAGGCTAGCCGCGCATGCCCGAACGGGAGTTGAATGCCGCTTCGATCTCCGGAGCCGTCCTCAGGTGCTCGGTCAGCACCACCTGTAGTCGATCGTTGTCGGACGCGTCGAGAGCGTCGACGATGGCGCGATGCTGTGCGTTGACGAGCGGGACGCGAGCCGGACTGCTCTGCAGGGCACGCAAGCCGACGCGCTGTTGGCGCGAGCGGAGGGTGTCGTACAGCTCGGCGAGAACGGCATTGCCGTGTGCTCGGACCATGGATCGGTGGAACCGCCAATTCAGGTTCACCACGTCGAACCAGTCGCGCCGCTCCTCGGCCGCTGTCATCTCGTCGAGAAGAGTGTGCATTTCCGGTGGCGCACCGGCACTTTCGGCGCACAACGACCGAGCGGCATGACTTTCGATCAGCAGCCGGCTCGAATTCACCTCGTCGAGCTCCCGCGCGGTGACGACGTGGACCTGAGCGCCTTTTCGAGGAAGCAGGTCGATGAAACGCTCGGCGCTGAGCCGGTGGAATGCCTCGCGGACCGGAGTTCGCGAGGTTCCGACGGAGTCGGCGACCCAGACCTCGTCGAGGAACGTTCCCTCGGCAATCCGTCCCGAGATGATGCCGTCGCGAAGCCAGTCCGAGACTCGTGACGCAGCTGACCTGCGGTGGGAGCGATCCTCGGCGTCCATCGGTGCCTGCGTCATCGTGACTTCGCCTCTCGATTACGTGCTGTTCCGGACAATCTACTGGACACCTCAAGAGTACTTCGTGTATACATGGCGAACACACAGATTTGTGACTGTCGCCACTGGGTGCTCGGCCGGAACTGACCGCCGAGGCCCGTGGATTCCCTGAGGAGCCCCCATGACCCAATCTCGCACCGACGTTCGTTCTGCGGTCTGGTTGTCCGATCCGAATGTCGCTGCAGCGGAGATCGCGTACGACATCGGCTACGGAGCGGTCGTTCTCGACATCGAGCACGGCGCTTTCGGACTTGCCGATCTGGAACGTTTCATTCCGTTCCTGAAAGCCACCGGCTTCGATGTGCTCGCCAAAGTTCTTGCACCCGAGCGAGCGCCGATTCAGCAGGCTCTCGACTTCGGTGCCGACGCCGTGATCATCCCGCACATCGAAAGTGCCGCCCACGCTCGCGAGGTGTGCGCGTTCGCGAAGTTTCCGCCGTCCGGCGACCGAAGTCTGGCGGGAGGCCGCACCATCTCGTACGCTCCGTACACGGACGAATGGGTCACTGCCGAGGATGCGCGCATCCGTTGTTACCCGATGATCGAAGATGCCGGAGCGCTGGCGGACGTCGCCGGTATCCTCGACCTTCCCACCGTCGACGGTGTATTCATCGGGCCGGGTGACCTGTCCGTCCGCCGGGGCCGAGGAACGTACACGCGGGAGAAGGGCGATTTCGAGGACTTCCAGACAATCGTCGACGCTGCACATGCGGCAGGCAAGCACTGGATCATGCCTGCGTGGACCGAGGAAGAGAAGAAGTTCGCGGTGGAGAACAACGCGCATCAACTCGTACTGATCATGCAGCACGGAGCGATCAAGGCCGGATTCGAACAGCCCTACGCCCAGACCACCGCAATCCGTGCGGAGTTGAACTGATGGCCGCCGGCGGCGACGTCACGTTTCTGCCGGAGAAGAAGACGTCCGGGCTCGGTCGAGTTCGATGGCAGATCGCCGGTGTGCTGGGAGTGGGCCAGTTCGTCAACTACATCGATCGGGTGAATCTGTCGGTCGCTACTCCCGAGATCATGAAGCAATTCGACATCTCGGCCGCGCAGATGGGCATCGTCTCGTCCGCGTTCTTGTGGACCTACGCGATGCTACAACTGCCGATCGGCTCGTTGATCGACAAGATCGGTGTCAGATGGGTCAACCGAGTCGGGGTATTCCTCTGGGCCATCGCGTCGTTTCTCTCGGCCGCCGCCGGTGGACTCGGTCTGCTCATCGTCGCGCGCCTCATCCTCGGAATCGGTGAAGCACCCGCTGTGCCTGCGGCGTGGAAGGCGATCGGGCAGTGGTTCCCGAAGCACGAGCGTGGCACGGCCACATCGATATTCGACGGCTCGTCCAAGCTGGCGAATGTTCTCGGTATCCCGATCATGGCATTTCTCGTCTCGACGTTCAGTTGGCATGCTGCGTTCCTGTTCACCGGTGCGATGAGTCTTCTCTTCTTGGCGGTGTGGTGGTTCCTGTACGAGACACCGAAGGACGCTCTCGCGAAAGGCCGACTCACGCAGGCCGAGTTCGACATGATCCGCGAGGGCGGGGCCGAAGACGAAGACGCTCAGACCGGTTCGTCGCTGAGCGGCTTGGGATACCTGCTTCGTCGTCGTAAGACGTGGGGCCTGTCGCTGGGATTCGCCTCGTACGTGTACGCGTACTACGTTCTGCTGACCTGGCTCCCGAGCTTTCTCGAGAAGCAGTTCGGCGTCAACCTCCTCAAAGGCGGGATCTACACGATGATCCCGTGGCTGGTCGCCGTGATCGCGCAGTTCCTGATCGCGGGTCTGCTCATGGACAAGTGGATCGCCCGGACCGGGCAAGGAACGCGGATTCGCCGGATCGTCCTCGTGGTCAGTCTGATGGCCGGAATGGCCGTCATCGGTGCGGGATACGTGGACTCGATCGTGATGGCACTGGTCTTCCTGTCGATCGGTGCCGCCGGACTGGCCGTCTCGGTGCCCGCCGGAACCAGCATCGTCTCACTCATCGCCCCCGAGGGTTACACCGGAACCATGGGCGGCATCGTCAACTTCGTCGGCAACCTGATCGGCATCTCGGCGCCCATCGTCACCGGCGTCATCGTCGACACCACCGGGTCGTTCACCTCTGCCTTCGTCTTCACCGGCGCCGTGCTTGTCGGCGGAATACTCAGCTACACACTACTTCTCGGTAAAATGGATCGGATCGCGCCACCTCCGTCCACCGTTACCGCTTCCGTTTCCCACTGAACAAGGACCGACACCATGACCACCATCGCGGTCGCACAGTTTGCGCCCACCGACAACAAAGAGTCGAACGCCGCCACCATCACCGCACAGGTACGGCGTGCCAGTGCGGACGGCGCCCGCCTCGTCGTATTCCCGGAGTTCTCCATGTACTCGGTGCCGGACATGGACGATCGATTCGTCGAATCCGCCGAACAGATCGACGGGCCGTTCGTCCGGACGATCAAACAGCTCGCAACGCAGTACAAGGTGACGATCGTTCTCGGACTCAACGAGCCGGGCTCGCAAGGCCGTATCCACAACACGCTCGTCGCGGTGAACGAGGACGGCGAGATCGCCGCGACATACCGCAAGATCCACCTCTACGACGCGTTCGGATTCAAGGAATCGGCGCGGGTGACCCCCGGCGATATCGTGGACCCGGAAACCTTCGTCCTGGACGGACTTCGATTCGGGATTCAGACCTGCTACGACCTGCGGTTCCCCGAAGTGACACGCCGAATCGTCGACACCGGAGTCGACGTGGTCCTGCTACCGGCCGCCTGGGTTCCCGGACCACTCAAGGAAGATCACTGGCACACCCTCGTTCGGGCACGCGCGATCGAGAACACGATCTACGTCGCCGCAGCGGGTCAGACACGGCCGGGAGGCATCGCGAACAGCGTGATCGTGGACCCGATGGGTGTAACCCTGGCATCGGCCGGAGAGGAAGAGGGGGTGGCGTCGGCCCGGGTGTCCGCCGAGCGCATTGCCCGCGTCCGAAAGACCAACCCGGCCCTCGAACTCCGACGATTCACCGTCGCACCGCGCTGATCGAAGGACGGTCCGCTGCGCCGGGCCCGGTCGACTAGGTTCTCGGTAGAACTCGCGAACACGATCCCTGGGGGACACCGATGACCGAACCACAAGAACCGAAGCCCGCCTACGACGGCGTCGCCCCGTACGAGCCGTACGGGGCGACGCCGTCGTACCAGACGGAGCAGTACCCGAGCCAGACCCAGTACGGCGGCGGGCAGCAATACCCGGCTGCTCCCTCGTACGCCGCTCCGCAGTACGCGACTGCCCAACCGCCCAAATCCAACGCCGGTTGGGCGGTCGCGTCGATCCTCTTCTTCTGGCCGGTGGCTTTCGCGGCGTTCAATCATCTCCACGACATCTACCCGAAGTGGGCGATGGGCGATCACCACGGCGCCCAGTACGCGTCCGAGCGGGTGAAGAAGCTCGGCCAGATTGCCGTCGCCGTGTTCGTCGTCGGGATGGTCGTGTTCGTCATCGGCTACGCAATCCTGGTCGCATTGTTGATTTCGACAGCCAACGACATCACCTACCGCTACTGATCGGCTGCGGCGACGTGAACCCGGGGCGAGTACCTCGCACGTCGCCGCGAGGCCGTAGAATCCACAGACCGTGAGCCTTACCCTCGGAATCGTCGGACTGCCCAACGTCGGCAAGTCCACCCTGTTCAATGCGCTGACCAACAACGACGTGTTGGCCGCGAACTACCCGTTCGCCACCATCGAACCCAACGTCGGCCTGGTGGAGCTGCCAGATCCGCGGTTGCAGAAGCTCGCCGAGATCTTCGGCTCCGAGCGGATCCTTCCCGCGACGGTGTCGTTCGTCGACATCGCCGGAATCGTCAAGGGCGCGTCCGAGGGCGCAGGTCTGGGCAACAAGTTCCTTGCCAACATCCGAGAAGCCGATGCCATCTGCCAGGTAGTTCGCGTCTTCGCCGACGACGACGTCATCCACGTCGACGGCAAGGTCGACCCGGCGTCCGACATCGAGGTCATCGAAACCGAGCTCGTCATCGCGGACATGCAGACCTTGGAGAAGGCGCTGCCGCGTCTGGACAAGGAAGCCCGCAAGAACAAGGAACTCAAGCCCGCCCACGACGAGGCACTGAAGGCTCAGGCGTTCCTCAACGAGGGCACCACGCTCTTCAGCGTCAAGGACAAGCTCGACTTCTCGCTGCTGCGCGAGCTGAGCCTGCTCACCACCAAGCCCTTCCTCTACGTCTTCAACGCCGACGAAGGTGTGCTCACCGACGAGGCGAAGATCGCCGAACTGCGTGCGTCCGTCGCCCCCGCCGACGCCGTGTTCCTCGACGCGAAGGTCGAGCAGGAACTCCTCGAGCTGGACGAGGAAGACCGTCAGGAAATGCTCGACTCCATCGGTCAGACGGAGCCCGGCCTGCATGCCCTCGCGCGCACCGGCTTCCACACCCTCGGCCTGCAGACCTACCTCACCGCAGGCCCGAAGGAATCGCGGGCCTGGACCATCCACAAGGGTGACACCGCACCCCAGGCCGCCGGCGTCATTCACACCGACTTCGAGCGCGGCTTCATCAAGGCCGAAATCGTCTCCTTCGACGACCTCGTCGCCGCCGGTTCCATGAACGCAGCCAAGGCCGCAGGCAAGGTCCGGATGGAGGGCAAGGAATACGTCATGGTCGACGGTGACGTGGTGGAGTTCCGCTTCAACGTGTAAGGGTGCAGGTCAGCGCTCTATTCGGTGCTCTCGGTACGCAGAGGGTACGCAGTAGATTCCGTAGAGGATTTGAATAGGGCGTCGGCCGCCTTGCGCGTCTTGTCGTCAGCGTCCGGCCACAGGTGGCTGTACGTGTTGAGCGTGACGGTGGCCGAGCTGTGTCCGAGTGCTCGCTGGACTGTCACCACGTCGCATCCGGCAGCGATAAGCCCGGACGCGTAGAAGTGCCGGAGATGATGCAGGTGCAGGTGGTCGGCACCGATCGCCTTGCGGATCCGGCGCCACCGGTAGCCGACAGAGTTCTGATGCATCGGGTGCTTCCCCTCGCCTGGGAACATCCATCGTGTCGGTTCGTCGCTCTCGTGTCGCCAATGTTCGATGTGGAGTGCGAGAAGTTTGAGCAGTCCATCGGGCACCGGGATGGTGCGTTCGCTGCCGTACTTCGGTGCGCGGATCTCGACGGCGTGCCCATTCGACCGCTGCACCTGTCGTTCCACATTGATTTCACGGCGCATAAAATCGATATCACCGACTTGTAGTGCCGCTGCCTCGCCGAGGCGTAGACCCGCGAAAGCACACAGTCCCACAAAAGCGTCGAACTCGATATCCGCCTCGACGACGAGTGCGCCGACTTGCTGCGCTGTGGGGATGACCATCGCCGCGTCTGCCCGCCGCCGGCGGGGGAGTGTGATCCTCTCGGATGGATCCTCACCGAGAACCTTGTCACGCTTCGCAGCCCGCAGCACTGACCGAACATTGTTGAACCGCGTCTTGATCGTGCCGGGCTCTAGCGGCTTGTCTTGCATCGCCTTCACCCAGGTCTCGAGGTGCGACGGACGTAGGTCTGCCATCGCCACAGTCGAGAACGTGACACTGCCCGTTGCCAGGTTCATCGCTTTCACAGTGCCAGGTACCCACACCTGCCGTGATGACCACTCATTGTAGAAGCTGGCGAAGGTGATTTTGCCGCGTACCGGGTCGACGTAGTTGCCGGTGACTTGGCTTGCCACGATGTCATCGAGCCACTTTTGTGCGTCGACTTTGCGCTCGAAGCGTTGGGTTCGTTCGTTGCTATCGTCATCGACATACCTTGCGCGCCAACGCTTCCCCTTGCCGTAGAGCTTCGGTTTCGGTGTTGTTTGTGGCGTGCCGTCATCGTTTAAAAGTTGTGTACCGTCGTCGTCCAGCAGGGGCCGAGGCTTCTTCAGATCTCGCCACAGATCCTCGACGCCGGCGCGACGGTTACGCTTCGGAGTCGACATTGGATTCCACTTCGGATGTCATGGCAGCACCGGACACAATTCTCCCGCGTCGTCCGGGATGTCGGAGCTTTGACCTGAGCAGCAACAACGCGCGATTGCTCGTGTCAACCAATTTCGCAAGATCACTGGCGCACAGTTTGTACTCAATTCTCTGCCGCTCAGCGACGCCTTTATCCCGCTCAATTTCGTCGAGTAGCGTCTTCAACTCTTCTACGAGCTCTTCGCCCACTTCGATCCCTTCGATCTGGGAGTCAACCCAGTACCGGATACGACCGGCAAGGTAGTGCACCTGTGCGGACGGAGAATCAAGCAGCATTACCGCCAGATCCACTCCGAACGCTTCGGCCAGCGATTTTGCTTCGTCGAGCCTTATGGTCCTTGGGCGCTCCACGTCGCGTAGCTCGATCTTCGCAATGGCCGATGGATGGAGTGATATTCCTTGGTCATGAAGGCGAGCCGCTAGCTCCTGCTGAGTCCAGCCGCGAAGCTCCCTTTCCTCCCGGACCCGCCTTCCAAACCAATCCTCGACCGAATTAGATTCCTCTCGATTTCCCATAGGAGAAAACGCTATCAGCGGTTGGAGGTTGCGGCCAGCGTTGGCATCGTGTAATCCTTATGGAGGAAGATTCACTTCCCTTAGGAGGAAATCCATGTCAGGTGTCGAGCAGTACCTCACCACCAAACAAATCAGTGAGATGACAGGAATCCCAGTCGGAACACTCCGCTACTGGCGACACCGCGGAGAAGGCCCCGAATCTTTAGTCCTGGGTCGCAAGCGGGTCGTCTACAAACTGTCCAAGCTCAACGAGTGGCTGGCAGCGCAGGAGGGCAACAGCGTCCGCGGCGGTGTCGCTTGACGGCCACCCCCACCACGAAAATCGCCCCCGACGCCGGCCAGGGCATCGAGGGCAACGAAATCCAGACCAACACGCAAATGAAGGAACAGACCCAGTAATGACCATAGCAATTGACCCCAGCTCGACGCCCGCGATCACCGATGTTCTGCGGTACGAAGATATCGAGATACTCACGAGTGATGCGGTCCTGGCGGATATTGAGCCGGGATGGGGTGTGATGACTGTTGTATCCGAACGGCTCCACGGCAGCGACGTGGAACTTGGGCAGGCGATTGTCAGGCTCGAACGATTCGACAACCGAGATGGGGACGGTAACGCTGAGCCCAATCGCTGGTCCGTGAATTTTCGCGGCATCAACGGCAACTTCAGCGAGGTTCACCCGAGTGAAATCCCGGGAATCATCGACACTCTCACCGAAATGCGCCGGGCCTGGCTGAACCTCGACCCCGAGGCAATGGCATGAACGCAATCGAGGTTGTCCGCTTCGTGATCCTTACGCTCGCCTCTGCGCGCGAACGCTTGTCGCCCGGAACTTTCCGCGAGGACACCATCGCGCAATGGGCGCCGGGTGAGTTCGTTGTGCAAGCTCATCGCATCGTGAACCGCTACCTGAACGGCACGTACCCGCCTCAGGATTACGTCGTGGAGATCACCTCGCCTGGCCGTGACTTCGTCGATGTGCAGCCCGAAGACGTACTGCGACTGTCGGCGGTGCTGACGGAAATGCACGCGGTGATAGAGGCCCAGAAGTTGATCGACGGCACGGTGAGTGCGACATGAGCCCCACGGTATTCGCGCTGACGTTCCTGCTCATCGCCGAGAACATGGTGATCGTTCTGCTCGGCGCACTTCATTTCAAAGAATCGAGGTCACCTCATGGTGCATCCGGAGACGATCAGGATGCTGGTCGAGTTCATGGCCGCGCTGTTTCCGATCGAAGGCAAGAAGGCATTTCTTCCGGGCGGATTCCACAACGCCAGCCGAGACCGGGACGCGCTCAACAGACTCGCCCGAAGGTTTCCAGGATGCAACTGGGGGCTGATCATCGAGGGCGTCATCTGGCTTGACGAGGACCCGCGTAATGGCGGCAACCTCGAAAATCTCTTCACATCGATTGGTATGCAACAACTTCCGGACACGCTCACTATCAGGACAGGGTCAGGGGGTAGGCATATGGCTTTCCGGCACGCTGGGAAGATTCGAGGCAAGGTTGACGGCCACGACGGTATCGACCTCAAATCCTGGCGTACCGGCTACACCGTGGCCCCTGGCTCGGTGCACCCGGAGACCGGGAAGTTGTATCGGATCGAACGTGACCTTCCGATCGCACCGTTGCCGATACAACTGCTCCCGTTTGTGACGCCACCGGTCTACAAGCCGTCACCTGTGAGCGTGAATCCTGAGCGTCGTTCTGATGGTCTGGTCCGCAGGGTGGCCAATGCTGTCGGCGGTGAACGTAATCCGGTGACGTACTGGGGATTCTGCCGAGCACTCGAGCGGGGGAGCAGTGGTCTTGTGCCTGAGATCCGCGACGCCGCACTGTCCACAGGTTTGACTGAGAGAGAGATCGAAACATGCCTGCGCTCGGCTCAGAGAACGACAGGGAGGGCCGCATGACCATTGACGGGTTCTTTGACGCCACACCTGAACTGCAGATTATCCGACAGTGGGCTCGGGCTCGCTACGCCGCAGTGTGGGCGGTGTTCGGTGGTGTCCTTCTCAGGGTTGCCGCGACCACCGGACCCGAAGTCCAGTTGCCGGGTGTCATCGGCGGGCGAGCATCGCTGAACTTGCTGTGCGCGTTCGTCGCTCCTTCCGGTGGCGGTAAGGGGATCTCGGACAAGGTGGCGCGTCTCGCGTGGCGGGCGCCCATTGTCGAGCGGCCGATCGGGTCGGGTGAGGGTATCGCTGCAACGTTCGTGCCGCCGAAGAAGGAGGGAGTAGAACCGATCACCAAGGCGATCATCAATGTGCCGGAGATCGACACTCTCGCCGGTATCGCGTCACGGCAGGGCTCGATCTTGTTGGCTCAATTGAAGTCGGCGGCAATGGGTGAACAACTCGGGCAGGCGAACTCCAGCGAGGCAACGACCCGTATCGTGCCTCCGCACAGCTACAGGCTGTGCATGAGCGTCGGCGCGCAGCCTGCCCACACTGGGGTGCTGTTTGACGATACGACAGGTGGAACACCGCAGCGGTTCCTGTGGTTCCCTACCACCGACCCGGACATGCCCGCCGATGTCACCCCGGATCCCGAGCCACTGAACGCACGCCTGCCGTTCTGGCAACCCGACGCAGATGGTGTCATTGAGATCGTCTACGGCCCACCGGAGATCACCGAGATGATCATTGGGGCGCACATTGCACGCCAGCGAGGCCAGGAAGACGCCCTCGACGGGCACGCCATGCTCACCCGGTTGAAGGTTGCGGCATCTCTCGCGATTCTGCATCACAGGATCGTCGTCTCCGAACTCGATTGGCAACTCTCGGGTGTCGTCATGGAGGTGTCGAACCGCACCCGTGACTGGGTGGTAGCGGAGTCGAAGAAGGTCGCCCGCCAGAAGGTCCGGGACCGCGCTCTTGTGCGCGCTGCGGGGGATGAAGTCTACGACCAACGACTGCTCGATCGTGTCAGGAACAGCGTCACCAAAATGCTCGAGAGAGATGGGGAACAGTCGAGTAGCGAGCTGCGTCGTAGGCTTGGGAAGCGAGACAAGCGTGACCTCTTCGATCAGGCCGTCGCCGAGCTGGAACACGAAGGAATGGTCGAGCGTGTTCCCGGAAAAGACCGCGGTATCAGGTTCCGGATTGTTGGTCACCGTGACCAACCCGGTCACCCCCCGTTTTCGCAGGTCAACGACGGTGACCAATTTGGTCACCGTGACCAAATGCAAGCATCCGATGACCCGATTCATACCGATGAAGCTGCCGACAGCGCGACCTCCAGCGCACCGCTGCATGTCGTTGCTAACCCTGCTCCGCCGACGATGACAGCGCGTCAGTGGATGGACGTGTACGTCTCGACGGTCCTCGATAGCGGCGTGGATACCGTCGAATCGGCGGAGGTTTACGAAGCGGGAAAGGCGGCCGGATACAAGATCGACAATCTTCGGCAGGCCGCCAAGAGTTCCAATCTGATCTCGGTCGCTGCCCGCAAGGGATCGGTCACTGTATGGAATCTCGGTGTCGGCGGTGAGAGCACCATCGTCTCGGCCGAGGAGTGGCTGACCGGGTGGCTGCGATCGACCGGCGGGTGGGTGAAGGCAGCTGACGTTTACACCGCAGGCCTCGCAGTCGGGTATGGGCGAGATACCGTCAAGTCGGCCAGTGTCCGTGCTGCGGTCAACAAGCGGGGGCAATCCGTCTCGACTGAATGGTCCGTCGCTCCCACTGCCGTCGAGCGGGGTGCGTGATGACACCGCGCAATCTGCCCAGTGTCCCGGAACTCCTGAGCGCTCTGGTCGATCCTCGACTGGAAGGTGCGGCGTGTGTCTCGAGGGCGCCGTTGTTCGACAATTTCCTCGACGAGGGCAACGAACCGCCGGAGGAACGCGAAGCCCGCCATCACCACGCCCGCACCATCTGCCGCCGCTGCCCCGTCCGGGCGGCGTGCGATACCGCCGCAGGCGAACACGACTCGGCCGGTATCTGGGCCGGGCGCCTGCACACTCCCGTCACTACACGAAGGAAATCCGCATGAACGAGACCCTGGGGTGAGCCGCAAACGACAGCGGCAACGAACCTGCCGAGAACCGACCTGTTCCCGAAAAACGCGATCAGTTGTCGCGCTCTGTGGCGAACACCGCCCCGAGTGGCCCGTGGCTGCCAGTGAACACTACGTCAGCATCGGCAACCTTTCCCTCTCTCACGCGGAGGCAATCGCCCTCGCAGACAACATCATTGACGCACTGGAAGGAGTGCAAGGATGACCATCGGAAGTCAGCTCCCACAGCCAGATCCGCGTGGCTGGCTGATATTCGAGCACCTACCCCGAGATCTCGCCGACGCCGAGGACTCGACACAGTACGCGGACTACGAAGCCTCGATGCGGGTCCGGGGGCCACGGAAACGGCCCGCGACACTCACCGAGCGAGTGTTACTGACCCACCTCGGGCACGAACCACCCGAGAAGCTCGACACGATCGTGGAGTACCTGACCGCGACCGTCCGGCGAAGGACATGGCCGGTACTCGAACCCAAGAAGACACCGACACCCGAAAACCAAGGAGCCCCACAATGACTGCACCCATCGACCCCACCACCGCCGAAACCGAACAGGCCCCGGTCACCGCAGAGAACCCGACACCCGAAGCAGGCAAGGGTGTCGGCACTACCGACACCACCCCCGAAGCGGACGCCACGCCTGAGGTCGACGCCAAGCCCGATAATGAAGCAGCGAAGTACCGTCGTCGCCTTCGGGAAGCAGAGACCGAACGCGACACCTACGCCACCCGGCTGGATGTGCTGCAACGGCAAGTGATCGAGTCGGTATGTGATGCCGCTGGTTTCAAGGCTGCCGGATTCTGGGCATCGGGCGTGGAGATAAAAGACCTGCTCGACGAAGACGGAGGCATCGACCCGGACAAGATATCCGCCGCGATCGAGATGGCCGTGAGCACACTCGGGTTGGAAGTGAGACCCCGTGTACCGCAGCCGAATCCGCAACAGGGCGGAGGATCCTATACCGGTGGTGGATTGAGCTGGTCCGACGCACTGAACGGATAGTCGATCCCCTGATATGATTGCGGTGCGCAGACATTCGACCCCGTGGGTTGAAACTGCGCACCGCAGCCCCAGGAGGGCAACCGCAGTCCGGCAGTGCCGCAAGCGTGCCCACAACTTTCCCTCCTGACGCAAAGGCGCAGAATCCATGTCTCTCTACACACCCGGCAAGCCCCGCACGTTCCTCCCCGCGGAGATCGCCGAACTGGTCACCCGTCCCGTTGAACGCGAAGCCCTGAGTTTGCAGATCACCACCGTCGTCTCGCTCGGTGACCGCGTCCACGAATACCGCGTACCGATCGTGGCTGCGGACCCCACCGCCGAGTGGACCGCTGAAGGCGCTGAGATCTCGGTGTCCGATCCCGACCTCGACGAAACCTCGGTGATCCCTCGCAAGCTTGCCGGCCTGACCATCATCAGCCGCGAGATGGCCCGCGACTCGAGCCCCGAAGCCACCGATCTGGTCGGTAAGGGTCTTGCCCGCGACCTCGCCCGTAAGCTCGACGCCGCGTTCTTCGGTACCAACATCACCACAGTAGGACCCCCGGTGGTCCGTAACCAGAACCGCCCCCTCGGACTGGAAGACGTGGCGGGGGTATCGGAGGTGGACACCGGCGGCACCATCCCGAACACCGACGTGTTCGCCGAAGCCATCAGCAAAGCCGAAGGAGTCGGCGCAACCATCAACCACTTCGTAGCCAACCCCGCCGACCTGCTCGCACTCGCGAAGGTGAAGAAAGCCACCGGATCGAACGAGCCGCTGCTCGGTACCGACGCCACCTCCCCGTCCAAGCGGGTGGTTCTCGGTGTGCCGATTCTGCCCAGCGCCGCTGTTCGACTGGGAACGATTTGGGGTGTGCCGAAGGATCACATTCACACCGCAGTGCGCGAGAGCGCCGAGCTGGCAGTGGACGAGTCCGCTTACTTCACGTCAGATCGAATCGCTGTTCGCGCGATCCTTCGCGCTGGCTTCGTGTTTCCTCACGAGGAAGCGATTGTGAAGATCTTCAAGAAGAACTGACGACAACACCAGAACGTCCAACGCGATGAACGTGCGGTCACGCGTTGGAGATGGGGAACCACGGATATGGCCCGTGTGACCCCGGTGAGGCCACCTCGGGCGTGCGACTGGGGTGGCCTCACCCATACCCGATAGGAGAGAGCCAATGCCCTGGGTGAGGACACCACACGGCTACGACGACGTACCCCTGCCACTTGCCCGACGGGTGAGGAACCGAGACGGCAACCGCTGCAGCGAATGCGGCGCACCAGGAACCCGAGTGACCCGCACCCACACCACCAGCCACGGACACGACAACCTGGACGCTGTACGCGTCGTGTGCCCCACCCACGACGAACCCACGCCCCGGCACCAACCCGGACGAACCACCCCACAGCGGCCGACTCAGCCCCACCACTGACGCCGCCGCCACCCCAGGGGGGATGCTCCTCCCGCTGCCCCACGGGCCTGCGGTTGGCATACGCGCTCCCTGTGCCTACGGGTCTGGGGATTTTTTGTTGCCGCCCGATCTGACCGGGTTTGAACACCGAACAGGTCCGATATCCACACCATCGACAGCAGATTTGCTGCACCCTCGCAGACCGGACCATCTATCCGGCGAATGCTGACCGGTATTCCTCACCGATCAGGTACGCAGAACTACGCAGACTTGTACGACTGGTATGAATTGCCAATGGGATTGACTCTTGTAATCATCGGCTCGGGTCTCCAATTTTTTGCGCTGGCCTTCACCCTGTCCCAGATCATGGGCGTAATAGGCATCCGCCGCACCTTGATCCAAACAGTCGTCGACGGATATCAACGCATCCGTGGCGTGCGGTCCGCGGAGGTGCATGGTGCGGTAGCACGGTGGAATGGACACGGCACGGCCGATGCGAAAGTCATCGTCGCGGGAGAAACCGAAGTTGACCGGCTGAACCGAGTCGTCGAAGGTCTCGAAAGCAGGATCTCTGATATGGATGCTCGAATCGTTGACCTCGGCATCCGAACAAGGGGGGAACTCGATGATTGTTTGTCCCAACTGCAGATCGACCGGCGCGAACAGGCTGAGAAAGACGCGACATTGGCGTGGTGGGGCGTGGTCTTCGTCGGTTTGGGAATCGTGTTCCAAGTCGTCGGCTCTGTACTTCAGTGATTGACAGAAACCGGACCATATTTCAACTACGGTTAGCTTGAAGTGACGTACCCTATCGGCTCTCCATATCCCGGCGGTGCGAAGTTCGAAACGGGGCTGCACAGTTGCTGCGGCCACAGGCACTCTTCGCGTCTTCGTAGGTACTCGTGATCTTCGCGCGCCCCACTGGCACGCCAGTTCGATACGCAGAAAGTACGCAGTAGGTCTGAAAGAGCCTGAATCACGCCAACGCTGGAAACCAACTCATTCGCTGGTCAGGGCATGTTCTCGGCTCATGCCGGTTTCTGTAAACGACCAGGAACGGATTCCGCTTCAACGTGTAGTCGAGGTTCGGCTGGACCTCAGGGCATCACTTACGCAGTGATCCCTCGCGGCTGCGTTTTCAGGACTCTCGGAGATGCCGGCGATCGTCGGCGTGATCTCGCGCAGTGATCACGAGGGTCCAGCCGTCGCCCAGAATTTCGGCCGCGGCATTGCTTGCGCGCCCTGGAGTTCAATAGGCTGGCGTCCGGATGGATTCATTTCGCAACCGCCTGCATCGGAGCCGTTATGTCCCGTACACGAGTCCACAATCTCTTTGTATCCTCCGATGGGTACGCCGCCGGTGATCACGTGACGTTCGACGCGCCGATCGGCGGAGCGCGGGCGCTCTTCGGCAAGTTCGACGGTCGCGTCATCCACGGCGTTGACGGAATCGACGAACCCGTGACCGTGGACCGCGCCCTGTTCAGTATGTGGGGTCAGGGCATCGGTGCGGAGATCATGGGTCGTCGCAAGTTCGGCCCGCAGACCGGTGAATGGCCAGATGACGGTTGGGCGGGCTGGTGGGGAGACGCGCCCCCGTTCTACACTCCGGTCTTCGTTCTGACGCATCACCCGCATGACACCCTCGAGTTCGACAACGGCACCAGTTTCCACTTTGTGGACGCCTCGCCGCAGGACGCGCTTGACTTGGCGCGTGAGGCCGCAGGCGGGTTGGATGTCCGGATCGGCGGTGGCCCGTCCACCGTGAGTCAGTTCCTGCAGGCCGACCTCATCGATTTTCTGCACCTGTCGATCGTTCCGATCGTGCTCGGTGCCGGCGTTCGGATCTGGGACCACCTCGCCGGACTCGAAGAGCGCTTCAGTGTCGAGTCCATCAGCACGTCCAGCGGTCTGACGCACCAGCTGTGGAACAGGAACCGCAGCCAATAACAGTGGGCACTCGCATCTCGGAGCTTCGCCGGCGCTGGTCCGCTGAGGAGTTCGCAGGTCTGCAGCGGCAACTTCTAGGCCAGTCTCGAATCGTGCAGGGTCCGCATCGTATTCATATGGGATGGCCGGATTCCGGCGATGGATTGGTGGATCTGCGAGGGTTGGCGGTTGGCCGGGAGGGCCTGCAGATCAGGTACCTCACCCTCGCCCGTACCGACTTCAGCCACACCCGAGGCCGGCTGTCCTTCTTCGAGTCCGAGCTCTCCGACTGCCGATTCGACACCGCCACACTGTCGAGCCAGGCCAGATTCGATCGGAGCTTCGAAAGATGCAGCTTTCGTGCCGCCGCCTTACGAGGCTTCTCGATCGGTAGACGCGTTGTCGACTGCGACTTCACCGACGCTGATGCCCGCAAGTGTCGCTCGCTGCCGAACACCCGGTTCGAGCGATGCCACTTCACCGATACCGATCTGTCCTGGGCGACATTCGCCGACACCACCTTCGACTGCTGCATTTTCGACGGCGCCATTGTTTCTGGGACAACGAGTTTCACTCGTTGCACTTTCAGGGCGACGCACCTCGAGTTCGGCCGTGCCCGTGTGAACCGCTGCACCAGCGATGGTCACCCACTGCCTGATCGGTGGACCGGGGAGATGGACGCACAGGCAACCGTCGACGCGCTTGCGGAGCGATACGCTGCAACGGTGGCCGTGGAGGGCGCCGGCGATCTTTCACTCGACCTGTGACCGACCTGGTGCACGGACACGCCACGGTTGTGTCGAACCGGCCGTCGGCGCGCGAGACAATGCTTTGATTGGGTGATGACCGCAACTACCGTGACGTGTCGGATGATCGCCGGGATCGGGGTGCTCCTGCTTGCAGCTGGTTGTGGCAGCACGGCGGGGGACCCGGTTGTGGAATCGACGTCGGAGGTAACTGCGTCCGGGTCGAGCTCGCCGGCACAGATGCCTGCGGCAGATGTAGTCGATGTGAATCCGTCCGATTTCAGTTTCGGTGCTGACAGCGTTCGATTCGAGCCGGCCGGGTCGCCCGGATACGAATGTGTCATCGGGCCCAACCCGGATCTCGGTGGACACGACGTGTCCTGCTTCGTGGCTTTCCCCCCAGATACGCCGGCGGTGACCAATACGCCGTTCTCGGGTGAACCGAACATGATTGTGCTGCGCCCTGACGGCTACGTTGTCACCATCAGCGAAGGCGGCCCACCCGGAGCTCGACCACTCCCGGAGAACACTCGCCTCGGAGTTGGTGATGCGCAGTGCACCGCGTTACCCGGCGGGATGGACTGCGACAACGGGCCTGCCGGATTTCGGTTCGTCGACGGTGAATTGACGGTGCGGGGACCGCAGGCTTCGATTCCGGAACCGGCAGTTGACCCGTGCGGCACGGCATCTGCGAATACGGCGATCGCCAACGCCGTCAACCGGTTGCCGCCCAACACTGCCGGCGGCGCCGGGGGTGCCGAGTGGATATTCGCAGGTGAAACCAATTTCGATCCGTGCGCCGACCTGAGTTATGCGGTCGCCGAAACCGCTCGAGGAACGGGTAGTTCGCCGCAACAGGTGATGTTCTTCCATCGCGGCGTCTACCTCGGAACGGCTACTCGATGTGCGTTCGGGTTCACCAGCGTCGTCGGCTCGAGCGATGACAGCGTGACTGTGCAGTACAGGTGGCCTCGCGGCACCGAATCGAACGCGGAAGCTTCCGGCCGAGCCACAGCGACCTTCGGGTGGAACGGCGACCGCGTGGTGATGCAGAACGATCTGCCCGCACAACTGCTCGAGATCAACGGCTGCAACTGAGAGTCAAGGCTTGCCGACGGCGTCCAGGCGGGAACGCGATTGGGCGTCGAGGACGACGTCGGCGGCCGCGAGATTTTCGACGAGGTGACCGACCGACGAGGTTCCCGGAATCAGGAGCACGTTGGGGGACAAGTGCAGTAGCCAGGCCAGTGCGATCTGGACCGGGGTGGCTCCGATGCCTTCCGCCACCGAGAGAACAGTCGGATCGGTGAGTATCTGCTCGCGTTGTGTCCGAGGGAAACCCAAGGGGCAGAACGGGACAAACGCAACGCCCTTCGCCGCAGTGGCGTCGAGGATGTCGATCGAACCGCGTTCGAGGAGATTGAGAGAGTTCTGCACGCACACTATGTCGGTGCCGGCGGTAGCACGCTCGAAGTGGGCCAGACTGATGTTACTCAGCCCGATTCCTTCGATGAGGCCGTCTGCGCGCGCCTGGATCAGCGACGCCAACTGATCGTCGAACAAGGCGTCGGGTGATGCGGTGCTGTCGGGCATCCGCAGATTGACAGCGGCAAGTCGGTCCACGCCCAATGAGCGCACGTTGTCTTCGATCCCGATCCGCAGTTCGTCGGGTTGGTTGTAGAGGAAGATTTCGCCGCGTGGTCCGCGCTTGGCGCCGACCTTGCTGACGATCGCGAGATCGCCGGAGTACGGGTGCAGCGCTTGACGAATGAGGTCGTTGACCACGTCGGGGCCGTAGTACTGCGCGGTGTCGATGTGGTCGATACCGTGCTCGACGGCGCTGCGGAGCACCCGGACGGCCTCGTCGTGATCGGATGGGGGACCGAATATTCCGGGCCCGGTCAGCTGCATGGCGCCGTAACCTGTACGCGATACTTCGCGGGAGCCGAGGCGGAAACGACGCGGGCTCATGATCGGGCTCCGGCCGTGGTGCCCGCCGATTCCAACTGCGGACGGACCTTTGTTCCGAGGAGCTCGATCGAGTGCATCACGTCGCTGTGCGGAACTCCGGACCAGTCGAATTGGAAGGCATAGCGATCCGGCTGCGTCAGTTCGACGACCGGTGCCAGTCGGTCCACGATTTCGTCGGGGCTGCCGGTGAGGATGCTGCGGGCACCGTTGGTGTAGTGGTCGTACTCGGCCCGCCCGGGCACACTCCATCCTCGAGCCTTCGCGCCGTATTTCATGGTCTGCAGCCAGTAGGGGTAGTACTTGTCCTTGGCATCCTGCGACTTGTCGGCGATCAGCCCTATCCCGGACATCGTGACGTCGGGGGTGGAATCGTGTTCTCGGGCGGTACGACGATAGAGGTCGACGAGAGGAGCGAAGCGTTCGGGCTCGCCGCCGATGATCGCGTACACGATGGGCAGACCCAGTTCGCCGGCGCGAACGCTCGAACCGGGGTTACCGCCGGTGCCGAGACTGATTCGGAGATGGTCGCCGAAGGCGCGTGGGTAGATCTCGGCGTCGTGCAGTGGTGGGCGGAACTTGCCGCTCCAGTTCAAAGGCACGCCGCCGCGGTCGATCTGCAGGAGGAGGTCGAGCTTTTCGGCATACAGTTCGTCGTAGTCGTCCAAGCTGGCACCGAAGAGAGGGAACGATTCGGTGAAGGATCCGCGGCCTGCGATGATTTCGGCGCGACCACCGCTGAGTTGGTCGAGAGTGGCGAATTGTTGATAGACCCGCACCGGATCGTCAGTGCTGAGCACGGTCACGGCGCTCGAGAGGGTGATGCGCGAGGTGATGGCGGCAGCGGCTGCCAACACCGTCGCCGGATTGGAGATGGCGAACTGATCGAGGTGGTGCTCGCCGAGGCCGTAGAACCCGAGGCCTACCTGGTCGGCGAGCCGGATGCGCTCGAGCGTCTCGCTCAGTTGCTGCGCGACAGGCTGGCGAGCTCCCGTCACCGGGTCGAGGCGAAGATCGCCGAAGCTGAGGATTCCGAGCTGCATGATATTTCTCCTCGAAGTGTCGAGTGGTAGGTGCGCCGTCATACTTTTTGCTTGCACGAGCAAGTATGCCATCCATTTGATTGAACTCTCAATTAGTTGTGCGTCACAGTTTGCGTGCGCAAGTAGCTGATACCGTCCAGGGATGTCCGACTCCGCCTTCACCGCACCCGAAGACCGTCTGTGGCGTGCGCTCATGCATGTCAACGCGCTCTTGCCATCGGTGCTCGAAGGTGATCTGCAGCGTGCGTTCCGGATCTCGTTGTCTCAGTTCGCGGCGTTACTGCATCTGTCGGAGGCGGAGGGCGGACGCATGCGGATGAGCGAGTTGGCGAGTGCCGCCACTCTGTCGCCCTCCCGAATTACTCGGGTGATCGCCGAATTGCAGCGATCCGGTCTGGTCGAGAAAGTGACATCCACCGAGGACGGGCGCGGCATGGTCGCCGTGATCACCGAAGCGGGCCGTGAGTTGGCTGCCCTCGGGTATCCGGTACAGGTGGCACGGGCCCGAGCGCTGTTCTTGGAGCACCTCGACGAGTCCGAGATCGATCACATGGGCTCTGTTCTCGAAGCAGTCGCCGCACGCGCGAGCAATCCGGCTCCCCTCGCGCACGTGGACGGCAACTCCGGTACTCGGAGCACTCTCATGCCGCGTGCACCGCTGACGTGGTGATCGGTGTCTGTTCACGAATCCACGCTGCCAGTATCTGGCACCCGGTGGAACCATCCTCGTTCATCGGCTCGGTGGCGTAAGCGACGTGTCGACCACCCCTGGGATTGTGGACTCGAAAGTTGTGCCAGGTCAGTGTGGCCGGCAGGTATCCCAACACTTCGTGGATCGAGGTTCTGATCCGACGCAGATCGGTACGCCACTGCCGCGGACCGAATCCGGTTTTCGCGGCATTCTGGAATCTGTTGTCGCGGAGCAGTTCCCAAATTTCAGAGAGCCAGGTCCGGGTTTGAACGAATGACATCCAGCGAGTGAGGTCCGCGATGTCGCGGACAAAGCTGTCGTCGCTCGCATTGCAGATCATGTCGTCCGGGTGCCCGATCCATCGCACCGGGATCCACGACGGAATATCCGGTCCGTCACCGGCAACGCCTCGGCCCGTGCAGGTGTCGAGTACGCCGACCGGCTGCTGCGGATCGGAGATCAATCCCACCGCGACGACGTCGACTGCGGGAAGTCCGCCGAGTGCGATCCGGCCGAGAACCTCGCGAATGACGGTGCATCCCTGCGAGTAGCCGATCAGGATCACCGGCCGGCGCGTTTGTGACATCGCGCCGGTGAGGGCGTCGGCGCCGAGGCTCGTGCTCATCCGGAAACTGAGTCCGCCGTCGGCAACAGGGCCGTACGACGCCGGATACCCGATCCATCGTGAATCGAAGCGTGCGTCGAGCTCGCGCGTGACGAAGCCGAGCAACCCGACTATGTCGGTACGGGAATCTCCGACATGGGATTCACCGGTACCGCCTACTGCCAGAACCGTTACCGCCGTCATGACGTCATGATCCACGGCGAACCTGAGAAATCTCGGTGGTTGACCCTGAATGAATGCTGTGCGACGGGGAGTCGGGATTGTCAAATAGGTGCCGATAACGGACAAATGGGAAAGTTAAGATACCGCCATGATCACTATCCTGATTCGCGCTGCGATATTCCTGGGCTCGTCGGCCATCGGCATTCTCGCCGCTACCTTGGTGTTTCCCGGCAATTTTTCGGCGCCCGCAGCTGGTTTCGTCACCGCAGTGGTGATCTTCTCGATAGCGCAAACCGTCCTCGCGCCGTTTGTCGCCACGATGACCAAGCGTTACGCACCGGCGTTCCTCGGCGGGATAGGCTTACTCTCGACGTTCGTGGCTCTGCTGATCGCCTCGATCTTCGGCGGCCTCGAGATACGCGGTGCCTCGACCTGGATTCTGTCGACGGTGTTGGTGTGGTTGGTGACGGCGCTCGCTACTGTGCTGCTGCCGATTCTCTTCATCAGAAAAAAGGTAGCCGAGCGAAAAGAGTAGCCATGGAGCGCCCCGACATCGGTATGGACTATCCCGTTCTGGATTGCCCGGAGCCGGCTGCGCTGGCAGGGTTTTACGAGCAACTCCTCGGCTGGAGGACGATTCGTGCCGAGGCCGACTGGCATGTGATCGCCGGTGTCGGCGGGCAGCGACTCGCATTTCAACTCGCCCCCGACTTCCGTCCGATCGACTGGCCGGCCGTCGGAGTCGGGGTGCACCTCGACCTGACAGTCGAGTCCCTTGATCTCGGTGAGGAATGGGCGATCAATCTGGGAGCGGAGCGGATCACGGGAATTGCCGAACACCCCGATTTTCGGGTGTACCGTGACCCCGTCGGCCACTACTTCTGCCTGTGCCGGCAAACCTGAACGGAGCAACGACCATGTCTTCCGAAGGCCCGGCACGATTTCTCGTCGAACGAGCAGTCTCCGTGACAGCCGAACCGGCTTCCGTTTTCACGCTGATCGACGATTTTCGGCACTGGATTCGATGGTCGCCGTGGGAAGGACTCGACCCGGGCATGCAGCGCACGTATTCCGGCGCCGATTCGGGAGTGGGAGCGTCGTACGCGTGGTCCGGGAACAAGAAGGCCGGTTCCGGTTCGATGACGATCACGGAATCGATCCCGAACGAACGTGTGGTTCTCGATCTCGAATTTGTCAAACCGTTCAAATCTCGCAACGTCACGACGTTCCTTCTCACTCCTCGAGAGGACGGACTGCAAGTGACCTGGCAGATGACCGGTCCGAAAAACCTGTTCTTCCGGATCTTCGGGTTCGCTTTCAGCATGGACAAGCTGATCGGTAAGGATTTCGACTCAGGTCTGGCTCAGCTGAAAGCCACAGCCGAAAAGTCCTGAGTTGCCGATGGTACCGTCTCCCGGTGCTACGGATGCGGCCGACCGACGCCCAAACCTTCTGGATTTCGGAGAAGATCCCCAACGATCAATTGCTCCTGTACGGCTTCGGCGATACGAGAGAATCAGTCGACGACATTCGCCGCACGGTGCTCGAGCGGGCCGCACTGATACCCGACCTGCGCATCCGTATCCGCGAATCACCTTGGCACTTGGACTATCCGGTGTGGGAGCCGATGACCGTCGACGAGTCCTTGATCGTCGTCCACGAATTGGCCGAGCCGTCGTGGCGGTCGTGTATCGGCAGCGTCGAAGTGCTGCTCGAATCTCACCTGAACCCGCGAACCACACCGTGGACCTTGCACCTGTTCGACGGGGTGACGGGCACGCCTCGCTCGGACGGCCGGGCGACGATCGCGGTTTTGCAGGTCTCGCATTCCCTGGCGGACGGCAAACGGGCGTCGTCGATCGCGCGGGCGCTGTTCTCCGCCGGTGACCTGGCACCCGCCGAAATCGACGGACGCAGCAGTGGGGCGCTGGAAATTCTGGGGCGCGCCGCATTGCGCTTACCCGGGCAGATGTTCTCGCTCTTTCGCGACGGACGCGCCGGGCATCGAGCGCAACTGCAACTGCAGTCGGACACCGAATCGGGAATTGTTGCGCCACAAGCACCGAATCGGCCGAGGGTTGTTTTCAACACTCCACCGGGTGAGCGCCGTCTGGTCCGCATGGTGGTGCGTGACGGCTCGGATCTGCGGGGCGGAGGAGTGTCGGTCACGGTGGCCGCGATGACTGCGATCTCGGTGGCGATGTCGAATTACCTGACTGTGCACGATGTTCCGGTACCGGCGGAGTTGGGCGCCGAGGTGACCATCGCGAAGCCGGGATCTCCCACCGCGCGTAACCATTTCCGCAATGCGGGTGTCGGACTGTTCCCCGATATCAGTGATCTGCGCGAGCGAGCGGCCCGGATCGAGGAGTCGATGGCCGAGCGTCGCGCCCGAGCAGCCCATCATTCCGGTGCGGCTTCGGACCGTGCGCTCGACGCGGTGCCGGGTCCGCTGGTGCGTTGGGGAGTCCAGCAGTACGACTTCACCGCGGTTCCCGCCGAGGTCACCGGTAATACGGTGGTCTCGAGTGTGGCGCGCGGCGACGCCGACCTGGTGTTGGGCGGCGGAACCGTCCGCTTCACAGCGGGCTTTCCGAGTCTGTCGCCGGTCATGTCTCTTACGCACGGGGTGCACGGCATCGGGGACACGGTCACGATCGGTATCACGGCGAGTCCACTGTCGATTCCCGACGTGGACGTCTACGAGCAGATGATGCACGATGCGGTGGATACCGTGCGGGACGCGCTGGTGTAATCGTGCGGGACGCGCTGGTGTAGTCGTGCGGGACGCACTGGTGTAATGAGTGGATGGGATTCACTCGCGCAGAACTGGAATCGTTTCGAGATACCGAGATAGACGATCTCATCGGCGCGAATTGCCGATTGTTGTTCGTCGGCATCAACCCCGGATTGTGGACGGCGGCGACGGGCGCGCATTTCGCTCGACCCGGCAATCGCTTCTATCCGGCATTGTTGCGTGCAGGCATCATAGAACGGCCCGTCGATCCGTCTGCGGGTATGTCGGCCGCCGACAGACAACACCTGATCGACAGAGGTGTCGGCATCACCAATCTCGCGGTACGGGCAACCGCTCGGGCTGACGAGTTGACCCCGGAAGAGCTCGCGGTCGGTGGGGTTCGGGTGCGGAAGATCGTCTCCGTCACCACGCCTGTTGTGGTGGCATTCGCCGGAATCACCGCTTATCGAACTGCTTTCGGCGTGAAGAAGGCGAAGGCCGGCCGACAGGACGACGACTTCGAAGGTGCCGCGCTGTGGATCGTCCCGAATCCCAGCGGACTCAACGCACACGAGACCGTAGACTCTCTGGCGGTCAAATATCGTGCTGCGGCAGGAGAAGCCGGTGTCGTATGAGGTCCGAGGACAATGTCAATGTCCCCAGGTCGAGGATCGTACGTCACTGCAGATCGGGCAGTAGTCCTCGTTCGTTGCATGCGTCCAGCCGGGTTTGGCGCTGAGTACGTCCGCACTGCTCAATTGTCGTAATTCGACCGGTATTTCGACAACAACTCCGCAAGCGTCGCAACTCAGACTTATCGCCATCGACATATGTCATGTCCCTCCCGCAGCCGGGCTCTCCGGCCTCGTCAAGAGTTATACACCTCTGTCTAACTCTTCCTGTGCAGGGGCCGACTCTATGCAACGGTCCGCAGGCACGAGCGGCACGCAGGCAGACGAAAGCCCCGGCGACACACGTCCGGCCGGGGCTTTCGTCAGAGGCGACCTACAGTCCGGGACGCTTTCCGATCGTGAGCGTGACTTCCCCGGTGTGGGCGAAGAAGTCGTTGCCCTTGTCGTCGACGACGATGAAAGCGGGGAAATCTTCCACGTCGATCTTCCAGACGGCTTCCATGCCCAGTTCTGCATATTCGAGGATGTCGACGTTCTTGATGCAGTCGAGCGCCAGGCGGGCGGCCGGTCCGCCGATGGAACCGAGATAGAAACCGCCGTGCGCGTTGCAGGCGTCGGTGACCTGCTTGGAGCGGTTTCCCTTGGCCAACATGATCATCGAGCCGCCGGCTGCTTGGAACTGTTCGACGTACGAGTCCATCCGGCCCGCGGTGGTCGGGCCGAAGGAGCCGGACGCCATGCCGTCAGGCGTCTTCGCCGGGCCGGCGTAGTAGACCGGGTGGTCCTTGAGGTACTGCGGCATCTCCTCGCCGGCGTCGAGACGTTCCTTGATCTTGGCGTGAGCGATGTCGCGGGCCACCACCAATGGACCGGTCAAGGAAAGACGAGTCTTGACCGGATGCTTCGAGAGTTCGGCGAGAATTTCCGGCATCGGCCTGGTGAGGTCGATCTTGACAGCGGCGCCCTTGCCGGTTCCGGAGATACCGTCGGTGTCCGCGTCGAGCTGCGCGTCGGTGACCTCGGGCAGGAAACGTCCCGGGTTGAACTCGAGCTGTTCGAGGAATATACCTTCGGGGGTGATCTTCGCCTTGGCCTGACGATCCGCCGAGCAGGAGACGGCGATGGCGACGGGCAACGAAGCCCCATGTCGGGGGAGGCGAACGACGCGGACGTCGTGGCAGAAGTACTTGCCGCCGAACTGGGCGCCGATTCCGATCTTCTGGGTGAGCTCGAATACCTTCTTCTCGAGCTCGTGATCACGGAAACCGCGGCCGGTGATGGCACCCTCGGCAGGTAGTTCGTCGAGGTAGTGGGCGGAGGCGTACTTCGCGGTCTTCATGGCGAACTCGGCCGAAGTACCGCCGACGACGATCGCCAGGTGGTACGGGGGGCAGGCGGCCGTGCCGAGCGAGCGGATCTTCGCCTCGAGGAACTGCATCATCGAATCCGGGTTCAGGATCGCCTTGGTCTCCTGGTACAGGTAGGACTTGTTGGCGCTACCACCACCCTTGGCCATGAAGAGGAACTTGTATGAATTCTCATGTCCTGCAGCAGTATCGGCGTAAAGCTCGATCTGGGCAGGCAGGTTGTTGCCGGTGTTCTTCTCGTCCCACATCGTGATGGGGGCATTTTGCGAGTACCGCAGATTGAGTCGGGTGTACGCGTCGTACACGCCGCGGGCGATGGCACGTTCGTCGTCCCCCGGCGTCAGCACGTGCTGTCCGCGCTTGCCCATGACGATGGCGGTTCCGGTGTCCTGGCACATCGGCAGCACTCCGGCCGCGGCGATGTTGGCGTTCTTGAGTAGATCGAGGGCAACGAACTTGTCGTTGTTCGATGCTTCCGGATCGTCGAGGATGCTCGCCAACTGCGTCAGGTGATCGGTGCGCAGGTAGTGCGAGATGTCGTGCAGTGCCGTCTCCGTCAACAAGCGCATCGCCTCCGGCTCCACCTGGAGGAAGGTGCGCCCGTCCGGTCCTTCGACCGTCGACACCCCTTCGGTGGTCAGTAGTCGGTATTCGGTGGTGTCCTCACCGATCGGCAACAGGTCCTCGTAGAGGAAGTCGGCCATCATCTCTCCTGAGCAAGGGTGCGTGCGAAGGTCGCATTCAGGTTATCGTCGAGGGTTGGCCTCACCCAATCTGGGCGGTGCCGAACGAGCAGAATTCCGGCTTGTGTCCTCAGCTGCGATGACTTCCGATGCCGGGTGATGTCAATACGGGTGTGACGTTCCGGTCACCCCACGCGAGAGGACGCGATCATGCCCACCATCACCCCATGCCTGTGGTTCGACGGCCAAGCCGAAGAAGCCGCGAACTTCTACATAGAGGTATTCGGCAGCGGTCGAATACTGAAGATCGAAAGGTACCTCCAGGACTCGCCCTCCGGTAAACCGATCGGCTCGGTGATGACGGTCGAGTTCGAACTCGACGGTCAACGGTTCACCGGACTCAACGGCGGCAGTATGTTCACGTTCTCGGAGGCCGTGTCCTTTCAGATTCCCTGCGTAGATCAGACGGAGGTGGACCACTACTGGTCTCGTCTGACCGAGGGCGGGAAGGAAGGGCCCTGCGGCTGGCTCACCGACAAGTTCGGGCTGTCCTGGCAGGTGGTTCCGAATCGTCTGATCGAACTGATCGGTGATCCGGACCGAGACAAGGCCCGGCGGGTGACCGAGGCGATGATGCGTATGAACAAGATCGATGTGGCCGAACTCGAGCGAACGGCAGCGGAGTAAGCCCGAGCACGCGGGGTGGGCTCACCCGGTGACCAGGCGCATCGACAGTGGCGATTACACAGGTGGGGTCGGTACTGTGGCGGCAGTGAACTTACAGCTGGCGGGCCGCGGTGATGCAATTGCGAACACGAGTGTCCCGCGCTTTCCTCGCGCACACGCGTACGTGGACATTGCCGTCGTCATCGTGGTGCTGGTGGGAACGAACCTGATCGCTCACTTCACCACTGCGTGGGCGAGTATCGCGACGGTACCGATCTCGGCCCTGGTGTTGTTGGCATTGACCAAGCGTCGAGGTCTGGGGTGGGCCGAGTTGGGGCTCTCGCCCCGCCATCTGCGATCCGGATCGAAGTACGCGCTCGCTGCTGTCGCACTGGTGCTGACGGTAGTTGCCGTCGGTGCGCTTTTACCGCTGACGCGGCCGTTTTTCATGGCGGACCGGTACGCGACGATTTCCGGGGCGATCATCGCGTCGATGATCGTGATCCCGCTCCAGACCGTGATCCCGGAGGAACTCGCGTTTCGCGGCGTGCTGCACGGCACGCTGAACCGGGTCAGTGGGGTGCGCGGAGTTGCCGCCGCGGGTTCCTTGATGTTCGGGCTGTGGCATATCGCTTCGTCGATGGGCCTGACCAGCGGTAACGAAGGCCTGTCCGGGTTCCTCGGAACCGGGGTGGCGGGCCAGATCGCCGGTATTGCCGTCGCCGTTCTTGCCACTGCTGCGGCCGGACTGGTGTTCACCTGGCTACGGCACCGCAGCGGAAGCCTCCTGGCGCCTATCGCTTTGCACTGGTCGTTGAACGGGGCGGGCGCTCTGGCCGCTGCATTGGTGTGGCACGCGACGATCCGATGACAGATTTTTCGGAAAGCCGATATAGCCAGTAGATTGCTGCTAATGGAAATAGGATTCGATATCATCGAAGGTGTCGACTTCCCTCGCAGGTGAAGAGCATTCCGGCGGCCGTTACCTGTGCGTATGCCGGCAGGTAATCGGATCTGTTTCGGTGTTTTGCCACAGAAATTAGGTGTCGCCAAATTAGCGGCCGGGCTCTAGTATTGCCTTCGGCGCCATGCCGCCGGCCGTTTCTCATCTCGGCTGGTTCATTATTTCGACAGGAGTAACCATATGATCGGCTCGAGCGACATCTCGGACTTCCTCAGCGCATTCGCAAGCCTCTTCAGCTTCCTCGACTTCATTTCGGGAAGCGTCGAGAAGCTGTCCTGACGCCTGTCGTCCGGAGTTGACGTTGCCGGTGCCCTCGGATCGTAGATCCGGGGGCACCGTGCGTTCGACCGCGAGTTGTTTGAGATAGCTGTTGATTAACTAACCTGGGTCAACGAACCTCGGTGGAGCGAACAGCGGCTACCCATGAGTAGGTAATCATCGGTAAATACTTCGTCAACCTGTGGGTATTGTTCGTTCCGTTGCGTTTCGGGGTTTAACGTGAGTGAAACATTTGATGTCACGGAATTAACGGAGGCGCTCTAGCATTGGTCTCGGCAGCAAGCCGCTGGCTCCGCAACTTGGCCAGTCCATCTTCGACAGGAGTAATCACATGGTCAGCTCGAGCGACATCTCGGACTTCCTCAGCGCGTTCTCGGATCTGTTCAGCTTCCTCAGTTTCGCGTCGGGGAGCATCGACAAGCTGACCGCTCCGCCTGCGTAACTTGTCGGCAGACCTGCAGATGCCCTCGAATCGTCGATTCGAGGGCATCGCTGTATTGCGGCCCCACCTCGTTCGGCCTGATCGCCCCGTACTCCGACAGCCTGCGGCAGCGCCCCGGCCGTACGAGTACGAGCGGCCGGGCACCCGCTACCCACCATCGACAGGAGGTTCATCGGCTCGTATGTGCCTTCCGCGCGGAAGAACAGTCCGTCGCCTGCGTAGTGCGCGATCGTGATACTCACCGTGCGATGGCGCGGGCCGTTTCCGAGATCTTACATCGGATTGTCGATCTCGCAGATGATCCAGCCGCGTTCGACGCCGACGACCGACCACGTCGCCGGGAAACGAGTCGTTCGACATCCCGGAGATGCGGTCACGGTGTCAATGACCTGATTTGCGGATCGGTCTCCCGAATTCGTGCGGTACCGTCACTCCTGGTTCGAGGAACGCCGTACGAGAGGACATTGCGTGGAATTCATCATCGACTTCATCTACACCCTGCTGTCGAAGTTGCAGTCGGGCAGCATCGCCGACTGACAATTGGGACGGTTGGTTCCCTTACGCTGCCTGGCGTTTGGGAATCAGCCAGGCGAATACGACCGTTGTGGCCGCAGCGGCAACCGAGATCAGGAACGTGGCCCGGAATGCGCCGAGCGACGGAATCGTCGCAGTGCCCACGGTAATCGTCATTCCGGCGAGTACGACGCTCACGATCGCAGCCGAGGTGGACGTGCCGATCGATCGCATCAACGAATTCAGTCCGTTGGCCGCCGCGGATTCGGTGACGGGTACGGCACCCATGATGAGTGCGGGCATGGCCGCATACGAGAGCCCGACACCTGCTCCGATCACCATGCCTGCCAGTACGATCTGCAGCACGGACGAGTTGGCGAAATAGACGAACACATATCCGCCGCCGATGACGACGGCGCCGATCATCAGAGTGATGCGGGGTCCGCGCCACGCGGAGATTCGTGCCGACACGGGTGAGAGGGCCATCATCACCAGCCCTCCCGGCGCCAGTGCCAGACCGGCGGTGACCATCGACAGTCCCAGCCCGTAGCCGGTGGAGGTTGGTGCCATCAGTAACTGGGGGAACGTCAAGGCATTGCCGTACATCGCGAATCCGACGGCGACGGAGGCGAGGTTGGTGAACAGAATCTGCGGACGTGCAGAAATTCGAAGGTCGACCAACGGCGCCTTCCGGCGTAACTCCCACCACCCCCACACGAGAAACATCACTGCCGAAAGGATCAGTAGGCCCAGTGTTTTCCGGTCGCCCCACCCCCAAGTGCCGCCCTTGGTGACAGGCAACAGCAACGCCACGAGTGCAATGCCGAGACCGACGGCACCCGCGATGTCGAAACGGCCGGGGCGCAGTACCTTGGATTCGGGTACGACGATCGCCACGAGCATCAGGCAGAGGAGTCCGAGCACTGCCGATGTGACGAACAGGTAGTGCCAGTTCGCATTCTGCGCGATGACGGCAGCGATCGGAAGCCCGACGGCGCCGCCGACGCCGAGTGTGGCACTCATGACGGCCATCGCTCCAGGCACCTTCTTCGGGGGGAGGGTGTCACGAAGGATCGCGATCCCCAAGGGGATGGCACCCATCGAGGCGCCCTGCAAGGCCCGGCCGATCACGAGCAGCACCAGAGACGGGGCCGCGGCACTGATGGCCGAACCGAGTACGACCAAACCGAGGCTGACCAGAAGCATCCGTTTCTTGCCGAACATGTCTCCGAGTCGGCCACTGATCGGAGTGATCACCGCAGCTGCCAGAAGCGTTGCGGTCACCGCCCAGGATGTGTCGGCGGGCGTCGAATTCAGGATGTGCGGGAGTTGGGGAATGATCGGGACGACCAGTGTCTGCATGAGGGCGACCACGATCCCGCACATCCCCAGAACGGTGAGAACGAGCCGCGCAGACACGGTTTCGGAATCGGTCGGTACGGCGTCGGCGTTCGAGGGATCTGTTTCGACGGACATGGGACTCCCTGTGCCTGGGTGAAGCGCTGTAGTCGCGCCGATGGGCGATGTGCACGCTACACAGCATGTGTACGCTGCACAATATGAGCAAGGCGAAGGGGTCTGACATTCGATCGGGCACGACCGACATCGAGTACGAGTTGACCTTGCTCTCGCGGTATCACGCGCTCGCCCAGCGCACAGACCTCGAGCTGGAGCGATCCGCATTTCTGCTACTCGGGCGCCTCGAATTGCAGTCGCCGATGAGCTTGAAGGAATTGGCGCGTGCGTTCTCACTGGACGTCTCGACGGTCAATCGGCAGGTCGCGGCACTATTACGCCAGAACCTCGTGGAGCGGGTATCCGATCCCGAGGGAGGGACGGCACGCAAGATTCGACCTACCGATACGGGTCTGGCAAAACTGCACGCCGATCGTCGGCAGACCGTCGTCGGGCTCGAGAAAGTGCTCGCTCGGTGGACTCCGGACGAGCGAGAATCGTTGGCATACCTGCTGCGACGGTTCAATCAATCAGTCGAACACCTCGAAGGGCGGGATTGGCCACGGCCCGGAGATCGCGTGGACCCGGATCAGTCGGCGCAGTGACCTTGGCCCCGCCATGTGGCTGCGGACCAGCGCGACAGCCCTGATGCTGCCGAGCCGAGGCTGAGGAACGATCCGGCGCTGAACGCGGACAGGGCCGAGCCCGCACTGGCGACCGACAGCACGGATCCAACACTGCCGATGGAGAGCACCGAGTACGACGATCCGATGGAGAGGATCGATCCTTCCGACCGGTACGAGAGGATCGACCTGGTCGATCGAACTGACCGGGTGGAGCGATTGGTCGCGTTCTTGCGCGTCGAAGTCATGTAGGCGGGTCTACCACGAAAGCTGCCTACCAAGAAAGCGAGACCTGCCACCAAAGCGAGAAGAGCCCGCCGGAGTCGGCGGGCTCTTCTCGTTGACGAATTCGGTGTCTCAGCCGACCTGAACCATGCCGATGGTGGGCAGGAAGGTGCAGGTGATGCGATCTGCGCCCTCGGGTTGTGTGGTCAGTCCACCGCTGATCACGGACAGGACGCGTCCCGGGCCGGTGTCGGCGATGGCCGACAGGGTGGCCGGGCCGTCCGGATTGATGCGCGATGCATTGGTGAGGTTTTGGGTAGCGCCGCGCTGGTTGTCGATATTGATCCAGCTCACGGTCAGTGGCACGGGCTGATCGTCGGTGGCCGGAGCGGTACCGAGAGCGGTGAAGACGAAACCGGCTTGTCCGGCTGCGGGACCCGGAGGCGGCAAGTGCGCCGGGCCCGGTACGGCAAGCGCCGTACCGACCGAGTCGGCGGTGGCAGAGATGCAACCCTTACCGAGTGTGGGGTACAGGAACTGGGAGATGACGGGGCCGCTGGGGTCCGGGATGGCCGGGCCACCACCGCCACTGCCGTCGAGGAACGTGATGACGCGGTCGAGTGTCGATCTCAGCTCGGGTGGAACGCCCGGCGAGTTCACGATGGCGCGGGCCTGCTCGAGGAGTGCAGCTTGCGGTCCGCCTGCAACGTCCTGCGGGCCGGCGGCGGCACCGATGATCGCAGGAGCGAAGGAAGCCAGAACGTCGATCGGCACGCCGTCGGGCACCGGCGTCGCTGCCGGGTCGGCCATGGCTTGTGCAGGCAAAGCAAGTCCGGCCGCTGCGGCAATCGCAACGGCGGTGAACGCCTTGCGCATCCCTCGGGTTCGAAGCACTGGTTCCCCATCCTTAGTCATACCGCGCGAGCACCGTGGAGCATCGCGTTGACGGCTCGAGGGGTCACTCTATGTACAGAGTCCCCGGTTGTACAGCTGTTCACATCCGAACAGCTGGGCACGGGGAGGAGTCTATGACACGACCATCCCCGATAGGAGTCCTGGAAAATCCTACCTGTGGCTGGTGGGGATGAAGTGAAAGTTGATGCAACCGTTACCGTGCCCCCGCGACCAGGATGTCGATTCTGTGCGCGAGGTCGACGTCGAGTCGGGTGACACCGCCTGCCGAGTGCGTCGACAGGCAATAGGTCACCCGGCGCCAACGGACGTCGATGTCCGGATGGTGATCGATCTCTTCGGCAACCACCGCTACCTGCCCGAGCAGTGTCATCGCCTCGGGAAAGGTCTCGGATTCCACTGTTCGGACGATCGAGGCGGTATCCCCTCGCCAATGCGGGAGGTCGGCGAGAGCATCACGCAGGGCAGATTCCGACAGCAGTGAGGGCATGCATCATCATGGCGGAATGAGCGAAATATCTGCAACGCCGCGCGAAGTGGTGGCCGGGGCCCTGTTGCGCGACGGCACCCTGCTACTCGCCCAGCGCGCGAGGCCCCCGGAACTGGCGGGCCAGTGGGAACTTCCCGGTGGGAAAGTGGAACCGTCGGAGAATCCCGCCGAGGCGCTGGCCCGGGAACTGCAGGAAGAGCTCGGGGTTCAGGTTCGGGTCGGCGACCGCATCGGTTCGGACGTCCGACTCTCGGAAGACCTCGTTCTACGGGCGTATCGCGTCGAACTCCTCGCGGGCGAGCCCACGGCAATCGAGCACGCACGATTGGACTGGGTGACCGCCGAAGGTCTGCTGGAGATCGATCTGGTGGTCAACGACCGAGCCTGGGTGCCGGAGCTGCTGGCCGCCCTTCGAGAGTCGGCCGAGTCGTCCTGACCGATCAGGCTGCCCGGGCCTTCTTCAGTCCCGACTTCATTTCCTTCTTGGACGCGCCGTCGTTCTCGAGTCGCTTCATGCGCATGATCACGACGGGGCATTTGACGCATCGTGTCTTTTTGCGGCAGCACTTCTTCTTCGGCTTGAGCCGGGGGATCTCGCTTGCCTTGACTTTTCCCATGTGGCGCTGCGGCTTTCCTGAATAGGTGTGTTGGGGAACACTCTAGCAAAGTCAGGTTAGCGTATCCTTAAAAATGGCGTTTTTCCTGGTCGAGTCCGACCGGATAGGGCAGTGTTGCAAATCACTATCTGCAGGTCGCGGCGGTGATAGGGGCCGCACAATGCGAGAGAATTCACTCGGAGCGCGTAGTCTTTACTAGGCCGCGGTGCCTGTTCAGGGCGATTCACGCTTGGATTCGAATGACTCATTCGTACAGCGGCCACCAGAAGTGCCGTGCGATGTGAGTTTCGCGTGGCCGAATCAACTCAGCCAGGAGAGCCATCGCGTGACCATCACCAGCTTCCGTAACGTTGCCATCGTCGCACACGTCGACCACGGCAAGACCACCCTCGTCGACGCCATGCTTCGTCAGTCCGGCGCGTTCGAGGAGCGCGCCGAGCTGGTCGATCGTGTCATGGACTCCGGCGACCTCGAACGCGAGAAGGGCATCACCATTCTCGCGAAGAACACCGCCGTGCATAAGGTCAACGAAGACGGCACCATCACCGTCATCAACGTGATCGACACCCCCGGCCACGCCGACTTCGGTGGCGAGGTCGAGCGCGGCCTTTCCATGGTCGACGGTGTCGTCCTGCTCGTCGATGCTTCCGAAGGCCCGCTGCCGCAGACGCGCTTCGTGCTGCGCAAGGCGCTCGCCGCGTCGCTGCCCGTCATCCTGGTCGTCAACAAGACGGACCGTCCCGACGCTCGTATCGAAGAGGTCGTCACCGAGGCCCAGGACCTGCTCC
This sequence comes from Rhodococcus sp. 27YEA15, assembly GCF_049739425.1. Taxonomy (NCBI): domain Bacteria; kingdom Bacillati; phylum Actinomycetota; class Actinomycetes; order Mycobacteriales; family Nocardiaceae; genus Rhodococcus; species Rhodococcus sp. 27YEA15. The sequence continues at coordinate 996,317 of NZ_JBMHHW010000001.1, forward strand.
TCGATCTTGCCTCGGACCTGTCCGACGAGGCCGCCGAGGCCGCCGAGCTGGCCCTCGAGCTGCCGGTTCTCTACGCCTCCGGTCGCGAAGGCAAGGCATCGACCGTGCAGCCCGAGAACGGTCACGCACCCGACGCCGAAGACCTCTCCGCGCTGTTCCAGGTCCTCATGGAGTACGTCCCGGCCCCCAAGGGTTCGGTCGACGCGCCGCTGCAGGCACACGTCACCAACCTCGACGCGTCCGCATTCCTCGGTCGCCTCGCACTGGTTCGCATCCACAACGGCGAGCTGCGCAAGGGCCAGACCGTCTCCTGGTGCCGCGAGGTCGACGGCGAACCCGTCGTCACCAAGACCAAGATCACCGAACTGCTCACCACCGTCGGTGTCGAGCGAGTTCCCGGTGAGGTGGCCGTTGCCGGTGACATCGTCGCCGTCGCCGGTTTCCCGGACATCATGATCGGCGACACCCTCGCCGACCTCGACAACCCGGTGCCGCTGCCCCGCATCACGGTCGATCAGCCCGCGATCTCGGTGACCATCGGAACCAACACCTCGCCGCTGGTCGGCCGGGTCAAGGGCCACAAGTTGACCGCACGCATGGTCAAATCGCGTCTGGACCAGGAGCTGGTCGGTAACGTCTCGCTCAAGGTGCTCGACATCGGTCGTCCCGATGCCTGGGAGGTTCAGGGTCGTGGCGAGCTCGCGCTCGCCATCCTCGTCGAACAGATGCGTCGTGAAGGCTTCGAACTGACCGTCGGTAAGCCGCAGGTGGTCACCCAGGTCGTCGACGGCAAGGTGCACGAGCCGTTCGAAGAGCTGACCATCGACAGCCCCGAGGAGTACCTCGGTGCCATCACGCAGCTCCTCGCCAACCGCAAGGGCAAGATGGTCCAGATGTCGAACCACGGCGCAGGCTGGGTTCGGATGGAGTTCATCGTTCCCTCGCGTGGCCTCATCGGCTTCCGCACGGATTTCCTGACCGAAACCCGCGGCACCGGTATCGCAAACGCCGTGTTCGACGGATACGGCCCGTGGGCCGGCGAGATCCGTGCCCGCCACACGGGCTCGCTCGTGTCGGACCGTTCCGGTTCCGTCACTCCGTTCGCGATGATCCAGCTCGCCGATCGTGGAACGTTCTTCGTCGAGCCGGGCGCGGACACCTACGAAGGCATGGTCGTGGGTATCAATCCGCGTCAGGAAGACCTCGACATCAACGTCACTCGCGAGAAGAAGCTGACCAATATGCGTCAGTCCTCCGCCGACGTGATGGAGACCCTGGCAAAGCCGATCAAGCTCGAGCTCGAAGCCGCCATGGAGTTCTGCTCCGGCGACGAGTGCGTCGAGGTCACCCCGGAGGACGTCCGCGTTCGCAAGGTGCACCTCAACGCGACCGAGCGCGCTCGGGAGCGTTCGCGGAGCAAGGCTCGGGACAAGGCGTCTCTGTAGTCTTTCCCCGGTAGTACCCTGACAGGCGAATGTGCCTTTCATCCGACTTGTTCGGTGGAAAGGTACATTCGCCTTCATGGTTTCCGGGTCGATCGCGTGCCGGTGAACCGTGCACGGAGGGGCAGCGTGTGCCCTGAACGGAAGGGAATTCTCTGTGGTTGGTGGACGACGTCGCTATCTGGCGGTGGCAGTGGCGGTGACGGCGTTGACGCTGACCGCGTGTACGGCGGATCCTCCGCCGCCGGTGGAGAGCACCGAGACGGCCAAGCCGACTCCCACGCCTGCTGTCCCGGCGATGAAGCAGGTCACCGTCGCCATCGACGAGGTGGGCGGCGGATTCAATCCGCACCTGCTCGCCGATCAGTCTCCGGTCAATTCCGCGGTCGGTAATCTGGTGTTACCCAGCGTTTTTCGTCCGGAAAGATCCGCGACGGATCCGGCTGTCACCGATTGGGTGCCGGACGATTCGCTGATCGTTTCGGCTGAGGTGACGTCACAGGAGCCGTTCACCATCCGCTATCAGCTTCGTAACGAGGCGCAGTGGTCCGACGGTGCCCCGATCGCCGCCGAGGATTTTCGTTACCTGTGGCAGCAGATGATTTCCGCGCCGGGAGTGGTGAATCCGGCCGGCTATCAGATGATCGAGGACGTGAGTTCGTCCGGCGGTGGGAAGACTGTCAACGTCACCATGCGGGCTCCGTATCCCGCGTGGCGTGAACTGTTCACCGATCTGTTGCCCTCACATCTGGTCAAGGACACGCCCGGTGGATTCGCCACCGGCCTCGGTGAAGGTATTCCGGTGTCGGGCTCGCACTTTCACGTACGGTCCGTCGATCGCGGCCGGGACGAGATAGTCCTCGAACGTAACGACAGGTTCTGGGGCAAGCCGTCCGACCCCGACCGGATAGTGATGCGCCGCGGCGGCGCCACCGCCCAGCTCGCCGACGCCATGCGTACCGACGACACTCAAGTCGCGCAAGTCAGTTCAGGTAGCGCTGCCGACATCCAGCTCGCGGCGATTCCCGGTGTTCGGACGGCATTCGCGTTCATACCACGTTCGCTCGAGGTGACGGCGAACGGTAGGAGTTCGAACCTCTCGGATGTCCGTGTCCGTAAAGGTGTTCTGGGACTTCTGGATCCGAACCTCCTTGCGGTGGTGGTGGCAGGCGGTGAAACGGCGTCGGCTCCGGCGAAGGCCCAGATCCTCTCGCCGTCCGATCCCGGCTACGTGCCGACCGCCCCGCCGCAGGCGACCCGGGAGCAGTCGCTCGGTGAGTTGACCGCAGCCGGATATCAGGTGGAACCGCCGGCGGTTCCCGTGCCCGGCAAGGTGGCGCTGGGGAAGGTGGTCCGCGACGGTGCGCAGTTGTCGCTCGTCATCGGCGCACCGGAAAACGACGACGTAGCAGTGGCAGTGGCCAACACGGCCGCAGATCAACTGCGGGGTGTGGGAATCGCGGCGACCGTGCAGGCCGTGACGGCCGAGGAACTCTACGGCAGTGAGCTCACGTCCGGGAAGGTGGATCTGGTGGTGGGCTGGACGCGCACCGGCGCCGATCCGGCGACATCCCTCGCGTCGCGGTTCAGCTGCCCGGTAATCGGTTCCGTGACCACATCCGCCCCGCCGACCTCTGTCGGTGCCGGTGAACCCATGCCGACGACGGGTGCGCAGTCGACTCCGGTCCGGACGGTCAGTGCTGATGCGCCGAGCAACATATCCGGGTTGTGCGATCCGTCGCTGCAACCGCGGATAGACCAGGCGCTCAGTGGTATCGGTGATTTCAAGGAGCTGGTGGCGGACGCCGAACCCAAGCTGTGGGATCTGGCTGCGGTGTTGCCGATCGCGCAGTCGCGGGCGCTGGTCGCCGTCGGCAGCGGCGTCGACGGTGTGGTGCTCGACTCGCCGGTACAGGTAGGTATTTTCGGTAATGCGACGGATTGGGTCAGGGAAACCAAATGAGCTCGGCGACAAAGCGTTTGCTGTTGGTGCATGCGCATCCCGATGACGAGGCCATCACCACTGGAGGCACGATAGCGAAATACGCCGCCGAGGGTGTCCAGGTGACCGTACTGACGTGCACGCTCGGCGAGGAGGGGGAGGTGATCGGCGATCGCTGGGCTGGTCTCGTCGCGTCGGAATCCGATCAGCTCGGTGGCTTCCGGATCGGGGAGTTGACCGCGTCCCTCGAGACGCTGGGCGCCGAGCCCGCACGATTCCTGGGCGGCGCCGGACGGTATCGGGACTCCGGAATGGTGGGTACCCCGTCGGCAGCGAACCCGAAAGCCTTCGTCAATGCCGATACCGATGACGCTGTCCGGGCGATCGCCGACGTCATTCGAGAGTTACGCCCGCAGGTGGTGATCACCTACGACCCGGAGGGCGGCTACGGGCACCCCGACCACATCCAGGCGTATCAACTCACGACCACGGCGGTGGCGGCCGCTGCCGATCCGGACTGGTCTGCGCCAGGTTTGCCGTGGCGAACCTCGAAGCTGTACTGGACGGTGACCGAGCATCGCAGTCTCGACGACGGGTTGGCCTCGATCGGCGAATACCCGGATTCCTGGCGGCTGCCGGAACCGGGCGAGTTGCCCAGCGTCGACGATTCGCTGGTCACCACGGCCATCGACGTCGGTGCGGTGATGGCCGTGAAGATCAAGGCTCTGCAGGCACACGCCACTCAGCTGACCATCGCGCCGTCCGGCACCGAATACGCGCTGTCGAACAACGTGGTCCAGCCGATCCTGGCAGTGGAGCATTACGTGCTCGTCGACGGTGAGGTCGGCCTTGTGGATGCGGACGGCCGGGAAGGCGACCTGTTTTCCGGCGTCGACGTCTGATCGGGTTGCCAACCCGGCCGTGATGGTGTGTGATTCGTGTCACTGACGGGTTGTCGCCGAGCAGAGGGGCCGATCGATGTTCAACTGGGACGTGCAGAACCAGATCGTCGCCTTCGTGGACTCTCTGCGACCGATGGCGGGCTTCTACCGTGACGCGTACTACGGATCGCTTTACTCTTTCGCCGATCAGCAGAGCATGTTGTTGACCTTGCTGGGATTTCCGCCGGTGCCGTGACCGGTGCTTCGAGCGGGACTGCCCCGCGCTCGCGTCGCACCGCCCGGTAGTCCACTATCGACATCATGACGATCGTGGACCCGAAGCCGGAAACATCACAGTCGCGATGGGCGTGGCTCGACCCGATCATTCTCGGTGTCCTGATCTTCAACGGATTCACGTGCGCTGTGCTGTCGGTGCTCTTTCTCCCGACATATATCGGATCGACCCCGTTCCCGATCAGCATTCTCGTTGCAGCCGTCGTGAACCTGGCTCTGGTCGTGACTGCTCGTGGTGTCACGAAATCCGGCACAGCGGCCCTGCCTCTGATCGGTTGGGTGGCCGGGTTCGTCCTGTGCATGATCGGCGGGCCGGGCGGCGACGTGCTGGTGCTCTCCTCGCCCCTGACGCTGCTGCTGGTTGCAGGGGCGCTCGTTCCGGCCGGAGTGTTCCTGGTCAGGGTCGTCCTGAACCGACTGGCGGAGCTCACTGCGCCACCTCCCGGACCGCCCGCCCGCAGTAGTGGACACTGATCATCGTGGCCGAACTGGATCTGAGTGGTACGACTGTCGCCCTGACCGCCGAGCGGCGCTCCGAAGAATTCGCGAACCTGCTCGAGCGTCGTGGCGCGAGTACCGTCCGAACCCCGGTCATCCACGTCCTGCCACTCGTCGACGACGCGGAGTTGCGGGTACAGACGGCAGATCTGATTGCCGACCCGCCGGAAATCGTCGTCGTCAGTACCGGTATCGGATTCCGTGGCTGGCTCGAGGCAGTCGCGTCGTGGGATCTGACCGAGGCATTTCTCGACGCGCTCGGACGTACTCGCATCATCGCCAGAGGCCCCAAAGCGATGGGCGCCATCCGAGGCGCCGGATTGCGCGAGGAGTGGTCGCCGGCCGGTGAATCGTCCGAGGAGGTACTCGGGCACCTCTCCCGCGAAGGCGTGACCGGCGTGCGGGTGGCAGTGCAACTGCACGGCACGATCACCGAATGGGAGCCGCTGACAGATCTGAGCGCGGCCCTGACGGCGATCGGCGCCACGGTCACACCGGTATCGGTCTACCGCTGGGTCAGGTCACCCGATCAGAGCGCGGTGCGTGCGTTGGTGGTCGCCGTCCGTTCCGCAAAAGTCGATGCGCTCACGTTCACCAGTGCACCGGCGGTGTCGTCGATGCTCAGTACCGCCAAGGAAATGGGGGAGTTGGAGCGGTTCGTGACCGCGATGCGCGGCCCGGTCCCCACGTACTGTGTCGGCCCGGTGACCGCCGCGCCACTGGAACTACTGGGCGTGTCGACCCTTCAGCCGGAGCGTTCCCGACTCGGCGCGTTGGCGCGGTTGATCATCGACGATCTGCCGACGCGTCGGTGCTGATCGGGCGTGCCCACACGTCGCCGCCGCCGGGTGTGACGGCGTCGACCAGCTGCCACGCGTTCGTGGCCGCAATGTCCACCACCGCGTAACTGCCTGTTCCGGCCGGGGTGGCCGCGATCACCGTTGCCACACCTGCTCGTCGTTGGAAGAAGGTCTGCCGCACCGTCCATCCGATGACTCCGTCCGCTTCGAGGCTGTGGCGTTTGCGGTCCAGCGAGCCGCTGCGGGTGATCAACCAGCCGGGAAGTACGGCATGGCCGAGTCCCCGATATCGGTCGACGGCCAACGCGATCCCACCCAGAGTGAGAACCGCCACCCCGATCCAGACGAACACCGGCACCCGCACTCCGCACCACAGGCACACCAGCGCTGCGATCAGGGCTACCGCGGCTGGGTAGAGGGCACGCGTGAAGCGGCGTCGACGCGCGGCCGGACCGTGCTCGATCAGCGCGGTGGTGGCCTGCCGGGAATCGCCGATGACCGTCGCCATCACCCGTGTCGCTTCCGCGCGCGGTCCCTGCGGCAGCAACAGTGACGATTCCTTCTTCTCGGCGCTGACACCGGTCATGATCGCGTCGAGACGGGCGCCGCCTGCCAAGCGCAACAGGAGAGGTTCCTTGAGCGTCGTTCCGCGTAGACGAGCGCGGTCCAAGGTGGTTTGGCGGGTGCTGAGCAGGCCGTGACTGACGTGGAGGACGCTGCCGTTGTCACGCAGTGTCATGTTGCCGAACGCAATCAGGTACTGGGCGCACGCGAAAGCGCTGGCGAGGACGAGGAGGACGAGGAGCAGCAGAACGACGAGAACCGTGACTCCGAGTCCTTCGAGCCGGTTCACACTGTCGGTGACGGTCGACGAATTCGCCACGGCGCTTCCGATGCCGTACTGAAACGAGATGCCGACGATCGCCGCGATGATGGCGATCCCGGTGACCGAGAAGGGTGCGTAGCGAACCCAGCCGACTCTCCAGTGGCCGATCTCGACGTCGGTAGGAACCGTCGTGACAGCGGTCGATCCGTCGGAGCCGTTCGGCCGGGGTTCGGATCTCGCCCCCGCGAGCAGTGCCGACCTGAGTTCCGAGACCACCGCGGTAGCGAGGGCATTGAGCTCGAACTTGTTGGATTCGTGCCTGCCCCCGGCCTGCTGACCGGTACCGATCCGTACGACGGAGAGCCCCAGAAGGCGGTGCATCACGCCCGCTTCCACGTCGACGGAACGGATTCGGCTCCGCGGTACCGAGAGCAGCTTCTTCTGGAATACGCCGGTGCGGAGCTGTACGTGTACCGGACCGATGCGGTACGTCGTGGTGACCCATCGCAGGACGCCGTAGACCACCAGGACGGTGACCACGCCGAGTCCCCACAGATGGTTGCCGCTCTGGCGCCCGAGGACCACCGAGATGAGCAGTACGGGGAGCAGCTTGACCACTTCGGTGACCGGGTGCACCAGCAGCATGCGGCGATCGAGTCGCAGCCACGGCTGTTCCTGTTCGGCAGCCTCGGCCGCGGCGGTCTCCGATTCGGCGGGAACGTCGACGGCGGACTGGTCGTGATGCTCGTTCATGTCGCGTCTCCGACATTGTCGCCCGCGATCTCGGTGAGCTTGGCGACGGTGCTCTCGGCGACGTCTCGATCCAGAGCCGAGATCTTCACTGCTCCCGCCGAGGACGCCGTGGTGACGGTGACCGTGGCCAAACCCAGCATCCGGTCGAGTGGTCCGCGCTCGGTGTCAACCGTCTGAACTCGCGATATCGGGGCGATCCGGCTTTCCTGGGTGAACCATCCGGTGCGGGTGTAGACGGCGGTCTCGCTGATCTCCCACCGGTGAACCCGAAAACGCCACGCGGGCACGAGCAGCACGTGGGTACCGGCGACGAGAACTGTCAGCGCGAGCACCAGGCCGACCACCCAGGGCGGGATTCCGGGGATCAGGGCCGCACACACGATCTCCACGACGAGGATCGGTGCCCACACGAGAGCGGCGGCGATGGCCCACAGTTTCGGGGCCTTGACACTCGGCCGCCACGACGGATCGGCCATGGTCGGTGTCGGGGGCGCAGTCATGTCCTTTACCTTTGCCGAGTGCAAGCAGTCTGTCGACAACCGACCCCCGATCGGCGTGTGCGGGCTGCTTTGAGAACTGCCGGAGTTCTCGGGAATACGCTTGTCGGTGCGGTGGGGAGCGCCCCACTTCCGGCACCGGGTAGCACTGGCTCGTGAACATGGCGCATGATCGCTAGGTGAACCGAACTGGTGATGACTCCAGCAAACCCACCATGCTTCCGATGCCCGGTATATCCGTGTCCGCTTCGTCCAGCCCCTCGCCGGGACCGTCGGCCTCGGCAATGCGACGGGTCTTGCGTCGAGCGCGTGACGGCGCGACGTTGAATGTGGACGAGGCGACGACGTTGCTGCAGGCGCGTGGGGCGGATCTGACGGATTTGTGTGGCTCCGCCGCGAAGGTTCGTGATGCGGGTCTGTTGGCGGCGGGTAGGCCGAAGACGGTGACCTACTCGCGCAAGGTGTTCATTCCGTTGACGCGGCTGTGTCAGGACAAATGCCACTACTGCACGTTCGTCACGGTGCCGGGAAAGTTGCGTGCCGAGGGGCACGGGATGTTCCTCGAGGTGGACGAGGTGCTCGACATTGCGCGGGCGGGTGCCGAGTTGGGTTGCAAGGAAGCGTTGTTCACGCTCGGCGACCGACCGGAAGCCCGTTGGCCCGAGGCCAAGCAGTGGCTCGACGAACGCGGTTACGATTCGACGTTGGATTATCTGCGGGCCGTATCGATCCGGGTGCTCGAGGAGACGGGGTTGTTGCCGCACCTGAATCCGGGTGTGATGAGTTGGCAGGAAATTTCGAGGCTCAAGCCGGTGGCGCCGTCGATGGGGATGATGCTCGAGACGACGGCCACCCGGTTGTTCACCGACAAGGGTGAAGCACACTACGGGAGTCCGGACAAGGATCCGGCCGTCCGCTTGCGGGTACTGACGGACGCGGGCCGACTCAATGTTCCGTTCACGACGGGGATTCTGGTGGGTATCGGGGAGAATTTCCTCGAGCGGGCCGAGTCGATCATGGCGATCCGTAAGTCGCAGAAAGCGTTCGGTCATATTCAGGAAGTGATCATCCAGAACTTCCTGGCCAAGCCCGATACCGCGATGCGCCACACCCCTGATGCCGGGTTGGAGGAGTTCCTCGCGGCGATCGCGGTGGCGCGGCTGCTGTTGGGGCCGTCGATGCGGATTCAATCGCCGCCGAATCTGGTGTCGAACTCCGAATGTCTGGCTCTGCTCGGCGCCGGCGTCGACGACTGGGGCGGGGTCTCACCGCTGACTCCCGACCACGTGAACCCGGAGCGGCCGTGGCCGAACCTGGACACTCTTGCCGAGATCACTGCCGAGGGCGGGTTCACCCTGACCGAGCGCACCGCCGCGCAGCCGGCGTACGTTCTCGCCGGTGCTCCGTGGATCGATCCGCGGATCAGCGCACACGTTCAGGCACTGGCTGATCCGAAGACCGGGTTGGCCAAGCTCGACACCAAGCCGGTCGGTCGGCCGTGGCAGGAACCGGACGAGTCCTGGGAGTCGAGTGGGCGGGTCGATCTGAACACCGAGATCGACACCGACGGGCGCAACACCGAAACCCGGAGCGATCTGGGGAGTGCGTTCGGAGACTGGGAAACCGTGCGCGAACAGGTTCTCGAGCTCAAGGGCCCGGTGCGTGTCGACACGGACGTGTTGGCGGCGTTGCGGGCCGCCGAGCGTGATCCGGCGGGGTGCTCGGACGACGAGTACCTGGCATTGGCGACGGCCGAGGGGCCCGGTCTGGAAGCGGTGGTCGCGCTGGCGGACGCACTGCGCAAGGATGCGGTCGGCGAAGACGTCACGTATGTGGTGAACCGGAACATCAACTTCACCAACATCTGCTACACCGGGTGCCGGTTCTGTGCTTTCGCGCAGCGCAAGGGTGATGCGGATGCGTTCACCCTCTCGGCCGAGCAGGTCGCGGACCGGGCGTGGGAAGCGCATGTCGCCGGCGCCACCGAGGTCTGCATGCAGGGCGGTATCGACCCGGAGTTGCCGGTCACCGGTTACGCGGATCTGGTGCGGGCGGTCAAGAAACGGGTGCCGAGCATGCACGTGCACGCGTTCTCGCCGATGGAGATCGTCAACGGTGCTTCCCGTAGTGGTGAGAGCATCCGGGACTGGCTCACCGCGCTGCGTGAAGCCGGGTTGGACACCATTCCGGGTACTGCCGCGGAGATCTTGGACGACGAGGTTCGGTGGATCCTGACGAAGGGGAAGTTGCCGACGGCGGAGTGGATCGAAGTGGTCACCACCGCGCACGAGGTGGGTCTGCGATCAAGTTCGACGATGATGTACGGGCACGTCGATCAGCCGCATCACTGGGTGGGGCATTTGAATGTTTTGCGCGGAATCCAGGACCGCACAGGTGGTTTCACGGAATTCGTACTTCTTCCGTTCGTGCATCAGAGTGCGCCGCTGTACTTGGCGGGGGCGTCGCGACCCGGTCCGACGAATCGGGACAACCGGGCGGCGCATGCCTTGGCGCGAATCATGCTGCACGGGCGGATCCCGAACATTCAGACGAGTTGGGTCAAGCTCGGCGTCACGGGTACGCAGATGATGCTCAACGGCGGCGCGAACGATCTGGGCGGGACGTTGATGGAAGAAACCATCTCCCGGATGGCAGGATCGGAGCACGGCAGCGAGAAGACCGTTGCCGAACTGCGGGCCATCGCCGAGGGCATCGGGCGGCCGGCCCGCGAACGCACCACCACTCACGCGAAACGAGAGGCAGCACCAGCCTGATGGCAGATGTACTGGGGGACCGCAAAGTAGTCGACGTTCTCGATCGCGCGGTACGGGGCATCAATCCCGTGCTGGATCTCGCGTACAGCGACCCGTTCGGGATCAAGCGTCGAACGTTCGAGCCCACCGACCCCGATCGGAATGCCGCCGAGGCGGTACTCGACGCGGCGGCGTGGCTGCTCGACGTCGTCAAGTTCCCCGGTACGGCGGCGTGGTCGGTCATGTCCGACACCCAGCGCTCGAAGTGGTGGACGACCAGGCTGGGCGCTCTGAACACGGTCGCTGTTGCCTTCCCTGGCGTGTTCGGAGTTCTGCTCAACCGGTTGCCGATCCAAGACCTGCTGGCGTTCGCCAATCAGGCGCTGGTGCTGGTTGCCGTCGCGCGTGAGCACGGCGTGACCGAGCGTGATCAGCAGGTGGATCTACTTGCATCGGTGCTCTGTCGGCGTGAAACGCGTACTCGTGAACTACTTGTCGGTCAGAATCCGGCCGATCAGCCGCCGGTGCCGACCGACCGGTCGTGGCGACCGTTCGCCCTGATCGGCACCTTGTGGGGAACCGCGAAAACCTTCCGCGCGATCACCGACGAGCTGCACAAGCGGCCGACTCGTGCCAAACCGTACGAGATTGCCGGAAAGATACCGGTGATCGGCGTCGTGGCCGACTACCTGGGGGAGCGCGGAGCCTTGGTGCGGGCTGCAGCCGCGGGTGAGAAGTGGATCGCGATTCGGTCGAGGAACATCACCGCAGTAGGCTGAAATGTGTTACCCCGGCTGCGCGGAGTTGGCTGGGCGGGGCAATAATAGGCTGATCCTGCAGTGCGTGAGAGTCGTATCGGGAGTTCGTGCCCCGAGCAGCTGCGTGTTGTGGGCGTGCACGACCAGGAATGCAGCACGACTTGGAAGGCAGGGAGAAAAGGCAGTGACCTACACGATTGCTGAACCGTGTGTGGATGTGATGGACAAGGCATGCATCGAGGAATGCCCTGTCGATTGCATTTACGAGGGTGGGCGCATGCTCTACATCCACCCCGACGAGTGTGTCGACTGCGGCGCGTGTGAACCTGTCTGTCCCGTCGAGGCAATCTTCTACGAAGACGACGTTCCGGATCAATGGAATGCCTACATCAGCACGAACGTGGATTTCTTCGATGACCTCGGCTCGCCCGGCGGTGCTGCCAAGCTCGGCAAGGTCGACTACGACACTCCGTTCATCAAGGCGCTGCCTCCCATGGGTGAGGAATAGAGATCTTGACCCGCATTCCGGTGGCCGCTGGGCTTCCTGACTTCCCGTGGGATTCGTTGGCTCAGGTCACGGCGACTGCTCGGGCGCATCCAGAGGGCATAGTGAATCTCTCGGTCGGAACGCCGGTCGATCCGGTGGATCCGCTGATCCAGGAGGCGCTGTCCTCCGTGGCCGAGATCCCCGGATATCCGACCACCCACGGAACGCTCGAACTCCGTGAGGCCGTGGTGGAGTCGCTCGATCGTCGGTACAACATCCCGGATATCGATCCGGCAGCGGTGCTGCCCGCCATCGGTACCAAGGAGATGATCGCGTGGCTGCCGACGCTGCTGGGCCTGGGCGCCGACGACCTCGTCGTCATCCCCGAGTTGGCCTACCCGACGTACGAGGTGGCCGCGAAGCTCGCCGGCGCGCGGATTCAGCGAGCTGACGGATTGACCAAGCTCGGCCCGGAATCGGCCACCCTGGTCTTCGTCAATTCGCCGTCCAACCCCACCGGTAAGGTGCTAGGACTCGAGCATCTGCAGAAGGTGGTGGCGTGGGCGCGTGCCCGCGGCGCGATCGTCGTCTCCGACGAGTGCTACCTCGGACTCACCTGGGAAGCCGACGCGCTGTCCATTCTCGATCCGCGAGTCAACGGCGGCGACCTGACCGGCCTGCTGGCCGTGCACTCACTGTCCAAGACATCCAATCTTGCGAGTTATCGCGCCGGGTTCGTCACCGGTGACCCGGCCCTCGTCGCCGAACTGCTCGAAGTGCGCAAGCACTCCGGAATGATTGTGCCTCTTCCGATTCAGGCGGCGATGGCGGCTGCCCTGGTCGACGATCAGCACGAGAACATTCAGCGAGAGCGTTATCGCCGGCGTCGTGATGTTCTCGTCAAGGCTGTTCGGGACGCCGGCTTCACCGTCGACAATTCCGAAGCGGGCTTGTACGTCTGGGCCACGCGCGGAGAAGAGTGCCGCTCCACGGTGAGCTGGTTCGCCGAGCGCGGCATTCTCGTCGCTCCCGGTGAGTTCTACGGTCCCACCGGTGGCCGTCACGTCAGGATTGCACTCACCGCGACCGACGAGCGAATTGCATCGGCAGCGGAGCGGTTGTCTCGCTGACGTTTGCGGTGACCTCGAATACCAACTGACGCTTGCAGTTTCGATGAATGTGGCCGCTCCCGACTGGGGAGCGGCCACATTCGTCGAACGGGTGCTGATGCTTCAGGATGCGGCGATCACGAACCGAATCCTCGGAGTGAGTCCAGAGATCCGGTGGACGGCGGTGTGGGCCCTGGTCCGATCTCGACGACCGTCACCGAGTTGTCGTCCTGATTGGTGACGTAGGCGTGTCGATTGTCCGGGGCGAGGGCTACTCCGAGGGGAGTTCTTCCAACTGGCACGGTGGTGACGGAGTTGTCGGTGATCGAGATGGTCGACAGCGAATTGGTCTCGCCCCGGAAGTTGGGGGCGTAGAGATTCTTGCCGTCCTTGCCCACCGCCAGCGCGTTGGACGGCGCACCCAATGGAATGCTGCCGGTAACGGTGTTGGCGGCGGTGTCGATCACCGTCACCGCGCCGATGTTGACGGTTGCGCCGTAGACATGTGTGCCGTCGGGAGCGATCGCCAGCGCATAGACACCTGTGGCGTTCGGAACGGCGGTGACGGTGTTGTCGGCGGTGTCGATCACCGACACCGCGAGATTACCCGGGTGGGCGACGTAGACGGCCGCTCCGTCAGGCGTGACTGCCACTCCGAGCGGGAAGTCGCCGACCGGCACGGTGGCGCTGACGGTGTTGTCGGCGGTGTCGATCACCGACACGGTCGAGGACGCGTTGTTCGAGACGTAGACACGCGTACCGTCAGGGCTGATCGCCACTGCGCTCGGGGAGTTACCGACCGGGACGGTGGCGCTGACGGTGTGGTTCGCGGTGTCGACCACCGAGACCGTGCTGCTCTGTTGGTTGGTGACGTAGGCATGTCGGCCGTCCGGGGCAATCACCACACCCCAGGGGTAGCTCCCGACCGCGAAGGTGTCGGTGACGGTGTTGTCGGCAGTCTTGATCACCGACACCGTGTTGTCGTTCTGGTTGGTGACGTAGACGGATTCGCCGTCCGGGGTGACGGCCACCCCTCGTGGGGCGGCACCGACCGCGATGATTGCCGTGACGGTCTCGGCAGACGAGACCCCCGCACTACCGAGGGCCAGAGCGATCGCGAGTGTGCCGGCGCCGACGACGGCCGTGGTTCTCGATCGTGCGGAGCGTGAAATCGCTTGTTTGAAAACGGACACGGTGGTGTGCCTTTCGGATGAAATCTCGAATGATCACCTCGGACGCCGGGTCGGCGACAGCCGTGATTTCAGGCAATTTCCGAGTTATTCGATCAAATCAGAGCCGGGCGGATCATGCGCTTCCGCGAAGGGTGGAATGCGATGTGAAATGTCCGGAATTCGACTGATTCCAACCGTGCCTACGTACCGGATGTGGCTGTGCGCGTACACGGCTACGGCTGTGCCGGAATATCGGACCGGCAAAGCAGGTTGGCAACTCGTGTCCGATCGCTGTTGTCGAGTGGTGTTTACGCGAACTGTGATCAGACTGAGTAAGTTCCTCTGAGACGACGCGTTCTCGGTATCGGACGGTCAACCCCGGAGCGCGGCTGTGAAGTGGGGAAGGAGTTCGAATGGGCCGGAATCCCGATCGTGTGGACTCGTTCGACGTTTCGGGGTCGGCCGGCGGCGAAATCAGGCCGCGCCGAGGTACAGCGGCCACCGCCGCGCCCGTTTGCCTGCTACTGCTGGTCGTCGTTGCGCTCTCGATCGGGGCAATCGAGCATTTCAACGAGGATCACCAGTGGATTTTCGCACTGGCCGTCGCCGTGCTGTTCCTTGCCCGTGGAGTGCACCTCGGTAGGCCACTGGTAGCCCCTCACGTTGTGGGATTTTGCCTGTTGGTGGCGACTTCACTCGTGGCGCAGTTCGCCGGATACGGCGGAATCGGGATGCTCTTTCTCGCGCTCAGCGGCCTCGTCCTGATGTGGCCGACAGGAAGTCGACCGCAGCCGGAAATGCTGCCCGGCGTACACGAACTTGTCGATCGCACCGCCTTGGATCCCCTTGCACCGTTTGCGATGCACTCGTTCAAGAGCTATTTCTTCGCCGCGAACGACAATGCTGTTCTCGGCTACCACACCAGACTCGGGGTGGCAGTGGTGAGCGGAGACCCCATCGGAAGTTCGAACGACTTTCCGGCTCTCGTCGCACAATTTCGACACTTCTGCCACAGTCGCGGGTGGCGAATAGCGGTACTGGGTGCAAGCGAGCGTTACCGGAATCTGTGGACGGAATCCGCTACGGCGCCTGCGTTTCGCGCCGTACCGATCGGCCGCGACGTCGTGATCGACGTCGATCGTTTCGACATGTCCACGCCGCCCTTCCGGAACCTCAGACAGGCCGTCAACCGGACCCGCAACGCGGCAATGACCACCGAAGTGATTCTCGAACGGGACCTGCCGTGCGAACTTCGGTCCGAGTTGATCGAGATTGCCGAGCAAAGCCACGGCGCGAAACGCCGGCGGGGATTCTCGATGATTCTCGACCATGCGCTCGACGGCCGGTATCCGGGAATGCTGATCGTGCTCGCTCGTGACAAGGACGGCGTTGTCCAAGGGTTCCAACGCCACGCCGTGGCGGGTGGCGGTACGGAGATCAGCCTGGATATTCCGTGGCGACGAAAGGGTGCACCGAACGGCATCGACGAGAGACTGAGCGTTGCCATGGTCGAATACGCGCGCGAACACGGCGGCAAACGGGTGTCCCTCGCATTCGCGGCTTTCCCCGAACTGTTCGACGACGACAATCGAGGGCGGGTCGGTCAGGTCCTGTTCAGACTGATCCACCTCGGAGATCCGCTACTTTCCCTCGAATCTCTGTACCGGTATCTGAAGAAATTCCATGCACTCGGTGACCGCCGGTACGTACTTGTCGATTTTCGGATGCTTCCGATCGCCGCGACGGCTTTGCTCACCCTCGAATTTCTGCCGCGCCGCACGATGACCGACCGCGCCTCGACCTGAGGTGGCGAGTACGCGCAACCGCAGCGGAACTCGACGGTAAGGTTCGGCTGTGAGCACCTCTGGTACCGGAGCCGTCGACGCGCTGCTGCTTGTGGTGGTACTCGTGGCCTCGGTGGTGCTGACGACGTACTGGCTCGACGCAGACCCGGCGCCCCGCCGAATCCCTGTTGCCGCCGTGTCCGCGTGGATACTCATCGCCGTGCCGTCCGTGGCCCAGTTGGCGGTCCCCGGGTTGTACGAGGCGTTCCGGCGTGATCCGGACCTCATCCGGGACGGCCAGTGGTGGCGCATAATCACCTCGATCCTGGTTCAGGACGGCGGCGTCCTCGGAACCTTCGTGGACCTACTGGCACTCGCGGTCGTCGCGGTGCCGGCCTTCCGGCTCTGGGGCGCACCGCGTGGATGGATCCTGTTCCTCGCCGGGCAAGTCGTGTTCGGTCTGTCGACCACCGCGGTCTTCCCGTCCGTCGGCGCAGGCAGTCTCGCCGCGACATTGACGTTGGCGTCGGCTGCGGCCGGCGTCGGCGTGATGGTGCGGCCACGGGCCGTCGAATGGACACTCGTCGCGATAGTGGTGGTCGGCGGCGCAATTCTCGTGGCGATCGACGACGCGACCGGATTCGCAATACTGTTCGGCGTGCTCTTCGGCGCGGCAACCGTCAGCCTGTCGCCACCGGACTCGATCGCCGGACGTCGAGCAGAACAGAGAATGCGTCCTCCGACGTTGTGATGATGCGCGTCTGCGACGCGGTGACGATGCGCGTCTGCGACGCTGTGACGATGCGCGTCTGCGACGCTGTGAGATGCTGTCCGGGTGCTGCTGAGATCACTGAACCCCCTTGCAGTCGCCCGCGGCGACGACCTCGACGACGCCGTCACCATCGGCGACACGGTCCTCTCTCGCAGCGCGATACTCGGCGCTGCCACCTCGGTCGCCGAGCGCGTCGCCCAGGCGGACCGGGTAGCAGTGCTGGCGACTCCCACGGCGCGAACTGTCCTCGCCGTGGTCGGTGCACTCATCGCCGGTGTCACGGTCGTTCCGGTGCCGCCCGACTCGGGACGGGCAGAGCGCGAACACATCCTGCGTGACTCCGGCGCCCAGGCATGGCTGGGTGAGACGGACGAGCACTGTGCGGGGCTGCCTGTCGTTCCGGTCCGCCTGCATGCCAGATCCTGGCACAGCTACCCGGAGCCGGCAGCGAACTCGACGGCATTCGTGCTGTACACCTCGGGTACCACAGGCCCTCCCAAAGGGGTCCTGCTGAGCCGCTCCGCAATTGCGGCCGGAATCGACGCGGTTGCCGAGGCCTGGGAATGGACGTGGCGGGACACCTTGGTGCAAGGACTACCGCTGTTCCACGTTCACGGCCTGATATTGGGAATCCTCGGGCCGCTGCGGGTAGGCAGCAAGGTGATACACACTGTCAAGCCGACCCCGGATAATTATGCGCGAGCAAAGGGTTCACTCTATTTCGGTGTTCCCACGGTGTGGTCGAGGATCACCGAAGACGAGGAATCGGCGCGAGCCCTGTCGGATGCCAGGCTGCTCGTCTCGGGCAGTGCCCCGTTGCCCGTTCCGGTGTTCGAGAAACTACGAGAACTCACCGGATTGACGCCGATCGAGCGTTACGGCATGAGTGAAACGATGCTCACCCTCAGCACCCGGGTGGACGGTGAGCGTCGACCCGGGTGGGTAGGTGTACCCGTTCGAGGTGTCGAGACCCGGTTGCGAGACGAGCAGGACAACGACGTCCCGCACGACGGCGAGAGCATCGGCAATCTTCAGGTTCGTGGTCCGATGCTCTTCGACGGGTACCTGAACCGACCGGACGCCACCGCCGAATCATGGACTTCGGACGGATATTTCAAGACCGGTGACGTTGCGGTCGTCGACAGCGACGGACTCCACCGAATTGTCGGCCGGGCGTCGATCGACCTGATCAAGACCGGGGGATTCCGTGTCGGTGCCGGTGAGATCGAGACCGTGATCCTGGCGCATCCGTCGGTGGCGGAAGTGGCAGTGGTGGGGGTGCCGGATTCGGATCTGGGTCAACGCATCGTGGCGGTGGTAGTCCTTCGGGACGGTTCGCCCGCCGTGGATGAGCGGGAGCTGGTCGAGTTGGTCGGGGCGGAACTGTCAGCCCACAAGCGACCTCGTGAGGTCCGCTTCGTGGATACCTTGCCGAGAAATGCGATGGGCAAAGTGCAGAAAACCCGACTCCTCTGAGCGCAAGCCTTTCGGTCGTGGGCGGAATGACGGGCGCCGGGTCGTTGCCGTCCGAGGCGTTTCGCTCCTCGACGGCGATAGACCTCTCGTCGGCATCGCCGAGAACGTGCCCGGCCGCGATGTTTCGGATGATCGGCCACTCGAGCGATCCACCGAGATCGAAGCCTCGTACGGTCCCGGCAGGACACTGCATTCGGGCATTCGGGCAGGTCAGCCGGTCCGATAGCCGGCTGAGAGTTCGCCTGCGCCGATTGCGGCCGGCGAACCCTTCCGAAAACGGGTATTGCCCTCGGCGGACGATGTTGATACCTTAGAGCCGAGTGCTGTTCAACTGCATGGTCGCTACAGGCGCCGCACTTCACTCGTACCGCAGAAATCCCCCCTACGTTCCGTGTAGTTACCGGAATCGGTAGTGGCGTGAGACTTCGACGTCGACGACCCTGTTCTCGCTGAGCGTGGCAACGGGCCGACGGGAGCACTCAATGCCCGATTTCCGGGCTAAATCATCTGTCTCCCAATGCAACTGCATGGGACATCGAAAGGATATTCGTGATGACTTCACATCTGATCACCAAGCCCGGCAGCGCCGACGTCGTGAGGGGTCTCCTCACTTCAGGCTCTGCAGATTCGAAAAATGTTTCACAGCAACGTGTTTCGGGAATCATGGACGTAGTGGACGGCTACGGATACATTCGTACGTCCGGCTACGGTCATGGACCGAGTGACGTCTACATCTCGAAAGACGCGCTACGTAAGAACGGATTACGATGCGGCGACGCCGTCAGCGTGGTGATGCGCCCGCCCCGCGACGGTGAGCAGGGCGGTAGAGGGAAGAAGGGCGATCTGCTGGTTCGAGTCGAAACGATCAACGGTATCGACCATGAATCGGTCGGAGTACGCGCCCACTTTGCCGAGCTGACTCCCCGATACCCGGATCAGCGACTGCGATTGGAAACGCGACCGGAGCAGATCGACACCCGAGTGGTGGATCTGCTGATGCCGATCGGCAAGGGCCAGCGCGCCCTGATCCAGTCGCCGCCGAAGGCAGGTAAGACGACCATTCTGAAAGACATCGCACAGGCGATCTCGATCAACAACCCCGAGTGTCATCTGATGGTCGTATTGATCGACGAGCGTCCAGAGGAGGTCACCGACATGCAACGCTCGGTGGACGGCGAGGTGATCGCATCCACATTCGATCGACCCCCGCGAGAACACGTCGCCGTCGCGGAACTCGCGATCGAGCGGGCGAAGCGGCTCGCGGAATCGGGAAGAGATGTTGTGATACTGCTCGATTCGATTACCCGACTGGGCCGCGCGTACAACAATGCCTCGCCGGGTTCAGGCCGGACACTCTCCGGGGGTGTCGATTCGGCCGCGCTGTACCCGCCGAAGCGGTTCCTGGGTGCGGCTCGCAACATCGAAGACGGTGGTTCGCTGACCATCATCGCCACGGCACTGGTGGAAACCGGTTCGCAGGGTGACACCGTCATTTTCGAGGAGTTCAAGGGCACCAGCAATGCCGAACTCAAACTCGACCGCAAGATCGCCGAACGTGGAGTTTTCCCCGCCGTCGAAGTGTCCCCGTCCGGAACCCGCAAAGACGAACTACTCATGTCGTCGGCCGAATTCGCGGCCGTGCGCAAGTTACGTCGCCTGCTGACCGGACTCGATTCCCAGCAGGCCGTCGACCTACTTGTCAGTCAACTCGGAAAGACCGGTAGCAACGCCGAATTCCTGACGCAGGTGCTCGAAAAAGCGCCCGGTTCGACTCGTCAGATCTGACGCTGTCGGCGCGAGTTCACGTACCCGATGGCGGCGATCACGAGGACCAGAACGGTGGTCGAGATCAGTTGGGCCCGAGCATCGGCGTCGAACATCATCAGGACCACGAACACCCCGAGCATGCCGAGAGTGGCATAGCTCAAGTACGGGAACAGCCACATTCGTACGGTGAGTTTGCCGTCGGCCTCCAGTTGCCTGCGTAGTCGCAGATGCGAGACGACGATGAAGATCCAGATCACGAGAAGTGCAGCGCCGACCGCATTGAGCAAGATGCCGAGCAGATCGTCCGGCAGCAGCCAGTTGAGCAGGACGCTGACGAAACCGAAGAACACCGACAGCAGTACCGCTCCGGTCGGTACACCGGACTTCGAGAGTTTAGCCATCACGGCCGGACCGTCACCGCGACGGGAGAGCGAGTAGGCCATCCGTGACGTGCCGTAGATGTTCGCGTTGAATGCGGACAGCAATGCAACGACCACGACTAGTTCCATGAACCCGGCTACACCCGGAATATCGGTTTTGTTCAGGACTGCGACGAAGGGGCCGCTCGCGAGTTCGGGATCGTTCCACGGCAGTACCAACACCATGATCGCGATCGCGCCGATGTAGAACACGCTGATCCGCCACACGACGCTGCGCACGGCCGTGGCGATGGATCGTTCCGGATTCTCGGACTCGGCTGCGGCGATGGTGACGATCTCGATGCCACCGAAAGCGAAGGCCACCACCAGAAGTCCGGCGGCGATGCCGGAGAAACCGTTGGGCATGAAACCGCCCTGGCCGAAGAGGTTGGACGTGCCGACCGGCTCGGTGCCGGGGAGCAGTCCGAAGACCAACAGCACCCCGATGACCAGGAAGGCGACGATGACAGTGACTTTGACGGCGGCGAACCAGAATTCGAACTCACCGAAGTTGCCGACCTTCGACAGGTTGATCACGGCGAAGAACACGACGAAGACCAGCGCGACGACCCATTGCGGAACCGACGGCAACCAGCCGTTGACGATGGCGGACGCCCCGGTGATCTCTGCACCCAGAACCATCACGAGCATGAACCAGTACAGCCACCCCATGACGAATCCGGCCCACTCGCCGATTCCGAGCCTGGCGTAGTGGGAGAAGGATCCGCTGGCGGGTACCGCTGCACCCATCTCGCCGAGCATGCGCATCACGAACACCACCACCGCGCCGGCGAGGATGTAGGAGATCAGTACGGCGGGGCCGGCTTTGGCGATACCGACGCCGGTACCGAGGAACAGGCCCGCCCCGATCGCGGAACCCAGGCCCATCATCGTGAGATGTCGAACTTTGAGGCCGCTACCGAGGGCGGAGCCTGATTCTGCGGTGGTGCCGGTCTCGGACATCAGTCGTTTGCGTGCAGGGCTGCGTTCAGTTCGACGCCCGTGCCCTTCCACGGGACTACCTCGACGGTGCCGGAGACGGAGTTGCGGCGGAAGAGCAGGTTGGATTTGCCGGTGAGTTCCTGGGCCTTGACGACAGTTCCGTCCGGCCCGGTGACCTTGGTTCCGGCGGTGATGTAGAGACCGGCTTCGACGACGCAGTCGTCACCGAGGGAGATACCGAGGCCGGCGTTGGCGCCGAGCAGACAGCGCTTGCCCACCGAGATGGTCTCCTTGCCGCCACCGGAGAGAGTTCCCATGATCGACGCGCCGCCGCCCACGTCCGTGCCGTCGTCGACGACGACGCCGGCCGAGATGCGGCCCTCGACCATGGAGTTTCCGAGAGTTCCGGCATTGAAGTTCACGAAGCCCTCGTGCATGACGGTGGTGCCGGGAGCCAGGTGTGCGCCCAGGCGCACGCGGTCGGCGTCGCCGATACGGATGCCGGCCGGGACGACGTAGTCGACCATGCGCGGGAACTTGTCGACGCTGAACACGGTGACGTGTCCGCGGATACGTAGACGCGAACGTACCTGTTCGAAGCCGTCGACGGCGCAGGGGCCGAAATTGGTCCACACCACATTGGCGAGAATGCCGAACTGGCCGTCGAGGTTGATGCCGTGCGGCTGCACCAGACCGTGCGAGAGCAGATGAAGGCGCAGGTAGACGTCGTGCGCGTCGGCCGGAGCCACTGTGAGGTCGGAAATGGTGGTGCGAACGACGATCTGCGACACTCCGCGGGCCTCGTCGGTGCCTGCCAGCAGCGCGAGGTCGGAGGGAACGTCGGTTCCCTCGAGCTTCTCGGTGCCCGACTTCTGGAAAGTTCCCAACTCCGGTGCGGGGAACCAGGTGTCGAGGACGGTTCCGTCCGCGGTCACGTTGGCGATACCTACTGCTGTTGCTCCCTGTGCGCTCACGGGAGTAGAGATTACCGGGCAACCGGCAGAACGACCTAGGCTGGTACGGGTGAGCACCCTCGATCTTGCCTCTGACCCGATTGACCTCACGGCCGCCCTGGTCGACATTCCGAGCGTTTCACACGACGAATCCGTCATTGCTCACGCTGTGGAAGATGCGTTGCGGACGCAGACCACCGGCTTCGAGGTGATCCGCAACGGCAACGCCGTACTGGCGCGCACGTCGCGGGGGCTGCCCAGTCGTGTCATGCTGGCCGGTCATCTGGACACGGTCCCGATCGCCGACAACGTCCCCTCTCGTCGCGAAGGCGATATTCTGCACGGCTGTGGAACCGTCGACATGAAGTCCGGTGATGCGGTGTTCCTCCATCTGGCCGCCACGATCGAGAATCTCGCGCACGACCTGACGCTGGTGTTCTACGACTGTGAGGAAATCGCCGCCACCTACAACGGACTCGGACGGATCGAACGCGAGATCCCGCAGTGGCTCGAAGCCGACGTCGCGATTCTCGGTGAGCCGACGGCCGGATTCATCGAGGCCGGGTGCCAGGGCACGATGCGGGTGCGGCTGACGGCATCGGGAACCCGCGCGCATTCGGCGCGATCGTGGCTGGGGGACAATGCGATTCACAAGTTCGCCGGCGCTCTGGAGCGGTTGTCTGCCTACGAGCCGCGGTCGGTGGACATCGACGGCTGCGGCTACCGCGAAGGCTTGTCGGCAGTGCGCATTTCCGGTGGTGTCGCCGGAAACGTCGTGCCGGACGAGGCCGAGATGGACGTCAACTTCCGCTTTGCGCCGGACCGCAGTCAGGCCCAGGCCCAGGCCCACGTCCGTGAGGTGTTCGACGGGCTCGGGCTCGGCTTCGAGGTGACGGACTCCTCCCCGGGTGCGCTTCCCGGTTTGGCCAATCCTGCCGCTGCGGCGCTGATCGAGGCGGCCGGTGGGCAGTTCCGGGCCAAGTACGGCTGGACCGACGTCTCTCGCTTCTCCGCGCTCGGCATCCCGGCCGTCAACTACGGCCCAGGTGATCCGAACCTCGCGCACAAGCGTGACGAGCACGTGCCTGTGCAGCAGATCACCGACGTCACCGCGGTCCTGAGGAATTATCTGTCGGCCTGACCGTTAACCTGGCCGCATGGCACCAGAGAAGAATTCGGCTTCCAAGAAGCAGAGCTCGTCGATCCTGCATCGTGGCCCGGTACAGCTGCGGCGTGAACGCAAGGACGAGCAGACCACCACGGATCAGCGACTGCTGGACAAACGCGGACCCACCGACTGGGTGCATACCGACCCGTGGCGAGTCCTGCGGATCCAGAGCGAGTTCATCGAGGGTTTCGGCGCGCTCGCCGAGGTTCCCCGTGCGGTGACGGTCTTCGGTTCCGCTCGTACGCCCATCGATCACCCCGAGTACGAGGCCGGGCGCGCCCTGGGTGCCGAACTCGCGAATGCCGGTTTCGCCGTCATCACCGGTGGCGGGCCCGGCGTGATGGAAGCTGCCAATCGTGGTTGCAGCGAAGCCGGGGGATACTCGATCGGCCTGGGTATCGAGTTGCCTTTCGAGCAGGGGCTCAACGAGTGGGTGGATCTGGGAATCAACTTCCGGTACTTCTTCGCGCGGAAGACGATGTTCGTCAAGTACTCGCAGGCATTCATCTGTCTACCAGGCGGTTTCGGCACCCTGGATGAGTTGTTCGAAGCGTTGACATTGGTCCAGACTCACAAGGTCACCCGCTTCCCGATCATCTTGTTCGGCACCGAGTACTGGTCCGGGCTGGTCGACTGGATTCACGGAACTCTCGAGCGGGACGGCAAGATATCCGAAGGTGACGTCAATTTGCTGCACGTCACCGACAGTGTCGAAGAAGCAGTACGAATCGTCGTCGACTCCACCACCGGAGTGGACGTGGCAGCAGATCTCGGGAAAGAAGAAGAATGGTGAACGACGCGGCGCGGGACACGGACGCAACCTTCTCGGTGTGCGTGTACTGCGCATCGGGTCCGGTGGACGAGTCCTTCCTCGACCTGGCCAGAGCCCTCGGAACAGCGGTGGCGCAGCGCGGTTGGCGACTGGTGTCCGGCGGTGGAAACGTCTCGATGATGGGCGCTGTGGCGCAGTCCGCCCGTGACGCAGGTGGCTTCACCGTTGGCGTCATTCCGAAAGCCTTGGTGCACAGGGAAGTTGCGGACGTCGATGCCGACGAGTTGATCGTCACCGACACCATGCGTGAGCGTAAGAAGCTGATGGAGGACCACGCCGACGCGTTCATCACGCTGCCCGGCGGCATCGGAACGTTGGAAGAGCTGTTCGAGACGTGGACAGCCGGATACCTGGGTATGCACGACAAGCCGGTGGTCATGCTCGACCCCGTCGGTCACTACACCGGGCTTCTCGACTGGATCAACGGGCTCACCGGTACGGGCTTCGTCGGCCGTGCGGCTCTTGATTCGCTGCTGGTCACCACCGACGTCGAAGCCGCTCTCGATGCCTGTCGGACCGGGGCGCTGTGAGCATGTGAGTGAGAACACCGTGACCTTTGTTACCCTCGAGTAGGGTTGGATTGCGCACTGGTGACCACAGCGGCACCGAGTACATGTACGAGGGGGATTCATGAGTTCGGAGGCTCGATCGACCATAGGTGTCGTCGATCTCGCAGTCAGGTTGCCGTCGATGATCACCGAGGTGCCCGCCCTGCTGCACGGGGTGACCGGGCTCATGCGGAAGCCGTCGGCGAAGGAATCGATCGGCTTGATCTTCCAGAAGGCGGCGCACGAGAATCCGGCCCGCCCGTTCCTCCGATTCGAGGGTCGGTCGACGAGCTACGGTGACGCCAACAAGCAGGTGAATCGGTATGCCGACGTGCTGAGCGGGCGCGGCGTCGTGCGCGGCGACGTGGTGGCGGTGCTGGCCAAGAACACGCCCGAAGCGCTGCTGATCGCGTTGGCGGCCGTCAAACTCGGTGCCGCTGCCGGCATGTTGAACTACAACCAACGAGACGACGTGCTCGCCCACAGTCTGACCCTGCTCGGGGCGAGGGTGTTGGTGGTCGCCGAAGACTGCCAGGAGGCACTCGACTCGTTGCCCGACGGTTTCGCCGCACCGGCGACACTGCCCTCAGGCGAGCTCGACGAGCTGGCGAAAGCGGCCAGTACCGCCAACCCGGCGGTGACGGCCGATATCGTCGCGAAGGAGAAGGCTTTCTACATCTTCACCTCGGGCACCACCGGAATGCCCAAAGCGAGCCTGATGACTCACTTTCGGTGGCTCAAGTCCATGTCGGGTCTCGGACAGATGGGCGTGCGGCTTCGTAGTAGCGACACACTGTACTGTTGCCTACCGCTTTATCACAACAACGCCTTGACCGTCTCGCTGTCGTCGGTGCTCGCGTCTCGGGCGACGCTGGCCATCGGCCGCCAGTTCTCGGCGTCACGTTTCTGGGACGACATCGCGATCAACAAGGCAACGGCGTTCACGTACATCGGTGAATTGTGCCGATACCTACTCAACCAGCCCGCCAAGCCCACCGATCGTGACAACACGGTGCACCTGATGGTCGGTAACGGTCTCCGTCCGGAAATCTGGGACGAGTTCACCGAACGTTTCGCGATCGCGAGGGTGGCCGAGTTCTACGGAGCCAGCGAGTGCAACATCGCCTTCGTGAACGCCCTCAACGTGGACAAGACCGCCGGGCTCTGTCCCTTACCGCACGCCGTCGTCGAATTCGACGAGAACACCGGTAAAGCACTACGCGGGGCCGACGGCCGATTGAGCAAGGTGAAAACCGGTGCGGTGGGACTGCTGCTCTCGAAGATCACCGACCGCGCGCCCTTCGACGGGTACACCGACGAGGAAGCAAGCAACAGCAAACTGGTCCGTGACGGGTTCGACGACGGCGACTGCTGGTTCGACACCGGCGACCTGGTGCGTAAACAGGGGTTCGGTCACGTCGCCTTCGTCGACCGACTCGGCGACACTTTCCGGTGGAAGGGCGAGAACGTCGCCACCACGGAGGTCGAGGGCGCACTCGCCTCGTTCCCGGCGGTCGAAGGAGCCGTCGTCTACGGCGTCGAGGTGTCCGGAACCGACGGCCGCGCCGGTATGGCGGCCGTTCAGCTACGAGAGGGATCGTCCTTCGACGGCGCGGCCGCAGCCCAACACCTGTACGGCAAACTTCCCGCGTACGCGGTGCCGCTGTTCGTGCGGGTCGTGGACTCGCTCGAACACACGAGTACCTTCAAGTCGCGCAAGGTCGAACTCCGCAAGGAGGGATACGACGTGGATCCCGAATCGCTGTACGTCCTCGGCGGTCGCGCCGATGGCTACGTCGCCTCGTACGGTGGATACGTCGACGAGGTGGCAGCAGGCACCGTCCCGAAGGGATAGTGGTTACCGTCCCGAAGGGATTGCGGGCGCGGTGCCCGAGGGATGGAGGGTCTGCGGTCATGCCAATATGAACGGCATGTCTTCGCATGACGGATCGTCACCGCAACCTACCTCGGCTCCCACCCTGTGTGGACGCCCGGTAGCGACCGATCGTGCTCTGGTCATGGCCATCGTCAACCGAACACCGGACTCGTTCTACGACCAAGGCGCCACCTTTTCGGACGCCGCGGCCATGGCGGCGGTCGACCGGGCCGTCGCCGAAGGTGCCGACCTGGTGGACATCGGTGGTGTGAAAGCCGGCCCGGGTGACCTGGTCGACACGGAAGAAGAGATTCGTCGGGTGGTCCCCTTCGTGGCGGCGATTCGCACCAAATACCCAGAACTTCTCATCAGTATCGACACCTGGCGAAGTGCGGTGGCACGACTGGCGTGCGCCGAGGGCGCCGATCTGATCAACGACACCTGGGCAGGTGCCGATCCCGAATTGGTGGCCGTCGCGGCCGCGTCCGGTGCCGGAATCGTCTGCTCGCACACCGGCGGTGCGGTTCCACGCACTCGCCCCCATCGTGTTCGATACGCCGACATCGTGGCCGACGTCGTCGAGGAGGTCGTCGCCGCGGCCGAACGTGCCGCGGCGCTCGGTGTGGCGCGGGACGCGATCCTGATCGATCCGACCCACGATTTCGGAAAAAACACCTTTCACGGGCTCGAGTTGTTGCGGCGAGTGGACGTTCTTGTAAATACCGGGTGGCCGGTGCTCATGGCGCTCAGTAACAAGGACTTCATCGGGGAGACTCTTGGTGTGGAACTTTCCGAGCGGTTGGAGGGAACATTGGCAGCGACAGCGATGGCCGCAGCAGGCGGCGCTCGGGTGTTCCGAGTTCACGAAGTGGCGAGCACCCGTCGAGTGGTGGACATGGTTGCGGCGATCACGGGCCGGCGTGCGCCCGTGCGCACGGTTCGGGGGCTGGCATGAGCGCCGGACCGTCGATCAACGTCGATTCCTCGGTGGCCGGGATCAACCATGCGTGGTCCGAGGCGAATACCTTCGATCATCCGATCTGGACGATCGAGGAGCTCGAACGTGCGAAAGCCGGTCGCACGGTGTCGGTCGTTCTTCCGGCGCTGGACGAGGAAGAAACCGTCGCCGCGGTGGTGAACACGATCCATCCACTTCTCGGTGGCCTCGTCGACGAGCTGATCGTGCTGGATTCAGGATCCACCGACCGGACCGGTGAACGTGCGCGGGCGGCGGGGGCGCGGGTGGTGAGCCGGGAACAAGCCGTCCCGTCCCTCGCGCCGGTGCCGGGTAAGGGCGAGGTTCTGTGGCGGTCACTGGCCGCGACTACCGGTGATCTGATTGCGTTCGTCGATTCGGATCTGATCAACCCGGACCCGGCTTTCGTCCCGAAGCTGCTGGGTCCGCTGTTGACAGTGGACGGTATCCACCTAGTGAAGGGCTACTATCGGCGCCCGTTGCGGGTCAGCGGCACCGAGGACGCCAATGGGGGCGGCCGGGTCACGGAACTGGTGGCGCGGCCCATGCTGGCGGCGCTCCGGCCGGAACTGACGTCGATTCTGCAGCCACTCGGCGGCGAATATGCCGGTACTCGGGAACTTCTCTCGGCGGTACCGTTCGCACCGGGGTACGGGGTGGAGATCGGGTTGCTGCTCGATACCTACGACACCCTCGGACTGGGTGCGATAGGTCAGGTCAACCTCGGGGTCCGCAAACACCGCAACCGGCCTCTGGCCGATCTGGGAGTCATGAGTCGGCAGATCATCGGAACGATGCTCCGCCGCTGCGGGATCGAGGATTCCGGAGCCGGGCTGACTCAATTCCTCGTCGACGGCGATTCCTTCGTTCCCGAGACCACCTCGGTCTCGCTCGTCGACCGTCCGGCGATGAACACGATCCGAGAGTGATGCACGGGGGTCTCGGTACCGCGCCGAGATATGGAAGTATCTGGGCATGCTCACGATCCTGCTGTACCTGATTGTCATGGCGCTGGTCGGCGGGACGATATTCCTGGCGGCCGGCGCCGTGTTCGGGCGCTCGGAAGAGCTTCCCGCTTTGCCGCCCGGCACGACGGCCACGGTACTGCCTGCCGAGAACGTCACCGGCGCAGATGTGAGTGCTTTACGTTTCCAGCAGGTGCTGCGGGGATACAAGGCCAGCGAAGTGGACTGGGCTCTGCATCGTCTCGGTATCGAAATCGATTCCCTGCGTGAAGAATTGGCGCGAGTCACGGCAGCAGATGTCGAGTCGGGCGAGGCTGAGTTCGAGTCGCCGGTCGGTCTCTCACCGGCCGAGAGCGCAGGATCGATCCCCGCCACCGACCGGCAGTGAGATCGAGACGACGGTGAGATCGTGACGGCGGTGAAATCGTGACAGCGGTGAGATCGTGACGGCGGTGGAGTTGGTCCGATGCGCGTGGGCGGTGGACACGGCCGGGGGCACCCTCTATCGCGACTACCACGACACCGAATGGGGCAAGCCGGTACACGGGCGCGACGCCCTGTTCGAAAGGCTGGCACTCGAGGCGTTCCAGTCCGGGTTGTCGTGGATCACCATCCTGCGCAAGCGTGAGTCGTTTCGAGCCGCTTTCGGCGGCTTCGACCCGCAGATCGTTGCCGAGTACGGAGAATCCGACATCGATCGACTCCTTGCCGATTCGGGCATAGTGCGCAATAGGTCGAAGATCGAAGCCACCATTTCCAACGCCCGCGTTTTGGTCGACACACCCGAACTCGACCTCGATTCGCTCCTCTGGTCGTTCGCCCCGCCCCGCCGCCCCGCACGACTTGCATCGATCGACGACGTTCCGGCGATCACCGAGCAGTCGACGGCGATGGCCCGCGAGCTCAAGCGACGAGGATTCAGATTTGTGGGCCCTACCACTGCATATGCGCTCATGCAGGCAACCGGAATGGTGGACGATCACGTGTCTGATTGCTGGGTTCCGGCAACACGATGAGCACGACGCGAACACGCGTAAAGCCACGCAAATTCCCGGTTCCCGTGTTGATAGGGAACAATAGGGGGTACGAGCCTCGTCGATAGCTGGCGGGGCGCACCGTTAGTCGAGGCGCAGAGCAGTGCAGCGCAGATCTGGAGGGAGCAGAGGATGGCGGCCATGAAGCCCCGGACCGGGGACGGTCCCCTCGAAGCAACCAAAGAGGGACGAGGAATCGTCATGCGGGTTCCACTCGAGGGTGGCGGGCGCCTTGTCGTCGAGCTCACCCCGGATGAAGCCGCTGCACTCGGTGAAGAACTCAAGAACGTCACCGGCTGATCGGTTCGTTCGACTCGTTCTACAGTTTTCATCATCGACGGTAAATTGCACTCAGGCCCCGTATCGATCAGGTACGGGGCCTGAAGTGTCTGTGCCGCAGCCAGACGTGAGGGGCAGCCGATGCTCGGCGAAGTGATCGACCTGTTGGCCTGTCCGGCCTGCCGCAGCGAGCTCGATGTCGACGACGGTGTGGCGCAATGCCTTCGCGGCCATCGATTCGATGTCGCCCGGCAGGGGTACGTGAGTTTGCTCGACGGCGGTTCCACCAAGTTCGTCGGTGACAGTGCCGAGATGATTGCGGCACGGGCACGGTTTCTCGGCAGCGGACATTTCGATCCGCTGATGCGCACGCTGGCCGCGGCATGTGTGGAATCGGCGCCGGACCCGGAGCCGGCTCGGCTTGTCGAGATCGGGGCAGGCACCGGGCAATATCTGACCTACGTCCTCGACCGATTACCGCACTCGCGGGCCGTGGCCTTGGACGTGTCGAAGTTCGCGGCCCGACGCGCGGCGCGAGCACACGAGAATATCGGTTCGATCGTCGCCGACGCCTGGCAGCCGTGGCCACTGCGCGACTCCTCGTTGTCCCACGTCCTCTGTGTCTTCGCTCCGCGCAACGGTGCACAGTCGCATCGAGTGCTGGACGACGGTGGCGTCCTGGTCGTCCTGACGCCCACCGAGCGGCACCTGCGGGAACTGATCGGCGATCTCGACATGGTTCGCGTCGACGACCGTAAAGTAGAACGCCTCGAATCGTCGATGGCAGGGCTGTTCGACCGCGTCGACAGCAGTGTCGTGGAGTACGTCGCCGTTCTGAGCCGAGCAGACGTCCTCGATCTGGTCGGAATGGGGCCGACAGCGCGTCACCGGTCGGCGGCGGACCTCTCGGCGGCCGTTGCGAACCTGCCGGAGACGATTCGGGTCACCGTCTCGGCGACGGTGACCGTGTACCGGAAGCAGTAGCGCCGAGACCGGTCGCGGCCGTCACCGCCGCCGCGACGCGTCCGCGTAGACCTCGAGGGTCTGACGCGCGATTTCAGCCCAGGAGAACTCACGTATCGCACGTTCTCGTCCGACGCGTCCCATCGCCGCTGCCCTTGCGGGGTCGGCGATCAACGCGTTGACGGTGTCAGCCAACGATTCCTCGAATGCGCCGGGCTCGTATGCGTTGTAGTGCACGAGGAGGCCGGTGACGCCGTCCTCGACCACCTCGGGAATCCCCCCGACGTCCGAAGCGACAACCGCGGTTTCACAGGCCATGGCCTCGAGATTGACGATGCCCAGCGGTTCGTACACCGATGGGCATACGAATAACGTTGCTGCCGAAAGTATTTCCCGAATCTGTTCGGTAGGTCGCATGTCGCGGACCCAGAACACGTTGCCGCGGGCCGCCGCCAGGTCCGCGACCGCCCGTTCGGTCTCGGCGGCAATCTCGGGTGTGTCGGGAGCTCCGGCGCACAGGACGAGCTGAATATCGGAGTCGAAGTGGTGCGCTGCCGCCACCAGGTGCCCGACACCTTTCTGCCGGGTGATCCGCCCGACGAACGCCACGATCGGTTTGGACCGGTCGACACCGATCGCATCCAACGCGGACTCGGTGCCCGGCGCTGCGGGTCCGGGACGCCACACGTCGGTGTCTATTCCGTTGCGTACTACGTGAACACGGCTCGGATCCACCGACGGATACGCGTCGACGACGTCGAGGCGCATACCGGCGCTGACCGCGATCACCGCGTCGGCATGCTCTACCGCGTTGCGCTCGGACCATGACGAAATGCGATACCCACCACCCAACTGCTCGGCCTTCCACGGGCGCCGAGGTTCGAGGGAATGCGCGGTCAGAACGTGCGGCACGTCGTAGAGCGCGGACGCGAGATGCCCGGCCAACCCGGTGTACCAGGTGTGCGAGTGCACGATGTCCACACCCGCGGCCGCATCGGCCATGCGCAACTCGGTGGACAGCGTCGAGAGGGCCGCATTGGACCCGGCCAACGCGGGATCGGGGGAGTGGACGAACACGCCCTCGCGCGGGGCGCCCATGCAGTGGACGTCCACTTCGCACAGTTGCTTCAACTGTGCCACGAGCTCGGTGACGTGCACCCCTGCCCCACCGTAGATCTCGGGCGGGTATTCCTTGGTCATCATTGCGACTCGCACGCGCTAAACCTAACCGGCCGAACCCGATCCGGCCACCGATTCGACCACTGCCGTGTCCTGTCGAAGCTGAGGCACCGGTCACCTCCGGCCGCTTCGCTAGCGGGAGTGATGCGGGCCGGATAGGTTAACGGTGTGAGAAGCCAGCCGCATGTGCTCGGAATCGTGCTCGCCGGAGGCGAGGGCAAACGCCTTTATCCGCTGACGGCGGACAGAGCCAAACCAGCGGTGCCGTTCGGGGGCGCCTATCGACTCATCGACTTCGTGTTGAGTAACCTCGTGAACGCGGGATACCTACGCATTTGTGTGTTGACGCAATACAAGTCGCACTCACTCGACCGACACATTTCCCAGACCTGGCGTTTGTCGGGTTTCGCCGGGGAGTACATCACCCCGGTTCCCGCTCAACAACGTCTGGGTCCACGGTGGTACACCGGCAGCGCCGATGCGATCCTGCAGTCGCTCAACCTCGTCTACGACGAGGACCCCGAATACATCGTGGTGTTCGGCGCCGACCACGTCTACCGTATGGATCCCGAACAGATGGTGGCGCACCACATCGAATCCGGGGCAGGTGTCACCGTTGCCGGTATCCGCGTACCCCGTAGCGAGGCTTTTGCGTTCGGGTGCATCGACAGTGACGAGTCCGGCCGCATCACCCAATTCCTCGAGAAGCCCGCGCATCCCCCCGGCACCCCGGACGACCCCAATTCCACCTTCGCGTCCATGGGTAACTACGTGTTCACCACCAAGGTGCTCGTCGATGCGCTCCGCGCCGACTCGGAGAATTCCGATTCCGATCACGACATGGGCGGTGACATCATCCCTGCACTCGTCGCAGCGGGCGAGGCGTCGGTCTACGACTTCAAGGACAACGTCGTTCCCGGCGCGACGGACCGTGACCGTGGCTACTGGCGCGATGTCGGTACCCTCGACGCGTTCTACGACGCCCATATGGACCTGGTCTCGGTCCACCCGATCTTCAACCTCTACAACCGGCGCTGGCCGATCCGCGGCGCCACCGAAAACCTGGCTCCCGCCAAGTTCGTCAAGGGCGGGCTCGCTCAGGAATCGGTGGTCGGTGCCGGATCGATCCTGTCCGCGGCCACCGTACGGAACTCGGTACTGAGTTCCAACGTCATGATCGAGGACGGCGCGACGGTGGAGGGCAGCGTGTTGATGCCCGGCGTGCGTATCGGCAAGGGCGCGGTGGTGCGGCGGGCGATTCTCGACAAGAACGTCGTGGTCGGTGACGGGGAGATCATCGGTGTCGACCTGGACCGGGATCGGGAACGATTTGCCGTCAGCCAGGGTGGTGTCGTCGCCATCGGCAAGGGCGTCTGGATCTGACGGTCGCCCGAACCAGCGCTTGCCGACGTAGGAGCTACAGCTTGCTGGCGCAGAGCAGACCCTCGCCGATCGGGAGGAGTACCCGAATCAGTCGGATGTCCTCGGCGATGGCCTTCGCGGCTTCGCGCACCGCTACCGTCGCGGCGTCACGAGCAGACGAATCCGCCGCTCGCCCCCCTGCCAGAGCCCCGTGCAGGACGATCACACCGCCCGACCGGAGCAACCTGACGCCCTCGCGCACGTAATGCGGATGATCGATCGGGGTGCAGTCGACGAAAACGAGGTCGTAACCGCCGTCGGCGAGTCGAGGGAGGACGTCCAGTGCCCGCCCGTTGATGAGACGAGTGCGCGCCGGCGCAATCCCGTTCTCCCGGAACGTGAGTTTTGCCACACGTTGGGATTCCGGTTCGTGATCGATGGTCGTCAGAACTCCGTCGTCGCGCATCCCGCGGAGCAACCACAAACTGCTGACCCCGGCGCCGGTACCGACCTCGACGGCCGTCTTCGCGTCGAGCATCCGGGCGAACATCGCCAGGGTCGCACCGACTGCCGGGCTCACCGGGTCGGCGTCGAGATCCAGGGCTCGGTCTCGCGCAGCGGCCGTCATCTCGTCTTCGGAGACGGCCCCTTCGACGTAACGGAGTATCTGTTCGGCGTGGGTCACGTCCATGAGGTTATCGGGCGCGCCGGGTTGTCGGTGCACGGCGCGCAGTCCTCGGCATTCTCAGGAAGGCCTCAGGTTCTTCATAGGACTAGCACACCGCGGTGCGAGATGCTTTCCTCATCGCCGGAGCGCAGGTCGCCGGGGGTGACGGTCATGCCGACCTCGGCAGTCGGGAACAAAACCCGCCAACGGCAGGTTTGTACCAACGCCGGTGCGTCGAAGATCGTGACGCGCGGTCCAGAGCAGGAGGATCCAGTTATCTACCAGGTCAACGACGAGCGTAGCCCTCGAGTGTCGGAAGTGAAGACGACGGAATCGGCTGTGGATTCCGAGCTGGTCGGTACCGCCGTGTTCGACGCGACGGGCGAGAAGTCGACAATGCCGTCATGGGACGAGTTGGTTCGTCAGCACGGCGACCGGGTGTATCGCTTGGCCTACCGGCTCTCCGGTGACGCTCAAGATGCCGAAGACCTGACCCAGGACACGTTCATCCGTGTGTTTCGCTCGCTGTCGGACTACCAGCCCGGCACGTTCGAAGGGTGGCTGCACCGCATCACGACCAACCTGTTCCTGGACATGGTTCGTCGTCGTAACCGCATTCGTATGGAGGCACTTCCCGAGGACTACGACCGGGTTCCCTCACCAGGTCCGGACCCGGAGCAGATCTATCACGATGCTCGCCTCGACGCCGATCTGCAGTCCGCTCTCGACTCGTTGGCTCCGGAGTTTCGCGCTGCCGTGGTTCTCTGCGACATCGAAGGTCTGTCATATGAGGAAATCGGTGCCACACTGGGTGTGAAGCTCGGAACGGTGCGTAGCCGCATCCACCGTGGGCGACAGGCGATTCGTGATCACCTGGCTGCGCAGCGCGCGGCTGAATCCGAACTCGTCGGTTCCTGACGGTCGGATCAGTGGCGAGCACCGCAGTTGTGCTGGTCCGAGACGTGGGTCGATCATCTGGAGGGACGAATGACGGAGGCGCGGGTACATCGCCAGTTCGGTTCAACCGAACATCTGGCCAGTGAGGCCATTGCGGCGTACGTCGACGGAGAGCTCCGGATGCAGGCTTACCTTCGAGCCGCCCAGCACATCGCCGAATGTGGCGAGTGCTCGGCGGCCGTCGAGGCGCAGCAACAGGCCCGTGGCGCACTGCGTGGTAGCGGCGAGATGACGATGCCCCTGTCGCTGCTCGGTCTCCTCAGTCAGATTCCGTCGTGTAACGGCCCGCACGGCGATGCGGATCGGCAATCGCTGTCCGCTCCCGGCCGCAGATTTTCGCTTCGTCGGCGTAAATGACCAACGGACCGGGTTTCGGCGCGGTCAGCGGACGTCCCCGGTCGCGGATCAGTGATACTGGATCACGTGACTGACGGACAGAGGGGGCAATCCGGGGTGAATTCGGTTTCTTCGGACGAGGGAAGTGCGGTCGGCCCCGTTGACCCCACGGTCGTGGGCCGCCCCGGCGATGCCCCCGTTCTGGGGCCTCGCCCGGTGAATCGGCCGGCGATCGATCCGACGACCCGGCAGGTTTTCGGGCGACCCAGCGGCCTCGAAGGATCGTTCTCGCCGGTGGATTCTCGCCGGGTGGCACCTGCTCCGTTGTTCGTCGGCCCGCCCGATCCCGTTCTGGCGGAGGCCTTCGGGCGTCCCGAAGGCGAAACCGACACGATCGGGCGTGATCCCGATGCTTCTACCACCGCTCCTGCATCCGAGGACGTGCCGAGCGATCCCTGGCGCGATCCGCAATCCGAAGTGGCACTGGGTGGGCCGGTGGAGTCCGCCATGACGATCCCGCGGCCACTTGCCGACAAACTCGACGTGCGCGAGGTGCTGTTCGGTCGGAGAGTTGCACCGTCGGCATTGGCAGCCCTGGCCGGAATCGCATTGGTGATCGCACTGGTCGGTGGACTCGTCGCCACCGTGCTCACCGCGGATCGCAGCGCGCTGACCAGTTCACGGGTCACCCTGGTGCAATCCGGCACCGACGACCACCCGCAGTCGCAGGTGGCGAAGGTCGCTGACGCGGTCCTGCCCTCGGTCGTCTCCATTCAGGTGGCCGTGGGTGATCAGGGCAGTACCGGATCGGGTGTCGTCATCGACGGTGCCGGATACATAGTCACCAACAATCACGTGATCTCCTCGGCCGCGCCCCCGGTGCAGGGAGCGACGATTCAGGTGATCTTTTCCGACGGCACCAAGACTGACGCGAAAATCGTCGGGCGGGACGTCAAAACCGATCTGGCCGTGCTCAAGGTTGCCGCGAACAACCTGACCGTTGCCCAACTCGGCCGGTCCGGCGACGTCCAGGTCGGCGACGATGTGGTCGCTGTCGGATCACCCCTCGGCTTGAGTAAGACCGTTACCCGCGGAATCGTCAGTGCGCTGAACCGACCACTGCGTTTGTCCGGCGAGGGCACCGACACCAACGCGGTGATCGACGCCGTCCAGACCGACGCCGCCATCAATCACGGAAATTCGGGTGGCGCGCTGGTCGACGACGAAGGCAGGGTGATCGGAATCAACACGGCGATGCTCAGCGAGTCCGGTGGATCGGTGGGATTGGGTTTCGCAATTCCGATCGACACCGTCACGGCGGTCGCGCAGGCCATCATCCGCGACGGTTCGGTGCGTCACCCCGACATCGGCGTCAATGCCCGGACGGCGGTCAACGACGCCACCAGCGGCGCGGACGTCGCCAACGTCAGGGAAGGCGGTGCCGCCCAACGGGCCGGAATAGTCGAAGGTGACGTGATCGTCAAAGTAGGGGATCGAGCGGTCACGAGCGCCGACGAGCTGGTGGTGGCGTTGAACGCGACCACTATCGGAGCGCCGGTCGCGGTGCAGCTGATCCGGGACGGGCGGCAAGTGGACATCACCGTGACCCCGGATTCGGATTGACGGACGGGGCGCGGCGCAAGCCGGACGAACCGGTCGTGGGCGGACTCGCCGTCGACACAGTAGGCTGACCCTTGTGTTCGGCAACATCGGTTGGGGCGAGTTCATGATCCTGCTCGTAGCTGCTCTGGTCATCTTGGGACCTGAGCGGCTGCCTGGTGCGATCTCCTGGGTGACCAAGTCGCTCCGGCAGGTACGTGAATATGCTTCCGGCGCGTCCAATCAGCTCAAGGAAGAACTGGGCACCGACTTCGAGGATCTGCGTAAGCCGCTTGCCGACTTGAACAAGCTGCGCGGAATGACGCCGCGCGCGGTCATCACTCAGCATCTCCTCGACGGTGACGATTCGATCTTCACGGGAAACTTCGACAAGAAGCCGCAGAGTGGCCCCGCGCAACCGACATCCCTGTCGAAGGACAAGCCACTGGCCGCAGGTGAGCGTCCGCCGGTCGACTACGACGCCACCTGAGCGTCACCCGGCCGCGCACCTCACGAACCGAAACGGGACCGACATCGAAATGTCGGTCCCGTTCCTCGTTGGTGCGATCAGGTGTTCAGGAGCATCAGATCGGCGTTACCACGTTGGAGCGCAACGGATTTCGCATTCACCTCGTCTGGTCCGTTGGCCCAGGCCGCGGCGGCGTCCGGGTCCTTGCCTGCCCGGATGTGCCGCGCTACGAGGCGAGCGAGGCGGAGGTCGTCGGGAGTGTGCAGATACCAGACTTCGTCCATGCACTTCCTGGCCTGTGCCCACGCCCCGGTCGGCGAGAGGAGGTAGTTGCCGTCGGTGAAGACGGTGTCGACCTCGCGCTCGACACCGATCGATCCGGCGACCGGATCTCCGGCGTTGTGATCGAAGTCCGGAGCGTAGACGACGTCCTCGTCGCGGGCGCGGAGTCTGCGGAGCAGGTGGGCGTATCCCCACGCGTCGAAGGTGTCGACGGCACCTTTGCGATCGGAGCGTCCGAGGGTTGCCAGCACCCGATTGCTGAGATGAAATCCGTCCATAGGCACCGCTGCCGTTCTCGACGGCGTACCGAGAGCCTCGACGACCTCACCGATGAGGGTCGTCTTCCCGGTGCCGGGTGGTCCGGTGATGCCGATGATCACCCGGTGACCTGGGCGCTGCAGTCGCCGCACTCGGGACGCCAGGTCGTCCGCTGCGAGGCAGACGGGTTCGGGAAGCGCATTCGCACCGGCGGCCATCTCAGTCGGCTGTCGTCAACGAGTCGAGCAGCGCTCGGGTTCCGGCGGTGTGGAGGGTGCTCAGCGCCGAGCGGTACGGTCCGGCGAAGGCCTCGGTCGCACCGAGGTCACCGAAGATCTCGGTCACGTCGAGGAAGGCCGTAGGATTCTCCCGGTTC
The DNA here is from genome assembly GCF_049739425.1 of Rhodococcus sp. 27YEA15. Lineage (NCBI taxonomy): Bacteria > Bacillati > Actinomycetota > Actinomycetes > Mycobacteriales > Nocardiaceae > Rhodococcus > Rhodococcus sp. 27YEA15. Next base: position 1,034,768 of record NZ_JBMHHW010000001.1, read on the forward strand.
AGGCCGGCCGCCGTCATCAGTTGTTCACGACGCGGATCACGCACGTCGATGGCATCGCCGTTCTCGTCGGTGCCTTCGGCGTACCGTGCCCACCCGGCGACCACTGCGGCGCAGACCGCGACCGGGCGTGATGCGGCGAGTTGATCTCGGACACCGGGCAGCACGAACTTCGGGATGCGATCGGAGGTGTCCTCGCAGATCCGGCTCAGGCGATCCTTGATCTGCGGGTTTCCGAAGCGCTGCAACACGGTTCGGCCCCAGCCGTGGAGATCCACTCCCGGGATGGGGCGCAGGGTGGGTACGGCTTCCTCGTCGATGTACCGGAGCAGCATCGCATTGATGCCGGGATCGGCGATGGCCTCGTGTACGTACTCGAGGCCGAGCAGGTGGCCGAAGTAGCACAGGGCCTGATGGGTGCCGTTGGCCAGGCGCAGCTTCATCAGTTCGTACGGTTCGACGTCGGCGACGACGTCCACTCCGACGGTTTCGAGGGCGGGGCGGCCGGCTGCGAAGTTGTCCTCGAGTACCCATTGGGTGAACGGCTCACAGGTGACCGGCCACGCGTCGTCGACGCCGTAGGTCTCGGACAGGAACGCTCGATCGGCGTCCACTGTCCCGGGTGTGACCCGGTCGACCATGGAACTGGGGAACGACATGTTGGCGTCGATCCAGGAGAGAAGTTCGGGGGCAACGGCTTTCGTGAAGCCGATCAGGGCTTCGCGGGCGACGTGCCCGTTTTCCTGAATGTTGTCGCACGACATCAAGGTGACCGCGCCTGCCCCGGACTCCTTGCGGCGGATCAGTGCTTTGACCACCAATCCCAGCCAGGATCGATTCGAGTTCGGATCGGCCAGATCAGCCTCGATCAGCGGATCGCCGGCCCCGGAGAACGCGCCGGTGACCGGGTCGATGCCGTACCCGCCCTCGGTGATGGTGAGGGAGATGATTTTGGTGTTCGGATCGGCCAGACGGCTGATGACGGGTTCGCCGTCGTCGGCGGCGCGGTCGAATCCGACGATCGATCCGATGACCGTGGTGCGCGTGGCGCCGTCCGGGTCCTTCTCGGTGAGGCTGTAGAGACCGTCCTGACCGGCCAGGGCGTCGGCGATGTCTTCGCCCTTGGATTCGATGCTGACGCCCCAGATCGCCCACCCCGCACCGGCTTCGGTGTGCAGCAGACGATCCAGATACATGGCCTGGTGTGAACGGTGGAAGTGGCCGACTCCGATGTGGACGATTCCCGGCGTCAGATCGGAGCGATCGTAGGTCGGGACGACGACGTCGGACGGCAGAGAGTGCAGAGTGGAGTTACTGAGCTTCATGGTGCTCTTTCTGAGTATTGCGGCAGTTGTCAGGTTCCGGCCAGGCCGGTGATCACCTTGAGGAGAGAGTCCGGGGTGAACGACGAGGTCGGTGCGTCGGCGATCACCCGGCCGAGTCGGAGAACCACGATCCGATCGGTGGCCTCGAGGACGTGCGGCAACGTGTGCGAGATGAAGATGACGCCGAGCCCCTGCTCCTTGGCTCGCGCGATCACCTGCAGGACCTCTGCGGCCTGGCGGGCGCCGAGGTGGTTGGTGGGCTCGTCGAGGATGATGAGCTTGCGAGCCCAGGTGATGGCGCGGCCGATGGCCACGGCCTGGCGCTGCCCGCCGGACATGGTGCCCACCGGCCGGCTACCTCCGGCGACACCGATCCCGGCCCGCTCGAGGCCTTCCTTCGCTCTGGTGGCCATCGCCTTGTGATCGAGCAAGCCGAGTTTCCCGGCCAGGCCCGGTCGCAGGATCTCGCGCCCGAGGTAGACGTTGGCACTGATCGACAGGTCGGCGCACAGACCGGAATCCTGGTACAAAGTTTCGATTCCGGCGTCGAGGGCCTCGGCAGGGGAGTTCCAGCGACGCTCCACACCGTCGAGCAGCACGGAGCCGGTGGTCGGCTGGTGCACACCGGAGAGGATCTTGACCAGCGTCGACTTTCCGGCCCCGTTGTCGCCGACGAGACCGACGACCTCGCCGGCGCGGATCTGGAAGCCGGCGTCGGCCAACGCGGTGACCGAGCCGAACGTCTTGCCGACTCCGCGAGCTTCGTAGATGACCTCAGCCATTGGCTCGCCTCTTTCGCAGTCCGGAGAACTTGACCTGTTGCAGCGCGACGGCTCCGGCGATGAGTACACCGACCACCACCTGCTGCCAGTTCGGGGCCACACCGATGAGGATCAGGCCGCTGAGAACAGCGGTGGTGATCAGTGCGCCCAACACGGTGCCGGACAGCTTGCCGCTGCCGCCGGTGAGGGCGAGTCCGCCGATGACGGCTGCGGCGATGGCGTTGAGCTCCTGGCCCTGTCCGGACGTCGGGGACCCCGAGCCCAATCGCATGTAGACGTAGACGCCGGCGAGACCGGCCAGCAGGCCGGAGAGTGCGTACACCTTCACCAGGTGGCGGTTGACCGGGATGCCGGCGCCGCGCGCAGCGAAGGAATTCGATCCGATCGCGTAGGTCCATCGGCCGAAGCGCGCCTGCTCCAACATGATCCAGAAGAATGCCAGCACCAGCAGCACGATGATCAATGGCAATGTGAGGACGCCGAGATAGGTGGTGTTGCCCAGGGTGATCACCTCGGTCGGTCCGCCTGCGATCTGTACGCCGCCGGTGGCCACCAGGGTGAGTCCGGCTCCGGCTCCGAGGGTGGCCAGCGTTGCGATGAACGGGGCGAGCTTCGCCTTGGTGACCAGGAAGCCGTTGACCAGCCCCACCGCGAGCCCCGTGGCGAGCCCGACCAGAAGGCCCACCAGAATGGTTGCGGCGACGGGAGTTCCGTTCGACTCCAACGAACGCATGGCCAGTGCGCAGGTGACTCCACTCAGACCCAGGGCCGATCCGACGGACAGATCGATACCACCGGTGAGGATGACGTAGGTCTGGCCGATCGCGAGCAACATCACCGGCGCGAAGTCCTGCAGGATGTTCGCGAAGGCGAACGAGCTGAAGTACTTCGGATTCATGACGGTGAAGAAGGCGACCATCACGATCAGGACGCCGAGCAGGATCACATCCTGACGGCCCAGTAGCGCGCCGAGTCGTTCGGCCGTCGTCGGCTGCGCGGCCACGACACTACCGGTGACGGGGCGGGTCGGCTTCTCGGATTCAGTTGGCCGGGTAGACATGCGCTGTCATTTCCGCGAGGTTGTCGGCGGTGATCACGACGTTGGGGAGAACCAGCGACTTCTCGATCTCGTCGACGTTGTTACCGCGAATCTTGTCCACCACGTACCCGAGCGCGGCAGCAGCCTCGGCGCCGGGCTGCTGGGCGACGAGAGCGGTGTAGACGCCGGCCTTCAGGTCGTCGATCTGATTCTCGTACGCGTCGTAGCCGATCAGCTTGATCTGGCCGGACTTGCCGGAGTTGCGCAGGGACGCAACTGCTCCGGTGCCGGAGGTGCCGTCGGCAGCAAAGACGCCCTTGAGTTCGGGGTACTTGAGCAAGGTGGTGTTCAGTGCCGAGGTGGCCTTGGCCGGTTGGCTGTTGGCGTACTCGGTTCCGACGACGGTGATACCGGGGAAGTTCTGGGCGATCTCGTCCTTGAAACCCTGCTCGCGAAGCTGATTGGTGGTCGCGGTCGGCGAGCCGGAGAGGATGAACACCTCACCGGAGCCACCGATCTGCTCCGCCATTGTTCGCGCGGCCTGCCGGCCACCGTCGAGGTTGTCGCCGGTGATGAACGAGGTGAGCGCGCTCTCGTCGGCCACCGTCGTGTCCACGGTGACGACCGGGATCTTCATCGCGGCCGCCTTGGTCACGGACGGCTGCAGTGCATTGGGGTCGGTGGGTACCAGGATCAGGCCGTCGACCTGCTGGGTGAGCATCGCGTCGACGAACGGTAGCTGCGACTGCGGGGAGTATTCGTCGGCAGCGCCCTGCCAGAGCAGCTTGATGTCGAGTTCGCGTGCCTTTTCCTCGGCGCCGACCTGCATTGCCTTGAAGAACGGGTCGGATGCGATACCCGGAACGAATCCGATGGTCAGCTTGGTCGAGCCGTCGGCGGCGGTGTCGCCCGACTCGCCTCCGCAGGCGGCCAGTGTGACGGCGATGGTTGCGGCAGCGGACACGCTCACCACGGATCGAAGCAACTTCTTCAAGGCCAAACTCCTTTGTCGGGGCCAGGTCTACGCCTCAGGCAGGTCGCGAGAGATGCGCACGTCGGCCCGGATCAGCGCAGGAGCGTCGATGTCGCGCTGCAGGGGCAAGCGCTTGCGTTGATCGGGCGTCGGCCGAGGTTAGCGTCAGCGCAAGGGCTTGCGCAAGCCCTTGCGCAAGGGCTTGCGTGGACAGGTGGTCTCCACCTAGCCTGGGGGAATCCTCGGCCGGCGAGGCTCTGAACAAGGGAGATCCATGTCGACGATGGCCGACGTTGCCAGGGTTGCCGGCGTGTCCGCCACTACGGTGTCGCACGTGCTCAACGGCACGAGAACGGTCGCGCCGGAAACGGCAGAACTGGTTCGGGCGGCAGTGCGGACCACGCGATACCGGCACAACCTGGCGGCCCGCGCGTTGGCCACCAACTCCACGCACACGATAGGGCTCGCCATGTCGGTCGTGACCAACCCGGGTTTCGCGGAATTGGTGCGCGACATCGAGCGTGAGCTGCGAGCCAAGGGATACACCTTGATCCTCGCCGACACCACCGACGACCCCGACGTCGAGGTCGAGGTGATCAACGATCTTCTCGATCGCCGAGTCACCGGACTGATCGTCAATCCGCTGGAAGGGAATCCGGAACTCAACAACACCCTGACCGAGTTGCTCGAGCTGGGCACACCGGTCGTGTTCCTCGACCGCCGATCGCAATTGCCCGCCGATCAGGTCTACTCCGAGTGCGTCGAATCCGTGAAAGCGCTGACGCTACACCTTGCCGAGCGCGGACACCGGCGCATCGTGTACGTGCAAGGCGCCATGACGACCATGTCGGCGCACGACCGCCTGCAAGGGTTCCGTGAGGCCGTCCGTGAGGCCCATCTCGTTGCCGACAGCGCGATGATTCTCGACGGCAGTTCCGACAAAGACGTTGCCCAGCAGGTGGTGTCGGAGTACTTCACCTCCGTCGACCCGGCGGAGCGGGCGACCGGCCTCGTGGTGTCGAACAACCTGATGACACTCGGGGTGTTGCGGGCGCTGCGTGGCGTCGGGCTGCGAGTGCCAGAAGACGTCGCCGTCGTGTGTTACGACGACTTCGAGTGGGCAGATCTTGCGTCACCGCAGATTTCGGCGACCGCACAGGATCATTCGGCACTGGCGGAACACGTGGTCGCACTGCTTCTGAGCCGGATCGCCGATCCGGCCGTCGACCCTCGAACCGTCGTGGTTCCGACGTCGTTTCAGCATCGACAGTCCTGTGGCTGTGCTCCGATCACGTCGGCCCGCTGACAGCTTCGTCAGGACCGGCTGACGAGTAGCAGCCGGTTCGTCACATGTTGCGGACGGTGTTGATGCCGAGCGACATTCCGGCAAGCCCACGTTGGCGTACTGCCAGTTTGTCCGCGATGCTCTTGAGTGCGATCGCGGCGGCCGACTCGGGGGCGCTCAGAACGATCGGAGTTCCCGCGTCACCGGCTTCGCGAACAGACGGATCGAGCGGGATCTGACCGAGCAGCGGGACCTGTGCACCGACGGCTTTGGTGAGGCGGTCGGAGACCGTCTGGCCCCCACCTTCACCGAAGACATCCATGCGGGTGCCGTCGGCTAGTTCGAGCCAGGACATGTTCTCCACGACCCCGGCGACGCGTTGGCGAGTCTGCAACGCTATGGCTCCTGCACGTTCGGCGACCTCCGCTGCGGCTTGCTGCGGGGTGGTCACGACGAGGATCTCGGCGCTGGGGATGAGCTGGGCCACCGAGATGGCGATGTCGCCGGTGCCGGGCGGCAGATCCAGGAGCAGTACGTCGAGATCGCCCCAGAACACGTCGGCGAGAAACTGTTGCAGCGCCCGGTGCAGCATGGGGCCGCGCCACACGACGGGCGTGTTGCCCTGAGTGAACTGCGCGATCGAAATCATCTTCACGTCATGGGCGATGGGCGGCATGATCATGCGCTCCACCTGTGTCGGTTTTGCGTCGGTGCCGAGCATTCGAGGTATGGAGTGGCCGTAGATGTCGGCGTCGAGCACGCCCACGGACAAGCCGCGAGCGGCCATAGCTGCGGCGAGATTTACTGTGACACTGGATTTTCCGACTCCACCCTTGCCTGAGGCGACTGCATACACGCGGGTGAGGGAACCAGGCTGAGCGAACGGGATGACCGGCTCGGCGGAGTCGCCACGTAGCGACCGCCGCAACTCGGTGCGTTGAGCGTCGTCCATGACATCGAGTTCGACGCGGATGGCACCGACGCCGGGCACGTCCGCAACGGCCTTGGTGACGCGTTCGGTGATCTCGCCGCGCATCGGGCAACCGGCCGTGGTCAGGTAGATGCCGATGTCGACGCTGTTGTCGTCGGCCAGTTCGATGCCCTTGACCATGCCGAGTTCGGTGATGGGTTTACGGATCTCGGGATCGAGAACCTTGGCGAGCGCGGAACGAACATCGGACTCGGTCAGTACAGACATGTCTCCATGGTAGGACCAGGCAGGTCAGTGGATGCGCGGCAGGTCACCCGGAGCGGGGACGATGCCGGTCGAATAGCCGAGCGACCACGCGAGAACGTTCGCCACGTAGGCCGCCGAGTTGTTGTATCGATGGATGGCGGCGGCGGCCTGCGTCACGTCGTTCATGTTCAATCCGCCGTCACAGAGATACTTGCCGGTGGTCAGGGCAGAGTCGAACAGGTTCTGGGGGTCGGCCTTGCCGTCGCCGTTGCCGTCGCTGCCGTAGATCGCCCAGGTGGACGGCAGGAACTGCATGGGGCCCACGGCGCGGTCGTACACCGGATCGCCGTCCAGTGCGCCGCCGTCGGTGTCCATGATGACGGCTTGGCCGGGCAGGCTGCCGTTCAGTGGCAGGCCGATCACCGGTGTGAGGAGGTCACCGTGTGCGTCGGCGTCTCGGCCGTCGTTGGCGTGGCCGGACTCCACGCGGCCGATTCCGGCGATCAACGTCCACCGCATGTTGCAGCCGGGATTGGATACGGCGAGCATGCGCTCGGCGTTCTGGTACGCGGCAAGGCTGACGCCCGGGATGCCGAGTGCACCTTCGGCCATGGAGGCCGGTATCGGCGGCGTGCTCTGGACGGGGGCGGGCGGCTCGGGTTCGGACGATGCCGGCTCGACCACCTCGGGTATCGGCGGGAGGACGTCGTTTTGTGGCACGGCTGTTTCGGTGGCAGTGGCAGCTTCGGTGACAGCTTCGGAGGAGCTGGTGTTCAGGAACGGAATCTTGGAGTCGGCGCCGGCCGAATGGGCCGCGGCGACGATTCCGACAGGGACGAGACCGGCGATCGCAATGACCGAATTTCGACGAATGCTGGAATTTGCCTGTTTGCGGTGCCGACCCACTGTTATTGCCTCCTGAACCTCCGGAGGAGGTTTTCCGTTCAACTGACGGAATCGAGGCTACCCGACTTGTTGCAGTTCCGTTATTCAACCGTGACCAAAACTGGTCGAATTCAGGGTCCTGCACTGCTCAAACGTTATTTCTGGTTATAAATTAGGCATGCCCGGAATGATAGGGGTGAGCGGAATGACCGGTACTGCGGGTGCGGGTGCATTATCGGTGGTGGAGGCCGGAGTGGGTGCGGGTGTGGTGGTGGACGCGACCCCCGGGCGGACGATTTCGCACGGCAGCAGAATGCCGGGCTGCAGGTGATCGAGCGCTTCGGCGGGCAGGATTTGGCACATGTCATCGGGCCAGCGCCATCCGTCGGGAGCCGCTATCGGCCAGGTCAGTCCGCGGCTGGTCAGCACCGGAAGTGGGACGAAGATCCCTGGCGGTGCCGCCGCGCGCTGGGCCTGGGGTGAGCCGGGTACCGCTGTTGTTCCTGGTACCACTGTTGTTCCTGGTACCACTGTTGTTCCTGGTACCACTGCGGGCATTGCCGGGAGGTCGGGAAGCAGTGCGGCGGCGGAACTCGGATCGGAGATCGGGTGCGGGTCCGGATCGGCGGCTGCGGCCAGCATTGCCGGTGTGGACGCCTCCTGACCCGGGATACTTCCGGCTGCCGTACTTTCCGTGTTCGTCCCGGCTGTGTACGGCAACGGGCCGGACGGAACTACTCCCTTGCTGTACGCCGTGGACCACATGATGACGTTTGCCGCATATGTAGCTGAATTATTGTACCGCAGAACAGCTTTGAGTTCATCGGCCGGGTTGCGCAAGACGAGGCCACCGCTGCAGAGATACTTGGCGGCAGCCAGGGACGCATCGAAGACGTTGTTGGGGTCGGCGGCCCCGTCGCCGTTGCCGTCGGCGGCGTACGCCTTCCAGGTGGCCGGAATGAACTGCATGGGACCCACGGCCCGATCGTGGTTCGGGTCGCCGTCGATCGCGCCTTCGTCGGTGTCGGTGATGATTTCGTTTCCGGCTAGTCGGCCGTCGAGCACGGGACCGTAGAGCGGCGTGAGCAGTGTTCCCACGGAATCGGTCCGCCCGCCGCCGGCATGCCCGGATTCGATACGGCCGATCCCGGCGAGGAGGTGCCAGGACACCCCGCAACCCGGCGCCTCCGTCATCATCTGAAGTTCGGCGGATCGGTAGGCGTTGAGCACGATCTCCGGGATGCCCAGAGAGGTCAGGACGATCGAGGACGCCACCGGACTTGTCACCGAGCCGCCCACCGCACTGTCCGCAGGTGGAGCGGAACGTTGAGTGCGGACGGTGCGGGGGGTGGGGAGGAAGTCCACGGAGTTGTCGGCGCCGTGGACTGCGACACCGGCCAGGGCGACGGGGACACGACTCGTCGCGGACGAGGCGCTCGAGGCAGTCGGTGTCGCCGGGCCGGCGGCCACGAGTAGCCCGCCGACCAGTGTGGACGCTGCGATGATTCCTCGTACGCGCACGATTCCCCTTTGGCTGGTTCCCCGCTCCGAAGATGCTCGTTCTGTTCGTCGAGATAGTCCTGATTGCTGTGATTTATGTTACTCGGCAGTCAGGATTCGTGTCGTGGAACGTGGGAATGCCCGGTCACTGCGGTGTGACTTTCGCGGACGCCGATTCGCGCTGTTGTTTTTTCTTCTTGGGCGCCGGCTCGGAGTCGGCAGCGAGGATGGCCTTGATCTCGTCGAGTTCGCGGCGCAAGTAGTCGCGAGTGGCGACCTCGCCGACGGCGATCCGCAACGCGGCGAGCTCCCTCGCCAGGAATTCGGTGTCCGCCTTCGTCTGTTCGGCCCGTGAACGGTCTTCCTCGAGGGAGACCCGGTCGCGATTCTCCTGACGATTCTGTGCCAGCAGAATCAGCGGCGCGGCGTACGCCGCCTGAGTGGAGAAAGCCAGGTTGAGCAGGATGAACGGGTACGGATCCCATTCCAGGCTCACGGCGAACACATTGATCAGGATCCAGACGATGACGATGATCGTCTGGATCGCCAGATAGCGACCCGTCCCGAGGAAGCGCGCTATCCGTTCGCTGACCCGGCCCACCGCCTCGACGTCGAAATCGAGTTGGAACCGCCGATTGCCGCGCGGCGTCTCCAGCCGTTGCCTGGCGTTGCTACTCGACGTTCGATCACTCATCGAATCAGTCCCTCGTTGTCGGAGTCGTCTTCACGCCAGTCCTCGGGCAGAAGGTGATCGAGCACGTCGTCGACCGTCACAGCGCCGAGAAGATGATTCTCGTCGTCCACCACCGGACCGCACACCAGGTTGTAGGTGGCGAAATATCTGGTGACAGCGGCCAACGAGTCGGTCGGGGCCAGTCGAGGCATGTCGCTGTCGAGGATTCCGCCGACCAGACTCGCCGGTGGTTCCCGCAGTAACTTCTGCAGATGAACACAGCCGAGGTAGCGCCCGGTGGGGGTGGCGGTAGGTGGACGTACGACGAACACCATGCTCGACAGCGCGGGCGTCACGTCGTAGTTGCGGGCTCGGGCCAGTGCCTCCGCCACGGTCGTGGAGGCGGTCAGGACAACCGGTTCCGGCGTCATCAGGCCACCGGCGGTGTTCGGCGAGTGCGCGAGGAGTCGTCGGACGGGTTCGGAATCCTGTGGATCCATCAACTGCAGGAGCGATTCTGCTTCCGTCTCGGGCAGCTCGCCCAACAGGTCGGCGGCGTCGTCGGGGTCCATCGCTTCGAGTAGATCGGCGGCGCGCTCGACTTCCAGGTGCATCAACAAGTCGGTCTGATCGTCGGCAGGTAGTTCCTGCACGACGTCGGCCAGGCGTTCGTCGTCGAGCGCCACCGCCAGCTCGTGCCGGCGTTTCTCGGGAAGCTCTCGCATCGCGTTGGCCACGTCGGCAGGGCGCATGCCCTCGTACTGCGCCAACAGGTGGGCAACGCCCTGGCCGGGAAGGGCGAGATCGCTCTGCGTCAGGCCCGTCACGTGTTGCCAGTCGACGACGTGCATCGCGGCGCGGCGGCCGAGCCGGCCTCGATGACCGCGCACGGCGACCTTGGACACCACCCAGTCTCTGGTCCTGGTCGATTCGATTCCCAGGTCCACGACCACGGTGTCCACGCCGTCGAGCTCTTCGAGCTCCGGGTCGTCCACTCGCACATGTGAATCGAGAACCTGAGCCAGTGCCAGTACTTCACCGGCGCGCTGGGTGAACCGGCGGATACTGACGTTGCCGGTTGTCAGTGTGACCGCACCGGGCTCGATTGCGGTCACGCGCAACATGGGAACGAAAATGCGTTTGCGGGTGAACATTTCGATCACCAGGCCCAGCACCCGTGGTTGTTGGCGTCCGATGCGGACGGTGATGACCACGTCACGCACCCGACCGATCGATTCTCCGTCCGGACCGAGGACAACCAGGCCGGCGAGCCTGGCTGCAAAGACCTTTCCTGCTGCTGCCATGATGGCAAGGCTAATTCGTCGAGCGCCGAAATCGGCAACGGCACGACGCGCGCGGCAATGACTTCCGGAGTGGGATCTTTCACTGATCGCCTCCTCGACCACAGCGAAGGACATTCTCCGATGAGTTCACGTCACCGTTCCCGTCGATCAGTTCTGGCAGTTCCGGGGAGCAGCCGCAAGATGATCGACAAGGCCAAGTCCTTGCCTGCGGACGCGATCTTCCTTGATCTCGAAGACGCCGTCGCCCCCGTGGCGAAGCAGGCGGCTCGCGAGAGCGTCGGTGATGCGCTGACCGAGGACGGGTGGGGGAAACCAGCTGAAGGTGGTGCGGGTCAACGACTGGACCACCGAGTGGACCTACGGCGACGTCGCCGAAGTGGTGGCTCGCGCCGGATCCACGCTCGACGCGATCCTGCTGCCCAAGGTTCCGGACGCCTCCCACGTGCAGGCTTTGGATCTACTGCTGACCCAAGTAGAGAAGGCGAACGGGCTCGAGGTCGGCCGGATCGGTATCGAACCGCAGATCGAGAGCGCGCTCGGATTGAAGAACATCGACGCCATCGCGACGGCCAGTCCACGGGTGGACGCGCTCGTGCTCGGCCCGGCGGACATGATGGCTAGCTTGAACATGCGCACGCTCGTGGTGGGGGAGCAGCCGGACGGCTACGACCGCGGCGACGCGTACCACCACGTCCTGATGACGATCTTGGTGGCCGCTCGGGCGCACGGTGTGCAGGCGATCGACGGCCCTTACCTGCAGATTCGTGACGTCGAGGCGTTCACGCGGTCGGCAGCGCGATCGGCGGCGCTCGGTTTCGACGGCAAATGGGTACTGCACCCCACTCAGATCGAGGCGGCCAACGAGGTCTTCAGCCCACGTCAGGCCGACTTCGACCGTGCCGAGCTCATTCTGGACGCCTACGCCTTCCATACGTCCGCGGCCGGCGGCGGGCGCGGGGCGGTCATGTTGGGTGCGGAGATGATCGACGAGGCGAGTCGCAAGATGGCGCTGGTGATCTCGGCGAAGGGACGGGCGGCCGGAATGATTCGGACGTCGGAGTTCACGGCGCCCGGCCACTCGTGATCGTCGACCGGCCGAACTGGTCGCGTCGGTGACGGTCTCGATGGCAGTGGAGGGCACAATGGGGTGGTAAAGAATGCGTCGCCTGTGTCGGGTGACGTATCCGACAAGAGGAGCGTCGTCAGCCATGTCCAATCCGCTCGCACAATCGTCGAATGGGTCGCGCCGTGGAGCGTTGCCGACACCGCCGTCCGGATGGCCGATCGGCTCGTACCCCACCTATGCCGAAGCGCAGCGAGCCGTCGACTATCTGTCCGATCAGCAGTTTCCCGTCCAGGACGTGACGATTGTCGGCGTCAATCTGATGCAGGTCGAGCGCGTGCTCGGTAGGTTGACGTGGGGGAAGGTGATCGGCGGCGGAGTGGTCTCCGGCGCGTGGCTCGGTGTGTTCTTCGGGTTACTGCTCGGACTGTTCACCACGAGTTTTCTCGCGCCACTGATCACCGGCATCGTCGGCGGCATCATCTTCGGCATCATTTCGACGACGATTCCGTACGCGGCCACGCGCGGTCAGCGTGATTTCGCGTCCACGATGCAGTTGGTCGCCGGGCGTTACGACGTGCTGTGTGAGCCCAAGACCGCAGAGTCCGCGCGGGACCTGCTCGCCAAGCTCGCTCTCTAGTTTTTCCTCGCTAGCTCTGCCAAGTTGACCGAACTCCGTTAGGTTGATCCCTTAGGTGATGTGAATCACATTCACTGACGACGGTATGCAGGACGGCGACATCGCCGTCCCGCAACGGAGGCAGATGCGTGGCGTGACGGCTGGGTGACCGGTGCGGCGCCGCCCGACCCGAAGGGGCGGCCGTGGCGAACAAGAAGGCGAATGCGATGGCGACGAGGTCATCGCTGAAGGTGGGGTTGCTGTGCGCGGCGACGCTGTTGGCGGCGCCGCTCCTGACTGCCTGTGGATCCGACGACGGTGGCGGCGTCGTGTTGAGCTTCTACACGGCAGCGGACGGGGCCGAGCAGTACGCACAGGCGGCTGCGGTGTGTACCACCGATTCCGGCGGCCGCTACCGAGTGGAGCAGAAGACGCTGCCCAAAGGTGCGGACGATCAGCGACTTCAGCTGGCGCGCCGACTGACCGGAAACGATTCGTCTCTCGATCTGATGACACTCGACGTGGTGTGGACAGCGGAGTTCGCCGAGGCCGGTTGGGCGGTGCCACTGCCCGAGGACGTCGCGGACGAGGTCAGCGACGGAACCCTGGCCGGTCCGCTGGCGTCCGCGACGTGGCAGGACACCCTCTATGCCGCACCGCTGAACACCAATACCCAACTGCTCTGGTACCGCAAGGATCTGATGCCGGACGGCAAGCCGCCGCAGACCTGGGACCAGATGGTCGACATCTCCGAGAAGTTGGCGTCCGACGGCCGACCGAGCTGGATCGGTGTGCAGGGCAAACAGTACGAGGGCCTGATGGTCTGGTTCAACACCTTGCTGGCGAGTGCGGGTGGCACCGTGGTCGGCCCGGACGGTACGACGGTCACGGTGGCGGACGGCGACGCCGCCGAGAAAGCGCTCGCGGTGATGAAGCGGGTCGCCACGGCGAAGGGCGCCGATCCCTCGATCTCGCAGAGCGACGAGGCGTCATCGCGGCTGGGCATGGAGAGCGGCAAGTCGGCTTTCCAGGTCAACTGGCCGTTCGTCCTGCCCGGAATACTGGAGAACTCCGAGAAACGCGATCTGCCGTACATCGACGACAAGGGAAACGTCACCGGCCGCAACACCGGCAACACCGTTCTCACCGTCAACGGTGAACGCAATTTCCTTGCAGCCCCGTACCCTTCGGTGATCGAGGGTAAGCCGGCCCAGGTCACCATCGGCGGGTTCAACGTCGCGGTGGCCAAGACCAGCACGCATCAGGACCTCGCGTTCGAGGCGCTCACGTGTTTGCGTAACGAGGAGAATCAGCGCAACAACGCGGTGGCCGGCGGCGTCCCCCCGACCCTCGAGCGCCTGTACGACGATCCGGCGTTCCAGGCGGCGTACCCGGCGTGGCGTGAGGTGCGGGACAGTCTCGACACCGCCGCAGTTCGACCGGTTTCTCCGGCATATCAAAGCATTTCGACTCTCATCACTGCCACACTCAATCCTGTTTCGAAGATCGATCCGTCGTCGACGGTGGACAAGCTGGCGGATCAGGTACGTAAGGCAGTCAACTCCGAGGGGCTGATTCCGTGACCATCGAACCCGAAATATCAGGCGGGGCAACGGCAGTTGCCGATCGAGCCGAGCCCGTGAAGACGAAGATGTCCGACGGCAAGTCCGCCGAACGGCGGTTGGGGCTGTGGCTGGTCGCTCCGGCGGCGCTGCTGATGATCGCGGTCACCGCCTACCCGGTGGTGTACGCCGTGTGGCTCAGCATGCAGCGCTACGATCTTCGATTCCCGGACGAGCGAAAGTTCGTGTGGTTCTCCAATTACGGGTCGGTTCTCTCGGACGGATACTGGTGGCAGGCCTTTGCCGTCACCGCATCCGTCACCGTCGTCTCGGTGATCATCGAATTCGTTCTCGGGCTCGCCGTGGCGTTGGTCATGCATCGCACGATCGTCGGCAAGGGATTGGTCCGCACCGTCGTGCTCATCCCGTACGGCATCGTCACCGTCGCGGCGGCGTACAGTTGGTATTACGCCTGGACGCCAGGCACCGGCTATCTGGCCAATCTTCTTCCCGACGGTAGTGCTCCACTGACGCAACAGATTCCGTCGTTGGCGATCATCGTACTCGCCGAGGTCTGGAAGACGACACCGTTCATGGCGCTGTTGTTGTTGGCCGGGCTCGCTCTGGTTCCGGATGATCTCCTCAAAGCGGCCCAGGTCGACGGCGCGGGTGCCTGGACGCGGCTGATCCGGATCATCCTGCCGCTGATGAAGCCTGCCATCTTGGTGGCGTTGCTGTTCCGCACACTCGACGCGTTCCGCATCTTCGACAACATCTACGTGCTCACGAAAGGCGCGAACGACACCGGATCGCTCTCGATTCTCGGGTACGACAATCTCTTCAAGGCCTTCAATCTCGGGATCGGATCGGCGATCAGTGTTCTGATCTTCATCTGTGTGGCATTGATCGCCTTCGTCTTCATCAAACTTTTCGGTGCCTCCGCTCCCGGATCAGACACGGAAGGACGCTGACATGGTCGACACCGTCAGACGCAAGACGAGTTGGTCCGTCGTCAATCTCCTGGTGCTGCTCTACGCACTCGTTCCGGTGCTGTGGATCGCGAGCTTGTCCTTCAAACCGGCAGGCACCATCAAGGACGGCCGCTTCATCCCCCAGAAGTGGACTCTGGACAACTACCGCGGAATCTTCGACACCAACGCGTTCACCAGTGCGCTGATCAACTCGATCGGTATCGGCTTGATCTCCACCGTCATCGCGGTGGTGATCGGAACGATGGCCGCGTACGCCATCGCCCGCCTGGATTTCCCGGGTAAGAAGCTGCTGGTGGGCGTCGCATTGTTGATCGCGATGTTCCCGCAGATCTCGTTGGTGAGCCCACTGTTCGATATCGAACGCAGACTCGGTCTCTTCGACACCTGGGCCGGACTTATCCTGCCGTACATCACATTTGCGCTCCCACTGGCGATCTACACCCTGTCGGCTTTCTTCAAGGAGATCCCATGGGAGTTGGAGAAGGCGGCGCAGATGGACGGCGCCACACCGGGGCAGGCGTTCCGGAAGGTCGTAGCTCCGTTGGCGGCGCCGGGTATCGTCACCGCAGGCATTCTGGTCTTCATCTTCTGCTGGAACGATCTGCTCTTCGCGATCTCACTGACCTCCACCGAACGATCGATCACCGCACCGGCAGCGATCGCCAACTTCACGGGGGCGTCCCAGTTCGAGGAACCCACTGGATCGATTGCGGCGGCCGCCATGGTCATCACCATCCCCATCATCATCTTTGTCCTGTTCTTCCAACGTCGTATCGTGGCCGGGCTGACCTCCGGCGCAGTGAAGGGATAAACCCGTGGCCGAGATAGTGCTGGACAAGGTGACCAAGCTGTACCCCGACGGCGCCAAGGCTGTCAGTGACGTCGACATCACCATCGCCGACGGCGAATTCATCATTCTCGTCGGGCCCTCGGGGTGCGGTAAATCCACCACTCTCAATATGATTGCCGGGCTCGAGGACATCTCCACCGGCGAACTTCGGATTGCGGGCGAGCGGGTCAACGAACGCGCGCCCAAGGATCGTGACATCGCCATGGTCTTCCAGTCGTACGCGTTGTACCCGCACATGACCGTGCGGCAGAACATCGCCTTTCCCCTGACGCTGGCCAAGATGTCCAAGGACGAGATCAACGCGAAGGTCGACGACGCGGCCCGGGTACTCGACCTGACGCAGCACCTCGACCGCAAGCCGGCCAACCTGTCCGGTGGCCAACGCCAGCGGGTGGCGATGGGACGGGCGATCGTACGCAGCCCCAAGGCGTTCCTGATGGACGAACCACTCTCGAACCTCGACGCCAAGCTGCGTGTGCAGATGCGCACCGAAATCGCTCGGTTGCAGAAGCGTCTGGGAACTACCACCGTCTACGTCACCCACGATCAGACCGAGGCGATGACATTGGGGGACCGGGTGGTGGTTCTTCGCGGCGGTGTCGTGCAGCAGATCGGTGCGCCGCAGGAACTGTACGATCACCCCAACAACCTGTTCGTCGCCGGTTTCATCGGATCGCCGTCGATGAACTTCTTCCCCGGCGAACTCGCGGCCGACGGGGTGAGCACACCGATCGGTGACGTTCGGCTACCGGCGTCGGCCCTGTCGACGATTCACGCCGGCAAGGCCGCCAAGGACGTGGTGGTCGGAATCAGGCCCGAACATTTCGAGGATGCCGCGCTGGTCGACGCGTCGCAGAAGGTGACCGGTGGGACGTTCACCGTGGACGTGGACGTGCTCGAGTCGATGGGCTCGGACAAGTACGCGTACTTCCATGCCGGCGGGCCGGCCGTGTCCTCACGCGAACTCGAGGAGTTGGCCGCAGATTCGGGTACCGCAGTTGCGGGCGGTGGACAGTTGGTGGCGCGGTTGTCATCGGAATCCACCGTACGGCAAGGGAAGTCGGTAGAACTGTGGTTCGATCCGGCGAAGCTGTCCGTCTTCGACGGCAACACCGGGGCGAATCTGCTTCTCTGACCGCTCGGACGGTGCGGCCGCTCGGCCCTGCCCGGTCGGTCGGTCAGGAGACGGTGAGCAGGTAGGTGTCGGGCCAGGGCTGAGGAATCTGCTCCGGACCCGGCGCGGTGCTCGTGGCCTCCGGTAGGGCGGCCAACTCGCCGAACTGATCGTGATGGGTAGCCACAGGGGTCGCCTGCGCCTCTGCTGTGGCCAGTGTCACCGGCGCTGCGGCGAGGGCGCCTGCTATGGCGAAACGTGTTGCCATACGGCGCTTTCCCGGTCGTGTCAGGTTCATCGTGGCTCCTCGGGCTGGATCGATTTGCTTGTGTCACCACCGTATGCCTCGATTCGGCCGAAGGGCACTACGCGAAGCGCATTCACAGGGAATCGGGATGAACGGCTCAGCTACGCCTCATGTGCCCGTCCGGCGGGTCAGGTCGTGTGCTTGTACTTGCGCGGCGCCCGATCGCGAAGTTCTGCCACTATCTCGTCGTTCCACATGTGCCGACGCACCAGACGGTAGCGTTCACGCGCGATCCACAGATACGCCTCGGCGTCGGTGTGCTCCGGCAACATGTCGGCAGCGCGCAGCATCCGGACGACGGGAAGGAACTCTTCACCGAACCAGCGGCGCGCCACGGTGTCTCGTGTCACGAACTCGCCCTTCTCCTGCATCAGGCGAAAGCCCCAGGCCTCGACGCATTCACTGAGTTCGGCATACTCCCACGGGTCGGTGACACTGACCGCGTCACGTTGCGCTTCGGCCAGTGGAACCCGCGTCAGGAACAACCGACGGTGATCCTTGATCAGAAGGTCGGCCCGCTGGGTGATGCCTTCCGGTGATATCCGAGTGAGGATTTCGGTGACGTAGGCGTCGATGGTGCCCATGTGCATCGCGCAGGCGATGGAGACGCGATGATGGCCGTCGAGGACGAAATGCATCGACCCGATGCGGTACAGCGACACCGGCGGTACGGATTCGCCGCGCCGTTGAGCCACGGCGAGTCGCTCCCATCTGGCACGCGAATGCGCCGACGTCGGCCGGAAATAGCGGTCGAAATCGCCGGTGCGATCGACACTTCCGACAATCGAACTCACCGCGACCACCTGCAGACCCAACGACTTCTCGCCGACCTTGCCGAGAGCTGCCACCACCTCGTCGAAGGGGAGCACGGCGTTGACGTCGTCGGGTTCACGCCGTAGCCAACTCACCAGACGGGCGACGTCCGCGCGCCGGCGTTGGCGAGCGAAATCGTTTTCCGCGTCGGCCGTCGGAAATCCGGTGTCACGAACCATGTCGGCGCCTCACGATCTTCGGCCGGGTACCAGGAGTGATGTCCATCAGTGTGAAACCGACGGTGTTGAGAACGATGGTACGACCCACTTCGAAGTCGAGTGGCGTCCGTCCGTGGGGATGAATGTGGCCGTGAATCATCACCGAAGGATCGAGGGCGTCGATCAGCGCGTTGAAGCACGAGAACCCCCGGTGCGGACGATCGTCGGCGTCGCCGATCCCGCGGGCCGGACTGTGCGTGAGCAGCACGTCCACATCCGAACGGGCCCGGGGAAGCTTCGATCGCCAGTAGTGACGTATCCGCAGCGATCCCGCCCGGCGACTCTGCTGACGCTCGGACCACTGATTGGGTCCGTCGTTGTAGCGGATGGACCCACCGAGCCCGGCGATCTGCAAACCGGCGACGGTGACCACCCGTCCGTCCGCGTTGACCGAACCGACCGGACCCGGCCAGGTCGCGGGCATTCCGGCCCGGGTGAACCCGACTCGTGTTTCCGAATACCCCGACAGGTCGGCGTCGTGATTGCCGGGGACGAACACACACGGAGCGTTCAACTGGTCGGACAGGTACTCGAGATACGCGAACGGCAGATCTCCCGCACCCAGCACGACGTCGACGTCGAGGTCACGCACGCCGGGACTCCACAGGAAAGCGACGGGCTCGTCGCTGACGGCGAGAACGGACACCATGCGCCGACGCTACCGTCAGTTCGGCGTCGCCGCGCCGTGAACGTACCGCGTGATGTTTAGATGTAGTGATGTCCGAGCCTGTCGTGCCCGCAGTCCGCGCTCATCTCCTGAGCAGCATCGAGGGCCCCGAGCCCGCCACCGCCTCGGTGACGTTCCTCGGCGTCGAACCCCTCGACGTCCTGCGATTCGAGTCCTCGGACGGCCTGATCCGCTACGTCACCCTCGGCTGCTCGCGGCACCCGATGGGTGATCCGGGCGAGTTGATCGCCGATCCCACCCGCGGCCCGCGCGCAGAGTTGGTTCTGGCCCTGCGCGGCGGTGCACCTCTCGCGTCGGGCATCACCCGGACCCTCGCCGTGTTGGCCGCCGCGCCCTCGGTGGAAGGCATCGTCCTGCTCGAGGACGCCCTGTTGGATCTGGGCGAGCCACTGTGGGTGGGTGCGCCGTTCACCGCCGTGCTGCTCGGGGCGAGCGGTATCGACGATCTGACCCTCCCGGAGCCCTTCGATCCGGTCCGCTTCCTGGCTGTGGTCCCGTTGACCGGGACCGAAGCGGCGTGGGTGCGTTTACGTGGAGCACCGGCGCTGCGTGAGGCCTGGGACGAGGCCGGAATCGACACCGCCGACCCCCGAAGGTCGGCTGCCTCGCTGTAGATCGGACGTGCTGTAGATCGGACGTGCTGTAGATCGGACGTGCTGTAGATCAGAGCCAGTTGTTACGGCGAAACAGCGCGAACAGTCCGACACACACCGTGGCGATTGCGCCCAGCACGGTCCAGTACCCGTAATGGAATGACAGCTCGGGCATGTATTCGAAGTTCATGCCGTAGATACCGGCGACCATCGTCGGCACCGCCGCAATGGCCACCCAGGCGGAAATCTTGCGCATGTCGGTGTTCTGCTGCACCGCGATCTTCGCCAGCGCCGCATCGACCAGCGAGCTCAACACCTCGTCGTACTCCGCGATCCGTTCCGCGACGATGGTGTGATGATCGCGCACGTCGCGAAAGTATCGGCGGATCTCCTTGGGAACAAGCCCGCCGGCCGGCTGCGTGAGCTGGAGCAGTGGCAATCCCAGTGGCGTGACGGAACGTCGCAGCTCCACGATTTCCCGCTTGAGGAGATAGATGTGTTCGACGGCGATGGCATGGCGAGGATTGAAGACCAATTCCTCCATCCCGTCCACGTCCTGTTCCACCAGCTGAATCACCGACAGATACGAGTCGACGACGTGGTCGGTGATCGCATGCAGCGCCGCGAAGGGGCCCATCACCAGACGCTCCGGGTTCTGCTCGAGCGAGGTGCGTACGGTGGCAAGCTCGGAATGATCACCGTGTCGGACCGTGATCACGAAATCCGGTCCCACGAAGATCATGATCTCCCCGGTCTCCACGATCTCGTTGGCAGTGGCCACCGAATCGTGGGGAACGTAGACCACAGTCCGCAGAACCAGGAACATCACGTTGTCGTAGCGTTCGAGCTTGGGTCGTTCGTGCGCGTGTACTGCATCCTCGACCATCAGCTCGTGCAGCCCGAAAGTTTCTGCCACGTCCTGCATCTGGCCCTCGTCCGGAGCGTGCATCCCCACCCAGACGAACCCGGTACCGCGCTCGCGAACCTCGGCCAGGGCACTGCGATGGGTGTACCGACCGGGTAGCCGGGCCCCGTCCACGTACACGGCGCAGTCGACTATCGCGCGCGCCGCAGGAAGCGGAATCTTCGGTGTCGGCGCCGACACCGGGGTGGGTCTGACGTTCGTCCAGCTCGGTCGAGACGGCATGGATGGCACGCAGGCTCCTTCGATAGTCGGTGTGCAGTACCACTGCGAACGAATTGCCTTGTTGCTGCGGCGTAATCGTACGTCAGAGCACGGCACCTGCCACCGGTGTGAGATCCACGGCCGTATTGCTGACAGACTGGGACGGTGCGTATAGACCTCCATACCCATTCGTCGGCGTCGGACGGTACCGACAGTCCGGCGGAATTGATGCGTGCAGCAGCAGTCGCCCGCCTCGACGTCGTGGCGATCACCGATCACGACACGACGGCAGGTTGGGGCGAAGCTGCCGACGCGTTGCCTGCCGGTGTCAGTTTGGTGCGCGGAATCGAGATGTCCTGCGAGGGGTTCGGGGAGCGCGGGTGGCCGGTGCCGGTTCACTTGCTGGCATACCTGTTCGATCCCGCGCACGTGCCGTTCGCGCGGGAACGCGAACGACTCCGCGCCGAGCGAGTCGAACGAATCCGAGAGATGGCCACACTCATGGCCCGCGACGGTTTGCCGATCGACCCCGATCAGATCTTGGAGGAGGCCGGGCCTTCGGTCGGACGTCCACACGTGGCAGCGGCGTTGCTGCGTGCCGGGGTGGTCTCGACCATCGGTGAGGCTTTCTCGAATCTGCTGGCCGGCGGTGGCCGTTACGACGTCCCGAAATACGACACCCCGCTGGGTCGCGCCGTGGAACTGGTTGCCGACGCCGGGGGAGTGACCGTCCTCGCACACGGTCGGGCACGATCTCGCGGTGGCCTCCTGTCCCTCGATCACGTCCGGGAGTTGGCCGAGACAGGGCTGGGTGGACTCGAAGTGGACCACCCCGATCACGCCCCGGCCGACCGCGCCACACTGCGGCGGCTGGCAGAAGAACTGGGACTGGTCGTCACCGGTTCCTCGGATTACCACGGCGACAACAAGACGATCGAGCTCGGGGACGAGCTGACAGAACTCGTCGAGTTCGACAAGCTCGTCTCGCGTGCCACCGGTGTAGAGGTGCTGTCCCGGTGAGGCGGGACGGCATTGCCCACGTCATGGCAGGGGTGTCGTAGATGACATACGGCAACGACCGGTACGACGCATCCGGCCACGACGACTATCGGGGCAACGAGTACCAGGTCAACGAGTACCAGGGCAGCGAGTACGGCTACTACGACGATGCCGACCACCACGAGGACGATCGTCAATGGCTGCTGATCCGTGCATTGCGCGCGCTCAGCGGAACTCTCGCCGCCGGGCTGGTCGTCCTGACACTCGTCGTCATCGGATCCGCATACCTGGGCGGTGCCCGCGGTTTTCCGGGGCCCGGTACGCAATCGGTCGCAGTGCACGTCGTCGGGGCGGTGGCGGCGGTGACAGGTCAGATCTGGTGCGACCGTAGACGTGGGCTCGCCGCCGTCGTCGGCTCGCTGGCGGTACTGGTCATCGTCGGAGCGGTACTCGCCACACAGTGGTGGGGATGAAGCACCGGTGGGGATGAAGCACCGGTGGGGATGAAGCACCGGTGGGGACGAAGCGCCGGTGGGGACGAAGCGCCGGTGGGGACGAAGCGCCGGTGGGGACGAAGCGCCGGCCTGGCCGACTCGCCCTCGTGCGGAAGATTTGATTGTGATCCCATACAGGTGGCAAACTGAAGGGGCTTCGCGTCCGGCGCCACCGCCCGGATTCGAACCGTAAGCTCCCCGATACAAATCGTGGACTTCCGATTGCATGGATCTGCCAGAGCTCACCAGCTCGCGACCATGACGCCTCGGATGTGCAGAGGTCAACTTTCCTGTCCATGCCGAACGATCAAGTGCTCTGTGTCGTGTGCGAAGTTCTGAACTCAGGCCGTGCTGAAGTCTCATTCAAAACGGTTCGACGGATTACTTCCCAGTAACCCAACCCGGAATGGGCTGGACAAATCAGGAGTGTCATCGTGTCCCCCGTGACTGAAGCAGTGAACGCCCCCAAAGTAGAGCTCACCGACGAAGAAATCTTCGCCGCGCATGTCGGCGGAAAGCTCTCGGTAGAGACCACCGCTCCGCTGGACACCCAGCGGGCACTGTCCATCGCGTACACCCCCGGGGTAGCACAGGTCAGCCGGGCAATCGCCGCCGACGAGACCCTCGCCGACCGGTACACCTGGACCAACCGCCTGGTAGTCGTCGTCAGCGACGGAACCGCGGTCCTCGGCCTCGGCGACATCGGGCCGCGCGCTTCCCTTCCCGTCATGGAAGGAAAGTCGGCGCTGTTCAAGAACTTCGCCGGTCTGAACTCCATCCCGCTCGTGCTCGACACCACTGACCCCGACGAGATCGTCGAGACCCTCGTTCGGCTGCGTCCGAGCTTCGGAGCCGTCAACCTCGAGGACATCTCGGCGCCGCGGTGCTTCGAGATCGAGAAGCGCGTCATCGAAGCGCTCGACTGCCCCGTCATGCACGACGATCAGCACGGCACCGCAATCGTGGTTCTCGCCGCGCTCAAGGGTGCCGTCAAAGTTCAAGGTCGCGACATCACCACCTTGCGCGTCGTCATCTCGGGTGCGGGTGCAGCCGGCGTCGCCTGTGCGAACATCCTGCTCGCTGCCGGTGTGACCGACGTCGTCGTGCTCGATTCCAAAGGTGTCATCTCGTCCGAGCGCACCGATCTCAACGACGTCAAAGCCGAACTGGCGGCGCGGACCAACCCGCGCTCGGTGCACGGTGGCGCGATCGCGGCCCTCGACGGAGCCGACGTGTTCCTCGGTGTGTCGGCCGGTACCGTTCCGGAAGAGCTCATCGCGACCATGGCCCCCGAGTCGATCGTGTTCGCACTCTCCAACCCCGACCCGGAAATCCACCCCGACGTGGCCGCCAAGTATGCAGCCATCGTCGCCACCGGGCGTAGCGATTTCCCGAACCAGATCAACAATGTTCTCGCCTTCCCCGGAGTGTTCAAGGGCGCGCTCGACGCCGGTGCCCGCCGGATCACCGAAGGTATGAAGCTCGCCGCCGCCGAAGCAATCCTCTCGGTGGTCGGTGACGAGTTGGCAGCGGACAAGATCGTCCCGAGTCCACTCGACCCTCGCGTGGCGCCCGCCGTAGCGGACGCCGTCGCGGCCGCAGCACATGCTGAGGGCGTGACCAGCTAAGAGGGAGACCGACAAGACCCCGGCCGCATCCCGATCAGGATGGGGCCGGGGTCTTTCGTGTTCCACTGCGGCCGTTCCGCGCCACCCGGACCGGTTCCGCCGCCGCTGTCACAGCCGAGACAGGTCCGGGGTGCGCCGTAGACGCCCGGTACCCGGTACCGATGCCCAGACCAGAAGCGCGAGTAGGCCGTCGACGATCAGGGCGAGCAAAGCCACGAGCACGGCGCCGACGATCACCCGGTCGTATTTGTACAGTGCCAGTCCGTCGAAGATATAGCGCCCGAGACCGCCCAGGTTGACGTATGCGGCCACCGTCGCGGTCGCGATGACCTGCAGTGTCGCGTTGCGCAACCCGCCGAGAATCAGTGGCAGAGCATTGGGGATCTCCACTCGCAGCAGCACCTGCAACTCGGTCATTCCCATCGCCCGCGCAGCCTCGACCACGCCCTGGTCGACGTTGGCGATTCCGGCGTACGTGCCCGCCAGCAGCGGAGGAATGCCCAAGATCACCAGCGCCAGAATCGGCGGCATCACACCGAGGCCCATCAGCAGGACCAGGAACGTCAACAGACCGAGGGTAGGCAGCGAGCGCAAGGCGTTGACCAAGCTCACCACCACGATCTGGCCGCGCCGCAGATGGCCGATCAACAAGCCGATCGGGACTGCGATGGCCGCGGCCACCACGACGGCGAGGAAGCTGTACCACAGGTGCTCGACGATTCGGTTGCCGATTCCGGTGTCACCACTCCAATTGGCCGGGTCCGCAATGTAATCCCAGGCTCCGGTGAAGATGTTCATACCGGTTCCCCTTCGGCGGCAACGGCAGCGAGGACGGCCGACGACTTCTTAGACGACGTCCTCGTCCAGGGTGTCAGCAGGCGTCCGATCAGGTAGAGGATCAGATCGATGACAAGAGCCAACGCGACGATCATGATGATGCCGGCGAGGATCTGATCCGGATAATCACGATCGTAACCCTGCTTGAACAACACACCCAGCCCGCCGATTCCGATCAACGACCCGACCGACACCATCGAAATATTGGTCACCGCAACCACTCTGATATTGGCGATCAACACGGGAAGTGCCAGCGGTAACTCGACCGTCAACGCGCGGCGCAGCGGTGTGAACCCGATCGCGGTGGATGCGTCCACGACACTGCTCGGCACCGAGTCGAGGGCCTCCGGAACGGCACGAACGAGAAGTGCGGTGGCGTACACACTGAGCGCTATCACGACATTGATCGGGTCGAGCGTCTTGAGTCCGAAGATCTGAGGAATGGTGACGAACAGGGCCAACGAGGGGATGGTGAAGGCGATACTGGCCAGCGTCAACGTGATTCGGCGGAGCCATCTGACGTTCCTGATTGCCGTCCCCACCGGAATGGCGATCAGTAAACCGATCGCCAACGGTACCAACGCGAGATACAGATGGGTTTGCGTGTAGCCGAGGACCGTCGAGAAATTGTCGATGAGCCACCGCATGCCGTTACGTCCCGAATCCCTCGGTGAATGCCACCCGGTTGCGTTCCTCGTCTTCGCGTCGCCGCTGCTCGGCGAGTTTGGCCACCACTTCCGCGCCGAGAATCCCACCGGTGACGACGCCGTCAGCGTCGACGGCAACCCCGATACCGGACGGCGACGAGATGGCCGAGTCCAGCGCTTGTCGCAGATCGCCGTCCGGGGAGAACAGCGAGCCGCCCGCCGACGTGGACTGATCCAGGGTCCGACCTGCCCGCAACCCTTCGACGCCGGTCACGTCGATCCAGCCTCTGGGAGTGCCGGTCTCACTCACCACGAGAACCCACTCACCCAGTTCGAGGCGCAACGAAGGCAGTTCGCCCTCGGCCGCCGTTCGGATCGGATGTACCGGCACCTCGTCCGCCGCCCGGAAGGACAAACCGCGATAGCCCCGATCGCGTCCGACGAAACCCGCCACGAAATCGGTTGCCGGGGAGGCAAGCACATCGCGCGGGGCGGCCACCTGTTGAAGGCGGCCGCCCGGGCCGAACACGGCAATGTGGTCACCGAGTTTCACGGCCTCGTCGATGTCGTGCGTGACGAAGACGATGGTCTTGCGTAATTCGCTCTGCAGACGCAGCATCTCGGTCTGCAGGTCCTCGCGGACCACCGGATCGACAGCACTGAACGGCTCGTCCATCAGCAGAATCGGCGGATCGGCCGCCAACGCGCGGGCGACACCGACACGCTGCTGCTGACCACCGGAAAGCTGGCCTGGGTATCGAGTGGCCAGTGCCGGATCCAGGCCTACCCGTTCGAGCACACCCAAGGCTGCCTTACGGGCGGCGCGACGTGATGCACCCCGAAGCACCGGGACCGTCGCGACGTTGTCGATCACGGTTCGGTGCGGAAGCAGACCGGCGTTCTGGATCACGTAACCGATACCGAGCCGCAGCTTCACCGCGTCGGTCTGCGCGATGTCACGCCCGTCGACGGTGATCGTTCCCGACGTCGGAGTGATCATGCGGTTGATCATCCGCATCGACGTGGTCTTCCCGCACCCGGACGGGCCGACGAAGACGGTGAACGACTCCGACTCGATGGTGAGGTCGAGTCGGTCCACCGCCGTGGTGCCGTCCGGGTACTGCTTGGTGACACCCTCGAAGGTGATCACGAGGTTACGAAACCGGCTTGTCGAGACCCTGCGTGGCAATCCACGACTTGGCTGCGGCCGCGGGTTCGGTCTTGGACTCGCCGGACACCTGGTCGTTGAGGGCGATCAACCCATCGGTGGTCAGCTTTGCCGACACCGCGTCGAGCACTGCGGTGAGCTTGTCCGAGGACTTCGACGCGCGAAGGACCGGCACCACGTTCTGGGCGGGGAAGTTGTTCTTCGGATCCTCGAGGACCACGAAGTTGTTGGCCGAAATCGCCGGCGACGTGGTGAAGATGTTCGCGGCGGTGACGTCGCCGGACGACAACGCCTTGACCGTGGCAGGTCCGCCGCCGTCGCCGATCGGAACGAAATTGGACGCCGCGATGTCGAGGCCGTAGTTGGCCTTCAACCCGGGCAGCCCGACGGGGCGTTCCTGGAACTCGGCAGGCGCACCGAACTTGACCTCGGCCGAATGCGGTGCCAGATCGGCGATCGTCTTCAGATTCC
The DNA here is from genome assembly GCF_049739425.1 of Rhodococcus sp. 27YEA15. NCBI lineage: Bacteria > Bacillati > Actinomycetota > Actinomycetes > Mycobacteriales > Nocardiaceae > Rhodococcus > Rhodococcus sp. 27YEA15. Next base: position 1,061,897 of record NZ_JBMHHW010000001.1, read on the forward strand.
ACTTGTCGGCGGTTTCCTTGGTGACGACCACGGCATCCTTGTCCTCGGCCGAGGCAGGCGTGGAGATGGCCAGATCGGAACCCAGTGCGGCGGGCAAAGCCGCCAGGACGTCGGCGGAGGAGGTTGCGGTCGCCTTCGGATCGAGATATTGCAGCAAATTGCCCGTGTAGTCCGGAATCACGTCGATGGAGCCGTCTTTCAGCGCCGGGATGTAAGCCTCGCGACTACCGACGTTGAACGTGGTGGAGACGTCGAAACCGTTGACGCGGAGCGCCTCGGCATAGATGTTCGCAATGGTCTCCGATTCCGGGAAATTCGCCGAACCGACGATGACGGCGTTGCTGTCTCCACTCGAACTCGACGGTGTGTTGTCACTGCTACCGCAGGCAGTGAGTGCGGTGAGGGAAACTACTGCTGCCGCTGCGACGAGCCAGCGGCTGGAACGAAATCGTGAGGTGCGCATGAGCGTCCTTCCGTGTTTCGGGCGTCGGCGACCATGCCCCTTCACGACGAGACCCACCGAGTGGCCGCCAGGACTGGTTACCGCGCATCGCTCGACAAGTGTAACGATAGGTGCCGACAAGGCACGGTTTTCGATCCGGCCAAGTGGAAATGCGCGGCTGCGGAAGATGCGCGTGATACAGAAAATGCGAGGGTTGCGGTGACGGGCAGGCAGGCGAAGTGGTCATCGGTGCTCGCGGCTCTCGCGGTACTTCCGGTCCTGGGTGCCTGCAGTACCGCAATCTCCGCGACCGACCGCGACCGATCAGATGAGGCCGATACTGTCGTCGTCGCTTCGGACTCGACTCCCCGTGGTGCCGTGCTCGCCGAAATCTACGCCGCAGTGTTGCAGACGTCGGGCACTCGGGTATCCGTTCATGTCGTAGCCGACGGCCGAACTGCGCGACTGGCCGCCCTCGACTCCGCCGAAGTGACGCTCGTCCCGGAATTCACAGGATCCCTTCTGGCTCACTATGATCCGTCGAGCCGAGCGCGCACCGGTGACGACGTCTTCGAGGCGTTGAGTCGATCACTGCCCGAAGGACTTGCAGTGTCGGATTACGCGACCGCCGAGGACAGGGCCGTGCTGGCGATCGACAGCGCGTATGCCGAAACGATGAAATCGACGACACTGTCCGACTTCGCGCCGTCCTGCGCCACCGCCACCGCCGTGGTGACGGAAGAGTTCGAGAACAACCGGGGGATAGCGCAACTGGAAGACGGCGGGGATTGCCGTTTCGCGCGTGTACGCACTGGCGCCACTGCCGGCCCGGACTCGAGGACCGTCTTCGGTACCACCACACTGTCCGAACACGCTCAATCCGGGTCCGTCACGGTCCTCGCCGATACCGAGCACGTGCTCGCGGCCCAGAACGTGGTACCGCTCTTTCGTGTCGGCGCTCTGGGCGACTCCCAGATCAAGGCTTTGAGTGTCGTGGCGGGCGAATTGTCCACCACGGACTTGGCAACCATGATTTCTCAGGTCGAAACAGGTTCGGCGACCGCGGCTTCCGTGGCCCGTCAGTGGTGGGACACCCGTCAGTAGTGTTGCGTCTCGGACGAAACGTTCTCGGGAGTGCGGGCCAGGACCGTCGCCAGGAAGTGACCGAGATCCGCCACCGCTTCGGCAGCTTCGCGAACCAGGGACGCCTGTGCATGCGCGACGTGCCACAGTTTCGCGTATTCGACGAGCGAGACCTCGACGCCGACCGCGGCAAGTTTGTCGGTGAAATCCATGACCTGCGGATAGAGGACTTCGTCGGTGCCGACGTGAATTCGGGTACGCGGCAGCACTTCCAGATTGCCGAAGATCGGCGCGTACCCGCTCTCGCGCGGATCGGCGCCGCCCAGATAAGCGTCCGCGGCGTCGAACGACCAGGCCGTGTTGACCACCAGATCAGCCTTCCTCGACGGATTGCGATCTCCGGGATTCACCCACGGCGAGATCAACGCGAGCGCTCCTGGCGTGATGCCGTGCCGCTCCACCAGTCTCAACGCGGTAGCCACGGCCAACCCGCCGCCGGCCGAATCCCCGGCGATGGCGAGTTGTTCCGGGGCGTAGCCGAACTCGGTGGTCAACTGCATGTATGCGGCCACCGCATCGTCGAGGGCGGCCGGGTACGGATTCTCCGGGGCGAGCCGGTAGTCCAGAGTGAACACCGCGGCCGACGATTCTCGCGCCAGATGCGCGGCCAGAGAGCGGTGCGTGCGCGGCGAACCCAGGGTGTACGCGCCGCCGTGCAAGTAGAGAACTGCCGTCGGGCGTTCGGTCGCACCCACGGTCACCTTCTCCGCCGGGCGACAGGCGAGTTCCAACGGGCGCACCACGGCGCCTGCCGGAATTCGCTGCAGCGGCGCCCCGGCCTCGAGCAAGAGACGCTGGAGGCGATACGGCAGGTGCACGTCGAAGGCCAACCGGAAGTACGGTCTCAACAAGAATCCGACCACAGGTAGCGGCAGCGTGAACGTACTCACCGGCAGGGCTCCTTAACGCTCGAACTTCAGGGACGGGGTTCTCAGCGAGATTTGGGTAGAATCCGACCGGCGACGATCGCGGTGATCCGTTGGTAACCCGATCCTACGAGACGAACCCAGAGATCGAGTGCTTTGGCGTCCAATCCGATCAGAACCCTGCCCCTGTTCTTGGCGACGCCGCCGACGATGGTTTTCGCCGCTTCCTCTGCAGTGGTGCGGGCCAGCCGGCGATCGAAGAACTCGGAGAAGACCGCAAGATCTTCCCCCGGCCCGGCGGTGGCGTTGCGGGCGATCGCGGTTTTGATTCCGCCGGGGTGCACGCACGTCACGTTGACCGGCTGCTTGTCGATCAACATCTCCTGGCGAAGAGACTCCGTGAAGCCGCGCACCGCGAACTTCGCCGAGTTGTATGCGCTCTGGCCCGGCATCGAAAGAAGTCCGAACAGGCTCGACACGTTGATCACGTGTCCGTCCCCCGACGCGATCAGATGCGGCAGGAATGCCTTGGTGCCGTTGACCACGCCCCAGAAGTCGACGTCCATCACTCGTTCGAAGCTCTTGAACTCCGACTTCTCGAACGTGCCGTGATATGCGATACCCGCGTTGTTGTAGATCTGGTTGACCTTGCCGAAGTGTGCGACGACGGCGTCGGCGTACTCCATGACGGCTTCACGCTGAGTGACGTCGAGGTGGTCGGACTTGACCTCGGCACCGAGCGCTTCCGCCTGCCGTGCGGTCTCGGCGAGTCCGACCGTGTCGACGTCGGAGATCGCCAACTTCGATCCCTTCGCGGCCAGATTGAGCGCGAGAGCGCGCCCGATTCCGGAACCGGCGCCGGTGACGACCGCGACTCTGCCTGCGAATTCACTCATTGTGCAACTACTTTCGTGTTGTCGAGATCGGACCGGGCTGACGCGATCGAGGACGAGCGGAGATCGGACGTTGCGACGCTTCGATAGGCGGCGAGGTCGAAATGCTTTGTTGCCTGCCGGAATTGGAAGGTGAACCCCGGCCAGAGGGTGGTGTTGTTCCCGTGCTTGTCCATGTACCAGCTGGCGCAGCCGCCGTTGCTCCACACGCTGCTGGACATAGCGGCCTGTAGGTCGGCGTTGTACTTGTCCTGCTTGTCTTTCCGAACTTCGATGGTGCCGATGTCGTACTTGTCGATGGTGGCGATGGCATCGACGAGGTAGTTGATCTGCGATTCGATCATGAAGACCATCGACGAATGGCCGAGGCCGGTGTTGGGCCCGACGAGGAAGAACATGTTGGGGAAGTTCGCCACCGCGGCGCCCTTGTAGCCCTGCATGCCGCCGTCGTCGAAGACCTCGGCGAGCGAGCGGCCGTCCTTGCCGAAGATTCCGGCGAAGGTGGGGGAATCGGTGACGTGGAAGCCGGTGGCGACGACGATCGCGTCGATCTCGCGCGTCGTACCGTTCTTCGACACGATTCCGTTCGCCGTGACCTCCTCGATGCCTTCGGTCACGAGATCCACGTTGTCCTGCGCGAGAGTGGGGAAGTAGTTGTTCGAGATCAACATGCGCTTGCAGCCGATCTGGAAGTCGGGTGTGACCTTCTTGCGTAGATCCTTGTCCTTGATCTGCGCTTTCAGATGGCGTTCGGCAGCGAACTGCAGCGGTTTCATGAAGATCGGTGCCTTGGCCAGGCCGACCACCTGGGTTTCACGCATCCAGTAGATACCGGTGCGGCACAGCTTCTGGAAGCCCGGAACGTACTTGAACGCGAGGTGCTCGATCTTGGTGTACTCGCGGTCTGCGCGGGGCAGAATCCACGGCGCGGTGCGCTGGTACACGTCCAGATGGGCGACCTTCTTGCCGATGGCGGGCACGATCTGGATTGCCGATGCGCCGGTACCGATGACTGCGACGCGCTTGCCGGTCAGATCGGCGTCGTGGTTCCAGCGTGACGAGTGGAAGATCTCGCCCTCGAATCCGTCGATACCCTTGATGTCCGGCAGGGACGGTTCGCACAGTGCGCCGACTGCGGAGACCACGATCTTGGCGATGAACTCGCCCTTGTTGGTACTGACATGCCATTTGGACGTCTCGTCGTCCCAGCGTGCCGAGAGCACGTCGCAGCCGAAGACGTGCTTGCTCAGCACCTTGTGGCGGTTCGCCACGGATTGGATGTACTTGTAGATCTCCGGTTGAGTGGAGAACGAGCGGGTCCATTCCGGGTTGAGTGCGAACGAGTACGAATACAGGTGTGAGGGAACATCGCAGGCGGCGCCGGGGTAACTGTTGTCCCGCCAGGTGCCGCCGACATCGTTGCCGCGCTCGAGGACGACGTAGTCGGAAACGCCGGCCTGTGCCAGTTTGATCGCCGCGCCGAGGCCGGCGAAACCGCTGCCGATGATCAGGGTGCCGACATGGCGGGTGTCCGCCGTGCTCGTCGAAGTATCTGTTACTGGGAGACTCATGTATGGAACAATATGCCCTCGTCGAAGAACGGTCAATAGCTTATTGACAATTATTCAGTAGTCTGTCGAGTATGGACGCCGCAAAGCGAACACGACTCAGCCCGGCCGAACGCCGGGCTCAACTCATCGATCTCGGTGCTCGCATGCTGTCCGAACGCCCCCTCGAACAGGTGTCGGTCGAGGACATTGCCGACCGGGCCGGAGTCTCACGCGGGCTCCTCTTCCATTACTTCGCGTCGAAGAGCGACTTCCATCTCGAAATCATCCGCCACACCAGCGCGCAACTACTCGAACGCACGGAACCGGTGGAAGTCGACAGCGACGACCCGATGCTGACATTGCGGTCGGTCATCGCATCGTATGTCGACTACGTGACCGAAAACAGCACTACGTACGTTTCTCTGCTTCGCGGGAGTGCCAGCGGCGACCCGCAGATGCGCGCCGTGTTCGAACAAACTCGCGACACGATGGCAAACCGCACACTCGATCAACTCCCACGGATCGGGATGGTGAGAACACCGCGCGCCGAACTGGCGGTGCGAGGCTGGATCGCCTTCGTCGAAGAGGCCACTATCAGTTGGCTCCGCGCTCCGTCCATCACGAGAGACGAGTTGGTCGAACTCAATGTCGCCGCGCTGCCTGCCCTTGCCTTCGCGTCGGCCGCATCGGACGGCTCGCTGAACTGATCGACACCGTGGTTGGTCAGGGCAAGACAAAAGGCCGGACCGCACTCCGTAGGGAGCACGACCCGGCCTTTTATCTTGCCCGAAGGTCAGGACGATCAGTCGATGGGCAAGAACGCCTCGTCGAGGATTTCCTGCTGCTCGACGGCGTGCACCTTGCTCGATCCCGAAGACGGAGCAGACATCGGACGCCGCGAAATGCGCTTGATGCCGGCCAGCGTCCGGGGGAGTAGCTCGGGCAACGCGAGTCCGAGGAACGGCCAGGCACCCTGGTTCGCCGGTTCTTCCTGAACCCAACGGAACTCGGTCGCATTCGGGTACCGGTCGAGTGTCTCCTGCAGGCGACGCTTCGGCACCGGATACAGCTGCTCGACACGAACGATCGCGATGTCGCTGCGGTTGTCCTTGTGCTTCTTCGCCAGGAGCTCCCAGTAGAGCTTGCCGCTCACCAACAACACCCGCTTGACCGGATCGCGCGATTCCTCGCCGCTCTCGATTGCCGGCTCCTCGAACACCGAACGGAACTTGCCGGTGGTGAAGTCCGCGACATCGGAGACCGCAGCCTTGTTACGCAGCATCGACTTCGGAGTGAAGACCACCAGCGGGCGACGGATGCCGTCCAGATGATGGCGACGCAGCAGGTGGAAGTAGCTCGCAGGCGTCGACGGAACGGCGACGGTCATCGACCCTTCGGCGCACAGCTGCAGGAACCGCTCGATGCGGCCGGACGTGTGGTCCGGACCCTGACCTTCGTGACCGTGCGGCAGGAGCAGCACCACGTCGGAGAGCTGGCCCCACTTGGCTTCACCCGAGCTGATGAACTCGTCGATGATGGTCTGCGCGCCGTTGACGAAGTCACCGAACTGCGCTTCCCACAACACCAGAGCATCCGGGTTGCCGACCGAGTAGCCGTACTCGAAGCCCAAGCCCGCGTACTCGGTGAGAGCCGAGTCGTAGATCATGAACTTGCCGCCGTTACCGGCGTCTGCGGCGATCTTCGCGAGCGGGCTGTATTCGCTGCTGGTCTTACGGTCGATCAGAACCGAATGACGCTGCGTGAACGTGCCGCGCTTGGAATCTTGGCCCGCGAGACGAATCAAGGCGCCTTGCTCGGCGAGAGAACCGAACGCGAGCAGCTCGGCGAACGCCCAGTCGATGTGACCGTCGCGAGCCATTTCGCGACGCTTCTCCGCCACCGGCTTTACTCGCGGGTGCGTGGTGAAACCGTCGGGAACGTTGACGAACGCGTCACCGATACGTTCGAGGACCTCGGGCGCAACTGCCGTCGTCAGGCGAGCAGGCGGAGTCTGGTCCAGTTCGACCGACTCCGAAGGCTCCGGCTGGAACTTCTCGAGCTCACGGACCTCGTTGAAGACCCGCTCGAGCTGACCCTGGTAGTCGCGAAGAGCGTCCTCGGCTTCCTTGAGCGAGATGTCACCGCGGCCGATGAGGGACTCGGTGTAGCTCTTGCGAACGCTGCGCTTGGTGTCGATCACGTCGTACATCGCCGGCTGGGTCATCGACGGGTCGTCGCCCTCGTTGTGGCCGCGACGGCGGTAGCAGATGAGGTCGATGACGACGTCCTTGCCGAACTTCTCGCGGAAGTCGACGGCCAGCTGAGCAACCCAGACACATGCCTCGGGGTCGTCGCCGTTGACGTGGAAGACCGGTGCGGCAATCATCTTCGCAACGTCCGTGCAGTACTCGGACGAGCGTGAATGCTCAGGAGCAGTGGTGAAGCCGACCTGGTTGTTGACGACGATATGCACGGTGCCACCGGTGCGGTAGCCGCGCAGGAGCGAGAGGTTCAACGTCTCGGCCACGACGCCCTGACCGGCGAATGCAGCGTCGCCGTGCAGCATCAGCGGGAGGACGGTGAAGCCCTCTTCACCCTTGTCGAGAATGTCCTGCTTGGCGCGTACCAGGCCTTCGAGTACCGGGTCGACAGCTTCGAGGTGCGACGGATTCGCCGTGAGCGAGACCGCGATGTCGTTGTCGCCGAACATCTGGATGTACGTGCCGCTGGCACCGAGGTGGTACTTCACGTCACCGGAGCCGTGCGCCGCCGCCGGGTTCATGTTGCCCTCGAACTCGGTGAAGATCTTCGAGTACGGCTTGCCGACGATGTTGGCCAGCACGTTCAGCCTGCCACGGTGCGGCATGCCGATCACGACCTCGTCGAGCTTGTGCTCGGCGGCCTGGTCGATGACGGCGTCCATCATCGGGATGACGGCCTCGGCGCCCTCGAGCGAGAACCGCTTCTGTCCGACGTACTTGGTCTGCAGGAACGTTTCGAACGCCTCGGCCGCGTTGAGCTTGCTCAGGATGTACTTCTGCTGAGCAACCGACGGCTTCGGGTGATGTGCTTCGACGCGGTCCTGGATCCACTGACGCTGATCGGTCTCGAGGATGTGCGTGTACTCGACACCGATATGGCGGCAGTACGCGTCGCGCAGCACACTGAGCACGTCGCGAAGTTTCATCTTCTCTTCGCCGTGGAAACCGCCGACCTTGAATTCGCGATCGAGATCCCACAGCGTCAGGCCGTGGCTGATCACGTCGAGGTCGGGGTGGCTGCGGAACTTGTCCTTGACGAACTGCAGCGGATCGGTGTCGGCCATGAGATGACCGCGGTCGCGGTACGCGGCGATCAGCTCGAGAACGCGCGTGCTCTTGTCGACGGATCCCTGGGGCACGTCCTTGCGCCAGCGGACCGGCTCGTACGGATTGCCGAGCGCGTGAAAGATCGAGTCGTAGAACTCGTCGCTGATCAGCAGGTTGTGGATCGTGCGAAGGAAATCGCCCGACTCGGCGCCCTGGATGATGCGGTGATCGTAGGTCGAGGTCAGCGTCATGAGCTTGCCGACGCCCATCTCGGCCAGCTTTTCGTCGCTGGCGCCCTGGAACTCGGCGGGGTACTCCATCGCGCCGGCGCCGATGATGGCGCCCTGGCCTTTCATCAGGCGTGGAACCGAGTGAACGGTGCCGATTCCACCCGGGTTCGTCAGGGAGATGGTGACACCGGTGAAGTCCTCACCGGTGAGCTTCCCTTCACGGGCGCGGCGGACGACGTCCTCGTACGCGGCGTGGAACTGGACGAAGTTCATCGACTCGGTGTTCCGGATGGCTGCGACTACCAGCGAGCGGCTGCCGTCCTTTCCGGGGAGGTCGATCGCGAGCCCGAGATTGGTGTGCTCGGGGGTGACCGCGTTCGGCTTGCCGTCGATCTCGGCGAAATGCCGGTTCATGTTCGGGAAGGCGTTGACGGCCTGAACTATCGCGTAGCCGAGCAGGTGGGTGAACGAGATCTTGCCGCCACGGGTACGGGCGAGGTGATTGTTGATGACGACGCGGTTGTCGAACATCAGCTTCGCCGGGATCGCGCGAACGCTCGTGGCGGTCGGGATCTCGAGGGAGAGCGACATGTTCTTCACGACGGCGGCGGCAGCACCGCGGAGCACCTTGGTCTCCTCGCCTGCAGCGGCGGGAGCCGCCTTGGCCGGAGCGGCCTTGGCGGGAGCCTTCGCCGGGGCGGGAGTCTTGGCCGGAGCGGCGGCCTCGGCCGGCGCCTTGGCAGGTGCAGTCGTTTTCGTGGGTGCGGCGGGCGCAGGCGGGGCGCTCTTGGTGGGTACCGGGGGCGCGCTCTTCGGAGCAACCGGAGGAGCTGTAGTAGCGGCTCCGTTGCCGTTCGAGCTGTTCCCGTTCACACCTCCCGAATTCGCCGACTCCGGGGAGTAATCGGTCAAGAATTCGTGCCAACTAGGATCCACAGACGACGGATCGTCCTGGAAGCGTTGGTACATTTCGTCAACCAGCCACTGGTTCTGTCCGAATTGGGATGTAGAACTGCTGCTCACGGCAGAGTTTCGCCTCGTTTCTATTTCGGTACCCGATCAGAGCGCCTGTATATGTGAGATTAGCTCGCGCGTGTGACGAGCATTTATGAGGCGGTAGATTTGTGATCTGCCTCACGTTTGCGCATCCTCTGGCGATTATGCACGTGCGCGGCGGGCCACAACCTTGCCTACTGCGACATGACACTCTCGCCATCGTCGACAGTTCTCACCGCCAGATTATTCCCCTCACGGGCCTGCGACGCATCCCATAGCCCCGAGTAGTGACCACCGGCATACCGCAGCGCGTCGTGCGAGCCGATTTCCACGATACGTCCGTCGTCGACCACGACTACCAGATCCGCTCGCGCCGCCGTGGCGAGGCGGTGCGCGACCACTACCGAGGTCCGTGTCCGCGTCACCGATCGGCTGGCATCGAGGACCATCCGTTCGGTCGCCGGATCGAGCGTCGCGGTCGCTTCGTCGAGGAGCAGCAGATCCGGATCGACCAGCTCGGCACGCGCGAGCGCGATGAGCTGGCGCTGACCGGCGGACAACCCTTGGCCACGTTCACCGACGGGATGATTCATTCCCCCGCTCATCGCGGCCACGGATCGGAGGGCACCTACGGCGCGTGCTGCGTTCTCGATCTCGTCCCGTGACGCTTCCGGACGGCCGAACGCGATGTTCTCGGCTACCGTTCCGCTGAACAGGTGCGCCTCCTGCGGCACGACACCCAGGCGCCTGCGGTACTGGGCGAGCGGATAACTCCTGATGTCGACGGAGTCCACGTCCACCGAACCCGAGGTCGGGTCGTAGAACCGGGCCAGGAGCTTGACCACCGTCGACTTGCCTGCGCCGGTGCGACCCACCAGAGCGACCGTCGTCCCGGCCGGAATGTGGAGGTCGAAATCGGTGAGGGCATCGGACTCGGCCCCGCTGTAGCGGAACCCGACGTCGTCGAGGTGTACATCGCCGCGCAACCGACCGGCGATCTCGACGGTCGAGGATTCGGGCGCGGTTTCGATGGAGCTGCGGGTGCGCAGTAGATCACCGATACGGACGAGGCCGACGCTCGCCTGTTGATAACCGTCGAACACCTGGGAGAGTTGTTGGATCGGTCCGAACAGCAACCCGAGGTAGAGGACGAACGCGATCAACACGCCGGACGACGTGGACCCGGTAGCCACCTGGTGAGCTCCCACGAACACGACGGCCGCCAGTGCGATGTCCGAGAGGAACGAGATGAACGGAAAGTACAACGAAATGGCGCGCTGCGAGCGCAACCGCGATCGGCGGTAGCTTTCGGCGCGCTCGGCGAACTTGCGGGCGGCGCTCGCCTCGCGTCGATACGCCTGCGCGGCCCGCAGGCCGGCGATGTTCTCCTGGAAATCGGCGTTCACGATCGAGATCCGCTCACGGGACTGGCTGTAGGCCACCGACGAGATCTTCCGGAACACCACCGTGGCGACGATCAGCGGCGGGATCACGGCAAGAACCACCAGGCCGAGCGTCAGGTCGGTCGCAACGAGCGCGACGGAGATGCCGACAACGGTCAACACGCTCACGATCGCCGTGGACATTCCCGTCTGGATGAACGTCGACAAGGCATCGACGTCCGTGGTCATCCGGGTCATGATGCGGCCGGACAACTCGCGTTCGTAGTAATCCAGACCCAGCCGCTGCAGGTGGGAATAGCTGCGCACTCGGAGGCCGAACAACACCCGTTCGCCGGCTCGCGCCGTCAGCACGGTCATGTACGCGACGATCAGCCAGTCGGCGACCACCAGTGCGACACCCAAGGCGGTGGCGAGCCACAACGTGCCGGAATCCGCGGTGGTCACTCCGTGGTCGATGGCGAAGCGAACGAGAGACGGGAACGCGATGGTGGCCGCGGAGTCCAAGGCCAATGCCGCGACGACGGCGAGTAGTAGCCAACGAACGGGTCGCAGGATTCCGCGAAGCGAGAAGGATGTGTCGAACGTCCGCAGGGCGGCCCCGTCGACACCGGGGCTTTCGTCGGCCGGGGGTAGAGCGTCGACCGCTGCCCGCAAGGTGGGTGTCACTGCCAGTCCGCCGACGGCACCGGCGCCGGACGGGGAGTTCGCGTTGCCGATCGACTTCGTCCGGACATCGGTGTCGGCGACGGACGGCCACAACTGTTCGCTCTCGGGTTCGTCGCCGACGTCGAGCGGATCGAGCGCCTCGTCCGATTCGGTACCCGCGACGTCGAACAGTGCGCGAAAGAGCGGACATCGCTCGTCCAACTCCTCCACCGTGCCGGTGTCGATGATCCGGCCGGCGTCCAGCACCGCCACTCGATCGGCCAGTGTCAACGTCGAGCGCCGATGCGCGAGGATGAGGGTGCTCTGTCGGCGTCTGGCCCGGAAGGCATCGAAGATCGCGGCCTCGGTGGCAGCGTCGACGGCCGAGGTCGCGTCGTCGAGCACCAGGATTCGCGGATCGACGAGGAGTGCGCGGGCCAGTGCGATGCGTTGTCGTTGACCACCGGAGAGCGTCAGCCCGCGTTCACCGACGACGGTGTCGTAGCCGTCGGGCAGGTCGGCGATGAACCTGTCGGCCTGGGCCGAAGTGGCGGCTGCTCGGATGTCGTCCTCGGTGGCGTCCTCGCGCCCGAGTGCGATGTTCGCGGCGATCGTGTCCGAGAACAGGAACGGTTCGTCGAACACCAGACTGACGGCGTCGCGCAGATCCTCACTCCGTAGACGGTCGACCGGATAGCGGGCGTCGGCGGAGTCTACGGTCACCGTTCCGGCTGTGGGGGCGTAGAACCGGGGGATCAGCAGCGAGAGAGCGGTCTTGCCCGACGCGGCGGGTCCCACCACGGCCACGGTCTCGCCGGGTTCGATCCTCAGGTCGAGCCCGTCGAGCACCGGTCGTTCGGATTCGAATCCGAAGGTCACGTTCTCGAACGTGATGCCGAGTGGGCCGTCGGGGAGGTCGATCGGGTCTGTCGGCTCGTCGATCTCGGGCCGGGTGTCGACGACGTCGTAGACGCGTTCGACGGCGGCTCGCGCGAGCTGTCCCATCACGACCACCGAGGCCAGGGTTCTGGTCACGCCGGTCATGGTGACGATGTAGGTGGCGAAGGCCAGGAACGTTCCGATACTGATGCGGTCGTGCAGCGCGAGATAGCCGCCGACGGCGATCACCCCGACCTGCCCGAGTTGCGGTAGCGCAGCCATCGTCGGCGTGAAACGGGAGTTGATCCAGGCGGCTCGCAGACGTTCTGCGTAGAGCGTCCGGCTGTGGGTTTCGAGCCGGTCGACGGCCCGGTCCTCCTGCCCGAAGCCCTTCACGACGCGGACGCCTGTCACGGTTTCCTCGACGTGCTGAGCGAGGTCGGCGGCACGTTGCTGCGCCGACCAGGTGGCCGCGAACAGTTTGGGCCGCATCACGTACACGAGCAACCCCACGGCGGGGATGACGGTCAGGGCGACCAGTGTCAGAAGTGGTGAGAGCCAGGCCATGACGACGACCGCCAGAACGAATTGCAGTAGCGCCCCGGCGGAGAGCGGTGCCATCGCCAACAGGCCTTGGACGAGTTGGAGGTCCGAGATGGAGCGGGAGACGACCTGGCCGGTGCGGATCTGGTCCTGGCCGCGGCCGTCGAGTCGTTGAAGTGACGCGAGCAGCGCGAGCCGCAGGTCGTGTTGCACGTGCAGTGACAGACGCCCGGCGAGCATTCGGCGGCCGTACTGGCAGGCGAAGCGGACCACGGCCAGGGCGGCGATCGCCGATGCGACGACGGTGATGACCTGGCCGGGGTTCTCCTGGCCCGCGGCGTCGAGCGCATAGCGCGTCAGAAGCGGGAACGAGATGTCGATGATCGCGGCGATCGCGGTCACCGTGAGCGCGCCGACGGCGATTCGTCGGTGCTGCCAGCAGGCGCGTAGCAGACGGCGGATCCACCCGGGTGTGGAGTTGATCGTATTCATCGCGATCCACGGTAGACCTGGGTGCGGACACGGCCGGGTCGGCCTGGGTTGGTGGGCCGGGTCGGCCTGGGTTGGCGGGCCGGGTCGGCCTGGGCTGGTGGGCCGGGTCGGCCTGGGTTGGCGGGCCGCAGTTCAGCGGATGTCGCGAGTGCGGGTGCGCAGCCATCCCGATCCGCAGACAGCCACGGCCCAGACGACGAGGATCATCGGTGCGGCCGGCCATGGCGCGAATCCGCCGAGGTCGATCGACGGGGCCGCGTTGACGACCGTCCCGACGGCAGCCGACACGGGGAGGGCGGTGCCGAGCTGATTCTGGTCGACGACCGACAAGACGGCGCGGATCAACCACTCGCCGAGCGTGAACCACAAGACGACCGCCAGGGATCCGGCCGTCGGCGAACCGGTGAGCAAACCCGCGCCTGCTCCCAGCAGTGCCCAGGCCACGCAGGCCAGGATTCCGGCACCGCTGATCGCGAACAGGTCTGCGGTGAAGGTGAAGTCCTTGCTGAACAGCATCATCGAACCGATACCGGCGATTTCGACGACGAGGGCGTATCCGACGGCGAAGACGGCGATGGTGCCCAGTTTCGCCGCGAGTACCGCGTCCCGACTGCGCGCGGTGACGAAGGTTGTCGGGAGAGTTCGATGCGCGAACTCCGATCCGGCTGTCACGGCACCGAAGACGGCGGCGAAGATCGACACGAGGGCGTTCGAGACCCCGAGACCGATTCCGGCGGAAGCGAGGGTCACGTCGAATGTGGCGCCGGAGCCGTCCGCGACTGCGCCGACGATCGGGCGAGTGAGTGCAGCAGCGATCAGCGCGACGGCGACGGGGGCGATCCCGAGTGCCCACCAGTAACGCAAGGTGAGTACTTTCTCGATTTCGGCGCGGACGAGTGTCGTCATCGTCGGCCACCTGACGGTCCGTAGGCGGCCGGTCCGAAGTATCCGGTGTCGGGGGTCCGCGGACGTTCCGGTACTCGCGAATGCTGTCCGGTGGTCATCGTCAGGAACAGGTGTTCGAGATCGGCTTTCTCGTCGGTGATTTCGAAGATCGTGACGCCGGCCGCGGCCGCTACCGGGAGCAGTCCGTTCACGTCGGTTCCGCCGATCGCCAGGCGTCCGTCGGGTGTGGCGACCGCGTCGACGATGCCACGGGCTGCCAATGCTGTCGCGAGGAGAGGCGGGTTGGAGCATGCGACGAGGAGGCGACTGTGCCTGGAGCGCCGAAGGTCGTTCATCGACCCCTGATAGACGAGGGTGCCTGCACTGATCATGACGACGTTGTCGACGATAGTGTCCACCTCACGCGGTGCTCGACTCGAGATCAGCACGGTACGTCCGGAATCTGCGAAGGTGCGCAGGAACCGGCGGAGCCACGTCAGCTCCACGTGATCCAGTCCGTGGGTAGGTTCGTCGAGGACGAGGATGTCTGGATCGCCCAACATTGCCGTGGCCAGCGCGAGACGTCGATGCATACCCGGCGAGAAGGTTGCGCTCCTGTGGGCTCCGGCCGACGCCAGACCGACCATCGCGAGAACGTGTCGGGCGCGTCCGGGCGGCATTCCGATGGCGGTGGCATAGATCTGGAGATGATCGAGTGCCGTTCGGCGGGGGTGGGTTCCGGCGCTGTCGAGTACTGCTCCGACGGTGCGGGCGGGCGAGCGCAGTGCGCGGATCGAACTTCCTGCCACGGTGGCCGAACCGGAGGTGGGAGTGGTCAAACCGAGCACGATCTCGAGTATCGTGGTCTTGCCTGCGCCGACGGGGCCCAGTAGGACCGTGACAGATCCGGCCGGGACGTCGAAGCTGAGGTCGTCGACGACGTCGGTTGTGCCGAACGTTTTGCTCAACCCGCGAACCTCGATCGGCGCGGCGGGAGTGGGCACCGAGAACTGGCCGGATACGGACGGTGTCAAGTGTGCTCCCGATTCGTCAGGCCCGTGCTTCGGAAGGGCCGTGCGTTGGTGATCGAGCCTACTTCGGGCCGGCGATCCGGCGCCGCGCCGCCTCGATCTCGGGGTCGGCCTGCGCCTGGGTGACGACGAGGTGGTCGGTCCAGCGTTGCGGCGGCGGGCCGAAGGCGTCGCGAGCGTTACGGATGACGCCTTTGCCGATCGCTCGGTTTCCGGCGCCGCCGATCACTGCCCCGATTCCGGCCGGAACCAGTTTGCCGAGAATCAAGGCGCTGCGTCTGGCTGCGTACTTGGTGACGAATTTGCGGACCAGCGAGCTGTTCATTCCGCGCAGGGTGGGTCCGGGAATTTTACTGGTGATCGCTCGGCCCCAGTTCTTCGCGGTGATGCCGGTGGCTTTCTGCACTATTTCCATTCCGGATTCACCGAGGGCGACCGAGAGCACGAGGGCGCGTCGTTGCTGGTGATCGTCGACGGAAATGCCGTGTACCGAGGCAATCGCCAGCGTCAGAAGGGCAGACGCTTCGAGGAAGAAGGCCGATTCGGCTCCCACTGCGGCGATCGAGGCGAACGTTCCGACTCCGGGAACAGCGGCGGTGGCCCCCACCGCGCCGCCGCTGCCGGTCACGACGGTGATGAACCTGTTCTCCATTCGCGCGATGATCTGTGCCGGTGACTCTTCCGGATGCGCCTTGCGGACGCGGCTCACGTACTTCGCCACAGCGGGCGCTTGGAGCCGACTGCCGTTGTCGAGTACGGACACCAAGATGTTCTCGATCCGCCCGCCGTTGTCTTTCGTCAACTCACCCATTGCCGCCCCTCCACCGGTGCCCACCTCCGAGGGGAGTTGGGCCGTGAGCACAGAATAGGTGAATCGAGGTCGACGGGTACCGATCCGTCGGTCCGATCACCAGGACGGGGCGACGTGAACTCGGAGTCGGATGCCGAGTGTGTCCACATTCTCGTGTCGTGCCAGTGTTGCTGCGGCGGCGGTGCCGCGGTTCACGCGTAGCTGCGGGACGAGTCCGGCGTCGAGTGCGTCCTCGGCGGCGAGAAGTGTTACCTGACCGCCGATTCCGCGGTGTCGCTCGGCTGGTGCGGTGAGAGTTCTGAGGTCGGCGAGAAGTCCGCGGAACTCGGTGTATCCAGCGCTGCTGATCGGTTGACGGTCGTCGGTGAGTGCGGTGAACCACCGGTCCCGATGTTCGATGTCCGCTTCGGCCCGGTCGTCAGGCGGGCAGAGTGTCGCCAGTGACATCGCGTCGTCTCGTTCGTGGGAGATCAGGAGACGTTCGGCGGGTGTGGTGTCGGTGTAGTCGGAGAGAAACGCCAGGTCGACGTGGCTGATGATTCGGCCGCCGTGATCGTGGGTGTGCTCGAGCACGGTCGCCGGAAGCTGTAGATCTTTCGCGTCGAGGTGAGCCGTTCTTTCCAGGAACCACTGTGGGCCGACGACTGCTCGAGCTCCGGCGATGTCGATCACTTCGATGACGTCGGCGACTGCGCGGGTGATCTGTGCGGGCTGAAGTGCGAGGTCGTCGAGGCCGAGTTCTCGCGCCCAGGCCAGTCGGATGATGTCGATGTGATGGTCGTCCACTCGGCACACGGTAGTCGGCGTCCGGGTTGCGGCGGATGACGGGCAGTCGTATATTCCGTGTGGACTATTTCAGTTGGACTATTGAAAAAAGGGGGGTTGGATGTCCGGGATTTCTCTGACGCCCCTCGCGATCACGATCCTGGGTCTGCTGTCCGAGCGGCCCATGCATCCGTACGAGATGTATCAGCTCGCCTCGGTCCGGCGAAACGATCAACTGGCGAAGATCAAACCCGGATCCCTCTATCACACGGTTTCCCGCCTCGAGAAACAGGAATTGCTGATCTCGATCGGTACCGACCGGGAGGGTAACCGGCCGGAGCGTACGACGTACGAGATCACGTCGGCCGGTCGTGCGGCACTCGAACATCAGATTCGGGAGATGTTGGCGGTTCCGGTACGCGAATACCCTCGACTTCCCTTGGCGCTCGCCGAGATGCACAATCTGACGGCGGCGACCGCGTGTGCGATGTTGCGCACCCGAATCGAACTGCTCGGGAAGGCGATCGCGGAGTTGGAAGCCGATCGTGGGTCCATGACTGCAGAAGAAAAACCGCGCATATTCACGGTGGGCACCGACTACGTCCACGCGATCACCGTCGCCGAGCGAGATTGGCTCGAGGCCTTGGTCCACGATATCGAGGGTGGCGAAATGCCCTGGCTCTCACAAGAACTCCTCGACCGGATGGCATCTACTGCCATGCCGGTTACACAGACTAAGGACTGAGATGGACAAGCAAGTCAATCCCTGGCATGCGCTCTGGGCGCTGTGCGTGGGGTTCTTCATGATCTTGGTGGACAGCACCATCGTCGCGGTGGCCAATCCCGCGATCATGGAGGACCTGGGCACCGATATCAACAAGGTCGTCTGGGTCACCAGCGCCTATCTACTCGCGTATGCGGTTCCGCTGTTGGTAACCGGCAGGCTCGGTGACCGGTTCGGCCCCAAGAACGTCTACATGATCGGTTTGGTCCTCTTCACCGCGGCGTCGTTGTGGTGCGGCTTGTCCGGCAACATCGAGATTCTCATCGTCGCCCGCGTCCTGCAAGGATTCGGTGCCGCTTTGATGACGCCGCAGACGATGGCGGTCATCACGCGGACGTTCGCCCCCGACAAGCGCGGTGCCGCAATGGGTCTGTGGGGCGCGGTCGCCGGCGTCGCCACGCTGGTCGGCCCGCTCGCCGGTGGTGTTCTGGTCGACTCCCTCGGTTGGCAGTGGATCTTCATCGTCAACGTCCCGGTGGGCGTCGTCGCGTTCGTTCTCGCGTGGCGGCTGGTGCCGTCGTTGCCGACAAGTGAGCATCGATTCGACATCCCCGGTGTTCTCCTGAGCGCTGTCGGTATGTTCCTGTTGGTCTTCGGAATTCAGGAGGGCAGCACCTACGATTGGAACGGATTCGTCTGGGGCTTGATCGTCGCGGGTATCGTGGTCTTGGCGGTGTTCGCTTTCTACCAGTCGCGCAACAAGAACGAACCGCTGTTGCCGTTGGGATTGTTCAAGGACCGCAACTTCTCTCTCGCCAACATCGCGATCACGGCCATGGGCTTCGGTATCACCGCGATGGTTCTGCCGTTGATGTTCTACGCCCAGGCAGTACGCGGGCTCTCGCCGACCGGTGCAGCTCTTCTCATGGTGCCGATGGCGGTGTTCACCGGTATCTTCGCGCCGATCATCGGCAGGCAGGTCGACACGACACACCCGCGGTACATCGCAGGCAGTGGATTCCTTCTCTACGCCGTCGCTCTCGGCTGGCTTTCGCTGATCATGACCCCGGACGTGGCAATCTGGAAACTCCTGTTGCCGATCGCGTTGATCGGCTTCGCGAACGCGTGCATCTGGTCTCCGCTCGCGGCGACCGCAACGCACAATCTCCCGCCTCGTCAGGCCGGCGCCGGCGCCGGCGTCTACAACACGACCCGTCAGATCGGCGCGGTTCTCGGTAGTGCGGCGATGGGCGCGTTCATCACGTCCCGGTTGACGGCTCAGGGTCTCAGTGCCGGTGGGGCGGAAAGTCAGTTGGGGGATCTGCCCGAAGTCGTTCGCGAGCCGTTCAGCACTGCCATGGCGGAGACGATCTGGCTGCCCGCGGTGGTCCTGCTGATCGGGTTCGTGGCCTCTGCGTGCTTCAAGCAGCCCAACCGCGCCGGCGCCGGCGCGCCCGCCGAAGCTGCAGAAGTGGATGCGTCAGTACGTTCGTGAGGGCACGACGACGATGACGACGGGGGCCGCGATCGACGTCGTGGCCTCCGTTCGGCGGCTGACAGTGTGTGGCAGTGTGATTTCCATGACTTCACCGGATTCGCAGACTTCACCGCAACCGCATCCCACTCGACTCGAACGTGTCGTCACGGCAGGCGGTGCGGAGGTGGCGGTATTGACCTTCGAGCATGGGCCGCTGAATCTCTTCGACCAGTCCATGTTCGACGCCGTGACCGCTGACGTGGATGCGCTGACCCTCGATCCGCCCCGTGCGGTGCTGCTGAGAGCCGAGGGCAAGGTCAACTCGGCCGGGGTGGATGTGCACGTGTTCGACGGGCTCGATCCGGAACAGGCCGCGCAGTTGTGGCGCGAGTTGTTCGCACGAATCTGCCACCCGCTCGAGGCACTCCCGTGCCCGGTGATCTATGCCGCCCACGGACTGACCCTGACCGCGGCGTTCGAGATCTCGTTGGCCTGCGACATCATTCTCGCCTCGCCCAGGGCGAAATTCGGTCTGGTCGAGACGGTGGTCGGGTTGACGCCGTCGATGGGTGGGCCGCAGCGGCTCGCCGAGCGAGCTGGTTCGGGTCGAGCGCGTGAGCTGGTCATGACAGGGGATCTGTACGACGCCGCGACGCTGACGTCGTGGGGTGTGGTCAACGCCGTCCACGACGACGTCGACGCTGCGGCACGGGCGCTCGCCGAGCGGTTGGCCGACGGACCCACACGGGCCCATCATGCAACCAAGCAGATCATCCAGGCGTGGCGGTCGGGTGGGATCGCGCATGCCGATTCGGTGACGCCCGAGGTCTCCGGTGCCCTGTTCGATACCGACGATCTACGCGCTGCGGTGCGTAGTTTTCTCGATGTGGGACCGGGAAAAGCGGTCTACTCGGGGAAGTAGGTCGACAGATCTCCCGATCGCATACGTATTTGTGACCCACGTCATATAGTCGAGGGGTGGGGCGGCGATCGACGACGTGGAGGCACTGATGCAGCCGAGACTGGTGCAGTATCACTGTTCGCCGGAGCTACTCGGCTGTCGTGAGCTGCTCACCGATGCCGCCGTCACCCGAGCAGGTGACGGCGTCCTGCATTTTCGGCACCTCGAACCGTCGCTGTCGGAGCTACTCGACGTCGCGGTGCACCGCTTTTCCGGGCGTGTCGCGGTCGACGAGGTGAACGGCGATCAGGCCACCTTCGCGCAGCTGTGGGCGGAGGCGTCCAGGGTGGCGGGTGGATTGAAATCGCGGGGCATCGAGATCGGCGACCGGGTGGTCGTGCGGAGCCCCGCCGGGGTGCGCTGGCTCGAAGCCTGCCTCGGCGTCGTGCTGGCCGGAGGAGTCCCGGTACCGGTCGGGGTGGACGTGGACGATTCGTTTGCGGATTTCGTCATCACCGACAGTGGTTCGGTGCTGGTCCTCGACGGCGAACTTCCGCACGGAGTTCCGTTCATCGACGACGGGGCGTCGCCGGACGAGATGGCGGTGCTGGCGTATACCGTCGACCGGTCGGGGGAGGTGCTGGGTGTGGAACTCAGCAACGAGAACGTGCTTTCTGCGGTGGCGGCGTTGCTGGACTCGCGAGACTACGGATTCGACGGTGTGCGCAATCTGGTGGTGGACCACGAGTTCAGTTCGGTCCGGCATCTGGTGCACATTCTGGCCACGATGGTAGTCGGTGGAACCGTCGTCGTCGCCGGTGACTACTGGCGTGAGTACGTGCACACGGTCGACGTGGTGACGGGGCGACCGGAAGATCTCTTGGCGCCGCGGCTACTGAGTCTGGGTCCGGCGGCGCGCGCTGCCGCGCGCTCGGTGCGGTGGGTCGATTGCAGCGGTTCGCCGATGAGCGCCGAGCAGGAGTCGAAGCTCCTGGCGGTGTTCCCGGCAGCCAGGCAGGTGATCGGTTGGGGAAAGACCGAGACCTGCGGTGCGGGCCTGGTGTTACCGACCGAATCGGCGGCCACGCATCTGGGGAGCGTCGGAATTGCTTACGGCGGTATGGAAGTCGCGCTGTTCGGGCCGGATGCCCCGGACGGCTTCGGCGAGTTGTGGTGCCGAGGTCCCAGCGTTGCACGTCGGTACTGGAACCTGCCGGAGGTGAGTCGATCGCGGTTCACACAGGGATGGTTCTGCACTCACGACACCGCCAGGATCGACGCCGATGGCTTCGTCCGTATTGTCGAGCGCAACGCCGCGTAGCCGCGCGGCCCGGCGTCGACAAGCGAGAGGGACATTCATGGCAGACGAGGTTCTCACCGACAGGCGTGGGCGAACACTGATCATCACGATCAATCGTCCACAGGCACGCAATGCGATCAATTCGGCGGTCAGTCACGGACTGGCTGCGGCGGTCGACGAACTCGACAACTCCGACGATCTGTCGGTTGCGGTTCTCACCGGAGCGGGTGGAACATTCTGTGCCGGCATGGATCTCAAGGCATTCGTTGCCGGTGAGAACGTCATGGTGCCGGGACGAGGCCTCGGATTCACCGAGGCGCCGCCGCGGAAGCCGATCATCTCCGCGGTGGAGGGGTTTGCGCTGGCAGGAGGAACGGAACTGGTGTTGGCCACCGATCTGGTGGTGGCGTCGAGCGAGGCGAAGTTCGGTATCCCCGAAGTCAAGCGTGGCCTGGTGGCAGGGGCCGGTGGACTGCTCCGGCTCCCCAAGCGGATTCCGTACCAGAAGGCACTCGAACTGGCTTTGACCGGTGAGCATTTCACGGCGCAGGAGGCGCACGGCTACGGTTTCGTCAATACTTTGACCGAACCGGGCAAAGCGCTCGAGGGTGCGCTCGATCTGGCCGACCGCATCACCGCCAACGGTCCGCTGGCGGTGGCAGCCACCAAGGAGATCATCGTCAAGGGTGGTCAGTGGTCTGCAGACGAGGCCTTCGCCAAGCAGTTGGAGGTGATGGGCCCGATCTTCGTCTCGGAGGATGCGCGCGAGGGTGCCACGGCGTTCGCCGAAAAGCGGGCTCCGGTCTGGAAGGGACGGTAACAGCAGCAATGGTTGTCCCAGTTGCCGAGCTGCACATGCACATCGAAGGTTCTCTCGAGCCCGAACAGATCTACCAGCTCGCCGAGCGGAATCGGATCGACCTGCCGTACCGGGACATCGACGATCTCAGGTCACGGTACGAGTTCACCGATCTGCAGTCGTTCCTGGACCTGTACTTCGCCAACATGGCGGTGCTTCGAACGGCCGAGGATTTCGCGGACCTGACGCGGGCGTATTTCCGACGCGCTGCCGCTGCGGGTGTCGCGCATGCGGAGTTCTTCTTCAATCCGCAGGCGCATGTCGCTCGTGGTGTGCCGCTGTCCGCGGTGCTCGAGGGCATCATGGACGCGGTCTCCACCAGTGAGCGGGAGTTCTCGATCAGCAGTGCGGCCATCGCGGCGGTTCTGCGTGATCAACCTGTTCGCGGCGCTGAGGAGATGCTGGCGGAGATCATCCGGTTGCAGGCCCCGATCGTCGGACTCGGTCTGGACTCGGCCGAGGTCGGTAAT
Organism: Rhodococcus sp. 27YEA15; assembly: GCF_049739425.1. Classification (NCBI taxonomy): domain Bacteria; kingdom Bacillati; phylum Actinomycetota; class Actinomycetes; order Mycobacteriales; family Nocardiaceae; genus Rhodococcus; species Rhodococcus sp. 27YEA15. The sequence goes on from NZ_JBMHHW010000001.1 coordinate 1,084,510, forward strand.
CCCCCTTCGTTGTTCGAGGACGTGTTCGCGCGGGCGCGGGCCGAGGGACTGCACGTGGTTGCACATGCGGGGGAGGAGGGTCCACCCGAATACATCTGGCAGGCACTCGATCTCCTCGGTGCCGAGCGGATCGACCACGGTGTCCGGGCACTCGAGGACCCCGCGCTGGTCCAGCGCCTCGTCGACGAGGAGATCCCACTGACGGTGTGCCCGTTGTCGAATGTCCGTCTGCGGGTGTTCGACACGTTGTCCGAGCACCCGTTGCGGTCGATGTTGGAGCTCGGCTTGATCGTGACGGTCAACTCTGACGATCCGGCGTACTTCGGTGGGTATGTCGACGACAACTTCGCCGGACTCGAGAAAGAGCTCGGCCTGACCGAGTCGGAGCGGGACGTACTTGCCCGGAACTCGATCAAGGCCTCGTTCGCCAGTTCGGCGCGCAAGGCGGAGCTGTTGCGGTGATCAGGCTCCGAGGACCTGTGTGAGGTAGTCGTTGCCGAACGTGCGGTTTGCATCGTATGTGTCTCGGACGGAGATGAATTCGTCGAGTGCGGGATAGGCGGGACGAAGGTCGTCGACGGTACGGTTGTGCATCTTCCCCCAGTGCGGCCTACCGTCGACGGCTTTGGCGATGGATTCGAATGCGGCGAAGTACGCGGCCTCTGGACGCCGGTGGTACTGGTGTACCGCGATGTAGGCGGTGTCGCGGCCGTACGCTGTGGACAGCCAGACGTCGTCGGCGGCGGCGAACCGCACTTCGACGGGGAATCCGATGGTCGTCTCGGATGTGCTCAGCCAGCGGCCGATCTCGTGAAGGATGTCCGTCACGTGTTCGGCGGGGACGGCGTACTCCATCTCCTTGAACTTGACTCGGCGGGGCGAGGCGAAGACGCGGTAGCTGCGGTCGGTGAATTCGCGTGCACCCAGAAGCCTGGCCGAGATCCGGTTGAAGAGAGGAATGGTGGTCGGTGCGAGGGTGGTGACGCGATTGACGCCTTCGAACAGTGTGTTGGAGAGAAGTTCGTCGTCGACGAATGCCCGAACCTTGCCGATCGGGGCGACGGCGGCATCACCGGGCAGGCGCGTGTTGCGTTTGGTGAGTACACGATCAGTGTGAGGGAACCAGAAGAATTCGAAGTGGTCGATTGCCCGACGGTCGTCTTCGATGGTCTCGAGCACGTTGGTCAGCGTGTCGGGTGCTTCGCAGGCTCGCAGGGTGAATCGCGGAACACAGTCGACGGTGATGGCGGCGATGACTCCGAGCGCGCCGAGACCGAGCCGCCCGGCCTCGAAGAGTTCGGGGTTCTTCTCGGGTGAACAGTGCGCGAGCGTCCCGTCGGCCAGGACGATGTCGAAGCCGCGGATTTGGGCGGCGATGCCGGGGAAGTGGGATCCGGTGCCATGAGTGCCGGTGGCGGTGGCGCCGGCCAGGGACTGCACGTCGATGTCACCGAGGTTCGCCAGTGCATAGCCCTGCTCCCACAGGGCTTCGTTGAGGGCGTTCAAACCGGGTGCCGGCCAGGACGGTGACGAGCGCGCCGTTCGGGTGCGGGTCGACGGCGACGATGCCGCTCAGATTGTCGAGGCTGATCATGACTCCGTCGGTGGCGGCGACTGCGGTGAAGGAGTGTCCGGCCCCGACCGCTTTGACGCGTTGTCCGCGCGCGCTTGCCTTGGCGACGACGGCAGCCAGTTCAGGTGTGTCCCTGGGCGTCGCGAAGTAGCGCGGCGCGGCGCTGTAGGTGCCTGCCCAGTTCTGCCAAGTGTCCGACGCCATGATGCAATCATGTACTTGGACGTACGTCCAAGCAAGTGTTCAGGCAAGTATTGCGCAAATATCGTCGGTCCGCGCTCTACGATCATTGGATGCTGAACAGGCTTCCGGCGGACGAGCGCCGAACACAATTGGTGGAGTCCGCGTTGTCGATAGCCGAACAGCGGGGCGTCAGTTCGGTCACGGTCCGTGCCGTTGCGGAGGAGGCCGGTGTGTCGCTCGGCGTCGTCCACTACTGCTTCGAGAGCAAGGAAGCGTTGATCGCGGCGATGGGGGAGACACTCATCCTCCAATTGAGCGAATCGATGCAATTTGCATTCTCCCAGGTCAGGAGTGCCCCTGATCTGAGCGGGCCGCAGGGACTCAAGGAATTGCTCCACATCGGTCTGACCGGAATGTGGCCGACGATCGAGGCGACCCCCGACCGTCAACTGCTGACGTACGAGATCACCGCACAAGCCCTGCGCAGCCGCAACCTCGGTGCCGAGCGGGCCGGGGCCGTTGCGTTCGACCAGTACCGCATCATGGACGAGCTGGCAAAATCCTTCCTGTCCGAATGTGCCGAGATTTCCGGAATGGTGTGGTCGGAATCGCTGGAATCGTTGGCGCGGTTGAGTTTGGCTCTCATCGACGGACTGGTGCTCCGGTGGCTGGTCGATCGCGATTCGGACGCCACCATCGCGGAATTCGGCGAGATGGTGCAGATCATCGCGGCCAAAGCGGTCGTAGCCCCGGTGTAGTGGCGGACCGTCTCTGGACAATCGTCCAGTTCTGATGTTTGACTTGCGGCACGCCTCGACGACAGGACGATACGACGTGCTGGACACTCTGGACCGACTCAACGCGGCTACCGAGGGGATCGACCCGCCGCTTGCTGTCGTCGATCTCACCACCCTCCGAAAGAACGCGACGGATTTGCTGCGACGCGCTGGTGGAACCCCGATACGAGTGGCCAGCAAATCCGTTCGGTGCCGAGCAGTTCTGGCCGAAACCCTCGGCGACACGCTCACGGAGTCGGACGGCTTTCGCGGCATCATGGCATATTCCCTCCGTGAAGCGCTGTGGTTGGTCGGGCTCGGAGCCCGCGACATCCTGATGGGCTATCCCACGGTCGATCGAGAAGCACTCGCCCAGCTCGCAGTCGACGAGGTGGCTCTCGCGTCGATCACGTTGATGATCGACGACCAAGCGCAGCTCGACTTCGTGCGGGCCGCCACGTCGGGCGCTGCGCCCTTCCGCATCTGTCTCGACGTGGATGCCTCCCTGCGAATCGGCCCGATCCATCTCGGGGTCAGGCGCTCGCCGCTGCGCGATCCTGCCGCAGTGGCCGCGCTGGCCGCCACCGCGCGTCGTCGAGGCTTCGCGGTAGTGGGGGTGATGTTCTACGAGGCGCAGATTGCCGGGCTTCCCGACACCAGCGTCCCGGTCGGGTGGGTCAAGCGTGCATCGACCCGTGACCTGGCGGGCAGGCGCGGCGCGGTGGTCGCGGCAGTCGGCGATGCCGTCGGCCCCCTGCAGATAGTCAACAGCGGTGGAACCGGATCTCTGGAAATCAGTTCTGCTGATCCCGTCGTCACCGAGGTGACTGCCGGATCTGGGCTCTACGTTCCCACGCTTTTCGACCGGTATCGCGCATTCCGACCCGATCCGGCACTGTTTTTCGCACTGCCGGCAGTACGTAAACCGGCGCCGAAGATCACCACACTCTTCGGCGGCGGCTACATCGCGTCGGGTCCGGCGGGCAGCAGCAGAGTGCCGCTGCCGGTCCGGCCGCGTGGACTGGGTCTGTTGCGCAACGAGGGCGCGGGCGAAGTCCAGACCCCGGTGACCGGTCGCGCTGCCGGAGATATCGCCGTCGGCGACCGGGTGTGGTTTCGCCACGCGAAAGCCGGTGAGCTGTGTGAGCGTTTCGACCGTGTCCACCTGGTCGGGGCCGACGGGTCCGGCACCGCGGTGCCTACCTACCGCGGTGAAGGTCAGTGCTTCGGTTGAGGCGGGCCCGGTCAGCCTGTCAGCCGCATGAAGGCGCCCAATTCCACCAGTCCGGCCGGTGTGGTGGGCATGTACTGGGTGAGGGCGTAGGAGCGGACCACGATCGCACACCATTTGCCACGAGAGAGGGCGACGTTGAGACGGTTGCGTGAGAGCAGGAAAGACATGCCGCGCGGCACGTCTTCGACGGCGGAGGCAGCCATCGACACGATCGCCACTGCCGCCTCGCGTCCCTGGAACTTGTCGACGGTACCCACCTCCACCTCGCCGAATCCGGCTTCGCGGAGATCGCGCTCGACGGTCCCCACCTGGGCGTTGTAGGCCGCGACCACGAGAATGTCGGATTGCCCGAGTGGGCGTTGCCCCTCGAATTCGCTGGGATCGGTCCATGTGGTGCCCAGAAGGCCGCGTACCTGCCGGACGATCTCCTCGGACTCTTCGACGGAGTAGGTGGAGTTCCCTCGATGTTCGACTTTCACCGTGTGTACCCCGGCGGCGAGGGCGTCGAGATTCCTTGCTGCCGTGACATTTTCCTGAGAATGGAGTTTCCCTTCATAGGACAGCGCAGACACTGGTGCGCATAGATCCGGGTGCATGCGCCACGTCTTCTCGAGGAAGTACCCCAGCTCGGGCGGCAGCGCGCCGTGACCTTCGGCGAGCCACCCCAGTGCGGATTCGTCCACGGGTTCGGGGTGAGTGCCTTGGCTGACCTGCGGCAGCTGTTGCGGGTCACCGAGGAGTAGCAGGTTGCGGGTGGCGATCGCGACAGCGATCGTGTTGGCGAGTGCGAACTGGCCGGCCTCGTCCACCACGAGGAGATCCAGGCTTCCCGGCGGAATCCGTTTGGTGTTCGAGAAGTCCCAGGCCGTACCGCCGACGACGCAGCCGGTACCTTCGGCGTCGGCGAGGAAGCCGGCGACCTCCGTCGCCCCCAGATCGGTCCACTGCGCGGATTTGTTGCGGCTGTCCTTCTTGCCGACCAGCGCGGGGTCGACTCCGGCCTTGAGAATGCCGCCGAGCATGTTCTCCACCACCGAGTGTGACTGCGCCACCACCCCGATCCGCCAATGGTGTTGTTCGACCAAAGCTTTGATCACTCGCGCGCCGGTGTACGTCTTGCCGGTGCCGGGCGGCCCCTGTACGGCCACATAGGAATCGTCGAGGTCGAGTAGTGCCGCGGTGATCGCGGCGGCATAGTCGTTGCCGGGACCGACCGGCGGCAGCGAGGCACCGGATCGAGTGCGCGGACTACGCCTGCTCAGAATGTCCACCGCAGCGGTGCGCGGCAGTTCGGGTAGCGACTGGCTGGCCTGGGACGACGAGGCGGTGATGGAATCCTCGAGGCTGTCGGTGGGAACGGGCCTGCCGGGAGCCAAAGCGACCGGGGTGTCGACGTATTCGTCGCCGCCGAGGAGTTCGACGATCGTGACCACGTCGTGCCCGCCGGTGTTCGTCACGGCGGTGACTTCGACGTTGCTCGTTCCACGCTGGGCCGGATTGTCACCGGCGACGGCGTCGGGGGACGGAGTGGCGTACAGCGCGAAGAACTTGCTTCCCGGCCCGACCGTGGTGCCGGTGCCGAAGTTGCCCGTCAACTGGACGTGGCGACGCAGTTTCCGTTGACGCGGTGTGCTCTTGTGCCAGTCCTCCTCGATCTCGGAGGAGTCCACCACCATCACGTCGCGAATGTCGACCAGGTCTTCGAGTGGGGTCACCAGGCGATCGAAGTGGGCCCACCAGTGCGGCTTTCGTTCACGGTTGTGGTAGCTGACGGCGGCAGCGAGCAGAGCGGCCGCCTGCTGCTCGGCGGTGCGATGCCCGTCGGCCTTGTGACCGGCGAACTCGATCAGTGCCAGCTCGGCCTCGGTATGTTCCTCGGCGGGTATCGCGATCTGACCGGTGGCCTCGCGCAGCGTCACTCCGTGTTCGGCGGCGCGCAGGACGAGCCAGTCGCGCAGACGCAGCGTCGATTCGCAGTCGTATTCGTTGTAGTCCGAGATGCCCTGCAGCAGTGCGTCCGCCTCGTCGCCGCGACCGGTGTCGCGCAGTTCGCAGTAGTCGGCGTACGCGACGACGGACGCGGCGGCATTGGTGACGTCGCCGCCGCGGCCGTGCTCACCCATGTACAGCGGCTCGAGCTTCTTGATGCTGTACGAGCGCTGCCCGATCCGAAGGCACTGACGCACCAGCGGATACAGGTCGACCAGGACGTTCTCGCTGAGCAGCGTGTCGACCGTCTGTTCGCCGACGCCGTGCCGAGCGGCGAGCCGCAGCAACGCCGACTTCTCGTACGCCGCATAGTGATAGATGTGCATACCGGGGTGCGCGTCGCGGCGTTCGGTGACGTAGGCGAGGAAGTCGAGAAGTGCCTGCCGTTCACCGGCGCGGTCGTGCGCCCAGAACGGTGTGAACACGTGGCTTCCGGCTGGGCCTTCGACCACACCGAAGAGGTATTCGAGTCCCCAGTCTGTGGAGCCGTCCTCGGCCCACAGCGGATCACCTTCGAAGTCGAAGAAGATGTCGCCGTCGTTCGGTGTCGGCAATCCGCCGAGGACGGCGGCGTCGTAGATCTCGAACTCGGCTTCTCCCGAGAGTTCCTGCCGCAGCTGGACGGCAGCTTGGGCACGGAGTTTTTCGAGAGTTTCCCGTCGGATCCCGTCCACCGGGCCGGACGATGCGGCCAGTTCGTCGATGGTGGTGACGCCGGAGTGGATCAGTTGCGCACGTTGACTGCCGCGTACACCGGCCACCAGCAGCAGGTCGCGATGCTGCTCCACCTCGACGGCGCAGGTATCACACCGTCCGCATCGCGCGATGCGGTCGTCGAGCCAGGCGGCAGGTGAATGCGAGGCAAGATGTTCGTCGAGGGTTCGTTCCAGTTCGGTTCGGCGGGCGGCGAACACGGGGGCGATGTCGCCGATGTCGTGGCTGGACGTGCTCCCGTCGCCGAGGAGCAGATGCACGTGCTTCGACGATCGAATCCCGTTGCGTTCGAGGGCGTCTGCGTATGCGGCCAACTGCAGGAGGGCGGACACCTTGGCGTGGCGGGAGAGTTTGCTGTCGTAGACGGCGTAGGTGTCGCCCTCACGGACGAGGAAATCGCAGAAGCCGAGGAACCGTCCGTCGAAGAAGGTGCCCTGATAGATGACGGCGGCCCCGGCCGTGGCTGCGTCGACCGTCGCCTGGTTGGCTGCGATCAGCGCCTCCCGGGTGTGTTCGGGACGTTCCATGACGACGACGCCGTCGCCGTGTAGGGCGCGAAAACGCGCGAGCTGTTCGAGTTCGTGCGAGGTCCCGAGGGCCGACGTGCGTTCGAGCATGGGGTCGGCGTCGTCGGGGCCGGTGGAGATCAGTCCACGGCGGGCGTCGAGTCGACGCAGCAGCGCAAATTCGCAGGTGGCGGCGGCCGAGAGGTCACTGGCGCTGTAGACGATCTGCTCGTCGAGGATGAACACCCCGCGATTGTGCCATCAGCCTCGGACACCGCAGGTCCGACTCTTCTCGCGCGCCGACCCGATCGGGCGATGTCACCCTCGATTCCTTCCGGCGGGTGACGCCGTCGGACGGATGTGCGCTGGGCTCGGTTCTCGCCGCGCACTCTCGGGCCCGCCACCGCAGATCGCCCGCACCGGATCCGCACCAGCGGGCACAATGACGTCCATGCCCTTTTTCGACGGACGACTCGGTCAGGTTCACTTCCGGCGGTGGCAGGCAGTGGCCACCGATCCGGATTCTCCGTTGCCGGCGCTCTCGCTCGTGTTTCTGCACGGTTCGCGGCAACACAGCGGGCAGTATCACCGATTCGCGGGGGCCTTGACCGCTGCCGGAATCGACGTGTGGGCCCTCGACCACGCCGGGCACGGGCTGTCCGAGGGCGATCCGGATGTCCCTGCGTTGCTCTCGGACCTCGCGGCGGACACGAGAACTCTCGCCGATATCGCCCGCACTGAACTGGTGGGGGTGCCGATGGCTTTGATGGGGCATTCGTTGGGGGCGGTCACGGCACTGACGGTCCTGGCGCACAGCGATCACGACTTCGAAGCGGCCATCCTGTGCGGCATCCCGCGCAGCGCTGTTGCGCAGCATGGTTGGGCTGAGCTCTCGGTCACCGGTACACCGGTGTTGGCCGTGCACGGTGTCGACGACCGGATCGCTCCGGTGGAGCCGATCCGCGACTGGGCGCAGACGCTACGCACGGTCGAGTTGCGGGAGTTCGAGGACGCCGGGCACGACCTCCTGCACGAGAAGGTGCACGGCACGGTTACCGCGGTGTGCCGTGATTTCCTCCTCGCGCAGTGTCGGTGAGATCAGATCAGGGCGTCGAGTACGTCTGTGGAGGTGACCGGGTGGGAGAACATCGGGTAGTCGTAGGTGATGGCGTTGTCGTGTTCGGCGGCTGAGGTCCCGGCTACGCAGTCGGTGAGAGTGATGACGCGGTAACCGTTTTCGTAACCGGTGCGCATGGTCGACTCGACGCAGCAGTTGGTGAGGAAGCCGCCGAGGACGATGGTCTTGATACCTTTGCTGCGGAGAATGAAGTCGAGATTGGTGCTCGCGAAAGTGTCGAGTCCGCGCTTGCCTTCGATCACGATGTCGTCGTCCTTCGGGGTGAGCTCGTCGACGATGGCCGCGCCCCACGACCCTTTGACGAATGCCTTGCCGTCGACGACGCCCTTGAGGATGCCGTAGGGATGCGAGGTGATCTCGTTGTATCCCTCGGCGAAGGTGATAGGGGCATGCATCACCGTCACGCCTGCAGTACGCGCCGCGTCGACGACGGCGGCGGTGTTCTTCAGTAGGCCGGTCGATTCCATGACCGGTGCCACGGCGTCGTGGAGTACACCGCCGGCTGTGGTGAAGTCGTTCTGATACTCGATGAGGACGAGTGCGGTGGTTGCGGGATCCAGTTCGAGCTTGTCGGTCATGACTGACACCTGTCTGTGTGGTCCGGGTCACTAGTTCCTCTCTATTAAACAGTTTGTCTGACAAGCAGGCAAGAGGTGGTAGCGTCGCGGTATGGATACGACCCCGCTGTCACGAATGCCGTTGAGTCTGGCGGTATCGGGACGGTTGCGCGCGGCAATTCTGGATGGGTCCTTGCCGGTCGGGGCCGCCTTGCCGACGGAACAGGAACTGGCGCAGACGTTCTCGGTGGGCCGCTCCACCGTTCGTGAAGCGCTCCGGGTGTTGCAATCGCAAGGTTTGGTCACCGGCGCGGACACGGTCTCCACTGCTCGACCTCGCGTGACCCATGATCGAACAGCGGATTCCGCTGCGGCGGCGTTGAGTACGGCGTTGCAGGTCGGTGCAGTTCCACTCGGCGATCTCGTGGAGTTACGGGTGCTGCTCGAGGCGGCAGCGCTGCGCACGCTCACGCGGGTGCCGGACGAGGCGCGCGAGGCGATCGGGCGAATGCGCCAAGCGGTGGACGATCTGGATGCAGTCGCCTTCCACGATGCCGACGTCGATTTCCATGTCGCCCTGGCCGGGGCGGGCGGAAACAAGGCGTTCGGGCTGGTGATGACCGTGCTGCGCAGCAGCATTGCCGGATACCTCGCCGGTGAACTCGACGCGAGGCGGGATCTGGGCGCGACGTTACGGGGACTGCTCGCCGAGCACGAGGCCATCGCCGATGCCGTGACGTGTGGTCGCAGCGAGGCGGCGGCAGTGCTGGTCGAACAGCATGTACGAGGATTCTACGAAGGGCAGTCGAGATGATCACCGACACCGTGATTCTGGGATCGAGGTTGAGGGAGGTTCTGGGCGACAGGGCAACTACCGACCCGGACCGCATGGGTGCCTATGTACGCGATCAGTCGCTGCTCACCGCGGCCGGCCGGCCGGCCGCTCTGGTCAAGGCCACCTCCACAGCGGATGTAGTGGCCACGCTGACCGTCGCCCACGAATTGGGGGTACCGGTGGTGACGCGTGGGGCGGGTACCGGATTGGCGGGGGCCGCGAACGCCCTCGACGGTTGTGTCGTTCTCAGTGTGGCCGCGATGGATCGTATTCTGGCAGTGGATCCGGCGGCGCGAACCGCGCGGGTGGAACCCGGCGTGATCAACGGCGATCTCGCGGAAGCCGTGCGGCGACAAGGCCTCTGGTACGTTCCGGATCCGGGCAGCCGGGCCATTTCGAGTATCGGCGGAAATCTCGCCACCAATGCCGGCGGAATCTGCTGCGCCAAGTACGGCGTGACCGGTGACCACGTCGCGGCGCTCACTGCGGTGCTCGCGGACGGCCGGGTCATTCGTACCGGCGCCGCGACGCGAAAGAACGTGGCAGGTTTGGACTTGACGCATCTGCTCGTCGGATCGGAGGGCACTCTCGCGGTGATCGTGGAAGCGACCATGCGATTGCGGACCGCTCCCACGGCGGCCACCACCGTGGTGGCGTTCTTCGATTCCGCCGAGCGCGCGATCGACGCTGTTCTCGCGGTGTCGGCGGTGGCCGAACCGTCTCTGATGGAGTTGATGGACGACGTCACCATCGCGTCGGTCAACAGGTTGACGAAAATGGGGTTGGACGAATCGGCCGGCGCGATGCTCCTGATCCAGTGCGACGGACGGTCGGCGGCGGCCGAGGCGGCAGATTGCGCCGCTGCGTGCGAAAAGATCGGTGCCAGTGAAGTGTTCCACACCGACGACCCCGACGAGGGGGAGGCGTTCACCGCGGCCAGGCGGATGGCACTACCGGCGCTCGAAGCCATGGGAACCGTGCTGCTCGACGACGTCGCGGTTCCGGTTCCGGCATTGCCGGCCATGCTCGCCCGGATCAGGAGCGCCGCGGCCAGGCATGATGTCACCATTGGAACGTTCGGTCATGCGGCGGACGGAAATCTGCACCCGACCATAGTCTTCGACGCTGCGCAGGACGGTGCGCTCGAGCGGGCGAAGGACGCTTTCGACGACATCGTCGCCGGCGCTCTGGAATTGGACGGAACCATCAGTGGTGAGCACGGCATCGGTGTTCTCAAGGCGCCGTACATGGGTGCGATGGTCGGAACGGTGGAGCGCGAGTTGATGTTGTCGGTGAAGGCTGCGTTCGATCCGAGGAACATCCTCAATCCGGGCCGCGGTATCTGACGTTTTCGGGCGTAGCGGCGGCCCGGTCCGTATCGGGTGCGAAGGCGGCCCGCTTCACTGAGGAACCGGGCCGCCGCAGGCTCGATCAGGCGTACAGGCCGCTGATTTCCGCCTTGTGCGCCTCGTGGATGATGTTGCGCTTGAGCTTGAGCGTCGGTGTCAGTTCGCCGGTCTCCTGAGTGAAGTCGACGTCGAGGATCTTGTACTTCTTGATCTGTTCCGGGTTGGAGACCTTTTTGTTGGCCTGCGCTACGGCCGAATCGATTTCGGCAATCAGATCGGCGTTTTTGACCAGATCGGCGATGGACGTTCCGGCCGGGAGTCCGTTGCGCTCGACCCATCCGGGCAGGGTCTCCTGGTCGAGGGTGATGAGCGCACCGATGAACGGTTGTGCGTCGCCGACCACGAGGCACTGGCTGATCAGCACGTGGGCGCGCAGGGAATCCTCGAGTCCGGCGGGTGCGACGTTCTTGCCGCCTGCCGTGACGATGATTTCCTTTTTGCGCCCGGTGATCGAGACGAATCCCTCGTTGTCGATGGAGCCGAGGTCGCCGGTGTGGAACCAGCCGTCGATGATCGATTCGGCGGTCGCCTTCTCGTTGTGCCAGTAGCCTCCGAAGACCACCGGTCCGCGCAGGAGCAGCTCGCCGTCTTCGGCGATGCGTGCTGCGTGCCCGTCGATCGGCTTTCCGACGGTACCCACTCGCTGAGCGTTCTTGGTGTTGACGGTGATGGCCGCGCTGGTCTCGGTGAGTCCGTAGCCTTCGTAGATCGGGATGCCGATTCCGCGGAAGAAGTGCCCCAGGCGGGCGCCGAGTGCAGCGCCACCGGAGACGGCGCGTTCGCAGTCTCCGCCGAGTGCGGCCCGCAGCTTGGAGTAGACGAGTTTGTCGAACACGGCGTGCTTGAGCTTGAGACCCAGCCCGGGGCCGCCCTTTTCGATGGCCTCGCTGTATTCGATGGCGGTGGCGGCAGCTTTGTCGAAGATATTGCCTTTGCCGCCGTCGACGGCCTTTTGGCGGGCGGAGTTGTAGACCTTCTCGAACACGCGCGGTACGGAGAGGATGAAGTTCGGTTTGAAGACGGCGAACTGGTCGACCAGGGTGGTCAGGTCGGAGGTGTGGGCGACGGTGACCTTGGCATCGAAGGCGCAGAACGAGACAGCGCGGGCGAAGACGTGAGCCAACGGCAGGAACATCAGGGTCTTCTTGCCCGGAATCATGGACTCGGGCATGGCCAGGCGCGTGGCAGCTGCCTCGGCGTAGAAATTGGAGTGGGTGAGCTGGACGCCCTTGGGGCGTCCGGTGGTCCCGGAGGTGTAGATCAGGGTGGCGGGAGAGGATGCCGTGACCTGGTGGCGTCGGGCTTCGAGATCGTCGTCGGTGACGGCCGCGCCGCGAGTGGAGAGTTCCGCGACGGCGTCGGACTCGATGACGAGGACCTCGCGCAGTGCTTCGGCCGCGGTGGTGACTTCCTTCAGCGCGGCGTCGTGGGCGGTGGTCTCGACGAAGAGGATGGTGCTCGCGGAATCCTCGAGGATCCACTTCGCCTGATCGGGCGCGGACGTTTCGTAGATGGCGACGGTGCAGCCGCCAGCGGTCCAGATGGCGTAGTCGAGAACTACCCATTCGTAGCGTGTGGAGGAGAGGATGGCGATGCGTTCGCCGAGTTCGATGCCGGAGGCGATCAGCCCCTTGGCGACGGCACGCACCTGCGCGGCGAATTCGGCAGCGGTGACGTCGACCCAGTTGCCCGCGACGTTGCGCTTGAACGGTACGAAGTTGGGGTCCTCGTCCGCGTGTCGGAACACTGAATCTGCCATGGACGCGTTCTCCGGAATCGGGAACGACTGTGGAACTGAATACTCTTGCACTTTGTGACCCCTCCAGTGGCAATCGATATTTCTGATGTGCATTGCATCACACGGAAGGCGGTTTTGCACTGTCATTACTATTGATCAGAACCGCAGGTGGGGCTGACCTGCGGTTTGATGTAACTAGTAATGAACAGATACTCAGGCGGCGAGGTCGGTCGCGCGTCCGTGAACCGACAGCCAGCGGCGGATGGCGTAGTCCAGATGTTCGGTTTCCACGCCGAGCCGAGCGGCCGTCGCGGCCAGAATTTCGGAACTGTCGACAGGGGCGTCGGCGCCGACGGTCGCCCCGATGAAGGTCTCGGTTGCCGTGCCCGGATCGACCGCCGGAATCCCGGCCAGCATCAGCAGATGCGACCAGGTGACTTCGGCGTCGGCTCCGCACGCATCGGACCATGCGTCGTGAACGGCATCGAGGGCGTGCGCTGAATCCGCTGCGGAGAGGAGGTCCTCGACACTGTCTATCCGCAGTTGATGCAGCCGTTCTGCGACCTTCTGGATATGACGTGCCTCGATCGGTTCACCGGTGGCGGAGTATCGGCGTTTGTACGAGCCGACCTTTCCGGCCCACTGATCGGAACTGCCTGCCTCTTCGAACGTCCGAAGCAGCGCCCGTGCCCCGTCGGTGACCGGCTTGTCCTCGCGCGCGCGACGGTAGGCGAGGTACCGATCGACGACGGTTACTTCGCTGTGACCTGCGCTCGACTGCACCGATTCGATGATGCACAGGGCGAGGCTGCGACGGTACGCGTCGGACGCGATCCACGCCGAGGGGTCTCCAAGGCGGTCGCGGCACGCGGTGGTCACGGCATCGACGGTGTCGGCGGAGATGGTCACGGTTCCTCCAGGGCGCTGGTTTCGTTCGGGTTTCCATCAGGCCTATCGGCCGTGCCGTCCGAAATGTTGCACACATCACAGAAATATCTCGAAAATCTTTTTCCGCCGCGCAGAAGCGGTCTGTGATCAGCGTTCCGCGACGGTGAACCGGCGTAGCGCCAAGGCGGGGTTCTTGGCCCGGACCTCGGTGATTCGTTGCGCGGTCACCTCGGCGGTCGCGACACCGACCTGTTCGCCCAGCGAGCACAGAACGACTCCCATCGGGTCGACGATCAGGCTGGCACCGGCTCCGGTTCGTGCACTCTGATCGGCAGCGACGACATACATGGTGTTCTCGATGGCTCTGGCCCGTACGAGGGTCGTCCAGTGGTCTTCCTTCAAAGGGCCGGGTACCCATTGGGCAGGCAGCAGGAGGACCTCGGCGCCGGCATCGACTATTCGTCGAGTCACTTCGGGAAATCTCAGGTCGTAGCAGGTTTGTAGGCCGAAGTTGAGACCGTCGCAGGAGAAGGTCTGAGGCTCTTCCACCGCGCCGGCGAGGATGACTGCCGATTCCTGATATCCGAAGGCGTCGTAGAGATGCATTTTCCGGTAGACGGCGACGCGTTCGCCGTCGGGAGCCACGGCGATCAGGGTGTTGAAGATCTTGTCCGGATCTGCTGATCGCTCGTTCATCCCCGCGACCAGGTACACCCCCGACTGCACGGCGATGTCCGCGAGAGTGGTCGCGAATTCGCCGTCGAGGTCTTCCGCCGACTCGACCAGTCGTCCGTCGGTGCGAGGCGCGGTGAACATCGCGTATTCGGGGGCCACCACTACCCGGGCGCCACGCGCGGCTGCGTCGGCGGTCAGTGATCGCAGTGAATCGAGGTTGGCGTTCTTGTCCGTCCCCGGGGCGAATTGGGCGACGGCGACAACGGTCCGGGCGGTGGTATCAGGATCGGCTTCGGTCATAGCTCATACGCTAGGCGAATGACCGTGTAAGAGTTGTCCTGTCACGGTTGCCGACCGGGCAGATCGTCATGTCTATACTCGATCCGCTAAACTGCTGGTCAAATGAGTGATATTGAGCGTGACCCCGAACCCCCAACATTTGCCGACCTCGACATCGATGATCGGGTACTGAAGGCACTGTCAGACGTGGGCTACGAGTCGCCCTCGCCCATCCAGGCAGCCACCATTCCGCCACTGCTCGACGGCAAGGACGTCGTCGGTCTGGCTCAGACCGGCACCGGCAAGACAGCAGCATTCGCAGTCCCTGTGCTCTCGCGGATCGACACCTCGATCAAGCAGACGCAGGCACTCGTTCTCGCGCCGACGCGCGAGTTGGCGCTCCAGGTTGCCGAGGCGTTCGGCAAGTACTCGGCTCACATCCCCGGCCTCAACGTCCTGCCCATCTACGGCGGACAGAGCTACGGTGTCCAGCTTTCCGGTCTGCGGCGCGGCGCGCATGTGGTGGTCGGTACGCCCGGCCGTGTGATCGACCATCTCGAGAAGGGCACTCTCGATCTGACCAATCTTGCCTATCTCGTCCTGGACGAGGCCGACGAGATGCTCAAGATGGGCTTCCAGGAGGACGTCGAGCGGATTCTGCGGGACACGCCGAGCAACAAGCAGGTTGCCCTGTTCTCGGCGACGATGCCCGGTTCCATTCGGCGTATCTCCAAGCAGTACCTCAACAATCCGGTCGAGATCACCGTCAAGTCGAAGACGTCGACGGCCTCGAACATCACGCAGCGCTACATCCAGGTTGCGCATCAGCGCAAGCTCGATGCGCTGACGCGTGTTCTCGAGGTCGAGGCGTTCGAGGCGATGATCATCTTCGTCCGCACCAAGCAGGCGACGGAAGATCTGGCCGAGAAGCTGCGTGCCCGTGGGCATTCCGCAGCAGCGATCAACGGTGATATCGTGCAGGCGCAGCGTGAGCGGACCATCGGGCAGCTCAAGAACGGTGCCCTCGACATTCTCGTCGCCACCGACGTCGCCGCCCGTGGTCTGGACGTCGACCGTATCTCGCACGTCGTCAACTACGACATCCCGCACGACACCGAGTCGTACGTGCACCGCATCGGACGTACGGGTCGCGCCGGCCGTCAAGGTGATGCACTGCTGTTCGTCGCCCCGCGGGAGCGTCACCTGCTCAAGTCCATCGAGAAGGCGACCAGACAGCCGCTCGCCGAGATGCAGCTGCCCAGTGTCGACGACGTCAACGCGCAGCGGGTGGCCAAGTTCGGTGATTCCATCACCGACAGCCTGGCCTCGGAGAATCTGGCCTTGTTCCGCAAGATGATCGAGGACTACGACCAGGAGCACGACGTCCCGCTGATCGACATCGCGGCGGCCCTGGCTGTTCAGTCGCGCGACGGTGCGGCCTTCCTGCTCGCTCCCGAGCCCCCGGCGCCGCCGCGCCGTGAACGGGAACCGCGTGAGCCGCGCCCGCCGCGCAAATTCGACGACGGACCTGCGCCGCGTTCGCGCGGACCGGAGGGCCAGGAACTGGCGGCGTATCGCATCGCGGTCGGCAAGCGTCACCGCGTGGTGCCGGGCGCTATCGTCGGCGCCATCGCCAACGAGGGCGGTCTGCGTCGAAGCGATTTCGGGCACATCAGTATTCGCCCCGATCACAGCATCGTGGAATTGCCTGCGGATCTGTCCGACGAAACTCTCGAGGCGCTGCGTCGTACCCGAATTTCCGGAGTGCTGATTCAGCTGCAGCCCGATTTCGGCCCGCCGCAGGGACGCCCCAGTGGTGGACGCGGTCGCGATTCTCGTGGTGGTGGTCGTGACTCGCGTGGCGGTGGACGCGAGAGATACGAAGACTGACCTTCGACGGTATCGGCCCCGGCGGTGCTTCTCTTTCGAGAGGCGCCGCCGGTGTCGTATCGGTGGCCGCTCCGATGTCTCAGTGGCCGTTCCGGTGTAACGCGCCGGTGTCGAATTGGGTGTGGTACAGCTGCGCGTACCGGCCACCGCAGGCGAGGAGTTCCTCGTGGTCACCGCGTTCGACGATGCATCCGGCCTCGACCACCAGGATCTGATCGGCTGCACGAATGGTGGACAGCCGGTGCGCGATCACCACAGCGGTTCGGCCGGCGAGGGCTTCGCCGAGCGCTGCCTGTACCGCGGCTTCCGACGTGGAATCCAGGTGTGCTGTCGCCTCGTCCAGTATCACCAGCCGCGGTCTGGCGAGTAGGAGCCGGGCGATGGTCAGGCGCTGGCGTTCGCCACCGGAGAGCCGGTATCCGCGTTCGCCGACGACTGTCTCGAGTCCGTCGGGCAACGCGGCTACGAGGTCGGTGAGTCGAGCGCGTTCCAACGCTTCGGCGATGTCGGAGTCGGTGGCATCGGGCCGGGCGAGCAGCAGGTTCGAGCGCAGGCTTTCGTGGAACAGGTGCCCGTCCTGCGTGACCATGCCGACCGTCTCGCGGATCGAGTCCGAACTCAGGTCACGTACGTCTACCCCGCTCAGCCGCACAGTGCCGGAGTCGGCGTCGTAGAGGCGTGGAATCAGCTGCGCAACAGTCGATTTTCCGGCTCCCGACGTTCCGACCAAGGCGATCATCTGTCCGGGTTCGGCGCGGAAGGAGAGCCCGTGCAGGACCTCCTCTCCGCCGCGCTCGTCGAGGACCGCCACCTCTTCGAGGGAGGCGAGGGAGACCTTGTCTGCTGCCGGGTAGGCGAAGCTCACATCGGTGAACTCCACCGATACCGGTCCGTCGGGAACGGCGGTCGCAGCGGGCCGGTCGGTGATCAGTGGTGCAAGATCGAGGATCTCGAAGACGCGCTCGAAGCTGACGAGGGCACTCATCACGTCCATCCTGGCGCCGGCCAATGCTGTCAGCGGCGAGTACAGGCGGGTGAGCAGCAATGCCATGGCGACGACGGCCCCGGCATCGAGTTGTCCACGGAGCGCGTAGAACCCGCCCAGTCCGTAGACCAGTGCCAGGGCCAGAGCCGAGACCAGTGTCAACGCGGTGACGAACACCGATTGCAGCATGGCGGTGCGAACCCCGATGTTGCGGACTCGTCGGGCCCGGACGGCGAATTCCGCGGATTCCTGTGCGGGTCTGCCGAACAGTTTGACCAAGGTGGCACCCGGCGCGGAGAAGCGCTCGGTCATCTGGGTGCTCATCACCGAATCATGATTGGCTGCTTCACGATTGAGTGCGGCGAGACGGGCTCCCATGCGCCGGGCGGGAAGGACGAAGATCGGCAGCAACACCAACGCCAGGAGCGTGATCTGCCACGAGATCCCCATCATGACGATCAAGGTGATGATCAGGGTGACCAGATTGCTGACGACGCCGGAGAGCGTGTCACTGAACGCGCGCTGAGCACCGATGACGTCGTTGTTGAGTCTGCTGACCAGGGCGCCGGTTCGGGTTCTGGTGAAGAACGCGACGGGCATCCGCTGAACGTGATCGAACACCGTCGTGCGCAGCTGCAGGATCAGGTCCTCGCCGATACTCGCCGACAACCATCTCGTCGCCAGGCCGAGTCCGGCTTCGAGCAGTGCAACCAGTGCGATGAGGGCGGCGAGCCCGACCACCACGTCGCCGGCGTCGCCGCCGACTATCGCGTTGACCACTCGTCCGGCGAGTATCGGAGTGGCGACGGCGAGTGCTGCGGTGGTCACGCTCAGCAGCAGGTACCAGAGCAGGTTTCGCTTCTGTGGGACGGCGAAGCTCGCAATACGCCGCAATATCGCCTTGGAGAACGGTCGGCGGTCGTCCTGGGCGTGCATCGCGTTGTACATCGCATTCCATGCGGTGACTTCCATACTCATGGCACGTACCTCCGGTAGCCGATGACGAAGAGTACGTCGCCGGTTCGAGCTGAAGGTAGAACCTCGAGTGAACTGGAGGTCAAGCCGCGCGGATCACCGTGCCACGTCGACCACCACGCGCGCCGGGTCGGTCAGAGCGGTGACCGTGTACGGACGTTTGTCCGTGAGCCCGATGAACGACTGGGTGACGCCCTCGAAGACGGACCACCCGCGAACCTCGGTGACAACGCCACCTGCTGGTCCGGCGACCGGATCGGGGCCGGGGAACTGCTCGACACCACTGTCGAACGGGTAGGCGGAGCCGTCGATCAGAACTTGAATCACCGCGCCGCCGTTCACGTTCACCGCGGTGCCACTACCTTCCTGGGTGGGGGCGTCGACGTACTTGACCCGCCACCCGGGGGTGCCGCTGCCGCCCAGCTCGTAGACGACGCGGTCGAATCCTTCGTGTGTGCCGACGCGAACGTCGGTGACGGTGAGCTTCGATTCGGTGCCGGCGGCGGCGGTCTTGTCGGAGCTGTCGGTCGGAACTGGTTCGGTGGTGGTCGTCTCCACTGCGCTCGTCGGGGCGGCGGAGGAGGCTGCGGCCGGCGTGGGCTCGCTGTCCTGAGAGCAGGCGGTCAGGCTCACGCCCACCGCGATGGCAGCGACGGCGGCAAAGGTTCTCGTCCGATTCGTTGTCATGGTCTCGATCGTAGGCCGCTCGGATTCGAGCGCTGCGGCGGCGGTGCCGGGAGTTACCTAACCGATATCGCCGTCGACATAGAGCCAGTCACCGCCGACGCGGACGAATCTGCTGCGTTCGTGGAGGGTGTCACTGACCCGCCGGTGGGAGTAGTGAGCCCGGAACTCGACGATCCCGTCGGTGTCGAAGAGGCTGCCGCGTTCGGTGTCGAGGATGTCGAGGCCGGTCCAGCGCCGTGTCGGATCCAGATCGAGGTCGGTCGGTCGATGGTCCGAATGCCAAGTGCGGAGCAGGTATTGGGTATCAAGGAGAGCGAAGGCCGTGAAGCGAGAGCGCATCAAGGTCTCCGCTGTCGGTGCCGAGGAGGCGCCGTCGATGTACTTTCCGCAGCACGAGATCAAGTCCTGCCCGGTGCCACACGGGCAGGGATCGGCGGGGCCGGGTGTGGCGTGACGGTGTGTAACGGGGCGGCGTGAGATCACCGCCCCATTACACACGACGCCTCAGATCAAATTGTTCTCGCGGCTCTCCCAATACGGTTTACGCAGATCCCGCTTGAGAATCTTCCCGGTGGGGTTGCGCGGTAGGGCCGCCACGATGTCGATGGTGGTCGGGCACTTGAACTTCGCCAATCGCCCCTGTGTGTACGTGATCAACTCCCCTTCGGTGATCTGTACGTCCGCCTCGAGAACCACGACGGCCTTGACTGTTTCGCCCCAGCGAGCATGGGGTACGCCGATGACCGCAACCTCCGCGACGGACGGATGTTCGACGAGGACGCGTTCGATCTCGGGGGAGTAGACGTTCTCGCCACCGGTGATGATCATGTCCTTGAGTCGGTCCTCGATGAAGACGAATCCGCCGTCGTCCGCTCTTCCCATGTCGCCGCTGCGCAGCCAGCCGTCGGCGGTGATCGTGTCGGCGGTGGCTTCGGCCTTGTTGAGGTACCCGGGTGTGCACTGCTGTGATCGCCACCACAACTCGCCGGTGGTTCCGGCCGGGACGTCCTCGAGTGTCACCGGGTCCACCACGCGCAGTTCTACGCCGGGAATGGTGGTTCCTGCCGACGCCATCCGTTCGACCTGCGATTCGTCGCGATGGACGTCGGGCATGAGCGCGGTGACGACGCCCGCCATTTCGGTCATGCCGTACACCTGGACGAATTCGGTGTCCGGCCAGGCCGCGAGTGCGGCTCGCAGGAGAGGCAGCGGCATGGGGGCGGCGCCGTAGGTGATGCGCTTGAAGGCGCGGAATGCGCCGACGGCCTGCTCGCCTGCGGCGAGAACCCCGGCGATGACCGGCGGAACCAGGAACGCGATGTTGGCCCCGGCGCCCAACCCCGCAAAGATCGACGGGCCGTCGGCTTCGCGGGTGAAGTAGCACTTCCCGCCGGCGTGAATGGCCATGATCGCGTAGCACGTTCCACCGACGTGGAACATCGGCATTGCGATCAGGAACTTGTGATCATCCTGTGCCGGAAGGATTTCCAGGACGTGGTCGCTGTGTGCGAACAGATTTCGGTGGGTGAGTTGAACGCCCTTCGGTCGGCCGGTGGTGCCGGAGCTGTACAGGATGAGGGCGGTGGTGTCCGGGCTGACGTCCGGGCGATCGACCAGTGGTTCGACGCCGTCGAGCCACGGCTCGAATTCGTCGTCTTCGCTGCCCACCGAAATGATCGATTCGACCAGGGTGAGACGATCGCGCATGGCGACGATCTGGGGGAGTAGCTCGCTGCCGACGAAGAGTATTCGAGCCCCGCAGTCGGAGAGGACGTAGTCGAGTTCTTCGCCGGCGAGTCGCCAGTTGGGGATGACGTTGGCGGCTCCGAGTAATGAGGCGGCGTAGGTGACTTCGAGACAGGAGAGGTGGTTCCTGTCGACGAACGCGACGGTGTCCCCCGGACCGATCCCGGCTTCTGCGAGCGCGCCGGCAATACGCAGAATGCGATCGTGCCACTGTGCCCACGTGTAGTCGGTTTCCTGAAAGGTCATCGCAGCCTCGTCGGGCTTGATCGACGCCCAGTGTGCTAGTCGATCGAAGATGATTCCAGCGGCGACTTCGGTCATTCGACCACCTTTCGCTTGTGAGTGGTGTCACAAGGCTAGTGGTCAGTTGGGGTTCGCATCAGTGTTTCTGGCGAAGCCAGAACGGGTTCCGCCCCGTTTGGGCAGATTGTGAGATGTCGGGAGCAGGGGGTGCCGCGATATCAGGGTGGTCCCCGATGGCGCCGGTCCGCCGTACCGGACAGGATGGACGAGAGCCACCGGTGGTTTCGCTCGTCGCCGCGTGTCCATGCCAGCAGTCAGATTCATCGAAGTGAACACGAAAGGCGATCATGAGTTCGCACGCTCAGGACATTGCGGCACGCGCAGTCGACCTGTCCAAGAAATACGGCACCGGAGACACCCAGGTGCATGCACTCAGTTCCGTGTCGGCAGATTTCGCCAAGGGTGAATTCACGGCGATCATGGGTCCGTCGGGCTCGGGAAAGTCGACCTTGATGCACTGCCTGGCCGGTCTGGACTCGGCCAGTTCGGGTTCGGTCCTGATCGGCGACACCGAGTTGACGACGCTGTCGGACAAGCAGATGACGCAACTTCGACGCGACCGGATCGGGTTCGTGTTCCAGGCGTTCAACCTCGTTCCGACGTTGACCGCGCTCGAGAACATCACGCTGCCGCTCGACATCGCCGGCCGTAAGGCCGATCCGGCGTGGTTGGACAGTGTGCTGACCCGGCTGGGTCTGAGCGATCGGCTCGACCATCGTCCGGGCGAGCTCTCCGGTGGGCAGCAGCAGCGGGTGGCCTGCGCCAGGGCGTTGGCGGGTCAGCCCGAGATCATCTTCGGTGACGAGCCGACCGGCAACCTCGATTCCAAGTCGTCCGGCGAGGTGCTCTCGATCTTGCGGGCAGCGGTGGACGATTTCGATCAGACCGTTGTGATCGTGACGCACGATCCTCGGGCAGCGGCCTATGCCGACCGAGTCGTATTTCTCGCGGACGGTCGGATTGTCGACGAATTACGTTCGCCGACAGCCGAATCTGTCCTCGACCGGATGAAGCGTCTGGACGTGCCCCGCGTCGCCGCCGAAGAAACCGGAGTCTGACCACATGGCTTCGGTATCCAATTCGCCGATGCGCAAGGTGTCCTTGCGTAATCTTGCCGCGCACAAAGTGCGTTTGGCGCTGACCGTTCTGTCGGTGGTGCTCGGTACGGCGTTCGTCGCCGGATCCTTCGTGTTCACGGACACTCTGCAGAAGACCTTCGATTCGATATTCGAGGGCACGGCGGAGGGCGTCGACGTCCGGGTTTCGATGGAGGAACGAGGAAGTGGCGGCGTGCCGGTCGACGACGTCGACAAGCTGGCCGCGATCGACGGGGTTCGCGCGGTTGCCCCGGCCGTGACCGGGCAGGTGGTGCTCATCAACTCCGGCGGCGGCGCGGTCCAGACCGGCGGCGCTCCGAGCCTGGGCATGTCCTACCTGCCTCCCGGCCAGGCGATCACCGAGCCGGATCCGATCGTCGAGGGCAGCCCGCCGACGCAGAGCGGGCAGATCGCACTCAACGTCAGTGCTGCCGAACGCGCCGGCTTGAAGGTCGGCGACAGCGCTCGGGTCCTGGCACCCGCTCGCGGCATCGTCGAGGTGACCCTGACCGGTATATACCAGGGATCCGGCAGTGACACCGGCGGATTCATCGGTGTCGTCTTCACCGACGAGCAAGCCCGCCAGCTGTTCACCGACGGTAGACATGTCGACTACATCGACGTCGCGGGAACCGGTGAATCGCCGACCGCGTTGCAGCAACGCATCGAACAGGTGTTTCCCGATCTGAAAGTGCAGACCGGCGATCAGGTTCGGGAAGAGACCAAGGAGCAGGTGGATACCGCTCTGAGTTTCGTCAACTACTTCCTGCTGGCCTTCGGGGCCATCGCCCTACTGGTGGGCACGTTCATCATCTACAACACCTTCTCCATGATCGTCGCGCAGCGACTTCGCGAGTTGGCGCTGCTGCGCGCCATCGGCGCCAGTCGCGCGCAGGTCGGCCGGTCGGTGGTCACCGAAGCGCTGGTCGTCGGGATCATCGGCAGCGTGATCGGTCTTCTCGGCGGCATCGGGTTGGCGTACGGTCTGCGTAATCTCCTCAACGCGTTCGACGTCGGATTGCCGGAGGGGCCACTGCAAGTCGGGCCACGTACGATCGTGATCGCTCTGGTGGTCGGCATCGTCGTGACGACGATCAGTGCATACGCCCCGGCGCGTCGAGCGTCGAAAGTCCCGCCGGTCGCGGCGATGCGCGAGGAGTTCGCTTCCACCGGCGATTCGTTGCGAGTGCGCACACTCGTCGGTGCGGCTCTCGGCGTCGTCGGTGCAGTTCTTCTCGTCGTGGGTTCTCAGGGCACCGGAAACAGAGCTGCGGCCACTGTCGGACTCGGAGCGTTCGCGTTGATTCTCGCGGTTCTTCTCGGGGCCCCGGCGCTGTCTCGGCCGATCGTGGGTGCACTCGGCGCGGTGTTCGCCAAACCGTTCGGGCCCATCGGTCGATTGGCACGTACCAACGCGGTGCGAAACCCTCGTCGCACGGCGGCAACAGCTTTCGCATTGACGCTGGGCCTGATGCTGGTGACGGTGATCGGGGTGTTCGGTTCGTCCGCCAAGACGAGCATCAACGCACTTGTCGACGTGGGCTTCTCGGCTGACTACATCCTCACCGGCCCCAACGCCATCGGGGTGCCGCCCGGCGCCGCCGGTGCGGTGCGCAAGGTTCCGGACGTGCAGAGCGCAACTTCACTGCACGGTGTCCGAGCGACGGTGAACGGCGAGAGCGAGCAGGGGGTGTCCTTCGACGGCCCCATCGAGGGAGTGGTGGACTACACCATCGTCGACGGGACGGCGGATCTGAGCGGCAACAACATGCTCGTGTCCCAGACGACGGCCGAGGACAAAGGGTGGACGGTGGGTTCCACCGAAACCTTGACCGGGCCCAACGGTGTGGAATATCAGGCGGTGGTGTCCGGGGTGTTCGAGAACAATCAGCTGATCGGTTCGTGGATCGTTTCCGACGAGGCGTATCGCAAGCTGATGCCGGCGGACAGTCTGCCGGATTTCGTAGTCCTGGTGAAGGCGAAGCCGGGTACCGATCTGACGACGCTGCGATCGGAACTCGAATCCGCCACCGAAAGTTACGTGGTGGTGCAGGTGCAGGATCGCGACGAGTTCAAGGGTGCTCAGGGGGAACAGATCAACACACTACTGGCCATCCTGTACGGGCTCCTGGCATTGGCCGTGGTGATCGCGATTCTGGGAATCGTGAACACGTTGGCGCTGTCGGTGGTGGAGCGTCGTCGCGAGATCGGGATGCTTCGGGCAGTCGGGATGCAGCGCGCGCAGATGCGTCGAACCATCTACCTGGAGTCGGTGCTGATCGCGGTGTACGGCGCGGCGGTCGGCGTCGTACTGGGCATCGCGTTCGGATGGGCATTTGTGAGTACCCTCGCCGATCAGGGCCTGGACAAGATCACCATTCCGTGGGGTCAGGTGGTGGGAATGCTGATCGGCTCGGGTGTCGTCGGTGTTCTCGCGGCGCTGTGGCCGGCCAATCGGGCGGCGAAGACGAAGCCGCTCGACGCGATCGCCGACATGTAGGGTCCTCCGCCCCGGTGCGCTTTTCCGGTAGTTCCCACTACCGGAAAAGCGCACCGGGGGTCCGGTAGCGTTCCCCACATGAGCACCCTCGAAGAAGTCGGGCAACGCGAGTCGTGGCGTTGCTGGTTGTGTGACGAACCGGTGGATCCGGATATGTCCGTCAACGACCCTCGCGGCCCCAGTATCGACAGCATCAATACCGCCAAGAAGGGCGGAAAGTCCAAGGGTGGGGTGGAGCGCCTTGCTCACCGCGCCTGCAACACGAAGAAGGGCGCGGTCAAGCCTGTCGTCGCGTGGCCGGACCGTTTGTTCGTCGTCGATCCGGCCCCGATCATCGGTGTGGTCGAGCAGCTCGAGCGTAAGGGCGGACGGGTAGCGGTTGCTCGGTGCCCGGCGCGCGAGGACGCGGTCGAGGCGTCGGACTGGTTGTTGGACCGATTGTCGCGGCTGTCGCCGACGCTCGCCGTCGAGACGAGTATCGACGGAGCAGGCGGCGCTTTCCTGTTGGTGGTCAAAACCCTCTAGCAAAGATTTCGGCAGAGCACCTCGCGGCACTCGAAAACTGGATATCTTCGGATTCGGGTTCGATCGGTACCCGCCGCGACCGTGTTGTCGGGTTCTCGTTGCCCGGCCGGTGGAACGCCGGGTACGGTCGAACCGAACATGAATCCGGTTTCGAGTGCGAAGGAATCCTGATGAATCTGGCATTGACCGACGAGGAACGTGCGTTCCGGGACGAGATGCGGACGTTTTTCCGTACGCAGATTCCTGCCGAGATCCGCGATGCGTACGCCCACGGGGAGGAGCTGGGTCGTGATCGGATGGTCGAGTCCCACCGAATCCTGAACGCTCACGGGCTGGCAGTTCCGCATTGGCCGGTCGAGTGGGGCGGTAAGGACTGGACCCCGGTCCAGCACAATATCTGGTTGGACGAATTGCAGTTGGCCTCGGTCCCGGAGCCGTTGGCGTTCAACGCCAACATGGTCGGTCCGGTCATTGCGGCGTTCGGTTCGCAGGAACAGAAGCAGAAGTTCCTGCCCGCTACCGCCAATCTCGATATCTGGTGGTGTCAAGGCTTTTCCGAGCCGGAGGCCGGTTCGGACCTGGCGTCGCTCAAGACGCGCGCAGTGCGCGACGGGGACGACTGGGTGATCAACGGTCAGAAGACCTGGACGACGCTGGGGCAACACGCCGACTGGATCTTCTGCCTGGTTCGCACCAACCCGGACGCGCCCAAGCGTCAGGCCGGGATCTCGTTCATCCTGGTCGATCTGAACACTCCGGGCGTCACCGTCCGACCGATCAAGTTGATCGACGGCGGGCACGAGGTCAACGAGGTGTTCTTCGAGGACGTTCGGGTGCCGGCGGAGAATCTGGTCGGTGAGGAGAATCAGGGCTGGAGTTATGCCAAGTTCCTCCTCGGGAACGAGCGCACCGGTGTCACTCGCGTCGGTTTCTCGAAGGTCCGCCTGGCGCAGGCCAAAGCGCGTGCCGCCGAGGTCAAGCTCGGCTCCGGGACACTGCTCGACGATCCGCTGTTCGCGGCTCGTCTGGCCGAACTCGAGAACGACCTACTCGCGCTCGAACTCACCCAGCTGCGGGTTGTGGCGGGTTCAGCTGACGGACAACCGAATCCGGCGTCGTCGTTGCTGAAGTTGCGCGGCTCCGAATTGCAACAGGCCAGCCTCGAGCTTCTCATGGACGTGGCCGGCCCGGATTCGTTACCTTTCGCTGCGGGCGACGACATCGCGTCTGCGGGGTGGGCGCAGCGCTCCGCTCCGACGTACCTGAACTACCGCAAGGTTTCCATCTACAGCGGATCGAGCGAAGTGCAGCGCAGCATCATCGCTTCCTCGATCCTCGGATTGTGAGGCGTGGCATGGATTTCGAACTCAACGACGAGCAGAAACTTCTTCGCGACACCACCAGGGATCTGTTGGCGCGAAGCTACGACGCCGAGAAGCGTAACGCGACCACCGATTCCGATCCGGGGTGGAGCTCGCAGGTGTGGAAGCAGCTCGCCGAGGTGGGCTTGTTGGGTCTGACGTTCTCCGAGGCCGACGGTGGAATGGATGCCGGGCCGGTGGAGATCGGCGCGGTCATGACGGAGATCGGGCGGCGGCTGGCGCCGGAACCGGTTCTGGACGCCGTGGTCACCCCTGGCGGGTTGATCTCCGACGGTGGTAGTGCCGAGCAGCGTTCGTCGATCCTTCCGGCAGTCGCCGAGGGCACCACGCTCCTGGCGTTCGCCGATCAGGAGCCGGGACTACGTTGGCCGGCAACCGAACGTGCGACGACGGCGCAGGAGTCCGGCGGTTCCTGGACGATCAGCGGCGTCAAGAATCCGGTCGGTCACGGCGGCAGCGCGGACGTCCTGGTGGTCAGTGCGAGGCTTCCGGTCGGCGGAGTCGGCCTGTTCCTGGTCAAGTCCGATGCCGCCGGAGTGGTGCGTAAGTCATTCGCCACCCACGACGGTTTACGCGGCGCCCAGATCGAGTTCACCGATGCGGCGGCGGAGGTACTCGGCGACGGCGGTGACGCGTCGACGTTGATCGAGGCCGCGCAGATCCGCGAGCAGGCCGCGTTGTGTGCCGAGGCGGTCGGGGCGATGGAGGAGGCGCTGCGTCTGACCACGGAGTACCTCAAGGCCCGCAAGCAGTTCGGTGTTCCATTGGCGAAGTTTCAAACCCTGACGCATCGCGCTGCGGATCTGTACGTGTCGTTGGAGTTGGCGCGCAGTATGAGTCTGTACGCAACGATGTCGTTGGCAGACGGTGTGGTCGATCCGGTGATCGCGTCTCGGGTGAAGTTGCAGATCGGGCGCTCGGCGCGGCTCATCGGTCAGGAGGCGATCCAGATGCACGGCGGTATCGGGATGACCGCGGAGTATCCGGTGGGGCACTACGTGAGTCGGCTGGTTGCCATCGAGCACACCCTCGGTAGCGCCGACGATCATCTGCGGGTGTTGGCGTCCGGAGTTGGAGACCACGAGATGGTCTCTGCTGTCTGATCTTTCGAATCTAAACCGAACCGGCCGTGTTGCATCATCGATGATGCAACGCGGCCAGTCGTATTCTGCGCTGTTCGATGTTGACTGCACTTTCGGTGAATGCCCGCTGCCAGCCTGGATCCCCGGACCGGGAGGCGGCTTCGAGGAGCAGCGCCGTCGCATCGAAAGGGAATCGGGCCTGGGCGCTGCGTAACGTCGAGTAGTGGCTGTGACGTGAATGGATGCCGAGGTCCTCGCCGGTGGCGGCGTGCAGCTGCGCCTCGGATTCCAGTGCGGCAACCAGTTTCTCGGCGATCGGTAGCGGCCAGGGGCGATCGATGCCGTCGAGCAGGGCGATGCCGTCCACGCCGAGCAGGTAGTTGTCGGCGTGGCCGGCGACAATGTAGTCGACACGCTCTCGTGGATCGGCGATGGCGACGATTCGACGGTCCGTGTTGCGGCCGTCGCGGTCGAGAAATGCCGATGCCCATGCCGTGTTCTGTTGGAGAACTGTTGCCGCAGTCCATGATTCCATGATCACGTCGCGCCACTGCGTCTCTACGGGAATGGCGAGAGCTGCGCGCGGTGAGCCGGTCATGGATTCCCACAAGCCGAGGGGAGAGGCTGTCACCACCTGGCGCAACCACCAGCGTCTGATGCCCTTGTTCTTGTAGTGGACGTCCTCGATTCCGTCGCGCAACGCGTGTTCGTCGAGTGATCCGGGTAGTCGTACGGCGAGCCGTGGTCGCAGGGGTTTGGTTTCCAGACGAATCCACGCTTGCGCGCGATCTCGCATGCGGAGGGCGAACGGGGAGCCGGGAAGTTGACGCAGGAGCTGGATGGCGCGTTCGCGGACGGTGACGGACTGATCGTCGAGGGCGCGTTCGAGCAGGCCGTGGTCGTGTTCGCCGAGTCCGATGTCCAGATGATCGAGGAACTCGAGTCTCGACGCGGTGTCCGCGGTGTCCCAGGCAATGTCCAGTTCTTCACCGGCGAGTTCGGGGTCCACGGTGCGAATGTAGTCGAACCAGGCCATACGGTCGTTCGTATCGGCGGAGAGCCACAGCTCGTCCCGGCGTGATCCGACGCGGCGAAGGTGCGCCCAGTCAGGGTTGTGAGCGGCGAGATACTGTCCGCGTGGCCCGGCCAGGTACAGCAGTGATTCCCGATGTTCGAGGTGCGTCACCGCGGCGTCCATCAGGTCCGGGACCAGTACGGCCGGCGCCAGATACTCGCTGTCCACTGCCGCCGAGAGCCATTCCGTCAAGGTCCAGGAGCGCGTGCGCAACATCATCCGGAGGTGTTCGATCGCCGTCGGTGAGAGTTCCGGGCGCGGGATCGTATCTGCACGGTGTGCCCGCAACCGGCCTGCAGGCGTATCCGATCGCAGGGAGGTCACCGTCCCTACGGTAGGGCAGAGATCGTCGGCTTTCAGGGTTAGGGGGCGTAACTGCGCGAAACTCCGCACACACTCGGCCGCTGTTTCTGGAACAGTGGAGCAGGTGAACGGGGAGGTGAGCGACCGGATGCCGGACATCGACGGAGTCGGTGGCGCGAGTGTGCCGCCAGGGGATGATTCCCAGTGGATCAGCGGCGACGCGGTGAGCTCGCGCCGTTCGGAAATCTCTGCTCGTGTGCGGGCGTGGTGCGAAGTCGGGGTCATCGAGCGGACTCGACCACCACTGTCGGGGGAGGCAGCGCTGCTCCTGGCCGGTGCTTTTGCCGACGAGGCGACCCGCGAGGTCATGCGGGAGCGCCGTCGAGTCGGACGCGGATTTCCCCTGCCGGAGCCGGTGGCGGAACTTCGGCAGGTGACCGACGAGCGCGACCGGATCAGCCGCAGGCTGGCAGCTACTCGGATCGGCCCGGTACAGGTGGTACTGGAGCGTCGAATCCAGGTGCTCGAGCGCAAGCTGCAGGCGCACTCGTCAGCGGTGGTTCGATCGCAGCGTCACTTCGCCGGTAGCGTCCGGGCGATACGAAAGGATCGGCGCGACGGCTTGCACCTCGAGATCGAGCAGCGAGAAGCGCTGTTCGCGGGGCTCTGCGCCACCCCGATACCGTTGATTGTGTCGGTGGGCGTGGGTGCGGTGGCCGCCGGCACGCAGACGGTTGCGGCCCGGATCGCCGAGCAACTGGCCGAGGGGAAGGTCAGCGGACGGCTGGCCGGAACCGGGCGCCGGATCACCGAGATTCTCGACGGCCTCACCGATACCGGACCGCGCCGATCAGGTCCGTACGACGCGCTTCGCTACCTCGCCGGCAATCTGTACGACCGGGTGAACGGCTCGCCCGCGTGGCATTCCGACCATTTCGTGGTGCAACGCAATCAACTCGACCTCGCCGACGAGATCACCCAGATCTCGGTGGACACGGTGGCTCTTCGCTCGATCCTGGTGGAGTTGAGTCACGCATCGTCACTGGCCAGGGACGAATCGACGAGGCTTTCGATCGATGCGCGCCGCGGGGCACTCGAGGTCGTGTGGGACCAGTTGGTCGAGCGCGTGGCGGCACTTGCACGAATCGCGGATCTGGTGACACGGGCCGACGCCCAGCTCAGTTCCGGACGTGCCGCGGCGCATGCGGCGAGTCTGGACAGCCGGATCGACGACCTCCTGGCCCGCTCGGGTTCTCGTGAACTGTCCGCGGCCAATACGCACCACGTCGGCGATCAATTCGACGGCGTCGAGGAATTGATGTTCGCGCACCGGGCGGCGCTCTACGGGGATATCGCCGTACTGACCTCAGGTAACGACCACCGGTCACCGTAGGAGCCTGGTGTCCGGCGCGGTAAGGTCGAGCTACTTACCGGCATGGACGCCGGTGTGCCACGTGGTGAACGGTTCGATGCCACTGGCCGTCGGTGCAGAGACGAAAGCTCGGTCGAACTGGTACGGTGCGCCCGCCGCCGCTGTGCTGGTTCCTTCGATCGATCGGTTCCGAGAGCCTACCGGCAGTCGACCCGTGCGAAGGTCGAAACATTCATCAGACGACGCGGGCGCGACAGCTTGAAGACAGGCAACCATGGAAGACACCGCCAGCCGCGGCATCAATGCGTTCATCGGCGAAGTGACCCAGCGCGGTGGAAAAGCCGTGCGACTCACCCATTCTCGGCGCAATCCGGTGCAGGTGACAGGCGACGACGGATCGGTCCGAATCGTCCGGGTTCGTTCCAAGCTCGACGGCGACTGGCAGGCGCGCCGTCAGGACGAATCACTCGACAGTGACGACACACGTTCGGAGTTCTGGGTCTTCGTCGATCTGGCGGTCGAGCCTCACGAGTTCTTCGTGTTGCCGTCCGTCGAGGTGGCGGACGACATCCGGGCCGAGGTCGATCTGTGGATCATGGACAGCCCGGGCCGAACGCGTACGGGACACCATGCGATTCCTCGTGGACGCGTCGTGCACGGCCGTGATCGATGGGATGTTCTCGCGTTGGCTGCGGTGAAGGATCCGAGTATCCACGTCGAGCCACCGAAGGCGACCAAACGAGCGTCGCTCCCGGCCGCCGCCAAGAAGCGACGATCCGGGGGCGTGGAGGAGGTGGAGGTCGTCGACGTCCGCATCGAGGTGACGGCGGATTGCCACGGCTACCGGTGGGTGGGACGTTTCGACGAGGTCACCGAGGTCATGGAGATCGTGCAGGGCCCGATGCAGGGTCGACGGTTCCCGAGTCCTACGGCAGCGGCCAACGCTGTCACCGGCCACATTTCCGGTGACACCGAGAGCCACGACGGTTGGTCGTTCTGGGCCATCGGTCGTACAGCTCTCGGTTCGCGTCGGCGTTCGGCCTGAATGTCAGGCCTGTACTGCCGCCGAGACGTGGTCGAGCCGATCGAGCTCGTCGGAGGACAGTACGAGATTGGGTGCGTCCAACACCGCGGGTAGTTGTTCCGCCCGGCTGACGCTCGCGATGGGTGCGGTGACACCGGGGCGGGTCAGTAGCCATGCCAACGCCACGGTGGCGGGCTCGCTGTCGTGCGCGTCGGCGATCTTCGACAGTTCGGTGACGACGGCGAGACCGGCGTCGTTGAAGTAGCCCCCGGTCAGGCGCGCACGCGGACTGCCCTCGAGATCGGCACGGGTACGGTATTTACCGGTCAGGAAGCCCGAAGCGAGCGCGAAGTACGGGAACACGCCGAGGTTGTTCTCGGTCGCGATGGATGCCAATTCGGGTTCGTACGAGTTTCGGTGTACGAGATTGTAGTGAGGTTGAAGCGCGACCGGTCTGGCGTAGCCGTTGTCGTCGACGATCCGCAGCCATTCGCGGATCCGGTCCGGGGTGTAGTTGGAGATCCCGAGGTAGCGGACCTTGCCCGCGGTCACCAAGGAGTCGAATGCTCCAAGGGTCTCTTCGAGCGGTGTGTCGGGGTCGTCGAAGTGTGCGTAGTACAGATCGATGTGATCGGTCTGCAAGCGGCGCAGCGACGCTTCGGCGGCGGCCGCGATGTTCTCGGCCTTCAATCCTGGGAAGTCGGGGTGACGGCTCACTTTGGTGGCGACGACGATGTCCTCGTGCAGGCCGCGATCGGTGAGCCACTTGCCGATGATGGTCTCGGATTCACCACCGGAGTTCCCTGGTGCCGACGCCGTGTAGGAGTCGGAGGTGTCGACGAAGTTGGCACCGGCTTCGGCGAACGTGTCGAGGATCGCGAACGACGTCTGTTCGTCGGCGGTCCACCCGAAGGGGTTTCCGCCCAGGTTCAGCCGAAAGACGTCCAGGTCCGAGTTGCCGATCAATGCCATCAGGGATGCTCCTTTTGTCGCATGTCTGCTCGAATGGTGTGTTCAGAACCGTACCGCGCCGCTGACGTTCGGGTCTTCGCGGCACGAGGGCGCAGACGAGAAAGCGGGGCCGGGCAATCGAATTCGATCGCCCGGCCCCGCTCGGAGGTGCAGAACTCAGTGGGACTGTGCCCTGGCCATTCCGCGTTCGACGGCGGCGACGATCTGCGGGCGCAGTTCGGCGGCGGGCACGATGTGGTCGACGGAGCCGACGTCGCGGGCGCGCTGAATGTTGTGGATCGCCTCGAACTCGGCGGCCACCTCGCCGAGTTTTTCGTTGCGGACGGCGATGCGTTGGGCGTTCAGTTCCACGCGCAGGTGCGCTTTCTCGGTGTCGGCCTCGGCTGCTGCGAGGTCGGCTTCGAGTTGTTGGATCTTGGGATCGTTGTTGGTGCGGGTGTTGACGTCGCGGGTGAAGACGACGGCGGCGGCGGGGGCACCGCCGAGGACGGACGCGAACGATCCTTCCACGGCGAGAACTTCCATGTTGTCGTTGAGTGCTCCGGAGAACACGACGAACGCGCCGCCGTGGTAGCGGGAGACGACACAGAACACGACGGGGCCGTCGAAGTTGACGATGGCGCGGCCGATTTCGGCGCCGTATTCGAGCTGGATGTTGCGCAGCGACTCGGGCGATCCGTCGAAGCCGGACAGATTCGCCAGCACCACGACGGGCCGGTTTCCGCTGGCGGCGTTGATGGCTCGGGCGGTCTTCTTCGAAGAGTTCGGGAACAGGGTTCCTGCGGTCCAGGTGTCCGGACCGTCGGCGGGGTAATGGCCCTTACGCGCAATCGCGCGGGATTCGATGCCGATGACGGTGACGGGGTAACCGGCAAGGTGGGCGTCGATGACCACGGAGGTGTCGGCGCCTGCCATGTCGGCCCAGCGCTCGAGGACGGTGTGGTCCTGGTCGACCACCGAACGCATGACGGTCCGAATGTCGAAGGGCTTCTTACGGTCCGGGTTGGTGGCGATGGAGAAGATGTCACCGACGGTGGTGAAGTCGCTCGACGGATGGGTGTGCGGGAAGCTGCGCACGTCGCGGTCGACGGGGTCGGTGGTGGCGGCGCGGCGCGGGAACCGTTCGCCCACGGCCAGATAGGAGTGGTCGTAGTGGCGGAACAGGATCTCGCAGGCGACGGTCAGGTCGGGTGCCCAGTACTGGCCCTGGCCGTTGGGGCCCATGACGCGGTCGTAGCCGCCGATGCCGAAGTTGTCCTCGGCCGAGACACCACCGGAGTAGTCGAGCGACTGCTTGCCGGTCAGGACCATGGCGCTGTCCGGGGTCATCACCAGGATGCCCTTGGTGTGCATGAGCATCGTGGCTTCGGCATTCCAGTACGGCTGGGCGCCGACGTTGATGCCGGTCACGACGATGTTGATCTCGCCGCCCGCCTGAGTGAAGGTGATGATGCGGCGCAGGGCTCGCGATACCCAGTCCATGTTCTCGGTACCGGAGGCCATGGAGATGGTCGCACCGGAAGACAGGGTGAACCACTCGACGGGGACGCCGAGCTTTTCGGCGAGGTCGATAGCGGCCACGACGCGGGCGCATTCGGCCTCGGCGACGGTGCCGAGTGCTTTGGTGGGGTCACCGAAGAGCGCGATACGAGTCATGCCCTCGGGGTAGCGGGCGGTGGGGGTGGTGACGAGGCCGACGACGATACCGGCCTTGTTGAGGCCATGCGGACGATCGACGGGCACCAGCTCGCCCGCGTCGTCGATGTCGTGTTCGGTGAACGTTCCCGTGGCTCCGGTGAGCAGTGGGACGAGTTCGTACGGGTAGACGGTGCCGCGGGCCCGTGAGCTGAGCACCTTCTGGTTGTAGGCGTCCAGCGGCAACAGTGGCTCGGTGGGCGGGGCCGTCTTGTTGATGACCACCCCGGCGCCGGCGCGGTACGAGAAGCGCAGCGCGACTTCCTCCGACGTTCCACCGGATGCGTCCTTGAGCCGGGTGATGAGAGTGATTTCCTCGAGACCGGCGCCGACGGTGAGCCGGGCGGCGTTCTGCGCGATCACGGAGAACCGGTCGGCGGGAACGTCGGCCACCGGCCAGACGTAGAGCACTACCCGGTTGGCGGCGAGTCGACGCTTGTCTCCGCGCCGGGACTGGGCGCGGCGGATGCCGTCGAGGCACGCGGCGAGGGTGCGCTCGATGGCGGGCAGTGCCACCATCTGTCCGTGCTCGTCCAGTTGCGGTGTGACGTCCCGGATTTCGGCGAGTGCGATCAGGCGCTCGTCGGCCGGGTTCTCCTTGGCGGTCAGATGGAACAGGTAGGTGTTCTCCGGTGCAGGTAGGCGCTTTCCGTCGAAGTTCTTCAGCCGCCACATGTCCAGGCGCTGCCCCGTCAAGGGGTGCATGTCGCGGATGATGTGGTCTTCGACCAGTTCTCCGTCGATCTGACGGAACGTCACCCAGCGGACACGGCCGCCGTTGGGGTTGCACACGATGACGGTGACACGGCGAGCACCGGTGACGGTCTCGTTGTGGGCCAGTGCGGTGCGCAGTGTCTCGACGAGTGCGTCGCCGTCGCTCGGCTGGTTCGGCCAGTCGAGGTAGATGTCCACGACGAGTCCGCGTCCGGCGGGCGCGTCCTGGGCGATCGCGGTGACGTCCTCGAGCGCAGTGGCGAGAGCATCGAATTCGCCGACGGTGGAGATCAGGTGCAGGCCGTCGCCGACGAGGTCGAAGTTTCCGGTCACGAATCGGCGATCGACGTGCTCGAATACCTTGACGTCCTCGAAGGAGTGAATCTTGTAGTAGCGGCGGGTGATGACCTCGAGCAACGGACCGGCGTCACGGCTGCCGAGACCGATCTTGCGGCCCAACAGATCGAGCAGCGGCTCCGGGGTGGCCACAAGATTCGCGATGCGCTGCTGGTAGTCGGCGGCATCGGGCTGCTCTTCGAGGTACGCGAGGTTGCCGCGGACACCGTCGTAGACGTCTTCGCGGACCTTGCGGATGCGCGGCTCGTCGAACACGCGGAATCGCAGGTTGCGCGCGACATCGCCGATGACGGGGTAGCGGACCTGGGTGGCTCCGATGAGTCGGTCGAGGACTTCGCCGAGTTCCTGGGTGGAGCAGCCGGGTGCCTTGTCGTCGCTGAGCCAGCCTTCGAGAAGCGCAGCGATGACCGGGATCTGGGAGTCCATCCGTTGGAGCGCGAGGAACAGGCGGTACACGGCCTCCTCGACGGCCGGACGGTCGTCGAGGTCGGTGACGTCGTAATGCCGCAGTGCGCGTTCGAGTTTGACCCGGAAGGTGGCGGGGACACCTTCGCGTTCGACGTCGAGGGAATGCAGGAACGTGTGGAAATGCTCGCGCGGGCTGTGGACCGATTCATCGCGCGCCGACTCGCCCGACGTGGGCTTGTTGCGGGAGAGTTCACAGATGTCGGCGAAGGTGGTGAGCACGGCGAGCTCGGCCTGGATCAGGACGCGATCGTGTGCGTCGAGGGAGCTGCGCAAGGCGTCGTACTCGGCGAGGACGGAGTTGGCCTGTGCGCCGCTGACGTCGTAGCCGCTGATCATCGCCGTCAGTGCCTCGAGCTGAGCCTGTGCGTCGTCGCGGGCGTCGGTGCCTGAAACCGCCGTCGGCAACGCGAATTCGACTCGGGGCGCCTTCTCGGTGACGGTGTCTTCACCTGCCTGGTCGACGCGCAGCAGTGGGGCTCCCGCATCGACCTGGGAGTTGACCGTTGCCAGGACTTCTCGAACCTTGCCCGCGTACGGTGCGCGCACTGCGGTCTCCATCTTCATGGATTCGAGAACCAGCAGAATGGAGCCTGCTTCGACGTCGTCGCCGACGGCGACGGGTACCGCGACCACTACGGCGGGCGCGGGTGCGCGGACGACACCGGCGTCGTCCTGGCTGATCTGGTGGCTGATGCCGTCCACCTCGACGAGGTAGCGGGCGGGGCTCGCGACGGTGACGACGTGGAAGCGTCGGTCACCGATCACCAGACGGGATTCGAAATCGCCGAGACGGTCGACGTCGACCTCGATGTCACCGGCATCACCGGCGACGCGGTAGCGATGCGGGCCGATCCGGCCGACGGTCAGCTTGTAGGCCTGGCCTTGGTAGTTCAGTTCGACGGCGCGGCCGATCGCGTGGTTGGCGCGGGGGCGACCACCGCGGGCCGAGGCGAGGAACGCGGCCCGCTCGAGGGATTCCTCGGCGTCGTAGGCGTCGATCGCGGTGGCGATCAGGGCGACGTCGGCGCGGCGGGTGGTGGCGTCGAGGGCACCGGTGCGGTCGAGCCACCCGGTGTCCGCGGATGCGGAGATGACTTCGTCTCGATCGAGGAGGTCGAGCAGGAACGACTTGGTGGTGGTGCCGCCGTCGAGTACGACCGTGGTTTCGCGGAGCGCGGTGCGCAGTCGGGCGAGAGCCTCGGGACGGGTGCGGCCCCACGCGATGACCTTGGCGACCATGGAGTCGTAGTCCGGCGGGATGACGTCGCCGGCCGCAATGCCGGTGTCGACGCGGATGCCGGAGCCGAGGGGGAACTTGAGTAGCTGCACGGTTCCGGGGGCCGGAGCGAAGTCGTTGTCGGCGTCTTCGGCGTTGAGACGCGCCTCGACGGCGTGACCGAACGCGGGCGGGCAGTCGCCGATCAGTTCTTCGCCGCTGGCGACGAGGATCTGCAGCTTGACCAGGTCGATGCCGGTGGTGACCTCGGTGATGGGGTGCTCCACCTGAAGGCGCGTGTTGACCTCGAGGAACGTGAACAGCTGGTTCTGCGGTTGGTAGAGGTATTCGACGGTGCCTGCACCTTGGTAGCCGGCTGCCTTGACCAGTTCTGCGGACACGGCCTTGAGGTGATCGGACTGCTCTTCGGTCAGGACCGGTGAGGCGGACTCTTCGATGACCTTCTGGTTACGACGCTGGATGGAGCAGTCACGGACGCCCGGAGCCCAGACGTTGCCGTGGTTGTCGGCGATGACCTGAACCTCGACGTGACGGGCATCGGTGACGAGGCGTTCGAGGAAGACGACAGGGTCGCCGAAGGATCGCTCGGCTTCACCCTGGGTGCGTTCGAGGGCGACTTCGAGTTCGTCCTCGGCCCACACCTTGCGGATTCCGCGGCCACCGCCGCCGCTGCGGGCCTTGATGATCAGCGGATAGCCGATCGCTTGTGCGTGACGACGGGCGTCGGCGCGGGTTTCGACCGGGCCGCCGCTCCACGGTGCGACGGGAACGCCGACCTTCTCGGCGAGGATCTTCGCGGCTACCTTGTCGCCGAGCAAGCGCATCGCGTCGGCGCTTGGCCCGATGAACGTGATGCCCAGTTTCGCGACGACCTCCGCGAACGCGGGATCTTCGGCGACGAATCCCCAGCCGACCCATACGGCGTCGGCTTTCGCGGCGAGTAGCGCCCGTTCGAGTTCGACGTAGTCGAGGTAGGGGCTGCCGGTGCCGGTGGCCCGGAGAGTGACGCCTTCGTCGGCCTGGCGGACGAACATGGCGCGGCGCTCGGCCTCGGTGTGCAGTGCAATGACGCGAATGCCGTAGTCGTGTTCGGCGTTGAGTTCGCGTACGGCCCGGATCAGGCGTACCGCGGCTTCACCTCGATTGACCACTGCGATTCGTTTGAACATTGTCACTGCCACCGTCCTCTATCAGATTCGTTGTCGTTTACGTTGTTGATGTGCTTACCGGATTCAACACCCCGGTTGGTCCGGTTTGTGAACTACGCCGCGATGCGCTGTACTTTCACCGTGGTGCGTCGTTCAGTGATCGTCGTGTTCGATTTGTCGAGCCCGTGATGCCCGATGTGGCCGTCATGCCTTTGGATGCAGCGTGTGCATCGCGCCGGCGGTGCAAACTCAGAACCACTCCGATCACAAATCGGCAACTCATTATGTCTACTTCCAGGAAGCCCCGGTTTATCTAAGGATGCATTATTGCGTCGCCTCTGTCACCTGGGCGAATTCGATGTCATTAGTCAATGTGAACTACGGTTACGTTAAACGCCTTGTCCATTTGCGGCGCAATGCTTTTCATGCCCTGTGACACGTATCACGACCGCTGGAAATGAGCGGATAAATCGAATACCGACTGGTAACCGAAATGAATGTTCAATGAATTGTTCGAGATTGGCAATTATTACTCATCGGTACTACTGGCGGGTATTTATCGGAGATCATTTCTTCGGGCGTCCGGACGAGATGTTGCATTGGACAATTGTCCTGGAGTCGTTTCGGTTCGGGTGGGATCAATCGTGGCGCGCCGGTTGTGCATCTGCGTCGAACGGCCCGGAAGGGTCGTGATCTGTCTCGAGCTGTGAAGAAGTGCGGGTCGCCGACGTCGATCTGGTGCCATTCGACGAGCCTTCGGGTGTGTGAAATCCCTCTCTGCTGCTCAGGGAAGCGATTGCCCTGCAAGGAGTTCGTATCGCCGATGCCCGGACTGGTTCTGTAACTCGTTGCCCCGTAACGTTCCTGACCGAAAGGATTCGAGACCGCTACGTCGGAGGGGCCGCTGGACAGGGCGGCCCCGGCATCGGGCCTGTGGTCGTGGTCGAGTCGGGCTCGCGTGGGCGGTGCCGAGAGTGAACCCCGACTGCGCGCATTGATCCGAACGAAGGACAGCGGCCGGCTTACTCCTCCGAATGCAACGTCAGGAAGTCTTTCTCGATGAGCGTGATGCGTTCGGCGATGGCCTCGAGGCCCGATGTCGGCAACCCAAGCGTGTCGCCGAAGGAGAGCGCCGCCTGCCGGAAGGAATCTACGAGTGGCTCGTATTTTCCGAGCAGCCTCGCTTGCGAACCCTTCTCCAAGTATTTGACACTGCCTGCGTTGTCCACGTAGTCACTGAACTTGACCAGAAAGACCGACGGGTCCGTAATTGCCGCGATCACGTGCGACTGATAACTGCGCGGTCCGTCACCGCTGGTGTCCATGTCGACCGGATTTGTCACTGCCGCAACGATATGTGCGATACGTTCACCGAAATCCCGCGCGATGAGTCGGTCGGCGTCTCGCCGAAGTTTCAATGGGTCCGCATGCGCGGGTGATTCTCCGGACAGAAGGCGGATGACTGATGCCGGCTGATCCTCCACCGTATCGTGGAGCGCGGTAGCTGCCAGTACTTCGATGTCGGTGCAGCCGTATCGGATGAGCCGCAGGACATTCCTCAACGGATGAACGATGTAGGGATCCCTGTTCGCGGTGATTCCGTTCTTGCGAAACTGGTCCACGTGGGCGAGCGCGGCTACCTCCATGGCCGACCTCAGAATTCGGTCGGCCGACGCTTTCTCGTCGAGCGCGTCTTCGATCGCAAAAACCAGTGTCGCAGAATCCATTTCCTTCAAGGCGAGTTTGTCGAACGCCGGTCGGAACGAAATTCGAGGGCTCATGGAGATCCTTTCGTCGAGGCTGCGCCGGCAACCGAGAGTGGCCGAGTCGTCGAGGTTCGAACGCACACCGATCCGTATGCGCGCGTGCTCTGCGTACGAGCACTTGCTGCCCTGCGGTCAGGATCAGCGTGATTCTATCCGGCGCTTGTGCCACGGGTTCTTCGTATCGTTGAGGTTCAGAGTGACTACCGCCGTCCGGTTCGACGGTGTAGCGACAGGATGAGGTGTGAGTACGATGAAGACGGCTGTGGAGTCGCTTGCAGGACCTTCCGATCAACAGTTGGAGATCCATCCACTCGACGATCCGGTCCGGCAGAGTCTTCGAGGGCATCACGCGCGATTCGCGCACTGGGTCGGAAGAGTTGCACGGTACGACTCGACTGTTGCGCCGTTCGTCGGACACCCACCCGAACTGGACGATCAGGACTGGGACGATCTGCATACTCTGATCGGGCCCGGGGGGATCACCGGGTTGCGCGGATTCGGGCATCAGCTGCCCACCGGTTGGACAGCGCTCGATCATTTCGGATCCGTACAGATGGACGGCTCCGCGCTCGAGGTTGCCGTCGATCCGCAGGCTCGCGTCCTGGGTACCGAGGACGTCCCGGAGATCTTGGCTTTGATCGAGCGGGCCAAACCCGGTCCCTTCTTGCCGCGGACGATCGAAATGGGAACGTACTACGGGATCCACGTCGACGGTGCGCTCGTGGCTATGGCGGGGGAGAGGATGCATCCGCCGGGATGGACCGAGATCAGTGCCGTGTGCACGGATTCGGCTTTCCGTGGTCGCGGTCTGGGCACCAGGCTCGTCCGGACGGTGGCGGCCGGAATCCGCGACCGCGGTGAACGCCCGTTCCTGCATGCCGTGCAGTCCAACACGAACGCGATCAGGCTCTACGAATCTCTCGGCTTCACGCTACGAAAGTCCTCTCAGCTGACCCGCGTGCAAGCTCCACGGTGAGTTCACGCCCCCGTATTTCCTTCGTGATGAGTTCAACGGTTGCCGACAGCTCCGTCGTGGAGGATTCTCGAATCAGGGTACGAAGGTCGGCCTTGCCGCAGTCGGCTACCAGATACGGGTGGACAATGATGATTCGTCGAATAGTATTCGGCAGCATCGGTTTTCGAATTGAATCACGTTACGACGTACCGGGGAACGCATGAGTGCCGGCGTGGCTGTCGAGTCCACGGCGTTGCCGTCGGCTCCGGGATTGAACGTTTACGAAACCGTCGCGGCAGCAATCGGAAATACTGCGTTGGTTCGCTTGAACGCCGTGACCGAAGGGATCGAGGCCGCGGTGTACGCGAAACTCGAGTTCCTCAATCCGGGTGGCAGCGTCAAGGATCGGGCCGCGCGTTCGATGATCGAGGCTGCCGAGAGTTCGGGCGAGCTGGCCCCGGGCGGTACCGTGGTCGAGGGAACCTCGGGTAACACGGGAATCGGCCTCGCGATGGTGGCGGCCTCTCGTGGCTACCGCACGATCGTCGTCGTTCCGGACAAGACGAGTGCCGAAAAGGTCGCGTTCCTGCGCGCCCACGGCGCCGAGGTGCGGGTGACCGAGGGAGCGCGGCCCACCGACCATCCCGATCACG
The DNA here is from genome assembly GCF_049739425.1 of Rhodococcus sp. 27YEA15. NCBI lineage: Bacteria > Bacillati > Actinomycetota > Actinomycetes > Mycobacteriales > Nocardiaceae > Rhodococcus > Rhodococcus sp. 27YEA15. The sequence continues at coordinate 1,125,915 of NZ_JBMHHW010000001.1, forward strand.
TCCGAAACATCGCACGCCGAATCGCCGACGAGACACCGGGTGGCTGGTTGGCCGGACAGTACGACAACCCTGCCAACATCGGTGCTCACTATGCGAGCACCGGGCCCGAACTCTGGCAGCAGACCGGAGGACGAATCACTCATTTCGTGGCGGGGATCGGCACCGGTGGCACGATCAGCGGTACCGGGAGGTATCTGAAGGAGGTGTCCGACGGATTCGTGACGGTTGTCGGGGCCGATCCGCTGAACTCCACGTACAACGGTGGGGACGGGCGTGCCTACTACATCGAGTCGATCGGGCACTTTCTTCACCCGGATTCGCCGGAGGACATCTGGCCGGAATGCTATGACCGCAGCGTCGTCGACTCGATCCTGACGGTCACCGATCGTGAAGCGATCACCACCGTCAGGGCACTGGCGCGTCGCGAGGGGCTGCTCGTCGGAGGGTCCGGCGGTGCAGCGGTCGCGGCGGCGCTGCGGTTGGCCCGGACGTTGCCGGCCGATGCGACAGTTGTCGTGTTGATCCCGGATTCCGGGCGCGCCTACCTGTCCAAGTACTTCGACGACGACTGGGTCGCCCGTCTCGGGTTCGACGATCGAACCGGTGACGTGGCGGTCACCGACCTACTCGGTGACACACTCGATCCGCTGACCGTTCCCTCCGATGCCACCGTCGCCGAGGCGCTCGAGGTGCTCGGTGATCGCCCGGAACTGCCGGTCGTTTTGAGGAGAACGCCGAGCTCGTTGGTGGTCGCGGAGATCGTCGGATCGGTTACGCGCAACGACCTGATTGCGGCGAATCCCACAAGCGTTGTGACGGAACATCTCTCGGTTCCGTTGTCGGTGGTCGGCGCGTTCGAGTCCCTCGGGGCGGCGGTGAAGCGGATCGGCGCCGATACTCGGACGGTGGTGGTGGCCGAGTCGGGGATCGTGAGTGGACTTCTGAGTGCGGGGCAGCTGACCGATCGATCGAGCGGTGAAAGGTCCGGCCGGTAGCGAAGACATTCCGACCAGCCGGAGTCGGGGAGGTTCGTGCGGGCAGTTCCAAGCGGTCGGTCTCGTGAATGTGATTCCAGGGGCCGACGCGTGCCGTGCGTGGGTGCGGATGGGCGACTAGCCTCGACGAGATGACGGTCACTGTCTCGGCGGACGACCAATTCGTCGCCTTGTTCGGCAAGCATCGACGCGAGCTTCTGGCTCACTGTTACCGGATGACCGGCTCGATCCACGACGCCGAAGATCTGGTCCAAGAGACTTACATCCGTGCTTGGCGGAGCTACGCCAAGTTCGAAGGTCGATCGTCCGTGCGGACGTGGTTGTACCGGATAGCGACCAACACGACGTTGACGGCACTCGACGGAAGAGCCAAGCGGCCGCTTCCGACGGGGCTGGGCGCGCCGAGTTCCGATCCGGCCGACGACCTCGTCGAAAGGCAGGAAATCGCGTGGCTCGAACCCATCGCCGATTCGTCCTTGGTGGAAGGCAACGATCCGGCGACTTTGGTGGTCAACCGGGATTCGGTCCGGTTGGCGCTGATCGCTGCACTTCAACACCTGTCCGCGCGGCAGCGAGCGGTATTGATACTTC
>NZ_JBMHHW010000001.1:1132500-1275000 GCF_049739425.1 Rhodococcus sp. 27YEA15
GTGAACGCGCCCATGATGAATCAGGAGTACTAACTGCCCTGAAGCCGCGAGAAGACCTTCGGGTCTCGAGTTGGTGGATGCGTGGGACCTTTCCTGGTAGTAGTCAAGCGATGGGGTGACGCAGGAAGGTAGCTGGGCCGGTCAGTGGTAATACCGGTGTAAGCGTGTAGGGCGTGTCCTAGGTAAATCCGGGGCGCATACAAGCCTGAGACGTGATGCGTAGCCGATTGAGGCGAATTCAGTGATCCTATGCTGCCGAGAAAAGCCTCTAGCGAGCTTTCACACGGCCCGTACCCCAAACCGACACAGGTGGTCAGGTAGAGAATACTAAGGCGATCGAGATAACTATGGTTAAGGAACTCGGCAAAATGCCCCCGTAACTTCGGGAGAAGGGGGGCCTCGTCTGGTGACGGAATTTACTTCCTGAGCTGGGTGGGGCCGCAGAGACCAGTGAGAAGCGACTGTTTACTAAAAACACAGGTCCGTGCGAAGTCGTAAGACGATGTATACGGACTGACGCCTGCCCGGTGCTGGAAGGTTAAGAGGACCGGTTAGCTTTTCGGAGCGAAGCTGAGAATTTAAGCCCCAGTAAACGGCGGTGGTAACTATAACCATCCTAAGGTAGCGAAATTCCTTGTCGGGTAAGTTCCGACCTGCACGAATGGCGTAACGACTTCTCAGCTGTCTCAACCATAGACTCGGCGAAATTGCATTACGAGTAAAGATGCTCGTTACGCGCGGCAGGACGAAAAGACCCCGGGACCTTCACTACAGCTTGGTATTGGTGTTCGGTTCGGTTTGTGTAGGATAGGTGGGAGACTGTGAAACGGTGACGCCAGTTATCGTGGAGTCGTTGTTGAAATACCACTCTGATCGAATTGGACCTCTAACCTCGGACCATGATCTGGTTCAGGGACAGTGCCTGGTGGGTAGTTTAACTGGGGCGGTTGCCTCCCAAAATGTAACGGAGGCGCCCAAAGGTTCCCTCAGCCTGGTTGGCAATCAGGTGTCGAGTGCAAGTGCACAAGGGAGCTTGACTGTGAGACTGACAGGTCGAGCAGGGACGAAAGTCGGGACTAGTGATCCGGCACCGGCAAGTGGAAGCGGTGTCGCTCAACGGATAAAAGGTACCCCGGGGATAACAGGCTGATCTTCCCCAAGAGTCCATATCGACGGGATGGTTTGGCACCTCGATGTCGGCTCGTCGCATCCTGGGGCTGGAGTAGGTCCCAAGGGTTGGGCTGTTCGCCCATTAAAGCGGCACGCGAGCTGGGTTTAGAACGTCGTGAGACAGTTCGGTCTCTATCCGCCGCGCGCGTAAGAAACTTGAGGAAGGCTGTCCCTAGTACGAGAGGACCGGGACGGACGAACCTCTGGTGTGCCAGTTGTTCCACCAGGAGCACCGCTGGTTAGCTACGTTCGGAAGGGATAACCGCTGAAAGCATCTAAGCGGGAAGCCTGTTCCAAGATGAGGTTTCTCACCCCCTCGAGGGGGTAAGGCCCCCGGCAGACCACCGGGTTGATAGGCCAGAACTGGAAGTGCGGTAACGCATGCAGGTGACTGGTACTAATAGGCCGAGGACTTACCACAAAGAAGCTACGCGTCCACTGTGCGGTATCTGAAACAACACAGATACCCGATCACCGAACATGATGTTCGCACCCACCCCCCACCCCAGCTCACCGAGCCGGCCACAAGGGTGGATCCGAACATGGTGTCCGCTGATCGCGGTTATCGTCCACTGTGACAGTTTCATAGAGTTACGGCGGCCATAGCGAAGGGGAAACGCCCGGTCCCATTCCGAACCCGGAAGCTAAGCCCTTCAGCGCCGATGGTACTGCACTCGACAGGGTGTGGGAGAGTAGGACACCGCCGAACACACATTCAGTAAAGCCCCCCAACACAGTTGGGGGGCTTTACTCATTTCTGGTATTCGTATTTTCCACCGATTACCTTTCCGATAATGTTCGATCGCGTCGGCCTCGGGACTGTCCAAAAGTTCCTCGAAGAGCCGCGGTGGAATAAGCTGCTCGACATGGTGATTTCCCGTGGACCGAGTGCGTCGCATCTGCGACTCGTTCCGACGGAACCAGACCACGTCCGGGAAAAGGTCGTCGAGGTACCGGAACCGAAAGATCCTCGATCGAAAGGTCGCCGACGGCCGGCTCGTTACACCTTGCGGATAGAGCTCGGCGATTGTGCCGTGCCGATCTGGCGGCGGATCGTCGTCTCCTCGGATATGTACCTCGAGGATCTTCATTCGGTCGTCTGTCAGAGCGTGGGATGGTCCGGCACCCAGTCTCACAAGTGGTCGGTAGCTCACGACGGGCCCGACTGCGGGTACATCGGATTTCCAACGTCCGGCGACCGACTACCTCCGGGAACGAACGAGGTGATCGAAGCCGGTGTGCGGCTGGAGGACGTGCTATCGACGCCGGGCGACGAGCTGTTCCATCTGTACGGTCGATTGGCGAACTGGCGCCATACGATAACTCTCGAATTGCCGAGCGACAGCTTCGTCCACAGATTGCCGATATGTGTGGCGGGTGCGGGTGCATGTCCACCGGAGAACTGCCCAGGCCCGGGGGAGTTCGAACAACTGTTGGGTGTGCTGGCATCGGCACGTCTGCGTTCGGCGCAGTGGACGTTGGAGTGGATAGACACCACCTTCGACCCGACCCGGTTCTCGATCAGGGAGGCAAACGAGCGTCTGCCCGGCACGGGCCGAGTTCTTCCGGCACCACGCGGAACCGAACTGTCCGATCTGAACAATCTGATCGAGCGGCTGAATACCTCGGAAGAGCCCGGCCGGCCCGGATTTCGAAAGGTGTTCGACCAGGCCGAGATAGAGGTGCCGGGAGTCGAGGTGCCGCGAGGTGTCCCCGCCGATGTGATGACTGCGGGAACGGCGCGGCTGCGGTCGGTATTGACGCTGGTCGGCGCGAAAGGTTTGAGGGCTGACGACTTTTATTCTCTGGTCGACTCCCACCTCGACGAACCCGAATTGGGGGCCGTCAATCTACCGAAGGCGAAGTCGATGTTCGCGGTGTTACGCGGCTTCGGACTACTGCGAAAGTTCGACGGACGGGTAGCGCTGACCGAACGTGGTGCTCGCGCAATACATGACTGTGACGCTCTGTGGGGTGCGATGGTTGCCGGTATACCGGTATCGGCGGGCGGATGTAGGCGGGCTGCGGAGCTTCTCGTACTGCTGGCTGTCGCCGCCGGATTGGAACCGGCGGACAGGCATCGCTTCGTGTCGGGTGCAACCAGGACTATCCGGTCGGTGGAAGTCTCCGAAAGCGGATGGTCCACCTGGGAACGCAGTTATCCGACTGACCGCACCGCGGAAGTACTCGGATTGGTCGGCGCCACAGGTGTCGATCTTGGAAGGTTCGGCGCTACGTCGGATGCTCCGTGGGCCAAGTACCTGGCGCGCGCAGTTCTGCAGCGCTGATCACCGGGAGGTAGCCGGCGGCGCAAACCAGTCAAGGCTCGATCCGGGGTGGATCGAGCCTTGACTGGTTGTGATGGTCGATCAGATGTTGACGCCGTAATCACGGGCGATTCCGGCCAGGCCGGACGCGTAGCCCTGACCGACGGCGCGGAACTTCCACTCGCTGTTGTGGCGGTACAGCTCACCGAAGACCATGGCCGTTTCGGTGGACGCGTCCTCGGAGAGGTCGTAGCGAGCCAACTCGGAGCTGGTGACGAGGTCGACGACGCGAATGTAGGCGTTGGTGACCTGGCCGAAGGACTGCAGACGAGCGTCGGCATCGTGAATGGAGACCGGGAAGAAGATGTTGGTCACGTTCGGCGGTACCGCCGAGAGGTCGATGTTGATGACCTCGTCGTCGCCGTCGCCGTCGCCGGTCAGATTGTCGCCGGTGTGCTCGATGGAACCGTCGGGCGAGCGGAGGTTGTTGTAGAAGACGAAGTGCAGGTCGGACAGGACTCTGCGGTCGGCACCGGTGATCAGTGCGCTCGCATCGAGGTCGAAATCGGCACCGCTGGTGCTGCGTGCATCCCAGCCGAGGCCGACTGCGACCCTACTCAGGTTGGGTGCGGCCTTGGACAGAGATACGTTGCCGCCCTTGGCAAGTGTGACGCCCATCGAGGTTCCTCTCATTCGAACGAAGGTTTGTCTCTTCGTTCGGGGTGCTGATTGGTCGGTTCCGTATTCACACTACCGTGAGCGGGATGTGCGTTGCCGCAGAGCTGAGATCGTGGCGGTGTCGTTCGAATCGGATCGTCGCGGACCGGCCGAAAAGAGGGCGTGTTGTCGGATATCGGAGTGCTACGCCGAGTTCGCTTTCTGTTGGTCGTAGACACCCCGGGTCGACACCCGTGCTCGATTGACTAGTGTCGATGGTCGGAGACAGCGGTACCGAGGCGTCGGCGTCGACATCGTTCCGGGGAACAACGAGCGGAAGCGAGTAACCGATGAGTGCGCGAAATGCCGAGTATCCGCGTCCGAAACATTTCCTGGTCCATCTGAGCGATACACATCTGGTGGCCGAAGGTGAACTCTACGACGCGGTGGACGCGTCGAAGCGGCTGAGTCAGGTCCTCGACGGGCTCGTGGCATCCGGGGTCAAGCCTGATGCGTTGGTGTTCACCGGCGATCTGACCGATCAGGGAGATCGTGACGCGTACGCGACGCTCAAGGAGATTGTCGACCCGGTGGTCGAGGAACTCGGTACGCAGATCATCTGGGCGATGGGTAACCACGACGACCGTGGTCAACTCAGGTCGGTACTGCTCGGTGAGGCGCCGAGCGAACTTCCGCTCGATCGGGTCTACGACATCGACGGTCTTCGTCTCGTCACTGTGGATTCGACGGTGCCCGGTCAACATTACGGTGAGCTCAGTGACCACCAGTTGGACTGGCTACGAAGCGAATTGACCGTTCCAGCGCGGGACGGCACCATCGTGGCGATGCATCACCCGCCGGTGCCGTGTGTCCAGGACCTGGCGGTGTTGGTAGAGTTGCGTGAGCAGTCTCGATTGGCCGATGTGCTGCGGGGCAGCGACGTACGCGCGATTCTGGCCGGTCATCTGCATTTCTCGACGTCGGCGACGTTCGCCGGAATTCCGGTGTCGGTGGCATCGTCGACGTGCTACACCCAGGATCTCAATGTGGTGGTGGGCGGGCAGCGTGGCCGAGACGGTGCGCAAGGCTGCAATCTCGTTCACGTCTACGACGAGACGATCGTGCATTCGGTGGTTCCGCTCGGGGAGTACGCGTCGGTGGGCGAGCCGGTGGCCGCAGCGGAAGCCGAGCGTCGCTTGGCGCGCGCGGAGGTTCGAATCCTCGAGAGCGAAACTGTCAGCCGCACCAAAGTGTGAGGTCACGGACCGCTGAAGCCGCCACAGCGGTACCGGGACGATTGTCGGTGCGGTGTCCGAGCACTATCGTCGGGGAAGGTGCAGAGCTCCAGCGATCAAGGACCGGCTAGCTGGACGGCAACCCTTCATGCCGATGGGGTGCCCCGGAATCACACCTGGTGATGCGTGAGATCGCGCATCGCAAGCGGCAGTTGCGGTACGCGAGCATCGGCGATCTCGATGCGTTCACGACCGGTACTGTGCGCTCCCGAGTGGTACTCGAACAGGAGTAAATGCCGATGACATCCTCTCTTCCCCTCCATCTCGCCGTCGCGCTCGACGGTGCGGGCTGGCACCCAGCTGCGTGGCGAGAACCGAACTCACGCCCGACCGAACTGTTCTCCGCGCCGTACTGGACCGACCTGGTGGCTACGGCGGAACGGTCGCTGCTCGATTTCGTGACCATCGAGGACAGTCTCTCGGTGCCGTCGAATCCGCTCGAACCGCTCACCGACGTGGTCGACGAGGTTCGGGCCCGCCTCGACGCCCATCTGGTGGCGGCGAGAGTGGCGCCGGTCAGCAAGAACATCGGGCTCATTCCCACTGTCACCACCATCCACACCGAACCCTTCCACGTTTCCAAAGCCATCGCGACATTGGACTACACCTCTGGCGGGCGGGCAGGCTGGCAGGTCAAGGTATCGGCCTCGGCATCCGAATCGGCGCATTTCGGCCGCCGTTCCATCCCGGCATTGACCGAGCAGGAGCGCGAATCGATTCACGGTGGCACACTCCCGGACTTCGTGAAGGAACTGTTCGACGAGAGCGCCGAAGCGGTCGAGATCGTTCGCCGACTCTGGGACAGCTGGGAAGACGATGCCGAGATCAGGGACGTCGAGACACGACGATTCATCGATCGGGACAAGCTGCACTACATCAACTTCGAGGGTGAATATCTGTCCGTGCGAGGCCCGTCGATCACGCCGCGGCCGCCGCAGGGGCAGCCGGTGGTGACCGCGTTGGCTCATCAGCGCGTACCGTACGAGCTGGCCGCTCGATCGGCTGATCTGGTGTTCGTCACGCCCCGCGACGACGGGCAGGTCACCTCGATTCTCGCCGAGGTGCGCACCGCACAGGACAGTGTCGGACGCAGCGGCCCTGATCTTCAGGTTTACGCCGACATCGTGATCTTCCTGGACTCGGCAACGGAGACCGGGCGCGCGCGGCTGGAGAGGTTGAATGCGCTGTCCGGCAAGGAATACCACTCCGATGCGGTGATCTTCACCGGCTCGGCAGCCGAGCTTGCCGATCGGTTGTCCGAGTGGCAGGGCTTGGGGCTCGACGGATTCCGTCTGCGTCCGGGAGTGGCGGTCGACGATCTCGATGCGATCTCGTCCGATCTGATTCCACTGCTGCAACAGCGTGGAGCCTTCCGAACCGAGTACCCCCACACCAATCTGCGCGGCCTGCTCGGCCTCTCGACCGAGGTCCCCAACCGCTACGCCGCCGACACGTCGGCCGCCTGAACGAGGAGTGTCAGATCATGAGTTCTCAGCAGCGTAAGCAGGTTATTCTGGGCGCCTACCTCGGTGGGGTCAACCACCACACCGCGTGGTGGGATCCCAAGGCGGGAAGCCAGATCGAGTTCGAGTCGTTCGCGCACACCGCCCGCACCGCCGAGCGCGGAAAGTTCGACTTCTTCTTCCTCGCCGAAGGTTTGGCGCTTCGTGAACGGGCCGGCCAGATCTTCGACCAGGACATCATCGGACGCCCGGACACCTTCACCGTCCTCGCATCACTGGCGGCGGTGACGAAGCATCTCGGTCTGGCCGGGACCATCAACGCGACCTTCAACGAACCGTTCGAACTGGCACGCCAATTCGCCACGCTCGACCAGTTGTCCGGCGGCCGGGCGGCCTGGAACGTCGTGACGTCCTTCGATGCCTTCACCGGTGGGAACTTCCGTCGCGGTGGGTACCTCGATCATGCCAAGCGTTACGAGCGCGCAGCGGAAACCGTTGCGCTGATCCGCGAGCTGTGGGACTCGTGGAGCAGCGACGACATCGTTGCCGACAAGGAGTCCGGTCGATTCCTGGCACGTCCGGATGCCGGTGAATTCGCGCATCACGGCGACCAATTCGATGTCAGTGGCCGATTCACGGTTCCGCGCAGCCCGCAGGGGCGGCCGGTTCAGCTGCAAGCCGGTGTGTCGCCACAGGGCCGTGATTTCGCGGCGGCGAACGCGGACGCGATCTTCTCGCCGTACGGCAGTCTGCCCGAGGCATCGGACTTCTACCGTGACATCAAGGCGCGGGCCGTGGCAGCGGGCCGTGCACCCGAGGACATCAAGATCCTGCCGTCGGCGAGCTTCGTCATCGGGACGTCCGAGGCCGACGCCATCGAGAAGTACCGGGAAGTCCGCAATCAGCAGGTCACCGGTCAGACGGCCCGGATTCACCTCGAACAGATCTGGAATCGTGATCTCTCGGCTTACGATCCCGAGGGACCACTACCCGACATCGATCCCGATCCCGAAGCGCCGCCGATCATCCAGGGTAAGGCCTTCATCTACCAGGACAGGTTCGCCACCGTCGCCAAGTTGCGGGCCGTCGCGGAGAGCAAGAAGCTCACTCTGCGAGAGGTCGTCATCGACCAGTTCGAGCGCGGACCGATCGTCGGCACCGCTGCACAGGTGGCAGAAAAGATCGATTCCTTCGTCCAACAGGACGGCTCGGACGGCTTCATCATCGGCTCGCATCTCGTGCCCACCGGTCTGGACGAGTTCGTCGACGACGTGGTGCCGCTCCTGCAAGATCGTGGTGTTCTGCGCAGCGAGTACACGGGTACGACGTTGCGTGAGAATCTGGGCCTCGCCGTACCGGCCGAACGCGAACCGGCCGCAGTGCGGTAACCACAAGATCGAATCCGCTAGGGTCGTCCGAAAGGGCGGCCCCAGCGGCGTTTTCAGAGCTCCCAGGGTGCCGGGATCGGGTAGTAGGCGTCGAGGAATTCAGTGATCTTGCGGGTGCGCAGTTCCAGATCTATTTCCGGGGCGCTGCCGTCGTTGAGGCAGAAGAAATCCACGGATCGGTGTGCCAGCAGCCGATCCATTTCTCGAAGTCCGGCTTTGACGGTGGTGTCGACGTACCTGACCGAGGCCGACTTCTGCACCACGGAGCGCCCGCTGAGGAGGGTGTAGTAGTGATACAGCGAGTTGGTCACCGAGATGTTGGTGCTGGCCCGGAACGTACTGGCGGCGGTGGCCGCGAAATCGTCGGCGAATTCGCGTTCCATCTCGGCCATCACACTCTTGCGCAGTGGGGTAGCGGCGTGCTCGAGATGCCGGGTGGTCATCGATCCGAAACGTTCTTGCAGTAGTCGCCGGTTGACGCGCGCCGCGTTCTCGAAACCGCTGCGGTCGTTGTCGTTGTGGCCCAAACCGATTCGAGTGTCGGCTTCGATGAACATGCTGATCCCGCCGGGGGAGAAGAACATTTCGGGCCCGACGGCGCGGCCGAAGAACATGTCGTCGTTCGAGTACAGGAAATGCTCGGACAATCCCGGGATGTGGTGCAGTTGGCATTCGACAGCTTGGGAGTTGTGGGTGGGCAACACACTCGGATCGGCGAAGAACTCCTCGCTGGGCACGAACGTAACCCGCGGATCGTCCGCCAACCAGTCCGGCCGGGCCGAATCGGTGGCGACGAAGATACGGCGAATCCACGGTGCATACATGTGTACCGAGCGCAGCGCGTATTTGAGTTCGTCGATCTGGCGGAACCGGGCGTCGGATTCGTCGCCCTCACCGACTATGTAGTTCTGCATGCGGCGTGCTCGTTGCGCCTGAAATTCCTTGGAGGAGCCGTCCACCCACGAAAAGACGAGGTCGATGTCGAAGTCGACGTCGGAGGCATGAGCGGCGAACATGTTCTCGATGGTGGGCCAGATCTGCCCGAAGCGCTCGACGGTTCCGCGGACGGCTTCTTCGGGTCGTATCGTGCGCCGTGTCAGTGAGTTCTCGACCGGCAGGACTATGGACTCCTCGGTGATGGACCACAGTTCGATCTGAACGCCGATGTTCGCGCCGTAGTGCAATCCGCTCGCGACGTGGACACGGGGCCGGTACAGCCGGAAGATCCGGGCCTTGTTGGTCTGGGACAGTGCGCCGTCGGCGACCAGGACGGTCGCACTCTTCTTGGCGTCGACGGTCTTGGAATAGAAGGGCTCGTTCGAGCATCCGTCGACCAATGCGCGGCGCAGTAGTTTGCGCTCGGTCCAACTGACTGCGATGACCGGCCGTTCGTCGTTGCCGCGAACCAGCAGATACTCGATCCCGGCCGCATCGAGGAGTCCGCGCAAGAAGAGCAGGTCCTCGACCATCGCCTCCAACGGTGTCGTCGTGGTGATGGGCAGGGCGAAGCGGTTCTTGAACCGTACTGTCGAGGTGAGTTCACCCATGTGTGCCCGTACCGATGAGGACGGATGGGATACGTCGGCGGAGTCGTCGTGCTCCGGCGGAACCAGATAGACGTCAGACGAAACAGGCAATTGTGTAATGGGATGCCTTCCGGGAAGTAGCGACATCGGCGATCGGAAGATCCCGATTGCGACGTGTCCCCCGAGTCTAAGTCCTCGGAGCCGCCTGATGTGACCAGCCAGTAGTACTGCTGAGCTGCGGTACGGCTACTGATCCATCCGCCGCTGTCGGAGCGAATCACTACCCTGACGTACGGGGGGTGAGCGATGAAGCTCAGGTTCGTCATGATTGTCGTGTATTCAGGGGTGGTGGCCGCGGGTTGCGCGTCCGAAGGGGTCGACGGAACGCACCCGATACCGCTGCCGTCTACCAGTAGGGCGGCGTCGGAGTCTGTCGATGCGGATGCGTTTTACCTCGGCTACGGCAAACACGCATTCCGGTTGGACGGTGTCGCCGCAGGTTGCTGGTTCAATCCCAACACCGATACGTCACCGCACATGTTCTGCCTTGTGGATTTGCCTGCCACGAATCCGCCGATCACCGATCAGGACACCGGCATCGTGGCCCCGGCCAATTCGGTGATCATCGACGCGCTGACGGTGCGTGAAGCCGTCAACGTCGCCGAAGGAAGCCTGGTCGGACCGGTTCTGTTCGACGGTTCCACGCTCACCGTCGACAGCCTCTCGTGTACAGCCTTGTCCAGTCTGTCCATGTCGTGTACCGGTCCGGGCGGGCGGTTCACCTACGACGGAAAGGCCAGGACGGTCACCATCGTCGATACGACGTCCTCGACCGCCGGTGCGCAGCCTACGTCGTGAGAGTGGTCATCAGGATCTGGCGAACAGTGCCGGTTCGGTGCCCGGAATCTGGGCGATCTGCTCTCGGGCAAGGAGATGGCGGACATGCGCGGCGCCCTCGGACAGTGCCATCGACTTGCCGATCGGCGAGATGTCCCCCCATGGCTTGTACCACTTCATGCGGGCTGCGGCTTCCCAGACGGTCAACCGCTGATCGGTGAACTCGTCGAGGAGATGTTCGAGTCGTTCCTCGTGGTGTTCGATCAGTTCACCGGCTCGCCCGCCGACGTCGTCGATGGTGATTCCGTGTGCGCCCAGGCCACGGGTGATGTCCATCGCCTGCACGCGCCGCAACGAGTCGAGGAAGTCGGCCAGGTGATCGCGTTCCTCGAGGGGATAGACGAAATTGCCGACGTGTGGGGTGGTCTTCTGCAGGACGTGATCGCCGGTGAACATCACGTTGGCGTCGTCGAGGTAGAAGCACACGTGTCCGGGTGTGTGGCCCGGGGTGTAGACCACGCGCAGGGTGCGTCCGCTGAGGGCGATCCGCTCGTCGTCGCTCAGCGTTCGATCCGGTGCGGATTCGGGTCCGACCGGTGGCTCGCCGGCGGTGTCGGCGCGGAGAGCTTCGAGATCGGCGGACGGCGCTCCGGCCCGTTCGATGTTGTCGAGCTGGTTCGCCATCCACTCGTCGGTGCGCCGGGCCGTCATCTGCTCGAACATGTCGTGGTCGTCGTGGTGCATGGCGATCCAGGCTCCGGACGCTTCGCGCACCCGACCGCACAAGCCGGTGTGATCGGGGTGGAAATGAGTCAGGACCACACCTTCCACTTCGGTGACCGAATGCCCGATCTCCGCGAGCCCGGCGTTGAGGCCTTGCCAGCCGTTGTCGTCGCCCCAGCCGGCGTCCACCAGGATCAACCCGTTCGGGGACTCCATCGCGTAGACCATGGTGTGGCCGAGCGGATTGTCCGTGATGGGGACGGGGATCTGGAAGATGCCGTCACCGATGGCTGCCGCACCGCTCATGTCGAGTACCTCGTCGTGATCAGAAGAAATCAGTTATTGATACTCCATGTCTACCGTGCCCTCGTTTGGTCGCTCATTCAGGTCCTTGGTGTCCGGTGGTGGCGTACTTTTCGAGGCCACTTCGGATCGGCGGGAATTTATCGCTCCGGACGGCATGGCCGTCTCGAATATGTTGGGAGAGAAAGGCTTCAGTGCCACTGGGTTATAGGTCTGGTGGGCTGTGGGCTGATGTGCCGCTCGTGGGTCGCCGAGGCGAATTAGCCTCGCAGGGCAGGCGCACTGTGCGGTTCACGAGAAAGACGGGTCATGCGTTTTCAGGTACTGGACATCATCTTCAACCCACCCCACCCCGTGACCGGAGAGGAAGTGGCGCCCTCCGATCGACTCAACAGGGTGGTGGAACTCGCCGTCCTCGCGGAAGAGTTGGGTATCGACGCCTTTGCGGTGGGGGAGCGCCATGCCGGACCAGTCCTCTCGTCGGCCCCGACCGTCGTTCTGGGAGCCATCGCTCAGGCCACCGAGCGCATCTTGCTCTCGACCGGCGTCACCGTGCTCTCACTCCTCGACCCGATCCGGGTCGCCGAGGACTTCGGCACCCTCGACCAGCTCAGCCGTGGACGCATCGAAATCGTCATCGGCAAGGGCAACGAGGTGCTGCAGTACCCGCTGCTGGGGCTCGACATCAGCAAGCAGTACGAGTACCTGACCGAGAACTACGAGCTCCTCAAACTGCTGATCAGCGAAGAAAACGTCAAGTGGGTCGGCACACACCGGCCGTCACTCGAAGACGCGACCACCCTGCCCCGGCCCTTCGACGGACCGTTCCGCATCTGGCACGGATCGGCGACGTCGTTCGAGGCCGTGGAACTCGCAGCCAAGTGGGGCGATCCCATCGTCACCGCGAATGCGCTGCAGCCGCGCGAGAACTACAAGGTCCTCATCGACCACTACCGCGAGCAGTACCTCGCCCACGGCCACGACCCGGCGAAGGCGTACGTCGGTTCGGGCTCGGGTGGACTCTTTCTCGCGGACACCACGGAGCAGGCCGTCGAAGAATTCCGGCCCCTCTACGAGGGTGCGGTAGCGCAGTCCGACAAGCGCAAGCACGACCCCAAAGCGGTGGGCAAGACCACCAGCTTCCGCACCATCGAAGAAGCCGTCGATCGCGGGCCCGCTCTGGTCGGATCACCCGAGCGCGTGGCCGAGAAGATCCTCGACTACCACCAGAGCTACGGCCACGACCTCCAGTCCGTGTCGGTCAATCACGTGCTCGACTTCGAGGAGCAGAAGGACACCCTCCGCCGCTTCGCCGAGGAAGTCATCCCGCTGGTGAAGGCAGAAGTGTCCACCACACTGTGGAGCTCGAAGGACGAGGACGCGGGCCAAGGGATTCACCGCCGTCGACTGAACCGTCGAACCCGTCTCGCCAGTGGGGAGTGCCGGTACTGTAACCGAACGGAACCTGCAGTAACTTGATTACCGACGTTGCGGTCGGTTCTCGCTGCACCGGGTTTGTGAGGGGAGTGCTGCCGTGTCGCCGGGTGTTCACGCACTCTCCGCTGTCGAGCTGCGCGAAGAGCGGTGGGTCGACCTTCTTCCGTGGCTGGACGGGTACGTGTCCGACCGCGCAGAACTCCTCGAACCCCTCGCGCCGTCACCGGACTGGTGGTTCAGCGAATCGCCGTCGTTCACCGTGCTCGAAGTGGGCACCGAAAAGCTGCTCACGGAGCTGGCCGCCGTCTACATCGCGCAGCACGCGTCGGCGGTGCTTCGCGACAGCTTTCCCCTCGTCGAGACGGATCTGCCGCTTGCCGCCCTGGCCCTCGACACTCGCGCGGTCACCGCGCTGTCCAGACTGGTCACCGGTGACGTACTCGACGGGCTGCTGAGCCGTACCACCGCCGACATCTTCGGGGTGCGCGGAACCAGCGAGCAGTCCGTCCACGACATAGTTCACGCCCTGCTGACCTGCGCCGTCATGCGTGATCCCCGGTCGAGAATCGGGGACGGTGCCGACGTCGTCGAGTCCGCTGCCGTCACCGCCTTCGTTGACGATCTGACACAACTGGCAATGTGGCGTCGGGTGCGAGGACAGGACGCACGTCCGCTGGTCACCGTCGACATCGACGACGAATCTCCCGAGCAGATCCAGGTAGTCGCGTCGCGGATCTCGGCCCTCACAGCCGGCGATCTGCCGTCGACGAATCATTCCGACGCGATGGACGAGATCGACAACCTCTTCGCGCAGCTCGACGAGCGTGAATCCTTCGTACTGCGAGAACGCATCGTCGCGTCGGAGCCCCAGCGACGCGGAGCGGTCGGAGCGAAAATCGGGGTGGGTTCCGGCCGGATCGGGCAGATCGAAGCGGAGGTGAAGGAAAAACTCAACGAGGCCTGCGGTTTCGGCACGGCAGTGGGAAACCTGTTGGCAAGTCTGCGGGTCGAGATCCAGCCGGTGGCGTCACTGGATCGGCTTCTCGAGCTGCATCCGGAGATTGCTGCCGAAGTACCGGGATACGGTGTGCCGTTGTGGCTCGTTCTGGATCGGCTCGACGACTACTTCGAGGTCACCGACGGGTGGGCAGCCGCTCCGGGCGTCGCGGCGGCCAAGAAGCGAACCCAGACTCTCCTCGAGGATTTCGAATCACCCAACGGCGTCGTGGCGCTCTCGGATGTGGCCGACGCGGTGTCGATGGCGCTCGACGAGTTCGAAAAATGGCTTCGTTGGTGCGGCATTACCGTGGTGGCCGGATCGGCGTTGACGCGCACGCGACGGATCTCGGACCTGTTCGTCGGAGCGCTGGAAGCTCTCGGATCACCGAAGTCCGTGCCGGAGTTGGCAGCGCTGGTGAAATCCGATCGTAGTGAGCAGTCGATCCGGCGCGCACTCGAGTCGGACGAGCGCGTGGTGGCCGGCGGAGAACTTTGGTATCTCCAGGACTGGGCCGGTGCCGAAGCTGATGTGGTGGAAGGTGATACATCGGAGCCTGTAGCTCAGCCCGGCGAGTTCGGCGCCGACGGCACAGCGCGCCGTAAGCGGACTCGACTCACCGCAAAGCCCCCCGAGCACACGCGTCGCCTGTACCGATCGCTGAACGGCTGGCGGTTCCGCACCACGGTGACCTCGGAGCATCTGCGGGGTTCGAGCTTCGCGGTTCCGGCCGGAGTCGCGTCGGCGGCCGGATGCAACCGCGGCGAAATCCTCGAATTGGCGAGTCACCTCGGCGCGCAGGCGGTGCGGTGGACGGGTGCGCAACCGACCTTCGGAACCATCCGACGGTTCCTGCGCGAGTTGTCGGCGGTGGAGGGTGAGGACGTGTTCCTCGAACTATGGCAGGACGGGACCTTCCGAGTGGTGCGTCCGGTCGCTGTCCACTCCGACGCCGATCCGCTCCGGCAAGCCCTCGCCGAGGTGGGGAACCGTGAACCGCTCCGCACCGCCGAGCGCCACGTGGTGCGGGTGCTGGCCGAATCCGTGTGTCTGGTCGGCGAAGATCGGCCACGGAAGATATTGCGCGCGTTCGAAGATCGTGGCGAAGACCTGGTACTCGACCTGCTCGAGGCAGCGTGGGTGCGAGGCGAGGACAAGGACGACGGTAATGTCTGACAGCGCGCAGATCCGGGCCGCCGGAACCACGACCTTCGCAGCCGACGACTCCCTTGCCGGTGCCGTCGGTCTTCATCACTCCGTCCTGACTGCGCTGGCAGATCTCGTCGACAACAGCCTCGACGCCGGTGCCACCCACGTCCTGATCAGATTCGTCCAGGACGGAACCCGCATCGTCTCGCTGATGCTGATCGACGACGGCAGCGGGATGGATTCCGGGACAATCGATTCCGCGATGACCTACGGTCGCCGACGCGAGTACGGTGCCGGAGATCTGGGGCACTTCGGGGTGGGAATGAAGGCCGCGTCGCTGAGCCAAGCCCGAGTGTTGCGGGTGTGGTCGCGCGCCTCGGGTTCACCGACGCAAGGCCGCGAGATCGACTCGGCGTCGGAGCACGGGCGTCAAGGTGTCGCCATGATCGACGACGTGCACGCCGACGCCTTCTTCGGTGCCGTCAACCCGCGTTTCCCTTTCGAGACCGGCACCATCGTCGAATGGCGCGGTATCACAACCTTTCTCATGTCGGCGCAGGCAGACGAGCAGACCAGTTGGCTCGAACAGACGATCGGCGACGTGCGCAACCACCTCGGGGTGGTGTTCCATCGGCTGATCGAGTCCGGCCGGATAGCTCTGACCGTGGACGTCTTCGACGTTCAGGCCGGGCGGGCCGGGGCGCTGCGGAGTATCGGTGCGGTAGATCCGTTCGGCTATTCCCGGAGCGGAAGACCGGAATACCCTCGGACGCTGACAGTCTCGATCGGGGATGTCGATGTGGCGGCCACCGCTCACCTCTGGCCGGCGCGCAGCAATGCCCCGGAGTTCCGGCTGCACGGAGCGCCCGGCCGAGACCGGCAAGGTCTGTACTTCTATCGCCATGATCGGCTTCTGCAGATCGGTGGCTGGAACGCGATCGAACGAGGGCGTCCGGATTACGGACTCGCCCGCATCGCCGTCGATCTCGACGATCGAGTGCTTCCGCATGTCGTCATCAATCCGGAAAAGGCGGGAGTCACTCTCGACGCCACCGCAGCCGCAGCCTTCGATCAGGCGGTCTTCGACGACGGAGACGGCGGATTCCGCTCGTATCTCGTCGACGCCGAAAGTGCGGTGCGGGCGGCCCGCAGTCACCAGCCACGGCCGATCAGCGTCGTCGAACCCCGTTCCGGTCTACCCGAGGACGTGCTCGATTCCTTCACCGACGCTTTCGATTTCAGAGCCGGAGAAGACGCAGTCGCCGTCGGATGGCGGGCATTGGCGCGTGACCAGTTCTTCGAAGTGGATCTGAAATCCCGCACCCTGTGGATCAACGCGCGTTTCCGGCGGGACCTGCTCGGATACCGCAGCCTCGACACGACCGATGCGCCGGTCCTCAAGTCCTTGCTCTACCTCCTGGTCGGTGACATGTTCGAAGGAACCCGAATCAGTGCTCGTCAGAAGGACACGATGCAGGCGTGGCAGGAAGTGCTCGTCGCAGCGCTGGAAGCACACCGGGAGCGAGTGAGAAATGAGTGAAGACGTCTTCCGGGCAGTGGCCCGCGAACTCGGCGACGGCTTTCCGCCGGAGAACGTGCTGTTCCCGGTCAATGCCCGATTACGCGGAACCTATCCGGACGGGTTGACCGTCGCCGACATCGTGGAGGTCTTCCTCGACGAGAAGGCGGTATCAGTGCGGACCGCGCTGCGCTCGCGGTTGCGTCAGTGGGATGCGGAAAGCGTCGAGACGTGGACGGCAGGGACTGCGCCGCAGAGCGCCGAGCGTCGGACGCTGGTGTACGAACTGCTCGGATTCCCGGGGGAGACGCACGCCGAATTCGACGTGCAGTTCCCCCGCGAAGGCGGACCGGTGGTCATCGCGGCCCAGCAGCCGTGGGATCCCTGGTACACCTCGGACTGTCGTCGAGCGCACGACTTCTATTGGCGTGCCTACAAACGAGTTCTGGCAGAGAAGAACTGGGACGACGCGACCATCGACAAGCTCGACGTCGCCACCACCGAGGTGGTGCACCGGTTGGCCGATCCCACCCGCCCCGAGCCGTACCAGTCGAAGGGGCTCGTCGTCGGGTACGTCCAGAGCGGCAAGACGGCCAACTTCTCCGGAGTGGTGGCGAAGGCGATCGATGCCGGTTATCGGTTGGTCATCGTCCTCACCGGCACCATCGAAATTCTGCGCAGCCAGACCCAACGCCGCCTCGACATGGAACTGGTGGGACGACAGAACATCAGTGCAGGCGTCGACGACGACTACGCGAACGACGACGACTGGATCAACGGGGAAATTCCTCGAACACGAATCCGACCCCAACAAGACCAACGAGATACCGGCGATTCGTCGCCTGACCGGAAGCTCGAACGACTACAAGAGCCTGGCCCACGGATTGAGCAGTCTGCAATTCGAAATGCGCGATCATTCGCTGCCGCTGCATGATCCGAAGAATCTGTATCCCAGCAATATTCGCGTTGCCGTGGTCAAGAAGAACGTGTCGGTACTCAAGAAGCTGGTGGCGGACCTGAAAAAGGTGCCCACCGAACTCGATCAGATCCCGGCTCTGATCATCGACGACGAGGCGGACCAGGCCTCGGTTAATACGATCGACCCGAAGAAGACCACGAAAGAACAGATCGAACGCACCGCGATCAACGGGCAGATCGCGGAGATACTGGGCCTACTCACACGCGCCCAGTACATCGGTTACACCGCAACGCCGTTCGCCAACGTATTCGTCGATCCGGAGGACGGCGTCAACGTCTTTCCCTCGGACTTCATCGTCAGCCTCGAACGTCCCGGGCCGTACATGGGCGGGGCCGACTTCCACGATCTGGACGAGCTGGACGACGACGAGAAGACACCGGCGAACTCGAACGAGAAGGCCTACGTTCGTGATCTGCGGGCCGAATCCGACGAGGATCGCCGGGCCGAGCAGTTGCGTGCCCTCGACTCGTTCGTGCTGTCCGGGGCGATCAAACTGTTCCGGGAATCGAAGGGCGCCAAGCCGTACCGGCACCACACCATGCTCGTACACGAATCGGTGAAGCAAGCCGAACACGAAGCTGTCGCCGAAGATTTCAAGGCGCTGTGGACATCCGCCGGATACAGTCAGGCGAGCAGCCTCACGCGACTCGAGAACCTGTGGGCCGAGGACTTCGCGGTGGTCAGTGCGGTGCGCGGCAGCGATCAGCCCAATCCCGATTCGTTCGCCGACCTCGAGGAGTTCGTCGGTGCCGCCTACGACAAGATCTCCGAAGGCACCAGCCCGGTCATCATCGTGAACGGCGCGGCCGAGAAGGACTACGCGCAGGACTCCCTCGACTTCCAGGAGCGCGGGGTGTGGAAGATTCTCGTCGGCGGCACGAAACTCAGCCGTGGATTCACCGTCGAAGGGCTGACCGTCACTTACTACACCCGCCGCACCGGCATGGCCGACACTTTGATGCAGATGGGGCGCTGGTTCGGGTTCCGCCCCGGCTACCGGGATCTGGTGCGGCTGTTCATCGGTCGCAGCGTCGGCGGCCCGGCCGGTGCCGAGTACGACATGTACAAGGCCTTCGAGGCGATCGTGCGCGACGAAGAAGAGTTCCGGCGAGAGCTCACCCGGTTCAGCGGTCTCAACGACAAGGGCGAGCCGTGGGTCACCCCACGCGAGGTGCCGCCCATGGTGTTCCAGCAGTTGCCCTGGCTCAAGCCCACGGCACGGAACAAGATGTTCAACGCGGAGTTGGCGTACCGGGGAATGGGCGGTGAGAGTTTCAGCTTCACGATGCAGCCGCCGCGCGGGGACGGCTCCGACAACGCCCGACACTTCGCTGCCGTCGCGCCGTTGCTGACGTCCCTGAGCGAAGCAGGGACCTTCAACTTCCTCGACAAGGACGCCACGTCGAGGTCGTTCACCGCCCGCTACGGAATCGTCTCGGCCGCAGTGGTCTTGGATGCGGTCGATCAGTTCGTCTGGGCGACCGGGTGGGACTTCGGTCCGCACCGCGAGGCGATGGCGTCGGCGATCGACGCCGGTCTGCTCGAGGATTTCGCCGTTCTGTTGCCGCAACCGAAAATGCGGTTACCTCTCGAGATCAACGGGTGGCCCGAGAGATTGCCGATCGTCAACCGCAAGCGTCAGGAACGCGAGTACCGGACCGGCTTCACCGGCACCGCCGTGCGTGAGCGGGACGCCATCGAGCACATCGCCGGTAGCGAGAAGAAGAACGGCGGGCCCCTCGCGGCGTCGCTGTACCGCAAGACGCGCGGTGCGATGATTCTGGTGTTCGCGAACGATCCGTCGCCGCGCCAGAAGAAGCGGGCGCAAGTGGGGCCGGTGGACCCGCGCGAGTTCGCGACACTGTTCTCCTATGCCTTACCGCAGGCCTCGGAGCCGTTGGGGAGAATAGGTTTTCGAGTGAAGCAGTCCGGAGCAGGGGCGATAGTCGATGCACGATGAATATGGAGTTCTCGATGACAGGAACGGAATCTGATGGCTAAGACTATTGCGACCATCAACCTCAAAGGTGGCGTCGGCAAGACGACCATCACAGCAGGGTTGGCCGAGTTCATGTCGCTCGAGTTCGGGCAGCGGATACTGCTCATCGACCTGGACGCGCAGATCAACCTGACCACCATGATGATCAGCGAAGAGCACTGGCTGCGGCTGAACAAGGAAGGGTTGACCAGTGCGACCATCTTCCGCGACGCCGTCGACGGCACATCGAACTTCGACCTCGAGGCCACCATCCAGCGCGGCGTGTCCCCGGTCAAACATGTCACCGGAGTGGACCTGCTGCCGTCCTCACTCGATCTCATCGAACTCCAGGAAGAGATCAGCGCCCTGCGCGTCGCCGACCGTAGCTCCACCAGATCGGTCGAACTGCTGCGCAACGCCGTCGCGCCCGTGCTGCCGTACTACGACTACGTGCTGATCGACTGCCCACCCAATCTGGGGCCCATCACCTTGAACGGGTTGGCCATGGCCGACGGCTACGTGATCCCCACCATCCCGGACGTGCTGTCCACCTACGGCATTCCGCAGATTCAGACTCACATCGCGAAGTTCGGCAAGGAAATCGGGCGCGAGCTCTTCGAGCTCGGGCTGGTGATCACCAAGTACAAGTCCAACTCGGCAGTGCACCGCACCACCGTGCGCAACCTGAGGCGCGATCCCAACGTTCCGCACGTGTTGCCCGAGTACCTCGCGGAGTCCAACCAGATCGCGGCATCCGCCGAGTTTCATCCGTACGGCACCCTGAAGGTCAAGTACGGCAATGCAGGTCAGTTCGATCAGATGCGTGCCATCACGCAGAACATTCTCACGGAAGCGCAGGCGAAGCTATGAGTGCTGGTATCGATGAAGCGCGTCGTCGGGTGCAGGTACAGGAGAGCGGGGCGGCGCTCCTGAAGTTGGGCGCCACCAATGCTTCGGCGTCGGTGCTGCTGGCCAAGCTCGTTCAGGTGGTTGCCGAGGAAGCCGCGCGCACGCCTCGCTTCGCGAAGGCCATCGAAGACGCTTTCGCTGTTTCCGGTGCCGATTCCGCTGCTGTTGTTGCCCCCGCCGAACCTCGACCGGCTCCGCGTCGTCGAACCGCGGCACCGAAGGCGAAGCGGGAGCCGGGAGCCTTCGATCCCTTCGAGGTCTTCAAGACGGATGGTGAAGCTGCGCTGTTGGAGCGTCTTTCGGCTCTGGACACGGACGGCATCAAGGACATCATCGCCGAGCAGGAAATCGACACCCACAAGGAGACCGGCCGTAAGCGCAAGGTGGACGTACTTGCGCTGTGGACGGTCGAACGAGTGAAGGCTCTGACCTCGAAGGGCAACGCCTTCCGCTGATCCTGCGGTGGATACGAGCATCCCGATTCGATCCTGAACCTCCCGCAGTTGGGCCGCTCCAGATCTGTTGACAAGCCCAGCGTCGACGCGTATTTGATGCCGCCACCGTCGCTACGATCGGGTTTCTCGACGCGACCGAGGTCTATGACTGGCCGATAAGGTGAAGTCAGAAGAGCGTCAGCATTGCGTGCTCACCATGTTGCGCCTTCTGAACTCGCGCATTCCACCGGCGGACCAGCCACAGTTCGATCAGTTCAGGATGCGTCTGGGCCTTGGTCGCCCACGAGCGGAGCAGTTGGTTGTACCGGTGGTACCGACGCAAAGTGAAACTACTGACGGCAGGATCCTCCAACCAGCCCTCGTGCAGGAGAGTGGAGACACCGTGCTGATCGACGAGTTGGGATCGACCGTGGTCCTCGGATACCTCAGCCGCCCACATGAAGGCAGCGAGAAGTGAAACACCGACGCCCGGGGTGACCGGCCACCCCGACCACGTATCGCGATGGACAGTGGGGAGTCTACGATTCTTCAAGCAGTAATCCAGGGCTGACTTTATCGACTTGAGCGAATCCTCGCCTTCGGCTACCTGCGTGTTGAAGACGTCGGGGAATCGGCGAGCAAATCGGCGGCCCGAGTGAGCGCTCTGCCACGCCGCGCAGAGGAAGAGCAGACCGAGACCTTGGTGATCGGCCTCGACAAGCTCGCTGCCGCGACGAAGATCGTTGCGCTGCACAATCGCAAAGCCGGAGTCGACGATCTTTCCGTCGGCATCCCGGCCGTGGAGGCGTATCTCGTGCCCGGCTTCGTGGAGGTGGTGGTTCCACCAGTTCAGATCAACCTTCGCCCCGTCGTCGAGGACGTGCAGATCGTAACTGCGAGCCCGGCACCATTGGACACATGCCTCGGGCGGCTCGAATCCTTCGTCCTCGATCTGCATGCCGCGATACTGGCACATCCGGCCGACATATCGGTCGTAGCTCACCGGCGTGGTGAGCAGTTTGGACGTGATGTGTTCCCACCGTTGATGAATTGCGTGCTCAGAAGCGCATGTGAAAGACGGTTTCTTGAGCATTGCGGATGGTGTCGAATGTTTCGATACCAGGCCCCGACGTGAGGTGATGCAGTTCCTTACTGTGCGGACTGACGACGGGATCGATTCCATCAGCAAGCAGGGCGATGTTCGATTCCCCGTCGACGGAGACATTTCGATTGATGGATGCACAACGAGGTATTCGAGGGCTCCTTCGGCTGTCGATCAGCACTGTGCATCGCCGCGACGGTGCGGGTCACCCTACGAAGATGCAGTCGGCCCGGACGGATTTCTTCGTTACAAATGGAGCGGGGTGGACCCGGACCATCAGGACAATCGTGGTTTACGTGCGGCTATGGAACAGAAAGTGCCGCTGATCTGGTTCTTCGGGGTCGGCCCTGGGCAGTTTCAGCCTATCTTTCCCGTCTATCGCGTCGATGAGGAGGCCGAGCATCATCAGTTCGTCGTCGCTACCGAATTCGCTCGTGATCTTCATGTGAAGGATTCACCGGTCGAATCGCACCTGCGAAGGTGCCTGATCTCGGAAAAGAAGCGGCGACTGCATCAGCCGGTGTTCCGGGCCACGGTCATGCGTGCCTATGAAACCCGCTGCACTGACTGCGCTTTGGGGCACAGTTCGCTGCTCGATGCAGCCCATATCGTTCCTGACTCGGATGAAGCCGGTGTCGCATCAGTTCGAAATGGTTTGGCTATGTGCAGATTCATCATGTTGCCTTCGACGTGCACATCCTGGGAATCAGGCCGGATCTGGTCGTAGAGATCACACGGGATCTCTTGGAGGAGATCGACGGGCCGATGCTCGAATACGGACTCAAAGATCGGCACGGGAAGAAGCTCATGGTGACGCCTTCCCTTCGAGCGGAACGTCCTGATCCCGAATTGCTAGCGTTGAGTTATAGCCGGTTCACATCTGCTGGATGATTGTGGACATTGCAATTCCGGTTGGGACTTACCCGAGTATATGTACAGAAAGAGATGGCCATGAGCGGTGCTCGCGAGCAGAAGACATTCATCGTTCTTTGGGACGGTAGTGACGAGGGATATGAGCCGGAAGAATTTGCTGCGCACGTTCGGCTCACGGCTTTGGGGTACTCGGTTCCCATGAGGTGGAGTTTCGGACAGGGCTACGGTGATCCGGAGCCTGGCGATCGTATTTTCCTTCACAAGACTGGTACCGACAACGGAATTATTGCCAGTGGTCAGATACTTTCCAGTGGCGTGGAGTACCAACCTCATTGGTCGGTCCCGGACAGGATGGCGCCCTACGTGACCGTGGAGTGGGAGGTGCTCGTCGACCCACACGACCGCCTGGAGTACTCCGTGATGAAGAGCGAGCTTACCGATTTCAAATTCCCCATTCTGGGTTCAGGGCGGGCCGTATACGCGCCGTCGGACGCGATGCTTGCATCGCTCTGGGCGGACCATGTTGGAGATCTTGCTGAGCGTGAGAAAAATCCTTGGCTTGGCGGAAGATTCGGTCAGGGCACTGGCCGCTTATCAGGCCCGTGTGCGCTCGAGGTGCACAGGGTGGCGTCCTACGACGTTGAGAACTTCACTTCCGCTACAGCAGTCAAGCGCGAAGCGGAATTGGTCAGCCGTTTTGTCGAGCATCTGAGGTCTTTGGGTCGAGCGGTCCAAGGCTATCGAATTCTCCCAGACAGAGCAGCTCGACCACTTTTCGTGGATCTGCACGATGCCACAGAGAATCACCTATTCGAAGCCAAAGGCTCGACATCGCGTGAAGCTGTGCGAATGGCTTTGGGACAACTGCTGGATTACCGGCGCGGCTTCTCGGTGAGGCCTGCGGTATCGGTGCTTCTACCACGTCGTCCCGTTGACGACCTTCTCGAGCTTTTGGCTGAGCATGGAGTGGGATGTACCTACGAGACAGCCCCTGGCGTTTTCGAAACCGCGAACGACGGCGTGGAGTAATCGTTTTTCTGCGTCCGGTGGTGTGGCCGCTAACTGGGCCTGACGATTCTATGGGCGTACCTACCGTCGGCTTAGGAGGTCCAGGTCTATTATCTGTCGGACGGCTACGGAATGATGTCGATGACGATCGACTCGGAGCCGATCGATGCAATTTTTGACGGAGGTTTCGAATGACCAGCACGCTTCGCCATGCAGGCACGTTCCAATTGCCCGCAGACCACCGGTGGGTTGTGCTGGACGTCGAAACATCGGGAATGCGCGCAGCATCTCACCGAGTGTTGAGCATCGCCGCGCTGGCAATGCGCCAAGACGGTTCCGTCGAGCGGCAATTTTCGACTCTCCTCGATCCTGGATGCGATCCCGGACCGGTTCACGTTCACAATCTGACGCCGGAGCGCCTGGCGGGAGCTCCGCGTTTCGAGGATGTCGCATCTGAACTGAACGAGCTGCTTTCCGGGAGAACGATGGTGGCGCACAATGCCTCATTCGACTACGGGTTTCTCGCCGCTGAGTTTCAACGTGCCGGGTTCGGGATGCCCATCGAGAACAGGCTGTGCACACTGGCGCTGTCTCGTCGACTCGAAATCGACGTACCGAACCATCGACTGTCGACGTTGGCGCAGTACTGGGAGGTGGATCAGCTCGAGGCGCACGATGCGTACGACGACGCCCGCGTACTCGTCGAGGTCTTCGCGCGCAGTGCATCTATGGCGGAGACCCTGCAACTTCCGTTGCCGGTAGTCCGCTGCACCGACTCTCGGGTGATCGCTCGACCCGATCAAATAACCAGGGTGCCATCGACTTTCGTGAACCCCGGCCGTCTGGACGAGGCTCATGGACTTGTCCAGGGTATGAAAATCGTCATCAGCGGATCTACCCGAACCCCTCGGATGAGACTTGCCGCGCGGCTGATCGAGGCCGGCTTCGATGTGACGAACTCGGTAAGCCGACAGACCAGCGTTCTCGTGTGTAATGACACCGAGTCGCAAAGTGGGAAGGTTCGTAGGGCCGGGAGTGACGTCATTCCTGTCATTTCCGAGCAGCGTCTGGAGGAATTGTTGGCGCGCGTGTTGCCCGGCATCCTCAAGAGCGACGGCGTGCAGGTACCAGTTCCTGTGGATGCGCCGGCTGTGCCACTAACACTTGTCGAGGCCGAACGCGCGATTACACTCGTACCCGAAATTGTCGCGCCGGCCCAGCCTGTAGAGGTCACGCCGGTGACGAGTCCATCCGTTGCTGCGTCGCCTTCCAGCCGGAGGGCGAAGGCATGGCAGGGTCGCCGCGTTCTGCTTCTCGGTGGCAGTCATCTCGACGCGGTCATTATGCGTTCACGCATCCACCAGCTGGGTGCCCGGCCGTCCCTCAACCTGACCGCCGCTGTGACCGAGGTGCTGGTGCTGGAAGGCGGTGAGTCCGACAAGCGAATGACACGAATTGTCGAACGCGGACTGCCCAAGATCAGCGAATCCGACGTCAACGAGGCTCTGGTATCCGGTGCGGTGCCGGATCACATGAAGCTCGAATCACGACTAGCCGCACCGATTTTAATGCGCGGCGAGGTAGTAGACCTTCCTCCGACACAGTCGACGTGGTCCGTCAATGTCGCATGGCGGGCCGAGAATGTCGGCGATGAATACGACGTCGATGTTGTGGCGTTCCTCCTTGACTCCACCGGCAAGGTCGATTCTGACCAGGATTTCGTCTTCTACAACAACACTGCAGACGAGGACGCTGCGGTTGAACTGTCCGTCGACGGGGGGAGCGAGCAGAGCATTCGGGCAACCCTCGACTCGTTGCCCGAGGAATGCACTCGCGTGGTTATCGCCGCTGCAGTCGACGGTGAACGCACCTTCGGCGACTTGGGTGCCGTTTCCGTCAGTATCGACTCTCCGGATGGAACATTTGCCACCTTCGTTCTGGACGTCGGAACCGTCGAGCGGACCATGGTGCTCACCGAGATCTACCGTCGGGGTGGCGTGTGGCGGCTACGTGCAGTGGGTCAGGGCTATAACCAGGATCTCGGTGCCATGGCGGTCGGCTACGGCGTCGAGGTCGACGACGACTGACGTCAGTGTCACCCACGGCGGGGTGGGCGGAGGTCGAGGCGCATGCTCTCGGCCGCTTCGGCGTCGACGTTCCGATGGCGGAGTAGTTCTATCAAGTCCTCTTGCCGTGGTTGGCCGAATGCAAGGCGGTACAGAGCAACGCCTTCCTTGGCTCGGTTCAGCCTAGGTGTGTCCGCACTCAATTCGTATGGCATGAGTTCTCGGATCACCTTGTGTGATCCGTCGTAGATCCAATCCGGCACCATCCCGCCGAGTCCGCCTTTCGGAATGGTGTACGCAACACTCCAGGGGTGGACATCACGTGCACCCAGGATGCTGATGCGATGACGTTCGACGAGATTTCGACGCACCGCATGCCCACGAAAACGGTTGACGCGTCCGTCGCGCTGTTCGAAGTCGACGGGATTGGACGGTGTATTCCAGTGCACGACGTGATGGCACCACGGATGGAAATCGATGCCTTCCTGCCCGGCGCTGGTCGATATGATTATGAACGGCCAGAACGGGCTGTTGAATGCATGCCGTACGTCAGCCGGACGACGCGAGTCGTCCCTGTCCGAGGTACCTCCGTACTGGACGGCGAGATGAGTGCGAAATCGAATGTCGTCGGCTTCGTCGAGCGGATCGTGCGAGAGGCTCTGCCCGACCCGAAGAGACATTGCTCGCGCAGCGGAGTTGGCTATGTCGTACAGCTGGTCGACGTCGAGAGGTTCACTGTCGTGGGTTGGCGTCAGCTGTCCGAGGTATTCGTCGAGTACCGCCTGAAGGTTGCCGTCTGCACAGTACTGAAGAACTTGTCTCCAATACGGGAGGTTTGGGTAGAGCTGCCGGAGAAGGACGACTGACTGCCAGCGATTGAAGGTTGATCTCAGACCCGATGCAAGAGTGGCCGCCGCGCCCCAAATATCACCTTCCGAGACATCCGGCGAGATCCGTAGGCGTTTCAGCGCGCGCCACGAGCAGTTCGCGGGTGAGTGCGCTGCGAGCTTCGCGGACACCTCGGCGAGGTCGGGCGGCACTGGTCCGTCCGCCAGCAAGCCGGCACTGTCGGCAAGCGTGAGAAAGGGGTCGAGATTGTTGGATTCGTCGGTGGGTTCGTTGTCCGAGTAGTGGTGTGC
The DNA here is from genome assembly GCF_049739425.1 of Rhodococcus sp. 27YEA15. Lineage (NCBI taxonomy): Bacteria > Bacillati > Actinomycetota > Actinomycetes > Mycobacteriales > Nocardiaceae > Rhodococcus > Rhodococcus sp. 27YEA15. Next base: position 1,159,720 of record NZ_JBMHHW010000001.1, read on the forward strand.
CTGAAGGACGCGCCGCAGCCAACCGGGCTCATCCGCGGTGAAGTCGAATATATCCAGAGTCGTTCGTTCGACGTGCATAGGCCAGGACCAGTAGAAGTGTTGAGAGTTCGTCGATGTGGATGTATCACGTTCAGGTGGAAGGATTGATCGAAGCCGTTCTACCACTGAAGATTCGAATCTCGGAGTATCAACAGGATCGGCGTGATCGCGTGTCGCTTCCAAAGGGTCGGCGAGCTTCGCGAGGTCTGGCATCGGCCAGAAAAGCGCGAGGGTGGTCATCTGCGGGCTGGAACTGCGGTAGTCGAGCGGAGAGCCTATCGCGCGGAGGCTGTCGGAATCATTGGGCACCACTGGTGAATGCCCCTGCATCAAACGGTGTTCCGCGTGGTAGCTCAGTACGGCGGATAAAGCAGGCGGTGTCGAAGACCAGGTGGAGAACACCAGCCGTTTGGTTGTCTGGACAAGGTCGGGATCTGAAAACGGCCCTCCTGTGGTGAGATAGGGAAGGCTGGGCGGGATCCACAAGAGTTTTTCCCACCCATTGTCGACAGTGTCGTTACGGAATTTCCGGGCCCGGGCGTTGCCGGCCTCGAGCTCACCGAACCTGCGCACTGCTGAAACATCGATTTTGTCGATGTCGAGTAGGCGTACGTTCGCGTTGTGGGCTGCACGCCCCGATTCTGCATATTTCCGACCGAATTGGTAGTTGTTCATGAAGTTCACGAAGTACGGGACAGATTTCCAGTAGTCGACGCTGAACTGGGCGTCGAGCTCTCGGGCGAGTCGCCGGAGAGCGACATAGCCGAGTAGTTCGTGTGGGGCGATTCCGGACACAGTAGACAGGCGTTCGTGGACCATTGCTCGGTCTGCATTCGAGGGGCGTTCCACGCGACACATCAAGGACAGGAGTAATTTTCGAAGCTCTGCCATTGTCTTCGAAGCATCGAGATCCTCGATGACGGCATGGCGGAACTGCTCGAGTAGGGCTGAGATATCGCCGGACGTGACCTGCGGTGAACCTTCGGCGAGGAAATCGATGGTTTTGGTGAAGTCCGAGTAGTGATCGGAGTTCTCGTCGTCGGCTTCGGTGAAAGGTTTGTACGGAGTTGCTGACAGTAGAAGGACTCGTGTTCCGTGATGTCCGAACAGGTGACGAGCGAGTTCGCCGGCGTTCGTCGAACCGTCCAAAAGGTCTGTGAAGCGCTGAAATTCGTCCATGATGACAAGATCGGGCTCGAGTGAATTCACGCTGGCATGTGCGAGTTCGTATCGAAGATCTGCGATGAGTGTCGTGACCTCGGAATCTCGTGCAGCCCGATGGGACGGAGTCCCCATCAAGTCGAACAACCGGTCTGCGATGGACGGCTCGCCGGCGTTGACGGTTGCGGCAAATGCCTCCACGATCGACGGATTGATCGACTCGCTGAATCGCTCCTCGAATGCGTTGACGTCCTTCTCGAAGCTCTCCATGGAGGCGACTGAGCCTTGAAGGATCGTCAGCACTGCTCGGCGCTGTGTGGGAGAGAAACGAAACTCGCGGTCGAGTAGCAGGAACAATAATTGTCTCTCGTCCGAACGACCGGTCCGCTGTCCGGTCTTGAATGAGGTATCCGGTGTCAAGGAAACAAGATTGACCGGTACCCGAATATTGTCTGCGGCCGAGTCCAGTCGTCGATTGTGGGTGGCGAGCAACGTCAGGCGACTGGTATGGGTGATGTCCTTGTTGCCGGTCACGTTGAGACGGTCGAGATTCTGGCGAGCGAGATCGATGTTGGAGCAGATGTAGACGATGTTGATCTCGGTTCCGGGAGCGCCGTGCTGGAGGTGTTCTATTGTGCGGGCGATAATTCCGCGTGCCACCATGGACTTGCCCAGGCCCGTTTCGTCTGCAACGAGGAAATGGCGATTCGGTTCCGGTTTGTAGAACTGCTCGAACACATGGTCGACCGTGTCACGCTGAAAGTCACGTAGACCGGCAAGTATCGAGTCTGCGCGAAACTCCTGGTTCATGCGTTCCTCCGGTTCAGCTCGATCGCGGCAGCCTGAATGTCTGACCACAAGGCGGGAAATCCCGGAGGCAACAGGTCACGCCGCTCGCCGTCACGATGTAGTCGGAGAATGAATCCGTTCATATCTTCCAGTGCTGCAGGTGCTGTCGTCAAGGCGAGGAGCAGGGCCTCGAGAAGTCCGGAGGCTGAACCTGATGACGATGTTCGGCCTTGAGCAATCTGGCCCAGGACTCCACCTGAGCTGTCTCCTCCGGCAGAGATCGTCAGCATCAGTGCGATGAAACGTACAACGTCCTCGGGCTTCCTCAGCTGTGCGGCCAGAATCTCGTCCAATCGTTCCGTCGGTCCGTCGATCAGATCTGCGAGCACCACTGTGCTGCCGGTCATCCCGCCAGGCGCGGAGACACGAACGGCCAGGAATGGCATGATGTCGACCATCGTCAGCCCAGGGCTGATGAAGTCGACGCTCCCGGAAGCGGTGATGTGCACTGCGGAACCGGGCCGGGTAGTGAGCTCGATCGTCGCGGCGAATCCACTGGGCAGTGTTACCGGTCGCGAAGATTCGATCCTGAGGTCGAAGTACTCTCCCTCTGGCCGGACTGTCGCCGTGAACGGTGTCGATGCGATGTCCTGCAAGGCCTTGTCGAGTTCGCGACGGATGACGTCAGCTTCGTCTTGCTCGACTCCACCGGAGGGCTCGTACGGGCTGAGGATGCGCCCCAGGCCGGTATTTCCCAGGAGGGCGTCGATGCCGAACTTCATTTTCGGTCCAGTCATTTCAACCAGAATCTCGACGTTCTTGCCGAATGCTGCGGCAGTGGCGTTTGCGGATCCGATGAAAAGTTTTGCCTGATGACTATATTCGACTACATATGCTTTGGCATGTAACCCGCCCAGTATGTTCGTCGACGCCGACTCGGGGCCCGGAATGCCTGCGGCGGAGTTGAGTACGTACGAGTCGCTGAACCATTTCAAGGTTTCGGGGCGGAGCCTTTCCAACGACTCGGCCCGGCTGACGACGCTGGCAATGACTCGTTCGCCGGGTACGACGGTGTCGAAACCGTCGTCACCGAGGAACGGTGATATCACCAGATGTCGAGTTCCGTCGAAATTTGGTGATGCACGGTGGCCTGGCACGCCGAAAACATGGAAAGTTATGTCCGAAAAGCCTTCCGGTGCCGTCCATTCGGCATACCTGACATCGTCTGCCAGAGCTCGGATACGGTCACTTCTCATCTGCGACAGCGGCGTCACCGTGGCGTCGTCTGCCAGGTACTGCAAGAGTCTCCTGAGTGGATTGTTCATCCGGTTGCGAGCACTCCCGTATGTGCCGTCCAGTGCGACCATGATGTCCCAGGAGTTGTCTCGTGTCAGATTTCGGCTTTGGACGAGCAGTCGGAACGCGACGTACCCTTCGTCGTCGACGTATCGAGCGAGCCATATCTTTGGGTGAAAGAGTGCTCCGGGACGGTTCCGGACGGCGTGAACTGCAGGTTCGAGAAATGCCATCAGCGCATTGGTTCGCTCTGGTACTTGAATACGACCGGCCTGGTGAAAGATGTCTATCGAGTCGCAGCAGCTACGAACCGACGCGAGCATGGCCAGTGGATCTCTCGCATAGGCTGACGGGGCGAAGGCGAGTGCGGGGATCAATGCGGCTTGCAGATCGAGAGTGAACGTCGTCCCCACGAGGTGGTCGAGTCTCGAACCCACAGGTGGTCTCAGTTGATCGATCAGCGTTGCTCGTTCGTCAGGCGCCAGCATTGTCGAGTCCTTCGGAGATGTCGTCGAGTATCCGGGCTGCTTGTGGCCACCTGAACTGGAGCCGACTTGCTCCAGACGCGCCTTGCCAGAGCCGGATTTGCTTCTCGTTCGTCAGTCGTGACTGGGCACCCTTGTTCTGAAATTCACGTTTGCTGATCAGCTTTCGGAGTTCGGCAGTATCTGCACAGGCGCCCACCGGGAGATTGTCGACGCCTGCAATCCAGTCCTCGACAAATTGTCGAGTTCGAGGGGAGATGTTGGGGAATCTGCGCCATAGTCTCGGTCGATCCCATATCAATGCACGTGCGTCGTTTCGGTACTGTGCACTCCACCGTTCGAGCTCGCCGCGGTACCACTGCGTTGGATTCTCCACACTCGTCAATTCGAGCCGTTCGTACGCCTCACCTACCATGACGTTGTAGAGGAGCGACGCCCCAAGCAACGCCAGCGAAAACAATTCGGCGTCCTCGACCAGATCGAGGAGATCTTGCGGTGCCTCGCCGAGTTGGAGCTCCCAGAGATAATCGACATCCAAGTCGGGCATGGCGGGCAGACTCAGCAGATAGGCGAGCAGTGAACCCTCGCAGGTCAACACCATCCGCTCACGAATCCAACTGGCCTCTGCAACAGACAGGTCGAATCCTTGAACGGCGACGTTGTCCGGAAAGGATTCTGGCAGTGGAAGTGTCGACCACGATGAACTGTGTGATGCGTCGTCCTCGCCAGCTGTGGATCGACCTGTTTGCAACAGGTGCTGTGGAGGGGTCTCACGACGCAGGATCTTGTACGTCTGCAGTGCATTCCAGTAGATGGCAGAAGGGAGTACCCGTACGGCTGCGCCCGCGACGCGGCCGATCAGGCCCTGAGTGTGTCCGGCTTCGCGGAGCGCGAGGAGTATTTCTCGCTGTTCGCGGTCTGCTGCCTTGACAAGTGCCACGCCGGAATTCCGTCGCGCTGCCCGCTGAAACGTCCACGGAATCAACACGAGGTACCGTGCCCGCGTCTGCACCGTGGAGATTCCGGGAAACAGCATATCGGCCAGCCCGTCCCGAATCTGGCCGATACCGAGGTTGTCCAGAGTCCCCGGCTCGCTGAAAAGGGCCACCAGCTCACGCATACTCCGTTCTTCTTCGTCGGACGTGTCGAGCCAAGCGATCAGAGACAAGTCGGCGCTCCTGGGTGTGGCGATGCGAAGTGCAATCGATCAACCGATCGATGTCGGGTGATAGTAGAGTGCGTCGTCTGTTTCCTCCACTGCCACTCGTATCTCGTCGCCGATATGCAAGTCAGTATCGACATTGATTTGTCTTGTCGAACCAACGATATCGTGGACACTGCGTGCAGGGATTCGACCGCGACGGCCGGCGGGGCCAACTGCCAGCGCGTACTTGGGGCCGTTTTTCGTGATCCGAGCGGATATCGCCACAGGACTTTCACTGACTTCGTTGCTGTCGTTGTCGATCGATCGTTCAAGGCGTTTGGCAGGGGACATTTGTTGATCGGGCTCCTCTGCGAGACTGTCAGCCCTCTTGTCGACCTGTGCGAGTAGCCCCGCCATCTGCTTCGTATAGGTGTTGTGGAACTCGTTGGTTTTCAGTGCCTCTCCAGGTTTGCACATGCCTTCGTCGGTCAGCTCACTGAATCGTTCTGGGTCTGATGGAGACTTTGGCTATTTGATTTTGGCCAGGGCCTGGTTGCCCTGTTCGGTAGCGTACGACCTCTGTTCGTACTCTGCTGGCGGAAGATCGTCGCAGTAGCCGTGGAGGCGTTGGGGATTGTGCCAATACACCCAGGACAAGGTCGCGAGTTCAACATCGTCGATGGTCTTCCATGGTCCGCAATGTGCTGGTCCGTAGATCAGTTCAGCTTTGTAGTAGCCGTAGACAGTCTCGGCGAGAGTGAATCGCCCCGGGTATGTCGGAGGGCACATCACTCTCGAACCTGTGAGGGACGGAGAGCCTGGCAGCACCACGGAAGTGCAGCGTCGAGCTCAAGGATCGCGCAACGAGGATGGCAGTCGAGGCCCGTCGGGATCCGGTGACGCGGCCAGGTGCGCTCGAGCGGATCGCCGATCAGCTCGATGTGCACCCTGAAGCGCTGCGGACATGGGTCAAACGTGCCGAGGTCGACGACGGCGTACGCCCGGGAACCACAACCGACGACGCCGAACGGATCGCGCAGGTGGAACGGGAGAACCGCGAGTTGCGGCGGGCCAACACGATCCTGACCGTTGTATTGCTCGAACGGAATGCCTCGTTGGCGATCTTCGCTTGGTATTCACGGCCACTTTGGGGGCGAATGATTCAAGCGCGTCGACAGCGGGTGATTCTCCGAACCTCACTCGGCCGTCCTCGTGGTCGCGATCGGCAAGATATAGCTGGTGAGACTCGGCGTCAACAACGCGGAGGCTGAATCGGAGTTGTATTCAGTCCTTGATGGGCTGATTCGAGTAAAGCCGACATCTTGGTGGTTTCGAAGGCGGCAGTGTGAAGAGCAGACGGCCTTCAACGTGGGCAGACTGGACGTGGAAGATGCGGTGCATCTCGGCAACCTTGGCACGGACCTTGAAGTGTGCAGAGATGCACGCGCACAATTTGAATCACAGACGGCGCGTGCATCTCGGGTGGCAGTGTCAGCTGGGGTTCGAGGCTGCCGCTTTCAGGCCGAGGTCTCCGTCAGCAGCTTCGGAATCATCGCCGCACGCACAATCGCAGTCGCCGTCGCACCCACCGGGGTTACACTCGCCCGCATAGCTGTCGTCGTCGGGATCGCAGTCGAGGGAGCCGCCGAAAGCTTCGGCGAAATCGTCGTCGAGTTCATGCGTGAACTCGTGAACCTCGTCGATGAGGTTGAGCAGGTGCTGCGGCGCGAAGGGGTCCGCGTCGAGGATTGTCGAGACCAAGAGGTGGTCTCCGCTGAAACTGAAGCGCAGGCGCGGCCATTCCTGAGCGAGCTCGATCAGCTGCGTTGCCGCGTGGGCGGGGTTGCCGAGCCCGGTGAGGACCGAGGACCAGACGTTGATCTGGGGGCCGTCGTCCGCGACCGACACGTAGACCACGAAGCCGTGAACGGGCACCACAATGTCGCCGTCGTCATCGGTGGCGGGCTCGCTTCCCAGCAGTTCGGTGAGGGTCAGCGTAGTCAGGCGAAGCAGCTCCTCGCGCTCGTCCGTCGCCACGGCAAGAGCTCCGTCGATGTGAAACGGCTGGTCGGCGGTGGTGTCGTGCTCGCTCATGAATCCTCGTGTTCTGCGCCGGCTCATGTTCGAGCCGGCACTGGTGCGGTGCGGTAGATGCCGGGTCCACGGTAGTCGGCCGACGCGACCAGCGAATGACGGGATCATGTCGAGTTCGGACAAAGCGTAGAACTCACGGTGTAGGGAATTGCTGAATGGGGAGACCTCGGTCGTATCGTGGAGCGGTGACGGTAGACGACCTCTCGGCCCTTGCCGACGCCACTGCAGCAGCAACCGGTGGGGCTGTCGCGTTCATGCATCCGCAGGGACATGTCGTCGCGTATTCGTCGCTGCCCGGCCAGGCTATCGACGATGTTCGCCGTGACGGGATTCTGGGCAAGCGTGTTCCGGACAAGTTCCTGGTGCACCGCCACTATCCGGAGTATCGCACTGCTCTGTACGTGGAAATGTTGCCCGCTGCAGTGCGATTCAGCGGAGCGTCCGTCGGGTACGCGATCGGCACAATTCTCGGTGGGGCATTTGTACCGACGATCGCCGAGGCGTTGTTCGAGGGAACGGGCAGTTCGCTGTCGATTCGATCTACCTCATGGCACTGCCCGCCGTCTCGTTTGTTGCGACCTCCCGGATCAAAGACCGTCGCGACGTCGATCTCAACGTCTGACGATCAACTCCGGTAAGGGCTCCGAAGTGCTGATGCTTGGGGCCCTTCGTCTTGGTCCGGACACGTTTTGCTGCTGCATCGGTTCGGCGGCGTGCTCACGCTGCCAACCATTGTCATGTCTGATACTTTGGCGCAGATGTCAATGATGCCGGGGGGCTTCAATGGTGGGGACAGCTGGGGTCCGGTTCGATCTGATCGATGAGATCGACGCGTTCCGGCAGGGGTTCGGGCGTGCGGTGGGTTTGACGAACGCTGTCCGTGACGCGCTCCTATTGGTGCCTGTTGTCGACGATCGTGTTGTTGTGACGCCGCTTCGAGGTATCGATTGGATTCTGGCGTTTACCAGCGAGGATCAGTACATCCGCTACCTTGCGGCGCGTGAGCTGTGGGCTGACGCCGAGTTCCAGTGGGTGCTCGGGCACCGGATCTTCGACGCTCTACTGCCGGCCTTGCCGGGTCCGACAGGAATGCTTCTCGATGTCTCAGGCGAGATCCCGATGGCCTTCCCGCCGGACGAGAGTTCGTTGGACAGTACTCGATGAGCGAGAACCTCGGCGTCGATCCGCAGGTTCTGGTGGACGCTGCGGCTGGAATCAATTCCATCGTCGACACGCTCTCCGATCTGGGTATCGGCGAAACCGGATCAGTGGGAAGAGGATTCGCCAATCTTGCGCTGTCCACATTGGAAGCCGGCCATCACGGAGTTCAGCAGAACTTCGAGGAGTTCACCGAAAGGTGGACGTGGGGTGTGCGGGCGTTGGTTCAGGCGGCGAACAGTATCGCGGAGGCGCTTGATCTCGCGGCAGGGCTGTACCATTCGGTCGAGCAGACCAACAGCACGATGCTGAAAACTGTGTGGACCAACATTGCGGGTGATCCTCGACTGAGCAGCGAAGACATCGGGTCTCGCAGTTGGGGTGAGACTTTCGCCGACAATCAGTACAACAGCACGCTCAACGCGGACTACAGCTCCGAATCGTTTTCCGATGCGTGGAGCACCATCACCACGAACGCCGAGAGCATCGGTCGAGATTCTGTCACTATCGCGACGCCGGGGGCACGCTGATGGGCTGGCTCGAGAACGTCGGAGATTTTGTCGACAGAGTCGGTGGCAAGGTCGAGGACGCAGTCGAAAGTGGGCTCGAGTCGGCCGGTCGCGTGATCGATGCGGGAACGGATGCGCTGGCGGGCGAGGCGCATCGTATAGGAGCCGACGGGCTCGCCGGTGCGCTCACGAGCTTGGGAGACTCGATTGCCAGCATGACTGGTGGGGAGGTGGACGAACTCGAACTCGGTCAGACCGAGGAACCGAAAAAGCTTATTCGAGGGGACAGTTCGGCAATAATCGGTGCAAGCGATACTTTGACCTCGTTGTCTGCGAGTATCGGATCTACCGGTACTGCATTGCGGCAGATAGACGCCGAGGGTTGGCAAGGCGATGGGGCCGATGCCTTCAATGCGGCCTACGACAAGCAGCCACAACTGTGGTTCGACGGCGCGGTTGCAATGACTGCTGCCGCGAGTGCCTTGACGTCCTGGGCGCATGCCGTCGAAGCACTCCAAGGCCGAGCAGCCGACGCGATCGCCGTCTGGAACGAAGCGACGCAGGTGGCAAAAGCGCAGATTGCCGCATTCAACGCGATGGACGCCGAACAGCAGCAGGCCAACCCGCTGAACGACACATGGACAGCCATGCGGGAGGAAGCCCGAAGCATTCTCGCCGACGCGCGGATCGAGCGAGACGGTATTGCCGACCGGATAGTAGGTGCGCTTCAACAGGCTGTGGCAGCTGCCCCGGCCGAACCACCCTTCACGCAGCGGATGCTCGCCAATCTCACCGACCTGGTTGATGCCGGTGATCTGGCCTCGGCAAATTTCCGTTCAGGGCTTGTCGGGAGCTTGTCGGGGATAGTTGCCTTCGCCCGCCAGATCAACCCTACCGACACCTACAATCTGACTCACCCGGCTCAGTATGTGGCCGGGATGAGCGATATCGTTGCGGGAGTTACCGCAGCTGCAGCCAACCCCTCCGCTGCAGTGAGCATGATGTTCACCGGAATCGCGAAGAACCCGTTCGAATTTGCCGGTTCGGTGACAGGTGATGCGGTACTCACGGCGGCGACGGGTGGTGCAGGCGGGGCGGTAGCGCTGGGCCGGAACGGGATCCGTATTGCCGATGAAGTAGCTGAGGCAGGAGCCGCGGCACGACGCCTCGATGACGTGCCGACTCGTCCGGCAGCACATCCCGAATCATCGAGCGGCAGCCATCAGCCGGAGCCTGCACACGACGGTCCTGGTGCGCAGGAGCGCTCGAACAGTGATCGCGGGGTGGGAGAAGAGTCGAAGGAAGCAGGTCCCGACTCTGATCGAACTCCGGATCAAACTGATTGCACGTCCGACCCGGTCGATGTCGCGACCGGTGAATTTCTGCTTCCTCAAACAGATCTCACTCTCCCCGGCGTCCTCCCGATTGTCCTGACCCGGCGCCACCGATCCAATTACCGGCAGGGACGCTGGTTCGGTCGAACGTGGAGCAGCACACTTGACATGCGGGTGGTGGTCGAAGACGGCGGTGTGACTTTTGTCGGTGAGGACGGAGTGCTCCTGACCTATCCACATCCAGAACCCGGCGTGCAGGTGATGCCGTTGTCCGGGCAACTATGGCCGCTGACTCGCACCGACACCGGCGGATATCGGGTCCAGGACCCGCAACGCGAGATCAGCTGGCACTTCGCGCCCGAGCGGGCACTGTCCGGCCAAGATCTCCTCTACGGAAATTTGGCAATCAGCGCGGTGACCGACCGTCACGGGAACCGTATTCGGTTTATCTACAATATTTCTGGTGAGCCCGACGAGATTGTTCACTCCTGTGGTTACCGGATTCTGATCGAGACAGTCGGCGGGCGAATCGTCACGCTGGTGGTGCGCGACGAGTACGAGAGCACTGTAGTTCGCCGATTCACCTACCACGAAGGACATCTCAGCGCCGAGACCAACGGTGACGGGGCAACGACTGGATTCACCTACGATGCCGACGGCCGGATGACCTCCTGGACGGATTCGAACGGCAACCGCATGCTCAACACCTACGACACACGGGGCCGTGTTGTCCGGCAGAACGGAACCGGAGGAGTCCTCGACTCCCGATTCGACTACGAGGACATGCCTGACGGTCGAGGCCGCGTCACCACATTCACCAATTCGACTGGTGCTGTCACCGTTCACGGCTTCGACAGTGACCTACGGCTACGAGATGTGATGGCACCGTCCGGGGCGCACACGCACACAGATTTCAACGCGCAGCGTATGCCGCTGCGAATCGTTGCGCCAGACGGCGCGATCACCTCCTACAGTTACACGCCGGACGGCGACGTCGACCGCATTATCCGGCCGGACGGGTGCGCCGTCGCCGTCGACTACGCGGGTCCTCGCAAACCCGTCGCGGTACACACGCCTGACGGGGCAAGTACGCGCCGCAGTTGGGATCCGGATACCGGCAACCTTGCGAGCTCCACCGATGAAACCGGCGCCCGCACCGTGTATACCTACCGCGAGGACGGAGCTCCGGTCACTGCAGTGAGTCCGTTGGGTGCGCGCACCGAGATCGACTGCAATGCTGCAGGACTGCCCATCGCTGTGATCGACGCACTCGGAGTGGTCACCCGGATGGACAGAGACGGATTCGGCAGAATAGTTGCCGTTACCGAACCGGATGGAGCACGAACCGAATACCGTTGGAGCGTCGAGGGAAAGCTTTGCGCCCAGGTGGATCCGGACGGTGCGACTCGGCAATGGCTCCACGACGGCGAAGGCAACCTGCTTACCTACACAGACCAGATCGGTGCCGAAACACGCTACGTGTACGGAGCATTCGATCTCCTCGAATCCAAGCACGATCCAGACGGTTCGGTCACAACATACACCTGGGACACTGAACGTCGGCTTACCTCCGTGGCCAATCCTGTTGGTGGAGTGTGGATGTACCGCTACGATCCCTCGGGCCGGTTGATCGAGGAAGTCGACTTCAACGGCGCAGTCACCACGTACACGTATGACGTGATGGATCGAGTCACGACTATCACGCCGCCAACCGGTGTAGTGCGCAAGCATGCGTACGACGTGCTCGGACAACTTGTCACCGTAAGCACCGATGCCGGCGAGTCCAGGACTTTCGATCACGATCTCGCAGGTCGAATGACCTCGGCAGTCACGGCGTTGCAGAGCAACTCCATCCATTCTCTGACGGTCGAATACTCGGTGGACGGTTTACCTGTCAGGGAAGTCGTGGATGATCAGCAGCCATTGACGTTCGGTTATGACATCGAGCGCCGCATGATCAATCGAGACAGTCCGAGCGGAAGCTCAACCGGGTGGCAATGGGATCTGACGGAACGATTGCGCACTCTCACCGCAGATGGCAACCGGATCGGCTTCACTCACGATGCCCGCGGACAACTCACGGCATGGAACGTACACGAGCTTGCGATCGGCCGTACGTTCACAGATGTTGGCCAACTTGTGTCTCAATCGGTGACAGCTCACCCGGCGTCGATGTTGAACATGGACGTAGGACCTGTCACCAGGCCAGAGCCGAGGCTGCTTCGACGCGACGATTACCGCTACCGCGACGACCGATTTTTGAGCAGGCATACGACGGCTACTGAAGTGCTTGGCACGATCGAGCGGGACTACGAAGTGGATCCCGCCGGGCGCATAACTGATCTGTACACCGGCAACAGGTCAGAGCACTACAGCTACGACGCCTTGGGAAACATTACGGTCGGTGGGGGCGACACCGCGCGCCGCGAATATCGGGGCACACTCCTGGTGCGCGACGGTAGACACCGCTACTCGTACGACGCGGCCGGTCGATTGATTCGCACGGTGACCACACGGCTGTCACACAAGCCAGATGTGTGGCATTACCGCTACGACGGTTTTGACCAGTTGACCGGTGTCACGACCCCGGATGGCTCGATGTGGGAGTACACCTACGACGGACTGGGCCGTCGAACAACCAAGAGTCTGCGCGACGCGGTCGGGTCTGTGATTGATCAGACTCGTTTCGTATGGCACGGAACCACGCTGATCGAGCAGGTCGCGAGTCGTGAAACCACGCGCTGGACGTACAGACCCGGAACTCATACGCCACTCACACAGGCAACTGATACCGAATTCTTCGCGATCGTCACCGACTTGATCGGCACACCTACCGACCTTGTCGATCCGACCAGCGGAACTGTAGCGGGATCTGCGGTTACCTCCTTGTGGGGACGGACGAGTTGGCAGGGTGTGAGCACTCCGCTGCGTTTCCCGGGCCAGTACCACGACGAAGAAACCGGCTTACACTACAACCTGCACCGTTACTACAACCCGAACACCGCACGGTTCAACACCTCGGACCCGTTGGGACTTGCCCCTGCACCCAACCCTGATACGTATGTCCGCAACCCGACGAGGTGGATTGATCCGCTCGGATTGATCCCTGAGGCGTGCGATGAACTGCCGAACAACAGGGGACTCGATGCGCGTGAACTGTCATCGACGAAAACTGTGGCAAGTCACGTTGAGGACTACGGTCGAGACTTGTATCCACAACGACCATATGTCAGATCTATGGAGTTCACGCAAATGATTCTCGATTCAGTGGCACCAGTTCCAGATTTGCGTGGAAGTCCCGGGGTACTATCGTGGATTGTGGAAGGTTCATTGGGCGGGAAGCCCGGAATATTTACGCTAAGCATTCATATGGAAAGTAAAACTATCTACCATTATCTGTTTGACAGATGAAAGGATGGGGATTGTGGCGTCGATAAATTATTCACGAAAGAGTGGGTCAATTTTTCCATTTGTTCCAGTCTATCTTGAAGGGGAGCTATCGTTTAATATAGATAATCGAGCGGTTGCTCGAAGGCCGGAGTACCACATGTATGGAACAAGCTCAATTCTCATTTCATATGTGGAAATCGAGATAGATATTAAGTCTGGTCGGCCGATGTTTGTTTCCGGATACCATCCCAATCACGATTGGATAAGAGCTTCGGCATTCCCCTACGGCATGATCGAGGGCGAAATTTATGTTACTGCAGATCCTGAATTTGAAGGAGGGATACCATTTAGTCTTTGGAAGTATGATGAAATGGAAACAATCTACGACTCCGCGACAGGTTGGGTTCGCATGACGAGGGACGATTCGAAAGAAGATCATGACATATGGAAGTTCTCGGTTGATGCAGCGCTTGGGTTCAGGAATGACGAGCTTCATTCGCTGTGGGTGAAGCCGATATTTGAGCAGCGGAACGTGGAGGTAACAGGAACGCGGTTATGATTTGGACAAGATGTCGAATTTTCAATATCGGCAACCGGACGATGAAGTTTAGGTAAGGCGGTAGCTTCTTGTTGGCTATCAAGGGAAGATGCTCTCTATGGAAGATTCGAGTTGGATCGATTATGTTGATCGAGTGGAGTCCATCCACGCGATCTTCAAGAAAAATATTCCGGGTCTCGATGACGTCGTGATCCATCAGATTCAGGTATGCGGCGATCGATCAAATATGAGAATTATCTTCGACCTTGCCGAGTACCCGAAGTCATCTCCGGCGAAATGGTTGCGACACTGTTCGCTTAGTGTTTGTCGCTTCAGGCATTCAATCGGTCGATAGTTCAGGTCTACAAGTCTTTGGAAGATTGACGATGAAGATTACTGGTGAATTTCGCGAATCTATCGAACTGGTGGCGCAAACGGACGAGGTAACTCCGTTGAAAATTGTAACCGCTCTATTAGTTTGAATGAGATATCGGCGAGAGGCTCCAGAATTGAGAAGTCTTGACAAATTGGGATAGTGTTCGGGATTTGTACGGTGGAGCGCTGCCGAGCTTTGACGATGTCGTTTACTTCGCTACGAGAGACGTGCCTGCGGTGAAAATATCGGCACGGCGCATGTATGTTTCACGTGTGATTCCTTATGTAACGTGGTCTATTTGACGGAAAAGTTGATGCGGTTTTGATCCCTCAGCAAAAGGGGCACTCAGTGTCATAAACTCAGGTGGCAGAGTTCTTCAACAGAATAAGGGGCGGGTATGGCAAACTTTCAAATCACAGTTGATCGTACGAAGTAATCGATTCGAGACTATCAGACCTTTGGTATCAGGTATCCGTTGCTGATCAATGAGCTCGAAAGTATGCGGACTATGCGGAGCTCGAAGAAGCTGACGATCTTCGTGGGATGTGGATGGAACTTGAGATTATCAACGTCCAAGATGGTGAGCCTATTGCGGACAGGCGAAGTGGTGAAATACTGGAGATTTTACAAAGATTCTTGTCGGCCGTGGAGTCTCTCAAAGATCAGGGGGCGTGTTAAACATTGCAAGATATGTGCCTCTGTTGTCAGAGTCGCGGCGTGATCGATGCCATCGATCACGCCGGTTTTTGATCGTAGTCGGATTGTAGGTTTTGATTCGCATGATCACCCGGCGCATACGGAGACGGGAGAATTTTTCTCAACGACCTCGAATTCAAGTGATGGAGGATATCGAACGTGCGCAATTTAAGGTTCGAAAAAGTAGCGGGTGAAATATTTCCTTTTCTTTCAGTGTGTTAGGAAAATGAGTACTCGTTCAATGTTGAAAACTACGGAATCTATAAAAATCTTGGGCTCAGGAAGGAGGGAAGCTCCGCTTTGTTGATCTCTTTCCTCGAGATCGAGATCGACCTGAAAACTGGACGTGCCATGTATACTTCTGGGTATCATCCAAATATAGGTTGGATGGAAGGCCCCGCTGTTCCGCACGGAAAAATATCCGGCGAGATCATGGTCGGATCGAACCCTCCACTTGAAAGTGGAATGCCGTTTCGGATTCTGGAGCACGGTCAAATAGAAACATATTTCGATCGATTCTCGGGTTGGGTGCGAATAACTCGAAGTTATGTAGATATTGATGAGGAGATCTGGGAGTTTTGCATCGACACTGCTCTCGGATTTCGGGATGGGCAAGTACATTCAGTGTGGATCAAGCCGAAGTTCGAAAATTCCTGATTCCGAGTCTCGGTAGAAAACTGTGTATGGAGGTGTTTGATCGTGACAATTCTTGATTCACCTGATCGTCCGTGGGTCCATCTGATGGAGGACCGCGAATTTCGTAGCATCGAGACAGAGTTACTGCCGACGGACGGCCGGATAGTGCATCGTATTTCCGGCGCGGATATGAGGGCTCGTGACGAACTCTTCTACGCCTACAAAATGAATTTGAACTACCGAGCTACTTTGGTTTCAACTGGCCAGGGTTCAGTGAGTTGATGGAATCGTGGACAGTATTCCAGCGCCTTCGCATGTAACCGTTATTCGAGACTGTGGCACTGTTCTCGTCGAGGAACCCGAAGAGATTGCACCATTTCTTCGCCACCTGAATGGCATCGTTCGATACTGGTCGAACCGGGTCGGGCTTTCGAAAGACTGGGGGCCTGGACCTGTTTCGTTCAATACTGTATTAGTCGGAGATCCTTCCGCCCTGGAACGGTTGTCGGCGCACGCCCGATAAGATCCTGACAATCGACAGCCGGTACAGCCATGTGCCGACTGGTCAAGAGCGTGAGATGAGGGTATTCCTGACGGCTCTGTCCCGGCGAAATTCAGGCTGATCGCCCGCCACGTTGGCTGAAAGTTGGAGTGTCCGAATGGCATCGAGAGTGTCACCCGCCATGTGATGGTTCCGACCTCGGTTTCGGGAATCATTTCCTGCGAAATCCGCGCATATCGTGCCCAAAGTCCCATCCGATATTGATCTGTTATAAACCCTGGTGAGAGTGCATTTATCGGACGTGGAATCGTCGATATTCGGACGAATTCAGGCCCGGAAATTTCCGGTCGAAATTCGAGACCATGCTAGGGTCGAATCTCGTTGCTACGCGAGACGGTCAAGTCAAAAGCTTGAAATGTCCTCGAGCTGTGATGCATTGACAATATGCGGAACTGGTGCATTGCGTATCGAAAAACGGAGGTTCGGGCTTTTCGATCTGCGAGAATGTGAATGATAATTGAATATGTGGCCGAGAGATTGATTACCGGCCACTCCTAGGGCGTGCAGAGTTGAAGCGCAAAGATTCCTAGCCGGAATTTTTGCGCATAGTTCTGCCGATTAGTTGCGAAGGAAGTGGCATGTGACAGGGTCTGATATGGTCCAGTTCAGCGCTTTTGTGATCATTGCGTTGCTGGTTTTTTTCTATGGTGGAACCTTTCTTATTTCACTCCGTATCGGTAAGAAGCAGGAAAACGCCGACGGGTTCATGACCGCCGGAAACAAGCTTGGTTACGGCATTTCCGCCGCGAGTATGACCGCGACATGGATTTGGGCGTCGTCGATGTACGCGTCCGCGACATCGGGATACACCTACGGCATTTCCGGACCGATTCACTACGGTCTGTGGGGCGCACTGATGATTCTGTTCATCTACCCCTTCGGCAAGCGGATCCGTGAAGTGGCGCCCAAAGCACATACTCTCGCCGAGGTGATGTACGCGCGACACGGCCGCTCCAGCCAGCTGATGCTCGCGGGTTCCAACGTCGTGGGAAGTGTCATCAGTCTGATGTCGAACTTCCTGGCCGGCGGCCTGCTGATCGCGATGCTGTCGCCGTTCAACTTCATCCAGGGCGTCGTGACGGTCGCGCTGGGCGTTCTGCTGTACACGCTGTGGTCCGGATTCCGGGCGTCGGTGATGACAGATTTCGTGCAGTTGATCGGAATGCTCGGCGCGGTGGTGATCTTGGTACCGGTGATCTTCTTCTCCGCCGGATTCCCGACCGCATTCGAAAGCGGCGCAAGCAATCTGACGGACGAGCAGAGCAACTTCTTCTCGAGCGTGGCCTTCCTCGAGCAAGGTGCTCCGTACATCGCGGCGGTGCTCGCCTATGCCATCGGCAACCAAACGATCGCGCAGCGACTCTTCGCGGTTCGTTCCGACCTCATCAAACCGACCTTCATCACGGCAACCGTGGGTTACGGCGCAACGGTGATCGGCGTCGGCATGCTGGGAGTTCTCGCTCTCTACCTCGGCATCGAGCCGATGGACGGCGATGTCAACAACTTGATCCCGCAGATGGCGGCGTCGTACCTGCCCGCTGCGTTGGTGGCGGTGTTCTTCATCATGATCATCGGGGCGTTGTCGTCGACAGCGGATTCGGATCTGGCCGCTCTGTCGTCGATCATGATGACCGACGTGTACGGACAGAACGTCGCAGGCAAGGCCAAGGCCAAGCCGCGGCGGATGCTGCTGGTGGGACGAGTGACGATGATCGTCGCAACGGCGTTGGCCATAGCGTTGGCCAGTTTGCAGCTGAGCATCCTGGACCTACTTGTCTTCGTGGGGGCTCTGTGGGGTGCACTCGTGTTCCCTGTCATTGCGAGCTTCTACTGGGGAAAAGTCACCAACAAGGCGTTCACGGTGTCGGTACTGGCGGCTCTGGCCGCGTTCTTGCCGGTTCGGTTCGCTTGGGTCTCGATGGACGGTGTACTGGGTATCTTCACCGACATCGTCTCGGTGATCGGTATCGGCGTGGTGGCAGGCTTGATGGCGTTCGGGTTCTTCGGATTACGGGCCGCCAGGATCATCGGGGCACTGGCCGCGCTGCTCTCGGCCCCCTTCGCCATCGGTTCTCTGCACGATTACGCCACCCTCAGTGGCTCGCTGGTGGCCTATGCGGTCAGTACCGTCGTCTGCTTCGCCATGTCCGTCAGGCAGAAGGACACATTCGATTTCGCGCTGATCAACCAGCGCACCGGCGACTTCGATCCGTTGACGAACCAAGCGGACCCCCGCGACGATCTTCCGACGGTGGGAGCGAACAGGTGACACGACGTCGACCGACAGAAGGAGTTCACCTATGAGTACAGCGATGTTGACCGTGTACGTCCTGATCTGGCCGGTACTGGTCGCCGTGATTCTGGGCGTGATCAGTCGCGGTTTCGTCAAGGACTGGCTGACCGCTCGCCGTAACGGCGAAGACCTGGTCTAGCTCGACGACGCCGCCCCTTGCATGGGCGGGTTTCCCGGAAACGGGGGCGGCGTTATAGTTGCCCAGTGCAACAAGAGGGAGCAGCGGTGCTCACCGGATCGCCTGCCGTCTACGACGAGCTCGTTCGGTTGACACGCGAGATGATCGTCGGCGATCGCCGACCCGACGATCAGCCGACCGTCGCGCAGCATTCCTTCCTCTCCTACATCGGCCGCAACGACGGCTGCAAGGCAACCGAGATTTCCGATGAGTTCGGTGTAAACCGGTCGACCATCTCACGCCAGGTGCGCGGGTGTGTCGACGCCGGCTGGGTGTGCGCAGATCCGGGTTCCGTCCGTCAGGGCAACCCGTTGCACCTGACGGACGCCGGGCGTGAGTATCTCGACGCGGCCAACGCGCGCCGACTCGACCAGGTTGCCGAAAGACTGCAGGATTGGACCACCACCGAGATCGAGGATTTCGCTCGCGCTCTGCACCGCTTCAGGATCGCCAACCAATCACCGACCGACGGAGATGACGTCACGTGAGTGAGTACCGCACCAAAGCCCAGTTCACCATCTCGGAGACGGATTCGGTGGTGCACACGGTCTTCACCCATGCCGAGCGAACACCGAAGCTGACGGTGTTCTCCCGTCCGATCGGTGACAAGTGGGTCGACGTGTCGGCAGCGGAGTTCGCCGAGCAGGTGACGGGTGTGGCCAAGGGCCTGATTGCTGCCGGCGTTCAGCCGGGGGATCGGGTGGCCCTGCTGTCCGCGACGCGGTACGAGTGGTCGTTGTTCGACTTCGCGATCTGGGCGGCCGGTGCGGCGAGTGTGCCGATCTACGATTCGTCCTCCCAGGACCAGGTCAACTGGATCCTCGAGAACTCCGGGTCGGTGGTGGCGATTGTCGAGACTGCCGCCCACGAGAAACTGTTCCAGGACGTACCGCCGACGCTCGCGACGGTGCTGCAGATCGACGACGGCGCAGTGCAGACGCTGATCGAACAGGGTGCCGACGTCGACGACGCTGAACTGACCAAGCGCCTCGACGGTATTCGCGCCGACGATTTGGCCTCGCTCGTCTACACCTCCGGAACCACCGGACGCCCCAAGGGTTGCATTCTCACGCACCGTAATTTCCTGTCCGAGGTGCGCGGCATCAAGACCGCGTCGATCGGTAAGGTCGCGGTGCCGGGTAACCGGATCCTGACGTTCCTTCCCCTCGCCCACGTACTCGCCCGCGCGGTCTCCCTCACCGCGTTCGAAGCCGGTGCCGAGCAGGCGCATTGGTCTGACTTCTCCACTGTCACGTCCCAGTTCGAGCGGTACAAGCCGAACACGATTCTGGGGGTGCCACGTGTGTTCGAGAAGGTACGCGACGGGGCTGCGCACAAGGCGGCGGCAGGCGGCGCTGTTCCTGGGGCGATCTTCGGATTCGCGGAAGCCACCGCCAAGGAGTACAGCCGGGCTCTGGACACGGGTGGTCCGTCGCTGATCGTCAAGGTCAAGCATGCATTGGCAGACAAGCTGGTCTACTCGAAACTGCGCGCTGCGCTCGGCGGAGAATGCTGGTTCGCCATTTCCGGCGGTGGCGCACTGACCGCGGATCTCGGTCATTTCCTGCGTGGCGTCGGCGTCCCGATCTACGAAGGCTACGGACTCACGGAAACCACTGCGGCGCACTGTGTCAACGTTCCGGGCGCACAGAAGATCGGCACCGTCGGGCAGCCGATGGGTGGCAACGGAGTCCGGATCGCCGAGGACGGCGAGATCGAACTCGACGGGGGAGTGGTCTTCGCCGGGTACTGGAACAACGAGGAAGCGACCAAATCGACCCTGGTGGACGGGTGGATGAAGACGGGAGACCTGGGCGAACTCGACAGCGACGGTTACCTGTCGATTACCGGCCGCAAGAAGGACCTCCTTGTCACAGCCGGTGGAAAGAACGTCTCACCCGGTCCGATGGAAGACCGGATTCGCTCTCACTCCCTGGTGTCGCAGGCCGTGGTGGTCGGCGACGGCAGGCCGTTCATCGCCGCCCTGCTGACCGTTGATCCCGAGGTCTTCACGAAGTGGAAGTCGGAGAACGGCAAGTCCGCCGATGCGACGGTCGCGGACCTTCGTGACGACGCGGGCCTGCGCGCCGAACTGCAGAAGGCTGTCGACGACGCCAATTCGACTGTCTCGCATTCGGAGTCGATCAAGAAGTTCACGATTCTCGATCGCGACCTCACCGAAGAGGACGGCGAACTGACCGCGACGCTGAAGATCAAGCGCAACATCGTCATCGATCGATTCAAGGACGACATCGAAGGTCTGTACGCGAAGCGTTAGGAATTGCGGCCGATCTGCTCCCGATAGGCCACTACGTCGTCGAGCCGAAAGCGGCGATGCGTGCCGCGCAGTTCGATCGGGAGCTTTCCGGCGTCGGCGAGCTTGCGGACGTAGGTGTCGGAGACCCCCAGGATCTCGGCGGCCTGTGAGGTGGTGAGTAGTTCGGCCACCGGGCCGAGTGCGACACTGTCGCCGGCGGCGAGGTGGGTGAGCAACGCGACGACGGCATCCACGGCCGAGGGTGGCACGTCGAAGTGCACACCGTCGACGGACAGCGTGGGCGTATCCACCGAGGTGGCGGCGAGGTCTGTCAGTGCTGCGCTGATCCGCGCGGCGGCGGCACTGTCGACGGCCGACACGATGCGGTCGATACTCACCAGCGGTACTCCGATTCATGGGCTTGTTCGACGGTGGCCTCCGAATGCGGGGTCCACGGTCGGGGGTTCTGGAAGCATAGTCGCCGCAGATTCCGGCGGTGATCGGCCGGCTGCGGAAATTTGCGCAGCCAGATCGAAAAGGGAAGTACATGAAGTGCAGGCACATTCGTGTGGAGTCCTGCCGACAACCGCTCGTGGCGGCGAAACCGCCCGTATCATCTTCGTCGTGGCTAGACGATCGGTAACAGTGCGTTTTGACGAAGAGGAACTGCGCGCGCTCGAGGCGCTCCAGGAACTCACCGGCGCGGATATCTCCAGCGTCGTGCGAGAAGCGGTGATCGAGCATGCGCGCCGATGTGGTGCCGAGCAGAGCCGACCGCGCGATCTCGCGCGGAAACGGCAGGCCGTGGCTTTGCAGGACGCTTTCGCCAAGTACTCGGCGCTCTGTGTGGACGAAGAGCGCGAGGCATCGTAGCGGGTTGCGGCGTGCCTGCGTGGGTTTGAAGTAAATCTAAACGATTCCGGTAGAACAGCTTGCTTGTTGTTCGTGTCCGATCTGTGCAGACTGAGATGGGTGCATATGCATATAAAGTATGTGCACCTAAATTTCTGTCATAACGAAACTTCGAAGGAACTTCATGTCACTCGACAAAGAACCAGCTCTTGTCACTCCTGTGATCGCGGCCGCAGCTGTAGCCGGCGGCGCGCTCCTCGTCGATGTGCGAAGCGCGAAGGGGCGTGGCGATCACGGTGACATTCCCGGCGCCGTCATCGCTGATCGCAACGAGCTGGACGCAGAGTTCGGGCTGGATTCGCCGACCAAGCACGCCGAGGTCGTTTCACTCGATCAGCCGATCGTCGTGGTGTGCGGGTCCATTGCCGGTTCCGGACCGGTCGCCGAAGGTCTCCTCGAGCGTGGCTTCGTCAACGTCGTCCACGTCGACGGCGGATTCCCCGGCTGGAAGGCCGCGGGACTGACCGTGACCGAACCCGCGTCGGCACAGTCGTAGTACTGCGCTCTTGACCCGAACACAACTCGATCGTGATGTTCGCTGATGTCGGCCAGAGGAGGCGTGGGGTTCACCGGTGACGACCTCGATTCGATGGACACCAGCACAGTCCTGAGAACCGGTGTCCAGGTGATGGCCAAGGGAAGCGCCGGCTTCCGCATCGCCACCCCACTCTCGATCATCGCCGGACTCGTCAACGGCTCCACCATGGTGCTCAGTGCTGTCGCCATCGGCTGGGCCACCGACCATCTCGTCATTCCCGCATTCACCGACGAGCCGGTGCCGGCGCGGAACTGGTGGATCGCTCTGGTCGCCATCGCCGGCGTGTCCCTGCTTCGGGTGGTCACCATCGTCACCAGGGCCGTGGCCGCTGCATACGTGCAGTACGGCAATCAGGCGTCCACGAGACGAGATCTGGTGCGTCAGTACGCCAGACTCGGCGTTCCGTGGCACCGACGGCATTCGACCGGTCAACTGCTCTCCAACGTCGTTTCCGACGTCGAAGTGCAGTGGGCGCCCATGCAGTTCTTCGCCTTCGCGATGGGAAGCGTCTTCATGCTTGTGGTGGCGTTGGCGAACATCGCTCGATCAGACTGGTACCTCGCCGCGGTAGCAGTACTCCTCGTCATCGCGGTGCTGATCGCGAACTTCGTCTACCAGCGGGTCATGTCGCCGCGGGCGCGCGAAGCCCAACGGGCCAGAGCGACGGTCAGCACCGTCGCGCACGAGCAGATCGAAGGCGAGCAGGTGGTCCGGACCCTCGGTGTCGTCGACAGCGAGTCCGAACGGTTCGTGGCCGCCGCAGAACAAGCGCGGGTCGCGAACACCCGGATGTCGTTTGTCAGTGCGGCCTTCGACCCGGTCATCGAGCTCGCGCCGACGGCAACGGTGTTGGTGGTCCTGCTGATCGGATCCGGCCGTGTCTCGGCAGGTGAACTGACCGTCGGCACCTTGGTGGAGACCATCTACCTCTTCCTGACCATGGCACTGCCACTGGGCATGATCGGCCGGTTCTTGAGCGTGCTGCCCTTGGCGGTGGTCGGAAACATGCGAACCGGTGCCGTACTCGATTCCACGGAGTTCACCCGTTTCGGTAGTGAAGAACTCCCCGGAACGGCCGCTCTCGCGGTGCAATTCGACGACGCCCGCTACCGTTACGAACGCTCGGCCCGCGATGCCGTCGGCCCCCTCGACCTACGTTTCGATGCCGGTGACGTCGTTGCGATAGTCGGCGCTACCGGCTCGGGAAAGACCACTCTCGTACGGTTGCTCGCCCGACTGGCAGATCCCTACTCCGGCACCGTGAGTTACGACGGCCTCGACGTGCGAAACCTGACCGCTGGTCAGGTGGAGGCGCGCGTGGCAGTCGTGAGTCAGACGTCGTTCCTCTTCGACGACACCATCCGCGACAACGTCACCCTGGGTCGTGACATCAGCGACGACCAGGTGTGGAAGGCTCTCGAGATCGCCGAAGCTGCGGAGTTCGTCAGGGCAGTGACCGGCGGTTTGGACGCCGAGGTGGGTAAGCGCGGAGCCTCACTCAGCGGCGGCCAACGTCAGCGACTCGCGTTGGCGCGCGGTCTGGTCGGATCGCCGTCCCTGCTCATCCTCGACGACGCCACCAGCGCTCTCGATCCGGCCGTCGAACGAGACGTCCTGGACAACATCCGCCGCGAGTTCGTCGGCGAACACCTCCACCGACGCCGATGTACGGTGGTGATGACCGCTGCCCGCAAAACCACGGTGACACTGGCAGATCGAGTGCTGTTACTCGACGACGGCGCAGTGGCCGCATCCGGGACACACACCGAACTCCTGGCATCGAACGCCGACTACCGCGACATCGTCGACGCCTACGCGGTCGGCATGGAGATCGATGAGCTGGACGCCGAACTCGACGCAGCGGGTGACCGACCGTGAGTGCATCGGTGGCATCCAATATTCGTAAAACCCGCGAGTTGAATCCTCTTCTACTGCGCGGACTCTGGTTGACGGTCGTCCTGGCTTTCGTCGCCGCCTCCGGACGCATCGTCGTCCCGTTGACGGTGCAGTACGCACTCGACCACGCCTTGCTGCACGGCAATGCCGAGAAGGACAGCACAACACTGCTACTCGGCGCCGTGAGCGTCGGTGCGCTCGGCGTCGCGGTAGCCGGTGGAGCGTCGTGGCTGCTCAACCGGCGGCTCATCCGCACCAGCGAGAACTCTCTGGCGGCGTTGCGCATTGCGACGTTCAAACATATCTTTCGGCTACCCCCCGCGAAGTTCGACGACGCCGCCCGTGGATCGCTGGTCGCCCGGGTGACCAGCGACGTCGACACGGTGTCCCAGTTCGTTCAGACCGGTGGCGTGACCCTGATCGCGAACTGTGCGCAGATGCTGGTCGCCGCGTCGATCATGCTGATCTACAGCTGGCCGTTGGCGTTGCTCGTCATCGGGGTGTCGGCCGTGTCGGTGATAGCCATGCGGATCGTCCAGCGAGTGATCGCCCGCAGGTTCGGCGCCGTGCGAGTTGCGGTGGCCGAGCTCTACGACGGGGTGTCGGACATGGTGCACGGCGCCGAGGTCACGCGCTCCTACGGGGCCGACGCGCGCATCCAGGCCCGCGTCGACGGGCTGATCGGCCGCACCGAACATGCGCTGCTGCGGACCCAGTTCCCGTTGGGCGTCAACATGTCGTTGGGTGAGCTTGCCAGCGGGGCCATCACCACTGCGGTAGTGCTGTTCGGCGCTGCAGTAGGTACCGGGCACGTCGGTTGGATCGATCTGACTGCCGGCCAGCTGGTGGCTTTCCTGTTCCTCATCACCTTCTTCGTCCGGCCGTTGCAGTTCTCCGTCTCGATACTCGGCGACTCGCAGAGCGCGGTGGCAGGCATGCGCCGAGTGTTCGGGCTTCTCGCCGAGCCGTCGGCGGCCGTCGACGACGGCCAGGGCAAGGCGCTGCCGGAGGGCGGGGTCGGCATCGAACTACGTGGGGTGGAGTTCTCCTACACCGCCACCAAGAAGGCGATCACGGATCTGAATCTCGTCATCGAGCCGCACGAACACGTGGCGGTGGTCGGTGAGACAGGCTCCGGAAAGACTACTTTCGCCAAACTTCTCACCAGACAACTCCTGCCCACAGCCGGAGTGATCGAACTCGGCGGCACGGATATCAGTTCGATTACCGACAGCTCGCTCGCCCGCCGTGTCGCCATCGTGCCGCAGGAGGGTTTCCTCTTCGACCGTTCGGTGTTCGACAACATCGCGATGGGGAGCGACGGAGCCACGCGCGCCGACGTGATGAACGTACTCGCCGATCTGGGCCTTGCGCAGTGGGTGAATTCACTAGCCGACGGCGTGGATACTCCCGTAGGAGCTCGCGGCGAAGCGCTCTCCGCCGGTGAGCGTCAGTTGGTTGCACTGGCCCGCACCGCGATGGTCGATCCGGATCTGTTGGTCCTCGACGAGGCGACCAGCGGTGTCGACCCTGCCACGGACGTCCGGGTGCAGCGCGCACTCGCTCAACTGACCAAGGGGCGCACGACGGTCACCATTGCGCATCGGATGATCACGGCCGAGACTGCGGACACGGTTCTGTTGTTCCACAACGGAATCCTGCTCGAGCGCGGCTCCCACACGGACTTGGTGGCGCTCGGTGGGCGCTATGCGTCCCTGCATCAGGCGTGGAACGCCATGAACAGCTTGTGAGTGGACCACGCCCGCCGACGGGTCGGTGGGCGTGAAGATCTACTTAAGGTATTGCGTAGCTCCGATGGGTTGTAGTTGCGCCCGATTCCTTCGATAGTTGTTCGTACAGCAATGCACGGCGGTGCCTTTCCTGGGCCGAAGGGCTGCGAACGACGATCACTCTCGATCTCGAGGAGTCAGGCGTGTCCGACCACGACACGGGCGATCATGCTCGCCTGCGCGGCAGCGACGACGTGTTTCACGCGCATCCGCTGTCGTGTTGTCGTTGTCGTTGACTCACTCGTGAACTCCGGTGCATCTGGTTGCATCCGTGTTTCGGCTGTGACCGGGCTACGCGCACGAGGCGTCGCAGCAATTCTGCACCCGCGGCGCACCGCAGTCTTCGGTGCGTCATCGCTCTCTCGAAAAACCCTGTACAAGGAGATCTTTCGTGAAACCTGTTCGACATCGGCGCATTGTCGGCGCCCTCCTCCTCTCGACGGAAATGGCCTCGTGAGCGCCGCACGCGAGGCCCGCGCAGGCGGATGCGCCCCGGGACCGGCCGACCCCGGACCGTTGACACGAAAGCTGGGTTTGGCGGATCTGTTTGCGGAGATCAGGATCGGCGCGGCCGACCGGGACCGGACGAGTGACATCCCGTACCAGTGGGTGGACCGACTCGAGGCCGCCGGCATGGGTTCGCTTCGTCTACCCGTTTCCGAAGGTGGGCAGGGCCTCGGGCTCGCCGAACTACTCGAGGTGGTCGAGGATCTGGCTGTCGCCGATCCGTCGATCGCGCACGCATTCCGCAATCACTTCGGATTCGTAGAGAACGCCCTGGGGCGAACGAGGAACCCGATTCACGATCGGCTCCTCGCCGAGATCGCGAGCGGGAAGTTGGTGTTCGGCTCGCACGGTGAGCAGAACACGCCGACGTCCGGAGACGCTCAGGCGGACTTCACCACCACGGTCCGTCGACGAGACGGGCAGCTGCTCCTGCGCGGCGACAAGTTCTATTCCACCGGCAACCTGTACGCCGACTATCTCGTGGTGAGTGCCAACTGGGACACCGGCGGCCCGGTCACGGTGGCGATTCCGGCCACCAGGGCGGGGATCGACCGAACCGACGACTGGGACGGGATCGGTCAGCGCCTGACCGGAAGCGGGTCGACGCGCTACCGCGACGTCGTGGTACACGAGGACGAGATCGTGCCCGCCGACGACACTGCCACCACGGACAAGTACCAGGCATCGTTCGCACAGCTGTATCTGACGACGGTCATCGCCGGGATCGTGCGCAGCGTGGTGGCGGACGCGGTGGTGCACCAACCTTCCGCAGGAGAAGATCGATGACAGAAGTACACACTGCCCCACGTTCAGTGGAGAGCGCCCTGACGGAGTTCCGGGAAACCTTCGCGCGAATCGCGGAGGGCGCCGCCAGGCGTGAGCGCGAACGGGATCTTCCCTTCGCCGAGGTACAGGCATTGTTCGATGCCGGGTTCGGGGCGGTGCGCGTTCCACGGAGCAACGGCGGACTCGGCCTGAGTCTCGTCGAATTCTTCGACCTACTCATCGAATTGGGCGAAGCCGATTCGAACATTCCCCAGATCGTCCGCGGACACTTCACCACCGTGGAGATACTGCGCAATCTCGACGACGGTCCGGTACGCGATCACTGGTTCGAGAAGATCGTGGCAGGCGCGGTATTCGGAAACGCACAGTCCGAACCCACCGCGAGTGGGACGTTCGAGATCTCGACCACCGTGACGGATCTGGACGGCGAATCGGTGGTGAGCGGCGAAAAGTATTACACCACCGGCACTCTGTACGCCGACTACGTTCGAGTGTCCGTGGTGGACGAGGACGGAGACCGACGTTTCGTGGTCGTGGACGCAACGGCGAGCGGAGTACACAAGCTCGACGACTGGGACGGAATCGGACAGCGACTGACGGCCAGCGGAACCACGCACTTCGACAAGGCGCCCGTCGCCGTGTTCGGTGAATTCGGCTACCGACCAGGTTTTCTCGACCAACAGGCGTCGTTCGTGCAGATCGTTCACCTGGCAACACTTGCCGGCATCAACCGCAACCTTCGAGAGGACGCGGTCGCGCTCGTCCGCAGCCGAACCCGCACCAGCCTGCACGCCCAGTCCGATCGCGCCGAGACCGACTATGCGATCCAGAGCGTTGTCGGAAGGATCGCCACGCACGCCCTTGTCTCGGGGACACTGGTGGCCGCGCTCGCGCGTGAACTCGACGAGGCCAACGCACAGTTCGCGAGCGGGGTGGACACCGCAGACCGCTACGTCCAGGTCTACATTGACACCTCGCAAGCGCAGATCGCGATCATCGACGCGGTACTGGACTCGGCGAATCTGATCTTCAACGCCGGTGGTTCCTCGACGGTGCGTGAGCCGGGAAATCTCGATCGGCACTGGCGTAACGCCAGAACGCTGGCCTCGCACAATCCGGTGATCTACAAGCCTGCGGTGATCGGCGACTATCTGATCAACGGAACGAAGCCGAAATCCTTTCTCGACCGATACGGCCGCAAGGACGTCTGAGTGGCGCTCGAATCCCGGTGATCCCAACCCTGCCGTCGCCCGACGATCATCAGGACAATGTAGTGACGGACGACCCTGAGGCCGCGAGGACATTTCATGTACGACATACGACGACTGATTCTGCTTCACGACCTCGCGGAATTGACAACCATGACGGCAGTCTCCGAGCGGCACGGGATCACCACGTCTGCGGTATCGCAGCAGATGCGACTCCTCGAAGACGAGGTAGGTGCGGTTCTGACCCGGCGGGAAGGCCGAGTATTGCGGCTTACCCACGCCGGTCGGGTTCTCGTCGACCACACCGCACGCATCATCGCGGCCCTGGAAGAGGCGGAGAGCGCTGTCGCCGCGACGGGGGAGTCGGTGTCCGGGGTGCTGACCCTGGCTACGTTCAACACGGCCCTGAGTCGACTGGCCATTCCGGCGGCGACCCGCCTGAATCGGGAGTACGAGGGGCTGCGGGTGCGGTTGGTCGATGCAGTTCCGGTGGACTCGGTTCCGGCAGTGCGCCAACAGGAAGTTGATCTGGCCATCACGTACACGTACTCGTTCCGAACCGGCGAACTGCCCGTCGGTCTGGGAACGGAGTTCCTCTTCACCGACCCACTGGTGCTGCTGGCACCGGAATCGATGCACGAGCGTGCCCGGAAGTACGGGCTCGAGGCGGTGGCCGACGCCGATTGGATCGCCGCCAAGGACGGAGCGCCGTCCATTGCCTCGATCATGTTCTCGTGCAGACAATCCGGGTTCACCCCTCGGATCGAGCATCGTTCCGGTAATTTCGGGTCGATGGCCGAAATGGTCGATCACGGATTCGGGGTCACCGTGGTACCCGAGATGTCGGTGCCGGAGTCGGCGAAGCATCTTGTCGCCTGTCCGGTGGTGAACGGGGCCCGGGAGATCGGCGTCACCTACCGTAAGGCCTCACTGGAACGGCCCGCAGTGGCAGCTGCTATCCGCGCACTCCGAATGGCCGCTGTTCCACTGCGATTGGCGTCCTGACTGCGTTTCGGTGCACTCGTCCGGGTGTGTTGAACGTAGTTGGAGGAGTTGCGGTCCTGTGGGGTGGAACGCACCTCCGAATACCGGAGAAGTCGATCGCTCGATCGACCTACCTTTCGATGATCGACGTTCGACGACTCACACCAGAGAACAAGGACTTTCGTGATGACAGCAGTCTCGGTACCGACCGTAGCGGGGAGTGATGGGCGATGACACGCCAGGTCCACCTCAATGTGAACATCCTCAATGCGGGTGTCTTCGGTGGCTCGTGGCGATTTCCCGGGACGGACCCCGTGGGGAGCTTCGGGCTCGACCATTACCTCAACATCGCGCGTAAGGCCGAAGCCGCGAAATTCGACGCGGTGTTCCTCGCCGACGGCCCAGCCATCCGCGAGGACGTGCGATATCGCCCGTTCAACAGCCTGGAGCCATCGGTGGTGCTCGCCGCCGTTGCGGCCTCCACCTCACGGATAGGAACGGGCGGCATCGACGTCGTCGACGAGAACTGTGCCACGTCCGTTCCGGGTCTCTTCGCGGCGGGGGATGCTGCCACGCGGGAACGGATCTGCGGTGGATTCACCGGCGGTGGAAGCCACAATGCGGCCTGGGCGATGTCGTCCGGATCATGGGCGGGTGCCGGGGCCGCCCACCACGCGTGGTCGACCGGAAGACGCGGTGGTACCGAGGTGCGCGGGAGCGGGACCGTGGGCTTACAACCGACAGGACGGAGTCGATTGCCGGCGTCGGAACTGGTCGCTGCCGTTCAGTTGCAACTGCTCCCGTGGAGTTGAACTACCTCCGGCACGGGGATCGTATTCGGAACGCTCTCACCGAACTCGAATTAGCATGGAGTGCTGCATGTTCGGAGTTGGACTCGGATGCAGTCGGCCGCGTCGCTGCCCGGCAGGCAGCGGCGATGACTGCCGTGGGGCGCTGGATGTACCACTCCACGCTGGCGCGGACCGAAAGCGGGGGATGAGCAAGCGCGAGGACTGGCCGGAACTCGATGTGGCGCAACGTCACCACATTCTCACCGGCGGCCTCGGCTCGGTATGGACGGCTACCGCCGGCGTCACCGGTTCGGTTCCGGTGCCGTCGTGATCGAACTGGTGCTGGCGGACACCTGCATCGGATGCGACAAGTGCGTCGAGGTGTGCCCCACCGACGTCTTCGACCGAACCACCTCGGGGATACCGGAAATCGCCGGACAATCCGATTGCCAGACGTGTTTCACGTGTGAGGCGTACTGCCCGGCCGACGCACTGTTCGTGCATCCACAGACATTCCCGACGTCCGCGTCCGATCTGGTCGACGAGGGTCAGATCGGACGCTATCGCGAGAGTATCGGCTGGGGAAAGGGCCGGGCACCCGGATCATTGCTCGCGGTGGGACCGGACGTGGTTCCACCGTCCACGACCTGACGAGGAGCTTGACCGCGGTGTCGTCGAGTTCGATCAACGTGGTGAAGCCTTCGGCGATCAGATCGTCGAGTTCGATGCGTCCGGTGACGACCGGGGCGAGGTCGACCACACCGTCCTGAACCACCTTGATGACGGCGTCGTGGTCACGGACGTATCCGACGCCACCACATCGTCACCGATCTCGCGGTCGGCGACGCCGTCACCGATCTCCTCGACTGTGCCGGAGAACTCGTGGCCCATGATGACGGGCGCGTTCTCGTGTGACGAGGGGGTGCGGATGCCTGGGGGCGAAGGTGAAGATCAGCCCTCCAGATACTCGTGCAGATCGGTTCCGCAGATCCCGCACCACGCGATGTGCAGCTTCACCGTTCCCGGCTGCACCTGGAACACCTCACGTCGTCGATCCCCTGGTGAGACGACGCTGGGCCCGCGGACCTGCGACTTCGTGGGGTCGTACCTGATTGCAGTTGTCGAATTGCAGTCGCGCCGCCAAGCAGTGGTCGATGTCTGGTTCGCAGTAGTATGCGAGCGTCACGTCCATCGATGTCGAGACACCGAACTGACTGATCGACGGCTGGAGAGGAGGTGGCGACTGTGGTGGTGAGACCGCCGACCGGCACGAGCAGCACTCCGCGAGTGATCGCATCTGCACTGAGGGGCGATCTACTCGAAGGCACTCTGGAACCTGGAGATCGACTACGCGAAGAATCGCTGGTGGCGCGTTTCTCGGTAGGACGGCACTCGGTGCGCGCGGCAATTCAGATGTTGGTCACCGAGGGTCTGCTCGTGCACGAGCGTAACAAGGGTGCGGTCGTGCCGGCTGTCACCACGGAGCGAATCGACGAGATATGTTCCTACCGTTCTGTTATCGAATTGGGGGCGCTGCGAATGGCGCTGGCGCGCGGGGCCGATTGGACGGGTGTCGAACGGGCCGTCGAGAAATTGGAGGCGTTGTCGAACGACGCATTGTGGCGTGAGGTCATGGAAGCCCACTCCGCTGTCCACCACGAAATCGTTGCGGCCAGTCACAACGATCGGATCGTGCGCGCGCACCGAGCGTGCGAAACCGAACTGGCGTTCATGTTGGCCGCGGTGAGACCGGACTATTCCGTTGAGCGTCTTGCCGTGATTCACCGGGAGCTGTGGGACAAGCTCTGCGGCGGCGGCGACGCGGCGGTTCGAGCACTCGACGACGATCTGGAACGAGGAGGTCGAGCGGCGATGCATGCGGCCCTGCAGCGCCGGTCCGAGATCAGTTGACCTGCTCCTGCCAATCGGCAGGTACCCGCCCGCGTGGTCCGGGTGTGGGCTGATCGACGGGATGTGACGTCGGCGGCGCCAACTCCGGCCCGTCGTACGCTTGCTCGGTCTCGAAGCTCCAGAACCAGTCCTCACCTGGCTCGTAGCTCTGCATGAACGGATGCTTGGTGGTCGCGGCATGTGCGCTCGCGTGTTGACCTGGCGACGAATCGCAACACCCGACGTGGCCGCACTGCGCGCAGCGCCGCAGATGAACCCACCACCCGCCGACGGCATCACACTCGACGCATCCCGCGCCGCTGGGCGGCACGCTCGGATCTATACCTGCTGGAAGTGCTTCTGTCATGGTTCAACCCTCTCGTGTGGTACGACGGTCGTCCCATCGTGCGCCTGCGGCGGTGATGCCCGCAATACTGCTATCAGTTCTCGGTCGGTCGTTCCGGTCCAGCGATGGGCACCACCACTCGGAATCGAGTGTCACCGGGGTGGGAGGTGACCCGCAGCTCGCCGTGATGTTTGCCGACCACGATGCGCCACGAGATGTCGAGACCCAGACCGGTGCCCTCGCCGACCGGCTTGGTCGTGAAGAACGGCTCGAAGATCCGATCGATCACGTTGTCCGGTATACCGGACCCGGTGTCGCAGATTTCGATGCACGCGCGATCGCCGTCCCGAGTGGTACGGATCGTGAGCGTACCGACCCCGTCCATCGCGGACACCGCGTTGTCGACGAGGTTGGTCCATACCTGATTGAGCTCGGCGGCATAGGCGTCGATCGGCGGCAGCGTCGGATCGTATTCCTTGACCACGTCGATACCGGCACCGATCTTGTTGCCGAGCATGATCAGTGTGCTGTCGAGTAATTCGTGAACGTCGACGGTCTGGAACGGTGCCCGATCCATCTGGGAGTACTGCTTGGCTGCGCCGACCAGTGTGGAGATCCTGGTGGTGGAATCGGCGATCTCGTTCATCAACAGTTCGGATTCGATGGTGTAGTTCAGCCACCGGATCGCGCCTTCGAGAACCGAGTCGTCCACCGCTGCCGACACGTTCTCGAGCCACCCGGTGTCGAGTCCGGCCTGCACGAACGTAGGCGCGAGATCCCACCCGTTGCGAATCGAATGATCGTCGAACCAGTCTGCCAGGGCGTCCTCGCGATCTGCGGCCGCCAACGGCGTCAGCGTCGGCGCCTTGGCGACCACCTCCGCCACCTCTTCCTGTAGCCGGATGAGGGTGACCAGAGAATCCTGGTTGAACTTGCCCGAGGCGATCATTCCCAGTTTGTGGCGCATCCCGGCGACGCGGTCCCGCAGGGTCGCCGTCGCCCGAACTGCAGCCGCTGCCGGGTTGTTCAGCTCGTGAGTGAGTCCGGCCGAGAGCGATCCGAGTGCCAGCAGCCGTTCACGCTGATCGATGACGTGCCGCGTGCTCTGCTTGCCGTAGAACGCACCTTCGAGCAGGTGAACAGCCATCGGGAACCATTCGCGTATCGCGTTGCCGAGTTTTTCGGCGTCGAGCACGAAGAAGATCGACGGTGTGGTCACCCGCATGGACCCCATGTAGATCTGGGGGACGCGATCACCCAGGTACGCGGTCCAGCCGCCGGCGTACACACCACGCTGCGACGTGCGGGTGATTTCGATGTCCTCGCCGCCCGACAGCTTGGACATGACGAGTTCGCCTTCTATCAAGACGTAGAAACACGTGGCCGGTTCACCTTCGAGATAGACCTGGCCACGGTCGATCTCGGCGATATGACCGGCCCGGCACAGTGATTCGAGCTGATCGTCGGTCAAGCTCTCGAACAGAAACAGCGAGCGTAGCAGTTCCGGGCTGCATTGCGGGACAGTCATCGAATCTCCCTAGTGTTGAGCAAGATAGCGGTGGACGAACATCACGGCCATGGCGCCTTCACCGACGGCCGACGCCACCCGCTTCGCGGATTCGGCGTGTACGTCCCCGGCGACGAAGATTCCGGGAACGCTGGTTTCGAGGTGATGGGGGGCGCGATCGAGTGGCCATCCGAGTGGAGTTGTCCCCTCGGTAACCAGATCAGGGCCGGCGACGATGAACCCGTTGCAGTCGCGAACCACCACGTCACCGAGCCAGTCGGTGCGTGGGGCGGCGCCGATGAAGATGAACATCCATTGGGCGTCCACCGTGTCTTCTTCTCCGGTTGCCCTGTTGCGCAGGATGATCCGTTCGAGGTGATCGTCACCTTCGGCTCCGATCACCTCCGTGCAGGTCCGCACCGAGATTCTGGGATTCCGTTCGATCTGCTGGATGAGGTAGTAGGACATCGACGCTTCGAGAGAAGTTCCGCGAACCAGGATGGTCACCGACCGCGCCCCACGCGAGAGATACACGGCCGCTTGGCCGGCCGAGTTCGCCCCGCCCACGATGTACACGTCCTGCTCGCCGCACCGCGCGGCCTCGGTGACAGCCGATCCGTAGTACACGCCGCGTCCGGTGAGCTCGTCCAGACCTGGCGCGACGAGTTGTCGGTACGACACCCCGGTTGCCAGGATCACCGCGTGCGCGTCGACGGACGTACCGTCGTCGAATCGGACGGTACGCGCAGAACCGTTGACCTCGAGGCCCACGACGTCTCGGGCCGTGATGACTTCGGCCCCGAACTTGTTGGCCTGACGTCGGGCTCGATCGGCCAACTGCGAACCGGAGACGCCGTCGGGAAAGCCGAGATAGTTCTCGATTCTCGAACTCTGGCCGGCCTGCCCACCGGTCGCGAGGCGTTCGACGAGGACAGTGCGTAAACCTTCCGACGCCCCGTAGAGTGCGGCACCCAGACCGGCGGGTCCGCCGCCGACGACCACCAGATCGTAGAAATCTTCCGACAGTGTCGTGTTCAGCCCGAGTGTATCGGCAAGTTCGGAGTCCGACGGTTCGATCAAGACGTCGCCGTTGGGGGCGACGACAACCGGGAGGCGGAGTTCGTCGGCACCGGCGGCGGTGAGCAAGCGCTGACCTTCCGGCTCGTCCGACATGTACCACCGATAGGAAAGCTGGTTGCGCGCCAAGAACTCTCGAACATCGGACGACCGTTCCGACCAGCGGTGGCCGATCACCTTCGTCTCTTCGGTCGACCGATGGCCGGAACTCGCCCAGGCGTCGAGTAGTGCATCGATGACGGGGTAGAGCTTTTCCTCCGGGGGATCCCACGGCTTGAGGAGGTAGTGATCGAGATCGACGACGTTGATGGCGTCGATCGCGGCATCGGTGTCCGCGTAGGCGGTCAGCAGGACCCGTCGCGCGATCGGATACAGATCCATGGCCTGCTCGAGGAACTCGATGCCACTCAGACCCGGCATCCGATAGTCGGCGACGATGATCGCGACGGCGTCGCCACGGAGCTTCATCTCGCGCAGTGTGTCGAGCGCCTGGTCACCGGATTCGGCTCGGATGATCCGGTACTTCTCCCCGTACCGTTTGCGGAGGTCACGAACGACGGCGCGGGAAACGCCGGGGTCGTCGTCGACGCTGAGTATCGCCGGTTTGGCCGGGGTTTTCGGTTCGCTCACGCGGTGCCTTCCCGAAGAGGTGGTCAACTTCTCCAGTATGCGACCGCATTGTCTGTCCGGCAGAAAAATGTGGGTGTGCTAGCCGCACGAACCATCGAGAGCTGGGTGAATTGTCATTGTTTGTTCGATTCGTCAGTCATGAGCGATGCGGGTTTCGCTACCGGCGAAAGTGGCACGGGATCCGGGTGGTCCACCGGTGATCGAGTGCCCGGGCGCACTCGACGACACCGATCGAATGCGAACTCCGGGCTCTGCCATGTAGCCCGAAGGTGTAGCTCTGGTCCGTGACAACGCGGAATCCGGAGAAGAAGGGGAACCATATCCGCGCCGGCAGCATCTAACTCGGTGAGTCGACATCAACCCAGGGGGGCGGTCATGGATCAGTCCGAACGGGGGGGTGGACAGATGCCATCGACCGGGGCACCGGTGTCGGCTGTGGCCGGACGCACCTCGACCGCCGGGGGGAGCGGTCGAGAGTGTGTCCGGGTGTGAGGCCGGGGCCTGAAATGGGACGGAACGAGTTGCCGGATCGTCCGCGACGACAAAAAATCCGGCTGAGTCGATTCGGGATCGACCCAGCCGGAATCGGCCTCGACCTCTCGGTCGTGACGACGTCAGGCGGTCGGTAGCGTCTTCAGCGACTCCAGAGTGGAGTGCACGGCACGAGCGGCCTCGGCGCCCTTCTTCACGAAGTGCGCACCGAAGTACTCGACATGCTCGGCGTGCTCATGGAAGTGGTGCGGAGTGAGCACCACGGAAAAGACAGGAACATCCGTATCCAGCTGGACACGCATCAGTCCGTCGATGACGGCGGTCGCGACAAAATCGTGGCGGTAGATGCCGCCGTCGACGACCAGTCCGGCGGCCACAACTGCCTGGTAGCGCCCGGTCTGTGCCAGGCGCCGCGCGTGTAGTGGGATCTCGAAAGCGCCGGGTACCTCGAAGAAGTCGACGTCCGCGCGGTTGTATCCCAGCTCGACGATCTCGTCGGTGAATCCGTCGCGTGCCTGATCGACGATGTTGCGGTGCCACGTTGCTTGAATGAACGCGATGCGCTGTCCCTCGTTGCCACTCATGCCACTGAAACTAGCGCACCGTCGAGAACGGTTTCGACCGGCCGGACTAACTCTGCTGATTGGGCAGTGCCGTGGAACGTCCCCACCCGGCGTCGTTCGTCAGATGTTCGAGCAGCGGTTGGATGCGGTACGGCAACGGGTTGGTCAACGAGATCGTCGTCGTCGAGTGGGTGACACCGCGAAGTGTCACTATCTGCTCCACCAGCTTCTGCAGTGCGGCGTGAGTGGACGTGGCCACCCGGACCAGAAGGTCTTCGCGACCG
Organism: Rhodococcus sp. 27YEA15; assembly: GCF_049739425.1. NCBI lineage: Bacteria > Bacillati > Actinomycetota > Actinomycetes > Mycobacteriales > Nocardiaceae > Rhodococcus > Rhodococcus sp. 27YEA15. Next base: position 1,196,856 of record NZ_JBMHHW010000001.1, read on the forward strand.
GTGGTCGCATGGATCTCGATGACCTCGGGCAGCTCGGTGAGACTGTGGACGACGTTGCCGATCTTGCCCTGTTCGAGTTCGAGTCCGACGAACGCCTGGATCGGAATCCCGACTTCCGGAAGGTCCAGGTTGGGCCGGAAGCCGGTCAGAAGGCCGTTCGACTCCATCCGCTTCATTCGAGACTGCACGGTGTTTCGAGCGACCCCCAGGGAATTGGCGAGCTCGGCCACGCTCATCCTCGAATCCTTGCTGAGTAGACCGAGTAGCTGCACGTCGAGCTTGTCGATGCTGAGCACTATGTGAACCTCTCCACGGTGACGACCGTCACCAAGTGATCGATTTGACTAGTTCAAGTCGATTGTATTGACCAAATCCTATCCTAGGTCGACTATTAGATTGTCGAACTGCCAAGCAGGCTGTTCATTTCCTCACGGTTCGACTTTTCAGACCACACGTCTCATCAGCTCTCCGTAGCGCTGCGTATCTCTTTCGGAAAGGTCTATTCCACAATGACTCTCACTGCTGAGCCTGTGAACTCCGTTGCCACCCAAGAAGTGTCGTCGGAGATTTTCGACCGAAGCGACTACCTGCGTGAATACCCCCACGAGCAGATCACCTTCTTCCAGGACCCGGCGAGTGGGCTCAAGGCCATCGTGGCTATTCACTCCACGACTCTCGGACCCGCGCTCGGTGGCACGCGCTTCTATCCCTACGCGGACGAATCATCGGCTGTCACAGATGTTTTGCGTCTCTCGCGCGGAATGACATACAAGGCCGCAGTGGCAGGTGTCGATCTCGGCGGCGGCAAAGCGGTCATCGTCGGCGACCCGGCATCGCTCAAGAGCGAAGAGTTGCTCAGTGCCTACGCCAAGTTCGTCCAGACGCTCGGTGGTCGCTACATCACCGCAGGCGACGTCGGAACCAACTCGAACGACCTCGACGTCATGGGCCGCCACACGGAGTTCGTCGTCGGCCGCAACACCGAAGCCGGCGGCTCGGGAGACAGTGCACCGATGACAGCGCTCGGTGTGTTCGTCTCGATGCGTGCAGCTGCCCAATCTCATTGGGGTTCTGCGTCCCTGGCCGGAAAGACCGTCGGCGTCGAAGGCACGGGCAAGGTCGGATACGAACTGATCAAGCTCCTCGTCGCAGAGGGCGCCACCGTACTGGCCACCGACGTCTACTCGCCCGCGCTCGATCGCGTCAAGGCGGATTTCCCTCAGGTCACCGTCGTGGGCAGTGTCATCGATGCCGAACTGGACGTCTACGCACCGTGCGCAATGGGCGCAACACTCTCCGACGTGACGGCTCGCTCGATCACCGCCGAGGTGGTCTGCGGCGCTGCGAACAACCAACTCACGGTTCCTGCGGTGGAACAGGTCCTTCGGGATCGTGGCATCACCTGGACGCCGGACTACGTCGCCAACGGTGGCGGTCTCATCCAGGTCGCAGGCGAGCTGAAGGGTAGTTCCGCCGCCGAGGTCACAGCCGCTGTCGAGAAGATCTTCGATACCGTCGCCGAGATCTTCACCAAGGCCGAGAGCGACTCGATCCTCGCCGGTGCCGCCGCGGACGCGGTTGCCGAAGCGCGCATCGCCGAGGCCGCGCGCCGCGCCGCCAACCGAGGTTCCGCCAGCTGACGTAAGCACTGTCGAGCAACGCGGCCGGTTCCCGCTAGGGTATACACCAGACAAAGCAGATATGCCGTTCTGGTTCACCCCGGCGGTAGACCGGCCGCCACGCGTCGTGTGCCCTATCCGCTCCACGTTCGGCGCCGGAAGGGCAAGCATGACCGATCAATTCGTGACATGGACCGAAGACGGCGTCGAGCGATCGGCTCGTTGGGGCTCCACCAGTGGCGCGGCTGCACCCAAGCGGGTGATCGTCGCCGATGACACGACCAAGGCCGACGACGCCTACCGATTGGCGTGCGAGGGAACTGCGCTGCTGTGGCGCGGAGACTTCCACAATGGAAGACAGCTCTCCAAAGCCGTCGCCGCTCGGATGGATCGAAAGCCGCGCAAGACCTCGGACGATCCGGCGACGGCATTTCACCTTCACCGCCAGACCCAGGGCCGTCGTGCCCGGATCCTCGGGATGCTGTTGGTTCCCCTGGCCGCGGACCTGTCCATCACACTTCGTCGCGCGCCGGAGGCACGTGCGGCGCTGACCGATGCATTCGGAATTCACGACATGCCGTCGGTTCGCTCACTTCGCGACGTGATGGGAGCGATAGGCGCCGGTGAATGGCACCGAACCGGGGTACGCATCGACGCGCTCGATGCCAGGATTCACCCTGTCTTCGGCGTGTTCTCGCCGGTCCGCGGCGAGTACGTCGACCTCGTCGCGACCGCACCGTTGCCGTCGACCACTTCCGCCTTCGACATCGGAACCGGTACCGGAGTCCTCGCCGCGGTCCTCGCTCGCCGTGGAATCCGTTCGGTCACCGCCACCGACCAGGACCCGCGAGCACTGCGCTGCGCCCACGACAACCTCACCGCACTCGGCTACGCCGATCGAGTGAAGCTGCTGCAGACAGACCTCTTTCCCACGGGGACGGCGCCACTGGTGGTGTGCAACCCGCCGTGGATCCCGGCGAAGGCCACCTCGCCGATCGAATATGCCGTCTACGATCCGGCCGGTGCCATGCTCGAAGGCTTCCTCACCGGTGTGGCGGCGCATCTCGACCACGACGGCGAAGCGTGGCTGATCCTCTCCGACATCGCCGAACATCTCGGTCTGCGAACCCGAGGCCAATTGCACGCGATGATCGCCGCAGGTGGACTGACCGTGATCGACCGACTCGACGTCAAACCCGACCACGGCAAGGTATTCGATCGTTCCGACGTGCTGCATGCCGCTCGGGCACGCGAGACGACGTCCCTGTGGCGGCTACGCCGGCGCTGACACCTGCCGGGTCACCGTGCCGTTCGACCGGTCCGGATCGTTACGACGGGTCGTCGAACAGCGTCTGTTGACGAGGATCCGCGAACAGGCCCATCTGCTCGGGCTGCGGCTTGACGGGAACATCCGACTTCGCATCGGGCAACACCACCAGGCGTAGTGCGCCGCGAAGGCGATCGACCATCCGTTCCCATCCGACCACCTGCTCTTCGCATCCCGCTGCCTCGTCGGAGTCACCTCGGCTGTGAGCGTCGGTGGCCTGATGCCGGAGCTGAATCTGCCACTCGTTACTGATGTGAAGCAGTTGCAGAATCAGATCGCGGTCGCGCCCACACACGTCGGCGACGGCATCGAGTTCGTCGGTGACATCGAGATCGAGATGCAGGAGTGTCTCCAGCTCAGGCGGAAGATCTTCCAACGCGAGAGCGTTTCCGGCGGAGTTCGACTCACCGTTCTTGCTGGTGAAGAAGAGCTCGCCGCCCATTCGCTCCGCGAACTCCTCGTCGACGGTGCGCAGGAACGACGTCAGTGCAGCGCAGGTGTCGGTGAGATGTTTCGGGACGAAAGGTGATCCTGGAACTTCGGTGAACACCGACAACCGATCGTCGATCAACACGAACTTGATGCGTGACCACTTGCGGTTGAGGTCGGCGACGACCTCCGATGCGCGGGTGCGATTGCTGATGTCCTGAACCAGCGGGGAGAACAACTGGACGTCCAGCGACTCCGACAGCGGCCCGACGAACATCACGGTTGCCCCGACCCGGATCGGAATGTCGCCGTCCGCGTCGCGTTCGGGTAGCCCACCCAGCACGGGGATCAAGGCCACCGTCACCATTTCCTTGAGATGATCGATGTCGTGGGGTAGATATGCAGTCGTGGCGTCGACGGCAGGCAACTGCTCCGGTTCGACCGCGGCCGGATCGAAGGCCGGAGTATTCGCGTCGCCGGTAAAATCGCTGGTCAAGAAGGTCGGGTGCTGGACTCCGAACACCTCCCGAAACGCGGACACGGCCATCGACGCGAGCTGGTCCGACCAGTTCTGTCGTTTGTCGACGCAGAATGCCGGGGAGTCGTTGGCGTCGTAACCGGCGTCGTCCCGGAACGGCGGCTGCCACCCCAGTGCGATCAGAGTCTGCTCGTCGGCGTCGTGCAGCCGATAGCGTGGATGCAGAAAATTGTTGGACGGCACTTCACACCGCACCATGTCGCCGTCCCAGATCATGAACTGCACGCAGGGTGCGGATCCGTCGGCCGGGTCGAAATCGCCGGTTGCCGATTCGACCGCGAGCACATCACCGTCGACCATGACGGAAACGTGGTCGGCGAGGCGACGCTGGAAATCCGCCCATGCTCGCTCGACGCCGGCGTCGAGATCGAAACCGCGTGTGGGCATCAGGCACCTCCTTCCACAAAAGCTCAGACAATACGGTAGCCGTAGTCTCCGACATCCCGGTCGGCCGGATGTCTTTCGTCGAGCGATGCAGCGGCGGTGATTCGGATCAGCGGTGGCCGGTCGGGGTGACCGGGGGTCTCCGATCACCACGATCAGCCGTGGTGGTGATCTCGACTGTCAGCGGAGTCGATCCCGTGGTGACGGTCGCGCTCGGGGATGCGGTCGCTGCAGTCGTCGTGGTGGCGGAACTGGTGCTGACGCCGGTCGAAGGGGTGGAGGTGCCGGTCGTCGTCGACGTGGCGCTCGGCGAGGTGGTGCTCGTCGTGGTCGCAGTGGTCGTAGCCGCAGTTGTCGTGACCACCAGCGGCTGATTGCGGGGAGCAGCGGAAGGCTCGGCGACACGCCAGGTCGGGGACGGCGGTATGGCGACCGGGGGAGCGGTGACCGAGTTGTAGAACACCGCCGGTTCGATGCCGGCGACCGTGTCCGCGCTGACCGTGGACACCAGTTCGGGCGGCGTCACCACCGGGCCGCCGACACCGAAGGCGCCGACCGCTCCGCCGAACACCAGACCGGAGGTCAGCGAGATCCCGGCGACGACGGCCGCGGCCACGATGACCGTTTTGTCTTTCATGTAGTCCCGTCCTTCCGAAAACCTACGAACGTACTTTAGGTGACGAACGGCTCGGACGGCACATCGGTGATCGATCGCCGAGATCGACGGAGACGGAATGAAACCTGTTGCAGCAACGAGCAAGGCCCTGGATTCGCGGGGAATCCAGGGCCTTGCTGCGCTCGACTCAAGCCGGGATGGTCAAAACCTGTCCGGCGTTGATGAGGTCCGGGTTGGCGATACCGTTGGCATCTGCAATGCGCTGGTACTGGTTTCCGTCACCGTAGAAACGCTCGGCGATCGCCCACAGAGTGTCGCCACCGGCAACGGTGTACGTCTGCGCCGCCGGAGCTGCGGGAGCAGCCTGGGGCTCGGGTGCCGGGGCAGCCTCGGGTTCGGGTGCCGGGGGTGCCTCGACGGCTGTGTCGGAGGACCACAGTACGTTTCCGCCCGCGGCGAGAACGACGTTACGGTCGTCCTGCACCGAGAGCGACGCGCCGCTGTTGCCCGACGTCTGCGACGCCCATACTGCATCGGAATCCTTGTAGATGACGAAGTTGCCGTCGTCCTGCACCTCGGCACGGTTCGCTCCGGACCCGTTGGTACCGGCGGCCCAGACGGCCTGCCCGTTCTCCGAGAGGACCAAGTTGCCGTCGTCCTGCAAGGTGAGGGAGTAGGAACCGTTGTCGGACTTGAGTTCTTGTCCGACTCCGAGGCTCTGACCTGACTGCAGTGTGCTCACGCTGTCCCTTTCCGAAAATGTAACGATGACTGTGACACCACGAGCCCATCTGATCGCTCAGCTATCCGCTGAGCAATGATCTCGTAGGCGACCGAGTGTACGTCATCGAATGGTACGACGAAGTGTGCATCGTGGCACGCGATACCGGCCAGAGTTTCGATCCTGCTGATATTAAGCCGATTTGGGTGATATTTTCGCGAGCCTGGACAAGCCGGTCGTAAACGCGACGTTGACGGGCGCTGACCATCGAATGAACCGAACGAATTCTCAGTTCATTCTCAGTAATTGACTACTCGCGGGCGGATTCGTGCAGTACTTCGAGCAGTTCACGCTCCACTGCGGCGAATTCCGGTGAGGTGATCATGGACAACTCTCGCGGCCGTGGCAACGGAACGGTCACGATGCGTCGGACCTGCGCCGGTCGAGCCGAGAGTACGACGACCTTGTCCGAGAGATAGATGGCCTCACGGATGTCGTGCGTGATCATCAGCACCGTCCAGCGGTACTGCTGCCACACCTCCTGCAACCAGGACTGCATGTCGGTTCGGGTCAGCGAGTCCAGTGCGCCGAACGGCTCGTCGAGAAGAAGAACCGGCTTGCCTTGAACCACGGTGCGCAGCATGGCTGCTCGTTGCCGCATGCCGCCGGACAGCTGTGCCGGTCTGGCGTCCTCGAAGCCGGACAGACCGAAGGGCGGGAAGAGTTCTCGGGCGCGGTGGCGGGCTTGCTTCTTGCTCGCGCCCTGGACTTCGAGTCCGAGAGCGGTGTTGTCGAGTATCGATCGCCAGGGGAACAGCAGATCCTTCTGTGGCATGTATGCAGTCGGCACCTCGCCGCGGATCGCCGAGGCCACCGGCCGTCCGGCAATTTCCACCGTGCCGGAGGTCGGCTCTTCGAGCCCGGCGACGACGTTGAAGACGGTGCTCTTGCCGCACCCGCTCGGTCCGATCACCGAGACGAATTCACCGACGTCTGCCGAGAAGGACACCGAATCGAGCACGAGTCGCGATTCGCCGCCGGTTGCAAACGATTTGGTGAGATCGCGAATCTCGACCATCTTCTCGTCGGTCACCGAATCTTCTCTCACGCCGGAGGCCTCCTCTGCAGTGCCCACGGCGCGACGACTCGTTCCACGGCAAATGTCAACAGGTACAAGGTGATGCTGATGGCCGCGGTGACCAGGACGGCCGCGAGCACCAGGTCCGTTCGGAACGAGTTCTTCTGGGTGCTCATGTAAATCCCCAGACCGGATGTCGCACCGACGTACTCCGAGAACACCGCACCCACCACCGCGTAGGTGATACCTATCCGCAGGGCGGTGAAGAATCGTGGAATCGCCGACGGAAGGCGGACATACCTGAACTCCTGCCATCGTGACCCACCCATACTTCGCAGGAGAGCGCCTGCCTCGCGGTCGGCGGCCGCGAAGCCCTCGACGAGGCCGATGGTCATCGGGAAGAAGGTCGCGAGCGCGATGACCAGTATCTTCGGCAAGAGGCCGAAGCCGAACCAGATGATCATCAGCGGTGCAATGGCGATGATCGGCAGGGTTTGCGAGACAACGAACAGCGGAACCAGCGCCCGTGCGAGCCACGGCGAGAAGTCGACCACGATCGCCAGCAACCACGCCAGCGCGAGCGAAACCGTGAATCCGATCACCGTCACCTGCAGTGTCGACGCGGCGTGCCCGGCGATCACCGAGCGGTTGTCCCACCCTTGGGAGAGCACCCGTGCGGGGGACGGGAGAACTTGCGGCCTGATTCCGCTCACGTCGACGTAGACCTGCCACGCGAGGACGAGCAGAACCAGAACCATCAGGGCCGGTAGAACGTTCCGGGTGGCTTTGGTGAACCGCCGCACCGGGTCAGGACGCGTCGAGATACTCATTGGTGAAGTACTCCGACCAGTCGGGCTTGGCGGTCAACGTCTTACCGTCCGGTCCGGCCAGCAGCGCGTGGTCGAACAGGAAACCCGAGTAACCCGACCAGGTTTCGAGATTCTGGGTACCGACGACGCCGTTTGCGTCCTTCATGTAATCGGCGGCAAGCATCCGTTGGCTCTCGCGGACGAGATTCTCGTCGGTGAAGACCCCGGGATTGGCGTCTATCAGATCCTGCGCTGCCTTGTCGGGGTCCTCTGCGGCAGTTCGATATCCGCGTTGCACGGCCTGTACGAACTGGCGGGCCTGATCGGGATGCGCACTCAGCCATTGCCGATTTCCGTCGATGACGATGGAGTACTCGTCGGGGAAACCGAAATCCGTGTACTGGAAGTACCGCATCGGTGTTCCGTTGTGCTGGGCCTCGAGGCCTTCCCACGCGAAGTAGGAGACGGTGAAGTCGGCTTGACCCGAGTAGACGGCTTCGTACGCGGAGGTGCCGAGTGTCACGGACTCGAAGTCGCCGGTACCGCCGTCGTTCCGGATTATCTGCTGTAGCGTCTCGACCTCGCCCGGATCTCCGAAACCGGCATAGGTTTTTCCGTCCAGATCTCGTGGGCGGGTGATGTCGGTCCGATCGGCCTTCACCCCGATCCCGGTGGCTCGGTGTTGAAGTGGTGCGATGACGGAGACGGTATCGGCACCGGCCGCGCCCGCGAACGTGGCTTGGCTCTGCGTGCTGATTCCGAACTCGGCGTTGCCCGCATCCACCAGGGTGTCCGGCGCCGTATTGTTGTACGGCAGGATCTGCACGTCGAGACCGGCGTCGGCGAAGTACCCCTCCTGCAGGGCGACGTAGATACCGGTGTGGTTGGTGTTCGGTGTCCAGTCCAGAGCGAATCTGATGGTGTTCGGCGAAGATTCGCTGCCGGCGGCGCACCCGGTCACCACCGTCAAGGCCAGGGCGACGGCGGCCGAGGTGGACAGTGCCCGGCGCAAGGCCGCGAAGGACGTCACGACGCCGGCCACGGCTGTACGTTCAGGGCGGAATCCCAGAACATCAGCTCGTAGCGACTGGCGATGCGGAACGCCTTGCTCATCGCCGCTCGATCGGCCTCGGTAGCGGCCGCTGCTGCGGTGTCGACGAGTTCGCGTGCCGCAGCCACTGATTCGTGAAACTCCGGGGCATCGTACGTGGTTACCCACTGCGCGTACGGATGTGACGGATCGGCGTCGAGTACTTGACGGGCCGATGCAGCGAGCTCGCGTCCGACTTCCGCGTAGATCCAGAAGCACGGCAGCACGGCAGCCGCCGAGACGGCATAGGGCGCAGTTGCAGCGGTGGCCGTCAGATACGACACGTAGCCCAGACATGCGGGTGAGTGTTCCGGCAGGCCGGAGCCGGCGGGGAGGGTGTCGCCCGCGAGTAGTCCGTCGTGCAGCGAAGACTCCACCGTGGCCGTCGTGAACGCGGAATTGGCCCAGAAGCCCGCGGAAACCGGGTCGGGAGCGTGAGCGGCGACCAGCGCCAACGCGGTCGCGTATCCCTCCAGATAGAGCTTGTCCTGCTCGAGATAGAACCGGAAGTTCTCCAGCGGCAGAGTTCCGTCGCCGAGTCGGCGCAAGAACTCCAGGGAGTCGATCGCGGTGCGGAGTTCCGTGATCTCGGACCACAGGTGATCGGTGAAGCGGCCCGTCGACATAGCGACAGGCGTGTGTGCAGGCTGTGTAGTAGCCATGACATCCCTTCGTCAGCATTACCTGATCAGGTTCCCGGGTGTGTTCTCAGCCCCGCCCGTGCGGAGCACCCCGTGTCAGAACTCACCGACCTTAACACCGAGGGTTCGGGCGGGCTGCCGCGCCTTCGGGACGTTGGTACGTTTGGTGGAGATCGGGCCAGGTTCGGGGCGTGAGGGGATTGCGGTATGGAGACCGAAGTTCGACCGGAAGCGATCGAGGACGGAACTCTGGTAGTGCCTACTCGTTCGGGCGCGGTACGTGGACACCATGACGGATCGGTATATGCCTGGAAAGGCATTCCCTATGCGGCGGCGCCGGTGGGCGAGCGTCGATTCCGAGCCCCGGTGCCGCCCGAACCGTGGAGCGATGTTCGCGAGTGTCGGGATTTCGGACCGATCGCACCGCAGGGGCAGAGCCCGGCGGTGCCGATCGATCGGGCCTTCGTGATCGACGAGGACTGCCTGTCCGTGAACGTGTGGGCGCCGGAGCCCAGTGGAGAACTGCTGCCGGTGATGGTGTGGATCCACGGAGGCGCCTATTGTCTCGGTTCCGCCGCCCAGACGATCTACGACGGTCGGCACCTGGTCGAATCCGGCAATGTCGTGCTGGTGTCGTTCAACTACCGAGTGGGTGCGCTCGGCTTCCTCGACCTCTCTGCGTTCTCGACCCCCGACGTGGAATTCGAATCGAATTGTGGTCTGCGAGATCAGATTGCCGCACTCGAGTGGGTGCGTGACAATATCGATGCATTTGGCGGTGATCCTGACGAAGTCACCGTGTTCGGTGAGTCCTCCGGTGCGGGTTCCATCACGACGCTGATGACGTGCCCGAGCGCGGAAGGGTTGTTTCACCGCGCGATCGCGCAGAGCCCGCCGGCGACATCGGTCTACGGTGCCGAGCGAGCGAGGACCGTGGCTGCGCGTTTCCTCGAATTGCTCTCGATCAATCCCGAGGACGCCGGATCACTTCGTGATCTTGATCTAGCAGTTATCGTCGCTGCGAGCGACGAGCTTGTCAACGAGATTCCGCAGCGAACTCCCGGCACCCTGGCGATGGCACCGGTTGTCGACCGGAAGTTGGTGCCGCACTACCCGGTTGCGGCATTTCAGAAGGGTTATGCGCACCGAATTCCGCTCATCATCGGATCGAACAAGGACGAGGCTTCGATCTTCAAGTTCATGAAATCCCCGTTGATGCCGGTGAGTGCGCAGTCGGTGGAAGCGATGTTGCAACTTCTGGCAGACGATCACCCCGACATGTCGCCGACCAAGTTGGCCGAGATCATGTCTGCATACCCGGACCACGCGAAACCTTCTGGTGTGCTGGCGCTTTCGACCGATGCTGCGTTCCGGATGCCGTCGTTGTGGATTGCGGACGCTCATTCCAGGCATTCCCCGACGTGGTTGTACCGCTTCGATCACGCAACTCCGATGCTCAAAGCCGCGCGGATCGGCGCCGGGCACGCTACCGAACTGCCGTACGTGTTCGGGAACTTCGGGACGTTGAACGTCGATCCGACGTTCTGGCTCGGGGGTCGCAAGGCGGCAATGGAGGTGGCGGGCAGGGTTCAGCGCCGATGGCTGGCATTTGCAGCACATGCGGTACCGGCGGCGCTGGACGGCTCGAAGCACTGGGCGCCCTACGACGCCGAACGCCGTTCAACGTTGATCATCGACACCGTCGACGTACTGCTGGACGATCCGGACCATGGATTGAGGACCGCGTGGGGAAACGAGGTCATGGGTTTCCAGTGAACCGGTGTGGCCCGGTGGCCGGTCACCTGGTCTGGAACTCGGGATTGTCGTCGATGAACTTTGCGACGTACGAGCATGTCGGGCGAATCGTCAGTTCGGCAGCCCTGGAGTTCTCGAGCGCTTCCCGCACGACGATCGCGGCCAGACCCTGCCCGCGGAACTGGGGGTAGGTCACCGTGTGATGCATGTCACGAACTCCGTCGGCGTCGGTGTATTCCGCGAATCCGGCGAGCTCGCCGTCCACGTGGATTTCGAAGCGGGTCGCCTCGCGATTGTGCGTCACCGTTACCGACATGTCGGCCTCCGTTCGAGCTTCGACTGCTTCGTTCGAAGCAGGTAATGGGTCGCCCGTTACTTTACTGCGGCGTGAATCACGACGGTCTGCCAGTGCGAATCGCTGCTGTTGCCGACAGCGAAACTGGACGAACGCTCAGAATGATGCTGCTGTCCTGTGGGCCCGCGATATAGCCCTGTACTGGCGATTTGCGGCCGGGTTCGATGGCGAGAACGGGTACGAAACTCGACATGACGCCAAGATATCTCAAATAGTGGGATCAAACCGAAGGTTTTTTCCTGTGAACGCGTAAAGCGACCGACTTGTCGCGTTTCGGTCAAAATGCTGGTCAGGGTGCGCAGGTCGTGATGTGCATCCCCGGCAGCATCCCGGGGAGCAGGCGTGAAATGCAGACGTCATCAGATCGTTTCCGTGCTGTCATCCCAAAGTCTTCGTCAGAGGATTAGCGTTTGAATCGTCGGGGATGGATGAAGCGTTACAGCTTTGCCGAAAAAACTTTTTCGGCTCGGGCCGGAGACAGGTTCGCATCGAATCCTCGTCGGACGCCATCGAGGAAGGAATGCACATGATTTTCGGGCAGCGTGAGTCAGACAGTTATTATTCCGCAATTTTCGCGTACGACTTTCTCGACAAAGGTGTCGGTTACGAAACCATCGCGCGGATCCATCGTGGCGAGATCGGTGAGTGGATCAGCGACCTCGAGGCATCGGGTCTGTTCTCCTCGGCCGAGATCCATGCTGCAGAACTGGCATGGCAGGAGAACCCCCGTCTGCTGATGAACGCATTGCTCGAAGACGCGGACGAGGTGTCGGTCAAGCGATGGGGAATCGCGTGGGCACGATTGGATCGTCAGCGCATCCCGGTGCCCGCGGACGGAGTGGTTGCCGAACACGGCTGACGCGCTCTTCGCCCGAATCGGCGGGGGAGTGGTTCACTGATCGACGATCACGGCCTGTTCGTCGGACAGGGCGCGGTAAGGAATTCCGGCCGCGTCGATAGTGCGAATCGTGGCGGCTGTGACGGCGGCGTTTTCGAGTAGCGAGTCGCCGGCATGCGGAACTATCGCGAAGTCGACGAAATGGAGCCCGGACCAAAGAGTTTCGACTCCCCAGTGCGCGGGAACATCGGCCGGATCGTCGGCTGCGTCGATTCCGGTCAACGTCGGTCCCGCCACGCATGCTCCGGCGCTGTACCCGGCATAGGTCAACTCCCCACCGCGCACCAATTCGTCGACGACGTGATCTGCTCCGGTGCGGGCCAACTGTGCTCGCAGGACGAAGGTGTTGCCACCGCGCACCCACAGGCAGTCGAAGCCGCGAAGATCTCGCCGTAGGCGCTGCGCCGAGCCTTCGTAATGCCGAAGATCGACTTCCTCCGCAGTGAACGCGGCAGCGGACAGGCCGACTACGTCACTGGTGACTGCCGAAGCGCGAGCGCGTGCGGGCCAGGCGTCTGCCGCAGCCGCGATCACGGCGATCCGGGCGCCCCGCCCCACCAACTGCGTGAACTGTTCCTGGTGATCACCGAAGCGGTACGACGAGAGGAACAGCTTCATCGGTGCCGCGCCGCCCGCACGGGGGGCGAGTCAGATGGTGAAGGCAAGACTGCTCACGATCCGTTCACCCACCGCGACATCGCCGCCGATCGAGATGGAGGCGCGGTGGTCGTCGGCCCGCACCCGCCCACCGCAGAGTCGAGTGAACAGCGTCGACGGCATGCCGATCGTTGTCGTGGCGGACTCGTCGAAAGACTCGACCAGCGTGGCTCGGTCGTTCACTGCAACGTGAAGACGCCGAGCGAGCGGACCGCTGAGATCGAAGGTGACCCGGGAGCCCGCCGGAGCACCTGCCCGCTTTCCGACGAGAAAGCCGACGGCGCCGGTGATCTCCGTGAGGGCGAGTTCACCGCGGAGCCCACCCTCGTCCCCGGGCCGGCCCAGCGCGTCTCGCACATCCATCTCGTGCATCCAGCAGTCGAACATCCTGATGCGCATGAAGCGACCGTACGGCGCGGGCCCCACCGGGGTAGGGGTGATTGCTTCCCACTCGGAGTCGGTCACTGCCGCAAGGTCGACTGCCCGACTGGCCGTGACGGCACGAAAGCGATCGAGGAGCGCCCGCGGTGGTGCGTCGGCCAGGGCGCGAACCCAGCGTTCGTTGAACGCCGCCACCTCGTTCCGTACATGTGCCTGAGCATGCGGATCGAAATCGTCGGTCGGTGCTTCGATACCGGCGAGGAGTGATTCCGTGCCGATCAGGTGCGAGACTATGTCGTGCACGGTCCACCCCGGAAGCCCCGACGCGGTGGCCCACTGATCCTCGCTGATACCGCTCAGTAGAGAGTCGATGACGTCCCACTCGTCGATCAACGACGCGATTACCGATTGTCGGGTCCACTCACTCACCGGACACTCTTCCTTACTGTCTCAGATGTGGCTGTTCGAGTTATGCAGGTCCTCGTTGTCCGAGATGTGCAGGACGGGGGAGCACAGGATCCTCGTTCCACCTTATTGCCCGGTGCCGAATGCGTCTCGTCGGCCGATTCAGCCGGTGCCTCCGTAGGCTACGTAGGAGCGCGTCTCGAAGCCGAACGAAAAAGACTACTGCGCAGACCATTTGCGCGGTAAGCCGGTATCGTCTTGGCGCCGAATCCGGTGGTGGTCACCGGTGGCGCTCGCTGACCGAAGGTGAATGCGCGCAGCGCTCGCTCGGGGTACGCGAACGACGCAAGCCCGGCGCGGGGTGATCCACGAGTCGAATCCCTTCCGGTCGTGTGCCGATCCCGCCGGGTGAACCGACTGGACGTCAGACCTACTTTCTCGCTCCTGATCGGACCGGGTGCATGGCAACATGTCGAATTTCGGGTGGAGTTTGTGCAATCTGCACTCGGCCAACTGCCGTTCAGGTGGAACAGGTCGGTTCATTTTATGTGACGGACGACACATCTTCGCATATTCGGTCGGTGAATACCTACTGTTCGGACTCGATTCAGAAGATTTCACACCACTGTCGTGTTCACCTGAACACCTCGAGTCTGACTAGTATCAGTCACCATTCATCTAAAAGCGGGTCATCTTCCGCTCATCACACGTTGGTTGCCGCTCGTCGCAGCAGGCGAACCACCAACCGCAGAAGGTCAGAAAAACATGGAAACATCGAAGAGCGCAGCAGTGCGTCCGTCGGTCGGCGTTCCTCGGGAGTCGAGTGACGGTGAGCGTCGGGTGGCGTTGGTGCCGAAGATCGTGTCGGCGTTGATCGGTAAGGGCGTGGACGTTGTCGTGGAGTCCGGCGCGGGTTTGGGGGCGTTGATTCCGGACGAGTTGTACACCGCTGCGGGCGCGACGATCGGTGATCCGTGGGTATGCGATGTGGTGGTCAAGGTCGCGCCGCCGTCGTCGGACGAGATCGGCCGGATCAGCTCCGGTGCGAAGTTGATCGGTTTCCTGAACCCGCGTAATGCCGATAATCGCATTGCAGAGTTGAAGGCTGCCGGTATCGAGGGGTATGCCGTGGAGGCGATCCCGCGTATTTCCCGTGCGCAGGTGATGGACGCGTTGTCCTCACAGGCGAATGTGTCCGGCTACAAGGCGGTGTTGTTGGCGGCGTCGGAGTCCACACGGTTCTTCCCGATGCTCACCACCGCTGCCGGGACGGTCAAGCCCGCGACGGTGTTGGTGCTCGGTGTCGGTGTTGCGGGTTTGCAGGCGCTGGCGACAGCGAAGCGTCTCGGTGGCCGCGCCACCGGCTACGACGTGCGCCCCGAGGTGGCCGATCAGGTGCGTTCGGTGGGTGCGCAGTGGCTTGATCTCGGTATCGATGCGGCGGGCGAGGGTGGATATGCCCGCGAGTTGACCGACGAGGAGCGCGCGAAGCAGCAGCAGGCACTCGAGGATGCGATCAAGGGTTTCGACGTGGTTATCACCACGGCGCTGGTTCCGGGTCGTCCGGCGCCTCGTTTGGTGACCGCTGCCGCTGTCGAGGGCATGAAGCCCGGCAGTGTTGTCGTGGACCTCGCCGGTGAGACGGGCGGTAACTGTGAGCTGACCGAGCCCGGTCAGATCGTCGTCAAGCATGGTGTGACGATTTGCTCGCCGCTGAATTTGCCGGCGTCCATGCCCGAGCATGCGTCGGAGTTGTATTCGAAGAACATTTCCGCACTGATCGAACTGATGTTGGTGGACGGTGCGTTGGCGCCTGATTTCTCCGACGAGGTCATCGCCGGTGCATGCGTGACGCGTGAAGAGAAGGGCGCCTGATGTACACATCGCTTCTGGCGAACATCGCGATCCTGGTGTTGTCCGGGTTCGTGGGTTTCGCTGTGATCTCCAAAGTTCCGAACACCCTGCACACGCCGCTGATGTCGGGCACGAACGCTATTCACGGCATCGTGGTCCTGGGTGCTCTCGTGGTTCTGGGCAAGGTGCACGATCCGTCGATCGGGTTGCAGATCATCTTGTTCGTCGCACTTGTCTTCGGAACCGTCAACGTCGTCGGTGGGTTTGTGGTCACGGACCGCATGTTGGCGATGTTCAAGGCCAAGCCGGCCGCCAAGTCTGTGTCGAAGGATGGTGACCAGTAATGGAATATCTGGTCAATGGTTTGTACATCGTCGCGTTTGCGATGTTCATCTACGGTCTGATGGGTCTGACCGGCCCGAAGACCGCGGTGCGCGGCAACCAGATCGCCGCGATCGGCATGGTGATCGCCGTAGTGGCGACTCTGATCTCGATTCGTGATGCGCAGGTGGGTAACTGGATTCTGATCGTCGCCGGCCTCGTCATCGGTGTGGTGCTCGGTGTTCCGCCGGCGCTCCGTACCAAGATGACGGCGATGCCGCAGTTGGTCGCGCTCTTCAACGGTGTGGGTGGTGGCACGGTCGCGTTGATCGCGTACGCGGAATTCCTGGACTCGGACGGGTTCACCGCATTCCAGCACGGTGAGTCCCCGACGGTGCACATCGTGATCGCGTCGCTCTTCGCCGCGGTGATCGGTTCGATCTCGTTCTGGGGCAGTGTGATCGCGTTCTTGAAGCTGCAGGAAACCCTGCCGGGCCGCCCCATCGGAATCGGTAAGCTCCAGCAGCCGCTCAACGCTCTGTTGCTGATCGCGGCCGTCGCGTTCTCGGTGATCATCGGTATCAAGGCGATCTCGCCGCAAGGCCCGACCAGCTCACTGTGGATCGTCGGTGTGCTCGTGCTCTCCGGTGTGCTCGGCTTGATGGTGGTGCTGCCCATCGGCGGCGCGGACATGCCCGTTGTCATCTCGCTGCTCAACGCTCTGACCGGGTTGTCGGCTGCGGCTGCAGGTTTGGCGCTCGACAATCAGGCGATGATCGTCGCCGGCATGATCGTCGGTGCGTCGGGCACCATCTTGACCAACTTGATGGCGAAGGCGATGAACCGGTCCATCCCGGCGATCGTCGCCGGCGGGTTCGGCGGTGGCGGCGGTGAGGCTGCGGCATCGGACGGTGTCGTGCGTACGGCGAAGGCGACCTCGGCCGCCGATGCCGCGATCCAGATGGCCTACGCCAACCAGGTCATCGTCGTACCGGGATACGGCTTGGCCGTGGCGCAGGCCCAGCACGCGGTCAAGGACATGGCGAAGTTGCTCGAGTCGAAGGGCGTCGAGGTCAAGTACGCCATCCACCCGGTCGCCGGCCGTATGCCCGGGCACATGAACGTTCTCCTCGCCGAAGCGGATGTCTCCTACGACGCGATGAAGGAAATGGACGACATCAACGACGAGTTCTCCCGTACCGACGTCACCTTGGTGATCGGCGCGAACGACGTCACCAACCCGGCAGCGCGTAATGATCCGAGCTCACCGATCCACGGGATGCCGATCCTGAACGTGGATCAGTCGAAGTCGGTCATCGTGCTCAAGCGTTCGATGAACTCCGGCTTCGCCGGTATCGACAACCCCCTCTTCTTCGCCGAGGGCACCTCGATGCTCTTCGGCGACGCCAAGAAATCGGTCTCCGAAGTCACCGAAGAACTCAAGGCACTCTGAGGGCACGTCCCGAATGACCGAAGGCGCACTCTCCCCGAACGGGGAGGGTGCGCCTTCGGGGTAAAGGATCGGCAGAATCGGAGTCGGATCCCGGTGTCGATCGGTGTCTTGCTCAGCACTGGGGCCGAATGCTGCGGTGGCGTGAGAATGCCATGGCCGCAGTGTCCGGCCGCAGCTCTTCACGTTTCGCGGCAACCGGCGAGCGCGCCATCACCGCTGCTGCGCCACAAGCCCACACGAGTGCGACAAGTGCGCCGCCGATCACCCCGAACAACCCGCTGTTTTCGGTGACAATCGTGCACGCGGCTACGGCGCATACTCCGACCGACCCCAATCCGAGCACGGCAGGTCGCCAGCCCGGCGCTGCGATCAGTACCGCCGAGCAGTAGAGGGCCGTGGCTGCAGCCACGTGACCACTGGGCAGAAGTGACCGCGGTGCAGCGCCGAGCCATGAACTCGATGCGGCGGCGGTGAGGGTGGCGCCCACTCCCAAAATCAGTATCGCGCCTATTCCGTACGGCAAGGCACGGACCATCGAGACCACCGCAAGGGCTGTGGTCGCCGTGAGTACCGCCGTGACGTCGAAGTGCACGAGAAACCACTCGGCCGGCTGGTAGACCGGATTCGGAACTGCCACGTGCGGTGAATCGGGCTGAACCGTGTAGAGAGCGATCAACAGCACGATGCCGATCGCGGCAAGGACGGCGAAACGGATGGTGGGACGGGATTGGGGGGTGGAGACGGTCACGATTACCAGCATCCGTCATGAGCCTGTGCCGATCATGAGGATCCGGTGTGATCTCGGTCGGTGGTAGGACCACCGCGACGAACGACCCCGGCGAACCCGGCCGCGACCAGGACACACATCAGCGGGACCAGCATTGCAGTGGTGAGCGATACAACTGTGGTGATCCATCCGATGACCGCCGGTCCGGCCAGGAATCCGACGTAACCCATACCGACCACGCGAGACATGTTGGTGCCTGCCGAACCGGAGCCGAGATTTCCTGCCGTCGTGAAGATCTGCGGAATACACCCGGAAAGTCCGGCTCCGAACAACGCCCAGCCGGCCAACGTCAGCGGCAGCAGGCCAGAGGTCACCACGGTGAGCATTCCGACCGCGGAGATCAGAGCGCCGACGCGGACGACGGCGACCGGCCCGACCCGAGCGCTGATCCGATCGGCGGTGAATCGGCCCACCGTCATCGTCGCCGAAAATGCTCCGAACGACAGTGCTGCAACGGCATTCGATGCCCCGAGTTGTTCCTTGACCTGAAGCGCACTCCAGTCGTTCGCCACTCCTTCGGCCAGCATCAACATGAAGGCGAGGGCGCCCAATGCCAGCACCCGACTCGAAAATCTCCCGTGCGACGACGACTCCCCGCCGACGGGCGGGTCGATGGCGCGGTGCGGAAGCAGTGGGCGCGAGAACGCGGCGACGGCCACGAAACCGACAGCCGACGAACAAGCGAGCGTGACGTACGGGGGTAGGGACGCGGCCAACGTTCCGAACCCGATGAGCGAGCCGAGAACACCGCCCACCGAGAACATTCCGTGAAACGCCGACATGATCGGCCGCCCGTACAGTTGCTCCGCCTCGACGGCTTGTGAGTTCATCGACACGTCGAGAGCGCCGTTGGCGAATCCGAAGACAGCCAGCGCGGCACCCAACTGCCAGGTGGTGACCGCGAACCCCGGACCGAGAGTCGCGGCCGCCAGTCCGCTGCCTGCCAGAACGACCATCCGGCGGCTGCCGTAACGGTCGGCAAGTGGACCACTGAGTTGCATACCGGCGATAGCGCCGACGGCGAGGAAGAGCAGTAGCGAGCCGAGCGTCGAATGGCTGATTCCCACCCGATGCTCGATCGACGGAATATGCACGACCCACATGGCGAGCAGAAATCCGTTGATGCCGAAAATGCCGAAAATGCCTGATCTTGCCCGAACCGGAACGGAATCAGAAGTTGGCGTATGGAGGCTCACGGTGTCATTTTCGCAGGTCGTTCGGCGGGGCACGAGTTTCGGTGGTTCGGAACCGGCGAGTAACAAAGCTGTCCGTACCCCTCCAGATCGGACCCTCACCCGCTAGCATCGGTGCGGTGACTGCAGTCGGGTTGAATGATGAAGCTGTTTCCGCGTGGATTGCCGGATTGGGGGTCGGGGCTACCACCCCACTGACCTTCGAAAGGATCGGCAACGGTCAATCGAATCTGACGTATTCCGTCTCCGATGCGGGGGGTGGGCGCTGGGTATTGCGCCGCCCACCGCTCGGCACTCTCTTGTCGTCCGCACACGACGTCGTCCGCGAGCATCGAATTCTGTCGTCCTTGCAGGGCACGAAGGTTCCCGTTCCCAAGGTCCTGGGAATCACCGAGGATCCGGCGATCACCGACGCGCCCCTGGTCCTCATGAGTTTCGTCGACGGAGTGGTGATCGATTCGGTGGCCGTCGCACAGAAGCTTTCGGTGGACGAGCGCCGGTCGATCGGGTTGGCGATGCCGAAGACATTGGCGGCGATTCACGGAGTCGACCTCGGCGATGCAGGGCTCGAGGATCTGGCCGGGCGGAAGCCGTTCGCCGAGCGTCAGCTCACGAGATGGACGGCTCAGTGGGAGAAGTCGAAGACCCGCGACATCCCGGATATCGACACATTGGCGGAGCTTCTGCATCGCAACGTCCCGGAACAGAGCGAGGTGACGCTTGTTCACGGCGATTTCCACCTCAGCAACGTCATCACCGACCCGGCTGAGGGACGAATCGTCGCCGTCGTCGACTGGGAACTGTGCACGCTCGGAGATCCCCTGGCCGATGTCGGGGCGTTGCTGGCCTACTGGTCGGAAGCCGGGGACGCGGCCGGCGGTCCCTTCCTGGCGTCGACGCAAGAAGGTTTCCCCGATCGCGACGAGTTGGTGACCGCGTACGCCGCGGCAACCGGGCGCGATGTCGTGGCGGTCGGCTACTGGCACGTTCTTGCATTGTGGAAACTGTCGATCATCGCCGAAGGTGTGTTGCGGCGGATTCTCGACGACCCCAGGAACAAGGCCGAGCACGGTGGCCCGACAGTCGCGTTGATCGACGGTATCGTCGCGAGGGCGGTGGCGACGGCAGCTGCGGTGGGTTTGAGCTGATCGTCATCGCGGCGACGGTTCAGCTCGCGGTTTCAGGGCGACTCGCACCGCCAGTCCGACCGCCAGGGCCCAGAATGCGGAGCCGATTCCGAGGATGCTGACCCCTGATGCGGCGACGAGGAATGTGACGACGGCACTTTCCCGCTCGCCGGCGTCGCCGAGTGCGG
Organism: Rhodococcus sp. 27YEA15; assembly: GCF_049739425.1. Taxonomy (NCBI): domain Bacteria; kingdom Bacillati; phylum Actinomycetota; class Actinomycetes; order Mycobacteriales; family Nocardiaceae; genus Rhodococcus; species Rhodococcus sp. 27YEA15. Next base: position 1,217,482 of record NZ_JBMHHW010000001.1, read on the forward strand.
CAGCCAGTGCTGCCCCCAAGGTTGCCAGAAGGGCAAGACCGGCAACGGTTTCCACCACTCCGGCGGGGGCTGCCGCCACGAGAGCCGCGACCGCCGCCGCGCCGACGGCGAGCACGAGGTAGGCCCAGCCCGCGGTGGCAGCGGCAACCCAGCGGCGTTTCGGATCCGGGTGCGCGCTCGGTGCTGCCGCGAGGGCTGCACTGATCGCGGCGAGATTGACGGCATGTCCGCCGGCCGGCGCGCCGATGATCGTTCCGACCCCGGTCACGACCATGGCGGGCCGCCACGGCACGGCGAAACCGAACGATTTCATCACCGCGACACCGGGAATGTTCTGCGAGGCCATCGTCACGATGTAGAGCGGAACGGCGATGCCGATCATCGCCTGCCACGTCCATGCAGGCGCGGTCAGGCTCAGCCTCGGCACCATGGACGCCGTGTCGATTGCGCGGTCCGAGGTGAGCAGGCTGATCCCGATCACGATCGCGGCAGTGGCGAAGGCCAATGGAACTGCCCACCGCTTCGAGAACCGTTGCGCTGCAAGCCAGACCACGATCACGGGGGCAACCGCGCTCGGGGCGTCTCGAACCGCACCTATCGGTGCCAGGCACAGTGGCAGCAAAACTCCGGCCAGCATCGCCTGGGCGAGTGGAGTGGGAATGGCCGAAATGATCGTGCCCAACCTCGGCCAGAGTCCGGTCAGGACTATCGCGACACCGACGACGAGGAAGGCACCGACCGCGGCGGGCCATCCGCCCTGAACGGTTCCGGCCCCGGCGAGAAGTGCCGCGCCCGGCGTGGACCAGGCCAGGGTGATCGGCATGCGGTACCGGCGAGCCAGCCACAACATTCCGAGGGCCTGCGTCACGCACAGTGCCAGTAGCCCTGACGCGGCCTCGGTCGTGTCCGCGCCCACCGCGTGCAATCCGGTCAGAACCACCGCGAACGAGCTGGTGAATCCGACCAGGGCGGTCACGATTCCGGCGCTCATCGGCTGGGCGAGTGAGGGTGTGGCCCCCTCTGGTGTCTGCGGCATGGTCAATCATTGTGCCGGACCGCTACCGAGGCGGTGATGCCGTGCGAAGCTGGAGGCATGTTCATGCCGGAGATCAGCTACCTGAAGATTTGGAAGTTTCCGATCACGGGGTCGGATGCGCCGGGTGACGCGCCCGAGAACATCGTTCTCGCCTGCCACGCCGTTGGGCGTGATCTGCAATTGCGCCGGCACGGAACCGACGTCTACATGCACAACTGCACGTGGACGGTGTCGCTGGACGATTCCGGACACTGCCACATCAATCTCGACGGCGGCCCGCGACCACGGCACAAGACTGCGGGAACGATACCGCTGCGAGGTTTCGGCTTCGGCGGGCCGCACGTCGGACAGTCGGCGCTCGAGGCGACGGTGTCGATCGCCGGCGAAGTGCAGGACGAACTGGCCGGCAGTGGCGACTACGTGCTCTGGCCCATCGAGGGTGAGCGATTGCTGATGCCGGTGTCACGGGGTGGACGCGCAGTGTGGGTGGTTCGACGTACGGATCGTGTGGTCGCCGAGATCGGCGCGTTGCGCTCGCCGTGAATGAGCCGGGACGCGCGGTTACCGGTCCGGGCGTAGCGGCGCCGTGACGGCTTTGCCGTAGATGAGATGTGTCTGCGCGTGCCATACCTCCGGATGAGTGGCCAGACGATCTATCAGGATCCGCTGCAGATGGGCGCTGTCGCGGACTGCGACGTGCAGGAAGAAGTCTTCCGGACCCGACACGTTGAACAGTGCCAGGGTCTCGGGCATCGCCAGCACGTCGGCGGTGAAGCGATCGACCAGATCGCGTCGATGCGGGCGTAACTGCACGGCGATTATCGCCTGCATGGATCGCCCGACGGCCACCGGATCGACCACAGCGTGGATTCCGCTGATGACTCCGGTGGCGCGGAGGCGTCGAACTCGCTCGTGGCAGGACGACGTCGCCAACCCCACACGCTCGGCCAGTTCCTTGTTCGTGATGGACGCGTCGTTCTGCAGTTCGGCCAAAATCTTCCAGTCCACCGAATCCACACCGCCATTGTTCGTCATTTCTCGGATTCTATCCGGTTGTGTTTTGAATCATCCGAATCGGAATGCACACTCACCGTCATGAACTCGACTGCCGAATTACCCCCTGGACTGCGGTATTACGTATGAGTCTCGGACAGTGGCTGGCGTTCGGCTCCCTACTTTTCATCGTCCTGATCACGCCGGGTCCGGATTTCGTCCTGATTCTGCGCCACTCCTTGGCGAACCGGCGGACCGGGGCGACCGTGGCGGCCGGCGTCGTCTGCGGAATGTTCGTCCACACCGCTGCTGCAGCTCTCGGACTGTCGGCGCTGGTGGCGGCCCGGCCGGGGTTGCTCACGGTGCTGACCTATGCCGGAGCCGCCTACCTGGCGTGGCTCGGGTTCTCGGCGCTGCGCAGTGCATTTCGAGCACACGGCGCCGATGCGTCTCTGGTGCCGATGCGAGAGCGGATCCCGACCACCACGGCATTTCGATACGGCTTCCTGTCCAACCTCCTGAACCCCAAAGCGCTGCTGTTCTTCCTCGGGTTGCTGCCCCAGTTCGTCGAGCCGGGTGCAGGCGTCGTAGGGCGCACGGTGCTGTTGGCATCGGCCACCGTGCTCGCCGCAGCTCTCTGGTGGACGGGGCTGGTGGTCGTTGCCGCGAGCGCCGGCCGTCGGCTTCGTCGGCCCACCGTCTCGAAACGCATCGACGTCGTCTCCGGCGTCGCCCTGGTCGGGCTCGGAGCGTTCTTCGGGTTCGCCTGAACGGACGAATGCGTCGGCGACCATGTCAGGATGGAGTGCATGACCCTTCCCGTGCTGATCGACGTCACCGAACTGTCCGAACTCATCGATTCCGCAACTGCACCGAAACTCCTCGACGTCCGGTGGGCGCTCGGAGCGACGGACGGTGAGCAGCGTTTCCGCGACGGGCACATTCCCGGCGCCGTGTTCGTGGATCTGGACGCCGAGCTTGCAGCGCCGCCGTCGCCGGAGCGTGGACGCCATCCGCTGCCCGAACTCGACGACCTGCAGGCCGCTGCACGGCGGTGGGGGATCTCGGACGGTGATTCCGTGGTGCTCTACGACGCGAGTGGCAACCTCGCGGCTGCCCGCGGATGGTGGCTGCTGCGGTGGGCGGGCCTGTCCGACGTGCGCCTCCTCGACGGCGGTGTGCAGGCCTGGGAGTCGGCCGGACACGACGTGGCCGTCGGCGACGGTTCCGCCGTGGCGGCGGGCGACGTTTGCCTGACTGCAGGACACCTACCCACCGTGGACATCGACGGCGCCGCCGACTGGACGACAGCGGGGGGAGTGCTTCTCGACGCCCGCGCGGGGGAGCGCTATCGGGGCGAGACCGAACCGATTGATCCGGTGGCCGGTCACGTCCCGGGCGCGATCAATTTACCGACCGCCGGAAACGTCGACGCGGACGGAAGATTCCTGGCTGTCGCGGACCTGCGGGAGCGATTCGACGGAGTGGGCGTCGGCGATCGTGTCGCCGTGTACTGCGGATCGGGGGTGACTGCGGCACATCAGATCGCGGCCCTCGCCGTGGCGGGGTACGAGGCAACTCTGTTTCCCGGCTCGTGGTCACAGTGGTCCAACGACAGTTCGCGCGCGGTGGCGACCGGAGCCTAGAGGCGGTACGGGATCACGAACCACAGCGTCGAGAACATGACGGCAGCTGCGGCGGCGAGCACCTTCGCCAGAATCCCGCCCACGGCGACTTCGGCGATCAGCAGCACGGTGCCCGTCATGGATGCGGCCAGAAAAGCCGTACCGCACAAGGCGAATCGGTTGGCAAGCGTCAGAATGTCATGTCGACGGCCGCGCCGAAACAGCATTCGGTGCCAGACTGCCGGTGCCATCAGCAATCCGAAGGACACCGCAACCAACACCACCGTCACCATGTGGACGGTGCGCACGTACACCGACTGCTCCGCGTAGCGGTCGGTGAAGGCCACCGCGAGGAGGAACGCGAAGAGAATTTGGACACCGGAGAGTGCCACCCGCAGTTCTTGCAGGAGTTCGTTGACGTTCCTGGCGAGCTGCTGCGGTGGCGACTCTCCGGTGTCGGTCATGAGCGCGAGTTTTTCATGCTCGCGAGTACTCGGAGGCCCGTCTGATCTGATCAGCGGACGGTCGCACCCCCGTGTAGAGAACAAACTGCTCGGCTGCCTGCAACGCGATGACCGAGGCGCCGGTGATCGTGGTCTTGCCGAGTTCGGTGGCCAACACGATCAACGGTGTGTTCGCGGGCATCGCGACGACGTCGAAAACGACGTCCGCAGCCTCGACTGCTGCTTCGGTGAAGGGCAGGGCATCGGACTCGCTGCCGCCCGACATGCCGATCGGGGTGGCGTTGATCAGCACGCCGGGTCTGCGGTCACCCAGATCCGGTGCCCACTCGAAGCCGTACTGCTGTGCGAGCGCCGAACCGGAATCGTGGTTGCGCGCCACGACCGTCACGTCGCCGAATCCGGTGTCGCGAACCGCTGCCACCACAGCCTTTGCCATGCCGCCGCTACCGGCAACCGCGACCGACAGTGCGGTGTTCACCTGGTTCTCCCGGAGCAGGTCGGCGACCGCCTGGTAGTCGGTGTTGTAGGCGTGCAACACGCCGGACTCGTTGACGATCGTGTTGACCGAGTCGATGGCCGCCGCCGAGTCGTGCATCACGTCGACGAGGGTGATGACGTCCTCTTTGAAGGGCATCGACACGCCGCAGCCACGAATTCCCAGCGCTCGGATGCCGTTGACGGCTGCCGTGACGTCGTCGGTGGTGAACGCCTTGTAGACGAAGTTCAGACCCAATTCCTCGTACAGAAAGTTGTGGAATCGGGTACCGATGTTGCTCGGTCGCCCGGAGAGCGACATGCACAGCAGAGTGTCCTTGTTGAGGTCGACCGTCATTGCTGTAACTCTAATCGCCTGATCGGTGTAGTTTCTCGCGACGGGCTGTACCCATCCGTGGCACCGGCGGCCCCGAATGCCTCTTGTTCAGATCGAAGCACTATTCGCACCGACAGATCCGAGACGACATGGCCATCTCGACCATCGACGACCGACCTGGTGACGCGCGCGCGCTGCGCCGCAGGTGGGCGGCACATGCACTGTCCGGCGTAATCGCTGTCGCGGTGGTCCTCGGCGTCGGGGAACTGGTGGCATTGCCGATCAATCCGGACTCCTCGCCCTTCTACGCCGTGGGTGCCACGACGGTGGACCGCACCCCGGCCTGGGCCCGTGAGTTCGCGATCCACACGTTCGGCACCAACGACAAGCCCGCACTGTTCATCGCGATGTCCATCCTGATCGTGGTCCTCGGCGCTGTGGCCGGTTTGGTCGAGCGTCGTCGACGGCCGATCGGCAGCGTTCTCGTGGGCATATTGGGACTGGTGGGGGTGTACGCGTCGACGCAGCGTCCGAACGCCGACGCGATGTACGTGTTCCCGACCGTGGTCGGCGTGGTCGTCGGTATCGCCACCCTACGACTCCTGGTAGTGCAGTTGGAGGTGCCGCGGGATCCGATGATTGCCGAATCATGGCTTCCACGAAGGCAATTCCTGATTCTTGCGGGAGCGGCAATGGCACTGGCGGCTGCGGCGGCCGCCGCCGGGAAGACCGTCGGGCAGCGTCTGGTGGGTGCGGTCGCGAACCGTGATGCGTTCGTCGTGCCGACCGTTGCCGAGGTGGCTCCGCCGATACCGGCAGCTGCGAACATCGGGGTGGCCGGGGCGTCGACCTACATCACCGACAACGACGATTTCTACCGGATCGACACCGCGCTGCTGGTTCCGCAGCTCACCACCGACTCCTGGGAACTTCGCATTCACGGGATGGTGGATCGTGAGATCACGTTGTCCTTCGCGGACCTGACAGCGCGGACCCCCGTCGAGCGTGTGATCACCTTGACGTGCGTGTCCAACGAAGTAGGCGGAACACTGGCCGGGAACGCGACGTGGATCGGTTATCCGATGAAGGAACTGCTCGCGGAAGTCGGTGTTCACCCCGACGCGGACATGCTGCTCTCCACCAGCGTCGACGGGTTCACCGTCGGTACCCCGGTGCAGGCCCTCACCGACGGCCGGGACGCGATGCTCGCCGTTGCCATGAACGGGCAGCCGCTCCCGTTCGAACACGGTTATCCGGTACGTCAGGTGGTTCCCGGCCTGTACGGCTTCGTCTCCGCCACCAAATGGGTGACGGATTGGGAGCTGACCCGCTTCGACAAGGTAGAGGCCTACTGGACGCAGCGTGGATGGGGCGCGCAGGCTCCGATCAAGACGGCGTCGCGGATCGAGGCGCCGGCCGCGTTGTCACCTGTCGAGGCGGGTCAGGTGGTGGTAGCCGGGACGGCGTGGGCGCAGCATCGCGGCATCGAGAAGGTGGAGGTGCGCGTCGACAACGGCGACTGGCAGACCGCGACCCTCGCCGAGCAGTATTCGATCGACACCTGGCGGCAGTGGTCCTGGATATGGACTGCGACGTCGGGGCTGCACACCGTGCAGGTGCGGGCGACGGATCTGGACGGCAATGTTCAGGTGGAGGAGCGGACGTCGCCGATCCCCGGTGGCGCAACCGGGTGGCACACCAGGTCGTTCACGGTGAAGTAATTTCAGTATCCGAATGCTGTTCGGTGAGCAGGCGGAGAAGATGCCGAGCGGTCCATCCGGCGATCAGTGTTCGCAGGCCGAACTCGAACGTCTCGTCCGGGCGGACGGGACTGTTGGTCCGGCGGTCGTCGGTGATGCCCGGTGGGTGGGTCGGAGGTTCGGTCCAGGCCACGTCCGGAGTGGCCAACCGTAGGACCGAGCCGACTACCAAACTGTCCAAGGTGGAAATCGCGTGCCGAGCGTCCACCGGTGAGAATCCGCCCTCTGTAAACGCCTGGAACAGTGCATTGTCGATATCGAAGACGATGTCGGTGCGTTCGGTGTGCGCGATCAGAAGTGGGATGAGTCGCCAGTTCGCGGCAATGGTTCGCCGGTATGCCCACCCCCACGCGCGTACCCGTTCACTCCAGCCTGCAGGCGGTTCGGGGACGGCGATCGAGGACATGATCCGAATGCGCATCAGTTCCACGATCCGGTCCCGACCGGACACGTGCGTGTACAGCGACGACGCCGTCACATTCAACCGTTTGGCGATGCCGAGCATGCTGAAGTCGCCCGTCTCCTCCACCGACTGCAGGGCGGCGTCGGTGATGTTCTGCGTCGAGAGCAGTGGCTGGGTCGGTCGCGGCATTCGTTCTCCTGCCAGGGCATTCGCGGGTGACGGTCGGTGTCGGTCCGTCGGCACCGATGCGGTGTCGTGTCTTGATTTACCGCGGTGGCATGGATCATACTAACCGAAACCCATTCGGTATCGGTGAATTTCCCGAACCGGCACACAAGGCGGAGGAACTTCACCATGTCGACGACTTGGCTCACCGGTGCGACGATCATCGACGGCTCGGGAAACAGGCCCGTCGAGAACTGCGCCATCGCCTTCCACGGAGGTCGGATCGTTGCCATCGGCGGTACCGCGCCCGACGATGCGGAGATCGTCGACTGCTCCGGCCTGACCCTGACTCCCGGACTGATCGACGCCCACGTCCATCTCGGAGGTTCGAGTGATCTAGGACCGAGTTTGCGACGCCAGATCTCGGTGGCCGAGCTTGCCGCCGACATGTTCGCCAGTTGCGGGCAGGCTCTCGACGGCGGCTTCACCACCGTCCGCGACTGCGGCGGCGTCGATGGTGGGCTTGCCGGCGTTGTCGCGTCGGGCAAGGTCCGTGGGCCACGAATCCTCACCTCCGGCCCCATCCAGTGTCAGACCGGCGGGCACGGGCATCTGGCGTCCGAATGGGAGCCCACGTCGGACTGGTCCGATCACGACATCCCCGGATTACGGTGCATGTCATTGCTTTCCGACGGTCCGCACGAGATGCGGAAGAACGTTCGTGAGACGTTCCGCCGTGGCGCGGACTTCCTCAAGCTTTGCGTCACCGGTGGCGTCGTCTCCACTCACGACAAGCTCACCGACACACAGTTCACCGTCGACGAGATCGCCGTTGCCGTCGAAGAGGCGAGCGCGCGTGGAACATACGTCACCGTGCACGCGCACAACAACATCGGAATCCGCAACGCGGTGGCCGCAGGTGCGAAGTGCGTCGAGCACGGCTCCGACATCGACGATGCCACCGCTGAACTGATGGCCGCGAACGGCGTCGCGTTGGTGCCGACGCTGGCCGTGGTGCAGGCGCTGTCCGACAATGCGGCCGCTGCCGGACTGCCCGACTCCGTCTCCGGCCGGATCGGGGCGATGATGCAGGGGCAGATCGACGGACTGCTCGCAGCACGCGCCGCCGGCGTCCGGGTCGGGCTGGGATCGGACCTCATCGGCGCCGACCAGAGCGGCCGAGGTATGGAATTGGTGCTGCGCGCGCGAGTGGAAACGCCCATGGCGGCGCTGGTATCCGCGACCCGCATCAACGCCGACATCCTCGGTATCGGCGACGAGGTCGGGACCATCGAAGTAGGCAAGACCGCGGACCTCGTCGCATTCCGTGGCGATCCGTTGGTGGAACCGGAGATCTTCGCCGATCGAGAGCGCATCGCGCTGGTGGTGCAGAACGGTCGAGTGGTGAAGGACCGTCGATAGATTCGGTGCACTCAGCAGCGCGTTGCCAGATCGGACAGCGTCGAGTGATCGGCTCGGCTGATCGGCAGCCCGTAGGATACCGCGGCGGTCAATACTTGCCGGCGTAGAAACAGCGACAGGCCGAGTTCGGTGGTAACCAGTCAGCGGGCGTGCTGTCCCGCTCAGCCTGGTTGTCCGCCCCCCTTGACCGCCGGCAAGTTCAGCGAGGTGTCGTTGGCGAAACCCATCCGAACGGGCAAAGGCCACGCGTTCGCGCCGAAGCCCCACGCGGCCGCGAGCGGATATACGTGGTCGATCTGGACGTCCTTGGCGCGTTGGCGGTCGAATTCGATCCGGCTACCGGAATAGAACTCAGAACGTTGTTACGGGTATCGCAACCGTCATGGCCGTCAGGCGCATCCTGATCGTCGGACCAGGCCGGACCGAATACGCATCTCTCACCAGCGCCGCACCCGCGCTGATATCCGCCCGGATGCGGACGGGTGTCGACGACGGCAACCCGGGACGGGAGTTGTTCCATGTCAGTGCGGCTCGGACTACCCGGAGCAGGCGTCGACCGGGGTGTGCCGCTTGACGTCGTCGTGACCGCCACCATCGCGAGGACCACCCATCCGCCCAGCATCGAACATCGAAAACGCATCGTCCCCCCAACGGTCCGGGCTCATGAAACCAGGACCGACCGACAGCGTTCGACGGTTCAGGGGAACTCGATGACCACCTTGCCGCCATGGTGCCCGTCCTCGACAGCGGCGAGAGCCGCGCCGGCCTCGGTGAACGGGTAGCGGGCACCGACTCCGGGATCGAGAGCTCCGGTTGCCACCAGCGCGGCGACCTCGGCGAACACCGCAGTGGTGCGACGCCGATTCACACCGCCCCCGCCCAGCCGTCCGGCTGTCGACGGGTCGGCGATACTCACGATCGGGCCACCTGCCCGAACCAGAGTCGCGGCGTCGACGAGAGTGGATTCCCCGACGAGATCGAAGAGCGCGTCGACGCCGTGCGGCATGAGAGCGGCGATCCGGTCGGTGAAGCCAACACCCGAGCGGACCCAACGGGCACCGGCAGCCTCGACCGCGGACTTCTTGGCCTCGCTCGCGACACCGATCACCTCGATACCGCGAGGACGTGCGAGCGCCAGAGTGCTGACGCCGACACCGCCGCCGGCTCCGAGGAGCAGCAGCGTGCTGCCCGCGGGCAGGTCGAGGTCGTGCAACGCGTCGTAGGCGGTTCCCGCCGAGACGGTGAGGACGGCCGCATCGGCCCAGGACACGGATGCGGGTTTGTGAGCGGTGGACGCGGCGTCGAGCAGCGTCGATTCCGTGTATCCGCCGAAGCCGGACGCCGTGGCGCCGAAGACCTCGTCGCCGATCCGGAATTCGGTGACCTGCGCTCCGACGGCGGTGACGACGCCGGAGACTTCCCGGCCGAGCACTCCCGGCAACGTCACCGCCACCGTGCCCTTGCGGTCACCGGCACGCACCTTCCAATCGGCGGGATTGACGCCCGCCGCACGTACCGACACCTGTAACTGTCCGGCGCCGGGCGGGGGCAGCGTCACGTCGACATAGATCTGAGTTTCCGGGCCGCCGTACTCGGCAAAGCCGTAAGCCGTCACCATCCGTACAGCGTATGACCGGCGGACGGCACGCGGGGCGCCCGTCCCGGATCGTGGTGTCGGAGGTTGCTGATTTGATGGTGGGATGCTGCATGGACTCTGGTCGCCGGGATCGGGGCTCACACTGTGGGTGGACGGGCACGATCTGGCCGTGACCGAGGACCCTCACGACCCCGTCTCCTCGATCCTCGGCCGCAAGTTCCGGCATCGAGTGTCCGTGTCCATGCCGCCCGTTCCCGGTGGTCCGTTGCAGAGCGAATACGCGGCGGTTGCACTGGCACCGACAGGTGCCGCCGACATGCTTCTGCGGTTCGATCCAGGTGACCCACGGATCGCCGGTGACCTGCGATACCTCGTACATGTCGTCCGGGGTATCGACCGATGGGTCCGCGCCGGCCGAGTGGTTCCTGCCCTGAACCGGGCGGAGGGCAATTGGTGGCCCCGCTGGACGCTGATGGGTGGAGAACGCCGGCGTGCCTGGGTCGGTGAACTCGTGGTGGCGATGCCACCGGTGCAACGTCAGGTGGGTTCGCCCCGCGAGACGGTGGAGGACATCACCGCTGAACTCACCGATCCGATGGTGCGCCGGGTGCTCGCGACCGTCGACGCCCCGGTGGTCACCGACTTGTGGCGCGCGGCCGTCGACGGTGAGCCGTTCGACGGTGCGAGCCTGCGACTGGCCGAAGGGCTCGCGGAATGGGGGTCGTCCTTCACCGTGGACGAACCCGACCTGGTACTCAGGCTGATCGAGCCGGAACTGGACGAGAACTCACATCCGGACGACGAGGCGCTATGGCGCCTGCAGGTGTGCTTACAGCCGGAAGGTGAAGCGCCGCAACGGATTCGTCTGCACCGCACCGATGCCCGACGCATTCGTCTGGCCAGTGAGAAGCGGGAGCAGGCGATCATCGCCTATCCGAGACTGCGGGACGTTCCACACGACGACGACAGTCTCGATCTGCTCCTGCCCACTGCGGTGGTCATGGATCTGGTCGGCCACGGCGCAATTGCGCTGCGGGAACGTGGAATCACACTGTTGTTGCCCCGTGCGTGGAGCGTCGTCTCGCCGTCGTTGCGGGTGCGGGTCGCGTCGGCGGTATCACCGATCGTGGCCGAGAACCGCACCGTGGGAATGGATCAGTTGCTCGAATACGACTGGGAAATGGCGTTGGGGGACAAGGTGCTCACGATCGAGGAGATGAACCGCCTGGTGGACGCGAAATCCGATCTCGTGCAATTGCGCGGCGAGTGGGTGCAGGCGGACAAGGAGGTTCTGGCGCGCGCCGCCCGTTTCGTCAGTGCACGCCACGGTAACGGGGAACGAGCGATAGTGGATCTGATCAAGGACCTCATCGCCGACGATCTCAAAGACCTACCCGTCGAAGAAGTGAAAGCAACCGGTTGGGCTGCGGCACTGCTCGATTCGGCGGTCGAACCGCGAGAGGTTCCGGTGCCGGCGACGCTGGACGCGACGCTTCGCCCTTATCAGCGGCGCGGTCTGGACTGGTTGGCGTACATGAGTGAGCTGGGGGTGGGGGCGATACTCGCCGACGACATGGGATTGGGCAAGACTCTGCAACTCTTGGCGCTGCTCGCCCACGAGAACGCGAAGACACCGACGCTTCTGGTGTGTCCGATGTCGGTGGTCGGCAACTGGCAGCGTGAGGCGGCTCGGTTCGTTCCCGGCCTTCGCGTGTACGTCCATCACGGCAGTGATCGTGCCAGTGGAACAGTGCTGGACGAGGCCGTGCGGACTGCCGATCTGGTGATCACCACGTATGCATTGATGACCCGCGACGTGGCGGCGCTCGCCGAGCTCGACTGGCGGCGGGTGGTGTTGGACGAGGCTCAGCACATCAAGAACGCGAAGACCGCGCAGGCCAGAGCAGCACGTAGTATCCCGGCGGCGCATCGGGTCGCTCTCACCGGAACGCCGGTCGAGAACCGCCTCGACGAGTTGCGATCCATTCTGGACTTCGCCAATCGCGGTGTGCTCGGGTCCGAGCAGATGTTCCGCAAGCGATTCGTCGTACCCATCGAACGGGAGAAGGACCAGCTCGCGGTATCGCGCTTGCGAGCCGTCACCTCGCCGTTCGTGTTGCGTCGCGTGAAAACCGATCCGTCGGTGATCTCCGATCTGCCGGAGAAACTCGAGATGACGGTTCGAGCAAATCTCAGCGAGGAACAGGCGGCGTTGTACCGCGCGGTGGTGGACGAGATGATGGCGCAGATCAAGGGAACCGAAGGGATGAAGCGCAAGGGGGCGGTGCTCTCGGCTCTGACCAAACTCAAACAGGTCTGCAATCATCCCGCGCACTTCCTCCGGGACGGATCTGCGGTGCTTCGGCGCGGTCAGCACCGCTCGGGAAAACTGGGGCTGGTCGAGGACATCGTGGAATCGATCACTGCCGATGACGAGAAAGTCTTGCTGTTCACGCAGTTTCGTGAATTCGGTGAGCTGGTGGTGCCCTACCTTCGTGATCGTTTCACCACCGAAGTGCCCTTTCTGCACGGTGGGGTTTCCAAGGTCGGTCGTGACACCATGGTCGAACGTTTTCAATCCGACGGTGGCTCGCGCGTGATGGTGCTGTCACTGAAAGCCGGCGGCACCGGGTTGAACCTGACTGCCGCCAATCACGTGGTGCATCTGGATCGGTGGTGGAATGCGGCCGTGGAGAATCAGGCCACCGACCGCGTGTTCCGCATCGGTCAGCAGCGCAACGTTCAGGTACGCAAGATGGTGTGCGTCGGGACGCTCGAAGAACGGATCGACGCCATGATCGAGAGCAAGAGTGAACTCGCCGAACTCGCCGTCGGTACCGGCGAGAACTGGGTGACGGAGATGAGCGTCGAACAACTCGGCGAGTTGCTGCGACTCGGCGACGATGCGGTGGGCGAATGAGTCCGCGCGCGAAAGGGCCGGACTTCGGCGAATACACCGGCCCCCGCAAGCGGGCGGCGGCGCCGCTGCGATCTCGGCCCGCATTCGGTCGGACGTTCTGGGGCAAGGCCTTCGTTCGGGTGATCGAGGAGATCGGTGACAAACCACGGTTGGCGCGTGGTCGAACCTACGCACGGACGGGGCGCGTCCTGGCGCTCGACGTCGAACCGGGTGTCGTGACCGCCGAGGTGCAGGGCAGTCAGTTGCAGCCGTTCGTGTGCACGCTGACCGTGGACACTCTCGACGAAACGGATCGAGAAGACATGGTCGTCAAGATCCGCCGGGTTCCCGGTAGTCTGGCCGCGCTGGTCTCCGGAGAGATTCCGGACATGCTTGCCGCGCAGTTGATTCCGGACAGTCCGGCTGCTTTCAGCTTCGACTGTACGTGCCCCGACATCGGCTGGCCGTGCAAACACGCTGCGGCCGTGGCTTTTCTGACTGCCGAACGCATCGACAGCGATCCGCTCACCCTTCTGCGTCTACGCGGCGTCGAGTTGGACGATCTGATCGGAGGAGTTGAGAAAGAGGACACGGCTGCGCTCGACGTGGAGAACTGGTTCGGTGATTCCTCGCTCCTCCCGGCCTTGCCTCGAGTGCCGTTTCGGGCAGCTGTCGACGATCTGGACGTGCGCACGTTGCGGTCCGCGCTTGCGTCGGCCGGGCTCGGCCTGGCCGAGCAGAACCTGGCGCTCGAGGAACTGCACGCCCTTTATCGCCGGTTGACATGATGTTCTCGGTAGCACTCGCTACCGGAAAGGGAGCTCATGGAAATCGTCATTCGACCGACCGCCGCGGAGGTGGACTCGACCGCCGCGGACATCGTGGAACGCTACGTCAGGTCCGGCGCAACCACGCTCGGTCTGGCCACCGGGTCCTCGCCGATCGGCACCTACCGCGAACTGGCCAGGCGCCATCGTGATGCCGGTCTCGATTTCGCCGCGGCACAGGCCTTTCTGCTCGACGAGTACCTCGGGTTGCCGAGAACAGACCCGCAGTCGTACTACTCGGTGATCCGATCGGAATTCGTCGACCACGTCGATCTCGATCCGGCGCGGGTATGGAGCCTGGACGGAGAATCGTCGGATCCGGAGGCGGAGGCCGATGGATTCGACAGCAGCATCGGGGCCGTCGGGGGAGTGGACGTGCAGCTCCTCGGAATCGGAACCGACGGGCACATCGGGTTCAACGAACCAGGGTCGTCGCTCACCTCGCGGACCCGGGTCAAGACCTTGGCCGCGCAGACGCGGCGTGACAACGCCCGGTTCTTCGGCGGCGTCGACGACGTTCCCCACCAGGTGCTCACGCAAGGGTTGGGCACGATCTGCGATGCCCGCCATCTGGTGATGATCGCGACCGGGGTGGGTAAGGCCGCTGCGATCGCCGCCGCGGTCGAAGGGCCGCTGTCGGCGTTCTGTCCGGCATCGGTGATGCAACTGCACCCGCACGTGACCGTCGTGATCGACGAGGCGGCGGCCGCGTCACTCGCGTTGGCCGACTACTACCGATACGCACTCGAACACAAACCGTCCTGGCAGTCTTTCTGAGCCGTGCGCCTTTGTTCACCCCCGGCGGTTGACAAAGGCGCACAGCAAGCGTGACTCTGGACATACATGGACATCCAACTATAGGATGCTAGACATATCAGCTGCTGTTTCCGCGGCGGTCCACAACAAGCAAGGAACGGGTTAGCGCAATGGTGCAAGAGTTGACGCATTTCGTCGGTGGCAAGCGGGTGCCCGGAGAGTCCGGTCGTTTCGCGGACGTGTTCGATCCCAACACCGGCAAAGTGCAGGCGCGGGTTCCGCTCGCGAGCAAGTCCGAAGCCGAAGCCATCATCGCCAATGCCGAAGAAGCCCAGAAGGTATGGGCAGCGTTCAACCCGCAAAAACGTGCCCGCGTGCTCATGAAGTTCCTCCAGCTCGCCCAGGCCGAGATGGACTCGCTGGCCCGACTGCTCTCCTCCGAGCACGGCAAGACCGTTCCCGACGCCAAGGGCGACATCCAGCGCGGCCTCGAGGTCATCGAGTTCGCCGTGGGAGCCCCGCACCTGCTCAAGGGTGAATTCACCGAGAGCGCCGGCACCGGCATCGACGTCTACTCCATGCGTCAGCCGCTCGGTGTCGTCGCCGGCATCACGCCCTTCAACTTCCCCGCGATGATCCCGCTGTGGAAGGCCGGCCCGGCCCTGGCTGCCGGTAACTCCTTCATCCTCAAGCCGTCCGAGCGTGACCCCTCGGTGCCGCTGCGTCTGGCCGAACTCTTCCTCGAAGCCGGACTACCCGCCGGCGTGTTCAACGTCATCAACGGTGACAAGGAAGTTGTCGACGTCCTGCTCACCGATGATCGCATCAAGGCCGTCGGCTTCGTCGGCTCCACCCCGATCGCGCAGTACATCTACGAGACCGCGGCCGCGAACGGCAAGCGCGCACAGTGCTTCGGTGGTGCTAAGAA
Source organism: Rhodococcus sp. 27YEA15 (assembly GCF_049739425.1). Lineage (NCBI taxonomy): Bacteria > Bacillati > Actinomycetota > Actinomycetes > Mycobacteriales > Nocardiaceae > Rhodococcus > Rhodococcus sp. 27YEA15. Next base: position 1,233,168 of record NZ_JBMHHW010000001.1, read on the forward strand.
CCACGCCATCGTCATGCCCGACGCCGATCTCGACGAGGTTGCCGACGCCCTGATCGGCGCCGGCTACGGCAGCGCCGGTGAGCGTTGCATGGCCATCTCCGTTGCCGTCCCCGTCGGTGAAGAGACGGCAGACGCGCTGGTCGCCAAGCTCGAGGAGCGCGTCGCCAAGCTGAAGATCGGCCGCAGCGACGACGAAGGCGTCGACTTCGGTCCGCTCGTGAGCCAGGACGCCCTCGATCGCGTCAACAACTACGTGCAGATTGGTATCGACGAAGGCGCCACCGCTGTCGTCGACGGCCGCGGCTTCACCCTCGACGGCCACGAGGGTGGCTTCTTCGCCGGTGCCACCCTCTTCGACAACGTCACCTCGGACATGCGGATCTACAAGGAAGAGATCTTCGGACCCGTCCTGCAGATCGTTCGCGCCGCCGATTACGAAGAGGCACTGCGTCTTCCGACCGAGCACGAGTACGGCAACGGCGTCTCCATCTTCACCCGTGACGGTGACACCGCCCGTGACTTCACCGCCCGCGTCAATGTCGGAATGGTCGGGGTCAACGTCCCGATCCCCGTCCCGATCGCGTACCACACCTTCGGCGGCTGGAAGCGCTCCGGATTCGGTGACCTGAACCAGCACGGTCCCGACTCCTTCCGCTTCTACACCAAGACCAAGACCGTGACGCAGCGCTGGCCTTCCGGCAAGAAGGAAGAGACCAACCACTTCGTCATCCCCACGATGAACTGATCGGAACACTGTCGATGTTTACTCTGACCGATGACGAGCGGGCGATCCGGGACACCGCGCGCGACTTCGCGGCCGAGCATCTGGCACCCAATGCGGTCGAATGGGACCAGACCAAGCATTTCCCGGTGGACGTTCTCCGCAAGGCGGCGTCTACCGGTATGGGCGGCATCTACATTCGTGAAGATGTCGGCGGGTCCGAACTGACCCGTGTCGATGCCGCCCGGATCTTCGAGGAGCTCGCGAAGGGCGATCCGTCGATCGCCGCGTATATCTCCATCCACAACATGGTGACGTGGATGATCGACTCGTTCGGCAACGACGAGCAGCGCCACAAGTGGGTTCCGGGACTGTGCGCGATGGATCAGTTGGGTAGCTACTGCCTCACCGAACCCGGTGCGGGTTCCGACGCGGCAGGCTTGAGCACCAAGGCCGTTCGTGACGGTGACGACTACGTCCTCAACGGGGTCAAGCAGTTCATTTCCGGTGCAGGTACTTCCGATGTGTACATCGTGATGGCCCGCACCGGCGCTGCCGGACCGAAGGGGATCTCGGCATTCATCGTCCCCAAGGATTCACCGGGACTTTCGTTCGGTGCCAACGAGATCAAGATGGGGTGGAACGCGCAGCCCACCCGCCAGGTGATCCTCGAAGACGTGCGAGTACCTGCGGCGAATCTCCTCGGTGAGGAGGGCGGCGGCTTCCGCATCGCCATGAAAGGCCTCAACGGCGGGCGGCTCAACATTGCCGCCTGCTCGGTGGGTGGCGCCGAAGCTGCTCTCGAGAAAGCTGTCGCTTACCTGGTGGACCGCAAGGCTTTCGGCTCGGCCCTCATCGAATCGCAGGCTCTGCAGTTTCAGCTCGCCGACATGCGCACCGAGCTCGAAGCCGCACGCAGTCTTCTCTGGCGCGCCGCTGCTGCCCTCGACGAAGGTGCACCCGATGTGGTGGAGCTGTGCGCGATGGCCAAACGATTCGCAACCGACACCGGATTCGACGTTGCCAACAAGGCGCTCCAGCTGCACGGTGGATACGGCTATCTTGCTGAGTACGGGATCGAGAAGATCGTCCGCGACCTTCGCGTACATCAGATCCTCGAAGGCAGCAACGAGATCATGCGTGTGGTCATCGCCCGCAGCGTGGTCGGGGCCCACGGGAAGTAAGGAGCGGTATGAGCGAGCAGTTGGAAGTGTTGATCGACAAGCGTGACGGGTTGGGGCGCATTGTTCTCAATCGTCCGAAGGCGATCAATGCGTTGAATCATGCGATGGTCACGTTGATCGCGGCGGCGTTGGAGCAGTGGAAGTCCGACGACGAGGTCAAGGCGGTTGTCCTGACCGGTGCCGGTGAGCGTGGTTTGTGCGCGGGTGGCGATATCGTCTCGATTTATCATGACGCGAAGGACGGCGGTAGGGGGTCACTCGATTTCTGGCGTGAGGAGTACATCCTCAACGCCGAGATCGCGAACTACCCGAAGCCGTACGTGGCGATCATGGACGGCATCGTGATGGGTGGCGGTGTGGGTGTCTCCGCGCATGGTGATGTTCGGATCGTGACCGAGCGGTCGATGGTCGGGATGCCCGAGACCGGGATCGGGTTCCATCCCCGATGTCGGTGGCACGTATCTGCTTTCGCGTGCTCCGGGGGAGCTGGGTACCCATATCGCGCTGACCACGGCGCGTTTGAGTGCCGGTGATGCCATTGCCGCCGGTTTCGCCGACAACTTCATCCCGTCGGAGAACATCGAGGCGTTCATCTCGGCTATCGCGGCGTCGAGCGTGGCGGAGGCGGTGGCGCAGTTCGCCGAGCCGGCTCCGGTGTCGGAGTTGTCGGCGCAGCAGGGGTGGATCGACGAGGCGTACGCGGCGTCCACCGTCGCCGAGATCGTCGACAATCTGACCTCGAGTGGTAATCCGGAGGCCGAGAAGGCTGCGGAGCAGATTTTGGGGAAGTCCCCGATCGCGTTGTCGGTGACGTTGCGTTCGCTGCGTGAGGCCGCTGACACCGCAAGCCTCGAAGAAGTTTTGAATGTCGAGTTCCGGGTGTCGACGGCGTCGCTGGGATCACATGATCTGGTCGAGGGTATCCGGGCCCAGGTGGTGGACAAGGACCGTGATCCGAAGTGGTCGCCGGCGACCCTGGCCGATGTCACCGCCGAATCCGTCGACGCGTACTTCGCGCCGTTGGGTGAGAACGAGCTCGGACTCACCACCGCTGCAGGCTAGCCGAAAACTTTTCGCACAAGGAGCGATCGTTATGAGCACGACTGTTGGATTTATCGGACTCGGCCACATGGGTGGACCGATGGCGGCGAACCTGGTCAAGGCCGGGCACACCGTTGTCGGGTTCGACCTTGCCCCCGCGGCCCTCGAGCAGGCCGTCCAGGACGGGGTGTCGGTGGCGGAGTCGGCGGCGGACGCGGTACGCGGCGCTGACGTCGTGATCACCATGCTGCCCAACGGCAAAGCCGTTCTCGGTCTGTACGCGGACCTGCTGGCGATCGCCGCCCCGGGCACGCTGTTCATCGACTGTTCCACCATCGACGTCGCCGACGCCCGTCAGGCGCACGAGAACGCTCTCGCGGCGGGGCATCGCAGCGTCGACGCCCCCGTCTCGGGTGGTACCACCGGTGCCGCCGCGGGCACGCTCGCATTCATGGTGGGCGGCTCGGACACCGATTTCCAAGCCGCGTCGCCGCTGCTCGAGGTGATGGGCCGCAAGATCGTTCACTGCGGCGACGCCGGTAACGGTCAGGCCGCGAAGATCTGCAACAACATGATCTTGGGTATCTCGATGATCGCGGTCAGCGAAGCGTTCGTGTTGGGTGAGAAGTTGGGTCTGAGTAACCAGGCACTTTTCGACGTCGCCTCCAACGCGTCGGGGCAGTGCTGGGCGCTGACCACCAACTGCCCGGTCCCCGGACCGGTACCGACGAGCCCGGCGAACAACGACTACCAGCCCGGTTTCGCAGTCGCGTTGATGGACAAGGATCTCGGGTTGGCCGCGAACGCGTTGCGCAGCAACGGTGTCGATGCCGAGATCGGTCTCAAGGCAGCCGAGCTCTACAGTCGATACCATGCCGCGGGCGGTGGCGGAGCGGACTTCTCTGCCATCATCAACGACATCCGTGACCGTTCGAGCGAAGGACAGCTGTGACCGACTTCAACACCATCATCGTCGAGCGTCAGGGGCGCGTGGGCGTCATCACGCTCAACCGGCCCAAGGCGCTCAACGCCCTCAACTCGGAGTTGATGAACGAGGTAGTGGCCGCGCACGCCGACCTCGAGGCCGATGCCGGGATCGGTGCAATCCTGATCACCGGTTCCGAGCGGGCGTTCGCCGCCGGCGCGGACATCAAGGAAATGCAGTCCAAGACGTACATAGGTGCCTACGTCGAGGACTTCTTCACGCCGTGGGATCAGGTGGCCGCCGGGCGTAAGCCGTTGATCGCCGCGGTTGCCGGATACGCCCTCGGTGGTGGTTGCGAGCTGGCGATGTTGTGCGACTTCATCATCGCCGCGGACACCGCGAAGTTCGGGCAGCCCGAGATCAAGCTCGGTGTCATCCCCGGTATCGGTGGCTCGCAGCGCCTCACCCGCGCCGTGGGCAAGGCCAAGGCGATGGAACTGTGCCTGACCGGCCGCACCATCGACGCCGAGGAAGCCGAACGTGCCGGACTGGTCGCTCGTATCGTTCCGGCCGCCGATCTACTCGACGACGCCCTGAAAACGGCCACCACCATCGCCGAGATGTCGCTACCGATTGCGATGATGGCGAAAGAAGCAGTGAACCGGTCCTTCGAGAGTCCCCTCGCCGAAGGCCTGCGGTTCGAGCGTCGCGTCTTCCACTCCACCTTCGCCACCGAAGACCAGAAAGAAGGCATGGCTGCCTTCGTCGAAAAACGATCACCCGAGTTCAAACACCGCTGATGCGCGAGCGCAGCTGAGATTCGTAACCTCGCGCGCTCGATGGCATGAGTACGCAGAAGAGGACGGCACGGCCGCACCCGCACAGGTGCTGTCGGGCCGTCCTTTTTGCCTCGGAGCGTGATGTCGAGCGTCAGTGGCGATCAGCGGGTACCGACCGCACGGTGTGGATACCCGGGTGCGGCAGGAGTCCAACGCTGTTCGGCGTCAGGACTTTCCGAACGACGCCCCGACTCGAACGACGCCTCGACTCGAACGGCCTCCCGACGCGACGACGGCACGCACCCGGCGCTGGTCACCACTTGGTAGGTGCGTCTCCGGTGTCGAAATCTCCCGCGGTCTTACGCAGCTCCGTCAAGATCGTCACCAACTGCTCGAGCTTGTCCGGCTCGAGACCAGGATGGGCGAACACCTTGGCATTGAGTAACTCGGTAGCTTCCAGCGCGAGGTCCCGTCCGGCGTCCGAGATCTCGACCAGTGTGGCGCGGCGGTCGCTCGGGTGGGGGACTCGCCGAACCAGTTCCGCCTTCTCCAGGCGGTCGACGGCGTTGGTGACGCTGGTCGGGTGCACCTGGAGACGGGCGCTGGCCTTGGCCATCGGCAGTGCCCCGGTTCGGGTGAATGTCAGAAGCGTCAGCAGTTCGTAGCGGGCGAACGTCAAACCCAAAGGCTTGAGCACCTCTTCGACGCGCGCCATCATGATCTGCTGCGCCCGCATCACCGATGTGACCGCCGCCATACCGTCGGCGACGCTGCTCCAACCACGCTCGGTCCACTGACGATGAGCCTCTTCGATGGGGTCGAGAGGCAGCGGCGTGGGTGGGGGCATACCGTCGATCATCCCATGCCCCGAAGCGCTCGCGTGCGTTGTCTGATTGTGTGTCGCAGCGGTTGTCATCTGTAGAGTCCGTCGAGTGATTTCAATCCTCGTTGCGGGCGGCGTCTCGTTGTTCGTCGCTCTGGTCCTGACTCCGTTTCTGATCCGGATCCTGTCGAAGCAGGGAATGGGGCAGGAGATTCGCATCGAGGGCCCGCAATCTCATCAAGGCAAGCGGGGCACCCCCTCCATGGGTGGAATCGCGATCATCGCCGGTATGTGGGCGGGCTACCTCGCCGCGCATGCCATCGGTTTCGGTTCTCGGTTACCTCGGCTGTCCGCATCCGGCTGGCTGGTACTGGCGTTGGCGACATCACTGGGCCTGGTGGGGTTCCTCGACGATTTCATCAAGATCCGCAAGCGCCGCAATCTGGGATTGAACAAGACCGCGAAGACCGTCGGCCAGCTGGCGAGCGCCCTGATTTTCGGCGTGCTGTTCCTGCAGTTCTCCAACAACAAGGGCCTTACTCCAGGTAGCCCGTTCCTTTCGCATGTCCGCGACATTTCGGTCGTGTCGCTGGGCAGTGTCGGATTCCTGATCTTCTTCTGCGTCCTGGTGTTCGCGTGGTCCAATGCCGTCAACTTCACCGACGGACTCGACGGTCTCGCGGCCGGCTCGATGGGAATGATTCTCGGCACCTACGTCGTGATCGCCGGATGGCAGTACCGAAACTCCTGTGTTCTCGATCCCGCGGCCGGCTGCTACGACGTCCGTGACCCGCTCGACTTGGCGATCATCGCCGCTGCGGCAGGCGGTGCGTGCCTGGGGTTCTTGTGGTGGAATGCCGCGCCCGCCCAGATCTTCATGGGCGACACCGGTTCGCTGGCCCTGGGTGGCCTGGTCGTGGGCCTGTCCGTCACCACCCACACGGAGCTGCTGATGGTCATCATCGGCGCGCTCTTCGTCGCCGAGATCCTGTCGGTGATCATCCAGGTCCTGGTATTCCGCTCGTCCGGGCGCCGAGTGTTCAAAATGGCACCGATACATCACCACTTCGAACTACTCGGCTGGCCCGAGACGGTTGTGATAGCCAGGTTCTGGATCTTCGTCGCCATCTGTTGTGTGTTGGGTCTGGCGACGTTCTACAGCGAATGGTTCGCTGCCACCAGCTGAGCTGTCAGGCTCTCGTCCGCAACCGCGACGCTGTAAGTAGTGCGGTGAGGCCCAGCGCTGTACTGGCCGTCATCGCGATGGACAACGCGGTGCTGGTGTTGCCCAGCAGGCCGACGGCCGGGGCGATCGCAGCGCCGACACCGAACTGAAACGCGCCCAGCAGAGCTGCCGCGGTTCCGGCCGCTTCACCGTGCCGGGCAAGGGCCAGCGCCGGGGCATTCGGAAGTACGAAACCGACAGCACCCAACATGATCCACAGGACGATCACGAACCCGATCAGACCACCGAGCTCGAGCACGGCCACGACGATCAGCAACGCGCCGGACACCGACGACGCGACGAGCGCCGCCAGCGTGATCTGTTGCGGAGTCCAGCGGCTGAGCAACCGGACATTGATTTGTGACGCGCCGATCAGAGCGATTGCACCGGCGCTGAACAACAGAGCGAATTCCTGCTGATTGAGGCCGTACTGATCCTGGTAGACGAATGAAGCACCCGAGACGTAGGCGAACAGTGCGCCCATGCCGACACTCGAGACCAACACCAGAACCATGAACGTGCGATCGCCGAGCAGCGAACCGTAGGTGCGCAGGATCGATCCCAGTCCGCTGGCCCGACGCCGTTCACTCGGCAGGCTCTCGGACAGTCCGAAAGCGCCGATCATCGCGGTTCCGAAGCCGATCACCGCGAGGACGACGAAAATCCCGCGCCAATCCAACGCGACGAGGAGCGCCCCGCCGATACTGGGCGCCAGAATCGGAGCCACCCCGAGGACGAGCATCAACCTGCTCATCACCACGGCAACGGTGTTCCCGCTGTAGAGGTCACGCACGATCGCCATGGTGACCACAGCTGCCGCCGCTGCACCCATTCCCTGGAACACACGTAGTACGCCCAGGATCTCGACGGTGGGGGAGAACACTGCCAACAGTGATGCAATGACGTGGACGGCTATTCCGGCGAGCAGCGGACGCTTGCGGCCCAGCATGTCGGACAGCGGACCGACCAACAACTGCCCGAGAGCCAGACCGAGAAGCGTGCCGGTGATGGTGAGCTGCACCGTCGACGGTGAAACACCGAGATCGGTGCCGATGTCCGGCAGCGCAGGCAGGTACATGTCGATGGTGAACGGGCCGAGCGCGGTCATGGAACCGAGTGCGAGGATCTTCCCGACGGTCGGTTTACGTTCGGCGCCGGCATTGCCCGCAGCCTCTGGTGTGGTTGTGGGGGTCACGGGTGGAGCCGTGGTGGTGTTCTCGGCAGTCATGAAACCTTCTGGATAGTGCGGCTGTCGGATCGATGATGTCGGTAGGACCCTCACACCGTTTCGGGTTTGCGTCCACCGCTGCTCCTCAGCGTCGTCGTCGATTTATTTGTTCCCCCCGACGCACATCGTTCCAGGGGTTGGAACGAGCGGCCTTTCGGGCTCGAATCACGGTGAGTGGAAATCTGGCCGGAGGTGCCGCGGTCCGGCATAGTTCTCAGTGACGCGGGTGTGGCTGAGTGGCTAGGCACCGGCCTGCAAAGCCGTTCACACGGGTTCGAGTCCCGTCATCCGCTCGGGTATCGGGGTCGGCGTACGTCGCCGGCCCCGATTTTTTTCTGCCACTCGTGCGGGCAGAAGTCGGCTTTAAAGAAGTCGGCTGTACAGACGGGTGCGATGGTGGGGCCCCGGTCTGAGCGTGCGGGCGGGCGCTGTTCGGAATCTTCCGCCCTGGCCGAGACAGTGGTGCATCTCGATCAACGGTGTACTTCGCTCGAACATGGAAACAGGCCGAACTCGATCGAGTCCGGCCTGTTCGGTGGTGTCGAGAGATCAGCTGAAGGCGGAAAGGGCGCTGACCAGGCCGATTCCTGCAACTGCCACCTTGAACACGCTCAAGATGTCATCGAGCTTGACGCCAGCAGGCAATACTTTTTCGACAGACTCCATTGTGGATCCTTAATGTGTTGGATGTGGTGGCCGGGCGCCACTGAAAGCAAGATACCCAACCGCAGGCGATCACGTGAACCTGCGGTGAGTATCCATTACTCGAACAAAGTCTCATCTTTGCTGGAAATTGACTCGAGGGTATTACGATTCCGGCCAATTGTCACAATTGTCGCGGTAGGCGATTTCCCGGCGTCGATTACGGCGACGCGTAGTCGGAGCGCGATGGTTTGCTCGTCTCGATTCGCTCCCCTGATGCGACCGGTCGCGCTCCGATCACACAGCTCGGTGGACGACGAATTTCGCCCGCGTGAACGCGGGGCGTGGTGTGAGAACCGGGTGGTTTCGCAGTCGACCCGCGTCGCGTTATTGACTAGCGGTCAATTATGTCTATAACGTGACGTAACACATACGCGAGGCGGGGAGGTCCATTCGATGTCAGATTTCGACGTAGTGGTCAACGACGGATTGTGGTTCGACGGGACGGGTTCTCCCGGATTGCGACGCAACCTCGGCATCCGGGACGGTGTGGTGGCCGAGGTCTCGGCATCTCGACTCGATATCGGGCCCGACACGGAAGTGATCGACGCGGCCGGTAAATGGGTACTACCCGGATTCGTCGACGTTCACACACATTACGACGCCGAGGTACTGGTCAGCCCCGGTCTTCCCGAGTCTGTCCGGCACGGTGTCACCACCGTGGTGGTGGGCAACTGCTCGTTGTCGACGGTGTATTCCACCCCGCGTGAGATCGCAGACCTGTTCAGCCGTGTCGAGGCGGTTCCGCACGAGAGTGTGCTTCGGATTCTGAACGAGCAGAAGACGTGGACCGGACCGCAGGAGTACGTCGCATCGTTGGACGCGCTTCCGCTCGGCCCCAACATCGCGGCATTCATCGGGCACTCCGATGTTCGCACGCATGTGCTCGGATTGGATCGCGCTACCGATAAATCGGTCAAACCGACGCAAGCGGAACTCGACCGCATGGGTGACATGCTCGAGCAGGCGCTCGATGTGGGGATGCTCGGACTGTCGTCGATGACCAACTCGCTCGACAAGATCGATGGTGACGAATATCGTTCGCGCTCTTTGCCTTCCACCTACGCGCGGTGGAAGGAGTTTCGATTCTTCAATCGGATTCTGCGTAACCGCGGAAAGATTCTCCAGAGTGCGCCGACCATCAATTTCCATCCGAACATCGCGGCGTTCTTCGTGGAGAGCTCCTCGATCGGCCGCAAGAAGGCACTCAAGACGTCGTTGCTCTCGGGTGCAGATTCCAAGGCGTATCCGGTGATCGTCTATTTCATGCTGACGGCGGCCCCACTGCTCAACAGGTTCGCCAAGACCGATTTCAAGTGGCAGCACCTCCCGGTACCGTTCACCGTGTACGCGGACGGAATAGATCTGGTGGTCTTCGAGGAATTCGGTGCGGGCGCTGCGGCTTTGCATCTCAAGGACCAGGTGGAGCGCAATGAGCTGCTTCAGGACGAGAACTACCGTCGCGCTTTTCGCAAGGACTACGACGACAAGTTCTCGCCCCGCATCTGGCATCGCAATTTCTACGACGCGATCATCGTCGGATGCCCCGACGAGACGCTGATCGGCAAGAACTTCGGCGAGGTCGGCGATCAGCGGGGCATTCATCCCGTCGACGCGTATCTGGACCTGGTGGTCAAGTACGGGCCGAAGTTGCGCTGGCGCACCACCGTTGCCAATCATCGGCCCAAGTTCGCGAAGAAGCTCGCTGCCAGCTCCGGCGTTCAGATGGGCTTCGGTGACGCCGGTGCGCATCTGCGGAACATGGCGTTCTACAACTACCCGGTCCGATTGCTCAAGAAGGTCAAGGACGCCCAGGGCGATCGTAAGCCGTTCCTGAGCATCGAGCGCGCGGTTCACCGGTTGACCGGGGAACTCGCCGACTGGTACGGAATCGACGCCGGTCACTTGCGTCAGGGGGATCGCGCCGACCTGGTGGTCATCGATCCGGCCGGCCTCGACGACGGCGTGGACGGACTGTTCGAGGCGGTTGTCCCCGAATACGACGGCATCAGCCGGATGGTCAACCGCAGTGACGGGGCCGCGGTCGCCACGGTGATCGGTGGCCGGCTGGTGTATCGGGACGGAGAGTTCGAGCCCGGATTCGGTACGGAGAAGACCGGTGTGTTCTTGCGCGCAGGTGAGAAATCCGTACGCTCGAAGCCGGCAAGGACCACGGTCGCGTCGTGACCGCCGGGCGAGTATCGACCTTTTCCCGATCGGGGCTGACGTTCGACGTTCGCGACGAGGGCCCGCTCGACGGACCTACGGTTGTCCTACTTCACGGCTTTCCCCAGGATTCGTCGTCCTGGGACAAACTGGCACCGCTGCTGCACGCCCGGGGTTTTCGCACGGTGGCGCCGGACCAGCGCGGATACTCGCCCGGAGCCCGCCCCCGCGCTCGGCGCGCGTATCGCGGATCGGAGTTGGCCGCGGACGTCGCTGCCTTGATCGACGAGCTCGAAGTAGGGAAGGTCGATCTGGTGGGCCACGACTGGGGCGCGGCAGTCGCATGGCAGGTAGCGGCGAAGCATTCGGACAAGCTCCGCACACTGACCACCCTGTCGGTTCCGCATCCGATCGCGTTCCTCGGGTCCATGCTTCGGAGCACTCAGGGACTGAAATCGTGGTACATGATCGCCTTTCAGGTGCCGTTCCTACCCGAATGGGCGCTGTCGTCGACCGGGGTGGGGGAGAAGCTGCTGATATCGAGCGGGCAGTCGCCGGCGAACGTCCGACGAGACCTCGCGGCGATGCGGGCTCCCGGCCGGCTGCGCGGCGGCGTGAACTGGTATCGCGCCATGTGGATGAGCGTTCCCGGTAATGCTCGGATCACGGTTCCCACCTTGCATGTCTGGAGTGACGGCGATACCGCGCTCGGACCGAAAGGCGCTGCTCTGACCCCGAAATACGTGGACGGGCCGTACCGGTTCGAGGTTCTTCCCGGTGTCAGTCACTGGATTCCGGACGAGGCACCCGAGGCGGTGGATCGACTGCTCGGTGAGCACTTGACACCCTGAATCGGCGACCGTGCGCCGCGAGCGCAGCCGGCGCCGTGGCGGAAGATCCGTGCACGATGTGGAAGTGTTGAGCCTGTGAACACGCGGGAGGAAACCGGGCGGGCGACGAGTGACACGACAGTGGCCGTCGAACTTGCCGAGGCGGCGGGCGAGTTGTTGTTGCGGATCCGGGTCGAGGGGCTCGGCTCGATCGACGGTCGGGAGTTGGGCAGGCGCGGCGACGGCGCTGCCAATACGTTCATTCTCGAGGAATTGGCCGCTCGCCGTCCGGGTGACGTGGTGCTCTCGGAGGAGTCTGCCGACGATCGATCCAGGCTCGACGCCGATCGTGTGTGGATCATCGATCCGGTGGACGGATCGAAAGAGTACGGTATTGCGGGCCGCTCGGATTGGGCTGTGCACGTTGCCCTCTGGGAGCGGGGGCGGGGCGTGACCGCGGCTGCGGTGGCTCAGCCTGCGCTCGCAGTCGTCTACAGCACCGACGACGAGATCCGTCGTGGCAACGAATCCGGATCGCCGACGATCGTTGTCAGCGGCTCGCGGCCACCGTCTTTCACCGCAGCGGTGGCGAGCGAACTGAACGCCGAAGTGGTCCATATGGGTTCGGCGGGTGCCAAGGCGATGGCCGTCGTGCGCGGTGACGTCGACGCGTACCTGCATGCAGGCGGGCAGTGGGAGTGGGATTCGGCGGCACCGGTCGGCGTGGCTTTGGCGCAAGGTCTGCATTGCAGCCGCATCGACGGCTCACCGCTGCTCTACAACCAATCGCATCCGTATCTGCCGGATCTGGTGATCTGCCGACCCGAACTGGCGGATTCGATCCTGCATGCCATTGCCGAACATGCTGCCGAACATGCTGCCGAACATGGCGAGAGCGCCGTCAGTGGCCCGGTGGCGATGGCCCGTGAGTATGTCAAGGCATTGACCAGTCATGACGCCACCAAGGTGCGGTTCGCGGCGCAGGCGTGGCGGATCGAGAACGGTACCCGAACCGGAGAATCCGGTGCTGCGATCAGCAACGACCTCGAGCAGGGCGCGCGGTACCGCGCGATCAAGGCGGTACGTGAGCTCACCCTGCGAGAGTCGGTAGGCGGAGTAGTCGCCCGGTACCTGCTCGACGTGCACGGCTCGACCGAGCCGACGAGGGTGACCGAGTATTTCGCCATGGTGGCCGGCGAGATCGAGTCGGTGACCTCGATTGCCGAGCCGGGCTGAATTGGTTACTGCACCTGAATCTCTCGGTCGAGTATCGGGTGCGGGTAGTCGGGGCTGCGGTCCTGGAAACGAGTGATGGCGGAGTTGACGATCACGCCGTCACGGATTTCGATCGAGCGGTCGATGGTCTCGTCGGCCTTCCACCCGTCGGGCCCGGCCATGACGCCCTCGAGATACGGCAGTAGTGCTTCGCTGATCTCCCAGGACGCCGAGTTCCACAGGTAGGACGGACTGTGGTCGACGCCGTAGTACGTGATGTTGTCGCCGACGACGAAGGTCGGATCGGCGAAGGACGTCGGACGTGCCCAGCTGAAACCCATCCCTTCGTCGCAGGAGACGTCCACGATCAGGCTGCCCGGTTGGAAGTCCAGAAGATCCTCCTCGGTCAGGAATGTCAACGGCGAATCGGTGTTCTGCAGTACACAGTTGACGACGATGTCGTGTTCGGCGAGGAAGCCGGGTACCGGAAGGCTGTGGTTGTCGACCATGACGTGACTGCCACGGACGTCGCCGGTGTCGTTGTCGAACGAGAGCATGCGGGCGGAGTGGATGGGGGAGCCGACGGCGGTGACGCCGCGTTGGGTCAGAACGTCGACCTCGTGGATACCGTGTGCCTTCAGTGCGGTGACGGCGCCACGTGCGGTGGCGCCGAATCCGATCACGGCGGCGGAGAGTCGGCGACCGTAGTCGCCGGTGGAGCCGATCAACTGCAAGGCGTGCAGGACGGAGCAGTAGCCGGCCAGTTCGTTGTTCTTGTGGAATACGTGCAGGTTGAACGATCCGTCACTGTGCCAGTGGTTCATTGCTTCGAAGGCGATCAGCGTGAGCTTCTCGTCTATGGCGACCTGGGTGAGTTCGGTGTCCTGAACGCAGTGCGGCCACCCCCACAGCACTTGCCCGGTTCGGAGGTCGCCCAGATCGCTGACCTGGGGTTTGGGCAGCAGAACCACATCGGTCTCGGCGAAGATCTCCGCACGTGTGCGGATTCCGGCAACCAGGCGTCCGAGGTGCTCGTCGGAGTAACCGAAACGAGTTCCGTAGCCTTCTTCGAGATAGATCCGTGAGCGAAGGCTCTCGTCGATCCAGGCGAAGTGGGCAGGATGGATCGGCAGCCTACGTTCGGCAGGTTTGCTGGACTGTCCGATGACTCCGAGCGTGCGTACGTTGTTCAATTGTCTTGTCTCTCGGTAGGAGAAGGTCGAGATGTCAGGCAGGAGCCTGAGGGCGGAGCGGAAACCGCAGAAGCGCCGGCGGAATGCCTGTCCGGACCGCTGTGAAGTGGGGTACGGGTCGCGCTGCTGATGGAACACCGACCGGCATCAGAAAGCGCGTCGGTACCCGCCGAGTCTAACCCGTCGACCGGCCGTTCGGCGGCCAGGTCCGAAGGCCGGCCGAGCCGGGTTCGTGATCTCCTACGTGATCAGGTGTGAATTGAGCACGGCCAGTTGAATTTTGCTGGCGTCACTGTGCACGCGGCGACCCTCGTCGGTCACGTCGACGTATACGCCACGCCGATCGGCCTCGCACAACGAGCGCTGTACCAGCCCGGCCTTCTCGAGCCGCGCGACGGTGCGGGAGAGTGCGCTGGGACTCAAATACATTTCCGACGCCAGGTCCTGCATCCGTGGCCGGTCGCACACGGTATCCATGAGTCGGTCGAGTGCTTCGAAATCGCTCATGCTCAGCCCGTGGGCGGATTGCATCTGTCGATCGAGCTCGCACGCGATTCCGTTGTAGCTGGTCGAGAGCGAGCGCCAGGTGTTGCGTAGTTCGGAGTCCGACGTCACGCCCGCATTCTAGTTGAAGTATCCACTACTTGCAATTGCATTAAATGCTTGTGCAATAAGTGCATATGCATCTATTCTTTCGCGGTGACACGCACCGATTCGACACGACATACAGCCAACTCGCCGGAATCTGCACACCCGGCTTCAGCGGAGAGGTGGCCACTACGACTGTGGGGAGTCCTCGCAGTGCTGTGCCTCGTCTTGTTCCTCGATGGACTGGACGTGTCCATGGTCGGCGTCGCACTACCGTCCATCGGCCACGAACTGGGCCTGTCGACCACGTCACTGCAGTGGATCATCAACGGATACGTACTGGGCTTCGGCGGCCTACTCCTGCTCGGTGGACGCACCGCCGACCTTTTGGGGCGCCGAAACGTCTTCCTGATCGCACTCGCGGTGTTCGCCGCCGCATCACTGGTCGGCGGGCTTGTCGACAACGGAACACTGCTGATCGCCTCACGATTCGTCAAGGGACTCGCCGCCGCGTTCACCGCTCCGACGGCGATGTCCATCCTCACCACGACCTTCAAGGAGGGGCGCGAACGCAACAAGGCGCTGTCGGTGTTCTCCGTCTTCGGCGCCAGCGGATACTCGTCCGGCCTGATCCTCGGTGGCCTGCTGACCAGCGCCGGTTGGCGTTTCACATTCCTGATGCCGGTTCCGTTCGCCGTCCTCGCCCTGATCGGCGGCTACTTCCTCGTGCCACGTGACAAGCCCGCCGACACCGGCGGACACGACCTGGTCGGCGCCGTAACTCTGGTGACCGGCATGCTCTTGACCGTCTACACCGTGGTGTCCGCGCCGGCACGGGGCTGGGCGACACCGATGACGTTGGGGTCCTTCGCGGTGGCGATCGCGCTGCTGGCGACGTTCTTCCTCGTCGAGCGAAAGGTGCCACACCCCTTGGTTCGGTTGGGGTTGCTGCGGGTGGGCACGATCGTGCGGGCCAATCTGGCCATCATCGCTCTCTTCGGTTCCTACCTGAGCTTCCAGTTCATGATGACGATCTTCCTGCAGTCGGCGCTGGGATGGTCGCCACTGAAAATGGCCATGGCACTGCTGCCCACCGGAATCATCGTGGCGTTCGGCTCGCCGTTCGTCGGCGGGTTGGTCGATCGTTTCGGGAGCCCGAAACTCATCCTGGCCGCGCTGGCCTCGTTGAGCGCCGGCTATCTGTGGTTCCTGTTCGTCGGCAGCGATTCGCCGTCGTACGTCGTGGCAATTCTGCCCAGCGTGATCCTGCTGGGGTTGGGTTTCGCGCTCGGCTACACCTCGATCATCGCGCAGGCCACCTCCGGCGTCGACGACTCGGAGCAGGGTCTGGCGTCCGGTCTGGTCAACACCTCCGCCCAGGTCGGTGCCGCACTCGTGCTGGCATTGACGACGGCATTGGTGACGGCGGGATCGCACACGGCGACCGACGACACCACTACCGGGTTCGAGCAGTTCCATCCCGGACTGATCCTCGTCACAGCCGTGGCACTGGTCGGGTTGGCGATCACCGTGGCGCCACTGCTGCGGCGTACTCGGGCAGGGGACCGGGAGTTGGTCGACGTGTCCTGATCGAGTGGATCTCGGTTATTTGCGACGGTGATTGCGTCTGCACGTGACGAAAAACGTCCGCAGAAATGAAAACGCCGCCACCGGCAAGGATGGCGACGCTGTGTCCGAGCACATCGGACGACGAATACCGTGTCCTGAGTGTGCCCCCGGCAGGATTCGAACCTGCGACCTTTCGCTCCGGAGGCGAACGCTCTATCCCCTGAGCTACGGGGGCGCACCGATGAAATCGGTGTGCCGATTGGGCTGCGTTAGCGTAGCGCATGAGAGGTACCGAAGACCAAACCGGGATACCTGTTGCAGGTCGGACGAGCCGGGAATCTTCGACGATCCATCTGGGCGGCAGGCCACATCATCGGTCGAAAACCTTGCACTCGGCCAAGGCCATGGCGTCACCGACGCCGAGATTTGCTTGTCGCCGAGCATGATTGGGATTCGGGCCGCGCTCGAACACGCAATCGCCGATGAGATCGTCGCGAGTGCAGGCAGCAAACTGGACGTGGTCCTGAGGATTTCAGGTCCACGTCCAGTTCACGTTCGACCGGCGGTGTGCACGGTTCAGCGCGGAAGATCAGTTCATCGGAAGCGGAACTGCTCCGCGCGCGGTCAGCATGTCGGTCATCAGCTTGGATTCGCCGTCCTGTGTGACGACCATCGTCTTCGCCAAGTTCCGGACGACGGACTCCGATGCCTGGTCTTCGGCGAACTCCATCATCGGCAGTCCACCCTCGTGATGGCGCAGCATGAGCTGGAGGAACAACACGTCCAGCTCGGGCCCGGCCGCGCCGCGCAGGTCGGTCATGTCCTGCGGCGACGCCATCCCCGGCATGGTGTCCACCGGCTCGGAGTGGCCGTCGTCCATGGTCATCGTCGCCGTCGTGCCGTGCGAGTTGTGCCCCGAACCCGCGCCGGAACTCATCCACGCCATGTAAGGGCCGACCTTGGAGAGCGGCTGATTCCACATGGTCAGCCACGCCTGCATCATTCCCAGCTGATTCTGCTGCGTGGTCAAGATGTCGTAGGCCAAGGTCCGAACGTCGTTGTCGGTGGATTTCGTCAATGCGATCGACGCCATCTCGACCGCCTGACTGTGGTGCACGCTCATGTCCTGCGAGAATCCGACGTCCACCGAATCCGATGCCGGAACCGTCAAACTGCTCTTGCCGTCCGGTGCGAGGAGATTGGTGAGTGAGCCCAGCGCGAATCCGACCGCGATGGCGCCGATCAGCCCGATGATCAACAACGCGGTGCGCTGGCTCGGCTTCGACGCGTCAGCGGCCGCTACGGGGGTGTCGGGCCTATCCACCGGCGGGTACGTTCTCGTCGGTGGCAGCTGCGGAGCCGGTTCCGTCCATCTTGATGGCGTCGGGGCCCGGCGGCGTCGGATCGAATGGCGGCGGGTTGGACGGATCGAACAGCGGGTTGGTGCAGCTGGCACCGACCTCCGGGTAGGTGTTCGGATTCTGGTTCAGCGCCGTGATGAACTGGTTGATCCGCTCGTCGTCGGCGTTGTCCACCTCGAGACGGTGACCCCACGACTGCAGCGAGATGGGGCTGCTCAAACCCGGGTACGGCGACATCAGCATGTAGGACTTGCCGTTCACCCGTTGCGCCAGGCTGTCGATCTGGCTCTGGTCGATGCTGTCCGGGTTGTAGGTGATCCAGATCGCGCCGTGCTCGAGCGAGTGCACGGCGTTCTCGGTGCGGATTCCGACCGAGTAGACCGTTCCCGTGCAGTTCGCCCAGGTAGCGTCGTGCGGTCCACCGAAGGGCGGGCTCTGGTCGTAGGCCACCCGCTGAGTGGAGTCGACGTGCTGTCCGGCCGGGTAGTCGATCTTGAGAACACCGTCGATCTTCGACGACGGGTCTGGGTCGTCCTTGCTGTAGGTGTATGCCTCGAGTGCCTGCTTGTCCTCGATCTTCGGCCACAGATTGACACCGAGGACTGCGATCAACGCCACCACGGCCACTCCGGCGCCGATCGAGAGCCACGGAACCTGCCGCGGAGCGGGAACACCGCCCTTGCCCTTACGGGATCCACCGCTCTTGTTGTTGGCAGCCTTGATGGCCTTGGCTGATTTGGCCCCGGAATTGTTCTTGGGACCGCGACTATCGGAACCGCTTGGCATCGATTGGGCTCTTTCGGTGTGTTGGCTCGAGGGACGGCACTCTCGCCCACCTCGGTGCAGGCGGGCAGCGGGCATCACCACTGTACTTTCCCCAGCCTGAGAACAGTCTGGGAGAGTGTCGTGCCAGTGTGCTGTGACACGGACGATCAACGTGCCGGGCGTGTGTGACCCGCGACCAGTGAGGCGACTCAGCCGCTTGGGTGTCCAGGCAATAGGATGAGAACCTGTGACTCCAGCTGACCTTGCCGAACTGCTCCGCGGAACCGCAGCGAGCGTCCTAGCCGAACGCGGCCTCGACGTCTCGGTGCTCCCTTCAACTCTCACCGTCGAGCGCCCGCGCAACCCTGAGCACGGCGACTACGCCACCAATGTGGCGATGCAGGTTGCCAAGAAGGCAGGCGCCAATCCGCGCGATCTGGCCGGCTGGTTGGCCGAGGCCCTGACCGCCGCCGACGGAATCGACTCCGCCGAGATCGCCGGGCCGGGCTTTCTCAACATCCGACTGGACAAGGACGCCCAGGGCGCCATCGTCACCCAGGTCCTGACGGCGGGCTCCGCGTACGGCTCCGGTACGTCGTTGGATGCGAAGAAGATCAACCTCGAGTTCGTCTCGGCAAACCCCACCGGGCCCATCCACCTCGGCGGAACACGCTGGGCTGCCGTCGGCGACGCACTCGGCCGGATTCTCTCCGCGCAGGGCGGCCTGGTCACCCGCGAGTACTACTTCAACGATCACGGCGCCCAGATCGATCGATTCTCGCGGTCGCTCATCGCTGCCGCCAAGGGCGAACCCGCGCCCGAGGACGGTTACGCCGGCGGATACATCGCCGACATCGCCGCTTCCGTGCTCGAGCAGCGCCCCGACGCGCTCGAACTGCCCGCCGACGAGCAGCAGGAGACGTTCAGATCGATCGGCGTCGAGTTGATGTTCACGCACATCAAATCCACCCTGCACGAGTTCGGCGTCGATTTCGACGTCTACTTCCACGAGAACTCGCTGTTCGAATCCGGAGCGGTCGCGGAAGCCATCGAGACCCTCAAGGGCTCGGGCAACCTCATCCACGAAGACGGCGCCTGGTGGCTCAAGAGCACCGACTACGGTGACGACAAGGACCGCGTCGTCATCAAGAGTGACGGCAACGCCGCCTACATCGCCGGCGACATCGCATACTTCCAGAACAAGCGTGCCCGCGGTTTCGATCTCTGCATTTACATGCTGGGCGCCGACCACCACGGCTACATCGGCAGGCTCAAGGCCGCTGCTGCCGCCTTCGGCGACGACCCGGACACCGTCGAGGTTCTCATCGGACAGATGGTCAACCTCGTCAAGGACGGCGTCGCCGTCAAGATGAGCAAGCGTGCCGGAACGGTGATCACCCTCGACGACCTGGTCGAGATCATCGGCGTCGATGCCGCTCGCTACGTGATGATCCGCTCCTCGGTCGACTCGAGCATCGACATCGACCTCGACCTGTGGACCAAGACCAGCAGCGAGAACCCGGTCTACTACGTCCAGTACGCGCACGCCCGGCTCGCTGCCATCGCCCGCAACGCCGCCGATCTCGGTCTCGCGGCCGACGAGAGCAACCTCGCACTGCTGGACAGTGAACAGGAGGGTGACCTCATCCGCACGATCGGCGAATACCCCCGCGTCGTCTCCAGTGCCGCGAATCTGCGTGAGCCACACCGTATTGCGCGCTACCTCGAAGAACTTGCCGGCGCATATCACCGTTTCTACGGCGCGTGCCGGATCCTCCCTCAGGGCGACGAAGAGGCAACGGACGTGCACCGTGCACGCCTGGCCCTCTGCGCCGCCACCCGTCAGGTTCTGGCCAACGGCCTGGACCTTCTCGGCGTCACCGCACCGGAGCAAATGTGAACGCTCATCCCGCAGGACCCAAGCACGCCGAACAGCTGCAGGCCCCCGGCCTGCCCGACCGCCCCGCCTCACCCGAAGCATTCGGTGAACTGTCGCCGCAGGTGTGGCCGCGCAATGCTTCTCGTGGCGACGACGGTGAAGTAGCCCTCGCCGGTGTCAAGGTCAGTGAACTCGCCGAGAAGTACGGCACCCCGTTGTTCGTCATCGACGAGGACGACTTCCGCTCGCGCTGTCGTGACATGGCCCGTGCCTTCGGCCCGGATGCCAAGGTGCACTACGCATCCAAGGCATTCCTGTGTGGCGAGATCGCCCGCTGGGTTGCCGACGAAGGTCTTTCGCTCGACGTCTGCTCCGGCGGCGAACTTGCGATTGCGTTGCATGCCGGTTTTCCGGCTGAGCGAATTGCCATGCACGGCAACAACAAATCCGTTGCCGAACTGGCCGCCGGCGTCGCCGCGGGTGTCGGACACGTCGTGCTGGACTCGGCAATCGAGATCGAGCGCCTCGACCGCGTCGCAGGCGAAGCGGGCATCGTGCAGGACGTCCTGATTCGACTCACCGTCGGCGTGGAAGCGCACACCCACGAATTCATCTCCACCGCGCACGAAGACCAGAAGTTCGGATTCTCGCTGGCCGGGGGAGCGGCGATCGACGCCGTTCGCCGGGTATTCGCCGCCGGAAACCTCCGGCTCGTCGGGCTGCACAGCCACATCGGCTCGCAGATCTTCGACGTCGACGGCTTCGAAGTGGCAGCGCGACGCGTCATCGGACTGCTCCGCGACGTCGTCGCCGAGTTCGGCGTGGAGAAGACGAAACAGATTTCGATCGTCGATCTCGGTGGTGGAATGGGAATCGCGTACGTCCCGTCCGACGATCCGCCGCCGGTGGACGAACTGGCCGCCAAGCTCGCCGACATCGTCCGCAACGAGTCGGCGTTGGTGGGCCTACCGGTCCCGACGCTCGCCGTCGAGCCCGGACGCGCCATCGCCGGACCCGGCACGGTGACCCTGTACGAAGTGGGCACCATCAAGGACGTCACGGTCGGCGCCGCCCTCACCCGCCGTTACGTCAGTGTCGACGGCGGTATGAGCGACAACATCCGCACCTCGCTCTACGGAGCCGAGTACGAAGCCAAGCTGGTATCGCGTACCTCCGCCGCGGAACCGGTCGTGGCACGTATCGTCGGTAAGCACTGTGAGTCCGGCGACGTGGTCATTCGTGACACCTGGATGCCCGAGGACGTCGGCCCCGGTGATTTACTTGCGGTAGCGGCAACCGGCGCTTACTGCTATTCGATGTCGAGCAGGTACAACTTGCTCACCCGCCCGGCCGTGGTGGCGGTGCGTGACGGAGTCTCACGCGTGATTCTGCGGAGGGAAACAGTGGAAGATCTGCTCAGCTTGGAGGTAACGCAGTGACGAGCGAATCGGCGCAACGCGCTATCGGTGTGGCCGTACTCGGCCTCGGCAATGTCGGGAGCGAGGTCGTCCGGATCATTCGTGAGCAGGCCGAGGAACTCGAAGCACGCGTCGGTGCCCCGCTGGAACTGCGCGGTGTGGCGGTTCGGCGTGTCGGCGCAGACCGCGGCATTCCCGAGGAATTGCAGACGACCGATGCGGATGCATTGGTCGCACGCGAGGACGTCGACATCGTCGTCGAGGTGATCGGCGGCATCGAACTGCCCCGTAAACTCATCCTCTCCGCGCTCAACTCCGGCAAGTCCGTCGTCACCGCGAACAAGGCGCTGCTCGCCGATCACACCGGCGAACTCGCCGAGGCGGCGGAGAAGAACTCGGTCGACCTGTACTTCGAAGCTTCGGTCGCCGGGGCGATCCCCGTGATCCGACCGCTCACGCAGTCGCTGGCCGGAGACCGGGTCACCAAGGTCGCCGGAATCGTCAACGGAACCACCAACTTCATTCTCTCCGCCATGGCGGAGACCGGTGCAGACTACGCGGACACCCTCGCCGAGGCAGGCAGGCTCGGCTACGCCGAGGCCGACCCCACTGCCGACGTCGAAGGTTACGACGCCGCAGCCAAAGCGGCGATCCTCGCGTCCATCGCGTTCCACACCCGCGTCACCGCGGCCGACGTCTACCGCGAAGGCATCTCCAAGATCACCTCCGACGACCTCGCGTCGGCGAAGGCCCTCGACTGCACCATCAAGCTGCTCTCGATCTGCGAGCGGATCACCACGCCCAAGGGCAAGGAGCGAATTTCCGCTCGGGTGTACCCGGCACTCGTTCCCCTGAGTCATCCGCTGGCGACGGTGAACGGCGCGTTCAATGCCGTTGTCGTGGAAGCGGAGAACGCCGGCCGGCTGATGTTCTACGGCCAGGGCGCAGGCGGCGCACCGACGGCGTCGGCAGTTATGGGCGACCTCGTGATGGCAGCACGCAACAAGGTTCACGGTGGCCGTGGCCCGCGGGAATCGAAGTACGCCAAGCTCAAAGTTGCTCCGATGGGCGACATCGTCACCCGCTACTACGTGAACATGGAAGTCGCGGACAAGGAAGGCGTACTGTCTGCGGTCGCTGCGGAGTTCGCTCGGCACGGCGTCAGTATCTCCGTGGTCCGTCAGGAAGGCGCCGGAGTCGGTGCCCGCCTGGTGGTCGTCACTCATGTAGCAACCGATGCGGCTCTCTCCGAGACCGTGGCGGCCCTGGAAGAACTCGAATTCGTCACCGCTGTGACCAGCGTGCTGCGACTGGAAGGCACTGAACAATGACCGGCATCGTCAACCCCGTCCACAAGGCTTGGCCGGGACTCATCGAGGCATATCGCGACCGGCTCGCCATCGGGGAGAACTGGAAGACGGTCACCCTGAACGAGGGCGGTACGCCACTGATTCACGCCGGGCACCTTTCCGAGATCACCGGCTGCGATGTCTACCTCAAGGTCGAAGGACTCAACCCCACCGGCTCCTTCAAGGACCGCGGTATGACGATGGCCGTCACCGATGCGCTCGCGCGTGGCCAGCGCGCCGTCCTGTGCGCCTCCACCGGTAACACCTCCGCATCCGCCGCGGCCTATGCCGCCAAGGCAGGTATGACCTGTGCCGTGTTGATCCCACAGGGCAAGATCGCCATGGGCAAGCTCGCCCAGGCCGTCATGCACGGCGCCAAGATCATTCAGGTTCAGGGGAACTTCGACGACTGTCTCGAACTGGCCCGTAAGACCACCGCCGAATTCCCGACGATCGGTTTGGTGAACTCGGTCAATCCGGTTCGGATCGAGGGTCAGAAGACTGCGGCGTTCGAGATCATGGACGTACTCGGCAAGGCTCCCGACGTCCACGCATTGCCCGTCGGCAACGCCGGTAACATCACCGCCTACTGGCGCGGCTACTCCGAGTACTTCGCCGACGGACTCACCACCGTCCGTCCGCGCATGCTCGGCGTCCAGGCAGCCGGTGCGGCTCCGCTGGTCAACGGTGCTCCCGTCAAGGACCCTGAAACCATTGCCACTGCCATCCGCATCGGATCGCCGGCGTCGTGGAACGGTGCGGTTGCGGCCAAGGAAGAATCGAACGGTGCGTTCCGCGCAGCCACCGACGAGAAGATCCTCGAGGCGTACCGTCTGATCGCCGCCACCGAAGGCGTGTTCGTCGAGCCCGCGTCGGCGGCCAGCGTCGCCGGTCTGCTCGCAGCGCGCGCCGAAGGCTGGCTCGAGCCCGGGCTGACCGTGGTGTGCACGGTCACCGGCAACGGGCTCAAGGACCCCGACACTGCGCTCTCCGGCATGCCGAACGTCGAGCCGATCGGGGTCGATCCCGTCGCCGTCGCGGCTGCCCTCGAGCTTGCATAGTGTCTGTGGATTCGTCGACCACTGCGCGGAATCCGGTGTCTGACATGACCAGAACTCTGCCCGTAGGCATCTCGGTGACAGCTCGTGTTCCGGCCTCGAGTGCGAACTTGGGGCCGGGATTCGACACTCTCGGTCTGGCATTGGGTCTCTACGACGAGATAGTCGTCACCACAACGGATTCCGGTCTCGAGATCCGGGTCGAAGGTGAAGGCGCGGTGGACGTGCCGTGGGGTCCGTCGCATCTGGTGGTTCGAGCGATCGAACGCGGACTGGAAGCGGCGGGCGTCTGGGCGAGTGGCTTGGATGTGTTGTGCCGCAATGCCATTCCGCACTCTCGCGGACTGGGGTCTTCGGCTTCGGCCGCGGTCGGCGGGCTCGCGGCCGCCAACGGATTGGCGCGTGCTCTCGATGCCGAGATCGGTTTGAGTAACGAGCAGATGGTTCAGCTCTCGTCCGAGTTCGAAGGTCACCCGGACAACGCGTCGGCCAGCGTGCTGGGTGGGGCCGTGGTCTCGTGGACCACCACATCGGTGACGGCGGGAGGTGAACCGGTCTATGCGGCCGCCAAACTCGACGTCCATCCCGATATTCGTGCCGTCGCTCTCGTTCCCGAGGAGCGTTCGTCCACCGCGCACACTCGCGGGTTACTGCCGGATCTCGTCCCGCATCAGGATGCGGCGTTCAATGCCAGCCGAAGTGCACTCGTCGTGGTTGCGCTCACCACGCGGCCCGAACTGTTGATGGTTGCCACCGAGGATCGTCTGCATCAGGCGCAGCGGGCGCCGGCGTTGCCGCTCACCACCCGGTGGATCGGCATTCTGCGGGACGCAGGTATCGCCGCCACCGTCTCGGGGGCAGGCCCTACCGTGTTGGCTCTGAGTACCGAGCCGTTTCCCGCGGAACTCGCCGAAGCGGCCCGCTCGGACGGATTGCGGGTGCTCGAGTTGGACATCGCCGACGGAGTCGAAGTCCGCGCGAACGTGGTCTGATTCTTTCCGCAGCGTCGCACGGCGCTGCGTAGTGGCTGGTGAGCTGACACACGGAGTCGACGGTAATCTTGCCGGACGACGGTTTGGACGCTATCCTGGCAATGTCCGTTCATCGTGCGCGTCAGTCGCCGGTGCATCAGCCAGGGGGCAAAAGTCCTTTCCAATCGGGTCTACGGTCCTTGGTGTGATCCTCGTACTCCAACCTTCTCGTGAAGGTTCGAATCCACGGTCGTCCGTGTACACGGTGGATTCGAATCCTCATGACGGGTGCGATGTGCAGGATCGCTAACGCATGACGGTGTGAAGCGAGAGTCACTGAATACGCGGGGACGCGTGATCGAGGTGGCGTAGGTTTCTGCTGTCGCGTGGCAACGGGCTGGCCGGCAGTTCTCGACATGCAACTACGTACGGCACCACCGATTTCGGTACTCAATCGAAATTCGGGACGAACCCTCGACTCTGCGCAGCGCGAGTGAGGGAAGGAAAGGACCTCCGTGACCGATACGGACACCATCGCCACTTCTGCACCTTCGGCGGACTCCGCCGGGACGCAAACAGGCGACAATTCTCAGGCGACCTCCACCAAGCGTGCCGAAGCGCGTCGTGGTGCCGGGCTTTCCGGCATGGTGCTCACCGAACTTCGTTCACTTGCTGGTGAGCTGGGCATCAAAGGGACCTCCGGTATGCGCAAGGGCGACCTGATCGCTGCCATCAAGGAGCGTCAGGGCGGCAGTGCCAAGAGCGCGCCGACCCAGAGTGAACTCACTCTCGACGACGCACCCGCGACCCGCACCCGCACCAAGAGCGCTCGCTCCGCGCGCGCCGAAACCCCGGCTGCGGAAGCCGCAGCGCCGGTGGAAGCCGCGGTAGCCGAGCCCTCCGCTTCGGCCGACACCACCGAGGACTCGGATTCCGCAGCTCCTCGGCGTGGACGTCAACGCCGTGGTGCCGCTCGCCGGGCAGGTTCTCCTGATCAGGCCGAGCTGAACATCGAACAGAGCACCGCTCCTGCTCGGGAGAGCGAGACCTCCGCCCCCGAGCGCAAGCAGAGCGAGCGGCCGGCGCGGTCCGAGGAAACCCGTGTCGACGCGACTCCGGCCGAGGCAGACTCCACAACTGCAGTGGAGACCGGCACCGAGCGTCCCCGTCGTGAACGCGGCAACCGGGACAACCAGAGTCAGCGCGAGAATCAGGAACGCGGAAACCAGGGCCAGCGTGAGAGCCAGGGCAGCCGCCAGGAACGCGGAAACCAGGGCCAGCGCGACAACCAGGGGCAGCGCGACAACCAGGACCGCAACAACCAGGACCGCAACAACCAGAACGGCTCCGGCCCACGCACCGA
This sequence comes from Rhodococcus sp. 27YEA15, assembly GCF_049739425.1. Classification (NCBI taxonomy): domain Bacteria; kingdom Bacillati; phylum Actinomycetota; class Actinomycetes; order Mycobacteriales; family Nocardiaceae; genus Rhodococcus; species Rhodococcus sp. 27YEA15. The sequence continues at coordinate 1,259,521 of NZ_JBMHHW010000001.1, forward strand.
CAACCGCAACAACGGCCCGGAAGACGACGACGAGAACGGTCGTGGACGGCGTGGGCGTCGATTCCGCGAGCGTCGCGGGCGTGGACGTGACCGCGTCGAAGGCGGTGCAGGCGGGGATTCTCGCGAGACGGAGATCCGTGAAGACGACGTCCTGCAGCCGGTAGCAGGCATTCTCGACGTTCTCGACAACTATGCCTTCGTGCGGACGTCGGGATACCTCGCCGGACCCAACGACGTCTACGTGTCGATGAACCTCATTCGCAAGAACGGTCTGCGCCGCGGCGATGCCATCACCGGTGCAGTGCGCGTATCCCGTGAGGGGGACCAGGGGAATCAGCGGCAGAAGTTCAACCCGCTCGTACGCATCGACACGGTCAACGGGGGTGATATCGAGGCGGCGAAGCGGCGCCCCGAGTTCAACAAACTCACACCGCTGTACCCGAATCAGCGTCTGCGTCTCGAGACCGAGCAGAACATCCTCACCACCCGTGTCATCGACCTGGTCATGCCGATCGGCAAGGGTCAGCGCGCGCTCATCGTGAGCCCGCCGAAGGCTGGTAAGACCAGCGTGTTGCAGGCGATCGCCAACGCGGTCGCGACCAACAACCCCGAGTGCTATCTCATGGTCATCCTGGTGGACGAGCGTCCCGAGGAAGTGACCGACATGCAGCGCAGTGTGAAGGGCGAGGTCATCTCCTCGACCTTCGACCGTCCGCCGGGAGATCACACGGCCGTTGCCGAGCTGGCGATCGAGCGAGCGAAGCGACTGGTGGAGATGGGCAAGGACGTAGTGGTTCTGCTCGACTCGATCACTCGACTCGGCCGTGCCTACAACAACTCGTCGCCTGCGTCGGGACGAATTCTCTCCGGCGGTGTCGACTCCACCGCCCTGTACCCGCCGAAGCGATTCCTCGGTGCCGCTCGCAACATCGAGAACGGCGGTTCGCTCACGATCATCGCCACCGCGATGGTCGAGACCGGATCCACCGGCGACACCGTGATCTTCGAGGAGTTCAAGGGCACCGGTAACGCCGAGCTCAAGCTCGATCGCAAGATCGCCGAGCGTCGCGTGTTCCCGGCCGTCGACGTCAACCCGTCCAGCACGCGCAAGGACGAGTTGCTGCTGAGCCCGGACGAGGCAGCTGTGTTGCACAAGCTTCGCCGCGTTCTGTCCGGACTGGATTCGCATCAGGCGATCGACCTGCTGATCGATCGGCTGAAGAAGACCAAGAACAACCTCGAGTTCCTCATGCAGGTTTCCAAGACTGCTCCGGGTGCGATCGACGACTGATCGTCGCCACGAGAAAGGCCCACAACCTACTGGTTGTGGGCCTTTTCTCGTCTCTGGAACAAAACCTGGGTGGAGTGTGTTGAGAGCTTCGTACAGCCACCCGAGGCGTGCGAGAAGCGGATTTTCGGTAGAACAACCGCATCTGGCATACTGAACGGCCGAGTCCGGTTCCGGTTCACGATGTCGATTGGCGACATCGACCCGGCGACCATCGAAAGGGACATCATGAAGGCAGGAATCCACCCAACCTACGTAGCGACCACCGTCGTCTGCGGTTGCGGTAACACGTTCGAGACCCACAGCACCAAGGAGTCCGGACGCATCAACGTCGAGGTTTGCTCTCAGTGCCACCCGTTCTACACGGGCAAGCAGAAGATTCTCGACACCGGTGGACGCGTCGCTCGCTTCGAGGCTCGCTACGGCAAGCGCGCAGACAGCAAGGTTCCGGCCACCGAGTCCTAGCTGTTCCGCCGACGCCCGATCTGCACACGTGCAGATCGGGCGTCGGCTTTTTTGTGCCTGAACCCGGTTTCGTGCGTCTACCGGGCCGCACGGGCGATTCCCTAACGCAGACATGCACGAAGAAAACACAGAGCGGAGCGAACCATGGCAGGGACAACCCAGCCCTCGGCCATCGACGACATCCTGGCCGAACATGCCGGTCTCGAAGCGCAGATGTCCGATCCGGCGCTGCACAACGACCCTGCCGCAGCCAGGCGCGTCGGGAAGCGGTTCGCCGAACTCTCACCCATCATGTCGACCTACAACAAGCTCACGGCCGCACAGGACGATCTGGAAGCCGCGCGTGAACTCGCCGCAGACGATTCCGGGTTTGCCGCCGAGATCCCGGCCCTCGAAGCTGAGGTGGCGCAGCTCGAACAGACGCTCACCGATCAACTGGCACCGCGCGATCCGCACGACGGCGACGACATCGTCCTCGAGGTGAAGTCCGGTGAGGGCGGCGAAGAATCCGCGCTCTTCGCCTCGGACCTGGCCCGAATGTACGTGCGCTACGCGGAACGTCACGGATGGCGCGTCGAGATCCTCGACGCGACGGTGTCCGATCTCGGGGGATACAAGGAAGCCACCCTGTCGATCAAGAGCAAGTCCGACACCCCGGACGGCGTCTGGGCGCGACTGAAATTCGAAGGCGGCGTACACCGGGTTCAGCGAGTACCGGTCACCGAATCCCAGGGACGTGTGCACACGTCAGCAGCGGGTGTGCTGGTGTATCCCGAACCGGAGGAGGTCGAGCAGGTGCAGATAGACGAGAGTGACCTGCGCATCGACGTGTACCGCTCGTCCGGCAAGGGTGGTCAGGGCGTCAACACGACCGACTCGGCCGTGCGCATCACGCACCTTCCCACCGGCATCGTGGTCACCTGCCAGAACGAGCGTTCGCAGCTGCAGAACAAGGCGCGCGCCATGCAGGTCCTTGCAGCCCGTTTGCAGGTAGTCGCCGAGGAAGCTGCGGACGCCGAAGCGTCGGCGGGTCGCCAGAGTCAGGTCCGGACGGTCGATCGTTCCGAACGCATCCGCACCTACAACTTCCCGGAGAACCGCATCACCGACCATCGGATCGGCTTCAAGTCGCATAATCTGGATGCGGTGCTCGACGGTGAACTCGATGCACTGCTCGACGCTCTGGGCAAGGCGGACCGCGAGGCTCGTCTCGCCGCGGAATAGGACTGCTTGTGACGAAGGATCTGCCGGTCGCCACGACCGTTGGCTCGAACGAGTGCAGGAGGCACAGCCGGTGAGTCGACGTCCTTTGCGACTGGCGCTGATCGAGGCTGCGCAACGCCTCGAGGCCGCCGGTGTACCGAGTCCGCGTACCGACGCCGAACTGCTGGCCTCGCATCTGCTCGGTGTCGAACGGACTCGCCTGGGCCTGGTGCCCCTCGTCGATCCCGAGGTGATCGAGGAATTCGACGAGTTGGTGGCGCTTCGTATGAAGCGAATACCGTTGCAGCACATCATCGGAAGTGCGTCGATGGGAAACATCGACGTCGCAGTCGGTCCCGGAGTGTTCATTCCGAGGCCCGAAACCGAACTGCTCATGGGGTGGGCGTTGTCCTTCCTCGAAGGCTGCAGCAGCAAGCCGCCGGTCGTGCTGGATCTGTGCACCGGATCCGGCGTGTTGGCGTTGTCCATCGCCCAGGCCAGACCGGACGCCGTCGTCCACGCCGTGGAGAAGGAAACTGCCGCACTGGCCTGGGCACGTCGTAACGCGGCCGACCGGGAAAACGCGGGTGACACCCCGATCAAACTTCATCAAGGCGACGTCACCGACCGGAATCTGCTGCCGGGGCTCGAAGGCGGCGTCGATCTGGTGGTCGCCAATCCGCCGTACATCCCCGACGGCGCACAGCTGCAACCGGAAGTCATGCACCACGACCCACACAGCGCGTTGTTCGGTGGTCCGGACGGGCTCTCCGTCATCAAGCCCATGGTCAGCAACATCGCTCGCTGGTTGCGCATCGGTGGAGCTGCGGGGATCGAACACGACGACACCAACGGTGACGGTGTCGCTGCCTTGTTCTCCTCTCGTCGCGTCTTCGGGGACGTAGCGCAACATCCCGATCTTGCCGGCAGGCCCCGATTCGTCGTCGCCCGTCGCGTAGCCACCGACGTCGAAGCGCAGCGAGCACGAACGTACGGAACGCAGCGCGATCAGGCCGCCGCTGCCGCGAGTGACAGGATAGTGGAGTGAGTACCGTTTACGACTGCAGTCAGACAGATTCTCGAGCCGCGGGCTTGGCTGCCGCGAAGAATGCGCTCAAAGCCGGTCGCCTGGTCGTTCTTCCCACGGACACCTTGTACGGGCTCGGCGCGGACGCCTTCGACAGTGAGGCCGTAACCAGCCTGCTCCGCGCCAAAGGTCGAGGGCGGGACATGCCGGTTCCGGTTCTGGTCGGCTCCTGGAACACCATCGACGGGCTGGTCTACAGCGTTCGGCCACAGACTCGGGACCTGATCCGCGCGTTCTGGCCCGGTGGTCTGAGTCTGGTTGTCGAACAGGCGCCGTCCCTGGCCTGGGATCTGGGGGATACCCGTGGAACGGTGATGCTGCGTATGCCGCTGCACCCGGTAGCGCTGGAACTGCTGCGCGACGTCGGACCGTTGGCCGTCTCGAGTGCGAATATCTCCGGACGACCGCCCGCATCCACGGTGACCGACGCGCGTGATCAACTCGGTGGTTCGGCCAGTGTCTACCTCGACGGCGGTCCGGCCGAGCACGCGCTGGCGTCGACGATCGTCGATCTGACAGGAACCGCACCCCGTATCCTGCGGGTGGGTGCGGTCTCCGCCGAGGACATCGCCGACGTGTTGGGTACCAGCCCGGAGAGCCTCATCGAGGGAGTTTCGTAACGATGGTCGGTCCCGGTGGCGAGCGCCCGGGCACAACCTCGAAACGGCTGGACGCTCGTGCGGTGCGGCGCCTTCGCCGCCACGGGTTCGCCATGTGCTCGAGTACCGAAAGTTGTTCGAAGCCAATCGAATCGTATGGGACAGCTGGAACCACTGCGGCAGGTAGTCCGCGGTGACCGCCACTTCGGCCACGGTACAGATCCTGGCACAGTCCAGTGGGGGAGCGGGCGTCCCGATCCGGGAGTTACTGCTCGTGCTCTGCACGGCTGCCGTCGTCACCTATCTGGTGACCGGCGGCGTTCGGCTGGCGGCAATTCGACTCGGAGCGGTGGCCGTGCCGCGAGATCGGGACGTACACGTCGAGCCCACCCCGAGGCTCGGCGGCGTCGGCATGTACGCGGGTATGGCGGCAGCGCTGTTCTTCGCTCAACAACTGCCGGCTCTGACTCGGGGATTCGCCTTCGACAATCACGTCAACGCTGCCCTCGTTTCCGGTGGTGTCATCGTTCTGGTCGGAATAATCGACGATCGGTGGGGTCTGGACGCTCTCACCAAATTCGTCGGACAGGTGACCGCTGCGGGCATTCTCGTGGTGATGGGTGTCAGTTGGTACATCATCTACAACCCCATCGGTGGGTCAGGTGGATCCACGATCATTCTCGACCAACTGCAATCCGGACTGTTCACGGTGGCAATCGCGGTCGCCATCATCAACGCGATGAACTTCGTCGACGGACTCGACGGTCTGGCTGCCGGCTTGGGCTTGATCGCCGCGGTCGCCATCCTGATCTTCTCGATCGGACTCCTTCATGATCAGGGCGGCGACGTCAGTGCCTATCCGCCGGCAATGATCGCCGCCGCACTGGCAGGCGCTTGCCTCGGCTTTCTGCCACACAATTTCAATCCGGCCCGGATCTTCATGGGCGATTCCGGCTCGATGCTCATCGGATTGATGCTGGCCGCAGTTTCGACAAGTGCCTCCGGGCGAATCCCGCTGACCGCGTACGGTACCCGCGATCTGGTTGGTTTGCTGGCGCCGTTGTTGCTGGTGGGTGCGGTGATGTTCATTCCGATGCTAGACATGCTCCTCGCGGTCATCCGGCGTACGCGGGCGGGAGTGAGCCCGTTCAGCCCGGACAAGATGCATCTTCATCACCGACTCTTGCAGATCGGACATACCCATCGGCGCGTGGTCTTGGTGATCTACCTGTGGGTCGGAGTGCTGGCGTTCGGTGCGGTGGGATCGTCTCTTCTCAACCGTCAACTGGTGGTCGTCCTCGTCGCCGCGGGCCTGTTGGTAGCTCTGCTGTTCACGGCAATCCCGTCGTTTCGTGAACGAAATCAGCAACGGAAGTAGCGGAAATATCTCATCCGTTAGTCTTGGGTACCGTGACGAATACGCCGCAGCCCATTCCCGATTCGACCGCCGCCATGAAGTCTGCCGTGAGGTGGGGTGTGATGGGGCTGGTGGTGCTGGCCGTCGTCGGTGCCTTGCTCGGCGGCCTGTTCGACGGGAAGAAGGGCGTCTACGGCGCTCTGATCGGAGCGGCCGTCGGTGGCGGCTTCATCCTCTTCACCGCACTCGGGGTGTTGCTGACTGCCAAGTTGCCCGCACTCACCGCCGGAGCCGTTCTCCTCGGAACATGGCTGCTGAAGATGATTCTCGCGATGGTCGTGCTGTTCATTCTTTCCGGTATGGATTTCTACAACAAAACTGCCTTGGTGCTGGTCATCATCATGTCGCTGGTTGTCGTCCTCGGAGCGGAAACCTACGGCGTACTCGGGACCAAAACGCCCTACGTGGAGCCGACCTCGAGTAACGCCGACAACGACGACGAGTAGTACTACGGGAGGTAACTAATCGGACTTCCAGGTACCCCATCTACACAATGTCGTAGATGACTTGATAAGGTCAGGTACAAGCGAGAGCAATGGTGGGCGAGGTAACACTCGGCCGACGATGCCATGTGCTCGCAGGTGGCTCATATTTCGGGCCACCGAGTCGACGAGAGTCGCCGACACCGACAGACGCCAGACCCTGTACCGGGATCTCCAGCTGCTGACGAATGCGCGAGTCGAACTTGTCGGCTTGTAGATCGTCAATGTCCGATCGAACCGCAGTCAACGATGGCTGGGGACCGACTACGGGAGAGAACGCTGAGCGTCACCACCCTGGCCGCGGATGAATTCCATGCGCCGTCACTAGACGATTTTTTCCCGCCCTCCGTGTTGATTCACGCGGGCCCCTTCGAACTCGACCGCCTGATGCTCATCCGCATCCTGATGTCGGTGCTGGTCGCAGCGTTCTTCGTGATCGCGATGCGCAGTCCTCGATTGGTACCTCGCGGAGTTCAGAACGCAGCCGAGCTCGCGCTCGACTTCGTTCGCATCAACATCGCCGAGGAAATCCTGGGTAAGGAACAGGGCAAGCGCTTCCTGCCGATCATCACGACGATCTTCTTCATCGTGGTCGCCAGCAACGTGGCCAGCATCATCCCGTTCCTGAACATCTCGCCGAACGCGCGAATCGGTATGCCGCTGGTGCTCGCGGCGCTCGCCTACATCGTGTTCAACTACGTGGGAATCAAGAAGTACGGCTTCTTCAAGTACGTCAAGAGCAGCATCGTCGTCCCCGGCGTGCCGCTGCCCCTGCACTTCCTGCTGGTGCCGATCGAGTTCATCTCTACCTTCATCCTGCGTCCGTTCACGTTGATGGTTCGTCTCATGGCCAACATGTTGGCCGGCCACATCCTGCTGGTGCTGTTCTTCAGCGCGACGAACTACTTCTTCTTCGTCTCCGGCGGCTTCCAGGCGATCTTCGGCGTTCCGTCGATCATCGCCGGTATCGCATTCACGTTCTTCGAGCTGCTGGTCATCTTCCTGCAGGCCTACGTGTTCGCGCTGCTGACCGCCGTGTACATCGAACTGGCGTTGCACGCCGACGAGCACTGACCTTTTACCTCCTCACCAGCTACACCAAGAACTGAGCCTCTTCCCGAATCCGGTGGAGGTCAACAGAAAGGGAACGGAACATCATGAGCCTCGCTTACCTCGCGCAGGACGTAACGACGACTGCCAAGGGCTACGGAGCCATCGGCTACGGCCTCGCAGCAATCGGCCCCGGCATCGGCGTGGGCATCGTTGTCGGTAAGGCAATCGAAGGCATGGTCCGCCAGCCCGAGATGGCCGGCCAGGTCCGTACCACCATGTTCCTCGGTATTGCATTCACCGAGGCCCTCGCGCTGATCGGCCTCGTCGCCGGCTTCATTTTCTAAGACCGACATGGCAGCCACCATCGCAATTCTCGCGGCCGAGGGGACGACTCATAATCCCCTCGTGCCGGAGACATACGACATCGTGTGGTCCGCGGTCGCGCTCCTGGTAGTCGGTTTCGCTTTCTGGAAGCTCGTTCTTCCGAAGTTCCAGAAGGTTCTCACCGAACGCACCGAGCTGATCGAGGGCGGTATTCAGAAGGCCGAAGCTGCACAGGCAGAGGCCAAGGAAGCGCTCGAGCAGTACCGAGCACAGCTTGCCGAAGCTCGCACCGAGGCTGCGCAGATCCGTGAGGAAGCGCGCACCCAGGGCCAGCAGATCATTGCCGACATGAAGGTCCAGGCGCAGGACGAGAGCGATCGCATCGTGGCCGCAGGCCACAGCCAGCTCGTCGCCCAGCGTCAGCAGATCGTTGCCGAACTCCGTTCGGATCTCGGCAAGACCGCTGTTGATCTGGCGGAGAAGGTCATCGGTGAGTCACTCGCCGACGACGTGAAGCGCGCAGGCACGGTTGATCGATTCCTCAACGAGCTCGACGCCGTCAGCGCTGATTCAGCCGGGAAGTGAGCAACATGTACGCAGCGAGCCGTGAAGCATTGGCGCAGAGTCGTTCTGCGCTGAGCAGTGCCCTGGGCGCCGTCTCTGCAGGAGCCGCAACAGCGGCCGCTGCACAGGCTGGGTCCGAGCTCTTCTCGGTGGTCGAGGTACTTGACGGCCAGCGCGTTCTCCGTAGCGCGCTGGCTGACGCTTCGACACCGGCTGCTGGTCGTCAGGCTCTGGTCGAGCAGTTGTTCGCGGGCAAGGTCGGCGCCGAGGCGCTGGCCACCGTGAAAACAGCTGCCGGTCAGGACTGGTCGGCCACCCGCGACCTGGTCAACTCGCTCGAACTCCTCGGACGCGAAGCTCTGCTTCGCGCTGCGGCAGACCAGAGCCAGTTGGACACCGTGGAGGACGAGCTGTTCCGACTCGGCCGCATCGTGGCCGGGGACCCCAGCCTCGAGCAGACGCTCTCGGACCTGTCGGTACCTGCCTCGCGCAAGCGGGAGTTCCTCTCCCGACTGCTGTACGGCAAGGTCACCGCAGTCACCGAGGCAATCGCCGGCCAGGCGGTCGGACGATTGAAGTCCGCACCCGCGGACACGTTCGACCAGTTGTCGAATCTTGCCGCAGCGCAACGCGACACAACTGTTGCCCATGTTCGTAGTGCTTCGGCCTTGAGTTCGGAGCAGACGGATCGTCTGACGAGCACTCTCACCCGCACCTACGGGAAGCGCGTGGCAGTACACGTCGAGGTCGATCCAGACCTCCTCAGCGGCTTGGTCGTCCGGGTGGGCGACGAGGTAATCGACGGTAGTGGAGCGGGTCGACTCGCAGCACTGCGGAAGAACCTCAAGTAGTCCTTCGGCCGAACACACACTCCAGATCTTTTCGAAGACCAGACACCGAGAGCAGGAATAACATGGCGGAGCTGACGATCTCCTCCGACGAGATCCGTAGCGCGATCGACAACTACACCGCGAGCTACTCCCCGGAGGCCTCCCGCGAGGAGGTCGGCACAGTGACCGACACCAGTGACGGCATTGCGCACGTCTCTGGCCTGCCTTCGGCTATGTCCAACGAACTGTTGGAGTTCCCCGGTGGAATCGTCGGCGTCGCGCTCAACCTGGATGCCACCGAAATCGGTGCCGTCATCCTTGGCGATTACCAGAACATCCAAGAAGGCCAGGAAGTAAAGCGCACGGGCGACGTTCTGTCGGTTCCCGTCGGCGATGCTTTCCTCGGCCGTGTCATCGACCCGCTCGGTGCACCCATCGACGGCCTCGGCGAGATCGCGAGCACCGAGAACCGTGCACTCGAGCTTCAGGCCGCGTCGGTGCTCGAGCGCCAGCCGGTCGAAGAGCCGCTCCAGACCGGTATCAAGGCCATCGACGCCATGACCCCGATCGGCCGCGGCCAGCGCCAGCTCATCATCGGCGACCGCAAGACCGGCAAGACCGCGGTCTGCATCGACGCCATCCTGAACCAGAAGGCCAACTGGGACTCGGGCGATGTCAACAAGCAGGTGCGCTGCATCTACGTCGCCATCGGCCAGAAGGGCTCCACGATTGCGGGCGTCAAGGCTGCACTCGAGGAGAAGGGCGCGATGGAGTACACCACCATCGTTGCTGCTCCGGCATCTGATTCCGCAGGCTTCAAGTGGCTCGCACCGTACACCGGCTCGGCCATCGGCCAGCACTGGATGTACCAGGGCAAGCACGTCCTGGTCGTATTCGACGACCTGACCAAGCAGGCAGAGGCCTACCGCGCCATCTCGCTGCTGCTGCGTCGCCCGCCGGGACGTGAGGCATACCCCGGTGACGTCTTCTACTTGCACTCCCGTCTGCTGGAGCGTTCGGCGAAGCTGTCCGACGCACTCGGCGGCGGTTCGCTGACGGCTCTGCCGATCATCGAGACCAAGGCCAACGACGTCTCGGCGTACATCCCGACCAACGTCATCTCCATCACCGACGGTCAGGTGTTCCTCGAGTCCGACCTGTTCAACAAGGGCGTTCGCCCCGCGATCAACGTCGGTATCTCGGTCTCTCGCGTCGGTGGCGCGGCACAGACCAAGGGTATGAAGAACGTTTCCGGTTCGTTGCGTCTGGAACTGGCTCAGTTCCGTGAGCTCGAAGCGTTCTCCGCCTTCGCCTCCGACCTCGACGCTGCGTCCAAGGCTCAGCTCGAGCGCGGTGCCCGTCTGGTCGAGCTGCTCAAGCAGGATCAGTACAGCCCGATCCCCGTCGAGGACCAGATCGTCTCGATCTACCTCGCCGGCCAGGGTGTCTTCGACAGCGTTCCGATCGGCGACGTCCGTCGCTTCGAGAAGGAACTGCTCGAAGATCTCAAGCACTCCGCTGCAGGCGTCTACTCCAGCATCGACGGCGGTAAGGCACTCGATGCCGACAACGCTGCCGCACTGATCGCCGCGACCGACAAGTTCAAGGAAGGCTTCATCGCCGCCGATGGAAGCCGGGTCGTGAACGAGGCCGAGGCTGACGCTCTGGGTGCTGACGAGGTTGCCAACGAGCAGATCAACGTCAAGCGCAAGTCTGTCAGCAAGTGACGGAAATGCACATGACACTGCGAATTCCGAAGGGAGAGTGATTGATCGATGGCGAGCATTCTCGAATTGCGGTCTCGTATCAAGTCGGTCAACTCGACCAAGAAGATCACCAAGGCACAGGAACTGATCGCGACTTCGCGCATCACGAAGGCTCAGATTCGCGTCGCCGCGTCCAAGCCGTACGCCGAGGAGATCACGAAGGTACTCACCGAATTGGCGAGTGCGTCTGCTTCGCTCGATCACCCGCTGCTCAACGAGCGTCCGGAGCCCAAGCGGGCCGCGGTGCTCGTTGTCACCAGTGACCGCGGCATGTGTGGCGGCTACAACTCCAACGTTCTCAAGCAGGCAGAAGAGCTTCAGGCACTTCTGCGCAGTGAGGGCAAGGAGCCGGTCGTCTACGTGCTCGGTTCCAAGGGGCTCGGCTACTACACCTTCCGTGGCCGCGACATCGGCGCTGCGTGGACCGGCTTCTCGCAGGATCCGGGTTACTCGGACGCTGCCAAGGCCAGCCGCCACCTGGTGGAACTGTTCATGGCAGGCTCCGGCAACCACGTTGCCGCTCCGAACGGCGAAGGCACCATCGAAGGCGTCGACGAACTCCATATCGTCTACACCCGCTTCGTGTCGATGCTGACCCAGACCCCCGAGGTTCGCCGGATGGCGCCACTCGAGGTGTCCGTGTCCGAGGAGCACATCGCGCTCGGTGACGACATGCTGAGCAACGGCCACGACGATCAGCACGAGAGCGGTCCCGTCGCCGACTTCAGCTTCGAGCCCGAGCCGGACAAGCTGCTCGGCGCCCTCCTGCCGAAGTACGTCAGCACGCGTATCTTCTCGTCGCTTCTCGATGCCGCGGCATCGGAGTCGGCCGCCCGTCGTACCGCAATGAAGGCCGCGACGGACAACGCAAACGAACTGGTGAACACGTTGAGCCGTCAGGCCAACCAGGCTCGCCAGGCCCAGATCACCCAGGAAATCAGCGAGATCGTCGGCGGCGCCAACGCGCTCGCCTCGAGCGCAGGAAGTGACTAGCACATGACCGCAGCAGTAACCGAAAACAACGGGGCAGGTTCGGCTTCGGCCGTAGCCGGCCGCGTCGTGCGGGTCATCGGTCCCGTCGTGGACGTTGAATTCCCGCGTGGCGCTGTTCCTGAACTGTTCAACGCCCTGAACGCCGACATCACGCTCCCGTCGGTCGCCAAGACGCTGACGCTCGAGGTTGCCCAGCACCTCGGTGACAACCTCGTTCGCACCGTGTCCATGCAGCCCACCGACGGCCTGGTCCGCGGCACGGCTGTGGTCGACTCCGGACGACCGATCTCGGTTCCCGTCGGTGATGTCGTCAAGGGTCACGTCTTCAACGCCCTCGGCGATTGCCTCGACACCCCGGGTCTCGGTCGCGACGGCGAGCAGTGGGGCATCCACCGCAAGCCACCGGCCTTCGATCAGCTCGAAGGTAAGACGGAGATCCTCGAGACCGGCATCAAGGTCATCGACCTCCTCACCCCGTACGTCAAGGGTGGAAAGATCGGTCTCTTCGGTGGTGCCGGTGTCGGCAAGACCGTTCTGATCCAGGAAATGATCACGCGTATCGCTCGCGAGTTCTCGGGCACCTCGGTGTTCGCAGGCGTCGGTGAGCGTACCCGTGAGGGCACCGACCTCCACCTGGAAATGGAAGAGATGGGCGTCCTCCAGGACACCGCCCTTGTCTTCGGTCAGATGGACGAGCCGCCCGGAACGCGTATGCGCGTCGCCCTGTCCGCGCTGACCATGGCGGAGTACTTCCGCGATGTCCAGGGCCAGGACGTCCTGCTGTTCATCGACAACATCTTCCGCTTCACGCAGGCAGGTTCCGAGGTTTCGACCCTTCTCGGTCGTATGCCTTCGGCCGTGGGTTACCAGCCCACCCTGGCGGACGAGATGGGCGAGCTCCAGGAGCGCATCACCTCGACCCGTGGTCGCTCGATCACGTCGCTGCAGGCTATTTACGTGCCCGCCGACGACTACACCGACCCCGCGCCTGCCACCACGTTCGCGCACCTCGATGCAACGACGGAGCTCTCACGCCCGATCTCGCAGATGGGTATCTACCCCGCTGTGGATCCGCTGAGCTCCACCTCGCGCATCCTCGAGCCGAGCATCGTCGGTGCGGAGCATTTCCGCGTCGCCAACGAGGTCAAGCGCATCCTGCAGAAGTACAAGGAACTGCAGGACATCATCGCCATCCTCGGTATGGACGAGCTTCAGGAAGAGGACAAGGTCCTGGTCGGCCGCGCCCGTCGTATCCAGAAGTTCCTCGGCCAGAACTTCATCGTCGCCGAGAAGTTCACCGGTGAGAAGGGCTCGGTCGTCCCGCTGCGCGAGACCATCGAAGCCTTCGACCGCGTCTGCAAGGGCGAGTTCGATCACCTTCCGGAGCAGGCATTCAACAGCTGCGGCGGACTCGACGACGTCGAGGCTGCAGCCAAGAAGATGGCCGGGAAGTAGTCCACGATGGCTGAGATGACCGTAGAACTCGTTGCTGTCGAGCAGCGCTTGTGGTCGGGAACGGCGACGCTCGTGAGCGCTCAGACAACAGAGGGCGAGATCGGCATCATGCCCGGGCATGAGCCGGTTCTCGGTCAGCTGATCGAGGGCGGAACCGTATCCATCACAGCGGTCGACGGCGGACGTGTCGTCGCTGCCGTGCACGGTGGCTTTCTTTCGGTAACTGCTACGACGGTGACCATCCTGGCCGAGTCCGCGGACCTGGCTCAGGAAATCGACGTCGAAGCTGCCAAGGCTGTGCTCGCTTCGAACTCGAACGATCTGGAAGCGATCGCGATCGCCAAGGGTCAGCTTCGGGCCGTCGAGCGCGCATAGAGTACTCACAGCAAAGCCGCGACGGGAACTGACGAACAGTGACATTTGGAATGACCGTAATGTTCATTCTGGTTGTGCTGCTCGCTGTTCTCGTCGCGGCTTTTCTGTATCGGCTGCTGATTCTGCGTCGTGGGGGAACGGCGGCACTGCTGCGAGTCCTGCCTGCCGCCGAAGGCAGCGGTTGGCGACACGGCATCATTCGTTACGGCGAAAGCACTTTCGTCTTCTTCAAACTTTCATCTCTGCGGCCCGGACCCGATTCGAGAATCGACAGACAAGGCATCGAGGTCGAGAGCCGTCGCGCTCCGTTCGGAACCGAATTCGACATCATGACCGAGGACATCGTCATCCTCTCGGTCACAGACGGTTCCGCCGCCTACGAGATCGCTTTGGACAGCGGTGCTTTGACGGCATTTCTGTCCTGGGTCGAATCACGCCCCGACGGGCGTGCCCGTCGACGTCGTAGTGCTTGACCGCTAGGCCCCGGCGCCCGGCTTCCAGAGAACGTCACCGTCCGGGTTGGCAACTCTTCCCATGATGAAGAGTAGATCGGACAACCTGTTGAGATATTGCGCGGGCAGAACGCTCGTGTCCTCCGGGTTGGCATCGATTGCAGACCACGCTGAGCGTTCTGCTCGACGTGACACCGTCCGCGCGACGTGCAGTAGCGCTCCGAGCGCGGTGCCGCCGGGAAGGATGAACGAATTCAGTGGTGTCAGACGATCGTTGAGTTCATCGCACCAACTTTCGAGACGATCGACGTAGGCCTGGGTGACACGCAGCGGCGGATACTTCGGATTCTCGACGATCGGTGTGGACAGATCGGCACCGGCGTCGAAGAGATCGTTCTGGATCTGTCGCAGCATCGCGAGTAGATCCTCCGGTGGATTGCCGAGGGCAACCGCCACACCCAGTGCGGCATTGGTTTCGTCGCAATCGGCATATGCGACAAGTCGTGGATCGTTCTTCGAGACACGGGAGAAGTCGCTCAGGCCAGTCGTGCCGTCGTCGCCGGTACGGGTGTAGATCTTCGTCAGGTGAACTGCCATGGGGCAACGGTACCGGCGCGGAGATTTCCGAGGTGTGGCTCTAGGCTGTGAAACGTGACTGAGCACTTTCTCGTGACCGGAGGCAACCGCCTCGAAGGTGAAGTAACGGTCGGAGGGGCCAAGAACAGCGTCCTGAAGCTCATGGCTGCCGCGCTGCTGGCCGAGGGCACGACGGTGGTGACCAATTGCCCGGGCATCCTCGACGTGCCGTTGATGGCGGAGGTGTTGCGTGGCCTGGGTTGCGAGGTAGAGCTCGAAGATTCGGAAGTGCGGATCACGACGCCCGCTGAACCCAAATACCACGCAGATTTCGACGCGGTGAAGCAGTTTCGTGCGTCGGTATGCGTGTTGGGTCCACTCGTTGCCAGGTGCCGCCGGGCTGTTGTCGCTCTGCCTGGTGGTGACGCGATCGGCTCGCGTCCGCTGGACATGCACCAATCCGGTTTGCGATTGCTGGGCGCGCACAGCGAGATCGAGCACGGCTGCGTTGTTGCCGAAGCCGAGGACTTGCACGGTGCGACCATCCGCCT
>NZ_JBMHHW010000001.1:1280000-2435000 GCF_049739425.1 Rhodococcus sp. 27YEA15
GAGGCGAATTCAATCAGTGATCCTATGCTGCCGAGAAAAGCCTCTAGCGAGCTTTCACACGGCCCGTACCCCAAACCGACACAGGTGGTCAGGTAGAGAATACTAAGGCGATCGAGATAACTATGGTTAAGGAACTCGGCAAAATGCCCCCGTAACTTCGGGAGAAGGGGGGCCTCGTCTGGTGACGGAATTTACTTCCTGAGCTGGGTGGGGCCGCAGAGACCAGTGAGAAGCGACTGTTTACTAAAAACACAGGTCCGTGCGAAGTCGTAAGACGATGTATACGGACTGACGCCTGCCCGGTGCTGGAAGGTTAAGAGGAC
Source organism: Rhodococcus sp. 27YEA15 (assembly GCF_049739425.1). Lineage (NCBI taxonomy): Bacteria > Bacillati > Actinomycetota > Actinomycetes > Mycobacteriales > Nocardiaceae > Rhodococcus > Rhodococcus sp. 27YEA15. The sequence continues at coordinate 1,280,324 of NZ_JBMHHW010000001.1, forward strand.
CGGTTAGCTTTTCGGAGCGAAGCTGAGAATTTAAGCCCCAGTAAACGGCGGTGGTAACTATAACCATCCTAAGGTAGCGAAATTCCTTGTCGGGTAAGTTCCGACCTGCACGAATGGCGTAACGACTTCTCAGCTGTCTCAACCATAGACTCGGCGAAATTGCATTACGAGTAAAGATGCTCGTTACGCGCGGCAGGACGAAAAGACCCCGGGACCTTCACTACAGCTTGGTATTGGTGTTCGGTTCGGTTTGTGTAGGATAGGTGGGAGACTGTGAAACGGTGACGCCAGTTATCGTGGAGTCGTTGTTGAAATACCACTCTGATCGAATTGGACCTCTAACCTCGGACCATGATCTGGTTCAGGGACAGTGCCTGGTGGGTAGTTTAACTGGGGCGGTTGCCTCCCAAAATGTAACGGAGGCGCCCAAAGGTTCCCTCAGCCTGGTTGGCAATCAGGTGTCGAGTGCAAGTGCACAAGGGAGCTTGACTGTGAGACTGACAGGTCGAGCAGGGACGAAAGTCGGGACTAGTGATCCGGCACCGGCAAGTGGAAGCGGTGTCGCTCAACGGATAAAAGGTACCCCGGGGATAACAGGCTGATCTTCCCCAAGAGTCCATATCGACGGGATGGTTTGGCACCTCGATGTCGGCTCGTCGCATCCTGGGGCTGGAGTAGGTCCCAAGGGTTGGGCTGTTCGCCCATTAAAGCGGCACGCGAGCTGGGTTTAGAACGTCGTGAGACAGTTCGGTCTCTATCCGCCGCGCGCGTAAGAAACTTGAGGAAGGCTGTCCCTAGTACGAGAGGACCGGGACGGACGAACCTCTGGTGTGCCAGTTGTTCCACCAGGAGCACCGCTGGTTAGCTACGTTCGGAAGGGATAACCGCTGAAAGCATCTAAGCGGGAAGCCTGTTCCAAGATGAGGTTTCTCACCCCCTCGAGGGGGTAAGGCCCCCGGCAGACCACCGGGTTGATAGGCCAGAACTGGAAGTGCGGTAACGCATGCAGGTGACTGGTACTAATAGGCCGAGGACTTACCACAAAGAAGCTACGCGTCCACTGTGCGGTATCTGAAACAACACAGATACCCGATCACCGAACATGATGTTCGCACCCACCCCCCACCCCAGCTCACCGAGCCGGCGACAGGGGTGGATCCGAACATGGTGTCCGCTGATCGCGGTTATCGTCCACTGTGACAGTTTCATAGAGTTACGGCGGCCATAGCGAAGGGGAAACGCCCGGTCCCATTCCGAACCCGGAAGCTAAGCCCTTCAGCGCCGATGGTACTGCACTCGACAGGGTGTGGGAGAGTAGGACACCGCCGAACACACATTCAGTAAAGCCCCCCAACACCGTTGGGGGGCTTTACTCATTTCTGAACAACGCAAGGGTTAATTTTAACTCCATGCGCTTTTTGCCGACGCATTCATCACTTTTCATCTGCTGTTCATCGCCCGGACGGCGCCCTTAAGCCTCGGCGACTTTCAATGTCGGAACTGTTACCTCATGCCGATAAACCCAGCAGGTGAAACTGTGGCGACCGGGGTACCGGAGAATCTTGCCGCGAACATGACCATCGCAGAGCAGTACGACTGGCATCGGTCGTTCCTACGCCGACATCCGGTGTCCCGCCGTAACTTTCTCGCGGGATCGGCTGCCGCAGCTGCCGTCGTCGCGGTCGGAAATACGTCGTGGTCCCAGATTGCCTACGCCCAGGATGCGCCCTTGGCGGTAGGGGGTCGACACACCTCGTTCGGCGTCGACCCGTCGTCACAGCTTCGCTTCTCGGCCCAGCTCTCCCGAAACCCCGGAGCCACCGGTGTCTTCCTCGATCACGGCCCTACCCCGGCGCTCGGTGCGACGACAGCAGCCGAGGTGCGCAATCTGCTGAGCCAAGTACCACAGACCGACGGCGGAATCCTCTCTGCTGAACAGTTCTACGTCCATGTTCCGGTCGACAGATTGGCGGCGAAGACGCCACACTTCTACCGGTGGCGCACAGTCGACGGATACGTCGGCGACGTGCAGAGCGTATGGACGGCACTACCCGCCGGACGGAGTGTTCCGTTTCGTTTCACGATGATGGGGGACCAGGGTGTGGACGAGACGCCCACCCAACCGCCCGGGTTGAAACCAGGGGACTACGACGACCTGTACTACAAGGCCGACAACGACCCGACGGTTCGTCACTCTGCGAACATCGTGAAGCAGATCGCCGCAGCCAAACCGGATTTCCACGTCCTGGCCGGCGACATCGCCTACGCCGATCCGTCGGGAGCCGGGTTGCCGCCACAGTTCGCGCCGAGCGGAAAGACACCTCCGAGCGGGTTCGACAAATACAACCCGTACGTCTGGGACGGATACTTCGCCGCGATCGAGACCGGCGCGATGTCGGCGCCCTGGTTGTTCGCCACCGGCAATCACGACATGGAAGCGCTGTACAGTCCAGATGGTTACGGCGGCCATGCGGCCCGGTTGGATCAACCCGAGAACGGTCCGACCGGTTGCCCGTCGGTGTATTCCGTCGTCTACGGCAACGTCGCGGTTCTCTCCCTCGACGCCAACGACATCTCGTACGAGATCAAGGCCAATACCGGGTACTCCGGCGGGGCTCAAACCTCTTGGGTGGAAAAGGCTTTGATGGATTTTAGGGCCGATCCCGAGATCGATTTCATCGTCTGCTTCTTCCATCACTGCGCTTATTCGACAACGGACTCGCACGCCAGCGACGGTGGTGTACGCGATGCGTGGGTTCCGTTGTTCGACCGGTACCAGGTCGACGTCGTGTTACAGGGTCACAATCACGTTTTCGAACGCACCGACCCGGTCCGCGGCGGAACCCCGACACGGGTGGCGGCGGATCAGTCGGTGGTGTATCCGGCGACGGACGGCACCGTCTACTACACCGTCGGCGGCGGTGGCCGACCCCGCTACGGTTTCCAGCCCCAGGAACTCGAGAGCTACCGTGGCAACGTCGTGGAAGACACGGCGGTGTCGAACAGTTACGTCTGGACACCCGAAGGGCAGAAGTCCGCCGAGTCGATCCATTGGTCGCGCGTGCGATTCAGAAACTATTCGTTCATCCGCGTGGACGTCGTTCCGGGTATTGCGGGGATAGTCCCGAGCGAGATGCATATTGCCGCGATCGACGAGTACGGCCGCGAGTTCGACCGGGTCACGTATCGGCGAGATGTTCCTCTCGGCGGACGCTTCGGCTCGTCCTGACAGTACGACGAGACCGTGACAAGTCACATCTGATCGTCGGCCATCGGGACCGTCGTCGTTGTCGGTCGCGTACCTACCGGCCGCTCGGGAACGGCGACAGTGGTCTCCGCCAAGCGTCCACGGAGGGTGACTGTCTCGGTGAACCTCCAGTGCCTGCTCTCACCGGGGTCGGCGGCTTCGACGGCGTGCCCGGACGCGACCAGATGTCCGTCGACGGATTTCGCCAACTCCGAAAGCCGGGCGGCTTCGTTGACCGGGTCACCTATGACGGTGTATTCGAAGCGCTCCCTGGCACCGACGTTACCGGCAACGGCCACGCCCGAAGCCACTCCGATTCCGGTCCGTATCTCGGGAACCTCCGCCGCCAATCGAGACGTGATGGCTCTCGACGCGGCCAGAGCACTACCCGCGTGATCGTCGATCGTGGTCGGTGCCCCGAAGATCGCCAGTGCCGCATCACCTTCGAACTTGTTGACAAAGCCCCCGTGCCGATCCACCTCGTCGACCACCACTTCGAAGAATCGATTGAGCAATGCCACGACGGTGGTGGGGGAGTTGGTCGCGGCCATGGTGGTCGAACCGATCACGTCGACGAACATGACGGCGACGTCGCGTTCCTCGCCGCCGAGCTCGGGGTTGTTCAGCATCGCGTTCGCGGCTACTTCGTGACCGACGTGGCGACCGAACAGATCGCGGATGCGTTCACGTTCTCGCAGCCCTTCGGCCATCCGGTTGAAACCGGTCTGCAGAAGCCCGAGCTCGGTGCCGTCGTACACGACGACGGACGCCGTGAAATCCCCGCGCGTGACCTGCTCCATGCCGAGTCGGACGGAACGGATCGGCGCCGCGGAGGAACGGTTGTTGATGAACGTCAAGCTCAGTCCGACGCAGATGGTCACTCCGCCGATCGCGAGAATCGACACGGCTAACGCGTCCGTGGTGGCCGGCCTGATGTAATTGAAGATGGCGATCAACATCAATCCGGAAACCGGCACACCACTGCCGAGTACCCAGATGAAGATCGTGCGGCCGGTCAGCCCGAGAACGGCGGCTTTGCGAGGCACACCGTGTTCGAGGGCCCGTGCGGCGACCGGGCGCAGCGCGAACTCGCTGAGGAGGTAGCAGAACGCGCAGGTGGTGATACCGCTGAAAGCTATGGTGAACAACACTTTCGGGATGGTGCTCGGATCGACTACCCCGTACATGGTGGTGAACGTGATCAGAGCGGCTGTCCAGAGAAAACCCTGGACGCGGGTCAATCGCCAGGGTCCGCGCAGTGCGGCACGTTGATTCGCCGTAGTGGGCACCTGATTCTCTGTTGCCCAACGTAAATCGTGTACGAGTCGTTTGGTGCCCCAGAACAGGCCGATCAGGAAGACACACCCGATGAAGATCGGGAGTGCTATGAAATTGATCCAGCCGAACTGACGGCCGATGATCGACGGGCCGGGTACCACGAAGGTCACCAGCACGATCGCCAACGTCGCGCCGATCAGATTCGTGATCAGCAGCGGAGCGGTCAGCAGCAGTTGCACCCTGATCCGGCGCCGCCGCGGGCTCTCGTCGGCCGACCCGAGGATTCGGGACCCGAGAGGAGCCGTGGACTTGTGGGTGCGTTGCATAGTGTGTCGAGACTATCCGCCGCTATCCCTTAGGGTGGTCCAGTGCGCCTAGTAATTGCTCGCTGTCGTGTCGACTACGTAGGTCGACTGACCTCCCATCTCCCCGTCGCCCGACGACTCCTCCTCGTCAAGGCCGACGGCTCGGTGAGCATCCACGCCGACGACCGCGCGTACAAGCCGCTGAACTGGATGAGCCCACCGTGCTGGCTGGTCGAGACCACCGCCGACGACGATATTCTCTGGGTGGTGACCAACAAGGCCGGGGAGGAACTTCGGATCACCATCGAGGAGGTGGAGCACGATTCCTCTCACGAACTCGGTATCGATCCCGGCTTGGTCAAGGACGGTGTGGAGGCGCACCTTCAGGAACTTCTCGCCGAACACGTCGAGACACTGGGTGCCGGTTACACGTTGGTTCGCCGCGAGTACATGACGGCGATCGGGCCCGTCGATCTTCTGGTGCGCGACGCCGACGGGGCGTCGGTGGCCGTGGAGATCAAACGACGCGGAGAGATCGACGGAGTCGAGCAGTTGACGCGATACCTGGAACTGCTCAATCGCGATCCGTTACTGGCCCCGGTGACCGGAGTGTTCGCGGCGCAGCAGATCAAGCCGCAGGCGAAGACGTTGGCAAACGACCGAGGCATCCGTTGCCTGGTTCTGGACTACGAAGCCTTACGTGGGACGGAAAGCACAGAGTTCCGGCTGTTCTGAAATCGTTAGACTTCTCACCATGCCGCGTCGTAAGCCTTCCCCGAAGCACACGTCCCGCGTCGAATCTCGCGGCGGACGTGGCCCGAGTGTGCCCCCGCACAGCGGAATGCTGTTCGGCGGAGCATTGGTTCGAGAAGAGCCGGGTCCGGGCGGAGAGCTTTACCTGGTGCGCCCCATTCCGGGCGCCAACGCGACGAAGAGTTACCGCTGCCCGGGCTGCGATCACGATATTCGTCCAGGCGTCGCGCACGTCGTGACGTGGCCGTCCGAGCCCGGTGGTGCGGAGGAACGTCGTCATTGGCACACCGGGTGCTGGTCCGGTCGCGGTACGCGCGGGCTCACCAGGCGCTGGTCCTGAGACCTGGTCAGCTCCGGGTTTGGGCGCGCTGCTCCACCACGCTGACGTCGATTTCGGTGGTGCTCGAGTCGTCGGTGTTCGAGTCGTCGTCTTCGGGCTCGACCTGCTCGCCGTCGAGATCCGCGTCGTCGACGTCTGCCGCTGCCGATGCCGCCGGTCCGTCCAGCAGCTCGCTTTCACGATTGACGGAAGCGAGCATCGCGGGAACAGAATCGAGTTGACCGCGGATTCCCAGCAGCTGAGCCAGAATTCGGCCGCGCAGTACACGCAGCTCTTCGGCCAATTCCTTCGCGTGGGCGATCTTTCGCTCCGACTGATCGGTTGCCGCCTGCAAACGACGCTGCGATTCGTGCGTCGCGTCGGACAAGCGCCGTTCGGCTTCGGCTTTACTGGAGGCTTCCAATTCGTTGACAGCGGCGATGACCTTGGCCCGGCGCTCGGACATCGAAATGTCGAAGTCCTCCCGAATCTGGGTGCGCTTGGCTTCGGACTCGGCAGCAAGACGGTCGCGCTCGGCCTGCGCGGCCTCGACGATCCGCGCTGCCTCGGTACGGGCCTGCGCCATCGTCTGCTCGTGCATCGTTTCCATGGCGTTGCGACGATCTTCGAGTTCGGCGATCAAGGACTCGTAGTGCCCTCGCAGCCGCGCACCGTCCTGTTCGGCGATGGACGTCATCTCCGCGGCGTCGGCCTCGGCCTTGGCGCGAACCTCGGACGCCTCGTCGGACGCGAGACGGAGCATGCGACTGATGCGATCGCTCATCCCCTCCGCGGTGGTCGGCGGAACGGAAAGACGGTCGACGTCCTTGCGTAGGTCGTCGATGTCGTCGCGGGCATCGTCGAGTTGTTTGGCCAGGTCGCGGGCCTGCGAAGCTGCGGCGTCACGGTCAGCGGCCGTGACGCGCAACTCCGCGTCGAAACGCTCGAAGTAGTTACGCACTTCGTCGCGGTCGTAGCCCTTGCGTGCGATCTGAAACGGAAGTTGGATCGAACCGCGGTCCTGCTCGTATGCCATGGCGACAATCTACCTGGCATTCCTGTCGGAGTCGGGACTGCTAGTGGCTTGCGTCTGGTTCGACCAATTCGACCAGTACGCCGCCGGCATCTTTGGGGTGTACGAAGTTGATTCGCGAGTTCGCGGTGCCCTGACGAGGTGCATCGTAGAGCAATCGGACGCCACGCTCGCGGAGTTGTTCGGAGATCGCGTCGATGTCCGTCACCCGGTAGGCGAGCTGCTGCAACCCGGGGCCACTGCGGTCGATGAACTTGGCGATGGTGGAGTTCTCGTCGAGGGGAGCGAGTAGCTGAAGTGCGGTGGCTCCGGCCGGGGCGCCGACGACCGAGAGCATCGCTTCCCGGACGCCTTGAGCCTCGTTCACTTCTTCGTGGGTGGACACCATTCCGAGATGGTCGGTGTACCAGGCGATGGCTGCATCGAGGTCCGGGACCGCGATACCGACGTGGTCTATCGCCACGACGAGGTCGGACGACAGGGGGCCGAGGGGGGAGGTCTGTGTCATGTGGTTCACGGTAGCGCTACCGTTTGTCGGGTACGCGTCGGGTCATGCCGGGCGATCGAAGCCTGGGGTGAATTCGGAAATGTCTTGTCTTCTCACTTCTTTACAGCCGGAGGAAATCGTGACCAGTTCTGTGATTGTGGCGGGGGCTCGTACCCCGATGGGTCGACTCCTGGGAAACCTGAAAACCCTCTCCGGATCCGACCTCGGCGCCATCGCCATCAAAGGCGCCCTCGACAAATCCGGCATCACCCCCGAACAAGTCGACTACGTCATCATGGGACAAGTCCTCACCGCCGGCGCCGGCCAAATGCCCGCCCGCCAAGCCGCCGTCGCCGCCGGCATCCCCATGAACGTCCCCGCCCTGACCATCAACAAAGTCTGCCTCTCCGGCATCGACGCCATCGCCCTCGCCGACCAACTCATCCGCGCCGGCGAATTCGACACCATCGTCGCCGGCGGACAAGAATCGATGACCCAAGCCCCCCACCTCCTCGACAAAAGCCGCGAAGGCTTCAAATACGGCGACGTCACCCTCCGCGACCACATGGCCTACGACGGCCTCCACGACATCTTCACCGACCAAGCCATGGGCCTGCTCACCGAACACGTCAACGAACAACAATCCACCCACATCACCCGCGAAGAACAAGACACCTTCGCCGCCGCCTCACACCAGAACGCCGCCCGCGCCTGGAAAAACGGACTCTTCGACAACGAAGTCGTCCCCGTCACCATCGCCCAACGCAGAGGCGAGCCGATCGTCATCGCCCAAGACGAAGGCATCCGCGCCGACACCACCACCGAATCCCTCGGCAAACTACGTCCCGCGTTCGCCAAGGACGGCACCATCACCGCCGGCTCCGCCTCCCCGATCTCCGACGGCGCCGCCGCCGTGATCGTGATGAGCAAAACCAAAGCCGAAGAACTCGGCCTGACCTGGATCGCGGAAATCGGCGCCCACGGCGTCGTCGCCGGACCCGACTCCACCCTCCAATCCCAACCCGCCCGCGCCATCGCCACAGCCTGCGCCAAAGAAGGCATCAACCCCACCGACCTCGACCTGGTCGAAATCAACGAAGCCTTCGCCGCCGTCGGAATCGCCTCCACCCGCGAACTCGGCCTCGACCCCACCACCGTCAACGTCAACGGCGGCGCCATCGCCCTCGGCCACCCCCTCGGCATGTCCGGCGCCCGCATCGCCCTGCACCTCGCCCTCGAACTCCGACGCCGCGGCGGCGGCACCGGCGCAGCCGCACTCTGCGGCGGCGGCGGACAAGGCGACGCCCTCATCCTCCACGTCCCCAAAGCCTGATTTACAGCCGCGTTACACCGTTTTTCGGATTAATGCTCGACGACGCTCCGTGGTTTTCCTCACACAACTACGGGGCGTCGTAGTCGTTCGGGCACAATGGGGCGCATGGCGAACGTCTTCGATCTCAGTACCACTGCCAAGCGCTTCCGGTTCGTTGCAATTCTCGAGGCCTTCACCTGGCTCGGTCTGCTGATCGGAATGGCCTTCAAATACATCCCGGACAACGGCAGTGAGATCGGCGTCAAGGTTTTCGGACCCATCCACGGCGTCGTGTTCGTCGCCTACGTGGCAGTGGCAATTCTGACCGCTGTGAAACTTCGCTGGAGCGTGATCACCACCCTGTGGGCACTGTTCGCGAGCATCCCGCCGTTCGGCACCGTCGTCTTCGAGGTGTGGGCGAGTCGAACGGGGAAGATGGCGGAATTGTCCACCTCTCCACAGCGTGCCGGCTCAGTTCACGCCTGAGCCGCACAGCCGTCTTCGTCTGATTCGTTCAGGCGTGACAAAATGGGAGTCGTGACTCGACCAGGCTCCAGGCCCCCAGTTCGTTCGTCCGCAATTGCTGCCGCCATGAGTGGTGCGGTGGACCTCTCCGCTCTCAAGGAACGTGCCACGGCGCCGCCGTCGCGTCCGGCTGCTGCGGCAAGCTCCGGCGCTCAAAGTGGCGCTGTGGCAACCCCCGGCGCTGTTGTCGAGGTGACCGAACAGAACTTCGAGGCGGAAGTTCTGGCGAAGTCGAATCAAGTACCGGTCATCGTCAACATCGGCGGACGCGCGTACGAGCCGTCTGTGGTATTCACCGAAGTTCTCGAGGCTCATGCCGCGCGAGCGGCCGGCCAGTGGATCCTCGCGAACGTCGACGTGGATGTCAGCCCGCGTATCGCGCAGGCTTTCGGAGTCCAGTCCATACCGACGGTCATCGCCGTCGCTGCGGGTCAACCGTTGGCCGATTTCCAGGGCGCACAGCCCGAAGAACAGCTCAACGGATGGTTCGCCGCCGTTCTCCAGGCTGTCGAAGGGAAGTTGTCCGGCCCGGTCGCCGACGGCGCAGACGCCGAGCCGGATGTGGTCGACCCGCGGTTCCTCGCAGCCGAAGACCTGTTGGACGCGGGCGACCTCGACGGCGCGATCGCCGCGTATCAGGTGATCCTGGATTCCGAGCCGGCCAACGCCGAGGCACTGGGAGCCATCCGTCAGGTGAAGTTCATGGCCCGGGTCCAGAGTCTCGATCCCGAATCGATTGCCGCCGCGGACGCCGATCCGTCCAATCTCGAGCTGCAGTTCGCCGCGGCGGATCTGGAGATGTTCGCTCAGCAACCGGAAGAGTCGTTCGCCCGGTTGATCAAAGTCGTCTCACGCACTGCGGGCGACGACAAGGCCGCCGCCCGCACCCGACTCCTCGAACTCTTCGAGCTGTTCGATCCAGCCGAGCCGATCGTCATCACTGCCAGACGCAAGCTGGCGTCGGCGTTGTACTGATCCCCGCTGCGCGGCCTGACGCTGACGACCTCGCTATTCGGTGTAGCGGCTGTCGCAGCCTTCCTGGCTACCGAGAACCCCGGTCCGGAAGGCATCCACTCGGGCGAAGCCGCTCGGTACGGTTTCGCCGTTGACATCGCTGGCCGCCAGGCCGTCGGTGAGCAGGCCCGAGACAGCCTCGTCGAGATCGCCGGGGGAGAGCGTCACCTGCGCCCCGGAGGCCGCAGCGTTGGTGGGGCTCAGAGCTGCGGTGATGACACCGGACAGACACGCTGCACGCAGTGCGGTCTGTGGGCTGTCGAGTGGTTGACCGCGGCCTTTCTGCATCGCCAGGGTGTATCTGGAGACGAGCAGTACGTATGCGTTGTAGTCCCCGGTGATGTTGGTCTGGATCAATTCGCGTCGACCCATTCGGCCGGGGGTTCCGCGCTCGGCCAGTTCGGGGACGCTGATGCCGATGGTATTGGTAGCCGGACAGTACGAGACGGGTTCGGTGGTGACGGCGTCGGTGCAACCGGTGTCGGCTCCGGAGTAGACGACGTTCGGGGCATCGGGCAGATCGAAGATCGCCTGAAATGTTGCGACGAATTGAGCGAGCGTCTCCTCGGTGACGGGCAATTCGCCCGAATCGGAGTCCTGGGTGAACTGTTGGGGCAGATCGGCGCGACGTGAGTCGATCTCGTCGGCGTCCATTCGGGCGCACGCGCCGGGGCCGTCCGTGAAGCCTATCTGGGTGGCGGTGACACGTTCGAATGCCGAACCGTGGTGACTTTCCGGATCATTGGGATCTTCATCGCGGATCGCGACAGCCGAGGCCAGCACCTTGTTGAGTCCGTCAGAGGTGTTGACGGTGAAGTGTGCGGCCTTGTCCTCGGCGACAGCGCGCAGGAACGCGCCGCCGAAGCAGTCCGCCTGCTGCTCACGTACCAGTGCGGCCTCACGCCCTCCCATGGCGATTCCGGCCCGTCGCTGCACGGCATGGCCGTACTCGTGCGCGAAGATGAATGCGACAGCAACATCACCGAACTTTTCCTGCACTTCCGGGAGCAGCAGTTCCCGATCCCAACCAATGGTGTGGTCGATGCTGCAGTAACCGGCGTTGATCAGTTCCTCGGTGGTTTCCTCGCAGAACACAGGGCCGTCCGATCTGGTCGGGTCCCAGGAGATCAGCTCGTCGACCGGTTCGAACGGTTGATCGAACAGTGCTGGAAATTGTTGACTCCAGTACGTCTCGATGTCGGTGATCGCATTGGCCGCCAGCGCGTCGATCGGGCCGCCGTCGGTACCGGTGATGTCGTGAACGGCGTTCGGCGCGCCGGGTCGTGATCCACTGGGCCCGGCGGTGGCGTCCAGGCCGGCGACGCGGAACGGATCGTGGTAGATGGAGACCGGTCGGCCTGCGGTACTCGCGCAGCCCACCACCAGCGCGGACACGGCCACGAGAGAAGCCGCCATCACCGTCGTTCGCCGACCGAGCACCATCAACGCTCCAAACTCATCCAAATCGCTCCGGCCGCGGGAAGTGCGACCTCCGCGGAAGCCGGCCGACCGTGCCACGAGTGCGACGTCGCTGTCACCGCTCCGAGGTTGCCCACACCCGAGCCGCCGTACGCCTGTGCGTCGGTGTTGAGGATTTCAACCCACCGGCCGGGCTCCGGTAGCCCGACGCGGTAGCTCGAGTGGGCGCTGCCCGAGAAGTTGAACAGGCAGGCGACTATCGAGCCGTCAGTACCGTAACGCAGGAAACTGAGGACGTTGTTTTCGGTGTCGTTGGCGTCGATCCAGGAGTAGCCGCCCGGTGACGTGTCGAGGGTCCACAGTGCACTGTGGTTCCGATACGCGAAGTTCAGATCACTCACCAATTGTCGGACGCCGCGGTGCAGTCCGCCGGTGTCCGGATCGTCGAGTTGCCACCAATCGAGACCACGCTCCTCCGACCATTCACCGGTCTGCCCGAATTCCTGTCCCATGAAGAGCAGTTGCTTGCCGGGGTGTGCCCACATGTACGCCAGCAGCGACCGAAGACCGGAGGCCTTGTCGAAATCGCTGCCAGGCAGGCGCGTCCACAGGGTGCCTTTGCCGTGGACCACTTCGTCGTGGCTGATCGGCAGTAGGTAGTTCTCGCTCCACGCGTACATGAGGGAGAACGTGATCTCGTGGTGGTGATACGAGCGGTGCACCGGATCGTGGCCGAGAAAACCGAGAGTGTCGTGCATCCATCCCATGTTCCACTTCATGGTGAAGCCGAGACCGCCGACGTTGGTGGCTCGGGTGACGCCCGGCCAGGCCGTCGATTCCTCGGCAATGGTGACCACGCCCCGGTGTTTCTTGTGGACGGTCGCGTTCATCTCCTGCAGAAACGTGACGGCCTCGAGATTCTCGCGTCCGCCGTGGATGTTGGGGACCCAACCGCCGTCCGGCCGGGAGTAGTCGAGATAGAGCATGGAGGCGACGGCGTCGACGCGCAGGCCGTCGACATGGAATTCGTCGAGCCAGAACAGTGCGTTGGCCACCAGGAAGTTTCGCACCTCGCGTCGGCCGAAGTCGAATACGTATGTGCCCCAGTCCAGCTGCTCACCACGGCGCGGATCCGGGTGTTCGTAGAGCGGGGTTCCGTCGAACCGGGCCAGCGCCCATTCGTCCTTGGGGAAATGCGCAGGCACCCAGTCGACGAGCACGCCGATCCCGGCGCCGTGGAGGTGGTCGACGAACCAGCGGAAGTCGTCCGGGGTGCCGAACCGAGAAGTCGGCGCGTAGTACGACGTGACCTGGTAGCCCCACGATCCGCCGAACGGGTGCTCGGAGACCGGGAGCAGTTCGACGTGGGTGAATCCCGTCGCGAGGACGTAATCGGCGAGTTCCTCGGCCAGTTGCCGATAGTCGAGGCCGGGACGCCACGAACCCAGATGCACCTCGTACACGCTCATCGGAGATTGCGACGGATCGGTGCCTGCGCGGGTCTCGAGCCAGGCGGCGTCGGACCATTCGTGTGAACTCGTGGTGATGCGTGAGGCGGTGGCGGGCGGCACTTCGGTCCCGAATGCCATGGGGTCGGCTTTGTCCCGTACCGAGCCGTCCTGGCCGTGCACCCGGAACTTGTACAGTTCCCCGACTCCGATGTCGGGGACGAAAAGTTCCCAGACTCCGGTGGAGCCGAGCACCCGCATAGGCGCGAACCGCCCTTCCCATCCTTCGAAATCGCCGACGACGCTGACGCCGCGTGCGGCCGGCGCCCACACTGCGAACGAGGTGCCCGTCACGGTTCCGTCGGGTGTCTCGTAGGAGCGGGGGTGTGCCCCGAGGACGTCCCACAACCGTTCGTGGCGACCCTCACCGAACAGATGCAGATCGAGTTCGCCGAGGGTCGGCAGGAATCGGTACGGATCTGCTGCGGTCGCAGTGCGCCCACCGGGGTAGGTGATGCGGTACCGGTAGTCGACCAGATCCGAGTAGGGGACGAGAGCAGCAAAGATCCCATCCGAGACATGTTGGAGTGGAAAAGTTTTCCCGCCGATCACCGCCTCGACGGTTTCGGCGTGTGGACGCAGAGCCCGCACCACGGTACCGCCGGGATGGGAGTGGGCGCCGAGTACGCTGTGCGGATCGTGGTGTTCACCGCGCGCCAGCAGGGCCAGATCGTGGTCGTCCGGAACGATGCCGGCCGAGGCCTTGTCTGCCGGCATCAGTTGCCTCCACCTGTGTTGTGTGCATTGCGTGCCTGGTACGCCAATGCGATCCGAGCCGGATATGGTACCGGCGGTAACGCCAGAATGTGGGCCACGGATCGCCAGGGCTCGAGTCTGACGAAATTGGCTTGACCCCAGTTGAACTGCTCGCCGGTCACCTCGTCGAGGACGGTCATGTGATCGTGCCATTCACGGCCGAGGGCGGGCAGGTCCAGCCACACCGTGCCTTCCTCCGGGGCAAAGGGATTGAGATTGATCACAACCAGCACTGCGTCACCGGTGGCGGCATCGAATTTGGAGTAGGCGATCAGGGCGTCGTTGTCTATGTGATGAAAGTGCAGGTTACGCAGTTGCTGCAATGCCGGGTGGGCGCGCCGAATTCTGTTCAGCGCGGTGATCCACGGTTCGAGGGATTCGCCGCGTGCGGCGGCCTCCGCGAAGCGGCGTGGGCGAAGCTCGTACTTCTCCGAGTCCAGATACTCTTCGCTGCCGGGCTGAACCGCTTGATGTTCGTAGAGCTCGTATCCGGAGTAGACGCCCCACGTCGGCGCGAGGGTGGCGGCTAACGCTGCTCGAAGTGCGAACATTCCGGGGCCGCCGTGTTGCAGGGACTCGTGCAGGATGTCGGGGGTGTTCACGAACAGATTGGGGCGGGCTTCGTCGGCCTTCGCGGCGAGTTCGTTGCCGAACTCCGTGAGCTCCCACTTCGCGATCCGCCACGTGAAGTACGTGTACGACTGGGTGAATCCGCGTCGCGCCAACCCGTACATGCGGGCCGGGCGGGTGAACGCCTCGGCCAGGAACAGGACGTCTGGGTCCGACTTCTTGATCTCGGCGATCAGTGTTTCCCAGAAGTTCGGAGGTTTGGTGTGCGGGTTGTCCACCCGAAAGATCTTGACCCCGACCGATATCCAATGCCGTACGACGCGCAGGATCTCCTTGTCGAGTCCGCGCGGATCGGTGTCGAAGTTGATCGGGTAGATGTCCTGGTACTTCTTCGGGGGGTTCTCCGCGTACGCGATGGTTCCGTCGGGCAGGACGGTGAACCACTCCGGATGTCGCTTCGCCCATGGATGATCGGGTGCGCACTGCAGAGCCAGATCGAGTGCGACCTCGAGATCGAGCGCGCGGGCCTGTGCGACGAAGGCCTTGAAATCCTTCAGCGTGCCCAGCTGCGGATGAACGGCGTCGTGTCCGCCGTCGGAGGATCCGATGGCCCACGGTGAACCGACGTCGTCGGGTTCGGGGGTGAGGGTGTTGTTGCGGCCTTTGCGGTTGATCTCACCGATCGGGTGGATCGGCGGCAGGTAGACGACATCGAAACCCATCGCCGCGATGCGCGGCAGGTCGGCGGCCGCAGTCTTGAACGTCCCGTGCCGTGGCTTCCCGTTCTCGTCCCACCCGCCGGTCGATCGCGGAAAGAATTCGTACCAGGACCCGAAAAGGGCTCTCGTGCGATCGACGATCACTCGGTGTGATTTGCCCTTGGTGACCAACTCGCGTAGCGGAGCGGCGCGCAGCAACTCGGCCACGTCCGACGCGAAGGCCGGGGCGACGCGGGCGGTCACGGTCTGATCGGCACGTAGTGCGGCGGTCACGGCAGCCAACCGGGAGCGGCTGCCCTGGGGTAGACCCAGCGCGGCCTGCTCGAACAGTCGTGCCCCGGTTTCCAAGTCATTGGCCAACTCGACCGGGCCCTGTCCCACGGACAACTTCGCCTCGACGGCGTGCTTCCAGGTTGCGATCGGATCGCTCCACGCCTCGATGCGGAAAGTCCACAATCCTTCGGCGGTCGGGGTGAACACGGCATCGACGGTGTCCGGTAGTGCGCCCGGGTCCATCGGGATGCGCAGAGTTTTGCTACCGCGGGGTCCGCGGACGACGAGGGTGGCGGACACGGCGTCGTGACCCTCCCGCCAGACCGTAGCGTGAACAGGGAAGATTTCTCCCACCACAGCCTTTGCGGGATAGTCGCCCGAGATCTCGGGTACCACGTCGTCGATACCGAGGCGTCCTGTCACGTGGGCTCCATTTCTGCTGATCGATCGCAGTCGTGTACGTCTGCCGGTGGGGCCAGAGCGCGGGCGAGGTGCTCGCCCGGTTCAACCGTAGTGGGTCGGACGCCGCACCGCCGGGAACGGCGGGAGCTCGACTGCCGGGAACGGCGAGAGCTACACCCGCTCGGGTGTGCGCGACTACACCGGACATGTCGGCCCGATCTCGACTAGGGTTCGCGGAGTGAAAGCCTTGCGTCGGTTCACCGTCCGTGCCCATCTTCCCGAGCGCCTCGCCGCACTCGCTCCACTCTCGACCAACCTCCGGTGGTCGTGGCATCCCGAGACACAGGATCTGTTCTCGCGCCTCGACCCCGAACTGTGGCGTACCGTCCAGTTCGATCCCGTGCGAATCCTGGGCGAAGTTGATCCGGCTCGGCTCGACGAACTCAGTACCGATTCGGAATTCCTCCGCGATCTCGACAGTGCCGCAGCAGATCTCGACGACTACCTGAGCACTCCGCGGTGGTATCAGGGGCAGGTTGCCAAGGGGGCGCCTGCAGCCGGGGGTATCGCGTACTTCTCGATGGAGTTCGGTGTCAGCGAAGTCCTCCCCAACTACTCCGGCGGACTGGGCATTCTCGCCGGCGATCACCTCAAGGCCGCATCCGATCTGGGATTGCCGCTCATCGGTGTCGGACTGCTCTACCGGTCCGGCTACTTCCGTCAGTCGTTGACGGCCGACGGATGGCAGGCCGAGCACTACCCGCCGCACGATCCGCAGGGGTTGCCTCTGCGGTTGCTGACCGATGCCGGCCCGTCGTCTGGTGAGGGTTCACCGGTCATCATTCACGTCGCCATGCCCGGTGGCCGGATTCTGCGTGCGCAGGTGTGGATTGCCCAGGTGGGGCGGGTGCCGCTGCTTCTTCTCGACTCCGACGTCCCCGAGAACGACGCGGAGCTGCGCGGAGTGACCGATCGCCTGTACGGCGGTGATCAGGATCACCGCATCAAGCAGGAGATCCTGGCCGGTATCGGCGGGGTGCGGGCCGTCCGCGCCTATACCGCCGCGTACGGTCTGCCTGCCCCCGAGGTGTTCCACATGAACGAGGGCCACGCCGGGTTCCTCGGCATCGAGCGAATCCGAGAACTCGTCACCGCCGAGGGGCTCGACTTCGATTCGGCACTGGCGGTGGTGCGGGCAGGCACCGTCTTCACCACTCACACGCCGGTGCCTGCCGGTATCGACCGCTTCCCGGCTGATCTGGTCCGGCACTACTTCGGGGGCACCAACGGCGAGAACGAGTCGTCGCTCCTGCCGGGGTTGACCGTCGACCGAATCGTCGGCATGGGTCGCGAAGCCGATCCGTCGATCTTCAACATGGCGCACATGGGTCTTCGTCTCGGCCAGCGCGCCAACGGAGTCTCGAAGCTGCACGGCATCGTGAGCCGGGAGATGTTCAACGGTCTGTGGCCGGGGTTCGATGCCGCCGAGGTTCCGATCGGCTCGGTCACCAACGGTGTTCACGCCCCCACCTGGGCGGCACCGGAGTGGATGGACATCGCCCGGCGCATGGTCGGTGACGAACATCTCGAAGAAGCCCGCGGTTGGGAGCGCCTGCACGAACTCTCGGCGGCGGAACTGTGGAGTACTCGAAACACGTTGCGCGGCAAACTTGTCGACGAGGTTCGTCGACGGGTGCGAGCGTCGTGGCTCGAACGCGGCGCCACCGAGGCCGAACTCGGGTGGACGCAGTCGGTGTTCGACCCGAGTGTCTTGACCGTGGGCTTTGCCCGCCGTGTTCCCACCTACAAGCGGCTCACGCTGATGCTGCGCGATCCGGACCGTCTGCGCGCGATGCTCCTCGACGAGAAGCGTCCCGTGCAGTTGGTGGTGGCAGGTAAGTCGCATCCCGCCGACGACGGGGGCAAGGCGCTCATCCAGCAGGTGGTCCGGTTCGCCGACGAGGCCGACGTTCGACATCGCATCGTGTTCCTGCCCGACTACGACATGTCGATGGCACGCTACCTCTACTGGGGTTGCGACGTGTGGCTCAACAATCCGCTGCGACCACTCGAAGCGTGTGGGACGTCGGGCATGAAGTCCGCCCTGAACGGCGGCCTCAACCTGTCGATCCGCGACGGGTGGTGGGACGAGATGTACGACGGCGAGAACGGCTGGGCCATCCCCACCGCGGACGGTGTCTTCGACGACACTCGCCGGGACGATCTCGAGGCCGGGGCGCTCTACGAACTGCTCGAGCACGAAGTCCTGCCCACGTTCTACGACCGTGACTCGGCAGGTCTACCGGTTCACTGGGTCGAGAAGGTCCGGCACACCCTCGAGCATCTCGGTCCGAAGGTCTTGGCCTCGAGGATGGTGCGCGACTACGCGGTGGACTATTACGCGAAGTCTGCCGGGTCAGCGCGAGAAGTGTTGGCGGACAGCTTTTCCGGTGCCCGCGAACTTGCCGAGTTCCGACGTCGGATCGAAGCCGGCTGGCCGTCGGTGCGCGTCGATCAGGTCGACGGATCGGGTTTGCCGGACACCCCGGAGATCGGTGCGAGCATCGCCTTGACGGCGTCCGTCCGTCTGGGCGCGCTGTCCGTCGCCGACGTCGAGGTGCAGGCTGTCGTCGGACGGGTCGGACCCGAGGACGATCTCACGGACGTGGTGACGTTCGCGATGAAGCACGTCGGCGCCGCCGACGGAGCGGACAACTTCGAAGCGGACGTGGCGCTGCCGGTGTCGGGTTCGGTCGGGTACACGGTGCGGGTGTTACCGCATCACCGACTGTTGGTGAATGCCTCCGAGCTCGGACTGGTCACCACCGCGAACGCCTGACCGGGAGCCTGCCGCCACTCCGTCGGGGCGGAGGCGGGCTTACTTGCACCAGCGTGGTGTACCGAGGCCCGGATGTGACTTCTCATCCGGGCCTCGGTGCACATTTGACCGCTATTCGGTAGCGCGGTGCACATTTGACCGCTATTCGGTCAGGGGCGCGAATCGCGAATGCGGGTGAGGGCTTTGCGAACCACATCCGGCTTGCTCGTCTCCCAGAACGGCGGCAGCGACGCCCGCAGATAGCCTGCGTAGCGCGCAGTGGCAAGTCGCGGGTCGAGGACGGCCACCACACCTTTGTCGTCGACGCTGCGCAGCAGGCGCCCGACGCCCTGAGCCAGCAGGAGCGCCGCGTGGTTGGCGGAGACTCCGAGGAATCCGTTGCCGCCATGCGACTCGATGGCTTGTTGACGCGCCATCAACAGCGGGTCGTCGGGGCGAGGGAACGGAATCCGGTCCAAGATCACCAGGCTCAACGACGGGCCGGGCACATCGACACCTTGCCACAGCGACAGCGTCCCGAACAACGACGTCGGCTCGTCCTTGGCGAAGGCCTTCACGAGGGTGCCGGTGGCGTCGTCGCCCTGGCAGAGTACCGGTGTGTCGAGGCGCTCGCGCATGGCTTCGGCGGCGGCTTTGGCGGCTCGCATCGAGGAGAACAGGCCGAGTGTGCGCCCGCCGGTCGCCTGGACCAGATCTGCTATCTCGTCGAGATAGACCGGCGCCAACCCGTCGCGGCCCGGAGTGGGCAGGTGCCGGGCGATGTAGAGAATGCCTGCCTTCGGGTAGTCGAAGGGGGAGCCGACGTCGAGGGAGTTCCAGCGCAATGCCGAAGCGTCGGAAGGTGCTTCGGAGCCGACGGCGGTCCCGGTGTTCGGTGTGGTCGACGATTCCGCAGGCAGTCCCCAGTTGACGGCGAGACCGTCGAACGAGCCGCCGACGGTCAGCGTCGCGGAGGTGAGGACCACCGTCGACTCGGCGAACAGGCGCGTGCGCAGCAGACCGCCGACGGACAGCGGAGCCATGCGTACCGAGCGGCGCACCGAACCCCGGAACTCGTCCGAGGACAGCCAGACGACGTCCTTGCGTTTGGCCGGATCCGGTTCGTCGAAGGCGGTGAGGATGCGCACGGCGCTGTCGTGAATATCGTCGACGGAAGACAGGGCGGCATTCCTGGCGGCAGCGGCCTCGGGGTCGGCGGCTGCCATGCCCGGCTTGGCCGGCCCGATCGCGGTGCGCAACGACCAGGCGGCGTCACGAATCGCGGCCAGGGCGGGTGCGGCCCCGTCCGGCAAGCCCTCCCAGCGTCCGGGGCGAAGCTCCTCGAGCAGTCCGGCCCAGCCCTCCCCGGCGGCTTCGAGGCGGTCGGCGTCACGTTCCTCGACGATCTTGCCGGTTCGCCTGGCCGCTGCACTGATCGACGAGGCGGTCAGGTCTGCTGTTGCGACGCCGGTGACGCGGTCTACCAGTTCGTGGGCTTCGTCGATGACCACCACGTCATGTTCGGGCAGGATCTGGATGCCGGTGATGGCGTCGATGGCGAGCAGCGCGTGGTTGGTGACCACGACGTCGGCCTTGGACGCCTCGACCCGGGCGCGCTCGGCGAAACAGTCCTCACCGACGGGGCACTGATTCTTGCCGATGCACTCGCGCGAGGTCACGCTGACCTGACGCCACGCCTGATCGGAGACGCCCGGCACCAGTTCGTCGCGGTCACCGGTCTCGGTGTCCGATGACCACTCGGTCAACCGCACCACCTCGCGGCCGAGCCTGGACACCGTGAAGGGGTCGAACAACTCGTCCTCGGGAGGCTGCTCGGACGCGCCGGTGTGAATCTTGTTCATGCACAGATAGTTGTTGCGGCCCTTGAGGATTGCGAACTCTGCCCGCCGTCCGAGTGGCTTTTTCAGGGCGTCGGCCAAACGTGGCAGGTCTCGATCGACCAGCTGACGTTGCAGAGCGATGGTGGCCGTGGAGACCACGACGGTTCGTCCCGACTCCACCGCGTGCCGCAGACTCGGCACCAGGTAAGCCAGCGACTTACCCGTCCCGGTGCCTGCCTGTACGGCGAGGTGTTCGCCGGTGTCGATCGAATGCGCCACCGCCGACGCCATGGTCAGCTGGGCGGTCCGCTCGGCACCACCCAGGGACTGCACCGCCGCGCGGAGCAGTTCGGGAACGTTGGGAAGTTGAGCGGCCACTGAAGCAGGTTAGTGGATGCCTACGTCGGAAATGCCGACGGAGTCGGACGGGATATCGGAGTCGCGTCCCACGAGCAACACCCCGGCCTCACGTAACTGTGCCAAAGCGGACTCCGTGGTGGTGGTCGCCACCCCGGCCGTGAGTGGAAGGACGACCGTCGTGGTGAATCCGGCGCGTACCGAATCGAGCGCGGTCGCCCGCACGCAGTGGTCGGTGGCGATACCCACGACGTCGACGTACGTGACGTCGTGGTCGAGCAGCCACTGTTCGAGTGTGAGGCCGTCTTCGGTGGCTCCTTCGAAGCCGGAGTACGCCGCGCTGTAGGCGCCCTTGGAGAACACTGCAGGCCCGGCGACCGACGCGTCGAAAGCCGGATGGAACTCGGCGCCGGTCGTGCCCACGACGCAGTGCACCGGCCAGCTGTCCACGTAGTCGGGGTTCTCGGCGAAGTGAGCTCCCGGGTCGATGTGGAAATCGCGGGTGGCGGCGACGGCGTCGTACTCGTGCGCACGGATGTAGCCGTTGACCGCCGCTGCGACGGCAGCACCGCCGTCGACGGCAAGGGCGCCGCCCTCGCAGAAGTCGTTCTGCACGTCCACCACTATCAAGGCGCGGGCACTCATTTCCGGTCTCCCGTCTCGAATCGAACGTGCACCGCGGATTCACCACGTGAGAGTTTGAGTCCTTCCCACGGGAGGCTGAGCAGGCCGGCGGCGAGCACGGCGCGACTGTCCTCGAGCGTCGGGATGCCGTCGACGGTCTTGCCGTCGCGGACCAGCGGGATCTGGAGCTCTCGTCCGCCGTCGGCTTCGGCGACGGGAGCAGGAGAACCGGCCGGGTAGATCACTTCCTCGACAATGGTGCCGGTGTCACGAACCACGCGCAGCGCCTTCTTCGCGCCGCCACGTGAGGCTTTGTTGCTGCTGCGCTTCTCGACGGCGATGCCGTCTACCTCGACGAGCTTGTAGACCATGCCGGCTGTCGGTGCCCCGGAACCGGTGACCAGCGAGGTTCCGACGCCGTAGGAGTCGACGGGTTCCGCACGCAGTGCTGCGATCGCGTATTCGTCGAGATCACCCGAGACGACGATGCGGGTTTTCGTGGCACCGAGATCATCGAGTTGTTGCCGTACCTGGCGGGCGAGAACACCGAGGTCACCGGAATCGATGCGCACACCACCCAGCTCCGTTCCGGCGACATCGATCGCCGTCTTCACGCCTTCGGTGATGTCGTAGGTGTCGACGAGCAAGGTGGTGGACACGCCGAGCGCGGCGACCTGTCCCCGGAACGCGGCGGCCTCGTCGGTGCCGTCCTCGGTGGTGTGCAGGAGGGTGAAGGCGTGCGCGCTGGTTCCGGCACCGGGAACGCCGTGTCGGCGGACGGCCTCCAGGTTGGAGGTGGCGTCGAATCCGGCGAGATACGCGGCCCTGGATGCGGCGACCGCTGCCTGCTCGTGGGTACGACGCGAGCCCATCTCGATCATTCGACGTCCTGCGGCTGCACTGACCATGCGGGCAGCGGCGGAGGCGATCGCACTGTCGTGGTTGAGGATCGAGAGGATCAGGGTTTCCAGGATGACGCATTCGGCGAACGTGCCGCGTACCGACAGGATCGGGGAATCGGGGAAGTAGAAGTCACCTTCCCGGTATCCGTCGATGTCGCCGGAGAATCGGAAGTCGCGCAGCCAGTTCACGGTGTTCTCGTCGAGGAACTTCGCGACGACCGCCAATTCGGGTTCGCCGAACCGGAATTGCTCGAGTGCGGTCAGTACGCGTTCGGTTCCGGCGACGACGCCGTAGCGTCGCCCGTCGGGGAGGCGGCGCGCAAACACCTCGAAAGTGCAGGTACGGAACGCCGATCCGTCGGCGAGCGCGGCCGAAAGCATGGTCAGCTCGTACTGATCGGTCAGCAGGGCGCTGCTGACTCGCGCATCGTCGACAAGGGGGGACAGTTCGGGTGATGGCGTAGGCACGCACACAACTCTAGGCCCGCCGACGCGTGGGTGGGTGTTCTCGGCTCGCGTCGCGCCGTAGTCTTGGGGGCATGGTTTCCGGCTCCACAACAGTCCACACGAGACGTTCATCGGATGTAACGGCCAGGGGCGCCACAGCGACCTCGCCACAGGCGACGCCGGGGCAGTCGGAAGCGGTGGCGGTGGCCGAATCGGCCGATCGCCCCTGGGTCACGATCGTGTGGGACGATCCGGTCAATCTCATGCACTACGTGACGTACGTGTTCCAGAAGTTGTTCGGCTACAGCAAGGCCAAGGCCACCGAGCTGATGATGCAGGTCCACTCGGAAGGCAAGGCCGTTGTCTCCAGCGGGACCCGCGACAAGATGGAAGCCGACGTGCAGCGACTCCACGCGGCCGGCTTGTGGGCCACCATGCAGCGCGACGACACCTGAGTTCACAACCGAATCCGTTAACTTGTTCGCCTACCTCGAAGACGGGAGTCCGACGCGTGCGGACCTGGAGTAGAAAGAACTCGCTCAGTGGAGTGAAGTTCAAGTCCGAGATCGACGCACACGAGGCGTCGGTGCTGACATCGTTGGTCGAGTCGGTGATCGGACTGCTCGACGAGCGGACGGCGTCGACTCCGCAAGACGAACTGGCCGCACTCACCGGCTTGGTCACCGGTAATTCGCAGGCGCCGGACAATCCTGTCCTTGCGCGATTGCTGCCGAATTTCCAGCGGCCCGATCCCGACAAGGTAGTGCTCGACAACGAGGACCTCGACGATGTCGGCGCCGACGTGAACGGTGCACTACGTAGCTTGCACGAGCCGGGCATCATCGACGCCAAGTCTGCCGCTGCCCGTGTTCTGCTGGCGACGTTGCCCGCTACAGGCGGAAAGGTCGTTCTGAATCAGGAGCAGGCCGACTCCTGGCTCACTGCGCTCAACGATGTCCGCCTGGCGCTCGGAACCAACCTCGGTATCGACGCGGACACTCCGGATGCCTTCGATGCCGACGATCCGCGGGCGCCGCATCTCGATGTCTATCACTGGCTCACCTGGATGCAGGACTCCCTCGTCCAGGCCCTCATGCCGTGACGCCGACACGCACCGGACCCGCCGACTCGTTGACCGATGTGTCGGGCGTCCTGGTCGGGCACCATCATCGGCTCGACGAGAACGCGACGCTCGGTAGCGGATCGGCAACCGGGTGCACAGTCGTTCTGGTGCCAGGCGGTGCCACTGCCGGCGTCGACGTCCGCGGTGGCGGGCCGGGCACCCGGGAAACCGATCTGCTCGACCCCAGCCATTCCGTGCAGCAGGTGAACGCCGTTTTACTCACGGGCGGAAGCGCTTACGGGCTGGCTGCGGCGGACGGCGTCATGCGATGGCTCGAGGAACACGGCCACGGAATTGCGATGGGCGCGCCGGGCCAGGTGGTGCCGATCGTGCCCGGTGCGGTCATCTTCGATCTGCCGGTGGGGGATTGGACGGTGCGGCCGACCGGAGACTTCGGGTTCCTCGCAGCTGAGGACGCGGCCCGTGATTTCGCCACCGGAACGGTGGGAGCCGGTGTCGGTGCGCGAGCGGGCGCAATCAAGGGCGGTGTCGGAACAGCCGGTGTCGTGATCGCCGACGGCCCGGCGGAAGGTGTCACGGTATCGGCACTGATGGTGGCCAATCCGGTGGGTTCGGTCTTCGATCCACGCACCGGCCTGCCGTGGGGAGTCGGTTCGGACGGTGCCGAATCGTTCGGACTGCGTCGCCCGGATACAGCGGAACTCGCGGCGGCCAACGTCGTCGCCGCCAAGGGCACGGTCTTGAACACGACCATCGGTGTGGTTGCCACCGATGCCGTGTTGACGAAGGCGAGCTGCCGCCGCGTCGCCGTCGCCGGCCACGACGGGCTGGCACGAGCGATTCGACCGGCGCACTCACCGCTGGACGGCGACACCATCTTCGCGTTGGCGACCGGTACACACGCGCAGGCGACGACCATCGAGGTTCCGGCAGCGTTCCCGGCGGACCTGCCGGTACTGGACGCGGTGTGCGCGGCCGCCGCTCGGGTGGTGGAGCGCGCGATCGTCACGGCGATTCTCGAAGCCACCTCGGTTGCCGGTATCCCGAGCTATCGGGAACTCTTTCCCTCCGCCTTCCTGTGACGGCGTGTGCGGGGTGCGGCGGTAGGCTCGAGAGCGGAACGGTAGCGGCGGAGAACGGCGGAAGGCGCCTGCGATGACGATGGATTTCAGTAGTCCGAACTTCGGTTCCCGGACCCCGGTGCCACGTCAGTCGTCGGTGTGGAAGCGGTCCGCCGTTCTGGTCGGCGGCTTCGTCGTGTTGCTCTACCTGATCGAGATTGCCGACGTCGTCTCCGGCCAGCGCATCCAGAATGCGGGTGTGTCCCCGCGAACTCTCGACGGATTGTGGGGGATCGTCTTCGCGCCACTGCTGCACGACGACTGGTCGCATTTGATCGCCAACACTGTTCCCGCACTGGTTCTGGGTTTTCTGGTGCTTGTTTCCGGTATCGGGCAGGGATTGGCCGTGACCGGAATCATCTGGGTGATCGGGGGCGCCGGAACGTGGTTGTTCGCCGGCGCGCATTCCAATCACATCGGCGCGTCGGTGCTGATCTTCGGGTGGGTGACGTACCTGCTGGTTCGGGGTCTGTTCGCTCGGAACTTCGGGCAGATACTCGTCGGTGTGGTGGTCTTCGTGATCTACGGCGGAGTGTTGTGGGGTGTGCTGCCCAGTGATCCGCGGGTCTCGTGGCAAGGGCACCTGTTCGGTGCCGTCGGTGGTGTGGCAGCAGCCTGGATGTTGTCCTCGGGCGATCGGGAGAAGCGAAGATCGTCGAAGTCAACGCCAGGACCACCTGGTTTCTGAACGGACCTGAGTCACACCGACTCGGTGGTGTGACTTCGATCGGACAAATCAGTGAAGTGTTTTTCGTAGACAGGTAGACGTGGCAGCATGACCGGTATGCGCATGACCGTCCTGGGGTGTTCCGGCAGCGTCTCGGGGCCGGATTCTCCGGCCTCCGGGTACCTTCTGACGGCACCGGGAACTGAACCGATCGTCATCGACTTCGGCCCGGGAGTGCTCGGAGCACTCCAGCGTCATGCCGATCCGGGCGAAGTGACGATTCTGCTCTCGCACCTGCACGCCGATCACTGTCTGGACATGCCTGGGCTTCTGGTGTGGCGCCGTTACCATCCCCATCCACCCGTCGGCCGTGCGCTCGTGTACGGACCGACCGACACCGCGCTTCGAATCGGAGTGTCTTCCGCGGAGTGTCCGGGCGAAACCGACGACGTCTCCGACACTCTCGACGTCAGGTTGTGGGTCGAGAACGCACCAGTGCAGTTCGGTCAGTTGAATGTCGTCGCGCAACGGATGAATCATCCGCCGGAGGCGTACGGGTTCAGAATCACCGACAACGCCGGCCGGGTATTCGTCTACACCGGCGACACCGGAATGTGTGACAACGTCGTCGAACTTGCTCGTGGTGCAGACGTGCTGTTGTCCGAGGCGTCGTGGACCGACGGTCCCGACCGACCCGAAGGCGTTCATCTATCGGGCCGTGAAGCCGGGCGGGTAGCCGCCCTCGCCGGAGTGGGCGAACTACTCCTGACTCACATTCCGCCGTGGACTTCTCGCGAAGACGTCATCGCCGAGGCCAAGTCCGAATTTTCCGGCCCGGTGCACGCCGTCTCCTCCGGTAGCGTCTACGACATCTGATGCTCGATCAGGCCGTACCGGGGATCGATCGTAGTGGGCGGCTAGGCTCGCGAAGGTGACTACACGAGAAGACGGCAGAGCGGACGACGAACTCCGCACAGTCAAGATCACCCGCGGGTTCACCAGTCATCCAGCCGGATCCGTTCTGGTCGAATTCGGCAACACGCGCGTGATGTGCACCGCGAGTGTGCAAGAGGGTGTGCCGCGATGGCGTAAGGGTTCCGGCCTCGGCTGGCTCACCGCCGAATACGCGATGCTGCCGGCCGCCACGCACACTCGGAGCGGGCGCGAATCGGTCAAAGGCAAAGTTGGTGGCCGAACCCAGGAAATCAGCCGACTCATCGGCCGCTCGCTGCGCGCCTGCATCGATCTCGCCGCGATCGGGGAGAACACCATCGCCCTCGACTGCGACGTACTGCAGGCCGACGGCGGTACTCGCACCGCGGCGGTGACCGGCGCGTATGTGGCTTTGGTCGATGCGGTCACATACCTGCGCGCCGCTGACCTCCTCTCGGATCCGCAGCCGATCTCGTGTGGCATCGCGGCGGTGAGTGTCGGCGTCGTCGACGGGCGAGTGCGTCTCGACCTGCCGTACGAGGAAGATTCACGTGCCGAGGTAGACATGAACGTCGTCGCCACCGACACCGGGACATTGGTCGAGATCCAAGGAACCGGCGAGGGCGCTACCTTCCCGCGCTCGACGCTGGACAAACTGCTCGACTCCGCACTGGCAGGATGCGAGCAGTTGTTCGAGATCCAGAAGCAAGCACTCGCGGAGCCGTATCCCGGTGTGCTCCCCGAACCCAAGAACCCGGAACCCAAGAAGAAGTTCGGTGCCTGAGCTGTGAGCGTACGAGTACTGGTCGCGAGTAGGAACGCGAAGAAACTGAAAGAACTGCACCGCGTCCTCGACGCAGCGGGCGTCCACGGTATCGACCTGGTCGGACTCGACGAGGTGCCACCGTTCCCCGAAGCGCCCGAGACCGGCGCCACATTCGAGGAGAACGCACTCGCCAAAGCGCGAGACGGCGCCGCTGCCACCGCAATGGCTTGCATCGCAGACGATTCCGGCGTCGAAATCGACGCGCTCAACGGTATGCCCGGAGTGCTGTCCGCGCGCTGGTCCGGAACCCACGGCAACGACGAAGCCAACACGACGCTGGTGTTGGCGCAGCTCGGTGACGTTCCCGACGGGCGTCGTGGCGCGGCATTCGTCTCGGCGTGTGCACTGGTGATCCCCGGCGGTGAGGAGATCGTCGTGCGCGGTGAGTGGCGCGGGGTGATCGGCCGTGAACCGGCAGGCGACGGCGGTTTCGGTTACGACCCGATCTTCCGCCCGGACGGCGACACCCGCTCGGCCGCAGAACTCACTGCGGCCGAGAAAGACGCCGCGTCGCACCGGGGGCGGGCACTGGTGCAACTGGTACCGGCGCTCGCTGCTCTGGCCGGCTGACCGAGCAGACGAGTGAGGCCCTGAACGCAACCGCGTTCAGGGCCTCACTCGTCGACGATGTCAGAGCTGGTAGGCCTGCTTGACCTGAATGGTTCGCTTGTGCTCGAACACGAACGACAAGAACGGAATGGTACCGGCGAGCGCGGTGGCGACCGTCGTACCGGCCTTCCACCGGGCCTTGATCGC
Organism: Rhodococcus sp. 27YEA15; assembly: GCF_049739425.1. Lineage (NCBI taxonomy): Bacteria > Bacillati > Actinomycetota > Actinomycetes > Mycobacteriales > Nocardiaceae > Rhodococcus > Rhodococcus sp. 27YEA15. The sequence continues at coordinate 1,308,620 of NZ_JBMHHW010000001.1, forward strand.
GAGGTCGATCGTGAACACCAGGTACAGCATGTAGAACAGGCCGTGGATCTGGCCGATGTAGAACAGCCACGACGGGGCATCCGCCGAGTTGTCCAGAATTAGGTATTTGTAGATCATCTCGCCGGTCAGGAACAACAGCCACAGGCCGGTGATCCACGCGAGAACGCGGTAACGAACCAGCGCCGACGCAACCTTCTTCTGCTTCTCGGCATTGACTGCGGGGGCAGCGGTACGCGCTTCCGGACCGGTACTCACGTGGTGCTCCTATCGGACTCGCGAGCGGCGAGCTGCGCAAGGTAGTCGTTGTATTCGAGCATCTGCCGGGCCTCCGGATCGTCGACGTCGAATTCCGCGTCGTCGAAACGAGCCCGTGGCCGTTGCGGCAGAAGATCCGCCGGAATCTCACGCGGCGGCGCGGCAGCCTCTTCCGCCTCGGCTTCCTCCGGATCGACGTCTTCCAACTTGACGAACTTGAGGTACGCATACACGACGAATCCGGCGAAAAGCGGCCATTGGAACGCGTAACCGAGGTTCTGTCCGTTACCCCCGACAGCCTCGAAGCGCTCCCACTGCCACCATCCGAGCGCCAAGCAGGTTGCTGCCGACGCGATGACCAGCACGATCAGCGCAGGCCGGCGTTTAGTGGCGTTCTTGGACACACCTAGACGGTACCCGAGAGCTGTTCTGCCGTGTCAGGCGATCTCCGACACGGTGTCGTAGAACCGTTCCACGGTGTGTCGTAGAACCGTTCCACGGTGTGTCGTAGAACTGCTCGACGGTGTGTCGTAGAACTGTTCGACGGTGTGTCGTAGAACCGTTCCAGAAAGTTTTCCAGGTGTGCCTCAGTCGGGCTCTGGCGCACCGAACCGCTCTTTGACGGTCACATCCAGCCCCTTGATCCCGACTCGGGTGCCGTCGGGCTCGGTTCGCGCTCGACCTTCGCTACCCGGTGTGCGGCGGTACGATTACGTTCACGTTGCAAGTCCACGATCGTCACCGGCTCGGTCGTCGTCGAGTTCGAGGTTTGAACTCCCCGTGCGGCCAGGTCAGGGTACCGAAGGGATGTATGTACCGATGACTCGTATCGCCATCAACGGATTCGGCCGTATCGGCCGAAATGCATTGCGCGCCTTGCTTGAACGGGACACCGGGCTGGAGATAGTGGCCGTCAACGACCTGACCGAGCCGATCGCTCTCGCACGGCTCCTCGGGTTCGATTCCACGGCAGGGCGTCTCGGCCGTCCGGTGGAGGTGGACGGCGACGTTCTCGTCGTAGACGGACATCGCATCAAAGTTCTTGCCGAACGCGACCCGGTGCAGTTGCCGTGGGACGAATTGGGCGTCGAGATCGTGTTGGAATCGACGGGACGTTTCACCTCCGCGAAGGCGGCGAACGCCCACATCGATGCAGGGGCGAAGAAGGTGTTGGTCAGCGCACCGTCGGACGGCGCCGACGTCACGCTCGCATTCGGCGTCAACACCGACGCCTACGATCCGGAGCGGCACACGATCGTTTCCAATGCCTCGTGCACCACCAATGCCCTGGCCCCGCTGGCCGCTGTGCTCGACGAGCTTGCAGGTATCGAGCACGGCTTCATGACCACGGTGCACGCGTACACCCAGGAGCAGAATCTGCAGGACGGACCGCACCGTGATCCTCGTCGTGCCCGCGCCGCTGCGGTCAACATCGTTCCCACCACCACGGGCGCGGCCAAAGCCATCGGACTCGTCCTGCCGCAACTCGAAGGCAAGTTGTCCGGTGACTCGATTCGTGTTCCCGTTCCGGTGGGCTCGCTGGTCGAGCTCAACACCAGCGTGGCCCGTGACGTGACACGCGACGACGTCCTCGCCGCTTATCGCGCAGCGGCGGAGGGCGCGTTGGCGGGCATCCTCGAATACTCCGACGATGCGTTGGTCTCGTCCGACATCACGGGCAACCCGGCGTCGTCGATCTTCGATTCCGAGCTCACTCGCGTCGACGGTCGGCACGTCAAGGTTGTCGCCTGGTACGACAACGAGTGGGGATTCTCCAACCGTGTCATCGACACACTCGAACTTCTTGCCGGACGGTGACATTTCGGTACAAGGCGATAGATATTGCGCGGGTTCGGATTTGATCGGCCACTGGGGCGAATGGCACTGCTGACGTGGGCGCGTCCGTTCTGTTCATCGGGGGAAGATTGCGATCAGGTCGATGTCGAACGGGCGTAGGCCCGGCGCATTGACCGTCAAGTGGTCGATCGCGGCCACCGCACATCCGGCCGCCAGGTGTCCATGCTGCACGGATGAGCATTGGGCTCATCTGCCTGGCGCTGGTGGTGGGGCAATACTCGTGAGCGGGTGGTACGCGGCATGGAGTGCTCCCGCTCCGCGGCAGGTGGCCGAGATCCGTTCCGCGGACGCGCCGACCGACGCGCAATCCACCCCTCCTCTCCGTTGGACGACTGCGGATTATCTTGCACTCTGACAGCTTTCGCGGTGCGATTGCTGACGGAGGCGTCACCTGTCGAGCACTGCATTGCGCTCACCGACAACGGCTTCAGGGCGTTATCCGGGTGCTCGCCGATATGGTCGTGCCGGGGCCGCTGAACCTGGGTTCGAGCACGTTCGCGTGCGGCTGACTCTGCCGTTTCGAGCTCACCGCATCCGTGAGCCCTTTCCGCGGCATGGTCGACGAACGCTCCGAAAGCCGAGTCCTGCTTGACGATCTCGTGCGATTCTGGCTCCAGCGGATCGATGTCCGGCGCCGGCAACGTCAGCGGTTACGACGATCGGTTCGATATCTGCGCCGACAGGACCGGAACCAGTATCGGTGATGGTCGAGCTCGACGGTTGCCACCGCATTCCGGTGGACGGTTCCGCCCCGGTAGCACTCGTCACGGATGACCAGGCTCGGCTGCTGTAATCGTGAAATTCGAATGCCCGGCGAATCGAGGATTGACCTGAACCTCACTAGAGATCCTAGAGTTCGTTCATGCCTAGTTCACAGACGACCTCCGAACCGAATTCATCGACCTACAGCGTGATTCTGGCGATCGTCACCGACGTGCAGAACGGATTCGACAACAACGATGCTCAGCGGATGAACGCGCACCTCGCCGATGACGCGGTGGTGGTCACGGCTCGCGGAACGGTTCTCAGCGGACGCCCGGACATCGAGCGAGCGACGGAAGAAAGTTTCGAATCCGGATTCTCGAGCGACGCCACCGCCTACTACCAGGTGACCGACGTTTTCCTCCTCGCCCCGGACGTCATCTCGGCGCGCAAGAACGCGTGGTCGACGCGCGCGAGTGCCGAAGCGGGAAGCCCGCCGGAAATGAACGCCCTCTACATATTCGTCCGACGATCGAACCGTTGGCTCATCTGGAGGCGGCAGAATACGCTCGTGGCCTGATCCGTCCGGTCTGATCGGCGCCGGCATTGCCGCGCTGGTCACGGATTCGAGCTGCCCCGCGAACGCTTCCTGACCGATGAAGCCGTTCGCGGGTACCGCTCGTGGTGCGCGAGGGGGGACTTGAACCCCCACGTCCTGAGACACTGGAACCTAAATCCAGCGCGTCTGCCAATTCCGCCACTCGCGCGCGGAATTCAAAGGATACGCGACGGCGACAGCAGCCGCGAACACCACCCTCGCGAGCGACGGATCGGTGCTCGTCAGGCCGAGGGGAAGGCGCGTTCGCCGCGCGGATCGACGTGTCGCCTCCGCAAGCCGCTGATACGAAGCGCTCGAGCAGATCTGCCGAGTCCGCAGTGGATTTTCCCGACAGGAAGACGAGAGCGCCGAAGCTCTTGTGGCCCAGTCCTGGAACCGAGACCACCGCCACTCGCTGCTGATCATCGTCGAGGTGGGCATTCGAGGACGCTCCGACGCCGATCAGCGCTGTTGCGGTGCGAGCGACGGCCTCGGCTTTGGTGAAGTAGCTGCCGGATACGCGTTGTCGGTTGCCCAGGATTACCGCCAGTTCGTCGCCGCGTTCGGCGAAGGCGGCGAGCGCCGACAGATCGTCGAGACGCTCGGTGGTGTGAGGCGACCGGCAAGTGCGCCACCGGTCGAACACGGCCCGTACCCCGATTGTGGGCGCTGCGTCGGCGGATCGGGCCGAGAATACGGAGTCCAGCGAGGCGGCTTCCGATTCCCCCGGCCACCCGTGATTCGAGCGCCGCCAGTCGGAGTGTGCATGCGCGGCTTCGATGTGATCGCAGACCGTGAGGACGGCGTTTGTTTCCATGTATTTCTCCCCCCGAGAAATACGGTCCGCGGGGACACTCTCACCTTGAACGAGAGCTACGACACAGAACGTCGGCCGCACGCACGGTACTGCCGAATCGTCAAGCATATAACAAATTGATAACAATTAATGTGAGGGCATCCTCAGGTTTGTGCGAACACGAGTAACACCCCCAGGCAGGGTGTTCTCGACCTACTGGCGAGTCACTTTCGCGAGGTCTCGTGAGGAAGATCACCGGCTGGAAACCGTCGATTTCGAGGCACTCGGCAAACGTGAGGAAATCCTCATGATTCTGTGCCAACCTTGACGTGCACGAGGCCCCGGCCACTTCGAATCTCGGCGGTTTCACCGGCGAAACTCGCGAGCACCCCAATCGAGCAGCACACCGCACATCACACCTCGCCGCAGAGGTGACCAGGAGAGGACGTACGCGTGACGATCGACGACACGACACCTGCAGGAAACGAACGGAACACTCGCAGTGGGCACCAGCTCGGTGTCGACGGAGGTGGGTCACGTGCGAGAAGCAAAGGTGCACTCGTCGATTCGCTCAGCAGCGACACCGCATATGCCGTGGCCTTCGGAGGTCAAGGCGCGCAGTGGATCAGCACTCTGGAGGAACTGAGCCGTGACAACGGCCTGGAGCCGGTGCTGACAGACCTGGTCAACGACGCTGCCGCACGGCTCGTTCCGGTAGCGCAAGAGCTTCTGGTCGTTCGCCCGGTGGGCTTCGATCCCATCGCCTGGATTCTCGAGGCCGACCTCGCCGACGAAGAAGAGGGTGAGAAGTCCGCTGGTCCGTCCGCTGCCGCTCTCACCGCTGCGCCCGTCTCGATGCCCGGCGTTTTTCTCACGCAACTTGCGGCGTTGCGTGCGCTGTCCGCCCAGGGGCTCGATATCGCGGCAAACCGACCGGCCGCCGTCATCGGCCACTCCCAGGGTCAACTCGGCGTTGCTGCGGTGGCCGCCGGCGGAGATGACGATGCCGAGCTGCTTGCCGTTGCTCAGCTGATCGGTGCGGCTGCGAGCCTGGTCGGTCGTCGTCGCGGAATTGTCGCCGCCGCATCGGCCAAGCCTATGGTCGCCGTGTCGAACGTCGATCCAGATCGTTTGGCTGCCATTGTCGCCGAGCTGGCCGAAGGCCTTGCGCCCGAGCGTGCCGCTGTTCTCGCGATCCGCAACGGTCGCCGTCGCGTCGTACTCGCCGGCCCGCCCGCGCAGCTCGCGCGTGTGCAGGAGCGGTGTGAGCAGATCGAGGCCGACGAGGCCCGAGCACGCGACGGTAAGAAGCGTGGCGGCTCGGTGTTCGCGCCGTCCTTCGATCCCCTCGACACCGAGGTCGGTTTTCATCATCCCGCTTTCGCCGACGCGGTCGAGCTCGTCGGCGGTTGGGCCGCTCGTTGCGGCCTCGACGCCGACCGCGCCCGCGAACTCGCGCAGGCGATTCTGGTCGATCCCGTCAACTGGATCGAGGCCGTCGACGGCGCGCTGGCTGCCGGCGCGCAGTGGATTCTCGATCTCGGTCCAACCGATCAGCTGACTCGCATGACCTCCTCGGCGCTGCGCGGACAGGGCGTCGGCATTGTCGCCGCATCCACCCGTGGTGGGCATCGTAATTTGCTCACTCCCGGTGCAGCACCCGAGATTTCACCGTCATGGAGCGAGTTCGCTCCCAAGCCGGTCACGTTGCCGGGTGGCCGTATCGGCGTCGAGACCGCTTTCACCAAATTGACCGGACGCTCGCCGATCCTGTTGGCAGGCATGACCCCCACCACGGTTGACGCCAAGATCGTCGCCGCCGCCGCGAATGCCGGCCACTGGGCCGAGCTCGCCGGTGGTGGGCAGGTCACCGAGGAGATCTTCGAAGACCGCGTCGAAGAGCTGAAGCTGCTGCTCGAGCCGGGCCGCGCCATTCAGTTCAACTCGCTGTTCCTCGACCCGTACCTGTGGAAGTTGCAGCTCGGCGGCAAGCGTCTCGTCCAGCGCGCCCGCACCGCAGGCGCTCCCATCGACGGTGTCATCGTCACCGCCGGTATCCCGGAACTCGAAGAGGCCGTTGCCCTCATCGAAGAGTTGTCCGAAATCGGGATCACCAACATAGCTTTCAAACCGGGCACCGTGGCGCAGATCCGTTCCGTGATCCGCATCGCCAACGAGGTCCCGGACTTCCCGGTCATCGTCCACATCGAAGGTGGCCGCGCCGGTGGACACCACTCGTGGGAAGACCTCGACGATCTCCTGCTCGACACGTACGCCGAGCTGCGCACCCGCCCCAACCTGATCGTCTGCGTCGGCGGCGGCATCGGAACACCTGAGCGTGCAGCCGACTACCTGACCGGACGCTGGTCTGCCGCAGCCGGTTTCCCGGCGATGCCGGTGGACGGCATCCTCGTGGGCACGGCGGCGATGGCAACGCTCGAGGCAACCACCTCACCCGAGGTCAAGCAGCTCCTCGTCGATACCCCCGGCACCTCGGAGTGGGTCGGTGCAGGCACCGCCGAGGGTGGAATGGCCTCCGGCCGTAGCCAGCTCGGTGCAGACATTCACGAGATCGACAACGCCGCCTCGCGCACCGGCCGTCTCCTCGACGAGGTCGCCGGCGATGCCGCCGCCGTTGCCGAGCGTCGCGACGAGATCATCGCCGCTCTCGACGTCACCGCCAAGCCGTACTTCGGTGACGTGGAGACCATGACGTACCAGCAGTGGCTGCGTCGCTACCTGGAGCTGACCGTCGGCATCGACGCAGCCAAGGAATTCGACTGCGGCGCCGATCTGCAGGATGCGATTGCCGAGGCGACAGCAAGCCCGTGGCTCGACATCACCTGGCGCAGCCGCTTCGGTGAGATGCTTCAGCGCGCCGAAGCTCGTCTGCACCCGGTGGATCGTGGCCCCATCCCGACACTGTTCGGTGACGCCGCCACCCTCGAACGCCCCGAAGCCGCCATCTGCGCACTGCAGGCGTCTTACCCGGACTACGCGAGCACGGTTCTCCATCCCGCAGACGTCTCGTTCTTCATCTCCCTGTGCAAGACGCCGGGCAAGCCCGTCAACTTCGTACCCGTCGTCGACGGCGACGTGCGACGCTGGTGGCGCAGTGACTCGCTGTGGCAGGCACACGATCCGCGCTACTCCGCCGATCAGGTCTGTGTCATCCCGGGCACCGTCGCGCCGTTGCCGGTATCACCGAGGTCGACGAGCCGGTCGGTGCACTCCTCGATCGCTTCGAGAAGGCCACCTACGACGAATTGGTCGCAGGCGGAAGCACTCCGGTGGTTCTCGCGAGCCGTCGCCATCAGGATGCCGCACCCGGACCGCTCGACGCCGTTCTCTCCGCACCCGATCTGCAGTGGGCCGGCCGCCTGACGCAGAACCCGGTCCGTCGCCTCGGCGATCCGGCCGAGTGGAAGGCCGAGTCCGCCGAGAAGGCAGTGCACGGAACCACCGGTTCCAGCCTGACCGTCGTCGACGCCTCGCACGTCCTGCTGTCGGTTCCGCTGGTCGCGGACAAGTCCGTCGACATCACGATCACCCTCCCGGCATCCGTGATCGACGGCGGCGCTCCCGTCGTCACCGAGGCCGACGCCGAAGATGCGATGTCAGCCTTGCTGGCAGTTGCTGCCGGACAGGAGCTTCCGACCGTCAAGAACGGTAAGGCTCGCGTCAACGTCGCGTGGGTTCCCGATCGCATCGCCGATCACGCCGGTGTCACCGGCTCGGGTCTGCCCGCCACACTCAGTGTGAGCGGCAAGGCTGTTCCGGACGTCGTCGTCGGAGCCTGCTGGCCCGCCGTCTTCGCCGTCCTCGGCGCCGCCAAGCTCGACCCTGAAACATCCCCCGTCGCTTCGCTCGCCCCGGTCCCTGTCATCGAAGGCATGCTCGACCTGGTCCACCTCGACCACGTCGTCGACTTCGTCGGTGAACTGCCCTCCGAGACCAGCATTCTCGTCGTCAACGCCGAGGTCGCGTCGGTGCTCGACACCGATCTGGGCCGTGTCGTCGAGGTCAAGGTGGAGGTCGGTGCCATGCTCGGCGAGGGCCTGGACGCCCCCGCCGTCGTCACCATGACCGAGCGCTTCGCCATCCGTGGCCGCACCGGCGCAGGCGAACTCGCCGATCCGGCGCGCGCAGGCGGATCGATCAGCGACGCCGCGATCGACACCTCTCGTCGTCGTCGTCGTGACGCGAAGATCCTCGCTCCTGTCAGCATGGGTGCCTTCGCTCAGGTGTCCGGTGACCACAACCCGATCCACACCTCCGAGAACGCCGCACTGCTGGCCGGTCTCGGAACCCCGATCGTGCACGGCATGTGGCTCTCTGCCGCAGCGCAGCAGGTCGTCACCGCTGTCGATCCGTCCGAGACCCGCGTTCCGCCCCGCCGCCTGACGGCGTGGACCGCACGCTTCCTCGGCATGGTTCGCCCCGGTGCCGAGATCGACGTCCGCGTCGATCGTGTCGGTATCGACCAGGGCGCAGAGATCGTCGAGGTCGGCTGCCGTATCGACGGCGAACTCGTCATGGTCGCCACCGGCCGCACTGCGGCACCGAAGACCGTCTACGCCTTCCCCGGCCAGGGCATCCAGCGCCCCGGTATGGGTCTCGACGCCCGTGCTCGCTCCAAGGCCGCGCGCGCCGTCTGGGAGCGCGCGGACAAGCACACCCGCAAGGCGCTGGGCTTCTCGATTCTTGCTGTGGTGCGCGACAACCCGGTGACCGTCAAGGCCCGCGGCATCGAGCACAGGCACCCGGACGGCGTCTTGCACCTGACTCAGTTCACCCAGGTGGCCATGGCCGTCCTCGGGGTCGCCCAGGTTGCGGAACTGCGTGAGTCCGGAACCTTCGTCGAAGGCTCGCTGCTGGCCGGTCACTCGGTCGGTGAATACAATGCCCTCGCCGCCGTCGCCGAGGTCTTCCCGCTCGAAGCACTGCTCGAGGTCGTGTTCCAGCGCGGCTCTGCAATGCACCAGCTCGTTCCCCGTGACGCAGCCGGCCGGTCGGACTTCCGCATGGCCGCCATCCGCCCGTCGCAGATCGGTGTTGCGGACGACGACGTGCAGGCGTTCGTCGCCGGTGTTGCAGAGGCGACCGGAGAGTTTCTCGAGATCGTCAACCTGAACCTGCGTGGCAGCCAGTACGCCATCGCCGGCTCCGTTGCCGGACTCGATGCTCTCGAAGTCGAAATCGACCGTCTGCGTGCCGAGTTCGGTGGCAAGCGAGCGTACATCCAGGTGCCAGGCATCGACGTCCCGTTCCACTCGACCGTCCTTCGCGGCGGTGTGGCGGACTTCCGTGGCTGCCTGCAGGATCTGCTCCCGCACGACATCGACCCGGATATTCTCATCGGTCGCTACATCCCGAACCTCGTCCCGAAGCCGTTCTCACTGCGCCGTGACTTCGTTCAGGAGATCGCCGATCTGGTGCCGTCCGAGCCGTTGCAGGAAGTTCTCGCAGACTTCGACAGCTACGCAACGCGCACTCACGAGCTCTCCCGCATCATCTTGATCGAGCTGCTGGCCTGGCAGTTCGCCAGCCCGGTCCGGTGGATCGAGACCCAGGACCTGCTGTTCGGTGACGAAGCCGACGGCGGCCTCGGCGTGGAGCGCTTCGTCGAGGTGGGCCTCGGCGCGGCCCCGACCGTGGCGAACCTCGCATCGCAGACCCTCAAGCTGCCGGGCCGCTTCGGCTATCCGGTCGAGGTTCTCAACGTCGAACGCGAAGCTGCGATCGTCTACGGTACGGACGTCGATCCGGCCGTCGATGACGACGACGAGGTGGAAGCACCTGCCACGCAGGCTGCTCCGGCTGCCGCCGCGCCGGCACCGGTTGCTGCCGCCGCCCCGGCCGCAGCATCGGGTGGTCCGCGTCCGGACGATCTCACCTTCAAGGCGCCCGACGCCACCAAGGTGCTGATCAGCCTCTGGACCAAGCTCCGTCCCGACCAGGTCGGCCCCGCCGACACGATCGAAGCCCTGTGCGACGGTGTGTCATCACGGCGCAACCAGCTCCTCGTCGACCTCGGTTCCGAGCTGTCCCTCGGTGCCATCGACGGCGCTGCCGATGCCGACATGGGCTCACTCGGGGCAACTGTCGACAAGCTGGCCCGTACGTACAAGCCGTTCGGACCGGTGCTCTCCGATTCGATCGGCGATCACCTGCGCAAGGTGTTCGGCCCCTCGGGTAAGCGTCCCGGCTACATCGCGGACCGCGTCAAGAAGGTCTGGGAACTGGGCGAGGGCTGGGCGCATCACGTCACCGCAGCAGTGGCGCTCGGCACCCGTGACGGCGCCAGCATCCGCGGCGGCGACCTCGGCGGTCTGAGTTCCGGCGCCCTGGCCGACGCGGCAGCCGTCGACGCCGTCATCGACAGCGCCGTCGCATCCGTCGGTGCCGCTCGCGGCGTCAGCGTCACGCTGCCGGCCGCAGGTGGCGCAGCAGGTGGAACCGTCGACGCAGCAGCGCTGGGCGAGTTCACCGAGAACATCACCGGTCGCAACGGCGTGCTGGCTTCGGCTGCGCGTCTCGTGCTCGAGCAGCTCGGGCTGAGCGAAGAGGCTCCGGCTGCTTCGGTCGAGGACACCGAACTCCTCGACCTGGTCTCGGCCGAGCTCGGCTCCGACTGGCCGCGACTGGTCGCCCCGGCGTTCGACGCCCGCAAGGCCGTTCTGCTCGATGACCGTTGGGCAAGTGCGCGTGAGGATCTCGCTCGTATCTGGCTCGGTTCGGACACGCTGTCGGTGGAGAATTTCGTCGGGGCCGGTTCCACCGTTGCCACGCAGGCGAAGTGGTGGGCTACCCGCGCCGCCGACGAGGGCCGCACCGCGCCGGCCGAGCTGTACACCCGCATCGCCGATGCTGCCGTGTCGGCGGAGTCGGACGCCCCCGAGTGGGCCGGCGAGGTCGCCGTCGTGACCGGCGCGAGCAAGGGCTCCATCGCGGCAGCAGTCACGGGCAAGCTCCTGGCCGGTGGCGCAACGGTATTCGTGACCACCTCGCGCCTGGACGGTGCGCGTCTCGGTTTCTACCGCGACCTGTACCGCGAGAACGCTCGCGCCGGTGCCGCCCTGTGGGTGGTGCCCGCGAACATGGCGTCGTACACCGACGTCGACGCACTGATCGACTGGATCGGCAGCGAGGCCACCGAGAATGCCAGTGGCGCGAAGAAGCTGATCAAGCCGGCCATGACGCCGACGATGTTGTTCCCGTTCGCAGCTCCTCGCGTCGGTGGTGAACTGTCCGATGCCGGTGCCCGTGCGGAAATGGAAATGCGGGTTCTGCTGTGGTCGGTGGAGCGCTTGATCGGCGGTCTGTCGAAGATCGGCTACGACAGTGACGTCGACACCCACCTGCACGTCGTTCTGCCCGGCTCACCCAACCGTGGAACGTTCGGCGGTGACGGCGCGTACGGCGAATCCAAGGCTTCACTGATCGCGGTGGTCAACCGCTGGAAGGCCGAGCGTAACTGGGCCGAGCGGGTCACCATCGCCCACGCCGTCATCGGCTGGGTTCGCGGCACCGGCCTGATGGGTCACAACGATCCGATCGTCGACGCTGTCGAAGCTGCAGGCGTTCGCACCTGGTCCACCCAGGAGATGGCCACCGAGCTCCTGAAGACGGCAACGCGGGCGTCGCGTCGCTCCGCTGCCGAGGCTCCGCTCGAAGTGGACCTCACCGGTGGACTGTCCGAGGCCGACCTGGATCTGGGCGCACTGGCGAAGGAAGCAGCCGAGGTAGCGGATCTCGCCGAGGCCGTGGACGAAGCCGTCGACGAGAACAGCATCCTGGCTCTGCCCGCCCCGGCCCGCATCGACAGTTCGATCGCGATTCCGAGCTGGCCCGAACTGGATGTCGCTCCGGCGGACCTCGTGGTCATCGTGGGTGCAGGAGAGCTCGGCCCCTACGGTTCCTCGCGCACCCGCTTCGAGATGGAGGTGCACGAGCAGCTCTCCGCCGCAGGTGTTCTCGAGCTGGCGTGGAACACCGGTCTCATCGTCTGGGAGAACGACCCCAAGCCGGGTTGGTACGACGTCGAATCCGGTGACCTGGTGCCGGAGGCGGAGATCGCCGACAGGTACAACGACGCTGTCGTCGAGCGCTGCGGTATCCGCAGTTTCGTCGACGACGGTGCGATGATCGATCACACCGCGCCGCTGCTCACCTCCGTGTTCTTGGACAAGGATCTGAGCTTCGTGGTCGGCAGTGAGGCGGAGGCTGCGGCCTTCGTCGAATCCGATCCCGACAACACGGTTGCGTCGGTGTCCGCCGAATCCGGTGACTGGACGGTGACCCGCCGCGCCGGTACCGAGATCCGCGTTCCCCGCAAGATGAAGCTCACTCGTAGTGTGGGCGGCCAGATTCCGACCAACTTCGACGTCACCAAGTGGGGCATCCCCGCGGACATGGCCGATTCGGTCGACCGCGTCGGACTGTGGAATATCGTCGCGACGGTGGACGCCTTCCTCACCGGCGGCTTCACCCCGAGCGAGCTGCTCCGCTGGGTGCACCCGAGCCTGGTCGCCAATACACAGGGCACCGGCATGGGCGGCATGTCCTCCATGAGGAGCCTGTACATCGACACGCTGCTCGGCGAGAACCGTCCCAACGACATCCTGCAGGAAGCTCTGCCGAACGTCATTGCGGCACACGTCGTTCAGTCCTACGTCGGCGGCTACGGCTCGATGGTTCACCCCGTCGCGGCCTGCGCCACGGTGGCCGTGTCCGTCGAGGAAGGCGTCGACAAGATCAAGTTGGGCAAGGCCACGCTGGTCGTCGCCGGTGGTTACGACGACTTGAGCGCGGAAGAGATCATCGGGTTCGGTGACATGTCGGCCACGGCCAAGACGGACGACATGCGCGCCAAGGGCATCGAGGATCACCGCTTCTCGCGGGCCAACGATCGTCGTCGCGGCGGCTTCGTCGGGTCGGCGGGCGGCGGCACGATCCTGCTCGCTCGCGGCGACCTGGCACTGGAGATGGGCTTGCCCGTTCTCGGTGTGGTGGCCTGGGCCGGATCGTTCTCCGACGGCGTCAACACCTCCATCCCGGCTCCGGGAATCGGCGCACTGGGTGCCGGACGTGGGGGCGCGGACTCGCAGCTCGCACTCTCGCTCAATGCACTCGGGGTGAGCGCCGACGACATCTCGGTGATCTCCAAGCACGACACCTCCACTGCCGCCAACGATCCCAACGAGGCGGAGCTGCACGAGCGTCTCGCTGGGGCGCTGGGACGCAGCGACGGTGCGCCGCTGTTCGTGGTCTCGCAGAAGAGCCTGACCGGCCACGCCAAGGGTGGTGCCGCAGCCTTCCAGTTGATCGGCCTCTGCCAGGTACTGAGCCAGGGTGTCATCCCGCCGAACCGCAGTCTCGACTGCGTCGACGACAAGATGGCCGAGTTCGAGCACCTCGTCTGGGCACGTCAGCCGCTTCAGTTCGGTGAGCAGCTGCCGCTGCGCGCCGGCCTGTTGACCAGCCTCGGTTTCGGGCATGTCACCGGACTGATCGCAGTGGTGCATCCGCAGGCATTCGTGGAGTCGGTACCCGCCGACAAGCGTGCGGCATACGTCGCCACGGCGCAGCAGCGCACTGTCGACGGCCGACGTCGCCTCGCCAAGGCGATGTGCGGTGGCGACAGCCTCTACGAGCGCCCGGCGGATCGTCGCCTCGGCGGCGACGGAACGCCTGCGACGGCGTCCCGTCAGCTCGAAGTGGACGTCCTCCTGAGCGAGACCGCCCGCCTCGGTGACGACGGTAAGTTCCGTTCGAACCTGCCCGGCTGCAAGTAGAGGTTGCGGCAGTGGGAGTTCTGGGTATCGGTTTCGACCTCGTCACGGTGTCGGAGTTCGCCGAGCAGCTGGATCGGCCGGGAACGGCCATGCTCGCGAATTTCACACCGGGCGAACGCCGCGACGCCGCTACCCGGAGCTCCCAACCGGCACGACATTTCGCCGCCCGGTGGGCCGCGAAGGAGGCAGTGATCAAAGCGTGGTCCACTGCACTCTTCGCGAGCCCACCGGTGCTGGGGGAGATGATCCACCATCAGATCGAGGTCGTCTCCGATGCCTGGGGGAGACCGAGTATCCGTCTTCGCGGTGACGTCGCGAAGGCACTCACCGGCGTCAGGATCCACATCTCGTTGACGCACGACGGCGACACGGCAGGTGCGTTCGCGGTCATCGAGTCGGATCCCGAATAGCTGGAGGTAGTTTCGAGGACGTGCTCAGTGACGTCCTTCTCCTGCCGCCCGACGAGCCGTCGCCGGTGGTGCTTCATGTCCCGCATTCGTCTCGCCAGATTCCGCCCGATATCCGTGTGGATCTACTTCTGTCCGACGCGGATCTCGCCGACGAGCTGGACGAGGCCACCGATACCGCGACCGACCAGATCGCACTGGCGGCACTCGCTCTGGTTCGTCACCGGCCGGTGACGGTGATCAATCGGCTCTCACGCCTGGTCGTCGACCCTGAGCGATTCTCGGGCGGCAGTGAACCTGCTGAGCAGTTCGGGCGCGGAGCCGTCTACACACGAACATGCTCGGGTGCGCCGTTACGTCGAGAGCCGTACCCCCGTAGGTCGGAACTGCTCGACCGATACTTTCGCCCGTACGCCCAGGCCGTCACCGAGGCAGTGGCGGACCGACTGACGGTGTGCGGGCGGGCCGTCGTCGTCGATCTGCACTCGTATCCGCTGATCGCGTCCGGGTTCGAGGATCGACTCGCGCCGCGTCCGCCGCTGTGTATCGGCACCGACGAGCTGCACACCCCGCCGTGGCTGATCGCGGCCGTCCGTCACGCCTTCACCGGGATCGGACAGGTCTTCGAGAACTCGCCCTACTCCGGATGCTATGTGCCGCTGCGGTATTACGGCCACGACCGACGCGTGTCGGCGGTGATGATCGAGTTGCGCCGCGACACCTACCTGATCGATCCGCAAACGTCGACCCCGGACCGCATCGAGGCTTTGGGTAATCGCCTCGCCGCCCTGATCGACGCGGTGGCAGAGCACGGGGACTAGCTCTTGGTTCGCGATTCCTTCTCGGCAACCAGCAGGTACGCCGTCATCAGGCGTTTGAGTTCGGAAACGGCGTCGGCGTGCGACTGTCCGTCCTGAACCGAGAAGTTGAGCATCGAATAGACCACGTGAACAAGGACTTCCGCCATCATCAGGCGTCGTTCGCGTCGTGTCCGCGGGGTCAGTGGACCGAGCATGTTGGCTACGGTTTCGGCGAACTGCTTCTCGTGGATCACGCCGGTGGCGCGGGTGGACGGTGTGGATTGCATGGCCAACCACACCTCACGGCGTGACGGGTCGGATGTCCACAGCCCGGCCATGTGGTCGACGAAGCTGTTGAGGAACCGGAGCCAGTCCAGCGAGGGAACTTCCCCACCGAACTGCGCGAGTTCGTGTTGTACTCCGACGAGGTCCTGACGGTTCAGTTCGCATACGATGACATATTTGTTGGCGAAGAATTGATACAGGGTTCCGATCGGCACATCGGCCCGAGATGCGACTTCTTCACACGTGAACGATTCGAAGCCCACATCGGTGAGGAGCTCGCGGGATGCAGCGAGGAGGGCATCGAACTTGCGCTGACTACGCTCTTGCGTCGGCCGCTTGCGCGGGAGAAGCTCGCGTGGTTCGTCGAGACTCTGCGGATCGTCGAGTGCTAGGTCCAGTCGCTTCCTGGATTGATTGCGCGAAGTCGGCTGCACGGAGTTCAGAATATCCGGAACTTGTTCCAGTTTCGTCGATTGCGACTTATCGGGCGTCATCGGCCACCGATCTACCGGTCGACGGGGCTCGAAACGCGTCGCTGTCGTGCAATCGGACGACTTCCGTTCGTATACCCACGCCTCGATACTAGGTGACCGGCCGTTCAACTCCCACGACGGATGATTCCGGGTGTCGCCTCGGGAACCGGGAAGGACTCCGGTGAGGCGATTCCGGCACACTGGTATTCGACGATCGACCGGCGACGAGCGGAGAATGCCGATGACGACCGAGAAATTACGCAGGGCGGTCCGCGACCTCATGCCACGGGCCAGGCAGGACCTCGCCGAGCTGGTGGCGATGCGATCGGTGGCCGACGAGAGGGCATTCCCGCCCGAAGAATGCGAGGCCGCGGCGCAGTGGGTTCTCGGCGCTTTCCGTGACGAGGGATTCGCCGACATCGAGGCAATCGAGACGGACGACGGTTCGGCGGCGGTGATCGGTCGCCGGCCCGGCCCGCAGGGTGCGCCGACAGTGCTGCTGTACTGCCACTACGACGTCCAGCCTCCCGGCGACGAAGAGCTCTGGGGTTCCCCACCTTTCACGCTCACCGAGCGCGACGGTCGCTGGTACGGGCGCGGAGCCGCAGACTGCAAGGGCAATCTGGTGATGCATCTGACCGCCTTGCGGGCGCTCGACGCGCTGGAGCTCGATACGTCGGTGAACGTGACGATTGTGGCCGAAGGCTCGGAAGAGACCGGTGCCGGTGGACTCGAGCACCTCGTGCGCGCACGTCCGGAATTGTTCGCCGCCGACGTCGTTCTCGTGGCGGACACCGGTAACACCGAGGTGGGCAGGCCGACTATCACGACGTCACTGCGCGGTATGGCCAATGTCGTCGTCCACGTGACAGCCCTGGCCGGGGAGGTGCATTCCGGCGTGTTCGGCGGCCCGGCACCCGACGCGGTAGCGGCGCTGGTCCACATACTGGCCACCCTGCACGACACCGAGGGCAATACGACGGTGAACGGACTTGCCCGCGAGCAGTTCTGGGGCGGGGTGGAGTACGACGAGAAACGATTCCGCGCCGATGCGGGTGTGCTCGACGGTGTCGAGTTGATCGGAACGGGCTCGGTGGCCGATAGAGTCTGGGCGCGACCCGCGGTGACGATCGTGGGTATCGACTGCCCGCCGGTCGTGGGATCGGCGGCCGCGATCTCGCCGTCGGCATCGGCCCGGCTGAATCTGCGCGTTCCACCGGGAACCGATCCGATTCGGGCGCAGGAATTGTTGACGGCCCACCTCGAGGCGGCGGCGCCGTGGGGTGTGTGCGTGAAGGTTGTCCCCGAGGCGACGGGTTCACCGTTCTCGGCGTCGACGACGGGCCCGGGATTCGCGGCGCTGACGTCGGCGCTGGGACAGGCGTACGGCGCCGAGGTGGGATTTGCCGGGCAAGGTGGATCGATCCCGCTGTGCAGCGCTCTGGCCGAGCAGTTCCCCGACGCGGAGATCGCGTTGATCGGCGTCGAGGAACCACTGTGCCGCATCCATGCCCCGGACGAGAGCGTCGATCCGAACGAGATCGAGGCCCTGGCTGTCGCCGAGGCGCTCTTTCTCGGTACCTACGGGGCCTGACGGGTCAGACGGACAGGTCGCGTCGCAGCTTGGCGACGTGACCGGTGGCGCGCACGTTGTACTGGGCTACTTCGATCTTGCCGTCGGCATCGACCAGGAACGTGGAGCGGATGACACCCTGAACCGTCTTGCCGTACATCTTCTTCTCCCCGAAGGCGCCCCAGGCCGTGAGGGTGTCCTTCTCGGGATCGGAGAGGAGGGGGAACGTCAGTTCTTCGGTGTCCCGGAACTTGGCGAGCTTGGCCGGCTTGTCCGGGGAGATTCCGACGACGTCGAGTCCGGCACCGTTCAGTTCGGCCAGGCTGTCACGGAAGTCGCACGCCTGCTTGGTGCAGCCGGGGGTGCCGGCGGCGGGATAGAAATAAACGACGACTTTGCGTCCGCGATAGTCGCTCAGCGAAACCGGGTTGCCGTCGGCATCGGGAAGTGTGAAATCCGGCGCGGTATCGCCGGCTGACAGTCTGCTGTTCTCGGTCACGGGTATCGACGTTAGTCCAGAAGTTGCACGGCAGGTGACCGCGCGAGCATTCTGCTGCTCTACGGTTAGAACAAAGTGCCGGTGCCATATGCCCGCGCACTCGGCAGCACACAGACAAGTGGAGGACATGTGCCCAGGGACACCGAGAGTATCGAGCGCGAGATCGAGAAGGCTCGCAACCAACTCGCGAGCACACTCGACGAACTGACTGTCCGTACCAACCCCAAGCGGTTGTTGGAGAACACGAAACGGTCCGTTCTGGGCAAGCTCAACGAACCGGCTGTGAAGTACGCCCTGATTGCCGTCGGATCTGTTGTGGGTCTGTTGGTGGTCAGAAAGATCATTCGCTGACGGCAACACATGAACGAACAAGGCCCCCACCTCGACGAGGTGGGGGCCTTGTTGCAAGTGCGCCCACAGGGACTCGAACCCCGGACCCAGTGATTAAGAGTCACTTGCTCTACCAACTGAGCTATAGGCGCTTGCTCTTGCGAGACAGAACATTAGCCGACGAGTTCACTCGATTGCAAAACGCCGAGACGGCGGACACATGCGCGCGCGACTCGTGCCGTGTGCACGCAAACGAAAAGATCCCCACCTTACGACGAAGGTGGGGATCTTCTGCAAGTGCGCCCACAGGGACTCGAACCCCGGACCCAGTGATTAAGAGTCACTTGCTCTACCAACTGAGCTATAGGCGCTCGCTCTTGCGAGACAGAACATTAGCGCAAGCGTCGACACGCGAGCAAATCGCCAGGTGAAGCCACCGTAGGCGCTAGATTTCGAGAAACCTACCCCAGGCGGGCGAGACCGGGTGGCATGTAACACGACGAGCTGCGTGAGCCGATGGACACCTGAGGGATGATGTTCGGCTCACTGGGGCGAAAGGTGCGAACCAGCGGCCTGGCATCATTGACTCGACAGCGTACGCGGTGACGGGAATCTCGTAATTGCACCGAGTCTCGCCATCGGGTGCGTGCGGAAGTCGAATATGTGAAAGCGGAGTCGAACAATGAGTCGTCAGTGGTGGGGTCCGTCCGTGCGTGGACGAAACGTTCGCGCATCCAAATCGGTGGCGATGATCGCCACGTCGCTCGGGGTGCTGGCGCTGGTGAGCGCCTGTACGTCCGGAGCCGACACGACGAGTGCCGAGTCGGCGCCTATCGATTCCAATCCACTCACCGAACTCATCAAGCCGAAGCTGACCGCCACGGCATCGGACGGCATGGTCGGGTTCTCGCCGGGGGATCCGCTGGCGATCAAAGTCGTCGACGGCACGTTGTCCGACGTCACCATGGTCAACCAGGACGGTAAATCGGTCGCCGGAGCCATAGCGGCAGACGGAGCGTCCTGGGTCACCACCGAACCGCTCGGGTACAACCGCAAGTACACGGTCGAGGCCCGGGCCTACGGACTCGGCGGTGCCAGTACGACGGTGACCTCCTTCACCACCAGTGCGCCGGGCAACGTCACCAAGCCGTACGTTCTGCCCAACGAGGACGCCGTGGTCGGTATCGGCCAACCCGTCGCGGTGCAGTTCGACGAGAACATCCCCGATCGCAAGGCGGCCGAAGCCGCCATCACGGTCACGACGACGCCGGCTGTCGAGGGCGCCTTCTACTGGGTCAACAATCGTGAGGTCCGGTGGCGGCCCGAGGAGTACTGGGCGCCGAGAACCAAGGTGGACGTGTCGGTCGACGTCTACGGACGCGATCTGGGCAAGGGTGTTTACGGGCAGGAGAACGCGAGCACGTCGTTCACCATCGGTGATGCGGTCGTCGCGGTGGCGGACGACAACACCAAGCAGGTCACGTTCCAGGTGAACGGTGAGACGGTCAAGACCATGCCCACCTCGATGGGCAAGGACAGCACGCCCACCGACAACGGCGTCTACATCATCGGTGACCGCTTCGCGAACATGGTGATGGACTCGTCCACGTACGGGGTTCCGGTGACATCTGCCGACGGCTACAAGACTCCGGTGGACTGGGCGACGCGGATGTCCTACAGCGGTATCTTCTTCCATTCGGCGCCCTGGTCGGTGGGACAGCAGGGCTACTCCAACACCAGCCACGGGTGCCTGAACCTGAGCCCGGCCAACGCGAAGTGGGTCTACGACAACACCAAGCGCGGAGACATCGTCGTCGTGAAGAACACAGTGGGCGGCACGCTGTCCGGGACGGACGGGCTCGGCGACTGGAACATCCCGTGGAGCGTGTGGAAGGCGGGCAACGCCGACGCCTGAAGCGGTGATCGGCCGGTGAACTGATCATCCTGCCGACATTCTCGAGTGAACGCACCTTCGGAAGTTCGACGACATTCGACGGTGCGTTCACTTGTTCGACGAGAGCGTTCGTGACGATCAGGAAAACCAAAAGAACCCCCGCGAGCGTCCGAAGACATTCACGGGGGTTCCCTTTGGGTGAGCGACGGGACTCGAACCCGCGACAGCCAGGATCACAACCTGGTGCTCTACCAACTGAACTACGCCCACCATTGCCGCGGCGGCCGGTTCGACCCGGCTGCTTTGACGAGAGAAATACTAGCGCGAAACGTGGTCAGGAATCCAATCGCCTGGTCAGGCGGGTCCCAAGCCCTCCACGACGGCTGCGATCTCGGCGCCGGACGGTCCGGGCGCCGGAACGAACGCAGTCCCGCGGTAGTAGCGAAGTTCACGTATCGATTCCTTGATGTCCGCCAGCGCTCGATGTGCCAAACCCTTCTCGGGCTGACCGAAGTAGATCTTCGGATACCAGCGGCGGGAAAGCTCCTTGATGGAGCTGACGTCGATCATGCGGTAGTGCAGATACGTATCCAGCGCCGTCATGTCGCGAGCGATGAACCCGCGGTCGGTTGCGATGGAATTCCCGGCCAGAGGTGCGGTCCCGGCAAC
This sequence comes from Rhodococcus sp. 27YEA15, assembly GCF_049739425.1. Classification (NCBI taxonomy): domain Bacteria; kingdom Bacillati; phylum Actinomycetota; class Actinomycetes; order Mycobacteriales; family Nocardiaceae; genus Rhodococcus; species Rhodococcus sp. 27YEA15. The sequence continues at coordinate 1,329,555 of NZ_JBMHHW010000001.1, forward strand.
GGGGACGTGCTGCCGGATGTAGGCGAGCACTTCCGCCTCCGCCTCTGCCAACGTCACCGTGGACCGGCGTACCTCCTCGGTCAGTCCCGACTTGGCGTGCATCTTCTTCACGACGTCCGGCATCGTGGCCAGTGCGTCGTCGTCGGCGTGGATGACGATGTCCACACCTTCGCCGAGGATGTTCAAGTCGCTGTCGGTGACGAGAGCCGCAATTTCGATGAGTTTGTCCGACCCGAGTCGGAGCCCGGTCATTTCACAATCGATCCATACCAATTTGTCCTGCACCAGGAACACAGTAGTGCGCGCCGGCGCGGGATAAGGTTCTGCGGTGGAACTCGGCCGCCGAGCGCACTGTGGTCGAGTGAGCCGAATGATCTTCGACGCGCTGCAACGAGGAGGGCCTTGCAATGACCGTGGATCCGAATGACGGAGCCCCTACGCTGACGCCGGCGGAGAAGGCGAAAGTGGCCAAGGCCGCCGCTGCGGAGGCCGCCAGGCTCGCTGCCGAGGCCGCCGCTGCCGCCGACGCGGCCGAACGCGAAGCTGCCGAGGCCGAGGCCGATGTATCACCGGCGCCCGATCCGTCCTCGGCCCCTGCCGCAGCGACCGGTGCGGCCGCCGAGATCGCGGCCGGGTACGCGTCCGAAGGGCGAGCCCTGGAACTGGGATCGGTGGTGATCGACGGAGTTGCCGATCCGAATGCGCGGGTGCGAATTCCGTTGGCGACGGTCAATCGGCACGGCCTGATCGCCGGTGCTACCGGCACGGGTAAGACGAAGACGTTGCAAGGTATCGCCGAGCAGTTGTCGGCCGCCGGTGTGCCGGTGGTCATGGCTGACGTCAAAGGCGACCTGTCCGGATTGTCGCGCGCGGGTGCGGACAACGAGAAAATACGGGCTCGCGCACTCGAGACCGGTGACAACTCGTGGTCTCCGGCGTCGATGCCCGTCGAATTTCTTTCGCTCGGCACCGGAGGTATCGGAATTCCGGTGCGGGCGACGATCACCAGTTTTGGTCCGATCCTGCTCAGCAAGGTGTTGGGTCTCAACGAAACCCAAGAATCGACACTCGGATTGATCTTCCACTGGGCTGACACCCAGGGTTTGGCGTTGCTGGACCTGAAGGATCTACGTTCGGTCATCGCGCACCTCACCAGCACCGAAGGCAAAGCCGACCTGAAGGGCATCGGCGGTGTGTCGTCGGCGACGGCGGGCGTCATCTTGCGTGCGCTGGTCAATCTCGAGGCCGACGGCGGTGACACGTTCTTCGGTGAGCCGGAACTCGAGACCGAGGATCTGCTGCGAGTCGTCGGCGGCGCGGGTGTCGTGACGCTCTTCGAGTTGGGAGCGCAAGCTGCGCGCCCGGCGATGTTCTCGACCTTCTTGATGTGGGTGCTCGCCGACCTGTTCCAGACGTTGCCCGAAGAAGGTGACCTGGACAAGCCCAAGTTGGTCTTCATCTTCGACGAGGCACACCTACTCTTCACTGACGCGTCGAAGGCATTCCTGCAGCAGGTGGAGCAGACCGTCAAGCTGATCCGATCGAAGGGCGTCGGTGTGTTCTTCTGCACTCAACTACCCACCGATATCCCGAATGCCGTTCTCTCCCAGTTGGGAGCGCGCGTTCAGCACGCGCTGCGCGCCTTCACGCCCGATGATCAGAAGGCTCTCAACAAGACGGTGCGAACGTATCCGAAGACGGCGCACTACGATTTGGAGAAGGCCCTCACCTCGCTCGGAACCGGCGAAGCGATAGTGACTGTTCTGTCGGAGAAGGGGGCACCGACTCCGGTTGCCTGGACGAAGATCCGGCCGCCGAGGTCACTGATGGACACGATCGGCAACGACGCGATCAAGGCCGCAGCTACGTCGAGTCCACTGGCTGTGAAGTACGTCGACACCGTCGATCGTGAATCGGCGTACGAGAAGTTGACGGCCAAGGTCGCCGGTGCGCCCACGGAGGTCCAGTCGTTGGATCTGCCACCGTTGCCGGATCTTTCGTCGTTACCGCCACTTCCGCCCCAGGGCCCGAGCCTGGCCGAGCAGATTCTCGGAAACTCCGCGGTGAAGAGTTTCCTGCGGTCTGCGGCGTCGTCCGCCGGGCGAGAGATTTCGCGCAGCATCTTCGGGACAGGTAACCGCCGTAAGCGGTGAGAATACCTCTGGAACAAGTTGTTTGAGATCCTCGGAGCTACTGTGGCCGCCCACCCGGGAGCGGGTGAGCGGCCACAGTCGGCGTAGGTGAATTCTTGTCGTGTCAGGAACCGAAAATCGAGCCGATGGACCCGGTCGACGACCCGCTCGACCCGCCCGACGGTGGGGTTGCAGCGGCGAACGAGATGACCGTCACGGTACCGTCGCCTAAGTTGGTCACGTAGGCGCGGTTGCCGTCGGACGTGATCGCTATTCCGGTCGGCAGTGCGCCGACGCCGATGGGTGCGCCGACGGCGACCGGCGGGGTGACGGTGGTGTCGAAGACCGAAATCGAACCGGCGTCGAACCCGGTGACGTAGAGACGATTACCGTCGGGCGCGAAGGTTACCCCGATGGCAATCGCGCCGACGTCGACCGGTGCGCCGATGACAGCGGGGGGTGTTGCGCTGAGGTCGATGACCGACACCGCAGCTTCGGTCTGGCTGGTGACGTAGGCACGGCCCCCGTCAGGTGCGATCGCTATCCCGCTGGGGCCCGAGCCGACGGTGATGGGTGCGCCGACGGCAGCGGGGGGTGTTGCGCTGGTGTCGATGACCGATACCGAACCGACATTGGAATTGGTGACGTAGACGCGGCCACCGTCGGGTGCGATCGCTATCGCGCTGGGGCCCGAGCCGACGGTGATGGGTGCGCCGACGACGACCGGGGGATTGGCGGTCGTGTCGATCACCGACACCGAATTGCTGGTGCTGTTGGTGACGTAGACGCGGCCCCCGTCAGGGCTGATCGCTATCCCGATGGGGCCCGAGCCGACGGTGATGGGTGCGCCGACGGCGACTGGTGGATTGGCGGTCGTGTCGAGGACCGACACCGAATTGTCACCGTTGTTGGCGACGTAGGCGCGGCGCCCGTCGGGTGCGATCGCTATCCCGCCAGGATTCGTGCCGACGTCGATGGGTGCGCCGACGACGGCCGGGGGATTGGCGGTCGTGTCGATCACCGACACCGAATTACTCTCGTAATTGGTGACGTAGGCGCGGTTGCCGTCGGGTGTGATCGCGACCGCGTACGGACTGCCGCCGACGTCGATGGTGGCGACCGTGACGGGGTCCGCGGCCGAGACACCGCTCGTGACGCCGAGGGTGAGTGCGAGAGTGAGGGCAACAGTGCCGACCACCGCGACGGATCGGGGTCGGCGCCGGGGCGGATGTAGTCGATCGAGAACAGTCACGAGTTGATGCCCTTCCATGCAGTCGGTACCCCGCAGGGTGCGCAGCGGTCGCTGAAGGCAACCACCAAGAAGAACATAACGGACATTTACCTATTTTTTGCAAATCAATGGCAAATGTTCGGAAAAGTAGACGTAGAGCCGAACATCGTGAGCCTAGTGGGCAGATATTGGAGACTGCGAGTATTGGCGACGAGGTTGCGTGACCGGTGCGCAACTATCCTGCACATCCCGGCGTGGGCATACGAGAGGGCGTTCTCGCAGTTCGATGCCACGATGTGACGACAGGCTCCGGTGCCGGGCGTCTACGTCGATAGCCTTCGGGTAGAGCTGCGGAAAGTACGGTTCCGGCGGCAATTTCGTCCCCGGATTCACGACGGCGACCGACCACCGATACCGCTCGGAACAGCGCGCTGGAATATCGATTGGCGGTTCGAGTGTCGTAAGTGACTGCCGAGCAATGTTGCTCGTGGATTCTCATTCGTGTCGGCGTCGACGGAGGCGACCGTTCTTGTGCCGCTGATCGGGTAGGCGTAGTGACTGCGGTAGGGCGCGCCGGCAGCCGCACCGCCCGGTTCGGGGACGATCTCGGGGTGGGGAGACGGTTGGACCGGATTGGTCGTGGCGAGAGGGTGAGGCGCCCCCGACGGATACCTCCGGCAGGGGCGCATCGACGTCTGACTCAGCCGCCGAGTTTCTTGTAGAAGGTGCCGACGATCGGTGCGACGACGGCGCGCGGGCTGTACCCACCTGCGACGGACATCGCTTTGCTCAAGATGCCGGGTACGACGCGCATCTTGTTGGATGCAAGTCCGTCGAGGGATACCTTCGCGGTGTACTCGCTCGAGATCCAGAAGAAGTCCGGTACCAATTTGTCCACGATCGACGCCTCGGCGGGATCGGGGATTTCGGTTCGAACCGGCCCGGGCGCGAGGAGTGTGACGTTGACGCCGCTCCCTTTGAGTTCCCCGCGCAACGACTCCGCGAAGGTGTTCACGAACGCCTTGGTGGCGGCGTAGGTGGCGTTGTTCGGGATGGGCATGTTGCCTGCCGCGGACCCGACCATCAAGATCCCGCCGGATCGGCGGGCCAGCATGCCCGGTAGGACTGCGAGCGTGAGGTCGTGGACGGCGACGGCGTTGAGTTCGACCTGTGCACGCTCGTAGCCCGGGTCGAGTTCGGATACCGGCCCGAAGGTGGCTATACCGGCGTTGTTGCAGAGAACGCTGATCTCGCGGCCGCTCAACTCTTCGACGAGCACGGCTCGAGCCGTGCTGTCGGAGAGGTCTGACGCCCGAACCTCCACCTCGACGCCGTGGGCGGCGCGAAGCTTGTCGGCGAGAACTTCCATGACGTCGCCGCGGCGGGCTACGAGGATCAAGGAGTGTCCACGGGAGGCCAGATCGGCGGCCAGCGCCTCTCCGATACCGGACGAGGCGCCGGTCACGACGGCGCGGGCTGTGGTGGTGGGTGTCGGCAGGCTCACGACCAGTCAGCGTAGCCGGTCAGATCGTCGCCGCCAGTCGTGTGCCCTGTTCGATGGCGCGTTTCGCGTCGAGTTCGCCGGCCACGTCGGCGCCGCCGATGATGTGGGTGACGACGCCGGCGACGGTCAGTTCGTCGACCAGATCACGGACCGATTCCTGCCCGGCACAGATCACGATGGTGTCCACTTCGAGGAGGCGCGGCTTCTGGTGCTTTTCACCGAACGTGATGTGCAGACCCTCGTCGTCGATCCGCTCGTAGTTCACGCCGGACAACTCGTGGACGCCCTTGTTCTTCAAGGCCGCTCGGTGCACCCATCCGGTGGTCTTCGCCAGCCCGGCGCCGATGCGCCCTGGCTTGCGCTGCAGGAGGTAGACCTCGCGTTCGGAGGGTTCCGGTATCGGTGTGGTGAGTGCTCCCGGCGCCATCTCCGGTTCGGTGACGCCCCATTCCTGCTTCCATTCCTTCAGATGCAGCGTGGGGGAAGTGGGGTGGGTGAGGAATTCGCTGACGTCGACCCCGATCCCGCCGGCACCGACGACGGCGACGGACTTACCGACCGGCTTGCCGTCTCGGACCACCTCGGCGTAGGTCAGCACCTTCGGGTTCTCGATGCCGGGGATTCTCGGTACCCGCGGCGTCACTCCGGTGGCGACCACGACTTCGTCGAACGAACCGATGAGATCCGCCGGTGTGACCCGGGTTTCGAGCTTGACCGTCACCTCGGCCACGGCCAGCATGCGTGTGTAGTAGCGAATGGTTTCGGCGAACTCTTCCTTACCCGGAATGAGTTGGGCTATGCCGAACTGTCCGCCGATCTTGTCCGAAGCCTCGAACAACGTCACCGAATGACCACGCTGTGCGAGATTGAGTGCCGCGGACAATCCGGCGGGACCGGCACCGACGACGGCGAGGTTCTTGGTCCGTCGGGTGGGGGAGAGGATCAAGGTGGTCTCGCGGCCCGCGCGTGGGTTGAGCAGGCAGGAGACCTGCTTGTGCACGAAGGCGTGGTCGAGGCACGCCTGGTTGCAGGCGATGCAGGTGTTGATCTCCTCGGACGCGCCCCGACCCGCCTTGTTCACCCACTCGGGATCGGCGAGCATCGGGCGCGCCATCGAAATCAACTGAGCATCACCGCGGGTGAGGATTTCCTCGGCGGTTTCGGGCATGTTGATCCGATTGGAGGCGACAACCGGGATGGTGACGTGCTTTTCGAGTTTGGCGGTGATATCGACGAACGCGGCTCGCGGCACCGACGTGACGATAGTGGGCACTCGTGATTCGTGCCAGCCGATGTCGGTGTTGATGATCGTAGCGCCGGCAGCTTCGACTTCTTTTGCGAGGGAAACGATCTCGTCCCAGGTTTGTCCGCCTTCGACGAGGTCTGCCATGGACAATCGGAACATGACGATGAAGTGCGGGCCGACGGCCTGGCGTGTGCGCCGCACGATCTCGACCGCGATGCGTCGGCGGTTCTCGGAGCTGCCGCCCCATTGGTCGGTGCGCTTGTTGGTGCGTTCGCAGAGGAACTGGTTGATGAAGTAGCCTTCACCGCCCATGATTTCGACGCCGTCGTACCCGGCTGATTTGGCGAGCCTGGCGCAGCGGTCGAAATTGCGGATCTGCCATCGCACACCCCGGCCGGTCAGCTTGCGCGGACGGAACGGATTGATGGGAGCTTTGATCGACGACGCGGACACACTGAGTGGCTGGTAGCTGTAACGGCCCGCGTGCAGGATCTGCAGGGCGATCTTACCGCCCTCGTCGTGGACGGCCTTCGTGATTCGACGGTGACGGCGGGCCTCGATGCGATTGGTCAGTTTCGCCCCGAACGGAAGCAGCCAACCGGTGCGGTTGGGGGCGTAGCCGCCGGTCACGATCAAACCGACGCCGCCGCGCGCGCGTTCGGCGAAATAGGCGGCCAGGCGGTCGACGTCCTTGGCTCGGTCTTCGAGACCGGTGTGGATCGAACCCATGATCACGCGATTGCGCAGCGTCGTGAAACCGAGATCGAGGGGCTCGAACAGGCGGGGAAACTGAGCACCGGTCATGGTTGGGAATGTCCTTCCGGGGAGTGTTCGCTCTGCGGTGGTGTACCGGCAGGTAATGCATCCAGAACTTCCTGGCACCAGTCGGTGAACCCCTCCTCGACGCGAATGCCGCCACGTAGAACGAGATACTGATGCAGTGATGAACCGGAAAGTGCTGCCGGATCGGGAAAGTCGCGTTTTTCGATGAGCCGGTATACGTCGAGCCGGGCAGCATGCCCGTCGCGGTGGCGGGTGACCTCGCGTCGTAGCGCGGGAAGGTCGGCGTGGGCGGCGGCCCGAATCTTGATCGCCAATTCGTTGCGTAGGTGGTTCGGCTCGGACGGTTCGGCGATCCATCGCGTCAGCTCGGCATGACCGGCCTCGCTGACGCGGTACACCTTCTTGTCCGGGCGCCCGTCCTGCGCGATTGCCTTGCCGTCGACCCAGCCGGCTTCGTCCATGCGTTTGAGAACGCGGTAGATCTGCTGATGTGTGGCGCTGTGGAAGAAGCCGATCGACTTGTCGAAGCGGCGGGTGAGGTCGTATCCCGACGCATCGTGTTCGGCCAGCGAGACGAGCAGCGCGTGTTCGAGAGCCATCAGCCAAGTATCTATGCAACTAGGTTCCTATGCAACTAAGTTAACACTTACCTTGATGTTCATGCACGCACGCATCACGTGATCACGAAGCTGACATAAGCTCCCGAGCATGGCCTCGGAGTCGATGAATGCGCAGCCTGAAGCACGAGCAGGCGTTGGTGATGCAGCTACCAGAAGTCAGGTCTTCGCCTGGGGATTGTGGGACTGGGGATCGGCCGCATTCAATGCGGTGATCCTCACCTTCGTCTTCTCCGTCTACCTCACCGATGCCGTGGGGGACGACCTCCCCGGCACGATTTCGGCAACGACGTGGCTCAGTTGGGCGCTCGGCATCGCCGGTCTGTTCATCGCCGTGCTCGCGCCGGTCAGTGGGCAGCGCTTCGACGCGCGAGGCCGTCGCAAGCTGTCGTTGGCCGCCCTGACCGGATTGACGGTCGTGTCGATGGCGGGTCTCTATTTCGTCGAGGACGACTATCGGTACCTGTGGCTCGGTCTGGTGCTGTTGGCGATCGGGTCGGTGATCTTCGAGTTGGCGGAAGTTCCGTACAACGCCATGATGCGTCAGGTCTCCACTCCCGAGAACCTGGGGCGCGTCTCCGGTTTCGGTTGGGCCATGGGATATTTCGGCGGAATTGTCTTGTTGTTGCTCTGCTACTTCGGATTCATCGTCGGCGACGGTGACAGTCGTGGATTCTTGGGTCTGAGCACTGACGGTGGGATGAATATCCGCATGGTGGCCGTGTTGGCCGCCGTCTGGTTCGCAGTTTTCGCCATTCCGGTGTTCCTGAAAGTCCCGGAGTTGTCGACCCCGGATGTCGACCCCGGATCAGGCAAAGCCGGCTTCGTCGAGTCGTATCGAGTGTTGTGGCGCGATCTACGGGAGATGTGGAACGTCGACCGACGCACCATCTGGTATCTGATCGCCAGTGCGCTCTTTCGGGACGGTCTTGCCGGTGTGTTCACCTTCGGCGCCGTTCTGGCGGTCAACGTCTACGGCATCAGTGCCGCGGACGTCTTGTTGTTCGGTGTCGCAGCCAACGTCATCTCGGCAATCGGTGCTCTGGTGGCCGGGCGCTTCGACGACCGCGTCGGCCCAAAGCGCGTCATCACCGTCTCACTCGTGTCGATGATCGTGGTGGGAGCCATCTTGATGGCAGTGTCGGGACCGTTGATGTTCTGGATCTTCGGCCTGGCTCTCTGCCTGTTCGTCGGGCCTGCGCAGTCGTCGGCACGAACGTTTCTCGCTCGTATCACTCCGCCCGGCCGCGAGGGGCAGATGTTCGGCCTCTACGCGACCACCGGACGCTCGGTGTCGTTCCTCGCGCCTACCCTCTTCGGTCTGTTCGCCTGGCTGTTCGGTGCCGACCGCGCCGGCATCATCGGACTTCTGGTCGTTCTCGGTATCGGCTTGGCCGCGTTGTCTCTGGTGAGAGCTCCCGAGGGCGACCGGGCCGTCACCAGGAGCTGAATCCGGCTCGGGGTGTGGTGATCGAGATACTCAATCCTTGAAGTACACGAGCTGATGTGTGGTGGCCAGCAGCTCACCGTTGCTGCCCCACACCTCGGCCGACTGATCGAAGTAGCCGTTGCCGAACCGTTGTGCGCGAGCAGTTCCCAGAACGGCGTTGTCGGCCTGGGCGGTCAACGCCTGTGCGTCGGTGTGGAAGTAGGTCGTCATCGACACGGTGCCGGCGGGAACAGCTTTGCCGCGCCGAAGGAAGACTCGGGGATAGAACACGTCACACAGGGCGGTCAATGACGAGTAGTCGAGAGCGCGAGCGGGACGGTCGCGCACCCACAGCGTCGTCGTCGAATCGGAGTGTTCGCCGGCATCGATCCCGGGTATCGCGCCCTGCGCGAAGCGCATCTCGTACTTCTGTGCCCACGCGATGAAGTCGGGAAAATCCAGTGGTGCAATCGCTTCCGCCGGCGGAACCTCGGGCATGGTGATCTCGGTGGACGACCACGTAGGCCGTCTGGTTCCGAACACCGCCGTCGCAGTGGTGGCGACGGCCCCGTCCTGCGAGAGCTCGACGGACCAGTGCTGCGTCGCGCGATTGGTGCGTACCGGTCGAGTGGCGATCTCGAATGCCCCTTCGGCGACCGGGCCGGCGAAGTTGACGGTCAACGACACCGGATCGCCCAGCCGATCCGGATGCCGCAGCACCGAGCCGAGCAGCGTGGCGGCAGTCACCCCACCGAACGGCCCGACCATGTTGTTGTAGGCGGGAGTGGTGCGGCCGGTCGACAGCTCGGTGGCCGCGCCGTCGCCGCGTTCACCGAGGGGAGTCTTCGACTCCAACTCTATTGCCGCGTCGAAGGGATGGAGTGGGGAATCGGTCACGGCTGGGCTCCTGACGCTGGAATGAATTCGGTTTGCCGCAACATACCCGGAGCCGACTATGTGGTGGTGAACGGTGCGATCGTGATCAGGAGCGGGCGCGCTCGATGATCGCCTGCGCCAGATCTTCGGGGCGCTCTTGCGGAATCCAATGGCTGACGCCGTCGAGGACGACGAAGGTGTACGGCGCGTCGACGTACTCGCCACAGCGTTCTGCGCCTGCTCGACCGAGCGCTGCATCACCGGTGCTCCACACATACGTGGTCGGCACAGTGGTCGCCGCGATGTCTCCGAAATCCCGGGTCATGGCGCGATACCAGTTCAGTGCGCCGGTCAATGCGCCGTCGCCGCTGAGTACTCGGATGTGTTCGTCGGCGATGTCCGGGTCGATCCGGCCGTCGAACATCGTGCGCAGCCGGCGGAACTTGTCCTCGGACAGGAGTGATTCGGCTTTACCTTCCTGGCGCAGCAGTCCGATGTACGAGGAGCGCTTCTTCTGGTCGTCGTCCTCTCGCAACGCCCAGCCGAAAGCGGCGGGGTGAGGAACCGAGACGGCAGTCAGTGTGCGGACACGATCGGGGTGACTACCGGCAACCTGCCAGGCGACCGCCGATCCCCAGTCGTGTCCCACCAGGTGGGCCGAGTCGATGTCGAGAGCGTCCAGGATGCCGACGACGTCGCCGACCAGGTGTTCGACGCGGTACGCATCGACTCCCTCGGGACGTGCGCCCGCTGCGTAGCCTCGCTGATTCGGTGCGATAACTCGATACCCGGCATCGGTCAGAAACGGCATGACCAGACTCCATGACGATGCACTTTCGGGAAATCCGTGCAGTGCGAGCAGCGGGGTGCCGTCAGCCGGTCCTGAAACGAGGGCATCGAAGGTGAAGCTGCCGACGGTGATGTCGATCGATGTCGCGGAAGTCATGGCCTTCACCGTACCGGCCTGATGTGAACCCGAGGTCAGTTTCGAGATGGGTTCCAGGTTCGCATGCCGAGAACGACCAGGCGCAACTGCTTGTGCGCGCGAGCAATTACTTCCGATTCGGGCGGGTTGGCGATGCTGCCTGCGTCGAGCAATTCGACGACAGTGGTGAACATGGCGCCGACGATCAGCTCGGCGGCCATCTCCAGATCCTCCGACGTCCAGTTTTCGAATCCCGCGATCCGTGACAGATCGACCGCCAACTCGCTGCAGAACAGCCGCACTTCCGTTGCGATGGCCCGACGTATCTCGGGGACACCGCCGTAGCGTTCTCGGCACAGGAATCGAAATTGAGGGCCGTGTGTATGTACTTGGCGTACAAGGATTTCCAGTGACGCGGACGCTTTGTCGGTGACGGAGTTACGTCGGGTATCGCGAAGCATCCGACGCAGCATTCTCATGCTGTCCTCGACCAGGGCGACGCCGAGCTCTTCCATCGACGCGAAATGCCGGTAGAACGCGGTCGGAACGATACCGGCTTCTCGGCTCACTTCACGCAGGCTTATGCCGGAGAATCCGCGATCGGCCAGCAGGTTCATGGCAGTGTCCAGGAGCGCTGTTCGGGTGCGTTCCTTCCTGACTGCTCTGCTTTCCGGTTCGTCCGGCACGGCCTTGCTCACGAGGACGAGTCTAGGTAGCGGCACCCGGTGCCCTTTCTGCGGCGGGTATGGCCGGCATCACAGTCACGTCGACATGTGTCTGTGTCCACCGTTCACGCCATATTCAGTGAACATTTGTACACTGAAATTTGGCACGCTGGGAACGGCTCCCGGCATGGACTGATAGGGGGAGAACAATGTCGATCACATCTGGCCCGGAATCTCGAGTCAGGCGCAGGCTGTCCGTCATGGGATTGCTGGAGACGATGGTCACCCCTCATCACGTCGACCGCTACCTGGAGTTGATCAACCCCATGGCCACCGTGCGTGACATTCGCGCACAGGTGGTCAGCGTGCAGCACCCGACTTCCGATTCCGTCACGCTCACGCTGCGCCCGACGCGTCAGTGGCAGGGGTTCGCGGCGGGACAGTTCGTCCAGCTCGGTGTGGTGATCGACGGAGTCCGGCACACCCGCTGTTATTCGCCTGCGGGCAGTGCGGCGGATGCACACGAATTGATCGAGTTGACAGTGAAGGAACACCCCGGCGGCCTGGTGTCGCACTACCTCAACACCTCGGCGGCGCCAGGTCTGATCGTCAACCTGTCGCAAGCGGACGGGGTGTTCGTCCTCCCCGCCGATCGACCCTCTCGACTGCTCTTGATCAGCGGCGGTAGTGGCATCACACCGGTCATGTCCATGCTTCGGACGCTCGTCGACGAGAGACATCACGGCGATATCGTATTTCTGCACTACGCCAACCGCGACGCAGATGTGGCGTATCGCCGGGAACTGACCGAGATCGCCCAGCGACATCCCAACGTGAAATTGGTACGCGTGTACACCGAAACCGGAGGTGGTGAACTCGAAGGATTCTTCGATCGGGAACACCTGGACTCGGTAGCCTCCTGGATCACGGATCCGGTGGCGAATGACGCCCAGGCTTACGTGTGCGGGCCGCCCGGACTGATGCGCGGAGTGCGAGAGGTGTTCCGGGATGCCGGTATCGAGAGCCTCCTCAATGCCGAAGAATTCGCACCGGTAGTTGCCGAACCCGGTAAAGCCGGCGGTACGGTCTCGTTCACCAAAACCGGAGTTGAAGCGGAAAATTCCGGTGCCACTTTGCTGGAACAAGCCGAAGCCGCCGGTCTGAACCCCGAATACGGGTGCCGCATTGGTATCTGTTTCTCCTGTACCTCCGTCAAGGCGTCTGGGCGCACCCGCAACATCCGCGCCGGCGATACCGACGACGAACCCGACAAGAAGATCCAGCTCTGTGTCAGTGCCCCCGTCGGCGACGTCGCCGTCGACATCTGAAATCACTGCTCGTCCCGCAACCGTTCGGAGACCGACATGTTTGGACTTTCACTTCCCACGCTCCCGTTCATCGGCAACAACGCCCGTGCCGACCAATCCGCACCGACCGTGCTCACCTATGAGCAGGTCGAGGAGATCGGCCGCGAACTGGACGCACTGCGTGAGCGCACCGTCGCCTCGCTCGGTGCCGACGATCGCGACTACATCTACCGAGTTGTCAAGACACAACGGGGATTGGAAGTAGCCGGGCGCGCACTGATGTACCTGGGCTTCCTACCGCCGGTGTGGCTCGCCGCGGTGGGAGCCCTGAGTATGTCGAAGATCCTGGACAACATGGAGATCGGTCACAACGTCATGCACGGTCAGTACGACTGGATGCGGGAGGCGGGCCTCAATTCCGAAGAGTTCGAGTGGGATACCGTCTGTCCGGCGGATCAGTGGCGCCACTCCCACAACTACATGCACCACACGTACACCAACATCCTCGGCAAAGACCGCGACATCGGATATGGAATTCTGCGGATCGACGAGGCCCAGAAGTGGAACCCCTACTACCTGGGTAACCCGGTGTGGGCATTGACGCTGATGATCCTCTTCGAGTGGGGAGTGATGATGCACGACCTCGAGATCGAGAACGTCATCCAGGGCAAACGCAAGTGGCATGAGGTGAAGCCGCTACTGAAAGGGTGGTGGAACAAGGCAGGCAAGCAGGTCCTCAAGGACTACGTCGTCTTCCCGGTGCTCAGCGGCCCACTACTGGCGACCACGCTGGCCGGAAACGTCACCGCCAACCTGGTGCGGAACGTGTGGACGTACTCGATCATCTTCTGTGGACATTTCCCCACCGGGGTCCAGAGCTTCACCGAGGACGAGACGGCGGAGGAGACGCGCGGTCAATGGTACGTCCGGCAGATGCTGGGTAGTGCGAACATCGAGGGGAGCCCGCTCTTTCACGTCATGTCCGGCAATCTGTCACACCAGATCGAACATCACCTCTTTCCGGATTTGCCTGCTCACCGATACCCGGAACTCGCTCCACAGGTCCAGGCGTTGTGCGTGAAGTACGGTTTGCCGTACAACACCGGCGGATTCTTCAAGCAGATCGGATCGGTATGGGGCAAGATCTTCAAGCTCGCACTGCCGCCCGGACTGGTCAGGACACAGACTCCGCCAGGTGTCGTGATCGAGCGTCGACGAACCGCAGCCTGAGGGAGGGCACACACTGATGGTCGGAAAATTCGAGCGCGGTAAGGACACGGTCCAAGAACTGACCGAATCGGCCGCCGATCACGTCGGAACCATTGCGAAGATCATCGCCGGCGCGGTTCGTGATGTAACCCGCGAGATCGGGGACTGGGTGTCCGACGGCATCGAAATGCGAGAAGCAGCGCAACGCGCCGCGGCCGACGATCGGGCCGAGGCGAGAGCTAGCAGCGGTGAAACCGAGACTGCTCGCAGTGGTGATACAGATACCCCGACCGAGAGCTGACCTGCCTGCAACGACACTGGGTGCCTCCGCGAATTGCGAAGGCACCCAGTGTCGTTGGACAGCTATTCTCAGATGACGCCCAGTGAGATCATGGCGTCGGCAACCTTGACGAAGCCGGCGATGTTCGCGCCGTGCACGTAGTCGCCGGGCTTGCCGTACTCGGCAGCGGTATTGATGGTGCGCTTGTGGATGCCGCGCATGATGCCTGCCAGGCGCTCGTCGGTGTACTCGAAGCTCCAGGAATCACGCGAGGCGTTCTGCTGCATTTCGAGAGCCGAGGTGGCGACGCCACCGGCGTTGGCTGCCTTGCCCGGAGCGAACGCGACGTCCGCATCACGGAAGAGCTGGATGCCGCCGGGAGTGGTGGGCATGTTCGCACCCTCGGCAACGGCCTGAACACCATTGGCGATCAAGGTCTTTGCGGCGTTCTCGTCGAGCTCGTTCTGCGTGGCGCAGGGGAGTGCGACATCGCACGGCACGTCCCAGATCGAACCACCTTCGATGAACTCCGCATGCGGAACCGCATCGGCGTACTCGCTGATCCGACCGCGACGAACTTCCTTGATGTCCTTGAGGAGATCGAGGTCGATGCCCTTCTTGTCCACGATGTATCCCGAGGAGTCCGAACAGGCGATGGCGACGCCGCCGAGCTGGTGGATCTTCTGGATGGCGTAGATCGCGACGTTGCCGGATCCGGAGATCACCACATTCTTGCCCTCGAGGTCGGTGCCCTTTGCCTTGAGCATCTCCGCGACGAAGTACGCGACGCCGTAACCGGTTGCCTCGGTGCGTACCTGCGAACCACCCCAGGTGATGCCCTTGCCGGTGAGAACGCCCGACTCGTAGGTGTTGGTCAGTCGCTTGTACTGGCCGAAGAGATAGCCGATCTCGCGACCACCAACGCCGATGTCGCCGGCGGGAACGTCGGTGTACTCACCGATATGGCGCTGAAGTTCCGTCATGAAAGATTGACAGAAACGCATGACCTCGGCGTCGGACCGGCCCTTGGGATCGAAGTCCGAGCCGCCCTTGCCGCCGCCGATGGGCAGACCCGTGAGAGAGTTCTTGAAAATCTGCTCGAAACCGAGGAATTTCACAATGCCCAGGTTGACACTGGGGTGAAAACGCAGGCCGCCCTTGTACGGTCCGAGTGCGCTGTTGTACTGCACGCGGAAGCCACGGTTGACGTGAACGTTGCCCTGGTCGTCGGTCCACGGCACCCGGAAGATGATCTGGCGTTCCGGCTCGCACAGCCGCTCGATCAGACCGGCGTCGGCGTAGCGTGGATGGCGTTCCAGCACGACGTGCAGGGATTCGAATACCTCGGCGGCCGCCTGGTGGAATTCGGGTTCACCTGCATTGCGAACTATCACCTGATCGTAAATCTGCGCTACGCGGTCACGTACGGACACCGCTCACCTACCTGACATTGTGAGAACTCTTTTACATTTCGGACACATCTTAGTCGGCAATCTTGTAATAAATGACAACCGTGCGACGATGGTGAAATCGGACACATTTGTCTCTTCAGGACCGTCTGGCCGGTTTAAGGCGGTTCGCACCGCACGGTCCTCGTACGCATGGTTCGCCGCTCGGATGTGAATCGGCTCGCTGCAATCCACCGTAAACGCACGTGGCGGTAGATGACAAGGAGTCTGTGTGCACGAAATGCCGCCGTATCGGCAGTGACGTCGGTCTGGCCCGTTGCCCTGTGGCCCGTCACTCGCATGTTTCAGGGTCGGCGCGAGTTCTGTCGGTACCTCGGAGCGATTGTGCCTCGGGGTCTCTACCGTCAAATTATCTGGCGCAACAGTCATTCCGGTGCCGACTACCGGCACCGCACCGACCGGTCCTCGAGAGAAGCGTCCGCCGGCGCGTGTCCTGTACTGGGGGTGTCCGTGGAGTTCACCGCCGTGCTGACAGCCTGAACGGCTTCGCGGCCGACAGCCGGAACGGCTTCCTGGCGAATGTAGTTCGCCGTTGCGAGCGCTCGATCCTGGACGCGTGTTCAGTCGGTGTCGGCGATGCCGGCGGGTGCGGTGGTTCGAGTCTGCGCGTTCGGTTGCAAGGGTGTGCTGCGACGGGGGCCGTCCGCTCGGCAAACTCCATCCGAGTACGCGCAGCAACATTCGTGATCGCGGACACGGTCTCTCCTTTTCGTGGAGTAGACGGGTCGTTCGGTGGGAGGGGATTGGTGATCCGAATCACGTTGGGCGAGTCGAGGCATTCGGTGAGGAACGCGTAGTTGCACAGTGGCGAACCGCAGTGGGCTCCCTCGTTCGACGAGCGCTCGACCGGACCGTATCCCGTCGAGCGCTCGTCCAATGTCAGGCCGGCATCCGCCGTGGCCCTTCTGTTCGGTAGTTCAGTGCGGTAGTTCCGGTGTGCGGTGTGGTCGGGTTCAGAAGGACGTGCTGTGTGACGGGGGAGTCACCGACCGGTGCGCTGCATCGAAGGCGGTGCGTCGGCGTACGGCCGCTGCGGCGCGCAGTGCGTCGTCGATCAACACGACCTGCTGGAGCGCGTCCTCCAGATCGCGGGAGATGAAGGACGGCGACGACATTCGTTCGATCAGCCGCGATGTGGTCCGCGACAGCCACGTATGCGGATCCGAGGTACTGCTTCCCTGCCACCGGTGGGCGATCAATTCGCACCAATCGGCTAGTTCGTCGAATGATTCGGGTTCGGTGGCGACTGCCCGTACCGCCCAGTCGACCGACGCTGCGTC
Source organism: Rhodococcus sp. 27YEA15 (assembly GCF_049739425.1). Classification (NCBI taxonomy): domain Bacteria; kingdom Bacillati; phylum Actinomycetota; class Actinomycetes; order Mycobacteriales; family Nocardiaceae; genus Rhodococcus; species Rhodococcus sp. 27YEA15. The sequence goes on from NZ_JBMHHW010000001.1 coordinate 1,346,508, forward strand.
CGACATGTCGATACGTACCCCGGCTCGTTCGAGGATTCGTCCGAGTTCCAGGTTGCCGAGATCGTCGCCGCGACTCCACCACCAGGCGGCAACGAGTGTCAATCCGTTCGCGTTCCGGTCGCGTCGAACCGTTTCGAGAACTGATTTCCACCCGTCAGATACGTGTGACATTTTTCCCCCAATTCACTTTCCGATTTCCTGTATGCAGGCGGAGTTCCTTGTGCGCAGATGGATGAGTCCCGCGAAATGATCGGGAACGACAATGCGACTTTCGGATCTCCGGTGCTCAATGTAGCGCCTTTACTTAGGTCGGAGAACGAACCCCGGTGAATCGGCGTGCCACCGTCTCCACATTGTTACCTGAACCGCGAAAGATGTGTCACGATGGGCGAATTGGTCCTTATTTTCCTGGTGGTGCGGGGTGCGGTCGGGCTGGACTCGGCGAGGTGTCGAGTAAAGACGATCAGTCCCGAATCGGGTATTCAGGCTGATTTATCTCATAACTACTACGTTTAGTCCGCATTATCTGATTGATTGGATATCGACTGAAAGTCCTGTCTTGGTGCCGATGTAAAAGAATGGAATTAACTTGCCGGGACGGATTCTCTTGCTATGTACCAGTTACTGAAACGGTAACCATCTCGGTTGTGGAAAAGATTGCGGGTGTCTGCTCGAAATTCGACGAGTGGAGATTCGATATCCGCTCGGTCCATCGGTGTCGGGCCGGACGACCACTACCCTGAGGTCCTGGCCCGGACGCCACCCGTCGTCGCGCCTCGCCAAGAGCGACAGTTCACCACGATTCACCGAGAATGCATGAACGCGGACGAGTGCTTCGTCGGGTTCGGGTCGGGGGGCGTCGACCTCCTGACGGCTGGTCGGATCTTCGGTATTCGGGGTGTCGACGACGGACAACATGTTCGATCTCCGATCTTCGTCGAGCGAGCGTTCGAGTCGATCCGACAGGTCGGCGTGAAGCCAGAAGAAAGTCGGCGTGAAGCCAGAAGAAATACGGCAATGGTGAATTCACCAATACTGATCAGCGCTCGACAGCGACGCGCAGATATCGAGGACGGCATCGACGAGTGCCGTACGTCGACGTACCGCCAACCACGTCTGTACTTGTAGTCCACGATCTGTGACGCGTCGGAACGTGACCCGCTCGGTGCTGAACGCGCGTGCCGATCCTTCGTGGATCGCCGTCCATGCCGGTGCACCCGAATCGAGCTCGAGCACGTTGCTCTGAAGATCACGGTAAGCAGGTCCGGCCACCGGCTCGACACCCGCGTCGCTGCACGCTTTCGACACCAGCGCCGAGGACGCGGGGTTCTGTTATGCCGGAATCAATCGCGAGGGACGTGCGGCGAGGTCCGACAGGCTCAACGATGGTTGCACTGCCGCCGGACGGCGCGTCCAGACGGCAACGACGACGTGGTCGATCGGTTCTTCCGCGACTGCCAGGAAATATCTGAGTCGTCGGCGTTCGCGCCGTGGCTCGGCGGGTTCACGGCCAGGTTTGCCGAGCAGACCGGCGATCATCCCCGATGATCGTCGGCCCGCTCGATGGCGGTCAGAGGATGAAGAGCATTTCCTGATAGGTAGGAAGTGGCCAGTGATCATCGGCCACAATGGTTTCGAGTAGATCTGCCGTCGCCCGCACCTCGGCCATGGCGGGCAGTAGTGAGTTCCGGGCGTGGTTGGCTTGATCGAAAGGCGTCTCACCGGCGTCGGCTTCGATTGCCGTTCGTAAGGTGAGCAGCGCGGCACGCAGCGCATTGATGGGCTGTGAGACCTCTTCCAGTGGAGCCATGTCCGGTTTCATGCCGGCGGATTTCAATGCCACGACGTTCTGAGCCACCTCCGTCTGGTGGCGCACGGCGGCCGGAAGTATCGACGTGGTGCCGATCTCCGCGGTCAGGCGAGCCTCCACCCCGATGCTCAGCGCGTACTGCTCGAGTCCGACTTCGTAGCGGCTGTGCATTTCGCGGTGGTTGAACACCTTGTACTTCTCGAAGAGTTCCATGGCAGAATCGGTGATCAGTTCCGGGAGTGCATCCAAGGTGGTGCGAAGGTTCGGAAGCCCGCGGGACTCGGCTTCGATCTGCCAGTTTTCCGAGTAGCCGTCTCCGTTGAAGACGACCGCACCGTGGTTGGTGATGATCTCGGTCAGCAGGTTCTGTACTGCCGTGTCGAAGTCCTCGCCCCCTGCGACTGCAGCCTCGAGTGCGGTGGCCATGTAGTCGAGGGCCTCGGCCATGATGGTGTTGATGGTGACCATCGGACCGTTGACGGTCTGCATCGATCCGGGGGCGCGGAACTCGAACCTGTTGCCGGTGAAGGCAAATGGGCTGGTTCGGTTGCGATCGCCAGGATCGGTCGGGAGTATCGGTAAGGTGTCGGCGCCGATCATCATGGTGCCTTTGTCCTTCGACGACGTCGCCGCGCCCTTGGCGATCTGCTCGAACACGTCGGCCAGTTGGTCGCCGAGGAATATCGAGATGATCGCAGGTGGGGCTTCGTTGGCGCCGAGGCGATGGTCGTTGGTGGCCGATGCGACGGACGCCCGAAGCAGTCCCGCGTACTTGTGGACGGCACGGATGACCGCTGCACAGAAAACCAGGAACTGGGCATTGTCGTGCGGATTGTCCCCTGGCACGAGGAGGCTGCCCAACTCGGCGTTGCCCAGCGAGAAGTTGACGTGCTTACCGGAGCCGTTCACGCCCTCGAACGGCTTCTCGTGGAACAGGCATTCCATGCCGTGCTTCTTGGCGACGGTCTTGAACGTCGTCATGAGCAACTGCTGATGGTCGGCGGCGATGTTGCCGCGCTCGAACATCGGGGCGATCTCGAATTGTCCGGGAGCAACCTCGTTGTGGCGAGTCTTCGCAGGTATGCCGAGTTTGAAGAGTTCACGTTCGGTGTCCATCATGAACCCGAGCACCCGCTCGGGGATGGCGCCGAAGTAGTGGTCGTCGAATTCCTGTCCCTTGGGCGGCTTCGCACCGAAGAGAGTTCTGCCGGCGTTGAGCAGATCCGGCCGCGCGACGAAGAAATGACGGTCCACCAAAAAGTACTCCTGCTCTGGGCCGCAGAACGAGACGATGTGTCCAGGATCGTTGTGTCCGAACAACTTCAGAATACGTTCGGCGTGTGTTCCCATTGCCTGCTGCGAGCGGAGGAGAGGAGTTTTGTGGTCGAGAGCTTCGCCGGTCATCGAGACGAACACTGTCGGGATGCACAGCGTGTTGCCGTTGGGGTTCTCGAGGACGTAGGCCGGGCTGGTGACATCCCATCCCGTGTAACCGCGGGCCTCGAAGGTGTTGCGCAAACCCCCGTTGGGGAAGCTGGATGCGTCCGGTTCCCCTTGGATCAGCGTCTTGCCGGCGAATTCGGCGAGCGCCGATCCGTCTGCGACCGGCTCGAGGAAACTGTCGTGCTTCTCCGCGGTAAGGCCGGTCAAGGGATAGAAGACATGCGCGTAGTGGGTGGCGCCCTTCTCCAACGCCCAGTCCTTCATCGCCGACGCAACGGCGTCCGCCACCATGGGGTCGAGTGGCTTGCCCTGCTCAACCGTGGCGATCACCGATTTGTAGATCATTTTCGGCAGTCGCTTCTGCATGACCACCTTGTTGAAGACGTTCGCCCCGAACACCTCGCCGGGTGCCTCGTCGGTGGTGAAGCTGACGGTCGGAGGTGTGTAGGCCTCGACGTCCTTGATCGCCTGCACGCGAACTGCATTCCCACTCATGTGCTTACCCCTCGCCCTGGCTCGGGGCTACACACCTGATTGCGAGCCCGATGGCGCACACCCTACGAAGCTCTCGTATCGACGATGTTTCGAAGGCATTGCGCCTGCGCGCAATTTTTCGCAGTCGCGTTGAACAAGATTCTGGTGGCAGGCACGATCGAGATGGTGATCGACCGAGGTTTCTCGACCGCTACCGTGAGCCGATGATCGAGATCAACAAGGGGTCTTGATGCGCCGGTGGCCAATTGACGCACCGGCGACAGCGATACGACGACCGAGTGACCGAGGTCAGAGTTGCTGATTCGGCCCTGTCAACGATGCCGGTCCGGTGGTGGTCTGATGTGCGCCGGTCAGTCTTTCGACGACGGAGACAACCACTACTGCGAGAGCCAGAACTCCGGCGAACCGTGCAGCCGATGCCAGGGCGCCGGGAAGTGCATTCGTCATGGGAAACAGGGTACTGCCGAGCCGGCGGGATTTGTCCTGCTACGTGTCGTGCGTGCAACGGACACGCTCAGGCGAAGACGGCCGTCCCGCCGTCGACGAGCATGCGCTCGACGGAATCGGCGTCGACGGCTTTGCTGAACAGATAGCCTTGGCCGATCTCGCAGCCGAGGTCGAGCAGCACCTGCCGTTGTTCGTCCGTTTCGATTCCTTCGGCCACCACGTCGAGTGCGAGGATCGGTCCCAAGTGGACGATTGCCTGCACTATTGCCGCGATGAACGGTTCTTCGCTCAGCCGGCGGACGAAATCGCAGTCGATCTTGAGAGAGTCGACCGGATAGTCCCTCAGATGGGTGAAGGAGGAATGGCCGGTACCGAAATCGTCCAGCGTGATCCGTACGCCGGATCGCTTGAGCTTGCGCAATGCCCGCACCACGTACTCGGAGCCGCGCTCACCGAGGAAATGTTCGGTGATCTCGACTTCGACGAGCGACAGCGGTATCCGGAAGTGCTCGAGTCTACGTAGCAGTCGCTCCGCGTAGTTGTCGCGGAGAAACTCCACCGGCGACGCGTTGAGCGATACCGGTAGGACCGTCACGCCCGACTCCATCCATCGGGACATGTCCGCGAAAACCTTGATCTGCATCAGATCGCTGATCTTGGCTGCCAACTCGTGATCATTGAATGCCTCGGCCACCGAGTCGGGTGCCTGGATGTCGCCGCATGGCGATCGCCACCGAAGAAGAGCTTCGAATCCGACGATCGACCCGTCGTCGAGTCGGACCTTGGGCTGGTAGTAGGGCTCGATGGCGTCGTCACGGACGATTTGACGCGCGTTGCGCAGCTGTGTGGCCGTCCGCTCGGCATCGGCCAGCATCGTGGTACTGAACATTCTGATGCCGCCGCGGCCACCGGCCTTGAGATCGTTGAGTGCGGTGTCGGCGCACTTCATCAGATTCGCGGCGTTCTGTGCGTCGCGGGGGTAGACGGCGCAGCCGATACTCATTCCGCCGTTGACCACTTTGCCGCCGTAGGTGATCGGAGCATGTATCTGTGTCAGTACCTGTTCGGCTGCCGCCAGGAACTCGGCCTCGTTCTGCACGTCGCCGATCAGGATCGCGAACTCGTCGCCGCCCAGTCTGGCGACATAGCTGTTCGCCGGTAGGCATGCACTCAGTCGCCGGGACAGAATCCGTAGCAGATGATCGCCTGCCGGATGGCCGAGGGTGTCATTGACGTGTTTGAAGTGGTCCAGATCGACGAGCATCAGGCCCACCGACATCGCCTCGCGATGAGAGCTTCCCAGGAATTGTTTCAACTTCACGTTGAACGAGCGACGGTTGTGCAAACCTGTGAGTTCGTCTCGTTCGCTCGCGATGCGCAAACGAAGTTCGGCTTCACGTTGTGGCGTCACGTTCCGGGACACACAGAGGATCCCACTGGTCGTTCCGTCGTCGTCCTTCATCGGCGTCAGTATGTTGTCCCAATGCTGAGGCTTCTGGCCCGGCGCGATACTCATTCCCATGAAACGTGCGTTTCTGCCGTCCAACGCGGTGCCGAGTGCCTTTCTGCCCTGAGCGCGCACCTCTTTGGGTAACAGGTCCAACCATTGGAGTCCGGCAATGTTCACCTCCGGCGGAATGCCGAACGCCAGGTAGCCGGACTTGTTCATGTGCGACAAACGGCCGTCGACGTGAAGGATCTTGATGCAGTCCACGCTCACATCGAGCATGTTGTTCTGTTTTTGCAGTTGCTCCGACAGGCTGCGCATTTTCGATACGTGCTCGTCGACGTCGACGAAGGTGACGCTCCATTGTGAAAGCTGATCGTCGAACGATTCGGGCTTTGCCGTGATCGAGAACCAGCGGTAGTAACCGCAGTGGTGACGCAGGCGACACTCGACGTCGACAATTCCTCGACGCTCCTGCGCCTCCTGCCAGGCGGTGTAGACGGCCGCGATGTCGCTGGGGTGTACAACGTGAAGGATGTCTTCGACAGTGGTGTGGGCTTCGAGGGAGCCGGTGTACTCGCGCCACGCCTTGTTGGAGTAACCGGCCCGGGTGGCAGCGTTTCCCACCCAGACCGGATGCGGAAGTAAATCGAGAACCGATGCGGTCTCGCGTGAAACGCTCGCCGGTGCCGGCTCGGCAACGGCGACGTCCGAGGGCTTGTCGGTCGACGTGCACCGCATCGGCCGGTGGTCGAGGAAAGTCACTGTACGAGCTCCACTGTATAAATCTCCACGGGCATACCACCGAGCGTGCTCGGTGTAACTTCTCCGGTTACCGCACCCGATCGCGGCAAACGATAACTACGCATCCCGAGCTCTCGCGCTATCGGAGACGCTGTGCCGGTTTTGGTCGCCATTGCCCGTCTTCCTCGCCGAATGTCCATACTGTATCAGGGGGATAGCCTCTTGGTAACAGTCTGATTTGGGTCAATATTGTCCCAGATCGACTGGAGATTTCCCTGTATCGAGCGGAGATCGGCAACGATTATCGCGATAGTCGACCATGTCGACCGATGCGCTGTTCCGCCCGGGTATGTCGCGTTCGTCGATGGTGTTCCGGCGACTGTTTCCTTCCGAACTGCGATGATGCGAGGTGCGGTGGGCGCGCTGCTCGGATGTCGGAAACAGAGGTCTCATACTGCCGAACTATCGCGAGGCTGCTGATGTAGTTGATGCGTCGATTGAGCGACTGAACAGCCGCTGCCACGGGTTTCTACGAATTTTCCGGTATGCGGGTTCGGGGAATCGACCCAGGGACGTCGCCCGCTGTTGCGTTCGGGCGGGCGGATCTGCGTGCCGCTGGGCGTCGAATTGGTCTCACCCCTCATGCGCCTCGGATAACGGTCGATCCGGTGCGTATGCCGACACGACGCTCGGGTACTGCCGTATCGATTTTCAGGCCTCGTCGGGGGTGGTGGATATCGCCGGGGTACGCGCCTGTCGGGCTCCACGTTCGTGCGAATTGACCCGTCATCGAACTTGTACTCGAAGCTCTCGTAGCTGTCTCGTAGCTGGCTTGCCCCACGCGAGGTGAGTGTCCGGATGGCATCGCAATCCGTTCAGCCCCGAGATCACGGGGAGGTGACCGGTCGGGATTTCGTCAGCCGGCGGGTCTGCCGGCGGCCATCGTGACCGCCGTGGTTTCCGGGCCGAGAATGCGGCCGTCTTCGGCGAGTACCTCGACGCGGGCAACCGGACGTCCACTTTCTCGGTCCACCAGCCGAGCGCGAACCTCGTCGTCGTCGAACAGGTAAGCGTCGCCCCACTGTCTCAGGGCTGCTATCACCGGAAAGAGGGCTCGACCCTTCTCGGTGAGGACGTATTCCTGGTACGAGCTGCCGTCGGTGGCCGGAATCGTCTCGAGCATGCCGTTCGAGACGAGTGCGTGTAGCCGTGCGGACAGGATGTTCTTCGCCAGTCCGAGGTTCTTCTGGAACTGACCGAATCGGGTAACCCCCTCCAGGGCGTCCCGGATGATCAGCAAGGTCCAGCCGTCTCCGATCAGGTCCAGTGGCCTGGCGACGGGACAGCTGGCGTTCTCGTGCGTCGTTCTCTTCGGCATGGGCACTCCCGGATTCTCGGTTCCGACGGTTCCAAACTGGTTGCTTAATGCTACCACTTGGTGCATATTGAGCCGGTAGCACTATGCAACCACTTTTGAGTTCGGAGAAGACATGCATCACGAGAGAGCGGAGTCGCCGCAAGGTGTGGGAAGGTCGCCGTCCTCGACCGACGTCCATCGACGTCTGCCGAGAGCGGTGGTGTGGTTGTTCGCGGTTGCGTGCGGCCTCGCAGTGGCCAATGTGTATTACGCGCAACCCTTGCTCGATTTGATCGCCCAGGACTTCGAGATGGCGAGCGCGTCGGTCGGCGTGGTCGTCACCGCAACCCAAATCGGATACGGGATAGGTCTTTTGGCCGTCGTTCCGCTTGGAGATCGTCTCGACCGAAGACGTTTGATCGTCGCGCAGTTCGGACTGTCCGTGCTGGCGCTCGCCGGGGTTGCGGTGGCCCCGTCGCCGTTGATCATGTTGGTGGCAATGGGACTCGTCGGGGTGCTCGCGGTGGTCGCTCAAGTTGTCGTGGCGTACACCGCAGCGCTGGCGAACCCCGATGAGCGTGGGCGGGTGGTCGGTACCGTCACGAGCGGCATCGTCATCGGAATTCTGTTGGCACGCACCGTTGCGGGAGCCATGGCGGACGTCGGTGGTTGGCGGGCGATATTCGTCGTATCAGCCGGGGCGACGCTGATCATGGCCGCAGTCCTCGTGCGGGCCACACCGCCGGACGGTCGGGAACGCCCGAAGATCTCGTACCCAGAACTGATCGGTTCGGTTCTCGTCCTACTCGTACGCGAGCCCGTGTTGCGAATACGTGCGCTGCTCGCCTTGTTGATCTTCACGGCGATCACCGTGTTGTTGACCCCCATGGTTCTTCCCCTGGCAGGTCCGCCGTTCTCGCTCTCGCACACTCAGATCGGATTGTTCGGGCTTGCCGGCGCAGCGGGCGCCCTCGGGGCCTCGTACGCCGGACGGCAAGCAGACCGCGGGCATGGTCAACGGACGACGGGCATCGGACTGGTGATCATGCTCGCATCCTGGATACCGATCGCGCTGCTACCGCACTCACTGTGGTGGCTCGTGCTCGGAGTGGTGACCATCGACTACGGACTGCAATCCGTTCACGTCGCCAATCAGAGCCTGATCTACCGAGTGCGCCCCGAAGCGCAAAGCCGACTCACTGCGGGATACATGCTGTTCTATTCCATCGGCTGCGCATCCGGAGCGATCCTCTCGACCCTGGTCTATGCGAGGTGGGGTTGGAGCGGAGTGTGCACACTGGGTGCGGGTGTGAGTGCGTGTGCGCTGTTGTTCTGGATGTCGACCAGGCGTCTGGCCCCTTGAGTCGAATCCTGCGCCGTGTGCTCGATCCTGAGGTCTCGTAACGCCGTTCGAGCCCGGCCGACGCAATTGGTGGCAGGGCGACTACTCCCGGAGGCGACCGCAGTCGGCGGCGCGGATCACGCTCGTTCTCGAATCGCTGCCGCCAAAGCACCCACAGTCGGGTACCCGCGCAAGCCGTCCTCGGTTCGGTAGACGCGGCATGCCAGATCGGTAATCCGGCCGGTGTCGGGGAAGGCGTCGACGCCGTCGATCAAAATCGTCGGTGATCCGGCGAACGACACCGCTGCGGCCTCGTCGCTCGTGGACAGCAGTCGGTACGACACTGTCGCGTCGATGGGACCGACCGCCGCCAACGCCTCGCTCACCCGAGCACCTGCGCCCTCGGCATTCGGGCACTCGTCCACGTACAAAATCTCTATATCCATCGCGTTGTCATCTCGTAATTGTCGTGGGCGGTCCACGCGGCATTTGTGTGTCGAACGAGTGGGATCGGCGACGGCCCGATTCGTCACAGCGTGGAAAGGTGTCCGGCTACCGCCGAGCCCATGAAAAGTGCCCCCGGCAGGATTCGAACCTGTTTGTGAGGGTCGAGGCCCCGGCCCCGATACCAGCGCATATGCCGATCTACGTGCACGTACGCGGTGTGGCGGTAACGGGTAGAAGTGTGCACCGATACCCTTTTGTAGGTATTGCAAGGGAACGATAAGGGAACGCAGGGGCACGCTATGGCGGCACGGCAACGCAGGTCATTCGGAACGGTCAAGGAACTGCCCTCGGGGCGGTGGCGTGCGTCGTACATTGCCCCCGCCGACGGTGTGCGGTACGCGGCACCGGTGACGTACCCGTTCAAGTGGGAAGCCGAGGCGTGGGTGGCCGCCGAACGTAAGAAGATCGACCTCGGGACGTGGCGGCCACCGGGGGCCGAGGTCGAACGGGGCCTCACCCTCACCGAGTATGCCGAAAAGTGGTTGGCCGAACGTACGCTCAAACCGCGCACCCGGTCGTTGTACGACGACCTGTTGCGTCTGCACATCGGCCCCGGCCTCGGCAGCCTCGAGATGGGTTCCTTGCGGCCCGCTACTGTCCGCACCTGGCACGCGGGATTGACGACGGGGGACACCCGCAAGGCTCATGCCTACGCCCTACTGCACGCCATTTGCGCCACCGCCGTGCACGACGAGGTGTTGGACGCCAACCCGTGCGTGATCCGCAAGGCCATGGGTACCGAACGGTCGAGGGCTATCAACTTGTTGACCCCCGCCGAGCTGGCGGCCCTGGCCGACGCGATGCCCGCCCCGCTCTCGTTGTCGGTATTGCTGGCCGGTTGGTGCGGGTTGCGCTCCGGTGAGTTCAAGGAACTACGCCGTGGTGATGTGGAGGCCGACGGGTCGATCATCCGCGTACGCCGCGCCGTGACGTACCGGGGCGGTGAGTATCGGGTCGATACCCCCAAGACCAAGGCGGGGAGCCGGGACGTGAGTGTGCCGCCGCATGTACAGGCGGCCCTGGTTGCCCACCTGGCCGCTCATGTGGGCCGCGCCAAGACTGCCCTGTTGTTCCCCTCGAAAGATGGTGAACACCTTGGTGATTGGGATTACCGCCGCCCGTTCAAGGCGGCGGCCTCGGCTATCGGCAAACCGGAACTCACGGTGCACGACCTACGCCACGTCGGTGCCGTGTTGGCGGCGCAGGTGGGGGCCACCACCGCCGAACTCATGGGACGCCTCGGCCACGCTACGCCGAATATGGCCATGCGCTACCAGCATGTAGCGGCGGGCCGTGACGCCGATATCGCGGCCAAATTGTCGGCCATGGTGACCCCGTAATCGGTGTTACTCGGGTGATACTGCCGTGTTACTTAACCTGTTACTTTCTCATGCATAATCAAGCCCCGCAACAACTTTGGTTGCGGGGCAGTTGCGTTCTGTGGGCACGTACGTGTAGAAATGTCGTAGCGGGTTCACAGGCCCGCTGGTGATGTTCTCAGTCACCAAGACTCACGCGATGTCGGGGCACCTAGCCATCCCGAGGTACATCACGACGGTAAGCCCGCCTGTGGGGCGCTCCGGCGGGTGCTCGGTACAGAATCCACCCCTGTACTAGGAGCACTGTTATGGCCCGCAAGCTCGTTACCATCGCCCAGGCCGCCGAGGCCGTCGGCGTCGAGGATTCGACTATCCGTCGTTGGATACGTGACGGCAGGTTGCCCGCGTTCCGTCTGGCCGGTCGCCAGGTGCGTATCGACGTAACCGCAGTCGACGCCCTACTCACCCCGATTGGTGCGGCCAAGTGATCGACCCCGAGGTGGTGCGCGCCGTCGTCGACAAGGCCCCACCACTCACCCCGGCCCAGCGTGATCGCCTACGCGTCGTCATGGGAACCGCTAGGGCAAAGCCGCGCAACGCCATTGGTTGCGCAGCATGACCGCCCTCGTGATTGCCGTCTACAGCACCATGTTCGGGTACGTCACCGAATTGGCGCGCAATGCCCGTTCCCCTAGATAGCGAAGAACCCCGGCCCACCAAGCCGAGGTTCACGCACTGCACAGATCAAGGTAAAAAATGACTGAGAACCACAGTACCATTGCTGACCTGCTACGACACGCTGCAACGATGCCAGGGTGCGCCTCGTGTGACGCCGACGTGTCGATGACCAGCGACGGGGGTACACCGGGCATTTTCCACGTCGAGGTAGCCCATGCGCCGGGTTGCCCCGAACAACGAGTGCGTGACCGCAAGACGCGGCGCGCAAACCGTGCCCGTCGTACGGCACGCCACAACGGCAAGTACACGCGATGACCACGTTTGACTGGACCGAGTTGGACGGTGACGCCGACCGTATTCCGCTACACCTCGATTTCGAGTCGTTGCCGCAGTACGTTCGAGAGTTCGTGTACGACGAAATCGCCTGCGCCGAAACATTCGACGACGTACCCAAGTGGATACGAACTCTCACCGGCGCGCCGAGTGATTGGTCGTGGACCGAGATACACAACCGCGCCGAGTACGACAGCGCATGGAACGACGCCTACGCCGAGGACAACCGTCGTGGCGTCGAGGCGGCCAGGGCCGCAGAGGCGCAACGACTGGAAGACGTCAAGGCCGAGCGTCGGCTACGTGCCACCGAGGCCGCACGCGAGACGCTGGCCCGTGAGAAGGCCGACGCCGCCGGTGTTCGTCCGGTTGCGTCCATGGTGATGACCGCCGCCGCCCTCATGGCGGCAACCCCGCCGCCCGCGTTGATCGAGGACGTACTCGACGGCGGCGGCATGTCGATGCTTGTCGGCATTCGTGGCACGGGTAAGTCGTTCCTGGCGCTCGACATGGCGTTGAGCATTGCAACGGGCCGTAAGTGGGGAACGCACGATACGCACCCGGTCACGGGTCGCGTCCTGTACCTCGTCGGTGAGGGCGGGGGCCGTGCGTTCGGTATCCGTATCGAGGCCTGGTGCAGGCACCATGGCGTTGATCCTGCCGACCTTGACGGACGGTTTCTGGCCGTGGACGGGGCGGTGCCGTTCATGTCGTCGAGGTGGGACGAATTGGTGGCCCTGGCAACCGAGTTCGGCCCCGACCATGCCGTGATCGACACGTTGAGTCGTCACGCCGTCGGACTCGAGGAGAACAGCAACAGCGACGCCGCCACCGGTGTAGCCAAGGCCGAGGCCCTACGTGACCGCACAGGGTGCTCGGTGATGACGTTGCACCACCCGGCCAAGGCCGTTACCGGTGGCGTCAACGCGGGCCGTGGCGCTGGAGCGTGGGAGGCCGCAATCGACACGGTGCTCACTCTCGAGGAAATCGACGACGGGGTGATCGTCGTCGAGGCCACCAAACAGAAACATCGCCCCGAGGTGATCGTCGGGCATTGGCGACTCGACGCCGTACGCGTGACCCCGAACGGCACATGGGACACCTCGGTGGTGCCGGTGCCCGTCGACCCGATGACGCTGCCGGGGGTGGTGGCAGAACGCACCGCGACGGGTAACAAGGCCGTCGCCGTCGAGGCGTGGCTTGTCGAGGCAGTGGCCGCCGATCCTGGCCTTGCGGCTACGCGTTACTACCGGGCCGAGGGTGTCGAGCGGGTCGTCGAGGTGGACGGCGTTCCGGTGGCGTTCTCGGTCACCGATGCCAAGGCCGCCCTTGACCGGTTGACCGGTGACGGTCGACTCGTCGAGACGGTCCACAACGCGAATAAGAAGACTCTCACGGTGGGGTTGGCCGGGGCCTCGGAGACACCCGCGTGAGGGGTCCAATCCGGTTGTTTGCGAGGCCCGAAATCGGGGCCGTTTTGGTCGTGTTGGCAAACAACTGGACTGGCCGTCGGTTGTTTGGTGGGGCAAACAACCGGAAACCATGGCCCACCTGGCATTACGTGATCGGTTGTTCGGGTTGTTTGAGTTGTTCACTGCACTCACAAACAACCGGAAACGGTGGTTGTTCGGGTTGTTCAGGTGTCTATGTACCTGAACAACCAAACAACCGACCTCGGAACGACGCCGACAAGGGAAGAAATCGCCCCCGTTGTCGGGGCGGTGGCGCTGGTCGATCACCACCGCCGAGGCCGATCCCGTTACCGCCGACGGGGCACCGGCCAATCCCTCACGAAACGTACGACGCGGCACTACCGAGAGACGGGGCCAAGCAATGCCAGTGCGCGTAATCCGGTCGAGGCGGCTACGGCCTCACATCGTCCGTGTGGGTGGTGGCTTACCGCCGGCCCACCACCAACCGACAGCCGACGAGTTCGACGCCCATAGGGCCACAGCAAGCCAGCAACACACAACCGACGAAAGGCACAACCAATGGACATCACAGATCAACCGATGAATGGTGCAATCGCAGCGTTGCGCATGGTCCTTGGTGTCCGTGCCGCCGAGGACGGCGACCCGGCGCAGATGCTCGCCACCATCCACGACCTCAACGAGCACAACCTCATCGAGACGCTGACAGAGCTGGCCCGCCTGCTGTCGGTGTACGTCGAGTTGCAACACGGTGAGGGCACCGACGCCATGCTCAGGGCCAACCTTGCGGCGGCGGTGGCCAATGGCGGTTAGGACGGAGCGGCAACGGCGCGTAGCAGCGGCCAGGAACGCACTACGGGCCGATCCTTGGTACCAGCTACTCGACGAGGCCATTGCCGACCGCCGCCGACGCCAGCGGATGCGTGGACCGGCGTACGGCGTCGAGGGCCGGGTGGACGGCGCGGTGGTATCCGCCCGGTTGGCAAGGCGGGCGGCGGCCTCGGCGGCAATCCTTGAGCGGTACGGTTCCAAGGCCACCACCGAGGTCGCCGATCCCCAGGGTAGTGCATAAAACCACTATTTTATGCACAACTTTATGTGTGGCACTGCGTGTCAATTTCGACTGTGACATGCGGTGTCGCCGCCGCTATTCGGGTCATTACCGGAGTCAGTGGGGTAGGGGTCGGAATTGTAAGGCCTCAGTTGAGAATCCACCCCCCTCCCTCCGAGGGCATTCGCGTGCGCAATGTCTGGCGTTGATGTGGCACAGGGCATCTGGGGGCCAGTCCGGGGCATCCTGGCGGAGGTCTCCACCCCCTCGGGGCGGTGGGGACGGCCTCACGGGCCGCTATCACCCCAACCACCGAGTTCGCCGGTTTAGTAGGGCACCCTAAGTTAGGCACCGAGTGCCACTATCATTCATTTCATGCACGCTCGTGCATGACCATTCATCACCCGGTAGGGTGGGGGTGTTCCAATGTGAGTGAGGTCGGTCGCCATGCCGACGGGTCGGTGGCCAAGGCCGTGGAACCTCGGCCACCGACCCTGCATCTACCGAAAGGCGTTGGCGCACATGCCAGGACCGAAGCCCGCGAACCTCAAGTTGATCGGTGGCAGAGGCCCCGGCAAGGACAGTTCGGGCCGTTCCGTCGTGACTGTACCGTCGGAACGCATTGCCCCGCTGATGCCCAAGGGCCTACCCCGTGAGGCGCAGGCCGAGTGGAAACGCGTTGTGCCGTTGCTGGACAAGCTCGAGGTGTTGGCCGGTGACCTGCATCGTGGCGTGTTGATCCGCTACGTGCGGGCGTGGGCCGAATACGTCGAGTTGACCGCAGACATTGCCAAGCATGGCCGCACGGCGGTGGCCAAGGTTCGAGACAGTGCAGGCAACGAAACCACCAAGCGGGTGCCGCGCCCCGAGGTCAAGTTCCTGGCCGACGTGCGGGCCGAGGTGAACCGACTCACCGCCGACCTCGGGTTGTCACCGGCCACCGAGGCCAAGGCGTACGCCTCGGCGCAGGCGTCGAGGACACCCAAGGATTTCGGTACCAACCCGTTCGCGGCGGGGTCACGATGAACGCCGCCGAACTCGACGCCCTGGTGGCGCGGTTCGACCCCCTCGGTCTCACCAAGGCCCCACGCACCGGCCCACGCGACCCCGAGGCGTTCGACCTGCGCGTGTATTGGACCCTCGGCAAGGGGGCCGCGAAAGTGGCATGGGGGTTCAAGGGTGACCACGAACGGTGCACCATTGCCCTGGGCAAGCATGTGGGGGAGGACCGCGCCAAGCGGATATGCGCGGCCTATCACATCGACCTGTTCGGCGTGGCCCCGCGTGAGTCCGTCGTGGCCGCGAAACCAGACGTACCCGCCGAGTGGGATTTCGACGCCGACTCACCCGAGGACGCCATGCCGCCGGAATCCGACGAGGCCCCGGCCACCGAGGACGACACCGAGGTACCGGCGGAACCCATCGACGACCATGCAGAGGACGAACCAGATGAACCCAAGCCCGACAACCGAACCCGCAGAGAACGTGAGCGAGACGCCCGACGGGGGCGCAACCGCAACGGACGAGGCAAGGCCGACGAGGTACCCGATACTGCCGGTGTACGCCTCGGGGGACTACGCGGCGATACACGAACCGACGACGTACACGAGCGACCCGATAGCGGCGGCGCACTGGGACGAAAGATTGTGGGGCTACCGGTGATGAAGCACAAGGGAATCACTGTCGGCAAGATCAAGGCGGGGGCCGACGACGGCCTCGGTGAGGGTGAGTTCATCGCCTACGCCTCGGTGTTCGGCAACCGCGACAGTTACGGCGACGTGGTGCAACCGGGGGCGTTCGCCAAGTCGATTGCGGCTTGGGCCAAGTCCGGTAATACGTTGCCCATCCTGTACGGCCACGACGCCAAGAATCCGCACATGAACGTCGGCGGGGTGGTGTCGATGGTCGAGGACGAACGGGGCCTCAAGGTTCACGGAAGGTTGGACCTCGACACGCCGACCGGTGAACAGGTGTACCGCCTGGTCAAGGGGCGGCGGCTATCGCAACTGTCGTTTGCCTACGACGAGGTGACCGCGCACCCGGTCAAGGGTGACCCACGCCTCGGTAATTACAAGTCCCTCGACGAACTGCACCTACACGAGGTGTCCCTCGTGCCGGTGGGGGCCAACCGTGAGACCTCGGTACTGGCCGTCAAGGCGGCACCCACAGGGCCGTCGGTCAAGGCGTGGGAAGCCTATTTCACCGCCGCCCGTTTCGGGTCGGTACCTGCTCCCCTTTAGGGGAGCGGTACCCCGAGAGCATTGGCATGCAACGGCTCTCGTTCTGTATTATCCTTTGTATGACGTCGACACGGCCAGGCACCCGCCCCGCCGTCCGGGTCATCCTCGCCAACGCGAGTGGACGCCGGAAAGGCCAGCGGACTACCGCCCGCCGACCGGGAACACCCCGTCGTGAGGCTCACAGTAACCGTTGTGCACCAACGTGTTTCGTTGGCGCAGTGAGTCCCGCGAAAGGGGACCGATTCATATGAAAATCAAGGAACTACTCGACCTGTCGGCCAAGGCCGAGGCAGGCACTCAGGGTCACGTCGATGAGGCCAAGGCCCGCCTGTTGACCCTCGGTAGTGACCTCGTGGCCGTTGCGGGGGATGAGGGCCGCGAACTCGACGACGAGGAACAGGCGGCACTCAAGGCGGCGGCGGGGGCTATCGACAAGCTCGACGTCAAGGCGGTACAGATCAAGGAATCGGCGGCGGTTATGGCGCGGTTCGCTGGTCTGGCCCCGGTGGCCAAGGCTTCGGTCCTCGGCGGTGGCGCGGGCGGCCATGGCAGCCCTACCCCGACCGGTGAGATTCCCGAGGGTTCGCGCCTCAATTTCCGCGCCAAGGCCGCCACCGTCGGACTGGTGACCAAGATGGGTGACCCGAGTGGCAGCAAGGCCCTGGCGTCGAGCGGTGACGCACTCACCGGCACCCCGATTGATTCCACGATCTACGAACAGGGCAAGGTGTCGACCTCGGCACTGGGAATCCTGCCGGTCAAGACCCGCCCGCCGACGTACACGTACCTACGCCAGACCAAGCGGGACAACAAGGCGGCACCGGTTGCCCTCGGTGACCTCAAGCCCACGAGTGAGTACGGCGTCACGAGCATCGACGGCAAGCTCGAGGTCATCGCGCACGTTGCCGAACCGACCCCCGAATACTGGCTCGAGGACTTGCAGAGTCTCGGATCGTTCGTCGAAACCGAGTTGATGTACGGCCTCGACCGCGCCGTCGAGGCGCAGGTGCTCAATGGTGACGGCGTTGGCCCGCACCTCACGGGTGTACTCAACCAGTCGGGCGTGCAGGTGCAGGCGTTCACTGTGGACGCCACCACGACCGTGCGTAAGGGCCTCACCGCCCTCGAAATGGTTGGGTACGAGGGCGGGGGCATCATCATGCACCCGCAGGCGTGGGAAGCAATCGAGTTGTCCCGCCGCCAGGACGGTAGTCCCGACCTCGGTTCCTCGTTGCCGGTGGACCGTGCCGCACAACGTCTGTGGGGCCTGCGTATCGCGGTGAGTACAGCGGTACCGGTCAAGACCGGCATCCTGTTCGACCTCGGGGCACTGGCGGTCACCACCGACGGCGCGGTGCGTACGCAGTGGTCGAACAGCGTTGCCGACGACTTCGCACGCAACCAGGTTCGGGCACGTAATGAGGGCCGTTTCGGCCTCGACATTTACCGACCCAACGGCATCGTCAAGTTGGCCCTGGCCGCCGCGTAGACCGGCGTTACTCCGCTGATACTGCGGCGTTACTCAAACCGCCCCGGACCTCGATACGAGGCCGGGGCGGTGGTATCCGCGTAGGAGGTTTGTCTACGAGGCGCTAGGGGTGTAGTCCCACTCGTACTGGCGTTTCGGTGGGTCGATTGTCACCCAAAACAATCGGTAGGTACTGACACCCGCGCCGGGGGTGAGGTCGAAGTACGCACCGTTCTCGATGGGGTGGGGCACCGCTTCGTTGTAGCGGGTGCCGAGTCCCTGAATCGTAATCATCGCCGCCTTTGCGCCGGTGATGTTGGTGAGTCGGTACTTGCCGTCTACAACCTCTACCGACCATGGATCTGCTGACATACCGAGTGCCTTTCGTCGAGGGTACCGACTCGTCGGTCGGTTACCTGCAAGCGTAGGGCCGCCTACCGACAAACCGGGATGATCCCGACATTTGTCGACGCGCTTTCGTGGGCACTGGCCGCCGCGTAGTTCGCCCAAACCACCACCGCCCCGGCCTCACACGAGGACCGGGGCGGTGGCGTTTGTGCAGATGGTCAAGGGAACGATAAGGGAACGATACCCCTCAAAACATGCTCTGACCTGGTGCCCCCGGCAGGATTCGAACCTGCGACCAAGAGATTAGAAGGCTCTTGCTCTATCCCCTGAGCTACGGAGGCGCGAAGAACAGCATACTCGAGGCCATGGGTAGTGATGTGCACCGCCCAAGTCCGACGCGTTGTCGTAGAGATTTCCCGAAGGTCCTACCCTGGGAACCATGGCTACACCCGACCTCGCGCCGACGGATTCGCCCTCTGAGTCCGAAACGCCCAATGACGCCCCCGCGTCGACTACCGCAATCTTCGTCGTCTGCGGACTGATCGCCGGGCTCACTGCCGCAATCGTGGTGGGATTTTCCGCCTCGCAAGCGCTGACCCTTCTCGGTATTCCGGATCCTGGACCGATCACCACGTACGGGCTTCCGGCAGTGCGGGCGGTCGGGGAGATCGCGGCGGTGATCGCGATCGGATCGCTGCTCCTGGCAGCGTTCTTCGTACCGCCGCAGCAGTCGGGTGTGCTCGACGTCGACGGCTATCGGGCGGTCCGGACGGCGTCGTACGCGGCGATCGTGTGGGCGGCCTGCTCGTTCGTGATGGTGCCACTCACCTTGTCCGACACGTCGGGTCGGCCGTTCTCCGAGGCGATAAAGCCGGCTAATCTGTGGTCGGGTCTCGACCAGGTCGACATCGCCGGCGCATGGCGGTGGACGGCGATCATCGCCGTGGTCCTCGCCGTTCTGGCGCGCCTGACACTGCGCTGGTGGTGGACCCCGCTGTTGCTGGTCGTCGCCGTGATCGGTCTCATGCCCCTCGCGCTCACCGGGCACTCGTCCTCAGGAGGGTCGCACGACGTCGCCACCAACAGTCTGATTCTGCATCTGGTCGCGGCGTCGCTGTGGGCGGGCGGATTGTTCGCACTCCTGGCCCATGCTCGGCGCGGTGGTGTGCATACGGACGTGGCTGCGCACCGTTTCTCCACCGTTGCCACCATCTGCTTCGTGGTGATGGGCGTCAGCGGCATCGTCAACGCGATAGTTCGCCTGCCCCTCGACGACCTGTTCACCACTACCTACGGGCGCCTCATCGTGGCCAAGACCGTCGCTCTGGTGATACTCGGCTTCTTCGGATTCGCACAGCGTCGTCGGGCGTTGCCCGCGCTGGCGAAGAATCCGCAGAGCCGCGGCGCCCTCATCCGGTTCGCCGGCGCCGAGCTGATCGTGTTCGCGGCCACCATCGGTCTGGCAATCGGCCTCGGCCGTACCCCGCCGCCTCCGCCGCTGACGATTCCGTCGATCCCCGAGGTGGAGTTGGGCTACAACCTGCCGAACCCCGCCGTCGTTCACTGCTTTCGTCACGGACTGGCGTTTCGATCTGATCTTCGGCACGGCAGCGGTGGCCGCGGCACTCGTCTACGTGCTGGGTCTGCGTAAGCTCGCCAAGCGCGGCGACTCCTGGCCGGTGGGCCGCACCATCGCGTGGATGTGCGGGTGCGCGGTTCTGCTCGTCGCGACGTCGTCGGGCGTCGGCAAATATTCACCCGCCGTGTTCAGTGTGCACATGGGAGCCCACATGGCGCTGTCCATGCTCGGCCCGGTACTGCTGGTGCTCGGCGCGCCGATCACATTGGCGCTGCGCGCACTCGATCCGGCGGGCAAGAATGGGGTTCCCGGACTTCGCGAGTGGATTCTCACCGCCCTGCACAGCCCGTTCTCGAGGTTCATCACCCATCCGGTGGTCGCGGCCGTGCTGTTCGTCGGCGGCTTCTACGTGCTGTATCTCGGTGGAATCTACGGAGCCACCGTTGATTCGCACAGTGCACATCTGCTGATGAATCTGCATTTCATCCTCAGCGGCTATCTCTTCTACTGGGTGGCGATCGGAGTGGACCCGTCGCCGCGTCAGCTGCAACCGGTGACGAAACTGGCGATGGTGTTCGGGTCCTTGCCATTTCATGCCTTCTTCGGTGTTGCGTTGATGAGTACGACGGAAGTAATGGGTGCCACCTACTTCCGGTCACTCGGCTTGGGTTGGAACAACGATCTTCTCAGCGATCAACAACTGGGCGGCAGCATTGCCTGGGCGACGGGCGAGATCCCGCTGATGGTGGTCATGATGGCCCTGCTCGTTCAGTGGTCACGCAGTGACGGTCGCACGGCGCGGCGGACAGACCGTGCCGCCGAACGCGATCACGACGCCGATCTGGCCGCCCACAACGCCATGTTCGCGGAGTTGGCGCGGCGTGAGCGAGAAGGCCACGACACCCGTCGTCGTGACGAGTGAAGTCCTATTTCGCCGATTTCGTCGCCGATGCAGAATGAGCTCGTAGGCTCCCTCGACGCCGCGGTCCTCGGCACAGCGTGCAACTGTGCCGAGGTCCGAGGTTCGATCTCGATGTCCGAGGAATTACTCCGAGTGCTGTCGTGATTTTCGGCCTGGATCAGGGGATACGTGAGGCTGCAGTGGACAGTGCGTCGGTGACGCGGTCCACTCCCCAGGGCAGTGAGATCGGCGACGGAAAGCCCAGTGCGTTCGGCACACCCGAATTGCGGGCGATGGACACGATGGCCCCGCGTTGGACCGTTGACAGGTTCCGCCACTGTGCGTTGTCGCGCATGTAGTCGATGTCCCCGCTGGGGGAGATGACAACAGCGATGTCGGTATCGAGCTGTGCGACGAATTCGTAGCTGATGACGCCACGTCCGTCGGCATCGGTCGCTACTGTTTTCGCCCAGTCGGTCAGCTGGAATCCCAGGTCCTTCATGGCCATTCCGATTCCGCGACCCTCGTCGGCGAGGATGTACAGCTGTCCGTTCAGGTCGCCGATGACTGCGTTGAACTGCACCCCTTCGAATTCGGGATGGGCCGCGCGGACGGTGGCGAGTCGGGCCTCGGTTGTCGCGACGGCGGTTTGTGCCGCGTCGTCTCGGCCCAGAGCCTTGCCGATCTTCCGGGTGGAGTCCTGCCAGGGCTCGGCGTTCGCCTTCTCGTCGAAGTGCACCACCGGGGCGACGTTCGAGAGTTGCTCGTAGGCGCCTTCGGTGAGACTCCACTGGCCGGTGGCAACGATGACATCGGGTTGAAGTGCCACTATTTGTTCGAGGTAGGACTGTGGATCGCCGTCGAACAGTAGCGTCGGGATTTCGCGGTCTCCAGCGGAGAGCAGAGCATCGACGCCGCCTCCCGGATCGGGCGGCAGAACCTGGTACCCCACCTCTGCCAATGCATCGACTTGCCAGGGCCATGCCCCGACGCCGTTCGTGGACACGAGGATGTTCGCGTCAGTCGGAAGCGCTATCGGCATGACACCGATCGAGATGACCATGTCGGCATCCTGTGGCGAGAGCGGGAGCACCCGGGCGGCGCCCACCGGTACCTGGGCTTCGCCGAATTTTCCTGTCACAGTGACTGTTTCTCCATCGGCGGAGTTGAGGGAGTTCCCGCCGCAGGACGAGAGGACCACCAGGAGCAGGCCGATGAAGGCGGCGGTCGACGCGCGCTTCACAGCGGATGCCCGTTCGGTCCACCGGCATTGCCGGGCACAGTGCACTTGGCCATGGCGCGGTGTGCCATGAAGCACAGGCTGTCGTTGCTCAATTTCCACTGTCCGTCGATCCAATACCACTTGAGAGTCGCTTGAGTCGGAGTCGTTCCGGGCAGCGAGGTAGTGAGCTGAGCGCGAGCGACGTCGCCGGTGACCGTCACCGGAGCCGAGAGTTCCCATTTGTAGATGGCGGAGGCGATGTTCAAGGCGCCTCCCACTGCACGAACGGTGGGAACACCTGCTGCGCCGCCTTCGATCGACGCCGCCACTTCGGCGTCGGTCGTGGCCGACGAGAGACCACGCTGTAATTGACTGTTCAACGTCGACAGTTCCGGTGTGGACGGACCTTGCGCTGCTGGTGCGTCTACCACCGCGGCATCTGCTGCCGGGGCGTCCACCGGGGCAGGCGCTTGAGCCGCCGGAGCGCTCGCGGCCGGGGCGTTCGCCGCGGTCGAGGTTGTCGACGGAGCGGCCGAGGCCGGAACCTGCGGATCGAGCACGGTGACGCCACTGTCGGCTGCTTTGGTGGGCAGGCCGGCAGGGGTTGCCATGGTCACCACTACCTGGCGGTCCTGGTCGCCGAGGTGCATGCCGAGCAGGACGAGGCCGGGGATCGCGGCGCCGATGACGCCTGCCACACAAGCAGATACGGCCACCGTCGGCCAATGCGGGCCGCGACGTCGCGGCGGCGGGCCGGTGTGCGTGTCGTGCTCTCCCCACTCTTCGAGTTCGTTGCCCGTCTGCATGCTCATCGCGTCGTCTCCATTAGGCGATAGGGATCTTCCTGGTGGTCGCACTGGTGCTCACGGCCACTCTCTGGTGCGTCGAGTTCGTCCACACACCGCGAGAAATGTTAGCTTAGGCTAACTTGTCTTTACTGTCGGGGTGGTAACAGACGCAGGCGTCCAGTCGGACGGTGTTGTCCACAGACGACCTGGCGATGCACAGGTCGATATCCGTTGGTGCCGTCGGCGTCGCGCCGTTCCACACTCGAACCTGTCGACGATCGGTCGGCCCCGCAGGATCTGAGCGGGTTCGAGATTCGGAAGGAATCGGACATGTACGAAACGCATGCCACAGTCGTGGGCACCGTCATCACCAATCCGGTGAAACGTCAGACCGGTAGTGGTGAAGAAGTGCTGAGCTTTCGGATGGCGAGCAATACCCGTCGGCGCGACATGTCGACGGGGGAGTGGATCGACGGCGTCACTCTGTATCTGACCGTGACCTGCTGGCGCAGGCTCGTCACCGGCGTCGGGGCTGCGATCATGAAAGGTGATCCGGTGATGGCGACCGGGGAACTGCGTACCAACGAATACACGAGCAAAGAGGGATTCCCGCGTTCCGATCTGGAACTGCGCGCTACCGCTGTGGGTGCGGATCTGGCGCGCTGCATCGCCAAGATCGAACGACCTCGGCCGGCGGCGGAAGGTACGGAATCTATTGTAGGCGAAGGGGATTCGAGTATCGGTGGGGATGCAGCGGCCGCGTGAGGGTTACCTGGGGCAGTCGCGAATCCGGCCCTGGCCGCCGTCCACGCGCTCGAGAAGTTGATGCAAGATCGTGCGCTCGTCCTCGTCGAGGTCGTCGAACACGTCCGACGATTCACGTCGTTGCGCCTGGGCGACCTCGGCGGCAAGCGCGGCGCCGGAATCGGTGAGTTGGAGAAGGACGGCGCGGCGATCGTCGGGGTCGGGTGTGCGGCTCACCCATCCTGCGGCTTCGAGAGAGTCCACCACGTCCGTCGCCGAGCGAGGAACTATTCGGAGCCGTTCGGCAAGGAATCCCAGCCGCACCGGTTCGCCCGCTCGGGTGAGCACTCGAAGCGCTCGGCTTTGTGAGGGTGAGAGTCCGAACGGCTCCAATGCCGACATCTGACGGCGACGGATGCCGCGCGCGACGGACATCACTACATCGGTGAGTTCGCGGTCTCGGGAATGCATGGCATCAGTCTAGCGTTATGGGTGTCAGCCTCATAGTGAGGTAACCTCATCAATATGAGCCACAGGTGAGAACGCCTCCAGGAGGTAACGTGAAACCCGATCACATCGAAAAATTCGAAAACCCCGCCGTCGAGACCACTCCGGCGGAACCCGTACCGGTACGACGCGTACTCGGACTCTTCAAGCCCTACCGATCTCAGATCGCCATTGTCAGTGCCGTCATCACACTCAGTGCGATAGTCGCCCTCGGAAGCCCGCTGCTCCTGCGCGCAATGCTCGACCACGGCATCCCCGACAAGAATCTCCGACTGATCACAGCTCTGGCGATCGGCATGATCGTCATCGCAGTGGTGACCAGTTGCCTCGGTGTGGTGCAGACGTGGATGTCGAACAGTATCGGCCAAAAACTCATGCATCAATTGCGGGTCCGTGTGTACACGCATCTGCAGAATCAATCTCTCGGATTCTTCGCGAGAACTCGAACCGGTGAAGTGCAATCGCGTATCGCGAACGACATCGGCGGTATGCAGTCCGTGGTGACCAACACCGCTACGTCCATCGCGCAGAACGCGACTACCGTTGCCGCCACTGTGGTGGCGTTGTTCCTGCTCGACTGGCGGTTGGCGATCTTCTCGCTGGCGATCCTGCCGGTGTTCATCCGTATCGCCCGCAAGATCGGCAACGAGCGACGCAAGATCTCGGGTCGACGCCAACAACTACTCAGTGATCTGTCGGTTCAGGTGGAGGAATCCCTGTCTGTCAGCGGGATTCTGCTCGGGAAGACCACCGGCGCCAAATCCGCTCTGACCGACCGATTCGCCGAGCGCTCCGCCGAAGTGGCCGATGTCGAGTTGCGCTCGATGATGGCAGGCAAGTGGCGGATGGCATCGATGTCCATCACCTTTGCCGCCATGCCGGCGCTGGTCTACTGGTTCGCCGGATTCACCCTCGACCACGGCAACAGCATTACCGTCGGCACGCTGGTCGCGTTCACCACCTTGCAAACCCAGTTGTTCCGGCCCACCATGATGCTCCTGAACACCGGGGTGGAAGTGCAGAGTTCGATGGCACTGTTCAGTCGGGTGTTCGAGTACCTCGATCTTCCGATCGAGATCGCCGATCCCGAGGAGTCCGTCAGCTTCGATCGCGACCGGATGTCCGGTGAACTCGAGTTCGTGCATGTCGATTTCTCCTACCCGGGTACCGAGAGCAAGACTCTCGACGGCATCGATCTGACTGTCCCGGCGGGTGGGACCCTTGCGCTGGTCGGGTCGACCGGTTCGGGCAAGACCACCCTCGGATACCTCGCCGCCCGGTTGTACGACCCGACCGCCGGGTCCGTGACCATCGACGGCATCGACCTGCGGGAACTTGACTTGAAGACCGTCTCGGACCTCGTCGGAGTGGTGTCCCAGGAGACCTACCTGTTCCACACGACCATTCGCGAGAACTTACGATTCGCCAAGCCCGACGCCACCGACGCCGAGATCGAGCAGGCCGCGCGCATCGCTCAGATCCACGAATTCATCTCGGGGTTGGACGACGGCTACGACACCATGGTCGGTGAGCGCGGCTACCGATTCTCCGGTGGTGAAAAGCAGCGCATCGCGATAGCCCGCACGGTCCTGCGTAACCCCCCGATCCTCGTTCTGGACGAGGCGACGAGCGCACTGGACAACAAGACCGAGCGGGCACTGCAGGACGCTCTGGACGAGCTGATGGTGGGCCGCACCACTGTAGTAGTGGCGCACCGGCTTTCCACTGTCCGAGACGCGGATCTCATCGCAGTGCTCGATCACGGCGTGGTCGTGGAAAGCGGTACGCACGACGAATTGGTGCTGCAGGGCGGTCGTTATGCACAACTGCTCGCGGCAAGCGGTACCGACGCCGTGGAACTTCAGACCGCGTGAGAAGTATCCTCGGTATCGGCTGCATGGATTTCGGCCGAACCCGAAGCCAATGACCAGGATTCGCACAGGTTCGGCCGGTACCCTCGCTGCGGTGAGTTCGACGATCTCGATGGAACCTGCGGCAACGTCCCGCGAGGAACGCCGACTCCACTTCGGAACCCGATCGGGGAACGGTGGCGCGATGGCTTTCGTGGAGATCCCTCGACCGCGGCGTCGGCGCCACAATCGTGGCGATGGGACATACCGACGATCATTGCGGTGGCGACGATCAGCGTCGGATACCGGCGTGCGAGTGCGGTTCGACCGCAACGCGGGTAGCCGATCGAGCCTTCCCGGCGATGGGTATTTCTCGTCCTCGGACGTGGTGTACGGCTTGTCGCGACACTCGGCTTCGTCGGCGTGGACGCGGACACGCTGTTCTGGGTGCGTGCCCTGCAGGTGATGCTGCTCTTGTTCGTCGTTCCGTTCGTCTTCGCGACAGGAGAGCCTCGTACTGCACTCGTATCGTGCTCGATCCGACCGGGCGGGAGAAGTTCGACGCGGTGACGGGTGGTCGATCCGCTCGAGTGCGCACTTTCCCGGCCACCACATCCGTCGTCATGCTTGCCGCGCCGTGGCTGCCGCACCTCACCGGTTGGTACATCGCGGTGTTGGAGCGCAACATCGTCGATCAACTGTCCCGACTACTCCCGGTGCTCGTCGGCTTCGGCTCCTTCTACTCGCGATCTCAGGCAGATCCGTTACCTCGCAAGTATTCTCAACATTGCTACCGAGTACTACGGTCAGCACGAGCGGTTGTGGGGTCCGGATCGGCACACCGATCAGACGATCGGCGCCGGAATGCTGTGGGTGCTCGGTGATGTCATCGGTATCGCCTTCCCGCTGACTTCGATGCGTGCTTTCAATCTCGACCAGCGAGCCAAAGCTGCTGAAGTCGATGTCGCCGAACACGATTTACGGACTCTTTCCGACGTGCCGATCGATGCGGAGCCGACTGGAAAATTCCTCATCACCGCGCCGGGCACGAGACCGACCCGCACGTAGGTCATCGAGGTGGTCGACGCCCTGATTCCCCGAACCTCAGCGCCGCGGACTGGCCCGGACCGACTACGAACACTTGCTCTTGCAGGACAATCTCCTCTCGTACTGACGGCGAACCGCGTGATCGCCGGCTCGATTCTTCCGTCGAGGATCGAACGAGCCGTCGTTCGACGGTCCGAATTGGTCTTGTTCGCGCCGGCCAGAAAGTTGCCGAGGACGCGGATGCGCACTTGGTAGGCTTCGCGAGGAGAACGATTCCTCGTGTCCGAAGTTCCGGAAAACGGCGTCAGCGCACCATCCGGGGCCGATTTGGTTTGTCGGATAACATCGACTGACAGAAGCCCGAATGGCCCGCAGGAGATCCGAACGAGATTTCCTCTGGTCATACTCAAGAAATCCCAGCTAGGAGACCCACGGCGTGGCCGAGTTCATTTACACGATGAAGAAGGTGCGCAAGGCGCACGGTGACAAGGTCATCCTCGATGACGTCACGATGAGCTTCTATCCCGGGGCCAAGATCGGTGTGGTCGGACCGAACGGCGCCGGTAAGTCCAGCATCCTCAAGATCATGGCCGGGCTGGATCAGCCGGGCAACGGCGAGGCGTTCCTCGCTCCGGGCGCAACTGTCGGCATCTTGATGCAGGAGCCGGAACTCGACGAGTCCAAGACCGTCCGTGAGAACGTCGAAGACGGCCTCGGTGAGACCATGGTCCAGCTCAAGCGGTACAACGAGATCGCCGAGCTGATGGCGACGGACTACTCCGACGAGCTCATGGAGGAAATGGGCGATCTGCAGGAGAAGCTCGACCATGCCGACGCGTGGGAGATCGATTCCCAGCTCGAACAGGCCATGGATGCACTGCGTTGCCCGCCGCCGGAGGAAATGGTCACGCACCTCTCCGGTGGTGAGAAGCGCCGGGTGGCTCTCTGCAAGCTGCTGCTGAGCAAGCCCGACCTCCTGCTCCTCGACGAGCCCACCAACCATCTCGACGCCGAATCCGTTCTGTGGCTCGAGCAGCACCTCGCCGCGTACCCCGGCGCCATCCTCGCCGTGACTCACGACCGGTACTTCCTCGACCACGTCGCCCAGTGGATCTGTGAGGTCGACCGTGGTCGGCTCTACCCGTACGAGGGCAACTACTCCACATACCTCGAGCAGAAGGCCGCTCGCCTCGAGGTTGCGGGCAAGAAGGATCAGAAGCTGCAGAAGCGACTCAAGGACGAGCTCGCGTGGGTTCGGTCCGGTGCCAAGGCCCGTCAGGCCAAGAACAAGGCCCGCCTCGACCGTTACGAGGAAATGGCGAACGAGGCCGAGAAGACGCGCAAGCTCGACTTCGACGAGATCCAGATTCCGGCACCGCCGCGCCTCGGCGATGTCGTCGTCGAGGTCTCCAACCTGGACAAGGGTTTCGACGGCCGCGTCCTGATCAAGGATCTCTCCTTCACGCTCCCGCGTAACGGCATCGTCGGCGTCATCGGACCCAACGGTGTGGGTAAGACGACGCTGTTCAAGACCATCGTCGGCCTCGAAGAGCCCGACGCCGGTGAGGTGAAGATCGGTCAGACGGTCAAGCTGAGCTACGTCGACCAGAACCGCTCGAACATCGACGCGACCAAGACGGTGTGGGAGGTCGTCTCCGACGGGCTCGATCACATCGTCGTCGGTCAGACCGAAATGCCGTCGCGGGCGTACATCAGCTCGTTCGGCTTCAAGGGACACGATCAGCAGAAGCCGTCCGGCGTCCTCTCCGGTGGCGAGCGTAACCGCCTCAATCTGGCGTTGACGCTCAAGCAGGGCGGAAACCTGATCCTGCTCGACGAACCGACCAACGACCTCGACGTCGAAACCCTGGGTTCGCTGGAGAACGCTCTGGAGGAGTTCCCGGGCTGCGCCGTGGTGATCTCGCACGACCGTTGGTTCCTCGACCGCACCTGCACCCACATTCTCGCCTGGGAAGGTGGCTTCGGCGACAACGAGGCTGCCTGGTACTGGTACGAAGGAAACTTCGAAGGGTACGAGGCCAACAAGGTCGAGCGCCTCGGACCGGACGCTGCGCGTCCGCACCGCGTCACACACCGCAAGCTCACGCGCGACTGATCGCCCATACCGCTCATATCGGGTGACTGCGCCGAGTTGTGGCGCGTAGTTCACCCAGGGCACAGATCACCGCGGCTAGTCTCGACATGAGATTGGCCGCGGTGATCAGAACCCACAAGGATGTGAGCCTCGAATGACCGACCGAGCACCTGTGCACTCAGACGACCTCGACGAGGAAGTAGTCAGTGCGCACCTACGTGAAGCCTTCCTCGCCGACATGGACACCGGAGACGGCTCCGCAGAAGAGACTGCCACCGGCTCCCCACTGCACACCGGCGGCGGTGATGCCGTCCGCGGGCGATGGGATCGAAGTCTGTCGGCGCACCTGAGATTGGGGCGGCGTCGTGACAGCAAGACCGCACTGTGGCGTGTCCACCGGCCGTCGGGACCCGACGGGATCGGCGCCGCGGTACAGATCGTCACCGACGACATGCCGCTGCTCGTCGAGTCCGTCACCTCGATTCTCACTCGCGAAGGTGTGGGGATCAGCCACTTCGCCCACCCGATTCTCACCGTCGAGCGTGACGAGTCGGGAAATCTGATCTCCTTGGGAAAGAACGGCATCCAGGAATCGTGGATGCACGTGCAATTGGAATCCGGCGCCCAGGACGACGTGCTCGACGCCGTCGAAGCGCAGCTCGGCCGAGTCCTTGCCGACGTTCGGCAGGTAGCGGCGGACACCGAGGACATGACCGCCCTCCAACTCGAGATCGCAGACGGTCTGCGCGCTGCTGCCGAGTCGGCCACCGGTCGCATCTCCGCCGACGAATTCGACGACACCGCCGGGTTGCTTCGCTGGATGGCCGACGGAAATTACGCGGTCCTGGGTTACCGGCAGTTCGAGAGCACACCGGATGGTTCGCGAACCGTACCGGGCAGCGGGTTGGGCGTTCTGCGGTCCGATGCCGTCTCGGAGGGGCCGCTGAGTTTACCGCCGGTCGCCGATCTCCCGGACCGGCCGCTGCTGGTGCTCACGCAGGGATCGTTCCCCGCTACCGTGCACCGTGCGGTCTATCCGTACTTCGTCGGTGTCTCCATCTTGGACGATGCCGGAAACATCGTGGGTGAGCACCGGTTCCTGGGCGTGTTCACCGTTGTCGCCCTGCACGAGAACGTGCTCGCCATTCCGCTGATCGAACGCCGCGTGCGGGAAGTGATCGCTCGCGCCGGAGTGGATCTGCACTCGTATTCGGGGCAGGCGATGCTCGAGGTGATCCAGTCGTTCCCGCGCACCGAGCTGTTCTCGAGTGACACGCAGACGTTGTTCGAGACAGTGCACGCGGTGCACGGCATCGGGGTCCGCAGGCAGGTAAGGCTTTTCGTTCGCGAGGACCCGTTCGGCCGCTTCGTCTCCTGTCTGGTGTACTTGCCGCGAGACCGGTACACGACACGGATTCGGTTGGCGATGCAGAACGCACTGTGGCACGAATTCGGTCCGGGCACTGTCGATTACACGGCTCGGGTTACCGAGAACGACGTGGCGATGCTGCATGTGACGATCCGTCGTGACGGCAACGGTGCTCCGGTTCATCCGGATGTCTCCGAAAGCAACCGCGAGCGGGTGCAGGCGCTACTGACCGAGATCAGTCGCAGCTGGAACGATCGGATCGCGGACCTGGTTCGAGGCAGCTCTCGCGTGGACCTCGATCTGGTGCAGAGATATTCCCGAGTGCTTCCCGACGGGTACAAGGAAGACTTCGAGCCCTCGCGTGCGCTGTCCGACATCGCCAGGCTCGAGGCACTGGCTCCCGGGGCCATCGACGTGTTGCTCTACCGGGCAGTCGATTCGGATCCGGGACAGTGGCGGTTCACCCTGTTCGTCGGCGGCGACGGTGTTTCGCTGAGCCAGGTACTGCCGGTGTTGCAGTCCCTCGGCGTCGAAGTTCTCGACGAGCGACCACACCGGGTGCAGCGTCTCGACGGCGTCACCTGCTGGATTTACGATTTCGGGCTGTCGGTACCACCGGATCTGCGGGCGTCGGTAGAGGTCGATCTCGACAGTCAGGTTCCGCTCGAGACCAGTAGCGACCCGTTGACCGCAGTGCAGAAGCGGTTCACGTCGGCGTTCGGTGCCGTGTGGTTCGGCCGAGCGGAAGCTGATCGATTCAACGAACTCGTCCTCCGCGCCGGCTTGACATGGCGTCAGGCCGTGATCTTGCGTGCCTATGCGAAGTACCTGCGACAGGCCGGTTTTCCCTACAGCCAGTTCCACATCGAGGGCATCGCGCTCACCCATCCGCGAACCGCGTCGGCGCTGGTGGAACTGTTCGAGGCGATGTTCGATCCGGACAACGGCAGTGAATTGCGCGTCGACGAACTCGAAGCTCAGGTGGGTGCGTCGATCGACGAGGTGCTCAGCCTCGACGCGGATCGCGTCCTGCGGGTCCTGCTCACGTTGGTGAAGGCGACGCTGCGCACCAACTTCTACGTGGTGGACGCGCACGGGCGTGAACGTGACTACCTGTCGGTGAAGCTCGATCCGAGTCGGATCGCCGAACTGCCCAAACCTCGGCCGGCGTTCGAGATCTACGTGTACTCCCCGGAGGTCGAAGGCGTGCATCTTCGCTTCGGCGCCGTTGCCCGTGGCGGCCTACGGTGGTCGGATCGCCGTGAAGACTTCCGGACAGAGGTCCTGGGGTTGGTGAAGGCGCAGGCGGTCAAGAACGCCGTCATCGTCCCAGTGGGCGCGAAAGGGGGCTTCGTGGTGAAGAATCCACCGCTACCCACCGGCGACCCGGCTCTCGACCGCGCTGCGACGTTGGCGTCGGGCCAGGCCAGTTACACGACGTTCATCTCCGGACTGCTCGACATCACCGACAACGTGCACCCGGACACCGCGGAGGTGGTTACTCCCGATCGTGTGGTGCGCAAGGACGGCGACGACAACTACCTGGTGGTGGCCGCGGACAAGGGTACGGCCACGTTCTCCGATCTCGCGAATTCCATTGCCGCGAAATATGATTTCTGGCTCGGAGACGCGTTTGCCTCGGGCGGTTCGGTCGGTTACGACCACAAGGGTATGGGCATCACCGCGCGCGGAGCCTGGGAAAGTGTCAAACGGCACTTCCGTGAACTCGGTCTCGACACGCAGTCGGAAGACTTCACGGCGGTCGGTGTCGGGGACATGAGTGGGGACGTCTTCGGTAACGGAATGCTTCTGAGCCGGCACATCAGGCTCGTCGGCGCGTTCGATCACCGGCACATCTTCCTCGACCCCGATCCGGACGCCGCCGTCTCGTTCGAGGAACGCCGACGTCTGTTCGAGCTGCCGCGCTCGTCGTGGGCTGACTACGACACGAGCCTGATCAGCGCTGGGGGCGGAGTATGGGATCGGACGGTCAAATCCGTCCCGATCGCCGAAAGCGCACGTCTCGCACTGGGTCTCGATGATGCCATCACGAAACTTTCGCCGCCGGATCTCATGCAGGCGATTCTGTCGGCCCCCGTGGACCTGCTGTGGAACGGCGGAATCGGTACCTATGTCAAGGCATCCACCGAAACTCACGCACAGGTCGGTGACAAGAGCAACGACGCCGTGCGCGTCGACGGAAAGAATCTGCGGGTGAAGGTGGTCGGCGAGGGCGGTAACCTCGGTGTGACCGCTCTGGGGCGCATCGAGTTCAGCGCCCACGGCGGCCATGTCAACACCGACGCCATCGACAACTCGGCCGGCGTCGACTGCTCCGACCACGAGGTCAACATCAAGATCCTCCTCGACTCGCTGGTGCGTGCGCAGTCGCTGCCCGGCGCCGAGCGGAATCCGTTGCTGGCGTCGATGACCGACGAGGTGGCAGCGCTGGTGTTGGCGGACAACATCGCGCAGAACGCGCTGCTGGGGGTGTCTCGACTCACAGCGCCGCAGATGCTCGGCGTGCACCGACGGCAGCTGACGGAGCTGAGCAGGACTCGGGGCTTGGACCGAAAACTCGAGGCGCTACCTGCGGACAAGGAGATCGAACGTCGACTACAGTCCGGAACCGGTTTCACGTCACCTGAATTGGCCACGCTCACCGCGCACGTGAAGCTCGCGCTCAAGGACGACCTGTTGGCGACGGAGCTGCCGGACGTCGACTACTTCACCCAGAAGATTCCGCAGTATTTCCCGACCGCTGTCCGAGACAGATTTCGCGCCGAGATCTCGTCCCATCCGTTGCGGCGGCAGATCGTCGCCACGGTGCTGGTGAACGAGGTCATCGACAACGGCGGAATCACCTACGCCTACCGGCTCGCCGAGGAGACGGGGGCGAGTAGTACCGATGCGGTGCGCGCATACTGGGCTGTACGCGAGGTATTCGCGCTGGACGAGATGTGGGGCCGTATCCGCGCGTCCAGAGTCAGCGCCGAGATCGAGGACGAACTGATCGTGGAGTCTTGTCGTCTTCTCGACCGGGCGTCACGGTGGTTCCTCGCGAATCGACCGCAGCCGATCGCGGTCGGCGCGGAGATCGCTCGCTACTCGGCTGCCTACCGTGCCACTGCTCCTGTGGTTCCCGACATGCTTGCCGGTCATCAACTCGACGATCTGTGGATCAGGGCGCAATCGGTGATCGACCGTGGGGCTCCGAAAGAGTTGGCGCTCGACGTATTCCGACTCCTGGACATGTATTGCCTCCTCGATATCGCCGATATCGCCGACATCGAGGACCACGACATCGTCGAGGTCGCGGCGCTCTACTACGCTCTCGACGCGCATCTGGGGATCGACTGGTTGCTCAGTGCGGTCTCGAGCCTCGAGCGTGGCGATCGTTGGCATTCACTGGCCAGGCTGGCGTTGCGAGACGATCTCTACAGTTCGCTGCGTCAACTGACGATGGAAGTTCTCGTCGGTGGCGAACCGGGGGAGTCTCCCCAGGAAAAGATCGACGACTGGGAGTCGACGAACGCCTCACGGCTGGCCAGGGCCAGGGCCGCTCTCGGGGAGATCTTCGGATCTGGGACGCTTGACCTGGCGACGCTCTCGGTGGCGGCACGTCAGGTTCGCAGCATGGTGCGCAGTGTGGGCACCCGATCGGAGGTAGGACGTTGAGCGAGGGATTCCACGCCCACGTGGTGGTTCGGTGGTCCGACATGGACGCTTTCCAGCACATCAACCACGCCCGGATGGTGACGCTGCTCGAGGAAGCGCGGATCCCATGGCTGTTCGAGGATTCCAGCCCCACCGTCACACTGCGTGAGGGCGCCGTGGTCGCCGATCTGCACGTCAAGTACAGAGGTCAACTGCGGCACGAGGATTCGCCACTGGATGTCCTCATGTGGGTGGACAAGGTCCGCGCGGTGGACTTCACGATCAACTACGAAGTGCGCCCGCACGGTGCCACCTCGGACACGGCGCCGTCCGTCGTCGCGTCGACGCAGATCGCGGCATTCGACATCGACACACAACGCTTGCGTCGCCTCAGTGGCCCGGAGCGGGAATTCTTGGAGAGCTGGCAGCGTGTATGAACGTGTCCTGAGCGTGCCGGCCGGGGACGAGCGGAAGAACCTGGCCGGCTTCGTCTCTCACGCCCTACGGCTGGACGAGGCCGCGGTCATTCGCTTGCGCAAGCGGGGGGCGGAGCACCTCAGTGCCTGGGCCGCAACGGGATTCGATGCGCTGGCCACCCGCACCGTCGTGGGTTCGGTCAACCCGGACGACACGTCGGCGGCGGGGGATCAGCTCCTGGCTGCACTCGAAGCGGCAACCGGGGGAGCGATCGATCCCGGGTTCGCGATGGACTCGGCCTGGCGAGGAGCACTCCCGCCCGAGGGTGGCTTCGAGCACCTCGAGGACGTTCCGGCTCGTGTTCTGATCGATCTGGCCAGGCGGGGTAACTCACTGGCCCGCGAGCACGGCAGCAGCCACGGGCCACCGGCCTCGTTACTCGATCAGGACGTGATCACCGTCGCCGGGCCCAGCGGGGCTGTCGGAATTTCGATGCGTGTCGTCTTCGCCTTGACGGCGATGGGATTCGTGCCGCACTCAGGACCGGATGCGATGTCGGCGGATATCGACCTGACCACGATCGACGAGTCGGAACAGGTTCGGGTGCGCGCCAGCCGGTCCTGGGTTCGGCTGGACGCCCGCTACGGCTCGATCTACCGCCATCGCGGCGGGTCGATCCCGCTGACCGTCGCCAGATAGTTTCCGGCAACGGCCAACGGCACATCGGGATCTCAGACCAACCAAGCTGCGGCGTTGACGGCGAGCTGGCCGTCGACGAGCGGAGCACTGCTGAGAATCAGCTGACCGGCCGGCAGGGCGATCGGTGCGTCCGTGGTGTTGAGTGCGCAGATCAGTCCGCCGCGACGCCGGAACGCGAGGCAGCCGGGTGGGCTGCCGTACCAGTCGACGTCGGGACCGGAGAACTCCGGCCGAGTGCCGCGCAATTCGAGGGCGCTGCGGTACAGCGAGAGCATCGAATCGACGTCCTCGATCTGGGCTTCCACGGTCAACGGCGCCCACTCGGCAGGCATGGGCAGCCACGTGGTTTCCGCTGTCGTGAAGCCGAACGGTGGGGTGGAACCCTCCCACGGCAACGGAACCCGGCATCCGTCACGCCCACGCTCGGTGTGCCCGGACCGTTCCCACACCGGATCCTGCAGGGCGTCATCGGGTAGTTCGACGTTCGGCAAGCCGAGTTCGGCGCCGTTGTAGATGAAGGCGGCACCGGGCAGAGCCAGCTCCACCAGGGCCATGGCCCGCGCCCGCTCGGTTCCGGCTTTCCCGCCGCCGTACCGAGTTACCTCGCGCTCGACGTCGTGATTCGACAGCGTCCAGGTGGGGGTACCACCGACCTCGGCGACGGCGTCGAGCGAGTTCTCGATGGCCTCCCGTACGGACTCCGCGACGAACGGCGTCTCGGCGAGACGGAAGTTGAAGCCGAGATGAAGTTCGTCCGGCCGAATGTACTCACCGAATTTGACGTTGTCTCGGACCCAGATCTCGCCGACGGTCATCGTGTCCGGGAACTCGTTCATCACTTTACGAATGCCGCGGTGGATTTCGTGCACGGCAGGGTTGTTGAAGCGCGGATCGTCGTCCGAGTTCCGCATGAGTTCGTTGAGCTGCCAGTCGTGATCGGGCAGGCCGTCCGGTTTGGCCATGCCGTGCGCGACATCGATGCGGAACCCGTCGATGCCTCGTTCGAGCCAGAATCGCAAGGTCTGGGCGAGGTCGTCGAACACCTCGGGGTTCTTCCAGTTCAGATCGGGTTGTTCGGTGGCGAAGATGTGGAGATACCACTGACCGGGGGTTCCGTCGGCCTCGGTGATCCGTGTCCAGGCCGGGCCGCCGAAGATACTGGGCCAGTTGTTCGGTGGCTCGTTGCCGCCGTCGCCGCGGCCGTCTCGGAAGATGTACCTGGCCCGTTCGGCGGAACCGGGCGCTGCGGCCAGCGCCGCCTGGAACCACTTGTGTCGGTTGCTGGTGTGATTGGGCACCAGGTCCATCGTCACCTTGATGTCGCGCTCGTGTGCGGACGCGATGAGTGAGTCCATGACCGCCAGATTCCCGAAAAGCGGATCGATGTCACGTGGGTCCGACACGTCGTAACCGTGATCAGCCATCGGGGATCGCATGACCGGGCTCAGCCAGATCGCGTCCACACCCAGCAATTCGAGGTAACCCAGACGCTCCTCGACACCGCCGAGGTCGCCGATGCCGTCTGCGTCGGAATCGGCGAACGAGCGGGGATAGACCTGGTAGAAGACCGCGTCGTTCCACCACGGCGGATCGGGCTGACTGGCGACGGACGGATCCGCAGGGGTACTCACGGGACTCATAGTGCCAAACGTCCGGGCTCGGTACGAGTCGGCGTCACTGAAAATCTGGTTCTTTACCTGTTCTTGGTGTACTTTGCACTCACGCAGTTACGGTGTTCGGCAATTCCGCTGTTACCGAACGGGGCGTATATCGGATTCCATTTCCAGGGGGCGTCACCATGGCATTGTCGACCATCGAAGCGGTCAGTCTCGACCGCATTCTCCTGGAGCACGACCCGATCAACAGCGACTGGATAATCTCTGGCACACCGGTCGCGCGGGCCGCTCAGTGGTCTGCAAGTAAAGACGGATCAACGACCACCCATGTGTGGGATTGCACCAAAGGTCGTTTCCGGTGGTACTTCCACGCCGACGAGATCGTCCACATCATGGAAGGCTCCGTCACCGTGGAAGCCGAGGGCGTCGCCAAGCGCACCCTGACGGTCGGTGACGCAGCTCTGTTCCGTGCCGGCAGTTGGTCGGAGTGGCACGTGGAGGACTACGTTCGCAAACATGCCATCTTGAGTGTTCCTCTGCACCCGACCGTTTCCCTCGGCGTCCGCGCCCTCAGGCGTGTCGGCAAGGTCTTCTCTCCCCGCCCCAGGCCGCGAATTCTGAAGGCGGAAGCCCTGAAGGCGGAAACTCGGAATGCGGAGGCCCTGAAAGCGAAAGCCCTGAAGGCGGAAACTCAGAAAGCGGAATTGACCATGGACGATGCGGCCATCTCCATGTAGTCGACCAACTGCTTCCGCCGGACCGCGTCCATCGTCTTCTCGTCGATGGACGCGATGGCGACGTGCATGCAGCGCAGCCACGCATCCCGCTGAATCGGGCCGATGACGTACGGGTTGTGCCGCATCCGCAGGCGCGGGTGCCCGCGCTCGTCGGAATACGTGTGCGGGCCGCCCCAGTACTGCTCGAGGAACATGCGCATGCGCCGCTCGGCGGGCCCCAGGTCGGCTTCGGGGTAGAGCGGTCGCACCACTTCGTCCTTCGCGACTTCCTCGTAGAAACGCGCGGTGAGTTTTTCGAACGTCTCGGCTCCGCCGACGGCGTCGTAGAAGGTCTGCTGTACGTCATTCATGGCACCGCCCATTGTGCCTGACGACACGCACGGCGCGTCCCGGGGTCGGACGGGCGGTTCACGTCACCGAGAATTCACGGTCCGTCCGGGCAGATTTGTGCGAAATGGGAGTGCGCGCGAGAAAAATCCGTGGTCAACTTGGGGGCAGTCTCCCGGAGGTCGAATGAAGAACCGACATGCTGCACGTAATCACCGACAACTCCAGCCCACTGGCACGCGGAAAGACCGCGCGGCAGGGGCTGTTCTGGAAGTTGTACCCGAAGGGTTCGGCCTTGCGTCCGACCCACTTTTTCCGGCCGAGGATTCTCGTCACGAGAAGTTCCCTCCCGATCCCGAAGTCCCGTCCTGGATCAAACGGCGGGTTCTGTTGCTCAACGTCACCTACGAGCCGCTGACGGCGCTGCCCGCGCGCCGTGCGGTAGTACTGATGGCCTGCGGAAAAGCCGATACCGTTCACGAAGACGAGCACGGCCCGGTGGTTCGTTCGGCCGACTGGTCGGTGCAGGTTCCGTCGGTGATTCGACTGCGCACCTACGTTCGTGTGCCGTATCGGGCTCGTATTCCCATGACCCGCGCTGCACTGATGCACCGTGACCATTTCCGGTGCGCGTACTGCGGAGCCAAAGCGGAAACCATCGACCACGTCGTTCCCCGAAGTCGCGGCGGTGAGCACTCGTGGGAAAACTGTGTCGCCTGCTGCGCGCCCTGCAATCACCGTAAGGCCGACAAGATGCTCAGCGAACTCGGTTGGGTGCTTCGAGCGGAGTTGGTGCCACCGAGCGGCCCGCACTGGCGATTGCTCGCGGCCACCAAGGAACTGGATCCGTCCTGGATGCCATATCTGGGTGTGGGCGCGGCCTGAACGAGAAGTGCAGCGAAATTTTGCTGCCCTGACGCCATGGTCCGGGACGTTCTGGGCTACCTTGTCTGGTGTGAGCATTCTCGAGGTAGTTCTGATATACGTTGGGATTCCGGTTCTGATCACTGCGTTCTTCGCGGTTGCGTCCTTCCTCGGGAAGAAGACGCCTGGCCCGGTTCCGCCGGCGTTCCACCTTGGCGAGTCGTGGGATCACGCTCCGGTGCTGTGGAGCGCGGTCGACGAGGTCACTGTCCGTGGCGGTCACCACGGCAGTGCACACGCCATCGAAGCCGGTTCGGCTGACCTGATTGGAGGATCCGCAAGTGGCAAGTGGTGATCATTCCAGCGCGCTCGCAATAGCGCCCGAAGACCTGCCCGTCGGCAGTGTCATCACCTCGAGTGGACGTGTCTCCGGTGTACACCGGATCGGCGACCCGTTCACCGACGATCTACCGTTCGAAGTCGAGGAACTCGTCGCACTCGATGTGGCGATCACCGAGGCGACTCGGGCGACCAAGATCCGCTTCAACGCGTACGTCGGCGATCTCGGAGCCGATCCGGCCGCCGGTGTGGCCGCGCTGTTCCCGACCACGCCCGAAGCCGAGCGCTCCATCCTGATCGCCGTTTCGCCGAACCAGCGAACCGTCGAGGTGCGTACCGGTCGAGCCGTGGCAGACCGGGCAACCGATCGTGTTGCGCAACTCGGCACCACCGCCGCTGTGGCATCCTTCAGTGAGGGAAACCTGATCGACGGATTGATCAGTGCAATCCGCGTCATGGCGGCAGCGATTTCCGCTCCGTAGCATTCAGACCGCGCACAGGCAGGTGCCCGCCCCGATTCACGAGAATCGGGGCGGGCACCTGCCTTTCGTGTGTCAGCTCGCGTCGAAAGTCCGGGCGGCGAGGCAGCGCACCACTGCGGCCTGTCCCTCGATGACGAGACGGCGCAGCGCCGACGGGATGTCGCCGGTGAGGAATCGGTCGGCGGCAGCGACGGACTCTTCGGAGATCGACCAGGCCGGGTAGAGGCCGATCACGACGGTCTGTGCGACTTCGCTCGAGCGTCGCTCCCAGACTGCGGCGATGTCGTCGAAGTATCGGGAGACGAACGGCTCGAGTAGTTCGCCTTGTCCTTCGCGGGAGAAACCGCCGATGATCGCGCGGGCGGTGATGTTGGGAACCGAGTCGTCACCGACCACCTTTGTCCATACTTGTTCCTTGACCGCTGCTTGCGGGCGGCCCGCGGCGGCTGCGGCTGCCTGACGGGCACCGGCAGCGGTCGGATCGCGCTGTGCTTCGGCGTCGATGAACGGGGTCTCGATCCCGTCGGCGTCGATGACACCGGCAGCAGCGAGAGCCCCGACGACGCGCCAGCGCAGATCGGTGTCGACGAGCAGACCGTCCAGACCGGCAGTAGCCGGATCGGCATCGAGCAATGCGCGAAGGACGTCGGTGTGCCGCGGTGAAAGCTGCACCCCGGTCAGTGCGTTCACGTAGGCCAACTGATGATCGGACCCGGCCTCGGCTGCGCGAGCCAGCTCGAGGAGGCGATCCGCGAACCGGGGCCACCCGGTCGAGGATGCCCACGCCGGGTCGGCGTAGCCGCCGATCGCGGTCTGTGCTTGCAGTAGAAGTCGCTGCACGACACCGACTTCGGTCTCAGAGCTGATGCCACGCTGAACGAGTGCCACGAAATCGCGGGCCTTGAGCTCGGCCTGACGGGTCATCTCCCAGGCTGCCGACCACACCAGGGTGCGAGGCAGTGATTCGGCGATGTCGCCGACCCGATCGACAGCGGTGGCGAGAGAGTCGGAATCGAGTCGAACGGAACCGTAGGTGAGGTCGTCGTCGTTGAGCAGGACCAGATCACCGCGTGACACCCCGACCAGTTCGGGGACGTCGGTGCTCTCGGCGGCGTCGAGGTCGAGCTCGACGCGGTGGCTGCGCACGAGTTTCCCGTCGACGTCGCCGTAGATACCGATCGCGATGCGGTGGATACGCCGCTCACCCGCGCCGGGGGCTGCACCGTCCTGTATCACGGCGAAGCGGGTGAACTTACCTTCCGAGTCGACGTCGAAGTCGGGGCGCAGGATGTTCAGGCCCGTGGTCTTGAGCCATTGCCTTCCCCAGTCGGAAAGGTCACGGCCGGAAGCAGTTTCGAGTGCGCCCAACAGGTCGTCGAACGTGGCGTTACCGAAGGCGTGCTCACGGAAGTATTCCCGCAGACCAGCCAGGAACGGCTCGAGCCCGACGTACGCCACCAGCTGCTTGAGAACGCTCGCACCCTTGGCGTAGGTGATTCCGTCGAAGTTGACCTCGACGGCGGCCAGATCGGGAATGTCCGCGGCGATGGGATGCGTCGAGGGCAACTGGTCCTGCCGGTACGCCCAGGACTTCTCCACGTTCGCGAACGTCGTCCATGCATTCGTGTATTCGGTGGCCTCGGACTGGCACAGCACCGAAGCGAACGTCGCGAAGGACTCGTTGAGCCACAGGTCGTCCCACCAGGTCATCGTGACCAGGTCGCCGAACCACATGTGCGCCATCTCGTGCAGCACCGTCTCCGAGCGGCGTTCGTACGAGTAGCGGGTGACCTTGGAACGGAAGACGTAGTCCTCGAGGAATGTCACCGCGCCGGCGTTCTCCATCGCGCCCGCATTGAACTCGGGGACGAACAATTGGTCGTACTTGCCGAAGGCGTAGGGAACACCGAAGTTGCGGTGGTAGAAATCGAATCCCTGTTTGGTCTCGGTGAACAGGCGCTCCTCGTCCATGAACTCGGCCAACGATGCGCGGCAGAAGATTCCGAGGGGGATCTCGCCGTGCTCGTCGGAGTAGACGTCGGTCCACTGCGCGTACGGTCCGGCGATGAGCGCAACCAGATAGGTGCTCATCTTCGGGGTGGTCCGGAAGACGTGCTTGCCGGGTTCGGCGATAACCGTATCGACGACGGCGGAGTTCGAGATCACCTTCCACGAGGTGGGCGCGGTGACGCGGAGGTCGAAGGTGGCCTTGAGATCAGGCTGGTCGAAGCACGCGAACATGCGCTTGGCATCGGCCGTCTCGAACTGCGAGTAGAGGTACACGGCGTCGTCGGTGGGGTCGACGAATCGGTGCAGCCCCTCACCGGTGTGCGAGTACACACAATCCGCGTCTACGACCAGTTCGTTGTCGGCAGCGAGATTCGGCAGGTTGATTCCGGTCGCCTCGTCGTACCCGGAAACGTCGAGGGCGGTGCCGTTGAGTGTTGCCGAATGAACCCGGGCGGCGACGATGTCGACGAAACTGCTCGCCCCGGCCGTCGCCGAGAACGTGACAGTGGTGATCGAGCGGAACGTCCCTTCACCGGGGGCGCCGTTGCCGTCCGTGAGATCGAGTTCGATCAGGTAATTCGCGACGGTCAGTTGTGCTGACCGCTGCGCAGCGGTTTCGCGTGTCAGGTTCGGTGCGACCACGAAGATCTCCTCGTTGATGGTGCGGATCTAATATGTCCATCCCATCACGAAGCGAACTGCTTCACCTCACGGACGTATCCGACAGCGCAATTGCCGGATCGGCCAGTCGCCGAGGGTCCACCGGGTGGGCTGACGAGACAAGTTCCTTGATGTCCTCACCGGCGTCCCAGATGTTCACGTTCATGCCGGCCAGCACCTTGTTTGCGCTATCGAGCCAGAATGCCAGGAACTCCCGCTTGTCGACGTCGCCGCGCGTGATCACCGACGTGTACGAGCCGTGCGGCGCGTGCCCGACGTATTCCATTCCGAGGTCGTACTGATCGGTGAAGAAA
The DNA here is from genome assembly GCF_049739425.1 of Rhodococcus sp. 27YEA15. NCBI lineage: Bacteria > Bacillati > Actinomycetota > Actinomycetes > Mycobacteriales > Nocardiaceae > Rhodococcus > Rhodococcus sp. 27YEA15. The sequence continues at coordinate 1,389,188 of NZ_JBMHHW010000001.1, forward strand.
TACGGCATCCGCACGTACTCGGCAGGGAGTCCGAGCATGGTGTCGGCCGCGATCTCCGGCTGGTTGAGCGCGTTCGCCCAGTGTTCCACTCGGATTCGGGTGCCGAGAATCGGATGCTGGGCCGCTGCGATGTCGCCGACCGCCACCACGTCCGGATCGCTGCTCTGCAGGCCGGCGTCGACGATCACGCCCCCGTCGACGTCGATGCCGGCTACCGATGCCAACTCGATGTCGGGCAACGCTCCGACGGCGATCAGTACCGCATCGGCGGGGATCGTGGTGCCGTCGGCCAGGGTGACGCCGGCGGCGCGCCCACCCTCTACGGCGATCGCACCGACGTCGGTGCCGGTGCGCAGGTCCACGCCGTTCTGCCGGTGCAGGTTCGCAAATACCTGCCCGATCTCCGGTCCGAGCGTCGACTCGAGGGGGAGGTCGGAGTGTTCCAGAACTGTGACGTTCACGTCGAAACCTCGCGCTGACGCCGCGATTTCCAATCCGATCCAGCCGGCGCCGATCACGACGAGTTTCTTGTCCGCCGCCAAGGCTCCCAGCAGCGCAGCCGCCTGATCTACCGTCCGAACGTAATGGACACCGTCGGCGTCGGCCCCGGGAATGTCGAGGCGACGCGAACGAGAGCCGGTAGCCAAGGCGAGTTTGTCGTAGGCGAGTGTCGACCCGTCCGGCAGCGAGACGGTGTGCGCTGCGACGTCGATTGCCGTCACGGTCGTGCCAGGTCGAAGGTCGACGTGATGGTCGCGGAACCAGTCGCCGTCGTGCACGGTGAATTCGGGGAGGGTCTTCTTGCCCGCGAAGAACTCCTTGGACAGTGGCGGCCGCTCGTACGGAAGGTGATCTTCTGCGCTGACGACGGTGATCTCGCCGTCGAAATCTCGCTTACGCAGGGCTTCTGCTGTCTTCGCACCGGCGAGCCCGCCGCCGACGATCACGAATCTCCGATTGGTGCTCATGCCTGAACCACTCCTCCGCAGTCGGGTACCTCGACAGTACTGCGACTGCGACGTCGTTCGTGAGTATCGCGGGAAGGATTGAGGGTCGATCGTTGTTGGCACAACAGGTGCGGGCAGGCACGCCCGCACCTGACATGTAACGACCGAAACATGAACGACAGGGAGTTTCTTCGTGAGCGCAACCTCGAGCACTACCAAGGACACTGCTGATTTCTGGTTCGACCCCCTGTGCCCCTGGTGCTGGATCACCTCGCGGTGGATTCTCGAAGCGCAAGAGGTACGTGACATCGAGGCCAAGTTCCACGTCATGAGCCTCGCCGTCCTCAACGAAGGCCGCGACCTTCCGGAGGCGTACCGCGAGACCATGGCAAAGGCATGGGGGCCGGTTCGCGTTGCGATCGCCGCAGCGCAGCTGAAGGGTGACGACATCCTTCTACCGCTCTACACCGCTCTGGGCACGAAGATTCACAACGAAGGCAACAAGGATTTCGACGAGGTGATCAAGCGGTCTCTCGAAGAGCTCGGCCTGCCTGCCGAACTCGCCGATGCCGCGAACACCGACAAGTACGACGAGGCGCTGCGCGAGAGCCATCACAAGGGCATGGACGCCGTCGGACCCGATGTGGGAACGCCCACGATCCACGTCAACGGTGTGGCTTTCTTCGGCCCGGTCCTCTCACGTATCCCGCGCGGCGAGGACGCCGGACGAGTGTGGGACGGCGCGGTGGCACTGGCGAGCTACCCGCACTTCTTCGAACTCAAGCGCACCCGTCACGAGAATCCGGAATTCGACTGACCACTGGGCACGGGCGGTAAGCCCGGACCAGGACCGATCATCTTCGGTTTGAAGAAGAGATGACCTGATCGCGTGCGGTTGCGCAGAGCAGCCGCACGCCAGGTCAGAACCGGGTGACTCGACAAAAGATTGACCAGCCAGGCGAAAAAGCCGGACTCGAGAGTTGCGCGGTCTGCCAGCTCGTCGAAGCCGACGAGGCCTACCAGATATTTTCCGGCACCGAGTACACCCATCGCGCCAGGTGCCCCCACCGGGCGGACGTGGAATCCGAAGTTGTCGGCGGTGTACTCCATCGAGCGGGAGAGCGACGACCCGATCACCGGAATGTAGTTCGACGCGAACTGCCCCAACTGCCGCCAGTAGGATGCGTGACCGGCCGCGATGTGGCCCACCTCGTGGCCGATGATGAAAGCCAGCGCATCCGGTTGCCTGGCTTGCCCGCCCACTTCGAACAGATCGCTGTACACGACCACGAACCGCCGAAATCCGTGGCCGGATGCGAAGGCGTTGATCTGGCCGTTGCCGAGAACGACGTATGCGTCCGGCGGCTTTCTCATACCGAACCGGGCCGCGGCCTCCGCCACCATCCGATATCCGTCGGGAAACTGGGTGGGCGTCATCTTGATACCGTTCACCTGCTGGGACGCGTACAACTGACCGCGAGCGAAGAACAAGATGATCGGAGCGGCCAACACCACCAGAATCCAGGTGGACAGGTCGCCGGTCGCGATCAGGATCACCGCCACGACATACGTGATCGCCGTGGTCAGAATCGCCAGAACGAGCAGAGGGATCTCCCAGGGATGCCGAACGGGAGCGCTTCCGGGCACCATTCGTCCGGGCCCTGATACCGATCGACCCGGGGGACCGGCTGCGAACGCCTGCGCCGGATGACCACTGTGACCGCTGTCGGGGTGCATGGGCACCACGATAGGTGGCTCGGAGAGTCGGGTGCGGGATCGACCGTTCGATGTCGACCCGGGTGCGGTCCGCCGGTGGGGCCTGCGAGAATTGTCGCCATGCGCGTATACCTGGGTGCCGACCATGCCGGATTCGAACGTAAGAACGAGATCATCGAACACCTGAAAGCGAACGGACACGAAGCTGTCGACTGCGGAGCACACGAGTACGACGCCGTGGACGACTACCCGGCCTTCTGCATCGAGGCCGCCAAGCGGGTCGTGGCAGACGAAGGCAGCCTGGGCATCGTCCTCGGTGGCAGCGGTAACGGCGAGCAGATCGCCGCCAACAAGGTTCCCGGCGCCCGATGTGCACTCGCGTGGAGTGTCGAAACTGCGAAGCTCGCTCGCGAGCACAACAACGCCCAACTCATCGGCATCGGCGGCCGCATGCATTCCCTCGAGGAATCCCTCGCCATCGTCGACGCCTTCCTCGCTACCGCCTGGTCCGGTGAAGAGCGCCACCAGCGTCGCATCGACATCTTGTCCGAGTACGAGAAGACCGGCGTCGCACCGGCACTGCCGCAGGCCTGACCGAAAAGAGTTCACCGTGCCCGAGGGCCACACCCTGCACCGATTGGCACGGTTGCACACCCGCAAGTTCGTCGGTTCACCAGTTCGCGTCTCGAGTCCGCAGGGAAGATTCGCCGAAGATGCACGACTGGTGGACGGGCATGTACTCGTGTCGTCGGATGCCTGGGGTAAACATCTCTGGCACACCTACGACAACGGGCTGATCGTTCACGTTCATCTCGGTCTGTACGGAAAGTTCACCGACAGCGCTCCGCCGATGGAAGAACCGGTAGGCCAGGTGCGGATGCGAATGGTCGGTGCCGACTTCGGCACCGACCTTCGCGGTCCTACCGCCTGCGAGGTTCTGTTGCCTCCGCAAGTCGCTGCCATAGAGGCCAGACTCGGCCCCGACCCGTTACGGCGCGATGCCGACCCGGATCAGGCGTGGTCGCGGATCTCGAAGTCCAAGACCGCAATCGGCGCGATGCTCATGGACCAGGCCGTTCTTGCCGGCGTCGGGAACGTCTACCGCGCCGAACTGCTCTTCCGGCACGGCATCGATCCGGAGCGGCCGGGCAACCTCGTCACTCAGGACGAATGGACTGCGATGTGGGCAGACCTCGTCGACCTGATGAAGGTGGGCGTACGCCGTGGCAAGATGCACGTGGTGCGCGCCGAGCACGACAACGGCGATCCGGCTTACGCGAAAGACCGGCCGCGAACGTATGTCTACAGAAGAGCAGGATCGCCGTGCCGTGTGTGCGGCACGACGATCCTGCATTCGGTCATGAAGGCACGAAATCTGTTCTGGTGCCCGGTGTGTCAGGCGAGTTAGAAGTCGAATCCGCCGAAGTCGCCGCCCCCGAAGTCGCCGCCCCCGAAGTCGTTCCCGCCAAAGTCGTTCCCGCCCCCGAAGTCGTTCCCGCCCCCGAAGTCGTTCCCGCCCCCGTCGAAACCGCTTTGGTCTCCGTCGAAGTCGTTACCGCCGCCGTCGAAACCGCCGTCGCCGGAAGCGAATTGATCTGCTCCGTAGCCGACACCCGCCATGCCCGAGAACATGGCCGAGAAGAGCAGCATCGAACCCATACCCCAGGCCCCTGCCACCAGCGCAGGCTTCCACCACGGCTCGGAATACCAACCCGCCGGGACGGGACGACCGGCAACTCGACCGCCAGGATAGTAATTGGGCGTGGCCGACGACGGATTCGGTGACGCCGCAACCTTACGGCCCTCGAACTCGACCTCACGATCCTCGGTGACCGAACCCGCAGCTTTCTGCCCTTCGATGGTCGGTACCTCGGGCCCCGGGTCCATTCCCATGGCTGTTCGTGCCGCGCGGATGTAGTAAAGGCCTTCCAGTGCAGTCTGTTTCGCCAGCCGGGCCTGGACGGGTGACGTCGCCTGATCGATCTGTGAACCTGCGGCGTTGTAGCGCTCGCCGGCGTCGGCGAGGGCCTGACGCGACGCGTCGTCATTGCCGGTGAGGTTGTAGACCTGCCCGCCGAGACGTTCTATCGACTGCCGGGCATCGGCTTTGGCGTCGTCGAGTTGGCGGGCGCTGCTTCCCCCGTTTCGCTGCTGGCTCTTCATGACAAGGAAGACAACCGCCCCCAGGACTATGAGGATGAGAAGAAACGTGGTCATGGAGTGCCTCCCGGGCCAGTGTGGAGCGTGGGCGATGCCGACCGACGTCGAGGAAGTCGGCGGGCGAATCGGACAACTCCAGGATACGGACTCGGGTGGGGTTGTCGTCCGGGCCGGCGATCGCGGGCGGGGCAACACGAAAAAGACCGGCAACAGGTTTGTCGCCGGTCTTCGTTCGAGGTTTCCCTCCGATGTGGAGGGGATGACGGGAATCGAACCCGCGTGATCAGTTTGGAAGACTGAGGCTCTACCATTGAGCTACATCCCCGTGCATACGCGAACTCGGGATCGCCGTGTTCGTCGTCTGCGATACGGAACTTTACCCAATGCCGCCCCGATTTTCATAATCGGGGGTGGGGACCGGACATGACCTGCGAAGTTGCCGAAAGCGGAGTCACCGCCGACAGCCGTCGACGGCGGCATCTGCTCCGCGCCGAGTTGCCCGCATCCGTGATGGTCGGGCTGCCCGCATCCGTGAATATCTGCGAGTGCAATACTTGTGCGGTCTCCCGGGCTGGGCCGTGTTCGAATGTCGGTCGGGTTCGTGAGAGAGTGGTGAGCGCGATAAGGTTGAACGCGGCCGTTCGGACCGGCTCACGTCGGTTGCGACGTGACGGTCCATTTTCGGTGTTCGGCCGGCTGTTCGGTTGGACCGGCTCGACAGTTCGACCAGCTGGACAGATCGACAACGGGATGTAGCGCAGCTTGGTAGCGCATCCGCTTTGGGAGCGGAGGGTCGCAGGTTCAAATCCTGTCATCCCGACAAGTACGTATACGGCACCACGACCCTCGCTCGGCGGGGTCGACGGGGTGCCGAGCAGGACAGACCGACCGCAAGCCAGTACTACCCAAGTAGTGAGCAAGACCAGACGAAGGAGCGAAGTTTCGTGAAGAGCACCGTCGAGCAGCTCAGCCCGACGCGAGTCCGTATCAACGTTGAGGTGCCCTTCGCGGAACTCAAGCCTGATTTCGACAAGGCCTACAAGGCCCTCGCGCAGCAGATTCGTCTCCCCGGCTTTCGTCCCGGCAAGGCTCCGGCCCGCCTCCTCGAAGCTCGTGTCGGCCGCGGTGCCGTGCTGGAGCAGGTCGTCAACGACGCACTGCCCACGCGTTACTCCGAGGCAGTCACCAGCGCCGGCGTGAAGGCCATCGGCCAGCCGGAGATCGAAGTCACCAAGATCGAAGACAACGAACTCCTCGAATTCACCGCCGAGGTCGACGTCCGCCCCGAGATCGAACTCCCCGAGTTCAGCTCCATCAACGTCGAGGTCGATCCGATCGAGATCACCGACGAGGCCATCGAAGAGCAGCTTCTGTCGCTGCGTCAGCGTTTCGGCACTCTCACCGGTGTCGACCGCGCAGTGCAGGACGGTGACTTCGTCTCCATCGATCTCTCCGCGACCGTCGACGGCGAGAACGTTGCGGAGGCAACCGCGAGCGGCCTGTCGCACGAGGTCGGTTCGGGACAGCTCATCGAGGGTCTCGACGAGGCCGTCGTGGGTGTGAAGGCAGGCGAGTCGAAGGACTTCACCTCGAACCTCGTTGCCGGTGAGTTCGCAGGCAAGGAAGCTGTCGTCACCGTGACCGTTCAGACGGTCAAGGAACGCGAACTGCCCGAGGCCGACGACGAGTTCGCCGAGCTCGCCAGCGAGTTCGACAGCATCGACAAGCTCAAGGACGATCTGCGTGAGCGTGTGGGACGCGTCCGCAAGGTCGAGCAGGCCGGCCAGATCCGCGACAAGGTGCTCGAGCAGCTGCTCGAGACCGTCGAGGTCCCGCTGCCCGAGGCTGTCGTCAAGGCCGAGGTCGACTCGGCACTGCACGACGCCATTCACGGCCTCGATCACGACGAAGAGGCACTGAACAAGGCTCTCGAAGAGCAGGGCAGCAGCCGCGAAGAGTTCGACAAGGAGACGTTGGAGGCCGCTGAGCGCTCCGTCAAGACGCAGCTTCTTCTCGACGCGATCGCCGATGCGGGCAACGTCACCGTCGGCCAGGACGAGCTCACCGAGCGCATTCTGTTCCAGGCGCAGCGGTACGGAATGGCTCCGGAGCAGTTCATCCAGCAGATCCAGCAGGCCAACCAGCTCGGTGCCGTCTTCGCGGACGTGCGACGCGGCAAGGCACTCGCGTCGGTCGTCGAAGCTGCCGGTGTCACGGACACCAGCGGCGCCGTCGTCGACACCGCTGAACTGTTCGGTGGCGGCGAGGCTGAAGCCGACGCCGAGGCTGACGATTCCGCCGAGAGCGAAGACAAGTAAAAACGCAGGTTGTCGGGTGTTTTCACCGCAGTCGACTGCGATGAGATTTCCGCTTTGAGCGAAGTAGGGCGGCACCGGGACTCCGGTGCCGCCCTACTTGGTTAGTGTCTGTGTCAGTAGATGAGTTTTGGTAAAGAAGATCCACACAGAAGGCAGGTACCGTGACTTCCAATCACCTGGAGACTTTCCAAAGTCCCGCCATGGCCTCAGCAACCGCTGGGTTGAACCTCAGTGACTCCGTGTTCGAGCGCTTGCTGCGCGAGCGCATCATTTTCCTCGGTACCCAGGTCGACGACGACATCGCCAACAAGCTGTGCGCGCAGATCCTGCTGCTCTCGGCCGAGGACCCGACGCGAGACATCTCGCTCTACATCAACTCGCCCGGTGGATCGGTCACGGCCGGCATGGCGATCTTCGACACCATGCAGTTCGCGGAGTGCGACATCGCCACCTTCGGTATGGGTCTGGCTGCCTCGATGGGTCAGTTCCTGCTGTCGGCAGGCACGAAGGGCAAGCGTTACGCCCTGCCGCACGCGCGCATCATGATGCACCAGCCGTCCGCCGGTATCGGCGGCTCCGCCAGCGACATCGCGATCATGGCCGAGCAGTTCAAGCACACCAAGCGCGAAATGGCCGAGCTGATTGCTCAGCACACCGGTCAGACCGTCGAGCAGATCACTGCGGACTCCGACCGCGACCGTTGGTTCACAGCGAAGGAAGCCCTCGAATACGGCTTTGTCGACCATGTCGTCTCCCGTGCGAACGAGGCAGGCGGCGCCGGCAACTGAGCCGGCTCGATCCGTCCCTTAGCTGCCCGATTCATACTTTGGAGAACTGATGACACATCGTTTCGAAGCCAACTCGCTGGGCGGCCAGGCGCCGTCGGCACCCCAATCGCGTTACATCCTGCCCCAGTTCACGGAGCAGACCAGCTACGGCGTCAAGACGTCCGACCCCTACAACAAGCTGTTCGAAGAGCGCATCATCTTCCTCGGCTCGCAGGTCGACGACGTCTCCGCCAACGACCTCATGGCGCAGTTGCTGGTGCTCGAGTCCCAGGACCCGGACCGCGACATCACCATGTACATCAACTCGCCCGGTGGATCCTTCACCGCGCTGATGGCGATCTACGACACGATGCAGTATGTGCGTGCCGACATCACCACCGTCTGCCTCGGTCAGGCCGCATCGGCTGCTGCGGTGCTTCTCGCCGGTGGTACGCCGGGCAAGCGTTTCGCACTCCCGAACTCGCGCATCCTGATCCACCAGCCTGCCACCGGTGGCATCCAGGGCCAGGTCTCGGACTTGGAGATCCAGGCCGCGGAGATCGAGCGTATGCGTCGCCTGATGGAGACCACGCTGTCGCTGCACACCGGTAAGGATCCGGAGACCATCCGGGTCGACACCGACCGCGACAAGATCCTCACCGCCGAGCAGGCGAAGGAGTACGGCATCATCGACGACGTGCTGGCTTACCGGAAGCTCAGCGCGCAGAAGTAGTCGAATTCCGCCTCGTGCCGAATACAAGTACAGGACTTTTCGGTGCGGGGCGGTACTCCGGAGAATTTGCTGGTAGCGGTGGTGCACGGCAAATCTTTCGGGCCCAGATCTCTGTTCTCGGATCGCGAAACTCCGTGGACAAGTCGACCCCGCCTCGAATCTGCGGGTACCGTCACTTCACGGGCTGATTCCGATCGGCGTCAGGAAGCGTCCAGCACCTCGGAGAGCATCGACGGGCTGTGGGGTATTCGAGACGTTCGGGTGTCGGCGAGTGCACGAACATGAAGGAAGTAGGGACCTCACGAGATGGCACGCATCGGCGACGGCGGGGATCTGCTCAAGTGCTCTTTCTGCGGTAAGAGCCAGAAGCAGGTCAAGAAGCTCATTGCAGGACCCGGGGTGTACATCTGCGACGAGTGCATCGACCTCTGCAACGAGATCATCGAAGAGGAGCTCGCGGAGTCGAGTGAGGTCAAACTCGACGAGCTTCCCAAGCCCGCGGAGATCCGCGACTTCCTCGAGAACTACGTGATCGGCCAGGATTCCGCCAAGCGGACTCTCGCGGTTGCGGTGTACAACCACTACAAGCGGATCCAAGCCGGTGACAAAGGCCGTGACGCTCGCGGTGAGACTGTCGAGCTCGCCAAATCCAACATCCTGATGCTCGGACCCACCGGCTGCGGCAAGACGTATCTCGCGCAGACCTTGGCCAAGATGCTCAACGTGCCGTTCGCGATAGCCGATGCGACGGCGTTGACCGAGGCCGGTTATGTCGGTGAAGACGTCGAGAACATTCTGCTCAAGCTGATTCAAGCCGCCGACTACGACGTCAAACGCGCCGAGACCGGCATCATCTACATCGACGAGGTCGACAAGATCGCCCGCAAGAGCGAGAACCCCTCGATCACCCGCGACGTGTCCGGCGAGGGCGTGCAGCAGGCCCTGCTCAAGATCCTCGAGGGAACACAGGCAAGTGTGCCGCCACAGGGCGGACGCAAGCATCCGCATCAGGAATTCATCCAGATCGACACGACCAACGTGTTGTTCATCGTTGCCGGTGCGTTTGCCGGCCTCGAGCGGATCGTCTCCGACCGTGTCGGAAAGCGTGGCATCGGGTTCGGTGCCGAGGTGCGTTCGAAGGCCGAACTCGACACCGTCGATCGGTTCGCCGAGGTCATGCCGGAGGATCTGATCAAGTTCGGTCTGATCCCGGAGTTCATCGGCCGTCTTCCGATGATCGCGTCCGTGACCAACCTGGACAAGGAATCGTTGGTCCAGATCTTGTCCGAGCCCAAGAACGCTCTGGTCAAGCAGTACCGTCGACTCTTCGACATGGACGGCGTCGAACTCGAATTCACCGAGGAAGCTCTCGACGCGATTGCCGATCAGGCAATTCTGCGAGGCACCGGTGCTCGTGGGCTGCGAGCCATCATGGAAGAAGTTCTGCTTCCGGTGATGTACGACATCCCCAGCCGTGACGACGTCGAGAAGGTGGTGGTGACGGCGGAGACGGTCAACGACAACGTTCTGCCCACCATCGTTCCGCGCAAACGTGAGCGCGGCGAGCGGCGCGACAAGACCGCATAGATTCCCGTATCCACCAAGACCGTGGCCCTGTACCTTTCGAAGGTGCAGGGCCACAGTCGTTTACCTGACCGCGCCCTGCCGGGCGGCGGCGAGTTGCTCTGTCTGCGCCTCGGTAAGCCCCAGACTGAACGTGTAGTCGGCTTCTGACATTTCCGTATTCAGAAAGTGCCGTGCACCAACCCTCGGGTTGCTCGCGGACACCGTGGGGGCCGTCGGTCAGCAGAACGGCAGGAAACTCGCCGACCGCTCGGCTGTGCCAGAAATCGGATCCCGACGTCAGTGGCGCAGTGTCCTCCGATGAGAGCCCGCCCACCTGATGCGCGATCGCATCCGGCACGTCGATCCACTCGGGTGACGGTCGGTGTCAGCATTCACGGTGGACTGGCCGCACAGGCTGTAGACGGGATGAACAGGCTTACCGGGCGCCTTCGCGCACTGCGGACCGGACCACGACACGATGCGGATGTGAGTACACGTTCATCGAGTCACCCCGAACGAATCCGGCCAATGTGAGACCGGATTCCTGGGCGAGTTCGGCAGCCAGGGAGGATGGCGCGGACACCGCTCCGAGGATCGGGATTCCGGCCATGACAGCTTTCTGGACGAGTTCGAACGAGGCCCGCCCACTGACGATCAGGACGGTGTCGTAGAGGGGGACACGACCGGCGGCGAGTGCCCAACCGATCACTTTGTCGACGGCGTTGTGGCGGCCGACGTCCTCGCGGAGCACCAGCAGTTCGCCGGATGTGGTGAACAGTCCGGCGGCGTGCAGCCCGCCGGTCGAGTCGAAGATCCGCTGGCTCGCGCGCAATGTGTCCGGCATCGACGACAGGACGGTAGACGTGACCGATGCCTGGTCACCGACGAGGGGATGTCTGGTGGTGGTACGGACGGCGTCGAGCGAAGTCTTTCCGCACACCCCGCAGGCAGAACTGATCACGGTGTTACGGTCGGTGCTGGGATCGGGCAACGGCACGCCCGGGGCGAGCGCGACGTCGAGCACGTTGTAGGTGTTGGCGCCGCTCTCGTCGACGCCGTCGCAGTAGCGGACCACACTGACGTCGTCGCGGCTGCCGATGATGCCCTCGCTGAGCAGGAATCCGTGGACGAGATCGACGTCGTTGCCAGGGGTCCGCATGGTCACCGCCAGGACGCGCCCACCGATTCGCATTTCTAGGGGCTCCTCGACGGCGAGGGTGTCCGGGCGTTTGACGACGCGGTCGCCGCTGATCCGGACGACGGGTGTGCGCGCGGTGACGCGGCCCATCAGCGGGTACCTGCCGCTTCGAGTCGGACGGTGACACCTTTGGACACCGGCGTGTTCGACTTGGCCGCAACGTGTTCGAGAGGAACCAGGGGATTGGTCTCGGGGTAGTACGCGGCGGCGTTACCGCGCGGGGTGTCATAGGAGACGATGCGGAAGTCAGTGACCCGGCGCTCTTCGAGGGTGCCGTCGGGCGTTGTCCACTCGGAGACGATGTCGACGAGGGCGCCGTCGGTGAATCCGAGTCCGGTGATGTCGTCGGCATTGACGAGGATCACCTTGCGGCCGCCCTTGATGCCGCGGTAACGGTCGTCGAGACCGTAGATGGTGGTGTTGTACTGGTCGTGGCTGCGCATGGTCTGCAGGATCAGCCGACCGGCCGGGGTGGGTAGCCAGCGGAGTTCGTTGACACCGAAGTTCGCCTTGCCGGTGTGGGTTCGGAACTCGCGCGAATCCCGGGGCGGGTGGGGGAGTTGGAATCCGTCGGGTTGGCGGACACGGGTGTTGTAGTTCTCGCAGCCGGGCACGACCCGCGAGATGGAGTCGCGGACGAGATCGTAATTGCCTTCGAAGGCTGCCCACCGCACTGAATGATTCTCACCGAGCAGTTGCCGAGCCAGCTGACAGACGATGGCGACCTCGCTGCGCAGGTACGGGCTGACCGGGGTGAGTCGTCCGCGGGACAGGTGCACCATCGACATCGAATCTTCCACGGAGACAAGCTGTTTTCCCCCGGCTTGGACATCGAGGTCGGTACGGCCCAGGGTAGGGAGAATGATCGCGGTACGCCCGTGGACGACGTGGCTGCGGTTCAACTTGGTGGACACCTGCACTGTGAGCTCGCACTGGCGGAGTGCGGATTCGGTGGCGGCGGTGTCGGGACTGGCCTGGATGAAGTTGCCGCCCATCGCCATGAAGAAACTCGCCTTGCCTGCATTCATGGCGCGGATCGCGTCCACGGTGTCCCAGCCGTGCTTGCGCGGTGACTTGATGGAGAACTCGGTGTCCAGTGCGGCCAGGAACTCCTCGGGCATCTTCTCCCAGATACCCATGGTGCGATCGCCCTGCACGTTGGAGTGGCCGCGTACCGGACACACTCCGGCGCCCGGCTTGCCCATCATGCCGCGCATGAGGAGGAGGTTGACGGCCTCCTCGATGGTCGCGACCCCGTGCGCCTGCTGAGTGATGCCCATCGCCCAGCAGATCACGGTCCGCTGCGAACGTGCGAGTGCAACTGCGGTCTCTTCGAGTTGGCGCATACTCAGGCCGGTGGCTTCTACCACGGTAGCCAGATCGACTGCGCGGATGTGGTTTTCGTAATCGTCCCAGCCGGCGCAGTACTCGTCGACGAACGCCCGATCCACCACGGTGCCGGGGGCGGCGTCCTCGAGTTCGAGCAGGAGCTTGCCCAATCCTTGGAACAGCGCCATGTCACCGCCGAGTCGGATCTGCAGGAACTCGTCGGCGATGTCGACACCGTTGCCGATCACCCCGGACACCTTCTGCGGATCCTTGAAGCGTCGCAGTCCGGCCTCGGGGAGTGGGTTGATCGCGACGATCTTGGCGCCGTTGCCCTTCGACTTCTCCAGCGTGGACAGCATGCGCGGATGGTTGGTACCCGGATTCTGGCCGGCGATCAGGATGAGATCGGCGTTCTCGAGATCGGGAACCGTCACCGAGCCTTTTCCGATGCCGATCGACTCGGTGAGCGCACTGCCCGACGACTCGTGACACATGTTCGAGCAGTCGGGCATGTTGTTGGTGCCGTAGCTGCGAATCATCAGCTGGTAGAGGAATGCGGCCTCGTTGGAGGTGCGACCGGAGGTGTAGAACACCGCCTCGTCGGGTGATGCCAAGCTCTGAAGATGATCGGCGATCAGAGCATACGCGCCGTCCCAGTCGATCGGCCGGTAGTGAGTTGCGCCCGGCTCGAGCACCATCGGATGCGTGAGGCGACCCTGCTGGCCCAGCCAGAAATCGGTCTTGCCGTCCAGATCGGCGACGGAATGCTCCGCGAAGAACTCGGGGGAGACCGTCCGCAGGGTTGCTTCCTCGGCGACGGCCTTGGCCCCGTTCTCGCAGAACTCGGCCGGCTTGCGATGTCCGGGTGTCTCGGGCCAGGCGCAACCCGGACAGTCGAATCCGTGGCGCTGGTTCAGACGTGTGAGCGTGCGGGCAGTGCGCACCGCCCCCATCTGCTCGACACCTCGCTTCAACGACACCAGCACGGCCGGGACCCCGGCGGCGTAGTCCTTGGGGTGGGTGACCTCGAGGTCGGCTTCGTCGATGTCTTTCGAAGGTCCATGGCGCGTCATGACTCCATGGTGGCGGAAATCAGGCGGCGGCGCTGTAGAACGGGTCAGTCGGCACGCGACGGTACCCTGACTGGATGGGTGTACTGGTGAGGCCTGCCGCTCGATCCGACATCGCGCCGCTCTCCGCAGTACTGGCGGATGCATTCGACGACGATCCGGTGATGACGTGGATGTTGCCTGACCCGTCAACCCGTATCGCGCGCTTGAAGCGATTGTTCGCTGCAGAAACCCGCTATCACCATCTGGCAGGCGGCGGCGCCGAGGTCGCCGCAGCCGAAGACGGCACGATCGGGGGCGCAGCGCTCTGGGATCCGCCGGGCCGCTGGCAGCAGTCGCGTGCGTCGGCACTGATCAGCCTGCCTGCCATGGCGCGCGCGTTCGGACGTAACCTCGTGCGGGCCGGGCAGACCCAGTCCATGATGGAGGACGCACACCCGAGAACTCGCCATTGGTATCTGGGCACCATCGGGACCAGCAGCACGGCGCGCGGCGGCGGGTACGGCGCAGCGCTACTGAATTCACGTCTGGATCGGTGTGACCACGAGCGAATCGACGCCTACCTCGAGAGCAGCAAGGAATCGAACATCTCGTACTACAACCGTTTCGGCTTCGACGTCACTCGTGAGATCGTCATTCCGGCCGGCGGACCCACCCTCTACGCGATGACGCGTACACCGAGATGACGAGCCGACCGCCTGCTGCGTGATAACAACTAGTAGTGACCCAGATTCCCGAGCTCCATGCAGGCACCCCGTTCGACGAACTCGACAGTTATCTCGCCCTGGCGAGATTGTCCGGATTGGTAATGGCATCCGACGGTTCTCTGTTGATCTGCTCACGTGCGGTGCTCGATGAAACGGGCACCGAATACGTGTCCTCGTTGTGGGAAATCGATCCGGAGGGCCGGCGTCCGGCGCGTCGGTTGACCTGGGGCTCCACCGGCGAGTCGTCCGCCACCTTCGCATTCGACGGTGATGTGCTTTTCACCGCGACCCGACCAGTCCCAGGCGAGACGAACCCGGCACCCTCGCTGTGGCGTCTACCTGCAGCGGGCGGCGAGGCACAGCTGCTCGCCTCGCGCACCGGCGGGATATCGGCGGTCACGGCTGCCGTATCCGCACCGACATTCGTGGCACAGACCGCCGTCATGGCCGCAGCGGTCAGTCTCGAGCAGGACGATCAGGTGCGTACCTCGCGTCGTGAAAAGAAGGTGTCGGCGATCCTGCACACCGGATACCCCGTTCGGCACTGGGATCACGACCTGGGGCCCGATCATCCCCATCTGGTGGTAGCAGAATCCGATTCGTCCGAAGCCGTCGATCTGCGTGACCTCACCCCGACCGCCGGCGCCGCATTACGGGAGTCGACGCTGACGATCAGCGCGGACGGGCTGTTCCTGATCACGACCTGGCAGGTGGAGGGAGCCGGCGCTTCGCTGCGGTCGGTGCTGGTCCGGGTGGACACGGTAACCGGAGACCGCACGGTGATCGTCGACGATGCCGAAGCTGACGTGTACGGCCCGGTGCTCTCGGCCGACGGATCGAAGCTCGCGTTCATCCGCGAAAGCCTGAGCTCGCCGGAATCCGCGCCGCAGATGTCGTTGCAGCTGTTCGACCTGGGATCAGGTCGGATCACCGGGGTGGCCGACGAGTGGGATCGATGGCCGACGTCGCTGGCGTGGTTGCCCGACGGTTCGGGTCTGGTGATCACCGCCGACGAGGGTGGTCGCGCACCGATCTTCACCGTCGATCTATGGGGACAACCGGTCCGGCTGACCGGTGACGACGCTGCGTACACGAACGTGCGTGTCGCACCGGACGGCGAGACGGTCTACGCACTTCGAGCGTCCTACGACACCCCGCCGCACGTTGTACGGGTCGATGTCCGGACCGGCGTGATCACGGCACTGCGTGGGCCGGACTCGGCACCGGAACTTCCCGGTACCTTGACCGAGGTGGACACGCGCGCCGAGGACGGTACCGCGGTACGCGGTTGGTTGGCCGTACCGACCGGTGCGGCGCCGCACGCCCCGGTCCCGCTGTTGTTGTGGGTACACGGCGGGCCGCTGAGTTCGTGGAACACCTGGTCATGGCGCTGGAATCCGTGGTTGCTGGTGGCGCGGGGTTACGCGGTTCTGTTGCCGGACCCGGCGTTGTCCACCGGATACGGGCAGGACTTCGTCCAGCGAGGTTGGGGCCGGTGGGGCACGGCGCCGTTCGCGGATCTGATGGCGATCACCGACGTTGCAGTCTCACGCCCGGAGATCGACCCCAAGCGCACCGGGGCGATGGGCGGTTCGTTCGGCGGATACATGGCCAATTGGATTGCCGGCCACACTAATCGGTTTGACGCGATAGTGACTCACGCCGGATTGTGGGCGCTCGATCAGTTCGGTCCCACCACGGATGCGGCGTGGTACTGGCAGCGCGAGATGACGCCGGAGATGGCCGTCGAGAACTCCCCTCACCTCTACGTGGCGGACATCACCACTCCCATGTTGGTCATCCACGGCGACAAGGATTATCGCGTCCCGATCGGTGAGGGACTGCGGCTGTGGTACGAATTGCTCGCCGAGTCGGGTCTGCCCGCCGACGACGAGGGTCGGACCGATCATCGCTTCCTCTATTTCCCGGACGAGAACCACTGGGTGCTCAAACCCGAGCATGCCAAGATCTGGTACGAGGTGGTCATCGCGTTTCTCTCGGAGCACGTCCTGGGAGAGGACGTGCCTTTGCCGGAGATTCTCGGCTGAGGTCGGCGAGATCGACGTCGGCGCGGCGTTCGGCGAGGCGACAACCCGGTGCCCCGCCGGGTACGTCCGCCGCTGATGTGTCAGGAACAGCGCGGACCTGCGGCACCACCGTTGACGTGACCTGCATATCGGGACTTGCAGCTAGAGTTCGTCTCCCGTGTTCGGCGTCGTCGGTGTCGTGGCCGGATCCGGCAGACATATTTTTCCCACCGGCCGGCCGCACTTCACGTGCAGAACTCGGGCCATGTGACGGGCAAATTCGCGCAGAGCGGGCGGTTCACTAGGATTGGCTCGTGACCAGTGCATCTCCAGAGAACCCCCGGACCCCCGCCGACGCCCTACCCAAGAGCTGGGATCCCAGCGCGGTAGAAGCCGATCTGTATCAGGGCTGGGTAGATGCCGGATACTTCGAGGCCGATGCGGCCAGTGAAAAGCCCGGCTACTCCATCGTGCTGCCGCCACCGAACGTCACGGGCAGCCTGCACATGGGCCATGCTCTCGACCACACCCTCATGGATGTGCTCAGTCGTCGTAAGCGGATGCAAGGTTACGAGGTGCTGTGGCTGCCGGGTATGGATCATGCCGGTATCGCCACGCAGTCCGTCGTCGAGAAGCAGCTTGCCGTGGACGGCAAGACCAAGGAGGAGTTCGGTCGCGAACTGTTCATCGAGAAGGTGTGGGACTGGAAGCGTGAGTCGGGCGGCACCATCGGTGGCCAGATGCGCCGTATCGGTGACGGTGTCGACTGGAGTCGAGACCGTTTCACCATGGACGAGGGCCTCTCGCGCGCCGTCCAGACCATCTTCAAGCGCATGTTCGACGACGGTTTGATCTACCGCGCCGAGCGGCTCGTCAACTGGTCGCCCGTGCTGCAGACCGCGATCTCCGACATCGAGGTGAAGTTCGAGGACGTCGAGGGTGAACTGGTCTCGCTTCGATACGGCTCGCTCGACGACAACGAGCCGCACGTCGTGGTTGCCACCACCCGGGTCGAGACGATGCTCGGTGACACCGCCGTCGCCGTCCACCCGGACGACGAACGCTACAAGCACCTCGTCGGAACCACCCTCGACCACCCGTTCACGGGTCGGCAGATCCCGATCATCGCCGACGACTACGTCGACCCCGAGTTCGGCACCGGCGCCGTGAAGATCACCCCGGCCCACGATCCCAACGACTTCGAGATGGGTCTGCGGCACAACCTGCCGATGCCCGTCATCATGGACAAGACCGGCAAGATCGCCGACACCGGAACCGAATTCGACGGCATGGACCGCTTCGAAGCTCGCGTGAAGGTGCGCGAAGCTCTCGCCGAGCAGGGCCGCGTCGTCGCCGAGAAGCGCCCGTACCTGCACAGCGTCGGCCATTCGGAGCGCAGTGGCGAGCCGATCGAGCCGCGCCTGTCGCTGCAGTGGTGGGTCAAGGTCGAAAAACTGGCCAAGGCTGCCGGTGACGCAGTGCGCAACGGCGACACCGTCATTCACCCGGCAAGTCAGGAGCCGCGCTGGTTCGACTGGATCGACAACATGCACGACTGGTGCATCTCGCGTCAGCTGTGGTGGGGCCACCGTATCCCCGTCTGGTACGGCCCCGATGGCGAAGTTGCCTGCTTCGGCCCCGACGAGACCGCGCCTGAGGGGTGGGTCCAGGACCCGGACGTCCTCGACACCTGGTTCTCCTCCGGGTTGTGGCCGTTCTCGACGATGGGGTGGCCGGACAAGACTCCCGAGCTCGAAAAGTTCTATCCCACCAGTGTTCTCGTCACCGGATACGACATCATCTTCTTCTGGGTCGCCCGCATGATGATGTTCGGCACGTACGTCTCCGAGGACGAGTCCATCACCTCGGGTCCGGGTAAGTCGGGTCCGCAGGTGCCGTTCAAGGACGTGTTCCTGCACGGACTGGTCCGAGACCAGTTCGGCAAGAAGATGTCGAAGTCCCGCGGCAACGGCATCGATCCGCTCGACTGGGTCGAGCGCTTCGGCGCGGACGCTCTGCGCTTCACGCTCGCTCGTGGCGCCAACCCGGGCAGTGATCTCTCGGTCGGTGAAGACCTGGCGCAGTCCTCGCGCAACTTCGCCACGAAGTTGTTCAACGCCACCAAGTTCGCCCTGATGAACGGGGCGGCTCCCGCCACGTTGCCCGCGCGCAGCGAACTCACCGATGCCGACCGGTGGATTCTGGATCGGCTCGACGCGGTGCAGGCCGAGGCCGATGCGGCATTCGACCGATACGAGTTCAGCAAGGCCTGCGAGGGCCTGTTCCACTTCGCGTGGGACGAGGTCTGTGACTGGTACCTCGAACTCGCCAAGGTGCAGTTCGCCGGTGGCGAGACCGTTGCCGCCAACACCCGCGCAGTACTGGGCAACGTGCTCGATTCGCTGCTGCGTCTGCTGCACCCGGTCATCCCGTTCGTCACCGAAACTCTGTGGAAGGTGCTCACCGGCGGAGAGTCGGTTGTCGTCGCGGACTGGCCGGTGCTCTCGGGTGTGCCGACCGACACCGATGCCGCGCGGCGGATCGAGGACACGCAGCGTTTGATCACCGAGGTGCGCCGTTTCCGAAACGACCAGGGGCTCAAGCCTTCCCAGAAGGTACCTGCTCGCGCGTCAGGTCTGGCCGAAGCCGGCATGGACGGACAGTTCGCGTACGTCGCCGCGCTGTCCAAGCTGACCGAACCCGAAGAGGGCTTCACCGCGTCGATCTCCGTGGAGGTGCGCCTGAGCGGCGGTACCGTCACGGTCGACATCGACACCTCCGGCACCATCGATCTCGGCGCCGAGAAGAAGCGTCTCGAGAAGGATCTGGCGGCAGCACAGAAGGAACTCGTCACCGCGGACAACAAGCTCGCCAACGAGGCGTTCCTGGCAAAGGCGCCCGACGCCGTCGTCGACAAGATCAAAGGCCGTCGGCAGGTTGCGGTCGAGGAGATCGAACGCATCACTGCTCGTCTGAAGGAGTTGGGCGACAAGTGAGCACGCCGGAGTCGAGTCCGTTCGACGGATCGGAACCGCACAGCTTTCACCCGCCGAGCTCGGTGCCGTCGCCGGTGGACATCGCGGAGTTGGCGCTCGTCGAGGCAGAGCTCGACAAGCGGTGGCCGGAAACCAAGATGGAGCCGTCACTGACGCGCATCGAAGCGTTGATGGACATGCTGGGTTCGCCGCAGCACAACTACCCGTCCGTGCACGTGACCGGTACCAACGGCAAGACGTCGGTGACCAGGATGATCGACGCGCTGATGACGGCCATGCACCGTCGTACCGGCCGCACCACCAGCCCGCACCTGCAGATCGCCACCGAGCGGATCAGTATCGACGGAGCCCCGATCTCCCCGCGTCTGTACGTGGACACCTTCCGGGAGATCGAGCCGTACGTACAGATGGTGGACGCGCAGTCCGAAGAAGCCGGGGGACCGGCGATGAGCAAGTTCGAGGTGCTCACCGCGATGTCATACGCGGCGTTCGCCGAAGCGCCGGTCGACGTCGCCGTGGTGGAGGTCGGCCTCGGTGGCCGCTGGGACGCCACCAACGTCATAGACGGTCAGGTGGCTGTGATCACGCCGATCAGCCTCGACCATGCCGAGTACCTGGGCAGCGACCTCGCCGGCATCGCGGCGGAGAAGTCCGGAATCATCAAGAAGGGCCGCGAAGGTCTCGTGCCGGTGGACACGGTCGCGATCATCGCCGAGCAGACCCCCGAGGTGATGGAGGTCCTACTGCGACGTGCCGTCGAGGTCGAAGCGGCCGTCGCCCGGGAGGGCTCCGAGTTCCGCGTGCTGGCCCGCCAGATCGCGGTCGGTGGACAGCAGTTGGAGTTGCAAGGGCTCAGCGGCGTGTACACCGAGATCTTCTTGCCGCTGCACGGCGAACATCAGGCTCGTAACGCCGCGTTGGCCCTCGCTGCCGTCGAGGCGTTCTTCGGTGCCGGACCGGATCGCCAACTCGATCAGGACGCGGTACGTCACGGTTTCGCCTCGATCGTCAATCCGGGAAGACTCGAACGTGTCCGGAACGCGCCGACGGTATTTCTCGACGCGGCACACAACCCGGACGGTGCGCGGGCTCTCGCCGCAGCGCTGGCTGCGGAATTCGACTTCCGTAAACTTGTCGGTGTCGTCAGCATCATGGCGGACAAGGACGTCGACGCGATCCTGAACGCATTCGAGTCGGTGTTCGACGAGATCGTGGTGACCCACAACGGGTCCCCACGAGCCATGGACGTCGAGGAACTGGCCAACGCCGCGGTGGCGAAGTTCGGAGACGAACGAGTCGTCGTCGTACCGCTCCTGGCCGACGCGTTGGAAGCAGCCATCGGCATCGCCGAGCAGGTCGCCGAACCCGGCGAAGCCGTGTCGGGGGCAGGCGTGGTGGTCACCGGATCGGTGGTCACCGCAGGCGCTGCCCGCACCCTGTTCGGAAAGGACCCCGCGTGAGTACCCCCTCGCAGCCGAAGCCACAGTTCGGTCCACCCACCAAGGATCCGTGGAAGAGCTTCCGCGGCGTCATGGCGGGAACGTTGATCCTGGAGGCGATCGTCGTCTTCCTCGCATTGCCGGTCGTCGCAGTGGTCGGCGGGGGACTGACGGTGTTCTCCGGGACGTACGTCGTCGGCCTCGGGGTGCTGATGATTCTCGGCGGTGGCGTCCAGGGGAAGCCGTGGGCGATGAGCTTCAACATCGCCCTGCAGGTGCTGCTGATCCTCGGATTCTTCGTGCACTACTCGATCGGCATCATGGGCATCGTGTTCGCCCTGGTGTGGGCGTACCTGTTCTACCTGCGCCGAGATATCGCTCGGCGGATGGACGAGGGCCTGCTGCCGGGGCAGCGGGACTGACCATTTAGGCTGTTCGCTGTGACTGAGCGCACCCTTGTACTGATCAAGCCCGACGCCGTTGCCCGTGGATACGTGGGAGAAATCCTCTCGCGTATCGAGCGCAAAGGCCTGACTATCGCCGCCCTGGAACTGCGCGTCGCCTCCGAGGACGTCGCAGGCAGCCATTACGCAGAGCATGCAGAGCGGCCGTTCTACCCGAGCTTGTTGGAATTCATCACCTCCGGTCCGTTGGTTGCCGCTGTACTCGAGGGCCCCCGCGCCATCGCGGCATTCCGTCAGCTCGCCGGCGGGACAGATCCCGTGGACAAGGCACTTCCCGGCACCATCCGCGGCGACTTCGGGCTCGAAGCACAGCAGAACCTGGTGCACGGCAGTGACTCCGTGGAATCGGCAGAGCGCGAAATCGCCCTCTGGTTCCCGACCCTGTCCGCCATCTGATACATCACGAACAATACGTTTCTTCGCTGAAATCAGCGGCCCGTATCCCACATCGGTGCGCCCTTTGCAGTGGCAGGCGCATTGATGTGGGATACTGCTATGTAGTTGAGCGGCAATTCTGTTTCACGCATGTTCAATCGGATGACACCTGGGTTCGATGCCCTTTCATCGCTGCCGAAGGTCAACAGGAAATCCCTGGACCTCTGCACGCTGGATGATCAGGCGCTCGCGTTCAGGACAACGGCCATCCAGCCAGGCGTTTCATGAACCGTCAGTGAATAACGGGCACTGCGGAACATGCGGCGCGAGACCTTTACAATCTCGTTCTCACTTCTGGGTACGAGTACACACAGCGCGCTCCCGCGTGGCCGCGTGACAACTCGAATGACGAGTTGGACGCGCCCGGGGGCTGAGGAGACTTACGTGGCCGATCGATCCCTATCCGACTCAGATTCGAACACCACCCCGGAGTTCCCGGAGAAGATGCGCGTACACGCGCTGGCGAAACTGCTCGGACTCACCAGCAAGCAGGTTCTCGCCGAGGCTGCCGCGCTCGGAAGTGAAATACGCAGTGCCCAGTCGAGCGTGAACCGTGAGATCGCCGAGCGCATTCACGCGTCGATCCACGCCGTCGGCGAGGCAGTCGAGCCCGTGATCGAGGCTCTCGACGTGCTCGGCGACCCCATTGTCGAGCAGCCTGCCGTCGAGCAGCCTGCCGTCGAGACGGTAGTGGAAGACGTTCTCGTCGAGGTGCCCGCGGAGCCTGAGGCGCCCGTGGAGAAGAAGCCCACCAGGGCCAGGCGCTCGCGCAAGAAGGTAGTCGTGGCAGAAGCGGCCGTCGAGGAGACGGCTGCCGCGGCGGTGGAAGAGGTGGTCGAGGTTGATCCGGCCGTTGCCGAGATCGCCGCAGACCTCGACGCCGCAGCGGCCCTGCAGGCCAAGGAAGCCGAACAGTCCGATCTGTTCACCTCCTTCGAAGCGCCGCAGACCCAGCAGACCGCACCGGAACCGGCATCGGCGCAGGTGCCGCTTTTCCTTCAACCTGACCCCGAAGCTGCGGAGGTGGCCCCGCGTCGTCGGCGTGCCCGCCGCGAACCCGCAGCACCGACCCCCGCCCCGGACACCCTGCAGATCGTCGAGGCAGAAGCGGTCGTTTCGCAGCCGCCTGCCGTCGAAGCCGAAGCCGAAGCCGAAGCCGTTCCGGCGGTGACCGCACCGCAGAGCGAGGGTGAGAACGCGGACACGGACTCCGACGATGACGACGACGATCAGCCGCGCCGCCGCCGCCGTGGCCGTCGCGGGCGCGGCCGTGGCCGCGGTGAGCAGGCGAACGAGTCGGGCGCGGACGACGAGTCCGACGCAACCGGTGACACGGATTCGGACGTAGCCGACGACGTCGATACAGCTGCCGCCGAGACGTCCGTCGTCGAAGAGCCGGAGGATCAGCCGGACGATGCTGCCGAGTCCGAGGCGGACAACGCCGACGATTCCGATCTGGATGCGGACAGCTCGAGCCGTCGCCGTCGCCGTCGCCGTCGCCGGAAGACCGGAACGGACAGCACTACCGATGCGACGACCACCGTGTCCGAGGACGACCCGCCGAACACCGTCGTGCACGAGCGTGAACCGCGCAACAAGACTCGCGTCAAGGACGAAGTGCAGGGCATCAGCGGGTCCACCCGCCTCGAAGCCAAGCGCCAGCGTCGCCGCGACGGGCGGGATGCCGGACGTCGCCGTCCGCCGATCCTGACCGAATCCGAGTTCCTCGCCCGCCGTGAGGCCGTCGATCGCGTCATGGTTGTCCGCGATCGAGCCGACAGCGGACGTCCGCATGCCACCACGCAGGTTGCCGTGCTCGAAGACGGCGTCCTGGTCGAACATTTCGTGACGAACTCGGCGTCGGCGTCGATGGTCGGCAACGTCTATCTCGGGCGGGTGCAGAACGTACTGCCCAGCATGGAGGCCGCGTTCATCGACATCGGCCGTGGCCGCAACGGCGTGCTCTACGCCGGTGAGGTCAACTGGGAAGCTGCCGGTCTCGGTGGTAACTCGCGCAAGATCGAACAGGCCCTCAAGCCGGGCGATCAGGTTCTGGTGCAGGTCAGCAAGGACCCGGTGGGCCACAAGGGTGCCCGCCTGACCACGCAGATCTCGCTGGCCGGTCGTTTCCTCGTCTATGTGCCGGGCGGTAGCTCCACCGGCATCAGTCGTAAACTTCCCGACACCGAGCGCAAGCGCCTGAAGGAAATTCTGCGCGACATCGTTCCTGCCGACGCCGGTGTGATCATCCGTACCGCGTCCGAGGGGGTCAGCGAAGAAGAGTTGGCCCGTGACGTCACGCGGTTGCAGGCTCAGTGGGCAGGTATCGAGGAGCAGGCCGCAGCAGCGGATACCGGCAAGTCCGGGAATCCGCAGGCCCTCTACGAGGAGCCCGACATGTTGGTCAAGGTCATTCGTGACCTGTTCAACGAGGACTTCTCGAAACTGGTCATCGAGGGTGAGAAGGCGCACGCCACGGTTGCGAACTACATCAACTCCGTCGCCCCCGATCTCCTTCCGCGGCTCGAGAAGTACGTACCCGACAACAACATCGACGTCTTCCAGGCCAGGAGGATCGACGAGCAGTTGGCCAAGGCGCTCGATCGGAAGGTGTGGTTGCCCTCCGGTGGCACCCTGGTGATCGACCGCACCGAGGCGATGACAGTGGTCGACGTCAACACCGGCAAGTTCACCGGTGCGGGCGGCAACCTCGAGGAGACCGTCACTCGCAACAATCTCGAGGCGGCCGAGGAGATCGTTCGTCAGATGCGTCTGCGCGACATCGGCGGAATGATCGTCGTGGACTTCATCGACATGGTTCTCGAATCGAACCGAGACCTGGTTCTGCGTCGACTCACCGAATGCCTGGGACGTGATCGCACCCGTCATCAGGTGTCGGAGGTCACATCACTCGGCCTCGTGCAGATGACACGCAAGAAGTTGGGCACCGGTCTGGTGGAGGCATTCTCGACCACCTGTGAGCATTGCCACGGTCGCGGCATCATCGTGCATTCCGAGCCGGTGGAGGTGAAGTCCGCCGACGACGGCGGGCCACGCCAGGGGTCGCAGCGCGGTGATTCCGGGCAGTCTCGCAAGAACAAGCGTGGTCGTGGTGACAAGCCCGCAACACCGGAGACCAACGGGCAGGACGTGCCGGTGGCCGAGGTTCCGGCGGTCGACGCGACCGTCAAGCGGGCACATCCGGTGGCGCTGGCGATGGCATCGCATCAGTCGGACGACTCCGACCGCCATGTCGATTCGGTTGCCTCCGGTGCCGGGGAAGGCGTCTCTGGCGTCGAGTCGGCGTCTCCCGCTGCGGGTTCGGAGATCGATGCATCCAAAAGTGCCGATGAGATCGCTCCTACTCCTGTCGAGCCTGAGCGCGTTCGTCCTGACGTTGTGGATGATCCTTCGTCGACGGACACCGAGTCACCCGACCCTGCCGCTGATCGCGAGCCGGCGGCCGAGGCACCCTCGTCGACGAACGGGACTGCCCCACGCGGCCGTCGTCGCAGCCGTCGGGCGTCGCGGGCAGCGTCTCCGGTCGTCTCGGACAAGCCGGAGGTGGGAACAGTTTTCGTGATCCCCACCCCGGAGTCGGTGATAGCGCCTGAACCGGCTGCTGCTCCGGTTGTGGAGGTTCCGCCTGCGGACGAGGTGGTAGTTCTCAAGCGGCCACGTCGCCGTCGTGCCGCTGCCCGGCCGGCCGGCCCTCCGGTCGACGGGGTATAAGTAACACCGCACGCAAGCCCTGCTGTGCGCCTTTATCAACCCCCGGCGGTTGAGAAAGGCGCACAGCAGGAAGAGATCGGCCTGCATAACTGCAGGTAGAAGGCGCGAACCTCGACGCTCGAGGATTCGAGGCACGGTGGTTTGACCCTGACGGTTGCTTTCCCGTAACCTTGCATAGTCGCCACCCGGCGGTAGAGATTCCGTGTGCCTCGAGTGCGTGAGAATGTCCCGGTACCCAGTACCGAGTCGGGATGACACACACCAGACCAGTCGCGATGCACTTCAAGCCTCAGGCACGCAGCGCGAGCAAGTTCGAAGAAGCAAGGGGTAGCCCTCCGATGGCAACGTACGCGATCGTCAAGACCGGCGGAAAGCAGTACAAGGTCGCTGTTGGTGACCTCGTCAAGGTCGAGAAGATCGAGGGTGAGCCCGGCACTGCTGTCTCGCTTGCTCCCGTTCTCGTGGTTGACGGATCCGACCTGACCACCGATGCGGCCAAGCTGGCCGACATCGCGGTCACCAGCGAGATCGTCGAGCACACCAAGGGCCCGAAGATCCGCATTCACAAGTTCAAGAACAAGACGGGTTACCACAAGCGTCAGGGCCACAGGCAGCCGCTTACCGTGATCAAGGTCACGGGAATCAAGTAATTCTTTCTTCTTCCGCTGATTTCACCCGAGGAGGGTCAACAACATGGCACATAAGAAGGGTGCATCCAGCTCCCGTAACGGTCGCGATTCGAACTCCCAGCGCCTCGGCGTGAAGCGTTTCGGCGGCCAGTCGGTCAGCGCAGGCGAGATCCTGGTTCGCCAGCGCGGCACGCACTTCCACCCCGGCGTCAACGTCGGCCGTGGCGGCGACGACACCCTGTTCGCTCTCGCTGCCGGTGCAGTCGAGTTCGGCCAGAAGCGTGGACGCAAGACCGTGAACATCGTTCCTGCCGTCGTTGCGGCTGAGGTCTAGTCTCTCTCGCTAGTTGTGCATCGGCAGTTCGCTACATGCCTACTGTGATGCGTTCCAAGCTCCCAATAGGGGCGGACCAGGGTTACCCAACCCGGTCCGCCCCTATTGTCTGTTTGACGCTCGCCCGCTCGTCCTCGATCATCGAGTGACGGGTGTCGTTCCACCCATCCGAGCAACCCTGCTCACCAGAAGTTCAGCTCAACGCGTGAAACCCGCAATTGACTGAGGAAGGATCCGGCAGTCATGTCCCGATTCATTGACCGTGTTGTGTTGCACGTGAACGCAGGTAAGGGCGGAAACGGTTGCGCTTCGGTGCACCGTGAGAAGTTCAAACCACTCGGCGGCCCGGACGGTGGCAACGGTGGACGCGGCGGCGACGTGATTCTCGTCGTCGACGAAAACGTCCACACGCTGCTCGACTTCCACTTCCACCCCAACGCCAAGGCCACGAGCGGCAAGCAGGGGATGGGCAGTAACCGTGAGGGCGCCAACGGCGAAGACCTGATCCTCAAGGTTCCGGACGGAACCGTCGTGCTCGATCCGGCAGGCAACGTCCTGGCCGATCTCGTCGGTGTCGGCACCACGTACGAGGCAGCTCAGGGTGGACGAGGTGGCCTCGGTAATGCGGCACTGTCCTCGAAGGCCCGCAAGGCACCCGGATTCGCGCTTCTCGGTGAAGACGGCGTCGAACGCGACCTGGTGCTCGAACTCAAGTCGGTTGCCGACGTGGGACTGCTCGGATTCCCTTCTGCCGGTAAGTCTTCCCTCGTGTCGGTACTTTCGGCCGCCAAGCCGAAGATTGCCGACTACCCCTTCACCACTCTCGTTCCCAACCTCGGCGTCGTCTCGAGTGGTGAGACCACTTTCACGGTTGCAGACGTCCCCGGTCTGATTCCCGGTGCCAGTGAGGGTCGCGGTCTCGGCCTGGACTTCCTGCGCCACATCGAGCGCTGCGCCGTTCTCGCACACGTCGTCGACTGCGCCACCCTGGACCCGGGCCGCGACCCGATCTCGGATATCGATGCTCTCGAAGCCGAACTGGCGGCCTACAAGCCGGCACTGTCCGGGGACTCGGGCCTTGGCGATCTCGACAAGCGGCCCCGCGTCGTCATCCTCAACAAGACCGACGTTCCCGAGGCCGCCGAGCTGGCCGAGATGGTCACCGCCGACATCGAAGCGCGAGGCTGGCCGGTCTTCACCATTTCAGCCGTCAGCCGAGAAGGTCTGCGTCCGTTGACCTTTGCGTTGGCGAAGATGGTTCGCGACTACCGAGAGGCGAACCCGAAGCCGGAACCGAAGCGTCAGATCATCCGGCCGGTCGCCGCCAGGCAGGCAGACTTCACCGTCGAGTTCGATCCCGATGTGCCGGGCGGCTTCATCGTGCGCGGCACCCGCCCCGAGCGGTGGATTCGTCAGACCGCCTTCGACAACGACGAAGCCGTCGGCTACCTCGCGGACCGTTTGGCACGGCTCGGTGTCGAGGACGCGCTGGTCAAGAAGGGCGCGCAGCCCGGTGCATCGGTCACCATCGGCGACGTCAGCTTCGACTGGGAACCGCAGACTCCGGCGGGCGTCGACTTGACCCGAACCGGTCGCGGCACCGACCCTCGACTCGACCAGGTGGAACGTATCGGCGCCGAGGAGCGTAAGCACGCTCGCCGTGTCCGGCGTGGACTCGTCGACGAAGACTGAGCGTTTGCGCTCCGCACATCACCAAGGATCGACACCGGAAGCGAGGGAACGGGACTGTGCTCGGTTCCACCAGAACATCGATAGCGTCGGCACACAGCATTGTCGTCAAGATCGGATCGTCCGCCCTCACCAGCCTGGTGTCCGGGCTCGACACCGAACGACTCGACCTGTTGGCCGACGCCATCGAAGCCCGCATGCGTGCAGGCTCCGATGTCGTCGTGGTCTCCTCCGGCGCGGTCGGTGCCGGACTGGCGCCACTCGGCCTGACCAAGCGGCCTCGTGATCTGGCGACCAAGCAGGCAGCGGCGAGCGTCGGCCAGTTGGCACTGGCTCATGCCTGGGGCACTTCCTTCGCCCGGTACGGGCGCACGGTCGGACAGGTTCTGCTCACCGCCGACGACATCGCACGCCGGACACAGCATCGCAACGCCCAACGCACTCTCGATCGACTACGCGCTCTGCACGCGGTGGCCATCGTCAACGAGAACGACACCGTCGCCACCACCGAGCTACGGTTCGGTGACAACGACCGCCTCGCCGCGCTGGTGGCACATCTGGTCGGGGCCGACGCGCTGATCCTGTTGTCCGACGTCGACGGACTGTACGACGGCGATCCCCGAAAGGGCGATGCCACACTCATTCCCGAGGTCAACAGCCCCGAGGACCTCGACGGCGTCGTTGCCGGTTCTGGTGGCGCATTGGGCACCGGAGGTATGGCGTCGAAGCTCTCGGCGGCGCGATTGGCCGCGGATTCCGGTGTGCCCGTACTGCTCGCCGCAGCGTCCGACGCGGCCCGGGCACTACTCGGCGCCGATGTGGGTACCGCGTTCGCGCCGCGCCCCACCAGATTGTCGGCTCGCCGGTTCTGGGTGCGCCACGCCGCCGACACGCAGGGTGAAATTCAGCTCGACGACGGGGCCGTCCGTGCCGTCGTCTCCAAGCGGCGCAGTTTGCTTTCGGCCGGTATCACCGGTGTATCCGGCGACTTCCATGCCGGTGACGTGGTGTCGCTGATCGGCCCGGACCACACGCCGCAGGCTCGCGGTGTCGCCGCCTTCGATGCGTCGGAAATCGAAGAGATCCTCGGTCGCTCCACGTCCGAGTTGCCCGCGGAGATGCAGCGTCCGGTTGTTCACGCCGACGATCTGGTGGCACTCTGAGCTTCCATGAGCGCTGAGAGTGCTTCGGTGCAACCGATGTCGAGTGTGAGATCGGCGAATTCGTCGCCGCGGGTCCTGCCTCGATTGACGATGACTATCGGCTTGGCTTCTTTTGCTGCGAAGCGTACGAATCGGAGGCCGGACATGACCGTGAGTGAAGAACCGGCCACGAGCAGTGCGTCGGCGCTCTCGACCAGGTTGTAGGCCCGGGCCACCCGCTCCTTGGGGACGGACTCGCCGAAGTACACGATGTCGGGTTTGAGGATTCCGCCGCACACCTGGCAGTCGACGACGTTGAAGTGGGCAGTGGACTCGATGACCGCGTCCGCGTCGGGAGCAATCTCCACTCCCTGTGCGCCTGCAACGGTTTCGGCGAATCCGGGATTGGCTTCTTCGAGGCGCTCGGCAAGGGTTGTCCGGGATATCAGCCGATTGCAGTCCAGACAGCGCACCTGTGCGTAGGTGCCGTGTAGATCGATGACGTTGTGTGCCCCGGCCTTGGTATGCAGCAGATCCACGTTCTGGGTGATGACGCCGACGGTTCGGCCTGATCTTTCGAGGCGGGCGACGGCGCGGTGCCCGTCATTGGGGCGGGCGGCGTCCATGAACCGCCAACCGAGGTGGTTGCGCGCCCAGTAGTGCCGTCTGAATGCGGCGTCGCCGATGAACTGTTGGAAGGTCATCGGGTTGCGGGGTGGTGAATCCGGGCCACGGTAGTCGGGGATGCCCGAGTCGGTGGATATCCCGGCGCCCGTCACGATCGCGAGGCGTCGGTCGGAGAGCAGCTCGGACATCTCGTCGAGCATCCCGTCGATGGTGTTGTGCACGGAATCCAGGATAGGCGCGTCGCCGGGATCGGTTCGGAACGCTGCGCCGCGGACGACCGTGATTGTGCGGGACTCGTTCGACGATGACGCTCGAAGGTGTGAATCCGCCATGGATACAACATTTCTTACGGAAGCACTTCCACTCTCAAATGTAGTAGGTATGCTACATATAATCGAATATCAACGATGGGAGGGTTCATGGCTCGGACAAGTGACATCGTTCTCGACATGCACGCGCTGCAGATGTGGTA
This sequence comes from Rhodococcus sp. 27YEA15, assembly GCF_049739425.1. Taxonomy (NCBI): domain Bacteria; kingdom Bacillati; phylum Actinomycetota; class Actinomycetes; order Mycobacteriales; family Nocardiaceae; genus Rhodococcus; species Rhodococcus sp. 27YEA15. Next base: position 1,419,685 of record NZ_JBMHHW010000001.1, read on the forward strand.
CGACGCCACCGAAGTTCTGCGCGAGGTGACGTTTACGGTCAGGCGGGGTGAAGTACTGGTGATGCTGGGACCGAACGGGGCAGGTAAGAGCACCACTGTCGAGATTCTCGAGGGATTTCGCCGCAGGTCGGGTGGGCGCGTGAGCGTGCTCGGCTCTGATCCCGAGGATGGGGATCAGGCCTGGCAGGCGCGGATCGGGGTGGTGCTCCAATCCTGGCGGGATCACGCGAAATGGCGAGTGCGTGAGTTGCTCGATCATCTCGGCACGTTCTATCGGCCGTATCTCGAGGCCAGAGGTGAAAGTCCCTGGAATACCGACGAACTCGTGAAGCTGGTCGGGCTGGAGGAGCACTCGGACAACAAGGTGTCCACGTTGTCCGGCGGCCAGCGTCGCCGGCTGGATGTGGCCATCGGTATCGTCGGACGGCCGGAACTGCTGTTCATGGACGAGCCGACCGCCGGCTTCGATCCGGCCGCGCGGCAGGATTTCCATGATCTCGTTCACCGACTCTCCGATCTGGAGGACACGACGGTGCTGATGACCACCCACGATCTCGACGAGGCGGAGAAGATAGCGGACCGCATCCTCATCCTGGCGGGCGGGCGCATCATCGCCGACGGTTCGGCCGACGAGCTGTCGCGGTCCGTCGCCGGTGAGGCCGAGGTCCGCTGGTCGGTGGATGACCAGCGATTCGTTCACACCACCACCGAGTCGACGAAGTACGTGCACGAGCTGTTCAAGCAACACGGCGATCGGATAGCCGAACTCGAGGTGCGCCGAGCCTCACTCGAGGACACGTACATGACGCTGGTTCGGCGGGCGGAAGCCGGCGACATCGACGGATCGGCACTCACTCTCGTGGAGGCGGCGCGATGAACCCCACCATCAATGCAATCCGGGCCGGGCTCGTCCGTGGCCGGATCGAACTTCGGCAATTGATGACCAACGGGACCGATCTGATCGGTCAGTTCGGTACCCCGATCATTGCTCTTGTCGTGCTGTTTCTGTTGCGCAACAAGGAATACGGCGGCAGTGAACTGTCGATCGCGGAGCTTGCGCTTCCCAGTCTGATCGGCACGGTCATCGCGTTCAACGGCATCTTCGCGATCGCCAACGTGTTGGCGCTCGACCGGGAAGACGGCACACTGCTGCGGGCAAAGTCATTGCCCAACGGCATGATCGGATACTTCGTCGCCAAGATCACCACGGCCGCGGCGTCGGTGGCCGTTCAGGTGATCGTCGTCTTCGCACTCGGCATGCTGATCATCGGTGGATTGTCGCTCGACGGGGCGGGCGCGTGGTTCACCTTCGCCTGGGTGCTGGTGCTCGGCCTGCTCGCAACCCTCGCGGTGGGAGCAATTCTCGGCAGCATCATCGAGGGCTCGCGTGGATCGTTCCTTCTGACGATGCCGCTGATGGCACTCGTCGCGATTTCGGGCATCTTCTATCCGATCACCGGCCTGCCCGGCTGGTTGCAAGGCGTCGGGCAGGTGTTCCCGGTGTACTGGGTGGGACTCGGAATGCGGTCGGCGCTCCTGCCGGACGACGCTGCGGCCATCGAGATCGGCGAGTCCTGGCGGCACGTGGAGACCGCAGGTGTGCTGGGCGTGTGGGCGATTCTTTCTCTGATGATCGCGCCGGTAGTGTTGCGACGCATGGCACGTCACGAATCAGGATCCAGTATGGCCCAGCGGCGCGACAAGGCGATGCAGCGTGCCTTCTGAACTCATCTACAACCGCATCGCGATGCTCCGTGCCGAGCGGGGCATTTCGAGGCGGGAGTTGGCCGAGGCGCTCGGTGTTCACTATCAGACCGTGGGTTACCTCGAGCGCGGCGAGTACAGTCCCAGCTTGCATCTGGCATTGCGCATCGCCGTGTACTTCGAGGTGAACGTGGAGGTCGTGTTCTCCACCGAACCCTTTCCCCGACTGGGATCGGCCACCGAGACAGCGTGACCGGGATCGTTCAGCGGGAGGCATCGGACCGGTCGACGAGTCACCGACAGCATTCTCGCCCGGCAGAACAGTAGGCCCGTCGAGAATCTCGACGGGCCCACAGTTCGATGTCGTCACTGACGGGAGTGAGGGTCAGTACCCGGCGATCGGATTGACGAGGGCGGCGAGGGTCTCGCCCCGAGCGAAGCGTTCGACGTTCTTGCCGATGTGCTCGGCCAGAGCAGCGTGTCGAATGGCTCCCGGATTGGAATCGTGTGGGGTGATGATCGCATTGGTCAGTTCCCACAGTGGGTGGCCGTCGGGAAGTGGTTCGGGATCGGTGACGTCGAGGCCCGCGCCGCCTATTCGCTCTTCGGTGATTGCCTCCACCAGGGCGTCGGTGTCTATCAAGGAACCGCGAGCAACGTTGATCACCCACGAATGTGGTTGCATTGCAGCCAGTTGTGCACGGCCGATCAGATGGTGCGTCGTCGCGGTTGCCGGTGCCGCGATGACGAAGTGGTCCGCGCGGGAATAGAGTTCGTCCACACGGGTGGTCGGCCAGGTTTCGACGGCGCCGGGAACGGGATTGCCGGAACGGTTGATCGCGATACTGTCCGCCCCCTGCGCGGCCAGCATCGGAATCAGAGCCTTGCCGATTCCTCCAGCTCCGATGATCCCCACAGTGGCGCCGCGGAGAGTACCGATTTTCGGCATGAACTCTGCGCGACGCCACGTCCGGGCTTCGATGTGAGCGGGTAGATGACGAACGCCGGCCAGCAGCAGCATGAGGGCGTGTTCGGCCACGGTGGCCGAGAACGCGCCGGCGGCCGACGTCCAGACGAGTTCGGTGTCGCTACGGATCACTCCGGCGCCGAACCATTCCTCGATGCCTGCCGAGGACAGCTGCACCCAGCGCACCGTCGAAGGCAATGCGGTGGGGAAGGATTCGGGTGAGCCGGTCCAGACAACGGCGTCGGCGGACTCGATGGGACTGATCAGGCCACCACCCCTGACGACTGCACTTTCGAGCAGTGCGTCGGGGGCAGGGCCGATCGCTACACGGGGTGTGGTGTCGATTGCCATGAAAGGGACGCTACGCGGGCACCTCGACAAGTGGGTAAACGCCGTTCTCGTCGTGCACTTCGCGACCGGTGACCGGGGGATTGAAGACGCACAGCATCCGCATCTCGGTCTCCGGCTCCACCCGGTGGCGTTCGTGACCGTCGAGAAGGTACATCGAACCGGGTGCCAGGTCGTATTCTGTGCCGTTGTCCAGGTCGATCAACTTGCCGGTGCCCTCGACGAGCCACACGGCCTCGACGTGATTGGCGTAGTGGAACTCGTTGACCGAACCGGCCTTGATGGTGGTCTCGTGGAAGGAGAATCCGACGCGGTCACCGCCCAGGACGATGCGTTTGCTGCGCCAGTTGCCGTCCTCGCTGGTGATGTCGCGGTCGGTGTCGGTGATCTCGGAGGTAGTACGAACGATCACGGTGATCCTTTCTCTAGCTGCAGACCTTGAGCGTAGCCTCGGCCAGGATCGACAGGCCGTGCTCGAGTTCGTCGTCGGCAATCGTCAGGGCCGGAAGCAGTTTCACCACCTGGTCCGAAGGTCCGGACGTCTCGGCCAGCAATCCCTCGTCGAATGCCAGCTGGCAGACCTTGCCCGCGCGCTCGGGCTGTTCGAAGACAAGACCTTGCACGAGGCCGCGGCCGCGATGCGATACCTCGCCGGGGAACTGGTCGGACAGATTTGCGAAGCACTCGCTGATGCGTGCACCCTTGCGCATGGTCGACTTGCTCAGTGCGTCGTCGGACCAGTAGTGATCGAGAGCGACTTTGGAAGTGACGAAGGCGGGATTGTTACCGCGGAAAGTGCCGTTGTGCTCGCCCGGCCCCCAGACGTCCAACTCGCGCTTGAACAGGGTCAGGGCCATCGGCATCCCGTAGCCGCTGATCGACTTGGACAGAGTGACGATGTCCGGCACTATGCCGGCTTCCTCGAACGAGAAGAACGGGCCGGTACGTCCACAACCCATCTGGACATCGTCGACGATCAGGAGGATGCCCCGATCCGAGCACAGGGTTGCCAGAGCCCGAAGCCACTCGGGGCGAGCGACATTCACTCCACCCTCGCCTTGAACTGTTTCCACGATGACGGCGGCGGGCCGGTTGATGCCGCTGCCGGAGTCGTCGAGTACTCGCGAGAACCAGTGGAAATCCTCGGTGACGCCGTCGAAGTAGTTGTCGAACGGCATCGGCGTCGTGTGCACCAGTGGAACGCCGGCGCCCGCGCGCTTCATCGAATTGCCGGTCACGGACAGCGCGCCCAACGTCATTCCGTGGAATGCGTTGGTGAAGTTGATGATTGCCTCACGGCCGGTGACCTTGCGGGCCAGTTTGAGTGCCGCCTCGACGGTGTTGGAGCCGGTCGGGCCGGGGAACTGAACCTTGTAGTCCAGCCCGCGGGGCTCGAGGATGGTGCGCTGAAAGGTTTCCAGGAACTCCCGTTTGGCAACGGTGGACATGTCGAGACCGTGGGTGATGCCGTCACTCATGATGTAGTCCACCAGCGCGGACTTGAGAACCGGATTGTTGTGCCCGTAGTTCAGGGCCCCGGCACCGGCGAAGAAGTCGAGGTACTCGCGGCCGTCCTCGTCGCGGAGCCATGATCCGGATGCCGTGGTGAATACCGCCGGCCAGTCACGGCAGTAGCTGCGAACTTCGGATTCGAGGGACTCGAAAATACTTGCTTCGTTGACGTTCATTTTTTTCTGTGTTCCTCCGGGGCAGGCAGTGTACCGAGCGCGAATCCGCACTAGGCGCCGACGAGAAATAGATCCTCGGCTTCGTGTCCATCGGGAAAATCATTGGGTGCGAACAGTGTTTGTTTGCTGATCGGAACTCCGCGACCTCGCGCGAGGGCCGTGAAGAGTGCGATCGACGCCGTGTTGTCCGGGCTGATCGTCGTCTCGAGACAGGTAAGTCCCAGTGGGGCAGTACGATCCATCAGTGTGTCGAGCATGCGGGCGGCAATTGCCTTGCCGCGCTGCTCCTCGTCGACCGCCACCTGCCACACGAACAGGGTCTGTGCTTCGCTCGGGCGAGAGTAACCGGAGATGAATCCGACAACTCGCCCATCGACCTCGGCGACTATCGACGTGGCGCTGAAATCCCTGCACCACAACAGGTATGCGTAGCTCGAGTTCAGATCGAGCACCTTGGAATCTCGTGCGATCTCCCAGAGCCGGACTCCGTCATCGATCTGTGGGCTTCTGAACAACACCGCGTCCGGCGCGGTGGTCGGGATAGCTCTCGTATCAACAGGCTTCATCGGTAATCCGAACGTAACAATCATTGCCGTCGAAGTCATGCACCTGTCCGATTCGGGCCGTACAGAACCGGCTACCGCCCAGGTGAGACACCAACTGTGATGGTGCTCACGTTTGGTAACCTTTCGGTCGCCGAAAGCGAAGAGGTGGCGCCTTCGGCGCTATTTGGGGCTCGCGAGAGCGAGCGGAAGTACAGCGTCCGCGCCGGCGGTACGTAGCGCCCTCGCGGCCATCGTGAACGTCCATCCGGTGTCGGCCGTCGTGTCCACGAGAAGGATCGGACCATGATGCTCGGAGAGGTCGGGAACCTCCCAGGCGTCGACCAACCCGGCGACGCGATAGGCCGAGTTCGCAGCGGACACCGGCGGGTGGTCGGGACGCAGACGCAACTCCCCGAGATCTGCAAGCCTTCCCACCTGGGCCAATCTCGCCGACAGGCTTCTCACGAGAATTGGATGGGTCGCGGACTCGAGGGCCATCACGCCGGTGGGACGCTCCGCCCAGTCCCACGCGGCCAGGACGCTCACACATGCACTCACCACGGCATCCGGAACCTCGCTGTCCGGTCCGTCCAGGAGAGCACGCAGACGCTGGCCCCAGCCCAAATCCGACAGGCGTCCCAGGATCCGACCTGGTTGCGGCCCGCCGGTGATCTTTCCGGACAACTTCACACCCAGCTTCGCCAGACCGGTCGGCCACATCTTTCGCGGCTCGAGATCGAACCCCGGCCGCTCGAGCCGCGCCCGGGTTTCGTCGAGTGCCGCGGTGTCGACGGTGATGTCGTGACGCGTGCCGGTGCAGTTGTCACATCGCCCGCACTCGCTGTTCGCCGGAGTCAACCCGGGGTCGTCGAGTTGCTCGCGCAGGAACGTCATACGGCAGGTGGTGATGCGTTGGTACTCGACCATGGCGTCTTGTTCGGCCTGTCGAGCCTTGTCCAGGCGGTCGTATCGCTCGGCGTCGTACACCCACTGCTGACCGGTACTGATCCAGCCGCCCTTGACTCGCTTGACGGCGCCGTCGACGTCGAGGACCTTGAGCACCATCTCCAGGCGGGTGCGATTGAGTTCCACCAGCGGCTCGAGTGCCGGCGTCGACGTGGCCTTCTCGGTGTCGAGGTGCTCGATGACGCTGCGAACAAGATGCTCGCGAGGGAATGCGACGGACGCGAAGTAGCTCCAGATCTGTTTGTCCTCGGAGCCGGGGAGCAATATCACGTCGGCACGATCGGTACTGCGACCGGCCCGACCGACCTGCTGGTAGTACGAGATCGGTGAGGACGGTGCCCCGAGGTGGATGACGAATCCCAAGTCGGGTTTGTCGAAACCCATGCCGAGAGCGGATGTCGCGACCAGAGCTTTCACCCGGTTTCCCAGGAGGTCTTGCTCGAGCGATTCGCGTTCCGTCGGGTCGGTCTGGCCGGTGTACGCGGCCACGACGTGCCCGCGCTCGGACAGCAAGCTTGCCAGATCACGAGCGGCCGAGACCGTCAGCGTGTAGATGATCCCAGAGCCGGGCAGAGTTTCGAGTGTCTGGGCGAGCCACGCCGCGCGGGCCGTGGCTTCCGGAATCTGTACGACGTTCAGATGCAGCGACTCACGTTCGAGGCCGCCGCGTAGAACGAGAGTCTCCTCACCGCCTACACCGAGCTGCGCCGACACGTCCTCGACGACGCGGTTGTTGGCCGTCGCGGTGGTGGCCAGAACAGGTATGCCCTCGCCGAGTTCGGCGATGAGGGTGCGGATACGTCGGTAGTCCGGGCGGAAGTCGTGGCCCCAGTCGGACACGCAGTGTGCCTCGTCCACGACCACGAGCCCGGCGTCCGCGGCAAGGGATGGGAGCACCTGGTCGCGGAAGTCCGGGTTGTTCAGCCGTTCCGGGCTGACCAGCAGGACGTCGAGGTCACCCGCCGCCACCCGGGCGTGGATCTCGTCCCATTCGGTGACGTTTCCCGAGTTGATGGTGGCTGCTCGCACCCCCGCGCGCTCGGCGGAGACAACCTGATTGCGCATCAACGCCAACAACGGCGAGACGATGACCGTCGGACCGTGCCCGGCGGCACGCAGCAACTTCGCGGAGATGAAGTACACCGCCGACTTGCCCCAACCGGTTCTCTGGACGACCAGTGCCCGCTTACGGTGCACCACGAGGGCTTCGATGGCCGTCCACTGGTCCTCGCGCAGGCGGGCGTCGGGTCCGGCGAGTTCGCGGAGCAGTCGCTCGGCTTCGTCGCGCAGGATCGGGGCAGCGGCGGTGGTCATGCAGCCCATCGTGCCCGACGCTCCCGACATATGTCGGTCTCAGATCTTCGTGACCGGCGCCTGCAACTCGGTGATCCACCCGGCGACGTCCTCGGGGCACGCCAACGTCACCTCCCGGCGGGGTCCGGCAGTGCGATATCCGGCCTCTTCGATCCACCGAGCCAACGCTTCGTAGGTCTGAAGACAGTGGTCCATCGATCCCTTGTGCAGCAGCGTGGCCACCTGCGCTTCGGTGGGTAGATCGACGATCACGAACTCGTACTCTCGTTCCGGTTCGGCGTCGATCGGCAATGCGGCGTGGACGACGACGTTCTCCCCGTCACCGGCGTCCTCGTAGTAGGCGATGGCCGGGCCGACGGGAACAAGCCCGGCATGGCCGAGGTGCTCGCCCAATCGTTCGTACAACCCGCGAACCACAGGCCCAATCGACAACGGTTCCATCGACGCGGCCATACCGGTCAACTCCGCCACCCGGACAGCCGGAACAGGCTTGACCACAACCTCGTATTCAGACATCTTTCCCTCGTTTCGATGATGTGTAGACGGGCTTGGATGTGCGCCGGTCGCATGGAGGCCTCGTGGATCCGTAAGTCGAGTTCGGAGCGCCGCAGAGTGAGCATGTTGCCACGCTCACCGGGGATTCCGGCACCCGCCCGCACCTGTGCCGAGGTGAGCGCCAGGTCCTTCGGATCCACGATCCGGATGAGCTGTGCCAACTGTCCGTTCTACGACCTCACCCGGTGTCGGAGTCGAGCGGACCTTCCAGGAGGTTCTCGACGGCGGCACGCGTCGGCGACGACGCCGCGGCACCGTGGATTGTCGTGGCGAGGCCACCGGCGGCGCAGGCATATCGCAGCGCCCGACCACGATGACGAATCCATTCGACGGCGAAGGCGCCCGTGAACGCGTCACCGGCCCCCGTGGTGTCGACCGGTGTGACGAGTGGCGAATCGGAGTGCACGGTGCCGTCGGGTCCGCGCAGGTCTGCTCCTGCGGCTCCGAGAGTGGTGACCAGATACGGAACACGGTCCGTGATCGAGGAGAGTTGCCCGGCCTCACTCTGATTGACGACGAGGATGTCCACCGAATCGATCAGTCCACTCGGAACATCCTGCACGGGTGACGGGTTGAGAACGACGATCGTACCGTTGGCGTGTGCGTGACGAACTGCGGCGGTGACCGTCGTCAACGGGATCTCGAGTTGACACAGAAGAACGTCGGCGCGCGAGATCGCGGCCAAGTCGGCCTCGGTCAACTCGGAGACCGTGTCGTTGGCGCCGGCGACGACCACGATGTTGTTCTCGGCGTTCGCGCTGACAGTGATGGCCGCGACGCCGGTGGACCCGTTCACGGTGCGGAGCAGTTCGGTGTCGACTCCGGCCTCGGCGAGCATGGTGCGAAGTTGTGTGCCGAAACCGTCGTCACCGATCGCGCCGATGAACGAGACGTCGCCGCCGGCCTTGGCCGCCGCGACGGCCTGATTGCTGCCCTTGCCTCCAGCTGTGGTGGAGAAAGCGTTGCCCAGCAGTGTTTCTCCCGGAGCCGGAAAGCGTGGCACCGTGGTGACCATGTCCATGTTGATGCTGCCGACGACGACAATCCGAGGCGCTTTCACGAGTCGAGACTATCGGTCTGGCAACGCATGAGCTCTACTCGCGCGAATTGCGTTCGCGGAGTCAGTCCCGCCACCTGGCCAGCATTCCGAAGGCCAGAATGGCAGCGACAGCCGTGGCAACACCGAAGATCGTTGCGCTGGTGGTCAGCCCACTACTGTCGCTCACGAATCCCGACGCCACCGGGACAATGCCCGCGAATACGTACCCGCCGAAACTCAGCGCAGAATTCGCCTCGGCGATTCTGGCTCGGGGTACGGCACTGTTCAGTACCGAAAACGCCCCCAGTTGTGCTGCGCCCTGACCGATTCCTGCCAGGATCGCGCCGAGCACGAGGATGGGGATGGATTTGTCGTGGACTGCGTATACGGATACGAGCATTCCGACAGCGGTGAACGCGGTAGCAGACACAAGCGTGGAGCTAATGGACATTCGTCTGATTGCGAACTGGACCGCGGTACTGAATCCGAACATGACGAAAGGAACTGCACCGCTGACAATTCGATTTGTCGAACCGATCACCTCCGTCAGCATCGCCGGGCTCAAGGCAAGGATGAACGACGTGCCCGTCATTCCCGGCATGTACGCGGCAAGACCGCGGATCAGGTCGCGACGGTTCTCCTTGGGCACGGACGGGGCCTTGAGCCATGTAGTTGTGACTGTTCGCGCGGAGCGAGGCAATTGGGATACGGATACCACAGCAGATGCCAGGAGTGCGAGTTCCAGGAAGAACACGGTCTTGGTGGGTGCCCCGAAGGCTTCGGACATCGCACCGGACAGGAGAGGCCCAGCGGCAAGACCTACGCCCATCGCGACTGATCCGGCAAGCGACGCCTCCCGTTTTCGCAGACTCCCGGCGACATCGGAGACTGCGGCCATTCCGGCGGCGACAACGGCGCCGACCGCCAGTCCGGTGACCAGTCGACCCACCAGGAGCATGACGACATTCGACGCGAGGACGAACACGACGCTTGCCGTCATCCCCAGCACCAGTGCCGGAATCAGGACAACCTTCCGCCCGAGTCGATCCGCGAGGACTCCAGCGATCGGCAGAGCAACGAGTAGACCCCCGATGTAAGCGGAAAAGATCACCGTCATCATTCCGGTGGAGAAGCCTATCGAATCTTTCCAGATCACGAAGAGCGGCGTCGGAATGTTGGACAGGAGGAAGATCGCGGTCAGTGGCCACGCCGACCACCAGATACGTGCGGACGAAACGGGATGTGCCGACGTCGCGACAGATGCCTGGGTCATTGTGGCTGCAGCTCTCGCAGCAGCGGGACGAGTTCGCTGCCGACCTCGTCCAACGCGTCCGCATACGAGTTGTAGTCGAGTTTCTCCGTCGCCAGTCGAAAGACAACGTGGCGGGCACCGGCGTCGACGTACTTCTGCACTTGCTCTGCCACTTGGTCGATCGTGCCGCCGAGGATTCCCTGGGTCGTTCGCATCGTCGCCAGCGGAAGTCCGTAGTAAGCACCGAAATAGGCGGACAGCGTGGCCTCGGCGACCTTCGTGCGAGTGCTCGAGGCGACGGATAGATAGAGTGCCGGTGTCACGGAGTCGTGGGCACGAGATGCCGCCTCACCGGCCGCGAGAATCAGCTCCCACCCCGCTCGGTATTTTTCGGGGCTGGTACTCGTCGGCATCCAACCGTCGTATTTCTCGCCGATGGATTTCGACATTCGAGGCGAGGAGTGAGCGATCCACAAGGGGATTCCGATTGTGCGAGTTGTCCTGGGGAGCAACGAGACATCGCGAATCTCGTGAATTTTTCCTTCGAACGTGACCGGCGCGGACTGGGCTTGCCACAGCCGACGGCAGATTTCGGCGCTCTCCGTCATGGATCGAGCCCGATCCTGGAACGACAGCCCGTATGCGGAGAATTCTCGTTCGGTGGCGGACGATGCGAATCCGGAACCGAGTCCTGCCACGATTCGCCCGTTCGACATCCGGTCCAGACATGCCAATTCGTGCGCAAGTTGAACTGGCGGTCTCAAGGGCATCAATACGGCTGTTCCGAGGGTGATGTCGGTAGTGACCGCCGCCGCTGCCGCCAGTGAGAGCAGTGGATTCATCCTCGACCGAGCTAGCGGAGACTCACCGGCCCACAGGGAATCGAAGCCCAACTGCTCAGCACGTGCAGCCAACTGCGGTATCTTCTCCGGATAGTCAGTGGAGTCGACGGCTGCCTCGCGCCCTGGTAGGACGACACCGATTTTGATGCTGTGATTCATGGTCGACATGGTTCCGCATCCTTGGATCTGCCTTATCGTGTGAAGGCACTGATAACTTGCTCGGTTTGTTCCGGATTCAGCCGCGGATCGCACAAGGTCTCGTACGTGGACGAGAGGAGATCGGATTCTACGACTCCTGCACCGGTGCACTCGGTTACATGGTGCGAAGCGGTCTCCAGATGTAGGCCGGAAGGGCGAGCTCCGCTGGCGTCGAACGACGTGCAGAACTGTTGTACCTCGGAGATCGCATCCGCTAGACGTCGAGTTTTCACGCCGTTCGAAGCTGACAGTGTGTTCCCGTGGAGAGGATCGCACAGCCAGATCGGATTGTGGCCGGCGTTCTGGACAGCTCGTACGAGTGCGGGAAGTACGGACTCCACTGTGCCGTTTCCCAACCTCGCTATCAGTGTCAACCGTCCCGAAATTCTGTCGGGATCGATCGAGTGGCACAGTGCGACGATGCTCTCGGCAGTTGTCTCAGGGCCTATCTTGATTCCGACCGGGTTGGCGACGGATGCCATCAACGCTACGTGAGCCGAGTCGAGGGACCGAGTGCGATTTCCGATCCACGGCACATGTGTAGACGTGAGATACCTTATACCTTTGTTGTTTTCGCGAATTTGGGGGCGTTCGTAGTCCAGGACCAGTGCTTCGTGGCTGGACCAGGGACCCATGGTGTCGTGGCCGGTGCCTCGCCGCACCTCGGCGAGGTGGTCGATGGCATGTCGACTGGCGTTGCGTACCGAAACCATACGGAGTGGGTCATGGGCTCTACCGCTCACCGTCGCATCAGGGGAATTGATCAATTCGCCTTTGAAAGACGGTAATTCGACGTTGCCGATCATTTCTGTCGGATTGGTTCTCGGTTTTGCGAATTGGCCACCGATTCTGCCGATGCCCACCACAGGTACAGCAGCCGAGCCGCCCAGCTTCCGACTCATGAGTGCGAGAAAGTCTGTCTTGCGAAGATGGTGGGCGGCTGAGTCTTCAGCTAGATTCTCAGCGCAGTCACCGATCTGGAGTACGTGTGCTCCTCCGTTCGCAACCTGTTCGAGTTGGCGATACAGCTCGTCGAAGTCCTCGATCCGGACCAGAGGTTTGTGAGTCGAAAGCTCTGATACCGCGTGAACACGATCCGGATGAGTGTCCCAATCGGGCTGTTGGGAGATGCTGTGTTCATCTCGGACGTAGCTGCGGGTCGAGTCGGTCATGTCTGGTCCCAGTGCGACCCGGGGATCAAGCCTTCGATCTCGACGAGAAGGTCGTCTCTGCACACCGCGACATTGAGGTATTTGACGTCGACATCGACGCCGAGCCGAGCGGTGACCACAGATTTCACTTCGGGCGCGTCGATCTCGTTCTTGACGTAGACCTTGACTCTGCGCAGATCATCCAGCCGGAATTCGGACGCGCGCCCCACGGATGCAAGGTTTTCGGATCCGATCAGCTCGGCGATGTTGTCCAACACCGTTGCGGTTTGCAACCCTACGTTGTCACGATGGACTGTTTCGTGGCCGATGATGCTTGCAGTCCCGGACACGAACAGCGTCTCGTCGACTTCGTCCGCCGTTTCGCTTTTTCCGGCATGCTCGAGAAGTGTGGCTCTTGCGAAACTAGGAGACTCGGGGCCGTAGGCCTTCGGATACCGGTATGCGGGAACTTGGCGCTTGTTTTCGAGGTCGATCGGCTTTCCATTTCGGGCGGCCAGGAAGCAGATGGAAATTCCACGGGCGCGCGTGCCTATACCCGTTGCTGCCGGCATCCGACCGGTACCGTCCCCGTACGACTTGAATGCTTCTGATCGTCCGGAAACGAAGTCCCGATATATTTCCATTCCCTGTGAATTTTTTTCGACTATCCCGCCGACAAAATTCCACATTCGAAAGATGTTTTGATAGTTGTATTCGGCAATCAGGCGAAAGGCCTGCTCGTACACAGATCGTGTTGCATTCGCGTATTCGCCGGCTTCCGGTATTCGAGCTACGCAGAAGAAGTATTCGCCGTCGTAGGAATACGCCAGATCTCCGGATGTGCCACAGGTCACTGACCGATTTGTGATCCAGGTTTCGGTGAATGAATCGAACCCGTCCGATGACATGGGTATATCCAGAATTGGTGCGCCTGTTGCCGACTCTCGCAGGCCGGAGTCACCGCCGAATACTATTTGGCCTAGAACTTCCCCGTCGAATGACCGTGAATTCGCGGGTGAATCGATTTCGTGAAAGGTGGAAATCAAGGAATTTTTCATTTTCGTGCACCCCCGTTTATTCGGTGCGATTCGTTTCTTTTCAAAAGTAACACAGATGCGGAACTCTGAATGTTGACGGGGGGTTAACAGCGCGATTCACGCCTGTGCTGAAGGTATTGCGCCACATTCCGATGTTCACGTAACGAGCGGGTAATGTCAAAGATCGTGTTCATGACTCAATTCATGTCATTTCATCGACCTCCGCGTTCAATGTCTAGGACTGTCGCGGCAACGGGTGATTTCGGCGGGCTTTGCGGATGACCCGTCGAGCCTCCGCGTCGGTGGACACCGACGGCGGTGAGCCGTCGAGCGGTTTGCGGGCGGTTTCGGGAATGAGCAGTACGGCGAGTCCGCCGATCACCGCCGCGATCATCATGTACACCGGTGCGACCAGATGGCTGCCCGTGGAACTCTCCAGAGCGGTCAGGACCAGGGGAGTGGTGCCGCCGAAGATCGACACCGCAAGGTTGTAACCGATTGCCAACCCGCCGTACCGAATCCCGGTCGGAAACAAGGCCGGGAGTACGGACGGGAATACGCCCACGAACAGCAGAAGCAGGCCGCCGAGAATTGCGAGACCGAGAAAGATCGTGACGTAGCTCCCCATGCCGATCAGCAGATAGGCGGGTAGTGACAAGACGAAGAAGCCGATGAATCCGCTGAGTAGTAACGGTTTACGGCCGATGCGATCTGACAGCTTGCCGACGAAGCTGATGCCCACCATCATCACGAGCATGACGACGATCATGAGAACGAGGCCATGTGACTCGTCGTATCCGAGCGTGGTGCTCAGGTAGGTGGGCATGTAACTCAGCAGGCCGTAGTGGGCGACGTTGTACGTCGCCACGAGCACTATGCACAGAACGAGTGGACGCCAGTTCTCCACCAGAGTTTCGCGCAGTTTATTTCCGGTGGATTCAGCTGCGAGAGAGCGATTCTCGACCTGCTCCATCTTCTGGAACGCGGGCGTCTCCTCGAGGCGAAGTCGCAGGTACAGCCCGATAAGTCCCAGAGGGCCGGCGACGATGAACGGTATGCGCCAACCCCACTGCAGCAGGTCTTCTTCACTGAGGACGGTCTGGATGATCGTGACGAGTCCGGCCGCAGCCACGTATCCGGCCAGAGTGCCGAATTCGAGGAAGCTGGCGAAGAAGCCGCGACGCTTGTCCGGCGCGTACTCGGCGACGAATGTACTGGCCCCGCCGTACTCGCCGCCGGTGGAGAAGCCTTGCATCAATCGCAGGAGTACCAGCAGGACGGGGGCGAGAATGCCGATCGACTCGTAACTGGGCACGAGACCTATCGCGAAGGTACTGCCTGCCATCATGATTATGGTGGTGGCCAGCACTTTCTTGCGGCCGATCCGGTCGCCCAGCGGTCCGAAGAACAAGCCGCCGATCGGTCGGACTACGAAGGCGGCGGCGAAGATGGCGAAAGTGGACAGAAGCTGAGCGCTGCCGCTCGCATCCGGAAAGAACACTTTGCCGATGGTGGTGGCCAGATAGGCGTAGACGCCGAAATCGAACCATTCCATGGCATTTCCGAGCATGGTGGCCTTGACAGCCCTTGTGACAGACGCGGCGTCGGTGACACAGACGTCGGGTGACTGCGCGACCTCGTCGGCGCTGATCGAATTGTGTGGTGTGCTCATGAAGTGCGCTCCCCAACGCAATCATCGAACCGAGCGGGGCACGCACCTGATGCACGCATCTTTTCGTTGCCCACCCGCCGATGTGCCGGTCGGGAACATGTGACCGCGATGCCCTGTGGCTCGAGACGACCCCCGTCGTCCGGCTCTGGCCCGCGGCAGTGCCCGGAGCCCTGAGAGGCTCCGGACTGCCGGCAAGTAAGACGCCAACGCTACCAAAGGTGGGAGCGGAAAACGATTGTCGTCCTAGAAAGCGCGCGCGTACTGCGCCGGAACCTGCGTCCCCACGGCGGCGTCGAGTTCGCGAGCGGCGCGTCGTGGCCAGTAGGGGTCGCGCAGTAACTCGCGGCCGAGGAGCACTGCCGTCGCGCTGCCGTCCTCGACGATCTTCTCGGCTTGCTCCGGTTCGGTAATCAGCCCTACCGCAGCCGCCGGGAGCAGGCTCTCGTTCTGCACCCGCCGCGCGAACGGCACCTGGTAGCCGGGCTCGACCGGAACAGACGCGGCAGCGGAGTTTCCGCCACTGGAGACGTCGATCAGATCGACTCCGTAATCGGCGAGGATGTTGGCGAGGGCCACGCTCTGATCGACCGTCCAGCTGTCGACGTCGAGTCCGCGCTCCTCCGTCAGCCAGTCGGTGGCGGACAGACGGACGAACAGCGGTAACTCGGCGGGCCACACCTCACGGACCGCAGTGAGGATGTCGAGGAGCAGCCGAATCCGGTTGTCGAAGCTGCCGCCGTACTGATCGGTGCGCTTGTTGCTCTCCGGCGAAAGGAATTGGTGAACCAGATAACCGTGTGCGGCATGAATCTCGATGACCTTGAACTCCGCCTGAAGGGCGCGGGTGGCTGCCGCAGCGAAATCCGCGACGATCCCGGCAATGGCTTCGATGCTCAGTTCGGAAGGTGCGGTGAGTTCGCCGAACGGAACTGCACTGGGCGCAACCGTCGGCCACGACAGGCGGTCGTCGGCGTCCAGGCTCTTGCCGCCGCGCCACGGCACCTGCGTCGAGGCCTTCCGGCCGGCATGTGCGAGCTGGATCCCCGGAACTGCACCGAAGTACTGGATCTGCGCGACGATCTCCGCGAACGCGCGGGCCTGGGTTTCGTTCCACAACCCGAGATCGGCTGCACTGATCCGACCTTCCGGGCTCACGGCCGTGGCCTCGGCGATGATCAACCCCGCGCCGCCGATCGCCCGGCTCACCAGATGCGTTCGATGCCACTCGTTGGGCACTCCCACCTGGTCGCCGATCACGTCGGCCGAGTACTGGCACATCGGTGCCATCCACACACGATTGGGAAAGGTGACACCACGGAGGGTTAGGGGCTCGAACAGCACACTCACTTGCAGGCTCCTGACATGAACTCGAATAGGGCGATCGCCCCAACTGCAACACCGCTGCGGGCGAATCATTCCCCGCGGTGATTCGAATGCGACAGGCACCGGCCGGGCGAGCAGTACAGGTGCCCGGAGCGCCGTCGGGGGTGCCTCGTCGAGGAAAACGGTGTCCGCGCGACGGCTCATGCGCTCTCGTTCGTCACCCAGCGGTTCTCTCACGGAACCGCCGGTGGTTAATGTGTATTCATGACTGCTGTAGCACCTGGAGCGGAAACCGCCGGAGCACCTGGAGTGGAAACCGCCGGCTCGGACGCATCCGACACCAAATCCGTGGTCCACGACGCCGCTCGCCGGGCGCGCACGGCTTCACGTGTTCTCGCTCTGCTCACCACCGCGCAGAAAGACGCTGCACTACACGCTGCAGCCGATGCGATTCTCGCCGCCACCGGCCGGATTCTCGAGGCCAACGCCGTGGACATTGGCACCGCGAAGGCAGCGGGCACCGAGGAATCGCTGCTCGATCGACTTCGGCTGACGGCGCCGCGCATCGAAGGAATCGCGTCCGGCTTGCGTCAGGTTGCCGGACTGCCAGACCCCATCGGTGAGGTGTTGCGCGGATCGACGTTGCCCAACGGTCTGGAACTGCGTCAACAGCGGGTACCTCTCGGCGTCGTCGGAATGGTCTACGAGGCTCGCCCCAACGTCACCGTCGACGCATTCGGCCTGACCCTCAAATCGGGAAATGCTGCGCTGCTTCGTGGTTCGTCGTCCGCAGTCAAATCCAACGAAGCTCTGGTGACGGCTTTGCGCGCGTCGCTGGCCGCACAGGAGCTCCCCGAGGACGCGGTCCAGTTGCTGCCCAGCGCGGACCGATCGACGGTCACCCACCTCATCCAGGCCCGTGGTCTGGTCGACGTCGTCATCCCGCGCGGCGGAGCCGGCCTCATCAACGCAGTCGTTCGGGATGCGACGGTCCCCACCATCGAAACCGGCGTCGGAAACTGCCACGTGTACGTGCACTCGTCCGCCGACCTGCTGATGGCCGAGAAGATCGTGATCAACGCCAAGACCCGTCGTCCCAGTGTGTGCAACACCGCCGAGACGATCCTGATCGACAAGGCCATCGCCGAGACCGCTGTGCCACAACTGCTGCAGGCGCTGCAGATGCACGACGTCGTCGTACACGGTGATCTGGCCGGGCTGGTTCCCGCGACGGAGGAGGACTGGTCGAAGGAATATCTCACCCTCGACGTCGCGCTCAAAGTCGTCGAGAATCTGGATGCGGCAGTAGAACACATCGATCGGTACGGCACCGGCCACACCGAAGCCATCGTGACCGGCGATCTGGCCGCCGCCCGCGAGTTCACCGCTCGTGTCGACGCGGCAGCGGTCATGGTCAACGCATCTACCGCCTTCACCGACGGCGAGCAATTCGGTTTCGGAGCCGAGATCGGCATCTCCACCCAGAAGCTGCATGCTCGCGGGCCGATGGGGTTGTCGGAACTGACGTCCACCAAATGGATCGTCTGGGGCGACGGGCACACCCGACCCTGATCGCTCGTCCGGACTTGCACCACCTTTGAAGGAGAATCCCGTGGACCGAGCTCTTCCCGACACGACACCCCTGTTCGCGAGCGTCGACGACGTGTCCGCTCGACTGGCCGAGACCGGCTACTTGGCGGACAAAGGCACAGCCACGGCGGTGTTCCTTGCCGATCGACTCGGTAAACCTCTGCTCATCGAGGGCCCGGCCGGCGTGGGAAAGACGGAACTGGCCCGTGCCGTCGCCCAGACCACCGGCGCCGAGTTGGTGCGCCTGCAGTGCTACGAGGGCGTCGACGAGGCGCGTGCGCTGTACGAGTGGAACCATGCGAAGCAAATTCTGCGGATTCAGTCGGCCGGGTCGAGCGAGAACAGTTGGGATTCGACCAAGGCGGACGTGTTCTCGGAGGAGTTCTTGCTCTCGCGGCCGTTGCTCAAGGCGATCCGGCGCGAGGATCCGACGGTTCTGCTGATCGACGAGACCGACAAGGCCGATGTCGAGATCGAGGGGCTCCTCCTCGAAGTGCTCAGCGACTTCGCGGTCACCATTCCCGAACTGGGAACCATCACCGCCACCCGCAAACCGTTCACGGTGCTGACGTCCAACGCCACCCGCGAGCTGTCCGAGGCGCTCAAGCGTCGCTGCCTGTTCCTGCACCTGGATTTCCCCGACGCCGATCTCGAGCGCCGCATCCTCGCCAGTCGCGTCCCGGAACTACCCGAGGCGATCGCCGAACAGTTGGTCAACACGATTCGGGTGCTGCGCGGAATGCAGCTCAAGAAGGTGCCGTCGGTCTCGGAAACCATCGACTGGGGACGTACCCTTCTGGCTCTGGGTATGGACACCCTCGACGACGATGCCGTGCGAGCCACCCTCGGCGTCATCCTCAAACACCAGTCCGATCAGGTGCGGGCCACCGCCGAACTCCGGTTGAACTGAGGTCTGCCATGACTCTCGCGGGATCGACACCGTCGGCATCGGGTGGCCCGGCCGCCCCGTACGGCCTGCCCGGTCACCTCGTGGACTTCGTCGAGGCCCTCCGGCGGCGCGGCATCATGGTCGGACCGTCCGAGACCGTCGACGCCGGCCGGGTGATGTCGGTTCTCGACCTGCTGGACCGAGAGTCGCTGCGTGAAGGTCTCGCGTGTTCGCTACTGCGTCGGCCCACTCACCGAGCGACGTTCGACGCGGTCTTCGACCTCTGGTTTCCCCGAGCGACGGGTGAACGGGATTCGGCCGGTGTCGATCTCACGTTGCCACGCAAGCCCGACGGCACGGTGGACATGCAGGCGTTGCGCGAGCTGATCGCCGAACTGTTGGCCGACGGCAGCGACGAGTCCATGAATCTGACCGAATTGCTCACCGCGGCGATGGTCGAGGAGCTCGGGCAGTACCAGTCCAACAACGGCCCGTCCTTCTCCGCCTACCAGGCACTTCGGGACGTGGCTCCGGAAACTCTGCTGAACAAGATCTTGCAGGGAATGCTCGGCAACCAGAACGGTGGAGCCGAAGGCAAGGACAATTCCGACTACCAGTCGGAGGTGGCCAAGCGCACTGCCGCGCAGCGTATCGCGGACTTCCGCAAGATGGTCGAGAAGGAAACGCGTCGACGCACGGCCGAAAACCTCGGCAAGGAGCGCGTCGCGACCTATTCGGTCCCGAAACTGGCGGAAGAGGTCGACTTCCTGCGCGCATCGGACGCCGAACTGACGACCCTCAAGAAGAACGTGGCGCCGCTCGCCCGACTACTGGCGAGCCGGTTGGCCGTTCGCCGTAGCCGCAGCCGAGCAGGTTCTATCGACCTGCGTCGCACATTGCGGAAATCGATGTCCACCGGCGGCGTCCCGATCGACCTGGTGCAGCGCAAGCCGAAGCGGGCTCGCCCTGAGCTCGTCGTCATGTGTGACGTGTCAGGATCGGTGGCCGGATTCAGCCACTTCACGCTGCTTCTGGTGAACGCGCTGCGAGAGCAGTTCTCGCGGGTGCGAGTGTTCGCGTTCATCGACACCACCGACGAGGTCACCCGGTTCTTCGACTCCAACGCCGATCTGGGTTCCGCGATGTCGCGAATGGTGCGCGAAGCCGAACTGATCACCTATGACGGCCACTCCGATTACGGTCATGCGTTCGGTGTCTTCCAGGAGAAGTTCGCGCAGTCCATCACCAGTCGCACCTCGCTGCTGGTACTCGGGGACGGGCGGAACAACTACCGAGATCCCAACCTCGGTTCACTCGCGCACATGGTGGCCGTCGCCAAGCACGCGCACTGGCTCAATCCCGAACCGAAGGGACAGTGGGGAACGGGTGACTCCGCGGCCAAGGTGTACAACGAGGTCATCAGCATGCACGAGTGCCGCTCCGCGTCACAGTTGGCGGAGGTCGTATCCGGCCTTCTCCCGGTCTGAGCACGTAAGCTGCTCTCTCGTGCAGAAGGGACAAGCGGTGCGACGTGCTCGACGACTCGGTGTGATGGGCGGCACATTCGATCCTATTCATCACGGTCACCTGGTGGCGGCCAGCGAGGTCGCCGACCGATTCGATCTGGACGAAGTGATCTTCGTCCCCACGGGTCGGCCGTGGCAGAAGCAGGGCAAGGGTGTCAGCCCCGCCGAGGACAGGTACCTCATGACGGTGATCGCCACCGCCTCCAACCCGCGGTTTTCCGTCTCCCGGGTAGACGTCGACCGCGAGAAGGTCACCTACACCGTCGACACCCTGCGTGATCTCAAGGCGTACCACCCGGACGCCGAACTTTTCTTCATCACCGGTGCCGATGCGCTGGCCAGCATCCTTTCCTGGCAAGATTGGGAAGAGTTGTTCGCACTGGCGAAGTTCGTCGGAGTGTCCCGCCCGGGTTTCGATCTCAACACCGAACACCTGGCAGGGCACCTCGCGGCCATGCCCGCCGATGCGGTCACGTTGATAGAGATTCCCGCCCTTGCCATTTCGTCGACAGAGTGTCGGCGGCGGGCAAGCGACGACCGCCCGGTCTGGTACCTGGTACCCGACGGGGTGGTGCAGTACATCTCGAAGCGGAATCTGTATCGACCTGTCGACGCGGAACGCCGGGACGGAGCGACGACGGTGTCGGAGCCCGCACCGGGCGCCGCCGACGCGAAACAGAAGCAAGACCTGAAGACGAAACTGGAGAACATCGAGTGAGTGCAACAACCGAAGCCATCGACATGGCACGCATCGCGGCCCTGGCAGCCGACGAGAAGCTGGCCACCGAAGTGGTGGTGCTCGATGTGTCCGAGCAACTGGTCATCACGGACTGCTTCGTGATCGCCTCGGCGACCAACGAGCGTCAGGTGAACTCGATCGTCGAGAACATCGAAGACCGCCTGCGCGAAGCCGGCCACAAGCCGGTCCGCCGTGAAGGCACCCGTGAAGGCCGGTGGGCGTTGCTCGACTACGCCGACATCGTCGTCCACGTCCAGCACGACGAGGAGCGCAACTTCTACGCCCTCGATCGCCTGTGGAAGGACTGCCCCACGGTGACCGTCGACGGCCTCGGCCAGAACCAGCCCGGACCGGTGGACGCGCACACCGTCTTCGATACCGACACGGTTTCCGAGCCGGACGCCCAGAACTCGGACGCCCAGAACTCGGACGCCCAGAACTCGGACGCGCAGGAGCCGTCACTGTGACAACCTCGGCGCCCAGCAGGGCGTCGGGTACCGGGGCCGTCCGTCGACTGATCTTGCTGCGTCACGGACAGACCGAGTACAACGCCGACAGCCGGATGCAGGGGCAACTCGACACCGATCTGTCGGAGCTCGGCCGGACACAGGCGAAGGTTGCCGGACAGATCATCGGTGACAGAGGGCCGCTGACCGTCGTCTCCTCGGACCTGCGACGGGCGTATTTCACCGCGGTTGCGGTCGGTGACGTGGCCGGGCTTCCGGTCCTCACCGACACGCGGCTGCGTGAAACGCACCTCGGTCAGTGGCAGGGCTTGACCCACCACGACGTCGATGCACTGGCACCAGGTGCCCGGGGTGCCTGGCGCGGCGATGCGACACTCGCCCCGCCGGGCGGTGAGAGCCGTGTCGACGTGGCACGGCGCAGCGTGCCGGTTGTCAGCGAACTGGTTCGCCGACACCCGGGCTGGGGCGAGGATCCCGTCGTCCTGGTGGCGCACGGCGGTTTGATCGCCGCGTTGACCGCTGCGCTACTCGATCTGCCGGTCGACAGATGGGCAGTGTTCGGCGGGTTGGGAAATACCAGCTGGGCGCAGCTCAGCGGGCATGGCCCCGCCGAATCCGTTCAATGGCGGCTCGACGTGTGGAATGCCTCGGCGAGCGTTGCCCATGACATCCTCTGACACATCTGTCCAACCCGACTCGGCGGGGCGTTCTGTCTCGGTGCGGCGGCGGCCGGTGCTACTGGTGCTGGCCGACTCGCTGTCCTACTTCGGACCCAAGGGCGGACTGGCGGCCGATCATCCGCAGATCTGGCCGAACATCGTTGCGGCCGAACTCGACTGGGACGTCGAGCTGGTTGCCCGGATCGGCTGGACCTGCCGGGACGCATGGTGGGCGCTGACACAGGACCCCCGGGTCTGGGCAGCGGTCCCGAAGGCAGGTGCTGTCGTCTTCGCCGTCGGGGGGATGGACTCGTTGCCGTCGCCGCTGCCGACCGCGCTGCGCGAGACCATTCGCTATGTGCGACCACCAGCCTTGCGTCGAGCTGTTCGTGAGGGTTACCAGTGGTTACAGCCACGGCTCGCGCCACTGGGCCGCCCCGTCGCGCTGCCGCCGCGGCTGAGTGTGGATTACCTCGAAAGTTCACGAGATGCGCTGGCGTACATGCGCCCCGAGCTGCCCGTCATCGCGACCTTGCCTTCGGTTCATCGCAGTGCGGCGTATGCGAATGTCCACAGTGGCCGCCCGGCGGCCGCCGCGGCGATCACCGCCTGGGCGAACGACAAGCAGATTCCCGTCGTCGACCTGGCCGAAGCAGTACGAGACGACATCTGCTCTGCGAACGCCAATCCCGACGGAATCCACTGGGGGTGGGCCGGTCATGGCGCTGTGGCTGCCGCGATGATCGCCGCGATCCGCGCCGCCGCGCCGGAACCGGTGGACGCATCCCCGAGTGATGCGGGCTGACGCGATGTCGGTCATGGTGGTCACCGATTCGGCGGCATGCGTGCCGGCTGAGGTCGCGGCAGCATGCAGGCTGCACGTGGTGCCGCTTCACGTGCTCCGGGACGGGTGGGATCT
Organism: Rhodococcus sp. 27YEA15; assembly: GCF_049739425.1. Taxonomy (NCBI): domain Bacteria; kingdom Bacillati; phylum Actinomycetota; class Actinomycetes; order Mycobacteriales; family Nocardiaceae; genus Rhodococcus; species Rhodococcus sp. 27YEA15. Next base: position 1,443,075 of record NZ_JBMHHW010000001.1, read on the forward strand.
TCGTGAGGGCATCGACGGCATGCCGGACGACCTGGGCGGAGTGACCACCGCCGGCGCCACCCCGGCGGAACTGTCACAGGCCTACGCTCAGGCGCTGGACCTCAGCGCCGGCGACGGTGTCGTTGCTGTCCATATTTCACGGCAACTGTCCGGTACCTGGGAAGCCGGCCGGTCTGCGGCCGAAGAGTTCGCCGGATCTGTCCGGGTGGTCGATTCGCGTTCGGCTGCCATGGGTCTGGGATACTCGGCGCTCGAAGCTGCCCGACTCGCCGAACGCGGCGCGTCTCTCGACGCCGTTTACGAGCGCGCCGTCGCAGTCGCCGACCGTGGCCGCTGCCTCATCGTCGTCGACAAACTCGAACAACTGCGCCGGGGTGGTCGGATTGGCACCGCAACGGCATTATTGGGCACCGCTCTGGCGATGAAACCGCTGCTGCACCTGGTGGACGGCAAACTGGTGCTCAAAGACAAGACCCGCACTACCACCAAAGCCCTTGCCCGACTGGTGGACACCGCGGTGGCGAAGGCCGGTTCGAGTCGCGTAGCCGTTGCCGTGCATCACATGCGAGCGCGCGAGCGGGCCGATGACGTCGCCGAACAGTTGGCCGAACGCATTCCGGATGTGGCCGAGTCGACGGTGTCCGAATTCAGCGCAGTGATCGGGGCTCACGTGGGGATAGGCGCGATCGGTGTGGTCGTGTGTCCGCTCGACGCCGTCGACGTGTAACAGTCGCCCGCAGCGGTGAGCATCGCACACTGTCTGGCCGCGCAGCGGTTTCTCGCTGATCCACACGGCGAGGTGTTCTCGAGTCCACAGGTTTTCTCGGGATCGCAGTTGTCCACGAGCACGCAGTTGTCCTCGAGTATGCAGTTGTCCACAGGCGAGAACTCTTCCGATGCTCTGATCGAGGTGCTCGCTACCGTCCCTTCATGCGGATCAGCGAGGAGCGAGAGCGAACTCGAGATCGTCTGACGGCGATGAGTGGTGAACGACGGCCCGCCCACGGGCGGGCCGTCGAATCCGACCGCTCCCACGACGGCCGGGGCGATGACCATGACGACATCGACGTCGACATCGACGTCGACATCGACGAGTACGACGACTTCGCCGACAGCCGTCCAGGCCGTCACGACGATCTCGACGTACCGAATCGACCCCGGTGGCTCGATGACGGCGGCGAGTACGAGCGCGGTTCGTATCGGTCGGGCCTGCACGAATACGACCCGTACGACGACGGATCGGCAAGTCGGAGCCCTCGATCGGATCTGATACCGGAGCATTGGCGAGGCATGCGATGGCGACCGAATCGGACCGGCGTGATAGCGCTGATGGTGGTCGCCGTGGTTGCTGTGGCAATCGGGCTCTTTGCCGTGTGGTGGGATTCACCTACCGTGCAATCGGTTCCGCCGATCCCGGTCCCGACCAACGTTGCCGTGATCGATACTTCCGGCGCAGCGGCGCCCAGCAGTGTGCCGGTCGCCGCGATCGAGCGAGTGGTGGTCAGTGTGGTCGGTTGGGTCGTCACTCCCGGCCTTGTCGACCTTCCGGCAGGCTCGAGGGTGGCGGACGCGCTCGGCGCGGCAGGCGGGGTTCTCGACGGTGGCGACACCATCGCGCTGAACCTGGCCCAGAAGCTCACCGACGGCGATCAGATCGTGGTCGGTCGAATCGGTGAAATGCCCAGTTCCTCCACGGGCGGTGAGGCAACGCCGTCCAGTGCCGGCGCGCCGACCGGAGGCACAGCGGGCGGACTCGTCAACCTCAATACCGCCACCGAGCAGGAATTGGATGGATTGCCGGGCGTCGGGCCGGTGACAGCCGGTGCGATCGTCGCGTGGCGCTCGGCAAACGGGAAGTTCACGGATGTGGAGCAATTGGGGGAGATCGACGGAATAGGTCCGGCTCGATTGGCGAAGCTGCGCACGTTGGTCTCGGTGTGAGCGAGGACAGCGAGAGAACGGTACTCGACGCGCGAGTACTGCCGGCGGCCCTGGCGGCCTGGGCGGCCACCGTGTCGGCCGTGTTGTTCGGAACCGCTGCCGCATGGATTCTCGCTGCGACACTGGCGGCGTCGGCAATGGTTGTCCTACTCGTATTCCGTGGATCGTGGTCTCGGATTGTGCTGGTGGCATTGGTATTCGGAATCGGATTCAGTGTGGTAGGTGCGTGGCGAACGGCCGAGACCGTCGATCATCCGTTGCGCATCGCTGCAAAAGAGACGGCGTGGGCGACCGTCGAGGTGGCGCCCGTCGAGGACCCACACGCCGTCGGTGGAGCGAATCCCGGACATATGGTCTTCCGGGCGACTCTACGATCGGCGACGATCGGCGGGCAAACGGTCTCCGGTGGCGGCCAGGTGACCGTGCGCGGTCCGGGGTGGGCGTTTGCCGATCTGCTTCCGGGCCAAAGCGTGACGGTGCGGGGCAAGGTCGGACTGCCGTGGCGCAACGATCTCACGTTGGCGGTGATCACGTCCGAGGGCGAACCGGTGAAAGTCGGTGACCCACCCTGGTATCAGCGTTGGGCCGCAGCTGTCAGGGATCGCTTCGCGGCAGTGTGCGCTGCTGCCTTGCCTGAACGGCAGGCCGGTCTGCTTCCCGGTCTGGTGGTGGGGGATACATCGGGACTGTCGCCGCAAGTGAAGGAGAACTTCAAGGTCGCCGGGCTCACGCACCTGACTGCGGTCTCGGGGGCGAACATCAGCATCCTGCTCGGGGCTGTTCTGTTGGTGGTGCGGGCTGCGGCGCTGAGTCCGAAAGTGGGTGCGGTACTTGCATTGACGGCGTTGGCAGCGTTCGTGATCATCGCCCGCCCGTCGCCGAGCGTCCTCCGGGCGTCGGTGATGGGTGCGATCGGATTGCTGAGTTTGGTCACCGGTCGGCGCAAGCAAGCACTTCCAGCTCTCGCGGTAGCGGTGGTCGGCCTCATCACCGTGATGCCGGAGCTGGCTGTGGACTGGGGCTTCGCGCTCTCGGTCGCAGCCACCGGTGCGCTCGTCTTGATAGCGCCGGTATGGGTGGGCGGCTTGTGTCGATGGGGGTGGCCTCGATGGCTTGCCGAGATCGTCGCAGTATCGTGCGCAGCCTTCGTGGTGACCGTGCCGCTGATGGCGGCGATGACGGGCACCTTCAGTGTGGTGACGGTGGCAGCGAACATGGCGGTGGCGCCGGTGATCGGCGTTATCACCGTGATCGGCGCTCTGGTAGCGCTGTGCGCAGTGTTTTCGACGACGGCCGCAACGGCGGTCGCCTTCGCGGTCAGAGCACCGATGTGGTGGCTACTCGAGGTATCTGAACGCTCGGCCGCAGTCCCCGGTGCCACCGTCTCGGTTCCGTCGGGCGCAACGGGTGCGGCAGTCACGGCAGGGGTAGTACTCGCTGCTGTTGCACTGTTACGCTTCAGGATTGCCCGACGCGCGGTAGCCGGAATCGTCGCCTGCGCAATTCTGACATTTCTCGTCCACCATGTTTTCGGGCGCGACCGAATTCCGTCCGGATGGGCGTTGGTGATGTGTGACGTCGGCCAGGGTGACGGTGTGGTTCTGGCGGCCGGTGACGGACGGGTGGTGGTCGTCGACGCGGGACCGGATCCTGCGTCGATGGATCGATGTCTCGGCAGATTGGGTGTGCGGGACATCGCGCTGGTGGTCATCAGTCATTTTCACGCCGATCACATCGCCGGACTGGCCGCGGTTCTGCACGGGCGCTCGGTCGGAGCGGTAGGCGTGGGACCTATGTTGTTGCCGGAAAACGGATTCAACGAGGTCATGGCCGCCGCGCAGGCGTACGGAGTTCCAGTCCTGGGCCTCGAGGCCGGAAATCGGTTCTCTTTCGGGACAGTGCAACTGGACGTTCTCGGTCCGCTACTTCCGGTTCCACGGCTACCCGGCAGCGGTGAAGCCCGGGCAAATGATCAGTCCGTGGTGATGATGGCACGCACTCCGGCCGGTCGAATCCTGCTCACCGGGGACAGTGAAACCGCCGGAGAAGAAGCGATCCTGAGATCTGGGATCGACGTACGAGCGGACGTTCTCAAACTGCCACATCACGGATCTCGGACGACGTCGACGGCGTTCCTTCGCGCAGTCAACCCTCGGCTGACTTTGATCAGTTGTGGCCGCGGCAACACGTTCGGGCATCCGCATCCCGAGATCCTCGAAGACCTGACGACACTGGGAAGCGCCGTCTCGCGGACCGACCTCGACGGAACGGTCGCCGTCTACGGGCAGGCAGGCGGATCCGTGTCGGTGGTGTCGACAGGACGTGGGAACGTCTTCGGGTAAGTGACGTCTTGGGGTAAGTATTGCGATCTCGGTTCACCCTCTGCGGCAGGCTCCTGGTTCCAGTTCATCCCGTGGGCACGGCTGTCCGGTGCCGGCCTCCAGAACGACTGTCGTTTCAGGACTGTTCCGGTTTTGGTCTTCGGATCGAAGATCTCCAGAATCGAGTGTTGGAAGCTTCGACGGAATGTGTGTCCTCGAGTGCGGCCCGGATCTGCTCGAGTTCCTTGTTGCCGCCGCCGAGGTTCCGTCGACGGGTGTATCCGGCCCATCTTCGACAGAGCCCGTCGGCTCCCCCCGACGCCGAGCGTGGTGTCCTGCGCCAGCTCGTGGACCTCGGGTTGGGTTGCGCCTGAACTTTGTCGTACAAGCGAGGTAGACGTTTCGCCCGATACGGTGATCGAGTGTGGCGATCAGAGGTTTGGCGTACCCCGGTGTGAAGGGGAGTGGCGTCAATCGATAGCCGTAGTTGTTCAGGAGCTCGGGGACGATCGGGGTCACGTCGTGAAATCCACCGAAGGTGAACTATCGATACCGGTACGGCTGGTACTGGGCGACAGCGAGCAGATATGCGCAGTTGCCCATGTTGTTGCGCGCCTGAGCGCTGCGACAGCGACTCAGGTTCAACCACATTGCGCAGTCCCGTAAGTAGCAGATCCCAAGTCTTCGCGTCGCCCACGCCATCTCGAATGTTGAACGTGATCTTCGTCAGGCCCGGCCCCGACAACTTCATGAAGTCCGTGAGCTTGATCGATGTGTCCTCTGCATGTGCCGAAAATGTCACGGGCGAGACACCGGTCCAGGTTGGTGACGGCCGTCCAGTTCGGTGAGCCTTGTTGGTACGGTCGGAATCGAGGTAGGCGACTGCGCTCGGATCAGTTCACCGCGTGATCTTCTGATTCGAAACCACGAGGATCGAGAAGACTCGCACGCATCGACGGATGTGCCCACATGTCCCCGGCGGCTACGGTCGGGGTGACGGGTCCGTATCTCGCGTGTCGGCGGGACGTGGGAACATCTTCGGGTGAGCACACCGAACGGCGTCGAACCACTGCACCTGGTACTCGGAGACGACGAGTTCCTGATCGACCGAACGGTGTCCTCCCTCATCCGGTCGGTGCGTGGCGATCGTGGGCAGGGTATCTCCGACCTCCCCGTCACCAAGATGCGTGCGGGAGACACCAATGCGCCCGAACTCGCCGAACTTCTCAGTCCGTCGCTGTTCGCCGAGGATCGGGTCATAGTGCTGGAGTCGGCGGCCGAGGCCGGCAAGGACGCCGTCGCGCTGGTGCTCGACGCGGCTCGTGAACCGGCCGAGGGTGTTGTGCTCATCGTCGTGCATTCCGGCGGTGGCCGCGCCAAAGCACTGGCACCGGCTTTGGAAAAGCTCGGCGCCATGGTGCACCAGTGCGGCAAGCTCGGGAAAGGCCAGCTTGTCGACTTCGTGCGTAGCGAGTTCAAGGCAGCAAAGGTGACCGTCGCGCCCGATGCCATAGCGGCGGTCATCGAGAGCGTCGGATCCAACCTTCGTGAACTGGCGTCGGCTTGCTCACAGTTGGCAGCGGACACCGGCGGCAAGATCGACGTCGACGCCGTGCACCAGTATTACTCCGGCCGTGCCGAAGTATCCGGATTCGACGTAGCGGACAAGGTGATCGTCGGCGATACCCGCGGCGCACTCGAAGCCCTGCGGTGGTCCGATCAGATCGGAACACCGCACGTCCTGCTCGCCGATGCGCTCGCCGATGCAGTGCACACCATCGCGAAAGTAGGCCCGGTCGCTCGCGGCGGCGACCCGTTCCGCCTGGCGTCGGAGCTGGGGATGCCGCCGTGGAAGGTCAAGAAGGCCGTCAAAGAGGTGAACGGCTGGGATCCGACATCCATCGGCGCAGCCATGAAGATAGTTGCCACTCTCAATGCCGACGTCAAAGGAGCTGCGGTCGATTCGTCGTTCGCTCTGGAAATGGCCGTCCGCAACGTGTGCGCACTGCGCCGGAACTGACTCCTCGGCGTGGTGCGCGGTAGGACTCACCTCGGCGCGCTCACATCGTGAACGAACGATAGCCACCCGGTCTTTCGACCGTGTGGCTATCGAATTACGCACTCGTCGACGGAGATCGCCGGGGAGTGAACGTCAGAGCTTGTTGGCAACCTGCGCGAGCGCAGACTTCTTGTTGGCAGCCTGGTTGGCGTGGATAACGCCCTTGCTTGCTGCCTTGTCGAGCTTGCGGCTGGTGGCGACGAGGAGCTCGCTGGCCTTGTCCTTGTCACCGGCTGCCGCAGCCTCGCGGAACGAACGAATCGCGGTACGCAGCGAGGACTTCACCGACTGGTTACGGAGTCGGGCCGCCTCGTTGGTACGGATTCGCTTCACCTGGGACTTGATGTTGGCCACGCGTAAAATCCTTGTCGTCTTTAGCTGGTTACGGTCGAGAAAGCTGTGGGCGCACTGATGCACCGACTGGGAAGATTACCAGCCGGGGGCCCATTACCCCAAACCGTCGCACGATGCGTCCGTCGGAGAGCGTACACGGACGCGGCGGCGTGCCGTCCAAGATTGCCGGGTCGGCACGGTCTGCGCTGCCGGGTCGGCACTGTATACGTTGCCGGGTCGGCACTGTCCGTGCTGCCGAATCGGCGCTTGTGTAGCAGCATGATCGCGTATGACGCCGCCATCGAAAAGTGCGAGTTCTTCACGGTCGGCTTCGAGCCGGGCGCGACCGTCCACGGTGTTCGACGGTTATTCGGACATCGGCCGTTACGAGTTGGCGTTCGACGAGATGTTCGAGCCGGACGGTACTGTCCGCGGGCCGTACAGGGGTGTGTACAAGGCATTGGCACCGACCTCGAGTGCTGATCTCGCCGCGCGCGCCGACGCGCTCGGTCGAGCGTTCATCGATCAGGGTGTGACGTTCTCGCTCTCCGGTCAGGAACGGCCGTTTCCGCTCGACCTTGTTCCCCGGGTGATCGCCGCTGCCGAGTGGGCAAGGCTGGAGAAGGGGATCAAACAGCGGGTCAAGGCATTGGAGCTGTTCCTTGCCGACATCTACGGCGAACAGCGGATTCTGCGCGATCATGTTCTGCCACGACGGCTGGTGACGTCGTGTGAACACTTTCATCGCGAAGCGACAGGTATCGTGCCGCCGAACGGGGTACGCATTCACGTTGCGGGCATCGATCTGGTGCGTGACGAGGCCGGGGAGTTCCGGGTGCTCGAGGACAATCTGCGATCGCCGTCCGGGGTGTCGTACGTGATGGAGAACCGACGCACGATGACGCGGGTGTTTCCCGATCTGTTCATGTCTCACAAGGTTCGCGCCGTCGGTGACTACGCGACGCATCTGCTGCGCGCGCTGCGCGCAGGTGCTGCCCTCAACGAGGCGGATCCTACTGTCGTGGTTCTCACGCCCGGAGTGGCGAACTCCGCGTACTTCGAGCACTCGTTACTGGCTCGCCAGATGGGTGTGGAACTCGTCGAGGGTCGTGATCTGTTCTGCCGGGACAACGTCGTCTACATGCGTACCACCGAAGGGGAACGTCAGGTCGACGTCATCTACCGGCGGATCGACGACGAATACCTCGACCCCATGCATTTTCGTCCCGATTCGATTCTCGGTGTGGCCGGGCTGTTGAACGCGGCGCGGGCCGGCAACGTGGTGATCTCGAGCGCTGTCGGAAACGGGGTCGGTGACGACAAACTCGTCTACACGTACGTCCCACAGATCATCGACTACTACCTCGGTGAGAAACCACTGTTGCAGAACGTGGACACGTTCCGGTGCTGGCTCGACGACGAATGTGAGGAGGTCCTCGACCGGGTGGCCGAGTTGGTGATCAAACCGGTCGAGGGTTCGGGTGGTTACGGAATCGTCTTCGGCCCGGACGCGAGCCCCAAGGAACTGGCCGCGATCAGACGCAAGATCAAGGCCGATCCACGTGGCTGGATCGCGCAACCTCTGGTGCAGCTGTCGACGGTTCCGACCAAGATCGACGACGTCCTCTCGCCGCGGCACGTCGATCTGCGACCGTTCGCCGTCAACGACGGCGAGGACGTGTGGATATTGCCGGGCGGGCTCACCCGCGTAGCTCTGCCCGAGGGCTCGCTCGTGGTCAATTCGAGCCAGGGTGGCGGAAGCAAGGACACCTGGGTGCTGGCGAGTCGTACCTCGGCGGAAGACCCGGAGTTGTCGGGTGAGGAGCTGGTCGGCGAGCCACCGGAATCCGCCGAGCCGGTCCAGGGGCCGGAACTGACCAATTCGCAGCAACAACAACAGCAGTGAACGGAGCGTGATCTCACGATGCTTGCTCGTAACGCAGAGTCGCTCTACTGGATCGGGCGTTACGTCGAACGCGCCGACGACACCGCCCGCATTCTCGACGTCGCCGTCCATCAACTTCTCGAGGACGCCACCGTGGACCCGGACCGCACGTCCCGGCTGCTTCTTCGGGTGCTCGGGATCGAAGCACCCGAAGGCAAGTTGGACGTTCGCTCGTTGACCGATCTGGTGGCATTCAGCCGCAATCAGGTGGGCTCGATCGTCGATTCGCTCGCCAGCGCCCGTGAGAACGCCCGCGGTGCGCGTGAGGTCACCTCCAGTGAGATGTGGGAGTGCCTGAACACCACGTACAACGGCCTGGCCGAACGTGAGCGTGCGTCACGACGGTTGGGGCCGCACGAATTCTTCCGTTACGTCGAGGAGCGGGCCGCGATGTTCGCCGGGCTGGCCGATTCCACGCTGAGTCGAGACGACGGCTACCGGTTCCTGTTGCTGGGGCGCTCGATCGAGAGGGTCGACATGATCGTGCGCATGCTTCTCGCCCGTGCGGGTGACCGACCCTCGTCACCGGCGTGGGTGTCGGTACTGCGTTCGGCCGGTGCGCACGACACGTATCTGCGCACGTATCGCGGGGCACTCGATGCGAATCGGGTCGTCGAATTCATTCTGCTGGACCGCCTGTTTCCGCGTTCGGTGTTCCACTCCATCCGGCAGGCGGAGAAGTGTCTCGAGGAGCTGGACCCGCAGCCGGGCAGTCGGGTCGGTATTCGCGCGGAAGCCCCTCGTCTGCTCGGTCGAGCCCGGAGCGAACTCGAGTTCTTGCCACCGGGAGTACTGCTCGAGGATTTGCAGGGGCGATTGATCGGGTGGCAGGAGACGTGCCGGGAGTTGGGAGATGCCATCGCCCTGCAGTATTTCCATGCCGCACCGTGGGTGGCCTGGACGGACGCCGGCGCCGACTACGTGGACACGACCGGGGAGGAATTGTTATGAGCTGGCGGATGAGGGTGGTGCACACCACCGGTTATGCCTATGACGCACCGGTGACGTCGTCGTACAACGAGGCGCGGTTGACGCCGCGTGGTGACGGCAGACAGACGGTTATTCTGACGCGCGTCGACACGCAGCCGGCAACGCGTGCGTACCGGTACACCGACTATTGGGGCACGGCCGTGACGGCGTTCGATCTGCACGCGCCGCATACCGAACTGGAAGTCACCGGGCTTTCCGTTGTGGAAACCGAACCTTTTGCCGATCCGGAAGAAAAAGTGGATTGGGGCGAATTGGTCGGCGAGGCGGTTCGGGATCGGTTCAACGAACAGTTGAGTTTCACCAGATATGTTCCGGCTGATCGAAAACTTGCTGCGATCGCGAAGGAATTACGAAAAGGCCGAAATCCCGACGAGGCCGTAGTGGCGGTATCCGAATGGGTGTATGGAGAAATGTCGTACGTGCCCGGAACCACCGGGGTGCACACGTCGGCGGTGGAAGCGTGGGAAGCCAGAGAGGGAGTCTGTCAGGACTACGCGCACCTGACCCTGGTACTTCTACGCACCATGGGTATTCCCTGCCGCTACGTCTCCGGATATCTTCACCCGCAACGTGATGCGAGTATCGGGGACACCGTGGTCGGTGAATCGCACGCGTGGATCGAGGCGTGGACCGGAGCGTGGTGGGGATACGACCCGACGAACTCGACAGCAGTGAACGAACAGCACGTGTCGGTAGGGATTGGACGGGACTATTCGGATGTTCCGCCGTTGAAGGGTATTTATTCCGGTGGGAGATCCACGGATCTCGATGTTGTTGTGGAGATCACTCGTCTTGCGTAAAGTCCGGAAAATCTACTCGACCGATCACCACTGTTGAATCACGAGAAGAAGGCGGGAATATGTCTCCAACTGCACAAGAATTAACCGAGATCGAGCCGATCTCGGATATCAAGAAGTATGTGGCCGAAGCGGTGGGAACATTTGTTCTGGTGTTCTCCGCGGTCGGTACTGCAGTATTCGCCGGTGCCAAAGTCGGAAATCTCGGTGTAGCGCTGGCCTTCGGATTGACCCTTCTCTTCCTCGTCTACGCCATCGGGCCGATTTCGGGTTGCCACGTCAATCCCGCGGTGACGGTCGGCCAGTTCGTCATCGGTCGTATTTCAGCGGTGAATGCCGGGATCTACATCGTCGCCCAGGTCATCGGCGGCTTGATCGCGGGTGTCGTCATCTTCGCGGTGGCCAACAGCCTTCCGGCGTACGACCGAGCGATCAACGGTCTGGGCGCCAACGGGTGGGGCGCGCACAGTCCGTCCGCCGAAACCGACACTTTCGGTCAGGTGGTTTCGGACGGCTACGGTATCGGCGCTGTCATGATCATCGAGATCCTGCTGACCGCGCTGTTGGTCTTCGTCGTCCTGGCCTCCACCGACCAGATCTCCGACGTCCCACTTGCCGGTATCTCGATCGGCTTCACACTGACCGTCATCCACCTGATCTCGATCCCGATCGACAACACCTCCGTCAATCCGGCACGCAGCCTCGGTGTCGCGTTCTTCCAGGACGGTGCCGCTGCCCAGGTCTGGCTGTTCATCGTCTTCCCGCTCATCGGCGGGGCGTTGGGCGCACTGATCTACCGGGCGCTGTTCGGGCGCTTCGATCGGCTCGAGAGCTGAGCAGTTCTGCCCACGTCGTCGGGCCGGCTTCAGCTCCAGCTGAAGTCGGCCCGAAGTTTTGCCGCGACGGTTTCGAACTTGTCGCGATCCATGACGGCGCCCTCACGCCTGATGCCGGTCTCGGGGACGTCGAGGACTCGATCAAGCCGGATCCAGCTGGGGCGGCCTTCCGAATCCCACGGTCCCGAACCGATCGCCAGCCAGTCTCGCTCACCGTCCCGTCTGCGCTGTGACGACAACATCAGTCCCAGCAGAGTCGCGCCGTCTCGTCCGACGACGAGGACCGGCCGATCCTTGCCCTGTGTCGGATCTTCCTCGTAGACCACCCAGGTCCAGACGATTTCGCCGGGATCGGCTTTCCCGTCCAGGTCGGGTGAGTACTCGATCTTGCGAGCTCGATGCGCGGACGGCGCGGTGAGGGTGGCGATCGGCCGTCCGGAGGGCTCGTTCGAGGGGGTTGCCGACTGCAGTCTGCGCAGCAGCGACGGCGCCGTCTCGACGGCTAATGCGCCGAGTGCGCGCCCGATCTGTTTCCACGTGCTTGCCATGCCGACCGAGCATAATCCTCCGACGTGCGTAGCCACTGGCACGACGAACGCGAGACTTGGATATCCTGAAGGTTGACAGTGGTCCGGATCCGGGCCGGTGCCGGTCCGACTAAGGGGTCTGAAATCAGCAGCTTCGCCGACAAGACGTTCACCGATCCTGCGCAGATCCGGAACTTCTGCATCATTGCGCACATCGACCACGGCAAGTCGACCCTCGCAGACCGTATGTTGCAGCTGACCGGAGTGGTCGAAGAGCGGGCCATGCGGGCGCAGTACCTGGACCGCATGGACATCGAGCGTGAACGTGGCATCACCATCAAGGCGCAGAACGTCCGGCTGCCCTGGACCGTCGACGGCGAGGAGTTCGTCCTCCACCTCATCGACACTCCCGGCCACGTCGACTTCACGTACGAGGTTTCACGCGCGCTCGAGGCCTGTGAGGGCGCCATCTTGCTGGTCGATGCGGCCCAGGGCATCGAGGCGCAGACGCTGGCGAACCTGTATCTGGCGATGGAGAAGGATCTCAAGATCATTCCCGTCCTCAACAAGATCGACCTTCCCGCCGCCGATCCGGACCGGTACGCCGAGGAGATCGCCCACATCACCGGCTGTGAACCTGGGGACGTACTGCGGGTATCCGGCAAGACCGGGGTGGGCGTCAAGGAGTTGCTCGACGAGGTCATCAAACAGATTCCGGCGCCCGTCGGCGACGCCGACGGGCCGGCTCGCGCCATGATCTTCGACTCCGTCTACGACGCCTACCGGGGTGTGGTCACGTACGTGCGTGTGGTCGACGGGAAGATCCGTCCCCGCGAGAAGATCACCATGATGTCCACCGGCACCACCCACGAACTGCTCGAGGTCGGCATCATCTCGCCCGAGCCCAAGGCCAGCGTCGGTCTGGGTGTCGGCGAGGTCGGTTACCTCATCACCGGTGTCAAGGACGTGCGGCAGTCACGAGTCGGCGACACCGTCACCACCACCCGCAACGGGGCTACCGAGCCGCTCGTCGGCTACCGCGACCCCAAGCCGATGGTGTACTCGGGTCTGTACCCGATGGACGGGTCCGACTACCCGGTGCTGCGCGACGCCCTGGACAAGCTCCGTCTCAACGACGCCGCTCTGGCCTACGAGCCCGAGACGTCGGTAGCCCTGGGCTTCGGCTTCCGATGCGGCTTCCTCGGACTGCTGCACATGGAGATCACCCGCGATCGGCTCGAGCGTGAGTTCGGCCTCGAATTGATCTCGACGGCTCCCAACGTCGTCTACCGCGTCGTCATGGAGGACGCGTCCGAGGTGATCGTCACCAACCCGTCGTACTGGCCCGAGGGCAAAGTGCGTGAAGTGTACGAACCGGTGGCGAAGTGCACCGTCATCGCCCCGAGTGAGTACGTCGGCGCCATCATGGAGCTGTGTCAGTCCAGGCGGGGCGAACTCGGCGGCATGGACTACCTGTCCGAGACGCGCGTCGAATTGCGCTACGAGCTGCCCATGGGCGAGATCATGTTCGACTTCTTCGACGCGCTCAAGTCCCGTACCAAGGGCTACGCCAGCCTCGACTACGAGGAGGCAGGCGAGCAGCAGGCCGACCTGGTCAAGGTCGACATCCTGCTGCAGGGTGAGGCCGTCGACGCGTTCTCGTCGATCGTGCACCGCACCAACGCCGGTGCCTACGGCGGCCGGATGACGTCGAAGCTGCGTGAGCTGATCCCGCGTCAGCAGTTCGAGGTTCCGATCCAGGCTGCGATCGGTGCGAAGATCATCTCGCGTGAGAATATTCGCGCGATTCGCAAGGACGTTCTCGCCAAGTGCTACGGCGGCGACATCAGCCGTAAGCGCAAGCTGCTCGAGAAGCAGAAGGAAGGCAAGAAGCGGATGAAGACCATCGGTCGCGTCGAGGTACCGCAGGAAGCGTTCGTCGCCGCCCTGACGTCCGAGTCGGTCGGCGAGAAGCCGAAGAAGTAGGAGCGCATGGTCGCCACCTGGTTGTCTCGGGAGTTCGGTGTCGAGTTCCCGATCCTCGGGGCACCTATGGGCGGGCGTGCCGGCGGCGCGCTCGCGGGTGCGGTGTCCGCTGCGGGTGGACTCGGCTTGCTCGGAGCGGCCAGATACAACTCACCGGAGTGGATCGAGGCGGAAGCGGCCATCGCCCGTTCCGTCGGCGGCCGCTTCGGTGTCGGCCTGATGACGTGGTCGCTGCCCGAGAACGAACTTCTGCTCGACGCCGCGATCGCGGTGGCGCCCACCATGATCACTCTGTCCTTCGGTGATCCTGCCCGGTACGTCGAGCGGGTGCATGCTGCGGGGATTCCCGTTGTCTCACAAGTCAACACACTCGAGGACTTGCGTGTGGTCGAGGCGGCCGGGGTGGACGCCGTCATCGCCCAGGGCGGTGAGGCCGGCGGTCACACCGGCCGGATCGGGACACTTCCGCTGCTGCAGGAGATCCTGGACTCGACGTCGTTGCCGGTGCTCGCCGCAGGTGGAATCGGTACCGGACGTGGCCTGGCAGCCGTGCTCGCGGCCGGCGGCGACGGCGTGATGATCGGGACGGCGTTGCTCGCCAGCCCGGAAACCGAAGGCCCGGAGTACGCCCGTGCCCGCGTCGTCGACGCCGGAAGTGCCGACACCGTGTACACCTCGGTGTTCGACCGGGCCCGCGCTCAGCCGTGGCCGCAGCGCTGGGGCGGGCGCGCCGTGACCAACGAGTTCACTGCTGCCTGGCACGGTGTCGACGTCGACGAGGACACCCTCGCAACGGCGTACGACCCGTCCGATCCGAACAGCGGCGTCGTCTACGCAGGCGAAGCTGTCGGCCTGATACACGAATCCCGTTCCGCCGCAGACGTGGTTGCGCGTATCGGGGCCGACGCGGAACGGCTTCTCAGTCGTTTCGCATGAGCGCCCCCGAAAGTTCTGCGGCGATTCTGCCGATGTGCGGCGCGCGCACGATAGATGCGTGATCACAGTCGACGCGTCGAATCGTCAGTTCCCCCTGGATGATTCGGTGCCACAGGTCGGGATCGTCGCCGTTGACCGCCGACTGGTAGACGACGGCGTCACCGGCCCACGGTTTCGGTCGATGCAGAAGCGCCACCCGCCGGCCCACTTCCTCCATGGCTCCGGTCTGGGCGACCGGATCGCGCTGGACGATACCGGCCAGGGGAAGTGCGAGCCGCCGCTTCCACAGTTCGGCACGGGTCAGGGGTTCCTCGGCGGCGACCACCGGAGGCGTGTGTTCCGGTGTGCGTGTGCCTTTGGTGACAGCAGGAGGCAGGAACGTGTCCAGCAGAACCAGAAGCTTCACCTGGCGTCCCTGCTCGGCGAGCCTGCGGGCCACCTCGACGGCGATGAGTCCGCCCAGCGAATGCCCGATCAGGACGTGCGGACCGTCCGGTGATATCCGGTCGATGTCGCGCAGATGGCGTCGGGCCGCCCGGGCGACCGTCCAGTCGGGGAGGCCGCGCTCCTCGAGTCCGAACGGCTGGAACGCGTACACGGGCTGATCGGCGGGTAGGTGGCTGGTGAGGGGGAGGAACGTCAGAGCCGACGCCCCGGCCCCGGTGAAGCACCAGAACGGCTCTCTGGTCGAGTTCTCCGGCACCCGCAGCGGCACCGTCGTCGTCGCTGTGCCGGAACCGATGCGCCGACGCCCTGTGCGTCCAGCTCGATCGACGCGGTCGGCGAAGGCGGCCAGCGACGGGCAGGCCGCGACATCGGCTGTGGTGAGCGTGATTCCCCGCAGCCGAGTGATCCGAGCAAGTACATCTTGGACCGCCAACGAGTCGCCGCCGAGTTCGTGAAAGTTCTCGTTTCGGCCTACCGCATCGAGAGTCAGTGCCTGGCACCAGATTTCGGCAATCTCGGACTCCGTTCCGGGGTGCGGTGGTTCGATCGGTCCGCGCTCCGGAGGTGCGAGAGCACTCGGGTCGACCTTGCCCCGCTCGGTGCGTGGCAGGTGATCGACCACCACGACGGATGTCGGAATCATCCAGGCGGGCAGCGTATCTACCAATCGTTGACGAAGCTGAGCGGGCGCGGGGGTGCGGGCCTGGTGGTCGGGAACCACGAACGCGGTGAGAACTGGAGAAGGGGTCTGGGGGCCGGTGACGAGCACGTAGGCTTCGGCGATGTCCGGGCTGCGCAGTAGCGCTGCCACGATCTCGGTGGTCTCGACGAGGTAGCCGCGAATCTTGAGTGCGCCGTCGCGGCGTCCGAGCAGGACCAGTCCGTCGCTCTCGTCCCACCGGCCACGATCGCCGGTGACGAACGTTCTGGTCCCGTCCGCGTGGTTTTCGAAAGCGGCGGCCGTGGTGGCCTCGTCCAGGTAGCCGCCGCACAGGTACGCGGACCGGACTCGAACCGTACCGTCCTGACCGAAGGCGACCGACTTGCCCGGAGCCACCACGCCGGCGGGGAGCAGCGTGTCGGGAAACGGCTCTGCAGGCGAGTAGTCGCGGTAGGCCAGGCCGCCGGTCTCACTCGACCCCACCCAGTTCGTGAATGTGGCCTCCGGAGCGAATGCTTCCCGGCCCGCTCGGGCATCCTTGCCGTGGACCGGTTCTCCGGTGGTGATCAGCCGTGTCAGGCGCGGCAGCGCTGTGGTGGTGCGAGCGGCCAACCCGCGCAACAGTGACGGTGTCATGACCACGATCTCGACGCCGGAGGCGTTCATCCACGGCAAGAGTGCGCAGACCTCGTCCTGCCGAGGGTCGTAGGCGAGAATCCGTGAACCCGTCATCAGACCGGCGAGCAGCACGTTCATTCCGGCGCCGAAGCTGATCGGCATCGTGGAACCGACGCGTCGCTGCGGTCCGAAACCGAAGCCGTCCTGCAGCAGGAGTGCGTCGCACAACCACATGTCGTTCGTGTGCTTGACACACTTGGGTTCGCCGGTGGATCCGGACGTGAATTGGTAACTCACCACGGCAGAATGCGATTCAGCTGGAGGGCGGTCGTGAGTCGCGTCGGTGGGGCGGGTGTCGGTGAAGACGACGTGCTCGCACACCGTGAGTGCGCGATCGTGATACTTGCGGTCCGATACCGCACCGGCGAACGGCAGGGTCCGCCGGATGTGTGCCACGCGGGGATCCGGAAGCTGTGGGTCGATCATCACCACGGGTCGCCGGCTCCTGATCGCTCCGACCACGGCTGTCAGGCTGTCCGATGACAGGTCCACGACGAATGCAATAGCACCCTCCGGGCCGGCGCGGAATCTGCTCTCCCACAGTGCGGATGCGGCGTCCAACTGCTCGTAGGTCAGATCGGCTTCCGGTGTGGAGAGCGCTATCCGATCTCCGAACTCTGCCGCTACGGTGCGGATGCGGTCGGCGACGGTGGTGTCGAGTGAGTCGAGGGAAAGGGGAGCGTAGCTCATGACGATATCCGTTTCGACGTGGTGTGCTGGTCTGTCGTGCGGAGGCCGGTTCGATCGAACAACGACTCCCATCGGGCTGCAATCGCGTGCGGTTCACGCACGGCGATGAACGCGCGTCCATGAGCTCCCAGAGCCTGACGGCGGTCGGAATCGAGAATCAGACCCCGAAGTTCGTCGGCGAGATCGGACGGGTCGTGAGATGCCGCCACCACGCCCGCGCGACCTTGATCGGACAGCTCCGAGATACCCGGCGCGGCCGGAGTGGAAACGAATGGCAAGCCGGCCGCCAGTGCCTCCGACAGGACGATCGGTAGTCCTTCGTGTCGGGAGGACATCGCGAACAGTGAAGCCGTCCGCATCATTGTTCCGAGATCATGTGATGCCGGGACCAGTTCGACGCAATCGTCGAGTCGGTGGCGAGTGATGGCGTGTGCGATCAGGTCGTGGTCGGGACCCGATCCGACGATCTTCAGGCGCCAGCCGGCGCGTACCGGCCCGACTCGATCCCACGCCTCGACCAGAACGTCGAATGCCTTCTGCTCGGTCAGGCGTCCGGCCGCGAGCACGAGTTTCTCTCGCGGAGCATGCAGGGGAACGGGCGGGGGCAGCAGTACCGGGTTGGTGACGACGTGTACCCGTGGTACTCCGGCCCGGCGGAACTGTTCGGCGTCGGACTCGGTGAGTACACACGTCGCCGCCAGGTGTGGCGAAGCCCATCGGATCCGTTGCAAGTCACCGTTTCTCGCGGCAGCATCGAAACAGTCATGGTACTGGCCGATGGTGCGTCCAGCGATGCCGGCGGACACGGCGTATTCGACCAGACGCCATTGGGTGAGCAGGAAGATCGGTGGGCGCGGTTGCGCGGCGAACAATCCGCGCAGCGCACGTACACCTCGTTTGCGTATCGTCAGCCCTCTGAGGTGGCCTCGGGCGGCGAGTTTCACGCCGCGCAAGGCCGTCGTGGGCTCGTACATCAACTCGCTCCGAACTGCGGACAGTCGATGTTCGACCAGGGTATGTGT
Organism: Rhodococcus sp. 27YEA15; assembly: GCF_049739425.1. Lineage (NCBI taxonomy): Bacteria > Bacillati > Actinomycetota > Actinomycetes > Mycobacteriales > Nocardiaceae > Rhodococcus > Rhodococcus sp. 27YEA15. The sequence continues at coordinate 1,461,244 of NZ_JBMHHW010000001.1, forward strand.
GCTCGGTGCGCGGAACGGTCGGGTGGCAGGTTCGATGTCCACAAGTTCGACGTGGTGCCCGCGTTCGGTGAGAGCGTCGGCGAGAACCCGCACGACGGTCTGGACGCCCCCCAGTTCGTCGAGGCTGTCCATGCCGATGACGATTCTGTTCACATCGATCCCCTGTTCGACGTGGCGGGTCTGTAGATCGATCGCAGAAAACCGGTCAGAGGAACAGCGATGACACAGGCCGCCGCCACCTCGACCGACAGGTAGACGATGCCGATCGCTTGGAGTCCCCACCACGGTGTGGCAAGCGATATTCCGCCGACGATGCCCACGGCCGTCGTCCATTGCACGGCTGTGGCCAGGCGCAGTTTCCGGTGTACCCGGGCCAAGGCCGAATAGACGGTCATCAGGGCCACGAACGGCAATGTCAGTGCCATCAGTCGAACCAGTCCGCCTGCTGCGGCAGCATATTCGGAGCCGAAGGCGCGCAGTATCAACGGTCCGAAAGTCAGCAGGAAGGCGCTCCCACCGACGCCTGCCGCGAAACAGACACGCATGAATCGTGTTGTCGCATCTGCCGAGCGGTCGCTCTCGGCGGCTACCGCGGCAATGTACGGGGCAGCGGTACTCCCGATCAGGATCGCGATGGTGGAGACCAGTAGCCAGCACATGTTGAAGAAGGCGTTCGCCTCGGTGCCGAGAGTGCCTACCACCACCAGCGGCACGGTCAGTGGCACCAGCACGCCGACCACTGTCATCGCATACGTGCCGATGAAGTAGTGCCAAAGTTCGCGTCGGGGGGGAAGCCGAGGTGGGCCGCCGGCATGATCGACGACCGGCCGGACCACCCGAAACCAGATGACCGCGGTGACGGCAGCGGCCGGGACGACCCACACCGCGACGAGGATTCCCCAATTTGCCAGGGCGAGAGCGAAAACCGCAACGGCAACCAATTTGGCCACGGACTGGGAGATGTTCTTCACAGCGATGTGGCGTGCGCGACGTAGGCCGATCAGGATCGGATCGAGGAGTGCGAACAGCGACAGCGTGACCACGCAGAGCGGGAACCACGCCAACGCCGTCCAGGAGCCGAACAGGCGTTCTCGCGGCCCGACGACTACGAGGCCGATGCCGAGTAGCACAGCCAGTGCCGTGGTCGTGAGGAGCCCGGCGCGGATGGATCGGTGCGTCGACCGGCCTGCCAGCGGTAGGAACCGCTCGTAGACGCTACCGAGATTCACGGTGGCCAGTGTGGCCGACATGGTCGCGGCGGAGATGATCGCCGACGCCCGACCGACGTCGCTGACGGTGAACCCTCGTGCGGCTACGGTCCAGAACAGGAATCCCAGGATTCCGGTCATCGCGCTCGACGTCATCACGGCGGCCAGGTCGAGTTCGAGACCCAGTTTGCCGAGCCCCGATTTTTCGGGTCCGTGTTTGTTGTCGCGTCGTGTGTCGTGACCGACTTTCTGCGCAGTCGGGTCTATGTCCACGGGCCGACCAGAGTCATCGAGAAACCTCACTAAAGTCACATTTGAGCCAAATCAAAAAATTAGAATAGGCTTACCTTAGTTTTAAATCAAGTGACCCTGTACGCTGCGAAGGTCCTGCCGACGCCGGCGTCGGACGCGGGAACATTCGGCGTGAGATCGTTAGGCTGCGCTAATCGACGGGGAGTGCCGGTGGGTTGGACGAAACTCACGTTCGTGGTCCTGCCAGGAGCTCTGGTCGTCGGCGCGGCGGGTGCGCGTCGTCGGAAGTCGGACAAACCGATCGATGGCTGGACCGTCACCGTCGGTCACGAGTTCGGCAGCACCACGGTCAGCGGTACCCCGACACGAGTAGCGGCTGCGAGTAACCAATTTCTCGGCGTACTGCTCGAGCCCGTCGGCTACCTCTCGGCTGGACGAACGGGTGACGATCGCGGCCGCTAACCCTGGCAGGGTGGCGTCGACGAGACGGCGACAGAGCTCGATCGGGCAGCAGTGACGCAGATCGGAGTGCCACTGCAGGTCGGGGAGATCGCAGCGCTGAATCCGGATCTGATTCTGGAGTCGTTCGTGGTCGACTGATCGACCACGATGCACTCGATCAGTCGACCACGATCGCCCCCACCGTCGCCGCGCTGTCCGACGTGCTGATAGATCCGTGGCAGGCACAGGTAGAAGTGCACGGCCGCATACTCGACAAGGAGTCGGACGCCGACCACATCATCGGTACCACCCACGGTGGCCTCGACACCATGGCGGCGCGACTGCCCGGCTGGACGGGCAGGACGGCGGTGCTGTCGCAGATCGTGTTCGCCACGAAACAGGTGGTGCTCGTCGCCGATCCCGACGGCGGCGACTCGACGGTGTTCGAGCAACCGGGAAGGTCGTCGCCGCCCAGGATCGTCGTCGAAGCCGGAGCTACCGGCGGTCGGTTGCTCCCGAGCCGGGAGCGCCTCGATGCGTCGACCGCGGACGTGACGGTTCTACTACCCGACGGTGGTTGCAACATGCCGTCGTCGCTGTCACTGAAGTTCGACCTGGACGCGATCATGGCGGCGCTGGAAGCGATAGCCTGCTGACCTGCTGTGCGCCTTTGTCAACCCCCGGTGGTTGACAAAGGCGCACAGCAAACTCGGTCAGGTCGCGTTGTGCGCAGGTTGGAATGCCCCGGCTTCCGCGGCCTCCTCGGCCCGGATGACGTGAACAACAGCATTGATCAGGGCCAGGTGTGTGAACGCTTGCGGGAAGTTGCCCAGGTGTCGTCCGGTGTGGGCGTCGATTTCCTCCGCGTAGAGCTTGAGTGGGCTCGCGAATCCGAGCAGGCGCTCGCACAGGTGCTTCGCGCGATCCAACTCGCCGATCTCGACGAGTGCGGAGACCAACCAGAACGAACAGATCGTGAACGACCCCTCCTCGCCTTTCAGCCCGTCGTCGGTGGTGTCGACGCGGTAGCGCAGCACCAAGCCCTCTTCGGTGAGTTCGTCCGCGATCGCCAACACGGTGGCGCGAATGATCGGATCGTCGGCAGGCAGGAATCGCAGCAGCGGGGCCAACAGCAGCGACGCGTCGAGAGAGTCGTGTCCGTAGCGCTGGGTCAGAACCCCGCGCGAATCGACACCGTGGGCGAGGATGTCCGCCTTGATCTCGTCCGCGATGACCGACCACTGCTGGGCGAAGCTCTTCTCGCCCTGCATCTCGGCCAGTTTGACCCCGCGATCGAGGGCTACCCAGCACATGATCTTCGAGGACGTGAAGTGCTGCGGTTCGCCGCGCACCTCCCAGATGCCGCGATCGGGCTGACGCCAGTGCTTGACGGCTTCCTCCACCTGTTTCTTCAGCAGCGGCCACAATGCTTCCGGCACCCGCTCCCTGGTGCGGACGTGCAGGTACACCGAATCGAGCATGGTGCCCCAGATGTCGTGCTGCTGTTGGTCGAACGCGCCGTTGCCGATGCGCACCGGGCGCGCGCCGTCGTAGCCGGAGAGGTGATTGAGTTCGGTTTCCTCGAGCGTGCGTTCACCGCCGATCCCGTACATCACCTGCAGCGGGTGTGGTTGACCGTTCGCCGAACTCGACACGTCGTAGATGAAGTTGAAGAAATCGTTCGCCTCGCGGTCCAGGCCGAGGGTGTAGAGCCCCCACAGCGCGAAGGTGGAGTCGCGAACCCACGCGTAGCGGTAGTCCCAGTTCCTTTCCCCGCCAGGGGTTTCCGGAAGCGAGGTCGTCGAGGCGGCCAGTAGCGCACCGGTCGGTGCGTATGTCAGACCCTTGAGGGTCAAGGCGCTGCGCTGCAGATACCCACGCCATGGATGGTCGGGGAACTTTCCGATCGTGACCCACTCGCGCCACGACTTGGACGTCTGCCACATCTTGTCGGCGGCTTCGTCGAACGTCTGGGGAGCGGGCAGGTCGGACCAGGACAGCGCAACGTACACGTTGTCACCTTCGACCAGCCGGGTTCGCGCCCGGGCTTCGCGGCCTTCGAGGCCCAGCCTCAGGTCGGTAGTCAGTCGCAACGTCGGTTGATCGCCGGACTTCTTGGATCGACAGGTTGCGGTCGCCTCTTCGTAGACCTTGCCGGTGTACTCCCAGTGGGCTGTTCCCCGGTGGTAGTCGAACGCCGGTTCACAACTCATCTCGAGCTCGACGGTGCCGCTGACGCACTTCACCGTCCGCAGCAGCGTGTGCTCGGCGTCCCAGTCGGTGGGAGTGCGCTTGTGCGTGTTGGATCGCTTGTCGACGTTGTGCCAGGGGCCCAGGACCAGAGCGTCGCGGACCACCAGCCATCCGGTTTCGGTCTGCCAGGTCGTCTCGAGGATCAACCCGCCCGGCAGATATCGACGCGCGGCCGGGACGTTCTGCCCGTACGGGCCGATGCGGAAATGGCCGGCGCTGCGATCGAGGATCGAGCCGAACACGCTGGGGGAGTCCGGTCTCGGGACGCACATCCATTCGACGGAACCGTTGCGGGAGATCAGGCAGGACGTCTCGCAGTCGGACAGGAATGCGTAGTCGTCGATCGGCGGGAAACTGCTTCGGTGGTGACCTGTCGATCCGGAAGGGACGGTCTGCACCACTTCGTCGTCAGCACTCATGCGGTCATCATCCGGCGAGAACCGGGCACCGTCCACTCCACACGCTGACAGGACTCGAAGTATCGAAGGATAGGCTGGTCGACGTGGATCGGATTGCGAATTGGTGGGACGGCTTCGAGCTGTGGATGGCAGGGTTGCCGTTCATCCCTCAGGTCGCGCTGATGCTCGTCGTCCTGGTCCCGCTTTGCCGGCTGGTAGCCGCAGTTCTGGACCGAGCACTTGCCGCGCTACTAGCCCTGCCGCCGTTCGGATGGCTGCGTGAGAACTCGACAGAAGCAGAGGAAAACTGAAATGCCCCGCTCACGAGTTACGCTCGCCCTGATTGCATTGATCGTCCTCGTCGTCGTCGCGTGGCTGCTGACGCGCTGAATCCGCCGACACACAGTTTGCTCGATTAGAGCCCAGGCGCGGGCTCTGCTAAAGTCCACCGCGTGTCACTAGCCGCAGCACCCCAGATCCGCCACGAGTTGGCGTTGATTGCTGTCGGCATTCTCGACGTCGCCGACGTCGCCTGTTGTTGATTCCCTGAGCTCGATTGTTCGACGGCGCGCTGCGCCCCGATCGAGCTTCTCGGCGCGTTGTCGCGCCTGCCCACGGTTCGTGCCGTCGGCTCTTGCATGTCCGTAATTCCTCGTGGATTCAGCCCCACGGTTCTCGACACTCTCGGTTCCTCAGTCCCTTGAAGGAAGGTATCTGCACATGAAACGCCGTTCCCGCACAATTTTCACCGCACTTGCGACCATGGGGGCCGTGGTACTCACTGCGTGCAGTGGTGGCGCGAGCGATACCGCCGGTGGTGACGGTGCATCCTCCGACGGCAGTGGGGGCACGATCAACCTCTTCGCCTACGCGGTGCCCAAGCCGGGCTTCGACAAGCTGATCCCCGCCTTCAACGAGACGGACGCCGGTAAGAACGTCAACTTCAATCCTTCGTACGGTGCATCGGGTGACCAGTCCCGCAAGGTCAAGGACGGCGCGGCAGCGGATTTCGTCAACTTCTCGGTCGAACCCGACATTACTCGCCTCGTCGACGCCGGTTTGGTCGACAAGGACTGGAACCAAGACGCGTACAAGGGTATTCCCTTCGGGTCGGTTGTGACTATCGTCACTCGTCCGGGTAATCCCAAGGGCATCAAGGATTGGGACGACCTGCTCCAGCCCGGACTCGAGGTGGTCACCCCCAACCCGTTCAGTTCGGGTTCGGCCAAGTGGAACCTCCTTGCTCCGTACGCAGCCAAGAGTGAGGGCGGCAAGGATCCGCAGGCCGGTCTCGACTACATCAGCAAGCTGGTCACCGAGCACGTGAAGATCCAGCCCAAGTCCGGTCGCGAAGCGTCGGAGGCGTTCTTGCAGGGTAGCGGCGACGTTCTGATCAGCTACGAGAACGAGGCGCTCTTCATCGAGGGCAACGGCGATCCCGTCGAGCACGTCACTCCGCCCACGACGTTCAAGATCGAGAACCCGGTCGCTGTGATCTCGAACAGCAAGAACAAGGAAAAGGCGACAGCGTTCAAGGACTTCCTCTACACCGCCGAGGGCCAGAAGCTCTGGGGCGAGGCCGGTTTCCGTCCGGTCGACCCGGCCGTCGCCGCACAGTTCGCGGACAAGTTCCCGGAACCCACGACGCTCTGGACGATCGATGATCTCGGTGGCTGGTCTGCCGTGGACAGCTCGCTGTTCACCAAGGACACTGGTTCCATCGCAGTGATCTACGACAACGCCACCAAGTAAGAAGCGACGTGACTGCCACAGTTGACACCACCCCCGTGACCAAGCGCCGAAGAATCGCGCGGGTCACGGGGAGTGTGGGGCCGTTGGGGATCGGTGTAGCCACACTGTGGCTCTCCGTCATCGTCTTGTTGCCGCTCGCGGCATTGACCGTGACGTCGTTCGAGGACGGGATTTCCGGATTCTGGGATGCGGTGACAGCGCCCGTCGCGCTGGCATCCCTGCGTGTGACGCTCACCGTCTCGGTGATCGTCGCGCTCGTCAATGTCGTGATGGGCACCATCATCGCGTGGGTACTGGTACGCGACGAGTTCCCGGGTAAGCGCGTCGTCAACGCGATGATCGACCTGCCGTTCGCGTTGCCGACCATCGTCGCGTCGATCGTGCTGCTGTCCCTGTACGGGCCGCTGTCTCCGATCGACATACAACTCAACGGCACGCAGCCGGGCCTGATCGTCGCGCTGGCCTTCGTCACCTTGCCGTTCGTGGTGCGTTCGGTTCAACCGGTGCTGATGGAGGTCGATCGCGAGGTCGAGGAGGCGGCGGCGTCACTCGGCGCGTCCAACTGGACGATCTTCCGTTCGGTGGTCCTGCCGACACTGGCACCGGCGATCATCTCGGGTGCCGGGCTCGCCTTCGCTAGAGCGATCGGTGAGTACGGTTCGGTGGTGCTGATCGGCGGAAACATCCCGCGCGTGACGCAGGTGACATCGCAGTACATCCAACAGCAGATCGAAATCGATCGTCCCACCAATGCTGCCGCAGTGTCGGTGGTGTTGTTGCTGGTCGCCTTCGTGGCGCTCTTCGTGCTGCGGATCTTCGCCAGTCGTGGGCAGCGCAGAGAGGAGAGGTCCTGATGCATGTCACCCGTACTTCTCGGATCGGCTTGCGCACCGTCGCATTGCTCTACCTGTTCGTGCTTCTGGTGGTGCCGATCGCAGTCATTCTGACGCGCACCTTCGAGAACGGCATCGGACCCTTCATCGATTCCATCTCGACGCCGGCCGCAATTTCCGCTCTGAATCTGTCGCTGCTCATCGTGGCGATCGTGGTGCCCATCAACGTCATATTCGGAGTCGTCACCGCACTTGCTCTGGTGCGTGGTCGGTTCCCGGGCCGGTCGGTACTGCAGTCGGTGGTAGACCTGCCCTTCGCGGTCTCGCCGGTGGTCGTGGGTGTGTCGTTGATTCTCCTGTGGGGTGTGAACGGATGGTTCGGTGGTATCGAATCACTCGGTTTCAAGGTGATCTTCGGATTGCCCGGCATGGTCATCGCGACGATCTTCGTCACGCTGCCCTTCGTCGTTCGTGAGGTCGAACCAGTGCTGCACGAGATCGGCGACGAACAGGAACAGGCCGCGGCCACCCTGGGGGCGTCCGGGTGGCAGACGTTCTGGCGGATCACGTTGCCGGCCATCCGGTGGGGACTGACCTACGGGATCGTGCTCACGGTGGCGCGATCGCTCGGTGAATTCGGTGCGGTGATCATGGTGTCCTCCGGATTCCCCGGTGTGTCCCAGACTCTGACTCTGCTCGTGCATTCACGCTACATCGACGATCACAACACCTTCGGAGCCTACTCGGCAGCGACGCTGCTGATGGGTATCGCCATCATTGTCCTGTTGCTGATGACGCTGCTGGACCGTAAGAGGAGCACCACATGATCACAGTGACAGGGGCGCGCAAGAACTACGGTGACTTCGCAGCGCTCGACAACGTGTCCATCGAGATTCCGGACGGTTCACTGACGGCCTTGCTCGGCCCCAGTGGTTCCGGCAAGTCGACGCTGCTGCGGTCGATCGCCGGTCTCGAGGAACTCGATTCGGGAACCGTCACCATCGCGGGCAAGGATGTCACCGGCGTCACACCGCAGAAGCGTGACATCGGTTTCGTGTTTCAGCATTACGCCGCGTTCAAGCACATGACGGTGCGTGACAACGTCGCGTTCGGGCTCAAGATCCGCAAGCGCCCGAAGCCGGAAATCGAGAAGAAGGTCAACGAACTCCTCGAGATCGTCGGGCTGGACGGATTCCAGCACCGTTATCCGGCCCAATTGTCCGGTGGTCAGCGTCAGCGGATGGCGTTGGCGCGCGCGTTGGCGGTGGATCCGCAGGTGTTGCTGCTCGACGAGCCTTTCGGTGCACTCGACGCCAAGGTTCGTGCCGATCTGCGCACCTGGCTGCGACGGCTGCACGACGAGGTTCACGTCACCACCGTTCTGGTCACCCACGATCAGGAAGAGGCACTCGACGTCGCGGACCGAATCGCGGTGCTGAACAAGGGTCGGATCGAGCAGATCGGGGAGCCTGCCGATCTGTACGATCGACCGGCCAACGATTTCGTGATGTCCTTTCTCGGTTCGGTGGCCAAGCTGAACGGGCAGTTGGTTCGTCCGCACGATATTCGTCTCGGCCGTGATCCCAGCTTGTCCAAGGCGCAGGAGGCAGGTACCGCCGAATCCCTCGGAATCACGCGGGCGACGGTCGAGCGTGTGGTTCACCTGGGCTTCGAGGTTCGGGTGGATCTGCGGAACGAGGCAACGGGCGAGCAGTTCTCCGCTCAGGTCACCAGAGGGGACAGCGAGGCGTTGCATCTGCAACCGGGGGAGACCGTGTACGCCAGGGCTACCCGCGTGCCCGATCTTCCGGAGACTCCGGTGCCGGCAGAGCTGTCCGACGAGTCGCAGGCACCGGTGGTGGCCGTCGTCGGCCGAGGATGAGGATCGCGACGTACCGACGTTGCTGTTCCTGATCGGTCAGGATGGTTCTCGCTCACCAGATGTGAGCGAGAACCGCCGACGTCCGTCGGTGGCGAGAAGCGCGACCGGAATCGAACGATTCGAGTTCGAGCGTGGGCCGGACGTTCGGTCGGCACGTGTGCGAGGTTCGACTACGTGCGGGCGGGTAGGGCGTTCCGGTCATCGGTGTCGACGACCGGATTGCCGGTGTCGCCGTGTGTGACGGGCAGGAAGACCATGAGGTGGCCGCTCGAAGGATCGAGCGGCCACCTTTCCGTACTTCAGCGGCCCGGTAGCGGGCGCTCGGGTATCGAGGGTCGCGAAAGAGGCTGACGTACACGCCTTTTCGCGCTCGCGTACACGTGTGCGGTCTCGCGGGCAACCTCGTGCCAGTCGAAGTCGGATGTCAGCCGAGCGCGGGCGGCGACGGCCCGAGTGTGTGCACCCTCGGGATCGTCGAGTAGTTCTCGGACTGCCGAGGTGAGCCCGGCCACGTCGCCGGGTTGGAAGGACAAGCCGGTCACACCGTCGACGACGGCTTCCCCGAGTCCTCCGGCGGTGGAGGTGATCAGCGGTGTGCCGGCGGCGGCGGCCTCGAGGGCGATGATGCCGAACGGCTCGTATCGTGACGGTAGGACGATGGCATCGGCCCCGTGCAGCCAGCTCAGAAGTTCGGTGTGGTCGAGGTTTCCGAGGAAGTCGACGGCGCGTGCCACCCGATGGGTGCGGGCCTGTTGGTAGAGCCAGGTGAACTGGGTTCCCTCGCCGGCGATCGACAGTGTGGTTCCGGGGTGGCTGCGCCGGATTCGTGGCAGCGCCGCAATGACGTCCTGTACGCCCTTTTCGTATTCGAGTCGGCCGACGAAGAGCAGTTTCGGGGGGCCCGACCGCGGCGCTCGTTCTCGAAAGTTCCAGGTGGTCAGGTCGATTCCGTTGCGAATGACGGTGACCGGCGGCAGAGTCGGTCCGTAGAGTTTGGTGACCTCTTCCTCCATGGACGTCGAACACGTGATGAGGGCGTCCGATTCGTTGGCCAGCCACCACTCGACCGAGTGCACCTGGCGGTTGATCCGACCCGAAATCCAGCCGCTGTGGCGTCCGGCCTCGGTGGCATGGAGCGTGGAAACCAATGGCACGTCGTAGAATTCGGCCAGCGCGATGGCCGGGTGGGCGACAAGCCAGTCGTGGGCGTGTACGACGTCGGGTTGCCAACCCTCGCCGACTCCCGGCTTGTGCAGTGCCACCCCGGCGCGCACCATTGCATGCCCCATCGCGAGCGTCCACGCGAGCATGTCCTCCCCGAAGACGAAATGGGCAGGGTCTTCGGCGACGGCGACGACGAGCACGCCCTCGCAGATGTGCGTGAGCGTCGGATGTGTGGAGGCGTCGGTGCCGGAGGGTCGCCTCGACAGGACCACCACTTCGTGGCCGGCCGCAGCCAGTTCGGTGGCCAGATGGTGCACGTGCCGACCGAGTCCGCCGACCACCACCGGCGGGTACTCCCACGAAACGATCAGAATTTTCACGAGGGACGTCCGTTCGCCGACGTGGGACGGCTCAGTTCGGTCTCGGGCAGTCGGCGCGCATCGAGCCCGGGGAAGAGTCCGTCGGCACGGTTCCAGCCCTCGGCCAAGCGGATTGCCGCAGAGTCCTTGCCCGAGACGAGTGCCTCGGCGATTTCTCGTGTCGCATGGGCGTGTTTGTGCGCTCGCTCGCGTGCGTATCCTGCGGCCGAATCCTTGCTCACCATGAACGCCCAATCGCTCGACACCGTCATCAGTGTCTCGCGAAGTATCTGATCGTTCACCCGGTTTCGCAGTTCCGGTTGTCCGGGAGCGTTGTCGTGTCCACGTGACTTGTCGACGGCGGTCAGCGCGGTGTCGACCACTTCGGCGTTCAGTTGGACGAGATCTGCGACCTGGTCGCCGGCCCACACCCGCCAGTCCTTACCCGAGCCCCAGGACGAATCTTCCAGTTGCACAGGCGTACCCACGTATCCAGCGGCCTTGGCATCGGCGAGCGTTCCGACGCGGATACCCGCTTCGGGAAGCGCGCGAAGGAGCTTCTCGAGCCACTGCGGGCCTTCGTGCCACCAGTGGCCGAACAGTTCGGTGTCGAAGGCGGCGACGACGAGAGCGTCACGCCCGATTCTGGCGGATTCGCTGCGCAGACGCGCCCGTACGGTGTCGACGAAGTCGGCGACGTGTTTGTCGACGGCGACGGCGGCGAGCTCGGGATCGTACGGTGCTTTGTCTGCGGAGTCGACGGTTCGCCCTGTCACTCGCGACGGCTTGAGTCCGGTCTCGTGATCGTAGGTGTGGAAGTCGCGGTAGGCGGCATGTCCGGGATAGCCGGATTTGGGGGACCAGACGCGGTAGCTGACCTGAAGATCTCGGCCGAAGGCGATGACGTCGGAGTCGCGGACCGGCCGGCCGAGGGACGTGTCACCGCGCAGGGCAGGCCCGTCCACCATGAAGTGCGTGACTCCGGCTTCGGCGTAACCGCGTTCCATACCGGGGGTGTAGCCGCATTCGGGTCCCCAGATGCCGGTGGGGGTGTGCCTCCAGCGGGTGTGCGCGTCGGCGAGCCCTTCGCGTAGGGAGAATGCGCGCAGTCTCGGGTCGAGCAGGGGTTGGAAGGGGTGCGCGAGAGGCCCCCCGAGGAGCTCGAACACCTCGCGATCGATGAGATCCCGCAATACCGGTGATCCCCCGTGCTGCCAGTGTGTTTCGAAATCTGCGAGTGCGGCGGCCGATGCCCGGTGTTCGCGGGCGCCGAGCTCGCGGTGTGCGGAGTCGGGCATTGCGGCGGCTTCGTGGGCGCGGATCTGCCAGTTGCCGAGCCAATGATGCATACCGGCCAACGAGTGTGGATCGTCGAGTTGGGCTGCGAGTACCGGGGTGATTCCGAGCGTGAGCAGGCGTGATCGGCCCTCGTCGGCGAGGCGTCGTAGCGCTGCCGCCAGGGGAATGTACGAGCCGGCCCACGACTGGTAGAGCCATTCCTCGCCGACCGGCCACCGGCCGTGGTTCGCGAGCCACGGCAGGTGGGAGTGAAGAACCAGGGCGAACATTCCCGGTTCGGTGACGGGCGGGTCAGCTCTCACCGGGCGGGATCTTTCACCGCGATGGCGACGAGGTCGAGGCTGGCGTCGATGTCCGGTTCGGCAAGGAGGAAGTCGTCGACGGTGATGCCTTCGACGTCGCGGGTGAGGTCGGCAGGCCAGGGCTCGCCGGCGAGAGCACGGTCGATCTGGGCGTCGATGAACGAACCGCCGTGTGTGGCGTCGAGTTCGCGCAGGCGCGGCCCGTGATGCACACCGGTCATCAGCTGGACCCGAAATCCGGCGTCTTCCAGCAATTCGGTCATTTCCGCGGCGTCGAGTTCGCGAGTGTGGAAGGGGTTGAGCGGCGTGTCGCGGCCGGGAGAGAAGGTGATTCTGTTCGGGGTACTGATGAGAAGTTCGCCGCCGTCGTCGAGGACGCGGAAACATTCGCGCAGAAATTGACCTTGGTCCCAAAGATGCTCGATCACCTGGAAGTTGACGACGACGTCCACCGACTGATCGTCGAGCGGAAGCTCGGCCAGGTTGCCGTGCAACATATGCACGCGGGGGTATCGGGCGCGGACGTGTTCGACGGCCGAGATGTCGTAGTCGAGTCCGGTCACTTCGGCCGCGACATCGGCAATCATGTTGGCGCCGTAGCCTTCTCCGGATCCTGCTTCGAGAATTCTACGGTTGGTGCAACGCTCCAGCAGGGCGCGGTAGACCACCTCGTGTCGCCGGAACCAGTAATTTTCCTCGGGGATTCCGGGGACCGTTCGCTCGCCGGTCAGGGGTAGCGGTGCGTCCTCGTGGTTGCTGACACTCGTTTCACTCACCCGTGCGAGATTAGTGCCAACGGAGTAGAACGTGTTCGCGGTGGTCCAGATCACAGCATTGTTTTCCTGTTCGTGCCGTTATGGTGGTTGAGGTTCCACGTTAAGTTACTCACGGGTAACTTAACGTGGGGTAATCTAACGCACAGCCGGCGCGCGGCGATCATCGAGGCACCACATGCTCGCCTCCACGCGCAGCAGCACAGACGATTCAACAGGTGAAATACGCACAGGAGGTCGACGAAGACCCATGACGAATATCGTTGTTTTGATCAAGCAGGTTCCCGATACGTGGTCCGAGCGCAAGCTGAGCGACGGCGATTACACGCTCGACCGTGAAGCCGCCGACGCTGTGCTCGACGAGATCAACGAGCGCTCCGTCGAGGAAGCGCTTCTGATCAAGGAAGCCCAGGGCGGCGAGGTGACAGTGGTCTCGGCCGGTCCCGACCGCGCCACCGACGCCATTCGCAAGGCTCTCTCCATGGGCGCCGACAAGGCTGTCCACATCAACGATCCGGCACTGCACGGTTCCGACGCCATCCAGACGGCGTGGACGCTCGCTGCCGCGCTCGGGCAGATCACGTTCGAGAACGACGCCGCTGCCGATCTGATCATCGCCGGTAACGAGGCCACCGACGGCCGGGTCGGTGCAGTACCGGCGATCATCGCCGAGTACCTCGGCATTCCGGCGCTCACTCAGCTCCGCAAGCTCGTGGTCGCAGACGGCAAGGTCACCGGCGAACGTGAAACGGACGAGGGCGTTTTCGGCCTCGAAGCATCGCTGCCCGCAATCGTCTCGGTCACCGAGAAGATCAACGAGCCGCGTTTCCCCTCCTTCAAGGGCATCATGGCCGCGAAGAAGAAGGAAGTTCTCGTCTACACGTTGGCCGAGCTCGGAGTCGATCCGGAGATCGTCGGCGCGGCAAACGCGTCCACGACCGTCACGTCGTCCACCCCCAAGCCCCCCCGCACCGCTGGTGAGCGCATTGCCGACGAGGGAGACGGTGGCACCAAGATCGCTGCATACCTCGTCAGCAACAAGATCATCTGATCGCGCCCTCAAGAGAATCAACCAGCAGAAGAACTCAGGGAGAGTCACGTCATGGCAGAAGTACTTGTGCTCGTCGAGCACGCAGAGGGTGCACTGAAGAAGGTCAGCACCGAACTCCTCACCGCAGCTCGCGTGCTGGGTGAGCCGTCCGCCGTCGTCGCGGGTCCGGCAGGCACGACGGCCAAGCTGGCCGACGCGCTCGCCGCGGCCGGCGCCGAGAAGATCTACGTCGCCGAGTCCGACGACATCGAGAACTATCTCGTCACCCCCAAGGTCGACGTGCTCACCTCGATCGTCGAATCGGTCAGCCCGGCAGCAGTCATCGTCGCCGCCAGCATCGAAGGTAAAGAGGTTGCCGGTCGTCTGGCCGCGCGTCTGGCATCGGGTCTGTTGACCGATGTCATCGACATCAAGGCAGACGGCACCGGTGTGCACTCCATCTTCGGTGGCGCATTCACCGTCGAGGCCACCGCCGGCACCGATGTTCCGGTCTACTCGCTCCGTCCGGGTGCCGTCGAGGCCGCACCGCAGGCCGGCGCGGGCGAGCAGGTGACCATCGAGGTTCCCGCCCAGGAAGAGAACGCCGTCAAGGTCACCTCGCGTGACCCGATCGTCGGTGGCGATCGTCCCGAGCTCACCGAAGCCAACGTCGTCGTCTCCGGCGGGCGTGGCGTCGGCAGCGCGGACAAGTTCTCCGTCGTCGAGGAGTTGGCCGATTCGCTCGGTGCCGCAGTCGGTGCTTCGCGTGCCGCCGTGGACTCGGGTTACTACCCCGGCCAGTTCCAGGTCGGTCAGACCGGCAAGACGGTCTCGCCGCAGCTGTACATCGCGCTCGGCATTTCCGGTGCCATCCAGCACCGGGCCGGCATGCAGACGTCCAAGACCATCGTCGCGGTCAACAAGGACGAAGAGGCACCCATCTTCGAGATCGCCGACTTCGGCATCGTGGGCGACCTGTTCAACGTCGCTCCGCAGCTCACCGAGGCTGTCAAGTCCCACAAGGGCTAGAACCACCTGCTGTGCGCCTTTGTCAACCGCCCGCGGTTGGCAAAGGCGCACAGCGCTTTATTCACCCGCCTTGCACCAGGCTGCCACTTCGGCGACACCCCGGCGACTTTCGCACTCGGTAAACCTGGCGCATGACAATTACGTCTGTCCTTCGCCCCGCGAGCGACGATCTCGGCCGTGACGCCGCCCAGCCGAGATATTCACTGATCGTCTCCTCCGACCGTGAACACCGAGTTGCCGCGCAGCAGCTTCGGTACCGGGTGTTTTCCACCGAACCAGGCTTTTCCCTCCCCGAGTCCGCTGCGGAACTGGAACTCGATGCGGACCACTTCGACGAATTCTGCGACCACCTACTCGTCCGGGACAACTCGACGGGCGAATTCGTCGGCTGCTACCGGATGCTTCCTCCCGATTCCGCAGTGGCTGCAGGCGGGTATTACACCGCAACGGAATTCGACGTCTCGGCGTTGGACCCGGCGGGTAACCGAATAGTGGAGATGGGTCGTGCGTGCGTCGATTCCGCGCACCGTAACGGATCCGTCCTCGGTGCCATGTGGTCCGGAATCCTGCACTACCTGGAACTGACGGGATTCGAATGGGTGATGGGCTGCGTCTCCGTGCCCGTCGTCGCGCGCCCCGGTGCGATACCGGGCTCCGATGTTCGCGGCGTACGAGATTTTGTCATGGCGCGTCATGCCGGTCCGGAAGATCGACGGGCTGTCCCGCATAACCCGGTGGTGCTCGGCGGCCTGACTCTCGACCAGATCGCTCCACCGGAGCGGGTCACGATGCCGCCCCTGTTACGGGGATACCTGCGAATGGGATCGACCATCTGTGGGGAACCGGCATACGATCCAGAGTTCGGGGTCGCCGATTTTGTTGCGCTGCAAGGTCTGCACTCGGCGAACAAGCGGTACCTGGAACGGTTGCGGGCGGCAGCGTCGGTAGCCGACGCAATGATCGCCCGATGACCACGACGGTGCCGTACTGGGTTCCGTCGAGCCCGTGCGGCGACGGCTGTCTGCCGGCGGAGGCGTCGAGCGTTTCCGGCATCACCGTCGTGGCCCGTACCGCTCTCGTTGGTGTGGCATTGGTCACAGCGCCTGTTCTGTCGGCAGGCTGGTTGCTGCCGCCGACGTGGCGTACGGGAATGCAGCGGTGGTACTCGAGAATCCTGCTTCGATGCCTGGGAATGAAACTGACCGTGCAGGATCATCGGTTGGGGCGGCCGAAGCCCGCCGGAGTCATGGTGGTGTCCGGGCACGTGTCCTGGACCGACGTACTCGTCGCGTCCGCGGTTGCGCCCGCCAACTTCGTCGCGCGTGCCGATCTTCTCGAATGGCCGGTCCTCGGATCGTTGGCCCGTCGCATGCGGGTGGTGCCGATCGACCGATCGAAACTGCGGGAACTCCCCTCGATCGTCGACCAGGTGCGCGGTCGTCTGGAGCACGGTGCGCGAGTGATGGTGTTTCCCGAGGGCACGACGTGGTGTGGACGTGCGTACGGCGGATTCCGTCCGGCGATGTTCCAGGCCGCCGTCGACGCCCAGTGCCCGGTGCAGCCGATGGCGATCCGTTATGCCAATGCCGATGGTTCGTTGTGTACCGGTCCGTGTTTCGTCGGCACCGAGAGCATCGGAGCGTCGATTCGACGAATCCTGCGTCAGAAGAACGTCGAGGTGAACGTGCGTTTGGCTCCCCTCGAGGAGGCGGGTGAGTGCCGTCTCGATCTGGCCGAGCGGTGTGAGCGGGCCGTGCGTGGCACCGACACCGTCGACCTGGCCGCCCACGACATCGACGATCCGGAAGCGACGGACCGGCGTGTCGCGTCGGCAGTGCGGGCAAGCGCCGCGTAGGACAGCTCCTGTGCTGGGTTATCCTGGTCAGGCTATGACTCTGTCTGCACACAGTGCCCGCGCCGGTCGTCCGGTGTACCTCGATCACGCCGCCACGACTCCGATGACGGAAGCCGCGATCGAGGCGATGACCGCCACCCTCAGAACTGTCGGCAACGCGTCGTCGTTGCACGGATCGGGACGTGAGGCCCGGCGACGTGTGGAGGAGTCACGCGAGTCGATTGCCGCGAGTCTCGGGGCCCGTCCCTCCGAGGTGATCTTCACCTCCGGTGGTACCGAGAGTGACAACCTCGCCGTCAAGGGTATCTACTGGGCACGCCGCGATGCCGATCCCCGGCGCACACGCATCCTGGTCGGATCGGTCGAACATCATGCGGTACTCGACGCGGTGGAGTGGCTCGAGCAGCACGAGGGTGCGCGGGTGACCTGGTTGCCGGTCGACTCCCAAGGGATCATCGATCCACAGTCGTTGCGTGACGAGCTTTCGGTGCACGCGGACGAGGTGGCACTGGTGAGTGTGATGTGGGCGAACAACGAGGTCGGCTCGATCATGCCGATCCGTGAACTGGCCGAGATCGCAGTGGAGTTCGGTATCCCGATCCACAGTGACGCCGTTCAAGCCGCTTCGCAGTTGCCGATCGATTTCGCGGCCAGTTCGCTGTCCGCGATGAGTATTGCCGCACACAAGTTCGGTGGTCCGCACGGCGTCGGCGCCCTGCTGATCGGACGGCAGGTTCCGTGCGCTCCGCTTCTGCATGGCGGCGGTCACGAGCGTGACATTCGTTCGGGGACGCCGGACACTGCTGCCGTGGTGTCGATGGCGGTGGCGTTGCGGGAGACCGTCGCGTCGTTGACGTCGCGGGCACCCGAGCTCAGCACGTTGCGCGACCGTCTGATCGACGGGGTGCTCGAGGTGCTACCGGAATCGGTTCTCAACGGACCGGCCGGATCGGATCGCCTTCCCGGTATCGCGCATTTCACGTTCCCCGGTTGCGAGGGCGATTCGCTGCTGATGCTTCTCGACGCCGCCGGTATCGAGTGCTCCACCGGCTCCGCCTGTACGGCCGGTGTCGCCAGAGCCAGCCATGTTCTGATCGCGATGGGCGTCGAACCCGCGACGGCCCGCGGTTCCTTGAGATTCTCACTCGGACATACGTCCAGTGTCACCGATGTGGACGCGCTGATCGCGGCGCTGCCACAAGTAGTAGAACGCGCCCGTGCCGCCGGTCTTGCCGGCGCCGGTACGCGTGGAGGAGATCGCTGATGCGAGTACTCGCAGCCATGAGTGGAGGCGTCGACTCCGCTGTCGCCGCTGCCCGCGCCGTTGCCGCCGGACACGACGTCGTCGGCGTGCACCTTGCCTTGTCCACCGCGCCGGGTGCCCTGCGCACCGGTTCGCGGGGATGCTGCTCCAAGGAGGATGCGGGTGACGCGCGTCGCGCCGCCGATGTCCTCGGAATCCCGTTCTATGTATGGGATTTCGCGGATCGGTTCAAGGAAGACGTCATCGACGACTTCGTCGCGTCGTATGCGGCCGGTGAGACCCCCAATCCGTGCCTGCGCTGCAACGAGAAGATCAAGTTCACCGCGCTGGCGGACCGTGCGATCGCGCTCGGTTTCGACGCCGTCGCCACCGGTCACTACGCCAGACTCGAGGACGGCGTCCTGCGCCGCGCCGTCGACGCGGACAAGGATCAGTCGTACGTGCTCGCAGTTCTGACGGCGGACCAGCTCGCGCGCGCGATGTTCCCGATCGGGGACACTCCGAAGGAGCAGATTCGCGAAGAGGCCGCCGAGCGCGGTCTGGCCGTGGCGAACAAGCCGGACAGTCACGACATCTGCTTCATCCCGACCGGCGACACTCGCGCTTTCCTCGGCGCCCGGATCGGAGTTCGCCCGGGCAGCGTCGTCGACGCCGACTCCGGTGAGGTGCTCGCCGCCCACGACGGCGTCCACGGTTTCACCATCGGTCAGCGCAAGGGCCTGGGTGTCGAAGGTCCGGCGGTGGACGGACGGCCACGCTACGTGACGTCGATCGAGCCCGAGACCGGCACCGTCCGGGTGGGTTCGGCCAAGAACCTCGATGTCTGGTCCATCACTGCTCAGCGCGCGATCTGGACGTCCGGTGCCGCGCCGGTCGGTCCGGTCGAGTGCACGGTGCAGGTTCGGGCGCACGGTGGTCTGGCTCAGGCTGTCGCCGAAGCCGTCGACGGCGGAATCGGCATTTCGCTGCGTGAGCCGTTGACCGGCGTCGCGAAGGGGCAGGCTGTGGTCCTCTACCGCCCCGACAGCGTGCTCGGCGACCAGGTGCTCGGGAGCGGAACCATCTCAGGCACCGAATCCAGGTCGAACGCTCTGTGACACAACAGGTTTCCATCGGTGGCCGGGTCACCGGAATCGGATCCTGGCCGGGCACGGACGCCCGCGAGAGCGCAGCCACCATCCTCGGTGAGCTCGGCGGTCTCCCGCATCTGGTGGAACTGCCCGCGCGAGGACTCGGCGCGGACATGATCGGCCGGACCGGTGCGATCCTGGTCGACATCAATCTCGACGCGTCGACGCGGGCGTATCGGGTGACCCCGCGTCGCGGAAACATCGCCAAGCGCGGTGAGGACTTGCTGAATCAGGACCTCGACGCACTCGAGGAAGCGTGGGAGTCGGCAAGGCTGGTCGGCAGTGAGCACGTGATCAAGCTGCAGGCCGCCGGGCCGTTGACGTTGGGCGCCGAGATCGAAGTGGCGAACGGCTCGCGAGTGCTCGTCGATCGTGGTGCGCTGCGCGATATCGCAGAATCTCTCGGCGAGGGGTTGGCCAGGCATGCTGCCGAGGTGACCCGACGTACGGGTGCCGCGGTGATGATCCAACTGGACGAGCCGCAGTTGACCGCTGTGCTAGCCGGATCGCTACCCGGACGTACGAAGATGGAGAGTGTGCCGGCTCTGCCGGAGCCCGAAGCCCTTGCCGTCCTGGATACCGCGATCGCCGGGTGCGCATTGCCGACGATGGTGCATTCGTGCGGCGCCGACCTGCCATGGGATCTGCTGCGACGAAGCACCGCGTTCGCCGTGAGCTTCGATTTGTCGTCGATCAGCTCGCGGGATCTGGACGGCATCGGTCAACTGTTCGACAGCGGTAAGGAATTGGCGCTCGGGCTGGTGCCTGCCACCGAACCGGGTGAACCGGTCTCGTGGAAGGACTGCGCCGCGCCCGCGGTAACACTGATCGACCGGCTCGGATTCTCGCGGGAGCTTCTGCAGACTCGGGTCGCGGTGACGCCGACCTGCGGGTTGGCCGGAGCAGGTCTCGACTGGAGTCGGTCGGCGTTGAAGCTGTGCACTGATGTGGGGGCGGCGCTGACCGACGATCCCTCGGCATTCTGATCTGTCAGAGTGAGGGGATAATCTTCTCTGCGTGAGTGAAACCGCATCGGCGCCCAGCGAAGCACGTGAGCAGTGGTCCCGACTGGCCGAAGAGGTCCGTCAGCACCAGTTCAACTACTACGTCCGTGATGCTCCGGCCATTGCCGACGGTGCGTTCGACGCGCTCCTCGGCGAGCTGAACTCGCTGGAGGAGGCGTACCCGGATCTACGCACTCCCGATTCGCCCACCCAGTTGGTGGGCGGCGGTTTCTCGACCGATTTCACCTCGGTCGATCATCTCGAGCGGATGCTCAGCCTCGACAACGTCTTCGCCGAAGAGGAACTGCGCGCCTGGGTGGCCAAGATCGAGCAGGAGACGGGCCCGGAGCTGCACTACCTCTGCGAGGTGAAGATCGACGGCGTCGCACTCAACCTCGTGTACGAGAACGGCAAGCTCGTGCGGGCAGCGACTCGCGGTGACGGGCGAACCGGCGAACTGGTCACGCTCAACGCCCGGACGATCAGCGAGATTCCGGAAGAGCTCACCGTCACCGACGAGTATCCGATCCCGAGCCTGCTCGAGGTTCGAGGCGAGGTGTTCTTCCGTCTCGAGGACTTCGCGGCTCTCAACGCCTCACTGGTGGCGGAGGGCAAGGCGCCCTTCGCGAATCCGCGTAACTCGGCAGCCGGTTCGCTCCGGCAGAAGAATCCGGCTGTCACCGCACGTCGACGCCTCGGCATGATCTGTCACGGACTCGGCCGGATGGAAGGCTTCGAGCCGGTGTCGCAGTACGACGCGTACGAGGCGCTCGCGGCGTGGGGGCTACCGGTGTCCACCCACACCAGCAGAGTGGTCGGGGCGGATGCGGTGGTCGAGAAGATGAAGTACTGGGGTGAGCATCGCCACGACGTCGAACACGAGATCGACGGCCTTGTGGTCAAGGTCGACGAGATGTCCCTGCATCGTCGGCTCGGTACGACCTCGCGGGCACCGCGCTGGGCGATCGCGTACAAGTACCCGCCGGAGGAGGTCAACACCAAGCTCCTCGACATCCGCGTCAGCGTCGGGCGCACCGGTCGGGTCACTCCGTTCGCGTACATGGAGCCGGTGACGGTTGCCGGTTCCACTGTGTCCTTGGCCACCCTCCACAACGGTTCGGAGGTCAAACGCAAGGGTGTTCTGATCGGCGACACCGTGGTTCTCCGGAAGGCCGGAGATGTCATTCCGGAGGTGCTCGGACCGGTCGTCGGTCTGCGTGACGGGACCGAAGTCGAGTTCGTCATGCCCACCACCTGTCCTGAGTGCGGAACCCTGCTGGCGCCGGCGAAGGAAGGCGACGTCGATGTGCGTTGTCCCAATCAGCAGTACTGCCCGGCGCAGTTGCGCGAGCGCGTGTTCCATGTTGCCGGACGCGGCGCGTTCGACATCGAGGTTCTCGGATACGAAGCCGCCACGGGTCTGCTGGAGGCGAAGGTCATCGGCGACGAGGGCGATCTGTTCTCCCTCGATCCGGACAGTCTGCTGAAGACATCCATCTTCCGGAACAACGCCGGTGAATTGTCCGCCAACGGAAATCGCTTGCTGGCCAACCTTGATTCGGCGAAGGACAAGCCGTTGTGGAGAGTGCTTGTGGCACTGTCTATTCGGCATGTCGGACCGACGGCGGCACGAGCACTGGCCGGGGAATTCGGTTCGCTGCAACGCATTCGGGACGCATCTGTCGACGAGTTGGCGGCGGTGGACGGCGTCGGATCGACTATCGCAGCTGCGGTGGTCGAATGGTTCTCGGTGCAGTGGCATCAGCAGATCGTCGACAAGTGGGCGGCGGCCGGAGTTCGGATGGAAGACGAGCGTGACGATTCCATTCCGCGCAATCTCGAGGGGCTCTCGATCGTCGTCACCGGTTCGCTCGAGACGTTCTCCCGCGATCAGGCCAAGGAGTCGATACTCGTGCGCGGCGGTAAAGCGGCCGGTTCGGTGTCGAAGAAAACGGCCTTCGTCGTGGTCGGTGAAGCGCCCGGTTCCAAGCACGACAAGGCCGTCGAGCTCGGTGTGCCGGTGCTCGACGAAGACGGATTCCGAAGATTGCTCGAGGGTGGCCCGGATGCGGTGACTCCCACCGAATTGGACGAGTGACATCCCATTTGTTCGATTTCTGAGATTGGCGGGTGGGGTGCGATAGTGACGCCATGATCGAGATCCGTGAAGTGGCGCCCGGTGAGTACGACATCGTCGGCGAGTTGACTGTCCGAACCTACGTGGACGGTGGTTTCGTGGAAGCAGGTTCACCGTACGTGGAGCGACTGCGCGACACGGCAACTCGGGTGGAGCAAGGCCGTGTACTGGTGGCGGTTCTTGGCGACGAGGTGGTCGGCTCGGTGACCGTCGCGGAGCCGGGCAGTCCACTCGCGGACATTGCGGTGAAGGACGAACTCGAGTTCCGGATGCTGGCCGTGAGCGCCGAATCCCGCGGCACCGGAGCCGGAACGGCACTGGTGCGCGCGGTGATCGCCGAAGCCTACGAGCGCGGCGACCAGTCGGTGGTGATATCGACGCAACCGAAAATGGTCGATGCGCGACGGATCTACGACCGCAACGGCTTCGTGCCGGACCCGGCACGAACCTGGGCGCCGATCCCCGGGTTCGATCTGACCGTTCTGGTGCGCGATCTGGCCTGAGCGCATCGAACTGTTCGGAGGTCGAATTCTCGTCTCAGCTCAGTACGGTCGCCACGATGCCCGCCAGATAGCCCAGTCGCGCAATCTCCGATGGTCGGAATTCGGGTCCACCTGGGCGTCCGAGCATCAGCACCCGGTCACCGGAACCCAGCGGGGCCGCCGCGAGGGACGTGTTCATCTCGCGCCACACCTGCGGTACCCAGTCGGCGTCACCGTCGAGTGCGATCGGCTTGTCCAGCGGCATCCAGGGCGTGTCGGTGGCGTGTGTTTCCGGTGCCCCCGAGCTACCGACGACGCGGTAGGCGCCGCGCGGCCCGATGCCCGCCACCACGCACCACCCCACTCGTAGTACGCGAGGAGCACCGTCGACGAGCACCTGGAGACGGTCGTCCTTGGCCGTCGCCACCGAGTCGACGAGCTCGAGTTCGCGGTGCGTGTCCAAGATCCCCGAGTACGGCCGGATGGAATCGACTCGCACGGCGTCGAGATGTTCGGCTGCCGTGATCAACGTGTCCGGAAGGGCGCCGGGCTGGACGTCGACCACCAGATCGTCGATCGCGTAACCGTTACCGCGCTCGACGACGTCGAGGGAGAGGATGTCCGCGCCGACGGATCCGAGGGCGACGGCAAGCGCGCCGAGGCTGCCGGGTCGGTCTGGCAGATGGACGCGAAGCAGGTACGACACACGCGTGCCTTTCGCTGATCGGGTGTTACTCGGATCATGTCGATCCGGGCCGTGGTCATCTTTGCACCTGTCTACGATGTCTCGGTGGCCGCCGCGTCCATGTCACCTGCGCTACACGCGGTTGTGACATGGAGGCAACATCGGGTCGACCCCGCTGGTCCGGGTCCGCACTCCGGCCGCGACTACAGGTCCGAGGCGGCGAGCAACTAGGCTGGACCGGCAATGTTCACGTCCTCTTCCGAAAGGGGCCCCGCGGTGCCTGCCATCTCCCGTGACGAGGTCGCGCACCTCGCGCGGCTGTCCCGACTCGCCCTCTCCGACGCCGAACTCGACGAGTTCGCCGGTCAGCTCGATTCGATTCTCAACCATGTCAAGGTGATCACCGAGGTTGCGGCCGACAACGTAGCGCCGATGGCGAACCCCAACGGTGTCACCAACGTCACCCGACCGGACGTGATCGTGCCCGGTCTGACCCCGGAGCAGGCATTGTCCGCCGCACCCGCAGTCGAACAGGATCGCTTCGCCGTTCCGCAGATTCTTGGAGAGGGCGAATGACCGCCGACCTGACCACCCTGGACGCATCGGTTCTGGCCGAGAAGATCCACTCGCGCGAGGTGTCCTCCGTCGAGGTCACCCGGGCCCACCTCGACCGAATCGCCGCCGTGGATTCCGAATACCACGCGTTCTTGCACGTGGCGGGGGAGCGGGCGCTCGAAGCTGCTGCCGCGGTGGACAACTCCCTTGCCGGCGGCGAAGAGCCGGCGTCCGCTCTCGCCGGAGTGCCCATCGCGCTCAAGGACATCTTCACCACCACCGACATGCCCACCACGTGTGCGTCGAAGATCCTCGAAGGCTGGGTCGCGCCGTACGACGCGACGCTGACGGGCAAGCTCCGCGGCGCGGGTATTCCGATTCTGGGCAAGACCAACCTCGACGAGTTCGCGATGGGCTCGTCCACCGAGAACTCCGCGTTCGGTCCGACGCGCAACCCGTGGGACGTCACTCGAATTCCGGGCGGCTCCGGCGGCGGTAGTGCCGCAGCTCTCGCGTCACGTCAGGCACCGCTCGCGATCGGTACCGACACCGGCGGATCGATCCGTCAGCCCGCTGCCGTCACCGCAACGGTGGGTACCAAGCCGACGTACGGGACGGTGTCCCGGTTCGGCCTCGTCGCGTGTGCATCGTCCCTGGACCAGGGTGGCCCGTGCGGGCGTACCGTCCTCGACACCGCGCTGCTGCACGAGGTCATCGCCGGTCATGATCCGCGTGACTCGACGTCCATCGACGCACCGGTTCGCCCCGTGGTGGCTGCGGCGCGTGAAGGTGCGCGAGGCGATCTGCGCGGGGTCAAGGTCGGTGTCGTCAAGGAACTGCACTCGGACAGTTACCAGCCGGGTGTCATCTCGTCCTTCGACGCCGCAGTCGCACAACTTCAAGAGCTCGGCGCCGAGGTCGTCGAGGTGTCGTGCCCGAACTTCGAGTACGCGCTGGCGTCGTACTACCTGGTGCTGCCCAGTGAGGTGTCGTCCAACCTGGCTCGTTTCGACGCGATGCGGTACGGCCTACGGGTCGACGACGGCAACATGAGCGCCGATCAGGTCATGGCGGCGACTCGGGCAGCCGGATTCGGTCCCGAGGTCAAACGCCGCATCATGATCGGTACCTACGCGCTGTCGTCGGGCTACTACGACGCCTACTACGGTTCGGCGCTCAAGGTTCGCACCCTCATCGCCCAGGACTTCGATCAGGCGTACGAGAAGGTCGACGTGCTGGTCTCGCCGACCAGCCCGTTCACGCCGTGGAAGTTGGGGGAGAAGGTCGGCGACCCGCTGGCCATGTACCTCTCGGACCTGTGCACCCTGCCGACCAACCTGGCCGGGCACTGTGCGATGTCGGTGCCGTCGGGTCTCTCGGCGGACGACAACTTGCCCGTCGGTCTGCAGATCATGGCTCCGGCCATGGCCGACGAACGTCTCTACCGCGTCGGTGCCGCGTACGAGGCGGCTCGCGGCCCGATCGGCACCGCTGTCTGACCTCTTTGCTGTGCGCCTTCATCAACCCCCGGCGGTTGACAAAGGCGCACAGCGGGGGAGGGCAGTGCCCTGCTCCGTTCCGTAGCGGTGGCCGTGACCGGCGGGAACACCCAACGAGCCGAGCATGTCCACGGACGTCTGCAAGAACGTGACACCGGGGATCCAGCGCGGAATCGGCGCGTCCTGCACGGCCCGGCTCAGGTCTGGTCGGTCGAACATCAGATCCGTCGACCACCACACCACCGGGTCGGAGGTGTTCGCGAGGACCGTGACGCCGTCCTGATGCGTGGCCCGGGCGGGTGGTCCGGCCCACAGGGCGCCGCAGACCGGGGTAGGGCTTTCAGCTGCCAGAGCCGCGCTACCGCCGACGGCGCCGAGGCTTTGACCGTAGAGGTACAGGTTCGGTCTGTCGGCGGGTGCCAGTGCGGCGATATGGTCGCCTACCGCGGTGAAGAGGGCAGTTGCCGAGTTTTCGGCTTCGTCGCGGCGAAAGAGGAACGTTGCCCAGCTCGGCATGTCCGAATACTGCTGCGCGATGGTCGACACGTCGCCGTGGAAGCGCTGCTCGATGCCGTCGATTGCATTGGTGTCCACCCAGCCCGATCCGGTGGGTACGGCCACCACGATGTTTCCGCGGGCGAACCCGCCGATCCGCTCGAGTTCGGTGACGGCGAGGGCGGCCCGAGAGGGGGTGTCGGGTGCGGAGTCGAGTCCGGCGTACACGCGAACCGGAGCCGTGCTCGTCGCCCCCTGGTGTGAGACGAAGATTCTGCCCTCTGCGCCCAGTGACGACCACGGAGTCAGCGATTCGGGGCCTCCGGGCCCGGATATCGACAGCGGTTGTGTCAGGGCGGTGTCGACGTAGGAGTTCGTTCGGTCGAACGCGCCGGTCATTGCATGCCACAGGGTCGGGGCGACGAAGAGCTGTAAGCCGAGCACGAACAGGGCTCCGGCACCGACACCGCGCACGAACCCCAGCCGGCGCAATGTCCTGCGGACGCCGATACCGACGGCACACAGGACAAGGGTTGTCAGTGTTGCCACCAGAATGGCCTCGGTCCAGTAGAGAATCCCGATCGGCGAGGTGCCCATCGCCATTCGAAGCGAGTTCTGCCAGGAGTTCGCACCGGCGACCGACACTGCGACGATCGTCGTACCGAGTCCGAGAACGGTAGTTCGCCAGGCGGCGTCACGACGGCGATCTCGCCGGTGGGTCGGTAGGACGGTTCTGGCGGCGATTTCCAGCGCCCACATCGCGAGAAGGCCTATCGCCACCAGGATTCCGCTGAAGGCGCCTTGCAGCGCTGCGGCGCGGGGCAACAGTCCCGGAGCGAGAGAGACGGCAGCCATGCAGCTGACGGCGACGGTCGTTCCGACGTGCGGCACCGCGAGCGCCCCGGCCCGAGTGCGTGCCGACGTATGTGACGGGCTCAGAATGCTCATGCCGCAACTGCTTTCGCGTCGTCAGAGATGCCTGCCGCACGTCGTCTGCGCCAGCAGCCCAATCCCAGAACCGACACACCGAGAACTCCGGCAACGGCATATCCCGCGCCGGATTCCTGCACCGGAGTCAAGTAGCCTTGGCGCCACGAGTTCCCGGAGACCGCAGCGGTGGCGATCTCTGCCATCGAGAAGCAGAAGGTACGTGACGGCCCGTCGCTGCGGTCCTCGCAGGCCGAGTGCATGCGAGCGTCGAGTTGGGCGTCGAGGGCCTGCCTGGCCCACGGTCGAAGCTCTGCGCCGTGTTCGTACGCGTACCGCAACAGGTCGTAACCGAGGTCGTGCGCCTTGCATGCGGAATCGAATTCGGCAGGCAAGGGAACGGGGGAGGAGCAGTCACCGTTCGGGTTGGCCAGGTACCCGTCGACGATCGTCGGTTCGTACCCGGCGAATGTCGCGAAGTCCTCGGGTATCGCGGCGGCGGCAACCACGCCGTCGTCGGTGGTGGCGGCGGCGACTGCTCGTGCGGCATAAGGATCCTCGGTGTGAACCGGTTGAGCTCCACTCGATCCTGCTGTGGCAGAGATGATTACCGTTGCCGCCAACGTTGCCGCCGCTGCCATCGCTCCGACGCGCTCGAGGCGTTTCGCTCGTGTGATCCGCATGCCGTTCACGCTATGAAGGGACAACCCGCCGAGGCATCGACCCGAAGGCGTGCTTCACCGGCACACGTACGGGTGACGAACCCCGGCGCAGTGATACCTGCGGGGTAGGGGGATCTCACTCTCGGGTATGAGGACTTTCCAGGGCCGCCTTTCTAGTCTGGACGGTGTGATCAAGGTCCGAGGGAAGAGAAAAGCGGCGTCGGATGTACCCAATACGGCGGAGAATTCGGGTGTCGTCGTGCCGACGCTACCTCGGTTGGATGCCGTGGTGGCGAAGTCGGAGACGATCCGGCGGGCCGGGAGGGGCCAGTACTGGAACATCGCGATCGTCACGATCACGCTGATTCTCTACTCCGTGGCGTGGCCGACACTGCACCTCACCCACGACGTGTCACCACCGATTCAGCCGTTCGTGGCTGCGCTGGCGGCGTTCCCCTTCGTTCTGATCCGGGCCAATGCGCCGCTGGGCTGGGCGGTATCGGCGGTGTCCGCACTGATCATCCCGCAAGTGTTCGACGCGGCACCGGATTACGACTATCCATGGCAGGTGGTCCACATTCTGGTCGTCATGGTCTTGCTGGCAGCGGTGAGTCTCACGGCGCCGGTACAGGTCGTGGGGGTCGCGTGGATCGGAACGGTGCTGTTGTTCTTCGGTGAGACGCCAGGTCGCGACGGCGCCGGGTGGGCGGTCGGGCTCAGCGCGCTGGTCGTGTTCTGCCTACTGATCCGGTGGTTGGTGCTCTCGCGCCGCGAGTTGGCGAAACAAGAGGAACTCGGCGAACTCGAACGCACCCGTCGAACGATTCTCGAGGAGAAGGCCCGCATCGCGCGGGATCTGCACGACATCGTGGCGCACCACATGTCGATGGTCGTCGTGCAGGCCCAGACGGCGCCGTACCGACTCGAGGGAGTAACCCCGCAAATCCGTACGGAATTCGACTCGATCAGCGCGACCGGGCGAGCGGCACTCAACGAGATCCGTGGGCTTCTCGGGGTGCTGCGAAGCGACGGCGATCCGGCCGCGACCACACCTCAGCCCGGTGTCGACCAGTTGGACGAACTGCTGACGGGCAGTTCCCGGGCCGGCCTTCCGCTGTCGTGGCGCGTAGACGGTGATCGTTCGGCGGCATCGGCGTCGACGGGCCTGGCCGTGTACCGGATCGTTCAGGAGTCGATCACCAACGCGGCCAGGCATTCTCCGGGAGGTGCGATCGACGTCGCGGTGGTCTTCGGTCCGCAATCGGTGAGTGTGCAGGTGCACAACGATCCGTCGCCGGCCGGCCGCAACGACCGGACTGTCACCTCGGAAACCACTGGTGGCAACGGGATACGCGGAATGCGAGAACGCGCATCGGCCGTGGGAGGAATGCTCGTGACACACCGCCGCGCCGACGGGGGTTTCGAGGTCAGGGCCGAGCTGCCGGCGACACCCGCCTAGGCTGTCGGGGTGCCCATCACAGTGTTCATCGCCGACGATCAGGCGATGGTTCGACAGGGGTTCGGAGCCCTGCTCTCAGCGCAACCCGACATCAGCGTGATCGGGGATGCGCCGGACGGCCGGATGGCGGTGGCGGAGGTCGCGCGACTACGCCCGGACGTGGTGTTGATGGATGTACGGATGCCGGAGATGAACGGCCTCGACGCGGCGCGCCAGATCCTCGCGGCGGGGTGGGAGCCGCCGGTTCGGATCCTGATGCTCACCACGTTCGACATCGACGACTACGTGTACGAGGCACTCGGCATGGGGGCAAGTGGATTCATGCTCAAGGACGCACCGGCCGAGGAATTGATCCGCGCGGTCCGTGTAGTCGCCGACGGGCAGGCCCTGTTGGCGCCCACGGTCACTCGGCGCCTGATCGCGGATGTCACCAGACGGCGTGCGGCACCGAGATCGCGTCCGGCGGCTCTGGATTCGCTGACGCCCCGCGAACGTGAGGTGCTCGAGTTGATTGCCACGGGACTCTCGAACGCCGAGATCGCGGCGCGGCTTTTCGTCGCCGAGCAGACCGTCAAGACGCACGTCGGAAAAGTACTGGCCAAGCTGGATCTACGCGACCGCGCGCAGGCTGTGGTGCTGGCGTACGAGAGTGGACTCGTCACCCCCGGCTAGCTCGCAGTCGGGCGCTGCACTGCAGCGAATCGACCGCTGGGGGAAGATGGACGCAAGAGCAGGTCGACCGCGGGCGAGAGGTGCTGTACATGCGAATCGGAATCCTCACTGGCGGGGGCGACTGCCCGGGATTGAACGCGGTGATCCGAGCAGTGGTTCGTACGTCTGCGGGTCGCTACGGCAGTTCCGTGGTCGGATTCCGGGACGGATGGCGCGGGCTTCTCGAAGACCGGAAGGTGCCCCTCGCAGCGGATGATCGTATCGATCGGATTCTCACGCGCGGCGGAACGATCCTCGGAACAGCTCGCGTCAACCCGGACAAGTTGCGGGCCGGACTCGATCAGATCAAGCAGACTCTCGACGACAACGGCGTCGACGTCCTGATTCCGATCGGCGGTGAAGGCACACTCACCGCGGCGAGTTGGCTGTCCGAAAGTGGGGTCCCGGTGATCGGTGTTCCGAAGACCATCGACAACGACATCGACTGCACCGATGTCACTTTCGGCTTCGACACCGCACTCGCCGTGGCCACCGACGCAATTGATCGACTGCATACCACCGCTGAGTCCCATCAACGTGTCATGCTCGTCGAGGTCATGGGCAGGCATGCGGGTTGGATCGCGTTGCAAGCCGGACTGGCGTCGGGCGCGCATCTGACGCTCGTTCCGGAAGAGCCGTTCGACGTCGACGAGGTGTGCACGATGGTCAAGAAACGCTTCCAGCGCGGCGACTCCCATTTCATCTGTGTCGTCGCCGAAGGTGCAACGCCCGATCCGACGTCGATGAGCTTGCGTGAAGGCGGGATCGACGAGTTCGGCCACAAGATCTTCACCGGCGTCGCCCAGCAGCTCGGTAACGAGATCGAGCGTCGGATCGGCAAGGAAGTTCGTACGACGGTCCTCGGCCACATTCAGCGCGGCGGTACCCCGACTCCGCATGACCGTATCTTGGCGACCCGCTTCGGGGTCCATGCCACCGATGCCGCACATCGTGGAGATTTCGGCCAGATGGTCGCCCTGCACGGAACCTCCATCGATCTGGTTCCCCTCGCCGAGGCGACCAGCAAGCTCAAGACCGTTCCCGCGAATCGTTACGCGGAGGCGGCCGCATTCTTCGGTTGAGCATTCGACGCATAAACTGATGGCCATGACTGCTGTCGATGCGCCCGACATCCTCGATTACGACGAAGTGCTGACCAGGTACGAGCCGGTGATGGGTATGGAGGTGCACGTAGAACTGGGCACTGCCACCAAGATGTTCTGCCCGTGCCCCACCGAGTTCGGCGCCGAGCCGAACACCCAGGTGTGCCCGGTCTGCCTGGGGCTGCCTGGTTCCATGCCGGTCGTCAACGAAGCTGCCGTCGAATCCGCTATCCGGATCGGTCTGGCACTGAACTGTTCGATCACGCCGTGGGGACGCTTCGCCCGGAAGAACTACTTCTACCCGGACCAGCCCAAGAACTACCAGATCTCGCAGTACGACGAGCCGATCGCCACCGAGGGCTACCTCGATGTCGTCCTCGACGACGGAACCACCTGGCGAGTCGAGATCGAACGCGCGCACATGGAGGAGGACACCGGGAAGTCCTTGCACGTCGGTGGTGCAACGGGCCGAATCCAGGGCGCGAGCCATTCTCTGCTCGACTACAACCGGGCCGGTGTGCCCCTCGTCGAGATCGTCACCAAGACGATCAGCGGCGCGGGCGAGCGCGCGCCCGAGGTGGCTCGCGCATACGTGACCGCGCTTCGTGACCTCCTGAAGTCCCTCGACGTGTCCGACGTGCGGATGGACCAGGGTTCGATGCGTTGCGACGCGAACCTGTCTCTCAACCCGATCGGGGCGAAGGAGTTCGGTACCCGTACCGAGACCAAGAACGTCAACTCACTCAAGAGCGTCGAGGTGGCAGTTCGCTACGAGATGCGTCGTCAGGCGGCGGTTCTCGACGCCGGCGGCGAAGTCGTCCAGGAGACCCGGCACTTCCAGGAAGCCGACGGCACCACTGCTGCCGGTCGCCGCAAGGAGACAGCCGAGGACTACCGCTACTTCCCGGAACCGGATCTCGAGCCGGTTGCACCCAGCGCGGAGTGGGTCGAAGAACTGCGGGGCACGCTTCCCGAGCTGCCGTGGATTCGCCGTGCACGCATCCAGACGGATTGGGGAATCTCCGACGAGGTCATGCGTGACCTGGTCAACGCCGGTGCCATCGACCTGGTCATTGCCACCACCGAGGCCGGGGCGTCACCGGAGGCCGCGAGGTCTTGGTGGCTGTCGTACCTGTCTCAGCAGGCCAATACCCGCGGCGTCGACCTCGGCACGCTGCCGATCACACCGGCTCAGGTCGCGCAGGTGATCGCACTCATCGACAAGGGCACGCTCACCAACAAGGTGGCCCGGCAGGTGGTCGATCACGTTCTCGACGGTGAGGGTGATCCGGAGCAGGTTGTCGCCGCGCACCCCGA
The DNA here is from genome assembly GCF_049739425.1 of Rhodococcus sp. 27YEA15. Taxonomy (NCBI): domain Bacteria; kingdom Bacillati; phylum Actinomycetota; class Actinomycetes; order Mycobacteriales; family Nocardiaceae; genus Rhodococcus; species Rhodococcus sp. 27YEA15. The sequence continues at coordinate 1,493,504 of NZ_JBMHHW010000001.1, forward strand.
GTTGGTTGTCGAGCGGGACGAAACCAAGCTCAAGGCCGCCGTCGACGAAGCGCTGGCCGCCAACCCCGACATCGCAGACAAGATCCGCAGTGGCAAGGTGCAGGCCGCAGGAAAGATCGTCGGCGACGTCATGAAGGCCACTCGTGGACAGGCCGATGCCGCGCGGGTCAAAGAACTGGTTCTGGAGGCCTGCAGCTAGGTCTCCGACATCTGCGTGTCACTGATGCCCGGTCGAGATCGACCGGGCATCAGTGCGTGTGCCGCCGATCTCCGGCCAACACCGTGGCGTCAGTCGATGCCGCCGCTGCCGCTCGGAAGTGGAATCTTGACCACTCTGTCGTCGTTCGGTCCGGGATCGCCGGCGGTCTTGTTGACCGTACTGGCCCACATGAGCCCGTCGGACCCGAGCGCCAGATCACCGAGCCTGCCGTACGTGTTCTCGGCGGCTTTCGACGGGGCTGTCGTGATCGCGCCCGTCCCGGGGTCGGTTGCCAGAGCGGAGACCGCCTTACCGGCGGCGAGCGCTACCGCGACGATGCCGTGGGCCGCTACACAACCTCCGACGCCCGGACGATCGGGCCACGTCCAGGCCGGTGAACTGACAACACCGTCGGCACCGACGCGCTGCAGACGGTCCTCCAGTGCGGTGCGGTCGGTGACCCAGGTTGCCACCCCCGGATCGACGCATACTCCGGCACCGTTTCCGATGCCGGAGAGCACGGTCTCGGGGCGGGGTGGATTCGAGGTGGGTGTGAGCGATCGAACTCGGAGGAGCTTGCCTGCAAGTGATGCTGGATCGTTTGCGGCGGAAGGATTTCCGGTGTCACCGGTCAATACCATCAGCTGATCGGGTGCAGCGAACGACAGCGCCCCACCGTTACCGGTGGCGCCGCGCGGTATGCCGCCGAGTACCTCTTTGGCAGTGTCGCCCGGCGCGATGCGGACCACTCGATTGTCGGTGGGCGTCGTCACGTACGCATAGATCAGGTTGTCCTCGACGAAGGTGGGAGACAGTGCGATGTCGAGCAGGCCGCCGTCGCTGCTACCGTCGACGTCGATCTTGGCGACCTCGACGGGGATCTGGCCCGGAGCGACCTGCATGATCCGCCCGGTCCGGCGCTCGGTGACCAACCCGGAGACACCGTCGGGCAGGGTGAGGAGTCCGCCGGTGGTGTCGAGGCAGGTGGCGATCACCGACGGATCGGGATCCTGGCAGGGGCCGAGCGGGCCGGAACGAGGCGGTGCCTGCTGGGTCGTCGGCGGAGGCGGGCTCTGAGGTTGGACTTCGATGTTCGACTGGTTGGTGGGTTCCGGCGTGAACGGAGACGTCGTCGATTCGTCGAAATCGGCGCACCCGGCGATGACGGACACACCGACGATCACCGTCGTGATCACCGAGGCACTACGCCGAGCAGTCCGCATACTCATGATGACGACGTTACGTAATGGACCGTCGATGCCGCCACGCCGGATCGAGGTTCCCGGACGAGTTCGCATATCGGTCATAGGCTCGTCACCGTGACTGACGAGCGGAAAGATCCCAGTGATATCTCGGAAGCAGGCTCGACGACCGGCGGCGTGAGTAGTCCGTACGATGCACCGACGGAGAAGTTCGCGCCCGTGCCCGCGAGTACACCACTTCCGCACACGGACGACGATCTCGAGTTCGGGTCCACCAATTCGGATTCGCTGACCGAGCAGATCCCGGCCTACCGGCCGTTGGCTACGGACCATCCGACTGCGGCGCTCGGTCGCGAACCGGAGTATTCGGTGCCTGCGGCACCGGTAGCCGTACCGGTCGCTGTCGCTGCTGACCCGGAGGGTGCGCGTCCGGGTCGAGGAACGCTCGATCTGGGCCTGCTGGCATTGCGCCTGGCGGTCGGCGGCACGGCGTTGGTGCACGGGTTGCAGAAACTTGCAGGTTTGTGGGGAGGGCCTGGGCTGGGCGGATTCGAGACGATGCTGACCGACGCGGGCTTCGAGCAGGCGAAGCTGCTTGCCGTTCTCGGCGCTGTCGGCGAGGTGGCAGGCGGTGCCTTACTGATCCTCGGATTGCTGACGCCGGTGGCCGCGTCGTCGGTTCTGGCCGTGATGATCAACGCCTGGGCGCTACGGCAGTCGAGTGCCCCGGGTCTCGAGTACTTCGCTCCGGCCGGAATCGAGTACGAAACGTTGTTGGGCGTGTGCGCCGGCGTGATCATCCTGACCGGTCCCGGCCGGATCGCGTTGGACGGCCGTCGAGGCTGGGCGACGCGGCCGTTCGTCGGTTCTCTGGTCATTCTCGTCCTCGGTATCGCAGCCGGCGTGTGCGTCTGGATCTTCCTCAACGGCGCCAATCCGTTGGTCTGACGTCGGAGTTCCGTCGGGAAAGGACGATCGCCGCTCTCCGTCTCGGAGGGCGGCGATCGTCGTTGCCGGGAGTCAGTCCTTGGTCAACGCTTGCTCGGCATTGGCCGACGGGATCGCCGTTCCGTCACGGAGTTTTCGGCCGAGCACCGACTTGCGGTGCCCGTACGCGAAGTAGACGGCTACACCGATGGCCATCCACAGTACGAATCGGATCCAGGTTTCGACCGACAGGTTCAGCATCAGCCAGAAGCAGGCGAGCACTGCCACGATCGGCACGAACGGTACCAGGGGCACCCGGAATCCACGCGGCAGGTCGGGGCGGGTACGACGCAGGACTATCACGCCGATGCAGACCAGGACGAAGGCGAAGAGGGTGCCGATGTTGACCATCTCCTCGAGCGTTCCCATGGGGAAGAAGGCCGCGAGGAAGGCGACGATGCCGCCGACGATGAGGGTGATCTTGACCGGGATGCCCTTGCTGTTGGTCTTGGCCAGGCTGCGCGGCATCAGCCCGTCGCGTGACATCGCGAACAGGACGCGTGTCTGACCGAGCATCATCACCATCACGACGGTGGTCAGACCGGCGAGGCCGCCGAAGTTGATGGCCGTCTGCGCCCAGGTGATTCCGTTCAGTTCGAAGGCCGTGGCGAGGGTGCCGTCCTTGAGGTCGGTGTACTTGACCATGCCGGTGAGCACCAGAGTGACGGACACGTACAGGACGGTCACGATGGCGAGTGAGCCGAAGATGCCGCGCGGCAGTGCCTTTTGCGGGTTCTTGGTTTCCTCGGCGGTGGTGGCGACGACGTCGAATCCGATGAAGGCGAAGAACACGAGGCTTGCCGCGGCGAGGAGGCCGTACCAACCGTACGTGCTGCCCTCGGCGCCGGTGATCCAGGAGAACAGGGTCTGGTGGATACCGCTGGCGGCGTTGGTTGCTTCCTCGGCCGGCGGGATGAAGGGTGAGTAGTTCTCCTTCTTGATGTAAAACGCGCCGACGACGATGACCAGGAGGACCACAGCGATCTTGATGGCGGTGATCACGGCGGATACCCGTGAGGACACCTTGGTGCCGATCGCGAGGATGACCGTGATCGCGCCGATGATCAACAGTGAGCCCCAGTCGAAGCTGACACCGGCGATGTGTGCGGTGGTCACGTCCTTGTCACCGAGGACGTTACCGAGATACTGAGACCAGCCCTTGCCGACTACTGCCGATGCGAGTGCGAATTCGAGAATGAGGTCCCAGCCGATGATCCAGGCGACGAATTCGCCGAACGTGGCATAGGAGAACGTGTACGCACTGCCCGCGACGGGGACGGTCGAGGCGAACTCCGCGTAACAGAGGGCGGCGAGTCCGCAGGCGATCGCCGCGAGGATGAACGCGAGGGAGATCGACGGGCCGGCGACGTTGCCCGCGGTTCGCGCGGTCAGCGTGAAGATGCCCGCGCCGATGACGACGGCAACGCCGAAGACCGTCAGGTCTTTTGCCGTCAACTCCTTCTTCAACTTGCTGCCGGGCTCATCGGTATCCGCGATCGACTGTTCGACGGATTTGGTGCGCCATATGCCGACTCCAGGCATGTATTGCTCCTTGATTGGATTTCCGTCGGCTTTGTGAGCGTGGCGGAAGCTACTGACTGTCAGTTGTGTGACGTGGGTCTCATCGTCGTGATGAGGGAACCACCGGTTATCACTGGACGCAAGTCGAGTGCGTCGAGCTGAGCGTTTCGTTCATCCGAGCGGCACGTGCACCCCCTCGAGGTATTCGATCTGATCAGCCGGCGACGTGAACTTTACGACCTGACGAACTCTTTGCGCGGCAACCTCGCAGTGAGAGTCTGAAATATCCGGTTGTTTGGTCGGTGTGGCGTGAAGTCGGCAGAGTGTCCCGGTATTTGTCGGTCGGATTTGGTAACTATTCGTCGTGGTGCTGTGCTGAGAGCTGCACCGTCCGACTTCAGGAGAGCCGATGATCATCAACCACCTCACGCACCTGTACGGACTGCCGGTGTTCGATCTTCCCGACGCACACGCCCCCGAGGTGCCGTTGCCCGCCGCGGGTTCGGTGGCGTGGCGGATCGAGGTGGACCCGTATGCGAACAATGCGGAGGAGTTTGCCGCAGCCTGGGGGCGGTTCGTCGAGTCCGTCGACCTCACGGCAGTGCAGGCGTTGGTCATCGGGCAGTGGGGGGAATCCTTCGAATCGAATTCGTCGACGGTCATCTCGTCGATCGTCGCCTTGCGTGAGCGTTTCACGAGCCTTCGCGCGCTCTTCGTCGGGGACCTGGTGCAGGAGCAGGCGGAGATCTCCTGGATCGAACAGTCCGACATCACCCCGATTCTCGAGACATTTCCCGAGTTGGTGGAACTCGGTGTCCGGGGCGGAACGGGTCTGGGTTTCACGGCGGTGGCTCACAGGAATCTGCGCAAGCTCGTCGTCGAGACCGGTGGCCTCGACGTGGCCGTGGTGCAGGGAATCATCGGTAGTGACATTCCCGGCCTCGAGCATCTGGAACTGTGGTTGGGCGACGAGGGCTACGGCGCCAACTCGACGCCGGACGATCTCGCACCGCTGGTCGACGGCACACGGTTTCCGGCCCTGCGTTATCTGGGTGTGCGTAACAGTGACATTCAGGACGGCTTCGCCGCCTTGCTCGCGCAGGCTCCGATCGTTGCCCGTCTCGAAACCCTCGACCTCTCGCTCGGCACCTTGACCGACGAGGGTGGGGCAGCTCTTGTTGCAGGGCAGTCGATGTCGAATCTGACGCTGCTGGACCTGCATCACCATTTCCTCAGCACCGCGGCGGTGACATCGGTGACCGAGCACTTTGCCGCCGCAGGTGTGCGGGTGGACCTCTCGGAGAAGTTGACTCCGGACGTCGGCGGTGACGATGTCTGGCGCTACGTCGCCGTCTCGGAGTGAGTGCCGCGTGATCGACAGAGGACCACGCGACCCGTCGGCGGTCCGAACCGTCGTGATCGGCGTACCGGGCAACCGGAGGGTGCAATTGTTCGTCGACGCAGCGCACTCCAGGGGCCTGCCCGAACCGCGGGTGATCGGCTGGGATCAGATCATCGCCGGCCGGTACGGATTCGAAGCAGGCGAGATCGTCCGAATCGATTCTCCGGCCGAGGATCCGGAGGTCGAACTTGCCTTTCGTGGTGCGCCGGACTCGACCAGGGTCGAGAACAGCAGGCTGTGGTATCGGCGATTCCTGTCCGCAGTGCACGCGATCGTGGTCCGAGTGGAGGCTGCGGGAGCTGAACTCCTTACCCATCCCGACGACATCGCGGCCATGTTCGACAAGCGGCGCACCCATGCGATCCTGGACTCGGCTGGGGTGCGAGTTCCACCGGCGTTGCCCGGAGCCGTCACCGGTTGGGACGATCTCGAATCGCGACTTCGCGACGCCGGGATGCGGCGGGTGTTCGTCAAACTGGCCCACGGTTCGTCGGCGTCAGGTGTGATCGCTCTGCAACTGGGCCCCGGCGGTGCGGTCCACGCCACCACATCGGTGGAGATCGACGATCAGGGACGGCTTTTCAATTCGCTTCGGGTGCGCACCTATCGCACGCGCGCCGAACTGGCGGCCGTGATAGATCCACTGGCGACGGATGGGCTCCACGTCGAAAGATGGCTTCCCAAAGCCTCGTTGAACGGGCGGGTCGCGGACGTGCGTGTGGTGGTGATCGGTGGAACCGCGACTCACGCCGTGGTCCGTACCAGCACGTCACCGATGACCAATCTTCACCTCGGTGGCGCCCGCGGCTCGCTCGGCGAGGCAATGGCAGCGGCCGGGACGCGATGGTCCGGGTTGCTCGAGACCGCCGAGCAGGCCGCGCGATGTTTCCCGCGTTCGGCGGCAGTGGGAGTCGACGTGTTACCCAGTATCGGGTGGCGCGACTTCGCCGTCGCGGAGGTCAATGCGTTCGGTGACCTCCTACCCAACCTGCCCGGGTTGCCGGGGACGTGGGCACACGGTCTGGACACGTATCAGGCGCAGGTAGCGCACCTGATCGACACCCGAGGTCGGCAGGCGGCGTCGTGAGCGGACAGCCGATCGACATGAATCAGGTGGTCGGGCGAGACGACATCCTGTTCGTCACACTGGACACCCTGCGATACGACGTCGCCTGTGCGTTGATCGAACAGGGGCGCATCCCGAACCTGGCGTCGGTCATCCCGGGCGGGCAGTGGGAGAAGCGTCATGCACCAGGAAGTTTCACCTACGCCTCGCATCAGGCGATGTTCGCCGGCTTCCTGCCGACGCCGGCTTCTCGAGGTCCGCACCCCCGCTTGTTCGCGGCCCGATTCGCGGGCAGCGAATCGACGGCCGGTGGAACATTCGTCTTCGAGCGAGCCGATGTCGTCGGTGGTCTGAGCGATGTCGGCTACCGAACGGTGTGCATCGGCGGTGTCGGATTCTTCAACAAGGCGGCGCCGCTGGGTTCGGTGCTGCCCGGACTCTTCGACGAAAGTCATTGGGACACGAGCTTCGGTGTGACATCGCCGCACTCGTTCGAAATGCAGGTCGACTGCGCCCGAACTGTGGTGGCAGACCTCGACGACGATCAGCGACTGTTCCTCTTCGTCAACGTCTCGGCACTGCATCAGCCGAACTGGTTTCACCTGCCAGGTGCCACCCGCGAAAGCGGCGACACCATTGAATCCCATGCTGCTGCACTCGAATACGTCGACAGACATATCGGGCGACTATTGGCCGCGATGAGTTCACGGCGGCGTTGCTTCGTCATCCTCTGTTCCGATCACGGCACCGCCTACGGGGATGACGGGTTCACCGGCCACCGGATCGGGCACGAAGCCGTCTGGACCGTGCCCTACGCACACTTCTTCGTCGAAGGGCCGAAAGAATGACTCGTCCGGTAGGGGTGCGACCCTACGAGAACTACGTGTACGCCTACCCCCACAAGACCGCCTACCGCCGGATGCAGCCTCGCCCGTCGCTGCAGCAGATCTGGGCCGACGAGCCCAAGGACGCGCTCTCCCTGTACATCCACATCCCCTTCTGCGAGGTGCGTTGCGGATTTTGCAATCTCTTCACCAGAATCGGTGCTCCCGGCGATATGACGACGCGGTATCTCGATGCGCTCGAGCGTCAGGCCGACGATGTCGGTGCTGCGCTGGTTGGTGAGCGACGTTTCGCGGCAGCGGCTTTCGGTGGTGGTACGCCGACCTTCCTCGAAGCCGACGAACTCGAACGACTCTGCGACATCGCCGAGATCAGGATGGGCGTCGACTTGTCGGCGGTACCGTTTTCCGTCGAGGCGTCCCCGTCGACCGTGACTGCCGACCGCCTGGCAGTGCTGGCATCGCGCGGCGTCACCCGACTGAGCCTGGGGGTTCAGAGTTTCGTGGACTCGGAGGCCATGGCGGCGGCGCGACCACAGAAGCGAGCGGACGTGGAGGCCGCACTCGGTCGAATCCGCGATACGGCCGTACCGATATTGAACATCGATCTGATCTACGGAATCGACGGGCAGACCGCGACGACGTGGCAGCATTCACTCGATGCCGCCCTGGTCTGGGAGCCGGAAGAGATCTACCTCTATCCGCTGTACGTGCGGGAGTTGACCGGGCTGGGTAAACGCGGTGGTGGCGTCGAATCGGACGCGGAGTGGGACGAACGTCGGCTCCGGTTGTACCGGTTCGGCCGGGACCACCTGCTGGCGGCAGGCTACGAACAGGTGTCGATGCGCATGTTCCGTCGGGGCGGTGTTGGTTCAGCCCAGGCGGGTGCGGCCGACTACGCCTGCCAGACCGACGGAATGATCGGTCTCGGCTGCGGAGCCCGTTCGTACACGGCGAATCTGCACTACTCCTTCGACTACGCCGTCGACATGCGTGAGATACGCGGGATCATCGACGAATTCACCAGTCGACCGCCCGGCGGTTTCGCGCATGCGGAGGTAGGACGGGCGATGGACATGGACGAGTCCCGCAGGCGTCACCTCGTACAGTCGATCCTGCAGGCGGAGGGGTTGGCGACAGCTGAGTACCGTCTGCGTTTCGGTTCGGACGTGCGGGACGATTTCGCCGCCGAACTGTCGACCTTTCATTCGTACGGATGGTTGGCTTCGGACGCCGGTGCAGACCGGCTGCAACTCTCACCCGAAGGTCTCGCGTACTCGGATGCCCTGGGGCCGGCGCTGTTCTCCGACGCGGTGCGCCGCGACATGGCGGAATACGAGGCCAGATGAGCGCGGCGCTGTCGATCCTCTACCGGGGCCCGCTGGCCAGTTGCAATTACGACTGCCCGTACTGTCCGTTCGCGAAGCGCCGTGATCCACCGGCCGCACTGCGGGCGGACCGAGAAGCATTGGAGCGGTTCGCGAACTGGGTGCGCGAGCGTACGGACCTACAGCTGTCGGTGCTGTTCACGCCGTGGGGGGAAGCGTTGACCCGGAGTTGGTATCGACGGACACTGGCAGATCTGAGCCGGCTCAGGCACGTACGACGGATCGCCGTCCAGACCAACCTCAGTGCCCGTCCGAGCTGGCTCGACGACGTCGACCCGTCGACCCTCGCCCTGTGGTGCACCTTCCACCCCGGGGAGATCTCGATCGAGAAGTTCCTCGAACAATGTCGGGAACTGGAGGTGCGCGGTATCCGCTACTCCGTCGGTGTCGTGGGATTTCCCGAACACCTGGAACAGTCCCGCGAGCTGCGTCGACGGCTACCCGAACACGTCTATCTCTGGGTGAATGCCGCCGAAGGACTGGAGTACACCGATTCCCAGGCGCAGCCGTGGATCGACCTCGATCCGTTGTTTCCGTACAGCCGTGATCCGCATACGAGTCTCGGACAGGCATGCAGAACAGGGGAATCGGTGATCTCCGTCGACGGTGACGGAGACGTGCGGCGATGCCATTTCGTGGCCGACGTCATCGGAAACATCTACGACGCGGACCTCACGCAGGCGCTCGGGCCGCGAGCGTGCCCGAAAGCGATGTGCGACTGTCACATCGGCTACGTCCATCTCGAATCGCTGCCGCTCTACGACGTCTTCGCCGGGGGCGTGCTCGAACGGATACCGCCGACGGTCCCGCGCATGGACACGCCGCCCGCCGTCGTGCAGATTCCGTTACACGTGACCCGCTGACGAACGAGGTCCCCGGCCGTCCGGCCGGGGACCTTCGTGCACTTTTTTCACAGTGTCATTACGGCACGTAGCGGACTGCACCCTTGTCCGCGGACGTCGCGAGAGCAGCGTACGCGCGCAGTGCCGTCGTCACCGTGCGCTGACGGTCCAGCGGCAACCACGGACGCTCGGACGCCTCCATCTTCGCGCGCCGCTCGGCAAGCACGTCGTCCTCGACCAGGATCTCGAGGGTACGAGTGGCCACGTCGATGCGAACCTGATCGCCGTTCTCGACCAGTCCGATGACTCCACCAGCGGCAGCTTCGGGGGAGATGTGGCCGATGGACAGACCCGAGGTGCCACCGGAGAAACGGCCGTCGGTGATCAGGGCGCAATCCTTGCCCAGCCCGGCGCCCTTGAGGAATGCGGTCGGATGCAGCATCTCCTGCATACCCGGTCCGCCCTTGGGGCCTTCGTAACGCACGACCAGAACGTCGCCTGCCTTGATCTTCTTCTGCAGGATCACCGAGACAGCTTCCTCCTGGGATTCGACGACGAGTGCCGGACCCTGGAACGAGAACAGTTCCTCGTCGATGCCCGCTGTCTTGAGGATCGCGCCGTCCACGGCGATGTTGCCGCGCAACACCACCAGTCCGCCTTCGACGGTGTAGGCGTGTTCCTTGTCTCGGATGCACCCACCCGCGGCATCGGTGTCGAGAGCGCTCCATCGGTTGTCCGTGGAGAACGGTTCGGTGGTGCGGACGCCACCGGGGGCGGCGTGGAACAGTTCGATCGCCTCGTCGGTTGCCTTGCCCGAGCGGATGTCCCAGTCGTCGAGCCACTGGTCGAAGCTCTTGGTGTGCACGGTGGAGACGTCGGTCTCGAGCAGGCCTGCCCGGCGGAGTTCGCCGAGCAGCGCGGGGATTCCGCCGGCGCGATGCACGTCCTCCATGTGGTAGTCGGAGTTCGGGGACACCTTGGACAGGCAGGGAACCTTGCGGCTGATGGCGTCGATGGTCTCGAGGTCGAAGTCGACCTCGCCTTCCTGGGCGGCGGCGAGGGTGTGCAGAACCGTGTTGGTGGACCCGCCCATCGCCACGTCGAGGGCCATGGCGTTACGGAACGCGGCAGGCGAGGCGATACTGCGCGGCAGCACGGACGTGTCCTCGTCGCGGTAGTACTTGAGCGCTGCCTCGACGACGACGGTGCCTGCGCGGCTGAAGAGCGCACGACGCGCCTCGTGGGTGGCGAGGGTGGAACCGTTACCCGGCAGTGCCAGACCGAGGGCCTCGGTGAGGCAGTTCATCGAATTCGCGGTGAACATGCCCGAGCAGGAACCGCACGTCGGGCAGGCACTGCGCTCGACCTCGTCGAGACCTTCCTCGGACACCGCGTCGTTGGCGGACGCCGAGATGGCGGTGATCAGGTCGGTGGGTGCCTGGGCGACGCCCCCGACGACCACGGCCTTGCCCGCTTCCATCGGGCCACCGGAGACGAAGACCGTCGGGATGTTCAGACGCATCGCCGCGTTGAGCATTCCCGGAGTGATCTTGTCGCAGTTGGAGATACACACCAGCGCGTCGGCGGTGTGGGCGTTGGCCATGTACTCGACCGAATCGGCGATGATCTCGCGGCTGGGCAGCGAGTACAGCATGCCGCCGTGGCCCATGGCGATTCCGTCGTCGACGGCGATGGTGTGGAACTCCCTGGGTACGCCACCGGCCTCGCGAATTGCCTCGGCGACGATGTCGCCTACGTTCTTGAGATGCACGTGGCCGGGTACGAACTGCGTGTACGAGTTCGCGATGGCGACGATCGGCTTACCGAAGTCGGAGTCGGTCATTCCGGTGGCGCGCCACAGGGATCGGGCTCCGGCAGCGTTTCGTCCGACAGTGGTGGTGCGTGACCTCAAGGGGGGCATGGCGAAGTTCCTTAGATGATCGTTACTGATCTACTCGTGGCCGCCGCCGATTACGGGTGAATGCGGTGGGCTGTACATCTCGGTGGTCGCGAGAATTTATAGCGAGGGCATCTCAACGCTACTCGCGTGTCACGTGTCCTTCATTTCGGGCTTGCCCTCGACTGGCACGACACCGCTCTCGTCGGATACCGCCGGGTTCTCCGATACTGCTGTGTCGTCCGATACTGCTGTGTCGTCCGAGAGGACGTTCCGTTCGGCTTCCGCTGCGTCGTACGCGGATGCGGCGGCGGCGTACGGGTCGGTGATCCGACCACCACTGGCTACGGCGATTTCGGGCAGGCGGACGAAACTGACGGCGGGGAGCGTGACTTCGGTGCCGTCGGACAATCGGGCCTTCGCCCAGCTGCGCTTCGGGAATCGGAAGCCTTCGACCTCGTCCCAGGCGAGAGTTCGGGTCGAGAAGAGCGATCGGACCTCGAGGGCGTCGGTGCTCACTGTCGTGCGCAGGCGCGCAACCACGAAGACGGCGAAGATCGGCAGGAGAACCAGCCAACCGAAGGCGAGCGGCCACCCGAAGATCGGGAAGCTGACGGCGAAGAGCAGAAACGCGCACGCCATGTACGCGAGTTGGGAAATGCGGATGACGTGCGGTGGAGGATCGGGCGTGTGGGATGATGTAGCCGGTGGCACGGGCTGCTGCGAAGTTGACACCTCTACATCTTCGCATTGCAGCCGATGTATCTCAGATTCTGGGACGGTTGACTCACCAAGTTTGCCGTTCGTGACTAGCGCCTCTACTGTCGAGTGCGTGAAACAGAATGAGTTGCTCGTAATCGGCCGGCGCGTCGTCGCCTGAGTCGATTTTTCAACTCACCAGATAACGACGCGCCACCCTCGCTCAGCACACGCTGACGGGGGTTTTTTGTTGCCCGGAGCCAGAATCAGAGGATTTCCCAGTGAGCGCACCTACCGCACGGCCTCAACCCACGCCGCGCAAGTCGGGGACAGCCAGCCCGACGACCGCGGCCGCCGCCTCCCAGACCGCCATTCGCCGCCAGCTCCCGCCCGAGCGGGTAACCGGCGCGCAGTCCGTGGTCCGGGCTCTCGAAGAGCTCGAGGTCGAGACGGTGTTCGGTATTCCAGGCGGCGCAGTTCTGCCGCTCTACGATCCGCTGTTCGATTCGGTCAAGGTTCGCCACGTGCTCGTTCGTCACGAGCAGGGCGGCGGACACGCAGCCACGGGATACGCCCAGGCCACCGGCAAGGTCGGTGTCTGCATGGCTACCTCGGGTCCCGGCGCCACCAACCTCGTGACACCACTGGCCGACGCACAGATGGACTCGGTCCCGATCGTCGCGATCACCGGTCAGGTCGGTCGCAGCCTCATCGGCACGGATGCATTCCAGGAAGCCGACATCTCCGGAATCACGATGCCGGTCACCAAGCACAACTTCCTGATCACCGATCCCGTCGACATCCCTCGGATCCTGGCCGAAGCGTTCTACCTGGCTTCCAGTGGCCGTCCCGGTGCCGTTCTGGTCGACATCCCCAAGGACATCCTGCAGGCACAGACCACGTTTTCCTGGCCGCCGGAGATGCGCCTGCCCGGATATCGTCCGGTCACCAAACCGCACGGCAAGCAGGTTCGTGAGGCCGCGCGTCTGATCGCCGACGCCAAGTCTCCTGTCCTCTACGTCGGTGGCGGCGTCATCAAATCGGATTCCTCGGCAGAGCTGCTCGAGCTCGCGGAGCTGACCGGCATCCCGGTGGTCACCACCTTGATGGCGCGCGGCGCATTCCCGGACAGCCACGATCTCAACTGCGGTATGCCCGGCATGCACGGCACCGTCGCCGCCGTTGCCGCCCTGCAGCGCAGTGATCTGCTGATCACTCTCGGTGCACGTTTCGACGACCGTGTCACCGGTCGGTTGGATTCCTTCGCGCCCGGCGCCAAGGTCATCCACGCGGACATCGATCCCGCCGAGATCGGTAAGAACCGCTATGCGGACGTCCCCATCGTGGGCGACTGCAAAGAGGTCATCACCGAACTCGTCGAGGCCATCCGTGCGGACATGGCCACCGGAACCACGTTCGATCTCGCACCGTGGTGGGAGTACCTCGACGATATTCGTCGTACGTACCCGCTGAGCTACGATCGTCCTTCCGACGGCAGGCTCTCACCCGAGTTCGTGATCCAGTCCGTCGGCAGGCTCGCCGGGCCGGACGCGATCTACTGCGCGGGCGTCGGTCAGCATCAGATGTGGGCAGCGCAGTTCGTCTCGTACGAAAAGCCACGTACCTGGCTCAATTCCGGCGGTCTCGGCACCATGGGTTACGCGGTGCCCGCTGCCATGGGCGCCAAGATGGGCAAGCCGGACTCCGAAGTGTGGGCCATCGACGGTGACGGCTGCTTCCAGATGACCAATCAGGAACTTGCCACCTGCGCGGTCGAAGGCATTCCGATCAAGGTTGCGCTGGTCAACAACGGCAACCTCGGCATGGTGCGTCAATGGCAGACCCTCTTCTACGACGAGCGTTACTCCAACACCAATCTCGGAACTCACGGCACCGTCCGCATCCCGGACTTCGTCAAGCTTGCAGAAGCATTGGGCTGCCACGGAATCCGTGTCGAGCGCGAAGAAGACGTCGAGGCCGCGATCCGCGAGGCGCAGTCCATCAACGACCGACCTGTCGTCATCGACTTCATCGTCACCGCCGACGCCCAGGTATGGCCGATGGTTGCCGCCGGCACCAGCAATGACGAAATCATGGCGGCCCGGGGCATCCGGCCGCTGTTCGACGACGACGAGGCAGCCGCCGAGCCCGCCGTCATCCACGAAGCCATGTCGCGCGAGCAGGCCGCAATCGCTGCAGACGCAGAGGAGGACAAGCAGTGAGCACCAGTCACACCCTCAGCGTTCTCGTCGAGGACAAGCCGGGCGTGTTGGCTCGCGTCTCCGCACTGTTCTCCCGCCGCGGATTCAACATCGAGTCCCTCGCAGTCGGCGGTACCGAGATCCCCGAGATCTCCCGAATGACCATCGTCGTCACGGTCGACGAATTCCCCCTCGAGCAGGTGACCAAGCAGCTCAACAAGCTGATCAACGTCATCAAGATCGTCGAGCAGGACGGTGAAGCCTCCGTTGCTCGCGAACTCGTGCTCATCAAGGTGCGCGCAGATGCAAGCGTGCGCACCCAGGTCATCGAAACGGTGAACCTGTTCCGCGCCAAGGTGATCGACGTCTCCCCGGAGTCCGTCACCATCGAGGCGACCGGTACGCGGTCGAAGTTGGATGCACTGCTACGGATGCTCGATCCGTACGGAATCCGCGAGATCGTCCAGTCCGGGGTCGTGGCAGTCGGTCGTGGACCGAAATCGATCACGGCCACCCGCTAGTACTTTTTACACCTAAGAAAATCAAGGAGAGGTTGAGAACTGTGGCAGTCGAGATGTTCTACGACGACGATGCCGATCTGTCGATCATTCAGGGCCGCAAGGTTGCTGTGATCGGCTACGGAAGCCAGGGCCACGCCCATTCGCTGAGCCTGCGTGACTCGGGCGTCGATGTGCGCATCGGCCTCAAGGAAGGCTCCAAGTCCCGCGCCAAGGCCGAAGAGCAGGGCCTGACCGTCGGCACGCCTGCCGAGGTTTCCGAATGGGCAGACGTCATCATGGTGCTCGCACCCGACACCGCTCAGGCGAGCATCTTCACCAACGACATCGAGCCGAACCTCAAGGACGGCGACGCGTTGTTCTTCGGACACGGCCTGAACATCCACTTCGATCTGATCGAAGCTCCGGAGTTCGTCACCGTCGGCATGGTTGCCCCCAAGGGCCCCGGTCACCTGGTTCGTCGTCAGTTCGTCGACGGTAAGGGCGTTCCTGCGCTCATCGCCATCGACCAGGACCCGAAGGGTGAGGGCCAGGCCCTGGCACTGTCCTACGCGAAGGGCATCGGCGGAACGCGCGCCGGCGTCATCAAGACCACGTTCAAGGAAGAGACCGAGACGGATCTCTTCGGCGAGCAGGCCGTGCTCTGCGGCGGCACCGAAGAGCTCGTCAAGGTGGGCTTCGAGGTCATGGTCGAGGCCGGCTACGCACCTGAAATGGCGTACTTCGAGGTTCTGCACGAGCTCAAGCTCATCGTCGACCTCATGTACGAAGGCGGCATCGCCCGGATGAACTACTCGGTGTCCGACACCGCGGAGTTCGGCGGCTACCTCTCCGGGCCGCGCGTCATCGATGCCGGCACCAAGGAGCGCATGAAGGCGATCCTGGCCGACATCCAGTCCGGCGAGTTCACCCGTCGCCTGGTCGCCAACGTCGAGAACGGCAACACCGAGCTCGAGGGCCTACGCAAGGCCAACGCCGAGCACCCCATCGAGGTCACCGGCAAGAAGCTGCGCGACCTGATGAGCTGGGTCGATCGCCCGATCACCGAAACCGCGTAATTTCGCAGTTCGCCACAGGTGATTTCCGGCCCGGTACCGCAACGCGGTACCGGGCCGGTGTCGTCGTCCCGATCTCCTGGTGATCCTGCTTCTTCTACCGACAGGCTTCGCCGATTCGTGGCTAGCTCGACAATGTCTCGATCCTGGCCGATAGCAAAGCGGCAGCAGGGATTCCGGTGTGTGCCATGGTCTCGGAGACCATGTGGGCGGCGGCCTCGCAGGATGCTCGGGTCGGCGATGTGAGTGTTCCGGCTCGCGCCCGATAGTATGTGCCCACATGTCACCGAGTGCAGATTCGCCGGCCTTCGAGTCGGTACAGATGGTGGATCTGTTCGCGGGGCCGGGCGGCCTCGATGTGGCCGCACGATGGTTGGGAGTCTCGGTCGTCGGGATCGAATGGGATCCGAACGCATGCAGGACCCGTGCCGAAGCAGGCCTGACTACTCAACCCGGCGATGTTCGTGCCTTCGGTCCGCAAGGATTTCCCAGCGCCCGTTACCTGGCCGGGGGGCCACCGTGTCAGACGTTCACGGTCGCCGGATCCGGCGCGGGTCGCAAGGCGCTCGATGGTGTCGTCGACTTCATCAAGCGACTCGCCGCGGACGAGGACATCTCCGCCGACTTGCTCGAATTGGACGACGAGAGAACCGGATTGGTTCTGGAGCCGTTGCGGTGGGCGCTCGAGGCCGACAAGCTCGGCCACCCGTACGAAGTGATCGTGCTCGAGCAAGTTCCGGCTGTCCTGCCGGTTTGGGAGGCGATGGGTCGAGCGCTCGAGGGAATCGGATACCAATTCACGTGTGACATATTGCATACCGAGGAATTCGGGGTGCCGCAGACCAGGCGACGGGCAATTCTGGTTGCGCGCAGAGGACGTGAGCCGAAGCTTCCCGATCCGACGCATCGGCGTTACAAATCCGGCACAGCGCGGCACGCCGGGCTACCCGGCCTGCTCGAGTGGAAGTCGATGGGCGACGTCTTTCCCGAGCGGGGCCCGTTCGCGGTGATCTCGAATTACGGCAGCGGCGGCGTGTCGACGGCGCGTGGGCGGCGTACATCGGAACAACCGGCATTCACGGTCACCGGCAAAGTCTCCCGAAACCGTGTGATCACACCGAGCGGCATCGAAATGGATCGGTTCAGCCCTTCGGAGGCGGGTCGACTGCAGACGTTTCCGCGGGACTACCCGTGGGCAGGCGGCGACGTAGGTCAGCAGATCGGTAACGCGATCCCCCCACGCCTGGCGGCGCACGTGCTGGCGGCCGCATTGTTCGACGGCACGCTGGACGACACGTCGCTCAACGCGGCGATCGCGAGCCCGTGGTCGGCGCACCGGGAGACGACGCCGACCTTGGTACCAAGTAGGCGATGATGCCAAGTCGGAGCTGATGCCAAGTTGGCGGTGACACAGCATGATTCGCAATCGAGCTGAGGGTGCGCCCTGAATGCGATCGGGGGACAGGGCGCGTCGGGACTGCTGACGGCATTGTCGACGGGAATCCGCCGGTACGCGTGTCCACTATGTGGTATCACCTACCGCGTTGCCCACGCCGGGGCACCCCGCACTAAACTACGGGTGGTCAATCCACCTTCACACCCACTTAATCAGGGAGTTTGCACGTGAGCCAGCCAGGCCGTCCCGTTGTTCTGATCGCCGACAAACTCGCGCCGTCCACAGTCGAGGCGCTGGGTGACGGAGTGGAGGTGCGGTGGGTCGACGGACCCGATCGCCCGGCGCTGCTCGCTGCGGTGCCCGAGGCCGACGCCATCCTCGTTCGTTCCGCCACCACCGTCGACGCCGAGGTGCTGGCTGCAGGTACCAAGCTGAAGATCATCGGCCGCGCCGGTGTCGGCCTGGACAACGTCGAGATCCCCGCCGCCACCGCCCGCGGCGTGATGGTCGTCAACGCGCCTACCTCCAACATTCACTCGGCCGCCGAGCATGCTGTCGCTCTGCTGCTGTCCACTGCCCGTCAGATTCCGGCGGCAGACAAGACTCTGCGTGAGCACACCTGGAAGCGCAGCAGCTTCAACGGCACCGAAATCCGCGACAAGGTCGTCGGTGTCGTCGGACTCGGCCGCATCGGCCAGCTGTTCGCTCAGCGCCTCGCCGCGTTCGAGACCACCATCATCGCGTACGACCCCTACCTGCCTGCTGCCCGCGCTGCGCAGCTCGGCATCGAACTGGTCTCCATCGACGAGCTCGTCGAGCGCGCCGACTTCATCTCGGTGCACCTGCCCAAGACCAAGGAAACCGCCGGCCTGATCAATGCCGAGCGTCTTGCGAAGGCCAAGGACGGCCTCATCATCGTCAACGCGGCCCGCGGTGGACTCATCGACGAAGACGCCCTCTACGACGCGCTGGTCTCCGGCAAGGTTCGCGGCGCCGGTCTCGACGTCTTCAACTCCGAGCCGTGCACCGACTCCAAGTTGTTCGAACTCGACAACGTCGTAGTCACCCCGCACCTGGGTGCCTCGACGTCTGAAGCTCAGGACCGCGCGGGCATCGACGTCGCGAAGAGTGTTCTTCTCGCCCTGGCAGGCGAATTCGTTCCCGAGGCCGTCAACGTCTCCGGTGGCCCGGTCGGCGAGGAGGTCGCGCCCTGGCTCGAGCTCGTCCGCAAGCTCGGTCTCCTGGCCGCGACTCTGTCCACCGAGGCAGTCCAGACCGTCCAGGTTGTCGCCACCGGCGAACTGTCTGCCGAAACCGTCGACATCCTCGGCCTGGCCGCTCTGCGTGGCGTGTTCTCCGCCAGCAGCGACGAGGCCGTCACGTTCGTCAACGCTCCGGCGCTTGCCGAACAGCGTGGCGTCACCGTCTCGGTCGAGAAGCACTCCGAGGCCCTTGCACACCGCAGCGCCGTCGAGGTGCGCGCAGTTGCCGGTGACGGCACCGTCACCTCGGTGACCGGCGCACTCACGGGCCTACAGAAGGTCGAGAAGATCGTCAGCATCAACGGACGTAGCTTCGACTTGCGTGCTGAAGGCCACAACATCGTCGTCTCCTACAGCGACCGTCCGGGCGTTCTCGGTGTTCTCGGCACCGTTCTCGGCAATGCCGGAGTGGACATCCAGGCTGCAGCGCTGAGCCAGGACGTCGAAGGTGAGGGTGCCACCGTCATCCTGCGCGTCAGCAGCGTCGTCGGTGACGCCGAGGTCGAGGCAATCGTCGCGCAGCTCGACGCCCGCGTGGCTCAGGTCGACCTTTCCTGATTTGTTTTTTGCTGTGCGCCTTTGTTCCCCCCGCCGGGGTTGACAAAGGCGCACAGCACTACTGAGATGAGGACTTTCATGAAGCTCGCGGTCATTCCCGGTGACGGAATCGGTGTCGAGGTCACAGCGGAGGCACTCAAGGTGCTCGCCAAGCTGGTTCCCGATCTGGAGACGACGGAATACGATCTCGGGGCGCGTCGGTACAACGCGACCGGCGAATTGCTTCCGGCAGGCGAGTTGGCGGAAATTCGTCAGCACGACGCCATTCTGTTGGGTGCGATCGGTGATCCGTCGGTCACACCCGGGGTGCTCGAGCGTGGCCTGCTGCTCAACATGCGGTTCCAGCTCGATCATCACGTCAACCTTCGCCCGTCGCAGCTGCACCCGGGTTCGACGTCGCCACTCGCGGCGTCGCCCGAGATCGACTTCGTGGTGGTTCGTGAAGGCACCGAGGGCCCGTACACCGGGAACGGAGGCTCGATCCGGGTCGGGACGGATCACGAGATCGCGACCGAGGTCTCCATCAACACCTGGTTCGGTGCCGAGCGCGTCGTCCGTTACGCATTCGCGTTGGCGCAGACGCGATCCAAGCACCTCACGCTCATCCACAAGACGAATGTGCTCTCCCACGCCGGTGCCATCTGGACCCGTGCGATCGAGACCGTCGGCGCGCAGTACCCGGACGTCGAGACCGCGTACTGCCACATCGACGCGGCCACTATCTACATGGTGACCGATCCGTCACGCTTCGACGTGATCGTCACCGACAACCTGTTCGGCGACATCATCACCGATCTGGCCGGCGCGGTCACCGGTGGAATCGGTTTGGCTGCAAGCGGAAACATCGATGCCTCGGGCACCAACCCGTCGATGTTCGAGCCGGTGCACGGTAGCGCACCGGATATCGCGGGTAAGGGAATTGCCGATCCGACGGCGGCAATTCTGTCCGCGGCACTGCTTCTGCGACACCTCGGACGTGAGGACGACGCGGCTCGCATCGAAGCTGTGGTGGCCGCGGATCTGGCGACGCGCGGTGACGGGCCGGTGTCCACCACGGAAATCGGTGATCGCGTCACCGCGGCTCTGTGAGAGCGGCCTGAATCGACGCACCGTTCCAATCGACGCACTGCTGACGCGCGTGAGCCTTACGGCTTGCGCGCGTCAGGCGGTTCGAGCACCCGGATAGACTGACCCTCATGCGTCTTGGTCGAATTGCCAGTCCCGATGGTGTTGCGTTCGTCAGTATCGAAGGTGACGAGGATGCCCTCGTCGCCAAGGAAATTGCGGAACATCCGTTCGGGAACCCTACTTTCACCGGCCGTAGTTGGCCGCTCGCCGATGTGCGACTGCTCGCGCCGATCCTTGCCAGCAAGGTGATCTGCATCGGTAAGAACTATGCGGATCACGTGGCGGAGATGGGCGGCGAGGCTCCGGCTGATCCGGTGATCTTCCTCAAGCCCAATACGTCCATCGTCGGCCCCGGTGCGCCGATTGTTCTTCCGTCCACATCCAACGAAGTGCACTTCGAGGGCGAACTTGCGGTGGTGATCGGGCAGCCGTGCAAGGACGTCCCCGCATCCAAGGCTCTCGGGGTGGTTCTCGGCTACACGATCGCCAACGACGTCTCGGCACGCGATCATCAGCGGCACGACGGTCAATGGACCCGCGCGAAGGGCCATGACACGTTCTGCCCCCTCGGACCGTGGATCGAGACGAGTCTCGATGCGTCCGACGTGGACATCAAGACCGAGGTGAACGGCCAGGTCAAACAGGACAGCAGTACGGCCTTTCTTCTGCACGACATCCCGAAGATCATCGAATGGATTTCCGCGGTGATGACTCTCCTTCCCGGCGACGTCATTCTCACCGGCACACCGGCCGGTGTCGGACCGATAGTCGACGGTGATTCGGTATCGGTGTCGGTGGCAGGTATCGGCACTCTCACGAATCCGGTGACCGCCAAGCGCTGATTCGCGCGTCGGGTAAGTCGGATCCGGTAAGGCCTCTTCTTCGGAAGGGGCCTTACGTCGTTGTCGGGCTCTTCTGGTGGTCTGTGTCCGGTGTCGAGGCCGACCGATGTTGTCGTACGAGGAGCGCGGCCTCAACGGTAGCGTCTTGATAACCGTGAAAGCTCGCCGAGATGTGATGTTTATCTAGTTCTCCACACTTTCGAGTCGGCGGAGACCGGCAAGGCAAGTTCGGGACGGTCGGATTTCCTAACTTTCGTGTCCTTATTGTCTTTTTAAGGACAATTTTCAGGAAGATGAGTTCTTTCCAGACTGTTTGTGGTCGACGACTCCGCCGCACTTGGGCCCATCAACCCGTAAGCTCTGCGGTAACTGCATGTATGCTGCAGTCGTATTTGTGCGGAATGTAACGAAGATGTGGTGGCAGATGACAGCCTTTGCAGAGTCCGGCCGGTCTCGGTCGCAATCGCGGGACGATCCGGACGGGCGCGCCTGGAAGGACAAGAAGCGCTACCTGTGGCCGCTGGGACTTCTGGTGCCCTTGAGTCCATTCGCGGCCTGGTTTCTGGTGGACAAGCTCAGCCTGGGTCTGTTCTGGGCCATCGGTGCGTGGCTGATCGTGATCGTGATTCCCCTCGTCGATCTCCTGGCCGGGGAGGATGGCAACAGTCCGCCCGACGAGGCGCTGCCCAGGCTTCAAGCCGACCGATTCTATCGATGGTGTACCTACCTGTTCTTGCCGTTGCAGTACGCCGGTCTGGTGTTCGCGTGCTGGTGCTGGGTCAATGCTCCGATGGCGTCGGGCGAGAAATTCGCGCTCGCGATGACCGTGGGTGTCGTTGCGGGTGTGGGCATAAACGCCGCTCACGAACTAGGCCACAAGAGTGAGAAATTGGAGGGTTGGCTTGCGAAAATCGCTCTCGCACAGTCCTTCTACGGCCACTTCTACGTAGAGCACAACTATGGGCATCACGTCCGAGTGGCGACGCCCGAAGACCCGGCGAGCTCACGCTACCGTGAGAACTTCTGGTTCTTCCTGCCGCGGAGTGTCTTCGGCGGACTCCGCTCCGGATGGCGCCTCGAAAAGGCGAGATTGAGTCGTCAGGGGCGCTCGGTCTGGAATGTGCGTAACAACATCTTGCAGTCCTGGACCATGAGCGCAGTCCTGTTTCTCGGCCTTGTCGGGGTATTCGGTATCGAGATCGCACCGTGGTTGGTCATTCAGGCCGTGGCCGGTTTCACATTCCTCGAGACCGCCAACTATCTCGAACACTACGGGCTTCTGCGAGCGAAGCGGGCCGACGGTTCCTACGTTCGCTGTTCTCCTGAAGACAGTTGGAACAGCGACCACGTGGTCAGCAATCTGTTCCTGTATCAACTCCAACGGCACAGTGATCATCACGCGAACCCGCGACTGCGCTACCAAAGCCTGCGCAGCGCCGACCAGGCGCCGCAACTACCTGCCGGGTACGCCGTCATGATCGTCTGTGCCTGGGTACCTCCGTTGTGGCGGGCGATCATGGACAAGCGCCTGCTCGCGTACTACTCCGGCGAGATGACGCGGATCAACACATTGCCGTCGAAGGCCAAGACCGGTAGCTGAGGTCGAGGGGCCGGTCGCGTCGGCTCGTCCGCAGTGCTGGTTCGAAAACGAAACGATGCTTCGGTACTAACCTGTAGGACGACCACCGACCCATCGTCGAGCCAAGTGAGCCATGACCAACAGCGAAGTACGCGTCCGTTTCTGCCCGTCACCCACCGGAACCCCGCACGTAGGTTTGGTGCGCACCGCCCTGTTCAACTGGGCTTTCGCGCGACACCACGGCGGCACCTTCGTCTTCCGCATCGAGGACACCGATGCGCAGCGCGACAGTGAGGAGTCGTACCAGGCAATTCTCGATGCGCTCCGCTGGTTGGGCTTGAACTGGGACGAGGGCCCCGAAATCGGTGGGCCCCATGCGCCGTATCGGCAGTCCGAGCGCCGAGACCTCCATCTCGACGTCGTGGCAAAGCTGCTCGCCGCCGGCGAAGCGTACGAGTCCTTCTCCACCAACGAGGAGGTCGAGGCGCGGCACAAAGCGGCCGGTCGAGATCCCAAGCTCGGGTACGACAACTTCGATCGCGAGCTCACCGACGAGCAGCGCGCCGCGTATCTGGCCGAGGGCCGCAAGCCTGTCGTCCGGTTGCGGATGCCTGATCACGATCTGTCGTGGAACGATCTCGTTCGGGGCGAGACCACCTTCAAAGCCGGCACCGTTCCGGACTTCGCACTGACGCGGGGCAATGGCATTCCGCTGTACACGCTCGTCAATCCGGTCGACGACGCGCTGATGAAGATCACCCACGTTCTGCGCGGCGAAGACCTTCTCTCGTCCACTCCGCGTCAGCTCGCGCTGTACGAGGCGTTGATCCGCATCGGTGTGGCGGATTTCACTCCTTCTTTCGGGCATTTGCCTTTCGTGATGGGCCAGGGAAACAAGAAGCTGTCCAAGCGTGACCCCGAGTCGAATCTGTTCATTCACCGTGACCGGGGCTTCGTCCCCGAGGGCCTGTTGAACTACCTGGCATTGCTCGGCTGGAGTCTCACCGATGATCGGGACGTGTTCTCTCTCGACGAGATGGTGGCGGCGTTCGACATCTCGAAGGTCAACTCGAATCCCGCGCGCTTCGACCAGAAGAAGGCCGACGCGATCAATGCCGAGCACATCCGACTGCTCGAGCCCACGGATTTCGCGGCACGGTTGAAGGCCTTCCTGATCGGTCAGGGGAATATCGGAACCGACGTCGACGAGGCGGTGTTCACCGTGGCGGCAGATCTCGTGCAGACCCGCATCGTCGTACTGTCGGATGCGTGGGGGCTGTTGAAATTCCTCTTCGTGGACGAGGCGACGTTCGAGCTGGATCCGGCCGCAGCCGCCAAGAATCTGACCGCAGACGCGGCTCAGGTTCTGGACGCATCGGTCGAGGCGCTGGAGTCGATCGACGAATGGAGCACTGCATCCATCGAGGCAGCGCTGAAAACGTCCCTCATCGAGGATCTGGGCCTCAAACCGCGCAAGGCCTTTGCCCCGGTGCGAGTGGCGATCACGGGCTCTCACATCAGCCCTCCGCTCTACGAATCGATGGAGCTGCTCGGTCGGGACGTGTCGATGTCGCGGCTGCGGGCTGCGCGAGCAGTTGTAACTGCCTAGCTCTGGGAGTCGACCGGCCGAAGAAGAGATAAAAAGATCCTCTGACCATACGATTTGGTGATTGGGGCATGGATACTGGTAATCTCTTTTTCGGCCGGAGACGAGCCGCCGAGCACAACAGCGAAGCGGAACGGGCAAGGTCGAGTAAGGCATTGGGGTATGGTGTAATTGGCAACACAGCGGTTTCTGGTACCGCCATTCTAGGTTCGAGTCCTGGTACCCCAGCGGAAATCCGGTCGATTTTGTGGCCGGACTCAGACAAGCTAAGCTTGCTGAGCATCCAAGAGCAAGACCTGAACAACACGTAAAAGCGTGTCCTGGCCCCGTCGTCTAGCGGCCTAGGACGCCGCCCTCTCAAGGCGGTAGCGCGGGTTCGAATCCCGTCGGGGCTACACATGGAAAATCACCCTTCAGCCGTAAGGCTGTGGGGTGATTTCTTTTTCGGCGTACAGGGTATTTCATATACGAACCGATATCCGAAGGCAAGAGCCCCTACTGAATGCTCAGTAGGGGCTCTTTCTCGAGCTAGCCGGTCGTACGGGCCTTCGACCTATCCGCTCTTACGACGGAATTCGCGCTTGTGATCAGCGGGGCCGTGTGTGTTGTTCACCTTGGACTGCCCGTCGCGATGCTCGGACGTCGTGGTGCTTCGATGGTTCTTCCGATCGAGCGCTTCGCGAAACTTTCTCTTGTTCACCTCTGCCGATGACTCCGATACCGATGCGGAACTGTCAGTGAGATCACTCATGTACTCACTCCTTTGTTTGTCGGGTCCTGATGTGAAGCTACGCCGAGTCTGACCACGAAGCCCGTGAATTTCCGAGTAGTACCGGTAGGCGCTCCCCGATGTCCTTTCCGGGCTCCGGTATCGACGAAAGTCGCCGGCCGTTGCGGTCTGTGGTCGGACAACCACACCAGTACCGTGTCACGTCCTACAGGCGTTTGTGTAATGCCTCTGCCGCGGCCAGCAGATCTGCTGCCCAGCGCGCGCCCGGACGACGACCCATTCGATCGATCGGACCGGACACCGAGATGGCCGCCACGACCGCACCGGAAGAATCGCGCACCGGCGCAGCCACGCTGGCCACCCCCGGTTCCCGTTCGGCGGCGCTCTGTGCCCAGCCTCGACGGCGAATCTCGAGAAGGACGCGCTCACCGAATGTCGCGTCGGCGAGTACGGCGCGCTGAGTCTGTGGATCAGCCCATGCGAGAAGGACCTTGGCGCCCGAGCCGGCATTCATCGGTAGACGGGCCCCGACGAGGACGGTGTCGCGAAGACCGGTGGGTGGTTCCATCGATGCAACGCAGATACGTTGAGTGCCCTCGCGCCGGTAGAGCTGAACGCTCTCACCGGTGATCTCGCGCAGCCGCGGAAGTATGAGCCCGGCCGCCGCGATCAGTGGATCGTTGGCGGTGGCAGCGAGTTCCGCGAGCCCAGGGCCCGGACACCACAGGCCGTCGGAGTCGCGCGCGAGCAAGCGGTGGACTTCGAGGCCGACGGCCAAACGGTGCGCGGTGGCCCGGGGGAGGCCGGTGCGTGTACACAGTTCGTTGAGGCTGCAGGGTTCTTCGGCGACGGCGTGTAGCACGCCCATTGCTTTGTCCAAGACACCGATGCCGCTATGCTGTCTCATAGGTCGATACGCGTTTCTCGCATAGTGAGATAGTACCGCATGGCTCGACAGAGTCGTGAGCCTTCTCTCGCGAGGATCGGCACAACTTCACGCGAGGCGGGCCGGCCCGTAGTCCGCCGAAGCGAAGCTACGTACAAGAGGTGGAAGACATGGCGAAAAAAGCACGGACACTGGCCGAGAAGGTGTGGGACGACCACGTAGTCGTCAAAGGTGAAGGTCAAGAACCCGACCTCATCTACATCGACCTCCACCTCGTTCACGAAGTAACCAGCCCGCAGGCATTCGACGGACTTCGACTGGCCGGACGGCAGTTGCGTCGTCCCGATCTGACCATTGCCACCGAGGACCACAACGTCCCGACGACAGACATCGACAAGCCGATCGCTGACCCGATCTCCAAGACGCAGGTCGACACTCTGCGCCGCAATTGCGAAGAATTCGGAGTTCGCTTGCACCGCATGGGCGATCTCGATCAGGGAATCGTGCACGTGGTCGGACCGCAGCTCGGGCTGACTCAGCCGGGCACCACCGTCGTCTGTGGAGACTCGCATACGTCGACTCACGGGGCATTCGGTGCGCTCGCAATGGGAATCGGCACGAGCGAGGTCGAACATGTCATGGCGACGCAGACGCTTTCGTTGCGCCCCTTCAAGACCATGGCGATCACGGTGGACGGCGAATTGCCGCCCGGTGTGACGAGTAAGGACCTCATCCTTGCGGTGATCGCCAAGATCGGGACAGGCGGTGGACAGGGCTATGTGCTCGAATACCGTGGTGAGGCAATCCGCAAGCTCTCCATGGAAGCACGGATGACCATCTGCAACATGTCCATCGAAGCGGGCGCCCGGGCCGGAATGATCGCGCCGGACGAGATCACCTACGAATTCATCAAAGGTCGGCCGCACGCACCGACCGGTGACGAGTGGGACGCGGCAGTTGCAGCGTGGGAGTTGCTCGCGACCGACGAGGGTGCGGAATTCGACAACGAAGTTCACATCGACGCAAGTTCTTTGACGCCGTTCGTCACTTGGGGAACCAACCCGGGGCAGGGCGCACCGCTCGGAGATCGGGTGCCGGATCCGGAGACGATCGTCGACGAGAGTGAGCGTCAGGCGGCGGAGAAGGCGTTGACCTACATGGGACTCGACGCCGGCATGCCACTGCGTGAGGTCGCCGTCGACACCGTGTTCGTGGGCTCGTGCACCAACGGTCGCATCGAGGACCTGCGAGCTGTGGCCGAAGTGCTGGAAGGTCGACACGTCGCGGACGGGGTGCGAATGCTGATCGTCCCCGGGTCCATGCGAGTGCGGGCCCAGGCCGAAAACGAAGGTCTCGGTGAGATCTTCGTGGCTGCGGGAGCGGAGTGGCGGCAGGCGGGGTGCTCGATGTGTCTGGGAATGAACCCGGATCAGCTGGCGCCTGGCGAACGTTCGGCGTCGACGTCCAACCGGAATTTCGAAGGGCGTCAGGGTAAAGGCGGCCGTACGCACCTGGTTTCTCCGCTCGTCGCGGCCGCGACAGCAGTCCGCGGAACGCTGTCGGCACCGGCCGATCTGGTCTGACTCACTTAAACTCGAGGAGATTTTTCGATGGAATCCTTTAGCACACACAAAGGTATCGGCGTTCCGCTGCGGCGATCGAATGTCGACACGGATCAGATCATCCCGGCGGTGTATCTGAAGCGGGTGACCCGCACCGGTTTCGAGGACGGTCTGTTCGCCGGTTGGCGTACCGATCCGAATTTCATTCTGAATCTGGCGCCCTACGACAAAGGCAGTGTTCTCGTCGCCGGTCCGGATTTCGGTACGGGGTCTTCGCGAGAGCATGCCGTGTGGGCACTCTCGGACTTCGGATTTCGGGTGGTGATCGCGTCTCGATTCGCTGACATCTTCCGCGGGAATGCCGGAAAGGCGGGTCTCGTCGCCGCACAGGTCGAGCAGGGCGACGTCGAATTGCTGTGGAAGTTGCTCGAAGAGCAGCCCGGACTCGAATTGACAGTGGATCTTCAGAATCGAACCGTGAGCGCTGGAACCACGGTGGTGCCCTTCAATATTGACGACTACACGCGGTGGCGTCTTTTGGAAGGACTTGACGATATCGGATTGACATTGCGCCAGGTAGAAGCCATTTCCGAGTTCGAAAAAGCGAGACCTTCCTGGAAGCCGACTACCCTGCCCGCCCGAATTTCTCAGAGCTGAAAGGCAATCGGTCTCCCCGTCTCGGAAGAGAAATAGGTCACCATTGAGGGGCTACGTTGATTGAGAATTGGCGTGGCACATAGACTCTTGCCGTTATCAGGTTTACCGTGGTTCTCAGTCGGTCTGACGGTGGACCATAATTTGCGGAGGAATCTCAATGAACAAGGCAGAGCTCATCGATGTTCTGACTGAAAAGCTGGGCTCGGACAGGCGCACAGCTACGGATGCAGTGGAGCACGTGGTGGACACGATCGTCCGCGCGGTTCACCGCGGCGAAAGCGTCACCATCACCGGATTCGGTGTCTTCGAACAGCGTCGCCGTGCGGCACGTGTCGCACGCAACCCGCGCACCGGTGAAACGGTGAAGGTCAAGCCGACGTCGGTTCCGGCTTTCCGTCCGGGTGCGCAGTTCAAGGCTGTAATCGCTGGCGGACAGAAGCTTCCGGCCACCGGCCCGGCAGTCAAGCGTGGCGTCGCTGCACCGGCCACCAAGGCGGCGGCGAAGAAGGCAGCAGCGAAGAAGACGGCAGCCAAGAAGACGGCAGCTACCAAGGCTCCCGCCAAGAAGGCTCCGGCCAAGACCGCAGCCAAGAAGACGGTCGCCACCAAGGCTCCCGCCAAGAAGGCTCCGGCCAAGACCGCAGCCAAGAAGACGGTCGCCACCAAGGCTCCCGCCAAGAAGGCTCCGGCCAAGACCGCAGCCAAGAAGACGGTCGCCACCAAGGCTCCCGCCAAGAAGGCTCCGGCCAAGACCGCAGCCAAGAAGACGGTCGCCACCAAGGCTCCCGCCAAGAAGGCTCCGGCCAAGACCGCAGCCAAGAAGACGGCAGCCAAGAAGGCTCCGGCCAAGCGCGCAGCAAAGTAGTCGACGCCGGGGAGACCCGGTGGCAGCACGACCTCGAGAGGCGTAGCCAGACGTGGCTACGCCTCTCGAGGTGTGCGAGGCCGGAATTCACCGGATACGAGAAAGCGCGGCGCAGTCGATGCGTCGCGCTTTCTCGTATGTCGAGCGGTCGGTGACGTCAGCTGTTCGACACCTTGGGCAGTGGACTGTCGAGGTGGTCGGCGGCGACCAGGCGACCGCCGACGAAGGACAGCGCCCAGGTACTCGCCTTTCGATTGCGGGCCGGAGGCAGGGACACCCCAGCCGAATCAGCCCACCAGTCCATGAGATCCGGAATGACTCCGCCCTGACTGCAGATGACCGGGACACCACCGGTGGCGGCAATCTCGAGAGCTCGCTTTCGGCCTGCGGCCGGGTCGGCTGCGTACGCTTCTTCGGTCAGGGTCGGTTCGATTTCCACATCGACGCCTAACGACCGCGCCAAGGGTTCCACGGTCTGAATGCAGCGGGTACGTTCGGCTGCGAACACGGCATCGGCGCCGAAGATCGTCAATTGATCCACCAGAGCCGTGGATTGCTTTCTGCCCGTGGGATCGAGTGGGCGCAAGGTGTCGTCACCCTTGTACCGCTTACGGTTACCTGCTTTGCCGTGCCGGACCAGTAGCACGGTGTGCGTGTCGGGCGGTAGCGCGCAGAACCGCCGGAGGATCATCCGATCCATCGGATACGACAGTTGGTCGGCTACCTCCGAAATCGGAAGCCAGAGAAGTACGTCGACTTCGTTGTTCGGCTCGAAGGAGCCTCGTACCGCTTCGGCTGCCCAGTATTCGACGCGTTTGAGTTTGCGATGACCGGGAATCGGATAGGTCACCGTGCCGAGATTCCTTCCGAATCGTCCGGTGACAGATGTTTCCTCCTCCACCTCCCGAACAGCCGCACCGATAAAGGTCTCGCCAGGATCGAGCTTTCCCTTGGGAAAAGACCAGTCATCGTATTTCGGGCGATGCACCACAGCGATCTCGACGGTTCGATCGTCGGCGGGAGATTTTCGCCACAGTACTGCGCCGGCGGCAAAGATATTGGCCTTGACCGGTTTGTCTTTCATGATGACTCGGCCCCGTCACGATCCGTTGGAGGCACGGCTTCGCATCAATGAATGTTGGTGCTCGCGGACGTCCTCCCCGCGTTCGGGAGCCGCAATCCAGCTACCATCCGGATGCAGTACCCAGCACCGAGTTCTGGGATCAAGTGCAGAATCGAAGATGTCGCTCAACTGGCCGGCCAGCTTCGGATCCTTGACCTGAACCATCACCTCGACTCGACGATCCAGATTTCGGTGCATCATATCCGCGCTACCGATCCAGAACTCGTCAGCGGCCTTGAAGTGGAAGGACCGTGAGTGTTCGAGGAAACGGCCGAGAATCGAACGCACCTCGATGTTCTCACTCAGACCCGGCACGCCTGGCTTGAGAGCACAGATCCCGCGAACGACGATCTGCACCGGCACTCCGGCCTGCGAGGCCCGGTACAACGCATCGATGACCTGCTCGTCGACGAGAGCATTGGCTTTCAAGCGGACGGCGGCATCTCGTCCGGCAAGTTTGTGCGCGATCTCGGCATCGATGCGCTCGATGATTCCGCGTCGAACCCCGTACGGGGCGACCAGGAGATTGCGGTAGTTGGTCTTGCGCGAGTATCCGGTCAACGAATTGAACAGATCGGTCAGGTCGGCGCCGATTTCAGGTGCAGCGGTGAGCAGTCCGACGTCTTCGTACAGTCGAGCGGTTTTCGGGTTGTAGTTTCCGGTACCGATGTGGCAGTAGCGCCGGATCGTGGACCCCTCACGCCTGACCACCAGGCAGGTCTTGCAGTGAGTCTTGAGTCCGACCAAGCCGTACACGACGTGCACCCCGGCTTGTTCGAGTTTGCGAGCCCACTTGATGTTCGCCTGTTCGTCGAAGCGAGCCTTGATCTCCACCAGGGCCACAACCTGCTTGCCGGCCTCGGCCGCGTCGATGAGTGCATTGACGATCGGAGAGTCACCCGAGGTGCGGTACAGGGTTTGTTTGATCGCGAGCACCTGCGGGTCCGCTGCCGCCTGCTCGATGAAACGCTGGACACTGGTGGAGAAGGAATCATAGGGGTGGTGAACGAGAACATCCCCTTCGCGCAGTGTCGAGAAGACGCTCTTCGGAGTTTCCCGTTCACCGAAAGCCGGGTGAGTGGCCGGCACGAACGGTGCGTCCTTGAGCGCCGGGCGATCCACGGCGTAAACCTGCCACAGGCAGGACAAGTCGAGCAGACCAGATACTTCGATAACGTCGGCGGGATCGACGTCGAGTTCGCGTAAGAGCAGTTCGAGCATGTGCTCGGTCATGTCGTCGGCGATCTCGAGCCGAACCGGCGAGCCGAACCGGCGTCGCGCCAGTTCACGTTCGAGGGCTTGCAGCAGATCTTCGTCGCGGTCCTCTTCGACCTCGAAATCCGCGTTGCGCGTGATACGGAAGGCATGGTGCTCGACGATTTCCATGCCGGGGAACAGGACGTCGAGATGCGCCGAGATCAATTCTTCCATCGGCAGAAAAGAATCGATGGTCGACGACGACGTGGTGCTCTTGACGCGCACGAACCGTCCGACGTTGTCGGGAACCTTGACCCGCGCGAAGTGCTCGCCCCGAGTCAGTGAATCTTTCACGGTGACGGCGAGGTTCAAACTCAAGCCGCTGATGTAGGGGAACGGATGCGCGTGGTCGACCGCGAGCGGCGTCAGAACCGGGAACACCTGCTCGAGGAAGTGTGCCGACAAACGCTCGTGATCGTCTGCGCTGAGATCGGCCCACCGGATTATCGAGATGCCCTCGGCCGCCAATGCGGGCCGAACCGAGTCGAGGAAGACGCGAGCATGCTGGTCGGCTAGTTCTTGAGTACGTTTGGCGATCAACGCCAATTGTTCGCGGGGGGACAGGCCGTCGGCGGATCGCACCGACAATCCCGTCTCGTCACGACGTTTCAAACCGGCCACCCGAACCATGAAGAACTCGTCGAGATTCGAGGCGAAGATCGCCAGGAATTTCGCCCGCTCGAGGAGCGGCAGGGATTCGTCTGCGGCCAATGCGAGGACGCGGGCGTTGAAATCGAGCCAGCTGAGTTCGCGGTTGAGATAACGATCTTCGGGTAGTCCGGCAAGGAGATCTGATCGGGTATCGGCCGTAGCGGCGGGCGGTGCACCCGGAATATTGGTTCCGGACACCCCGGGGCCGGGCCGCTGGGCTGCCGATGCGGCGCGATCGAGTCGAGTCGAGTCGTCGACGGAGTCGGTGTCGGAAGTGTGGTGCTCGAGTGCTTCGCCGTTGCTCACCGGTCGATCATCCCCTAATCTCGCGCGGTCCGACAATTGATCGGCAAATTATTCACCGGGTGTTCGACGAAACCGAGTTGAATCGGATCAACGACGCGTGAGTCGCCGGCCCCACGCCGAGTGTACGGACCGTCAGCAGATCAGCGTGGGTGTCGACGTCGGTCTGCAATCCGGGCCATGATCCGTCGATGACACGTGCTCCCGAAATCTGGTGTCTTCGAGCGGATTCCGGTCCGAAGTGGGGGTCGAGCGGCTGATCGGGATCGCATGAGAACAATGCGGAAGTGCCGGTCCCGTGATGGTCGACGACGATGGAACGCCCGCCTGCCCGGGCAGCAGTGGCCGCCTCGACGAGCTCGCTGGTGCGCAACGCGGGAAGATCGGCTTGCAGCACGACGAGGTCGACGTTCCCGTGGGCGCTGCGTATGTGATCAGCGGCTGCGCGGAGAGCGTCGTTGAGTGATCGTTCGGGTGCGCTCGGGTCTGCCGGTCGATCGGCGACATATCCCGGATCGGCGAACACGTCGACCCGGGCGGAGTACGCGAGGGCTGCAACTGTCGGATCCGGCGTCACGACGGTGACGGCCTCGATGGTCGGCACGGAGGCGACGACGCGCAGTGTGTCGTGGAGCATGGCCAGCACCAGATCTTCGCGTGCATGCGAGTCCAGGTCGGCGGCCAGACGGGACTTCGCCGTCGACAGCGCCTTCACCGCGACGATGGCATGCATACGGCGCGCGTCCGATCGAACCCCGGCGGCGCTGGACGCGGGAGCGTTCGGTTTCGCGGTACTCATAGCTCGATCTTGCCAGTGGATGCCCGTCTTGTCCGTGAGCGGCCGCCCGGCCTGCTCCGGCGGTGACGTGCGGGCGGACGATACGCTGTGCGGACGGTTTCGTGACCGGCGGCACAGGCCGTCGGTGATCGGCGTCGACCACGACGAGTCGCTTCACGTGCAGGCCCGGCGTCCGGTCGAAAGTCATGAGGGGTAGACGAGGTGACTGTGTGAGCAAGGCAACAGTATTGGGTGCGGGCTCGTGGGGGACGGCACTTGCCAAGGTGATGGCCGAGGCCGGTAACGACGTGACCATGTGGGCCAGGCGCGAAGAAGTAGCTGCCCGGATCGATTCCGATCACGAGAACAGCGACTACCTCCCCGGCGTCGCGCTACCCGAATCGATCAGGGCCACGCATCGGCACGAGGAGGCTCTGGACGGTGCGGACTTCGTGGTGCTCGCCGTGCCGTCGCAGTCGCTCCGGGCGAATCTGGAGCAGTGGAAGGATTCGATCGGACCCGACGCGACTCTGTTGAGTTTGGCCAAGGGCATCGAGACGGGGACGTTGATGCGCATGAGCCAAGTGATCGTCTCGGTCACCGGAGTCGACATCAGCCGTGTGGCCGTACTGTCCGGGCCTAATCTGGCACATGAGATCGCAAGCGGGCAACCGGCCGCGACGGTGATCGCGTGCTCGGATTCCTCGCGTGCATTGGCTCTTCAACATGCCTGTGCGACAGGTTATTTCAGGCCGTACACCAATTCGGACGTCATCGGCTGTGAGATCGGAGGTGCGTGCAAGAACGTCATCGCGCTCGCGTGTGGCATGGCGGCAGGAAGCGGATTCGGCGACAACACGGTGGCCAGCATCATCACCCGTGGACTGGCGGAGACCACACGACTGGGGGTCGCGCTGGGTGGCAACGCCTCCACTCTTGCCGGTCTCGCCGGAGTCGGCGATCTGGTGGCGACGTGCACGTCCGGTCTTTCACGCAATCGCACGTTCGGTGAACGGCTCGGGCGCGGCGGATCGATGGAGTCGGCGCAACAGGCCGCCAACGGCCAGGTGGCCGAAGGCGTGAAGTCGTGCACCTCGGTCCGTGCACTCGCCGAAGGATACGACGTCGAAATGCCGCTCACCGATGCCGTTCATCGGGTCTGTCACGAAGGGTTGGCGGTGAGCGAGGCGATCGGCGGCCTGCTCGGACGACGGATCAAGCCCGAATGAACGAATCGCGCGGCTACGGAGATTCCACTCGAAGTGTCGTGGCGGTCTCGGCCGAGCACGTCCCGGGCGCGCCGATTCAACCGGGCCCGGTCTTCGCAGCTCCCTACCAGTTGTCGAGCGAGGAAGGTTCCGAAACCGACACGTACGCACGAGCGTCCAATCCGGGGTGGCGTGCGCTCGAAGCTGCCCTCGCCGAACTCGAGGGTGCGCGGTACGCGGTGGTCACCGGCTCGGGAATGTCCGCGATCACGTCCACATTGCGCAGTGTCCTCGCCGCGGGGGACACGCTCGTCGTTCCCGCGGACGGCTACTACCAGGTTCGCCTCTACGCGCACGAGCGGTTGTCACCGCTCGGGATCACGGTGCGCGAGACGACCACCCGCGACATGGGTTCGCCCGCATTCGCGGACGCCGTCGAATCGGCAGCGGGCCGCGTCGTGGTGGTCGCCGAGACCCCGTCCAATCCGACCCTCGACGTCGTGGACCTCCGAACTCTCGCGCAGGTGTGTCACCGGGTCGGCGCGATGCTCGTGGTGGACAACACGACCGCAACTCCGTTGGGGCAGCGACCTCTCGAGCTGGGCGCCGACGTCGTCGTGGCCAGTGGCACCAAGACGCTGAGCGGTCACAGCGATCTGCTCATGGGGTATGTCGCCACTGCGAACGAGGAGACTGCCGCGTCGATCGGACGCGAACGTCTGCTCTCCGGTACCGTGCTCGGGCCGTTCGAAACCTGGCTCGCGCACCGCAGCCTCGGTACGGCGGGATTGCGCTTCGGACGCCAGTGCGACAACGCCCAAGCCTTGAGCGAGATGCTCACGGTGCATCCGGCTGTTCGGTCGGTGCGATACCCAGGGCTCGCCGGCGACCCGTCCTTCTTCGTGGCATCCGATCAGATGCGACGGTTCGGGGGCCTGGTGAGTATCGAGTTGGAGTCGGCGGCGCACTTCCACTCCTTGGTCGAGTCGAGTGCACTGGTTTCTGCGGCAACGAGCTTCGGTGGCATTCACACGACCGTGGACCGGCGTGCCAGGTGGGGTGACGACGTCAGTGCAGGTTTCGTTCGAATTTCTTGCGGCATAGAAGATACGGAAGATCTGCTGGCCGATTTCGAACGCGCACTCGATTCTCCGCACCTCGGCCGGTGAAATTCGGCCCGGCCCGATCGCATGCCGAAGTCGAATCGACGGTACCGTTTGACGCGTGAACAACAGGCGTACCCGGGTAGCCGTGATCTTCGGCGGCCGGAGCAACGAGCATTCAGTGTCCTGCGTCTCGGCGGGGAGCGTACTGCGTAACCTCGACCCGGAACTCTACGACGTCGTACCGATCGGGATCACCGTCGACGGTTCGTGGGTCGTCGGTGCCGCCGACCCGAAGGCGCTGAGGATCGACGGACGCGAGCTACCTACCGTCGACAAGGACGCAGCGGCCCTGGTGCTCAGTGTCGATCCGACTCGCGGCGGCGAGGTGATGTCGCTCGACGTCGCGGATGCGGGGAACGTGCTGTCGACGGTCGACGTGGTGTTCCCGGTGCTGCACGGTGCATACGGTGAGGACGGAACCATCCAAGGTCTCCTCGAATTGGCCGGAATCCCTTACGTGGGGCCGGGGGTACTGGCCAGTGCGGCCGGAATGGACAAGGAGTTCACGAAGAAACTTCTTGCCGCCGAGGGCCTTCCGGTGGGGGAGCAGGTCGTTCTACGGCCGGGAGATGCCACCTTGACCGATGCCTGGAAAGAGCAACTGGGTCTGCCGGTGTTCGTCAAGCCGGCTCGCGGAGGTTCGTCGATCGGCATCACCCGCGTGACGGAGTGGGCGGGCCTCGACTCGGCGATCGCTCATGCCCGACTGCACGATCCGAAGGTGATCGTCGAGGGCGCGATCGTAGGACGCGAGGTCGAGTGTGGGGTTCTCGAATTCCCCGACGGTGATGTGCGGGCAAGTGTCGTCGCCGAGATACGCATGCCGGATGCAGACGGTGATTCCGACGCGTTCTACGACTTCGATACCAAGTATCTCGACGATGTCTGCGAATTCGACATTCCGGCGCACCTCGACGAGAACGTCAGCGACGAGATCCGTGCGCTCGCTGTCCGCGCCTTCAAGGCGCTCGACTGCCAAGGGCTCTCGCGGGTCGACTTCTTCGTCACCGACAACGGTCCGGTCATCAACGAGATCAACACCATGCCGGGATTCACGTCGATCTCGATGTACCCGAAGATGTGGAATGCGACGGGAATCGACTATCGCACCCTGATTTCGACGCTGGTGGACACCGCACTGGCGCGCGGGACCGGTCTGCGCTGAGGCCGATGCCCCACGCGGATGTCTTACCGGCACCGAGTCGGTTGGTCGCCGGGTGGTGTCAGTTGCCGGGTCGCCTCAGTTGCCGGGCAGGGGTGCCGGGTCGAGTGGCTGCTGCTCGAGCGTTGCCGAGATGGTATCGGAAATCTCCTGAATCGGAGTCGGTCCGGTGCCGTCGGGGACGGTGATGCCGATGTAGTCGCCGCGGTCGACGGCGAACCAGGTGCTCGCCTTCAGCCCGACGTCGGTTCCGGAGACCTGGAACCACTGAACTCCGTTCACTACCTGGAGGGCGGCGGCCCTGTCGAATTCGACCGGACGGTCAAGTCCGCAGCGCAAGACGATGGGCTCGCTGTCGCTGCGTTGCCATGCCGCAGCACCTGCCGGGGCGGGCTCGACCAGTTCGGCCTTGGTGAAGTCGTCGACGGTGTCCGGAAGTGCGCCGAGCAGAGACGTACAGGACGCCGAGTCTGCGGCCGGGGCGGGCACCGGTCCCAACGCCACCGGTTCGAGTGCCGGATTCCTTCCGGCCACCACTGCGGCGATGCTCACGCCGATGATCAAGGCGACCGGAAGCGCGACGGCAGTGGCGATCAGGGCCGGGCTGCGGCGCTCGGGAACGTCGAGTTGCTCGGAATTTTCGGCTGGGGGCGTGTTTTCAGTCATGCTCGGCTCTTCGTTCGGTTCGTCGGTGTGGTGACGGCGGACGACGCTCTGCGACGGTCGGTAGGATTGCCTACGCACCTGTGAGCTTGTCGAAAGTTCATGACCACAGCTAGAAGGTACCGCAGGCCGTTTTCCGGTGACGTGGGCCGGCAAGGGAGAGAGTCATCTCATCGTTTCGATCGACACCGCCGCACGCCGAGCATCCCGATCGCACGGTTGCGGAGGTAGGGGAGTTCGGCGTGATCGGGCGTTCGCTCGTCGGCAGAATCCAACCGGTCGCTACCGAGTTGGGACCTGGTGACGATGCGGCGATAGTGACCGCAGGCGACGGGCGAGTAGTGATCTCCTCCGACATGTTGGTCGAGGGCCGGCACTTTCGGCTCGACTGGTCTTCGCCGCGGGACATCGGGCGCAAGGCAGTAGCGCAGAACGTCGCCGACATCGTCTCGATGGGCGCACGCCCGACGGCTTTCACCGTGTCCCTGGGGTGCCCGGCGTCTACTCCGGTCTCGGTTCTCGACGGCATTTCCTCCGGAATATGGGATTCGGCAACCGATTTGGGTGCCGGAGTGGTCGGTGGCGATTTGGTGCAGTCCACCGAGATCGTCGTCTCGGTGACCGTGTTGGGTGACCTGGGTGGGCGCAGCGCGGTTGTGCGGTCGGGCGCGCAGGTGGGAGATCAGGTCGCGCTGGCAGGTCGGTTCGGCTTGTCGGCAGCGGGATTGGGACTGCTACTCGCCGAGATCGACGGATTTCCGGAGCTTCTCGCACTTCATCGAGTCCCGAATCCGCCGTATTCCGCAGCGTGGGCGGCATCGGGCGCAGCTCATGCGATGACTGACATTTCGGACGGCGTCATCGCGGACCTCAGACACCTCGCGGACGCGTCGGGAGTGCAGATCGAGATCGCATCCGCGGCAGTGCCGACCTCGGACCAGGTTCACGATGCTGCCGCCGCGCTCGGAGTCGATCCGCTCGAGTTCGTTCTCTCGGGCGGAGAGGATCACGGGTTTGCGGCCACTTTCGCGCCGGACGCCGATGTTCCGGACGGCTGGACCGTGATCGGTGTGGTGCGCGAGGGAACCGGAGTCGTCGTCGACGGCCGGTTGCGAGGATCTGGTGGTGGCTGGCACAGTTTTTCGACTCTCGACCGCCCTTCGGTATAGGTTTTTCCCATGGCTGCAGGTGAACTCGAGAACACAGGACCGCTCACCCGTCGCGACGGTGGCGCAGTACGGGGGCAACGCTGATGGCGCCGTTGACGGAGATCATGGACGCGGGATGGGCGAAGGCCCTGGAACCGGTATCGGATCAGATCACCGAGATGGGAAATTTTCTGCGCGCCGAGATCGCAGCGGGGCGGCAGTATCTACCGGCAGGCGAGAACGTGCTTCGGGCCTTCACGTCACCGTTCGATCGGGTTCGGGTACTCGTCGTGGGTCAGGACCCGTATCCGACGCCCGGTCATGCAGTCGGATTGAGCTTTTCGGTGGCACCCGACGTGCGCCCGGTCCCGCGGAGTCTGGGAAACATCTACAAGGAATATCACGAAGATCTCGGCTTTCCGATTCCGGCCGACGGCGATCTGACGCCGTGGTCAGAGCAGGGTGTGCTGCTGTTGAACCGAGTGCTCACCGTACAGCCCGGTCAGGCGGCATCGCATCGGAAGAAGGGCTGGGAAGTGGTCACCGAGCAGGCGATTCGTGCGCTCGTGGCACGACCGACACCCATGGTTGCCATCTTGTGGGGTCGCGATGCCGGGACACTCCGGCCCATGCTCGGTGACACGCCGATCATCGAATCCGCCCATCCGTCACCGCTTTCCGCGTCGCGCGGCTTTTTCGGTTCACGTCCGTTCAGCCGCACCAATCAGATCTTGACCGATCTCGGCGCCGATCCGATCGACTGGCGACTGGCCTGAGGATCTCGGTGAGCCGGTCTGTGCCCCGCGCAGTCCGGCTCACCGCGTTCTACTGCTGCTTCGCGGCCGACCAGTCGGGCCGACGCTTCTCGACGAACGCGTCGACACCCTCACGCCCGACCGGGCTGTCGGCAGCGACACTGATCGACGCGGCTTCGGCGTCGAGTTGCTCACTCAGCGAATTGGTGCGGGCCCCGCGTAGGAGCGCCTTGATCCCCGCGTGCGAGGAACTTGGACCGTTGGCCAGCGAGCGAGCCAGACGCGCGGCCTCCTCCTGGACCTCGTCGTCACCGACGAGTCTGGCCAGTATGCCCAGCCGCACGGCCTCGTCGCCGCCGATCACGGAATCGTTGAGCAGGATCTCACTGGCCCGCCCGGTGCCGACGATGCGCGGCAACGTCCACGACATTCCGCCGTCCGGGGTGAATCCGATGGAAGGATACGCAGGTCGGAGCTTTGTCCCCGGACCTCCGATGGCGACGTCGGCAAGACAGACCAGGCTCATGCCGGCTCCGGCCGCCCATCCGTGGACTCCGGCGACAACCGGAACGGAAGCGTTGTCGAGGGCGCGAACGAAATCGTGAAACGAACGTGCGACCGCGCCTACCAGCCGGCTACGGTCCGGAGCT
Organism: Rhodococcus sp. 27YEA15; assembly: GCF_049739425.1. Taxonomy (NCBI): domain Bacteria; kingdom Bacillati; phylum Actinomycetota; class Actinomycetes; order Mycobacteriales; family Nocardiaceae; genus Rhodococcus; species Rhodococcus sp. 27YEA15. The sequence goes on from NZ_JBMHHW010000001.1 coordinate 1,533,258, forward strand.
GCCGCGAATTCTCGGACATTGCCTCCCGCACAGAAGTTGGAGCCTTCACCGACGAGAAGGACACTGCCGATCTCCGGGCCGGCAGAGGTCAAGGCGGCAACTCCCTGAACGAGGCCTGCGCTGTCGAGTGAGGTGCCGTTTGCCGCAGTCGATATCGTGATGCGAAGCACGCCCTCGTCGACAGCGACCTTGCTGGAATCATCAAAGGAAGTCATTCACCGCACATTACGGGTGCGATGTGACGGCCGGTACCCGGGTGGCAGGTACGCGGTGACGCGGTGGTAGGCCGATCGTCACCCCGGTGCCGGGTCGCCGAAACAGATCTACCCCCGACACCGGAGTGTCGGGGGTAGATCTGTGGTACTTCTGTGGTCGGGAAATCAGCCCCGAGTCACCTTGCCTGCCTTGAGGCAGGAGGTGCACACGTTGACCTTGCGGGTGTTACCCGGCGCAACCTCGGTACGAACAGACTGAATGTTCGGGTTCCAGCGACGATTGGTTCGCCGGTGCGAGTGCGAGACCGACTTACCGAAGCCGGGCCCCTTGGCGCATACGTCGCAGACGGCAGCCATAGTCGCGAACTCCTTGTTAGAAATGAATATTGAAGTGGTTACCCTACACGCGAGGGAAGCCAGAATTACAATCCGAATATACCTGATACCGAATCGGTCTTCGACCGCCCGCCGCACTGCTGAACGAACACTGAAAACGTGCAACATCATCTGCAGCGGCATTTCTCGTGACCCGTTCGAGGCAACCGTGCAAGAGTAACCGCTCACGTGCCGATTGGCCAAACCGTGGCCCGTCGAACCCTCGCGAGCATCACACGCTCCTGCTCCGGGCTACCCTCGACGGCACACCGATCGTGTCCGTCGTCGTGGGGAGTCGTCAGTGGTGCATGCCCAGCGAGGTGTCGTGGCCGACGGGGTGCTGCTCACGAACTGGGCCCGACGTGCCGTCGACCGCCTGGAGTTCCGGCGCGGCGAAATCAACAGTCTCAACGTCTTCCCGATCCCTGATTCGGACACCGGCACCAACCTTCTGTTCACCATGCGGGCAGCGCTCGACGCCGCGGAATCGTTGGACGACGACATGTCGAGCGCCGGACGGGTCGCCAATGCCCTTGCCCGCGGAGCTGTGGCGGGGGCGCGTGGAAACTCCGGAGTGATCCTCTCGCAGGTGATTCGGGGATTCGCGGAGGTCGTCCGCGGTGACGTACTGGACGGGCGGATATTCGCCGACGCCCTCAGCGCCGCCACCGGCTTGGCCACCCGCGCCGTGACCGACCTGGTGGAGGGCACCATCGTCACCGTCCTGCGCTCCTCCGGCGAAGCTGCGCAGTCGTGCGTGAGGACGCAGACGCCCAGTGGCGAAGATCTGGAAGTGGTGGTTCGAGCCGCTGCCGATGCTGCTGCCGTGGCTCTCGACCGCACCCCCGGACAGCTGGAAGTACTGGCCTCGTCGGGTGTGGTCGACGCCGGGGGATTCGGGCTCGTCGTCATCCTCGACGCGTTGGTGGAGGCACTGACGGGCGCATCCGACCCGCGGCCGGGGCTGGGGGTGGTGGCGGGGCCGGGCGTGACGGATTCGAGCACTCGGGTCGTCGCCGGTGGGGGCGCCGAGTGCGGTGATCACTCCGAGCAGGACTTCGAGGTGATGTATCTGGTGGACGGTTCCGACGAAGCGCGGATGGCGTCGCTGCGACATCGCCTGGCCGGACTCGGCGACTCCACCGTCATCGTCGGCGACGGTCACGGCGGTTGGTCGGTCCACGTGCACTGCTGTGATGCCGGTGCCGCCGTCGAGGCCGGGCTGGAGGCGGGCCGGGTTCACGGGATTCGGATCAGCAGTTTTCTGGTCGACGAACGCGACAAACGTGTTGCGCGCGCGGAGAGGCGACTGACAGGCGACCGTGCGCGTGGTGTGTTGGCGATCGTCGCGGGTGACGGGGCAGCGGAGCTGTACGCGAGTGAAGGTGCCATCGTCCTCCGGTGCGACGAGTCGCCGGTCACCCGCGGTCAACTACTCGGCCGGATACGACAGTTGGAACTGAGTGAAGTGCTGGTGCTGCCCAACGGTGCGCTCAGTGCCCAGGAATTGGTCGCCGTCAGCGCAGCGGCCCGCGACGACGTGCATCAGGTACTTCTGTTGTCCACGTCCTCCATGGTGCAAGGCCTGGCCGCTCTCGCGGTGCACGACGGACGGCGCAACGTGGCGGACGACGGCTTCACCATGTCGGAAGCGGCGGCGGGCACGCGGTGGGGCTCGTTGCGGATTGCCGCCGAGCGATCGTTGACGTACGTGGGCACCTGCGATCCGGGCGACGCCATCGGGTTGATGGGTCACGAGGTGGTGGTGATCGGACCCGACGTCGTGGCGACGAGTGCCCGCCTGATCGACCTGGCGCTCGGTTCCGGCGGTGAGTTGGTGACGCTGCTCATGGGGGAGGAGGCCCCGCACGGGCTGTCCGAGAGCATTCGCGGGCATGTCGCCGCCCGTCATCCGGGAGTGGATGTGCTCGTGTACCGAGGCGGGCAGCCGGGCGATCTGTTCCAGTTGGGCGTCGAGTGAGGATGTCGGTGCATCGTGATATTTCAAGTCGGACATGTATCGGCGTCTCGCTTGCCGAGCACACGAGCACTTAGGCGGAGGAACTGATGGCGACGCTCGCCGACCCACTCGAACCATTACTGGGTAAGAAGACGGCGGAAGCGCTCGACGAGGCTTTCGAGATCCGCAACGTCGAGGATCTCCTGCGTCACTACCCGCACCGGTACGCCTCGGCAGGTAAGGAGTTGGCGGAGAAGGAGCCACCGGAAGGCGAGCACATCACGATCATCGCCCGGGTGTCGTCGGCGGCGGTGGTGAAGATGAAGAACCGGCCGGGGCAGATGCTGAAGGTGTCGCTGTCGACCGACACCCAGACCGTCGACGTGACGTTCTTCAGTCCGCACAAGGTGCGGCACGTCATCAAGCCCGGTGTGCGGGCTATGTTCTCCGGGACCGTGAAGTACTTCCGCGGAAAGTGGTCGTTGACGCATCCGAGTTATCTGGTTCTTCCGGAACCCCGTGCCGGGGAAGAGAATACGGTTGTTCCGCTGTCTTCGGTCAAAGGTGCCGGTGATCTTGCCGGTCTTGCACGCGCCAACCAGGATCCCGGCGCGGAGCTCGATCTGTCGGTGTTCGATCGGGCCTTGATCCCGCTCTACCCCGCGACGCGGGACGTGGAGAGCTGGACCATCATGCGTTGTGTTCGGCAGGTACTCGACCAACTCGATCCCGTTCCGGAACCGCTTCCCGACAACACCCGCGCCGAGCACGGCTTCCTCGAACTGGACGAAGCGCTGCGTACCGTCCATCTTCCCGACACCAAGGACGACATCGAGCGGGCTCAGGAGCGACTCCGATTCGACGAGGCACTCTCCTTGCAATTGGTGCTCGCCATGCGGCGACGCGACAACTCGGAACGGGTGGCGCCCGCCTGCGTTCCGGTACGGGGTGGTATCGCGGAGCAATTCGAAGACATGCTGCCCTTCACGCTGACGCAAGGCCAACAGGCCGTCGCGGCGGAGATCTCCGACGATCTCTCTCGTGCCCGTCCGATGAGCCGGCTACTGCAAGGTGAGGTCGGCTCGGGTAAGACGATCGTCGCGTTGCGGGCGATGCTCCAGGTGGTCGACGCCGGTTACCAATGTGCGCTCCTCGCGCCGACCGAAGTCCTCGCCAACCAGCACGCCCGGTCGTTACGCAAGATGATGGGCGAACTCGCCACGGGCGGTGAACTGGGTTCGCCCGAGCACTCCACCAGGATCACCCTGCTGACCGGATCACTACCGGTGGCGGCCAAGCGTGCCGCGCTCCTCGAGGCCGTCACCGGTGACGCCGGCATCGTGATCGGTACCCACGCCCTCATCCAGGACACCGTCGAATTCTTCAACCTCGGCATGGTCGTAGTGGACGAGCAACACCGATTCGGCGTCGAGCAGCGGGATCAGTTGCGATCGCGAGCACGCGAAGGCCTGAGTCCGCATCTGCTGGTCATGACGGCAACCCCGATTCCTCGAACCATCGCGATGACGGTGCTGGGCGACCTCGAAGTGTCGACGCTGCGCGAGTTGCCCCGAGGTCGCACCCCTATCAAGAGCAGTGTCGTGCCCGCGAAGCAGAAACCCCAATGGGTCGATCGGGCCTGGGAACGAATCCGGGAGGACGTTGCGGACGGTCGCCAGGCGTACGTCGTGTGCTCGCGCATCGGCGACGGCGAACAGGCCGGCGGCGAAGACCAGTTCACCGAGGAGAAGCAGCCGGAGACCAAATCTGCTGTCGACGTCTTCGAGGAACTGTCCGCCGGTCCGCTCGCGGATCTGAGTGTCGGACTGTTGCACGGACGCCTGCCGTCGGAGGAGAAGGACCTCGTCATGACGGCCTTCAACGTCGGCGACATCGACGTCCTCGTGTGCACCACCGTCGTGGAAGTCGGGGTGGACGTTCCCAATGCCACCGTGATGGTGATCGTCGACGCCGAGCGCTTCGGTGTCAGTCAGCTCCATCAGCTTCGCGGCCGCGTCGGGCGAGGAAAACATCAGGGTCTGTGCATTCTGGTCACCGGCAGCAATCCCGGCGGTCCGGCGTACGAGCGGTTGTCGGCGGTGGCCGCGACCAACGACGGTTTCGAGCTCGCGCAACTCGACCTCGCCACCCGGCGCGAAGGCGACATTCTCGGTGCGGCGCAGTCCGGCACGACAACCAACCTGAGGCTGCTTTCCCTGATGCTTCATTCGGAGATCCTCGAATCCGCACGGGAGTTCGCGCAGAGCGTCGTCGAGGCGGATCCCTCGTTGGACGAGCACCCCGCATTGGCGTCGATGGTGAGAGCCGCGCTCGACTCGGATCGGATCGAATACCTCGAGAAGTCCTGATCGAGTCCGACCTCGTGGCGAAATCGAATAGTGGAAACCCACCGGCAGGTTTCACGATTCAGTCTTGAAATCTGGGACGCGGTTGCCCGCTGTCGTTCCTATCCACGGTACTTTCCTTGCATGTTCTCCAAAGTGCTCGTCGCGAACCGTGGCGAAATTGCGATCCGTGCGTTCCGTGCCGCCTATGAACTAGGTGCTGGAACCGTTGCGGTGTTCCCGTTCGAGGATCGAAACTCGATCCACCGTCTGAAGGCGGACGAGAGTTATCAGATCGGCGAGGTGGGGCACCCGGTTCGGGCGTACCTCTCGGTCGAGGAAATCGTCGCTGCCGCCAAGAGCGCAGGCGCCGACGCCATCTACCCGGGTTACGGATTCCTCTCGGAGAACCCGGATCTGTCGGCCGCGTGTGCCGATGCCGGAATCAAGTTCGTCGGCCCGTCCGCGGAAATCCTGGAGCTGACCGGAAACAAGGCGCGGGCGATCGCCGCCGCGAAGGCAGCAGGTCTGCCGGTGCTGGCGTCGTCGGAGCCCTCGTCCGACATCGACGAGTTGTTGGCGGCGGCGGAAGAGATGACGTTCCCGATCTTCGTCAAGGCCGTCGCCGGCGGCGGTGGCCGCGGTATGCGCCGTGTCGCCGAGCGTGAGCACCTACGTGAAGCGATCGAAGCTGCTGCGCGCGAAGCTGAGTCGGCGTTCGGTGATCCGACGGTGTTCCTCGAGCAGGCCGTGATCGATCCCCGGCACATCGAAGTCCAGATTCTGGCCGACGAGCACGGCAACGTCATTCACCTCTTCGAGCGGGACTGTTCGCTCCAGCGCAGGCACCAGAAGGTCATCGAGATCGCCCCGGCCCCGAACCTGCCGGAAGAGTTGCGCGCCAAGATCTGTGCCGACGCCGTCGCGTTCGCCAAGCAGATCGGCTACACCTGCGCCGGTACCGTCGAGTTCCTCCTCGACACCCGCGGTAACCACGTCTTCATCGAGATGAACCCGCGAATCCAGGTCGAGCACACCGTCACCGAAGAAGTGACGGACGTGGATCTGGTGCAGTCGCAGTTGCGGATCGCCTCCGGTGCGACCCTCGACGAGTTGGGCCTGACGCAGGACACCGTCCGGTTGCGCGGCGCAGCACTACAGTGTCGTATCACCACCGAAGACCCGGCAAACGGATTCCGCCCGGACACCGGCCGGATCACCGCGTACCGCACCCCGGGCGGCGCCGGTATCCGCCTCGACGGCGGCGCCACGCTCGGCGCCGAGGTCGGAGCGTACTTCGACTCGATGCTCGTCAAGCTGACCTGCCGTGGCCGTGACCTCGAAGCTGCCGTCGCCCGCGCACGGCGGGCCGTCACCGAATTCCGTATCCGCGGCGTCTCGACGAACATCCCGTTCCTGCAGGCTGTTCTCGACGATCCGGATTTCCGGGCCGGCCGCGTCACCACGTCGTTCATCGAGGAACGCCCCCAGCTGCTGACGCTGCGCTCGTCCGCGGACCGCGGCACCAAGATCCTCACCTACCTCGCGGACGTGACGGTCAACAAGCCGCACGGCGAGCGCCCGTCCGCGGTGTACCCGCAGGACAAGCTCCCCAAGATCGATCTCTCCACCCCGCCGCCCGCCGGTAGCCGGCAACGACTGCTCGAGCTCGGCCCGGAAGGATTCGCGAAGGCACTGCGAGCGCAGAAGGCCGTCGCCGTCACCGACACCACCTTCCGCGATGCCCACCAGTCGCTGCTCGCGACCCGCGTGCGCACCAGTGGACTCCTCGGAGTTGCCGGGCACGTGGCCCGCCTGACCCCGGAACTGCTCTCGGTCGAGGCCTGGGGCGGCGCCACGTACGACGTAGGACTGCGCTTCCTGCACGAGGATCCGTGGTATCGCCTCGCCGCGCTGCGCGAGGCGATCCCGAACATCTGCCTGCAGATGCTGCTGCGTGGCCGCAACACGGTCGGCTACACCCCGTACCCGGAGAAGGTCACCCGCGCGTTCGTGCAGGAAGCCACCGACACCGGTATCGACATCTTCCGTATCTTCGACGCCCTCAACAACGTCGATCAGATGCGTCCGGCCATCGACGCGGTCCGTGAGACCGGTACCGCACTCGCCGAGGTCGCCCTGAGCTACACCGGTGACCTGTCGAACCCCGGCGAAAAGCTGTACACGCTCGACTACTACCTGCGTCTGGCAGAAGAGATCGTCGACGCAGGCGCACACGTGCTGGCGATCAAGGACATGGCCGGCCTGCTCCGGGCTCCCGCCGCGACCACGCTGGTGACAGCTCTGCGCAAGAACTTCGACCTGCCGGTGCACGTGCACACCCACGACACCCCCGGCGGCCAGCTCGCGACCTACCTCGCGGCCTGGCAGGCAGGCGCGGATGCCGTCGACGGGGCGTCCGCAGCCCTGGCCGGTACGACCAGCCAGCCTGCGCTGTCGGCGATCGTGGCCGCAGCTGCACACTCGGACTACGACACCGGCCTGAACCTGGGCAACGTGTGCGATCTGGAACCGTACTGGGAAGCACTGCGAAAGGTGTACGCCCCGTTCGAATCCGGACTCCCGGCACCCACCGGACGCGTCTACACCCACGAAATCCCGGGCGGTCAGCTCTCCAACCTGCGCACCCAGGCTGTTGCCCTCGGTCTCGGTGACCGGTTCGAAGAGGTCGAAGCCAAGTATGCGGACGCCGACCGCATGCTCGGTCACCTGGTGAAGGTCACCCCGTCGTCGAAGGTGGTCGGTGACCTGGCACTGCACCTGGTGGGCGGCGGCGTGTCCTCGGAGGAGTTCGCGGCCGACCCGGCGAAGTTCGACATCCCGGACTCGGTGATCGGATTCCTGCGCGGCGAACTCGGCACGCCTCCCGGCGGCTGGCCGGAACCGTTCCGAACCAAGGCCCTCGAAGGGCGCGGACCGGCCAAGCCGGAAACCCCGCTCTCCGCCGAGGACGAGGCACTGCTGGACGGCTCGTCGAAGGATCGCCGTGCGACGTTGAACCGGTTGCTCTTCCCCGGTCCGACGAAGGAATTCCTCGAGCACCGCGACAAGTACGGCGACACCTCCCGGTTGTCGGCGAACCAGTTCTTCTACGGTTTGCGGCGCGGCGAGGAACATCGCGTCGAACTCGCGCCCGGCGTGCAGCTGATCATCGGTCTGGAAGCGATCTCCGAACCCGACGAGCGCGGCTACCGCACTGTCATGTGCATCCTCAACGGGCAGTTGCGTCCGGTCTCCATCCGAGACCGGTCCATCGCCAGCGACGTTCCCGTCGCGGAGAAGGCCGACAAGAACAACGCCGGTCACGTCGCAGCACCGTTCGCCGGTGTCGTCACCCTCGCGGTCACCGAAGGCCAGAAGATCGATGCCGGTGACACCATCGCAACCATCGAGGCGATGAAGATGGAAGCCGCGATCACGTCCCCGCGCGCCGGCACGGTCGCGCGGATCGCGACCAGCGCCGTCCAGCAGGTCGAAGGCGGAGACCTTCTCGTCGTCGTCTCCACCGGGGAGAGCGCCGCAGAGTGACACGCATCATCTCGGGACTCGCAGGTGGTAGACGCCTGCGAGTCCCGGCGAGCGGCACCCGTCCCACCTCGGATCGCGTCCGAGAAGCACTGTTCAGTGCGCTCGAAGCGCGGATCGACCTGGACGGGTGCGCCGTGCTCGATCTGTTCGCCGGATCGGGCGCGCTCGGGCTGGAGGCGCTCTCGCGTGGCGCGGAGCACGTCGTCCTCGTGGAGTCGGACGCGAAGGCCGCCGCGGTCATCAAGGACAACATCGCCACGCTCGCTCTGCCGGGTGCCTCGGTCCGGGCCGCTCCGGTGGCGGCCGTCGTCGGCGGTCCGAGTGGCCGTGAGTACGACATCGTGATCGCCGATCCGCCGTACGCGGTGACCGACGACGCGGTGCGGTCCATGCTCGAGGATCTCCTGGCCAACAAATGGGTGGGAGAGGGGACGATCGTGGTGCTCGAACGTTCGTCGCGCTCACCCCGGACGCAGTGGCCCGACGGTTTCGAACCCGGCAAGGTCAAGAAGTACGGCGAGGCCCGCATCGAACTGGCCACCTGCTACCGTCTGGACTCATGACTGGTGCCGTCTGCCCTGGATCCTTCGACCCGGTGACCAACGGTCACCTCGACGTATTCGCAAGAGTTGCTGCGCAATTCGACGAAGTCGTCGTCACGGTGATGATCAACAAGAACAAGCGTGGAATGTTCACTGTCGACGAGCGGATCGAGATGCTCGAAGATGCGACCAGCCACCTGCCCAACGTTCGGGTCAGCTCCTGGCAGGGGTTGCTGGTCGACTACGCCAAGCAAGAAGGCCTCGGTGCCATCGTCAAGGGGCTGCGCGGTGCTGCCGATTTCGACTACGAGCTGCAGATGGCGCAGATGAACCGCAAGCTCACCGGAGTGGACACGCTCTTCATGGCGACCAACCCGACGTACGGCTATCTGTCGAGCTCGTTGATCAAGGAAGTCGCGACCTACGGTGGCGACGTCTCCGACATGGTGCCCGCGAACGTGCATACCCGACTGCTGGCCAGGCTCGCGGAACAGGCAGCCGAAAACAGCTGATCCCCGACACACCGCCCCAGGCGACACCCCGTCGGCCGATCTTCCGGCAAACTTGGACGGGAACAGGCATCGGTCCGGTTGGACCGATGGCGATGTTGGCCGATCCCGGCCGGGGAAAGATTGGGGTTACTTGTGTACCGCGTATTCGAGGCACTGGACGAACTGGTCGCAATCGTCGAAGAGGCACGCGGTGTTCCCATGACCGCCGGGTGCGTCGTACCGCGAGGTGACGTCCTGGAACTGCTCGACGATGTCAGGGACGCCATTCCGAGTGAGCTGGACGACGCCCAAGACGTGCTCGACCACCGCGACAAGCTGGTCGGCGACGCGCGCGCCAACGCGGAGAAAACCGTGAGCAGCGCCAATGCCGAGGCCACCGAGACCGTCGAGAACGCACGCGACGACGCCGACCGACTTCTCGCCGACGCCAAGGCACAGGCGGATCGCATGGTCGCCGAAGCCCGCGCTCACGCCGACCAGTTGGTCGAAGACGCCGAGGTGGAAGCCGAACGTACGGTGACCGACGGGCGACGCGAGTACGACGCCGTCACCGGGCGCGCCCGCGCCGAAGCCGATCGGATGATCGAATCCGGTAAGGCGTCCTACGATCGGTCGGTGGCCGAAGGCGCGGCCGAGCAGGCGCGACTGGTCTCGCAAACCGAGGTGGTGCAGACCGCGCACACGGAGTCGGCCAGGGTGATCGACACCGCGCACGCCGAATCCGATCGCATGCGTTCGGAGTGTGATCTGTACGTGGACACCAAACTTGCCGAGTTCGAGGAGTTCCTCAACGGAACCGTCCGTTCGGTGGGCCGTGGCCGGCAACAGTTGCGTACCGGTTCCGGAGTCCCGGACTACCTCGACGACGATCGTCGTAGCGACCGGCGTCGTTAGATCGCTACGCCCCTTGGGGTGCAGGTGCGTAAGGCCGACTCGGCTCGGGTCGGCTTTTCACCTGCACGCGGATTGGGCATGGCGCCTGCTGTCCGGTATTGTGGGGTGGTTGCCCATACCAGTTTCAACAGTCAGGTGAGTTCTCTTTGTCAAAGCACCGTCGTCATTCGTCGCATCAGCCATCTGATGCGGGTTTTCTTCTGGACACGACCGTATTGGGTCGTCGTCCGGGGTCGATGCGCGTCGTGGCGAGAACAATCCAGTCCCCGAGTCGTATCGGTCTCGATCTGATCGCGATCGAATCCGGCTCGGACATCGAGCTCGATCTTCGGATGGAAGCAGTCTCCGAAGGTGTCCTCGTCACCGGCACCGTGCACGCACCCACTGCGGGTGAGTGCTCTCGATGTCTGGAGCCGTTCTCGTCGGTCGTCGATCTGTATCTCACCGAGTTGTTCGCTTACCCGGACAGTGTCACCGAGGAGACGACGGAAGAGGGCGAGGTCTACGGTGTCGAGGACGATCAGATCGATCTCGAACCGGTCATCGTCGATGCAGTCGGGCTGGCGCTTCCGCTCCAGCCTCTGTGCAGTGACGATTGCCTCGGATTGTGTTCAGAATGTGGCGTTCGCCTGGCGATTGCGGAATCTGGGCATGGGCATGACATACTTGACCCTCGCTGGGCTGGTCTCGCGGCCAAATTTGGCGTGGAGTCAGTCAACAGCGAAAATCTTGTGATCACCGAAGCCGAGGAGAAGTAGAAGTGGCTGTCCCCAAGCGCAAAATGTCGCGATCCAACACGCGGTCGCGTCGTAGCCAGTGGAAGACCACTGTGCCCACCCTCGTCACCTGCCCCAACCGTGGCTGTGGCGAAAAGACCCTTCCGCATATCGCGTGCCCGTCCTGCGGCACGTACAAGGGCCGCCAGGTAACCGCTGCTGTCTAGTTCTCTTCGGAGAAAGACCATGACGAGCGAAAATACAGTTTCAGCCGCCGGCGGCGAGGGCAATCACGACACGCTCCTCGCCGCTGTCGGCGTCGATATAGAGCCAGGCCTTCTGACTTTGGCTCTCACGCACCGTTCGTACGCATACGAGAACGGTGGACTCCCGACCAACGAGCGCCTCGAGTTTCTCGGGGATTCGGTACTCGGAGTTACGGTCACGGAAAATCTGTACCTGACGCACCCCGACAAGTCGGAGGGCGATCTGGCGAAGATTCGTGCCAGCGTCGTGAACATGCATGCCTTGGCCGAGGTCGCCAGGACTCTGGGCGAAGGTGGTCTCGGAGCGCACCTGCTGCTGGGTAAGGGCGAGGAAATGACCGGCGGCCGTGACAAGCCGTCCATCCTCGCCGATGGCATGGAGTCGATACTCGGTGCCATTCACCTTCAGCACGGTATCGAGACGGCACGCCGGGTCGTACTCGACCTGTTCGACGACCTCCTGACCAGAGCGCCACTTCTGGGCGCCGGTCTCGACTGGAAGACCAGCCTTCAAGAACTCACCGCAGAACGCGGAGTGGGTGTTCCGGTCTACGAGATTTCGGCTACCGGCCCCGATCACGACAAGGAATTCACGGCGACAGTTCTCGTCGGCGGATCACCTTACGGTGTCGGTATCGGCCGCTCGAAGAAAGAAGCCGAGCAGAAGGCGGCCAGCACTGCGTGGAACGCGTTGTCCGAGAAGGCTTCGGACGGTTCCGCGAAGAAAGCTCCCGCTGCCGAACCGGCCGGCTGAAATCCGCTCTTGCCTGAACTGCCGGAAGTAGAAGTCGTTCGTCGCGGACTGCACGCACACGCTGTCGGGGCGAGCATCGAAGCCGTCGAAGTACTGCATCCGCGCGCCGTGCGCCGTCACGTGCTCGGTGCCGATGACCTGATCGGCCAACTCGCCGCTCAAACCATCGCGTCGGCGGAGCGTCGTGGCAAATACTTGTGGCTGGTGCTCGAACCGGCCGGAGTCGGCCTCGTGGTTCATCTCGGCATGAGCGGGCAGATGCTCGTCCAGCCGCCCAGTGTGCCGTGGGAAAAGCATCTTCGTATTCGAGTGGTTCTCGACTCCGGCGCGGATCTACGTTTCGTCGACCAGCGCACGTTCGGTGGCTGGTCCATCTCCCCGTTGGTCGAGGTGGACGGCACCCTGCTCCCCGAATCGGTGGCGCACATCGCACGAGATCCGATGGACGCCGCTTTCGATCTCGAGTCCGTCGTCGGCGCACTCAAACGCAAGCACTCCGAGATCAAACGCGCCCTTCTCGACCAGACCGTCGTCTCCGGCATCGGAAACATCTATGCCGACGAATCACTCTGGCGCGCAAAGATCCACGGCAACCGGATCGCGGAAACGCTGACCAGACCGAAACTTCGGGAACTCGTCACCGCCGCTCGAGCGGTGATGGGGGAGGCGCTCGATCAGGGCGGTACATCCTTCGACGCGTTGTACGTCAACGTCAACGGAGAATCCGGATACTTCGACCGATCGCTGTCCGCGTACGGGCAGGAAGGCCTGCCCTGTCCGCGGTGTGGTGCCCCGATCAGGCGGGAGAAGTTCATGAACCGCTCCTCGTTCAGTTGCCCGCGCTGTCAACCAGCTCCCCGCTCGCTCGGACACCGATAGGCCTACGCGCGCTCGGATTCGGACGCGGTGGCAAGATTGGCACATGGCTGACAACACCGCATCCGCTCCCGCACACACCGAACTCTGGGTCGAACGCACCGGCACCCGCCTCTACACCGGCAAGAGTTCTCGCGGAGCCGAAGTTCTCATCGGATCGGAGTCCGTACCCGGCGTCTTCACTCCCGGCGAACTCCTCAAGATAGCGTTGGCGGCCTGCACCGGAATGAGCTCCGACTTCCCGGTCTCGCGTCGACTCGGCGACAACTACGACGCCACCATCCGGGTGTCCGGTGCGGCGGACCGCGAGAACGAGGTGTACCCGCGACTCGACGAGGTACTCGAACTGGACCTGAGCGAACTCGACGAGGAAGCCCAGCGGCGTCTGATCACCTTGGTGGAGCGCTCCGTCGACAAGGTGTGCACCGTGGGACGCACCATCAAGGCCGGCGCCGAGGTCACATTGACGATCGACACCCAGGGCTGATGCGCCGACTCGCCACTACGGGGGCACTGTGAGCGTCGCCACTACGGGGGCACTGTGAGCGACGAACGCCTCGTGCGGTTGACGGCCTGGGTGCACGGACACGTCCAGGGGGTCGGGTTCCGTTGGTGGACTCGTGCTCGCGCATTGGAACTCGGCTTGGTCGGTTACGCGTCGAATCAACGCGACGGGCGAGTGCTCGTGGTCGCCGAAGGTCCTCGTGATCAGGCGCAGCGACTCGTCGATCTCCTCCGGTCCGCCGCCACTCCGGGGACAGTGAACTTGGTGGTGGAGAGTTTCACCGATGCGCGAGGCGAGCTCACAGGCTTCGTCGAGCGCTGAACCACCGGCGCCGAGCGTCACAGGCTGGGGCCGGCGCCGAGCGTCACAGGCTCGGGCAGTCGGCGAGCCACGGTAAAGTTTGCGCCCATGCACCTCAAGAGTCTGACGCTCAAAGGATTCAAGTCCTTTGCCTCGGCGACGACTCTGCGTTTCGAGCCGGGCATCACCTGCGTGGTGGGCCCCAACGGCTCCGGCAAGTCCAATGTCGTCGACGCTTTGAGCTGGGTGATGGGGGAACAGGGCGCCAAGGCGCTACGCGGCGGGAAGATGGAGGACGTCATCTTCGCCGGCACGTCGGGCCGGGCGCCACTCGGCCGCGCCGAAGTGACCCTCACCATCGACAATGTCGACGGCGCTTTGCCCATCGACTACACCGAGGTGTCGATCACACGTCGGATGTTCCGCAACGGCGCGGGGGAGTACGAGATCAACGGCGCGTCCTGCCGGCTGATGGACGTCCAGGAGTTGCTCAGTGATTCCGGGATAGGCCGGGAAATGCACGTCATCGTCGGGCAGGGACGGCTGGCGGCGATTCTCGAATCCCGGCCCGAGGACCGCCGCGCCTTCATCGAAGAAGCCGCCGGTGTTCTCAAACATCGGCGCCGCAAGGAAAAAGCGGTCCGCAAACTCGACTCCATGCAGGCCAATCTCGCCAGGCTCACCGATCTCACGACGGAGCTGCGCCGCCAGCTCAAACCGCTCGGCAGGCAGGCGGAACTCGCCCGCCGGGCCCAAACCGTGCAGGCCGATCTGCGTGATGCGAAGATGCGCCTTGCCGCGGACGATCTGGTGACCAGGCGTGCCGACCTCGAGAATCAGCGTCACGACGAGAAGGTCGCACGTGAGCAACACCAGCGAGTGACGGCAGCGCTGGACGAGGCCAATGCCGAGCTGGGGCGGCAGGAGCAGGCGCTCGCGCAGTTGACGCCGGATGCGGAATCTGCTGCTGCGCAGTGGTTTCAGTTGGCCTCGCTTTCCGAGCGAGTCAATGCCACGGTTCGGATCGCGAATGAGAGGGCACATCATCTCAGCGCTGCGCCGGTCGGGGGTCGCGTCCAGGACCCGGACGAGATGGAAACACGCGCTGATCGGTTGGCGGCCGAGGAGGCCACGCTGATCGACGCCGTCGCTGTTGCCAGAGGAACCTCCGATGCCGCTCGTGAACAGCTGACGGCCGCCGAAGACGCTGCGGCCGCTGCCGAGCGGGCGCACCTGGCGGAGGTTCGTGCGATTGCGGACCGCCGCGAGGGGCTGGCGCGGCTCTCGGGTCAGGTGGACACACTACGTACCCGCCTCGAATCCGTGGACGCGGACCTGACTCGTCTCACCGACGCCATCGACGAGGCGAGCCTGCGTGGTGACGCCGCGCAGAACGAATTCGACACCGTGCAGGAAAGCATCGGTGACCTCGATGCCGGTGAAATCGGTCTGGACACGAACCACGAGCGAGCACTCGAAGCGCTCGCGACGATCGACGCGCACGTCGCGCGTCTTCGGGAGGAAGAGAAGTCCAGTGGGCAGTCCGTCGCGTCGTTGCGTGCCCGTATCGACGCGTTGTCGATGGGTCTGCACCGCAAGGACGGCGCGGGGTGGGTACTCGACCGGCGAAGCGACCACGGCATCACCGGTTCGCTCGCCGAACTGATCACCGTGCGGGACGGTTACGAGGTCGCCATCGCGGCTGCGATGGGTTCGGCCGCGAACGCCGTTGTGGCGCAATCGTTGAATGCGGCTCGCTCGGCAGTCGGGGCTTTGGCGGACGAGGACGGCGGGCGGGCGACGGTGATCGTGAGCGACCCCACCGCGTTGCCCGCGCCACCGGAGTTCGAGTCGGAGCTCCACCGCGCCGTCGACGTCGTCGAATGCCCGCCTGAACTCCGAGCAGCACTCACGGCGCTCCTCGGCAACGTGGTCCTGGTGGACACCGCCGACGACGCCGTCCGAATGGTGAACGAGCACCGCGGTACTCGCGCCGTGACGCGCAGCGGCGACCTCTTCGGTCACGGCTGGATGAGCGGCGGCTCGGACCGGCAACCGAGCACCCTCGAGATTCAGGCGGCCATCGACGCCTCCATCGCCGCACTGGCGGAGACCGAAGCACGCACCGAAGAACTCGATGCAGCACTCGCCGGCGCCGTGGCAGAACAGGCCGCGCGCCGGGAAACGGCCGAACAGACCCTCGCCGCACTCAACGAGTCGGACGCCGCACTGTCGGCGATCTACGAACAGTTGGGCAGACTGGGGCAAGCCGCACGCGTGGCACGTGCGGAATCGGACCGTCTGAAGGCGCAACGGTTGCGCGCTCGGCTGGGCCGGGATGAGACGATCGCAGCCCTCGCCGAACTCGAACATCGACTGAGCGCAGCCGAGAACAACGATGGCTCCGAGAGCGACGCGAGCGAATCGACCGCGGCCGAACGTGAGCGGCTGGCCGCGGTGCTCACCGAAGTTCGCGCGGTCGAGATGGAGGCCAGGCTTGCCGTCCGCACCGCCGAGGAGCGCGCGGAATCGGTTCGGGGGAAAGCAGATTCGCTTCGGCGAGCAGCGGCTGCGGAGCGGACGGAGCGGGTGCGTGCCGAAACTGCACTGCGGGTACGCGCCCACGCGGCACAGGTTGCCAGAGCAGTGGCGGAGTCCGGCAGCAAGGTGATCGCCGAACTCGAGACCGTTGTGGCCGCTGCGCTCGACCATCGTGAGGAACTGGCTCGTACCCGAACCGCGTGTGCGAACAGGGTCGACGAGATCCGCGGACTCGTCCGCGACCTCACCGGGCAGTTGGCGTCGTCGACCGATGCGGTGCATCGCGACGAGGTCGCGAAAGCTCAGGCCGCTCTGCGGATCGAGCAGCTCGAGCAGTCGATCCTCGATCAGTACGGAATCGGGCTCGCAGATCTGATCACCGAATACGGTCCCGACGTTCGATTACCGCCGTCCGCTCTCGAGATGGAGGAATACGAGCAAGCGAAGGAACGGGGCGAACAGGTCACCGCCCCGGCGCCCATTCCCTACGACCGCGCAGCCGAGGAACGCCGAGCGAAGCGGGCCGAGAAGGATCTCGCCGCTCTCGGGCGGGTGAACCCGCTGGCGCTCGAGGAATTCGCCGCCCTCGAAGAGCGATACACGTTCCTCGCCACACAACTAGAAGACGTCAAAACCGCCCGCAAAGACCTTCTCACTCTCGTGGCCGACGTCGATGCCCGCATTCAGCAGGTGTTCGGCGAGGCGTTCACCGACGTCGCACGAGAGTTCGGCGGGGTATTCGAAACCCTGTTTCCCGGCGGTGAGGGCAGGCTCGTCCTGACCGACCCGGCAGACATGCTCACCACCGGGATCGAGGTAGAGGCACGACCGCCCGGCAAGAAAGTCAAGCGATTGTCGTTGCTCTCGGGCGGCGAGAAGTCGTTGACCGCCGTGGCGATGCTCGTTGCGATCTTTCGTGCCAGGCCGTCCCCGTTCTACGTCATGGACGAGGTGGAGGCGGCGCTCGACGACACCAACCTGCGCCGCCTGATCGAACTGTTCGAGCAGTTGCGGGAGAAGTCGCAGCTGATCGTGATCACCCATCAGAAGCCGACCATGGAGATCGCCGACGCACTCTACGGCGTCAGCATGCGTGGCGACGGCATCACCACCGTCATTTCACAGCGACTTCGTGGTCAGGACATGGCGGCTACCTGACGCCTGTACACGTTTTTCCGCCGAGCCTGGAACAATAGCCCGGTGACTACCCAGGCTTGGATCATCATTGCCGCTGTTGCGGCCGTACTGCTCGTCGTGCTCGTCGTCGGCTATCTGCGTTACCGTCGGGGTCAGATCTCGCTCAAGGCACCGGAGACGAAGCCGGAACTCGGAACCACACCGAAGGACAAGTCCGGCGGATATCAGGCCGGGGGCGGGTTCAACTTCAGTCAAGGCACGGCTACGGCACCTGCGCCGCCGAAGCCGAAACCGGTACCAGAGAAGCCGGCACCGGTCGAGCCGGCACCGGTAGTCGAGAAGCCTGCCGCCGAGAAGCCTGCCGCCGACGAGACGGTAGCGACGAAGTCGACAACGGAGCCTGAGATTGTCGAGACTCCGGCAACCGAGGCTCCGGCAACCGCACCGCCGGCAACCGAGGCTCCGGTGGTCGAGGCGCCCGCGACCGAGATTCCGGTGGTCGAGGCGCCCGCAACCGAGGCGCCCGCAATCGAGGCTCCGGTAGCCGAGCCAGAACCTGTCGTAGCCGAGGCCGAACCTGTCGTAGCCGAGGCCGAGCCTGTAGCGGTCGAGCCCGAGGTCGTCGAAACCCTGGTGCTGGACGACATCGATCCGACGGAGGGTCGACTCGATCGCCTGCGTGGTCGACTGTCACGATCACAGTCGGCTGTCGGAAAGAGCCTGCTCGGTCTGCTCGGCGGCGGCGACCTCGACGAGGATTCGTGGGAGGGAGGTAGAGGACACCCTGCTCGTCGCCGATCTCGGTTCGGCAACCACGGAGAAAGTCGTCACCAAACTTCGTGAGCAGATGGCCGCCCGAAGCGTACGTACCGAGGCCGCAGCTCGTGCTCTGCTGCGCGAGGTGCTCATCGCCGAACTGCGCCCGGAACTCGATCGCTCCATTCGGGCACTTCCGCACGACGATCATCCGGCGGTTCTCCTGGTGGTCGGCGTCAACGGAACCGGCAAGACGACTACCACGGGCAAGCTGGCACGCGTGCTGGTCGCCGACGGTCGCCGCGTCGTTCTCGGTGCGGCGGACACATTCCGCGCGGCCGCTGCGGACCAGCTGCAGACGTGGGCGGAGCGAGTCGGTGCAGAGGTTGTCCGTGGCAAGGAAGGCGGCGATCCCGCGGCCATCGCGTTCGATGCGGTCGCGCGCGGAATCGACGAGGGAGTGGACGTCGTCCTGATCGACACCGCAGGCCGGCTGCATACCAAGACGGGCCTGATGGACGAGCTGGGCAAGGTCAAGCGGGTCATCGAGAAGAAGGCCTCGGTTGACGACGTTCTTCTGGTCCTCGATGCCACTGTCGGACAGAACGGTCTGGCGCAGGCACGCGTGTTCGCCGAGGTCGTCGATATCACCGGCGTCGTGCTGACGAAGTTGGACGGAACCGCGAAGGGCGGAATCGTGTTCCAGGTTCAGCACGAGCTGGGTGTTCCGGTGAAGTTGGTCGGCCTC
The DNA here is from genome assembly GCF_049739425.1 of Rhodococcus sp. 27YEA15. Lineage (NCBI taxonomy): Bacteria > Bacillati > Actinomycetota > Actinomycetes > Mycobacteriales > Nocardiaceae > Rhodococcus > Rhodococcus sp. 27YEA15. The sequence continues at coordinate 1,552,249 of NZ_JBMHHW010000001.1, forward strand.
GGCGAGGGTGCCGACGATCTCGCTCCGTTCGAACCGGGAGCGTTCGTCGACGCGCTTCTCGGCTGAGTTCTCCTTCGCGTTACTCGTGCCCTCCGTCTCGATCGAGACGGAGGGCACGAGTGTTTTCGTGTCTGAATTGTGCGCTGTGTGAGCTCGAGGTCCCGAAAATTGCCAGGTGAAACCTGACTGCAACAAAGTTGGGTGATTGGTTCACGTCGACGAAACGCAAGCGCGCCACGGAGGAAACACCAGACCAGCAGTCTTCTCCTCAACGAACGTGCTACCCGGCACGTGCGACTAGGAGGTAGTAAGTGAGTACCGACGAACTGTTGGCGAACTCCGGTAACGCCGCTTGGATGTTGATGGCTGCATCCCTGGTCTTGCTGATGACACCCGGCCTGGCTTTCTTCTACGGCGGCATGTCGCGTTCCAAGTCCGTTCTGAACATGATGATGATGTCCTTCGGGTCGCTGGCCGTCATCGGAGTCGTCTACGTCCTGTGGGGATGGTCGATGTCCTACGGAACGGAAGGCATCGGCGGCATCTTCGCCAACCCCTTCGAGTTCTTCGGACTCCGAAACACGATCACCGACGCCGGCGGCAACTTCATTGCCGGTGACTACGGCTACCCGAAGGTGATCGACGTCGCCTTCCAGGTGACGTTCGCGATCATCACGACAGCGCTCATCAGCGGCGCACTGGCCGAGCGAGTCAAGTTCGGAACCTGGCTACTGTTCTCGGGTGTCTGGGTCACGGTGGTCTACTTCCCACTCGCTCACATGGTGTGGGGTGGCGGACTGCTCTCCGGATCGGAGAACAGCATCGCATCGAAGCTGTTCGGCACCATGGTCGACGAAGCCGGTGACACCGTCGCCAAGGTGGCTCCCATCGACTTCGCCGGCGGAACCGTCGTCCACATCAACGCCGGTATGGCAGGTCTCGTTCTCGCACTGATCGTCGGCAAGCGACTCGGCTTCGGCAAGACCGCTTTCCGTCCCCACAACCTGCCGTTCGTCATGCTCGGTGCTGCGCTCCTGTGGTTCGGTTGGTTCGGCTTCAACGCCGGCTCGGCCTTCGCCGCCGACGGCAACGCCGGTCTCGCCTGGGTCAACACCACCACTGCCACCTGCGCCGCAATCCTGGCCTGGCTGGCTACCGAACGCATCCGTGACGGCCACGCCACCAGCCTCGGCGCCGCGTCCGGTGCCGTCGCCGGCCTGGTGGCCATCACCCCCGCGGCCGGAGCGCTCAACCCCGTCGGCTCGATCTTCCTCGGCGCAATCGCCGGTATCCTCTCGGCACTGGCTGTCGGACTCAAGTTCCGCTTCGGCTTCGACGATTCGCTCGACGTCGTCGGCGTGCACCTCGTCTCCGGCCTGTGGGGAACCATCGGAATCGGCTTCTTCGGTACCGCGACGGGACTGTTCTACGGCGGCGACTACAAGCAGCTGGTCGTCCAGATCGTGATCGCGGTGGTCGCTCTGGTCTTCACCGGCATCCTCACCGCCGTCATCGGCTTCGCGCTCAAGCCCTTGGGCTGGCGGATCTCCGAGGAGGACGAGGCGCGCGGCATCGACGAGAGTGAGCATGCGGAGACCGCCTATGACCTCGCATGATCGGCGGATGGATAGAGTGAATTCACAGCACGTCAGACTTCGGAAAGGGATGAGCACATGAAGCTGATCACAGCAATCGTCAAGCCGTTCACGCTCGAGGACGTCAAGACAGGCCTCGAACAGGCCGGAGTGCTGGGCATGACCGTCAGTGAAGTTCAGGGTTACGGGCGTCAGAAGGGCCACACCGAGGTATACCGCGGCGCGGAGTATTCCGTGGACTTCGTGCCGAAGGTTCGGGTCGAGGTCGTCGTCGACGACTCGGCCGTGGACAAGGTGGTCGAGGTGATCGTCGAAGCAGCTCGAACCGGCAAGATCGGCGACGGCAAGGTCTGGGTATCGCCCGTCGAATCGGTCATCCGGGTGCGTACCGGGGAACGCGGTGGCGATGCACTCTGACCCGAAAGGGTCTCCGAACTTCGGCCCTGGTCCCTCCGCGCAGTCGGCGGGGTCGGGGCCGATCTCGTCCGGAGGATCCGACGAAGCCGCAGACCTCGCCCGCGCGCGCAAGGCGCTGCTCACGGGCGGAACCAAAAACCGCCGACTCGATGCCCCGGCGTTGCGTCACGCTTTGGTCGACCTGCACGAATTCTGGCTGACCACCAAAGGGGTCGAACTCGGAATCAAACCCGATTGTGGGTTCGCGATAGTCGCAGTCGGCGGTCTGGGTCGCCGGGAACTGTTGCCCTATTCCGATCTCGACCTCATTCTGTTGCACGACGACATGGACCCGGCCGTGGTCGCCCAGGTGGCCGACCGGCTCTGGTATCCGCTGTGGGACGCGCACATCAAGCTCGATCACAGTGTGCGGACGTTGCCGCAGGCTCTGCAAGTTGCCGCCGCCGACATCACCGCTGCACTGGGAATGCTCGAAGCCAGACATATTGCCGGTGATGTAGAACTGACCAATCTGCTGATCAGCGGGGTGCGCCGCCAGTGGCGGGTGGACATCCGGAGCCGATTCGACGAACTCATCACCCAGACGCGGACACGCTGGGAGCGCAGTGGCGAAATCGCACACCGTGCGGAGCCGGACCTCAAGAGCGGCCGCGGTGGTCTGCGTGACGTGCAGTTGCTCAACGCTCTCTCGATCGCTCAGTTGACGGATGGAATGCCCGGTCTCGGACCGAATTCTCCCGGCGGCGGGCTGGCCCTGGCGCATCGGCGAATTCTGGACGTGCGCACCGAATTACATCGTGTCGCAGGGCGGGCTCGTGATCAACTGCAAGCGCAGGACGCCGACGAAATCGGTGCCGCGCTACGTATCGGAGACCGGTTCGACCTCGCGCGACTGCTCAGCGAGTCCGCCCGCACCATCAGCTATTCGGTCGACGTGGGGATCCGGACGGCATCCAATTCGTTACCGCGCCGTGGACTGTCGCGGCTTCGCCGGCCACCGGTACGGCGGCCGTTGGACGAAGGCGTCGTCGAACATGCCGGTGAAGTGGTGCTCGCTCGGGACGCCCGGCCCAAGAAGGATCCGGGATTGATCATGCGAGTGGCGGCTGCTGCGGCGGTGAACGGCATGCCGATCTCGGCATCGACGTTGGGCAGGCTCGCGGACAACGCGCCGGAGTTGCGGGAACCGTGGCCGAAGAATGCCGTCAACGATCTTCTGGTTGTCCTCGGATCGGGATCGCGGGCGGTGCCGGTGATCGAGGCGATGGACCGCACGGGACTGTGGGGCAGGCTCCTTCCGGAATGGGGGGCCATTCGCGATCTTCCGCCTCGTGACGCGGTGCATACCTGGACTGTTGATCGTCATCTGGTCGAAACTGCCGCGTATGCAAGCGGATTCACCACCAGGGTTGCCCGCCCAGACCTGCTGATGCTCGGTGCGCTGATTCACGACATCGGTAAGGGACGCGGCGGCGATCACAGTGTGGTCGGTGCCGAACTGGCTACCCAGATCGGAAATCGATTGGGACTCTGGCCTTCCGACGTTGCGGTCTTGACAGCGATGGTGCGATATCACCTGTTGTTGCCGGAAACCGCGACCCGTCGCGACCTCGACGATCCGGCCACGGTGCAGCGAGTGGTCGACGCCCTCGGTGGTGACGGGATACTGCTCGAACTCCTGCACGCGCTCGCCGAGGCGGATTCGTTGGCCACCGGCCCCGGAGTGTGGGGTGACTGGAAGTCGTCCCTGATCGGCGAGCTGGTACGTCGGTGCCGATTGCTGATGGCGGGGGAGGAGCTGCCGATTCCGGATCCACTCGAGCCCGCACAGCTTGCCGTCGCCGAGGACGGCGGAGTGCACGTCGCGCTCGGTCCCGCGGACAGCGCCCATACCTACGTGGTGACCGTCGTGGCGCCCGATACGCCGGGGATGCTCTCTCGGGCCGCCGGTGTTCTGGCGTTGCAGTCGCTACGAGTGCATTCGGCGTCGCTCGGATCGCACGCCGGTTCGGCGGTCAACACCTTCGTCGTCACACCACGGTTCGGGGCACCGCCCCAGGCAGTGTTGCTCCGGCAGGAGTTGATCCGGGCCTCGGCCGGTGAATTGGATTTGCTCGAACTCCTCGACGCCAAGGACGAGGAGGCGCGATCGGGTCAATGGGAGGATCCGATCGCGGCCGGAAACGATTCGGCCGTCCCGGTGCAGTACGCGCAGGCCCCACCTCGCGTCATCTGGTTCGACTCACCCGGGGAGGGGCAGGCCATCCTCGAACTGCGTACCGAGGATCGCGTCGGGCTGCTGTGCCGGCTGGCGGCGGCTCTCGAGCACAGCGGCGCCGACATCCGGTGGGCGAAGGTCGCGACCTTGGGTTCGTCGGTTGTCGACGCCTTCTGCCTGGACTTCGGCGAGGCGGACACGCGGGCAGCACGAGAGCGCGTCGAGGCGGCAGTTCTCGCCGTCGTCCCGGTACCGCCACCCGAGAAGAAGCCGGACTGACGGGGTCGAACGGACGTCTACGCCCGCATCGGCTGGGTTCGATGCGGGCGCAGCGGCTAGGCTGGTGCCCGAGAATATCCTCGGCTAACTCGCACGACATTCAGGAGCGCACTCGGTGTTCGAATCCCTTTCCGACAGATTGACAGGATCTCTCAAGGATCTGCGTGGCAAGGGTCGTCTGTCCGGCGCCGACATCGACGCGACGGCTCGCGAGATCCGTCTCGCGTTGCTCGAGGCCGACGTCGCCCTCCCGGTCGTGCGCGGCTTCATCGCCAAGATCAAGGAACGCGCCAAGGGCGCCGAGGTGTCCGGCGCACTCAATCCGGCACAGCAGGTCGTCAAGATCGTCAACGAAGAACTCGTCCAGGTTCTCGGCGGTGAGACTCGTCGTCTGCAGTTCGCGAAGACCCCGCCGACAGTCATCATGTTGGCCGGTCTGCAGGGTTCCGGTAAGACGACACTGGCGGGCAAGCTCGCCAAATGGCTCAAAGACCAGGGACACACGCCACTGCTCGTCGCCTGTGACCTTCAGCGCCCCGGCGCCGTCACTCAGCTGCAGATCGTCGGTGAGCGTGCGGGCGCGGCGGTGTTCGCACCGCATCCGGGCACGTCCATCGGCGGCGGTGAGAACGCACTCGGGGTTTCCGCGGCCGATCCGGTCGAGGTGGCTCGTGCCGGCGTCGAGGAAGCACGCAACAAGCAGTACGACGTCGTCATCGTCGACACCGCCGGTCGGCTCGGTATCGACTCGGAACTGATGGCTCAGGCCGCCGGTATCCGTGACGCCGTCCAGCCCGACGAGACCATCTTCGTTCTCGACTCCATGATCGGTCAGGACGCGGTCAGCACCGCCGACGCGTTCCGTGAGGGCGTAGGTATCACCGGCGTCGTGCTCACCAAACTCGACGGTGACGCCCGCGGTGGTGCGGCGCTCAGCGTCCGTGAGGTCACCGGTCAGCCGATCCTGTTCGCATCCACCGGTGAGAAGCTGGAAGACTTCGACGTCTTCCACCCGGACCGGATGGCCAGCCGTATCCTCGGCATGGGCGATGTCCTGAGCCTCATCGAGCAGGCTGAGCACGTTTTCGACGCCGAGCAGGCCGAGGCCACGGCAGCGAAGATCGGATCGGGACAGCTCACTCTCGAGGACTTCCTCGATCAGATGATGGCTGTGCGCAAGATGGGTCCGATCGGCAATCTGTTGGGCATGCTGCCCGGCGCCGGGGGGATGAAGGACGCACTCGCGAACGTCGACGAGAAGCAGCTCGATCGAATCCAGGCCATCATTCGCGGTATGACGCAGGCCGAGCGCGAAGATCCGAAGATCATCAACGCTTCACGGCGCTTGCGTATCGCCAACGGTTCCGGTGTGAAGGTGTCCGACGTCAACCAGTTGGTCGACCGGTTCTTCGAAGCACGCAAGATGATGGCGGCCATGGCCGGTCGTATGGGGATGCCCGGTGCCCGCAAGCAGGTGCGGAGTAAGAAGGGCAAGAAAGGCAAGAAGGGCGGCAAGGGACCTACGCAGCCCAAGATGCGCGGAGGGTTCCCCGGTATGGGCGGATTCCCGGGTATGCCCGGTGGTCTGCCTGCCGGTATGCCGGACCTGTCGAACATGCCCAAGGGTCTCGACCAGTTGCCGCCCGGACTCGAAGGCATCGACCTCTCGCAGCTCAAGCTCCCCAAGAAGTAAACCGTGAGCACGCTCCATCTGCGCGGTATCGGTTTGCCCGCCGCCCAGCCGATCGAACTGTGGATCGTCGACGGAAAGATCTCGTTCGAGCCGGTGGCAGGCGCCGAGACCGTCGTCGACTCGGGATGGATCATTCCCGGTCTCGTCGATGCTCACTGCCATGTCGGTATCCGATTCGGTGGCGGTGGTGGTGAGTCCGTCGACGGGTTGATCGCGCAGGCCGAAACCGAGCGGGACGCCGGAGTGCTGCTGCTGCGGGACGCGGGATCGCCGGTCGAGACGAGGTTCGTCGACGAGCGGTCCGATCTCCCGAGGATCATCCGCGCCGGTCAGCACATTGCCGCACCCAAGCGCTACATCCGTGGACTGCCGATCGACTTGGACGACGAGTCGCAGCTGCCTGCCGAAGTGGTGCGCCAGGCCCGAGCAGGTGACGGCTGGGTGAAGTTGGTGGGCGACTGGATCGACCGGTCCGTCGGTGACCTCACCCCACTGTGGAGCGACGACATCCTGGTCGAGGCGATCGCGGCCGCACATGCCGAAGGCGCGAGAGTAACGGCTCACGTCTTCGGCGAGGACGCGTTGCCCGGCCTGATCAAGGCCGGAATCGACTGCATCGAACACGGAACCGGATTGACGGACGAGACGGTCGAGCTGATGGTCGCGCACGGAACCGTCCTGGTGCCGACACTGATCAACATCGCGACGTTCCCCGAGATCGCCGATTCCGCAACGAACTATCCGGTCTACGCCGCGCACATGCGCGACCTGTACGCCCGGCGCTACCGCACGATCGGTGCTGCTCACGACGCCGGAATTCCGATCTACGCGGGAACCGATGCCGGTGGATCGATCGTCCACGGCCGGATCGCCGACGAGATCGCCGAACTCGAAGTGGCGGGACTGACCGCACACCAGGCCCTCGGTTCCGCCTGCTGGGATGCTCGTACCTGGTTGGGTGCGCAAGGACTCGACGACGGCTCGCCTGCGGACCTGGTGGTGTTCGACGAGGATCCGCGCGGAAACCCCGCAGTTCTCGCGAAGCCCACGAAGGTCATTCTCCGAGGAACCGTCGTGAAGGGTTGACGAGCCCGGAACACCAACAGGGTGGTTTCCGACGCGACCTACCCGTCTGGCACAATGGACAACTGTTCGTCGCAACCGGTCACGTACCGCTGCGACGGTCACAGGTTAGAGGCAAAACCGGATTCGCAAATCGTGCGGATCGCTGAATTGCACGTGACATGCGCTGCACTGATGTGCGCGCTGAAGGAGAACTGCAGCTGTGGCTGTCAAGATCAAGCTCACCCGCCTCGGCAAGATCCGCAACGCTCAGTACCGCGTTGTCATCGCCGACTCCCGCACCCGCCGTGACGGCCGTGCGATCGAGACCATCGGCAAGTACCACCCGAAGGAAGAGCCCTCGCTGATCGAGATCGATTCCGAGCGCGCTCAGTACTGGCTGTCCGTGGGCGCACAGCCCACCGAGCCCGTCGAGGCTCTCCTCAAGATCACCGGCGACTGGCAGAAGTTCAAGGGTCTGCCGGGCACCGAAGGCACCCTGCGTGTCAAGGAAGCCAAGCCCACCAAGCTCGAACTGTTCCAGGCTGCCCTCGCGCAGGCCGAGAACGAGCCGGTTGCCGAAGCCATCACCCCCAAGAAGAAGAAGGCTGCCAAGGTCGAAGAGACCGAGGCTGCTGCCGAAGCTCCCGCTGCAGACGCCGAGGCTGCTGACAAGTGAGTGCCGTCGTCGCTGATGCGGTAGAGCATTTGGTTCGCGGCATCGTCGCCAATCCCGACGACGTTCGCGTCGAACTGTTGACCGGACGCCGTGGACGTACCGTCGAGGTGCACGTGCATCCTGACGATCTCGGCAAGGTCATCGGTCGGGGTGGGCGTACCGCGACCGCTCTGCGGACCCTGGTTTCCGGTATCGGTGGCCGTGGTATCCGCGTCGACGTCGTCGACACCGATCAGTAGACGGCACATGCAACTCGTAGTCAGGCGCTGACGGTGGAACTCGTTGTCGGTCGTGTCGCGAAGTCGCACGGCATCAAGGGCGAACTGGTCGTCGAGGTTCGCACCGACGAACCCGAAGACCGGTTTGCCGTCGGCGCAGTCCTACACGGACACAAACCGCGCGAATCCACACTGAAGTCGTACACGGTGGAAGCCGCCCGGAATCATTCCGGGCGGCTCTTGCTGCGCCTCGAAGGTGTCACCGATCGCGGTGACGCAGATGCCTTGCGCGGCACCATGTTCGTGATCGACAGCGCTGATCTCGAACCCTCGGACGATCCGGACGAGTTTTACGATCACGAGCTCGAAGGCTTGAAGGTGACTCTCGCCGACGGTACCGACGTCGGCTCCGTCATCGAGGTATTGCATTCCGCCGCAGGCGAGTTGCTCTCCATTCGTCGAATCGGTGAAACATCGGGCGAGCTTCTGATTCCGTTTGTCGCAGCCATCGTCACATCGGTGTCGATTGCTGACGGCGTGGTCGTCATCGAACCGCCGGAAGGCCTGTTGGACCCCGATTTCGGCGACAGCGCCAATTCGGAGAGAGACTGATCTTCTCGTGCGTCTCGACGTAGTCACCATTTTCCCCGAGTATCTCGAACCGCTTCGCGCCGCCCTGCTCGGCAAGGCAATCGAACGTGGCTTGATCTCGGTCGACGTTCACGATCTTCGTTCGTGGACACATGACGTGCACAAGGCCGTCGACGATTCCCCGTACGGTGGGGGACCCGGCATGGTGATGAAACCCACGGTGTGGGGTCCGGCGCTGGACGACGTGATCGGTCGGTCCGATTCCGGGGATACGGTGATCGGTCGGTCCGATTCCGGAAATACGGTGATCGGTCGGTCCGATTCCGGGGATACGGTGATCGGTCGGTCCGATGGTTCCGGCCCGGACGATGCCGAGACGATTCTGGTGGTGCCCACTCCCGCCGGCGTTCCGTTCACTCAGGCGACGGCCCATCGGTGGTCGACTGCACAGCGTCTGGTCTTCGCCTGCGGACGGTACGAGGGTATCGACCAGCGAGTCTTCGACGACGCCGCCACGCGGGTTCGGGTCGAGGAAGTCAGTATCGGTGACTACGTCCTGATCGGTGGCGAGGCGGCCGTGCTGGTGATGGTGGAGGCCGTGGTGCGTCTGATGCCGGGTGTCCTCGGGAATCAGCTTTCACACCAAGAGGATTCGTTCTCCGACGGGCTTCTCGAAGGACCGAGCTACACCCGCCCCGCCGTGTGGCGCGATCTCGAGGTGCCACCGGTGTTGTTGTCCGGGGATCACGCGAAGATCAAGGCATGGCGACGCGAGCAGTCGCTGCAGCGAACTACCGAGCGCCGACCGGACCTTTTGCCGTAGTCGGTTTCTTCAGTTGTGAACTGAGTCGGATCGAATCTGCCGGTGATCATCGGAACGCCGACTCCTGCCAACACCGGATCTCTCTTGACGCCCGGTTCGTCGATCTCCGGATGTGGTTTCGCGGCGAGTGTTCCGCCGCCGCACCGCCGGATGTCCTGTCGTCTTGATCGTCCGCATCAGGGAAGACGTCGAATTCATCGGCATCATGCACGCGGCATCGGGCTTGCCGGTGATGCGATGACCGTTCGCCCGCTCTCCATGTCGTCGAACCGGCTGGTACTGGATCGACTCACGGTGCCGGAGCTTGTCGGTGAAGAGGATAGAAGTCGTGAGTATTGCGCAGGTGGGTCCTAACGAGAATTTACCGACGACCGAAACTCACACGGTGATGATCTGATACCCGGGCCTCAAGGTCCTGGTGCCGTGGTGACGGTTGTCGTCGGTTGTGCGGACCAGTCGTCCACACTTCCCGTCGGGAACAGAATCTGCGCCACACCGGTCACGGTGTCGCGAGCATGCCGTGCGCTTTCGTCGTCGACGACGTCCGTGAACGACGTGTCGGGGACACCCCAGTAGTCTTCGTCGTCCTCGTACTGGACATCCTCGCGAGAGGCGATGGCGATGACGTACCGGTCGTCGTCGCCCACAACGCCGGTGGACAAGTGAATCCACTTGTCGCTGATGCAGCACATCCAGCCCTGTTTCACCCCGAGGACGGGCTCGGCGTACAACGCGTCCGGCAGACCGAACCGTTGGTCGTAGCCGTCGGTGCCGTCGGGGGTGGAATTGCGGAGATAGAAGATGAACTCGTCGACGCGCTCGGGCCCGAGCTGATCGAGATCGGCGAGTAGACCGTTGTAGAAGGTCACCAGGTCTCTGGTGGTGGTTTCGGTGTTCCACCACATGCCGTCCCACGGCCCGGTGGTCGAGGTCAACGCGAAGCGCTCGGAAACCCTGGTCACGACGTCGGTTCCGCCGACCGCATCCCACAGGATGTTGGCGGCGGTGTCGTCCGAAGATTCGAGCATGGCTGTCATCAGGGTGCGGTCGTCGTCGGTGAGTTCCCGCTCGCCGCGCGCGTCCTGATGAAAGAGGTCCTCGGCGATGAACAATTTTGCAACCGATGCGGTTTCGATCTGCATGCCTTCACCGACGCCGAGGTAGTTGTCGGTGTTCCGGTCGAAGACGGAGATCGAAATCTCTGCGCCTCGGTCGAGTGCGGCTTCCTGTGCGTGCGCGAGTCGCTCGTCGAGGGTCTCCGGTGTGGGTGCGAGGACTGCGGAGAAAGCAGGTGTTTGCTCCACGTTGTCCGGAGCGCCGTTCGGGCCGCTGCTACATGCCGCTACGCAGAACGTCGTGATCGCTGCGACCGCAAATCGGACGTACCGCCTAGCCATCTGTTTCTCCCGGCACTCCTGACACGGCCCGACTGCCGATCTTCTCGTCCCAGGATAGCGGTAGGGTCGGATCTCGTGATTCTCAAGACCGTGAACCAGCGTATTGCCGAGGAACTCGACGTCCGCGAAGGCCAGGTGGCGGCTGCGGTCGACCTCCTCGACGGTGGTGCGACAGTGCCCTTCATCGCTCGGTATCGAAAGGAAGTCACCGGCACCCTCGACGACGCACAACTGCGACTTCTGGAGGAACGGCTGCGGTACCTCCGTGAACTCGACGAGCGTCGAAACGCGGTGCTCGTCGAGATCGAGTCGCAGGGAAAGCTGGGCGATCAACTACGCGGTCAGATCATGGTCGCGGACACGAAAGCGCGCCTCGAAGACATCTACCTGCCGTTCAAGCCGAAGCGTCGCACCAAGGCTCAGATCGCGCGAGAAGCAGGCCACGAGCCCGTTGCCGACGCGTTGATAGGTGATCCCACCACGGATCCGACGGGATACTCGGACGAGCAACTCGACGGTGCCCGCTCGATCCTGGTCGAACGATTCGCCGAGGACGCGGATCTGGTCGGCGAATTGCGTGAACTGATGTGGAACCGTGGGCAGGTCGTGTCCACCGTCCGCAAAGGCAAGGAAGTCGATGGCTCGAAGTTTGCCGACTACTTCGAATTCTCCGAGCCGTTCACGAAGTTGCCGTCGCATCGCATTCTCGCTGTCCTTCGCGGCGAGAAGGAAGAGGTGCTGTCGGTGAACATGGCTGCGGACGCCGACGAACCGACTCCGGGGGAGCGAACGGTCTACGAAGGTCGAATCGCCACTCGGTTCGGCATCGCCGACCGTGGGCGCGCCGCCGACGGTTGGCTCCTCGACACGGTCAAGTGGGCGTGGAAGACCAAGTTCGCGGTGAGTCTCGGTGTCGACACCCGAACGCGCCTGCGGCAGTCGGCAGAGCGGGACGCTGTCGACGTCTTCGCCACCAATCTCAAGGATCTACTTCTGGCCGCCCCGGCCGGCGCGCGCCCGACGATGGGTCTCGATCCGGGATTTCGTACCGGAACCAAGGTCGCCGTCGTCGACGGAACCGGCAAGGTGGTTGCGTACGAGACGATCTATCCGCATCAGCCGCAGAACAAGTGGGACGCCGCGCTCGGAACTCTCGCCGCGCTCGTCGCACAGCACGGCGTGGAGTTGATCGCGATCGGCAACGGTACGGCCTCGCGCGAGACGGACACGCTCGCCACCGAACTGATCAACAAGACCGGGACGCCGAACCTGACCAAGATCGTCGTCTCCGAAGCGGGCGCGTCCGTCTATTCGGCATCGGCGTACGCGTCGCAGGAGCTGCCTGATCTCGACGTCTCGATCCGCGGCGCGGTGTCCATCGCCCGGCGTCTGCAAGACCCGTTGGCGGAGTTGGTCAAGATCGATCCCAAGTCGATCGGTGTCGGTCAGTACCAGCACGACATCACCGAATCGCTGCTCTCGCGATCGTTGAATGCCGTGGTCGAAGACGCCGTCAACTCGGTGGGCGTCGACGTGAACACGGCGTCGGTCCCGCTGCTCGCCCGCGTGTCCGGTATCGCCGATTCTCTGGCGGAGAACATCGTCGCGCATCGTGATCAGAACGGGCCATTCACCACCCGCAAGGGACTCAAGGATGTTGCCCGTCTGGGGCCGAAAGCCTTCGAACAGTGCGCGGGATTTCTGCGTATCACCGACGGCGACGATCCGCTCGATGCATCGAGTGTGCACCCTGAGGCGTACCCCGTCGTTCGCAAGATCGTTGCCGGAGTGGGCGGTGACGTCCGAACGGTCATCGGGAACGCGGTAGCACTCCGATCGGTGAACGCCTCGGACTACGTCGACGAACGGTTCGGACTTCCGACCGTCACCGACATCATCTCCGAACTGGAGAAACCGGGTCGAGATCCGCGACCCGAATTCAAGACGGCGACCTTCGCCGCCGGAATCGAGAAGGTCGCACACCTGAAGCCGGGCATGACGCTCGAAGGTGTGGTCACCAACGTCGCTGCCTTCGGTGCCTTCGTCGACATCGGGGTACATCAGGACGGACTGGTGCACGTGTCCGCGATGTCCCATAACTTCGTCAAGGATCCCCGCGAGGTCGTCAAATCCGGCGACGTCGTCAAGGTCAAGGTCCTCGAAGTGGACGAGGCACGGCAGCGAATCGGTTTGACGCTGCGACTCGACGACGAGGTCGGTGCGCCTCGTAAAGCGGACGGACCGCGAGGTGGGCAGGGGGCACGTCAGGGTCGGTCCCAGCAGAAGCCGGGTCAGCCGGGTCGCGGCGGCGATGCACAGTCCAGAGGTGGTCGCGATCGCCAGTCCGACAATCGGGCACCTGCCGCCGGTTCGATGGCCGATGCACTGCGCAAGGCCGGATTCGGTAAGTAAACCGCGCCGCCTGTCCTACGGATTCCGTATCGTCGCACGTGCGCAGGACAGGTGGACAGGGTCGTGTATTGGTGAAGTGAGATCACCCGTGAAGCGAGGGAATTGATGGGCCAGTGGCTCGAACGGGAGATCATCGCTCACGGCCGCCTACCGTTGTTGTTCTTCCTTCTCGGATTCCTGTCCGCATTCCTGCTCATACGTCTGAGCGTGCGGATGATTCGTGCGCAGGTGAAATGGTGGCCGGGCAATATCGCCCCAGGTGGTCAGCACGTTCATCACGTGGTCTTCGGTGTGGTCGCGATGATGATCTCCGGCGGCGCGCTGATCGCGGTGTACGTGGATGGTTCGCAGACCACCGGCGCGGTGCTCGCGGCAATTTTCGGTATGGGTGCGGCGCTGGTTCTCGACGAATTCGCACTGATCTTCTACCTGCGGGACGTCTACTGGTCGGAACAGGGCCGGACCTCGGTGGACGCGGTTTTCGTGGCGATCGCGGTCACGGGGTTGGTGCTACTCGGGTTCCGGCCGCTCGAACTTCTCGATGTCGCCGGATTCAGGGAGGAGCCCGATCCGTGGATCAAGTTGGTGCTCGCGTTGTTCGCGTTGGCCAACTTCGTCCTTGCGGCGATCGTGATTCTCAAGGGCAAGATATGGACCGGTCTGGTGGGGTTGTTCGTGCTGCCGTTGCTGGTGATCGGTGCGATCCGATTGAGTCGGCCTGGTGCGCCGTGGGCACGCTGGCGGTACACGCGGAAACCGAAACGCATGAAGAGAGCACTCGAGCGGGAGCGAAAGTGGCGTCGTCCCGTCATTCGCGCCAAGATCTACGTGCAGGATCTGATCGCCGGCTCGCCGAGTGTCGAACATGCCGTGGCGGCGGCGGAGGAGGTGCTCGACCACACGGTTCATGCAGCTCCGGCGCCACCGATTTCCCCGCTGATACCGGCGTCTGGCACAATGGACGGGTTGCCTGGACCAGGCAGCAGTACTTGATCTGGGCACGAACCAGACGAGCGCCGTTTCGGAGTGACCTGTTCGGCAGGTACATCGGACGTGTGCCGCTCGGTTCCTCTGCTCCTGCGAAATACAAGGATGACATATGAACACCCTGGACTTCCTGGACAAAAAGTCGCTGCGCGACGACATTCCCGAGTTCCGCCCCGGCGACACGCTCAACGTGAACGTCAAGGTTATCGAAGGCTCGAAGGAGCGCGTGCAGGTCTTCAAGGGCGTCGTTATTCGTCGCCAGGGCGGTGGCGTCCGCGAGACCTTCACCGTTCGTAAGATCTCGTTCGGTGTCGGCGTCGAGCGCACCTTCCCGGTGCACAGCCCCACACTGGCCTCCATCGAGGTTCTGACCCGCGGTGACGTGCGTCGCGCCAAGCTGTACTACCTGCGTGAGCTTCGCGGCAAGAAGGCGAAGATCAAGGAAAAGCGCTGATCTTTCCTGTTGGCCCGGCACTGCGTACTCGCGGTGCCGGGCTAATCTGGTTCTGTGGCAGATTCTTCGAAGGAGCAGGCATTGTCGTCCGAACCCGAGAATCACGATGAATCGTCAGGTTCGGAAGGGGCGACATCCCATCGGGCACAGGGCTCCCACAGGTCGGAAAAGAAGAAACAACGCTCGTTCCTGAAGGAACTGCCGATCCTGATCGGTGTTGCTCTGGTATTGAGTATCGTGCTGCAGGCTTTCGTCTTCCGGGTGTTCCTCATTCCCTCGGAATCGATGGAACCGACTCTGCACGGCTGCCCGGGATGTACCGGCGACCGTATCGTCGTCGAAAAGATCAGCTATCGCTTCGGCGATCCGAAGCCCGGCGATGTCATCGTCTTCAAGGGTCCCGATTCGTGGAACACCAAATATGTGTCCACCCGATCGGACAATGTGATCAAACGCGGCTTCCAGGAAGTGGGCTCGTGGGTGGGGTTGGTTCCGCCGGACGAGAACGATCTGGTCAAGCGCGTGATCGCCACCGGCGGCCAAACCGTCGAGTGTTGCGACGATCAGGGCCGAGTGCTGGTCGACGGTCAGCCACTCGACGAGCCGTACATCAAGATGGACTTCCCGTTCACTCCCGGTGTTCAGGATTGCACCACCCCTGTGCAATCCGGCCGATGCTTCGCCCCGGTCACCGTTCCCGACGGACACGTGTGGGTGATGGGCGACAACCGCAGTAACTCTGCGGATTCACGTTTTCACGTCCAGGACGAATTGCAGGGCACCATTCCGATCGGAAACGTGATCGGTCAGGCCCGTTTCATCGTGTTGCCACCGTCTCGGATGGGCGGTATCTCGGCGCCCGACATTCAGGGCAAATGACAAGTAGTGCACGATTTCACGACGGTCGAGTCGAGGCTGGACGGCACCTGTGAGGGATAGCTGGCCACCGCGCGTCGTGGTCCGGAAGGCGGCCGGACTACGCACCATGGAATCTGCGCTCGTCCGGACCGGTCTGGGCCCGGTCGCCGGTGTCGACGAGGCGGGTCGAGGAGCATGCGCTGGGCCGTTGGTGATCGCCGCGTGTGTGCTCCCACCCAAACCTCAGCCTGCTCTGGCACGACTCGACGATTCCAAGAAGCTGACCGCGCGTGTCCGCGACGAGCTGTTCCCGGTGATCGTCAGATCGGCGCTGGCATGGAGTGTCATCAGTGTCCCCGCTGCCGAAATCGACGACATCGGTATCCATGTCGCGAACATCGAGGGAATGCGTCGTGCGGTGGCCGGTCTCGACGTCGAACCGGGGTATGTACTCACCGACGGCTTTCGGGTGCCCGGTCTGACGTCGCCGTCACTGCCGGTGATCGGCGGCGACGCCGCAGCCGCTTGCATAGCAGCAGCCAGTATCCTCGCCAAGGTCACGCGTGATCGGGTGATGACGACCATGGACGAGGTGTACCCCGGATACGGCTTCGCCATTCACAAGGGATACAGCACCGCCCTGCACACCGAGGCTCTCGACCTGCTCGGTCCCAGTGCCGAACACCGCATGAGCTACGCAAACGTCGTGGCCGCAGGACTCCGGGTGAAGCAACGAGCAGGCGGTGCGAGATGATGAACATTCAGACGAACTGGGAGGACTGGCTAAACCGATGAGTGCCGAAGATCTCGAGAAGTACGAAACCGAGATGGAGCTGTCGCTCTACCGTGAATATCGGGACATCGTCGGGCAGTTCTCCTACGTCGTGGAGACGGAACGACGTTTCTACCTGGCCAACACGGTCGAGTTACTGCCTCACAATTCCGACGGCGAGATTTACTTCGAGCTGCGGATGTCCGATGCGTGGGTGTGGGACATGTACCGTCCGGCCCGGTTCGTGAAGTACGTACGCGTGGTGACGTTCAAGGACGTCAACATCGAAGAATTGGACAAGCCGGACTTGCGCCTGCCTGATTGATCCCGGTGTACATCGAGCGCCCTGCCGAATCGGCGGGGCACTCGATGGGTGCGGTAGCCGGGCGTCAGTGGCCGTTCACGAGTCGATCCGTCGTCTCCTCGCGGTTGAGCAGCGCGAAGTGCTGCGCCCATTTCAAATCGATGATGTAGGAATCGAATTCGGGTCTCTTCTCGATGACCCCGACTTCCGGAGTGCAGAAACAGCCCGATGCCGTTGCTCTCGTCGAGTGTCACCTCGATGAACTGGCTACCCGAACCGAGCATACCGAGCTGAAATCGCCAGTCGCTTTCGAACCTGTCGTAGAAGGCCCGGCCGATCACCGTCCATCTCCTCGAGTTCGGTAATGCGTGTCCGCGCGGTGTCGGTGAGGATCGTGTTGCAGACACCGGCACTCAGCAGCACGGACCGTTCGATGCCGTGGCGAAGAACGACCAGGTCGCAGCCCGCCGGCGCCGACTTGGGTCTCGAGCGCGATCATCGTGCAGCCGATGTCCACGACAACGGCAGCGGACGTGATAGCTCCCGCTGTCGAGATGACCGAACCCACGGCCGCGCCTGCTCCCGGGCGCGCACCGGGCATCAGCGCCAGATGCGGATGGACACAAGGTATCTGGGATGTGAGTAGCGCTTGTTTGCGAGTCTTCCCGTCGAGCACGAACGCCAGTTCCGCAGCCTCTCGGTGATCGTCGGCCGCTCGGTGATCTTCGCCATCGGTTTCTCGCACGTAGGTCGTCCCAGGTCAGGCCGGCCGGACGTCTCGTGCGGGACTGACCATGCGCCTCGGACTGACCTGTGTGCACGTTCGTTGCGGGTGCGGCTCAATTTCGCAGGCCGTCGGCAAGCTCGTAGATTCTGCCGACGTATTTCTCCTGGAAGGCTTTTCGAGCCGCTTCGGCTTCTCGCCTGGCGCCGCTGCGGGAGTACAGGTACTCCAGGTGGACCAGGCTTTCGCCGATGTCGACGCGGCGCTGATCGAGTATCGCCAACTCGTCGATCAAACGCGCCAGATCCTGCCCGGCGTCCGGTACCTCGTCCATGGCGGTCCTCGATGCGTTCGTGAGTGCTCTGTCCGGTCGAGGCTAGCAGTGTTCGAACATATTTTCGATGAGAGGTGCGGTGTGTGGCGGCGGCCGCGAGTCTACTTCGAGAGCATTGCCGTCAGCTGATCGATGGCGTACGGAATGCTCAGCACCGTGTTTCCCGACATCGCTGCGCCCACCGGAGGTTCTTCGATGTAGCGGACGACAGTCGCGTTGCCGTTCTTGACGGCGGGTAGGCGCTGGTAGAGGGAGTTTGCGGCGAGAGCTTTCGCACCCTCGGTGTCGGCCATGACAATCAGGCGGTCGACGGCGTCGAGGATGTCGTAGCGCTCGTTCGACAACCAGTCACCGAACTGGGCGCCGACAAACGTGTCCACGGCCGGGGGGAGTGAGAACCCGAGTGAGGAGAGGAAGAGGCCGCGCGGATCCTGGGACGAGAAGACGTAGGACTCGGGTGTGTCCATGTTGACGATCGTCGCGGTCTGACCGGCAAATTCGGGATGGGCGTCGCGTGCGGCGGCGAACTTCCGCTCCGTGTCGGCGATCAACTGCTCGGCTTTCGCTTCGCGTCCGACGGCTTTGCCTGCCGTCCGCGTCATGTCCGTCCACGGTGTGGTGTACGCGTCGTAGTCCTTGCTCTGCGCCACGGTCGGTGCGATGGCAGTCAGCTTCTCGTAGGTCTCCTCGTCGATATCCGCGTATAGCGCGATGATCAGATCCGGTGCGAGAGAGGCGATCTGTTCGAAGTTGTAGTCACCGCCCTTGTTGACGTACGTCGGCGTGCGTCCGTTCCAGAAGTCCTTCGTCCACGGCCAGCTCTCGTCGAGGCCCGATCCCCACCACTGCGCCATTGCGACGGGCTCGACACCGAGGGCCAGCAGCGGTTCGTGATCGGTGTAACCCAGCGACACGATGCGCTCGGGTTCTCGCTCGACAGTGGTGGAACCTCTGGCATGTTCGATGGTCACGGGGAAAGCGTCACTGCCGGACGACGGGGTGAGCGGCGAGGATTCCTCGACGGTTCCGCACGCGGACAGGCCGACTGTCGAGGCTGCCGCGACGAGTGCGACGAACATGCGGGCGCGTGAGATGCGCACGGGCGAACTCCTAGACGGGTTGAGGTGGAATGTGGATCGCGTCACGGGCGACTGACATCGTCGACGCTGAAGTGAGGCTAACCTTCCTCATCGGAACGGTCTATCCTGTCGAACGGACTCCCATACGGCTGGAAGGACTCATTTTGTCTGTTGGAAGCTACTTGACAGCAGGAAATCGAGTGGCAGATCCCGCCGATACGGGTGGCAGGACATTCGGAGATTTCCAGGTTTTCGAGAACGTCGTCGACGGTGTCACCCCGTACGGCGCTCACCGGCACCCCGAGCATCAGATCGCCTGGATGAGTGAGGGCGTCATGGAGATCGCCGCCGGGGGGAATATCTGGCGTCTTCATCGTGAGCACGTGGTGTGGCTGCCGGGTGGTGTTCTGCACGAGATGACGTTGCTGACGGGCGGATGCATGATCTCGGCCTATGCGAACCCGGATCTGCGTCCGTCGGGAACGAGGTGGTCTCGGCCGATGGTGCTCGAGATGGACGATCTGACGGCGCAGCTGCTGCGGCATCTGTGTAACCGCACCATCGACGACCGTCGACGGGCGAAGGGGCAGGATTTGCTCTACGACCTGTTGTCCTCGGCGCCCGAGCGTCACGACGTGCTTGCCGTGCCGCGCTTGCAGCAGGCGAACGTGGTGGCCACCGCCATCCTCGAGGATCCGGCCGATGTCCGAACGTTGGAGGAGTGGGCGCGTCAGCTCGGTGTCAGCTCCAAGACGCTGATGCGCGCTTTCGACGCCGACACCGGGCTCTCGTTCCGGCAATGGCGAACCCGGGCGAGGTTGTATGCCTCGCTGGACATGCTTGCACGCGGCGACACCGTCAACGACGTCGCGGCGAGAGTCGGTTACGAGACGAGCAGTGGATTCATCGCAGCCTTCCGTGCGGGTTTCGGAACCACTCCGGCAAGGTATGCCATCGGGTCTCAGTCCCGTGCTGACCTGCGGTTCGAGGTTTCGGCTGAACGAATGCGACCGTGATGCACGCGTTGTCGGGAAGGGGCGGATTGCCGGTCGGGGGTGTGGTCGAGCTATGGTCGAGAAGATAGTGCTGTACGTACAGGATTACTTGGTGCTAGTCTGCTGTGACCCGAGACACGATAGGTCAGCTCGTTTCTCGTACCACCGAAAGTGAACACATGAACGCCAGTCGACGACGACTCCCCGAACGGGGGCATGCACCGCCCTGAGACGGGTGCCGGTCCGGGCACGTCCTGTTACAACGGGACGTGACGGACCTGGCTTCTGTACAAGCAGGTCTACACCCCTAACTTCAACGATTCTGGTGCGATGATGACAACGAAGTCCCCATTCGATCTTTCCGGCCGAACTGCCCTGGTCACTGGCGGTAACCAAGGACTGGGACGTGCTTTCGCGTTCGGGCTTGCCGAGGCCGGCGCGAAAGTGGCGATCGTGGGACGAAATCGGGCCAGGAACGAAGAAGTGGTTGCCGCAGCAGCCGAGAGCGGTCACACGATGACTGCGATCGGCGCTGACATCACCACACGTGCGGCCGTCCGGACCATGACGGAGCAGGCGGTGCAGCAGCTCGGGCAGATCGACATCCTGGTCAACAATGCCGGAGTGTGCTTTCACCGTGAATCGTGGGAAGTTCCGGAAGAGGAATGGGACCAGGTCTTCGACCTGAACGTCAAGGCGTTGTGGAACTGCTGCCTGGAGGTCGGAGCGCACATGCGTGAGCGTGGATCGGGATCGATCGTCAACATCGGTTCCATGTCCGCCCTGGTGGTCAACCGCCCACAGAGTCAGCCGGCGTACAACGCCTCCAAGGCTGCGGTTCACCAACTCACCAAGTCCCTGGCCGCGGAATGGGCGCCGTTGGGTATCCGCGTCAATGCGGTCGCCCCCGGCTACGTCGAGACCGAGATGACACCGACAGACCTCCCGGGGGCAGACCGCTACTGGTACGACCGGACACCTCAGGCACGGATCGCGCGGCCGGCGGAGATCGCGCCGAGTGTGGTTTTTCTCGCCAGTGACGCCGCGACGTTCATCACCGGCTCGGTACTGGTCGCGGACGGTGGATACACCGCCTGGTGACCGTTTCGTCGGTGCCGGCCCGGTATCCGACAGTTCCCGATCATCGCTCTGGCGTCGATCACCTCGTCACCGCGTGCGTTCCTGCGCTGCAACGAATGCAGAGAAGGCACTCGACATGTCTTCTTGCACCGAAATTCTAGAGTGGAGTCAACCAATGAACTTCTCATCCCGGTCACTGCTGAGTAGGCGCGCCGGCGCCGTGCTCGCCGGACTACTGGTCGCGGGTAGTGTCGCGTCCTGCTCGACGGGTGGGGCGACGCGGATCGCGGCGTCGACCGACAAGGACGATCTCGTCATGGTGACGGAGGTTCGTTCCCTGTCCAATCCGTACGCCGCGGCCTGGGTCAAGGGCAGCCAGGCGTACGCCGATTCCGTCGGCATACCCCTGAAAACCATCGTCTACGGTGGAGACTCGCAGAACGCTCTCTCGCAGTTGCAGTCGATTCTGGCGGCAGGTAAGACGGTGCTGCTCAACATCGACCCGAATACCAGTGCCGACACACCGGCGATCGTGCGTGCCGTGCAGAACAGCGGTGGTTGCGCGGTGACGCAGTGGAGCAAGCCGGCCGGTCTGCATCCATGGGACGTCGGCGACGGGTGGGCTGCATTCGTCACCTACAACGGAGTGGAGCAGGGTCAGGGAGCAGCCGATGTTCTCGCCGATTCACTCGGTGGGGAGGGCGGCATCATCGCTCTGCAGGGCATTCTCTCCAACGAGGTCAGTCAGACCCGAGACCAGGGCCTGGCTGCATCGCTGGCCGAGCACTCCGGAATCAAACTCCTCGACCAGCAGCCTGCCGATTTCGATCGGAACAAGGCCTACAACACCATTCAGACTTTGCTGAACAAGTACGGCAAGGACGTCAACGGTGTCTGGGCCGCGAACGACGCGATGGCGCTCGGCGCGATCCAGGCTATTCGCGAAGCGGGTCGAGCCGGCGAGATCAAGGTCGTCAGCGCCAGCGACGCCACCCCCGAGGGGCTCGAGGACATCGACAACGGCGACATGCTCGCCACGTTCACGACCGATCCGTACTACAACGGCGCGATGCCACTCGCGCTCTGCTACCAGGCAGTGACCGGAAAGGTGAACATTTCCGAGCTGCCGCACGACAAGCGCGAGTTCTACGTCGAGCATTCGCTGGTCACCAAGGACAACGTTGATCAGTATCTGCGTGAGCCGTCGGCTGCCGAGATCGCCGCGTCCGTCGAGGACCCGTACGGCCGGATCTCCGGCCCGCTGACCAAGTGAACACAGTCAACTCGATCGACGCGGTAGACACGGCGACCGCTGTGCAGAAGTCGATCCACACACCAACATCGAGCATTACAAAGGAGACGCCATGACAACGGGAGCACTCGATCGGAAGGGGGTGAATTCACACCCCGACGGCGGCGGCGAATCCAAGACCACCGGTGCCTCGGACAAGTGGAGGCGCTTGATCATCTCCTTCGGTCCTCTGGTCGCCCTCGGCGTGCTGTGCATCGTCTTCTCGATCATCGCACCGAAGTTCGCCACCGGTAGCAACGTGATGGCCATCATCCAGCAGGCGTCGATTCCGATCGTGCTGGCCATGGGCGCGACGCTCGTGATCCTGGTCGGCGGTATCGACCTGTCGATCGAAGGGGTCATGGCCGCCAGTGGTCTCACATTCGCCCTTCTCGTCGCCAACAGCGTCAACGGCAACAACCTCGGCTTCGCCGCGTTGATCATCGCGCTGCTCGTCGGTGTGGCGTTCGGTCTGCTCAACGGCGTCATCCACGCGAAGGGCCGGATTCCCTCGTTCCTCGTCACACTTGGTACGTGGTTCATCGGTCTCGGTGTGGCCACCGTTCTGTTCGGAACCACCACCCCGCAGATCTCCGACCCCACGTTCGTGAGCTGGGCTCGACAGTCGTGGCTCGGGATCCCCGTCGTCGTGGTGTTCGCCATCGGTGCCGTCGTGGTGACCACCGTGCTGTGCAAGTGGACCCGCTTCGGTATCCAGACCTACGCCATCGGCGGTGACGAGGCGATCAGCCGGGTCGCCGGTATCCCGGTGGCCCGCGTCAAGATCGCCCTGTTCGTGCTCGCCGGTCTCTTCTCTGCTCTCGGCGGCATCCTGGCCACCATCCGACTCGGTGTCGGCGAGGTCGGTGTCGGCGACGGAAACCTGTTCCTGACCCTGTCCGCCGTCGTCGTCGGCGGCACCCTGCTCAGCGGTGGACGCGGCGGCCCGTTGCACTCCGTCGTCGGTGTGCTGCTGCTGATCGTCCTCGGAAACGGATTGCTCCTCTCGGGCGCGAATCCGTATGTCCAGCAGGGCGCTCAGGGACTCATCATCGTCCTGGCGGTCATCGCGACCGGTTGGCCCGCGCGTAAGCGATTGAGGATCGTGAAATGACACCGCTACTCGAACTACGCAATGTGACGAAGAAGTTCGGACCGAACACGGTGCTCGACAACGTGTCCATGACGGTCGCGCCGCACGAGGTCATCGGTCTCATCGGTGAGAACGGGGCCGGAAAGTCGACGCTGCTCAAGATCCTGGCCGGGGTTCACGGCCAGGACGGTGGCGCCATGTTGCTCGGCGGCAAGGAAGTTCGCTTCTCGACGCCGCAGCAGGCCACCGAACACGGTGTGGGTGTGGTTCACCAGGAGCAGTCGCTGCTGCCGAACCTGACGGTCGCCGAGAACCTGATGCTCGGTGACGACGCCGACGTGGTGCGCGGGGGATTCACCCAGCGCCGCCGCATGCATGCCAAGGCGAAGGCGATGCTCGCGGTGGTCGACTCCCACGTCGATCCCCGGGCACTGACCGAATCGCTGTCGTTCGCCGAACGTCAGATGGTGGAGGTGGCGCGAGCCGTCGGTGAACGCGCGCTCGACAACCCGCCGCTCCTGATCCTGGACGAGCCCACGTCGGTGCTCGAGTCCGAGGACATCGAGGTTCTCTACCAGCGGGTCAACTCGCTCAAGGAACTCGGCGCGGTCATCTTCGTCTCGCACCGCCTCGACGAGGTTCTGCGATTCTCCGATCGGGTGTACGTGCTGCGCGACGGCAAGGTAGTCGGGGAGAAGGTGGCCGCCGATGCCACCGAGAGCGAACTGTACGAGATGATGATCGGCAAGGGAGCGGCGGAGGAGATCTACTCCGAGGCTCGTAAGGTCGCCGTTCCGGACACCGCGAAAACCGTTCTCTCCGTCCGCGGTCTGGCCTGTGAAGGTGGCGTCGAGAACGTTGCCTTCCATGTCTCCGCCGGCGAGATCGTCTCCCTGGTGGGTGTGGTCGGCTCAGGCCGCGAAGAAGCTGCGAAGGCGGTCTTCGGCGCTATTCCGATAGACGCCGGGGTGGTCGAGATCGAGGGAAGGGCGTTCAAGCCCGGATCACCGGCCGACGCGGTAGCGGCCGGAATTGCCTTCGTTCCGTCCGAACGACGCACCGAGGGAATGATTCTCGGCATGAGTGTCGCGGAGAACATCGCCCTCGCTCATCCGAAGCAGGCGGTGAACGGCAAAGTGGTCACCGCGGCAGCGCTCGAGGCAACCGCTCGGACCTGGATCGAGAAGCTCAAGATTCGTCCTCCGAACCCGAGTTCGGACATCGCCCGGCTCTCGGGCGGCAATCAGCAGAAGGCCGTCCTGGCCAAGTGGATTCTCGACGAGAACCTCAAGCTGCTGATCCTCGACCATCCCACGCGCGGCCTCGACATCGGCGCCAAGGAAGATCTGTACGCGCTCTTCCGTGAGCTGTGCGAGCGTGGGGTCGCGATCCTGGTGTTGGCGGACACGCTCGACGAGGCCATCGGTCTCGGACATCGCATCGTCGTGATGGCCGACGGCGCCGTGACCGCCACGTTCGACTCGATGCACGACAACCCCCCGTCCAAGTTGCAACTTCTCGAAAAGATGATGTGATCGCCGTGGCTACTTCCACAGCAGTACCCGCGCCGACAACCGAACGCGGCGGCGCACTTTCGTTCCTGACCGTAGACCGGCTCCGGATGGCCGGCCCACCGGTGATCCTGGTGGTCCTCGCTCTGCTCGTCACCATTGCCGAACCCGCGTTCTTCTCGGTCAACGCACTCTCGGTGGTGTCGATGCAGGCGGTGCCGATCCTGCTACTCGGCCTCGGCCAGATGTTCGTGATCCTGACCGGCGGAATCGACCTGTCCAACGCGGCGCTCGCGTCGCTGAGCACCATCATCCTCGCCAAGACGATCGGTACGCTCGGCCCGGGCGCGGTAGTGGTCTCCCTGCTCGCTCTGACCGTCATCGGCGCGATCAGCGGTGCGTTGGTCGTGTACGGCCAGGTTCCGTCGTTCGTGGTGACCCTCGGTGCACTGGGCTTCTGGGGTGCCATCTCGATGGTCGCCTCCAGCTCGTCCACCATCTACATCGACTCCGGCTACGACGCGATCTTCTGGCTCACCTCGTGGACGTTCCTCTCCATACCGGTCGGGGTGTGGATCACCGTCGGTATCGTGGCCGGGATCTTCGCGCTCATGCGATTCCTGCCGCGTGGCCACGTGTTCCACGTCGTCGGCCTGGGTGAGAAGGCCGCGATGATGAGCGGTGTGCGAGCTCCGCTCGTGCGGGTCGGTGCGTTTGCACTGTCCGGTTTGTTCGCCGGGCTCGCCGGCGTCATGCTGTCCTCGCAGCAGCAGAGCGCAGCACCGACTCTCGCGGACTCGCTGATGCTTCCCGCCATCGCCGCCGTTCTGGTGGGCGGCTGCGCCGTCACCGGTGGTGTCGGTGGTGCGTGGCGGGTGCTGATCGGTGCTCTCATCGTCACCGTCCTGCGGGTCGGTGGCGCGGTGGCCGGCATCAACCCGAGCTACCAGCAGATCGTCTACGGCGCGGTCGTCGTCATCGCGGTGTTGCTGACGCTGGACCGGAGCCAACTCTCCATCATCAAGTAGCGCGACTGCCCTCCGAAGCAGGCCTTCACCGACAGTGGTGAAGGCCTGCTTCGTGTTCGACGCTTGTTTTCAGGAGTCGAGCAGCGAGATCAAGGTGGTTCGATCGAGAGTCGACGTCAGTCGTGTCGCCCCGACCGGTGCATGTTCTGTCCGCTGCAGTGCCCACACGGGGATATCGGCGGCGCGTGCGGCGTCCACACCCGGTTGGCTGTCCTCGATCACCAGGCACCGACTCGTCTCGACACCGAGAATTTCCGCGGCCCGAACGAAGATGTCCGGTGCGGGCTTGGGGGAGGGCACCTCGTCACCGGCCACCGAAGGCAGATGCTCGATCCCGATCAGCGACATGGTCAGTGACAGCCGTTTCCGATCGCTGTTGCTCGCAATCGCTACCGGGATGTCGTTCTCGTGCAGGAACTCCAGAATATCCAGAGCATCGTCGAATGCTCGCAGGTCGTTGCGGTAGCGGGAATCCAATTGCGCCCGGTAGGACACGTCGAAGACATCTGCCCGCGGTAGGTTCGGGATCATCGAAGCGAAGTGCGCGTGGCACTTCTCGTAGGACGAGCCCACACAGAACCGTCGGTCCTCGTCGGTGAGGCGGTAACCGAAACGGGAGAGTTCGTCGTCCCACGTCGCGAGGGACAGGGTCTCCGAGTCGGCAATGGTGCCGTCACAGTCGAACAGGACGGCGCGGCCGGGCCGGCGAGAATTCACGTGGTGCTCCTGGGGTAAACGTCAGCGTCCCCGACCGGATTCACACTGAACCGGTCGGGGACGCCTGAGGGGGAATGGAAGCAAGAAATTAGAGGCTGTAACCCGTGTGGTCCGGGTTGGGGCGCGAAACCCAGCCGCCGTCGCCGTCGACGACGATCAGGGACTTCATTCCGCCTGCGCGCTCGATGATCCCGTAATCCTGGCCGGCGTCGCAGGCGTAGGAGAACAGGGTGGACATGCGTTCGGTGCCCACGTTGACGCTGCGATGCACCCAGTGGCCGGGTACGTACACGGCGTCACCCGGACCGATTTCCAGGGCGACGGACTGGCCGTCGAGGCTGTCGAGGAGCATGACGCCTTTACCGGACAGGCCCAGGTACAGCTCGGCGCGATCGGACTTCTGGTGCAGGTGACCGCGAGTCATGTAGTACTCGTCGCCGATCGTGCCGGGCTCGAGGACGCTGATACCGGTGATCAGTCCGCCTTCACCGCCTTGGGTGTCGCTGCTCTCCACCCAGTAGACCGGGCTGCCGTCGTGGGCATCGCGACGGCTGTCGAAGGCTTGGGCGTCGCGGTAGAGGCCGGCGAGGTCGCCGATGAACTTCTCGTAACGTCCGTTGCTCCCGATGAGTTCACCGGTTTCGGGGCGCAGGTGCATCAGCACCGGGGGTACCACAGTGGTCATGAAAGTTCTCCGTGTTGGTTGCTGCATCGGCGATGGGCTGCATCGCGGTCAGGCGAGTAGGTAGGAGGTCACCAGGCCGTGTAGCCGCCGTCGGCGACGACGGTGGCACCGGTCATGAAGGACGCGGCGTCCGAGGCGAGGAACGCGACGATGGACGCCACCTCGTCCGGGTTGCCCATCCGTGCCTGCGGGGTGAGCGAGGTCCACTCGTCCATCCACTCCTGGGACACGCCGTCCTTGGTGAGATCGGTCAGGATATAGCCGGGGGCAACGGAATTGACGCGGATGCCGTCAGGTGCGTATTCGGCAGCCAGGCTCGCGGTCAGGGAGTGCACGGCTGCCTTCGACGCGTTGTACGACGCCTGCTGCTGCGGGCGGTTCACGGCGATACCGGACATGGATCCGATCGTGACGACCACACCGCGGGTGCCGAGGTCGCGCATCTGGCGAGCAGCTTCGCGGATGCTCCAGAACGTTCCGTCGAGGTTGGTGTCGAGCACGTGGCGCCAGTCTTCGACCGTGTTGTCCGCGGAAGGCTTGTGGACGACGACGCCTGCGGAGGTGACGAGGATGTCGAGTCCGCCGTACTCGGCCCGGATCTGGGCGAAGGTGTCCGCGACTGCGGCGGCGTCCCGGACGTCGAGGTGCTTGAAGTCGACCGTGCCGCCGCCTGCTGCGGTGATCTCACGTGCAGACTCGACACCGAGATCGTCGAGGATGTCGACGATGACGCAGCGAGCGCCCATTTCGGCTAGAGCGACTACAGCTTCACGGCCGATACCGCGGGCGCCGCCGGTGATGACTGCGATGCGTCCGCCGAGGTCGTGCTTTTCCTTGTACATGGTGCCAAGATCCCTTCGTCAGTTCTGTTATCTCGAAGCTAGTTGCCTACGCGGGCGAGACCGTGTCGAAACGGCCGAGCCAGCGCGCGGGGTTACGGACCATCGCGGACTCGACCAGGTCTTCTCGCCCGGCACGCTGCAGGCGGGGAACCACCCGTTCGGTGAGGTAGGCCAGACCAGGCATGCCGCCGTAGGCGATGTAGCGACTTCGGCGGGCAACGTCGCCGCCGAGGAGCAGTCGGTCTTCGGCGCCGAGTTCGGCAGCTCGCGTGAAGCAGTCCAGCAGTACCGAATCCGGCCAGTTGCGGCTGCGGGCGAAGCCGTCGTAACCGAGGTAGGCGCCGGTGGCGGCCAGGTCGGCGTGCAGCCCGGGATCCGGATTGCGATCGACGTGGGCCAGACCGACGGCATCGCTCTGCACCCCCTCACCGCGGAGTAGGTCGAGCACCTCGAATGCGGCCGTGCAGTATTCGAGGTGAATGGTGATCGGAGCGTTGGTGAGGGCGTGTGCGGCCGCCACCGCCGCGAGCGCGCGTTTCTCGAAGTCGGTGATCTCCCAGTAGCCGATTCCGAGCTTGAGCAGCCCCGCGCGGACCGGGCTACCGTCGGGGCCGAGTGCTGCGGTGTTCGCCTCGGCGGTGTCACCGACCGGCATGCCGGTTTCGATGTCACGGACCAGCAGAGCGGTGAGCTGTTCTACGGAACGATCCTGCAACCAGTGATCGCTGCCGTAGTGTGCCTGACGATGCACGCCGGTGGTGGCGACGACATGTAGCGAGTGCTTCGCCGAGATACGCGCCGTCGCTTCGGGATTGCGCCCCAGACCGATCGGCGTCGCGTCGACCATGGCAGCGATCCCGCCGGCTTTGGCCAGACCCGCTTCGTCGCCGCTACGGTTCTCGTCGTCGAGTTCGTCTCCGAGAAGTAGCGGGCTGACCTGGAAGAGGTGCTCGTGGTAGTTGGTCCGTCCGAGAGTTCCCGGCTCCACGTCACCGAGGACGGTGCGTACCGATCCCAGCGATGCACTCGTCATCAGCGGACCTCGGCCGCCGCTCGGGCGAGCGTGTCCACGGTCTCCTGTGGCATCGCGATGTCGAAGACGTCGGCGATGACCTGGCTCCAGCCGTGCACGAAGTAGCGCCAGCCGTCCTCGACGATCAGTCCGCGAGCTTCCTGCTGGGCGCGGGCCTGCTGCAGGAACTCGAGCGAGCCGCGGTAGTTGAACTCCCACACCACAGCCTGCTCGGGGAAGAGTCCGTGCTCACCTACCGGCGAACCAGGACGGTCCTTGCCCATGCCTGTCGCGTTGACGACGAGGCTGTGTGCGGGCAGCTCGGTGAGCAATGCGTCGACGTCGTCGGTGCCGGCCGAGACCACGTACCGGTACAGGCCGTTGTCGATACCGGCCTTCTCGTGCAGTTCACGCTGATGATCGAGACGCTTCTGCGTGCGGGCCAGGCAGATGACCTCGCTCGGTGCGTCCTCGCGAACCCCGAGCTGGTAGCTCAGTGCACTGCCCGAGCCGCCCGAACCGAGGATCAATGCGGCGGCTCCGGTATCGGCGAAGTGCGTGGGGGAGAGGAACTCCTCGAGGCCCAGGCGCACCGTCACCGGGTCTTTTGCCGCGCCCGTGAGTTTGGTGCCGCGCTTGGCGATCGACGAGATCTCACCGAAAGTGCTTGCCAGATCGTCGAGTTCGTCGAACAGGTCACCGGCGGCCTCGCGGACGGCGATCTTGTGCGTGGTGACCAGTGCGCCGTGGTGGTTGGGGTCGGCGTGGATCGAGGCGACCAGGTCGCGGTACACCTGCGGATCGGAGTCGATGGCCACGTCGTGGCCGATCAGTGTGCGGGTGGGAAGTTCGAGGATCTCGGCCCACTTGGGGAACACCCGCATGATGGAGGAGCTGCCGGTGCTGACGCCGACGAATCCCATGTACGTCTCGCTCATGCGCCGGCCTCACTGTACGTTGCCTGCGCGTACGCATCGGCGAAGACGCGTGCGGTGTCTTCGATGACGTCCCAACGGCCCGCTGCCATCGCAGCACCGGAGACCAGATCGCCGCCGGCGCCGACGGCGACAGCGCCGGCCTTGACCCACTCGCCGATATTGCTCGCGTTGACGCCGCCGGTGGGCATGAGGGGAACCTCGGGGAACGGTCCGCGCAGCGCTTTGAGGAAGCTCGGTCCGCCCAGGGATGCGGGGAACAGCTTGACCACGTGCGCGCCGAGACGGCTCGCTTCCATGACCTCGCTCGGGGTCATGGCACCGAGCAGTACGGCCGCACCGGTACCGAGCATCGCCGAGGCGAGCGAGGCTTCGGTTCCGGGGCTCACCAGGAACGTGGCTCCGGCCTCGACTGCGTCGTCGGCCTGGGCCGCGGTCAGGACGGTGCCTGCGCCGAGAGTGATGGCGTCGCCGTGGATGCTGCGCAGCTCACGGATGACCTCGGTGGCACCCGGTGTGCTGTAGGTGATCTCGATGCCGGTGACTCCGCCTGCGACGAGGGCGCCGACGGCCGAGATCGCGGTTTCGGGGGACGGAGCGCGAAGTACGGCGAGAACTCCCGCCGCGCGGATCGCGTCTAGGTGCGTCATGAAGGGTCCTTCGGATAGTGGAGTGCTCGAGGTGCCGTGAAGGCAGGTTCGAGGACGGTTCAGGTGGTTGGGCGTTCAGGCCGGGATGCGGACGACGTTCTCGGGGGTCTCCCCGCGGAGCACGGCCAGCACGGCTTCCGTGGCGGCTCCACCCATGTTGTCGACAGCTTCGACCGTTTGCGCGGCGCTGTGCGGAGTGAAGATGGTCCACGCGGCCAAGTCCTCGGCGAGCAACGGAGATTCACCCTGGCCGGATTCGACGGAAAGGCTGTCGGCGGCATAGGCGAGGACGTGGCGGGTGCGCAGCGCGTCGGCAAGCGCGTTCTCGTCGACGAGGTTGGCGCGGGCGGTGTTGACCAGGATACGTCCGGCCGGGATGCGATCGAGCCACTTGCTGTCGATGATCACCTGGTCGCCAGGGGTGTGCAGTGAGACGATGTCGGCACGCTGGGCGATGTCACCGAAGTCGACGGGTTCGATGCCCAGTTCACGCATCTGCTCGGCAGGCACCCACGGGTCGAATCCGACCACCTTGGTGCCGAAGCCGCTCAGGCGAGCGGCGACACCCCGGCCGATGCGGCCGAGTCCGATGATGCCGACGGTCAGTGTGCCCAGTTCGCGGGTGCGCGTCACCCGCCAGTCGCCGGTGCGGACACCACGATCACCGGAGGCGACGCCGCGTAGGGCGGCCAGAATCAGGGCAATGGTGTGGTCGGCGACGGCGTCGCTGTTCGCGCCGGGAGTGTTGGTGACCAGGATGTCCCGGTTGCCCGCGTCACCGAGATCCACCGCATCCACCCCGACGCCGTAGCGGGCGATGTGGCGCAGGTGCGGTGCGCGTTGGAGATGCTCGGCGGTGACCGGACCGGTACCTGCGATCCACGCGACCGCGTCGGCCAGCGCCGGTGCGAGTGCTTCGAGGTTGTGATCTGCCGGTCCGCGAACGACATTCAGACCTGCTGATTCGAGCGCTGCGGTCAGATCGAGCGAGCCGGACGAGAAGGAACGGGACGTGACGAGAACGGTTCCACTGCTCATTTCTCGGTGAATCCTTCCCCGGTCACGACGATCTTGACCTCGTCGCCGGTGGCGAGCGAGTCGAAGGCCGCGGCGGCGTCGGTGAGTGGGAACTTCGCAGTGATGAATTCGTCGGTGTCCACGGCGCCGGAGGCGATGATCTCGGCAGCGACATCGAAGTCCTCCGCGAGATATGTCGCCGCACCTTGGAGCTTGACCTGGAATTCCTGCAGCAAAGGCAGATCAACTCCGACGCGACCCTTGGGCCCACCCACGACGACGACGGTTCCGCCTTTGACTGCCATGGCGATTGCCGCGTTGACCGTGGATTCGATCGAGACACAGTCGAATACGACGTCGGCGCTCTCGCCGAGTTCGGCGCGAACGGCCGCAGCGAGGTCCTCGCGAGCGGCATCGAGTACGGCGTCGGCGCCCAGGCGCAGTGAAACGTCCCGCTTGACCTGGCGGACGTCGGTGCCGATGACGACGCGGGCGCCGGCGTGACGGGCTGCGATCTGGGTGAGGAGGCCGATTGTTCCCGAGCCGAGAACGACGACGGTCTTGCCGGTCAGATCACCGGCGAGGCGTACGGCGTGGACCGGGGTGGCGAGCGGTTCGATCATCGCCGCTTGCAGGTCGGTGAACGTGTCGGGGATGACGTGGAGGCGATCGGCGCGGACGGCGAACACGTCGCTCATGCCACCTTCGCGGAAACCGCAGCCGAAGAACTCGAGGTTCTCGCACAGGTTCGAGCGACCGGTGTTGCACGGCTTGCAGTCGCCGCAGTCGAGTGTGGGGCGAACGGTGACTCGTTGTCCGAGAGCGACCGAGTCGACGCCGGGTGCGACTGCACTGACGCGGCCGACGACCTCGTGGCCGGGGAAGTAAGGGGGCTTGAAGAAGGCGTGTACACCGTGTGCGCCGGCCTTGTCCGATCCGCACAGGCCGGAGACCAGCAGTTCGACCAGCGCTTCACCGTCGGCGAGTGCAGGCCGAGCGTCGGTCTGGATCTCGACGGCGTCCGGCGCGGTGACGACGACGCGGCGTCGGGTGTCCGCGGAAACGGGAGGAGCGAGGGTCACGACGGACCGTCCTTTCTTCATGTCAGCGCGGTAGGCGGACCCGGCGCCGGATTTATCTGTCAGGCTTGTGAACCTTCGCCGTCAGTGCTGTCGACGTACGGTGCGGCCATGTTGGATGAGCCTAAACCTGTAATGACAGGATTGCAAGAGTTTTCGGGCGGGGCGACGCGACGAGGATGGCCGAAGTTCGGAAACCGCACGATCGCGCTGATATCCTCTACTGACATGCAGACAGGTATCGATCGGTCGTCGCCTTTGCCGTTTTATCACCAGCTCAAGGAGATACTCACGGCAGACATCACGCGTCGCAATCTTTCGCCCGGCGATCGGCTGCCCGGTGACCACGAACTGTGCGAGCGGTACGACGTCTCGCGCACCGTTGTCCGGCAGGCACTCTCGGATCTCGAAGCGGCAGGCGTCATCGATCGGGTGAAAGGTCGAGGAACGTTTGTCGCCCGGCCCAAGACTCGTGAGGGTTTGGCGCAGTCGCTGACCGGTCTCTACGAGGACGTCGCCACGCGCGGCTCGCACCTGCGCAGTGACGTCCGCCGGTTGGAGAAGATCGAGGCCGACGACGCGATCGCCGAGTCGCTTCAGGTTCCGGTCGGCACGGCGGTGATCGCACTCGAGCGGCTCCGATTCGTCGACGACGAGCCGTGGGTGCTCACTGTGACCCACGTGCCGTTCGGCCTCGCGCCCGGACTGCTCGACGAGGATTTGAGCGACAAATCCTTGTACGCGGTACTCGAGAACACGTACGGCGTCCGCCTCAGTCACGGCCGCCGGTCGATCGACGCCGAGATCGCGACGTCGACGATGGCCCACGATCTCGGCGTCAAAGCGGGTGCGGCACTGCTGGTCCTGCGCAGTGTCAGTTACGGAGACGACAACACCCCGGTGGAGGCGTTCGTCGCCTACCACCGGGGTGATCGAAGCCGTTTCGAAGTCGAGCTCACTCGATCGGGCTCAGGGGCTCAACCGTTGATGCTCGTCACCTAGGCATCGGCTTCACCTACAGCCCGGGCACGATCATCGCCTTGACGCAGTTGCTGTCACGGACTGCGTCGAGGGCTTCGGCGTAGCGGTGCAGCGGGAATCGGTGGGTGACGAGGCCGTCGGCGCTCACCCGGCCGGAGCGAAGCGCCGAGATTGCTCGATCGAACGAGAACTGTTGCGCGAAAGATCCTTTCACCGTCAGTTCGCGTCGGAAGATCTCGTAGGGCGAGATCGGCCATTTCGCGGCCTCGGCGGCCATGCCGTACACGAAGACAGTTCCGCCGGTACGGGTGAGGTCAACGGTCTCCGCGAGGACGTTGACGCTGCCCGTCGCGTCGATGACCACGTCGAACCCCTGGGGGCGGATCGCGCGCAGCGTGTCGAGAGCGGCACTCATGTCGCCACGGTCGATCTGCACGACGTTGTCGGCGCCGCGGGCACTCGCAAGATCGAGCTTGGACTGCGTGGGGGCGGCGACCGTCAGGCTGCCTGCGCCGCAGTTGCGCAGCAGCTCGGTCAGCAGTAGGCCGGTGGGGCCGGCGCCGAACAGCAGGACGTGGGCGCCTGGCTGCAGATCGAGCACGTCCAGACCGTGCACCACGCAGGCGACCGGCTCGGTGAGGACGGCAACCTCGGGATCGAGGTCGTCGGCGACGAAGCAACGGTTCGCGGAAGTGATCACGTACTCGGAGAACCCACCGGGCGCGTTGACGCCCTGAGCGACGAGGGACGTGCAGAACGCGGGACGCGCGCGACGGCACTCCTCGCAGCGGCCACACGATGCGGTGTTGTCGACGACCACGCGGGTTCCGACGGCGGGATCGGTGACGTCCGGGCCGATCGCGGCGATCTCACCGGCGATCTCGTGGCCCGGAATAAGCGGGTAGGTGGGGCCGAACTCGCCGGCATGCAGGTGCAGGTCCGTTCCGCACACGCCGGCGGCGAGGACCTTGACGAGAACTTCGCCGGGACCGGGCGTCGGTACGGGGATCTCGCGAATCTCGAAGGTCCCAGGCTCGTCGTACACCACTGCGGTCATTGTGTTGTTCATTGTTCTCCAGAAGCGTTGGCGCGTAGGGGTAGTCGCATTCCCGGCCGGTCGGACCGGAAGAAATCACGGTGAAACACGACAGGTAGCGAGACTACATCAACGGTTATGCATGTAGCCGGATCTACCGGATGAATGTGATCCGAACAGGTATCTCGGCGCGCTCTTTGTCGTATCCCGCTGCTTGTGATGTAGTAATGCTACATATCGGTTCGGATCGAAGAAAGGTATTCGCCGTGACCGCGAGTGACCACGTTCTCCAGTTGCTGACCGAGGCGACGCGCACCAGCAGGCCGTCGGAGCGTCGGGTGGCCCAGGTGGTGCTCGACAATCCCGAGCGGGCCTCGGGGATGTCGATGGCTGCGTTGGCATCGGAATCGGGCGTCAGCGAGCCGACGGTCATGCGTCTCTGCACAGGTATGGGATACGCCGGATTTCAGGCGTTCAAACTCGCGCTCACCCGCGCGCTGGCCATCGGGCGTCCGGTCACGTACTCGGCAATCGAGAGTGGTGACGACGGGCGGGCACTGATCACGAAGATCTTCGATCACACACTGACAGCGCTCGATCGAACCCGGAGAAATCTGGACGTCGACGCGGTGAACAGCGCAGTCGCGATCATGTCGTCGTCGGCAGAAACCGTCTTCGTCGGTCTGGGTGCCTCGGGAATTCTGGCTCAGGACGCGGCGCAGAAGGCGGCGTTGCTCGGAATGCCCTGTAGTGCACCGCCGGACACGCATCAGCAGTTCATGGCGGCCAGTATGGCCACGGAGTCGACGGTCTTCGTCGCGATCTCGCATACCGGTAGAACCTCGTCGATCCTGACGGTGGCGCGGCAAGCTCGGAAGAACCGCGCCAAGGTGGTGGCGATAGTCGGCGGGCCGAGTCCGCTCGCCGCGCTCGCCGACGTCGCGATAGTGCTCGACACCCCCGAGGACACCGACATCCACACGCCGACGATCAGTCGACTCGCCGGTCTGGTGCTGATCGACGTGCTGGTGACGAGCATCGCGCTGGGGCGCGGCCCCCGGCATCTCGATCGACTTCGCCAGATGAAGGAGTCTCTCGCCGAGTTCCGGGGCGGATGACCGGAGGGCGACGAAACCTGTACTTACAGGATTACCTAATGTTAATCTGGCCGTTCGATCACCACGTTGACCCGGAGCCGGGCCGCCGTCGCAAGGCCGATTCGCCGCACTTCCGAGACCGACACGCAAGCTGAGGACTTTACCGATGATCATCGCTCACGACCTGGGTACAACCGGCAACAAGGCAACCTTGGTCGACAGCACCGGCACCATCGTCGCCGCTGTCACCGTGCATTACGACACCGATTTCTCCTCCGGCGGCAAAGCCGAGCAGAATCCCGAGGACTGGTGGCAGGCGCTGTGCTCCGCGACCCGCACACTGCTCGAGGATTCGGGTGTCGCGGCATCCGAGATCGCCGGAGTCAGCTTCTCCGGTCAGATGATGGGCGCAGTGCTCCTCGACGCTGCCGGAGTTCCGGTGCGGCCGGCCATCATCTGGGCCGACACCCGCTCCGGTGCGCAGACGGCTCAGCTCACCGAGCGCATCGGACTCGAAGAGGCGTACCGGATCACCGGCCACCGCCTCAACCCGACATACTCCGTCAGCAAGGTCATGTGGGTACGAGACAACGAGCCCGAGGTATTCGCCCGCGCCCGCCACCTGGTGCTGGCAAAGGACTACATGATCTTCCGACTCACCGGTGAGATCCTCACCGATCCGTCGGATGCGAGCAGCACCAACGCGTTCGACCAGGGCGCGCACCGTTGGTCCGAGGACATCATTGCCGCCACCGGCCTGTCCACCGATCTGTTCCCGGCCATTGCCGAATCGACCAGTGTCGCCGGAACCATCGGTGCCGAAGCTGCCGCCGCCTGCGGACTCCTCGCCGGTACCCCGGTGGTCGTCGGCGGCGGCGACGGCCCGATGGCCGCACTCGGCGCAGGCATCGTCGACGAGGCCAGCGGACCATACGCCTACCTCGGCTCCTCCTCGTGGGTGTCGCTGAGTTCCGATCGCCCGCTGCACGATCCGCTCATGCGCACCATGACGTTCAACCACGTCATCCCCGGACGCTTCGTGCCTACCGCCACCATGCAGGCCGGTGGCGCGTCGTTGCAGTGGATCGCCGACGTTCTCGCCCCCGACGAACAAGGACGGTTCGAGCGGCTCCTCGGCGGCGCCGCCGAAGTCGACGCCGCCGACGAGGGTCTGTTCTTCCTCCCACATCTGCTCGGTGAGCGTTCCCCGTACTGGGATCCGAACGTGCGTGCGACGTTCGTGGGTCTGGCACGTCACCACGGGCAGGAACATCTCACACGCGCCGTCGTCGAGGGTGTCGCCTTCAATCTGCACACCTGCCTGCAGGCATTCCGCGAGAACGGCGCGAACACCGATCGCGTCGACGTCATCGGCGGCGCCGCCAATTCCATTCCACTGCTGCAGATTCTCTCCGACGTGTGGGGAGTGCCCGTGCGTCGCCGCGCACTCGTGGACGAGGCGACCGCGCTCGGTGCTGCCATCGTCGGTGGCGTCGGTGTCGGAATGTTCGACAACCTCGACATCGCCTCGACCCTCTCGACGTACACCGCGGACCTCACTCCGGACACCGACGCTCATGCCCGCTACACCACCGCACATCCGCGTTTCCTGGACGCCTACCGTCGCCTGGAGTCGTGGTTCACGCCGAACGCCTGAGGTATCCGGCGCCGGTACGGATGCACCGTACCGGCGTCACTCAGCTCTGAGGATTCCCTTCTGCTGCAAGTCGATCCGCCACACCCTGCGGCATGGTCGAGCACGCGTTCCGCTCGCCCTGCCTGTCTGCGAACGCCGATGCCGGTTCGTGGATGTCGATCGTGGCGACGACGCCTTCCCAACCGCCCATCTCGCGAGTGATTTCCGGGACGAACCACTCGGCGGCACGATTGACCGAGATCGGAACCAGCCAGAAGGCGTTCTCACTCAGGTCGATCCCGCCACCGGGCGCACGGCGCACCTCTTCCCCCAAGGGCAGCGTCCCGGCCAATTGCGCGGCCTGGTACTCGTTGATGTTCCACGGCGGAACCCCGAAGTAGTACCACGATGCCGCGCACACGCCGTACAGATTCGGACCGAATTGGGCGATGTTCAGATAGATTTCCATCATTCGTTTGTCGGAGATCGTGTAACCGAACGGAATCGAGAACAGCGCTTCGACACCCTTCTTCACCGAGTTCTGGGAGCGGTTGAAGAAGATGTTCTTGGTGACCTGTTGCGGAATCGAAGAGCCGGCCGGATCCTTGTTGCCACGCAGTCTTGCCTCGATCCGATCCATGAACTCGCCGTAGTCGAAAGGTGCACTCCGCGTTCCAAGTTGGCCGTCCTCGTGCACGATCGCCGAGGAGATCATGTATCTGCTGATGTGGTCGATCGACACGTTTTGCTGCACGATCGGGCCGGGGGCCGAATCGGTGGCCATGAACATCGTCCGTGGCGGTGTGACGAAGACGAGCAGGATCGCGATCAGTTCGACGGTGGCGAGGACCGCGACCAACGCCAGCGCTGCACGCTTGGCCCAGCGGCGTAGGAACGACGGGCCTTGCCGAGTCGACTCCTCGCGTCGTGGCTCGTCGTGCTTCGGACGCGGCTTGTGCGGGCGAGGTTTCCGTGGAACCGGTTTCGGAGGTGGTGCGGGAGTGCGGTCGTCGAGGTCTGGGGTGTACGGCGGTGCCGCCGTCTGATCGGCCGGCCGGGAACGACCTTCCCACGTCGGCCGAGGAAAAGCCGGGTATCCCGGACCGCCGGAATCCGGTTTGGGGGCGTCGTTCCTGGTCACGTTCGAAGGCCTTCCGCGAGCGAGTAGCTGGGACTACTCGCGGTCCAGCCCTGCGCTGCGACGTATCACCGGATTTTAGCCGAGGTATCGGACATCTCGACCGTCGTCGCGGGCGGTCGCCACACTCGCAGTGCGGCACCAGGTACTTTGCCGGCGCCGCACCACGGTTCACGCGCACCGATGTGATGACCCTCTCACACGTGCACGGCGGGTACCGGTTCGGATGTCGCCGGGTCGCCGGTCGGCCGGCTGCCGCGATTTACGCGCAGGACGGCGATCGTGACGAGGCCGAGAACAATGCCACCGGTTCCGGCGACGATCCAGGCCGCGTTCAATCCGTTGACGTAGTCGACGGAGTCGCCGGGACGGGAACTGCCTGCGGCCCCGGCGAAAACCGATCCGAAGATCGCGATTCCCAACGCGTACCCGAGTTGGCGACTCATGTTGACCACACCGGCCGCGACACCGAGGTAGTGCGGTTCCACCGTGGTGAGGGCCGTGGCCATCAGCGGCGGTGTACCGACGCCGACGCCGATACCGATCAGGATCATGCCGGGCAGAGATGCGGTCCACGTGCTGTCCGGTCCGATCAGCAGGAGCGAGAGAGTGCCGACTCCGATCAGGGTCAAGCTGCCGCCGATCGTCAGCGCAGGCGGCAGCCGATCGAGCAGGCGACCCATGGATGCCGAGACGACGAAGGCGACAGCGGACAGTGGAAGCATGACGAGACCGGTCTGAACCGGACTCAGCTCCAACAGATCTTGCGCCCACAGCGAGACCAGGGGTGAGATGCCGAATGCCGCGAAGCTCTGACCGGCGGCGCCGACGAGGCTGCCGGTGAACATCCGCACCTTGAACAACCGCAGCGGAATCATCGGTGCCTGCACACGACTCTCGGTCAGGAGGAACGCAACGAGTCCGGCAATCGAGGTGGCGAATGCCGCGACGGTGGTCGGTGTAGTCCAGCCGTGCTCGCCACCGTTGATGATTCCGAAAGTCACTGCACCCGCAGCCACACTCAGGGTGACGACGCCCAGCACGTCGATCCGACTCCTGCCGAACTTGACGTTCGTGAACGCGACGGCGCTGAGCGCGATGGCCACGAGTGAGACCGGAAGGTTGACGAAGAAGATCCAGCGCCAGCCGACCATTTGTGTGAGCACGCCGCCGAGCACCACACCGAGGCCGGCGGACGCGCCACTGACTGCACCCCACACGGCAAAGGCGGGACCGCGGTCACGGCCGGTGTAGGTGGCTTGGAGCAGACTGACAGTCGTGGCGAACATCGCGGCCGCAGCCAGTCCCTGGATTCCACGCGATGCAATGAGCATCCACGTGTTCGGGGAGAGTCCACACGCCAGTGACGAGGCGGCGAAGAGCGCTGTTCCCGCGATGTACACATTCCGGTGCCCGACTCGATCGGCGATGCTTCCCGTCGCCACGATGAGCGCGGCCAACACGAGCGCGTAGACCTCGACGATCCACTGCAATTGGGAAAAATTCGATCCCAGATCTTGTTGTATGTCTGCCAGTGCGACGACGACGATCGTGACGTCGATCAACAGCATGAATGTGCCCAGTGAAATGGCAAGCAGGGGAATCCATTTACGCAACGAACTACTCTTCCTCGAATTTCCGATCCGGGCGATGATCATCGCGCCGGCAGTCAATGATGACCGCCGGTAGTTCACAATCCTTCATTCACGGAAGGCGAAATCGACATATCCGCCAATCTGGTGGAAGATTCTGTTCATGATCTCCAAGATCGACGACCTGGATCGTCAGATCGCTCATATCCTCACCCTCGACGGTCGACTTCCGTTCGTGGACGTCGCCGGCGTCCTCGAGGTGTCGGAACAAACCGTCGGTCGACGATACGGAAGGCTGGTCAAGGACGGCTCGGTCAAACCCACTGCCGTACTCGATCCGTACGTCGCGGGCAATCTCGACCAATGGATCCTGCGAATCTCGCCGAAGTCGGGAAGTAGTGCGACGCTTGCCAAAGAGTTGGCGCGCCATCGGGACATCAGTTGGGTGTTCGTCTCCGTCGAAGAAATCATCTGTCTGTTCGATGCCAGGGCAGAAGCAGACTGGGAAGCGGTGCTCACCGAACGACTCCCCAGGACGTCGCTGGTGAGTTCGGTATCGGCACTCCACGTGATTCGCGGATTCCCCTTGGCCCGAGCCTGGCCGGACTTCGGCGCGCTGTTCGACGAACGGCAGTCCTCGTTCCTGCATTCCGTCGTTCGCCGACCTGGGCGGGCGCGACGTTCGAGTGCCCGGCGCGATCACATCGACAGCGTGGACAGGGCAATTCTCGATGCTTTGGCAGCAGACCCGCGAGCAAGCTACGTCGAACTGGCGGACGTCACCGGACTGTCCCGATCGCGGATCGGTTCACGCCTGGACGATCTGGTTGCGGCGCAGGCATTGCAGTTCTCGCTGGAATGTTCGGCTCGGCGCTTCGGCTTCAGGATTTCTGCCTCCGTATTCGCTCGTGTCCCACCTCGACTGGTCGAATCGGCCGGAACCGCTTTGGGTGGTGTGCCCTCAGGTGAGCTACGTCAGCTTCACCACGGGAAGCTCGAATATGTTTGCCAGTGCCCACTTTCGGAACATGGAAGAGTTCTACGGTTTCTGCACCACGGAACTCGGGGAGATCGAAGGTCTCGACGACGTCGAAATCGTGACGATCATCAGACAGTACAAGTACGGCCAGTCCGATGTGGCAACGACATAATTCGGTATCGGTGAGCGAGCGAGCTCGTTACGGTGGATCGATGGCGACCGTCAAACAGTTTCAAGTCACGTTCGACTGCGCAGACCCCGAACAACTCGCTCATTTCTGGTGCGAGGTGTTGGGTTACGTGGTACCGCCGCAGTCGGGGGCGGCTGCTGACTGCGATCGGGTGTGGTGTGCGTGTACCGATCCCACCGGTGCGGGTCCGCGACTGCTCTTCCAACGAGTACCCGAAGGGAAAGTAGTCAAAAATCGTGTTCACCTGGATGTTCGGGTGGGCACCGGACTGGTGGGTGCCGAGCGCCTGGTTGCTCTCCGAGCCGAGTGCGACCGTCTGGCTTTGCTCGGCGCGATGTGCGTGCGGGTCATGATCGCCGACGGCAACAACGAATCCTGCATCGTGATGCAGGACATCGAGGGCAACGAGTTCTGTCTCGACTGACAACGGTGACGGTACACCGGTGGACAGGTCCGCAGCACGTGCCGATCCACGCCGAGTGGGATCGCCGCCGCGACCGACGTCGTCGTCCATCCGGCGTCGGTCGCGGCACTCGGTTGACCAGCGTCCCGGTCAGTGTCGAGTTCTGATCCTCTCGAGAGAGTCGGTGGGTGTTCGTGCCGACAGGCCCAGTTGCCCTGTGCTTCGCCAACGCCGGCGCGATCTTCTACGCACTGTTCACGTTCAGTATCACCTACGGCACCAACCACATCGGACTCTCTCGTGACACGATGCTCCTGGTAGCCGTGGCATGCTCGGCGGTGGCGTTCTTCGGGCTTCCGGTAGCGGGTTCGCTGTCCGATCGATACGGACGTAAAGCGGTGTTCACGACGGGAATCGTCCTCACCGTTGTGGTTGCATTTCCCATGTTCTGGCTGATCGACCGCCGAAGCGTACTGCTGACTCTGACAGGCTATCTGCCGACAAGGTCTTGATTCACTCGGAGCGACGCGGGGCGATCGGATCTCGACGGAGATCTTCTCGCCCCGTCATGCCGTCCAGTTCGTCGCGTCGAGGTTGTCCACAGGCTCTCCAGTCACTCACAGAGTAATTTTTCGCCCTGCCGGACGGCACCGGCTGCGCCAATGTCGGTACAGCGAGGCAGTTCGGGCGAGTGGATGCACGGTGGGGCGGGAGAGTGCTGTGAACGTGAATATGGATCTGGGTGCACGCGGAGAAGATCTTGCCGCAGTGTTCTTGATCGACGCCGGATTCAGCGTCGTGGAACGCAATTGGCGATGCAGATTCGGCGAGTTGGATATAGTCGCCACCGTCGACGACCGAATCGTGTTCGTGGAAGTCAAGACTCGATCGGGACTGTGGTACGGAACGCCGGCAGAGTCGGTGACGTGTTCAAAACGCCGTCGTATCCGGATGTTGGCGTTGCAATGGCTGGCAGAATCGGGCCGCGCCTGGTCGAAGGTGCGGTTCGACGTCGTTGCGGTGATGATCCCGCGTGACGGCGAACCCGTGATCGAACATTTCGTGGAGGCCTTCTGATGGCGTTGGGGCGGGCGCATTCGGTAGCGGTCAGTGGCGTGGACGGCCAGATCGTGGAGATCGAGGCAGACATCGGCCGTGGACTTCCGGCGGTCCACCTTGTCGGCCTTCCGGATGCCGCATTGCAGGAATCGCGTGATCGAATTCGGGCGGCGGTCACCAATTCGGGCGAGGAATGGCCGGACAGCAAGGTGATCTTGGCGCTCTCTCCGGCGACGTTGCCCAAAGTAGGCAGCGTCTACGACCTCGCGTTGTCCTTGGCCGTACTTGATGCGGCAAAAAAGCTGCCTCGCAGACAATTACGTGAGTCGGTGTTTCTCGGCGAACTCGCCCTGGACGGTCGGCTACGAGTGGTTCGAGGAATTCTGCCCGCTGTGTTGGCGGCGAAGTCCGCCGGTTGGGGAACCGTCGTGGTTCCGCACCGAGCTATGGCGGAGGCGGGATTGGTCAGCGGTATAGAGATTCTCGGAGCTCGCGACCTGGCCGAGGTGGTGGGCTGGCTTCGGGGTGAGCGATATCTGCCGGTGCCGGAACCGTTCGAGCAGGGCGAGGTGTCGAGCGCGAGCGATCTCAGCGAGGTCGTGGGCCAGGCAGACGCTCGATGGGCGCTCGAGGTCGCGGCGGCGGGCGCACATCACGTGATGTTGACCGGGCCTCCCGGAATAGGCAAGACCATGCTGGCCCAGCGACTGCCGGGGATCTTGCCGGCGTTGACGGAACAGGAATCGCTGGAAGTAACTGCGATTCATTCTGTGGCGGGGACGCTACCGGAGGACCGCCCGTTGATCGATCTACCGCCGTTCATCGCGCCTCATCACAGTTCGTCCGTCAGTGCACTGGTGGGCGGGGGCAGTGGAATGGCGAAGCCCGGTGCTGTCAGTCGCGCCCACCGCGGCATCTTGTTCCTCGACGAGTGTGCCGAAATAGGGGTGAAAGTTCTTGAAGCCCTTCGGACGCCGCTCGAAGACGGTGAAGTGCGTATCGCTCGACGCGACGGTGTCGCGCGTTATCCGGCGAGGTTTCAATTGATACTCGCCGCCAATCCGTGCCCGTGTGCTCCGTCGCGAGATGCGGACTGCGTGTGTGCGCCCGCAGCCCGTCGGCGGTATCTGGGCAAATTGTCGGGGCCACTTCTCGATCGAGTCGACATCCGTGTGCGGATGCAGGCAGTGGCCACCGGTGCGCTGATCGACGAGGTAGGGGAGAGTACGGCGGACGTTCGTGCCCGAGTGCAGGCCGCGCGAGAGGGTGCCGCGCAGCGATGGAGTGAGTACGGGTGGCGGACAAACGCGGAAGTCCCCGGTCCTGCCTTGCGTCAGAAATTCCGCCTTACCCGTACCGCTCTTGCGCCGGTCGAGCGTGCCCTTCGCAAAGGCGTGATCACCGCACGCGGCGCGGATCGGGCGTTGCGGGTGGCCTGGAGCGTGGCGGACTTGGCAGGTGCGGCGATGCCGG
This sequence comes from Rhodococcus sp. 27YEA15, assembly GCF_049739425.1. Taxonomy (NCBI): domain Bacteria; kingdom Bacillati; phylum Actinomycetota; class Actinomycetes; order Mycobacteriales; family Nocardiaceae; genus Rhodococcus; species Rhodococcus sp. 27YEA15. The sequence goes on from NZ_JBMHHW010000001.1 coordinate 1,596,664, forward strand.
GATCGGATGAAGTGGTCATGGCACTCGACTTCCGGGACAGGGGATTTCAGTGACGATATACGATCCCGATACCCTGGCCTGGGCGTATCTGTCCCGAGTCGTGCAGGGGCCGAGTACCTATCTCGGCACCCTGGTCGAGCAACTCGGTGTACAAGAAGCAGCCAGATGCGTGCGCACCGGAGATCTTCCCCTGGAGTTCCGCGAGAAGACACAGGCCAGAGCGCATCTCGACACTGCTCGTCGCGATCTCGATCTGATGGAAGCCATGGGCGGACGACTCGTGACACCGCAGAGTCCCGAGTGGCCGGCATGGCGGATGCTCGCCTTCGACGGCCTCGGGCGTGCGGCCGAGGACAACTCACCCTGCGCGCTCTGGGTGGTGGGCTCGGAGAAACTGGCCGACGTCACGGAACGCTCGATTGCGATAGTGGGTACGCGTGCGTCCACGTCGTATGGCGACCATGTCACCGCGGAGATAGCGGGCGACCTCGCCGCCGATGGATGGACGGTGATCTCCGGCGCCGCATTCGGTATCGACGGCGCCGCGCATCGTGCAACTCTGGGGGTCGGCGGTGTGACAGTGGCGGTGCTCGCGTGCGGCGTCGACCGCGCATACCCGTCAGGGCATGCACGATTGCTCCAGCAGATCGCCAGGAGTGGCGGTGTCGTCAGTGAGTACCCGCCGGGAACAACGCCGGCCAAATTTCGGTTCCTTGCCCGAAACCGGCTGGTGGCCGCGATGTCCGACGGAATAGTAGTGGTCGAGGCAGGCTGGCGCAGTGGAGCTCGTAACACGGCGACCTGGGGAAGGAGATTGGGTCGTCCCGTGATGGCTGTGCCCGGACCTGTGACATCGGCCTCGTCAGCAGGATGCCATCGTATGATCCGCGAAGGTGAGGCGCTTCTGGTTGCCAACGCCAGTGACGTCGTGGATGTGGCAGGGCCGGTCGGAGTCGGTGACTGCTCGGAAGACGAGGCGGCAGTGCGCGCACTGGATTCGCTTAGCGGCAATTCTCGATTGGTGTATGAAGCGCTTCCCGGTTCAGGTTCGCGCAGTGTTAATCAGCTCGCAGAGGAATCAGGATTGTTGATCAACCATGTTCGGGCGACATTGCCGCTTCTGGAGTTGGAAGGTTTCGCCGGTTCGGACACAACGGGATGGTTTCGAATCAAATAGCGAATCGAATATCATCGCACTTTCGACGCCGCCGACAGGATTAGCATACCGTTTAGTACGTAATTTCCAGTAGTGAATCTCACGTCTGTCGAAGTCGTCACGTCGGATGAGCGTGTGTCGCAGATCGAATTGTCACTTGTATTCGTGCCCTGTCCGTGACCTGCAGGCCGAATCTGAGTAATTGCTGAGAATAGTAGATGTGCACGTATTCCGCAGAGCGTCGGATGGGTGCGATCACGGGCGGTGACTATCGACCACCTTCGAATGGGAGAGCCGGTCCGACCGGGAAGTGAAGGTAATCACCCAAAGGATCGCTATCTCCGACGGGCATACGTGGGGTCGAAGGAACCTTCATAGGATCGCGAACAATAAGTTTTGTTATGCCGGTGATTTTATGTGTACTGTGATGGAGAATTGAATCAATCTTTGAAAGAGGAGCGCAATGGCTGAGAAGCTGATCCGGCAGCTTATCGACGACCTCGATGGCAAGCCGATCGATGACGGATTCGGTGATCGGATCGAGTTCGCCTACCAGGGCACGGATTACGTCATCGATCTACGCGCAACCAATGCCGAGAAGTTCGATGCGGCAGTGAAGCCTTTCGTGGAAGCTGCGGCAAAGGTGGGAACGCGCCGTGGCAAGAAAACTCAGGTAGCTGTTCCGGTGGCAACGTCGGGATCGGGCCGTTCCAAGGAGACGCTCCAAGCGATTCGTGATTGGGCCGGAAAGAACGGCTACGAAGTAGCTCCGCGTGGCCGGATCAAAGCGGAAATCATCGACGCTTTCGACGCTGCACACTAGTTCGATTTCGACTCTTGCAGGCACCCGACGAGCTTCGTCGGGTGCCTGCACTGCGTTTCGCGGGACGAGTGGAGAGCCGAAACCGGAGCGTCGATTTCATGTCTTCTCGTCCTTTACCGCGATTGCTGTTGTTTCCGAAAATTCTTGGCCGAATGGTCGGTTTTCGATTTGAACGATTGTCCGATTTGGTTTAGTCGGTGCACGTGTTTCACCCATGCCCAATTGGTGTCATGTAAGTTGGTTAGGTAACACTAATTTTCGAGAGGATGTGGCTGTGGCCAAGCCGACAACGACATTGACCGTGCTGCGCACAGAGCAATTGACGCCGCACATGGTGCGCGTGATCCTGGGTGGCCCGGGGTTCGACGACTTTTCGCCGAGTCAATTCAGTGACTCGTACGTGAAGCTGGAATTCGGGACTACCGACCAAGCAGTACTTCGGACTTACACGATTAGATCGTACGATCCTGCCGCACGTGAAATAGCAATCGACTTCGTCGTCCACGGTGATGTCGGTGTCGCAGGTCCGTGGGCCGCGAGTGTGAAGCCTGGTACGTCCATCACGCTACGCGGACCGGGTGGTGCATACGCACCTGCAGAGAGTGCTGATTGGTATTTGTTCGTCGGCGACGAAACGGCGGTGCCGGCGATTTCGGCGTCGGTGCAAAAGCTGTCGGGTGATGCCGTCGGTTACGTGGTGATCGAGGTCGGCGGAGAAGAAGACGAAATCGCCATCGACGCGCCCGCAGGCATCGCTGTGTCGTGGATTCACCGAGGGGCATCGGCGGATATCGTCGGAGACGAAGCTGCCGGAGACAATGCTCCGCTCATCGCGGCAGTGAAGGCTCTGGACTGGCTACCGGGTAATCCGGACGTGTTCGTCCACGGCGAGGCCCAGGCCGTCATGCACAACCTGCGCCCCTACATACGGAAGGAACGCAGCGTTCCGGCATCGTCGGCATCGATCTCGGGATACTGGCGTCGGGGTCGTACCGAAGAGGGATTCCGCGTGTGGAAGTCGGAACTCGCAGCGACCGAAAGCTGACGACGTGCCGTGAGTCGGGCTTGCGATTGCATCACGGACCGAGGACCGTGTGACCATGACGGACTCCCTGCCGGTTGAATTCGCGATTCTCCTCGACGTCTACGCCGAGCATCTTCGACTCGCCAGATCCAGATCCGAACACACGATCCGAGCGTATGTCTCCGATGCGGCTTCGCTACTGGCTCACGTTGCGGCGCAGTCGGATATGGCGACTGTCGAGGATCTCGATCTGGTAGCGATGCGGTCGTGGTTGGCTGCGCAATCCACCAGTGGCGCGGCACGCACCACTATGGCGCGGCGGGCGTCGTCGGCCCGGGGTTTCACAGCGTGGCTGGTTCGCAGTGGCCGCGTCGAGGTGGATCCCGGCCTGCGTCTGGCCGCGCCACCTGCGCGTAGATCGCTTCCGGCCGTGCTGCGCGAAGACCAGGCGGTTGACGTGATGAATGCCGCGGATGTCGGTGCCAGAGAACAAGATCCGGTAGCGCTGCGAGACCGGTTGATAGTCGAGTTGCTGTATTCGACGGGTGTTCGAGTGGGAGAACTCTGCGGACTCGATCTCGATTCCGTCGACAGCGACCGCCAACTCGTCCGGGTAATCGGAAAAGGCGACAAGGAGCGGGCGGTTCCGTACGGACCGCCCGCTCGCTCCGCGTTGGAGGCCTGGCTGGAGATCGGCCGGCCCGCGCTCGTCTCTGCTAGATCGGGGACGGCGCTTCTACTGGGGAAGCGGGGTGGGCGCCTGAATCAGCGGCAGGCGCGCTCGGTGGTTCACGAGACGGTGACGGCGATCGAGGGCGCCCCGGACATCGGGCCACACGGGTTACGGCATTCGGCTGCGACACATTTGCTCGAAGGCGGTGCGGACCTTCGTGTGGTGCAAGAATTCCTCGGTCACGCGAGCATGGCCACGACCCAGCTTTACACGCACGTCTCGGTCGAGCGCTTGAGATCGGTGCACGATCAGGCCCACCCACGGGCCTAGATTGCGTGGAAGCGCGAGTTCTGCGCGTGTGTTTGGTAGCGTCGCCAGTAGGGAGGGTGGACAGCAGCCAAGGTTCGACGGTCTGGACTGGGCACTCGATGACATGCAATTTCCGGGGGAACCGTGAACCGCCAAGATCTGACGCACTCGCCGCACGCCGAACAATCGGCATGGCTTCCCGAAGCTGCTCAACCGGTTGGTGACGCTCTAGCGCGAGAGGCGCAGCCACGGCAGCGTGAGATGTGGACGGCTCCGCCTACCCCGCCGTCGAACCTGCAGCAGGTCAGTAATCAGGATCTAGTTGCCGAAGCCTTGCTGAAACGGTCAAAACGGACTCCACGTGGCGGGTGGCGGAAGGGGTTGCATCGGGCCACCGGGGGGGTTGTGAACTTCGGTGAGTCTGTCAACGACCAGCGAGATCGAGCCCTGATCGCGCGGATCGAGCAGCCGATCCGCAACGACTACAGAATCGCGTTGCTCTCACTCAAAGGCGGGGTGGGCAAGACCACGGTGACCGTCGGTCTGGGTTCCACGTTCGCGTCACTGCGAGGTGATTGTGTGGTGGCGGTGGACGCCAACCCCGACTTCGGAACACTTGCGCAACGGGTGCCACTGCAAACGCGGTCCACGGTGCGTGACCTGATTGCGGCACAGCCGAACATCAACAGTTACTCCGACGTCCGGGCCCACACATCGCAATCGCCGAGCCGTCTCGAGGTATTGGCCAGTGAACAGGACCCGGCCATTTCCGAGGCCTTCAGCGAAGACGACTACCGCCAGGTCATAGACATTCTGCAGGTGTACTACAACATCATCCTGACCGACTGCGGAACCGGCATCATGCACTCGGCCATGAACGGTGTGCTCGATCTGGCCAATTCTCTTGTGCTGGTCAGCTCGCCTGCCATCGACGGTGCGCGCAGCGCGGCAGCAACATTGGACTGGCTGCAACTGCACGGATACGGCCATCTCGTGGAGCGCACCGTCGTCGTGATCAGTGCCGCTCGCCCCGGTTCGAGCGTGATCGACATGGACGCGTTGGTCGACTACTTCCTTCGGCGGTGCCGTGCGGTCGAGGTGATTCCCTTCGACGAACACCTCGCCGAAGGTGCGGTGATGGACCTCGAGTTGCTGCGGCCGGCGACCAAGCGAGCGTTCATGGAACTCGCCGCCATGGTCGCGGACGACTTCGCGGACGCGGTAGGTCGGCACGCCGTCTCGGAGTGGCACTGACTGTCCGTTCTCGGAACGGTCGACGGGCAAGGCGTGGTTCAGTGCCGGCTGCCGTCCGCCACTGGCTTGAGTCGCAACGGTGCGAGGCGTACCAGCGCGAGTGGATCGAGGTAGTCCCGGTCACGTTTGGCGCCCCAATGGAGGCAGGCTGACACGGTGCAGCCGTCGTGTCCGGATCTGAGTATTCCGATGGCGCCGCCCAACTCCACCCGGTCACCGATTCGAACCGTGGCGTCCACCGGTTCGTAGGTTGTTCGCAGTCCGCCTGGGTGATCGATCGAGACGGTGGGCTTGCCGGCAACTACCCCGGCGAATGCCACCGTCCCGGATCCGGCGGCGACGACGGACTGGGAGTCGACGCCGGCCAGGTCTACACCGCGGTGTCCGGGCAGCCAGTTCGCGGTCGGTTTGTCGAAGGCGCGCTGCACCGTCGGACGTGGGGACAGTGGCCAGTCGAACCGAGTCCGGGCGTGAGCGTGTGCCCCGGCGATCGGAAACGTCGAAACGAGAAGTGGGCCGATGACCGCGAGAATGGTGACGACGTGTCGGGCCGTAGTGGATGCAACGTTCATGAGTTCATCGTCGACCTCGGGACACGTCACGAACCTGCAGGCAGGCAGGTTGTGCACAGGATTTCGACTTGCGCACAGATCGGGTACGGCGGTGGCGTTTAGGGCATCGGACGCCGACCGCGTACACTGATCGGGCGGTCTGTGCTCGCACAGACCGACTTCGCGCGCCCGCGCACGTTTTCCGGCCTCGGCTGGTCCTCTTCCTTCGGATGAGGTCCGACGGCCGTGCGGGTGCCAGGGCAGGGATCACCCGATCGCCTGCATCAACCGGCAATTCGAAAGTTTGAGGTACACAGCCATGGCTGTCGTAACCATGAAGCAGATGCTTGACAGTGGAACCCACTTCGGGCATCAGACCCGTCGCTGGAACCCGAAGATGAAGCGATTCATCTTGACCGACCGCAACGGCATCTACATCATCGACCTCCAGCAGACGCTGACCTACATCGACAAGGCGTACGAGTTCGTCAAGGAGACCGTTGCCCACGGCGGCACCGTCCTCTTCGTCGGCACCAAGAAGCAGGCGCAGGAATCCATCGCCGCCGAAGCTACCCGCGTCGGAATGCCCTACGTCAACCAGCGTTGGCTCGGCGGCATGCTCACCAACTTCACCACCGTCCACAAGCGTCTCATCCGCCTCAAGGAGCTCGAGGCAATGGAGCAGACCGGTGGATTCGAAGGCCGCACCAAGAAGGAAATCCTCATGCTCACGCGTGAGATGACCAAGCTGGATCGCACCCTCGGTGGTATCCGTGACATGGCCAAGGTTCCTTCCGCAGTGTGGATCGTCGACACCAACAAGGAGCACCTGGCAGTTGCCGAGGCGCGCAAGCTGAAGATCCCGGTCATCGCGATCCTGGACACCAACTGCGATCCTGACCTCGTCGACTACCCGATCCCGGGCAACGACGACGCCATCCGTTCCGCAGCACTGCTCACCAAGGTTGTCGCGTCCGCGGTCGCCGAGGGTGTACAGGCTCGTGCGGGACTGAGCGCCGACAAGGACGCGAAGCCCGAAGCCGGCGCCGGAGAGCCCCTCGCCGAGTGGGAGCAGGAATTGCTCTCGCAGGCAGCACCGGCCGCAGAAGAGGTAGCCCCGGCTGCCGACGCTGAGGCTGCTCCCGCCGCAGAGGCACCGGCCACCGAGGCCTGATTCGTTGAAACCGGCCCTGACCAGAGTTCCTTTGGTCAGGGTCGTTTCACCTTCAGGCCCGCTCCATACTTAGACCAAGGTCCGAAACAGACATATGAGGAGGCTCGCTACCCATGGCGAACTACACCGCCGCTGACGTCAAGCGGCTCCGTGAGCTCACCGGCTCCGGAATGATGGCGTGCAAGAACGCACTGGCCGATGCCGACGGCGATTTCGACAAGGCTGTCGAGCAGCTGCGCATCAAGGGCGCGAAGGACGTCGGCAAGCGTGCGGAGCGCACCACTGCCGAAGGCCTCGTCGTCGCCAAGGGCGGCGTTCTGATCGAGATCAACTGCGAGACCGACTTCGTCGCCAAGAACGAAGAGTTCATCAAGCTGGCCGATTCCATCGTGACGGTTGCTGCCGCTGGTAAGCCCGCCGACGTCGACGCGCTCAAGGCACTCGAGCTCGACGGCAAGAGCATCGACACCGTGATTCAGGAGCAGTCCGCGAAGATCGGTGAGAAGCTCGAGCTCAACCGCGTCGCATCCTTCGACGGCCCGGTCGCCGTCTACCTGCACAAGCGCAGTGCCGACCTGCCGCCCGCCGTGGGCGTTCTCGTCGAGTACACCGGTGAAGGCGACGCAGCTGCCGACGCTGCGCGCGCAGCCGCGATGCAGGTTGCCGCGCTCAAGGCGAAGTACGTCACGCGTGACGAGGTTCCCGAGGAGATCGTCGCTTCCGAGCGTCACATCGCCGAAGAAACCGCTCGCGCGGAGGGCAAGCCCGAGCAGGCTCTGCCGAAGATCATCGAAGGCCGCGTCAACGGCTACTTCAAGGACGTCGTACTCACCGAGCAGTCTTCGGTTCAGGACTCCAAGAAGACCGTCAAGGCGATCCTCGACGAGGCCGGCGTGACCATCAAGCGCTTCGTGCGTTTCGAGGTCGGCGCTTCCGCCTAGTCTCACAAGTCGTGCACACGGACCCCGCCAGGAGAGCATGTGCTCTACCGGCGGGGTCTACGTGTACCTGGGGTCTTTCATGAGGCAGGATGGGAGAGCCTGCGGGCTAGTCCCGAGCGAGGACGACCCACGCCGATCGTGAATCGGTGACCAGATGGAACTCGAGGGCCACACGGCCCGGTATCGAACTGAGGAGAACAATGTCCGAACCAGCCAACGAACGTCCAGGATTCAAGCGGGTCCTGCTCAAACTCGGCGGCGAAATGTTCGGAGGCGGAAAGGTCGGACTGGACCCGGACGTGGTCACGAAGGTGGCCGAGCAGATTGCCGAGGTCGTCCGATCCGGCGTGCAGGTCGCTGTCGTAATCGGCGGCGGCAACTTCTTCCGCGGCGCCGAGTTGCAGCAGCGCGGTCTCGACCGCGCCCGCTCGGACTACATGGGAATGCTCGGCACCGTCATGAACTGTCTGGCGTTGCAGGACTTCCTCGAGAAGGCCGGTGTCGACACTCGGGTGCAGACCGCCATCACGATGGGGCAAGTTGCCGAACCGTATCTACCGTTGCGCGCGACTCGCCATCTCGAAAAGGGCAGAGTGGTGATCTTCGGAGCAGGCATGGGTATGCCGTACTTCTCCACTGACACCACGGCAGCTCAGCGGGCGTTGGAAATCGGAGCCGAGGTGGTTCTGATGGCCAAGGCGGTCGACGGCGTCTACTCCGCCGATCCGCGCGTGGATCCGAACGCCACGATGTACGACCAGATCACCCACCGCGAGGTGATCGAGCGCGGCCTCAAGGTCGCCGACGCCACGGCATTCAGCCTGTGCATGGACAATGCGATGCCCATGATGGTCTTCAACTTGCTCACCGACGGAAACATCGCGCGCGCGGTGTCCGGTGAGAAGATCGGGACACTGGTCAAGTCGTGATCGCCGTAGACAATGTGTTCGACGAATCGACAATCAACGACATGGAGGAACAGCCGTGATTGATGAAGCGCTCTTCGAGGCCGAAGAGAAGATGGAAAAGGCTGTCAGCGTAGCCAAGGACGATCTCGGCTCGGTTCGGACCGGCCGCGCCAACCCCGGAATGTTCTCACGCATCGTGATCGAGTACTACGGCTCGATCACGCCGATCACTCAGCTCGCGAGCATCAATGTGCCCGAGGCGCGCATGGTGATCGTCAAGCCGTACGAGGCGTCGCAGCTCAACGCGATCGAGACGGCCATCCGTAATTCGGATCTCGGGGTCAACCCGTCCAACGACGGCAGCATCATCCGCATCTCGGTCCCTCAGCTCACCGAAGAGCGCCGCAGGGAGCTCGTGAAGCAGGCGAAGTCCAAGGGCGAGGACTCGAAGGTCACCCTTCGTAACATCCGTCGTAAGGCCATGGACGAACTCGGCCGCATCCAGAAGGACGGCGAAGCGGGCGAAGACGAGGTGTCGCGCGCCGAGAAGGAGCTCGACAAGACCACCGCCAAGTACGTGCACACGGTCGAAGAACTCGTCAAACACAAGGAATCGGAACTGATGGAGGTCTAGTACCTCCGATCTGTGCAGTGTTCGTTGTCGGGAGTAGATCAGGGAGTCTGGGTGCACGCACAAGAGGGAACCGTCGGTGGTCCCGTCACGGACGGTCCGTCGGGGGGAGCTGAGGGCACGCAGCCGCCGAAGTCGAAGGCAGGCAGGAATCTTCCTGCCGCAATCGGTGTCGGTGTCGGACTCGGGGCCTTGGTGATAGGCACACTGATATTCCTGCCGCCGGGTTGGATCGTGGTGGTCGCCGCTGCGATGTTCATCGCGACGTGGGAAGTTGCCACCAGGCTTCGGGAAGCCGACATCGCAGTACCCAGAATTCCGCTGCTGGTGGGCGGTCAGGCGACCATCTGGCTCGGCTGGCCGTGGGGACCGGTCGGTGTCCTCAGTGGATTCACCGCAACGGTCCTGGTGTGCATGGTGTGGCGACTGTTCGACCACGGACTGAAAGCCACGCCCAAGAATTTCCTCCGCGACACGTCGATCACTGTTTTCGTCTTGGCGTGGATACCGCTACTGGCGTCGTTCGGGGCGCTGATGGTGCTCGAGGACGACGGTCCGGGGCGGGTGTTCGTACTGATGATCGGCGTGGTGTGTTCCGACGTCGGCGGTTACGCGGCGGGGGTTCTGTTCGGCAGGCACCCGATGGTTCCTGCAGTGAGCCCGAAGAAGTCCTGGGAGGGCTTCGCAGGTTCACTCATATTCTGCGTGATCGGCAGTTTACTGTCGGTGACGTTGATCCTCGGCGCCAATTCGATGATCGGCGTGTTACTCGGCGTGGTCCTGGTCATCGTCGCTACGGTCGGAGATCTGATCGAGTCGCAGATCAAGCGTGAGCTCGGGATCAAGGACATGGGAACCATGCTGCCAGGGCACGGCGGGATCATGGATCGCCTGGATTCACTTCTCCCGTCGGCTTTCGTGACCTGGCTGATTCTGTACGCACTGGTGTGAGGTAGTTGTGCGCAGTGTCCGCGGTGGCCGGGGTACTCCCATTCCCAGCCCGAACATCTGGCATTGGCCCGACGTCTACGAGGTGGAGAACAAGGCTCAGGACGCCGACGGAGCGCTCTGGGCGGCGATGAGCGCCGCGGTCGACTGGACCGGAGGTGACGTGGTGGACATCGGTTGTGGCGCCGGCTTCCATCTTCCGGAGTTCGCGCGCACTGCCAGGCACGTCATCGGGGTGGAGCCACATCCACCCCTGGTGTCGGCGGCGCGGCGCAGGACGCGCGGCTCACGGAATGTCGACGTCGTTCAGGGCACCGCGGAGTCGACAGGTCTCGATGCATCCTCGGTGGACCTGGTTCACGCACGTACCGCGTATTTCTTCGGCAAGGGCAGCGGTCCAGGGATCCGCGAGGCAATGCGTGTACTGCGCCCGGGCGGGACACTCCTCGTCGTCGATCTCGACGTGAGCGCGTCACCGTACGGCGACTGGATGCGCGCCGATCTCGCACACTACGACGCTGCTGCCGTCGAGAGCTACTTCGACGCGCAGGGGTTCACCCTCGTCCGAGTGGACTCACGATGGGAGTTCGAGAGCCGTGCCGATCTGCGGCAGGTGCTCGGCATCGAGTTCACCCGTAAAACCGCGGAACGTGCCTTCGGACAGATCAGTGGACTGGCATTCACGGTCCGCTATCGGATTCACACCAGAGTCAAACCACATACGCTCGAACTCGGCTGACCGGGGCAAGGCAAAACGTCAGGCACATGTGCCTGACGTTTTCTGTACGATCCAGATCTACGAAGTGTTCAGCGTCCTGAGGCTATGTGGAACAGGGTCGCGAGGGTGTGAATCTTCTTCGCTTTCGCGAGTCGCGGCAGGTCGCTGCCGTCGCGGATCCGTGAACCGTCCTCGCCGAGATCAGCGATGACGTCAGCCGCCCATTCGGCGTCCGCCACAGACGGACTCAGGGCGGAATTGACCGGTGCGGTCTGTGCCGGTGTCATACACAGTTTCCCGCCCATGCCGAGTGAGAGCGTGATGGCACAGTCCCGCTCCAACAGGGCCTGATCGGTGCCGAGAGTCGGCCCGTCGATCGGGGGCGCGATTCTGCCGGCGCGGCTGGCGACGGTCAGCCGAGAGCGTGGATACGACATCGACGCAGGGGAGTCGTCCATGCCGGTGTCTCGGCGAAAGTCGCCACTACCGAAGGCGAGGCGAAACACTCCGTCGGCGCGGGCGATCTCGGGCGCGGCCTCGAGGCCGGTGGCCGATTCGACGAGAGCCAGGATCGGGGTGCCATCGGTAAGACGCTCGGTTGTCGCGTCTGCTTGCTGGCCGCTCTCGGTCTTGGCGAGCATCACGCCCGCCAGGCCGGGGAGTCCGGCCAGTGCCGAAAGGTCGTCCGCCCAGAACGGGGTGGTCGCGTCGTTGATGCGAACCCAGGTCCGAACGTGGCCGCCGGATAGAAACGACACCACGTCGTTCCTGGCAGCAGGTTTGGCGGGTGCGGCGACGGCATCTTCCAGATCGAGGATGACGGCGTCGGCCGCGCTGGCTACGGCTGTGTCGAAGGTCTCAGGCTTAGATGCCGGTACCAGAAGCCATGATCTGGCGTGTTCCGGTGCAATTCGCGAGGTCGCAGGTCTCTCCATGTGAGTTGTCACATCTGGGCCTTTCCGGTGATTTCCACGACATCAATGATGCCTCGCGGTCACGTGTTCAACACAATTGCGTAACTAGATTTCAGTCACAGTTGGCGTTTGGCGGCATGGCGAATCTGGAGGATTCGGGCGCCTGTTGCCAGCGCCATGATCAGGGCTCCGGCCACGGCGGACAGAAGAACTGTGATGCCCAGAGGCAGATCGATCTGCCAGGCGAAGATCTGGACCGAAGCGGTTTCGAGGTTCTGGATGATGAAGACGAGCAACAGGATCAGGACTACGGCGCCGATGACCAGGGCGACCCACGTTGTGGCAGTTCGGGTTCGCTCGGTCACGGTGGTCGACTGTGGAGCAGGCGGCGGAGTCGGGGCCGGCGTCGGCTCCTCTGTTCGATCGGCGGCTTCGTCGATATGGATGCTGCCGTTATCTGTGACCTTCGGCAACTGCGGGTCGGAACCGTATCCGTCGGCCGGGCCGTACACGGGTGCGTTGGACGGGTCCTCGGGTGTGGTTGGCATGACCTGATCATCACCCACTCGCGGGCGATGTGCACCGGTAACCGATCTCGAATTGGGGTGGCGGTAGGTCCGACTACCGAAACAGTGGGACAATGGTGTAACTATGGCTGCCTCTCTTCCCCTCGTTTTCACCGCACCCAAGCGTGGAATGCCTCCGCGGCACCTCGCCGACCTCGATTCCGCCGAGCGCAAAGAAGCTGTGAAAGAGCTCGGGCTCCCGGCGTTCCGGGCCGATCAGCTGGCCCGCCAGTACTACGCGCGCCTCGAGGCCGATCCGGCGAAGATGACGGATTTGCCTGCTTCGGTTCGTGACAAGGTCGGGGAGAGCCTGTTCCCGACGTTGCTGACGCCGATCAAGCATCTTGCCTGCGACTCGGGTGACACCCGAAAGACGCTGTGGAAAGCGCACGACGGCACGCTCCTGGAGAGTGTTCTGATGCGGTATCCCGACCGTGCGACACTGTGCATTTCCAGCCAAGCCGGTTGCGGTATGGCGTGCCCGTTCTGCGCAACCGGACAGGGCGGTCTCGACCGCAATCTGTCGACGGCGGAGATCGTGGACCAGGTTCGCGAAGCCGCCGCCGCCATGCGTGACGGGGACGTCGCCGGTGGGCCGGGTCGATTGTCGAACGTGGTGTTCATGGGGATGGGCGAGCCGTTGGCGAACTACAAGCGCGTGGTCGCCGCAGTCCGACGGATCACATCGCCTGCGCCGGACGGGCTGGGGTTGTCTCAGCGCTCCGTCACGGTCTCGACGGTCGGGCTGGCGCCGGCGATCCGCAAATTGGCGGACGAGGGACTGAGCGTCACGCTCGCGGTGTCGTTGCACACTCCGGACGACGAACTGCGTGACACCTTGGTGCCGGTCAACAACCGGTGGTCGGTGGCCGAGGTCTTGCAGGCGGCCCGCTATTACGCCGATCAGACCGGTCGACGGGTTTCGATCGAGTACGCGATGATCAAGAACGTCAACGATCAGCCGTGGCGCGCGGACATGCTCGGCAAGAAGTTGAAGAAAGCACTCGGTGGACTCGTGCACGTCAACCTGATTCCGCTGAACCCGACGCCGGGTAGCGAATGGGACGCGAGCCCCAAGGACGTCGAACGTGAGTTCGTTCGCCGGGTGATCGCCCAGGGTGTCTCATGCACGGTGCGCGATACTCGGGGACAGGAAATTGCCGCTGCCTGCGGACAGTTGGCCGCCGAGAACTGATACAGGCGTGAAAAAGGCTTCCGTGACCAGTTGTCGCGGAAGCCTTTTTTCGTACGGTCCCCGGAGGGCGTCTCGATGCCCTAGCGGGGGCGTCGTCGAATGATGATGTCGCGGACCAGAACGAAGACCATCGTCGCGGCGATACCGATCAGCCACAGGTCTTCGACCTTGCCGTGATGGTTGCCGATGATCATCAGGAGCAGGAACGCAGCGAAGAACCATCCGAAGAAGCGGAAGGTCTTGAGACCCTCGCCACTCCATCCCCACGCCGCCGAGGGCACTTCTGCCTCGTCGACGTGTGAGAAGACGACGGGGGCGCTGGACTTGTCGTCCAACTTGGTATCGGCCACGGTCGATCCTCCTGATCAATCGGTTGAACTTCTGCCCAATATGGTGACATACGACTGCCTGTCGTAAGCAGTGGGGCGTCGATAAGGGTGTTCTCAGGTGATGTCAGGAACAATGGACGAGTGCAGAACACGACACGGACTCGAGTCCTCCTACTGGGCAGTACGGGATCGATCGGTACACAGACGTTGGAAGTGGTCGCCGCGAACCCTGATCGTTTCGAGATAGTGGGGCTGGCAGCCGGGGGAAACAATGTCGAGTTGTTGTCGGAGCAGATCGCGGCCACCGGGGTGCGTGAGGTCGCGGTGGCCAACCCGGCGGTCGCCGACTCTCTCGGCGCGGTGACCGCGCGAACCGGACCGACGGCGGTGACCGACCTGGTCCGTGAGACCGAGGCGGACGTAGTGCTCAATGCTTTGGTGGGGTCGTTGGGTCTCGAACCGACGTTGACTGCCCTCGCTACCGGGGCACGGTTGGCGCTTGCCAACAAGGAGTCGTTGGTCGCCGGTGGCGCGCTCGTGGTGAAAGCGGCTGCCCCTGATCAGATAGTGCCGGTCGATTCCGAGCATTCGGCGCTAGCACAATGCCTTCGCGGCGGTCGCGCCGAAGAAGTCGATCGTCTGGTGCTGACGGCGTCGGGTGGCCCGTTCAGGGGATGGAGCGCCGCTGATCTCGTCGCGGTCAATCCAGCCCAGGCCAAATCTCATCCGACATGGTCGATGGGCCCGATGAATACGCTCAATTCGGCGACGATGGTGAACAAGGGCCTCGAACTGATCGAGACCAACCTGTTGTTCGGGATCGACTACGACCGGATCGACGTGACAGTCCATCCGCAGTCGATCGTGCATTCGATGGTGACATTCTTCGACGGCTCGACGTTGGCCCAGGCCAGCCCGCCGGACATGAAACTGCCGATCGCGTTGGCGTTGGGCTGGCCGGAGCGGATTCGCGGAGCCGCGGCGGCGTGTGATTTCACGTCGGCGTCGACGTGGGAGTTCGAACCACTGGATTCGACGGTGTTCCCGGCTGTCGAGCTCGCCAGATCGGCGGGCAAGGCCGGGGGTTGTTTCACCGCGATCTACAACGCCGCCAACGAAGTAGCGGCTCGAGCTTTTCTCGACGGCGAGATCCGCTTTCCTTCGATAGTCGGCACCGTTGCCGCAGTGCTCGACGACGCGGATCAGTGGTCGGCGGAACCGACTAGCGTGGACGAGGTTCTGGCTGCCGACAGCTGGGCACGCACGCGGGCGCGTCAGCTCGTGAAGCAGGAGGGCTAGAGCTTCATGGTTTTTGCACTGGGAGTTGTGCTGTTCGCCCTCGGCATCGGCGTGTCCATTGCGCTGCACGAGGCCGGCCACATGTGGACGGCCAAGGCGCTCGGCATGAAGGTGCGGCGCTACTACATCGGTTTCGGGCCGAAGATCTTCTCGTTCCGGCGGGGGGAGACCGAGTACGGTCTCAAGGCTCTGCCGCTCGGTGGCTTCTGCGACATCGCGGGAATGACGGCGCTCGACGAGATGACGCCCGAAGAAGAGCCGCACGCGATGTACAAGAAGGCGGCGTGGAAGCGTGTCGTCGTCATGTCCGGTGGCATCGCGATGAACTTCGTACTCGGTTTCGCGTTGTTGTACGGTCTTGCCCTGGGGTGGGGTCTGCCGGATCGCAGCGGCGCTACCTTGGCGAAGGTCGGCAGCTTGTCGTGTGTCGCGCCGACGCAGTCGGAGAACGGCGATCTGGCGTCGTGCGCAGGTGACGGTCCGGCGCAGCGCGCCGGTCTCGAGCCGATGGACGTCATCACCGCTGTCGACGGTCAATCGGTGACGACGTCGGCGGAGGTGGTCGCCAAGTTGCAACCGGTCACCGGCACCGCTGTGCTCAGCGTCGACCGGGACGGGCAGAACCTGACGATTCCGGTTGTCGTGGAGCAGGCACAGCGATGGGTGTCGGATCCGACGACCGGTGACCTGCGGTCGGCGACGGTAGGTGCCGTCGGTATGGGCCTCGCTACGGTCTCACCGCCGTTGTTGCAGTTCAATGCTTTCAGTGCGGTTCCGGGTACGTTGAGTTTCACCGGCTTCACCCTGGTCGAGTCGGTGAAGGCGATGGCCGATCTACCGGCGAAGGTGGGCGCGCTGTGGGAGTCGGTCACCGGCGGCGACCGTGGTCAGGACACTCCGATCAGTGTGGTCGGCGCGAGTGTCATCGGTGGTGAGGCCGCTGAGCGTGCGCAGTGGGCGACGTTCGTCGGACTGCTGGCGTCGATCAACTTCTTCCTCGGTGTGTTCAACATCTTGCCGTTGCTTCCGTTGGACGGCGGGCATATCGCGGTGGTGTTCTACGAGCGGATCCGGGACTGGTTCCGGGCACGTCGCGGATTGATCGCGGGTGGTCCGGTCGACTACACGAAGCTGCTTCCCATCACCTACGTCTTCATCGTGATCGGCGGTGCGTTCATGTTGTTGACACTTACCGCTGACATCGTGAATCCGATCAAGATCTTCTGACCGGGCGGGCGGCACTGCACGTGTCGTCGGGTAACCCCGCACTTGTCGTCGGGTAACGCAGTCGTCGGGTGGTGCAGAGACAGCCCGGCTAAACTTGAAGTGACGCTATGAAAGAAGGCACAGACGTGACCATCCCTATCGGACTGGGAATGCCCTCGGCACCCGCAGCGATCCTCGCCCCGCGCCGGAAGACGCGGCAGTTGAAGGTCGGCACGGTAGGTGTGGGCAGTGATTCCCCCATCTCGGTGCAGTCGATGTGTACCACCAAGACTCACGACGTCAACGCGACTCTTCAACAGATCGCGGAGTTGACCGCCTCCGGCTGCGACATCGTGCGGGTCGCCTGCCCACGCCAGGAGGATGCGGATGCATTGGCGATCATCGCGAAGAAGAGCCAGATTCCGGTCATCGCGGACATCCATTTCCAGCCCCGGTACATCTTCGCGGCTATCGATGCCGGTTGTGCTGCAGTTCGGGTCAATCCGGGAAACATCAAGGAATTCGACGGTCGAGTCAAGGAAGTGGCGAAAGCTGCCGGTGACGCCGGAATTCCGATCCGGATCGGAGTCAATGCCGGATCGCTCGATCCTCGTCTGATGGAGAAGTACGGTAAGGCCACACCGGAGGCATTGGTCGAGTCGGCGCTCTGGGAAGCCGGATTGTTCGAGGAACACGGTTTCGGTGACATCAAGATCTCGGTCAAGCACAACGACCCGGTCATCATGGTCGAGGCATACCGTCAGCTCGCTGCGAAATGCGACTATCCGCTGCACCTCGGTGTCACCGAGGCCGGTCCGGCGTTTCAGGGCACCATCAAGTCGGCAGTGGCCTTCGGTGCATTGCTTGCCGAGGGTATCGGCGACACCATTCGTGTTTCGCTGTCGGCGCCGCCCGCCGAGGAGATCAAGGTCGGCAATCAGATTCTGCAGTCGTTGAACCTCAGGCCGCGCAAATTGGAGATCGTTTCCTGCCCGTCGTGTGGGCGAGCCCAGGTTGATGTCTACACGTTGGCGGACGAGGTCTCGGCTGGTCTCGAAGGTATGGAGATTCCGTTGCGGGTCGCCGTGATGGGTTGTGTGGTGAATGGACCGGGAGAAGCGCGCGAAGCGGATCTCGGTGTTGCGTCGGGTAACGGCAAGGGCCAGATCTTCGTCAAGGGCAAGGTCATCAAGACGGTTCCCGAGGCGCAGATCGTCGAGACCCTCATCGAGGAAGCGATGAAGATCGCGGAATCGATGGAGGGTGAGTCCGTGGAGGGTGCTCCGGTGGTTACCGTCAGTTGAGTGCGGTCCGGTCAAACGTCCCCACTGTTGTCTGGTTCGTGGCAATCTGACGGGGACACTCGCTTCGGCGTGTCATGGAGTACGGCTGACAGAAACTCTCGGACGAGCAGTGGGGGTGTGCAAGTGCTCAAACTTCTCGGAGCCAAGCAGGTGGCGAACCGGGACCTCGACGACGTTCGTCGAGTGCTCGACGCTGATCCGGTTGCCGCGTGCATGATCGCGGCGCGGATCGAGGAGAGCGGTATCGATCCGCGAAAGATTCACGGCGAGTTGTGGAGCCGCGGTGGTCCGCTCTCGTCGCTCTGTTTCGCGGGAGCGAATCTCTTTCCGCTGCGTGGTGACCTCGACGACATTCGGGCGTTTGCCGACCGAGCTGCCAGGATTCCGCGGATGTGCTCGTCGCTGGTAGGGCGCGCCGAGCTGGCTTTGCCGTTGTGGGAGATGCTCGAACCGGATTGGGGGACGGCCAGGGAGGTGCGTGCCGAGCAACCGCTGTTGGCCGTGGCCGAGCCCCCGGCCTGTGCTGTCGATCGAATGGTGCGACAAGTACGTTCCGACGAGCTCGACATCTACCTGCCTGCGGCGATCTCGATGTTCGTCGAAGAGGTGGGTATCGACCCCAGGGCACACGACGGTGGACGCGGCTATCGGCATCGGGTGGCGAGTCTGATAGCGGCCGGCCGGGCGTGGGCGCACATCGAGGACGGGCGGGTGTTGTTCAAGGCCGAAGTGGGTGCGATGTCTGCGACGTGCGGCCAGATTCAAGGTGTTTGGGTGGATCCGGAGCACCGTGGACAGGGTTACGGCGTCAGCGGTACCGCTGCTGTGGCCAAGTCCATCACAGATACCGGGCGTATCGCGAGTTTGTACGTCAACAGCTTCAACACGATCGCCAGGTCGACGTATTCGCGGGTGGGTTTCCGTCAGGTGGCGACGTTTTCGACGGTGCTCCTCGACTGACCCTCGTGGTTGGTCCCAGCTTGATCACGGTCGGATCTAGGATGGGGTCCGATGAATACTCGGTCGTTTTCTCGCAGGCGTGCAGCTCGGTGGATGGCGTTGCCTACCGTTCTCTTCCTGGCAGTGGGGGTCGGTGCGTGCTCTGCGCGTCCGGCCGGTCCCGAATCGGTGGCGCAGGATTTCCTGAGCTCGTTCGGTGAACGAAATCTCGACGACGCGGCGAACCTGACTGATCGACCGGACGCCGCCGGTGTGGTGCTCAACGACACCTGGGACGCGCTCCAGGCGGAGTCGATGAACGCGGAGACGACGTCGGTGAGGATGGACGGTGATACCGCGACGGTGGGTTATACCTATCGATGGCAGCTGCCCAAGGATCGAGTCTGGACGTACGACGGCGAGCTGAAGATGGGACGTAAGGACGGATCCTGGTCGGTCCGTTGGAGTTCGACGGACGTGCATCCCCGGCTTGGGGACAAGCAGACGATGGTGTTGCGCTCTATCGCGGCACCGAAAGCCCGTGTCAACGAGCATTCGGGCACGGATGTGTTGGTGCCGGGCATCGTCTATCGCGTGAAATTCGATCGCTCCAAGTCGGGTGACGTGATTGCATCGGCCAATGCGCTGGCGTCGACGTTGGCGCGATTCGATTCGTCTCTGACGGGCCAGTCGATCGCCGAGTCGTCGACGGCCGTGAAGGGTGACTATCTGGTCACCCGCCTGCGTAGCGAGAACTACGAACAGGTGCAGGCGCAATTGGATTCCATTGCGGGGGTATCGATTTCCGACGAGGCCGATCTGGTGTCCACGGATCCGGAATTCGCCCCGGACCTGTTGGGCCAGATCAAGAAGACGATCATCGACGAGGTCGACGGTAAGGCCGGCTGGCGTGT
Source organism: Rhodococcus sp. 27YEA15 (assembly GCF_049739425.1). Lineage (NCBI taxonomy): Bacteria > Bacillati > Actinomycetota > Actinomycetes > Mycobacteriales > Nocardiaceae > Rhodococcus > Rhodococcus sp. 27YEA15. The sequence goes on from NZ_JBMHHW010000001.1 coordinate 1,616,440, forward strand.
GGTGACCGTCAACCAGAACGGTGTGGACACCGACGTGCTGACCGAGACGGCCCCCCAGCCGGTTCCGTCGTTCTCGATCAGTCTGGACCGCAACATCCAGATCGCGGCGCAGCGCGCGGTCAATCTTCGCCAGGATCAGGCCATGATGGTCGTGATCGAGCCTTCGACCGGCGCGATTCTCGCGGTGGCGCAGAATCCGGCGGCCGACCGGGACGGTCCCGTCGCTACCACCGGTCTGTATCCGCCTGGTTCGACATTCAAGATGGTGACGGCCGGAGCGGCGATCTCGACCGGCCAGGCCACCCCCGATACCCTCGTTCCGTGCCCCGGTCGGATCGTGATCGGTGAGCGGAGTGTGCCGAACTACAACGAATTCTCGCTCGGCACAGTGCCCATGGCTACGGCGTTCGCGCGCTCGTGCAACACCTCGTTCGCGAAGCTGGCCAGCGAGATGCAGGAGAACACGTTGACCGACGCGGCAGCACAGTTCGGGATCGGGCCGGATTACACCGTGGTGGGATTGCCTACGGATTCGGGATCGGTTCCGCCGGCGTCGGACCTCGTTCAACGCACCGAGGACGGGTTCGGTCAAGGCCTGGTGGTGGTCAGTCCGTTCGGTATGGCGATGGCGGCGGCGACCGTCGCGCATGGCTCGACGCCGGTGCCGCAACTGATCTCCGGCCGCGAGACGACGGTGGACGGGGCGGGTTCGGCGATCACTCCGGCGATGGTCGAGGGCCTGCGCTCGATGATGCGGTTGGTGGTCACGAGTGGCACCGCGGATCGGATCGAGGATCAGGGTGAGGTGTACGGCAAGACCGGTGAGGCGGAAGTCGACGGTGGCTCGCACGCGTGGTTCGTCGGCTACCGCGGTGATCTGGCGTTCGCGACCTTGGTGGTGCGCGGCGGAAGCTCCGACAACGCCGTGGCTGTCACGCGGGACATGCTGACGGCGCTGCCCGAGGGATACTGAGTTTTCGGCTGGTCAGGGGAGCAAGCCCAGTTTGCGTGCGGTGACCACTGCTTCGTGTCGGGAATGTGCGTCGAGCTTGTTCATTGCGCTACGCAGGTAGGCCTTGACGGTTTCCGGACGAAGTGTGAGTCGTTGCGCTGCCTCGGTGTTGGTGCATCCGAGTGCAACGTGGGAGAGCACGTCGATCTCTCGTGGCGTGAGGTTCACGTCGGATTTCTCCGGCTCGCCGGAGGAGGTCAGTAGTCTGGCGAGACGCTTCGAGAGGCCGCGAAGTTTTTTCTGCAGGTCGGTGTCGGTGACACTCTGTGCAACGCTGCGAAGTTCGGCATGGACGTCGCGGATCTCCTCGGTTGCCATTCCGTCGGCGGACGTGACGGCGGCGACACGGAGTAGTTGGAGGCGGCGGTCGACCTCGTCGCGAATGGAGAATTCGGTGCTCAGTCGCCTGGACGCGGCCACCATCACGTCGACGGTCCGATCGCCGAGCGGATGGCACTCACGGCTTGCCGCATACAAGACCGCGCGCGAAGTGCCGTCGACCATGACGGGTACGGCGAGGATGGAGCGCAAGCCCTCACCCAGCACTGGCCGGTCGTAGTGGTGAGTGATGGATTGTGCATTGCCGTAGTCGTCGACCGAGATCGGTGCACCTTGGGCGATCACGCGCCCACCCATGCCTGATCGTGGCGGAATGGACAATCCCTTGAGGTGGTTGGTGCGCGTGCCGACGAACTCGCTCAGGTGCAGGGTGCCGTCGTGCACCTCGCCGCCGAACAGGACTGGAACCACGCCCTTGCCGGCTGCGGTCCTGAGTTCACCACGCATGGCGTCCCCGTCGCGCGGGCGTAGGAGTGACGAGGTGTGGGTGGTCACGCGGATACCCCTTTCCGGGGGTGGTGAAGTTATCTTGTGAGCTAGATCATAGGTGGTGAACAGTATGTACGACGACCCGGTCACGAAATCTCCGGCAAATCGTACGAACACGAAGAAGGAGTCTGTTGATGAGCACCGATACCGCCGTGCGGGTGCGCGAGTTGTTGGACTTGTACGACACCGCCGATGCGAGTCCCGCAGAACTGCTCTGCGATCGGCACCCGGCAGACGCCGTCGCGTTCACCGTGATCGAGGCTGACCTTACCTCGGTGGATCTGACGTACGGTCGGCTACGTGAGCAGTCGGCGCGCTTTGCTGCGGCGTTGGCGGATTTGGACGTGCAGCCGGGCGACCACGTTGCGACGTTGATGGGTAAGTCGGCGGACCTGGTGGTGGCTCTGCTGGGTATCTGGCGCCGAGGTGCGGTCCACGTCCCGCTCTTCACCGCGTTCGCGTCGCCCGCCATTGCGTTCCGGCTCACCGCCAGCGGCGCGAAGGTCGTCATCTCGGACGCGAACCAGATGGACAAGCTCGCTCCGGGCGAGGACATTCCGGCGGACGCGAGCTGGCGGATCGTCGTTGCCGGTGGTGCCACCGGAGACGAATTGGACTTCGATGCGCTGATCGCCGCTCAGGATTGCGAGGACCCCAAGGGTGCGGCAGTTCCGGTCGGCGGAACAGCACCGATGGTGCAGCTTTTCACCAGCGGTACGACGGGAACGCCCAAGGGTGTGCCGGTTCCGGTTCGCGCTCTGGCGTCGTTCCACGCGTATCAGGAGTTCGGCCTGGACGTGCGCGCCGACGACGTCTTCTGGAATGCGGCCGACCCCGGTTGGGCGTACGGGCTGTACTACGCGCTGCTCGGACCGATGGCGGCGGGCACGCGGAGTCTGCTGCTGCATGCCGGTTTCTCGGCGCCCCTCACCTGGCAGATCGTCGAGAAGTTCGGCGTCACCAACTTTGCGGCCGCTCCGACCGTGTACCGGAGCTTGCGAGCGGACAAAACTCCGGTACCCGAGGGGCTCACTCTGCGGCGGGCGTCGTCCGCGGGTGAGCCGCTGACCCCGGATGTGGTTGCCTGGTCCAAGGATTCGCTCGGGGTGGAGGTACGCGACCATTACGGCCAGACCGAGCACGGGATGTTCATCGTGAATGCCTGGGCGGACGGTCTACGCACCGATGTTCGCACGGGTTCGATGGGGCTCGCGTTGCCGGGTTGGTCGGCTGCGGTGCTCGAAGACGATTCGGACGAGGTGGCTGCGCCGCGTACTCAGGGACGGGTGGCCATCGACACCCACGCCAGCCCGCTCCTGTGGTTCACCGGTTACGTCGACGCTCCGGAGAAGACGAAGCAGCGGTTCACCGAGGACGGGCGCTGGTATCTGACCGGTGACGCCGGAATGACGGACGAGGACGGGTTCTTCTTCTTCTCCTCACGCGATGACGACGTGATCATCATGGCCGGCTACCGCATCGGCCCCTTCGACGTCGAGAGTGTGTTGGTCATGCACGAGCACGTCATCGAGGCTGCGGTGGTGGGCATGCCGGACGAGTTGCGCGGCGAGGTCCTCGAAGCGTTCGTTGTTCTGCGCGAAGGTGTCGACGGCGACGCCGAACTCGAGAAGGAATTGCAGACTCTGGTGAAGAAGAAGTTCGCCGCACACGCCTACCCGCGTACGGTGCACTTCGTGCCGAGCCTGCCGAAGACTCCGAGCGGCAAGGTCCAGCGTTACATTCTGCGTCAGGGCTGACCCGAATCTGCTGTGCGCCTTTGTCAACCGCCGGGGGTTGGCAAAGGCGCACAGCAAGGGGTCAGGCAGTGAACATCTCCACGAGACCTCGAGGGGCATCCTCGCGGAAGCAGAGCTCGAGTCCTTCGGCGGAATCCTGAGCTGCGGCTTCACTTCTGGGGAACAAGCGAGCCTCGTACGCGGTGAGCGCATCTTCCGTCTCCGGGTGGGCGGCGATTGCTTCCCCGAGCTCGGCGCCGTCGAGCATCGCCAGGTTCGCGCCTTCGCCTGCGAACGGTGACATCACGTGGGCGGCGTCGCCGAGAAGTGTCACGCCCGGTGTGCGGTTCCACGTATGGCCGACCGGTAGTGCGTGGATGGGCCGGGGGACGAGGGGAGTGTCGGCGTCGCGTACCAGCGCGAGCAGGGTGTCGTCCCAGTCGGTGAAATGTTCGAGAACAAGGGATTTGGCTGCATCGACATCGACGGCTCCGATGCTCGGTGCCCACGATTCCGGAGCTCGGAGTGCGGTGTAGACGTGCAAGCTGCCGTCGGGTTCGCGGTGGGCGAGGAATCCTCTGTCGTGTCCCAGGGCGAAGAGCATGCCGCCGCCGACGGTTGCTGCCGCTGTCGAATGTCGGGTGTCCGCATCGTGCAGGTCTCCTTCGACGAAGGACAGTCCGGTGTAGACGGGAGTGGCGCTCGAGACCAGCGGACGGATTTTCGACCAGGCGCCGTCCGCGCCGATCAGCAGATTGGTGGTGAAGCTCGATCCGTCGGCCAGGTGTACTTCGTGTCGGCCGTCCGAGAGGGGTTCGGCCCCTGTGATCTTGGTTCCCCACTGCACTGTTCCGGTGGGCAGGGAGTCGAGGAGTAGGTCGCGGAGTGCGCCGCGGTCCACTTCGGGCCGGTCGCCGTTACCGTCGTCCTCGTCGTGAAAGAGGACGTTCGCGTGTCGGTCGAGGACGCGGGTCGCTTCTCCGCCGATGTGGACGAGTTCACGGAACTGCTCGTACAACCCTGCGGTACGAAGTGCGGCTTGTCCTGATTCGGCGTGGATGTCGAGCATTCCGCCCTGCGTTCGCGCCGCTGGTCCGGAGTCCAGATCGAATACCGCCGACTCGATTCCGTTGACATGAAGAACGCGGGCAAGAGTGAGTCCGCCGAGTCCGCCGCCGATGACGGCGATGGGGTGGTGCGTCATGATGACTCCTGGGGGGTGAGGGGTGTGTTGGTGATGCCGGTGACGAGCATGCGAAAGCTCCACGACAGGCGGTGCTCCGGTTCACCGGACAGTAGATGCGCGGCATGGGCAGCGATCTGGGGATACACTCGCGCGTCGGCATTCTCCACGGCGTCGGTCAGTGCGTCCCAGTCGTCACCGGCGTCGATCGTCGAGTCTCTGGTGGTGTGCTCGGCTGCGGTCGCCGTCGCGTGTTGAAGGAGTAGGTCGACGCCCCACGATGCGCGATCGACGGGTACGTCGCCGTCGTCGAGGAGGGCCAGTAGCCGCTCGATCAACTGCAGGTAGTGAGGGCCGCTCGGGCGCGCCACCATTGCCGCCTGCGCCAGGCTGGGGTACTCGAACAGTACCGACGTGTACGAGGTGAGCACGTGTTCGAGTTGTTCTTGCCATGTGCCGGAAGTATTTTCGCCGAGATCGACCTCGCCGAGAAGCTCGTCGAGGACGGCGGCATGCAGCTCAGCGGTGTTCTTCACATACACGTACAGCGACGCTGCGCCGGTGTCGAGCTCGAGTGCGAGTCGTCGCATCGTGACCTTTTGCATCCCGTACGCGCGGAGAAGGTTGACAGCGGTGCTGACGATGCCGTCTCGGGTGAGTGCGGGTTTCGCGGGGCGATCGCGTCTGCTGGGTGTCGGTGACTGCTCGGTGTGCATGAGACCACGATACACCGAACGTGTTCGTTACGAACATGTTCGTCATCACACGAAGGAATGCTCGCGAGGCGGAACCTCGGCACGGTAGTGGCACCGCGAGGTGGAGGAATGTTCGCTAAAGTCCAATTGTGGACAGACGGGGATTTCTGACGGTGCTCGCCGCGGGTACTACCGTCGTCGTCGCAGGTTGCGCGAAGGCGTATGGCGACGACTCGGCGATGGCCGTAGCCGCCGGGGAATCCTCGCCACCTTCGACGGACAACCTGTCCCCGACTCCGCCCGTCCTGCTCGGACCGCCACCGGCGTCGGCCCGAGTGGCAGTGCCCCCGGGAACGTTGACGGCTATTCCCGGAGCGGGCAACAACATCGCGCTCACCGTGGACGACGGTGCCGACGCCGATGTGGTCGGTGCCTACGTTCAGTTCGCACGGGACACCGGTGCCAGATTCACGTTCTTCGTAACCGGCGTCTACGACGGATGGACCACGCACAAGGCGGCGCTGCGGCCTCTCGTCGAGAGCGGTCAGATTCAGTTGGGCAACCACACCTGGGACCATCCGGACCTCACCGCCCTCACGGCGAGGTCGGTGGCTGCGCAATTCGAGCGCACGAAGTCGTTCTTGCTCAACACTTTCGGAGTGGACGGCGCGCCGTTCTATCGGCCGCCGTTCGGATATCACAATTCTGCGGTGGACGCGATCGCGGCCGATAGCGGCTACAGCGTCCCTACCCTCTGGTATGGCTCGCTCTCCGATTCCGGGTTGATCACCGAACAGTATCTACTCGAATGTGCATCCAAGTACTTCACCGCACAGGCAATCGTGATCGGGCATGCCAACCATCCGCCGGTGACCCACGTGTACGGGCAACTCGTCGACCTCATTCGCGACCGCAACCTTGCGATGGTCACCCTGAACGACGTGTTCACCACGACGGGGAACCGCTCGGCACGTTGAACCGCCAAACGCCGGGAAACCAACGGCAGCGCCTCGTCGAGCTAGTCGGAGAAAAGCAGGTGGCGCAGTTCGTGCCAGGTGTCCTGGTCGGGTGCAGTGAGGATTCCGCCGTCGACGTGACCGGGGAGATACGGCGACCCGTCGAACCGGGCTGCGTACCCACCGGCCTCCTGGTGAATGAGTACACCGGCAAGGTGATCCCACGGCATCAATTTGTGGTAGACCGAAAAATGCGCTCCACCCGTCGCGATCAGACGGTATTCGTGTGCTGCGCAACGGAAACCGAACGACGACGCGCATCGCGCGTGATTGCGTGCGAGCGTCGAGCGGAGCGGCTCCTCGACGAATTGCCATGATATCGAACCCAGCATGTTCGACGGGGACGTCGGTGGTGCCACGTGAGCGGTGCGGCTGTTGCCGCTCGACGTCCGTATCCGCGTTCCGGCTCCTTTGACGCCGATGATCCAGTCCCGCCCGATCGGGTCGTGGATGATCCCGGCTCGAGTTTCGCCGTTGACGACGACGGCGACCATGACACCGAACAGGGGGACGCCGTGCGCGAAGTTGTAGGTTCCGTCCACCGGATCGACCACGAAAGCCAGTGGTGCGTCGGCGAGCCGGGCCGGCAGCGAGGCGTCGGATTCGCTTGCTTCTTCGCCGACGACGAGAGCGTCCGGATAGCGTGCGAGCAGGTGCGCGGTGATGACGCGTTCGGCGTTGACGTCGGCTTCGGTGACCAGATCCAGGTCTGACGTCTTCGCGCGCACGTCGTGTTCACCCAGTGTTCGGAATCTCGGCATGATTTCCGCTTCCGCCGCCGAGGCGAGCAGGTCGCTCAGCCAGTCGATGTCGTTGTCGTCGAAGGTGAACACGTGCGGAATATACCCGCACCGCCCCGGCAGTCCGCTGATCGGGGCGGTGCGGGATTCAAGCGTTACTTCTCGACGAGTGCCGACAGTTGCGGGACCAGTTGGTCCACTGCCCACTCGATGCTGAGCACACTGACGTACATGGTGGCCGCGGTGAGCCGGTTGTCGGTGATCCACAGATCCTTGCCGGCGGCGATCACCGGCCATCGGGCGAAGAGAGTGTTGTTCACCGTGCTGTCGACTTCGGACTGCTCACTTGCCCAGCCCAGGTAGACGTCGGTGTCGATGGTGTCCAGATTTTCCATGCTGATCCCGAACAGGAACGAGTCTCCGGCGGAGTTCTTGCTGCCGGTGACGACGTCAGGGGCGATGGTCAGACCGAGGTTTTCCACCAACTGCACGCGCGGATCGGCCGGACCGTAGATTGCGGTCTCGGTTTCGCCGTCGCGGATGTACGAACCGAACACGAAGCGGACACCGGCGAACTCCGGATGTTCGGATTTCTGCTGTGCCAGTGTGTTTTCGGTGGTTTTCACAAGTTTTTCGGCTGCGGCACCGCGGCCGAGCGCCTTGCCGACGTCGGTTGTCAGGTTTTGCCATGTGGGCTGGTACGGGCGGTCGGCATACGGCAAGGTCGGGGCGATGGTACTCAATCGCTCGTAGTCGGTACGGGAGAATCCAGAGTACGGGGCGAGAATCACATCGGGAGCGGCGCCGAGGATCTGTTCGAAGAGGAGTTCACCCGAGTCGGAATAGTACGACGCCGGGGTGGGAAGAGTTTTGCCGGTCCGCTCGAGTTCGGCTCGTGTCCATGGCAGGAATCCGTCGTCGTCGCCGGCCCAGCCGTCACGCTGCATCGACGTCGGTGTCATGCCGAGGGCTACGACGGTGTCGGTGGCGGCCGAGTCCAGCGTGAGAATCCGGACGGGTTCCCGCTCGAAGGTGGTTTCACCGAAGGCGTGCTCTACGGTGACGGGAAATGCGCCGTCCTCGACAGCCGACGACGATGCCGTTGTGCGGTCACTGTCGGAGGACGACGGGCTGCACGCGGTCAGCGACGTCAGGGTGATGGCTGCCGCGGTAAGGGCGACCCATCCCTTCCGCCGGCGGCGACTCCTCGAACCGAGGGTTGTGAACACGTGAAACTCCTTGTGCTGAATCGGAAAACGTCTGAAGCACCCGCGGTTGCGGCTGTGCGCAACGGCGTTGCTTCGTCGAATCTAGAGTGTGGTGGTGTAGCGAAGGGGTCATCAGATGTCGGCAACAGGCCACGAGCCCGGTGTGTGCCCCACAGTCTTACGGAACGCGGCGATGAACGAACTCGACGTCCGATAGCCCACGCGGCGACCGACAGAGTTGACGCTCATTCCGTTACCGAGCATGCCGAGGGCGCTGTTCATTCGGATCAGTGTTCGCCACTGGGCAAAGCTCATTGCCAGCTCTGCCGCGAATATCCGGGTCACTGTCCGCCTGCTCACGTTCAGGACGTGTGCCCATTGATCGAGTGACCTGTCGTCCGCCGGATCCGATACGACGCCGTCGACGAGGACCCGGATCCTCGGGTCTCGGGGGATGGGTACTTCGAAGTGGGATGCCGGAGCGGGGGTGAGTAGATCGATGCACACCTGTTGCGCACGTAGGCGTTGATCGGTGGGCATCGGGTTTCGGGCCAGATGCAAGAGAAGTACGCGTACGGCTTCACTGAGCGTGACGATGCACGGTTCGCTCCAGATTCTTGTCCACAGTTCTGGCGCGAACAGTGTTGCGCGAAATGCGACGTGCGGATTCGCTTGGCCTTCGTGGAGTATTCCGCGGGGAATCCAGAGTCCGACGCCGGGTGTCACGGTCCACAGTTGGTGGTCGATGATCATGTTCACGACCCCACGGTCCGACCAGATCAATTCGTGTTCGACGTGAGCGTGTGTCGGCCATCGAGTGACGTGTTCGGTCTCGACGACCTTCGTCGTGAGGCGAAACGGCGGCGGGACGGCGCGTTCGGCGTCCGCGGGTGGGAAGTGATCCGTTGCGGGCACAGCGTCGTCGCACTCACGTAGGGCGGGGATCGGCACTGCGAGCAACCTCCAAAGTAAGTTAGGTTTACCTTATACTCTGGCTGCTTGTCCGTGCAGACCTGCGCTGCGCGTATGCGCCGCCGCGCAGTACGGCGGACGAGTCCGACGCGTGTTCTGGCGCTCACCGGGCGCTGCGCCGTCGTCGGGAGTCAGCTGCAGGTGTTTCTCGCCGTCCGCAACTGTGGACCGGTGGTGCGCGTCCTGAGTATCCAGGTGTGCACCGTTGACGAAAGTTGGTCTCTGGCCGGCTATTTTGCGATCAGGGCAGCTGCGTGATCGGGCATCGTGCCAGCCGTGTTCGAGTGGAAAGTCGAACTCCACAGTTTTGGTAATGTTTACCTAACAAATTGGTAAAAACTCTGCTAAGTTGGGTCCGGCTCATGCAGTTCGGGGTATTTGTCGACCGACGTATTTCAGCGGAGCCCGACCGTCTGCCCGGCCTTCGTACTTGATTGAGGAATTCATGAATCGCGCTATGATCCGCACGTCTGTCATCGCTGCTGTGACAGCTCCACTGTTGCTGCTGTCGGCGGGTATCGCCAGTGCGGCGCCGACGGTTACCGTCGAGGGGAACAAGGATCTGACCATCGTCGTGACGCCGCAAGCCGATGAAAACGGTTTGCGTGAATGTTCGTTCAAGATCTACGACGAGGCCGACAAGCGTGTTGCCAAGGAAGAGGCGAGTTACAAGAAGGGCGCTCCCGTCGAGGACATCACCTTCGGGCCGTACGCTGCGGGAACCTACACGGTGAACTGGGAATGCAAGGACAACAACAAGAGCAAGTTCAGTGACACCGTGGTCGTGAAGCTCGGGGGAAGCGCATCGGTCTCGAGCGTGGACGACGTGCTTGCTCCGCTCCGCGGGTTTCTGGCCGGACTCAGCTCGAGCTGAACCACGTAACCGGGGGCCTGTCTGCCTCGGCGATCAGGATCGCCCGTCGTCACGAACATTCGGCGGTGGGAGATCCTGATCGACGTGACCGACGTTCGGCGCAATCGTCGGCTCGGTCCGACCTGCGCACCTGGTGCGGTAACCACTCGAACGGATCGGAGCTGTTCGAGATGTACTCCAGTGAGACGAACCCGCGGTAGCCACGGCGAACGAGGGTGGCGAGGTGACGGTCGAGGTCTACGATTCCCGTGCCTGGCGCACCGCGGCCGGGGGAGTCGGCTATCTGAACGTGCCCGATGCGATCGCCGTACAGTTCTACCGTCGTATCGATGTCGTCCCCGTTGGTGACGAGGTGATACATGTCGGCGAGAAGGCGTAGCGACGTCACTCCCGTCGACGACTGCACCCGGTCGAGAACATCGACCACGTCCTTCGCGCGCTTCAACGGGTACCGCGGTATTCCGCTCAACGGTTCGACGAGAACGACGGCTCCGATGCGTTCGGCGGCGCGTCCTGCTCGCGCGAGGTTCTCGATCGCGATCTCGTCTTGTTCGCGAAATGTCAGCTCTTCGTGGCGATTTCCGTAAAGCGCATTGAACCCGGTGGTCTGCAACCGCTCCCCGATTCCGATCACCACATCGACGTTGTCGTTGAATGCCGATCGGTGTGCCGGGTCGGACAGGAGCCCTCGCTCACCGGCGGTCATGTCGCCTGCGGCGAAGTTGAGTCCGGTCAGCTGCACGCCTGCATCCTCGATCGCGCGGACGAAGGAATCCACTTCACGGTCCGGTGGTGTCGGAGAGTCGAACGGCCACCAGAATTCGACAGCGTCGAATCCGGCTTCTCGCGCGGCTTGCGGTCGGTGTAGCAACGGCACGTCGGTCAGCAGGATCGAGCAGTTGACGGTGTAGTTGACGCGCACCCTCGACTCCTCACTGTTGGACCGCTGTGCATTCTGTCAGTCGGGATATTCTTCCAGCCGGCGACTCGGCGGCGCCCGATCGGGGCTGAGGGCGAGCAGATCGACCACAGTGCGCGAACGGTACCGACCACTGGATGCGGCGGGTTGCGGGTACGGCGGGACGAGATCGGGCGCCGGCATCCGGCTCGATTGTCGGGGTGTTGCAATCATCTCGCGTGCCATACGCTGTGCTGCGCGTCACGTGCACATGCGCGTCGACAAGCGACACGAATATGGGGGGCCATCGTGGTAGCGAAAGTTTTCGCGCGGGGGTTGATAGCACTGACGGCAATAGTCATGGCCGCCGTCGCGGCACCGGCGGTGTCGGCGCAGCCGGTCACCGATCCGTTCTATCAGTACGACGGTACGGCGCCGTTGTCGTCGTTCGAGCCGGGGGCGGTCCTGAAAACCCGCACGGTGCAGTACAGTATCGCCAACGTTCCGACGCCGATACAGGCAGTCCAGGTGGTCTACAGATCCACCGACGTCTCGGGGAATCCGATCTCGAACGTCACCTCGATTCTTCGACCGCCGGTTCCGCAACCGGACAAAGTCGTGTCCTTCCAGTCCGCCTACGATTCCCTGGATCCGGCGGACGGACCGTCACGGGCTGTTGCCGGACAGACCCCGGTGGGTAGTTGGACCTCGAGCGGGCGGAATCTTGCTTTCGGAGGGCTCCTCGTCTCGGTCGAAGCCGGGATGTTCGGCCCGCTGTTGGCTCTCGGCTACACCGTTGTCCTTCCCGACACCGAGGGGCAGGATGCGAACTTCGCTGTCGGGCCTGGTTACGGGATGCTGACCCTCGATTCGCTACGCGCTGCCAAGAATGTCCCGGAAGCGGGAATCTCGGAGAATGCGCAGATAGCACTGCTCGGATATTCCGGGGGTGCGATCGCATCCAACTGGTCGGCCATCCTGGCGCCTACCTACGCCCCGGACGTCGACAAGAATCTGATCGGCGCCGCTGTCGGCGGTGTGCTGGTCAATCCGGCCCGCAACCTTACGTATGCGAACGGGAGTATCGCGTGGTCGGGCGTCGTCGGTATGGCTGTCGTCGGCATCGCCCGTTCCTACGGAATCGATTTCGATCGGTACCTCAACGATTTCGGGCGTGAGATCCTGGCGCATCTCGGTGACGCGTCGATCGGTAACGTCTATCTCCAGTATCCGGGCCTTACCTGGCAGTCCATGGTGAAGCCCGAGTACGCCGACCCGACGTCGGTGCCGGAATTCGTCGAGGTGGTGAACAAGATCAACATGGGTACGGCGCAGATCCCGACCATCCCGATGTTCATCGCGCAGGGTTCCAACGGCGTCATCGAAGGTACCTTCCCGGGTGGGCCGGGAATCGGGCCGGGCGACGGCATCATGATTGCCGGTGACGTTCGGAGCCTCGCCATCCGTTACTGCGATGCTGGTCTGCCCATCCAGTACGACGAGTACGACACTCTCAGTCACATTCCGGCAGCGGTACTGTTCACTCCGGGTGCCTGGCTCTGGCTCGACAACAGGTTCAACGGAGATCCGGCGCCCAGCAACTGCGGTCACATCGCGCCGGGAAATTCGCTCGAGCCGGTGGTGTACACAGGCAAATGACGTGTCGGTGCCACCCCGGCCGATCGTCAGGCCGGGGGCTAGGCTGTTCGGCATGTCTGTGCGTACCCCACTGGTCCCTGGAACCGTGTCACCTGTCCTCGCTGTGCCGAGCAAGATCGAGCGGCCGGAGTACGCGTGGAAATCCACCGCCAAAGAGGGTAACGAACCGTGGGTGCAAACCCCGGAGACAATCGAGAAGATGCGGGTAGCGAGCAGGATCGCCGCCCAGGCGCTGCAGGAGGCAGGCAAGGCGGTGGTTCCGGGGGTTAGCACCGACGAACTGGACCGCATCGCCCACGAGTACATGCTCGATCATGGCGCGTACCCGTCGACGTTGGGCTACAAAGGCTTTCCGAAGTCCTGCTGCACCTCGCTCAACGAGGTGATCTGCCACGGGATACCGGACTCGACGGTGGTCGCCGACGGTGACATCGTGAACATCGACGTCACGGCCTATATCGACGGGGTGCACGGCGATACCAACGCGACATTCCTTGCGGGCGATGTCTCCGAGGAGAATCGCCTTCTCGTCGAGCGCACCCACGACGCCACGATGCGTGCGATCAAGGCAGTCAAGCCGGGCCGTGCACTCAACGTCATCGGTCGTGTGATCGAGTCGTACGCCCACCGGTTCGGGTACGGCGTGGTTCGAGATTTCACCGGACACGGTATCGGCGAGACGTTCCACAACGGATTGGTCATCTTGCACTACGACGAGCCGTCCGTCGAGACGATCATCGAGCCTGGCATGGTCTTCACCATCGAACCCATGATCAACCTGGGCACTGCCGACTACGAAATCTGGGACGACGGCTGGACTGTCGTCACCAAGGATCGCAAGTGGACCGCGCAGTTCGAGCACACACTGGTGGTCACCGAGACCGGTGCAGAGATCCTGACCCTGCCTTGACCGGTGTGCTCCGTGGTGCCCTGCTGGTGGCAGGGACCACCTCTGATGCCGGAAAGAGTGTGTTGGTCGCTGGTCTGTGCCGGATGTTGGCGCGCCGCGGGGTCCGCGTCGCGCCGTTCAAAGCGCAGAACATGTCCAACAATTCGGTTGTCACGCTCGACGGCGGCGAGATCGGTCGAGCGCAGGCGCTTCAAGCGCGAGCCTGCGGACTCGAGCCGAGTGTGCGGTTCAATCCAGTTCTGCTCAAACCGGGTAGCGACCGCACGTCCCAGCTTGTGGTGCGTGGCAGGGCGATGACCACTGTCGGCGCCCGTGACTACATGCAGCACCGGACGTGGTTGCGCGGTGTCGTGGCCGAGGATCTGGAGTCGCTCAGGTCCGAGTTCGACGTCGTCATCTGTGAAGGTGCCGGCTCGCCCGCTGAAATCAATTTGAGAGCAACGGATCTCGCGAACATGGGCTTGGCGGAGGCGGCTCGGATACCGGTCGTCGTGGTGGGTGACATCGACCGCGGGGGAGTACTTGCGCATCTGTTCGGGACCGTCACGGTGTTGTCGCCGAGTGATCAGGCGCTGATCGCCGGATTCGTGATCAACAAGTTTCGCGGTGACGTCGCGTTGTTGGAGCCGGGTCTGGACCAGCTTCACAGCCTGACCGGGCGCCCGACGTTCGGAGTCATCCCCTTCGCGGACGACCTCTGGCTCGACGCCGAGGACTCCCTGGGTGTCACGGGAAATGCGCCGGTCGGCAGACCGGGCTCGCCGGTCGGTGAACGGTGGCTGACCGTCGCAGCGGTGCGGCTGCCTAGAATCTCCAACTCCACGGACGTGGAGGCGCTCGCTTGCGAACCGGGTGTTGCGGTTTCGTGGATCACCGATCCCTCGCGCATTCGGGACGCGGATCTGGTGGTACTCCCTGGTAGCAAGTCCACGGTCAGCGATCTCGAATGGTTGCGCAGCAGTGGCCTGGCGGCGGAGATCGTTGCCCGGGCCGCACGAGGTCAGGCGGTACTGGGGATATGCGGTGGATATCAGATGCTCGGCAAGACCATTACCGACAATATCGAGTCGGGATCGGGAACGGCAGCCGGGCTGGGGCTTTTGGATGTCGATGTCGAGTTTGCCCGAGACAAGATCTTGACGCAGGTCGAGGGATCCATCGACGGTGTGCCGGTGTCCGGTTACGAAATCCATCACGGCCGAGTGACGCGAAACGGCGAGCGGCCGCTGCTGGTCGATTCCGCGGGGTCCCCGGAGGGAAGTGTTCGCGGCTCGGTGTGGGGAACGCATTGGCACGGGCTGCTCGAAAACGACCGGTTCCGGCGGCAGTTCTTGCGCGACATCGCTGACGACGGAACCGGTTTCGTCGTCGCACCGGATACGTCTGTTGCCGCGGTCCGCGAGCAGCAGTTGGATCTGCTCGCCGATCTCGTGGAGCGTCATCTGGATGTGGCCGCGCTCACCGATCTGATCAACGACGGTGCTCCGGCCGGGCTGCCGATCGTCACCTCCACCCTCGGATTCTGAACTAGGGCGTCTGGAAAGACTCGTCCCGGCCTCCGAGTCGGAGATGTTCGATGTGGTACACGGCCTCGTCGAGCAGTTGTGCGACGTGATCGTCGTAGAGGCTGTAGGAGATACTTCGCCCGGACCTGGTGCCGGTCACCAAACCCAGAGCGCGCAGTAATCGCAACTGATGCGATACGGCCGACTGGGTCATGCCCACGGATTCGGCCAGATCGTTGACCCCGATCGGCCCCTGGCGTAACCGCGAGAGGATCAGCAGACGGCTCGGGTTCGCCAAAGCCTGTAACGCCTCGGCTACAACGGCTGCGCTGTGCGCGTCCAGCACGGCGGCCGGAGTGTGTGTGCCCTGCGCTCCGTGACCCATGCATCACATCTTAGACCTATGATATATATGAAGACGTCTACATATATCAAATAGTTCTCCTTGATTCGAGGGATTCATGACGTCCGAGTTCACCAGTCGCGTCGCACCAGCTTGTGCGCTGCCGGAAGTTCGATGGGCAAGTGCTGCGCTCGCTCTGTTTCTCGCAGGCTGTGGTGTTCAACTCTCCGGTGGCCCAACCTGGATGTACTGGACCTTGTACCTGGGTTGTTACGCAACCGGAGGCTGGAAACCGGCCGTGGACGGGCTGCTCGCACTGCGATCGAGAACGCTGGAGGTGGATCTGCTGATGATCGTCGCGGCGCTGGGCGCTGCGGCAATCGGTCAAATCCTCGACGGGGCACTCTTGATCGTGATCTTCGCGTCGTCCGGGGCGTTGGAAGCGGTCGCCACTCGCAAGACCGAGGAGTCCGTTCGGGGACTACTCGACCTTGCGCCCACGCAGGCGACGCGACTTGGCGACGGGGGGCGCGAAGAAACGATCGACACCGATCGTCTCGAGATCGGGAACATCGTGCTCATTCGTCCCGGCGAACGTATCGGCGCGGACGGAGAGGTAATCGAAGGAATCAGTGACGTGGACCAGTCGTCGATCACCGGCGAGTCTGAGCCTGCTCGGAAAACAAAGGGGCAGAAGGTTTTTTCTGGAACACTCAATGGTACCGGCGCGCTGACGGTTCGAGTGGAGAGCGACCCGAGTCGGACCGTGATCGCGCGGATCGTGACGATGGTCGAGGAGGCTTCCGCGACAAAAGCCACCACACAGCTCTTCGTCGAGAAGATCGAACAGCGGTACTCGGTAGGAATGGTGGTGGCCACCTTGGCGCTGTTCGTCGTTCCGCTGGCGTGGGGTGCCGAGTTCGAACCGACTCTGCTGCGGGCCATGACCTTCATGATCGTGGCGTCGCCGTGTGCGGTGGTTCTGGCGACAATGCCGCCGCTACTGGCAGCCATCGCGAACGCAGGTCGTCACGGTGTGCTTGTCAAGTCGTCGGTTGTCATGGAGCAACTCGGCAACAGTACGATCATTGCCTTCGACAAGACCGGAACGTTGACCGGTGGAGTTCCGAGGTTGACCGACGTTCGAGTTCTCGACGATTCGCCGTTCACGGCCGATCGGGTGCTCGCACTCGCAGCGAGCGCCGAGCAGGGCAGCGAGCATCCACTCGGCCGCGCGATCGTGGCCGCTGCACGCGAGCGGGAAGGTCGGGTCGATCATGCAACAGGGTTCAATTCGACACCGGGGGTGGGGGTATCGGCAATCGTCGGCGGTCTGCGTGTCGAGGTCACCAGGCCGGGACGTTCGGAGTTGCCTGCAGCTGTCGGCGAGCTGGAGACTGCGGGGCTGACCGCCGTGCTGGTTGCGGTAGGCGGTGAGACGGTCGGTGTGCTGGGCTTGACGGATCGGCCACGTGTCGATGCAGCAGCGACGGTGGCCGCCGTCACGTCGTTGACCGGTAACGGCCCCGTCATGCTCACCGGCGACAATTCTCGCGCCGCGAAGAAACTTGCCGGACATCTCGGCATCGACGACGTGCGTAGTGAGATGCTGCCTCGGGCCAAGATGCACGCGGTTCGTCAGCTGACCGAGGTCGGGCACCATGTGCTGCTCGTGGGCGACGGCGTCAACGACGCACCGGCGATGGCTGCGGCCGGCAGCAGCATTGCCATGGGACGCGCTGGATCCGACCTCGCTCTCGACACCGCAGACGCAGTAGTTCTGCGAGACGAGCTGTCGGCGGTACCCGCACTCGTTGCGCTCTCGCGACGAGCGCGCCGATTGGTTCTCGCCAATCTCGTGATCGCGGGGACCTTCATCGTGGCGCTCGTCAGCTGGGACGTGATCGGATCTCTCCCGCTTCCCCTGGCCGTAGCCGGCCACGAAGGCTCGACCGTCATCGTGGCCCTCAACGGACTTCGGCTACTTCGCGAGTCGGCGTGGGAGGGGAAAGCGGGTCGAGTATCAGGAGCCGAACAGTGACGGGAGGCGATCTGTCGAACCGCCGGTTCCGCCGCCCGTGCCGCCGTCGCCGGGGCGTACGAGGTCGGCTGCACCGCGCAGAATCAGGATCGGCGGAAGTGAACCGCCGTTGGCTTCCGATCCGCTGAGAAGATCACCGTCGGCTGTGAAGGCGATCGCTTCGCCTTGAGGTTGGCTGGGGAGCGGAACTCGAACGGGAGTCGATGAGGTCAATGCCGAGACGAGGTCGCCGTCCGGAGCGGAATAGAGATACACATCCGAGTAGGTGCGTAGTGCGGCGACGGTGCCGTCGTGGCTGACTGCACCACCGGTGACGGCGATCGTCCCGTCGGAACCTTTGTAACCGCCGGGAGTTGTCGTGCGTGAGAAGGTGATCGAGCCTGCCTTGCGAAGCGGATTGACGACCGAGTTACTGAGTTGGTCGACAGTCGTAGCGCTCGCCGGGACGTAGACACCGGCGGTGCCGCTGAAATCCTTGGTCACGATTACCGGCGTTCCGGTACGTGAGATGAGTAGCGCTTCGGCGTTGTGGGCGCCGTCCGGATACATCAGACGGCGGGTACCGCTGGTAGTGCCGGCCTTCGACATCGGGATCAACGCGATGTTCGATCGAACCGACTTGTTGTCCCCGATATCGGCCAGCCACAGTGTTCCGTCAGGTGTCGAACCCAGGTCCTCGACGTCGGTTCGCGGGACCGGAACCGAAATCCACCGTGCGACATCACATTGATTCGTCAGTTCGGCGACACGGTCGTCGGTGCCGCTGTCCCCGATCGCGTAGATCTTTCCATCGGAGATCGTCAAGCCGGACAGTTCCTCGAGGCCCTTGTTCTTCGGCGTGCACAGACGTTCCCACGATGAGGCGTCGACTGCGGTGCGTAGCGGAGTTGCGTGCGCGCCACTGACCGCGAAAGCGCTGACGGTCAAGGACAGGGCCACAACGGCCGATGCTGCTTTCACGGATGTATTCCTTCGTGGGTGTACGCGAAATCGAGCCGGAACTCATTCGTGACGAACGAGTTCCGGCCCGGCCGAGACGGTGGATCAGCTCTGGCTGAGCTGGGTGACCTTGCCGAAGATCGACTTGAAGAAGTTTCCGATGTCCGCGGATCCGGTTCCGGGGTTACCGGGAGTGACCGGCGGGGTGGTGACCGGCGGGGTGGTGACCGGCGGAGTGGTGACCGGCGGGGTGGTGACCGGCGGGGTCGTGACCGGTGCTTCGACGATGCTGACCGATGCGGTGGTCAGTTTGATCTTCGACTTACCGACGACGGGTTCGCATTCGATCTTGACCGTGTACTCGCCGTAGGCGACAGGTGCGAATGTGAGGGCGCCGACAGCGATGCCGTCCTTGACGTACTTCACCTTCTTTTCCTCGACAGTCTTGTCCGCGGCGTTCCTGAGCTTGAACTCGCACTCTTTGAGACCGTTTTCGTCCTCGGTCGGTGTGACCGTGACCGTTCGATCGGTGTTGTTCGCGGTAACGGCAAACGTGGTCTCCGCAGAGGCGAGGGCGGGAGCGAGGAAAAGGAGCGGGGTGGTGATACCGGCCAGAACGGCGGTACGCACGGCAATACGCGTCATGTGATGAAAGTTCTTTCCGTCAGGCGCTCCTATTGATTCGGAACAGTGTGATTCCGGGGGAGCGCGTGTAGTGGTGTTCCTTCGATCCCGCTGGAGAGAGAGACCGAGCAAGGGGAGATTAACACCATGACTTTGCAAAGTGGTGAGCTACGTTTTACCGACGGACCTGCTCGAATCGACGAGTTGGCAGACCGACCGGTACGTTATTTTGATCTGTGCAGATGAGGGCTACTTATGAGAAATTCGCATCAAGTCGGCGGAGCGGATGTGGTGTGGCTTTCGAGAACGATCATCGACTCACTGTGGCCCAGGCTGCGCAATTTCCAGACCGATTCGGTGAGCACGTTCTTGAGATGCTCGTGATCGCGGACTCTGATTCTCGCAACGAGATCCCACTTGCCGGTCACCAACTCCACGCTCACCACTTCGTCGAGTTCGCGTAGGACTGCCATCGATTCGAACACCGATTTGTGTTCGGTGAGTTCGAGGCCGATCAGTGCTTCGAGTTTGAGCCCCAGGGCTGCGTAGTTGATTTCTGCTCGATAGCCGGTGATGACACCGCGGGTTTCGAGGCGTTCGATTCTTTCGCCGACAGCACCTGCCGACATTCCCACGGCGCGCGCCAAAGCCCGAACCGAGATACGAGCGTCGGTGTGAAGCAATGACAGGATGCTTCGGTCGATGTCGTCGAGACCGCTCGAGGAAAAATCGTCGCTCATCAATTCCCTCCTGAACGGGCGCGGAATCGCCCTGCTGATGTCGCCACCCACACGTTACCCGGTTGCGAAGCAGATTGCCTGATCATAAGACACGTCGAATTGAACAAATCGCGAACGTTGACATAGTCATTTTAAACAAATGCAGATCGTTTGTTCGGAATTTCCGAAAACTGTTGCACATATGAATCCGGCAAAGCTATTCTGGCCGAACAGGCGGACATCAGTCACCACCCCCCGACCGATTCGCCTCGAGTGCCCACCCCGCTCTCACCCGTCATGGAAGAAGTACACACGATGAACTCACCGAGCTTTGCCGTCGACATAACCGACCACGATCACGAACAGGTAATCTTCTGCCGCGACGAGAAGTCCGGTCTCAAAGCCGTTATCGGCATCTATTCCACCGCGCTCGGCCCGGCACTGGGTGGAACTCGCTTCTACCCGTACCGCACCGAGAGTGAAGCCGTCGCAGACGTGCTCAACCTCTCCAAGGGTATGGCCTACAAGAACGCGCTCGCCGGCCTCGATCTGGGCGGCGGCAAGGCTGTCATCATCGGAAACCCGAACGATCTGAAGTCCGAAGCCCTGCTGCGGGCTTACGGTCGTTTCGTCGAAACTCTCGGCGGGCGCTATTACACCGCCTGCGACGTCGGAACATTCAGTGCGGACATGGATGTCGTCGGACGGGAAACCTCCTACGTCACCGGTCGCTCACTCGCGCACGGCGGTGCCGGAGACTCGTCGATCCTGACGTCGTGGGGCGTTTTCCAGGGCATGCGGGCGTCGGCTCAGCATGTCTGGGGCGATGCGTCACTCTCCGGCCGTACCGTCGGCATCGCGGGTGTGGGCAAAGTGGGACGCCATCTGGCGGAACTCCTCGTGGAGGAAGGCGCCGATATCGTGGTGACCGATCCTTACGAGCCTGCCGTGCACGCTCTCGTGTCGGCATTTCCGGACATCCGTACCGTCGACACCGTCGACGAACTGATCCGCGAGCAACTCGACGTGTATGCACCGTGCGCGCTGGGTGGAGCGTTGACCGACGATGTCGTCGAGGTGCTGAGTGCGCGGATAGTCTGCGGCGCAGCCAACAATCAGCTCGCCCATTCCGGTGTTGCCAAGCTGCTGAAAGACCGGGCCATTACCTATGCGCCCGACTACTGTGTCAACGCCGGTGGAGTCATTCAGGTCGCCGACGAATTGAACGGTTTCGATTTCGATCGCGCGAAACTGCGGGCTACCCGAATTTTCGAGACGACGCTGATGGTGCTCGAACGCGCAGCCGGTGACGACACGACCACTGCTGCAGCCGCCGACCGATTGGCCGAGCAAAGAATTCGCGAAATCGGCCGGTTGAGTTCCATCTGGACTCCCCGCTCGTAACTCGCGTCACCCGACCGCGCTCTACGCGCAACCTCTGACGAACCCGGCCGAATCGGTGGGGTTCGAACGCGACCCGTTCGCACAGGCCTCACCTCCGTTCCCCTCGAACGGCCGACAGATTGGACGATGCGCCGTCATGACTGCATCTGTTACGAACAGCCCAGCCCAGCCCTACGATCTCGACGACCGGTACCGACCGGGGTCCGGACCCACCCTGCTCACCGGTGTTCAGGCGATTGCGCGTTTCCTGGTAGAGCAGCACAAGAGGGATCTCGCGAGCGGTGACAATATCGGGACGTTTGTTTCCGGCTATCAGGGAAGTCCGCTCGGTGGTGTGGATCGAATGCTAGCCGGTATGCGTGATGTATTGGACGAGAACGATATTCGTTTCACGCCCGGAGTCAACGAGGAATTGGCAGCGACGTCCGTATGGGGCAGTCAGGCCACTCTGGACCCGGCCGCAGCGCGTCATGACGGTGTGATCGGCGTCTGGTACGGCAAGGGGCCAGGTGTCGACCGCGCCACCGACGCGATCCGCCACGCCAATATCTACGGGGTCAACCCCAAGGGGGGCGTCGTGTTGATGGTGGGCGACGATCCGGCGTCGAAATCGTCGACCGTTCCGGCCGTCAGTGAGCGCTCACTGGCTGCGCTCGGTGTTCCGGTGTTGTTCCCGCGCAACGCGGAAGAGATCATCACGATGGGCATGCACGCGGTTGCGCTCTCTCGTGCGTCCGGGTGTGTGGTCGCGGTCAAGATCGTCGCTGATGTGGCCGACGGCGCGTGGAAAGTCCTGCCCGACGCCATGGACAACCTGTCGATCACGGTTCCGACGGTCGAACACAACGGTCGGCCTTTCGTGTACACCCAGCGTCCGATGGCGGTGGCACCGGATCGGATTCTGGCTGCCGAAGCGGATCTGGTCGGTCCGCGCTGGAAGGTCGTGCAGGCGTACGGCTCGCTGAACAATCTCGATGTCGTCGAGGTTGATCCGGAGGGCGCAAAGTTCGGAATTGCCGCCACTGGTACGACTTTCGATTCCGTTCGGCAGGCACTGGCCGACCTCGGTGTCGACGACGACGCGCTGCGGGCAGCGGGCATCAGTTTGTTGCGAGTCGGTATGACGTATCCGGTGTCCGCGGACGCCGTGCGCTCGTTCGCGCTCGGGCTCGATCAGTTGCTGGTGGTCGAGGACAAGACGGCTTTCCTGGAGAACCAGTTCCGCGAGGTTCTCTACGGGATGCCCGGCGCCCCCAGGATGGCCGGAAAGCTCGACTTCGACGGCCGCGACCTGGTGCCTGCCGGTGGCGAACTGACGGCCGGCCGGTTGCTGGCCCCGTTGCGCCGGGTGCTCGAGGGGCATGTGGAGATGACGCGGACGTTGCCTGCGCCGTTGACGTTGAATGTGTTGTCGGCGAAGCGGACTGCATATTTTTGCAGTGGTTGCCCGCACAACCGTTCCACCGCGATCCCGGAAGGCTCGATCGCCGGCGGTGGTATCGGCTGCCACATCCTGGTGACGATGTCGGGGCGCGGCGACAGTGCGGTGACGGGGTTGACGCAGATGGGTGGTGAGGGCAGTCAGTGGATCGGGCAGGCACCGTTCACCGATGTGCCGCACGTGTTCCAGAACGTGGGGGACGGCACGTTTTTCCATTCGGGGCAGTTGGCGGTGCAGGCGTGTGTCGCGGCGGGGGTGAACATCACCTTCAAGTTGCTCTACAACGATGTGGTGGCGATGACGGGGGCGCAGGACGCGGAGGGCGCTTTGTCGGTGGCGGCGTTGACGCACAAGTTCGCGGCGGAGGGTGTGGCGCGGGTGATCATTTGTGCGGACGAGCCGCAGCGGCACGAGAAGCGGGCGTTGGCCAAGGGCACGAAGTTGTGGCATCGGGACCGGTTGGACGAGGCGCAGAAGGAGTTGCGTGAGGTCGAGGGTGTGACGGTGCTCATTTACGATCAGCATTGTGCGGCGGATGCGCGGCGTCAGCGTAAGCGGGGGACGTTGCCGACGCGGAACACGCGGGTGGTCATCAACGAGGCCGTGTGTGAGGGTTGTGGTGATTGTGGGGTGAAGTCGAATTGTTTGTCGGTGCAGCCGGTGGATACGGAGTTCGGGCGTAAGACGCGGATTGATCAGACCTCGTGTAACACCGATTATTCGTGCTTGGACGGTGATTGCCCGTCGTTCGTCACGGTGGAGACGGTGCCGGGGAAGAAGATCGCGAAAGCGCAGCGGCCGACGGCTCCGGTGACGGCGGATCCGGTGCTCGGTGAGTTGACCTCGACGCAGAACGTGTTCTTGGCGGGGATCGGTGGTACCGGGATCGTGACGGTGAACCAGGTGTTGGCGACGGCGGCGTTGCGGGCTGGGTTGGAGGTGGAGAGTCTCGATCAGATCGGGTTGAGTCAGAAGGCGGGGCCGGTGGTCTCGCATCTGCGGTTCTCGGCTGGGGTGTTGGAGCCCTCGAATCGGCTTACGCCTGGGAGTGCGGATTGCATCGTGGCGTTCGATTTGTTGACTGCGACGGACAACAAGAATTTGGTGTACGGGGATGCGGGGTCCACGATCGCGGTGGCGTCGACGTCGCCGACGCCGACCGGGGACATGGTTTACGACAAGAGTGTGGCGTATCCGGAGGCGGCGGAGTTGATGGGGCGGCTCGAGTCGGTGGTGCGGTCGGTGGAGTCGTTCGACGGGTTGGCGGCGGCGCAGGTGTTGTTCGGGAACACGGCGGCAGCGAATTTCTTGTTGATCGGTGCGGCGTTCCAAAGTGGTGGGTTGCGGATTCCGGCGGCGGCGATCGAGGAGGCGATCGGGATCAACGGGGTCGCGGTCGCGGCGAATGTGGAGGCGTTCCGGTGGGGTCGGGTCGCGGTTGCCGATCGGGCGGCGTTCGATGCGGTGATCGCTCCGGTGGCGGCGCCGGTGGTGGCGCCGGTGGTGGTTCCGGAGTCTGTGTTCGCGGGGACGAGTTTCACCGGTGAGGTGGAGCGGGTGGTGCGGTTGCGGGCGGGTCAGTTGGTGGGGTTCCAGTCGGTGAAGGTCGCGGCCCGGTATGTGGAGTCGGTGCAGGCGGTGTGGGCTGCGGAGCGGGCGGTGACGGAGCGGACGGAGTTCAGTGAGGCGGTGGCGCGGGGGTTGTACAAGTTCACGGCGTACAAGGACGAGTACGAGGTGGCGCGGTTGTTGACGGATCCGGTGTTTTTGGGTGAGGTTGCGGCGGCGGTGCCGGGTGGGGAGAAGGTGACGTATCGGTTGCATCCGCCGATCGTGCGGGCGTTGGGTCGGAGTAAGAAGATGGGGTTCGGGCCGAAGTCGCATTCGGTGCTCAAGGTGTTGGCGAAGGGGAAGCGGCTTCGGGGGACGAAGTTGGATCCGTTCGGGTACATGCATGTGCGGCGGGTGGAGCGGGAGTTGTTGGCGGGGTACGAGGTGATCGTGGCGGATCTTTCGCGGGGGTTGTCGGCCGGGTATGAGCGGGCGGTGGAGATCGCGGGGTTGCCCGATATGGTGCGGGGGTACGAGGACATCAAGCTCGGTAACGTCGAACTCTACAAAACCCGACTCCGCGAACTCGGTGTTGGTGAGAGCGGCGTGACCGACCCGAGACCTCGTAGCGAGTGATGTCGTGACACTCGACACCGCAATGGAATTCGTACTCTCGGCAAAGGGGTTGTCGAATTCCGGAGGCGGCGATCGCCAACTCGAGACGTACTCGATCGAGTGTGCCGATGTCGCAGACGCGATCGCCCGCCTGGCCACACTGATGCGTCGGCACAGCGTGGAGATCCAGAACCTGTCGACGTGGTGCTCGCTCAAACCCGGCGGTGCACTCGGGTTGGTCGTCACCCTCAGGAGACCGACGAACCTGTCCGAGGAAGCACTCGTCAAACGAATGAACAACATCGTCGGTGTCATT
The DNA here is from genome assembly GCF_049739425.1 of Rhodococcus sp. 27YEA15. NCBI lineage: Bacteria > Bacillati > Actinomycetota > Actinomycetes > Mycobacteriales > Nocardiaceae > Rhodococcus > Rhodococcus sp. 27YEA15. The sequence continues at coordinate 1,641,669 of NZ_JBMHHW010000001.1, forward strand.
CGGGTACGACGGGAAATGTTCGAGGAGAACACAAGACACCAGTACCTGACCATCGAGGTGTCGGCGACGGGTCACTACGTCGACAAACTTGCAACCTTGGGTTACGAGTTCAAAGCCACTGCCTTGCAGCATTCGCAGCGGCGGACCGTCATGCAATTGTCCGACACGTCAGAGCGCATCGAGGAATTCTTGAAACGTTTGGGCCAGTGCATCGATTACAAGGCAACCGGTGAAATCAGGGTATCGCCGTACGGGCAGGCTCTGACCCTGCTCGGACGCAAGAGAGCCCGGGTGTAAGCGATACCGAGCTCGACAAGGTTGTCCCCGAACGAGATCGTTCGGGGACAACCTTGTTCGACCAGATCGGCGTTCGTCGGCGAAATCGGCACCTGCGGTCTGGGGATTCCGAATCGAGTATCCCCGGCTGCTCGAACCGATAGGGTTTGAGCAGCGCGTGGCTACGCCGTGTCGAGTTGGCGTGAACATCGGTGCACCAGGGAAGGAGTGACGTGCTCGTCGGATCAGCTCTGGTGATTTTTGCCCTGGTATGTTCGAGCAAGGCGATGTACCGGGTGTCCGTGGACAATGCGAGCAGCAGGCTTCCGTGGTGGTACGGAGAATTCGACGTCCCGAAAACGCGGCAGGTGCGGACGGGGGAACGCCTCGGCTGGATCTTCTCGCTCATCGGTGGAGTGCTATCGGCGGACACGCTGTGGCCTGAGCGTCCTCTCCTGGCTGCCGGAGTGCTCCTGGCAGCAGTGATCCTCGTCAATGCCGTTCCAGGACTGATCATCACGGCTCTGCACAATCACAGACACCCGACTGTCACCTGATTCTCGACGGTCAAGCCCGTGACGCGTTGGTCCACGAGTAGCTCAGCGCCACACCGCTTCCGCGGAAGAGCTGGGTAATGGGGCAACGACGCTCCACTTCGGCGGTGAATGTCTCGAAATCCTGGTCGGACAGGTTGGTTTCGAGTGTGATCGCCACCGTGACGTCCTCGAAATTGGAGATTCCCTCGGCTCCGTGCACGAGGACGGAGTTGTCGAGGTGGGCCGTGAGGTGTCCGGTGAACAGTCCGAGTTCGGTGCCGGCGGTGCCTTGGGCCACGATCTGCGAAGTGATTTGCGTGCAGGAGAGAAGTGCTGTCAGGGCGTAGTCGAGGGGGCTGGGGGCCGAGTCCGTGCCACCGAACGCCGGATGTCCTTCCGCCACGATCGAATGGGACGTGCCGTCCAGTGTGACTATCTGCTTCACGCCGGGGCCGGATCCGGTCAGATTGAATTCGAGAACGGCGCCCTTGGGGTGTTGTGGCATGTGGAGTCCTGATCGTGAGTGAGGGTGACGCAATTGCGCATATAAGTAATGCACGAATTATTCGTGAGCGAAAGAGTTTCGCTCACGAAGATTTGTGATGTGGACGGCACGCGAGAAAAAACTCGGTGGGTGCACGCGGGTCGAGGCCACGCGCACCCACCGAGAGTCAGGGGGTGTATCGGGTTGTGTTGTCAGGCTTTGGGGACGTGGAGGATGAGGGCGTCGCCTTGTCCGCCGCCGCCGCAGAGTGCGGCTGCGCCGGTGCCGCCGCCGCGGCGTCGGAGTTCGAGGGCGAGGTGCAGGGCGATGCGGGCGCCGGACATGCCGAGGGGGTGGCCGAGGGCGATGGCGCCGCCGTTGACGTTGACGGTGGTGGGGTCGAGGCCGAGTTCGCGGGTGGAGGCGATTCCGACGGCGGCGAAGGCTTCGTTGATTTCGACGAGGTCGAGGTCGGTGGGGTTGATGCCTTCTTTGGCGCAGGCTGTGGCGATGGCGCGGGCGGGTTGGGATTGGAGGGTGGAGTCGGGTCCGGCGACGACGCCGTGGGCGCCGATTTCCGCGATCCAGGTCAGGCCGAGTTCTTCGGCTTTGGTTTTGCTCATCACGATCACGGCGGCGGCGCCGTCGGAGATCGGGGAGGCGGAGCCGGCGGTGATGGTGCCGTCCTTGGCGAACGCGGGACGTAGTTTGCCGAGGGATTCGGTGGTGGTGTCGGCGCGGATGCCTTCGTCTTGGGCGATGATGATCGGCTCGCCTCTGCGTTGGGCGATGGTGACGGGGATGACTTCGTTGTCGAAGAGTCCGTTTTTCCAGGCGCGGGCGGCGTTCTGGTGTGAGGCGGCGGCGAAGGTGTCTTGTTCTTCGCGGGTGATGTGGGTGGATTGTTGTTCGTTGACGTGTTCGGTGAGCAGGCCCATGGCTTGGTCGGTGAAGATGTCGTGGAGGCCGTCGTAGGCCATGTGGTCGCGGAGGGTGACGTCGCCGTATTTGAAGCCTTCGCGGCTTTTGTCGAGGAGGTGGGGGGCTTGGGTCATCGATTCTTGTCCGCCGGCGACGATGGTGTCGAATTCGCCGGCGCGGATGAGTTGGTCGGCGAGGGCGATGGCGTCGATGCCGGAGAGGCAGACTTTGTTGATGGTCAGGGCGGGGACGTTCATGGGGATGCCGGCGGCGACGGCGGCTTGGCGGGCGGGCATTTGGCCGGCGCCGGCGGTGAGGACTTGTCCCATGATGACGTAGTCGACTTGTTCGGGGGTGATGCCGGATTTGTCGAGGGCGCCTTTGATGGCGATGGCGCCGAGGTCGGATCCGGAGAGGGTTTTCAGGTTTCCCAGGAGTCGACCCATCGGGGTACGAGCCCCCGCCACAATCACAGAAGTCTTGTCGGTCATGCCAGTTCTACCTTCAGTTCGGTGCCGGTTGCGGCGATTACGTCCTCGACGGTGACATCGGGTGCCAACTCTCGAAGCACGAGAGTTCCTTCACCCGAGACGTCGATGACGGCGAGGTTGGTGATGATGCGGTTGACGACACCCTGGCCGGTCAACGGAAGGGTGCAGGTGTCGACGATCTTCGGATTGCCGTCGCGGTCGTTGTGCTCCATGACGACGATGACCCGGCGGGCACCGTGTACGAGGTCCATCGCACCGCCCATGCCCTTGACCATCTTACCGGGGACCATCCAGTTGGCGAGGTCGCCGGTGCGGGAAACCTGCATGCCGCCGAGGACGGCGGTGTCGATGTGGCCGCCACGGATCATTCCGAACGAGAGCGCCGAATCGAAGTATGCTGCACCGGGATTGACGGTGACGGTCTCCTTCCCCGCGTTGATGAGGTCGGGATCGACGTTGTCCTCGGTCGGGTACGGGCCGGTTCCGAGGATGCCGTTCTCCGAATGCAGGACCACCCGGACGTCGGATCCGAGGTAGCCGGGTATGAGGGTGGGGAGTCCGATGCCGAGGTTGACGTATTCGCCGTCGATCATCTCGTCTGCGGCACGCGCTGCCATCTGCTGGCGTGTCCATCCGGCGGCTGTCACTGGGGTGCTCATCGCGTTGTTCCTTCCGAAGCGCTGACGGTGCGCTTTTCGATTCGCTTGTTCTGCGGTCCCGTGTTCACGATGCGCTGGACGAACACGCCGGGTAGGTGCACTGCGGCGGGGTCGATCTCGCCAGGCTCCACGAGGCGTTCCACCTGGGCGATGGTGATGCGTCCGGCCATTGCCGCGAGCGGGTTGAAGTTCATCGCGGTCTTGTCGAATACCAGGTTGCCGTCGGTGTCGCCCAGCACGGCATGGACGAGGGCGTAGTCGGCGTTGATGGCTTCTTCCATCACATAGCGTTTGTCGCCGAAGACCCGAGTTTCCTTGGGCGGTGAGGCGATTGCGATGGATCCGTCCTGGCTGTACCGCCACGGCATACCGCCGTCGGAGATCGGGCTGCCCACACCGGCAGGCGTGAAGAATGCGGGGATGCCGGTTCCGCCGGCGCGTAGACGCTCGGCGAGGGTTCCCTGCGGGGTCAACTCCACTTCCAGCTCACCTGCGAGGTATTGCCGCGCGAATTCCTTGTTCTCTCCGACGTACGACGCGGTTACTCGGCTGATGCGGCCGGCCGAGAGCAGGATGCCCAAACCGTGGTCGTCGACGCCGCAGTTGTTGGAGAACACCTCGAGGCCGGTTGTCGCCGTTGCGGCGATGGCCTCGATCAGGGAGTCGGGGATGCCGCACAGGCCGAATCCGCCGACTGCCAGGGTGGCACCGTCGCCGATGTCGGCGACCGCGTCCGCGGCCGACTTGTATACCTTGCTCGTCACTATGGCTCCTATCTGCGTTCACCATGTAAACGCGAGTCCTGAATCCCCTACAGTCAACTATGTGCAGTTCAACCGATCAATGATTCACGATGACGAGTTCGATATTGCTCATCCATTGACCGTGAGAGTGCAATGTGTTCATAGAATGGACGCTAGGGTGGCAGGATGACTTCTTCGGGACAATCGCCGCACGTCGTATCGAGGGTGGCGGCATTGTTGCGGTCTGTGGGGGCCTCGGAACCGGGCGGAGCGAGCACCACCGACCTCGGCCGGACGGCCGACCTCGCCAGGCCGACGGCGCACCGATTGCTGACGATGCTCGCCGCGGAAGGGCTGGTGGACCGTGACCGTACCAATGGTCGGTGGTATCTCGGTCCGGAGTTGTACTTGCTGGGCGCGGCGGCAGGTAATCGATACGACATAGCCGACCACGCCCGCGAGGTACTCGACGAGCTGGCGAGGTCAAGCGGAGAAAGCGCATTCCTGTCGGCCAGACGCGGTGACGAGACGGTATGCGTTCTGAGTCAGGAGGGAAGTTTCCCGCTGCGCTCGCACGTACTGCACGAGGGCAAGCGGTTCCCGCTGGGCGTCGCGTCTGCAGGTCTTGCGATTCTGAGTCACCTGCCCGCACGCGACATCGACGACTATTTCGCGCGTAACGATCTGGAAGCCGAGTGGGGCAGCGTTCACCGCGAGGCGGCCATCCGGGAGCGGATCGAATCGACCAAGACCACCGGGTACACGGTCAACCCGGCTCTGATCGTCGAGGGTAGTTGGGGGATGGGAGCGGCAGTCTTCGATCGGTACGGCCGACCGGCCTGGGCGTTGAGCCTGACGGGTGTCGAGACACGATTTCGTCCGGATCGCCACGCCGAATTGGGCACGATGCTGCTCGAGCAGGCCCACACCTTGTCGACGCGATTGAAGGCGCGGCTGCCCGAGTAGCGGGTGCACCCGAACGCGGAAACGCCGGGCGAGTGTGCGCGCCCGGAGAGTGCTCGGTGAGATGAACCGGGCGCGGACCGGCGCGAGCCTAGGGCCGCTCAGCCTAGACGCGCGCCGACGGCGTCCACGGCTTGATCGCGTAGCGCGCGCAACCGAGAGAAGGCGCTTCCGTGACTCTGATCGCGCCAGTATCCGGTTGCGTCGAGTTGTTCTTTGCCGAGTCCGAGCGATTTGGCGATCCCACGTACTTCCCGCACGATCGCGGCTTCACCGGCCACCCAGATCCACCCGTCGCCGCCTGCAGGTACCTTCTCTCGTACCGCCCGGCCGATCAGTTCTGCATCGGCAACACCTCCGGTGCGGTGCACCCAGGTAACTCCGGCGAGGTTCCGCTGCTCCTCTCCGGGGCCGTCGACCAGGACGACGGCGTGAAGGGCGGCAGGGTCGGTATGGGTGTCGACGAAGTGACCGACCGCAGGCAGTGCGGTGGCATCGCCCACCAGGAGCCACCAGTCGGCACCGACCGGAGTGATGGTGGAGGCTTTCGGCCCGGCTAGATGAACGGAGTCTCCCGGAGCTGCTGCTCGGGCCCAGTTTCCGGCCGGCCCGTGCCCGTGGAGTACGAAGTCGAGATCGAGTTCTCCTGCTGCCGAATCGAATCGGCGCACCGTGTACGCGCGAGCCACCGGTGCGGGCTTCTTGGGCCAGTGCAGGTGCCCGTCGTGCTGCTCGGGGAGTACCGGGGACGAGCTGCCGGGCTCGGGGAGGAAGATCTTGACGTAGTCGTCCGCGCCCGCCGTGGTGAATGCCGGTACGTCGAACTCGCCGGAACGAAATGCTCCGAGTTGCGTGCCGCCCAGCGTCAGCCGCCGCATGCTCGGGGTGACGTCCTCTACTCGGAGAATGTCGAGCTTGCGCAGAACGATGGGTAGTTCTACCCGTCGAGACGGGGTGATCACCGGCATGGTGCGGCGTCCTTTCGGAGGGGTTTTGTCCGGGGCGGGCTGTCCTCGGCGACCATCCTAGCAACTGTTAGGGTAGGTAACCCTAAAGGCATATCTGCGTTTGTCGCTGATCGTGAACAGGGCCGTGGGCCGGTGGAGGAAGTCTAGTGTTGTCGAGTGAGGTCACGCCGGACAACCGGCCTAGTCGTCTGCATCTGTCCGCGGCTCAGTCCGGCTTGTGGTTCGCTCAGCAACTCGATCCCACCAACCACACCTTCGTCACAGGGCAATGCATCGAGATTCGGGGCGGTGACGCGCACGTTCTCGCCGCGGCAGTAGACGTGGTACTCGCCGAGTCCCCGGAACTCTCGGCGGCCTTCGACAACGGCGCAGGCGGTCTCACGCAGCGTCTGGGTGGCCGGCGGTTTCCGGCGACGGAGGTAGTGCGAGTGACCGGCCCCGGTGACCCGCTCGACGCTGCGATCGCGGCGATGAAACACGAACTGCAGACGCCGATCGACCCGGCTGTGGAAATCGGATTCGGTGCCCGTGTCCATGTTCTCGAGGACAATCGGATCGCGCTGTTCTTGAAGGCGCATCATATTCTGATCGACGTCTACGGTTACGGAATACTCGGTCGCCGTATTGCGCAGGTCTACAGCGCGTTACGGCGTGGAATCGAGATACCCGAGGCACGTCGGACGGATCTTCGGACCGTGGTCGACGTCGACCGGGACTATCGGGACTCCGACGAATTCGCGGCGAGCCGGGAGTTCTGGGCGCACGAACTGCGAAACGCACCGGAGGCCCTCACGCTGGACGGATCAGGTTCGGTGGGAGCTGCACATACCGCACGCCGGATCGTGTCGGAGTCGGTACTGGTTCCGGCCGAGGTCGTCGATCGTTTGTCCGACACTCCGGCGGGGGCCGGATGGGCGGACGCCGTGACCGCCCTCGTCGCAGCGTATGTCGGCCGTCGCACCGGGGCCTCGGACGTGATACTCGGATTCCCGTCGATGAATCGCCTGGGCACGGCGTCGGCTCGCGCGCTGACCGTTGCAGTGAACGTGCTTCCGCTACGAATACCGGTGACACGCTACGACACGTCGACAGATCTGGCGGATCGTGTCCGGGAAGCTCAGGCCAGGATCCGGCCGCACGCGAGATACCGCGGCGAAGACATTCACCGTGATCTGCGGCTTCCAGCCGGCAGTGCGGGGCTCGTCGGGCCCACCGTGAACGTCAAACCGTTCGGCGATACCCTGCGCTTCGTCGACGCGGAGGCCGTGGTTCACTCGCTGGCGCGTGGACCGGTACGGGATGTCTCGATCGTGGTGCGCAGACTCGATCGCACCCGCGAGCTGGAGTTCCAGATCGACGCGGACGCCGACCGATACACACCCGAGCAGGTGCGGGCACACGGCGAGGCGCTGGCAGACCTCGTCGGTGTCGCCGCCGATCCGGATCGCAACAACGCACCTGTCAGTGCGGTGGACCTACGACCGGCCGCCGTGCGCCGGATCATGGACGAATCCTGGGCCGGGGTTCTCTCGAACTCCACGGATTCACCAGACGTGCTTGAACTCTTCGACACTCAGGTTCGCGATCGGGGCGCTGCTCCGGCAGTGACCTGCCGGGGCCAGTCGATCACGTACAGCGATCTCGCCACGAGAGTGGACGCGGTGGCAGCCGAGCTGCGCGCTCGGGGTGCCGGTCCGGAGGTGGTCGTTGCTCTCGCGCTACCGCGAACTGTGGACATGGTGGTTGCCATACTTGCGGTATTGCGTTGCGGCAGTGCGTATCTGCCTCTCGATCCGGCATTTCCTCGTACGCGTGTCGAATACATGCTCGACGACGCACGGCCCCGCGTCCTCCTCACCGGACCTGAAGGTCTGCCGGAGGTGAACGTGCCGGGCGGCACCGTCACCGGCGTGATCGTCGCCGACACGGTCGAATGGACATCACCCGTCACCGAACGCCGGCCGGTCGCCGTAGGTACGCCGCGCCCCGCCAACGCCGCTTACCTCATCTACACCTCGGGTTCTACCGGCAACCCCAAAGGTGTGGTGATCGATCGGCGGGCCCTCGCACGGTTCGTCCGGGCCGCATCCGACGTGATCGAGCTGGGCGCCGGATCGAGCTTGCTCGCGGTGACCACTTTGTCCTTCGACATCGCCGCGTTGGAATTGTTCGTTCCGTTGGCCGCCGGCGGAACTGTGGTGCTCGCCGACGAGAGCGAAGCACGCGATCCCGCCGCGCTCGCACAGCTGATCGCCGCACACGGTGTCACGGCCATGCAGGCGACCCCGTCGCTGTGGGGTGCAGTAATCGAGGAGACCGGTGGCGCGGGGCTGGACGGCGTCGACGTCCTGGTCGGCGGTGAGGCATTGCCGGGCCGGTTGGCGACGGATCTGGCGCGGGCCGCGAAGTCGGTCCGCAACATGTACGGGCCCACCGAGGCGACGGTGTGGTGCACCAGTGTTGCAGTCACGCAGGCGATCGGTGGGGCAGTCGCGGAGGTGACCGAATGGACCGGGTCGATCGGTGTTCCGTTCGACGGTAGTGCCGTTCGCGTCCTCGACGGCGCTTTGACGCCCGTGGACGTCGGTGTCGTGGGAGAACTGTACGTCGCCGGCCCGCAACTGGCCCGTGGCTACCGTGGGCGAGCCGGGTTGACCGCAACCAGATTTGTCGCCGATCCGTCGACGACCGGCGCCGGTGAACTCATGTATCGCACCGGAGATCTCGTACGCTGGCGCGCGGACGGCGAGCTCGAATATCTGAGCCGAGCCGACGACCAGGTCAAGGTCCGTGGTCACCGGATCGAGCTCGGTGAGATCGAAACCGTGGCGACGACCGCACCCGGGGTTGCCCAGGCGGTCGCGGTTGCGCGCACCGGTGCGGACGGCTCGGCGCGTTTGTTCGTGTACGTCACTCCGGCGGCGGGAGCGACCCCGGACTCGGCGCTGACAATGGACTGCCTGGCGGCTCGACTACCGGCGTACATGGTGCCGGCCGCGGTCATGATTCTCGACGAGTTCCCGCTGACGCCGAATCTCAAGGTCGATCGCAAGCGGCTGCCGGCCCCGGAGTTCGACGCCGGCGATACCGGACGGGCACCGGCGTCGGCAGTGGAGCTCGATTTGGCGGCACGCTTCGAGGACGTGCTTGCAGTTTCAGGGCTGGGCGTGGATGCGGACTTCTTCACGCTCGGTGGCACGTCATTGTCGGCGACACGACTGATCACTCGAATCAAAGCCGATCTCGGCGTGAATATTTCGCTTCGAAATGTGTTCGATGCTCCGACGGTGGCAGCTCTGGCTGCGATCGTGGAGCAGGCCCGGCCTGCCACGGCCGAGCGGCCAGGCACGCCCTTCCCGACTCGCGCTGATCGATTCGAACCGGTTCCGCTGTCGCCGGCGCAGCAACAGTTGTGGTTCATGGACCGGGCAGCCGGACCGTCCGCCACCTACAACATTCCCTTCGCGTTGCGTGTGCGGGGGACCGTGGACGTCGAGGCCTTGCACCGCGCAGTGCACTTCGTCGTTGCACGTCATGATGTTCTTCGCTCGATAGTGGTGGACATCGACGGTGTTGCACACCAACGGATTCTGGCTACCGGGCCGGATCTCGTCGTCCTCGACACGGACCAGACTCAGATGGATCAGGTGCTGAGCGAGATCGCTCGTCGCCCGTTCGACCTCGAGTCGGAGGCGCCGCTGCGTGTGTTCCTGGTACGAACAGGGCCGCTGGACTCGGTACTGGTGTTGCTCGTTCACCACATCGCGGGTGACGAATGGTCGGCTGGTCCACTACTGACCGATCTGGCTGCGGCGTATCGAGATCCGTCGAACGGCAGTGACGTCGATCGGCCACAGTACGCGGATCACGTTCTGCGGGAGATCGGTACGGATCGACGTCAAGAACAGTTCGCCGATCTCGAGTTCTGGGGTGAGTATCTGGCGGGTGCGCCGGAAGAATTGGCACTTCCGTATGACAGGCCGCGGCCGCCCACCCCGAGCGGACGTGGCAGCGAAGTCTGGATTCGTCTGGACCGCGGTGACACGCAGGCGCTGCGATCGAGCAGTCGACGGCATTCGGTAACGACCTACATGCTCGCACAGGCAGCGGTATCCGTGCTGTTGGCGAAACTGGGCGGCGGCGACGACATAGTGCTCGGATCGCCGGTGTCCGGACGCAAGGACCACGATGTCACGGACATGGTGGGACTGTTCGTCACCACGATCGCCCAGCGGGTCGATCTCTCCGGAAACCCGACGATGTCCGAGGTGCTGCGACGGGTGCGAAGCGGCACCCTCGACACCTTGGCGCACCAGGATGTTTCGTTCGATCAGGTGGTCGATCATCTCGGTGTCACCCGCTCGCTCGCCAGGCATCCGGTCTTCCAGACCATGGTCCAGCACCGGTCCGAGCCGGAACTCCCCGAATTCGTGGGACTCGACGTCAGCGCCTCCTATCTGCAGACCGGGACCGCCAAGTTCGACCTGACCTTCGAATTCGTCGAATCTGCAGAGGAATTGGCGGTTCGAATCGAATTCGCTGCCGATCTGTTCGACCGGTCCACGATCGAATCGATCGGGAATCGCCTACTCGGTGTGCTCGCACAGTTCGTCGAGCCGGAGGCTGTCACCCTGGCCGGGTTGAACGTGCTCACCGCAGACGAGCGCGGCGAACTGGCCGCGAGCGACCACCTCGAGGCGCCGGGCAGCCTGCTCCCCGAGATCCTGACGCAGGCCTACCGCGAGGCCGGTGACGACATCGCTGTCCTCACCACGACCGGGGCGTACACCTATCGCGAGGTGGCCGAGCGATCTCACCGGTTGGCTCGCGGGTTGCGAGCACGCGGTATCGGTCCGGATTCGGTGGTGGCGGTGGCTACCGGCCGATCCACCGAATCGGTGGTCCTGCTCGGTGCGGTGATCCTCGCCGGTGCGGCCTACCTGCCGGTCGACCCGAAGTACCCCAGCGCGCGTATCCGGTTCATGTTGTCCGACGCTGCACCGGATCTGGTGGTGTTCGACCATGGAAGCCGAGCTGTCGTGGGCGACGTGGCCGGGACGGACGTGGCCGGGGTGGACGTCGAGGAACTCGAAAGGCAATGCGCTGCTGAGTCGTCGGAGCCTCGATGGGTTGAGATCGAGGCGGGCAATCTCGCCTACGTCGTCTACACCTCCGGGTCGACGGGTACACCCAAGGGTGTGTCCGGCACCGCCGGGGCGCTGGCAAACAGGTTGCTGTGGCAGCGCGAGCTGACCGGTGCGAGATCCGGAGACGACGTTCGACTGGCGAAGAGTTCCTTCAGTTTCATCGACGGTTCGACCGAGCTTCTCGCAGCACTGATCTCCGGTGCGCGCATCGTGCTCGCCGACGACGACGAATCGCGGGACGTGAACGCACTGGCCGCTCTCGTTCGTGAGCACGGCGTCACCGCGATCACGGCGGTACCGTCCTTGGCGTCGGCGCTCGTCGACGTGGCTCCCGATGCCGCCGCGGGTATCGAACACTGGTTCCTCAGTGGCGAACCGCTCGGTGGTGACGTGGTGCAAATGCTACGCCGGCTACGCCCGGGCGTGGGAATAGTCAACTCGTACGGATCGTCCGAGGTGGCCGGAGACGTCACCCTCTGGGCAGTCCCGCAACAGCATTCGGTACCTGTGCAGATAGGCTCCGCCGTTCCCGGGGTGTCTGCGCGAATTCTCGATCCGGTGCTGTCACCGGTCCCGGATGCGGTGGTGGGGGAGCTGTACATCGGCGGGGTGCAGACCTCTCGCGGATATCTGGGCAGGCCTGCTTTGACGGCGCTGCGTTACGTGGCCGATCCGGTGGGCAACGGGGCGCGGGTCTTCCGCACCGGCGACCTGGTTCGCCGCAACGACGCGACCATCGAATTCGTCTCCCGTGCGGACACCCAACTGAGTCTGCGCGGATTCAGGATCGAAGCCGGTGAGGTGGAAGCGGCACTGACTGCGCACCCCGACGTTGCCGCCGCCCTGGTCGCAGTTCGCGCCGTAGCGGACGGATCCGATCAACTGCTCGCCTACGTGATCGCGGTCGGAGCGGACACGCGGATAGTCACCTCCGCCGTACAGACGCATCTGCGGACCGTGCTGCCGGACTACATGATTCCGGCACAATTGATACAACTCGACGTGTTCCCGACCCTTCCCAACGGCAAGATCGATCGTGACGCACTCCCGGCACCGGCGCGCAGCAGCGTCAGTCGGGCTCCCGACGGCCCGATGGAAGCGGAACTATGTGCCCTTCTCGGTGACGTGCTCGGCGTGGACCACGTCGGCCCGGACGAGGACTTCTTCGCGCTCGGCGGTAATTCGCTGTCGGCCACCCGGCTCTCGTCGTTGATGCGTTCTCGGCTCGGCCGGCAAGTGTCCATCCGTGAGATCTTCGACCTGCGCACGCCGGCGGCGATCGCCGCCGGAATGCGGGACACCGTCGCAGCGAGACCGCAGATCGTGCGACAGGATCTGCCTGCGGAGATTCCGATGTCCGCAGCGCAACGGCGGCTGTGGTTCCTGTACCAGCTCGAGGGCCCCAGTTCGACGTACAACGTCCCGTTCACGATGAAGCTGACCGGGCGCGTCGATTCGGCGGCCCTTGCCACCGCGCTGGCCGAACTGCAGCGCGTTCACGAGACACTTCGAACCGTCTTCTCCGGCGACCGGCACGACGTTGTCGCCGCCGGCGGTCTGGACGGAGTTGTCGCCTCCGGCGGTCTGGACGGAGTTGTCGCCGCCGGGGACGGGAACATCGGCGTCGTCGGCTTCCAGCGAGTACTGCCCACCGACGAGTGCGTGGTGCCGTTCGACGAGATCGACACGACACCCGAGTGCGTTCACGAGCAGTTACGTGAGGCCGCACGGCACGTCTTCGACCTGGAACGCGATGTACCGGTGCGGGTCACGCTGTTCCGTGTCGACACCACGACGTCGTATCTGATGGTTTTGATCCATCACATCGCAGCGGACGAATGGTCGTCGCGTCCGCTGGTGGCGGACCTGTCTACCGCATACACGCGGGCGGTCTCGGACGCCGCTCCGTCTCCGATCGAAGCCCCCGCGGTTCGTTACCGTGACTACACCGTCTGGCAGTCGGGGTCACTCGACGGTCCGAACTCCGACATCGCTGGGCAGACCGCCTACTGGACGACGACACTGGCGGGCATACCGGAGGAGCTGGAACTACCGCGAGATCGGCTGCGGCCCAGCGTGAGTACCTATCGCGGTGATGTCGTCACGTTCGAACTCGCGCCGGCGGTGGTGTCTCGGCTGCGCTCTGTCGCCACGGAACTCGGCGCCACCATGTTCATGGTGGCCCACGCCGGCGTCGCACTGCTCTTGAAGGCGTCGGGCGCGGGAGACGACATCGTGATCGGCTCGCCCGTCGCGGGTCGTTCGGATGCGGCACTCGAGCGGCTGCTCGGTTTCTTCGTCAACACACTGGTGCTTCGCACCGACCTCAGTGGTGATCCGAGTTTCGCCGACGTACTGGGTCGAGTGCGAAAGGCAGATCTGGACGCATTCGCTCATCAGGACGTGCCGTTCGACCGACTCGTCGAGAAGCTCGCGCACACTCGTTCACTGTCGCGTCAACCGCTGTTCCAGACCCTGGTGCAGTATCGCGATCCGATCGCGAAGATCTCCATGACGGGTTTGACGGTCGAGCCCGTCACCGTCGACGTCGGAGCCGCCAAGTTCGACCTGACCTTCGATCTGGCGCAGACCCCGGCAGGTGCGGTGTCGGCTCGGATCGAATACGCCGTGGATCTCTTCGACCGGGACACCGTAGCCGCTTTGGCTCGGCGACTGAAGGATCTACTCGGCGTCGTCGCCGCGTCACCGACCACCCCCGTCTCACGGCTCGAGCTCCTGCCCGTCGACGAGCGTCGCCTTGTCGAGCAGTACGAATCGGGGCGGACCGATCCAGGTGCGGCAAGCAGCAGCCCGTTGCCGGAGTTGTTCGCCCGCCAGGTCACCGCCACCCCGGATGCGCTCGCTGTCCTCGTGGACGAGACCGGATTGGAATTGACCTACCGAGAACTCGGCACCAAGGTCGACTCCCTCGCCGCGCTGATCCACGGGGCCTGCGAGGCGAGCGGCTCGGTCGAACCGGTGGTGGCGGTATCGGTTCGGCGCAGCGCAGCGCTGATCGTCACGTTGCTGGCCGTGCACCGCGCCGGTGCGGCGTATCTTCCGCTCGACGACAGCTACCCGGCAGATCGTCTGGCGTACATGGTCGCCGATGCCGATCCGGTACTGCTTGTCACCTCCGCCGGACGCCCCGCTCCGCCGATCGGTGTTCCGGTGCTGGTCGTGGACGACCACGGTGTGGCCGAGAATGACGGTGCCGCAACGACTCTGCCCCGGAAATCGGTTCATCCCGATGCGGCGGCCTACGTGTTGTACACGTCCGGATCCACGGGCAAGCCCAAGGGTGTCGTGGTCAGCCATCGTAGTATCGCCAACCGCATCGTGTGGATGCAGGCGCAATTGGGCATCGGTGTCGGTGATCGGGTGCTGCAGAAGACTCCGTCCGGATTCGATGTCTCGGTGTGGGAGTTCTTCTGGCCCTTGGTGACCGGCGCTACTCTGGTCACCGCCGTCCCCGACGGTCATCGCGACCCCGGCTATCTGGTGGACGTGCTCGACAAGCGCCGGGTCACGCTGGTGCATTTCGTGCCGTCGATGCTGGCCGCTTTCCTCGAAACAGTGGCGACACAACCGGAGCTGGGCAGGCCGGCGGTGGCCCGTGTGCTGTGTAGCGGCGAAGCGTTGACTGCCGACCATCGCGACCGGTTCCACGATCTGGTCGACGGGGAGCTGCACAACCTGTACGGACCGACCGAGGCCGCCGTGGACGTCACCCATGTGGAACTGCGGCAGTCCGGCGGCGGCGAGCAGTCGAGTGTTCCGATCGGCACTCCGGTGTGGAATACCCGAACCCTGGTGCTGAATCGGTACCTGCAGAGAGTCCCGATCGGTGTCCCGGGCGAGCTGTATCTCGGTGGAGTGCAGCTCGCGCGTGGATATTTCGGCCGGTCGGCGCTGACGGCAGATCGTTTCGTGGCCGACATCGAGGGGAGCGGAGGTCGTCTCTACCGGACCGGGGACCTCGTCCGGTGGCGCCGCACCGCGTCGGGGCTGACGCTCGACTACCTCGGCCGTACCGACTCTCAGGTCAAACTTCGTGGCCTGCGCATCGAACTCGGGGAGATCGAGGCGGTTCTCACGTCCCATCCGGACGTGGTGAGTTCGGCAGTGGTGGTTCACGGCAGCCAGATCCATGCCTGTGTAGTGCTCGCCGACTCTTCGGCGGCGGTGAGTGCGGTGTTGGAATACGCCTCCACACTCCTGCCGGAGTACATGGTGCCAGCCACTGTCGCCGTTCTCGACGAATTTCCGGTCACCGCCAACGGCAAACTCGATCGCAAGGCCCTGCCCGTTCCGCGGGCACCGGAGCCGAGCGAGCGGCGAGCACCGAGCGATCCCGCCGAAGTGGCGATGTGTGCACTGTTCGCCGCCGTGTTGGATCTCGACGACGTCGGAGCGGACGACGACTTCTTCATGCTCGGCGGCGACAGCATCCTGTCGATGCGAGTGGTAGGTGAGGCCCGCCGTGCGGGAATCACCTTCGGACCACGCGAGATCTTCAAATGGCGCACGCCCGCGGCGCTGGCCGCGGTCGCCGAATTCACCGAACTGCTCGGCGCGAGCGATGACGAGGTAATCCCAGACGACTCGCCGGCCGATCCGGTTGTCGACTGCGGACCGATCCCGTTACCGGCGTCGGTGTACCGGAGGCGGGAAAGTGGGGTGGGTGCTCCGGCAGTCGCCGCTGCCATCGTGCTCTCGACGCCGGGGAGTCTCGGCGTCGCAGACGTCGAGGGCGTGATCGCCGAGCTCCTGCGGATTCACGACGCCCTGCGACTGCGATTGACGACGGTGGCGGGCACGCTGTGGTCACTGGAGGTCACCGAAGAATCGAATGTCGTGGTGGAGCTGGTCGGGGACCGCGTGGACGTGGACCGAGCACCGACTCTGGACCCGGAAGTGGCAGTGGTGGCGGCGCGGTTGCATCCGGGCACCCCGGACGAAGAGGGGCTGTTGCAGTTGGCGATCCATCCCTTCGCCGTCGACGCGTGGACGTTCCGGGTGATCCGGGACGATCTGTCGGCATTGCTCGCCCGGCACGGTTCCGGGGATGCGCCGTTACCTGCACGCCCGAGGGCATCGGCGAGAGGGTTCGCCGGTCGCCTGAACGATCGCGCCCAGGACCCCGCGTTGACGGGGCAGCTGGTGCACTGGAGTCACGTGGTCGGCGCGGCACATGTTCTCGCAACCGGAGCCGGGGCTCTCGGGGGCGTCGAGACGCGCTCGGTGCCGGTAGGCGGGGCGAGTACGGGAGCGGTCGAGTCGACGGCGATCGCGGCGCTCGCCGACGCGATCGCGCACTGGCGGGGTACCGGATCGGCTCAGGTGATCCTGGAAGTGCAGCGCGACGGGCGCCTTGCTTCGCCCACCGATCCGGACTGCACGCGCCTGGCCGGGGCGTGGACCGCCGGAATCCCGGTTCGCATCGAGGTCGGTGGTGACGCAGCCACGTCTCGTGAGGTGGCCGAGGCGGCATTACGCGAGGCCGATTCGCTCGAGGGCGGTGCGGACGGCTACAGCCTGCTTCGGTACCTGGGCGCTCAGACTGCGCAGATGATGGCGCAGTTGCCGAGCCCGGGAGTGGTGATTCGAGTGGTCGAGACGGGAGTGGACGCACTGCCCGCCGATCTCACCTGGTTGGCGGAGCCGTCGGCTTCGGTGGACGTGACGGTCGCGGTGTCCGGGCACACCGACTCGCGATCGGCGACGGTGACAGTGGCCGGCGCGCAGGCAGTCGAATCGACGATTCCGACGGCGGTCGCGGAGGCGATCGGACAGCGATTGGCCGCATTGGCAGAGGCGGTGGTCACACTGTGAGCCGAGAGATTAATATGGCTAGCCTAACCACATCTATTTGAAGTTCGGACTGCGCCCGCACCCGGTCGCGCAACATGGGAGTCAGTACATTGCAGTCGTCGGTTCCGGTCACAGCAGCTCAGCGGACCATCTATTTCGGCCACCAGCTCGATCCAACCGGCTTCCTGTACAACACCGGTCTGTACACCGAGACGGTCGGTGACGTAGACGTGACGGCGCTCGCTGCGATGGCGCGGGCCGTTCTCGATCAGGCCGAGACCTTGCACGTCAACTTCGGTATCGACGACGACGGTGAACTCGTTCAGTTGCCGCGGGGACACCGCGACTGGGACCTGGAGATCCTGGATTTCCGGGACGAGAGCGATCCGGCCGCCGCGTCGACGGCGTGGATGCGTGCCACCATGAACGAGCCGGTCGATCTGGCGTCCGATCTACTGTTCCGTTTCGCCTTTCACCGCATTTCCGACAACAGAATCCGCGTCTATCAGCAGTATCACCACATCGTCAACGACGGCTACGGCATCACCTTGGTGCTCGCTCAGATCGGCAAGGCGTTCGCCGCCGGCACCGTTCCGGACCTGTCTACGGATTGGGCACTCGAGCGGTACGTGCAGGCCGATCTCGACTACGTGGGCAGTGAACAGTTCGAACAGGACCGCCGCTATTGGCTGGGTGAACTGTCCGACTTGCCGGTGGTACCTCGACTGATCGAGCGCGAGGCTGCTCCCGGGCCGGGCGTGATGCTCGGTTACGCCACGTTGGACGCGCCTCGACGTGCGCAGCTCGACCGATATGCCAAGGCGCACGGAATTCGATTGTCCTGGTTGATCATCGCGATGATCGGCGCATACGTCTCGCGGGCGACCGGCACCGAGGACGTCGTGATCTCGCTCCCCACCGCGGCCCGCGGTGTTCGCGAGCTGCGTACCGCGCCGAGCATGGTTGCCAGCGTTCTGCCGATCCGATTCGACGTGAGCGAACGATCGCGCATGATCGACGTGGCCGGAGCGATCGAGCAGAAGGTCTGGAAGCTGCTCAAGCACGGCCGGTTCCGCGGTGAGGAGTTGGGCCGCGAACTCGCCCGTCGCGATCCGAGCTGGCGTCCGCCGGGTATCGGTGTCAACATCATGCCCGCGTCGACGTCGCGGCACATCATCGGCGACTCGAGCCGGGCACACATGCTCTCGTCCGGACCGGTCGGTGAAGTGGAGTTCATCGTCGTCCTCGAAGGTGCCGGTACCCCGATCGAGATCGGACTGCGCGGCCACGACGGTGACGAAGCCGACGCGCAGCAGCACATCGGTCAACTTCTCGAGTTCGTCGACGCGTTCCTCGATGACGAGGAAGCCGGGGTGGGCGAGCTCGACTTCGACGGTGCAGCGCCCACATCGCGTGAGGCGGAGTCGTCCCTCCCACACGACGAAGACGGCAGTGGACCGGTCGGGTTGATGCCCATGCTTGCCAGGCAACGTGACCTGGGCCGGTCCACCTCGGAGCAGCTTCACGAGTACCGGACAGGCGTCCCCGAGGCGGTCTCGACAGCAGATCTGGCTGCTGCTCTGAGTTCTCTCGTCGATCACCATCACCTGCTGCGGGCGACGCTGGCGGCACCGGTTCCGGTGTTGTGGATGCTCACCACCGCGCCGCCGCACACGATTTCGGGATCGACCTTGGTGTCGGAGATGTCGTTGCCACCCGGGTCACCGACCGCAGACATTCTCGAGCTGGGCGGCGTTCGCCCCGACCCGGCTTCCGGTCGTCTTCTGCACGCGGTGCTCAGCTCCGGCGTCGCCGGGCGTCGTGAAGTGGTGTTGTTCGGCGCTGCCGGAATCCTGGATCCGATGTCGTGGACGGTGGTGACCGACGATCTTCGGCTACTGCTCGCCAACGCGCGCCGCCGAAAGCAACGAGCATTGCGTCCGGTTCCGACCTCACTCAAGGCGCACGCGCAGGCATTCACCGAGCAGGCATCGTCGCCAGGTCGGCTCGGTGAATTGACCAGATGGTTGGACACTGTCGCCGCCGGCGCCGACCTGGTTGTCGAACCCGGTGCGGCGACCGACGATGCGGAACCACTGACCCGGACCGAGTCGCTCGCTGCCGGGGAGTACCGGTCGTTGGCGGGGTCGGGAACGCTCGACGTCTGGGTCGGTCTGGTTCTCGCGGCGGTAGCCGGAGCGCACGACGATGCCGAGCGCACCGAATTGTTGGTAGACGTGTGGCGCGACGGGCGCGCCGGTCTGACCGAAGGGGCCGACGTCAGTCGTACGGTTGGTCCGATGGGATGGACACACCCGATCCGCGTGGCCCTCGACTCGGATCCACTCACTGCCCTGCGGAACGCGAAGGAAGCCCTGCGGGCGGCACCGGACGACGGTGTCGGCTGGCCGATGCTACGACATGCGAACGTGCAAGCAGCGCAAGCACTTTCCGTGAAATCTGTACCCCAGGTTCTGGTCCGGGACGGGGGTGCGCGACTGGGGGCCTACGTTCTGGATGTCGCCGTACGGCAGACGGTGGACGGCGGTGCGTCGGTGCAATTCTCCTCCCACCACGGTCTGACCGAATCCGACTTCCATTCGCTGGTCGACCGCTGGTTGTCCGCGGCCACCGAATTGGTCGAGGTGGCCGGGCGCGGCGGCGCCGGGCTCACTCCCTCCGATCTGGCGAACATCACTCTCGGTCAGCGTGAGATCGACCGCATCGTGGCCGCGAGTCCGGTGATCGTCGAGGACATCTGGCCACTGTCGCCGCTGCAGCGTGGTCTGTACTTCCAATCCCGGTTCGACGACTCCACCGACATCTACACCGCCCAGTTCTCCCTCGACTTCGGCCATCGTCTGGACGTGAATCGGCTGCGTACGGCGATTGCGGCGATCTTGGACGAGAACCCTACTCTGCGAGCAGGTTTCACGGACGACGGTCTCGGTGATCCCGTGCAGTACATCGGGTCGGGACTTCAAGTCCCGTTCACCGAGGTGGACCTGTCCGAACTCGACACCGCCGAGCAGGTCTCTCGTGCCGCCGAGCTCGAACTCGCCGACCGACTCGAGCCCTTCGACGTGAGTACACCGCCGTTGTGGCGAGTGCTGTTGATCCATCTCGGAGAGATCGACCGCTTGGTGATCAACCGCGAGTTCATCTTGTGGGACGGCTGGTCCGGAGCATTGTTCGTCGAACAGCTGCTCAGCCGGTACGCCGGTGACCCGGTCGTGGCTCCGGAAGCCGGGTTCACCGACTATCTGACGTGGTTGGCCGGACGAGATCACGGCGAAGCGACTGCGGCGTGGCAACGTGAGTTCGCCGGATTCGAGACGCCGACCTTGGTGGCCGGGGCCGCGGTGGCGAAGTCCGCGAAGTTGCCCACCAGGATCGAATCGTATGTGGACGAGGATCTCACCTCGGCGCTGCGCTCGCGGGCCCGCACCAGCGGGGTCACCTTGAACGCGGTCATGAACGCGGTGATGGGACTTGTCCTGGCGGCCGAGTCCGGCCGCACCGACGTCGTGTTCGGCTCCACGGTCGCCGGACGCCCCACCGAGATCGTCGGTCTGGATCGAGTTCTCGGTATGTTCCTCAACACGGTTCCGGTGCGCGTGAACCTCAGTCCCACCGAGACCGTCGCCGCGTTGTTACGCCGGATGCAGGACGAATACGTCGACCGGATGGAACACGAATACCTCGGACTCGGCGAAATCCAGCGTGCCACCGGGCATGCGCAGCTTTTCGACACGCTGTTCGTGCTGCAGAACTTCAAGAACGCCTCCGAGATGGCATCGGCGTCGGCTCGCCACGACATCGTCGCCGAGGACAGCCTCGACCACACGCATTATCCACTGGCCGTGGTCGTTTCACCAGGTGAACGCCTTCACGTCAAGATCGATTATCGCGAAGAACTGGTGTCGCCGCAGCGTGCGCACGGCCTCCACGATCGATTCCTGGCGTTGCTGCGCATCGTCGCGGAGGACGACGTACGACTGGTGGGCAGCATCCCGTCCTTGACGGCGGACGAAGCGGCTCGCCAGGCCACCGGCGCCAACGCGGCCGGTGATCTCGACGACGTCACCATTGCCGAACTTCTCGTGGAGAGGGCGGCACTCTCACCCGATGCATCTGCGCTCGTATTCGGCGACGAGAGAATCGATTTCGCCGAGTTGGGTCGCCGGGTCGAGGGCCTCGCTCGAACGTTGATACGGCGCGGAGCCGGCCCCGAAGCGGTGGTGGCGCTGGCGCTGCCGCGTTCGGTGGAGATGGTGGTTGCGTTGTTCGCCGTCCTCCGCAGCGGCGCCGCGTACCTACCCCTCGAACTGGACCAGCCGGACGAACGACTGCAGACCGTGATCGTCGACGCACAACCGAGCCTGTTCGTGAGCACCTCTGCCGTCGCCGAGCGGCTCGGATTCGACTCGAGCCGATCGGTTCTGCTCGACAGCGCGGGCAGCGGTGACGACAGCCCGCTCACCGCAGCCGAACTCGGGCGCTTTGCGCCGGGAACCGCGGGCCGACTGGATCATCCGGCCTACGTCATCTACACCTCGGGTTCGACGGGCAAGCCCAAGGGCGTCGTCACTCCGTATCGTGGGTTGACGAACATGCACTTCAATCATCGCGGCGCGATCTTCGACCCCGTGGTGAGCGCCGAGGGCGGTCGGACGTTCCGAATCGCGCACACCGTGTCCTTCGCCTTCGACATGTCGTGGGAGGAGCTGCTCTGGCTGGTCGAGGGCCACGAGGTACATATCTGTGACGAGGATCTACGCCGCGATTCGTCGGCGCTCGTGCGGTACTGCGACCGGCATCTGATCGATGTCGTGAACGTGACCCCGACATACGCCACCGCATTGTTCGGCGACGGCCTGCTCGAGAACGGGGCAGCATCGCACCGTCCTCCATTGGTTCTTCTCGGTGGTGAAGCTGTACCGGACTCCGTCTGGAATCGACTGCGCGAGACCGAGGGAACGCTCGGATACAACCTGTACGGACCTACCGAGTACACGATCAACACTCTCGGCGGCGGAACGTCGGACAGCGACTCGCCCACCGTGGGAACACCGATTCTGCGGACCGACGGCTATGTGCTCGACTCCTGGTTGCGGCCGGTTGTGGACGGCGTACCCGGTGAGTTGTACATCGCCGGAGTCGGGCTCGCTCGCGGCTATCTCGGACGCACCGATCTGACCTCCGAGCGTTTCGTGGCGGATCCGTTCGTCGTCGCAGGCGCCGACGGGAGGGGCCGACGGATGTACCGAACCGGCGATGTCGTGCGCCGCCGCGCCGACGGGCTCATCGACTATCTGGGCCGGATCGACGACCAGGTGAAGGTTCGCGGCTATCGGGTGGAGTTACACGAGATCGAGTCGGTGATCGAGGCCTTCGACGGCGTCGCGGCCGCTGCCGTGATCGCCGTACCCGATCCGCTGGTCGAAGGCACGAAGCGTCTTGCCGGATACCTGGTTCCGGTGGCGAGTGCGGACGACGGCCTCGTGGGCCGAGTGGTGGACCATCTTCGCGCCGTACTGCCCGATTACCTGGTTCCGGGCTACGTCGCGGCGATCTCGTCGATTCCCATGACGGTCAACGGCAAGCTGGACACCGCCGCCCTACCTGAACCCGACTACAGTCGAGCCGCCGGGACGATCGAGCCGCGCACGGACGCCGAACGGGCGCTCGCCGCCATCTTCGCGGATCTGCTCGGCCTCGACCGGATCGGCGTCGAGGACGACTTCTTCGAACTGGGCGGGCATTCGATGATCGCGATGCGTGTGGTCAGCCGGGTTCGGGCGGAACTCGGTGTGGAGTTGACGATCCGGGATCTTTTCGAAGCCAGGACCGTCGAGACTCTGGCGGCCAGGCTCTCCTCGGCCGGGGCCGCGTCGGCAGCGATCACCGCACGAACACGACCGGAAGTGCTGCCACTGTCGGCGGCCCAGGAACGGCTCTGGACGGTACAGCAGCTCACCGAGGACAGCCTTCCGTACCACTACGCGCATCTCGCGCGTCTGTCCGGTTCGGTGGACATCGCGGCGCTACGACAAGCGCTCGCCGACGTGATCAGCAGGCACGAACCGCTACGGACCGTCGTCGACCTGGTGGACGGCGCCTACTGTCAGCGCATCCTCGACGACACCGATGCCCCGGTGCTCGAGTTCCTCGCGCTTCCCGCCGAGGACGCCGAAGCGGCGATAGCTGCCCGGTTGACGGCCCCGTTCGATCTGCGGGTCGAGGCTCCGTTGCGAGTGACGTTGGTGGAGACGGGCGTCGAACAGTTCGTTCTCGCGGTGGTCCTGCACCACATAGCGACCGACGAATGGTCGGACGTGCCGCTGCTCGGTGACCTGACGAGGGCATATCTGGCTCGCAGCGGGGGAGCGGCGCCGGACTGGGCGCCGCTTGCGGTGACCTACGTCGACTACGCACTGTGGCAACGAGAGCTACTCGCCGGCGATACCGGCACGAAGCAGGCACAGTACTGGGCCGATACCCTGGCCGGTCTGCCTGCCGAGACCCCGTTGCCGATCGACCGTCGCCGACCGGAGCATCCCAGCGGAACCGCGGGCGCGATCACCACACTGGTCGGCGCCGAACAGATCGAACCGTTACGCGCCTTCGCCGACCGACGCGGCGCCAGTATGTTCATGGTGCTGCACGCGGCGACAGTGGCAGCGCTCTCGCACTTGGGGGCCGGTACCGACATCGCGGTCGGTACGCCGGTGTCCGGACGAAGTGACAGCGCGCTGGACGACCTGGTCGGATTCTTCGTCAACACGCTGGTCCTGCGCACCGACCTGTCGGGGAATCCCCGGTTCGGTGAACTCGTCGATCGCGTCAAGGTGAACACCCTTGCCGCGTTGGATCATCAGGAACTGCCGTTCCAGGACGTGGTCGAGGTGGTGTCGCCGCCGCGCGTCGAAGGGCGGAACCCGCTCTTCCAGATCATGCTGAGCTACCTCCAACGGACCGGCTCCGCACCCGACGTCCTGGGGATACCCACCGAATGGGAGCAGTTGTCGTCGGTGCGGGCCAAATTCGACCTCACCGCGACGTTCGTCGACACACCTGACACCGGTGAGGTGGCGCTACACCTCGAATACGCGGCAGATCTGTTCGATCACGACACTGCCGTGATGATCGGCGACGCCGTCACCCGGGTACTGACCCAGGTCTCGGCAGACCCGGCAGTGCCGTTGCGGTCGATCGAGGTGGTCGGGCCCCGGGAGTCCCGGCGCCTCGCCGCACTCGGCCGCGGCCCCGTCGTCGACTTCGACCTGCACACCCTGGCGACGCAGCTCACCGAGAGCGCCCGGCGTTCGGCCGACCACACCGCCGTGGAGTCGGAGACGGAGCACCTCACGTACCGCGAACTGGACGAACACTCGAACCGGTTGGCGCGGCTTCTCGTCGACTCCGATGTCGGTCCCGGCGACGTGGTGGCGGTGGCAGTGCCTCGATCGGCGGCGCAGTTGATCGCGATCCACGCCGTGGTCAAGAGCGGCGCGGCGTACATGCCCGTCGACACGACGTTGCCGACTGCGCGAGTGGACTACCTTCTCGCGGACAGTCGACCGGCATTGGTTCTGACGGATGCGTCGTCGATCGAGCGACACGATCTCGCTGCCTCCGCTGCGGTCGATCTGGGTGATCCGAGCGTGCAGGCCAAGATCGCGACATTCGATTCGGCCGCCGTCGACGACGCGGATCGCCGGTCGCCGTTGACGCTCGATCATCCGGTGTACGTCATCTACACGTCCGGTTCTACCGGAAACCCGAAAGGTGTTGTCGTCTCGCATCGCTCGGTGGCCAACCGGCTTGCCTGGGTGCAGGAGCGATCGCCGATCACCGCGAAGGACCGGATGGTGCTCAAGACCCCGGCGACTTTCGACGTCTCGGTGTGGGAACTGTTCTGGCCCGCCGTCAACGGGGCAGTCACCGTCGTTGCCGGACCCGATACGCACCGAGACCCGGTGCAACTGGCGCGTTTGCTGAGCGAGCGGGCCGTGACCATCGCCCATTTCGTTCCGTCGATGCTCGACGAGGTGCTCGAGGAAACCGGACTCGCCGGATGCAGCGCCCTGCGTCTGGTGGTGTGCAGCGGTGAAGGACTGGGGCGCAGCACTATCGAACGATTCACTCGCGCACTACCGCAGTGCCGGATGGACAACCTGTACGGGCCGACCGAGGCCGCTGTCGAGGTCACCCGAGCGGGCGACGTCGGCGCATGGGTCACCACCACCGAGGACCGGGGAACCTCCGACATCGGCGGCGCAGGCGACAACGTGGATCTCTACGTTCTCGACGCCTGCCTGCGGCCGACACCGGAAGGTGTACCGGGCGAGCTCTACCTCGGCGGAGTCCAGGTGGCGCAGGGGTACCTGCGCCGGCCCGCGCTCAGCGCGCAGCGCTTCGTGGCCGATCCGCTCTCGCCCGTACCCGGTGGTCGGCTGTATCGAACCGGTGACCTCGTGCGATGGACTCGTAGCGGCACCGTCGAGTATCTCGGCCGAGCCGACGACCAGGTGAAGATCCGTGGTCTGCGTGTCGAACTCGGTGAGATCGAGAACGCCATGGTCACACTCGACTCGGTCGGTCGTGCCGCGGTCGTCGTGCACCCCAACGCTCAGGGCGAATCAGTGCTGGTCGGGTATGTCGTTCCCGCCACCGGTTCGGCCCCCGACACGGCGTCGGTACGTGCCGGTCTGAACCGGGTGCTTCCGGAGTATCTGCTTCCGACCATGATCGTGGTGCTCGATTCGCTACCGGTCAGCTTCAACGGCAAGCTGGACCGCAAAGCTCTACCCGCTCCGACGTTCGCGGCGTCGACGGTGGTCGATCGCGAAGCCACCGCCCTCGAGGCGCAGGTATCGGAACATTTCGCCCGCGCTCTCGGTGTCGACGCCGTCGGTCTCGACGACAACTTCTTCGAACGCGGTGGGCACTCGCTTGCCGCTGTCCGACTGGTCAATTCGCTGGCCGGTGAACTCGGTGTGGACCTTGCGCTGCGAACGGTGTTCGACGCCCCGACCGTGGCGCAGCTCGCGGCCCGGCTCATACCGAGTTCATCGACGGCAAGGCCCGCACTTGTTCGCCGCGAGCGTCTGGACCCGATGCCGTTGTCGTTCGCGCAGAACCGGATGTGGTTGATCGAGCAACTCGGTGCCGCGGACGGCGCCTACAACGTGCCGTTGTCCTGGCGGGTGCCGGGAGCGGTCGACGTGGACGTGCTGGCCGCGGCCCTTCGCGACCTCGTTTCCCGGCACGAGGCGTTACGGACGGTGTTCCCGGTGGACGAACGCGGGCCGCGACAGGTGATCGTGGCCCCGCAGGACGTCGAGATCGACATCGTCGAGACTGCTGCCGTCACCGAGGATGCGGTGTCGGCAGAACTCGGCACCGCCGCGCGGCACCAGTTCGACCTGGCACGTCGTATTCCGTTGGCAGTAAAGGTGATCCGGACGGAATCGGATACAGTTGTGGCGCTGATCATTCACCACATCGCCGTGGACGAGTGGTCGACGAAAACACTGGTGACCGACCTCGCCACTGCCTACGCACTCCGGCAGGCGGGCCAGGGCCCGACGTGGGACGATCCCGCGATTCGCTACAGCGACTACACGCTCTGGCAGCGTGAGCTTCTCGGGGACGCCGAAGACCCCGACAGTGTGGCGGCGCGCCAACGTGAGTACTGGCGCACCGCGCTCGCCGGTGCCCCGCGTGAGCTGGGTCTTGCGACGGACCGCCCGAGACCGGCGAAGATGAGCTACCGCGGCGGCGCGGTGTACCTGGGACTCGATGCCGACGTCGTGCGCGGCCTTCGCGAGGTCGGCGCCCGTGCAGGCGTGAGCATGTTCATGATCATGCAGGCCGCCGTGACCGTGCTGCTGCACAAATCCGGTGCAGGCGAGGATATTCCGATCGGTACCCCGGTCTCTGGCCGATCCGATGCACAACTCGAAGATCTGGTCGGATTCTTCCTCAACACCGTGGTCCTGCGCACCGACCTGTCCGGCAATCCGACGGTGCAACAGCTACTCGCACGAATTCGCGACACCGATCTGGAAGCGTTCGGGAATCAGGACCTTCCGTTCGAGCAGGTGGTGGACGCCGCGCTCGGAAGCGGTCGCAGTCTCTCGCGGGCACTGCACCCACTGTTCCAGGTCATGGTCGTCTACCTGACCGAGTCCGACCCGGCCGGCGGGTTCGGCGGTTTGCCGACCACGCCCGTGCCCTTGGACGTCACCACGGCCAAGTTCGACCTGTCCTTCGACTTCGTCGAGTTCACCGGCACCGATACCGTGGTCGGGAAGATCGAATACAGTTCCGACCTGTTCGATCGCGCCACTGTCGAACGGTTCGCGGACGGATTGGCGCACGTGCTACGCGAGTTCGCCACACTGCCGTCGGATCGCACTCTGGCGCAGGTGAACACGATGGACGACGTCCAGCGCGAGCTGATCGCCACCTCGTGGTCGAGCAATGTCGGTGAAGTGCCGACGGGCACCGTGATCGACCTGTTCGAGAGCGCAGTCGCCGAGCACGGAAGTGAACTCGCGATCGTCAGCGGGGCCACATCCTGGACGTTCGACGAAGTCGCAGTGCGGGTGCGCCGGTTGGCGAGGTTGCTCATCGAGATCGGGGTGGGCCCGGAAGTGCCGGTGGCTCTGGTTCTTCCGAGATCCGCCGAGACCATGGCCGCACTGTTCGCGGTCTTGGCGGCAGGTGGGGCGTACGTGGCGCTCGATCCGGCGTCACCGCGTAGTCGAATCGAGCAGGTTTTCGCCTCGGCGGCACCCGCTGCAGTACTGACCACGTCGGATCTGATCGCGTCGGTGCCGAGCGGCACGTACCCGGTACTCGCTCTCGACTCGGTCGAGGTGATCGACGAGGTCGCCACATACGGTGACACACCGATCACCGACGCCGAGAGGTTGTCGCCGCTGCGGGCGGAGCATCCGGCATACGTGATCCACACATCCGGTTCGACCGGTACGCCGAAAGCCGTCGAAGCACTTCACCGTGGTCTGGTCACGCTTTTCGCCAGCCATCGACGCGATATCTACCGACCCACCCAACAGCGGGCCGGTCGGGACCGGCTGGCAGTCGGGCATGCGTGGTCCTTCGCATT
Organism: Rhodococcus sp. 27YEA15; assembly: GCF_049739425.1. Taxonomy (NCBI): domain Bacteria; kingdom Bacillati; phylum Actinomycetota; class Actinomycetes; order Mycobacteriales; family Nocardiaceae; genus Rhodococcus; species Rhodococcus sp. 27YEA15. Next base: position 1,669,811 of record NZ_JBMHHW010000001.1, read on the forward strand.
CGATGCATCGTGGCAGCCGCAACTGTGGCTGCTCGACGGGCACACGGTGTGCATCGTCGACGAAACGACGCGGCGCGACCCGGCGAAACTCGTGGCCCAGGCGCGGGCCCAGGCATGGGATTTCGTGGAACTGACGCCCTCACACCTGGCGCAGGTGATCGAAGCCGGCCTGCTCGACGGCCACACCGCTCCCGTATCGCTCGGGTTCGGCGGCGAAGCGGTCGATCCCGGTCTCTGGAGTGCGTTGCGTAGCCGCGCGGGAGTGACGGGCTACAACCTGTACGGACCGAGTGAAAGCACCGTCGACGCGCTGATCGGCCGCACCGACACTCACCCCGAACCGGTTGCCGGTCGCCCGGTGACCAATACCGCCGTCTACATTCTCGACGGCCGGCTTCGCCCGGTGCCGGTCGGAGTCGACGGCGAATTGTACCTGGCGGGCGACGGCTTGGCGCGCGGCTATCGGTCCGACCCCACTCGTACGGCCGAACGTTTCGTCGCCGATCCCTTCGCCACGGGCGGGACGAGGCTGTATCGCACCGGTGACCGAGCCAGGTGGACGGCCGACGGGAAGGTGCAGTACCGCGGTAGAGGTGACGATCAGGTCAAGATTCGTGGGCACCGGGTGGAGCCGGCCGAAATCGAAGTGCTCATACGTGGTTTCACATCCGTCTCCGATGCCGTCGTCATTGCGCGTTCGGACGGCGGGAGTAGTTTGCAACTGGCCGCCTACGTGGTCCTGGCCGAGGCCGCCGATCCCGCCGACATCCGACGGGCCGTCGCGGCGGTCCTGCCCGACTACATGGTTCCGGCGTCGGTGACGGTAGTAGAGCATCTGCCGACTCTGACCAACGGAAAACTGGACAAGACGGCGCTACCTCGCCCCACCACCGAGCCCGTTACCTATCGGGAGCCGGTCACTGCAGTCGAGGTGCTGCTGTGCGAGGTGGTGCGCGAGGTCACGTCCGTGCCGCGGGTGGGTGTCGACGACGACGTCTTCGCTCTGGGCTGCGACAGCATTTCCGTCATGCGGATTCTGGTTCGCGTGCGCGCGGCCGGGTACGAGATCGACGCCGCCGCCGTCTTCGACTCGGGATCCATCGCCGAACTCGCCGCATCCGTAACGACATCGGACATGACGCGACCGGCCGATCTGCCAGTGCACTGACATACCGACACGAAAGGGAAACAGATGAATTCTGCGGGGATATCGAGTAGAGGGCCGCGACGTACCGGAGCCAAGATCGGACTGATCGGCGCGGCATCGTTGCTCGCTCTCGCTCTCGTGGCGTGTGGGTCCGACGACACGTCGACTTCCGCGAGCTCGTCGAGTGCATCGAGTACATCGGTGTCGGCACCGGCTGCCACCGGCCAGTTCCCGGTCACCGTGTCGGGTAAGTTCGGTGAGTCCACCATCGCGGCGGCTCCTACACGGGCACTGCCCCTGTCGCCGCAAGACGCCGACATTCTTCTTTCGCTCGGAGTCACGCCCATCGCATTGCCCGTCGATGCGCAAAACCTCGCGGCGACCGACCAGACCGGTGTCTGGCCGTGGGAAAAGGATGCGCTGAACGAAGTTCCGCCGTTGCTGAACATGGACGGCGGAGCAGGCGCGATAGCGGAGAAGATCGCCACCCTTGAACCGGACCTGATCGTGTCCACCGGATTCTGGGGGCTCGAGCAGGGCCAGTTCGATCAGCTGAACCCGCAGGCGCCCGTGGTTCACTTCGATACCAAGGCCAACGGCGAACCCTGGCAGAACTCGACACGCAAGATCGCCACGGCATTGGGAATCCCGGAAAAAGCCGAAGAAGTGATCGCCGCGGCCTCCGCCCAGCTCGACGCCGCGAAGTCCGCTCATCCCGAGTTCGCGGGCAAAACCTACAACGCGGTGATCGGTGACCTCGGTGGACAGCTGTCGGTGTTGGCCTCGGACGAGCGCGGAATCGGACAGTTCCTGACTTCGCTGGGGCTGACGTTGAGCCCCTACGCGTCCACACTCACGGTCGATGCGGACGGTCGCGGTGTGCTGTCGTACGAAAACATCGGTGAGCTCGGCGCGGACGTCCTCGTGGTGGTGTCCCCGACTGGTGATCTGGGATACCTGACGAAGTTCGACGCCTGGAACCAGTTGCAGGCGGTCCGCAGTGGCGCCGTCGTGTCGCTCGCTCGCAACACCGGTCTGCCGAACTCGGTCGGGTTCCCGTCCGCACTCTCGTTGACGTGGGCCACCGATCAGGTCGTTCCGATGATCGCGGACCGTCTGTCGGGCAAGTGAGCGAGTTCGAAGTCGGTGCTACGGCATGAAGCCGGTGACACGGCATGAGTGATTCGGCGTGAGTGGTGTGCAGCCGTCGGAGTCGGCCGCTGCCTCGGTCGACTCCGGGCGCAGCGGTCGGTGGTGGCTACGCAGGACGGCCCGCGTCGTCGGTTGGGCGGGCGTGGCGGCGGCCGCCGTCGGGGTACTGACGCATTACGTCGGACTCGAGAGCAACAAGTTGATCATCCTCTCCTCCTTCGTGCCGCAACTGATCGGCGTCGGTGTGGTCGGTGTCTGCTTTCTGGCACTGACCGGATCCTGGAAGTCCGGGGCCGTCGGCGTAGGGGTGCTCGCACTCGGATTGTTCACGCAGGCGCCCTTGTTCGTGGCCGACACGCAGGACTACTCCGGCTACACCGCGGGACCGGATCTGCGCATACTGCAAGCGAACATTCGATTGGGCGAAGCCGACGTCGATGCGCTGCTCGCGCAGATCAGAGATCGCTCGGTCGACGTACTGACCGTGCAGGAATTGACCGACGACGCGGTGGATCGGTTACGAGCGGCAGGAGTCGACTCGATACTGCCCCACCAGTACCTCGACACCAGGGAGTCGGGTGGTGGGGGGACCGGGATCTACAGTGCGCTGCCGCTTCGGGACACGGCGGTACTCGGCCGATTCGCGATGGCGAATCTGCGAGCGAAGGTCGACGTCGGAGAAGGGCGCACGATCAGTCTCGTTGCCGTGCATCCGATGCCTCCTTACCCGTCACCTGCGTGGATGTGGGCGGCAGAAATGGAGAAACTTTCGGTTCTGGTACATGATCTCGGCGCCGACGGTGACCCGATCGTCGTCAGTGGCGATTTCAATTCGACTTACTCGCATTCGAGATACCGGGCTATTCTCACCGACGGCTTCGAAGACGCCGCGGAACTGACCGGCGCCGGGTTGGTGCTGACGTATCCGGCCGACAAGATGTATCCGGCGATGATCGGGATCGACCACATCGTGGTCCGCGACGTGGCGGTATCCGGTTTCGAGAGAGTGGATCTTCCGGGCTCGGATCACCATGGTCTCTTCGCAACTCTCACTCCACAATTCGCGTCGGAACCACGGTAGCGTGATGTACCGGAATTCATGTCCCGACGTTGCGGGACGATACAGTCAGGGGGTCGAGGAGTGTCTCGGGTAAGCGTGGTCATTCCGATATTTCGGTCGCTGGCGTATGTCGAGGTCTGCCTGAAGTCGGTTCTCGGACAGACTCGTCCAGTGGATCAGATAATACTGGTGGACGACTGCGGTGGTGACGAGTCGATGGCCGTTGCCGGCGAGTATCTCGATGACCATGGTGTCTCGTACGAGGTGGTGACGCACCCGGTCAATCGTGGTCTCGGATGTGCCCGTAACTCCGGATTGGCAGCTGCCACGGGAGATCTGGTGTGGTTCCTCGACAGTGACGACGAAGCCGACGAACGGTTCGTCGAGACGCTCGCCGGCGCGATCGACGCCTACGACGCGGATTTCGCCTGCTGCCGAACACTACGTGTGGACGAGAGCGGAAGTACTCTGCGAATAGACGAGCCGCCGGTTCCCGCGGCCGCCCTGACAGGCGTGGAATTCGCCCGACTACTCATCCGAGGCAACGCCAAGGCCTATGCCTGTACCAAACTCTTTCGCCGCGAGATCCTGGGGGACAAGCCCTGGGACGAGGGACAAGGTTACGAGGACATCGCGGCGATGATCCGACTGTCGCTGAGGGTGAACACCGTCGCTCTGCTCGACGAGCCACTGTACCGGTACCTCTACCGGGAAGGATCTATTTCCACTGCGCTGAGCCGACGTACCCTCGACTTGTTCAAAGTGAGCCACGACGCGGAAGAGGAGCTGGCACTGCACGGTCTGCGTCAGGACTGGAGCGAGGATTTCCTGGCCTTCCGGTATCGCGAGGTACTCACGTCGGTGGCGCACGTGGCCATGCGTGCCGACCATCAAGCGCCCACCCGACCCGAACTCTACGACGAGGCGTTGACCCGCGTTCGTCGCGCCGTCACGATGCGGGACGCGGCGGCGTTGATTCGAGCCGGGCACCGACGAGAGGCGCTGTTCGCACTTCTGGTCAAGACCTCTCCGCAGTTCTACTCGTCGGTGTTGAGATACCGATGAGCGCGGCTGCACCCCTGGTCACGGTGCTGGTCCCCGCGTACAACGCTGCTCCCTACCTGCGTGTGGCGATGGAATCGGTACTGGCCCAGGATTTCCGGGATTTCGAATTGCTGATCGTGGACGACGGCTCCACCGACGACACGCACGCGGTCCTGAGCCGCGTGACCGATCCGAGAGTTCGAGTCGTTCGTCAAGAGAACACCGGCCTCGTCGGTGCACTCAACAACGGGCTGGCGCTTGCCCGAGGCGAATTCGTGGCCCGAATGGATGCAGACGACCTCATGGCCCCCGGCCGGTTGTCGGCACAGCTGGCCATGATGGTGGCCGACGATCGGCTCGTCTCGTGCGGTACCGATTACGTTCTGTTCGGCGACGCCACGGGGCGGGTGCGGATGCCACGAACCGATCGGGCATGCAGGCAGCGGCTGCTTCTGGCGAGTTGCCATTGCGGCGCATCGGTGATGGTGCGTCGGTCGGTGCTCGACCGCAGCGGCCTCCAGTTCCGGCCCGAGTTCGCCCACGCCGAGGACTATCGGTTCTTCTCCGAGCTGTCCGAGCACGGGACGATGAGTAATGTGCCGATGGTCGGATATCACTACCGCATCTACGGATCGCAGGTCAGTTCGGTTCACCGGACAGCTCAACGGGACGCGCACCTGCGTATCGCGCGCGAGCACGCGCTCCGTACCGGAGCCGGTCCGCTCTCCGATCACCTACTCGAACGAATGCTGTGGCCGGTGAGTCCACCGACGTCCTCGGCGTCGGCCATCGCCGCCCATGTCGCCGCCACGGCGCGACCGGCAGTGGCGGCAGTTCTTCGGCGGCCGGGCTTCGAGACCGTACGATTCAGCGGGCGAAAGATCGTCGAAGCGCTGGCGGCGGTCAGGGCGTCGCGCTGACCGGCTCGGCGCCGACGTCGTCGATACGGGTGTCAGCGGAGGTGGTGAGTGCGGTGATCGCTCGCCGAAGCGGTACGAGAATCATCAGTACCGCCACGCATTGAGCCGACAGCGACCCGAGCCCGACTCCGATCAGCCCCCATTCGGTGACCATCACCGCGGCCGCGCCGACAGTGACGACCACGACGACGCATTGCACCACCAGCATGATTCGCAGGTGCCGAAGTATCTGGGCAAGAAGGAAGTACAGCATCACCACGGTACCGACAGCCGCGTCCACTGCCATGATCAGAACGAGAGTCGCCGCGGCATAGAAGTACTGGGGCCCGACCAGGTAGAGGATCAGCGGCCCGCCCACTGCCAGGCCCACCACGGACACGGCGGTCACGCTGCCGAGCATCCGAAGTAGGCGGTGTAACAATTGCCTCCGATCGGCACTGGGCATCGACGCCTCGACGACGAACGAGGATCCGACGGCACTACGCAGCAGGCCGACCGCCGAGCACATGGTCCAGGCTAGATTGAAGTACGCGTTCTGTTCGGTGCCGAGTGTCGAGACCACGATCAGCGGCAGGGCCAACGGAGTCACCGTCGTCACCAGGGTCATGGTGAAGAAGACACCCTGGAATGCCCACATCTCGCGGACCGGCGGTAGAGTCGCCACCTCGGTTCGGTCGCGCACGCCCGTGCGGAAGACGTAGAGGAGAGCTGCCGCGGTGACGGCGAACGCCAGAACTGTCCATGACCCGTTCAAGGCCAGTGCCGACCCGGTACCCGAGAGGGCCACCACGGGAATGATCTTCACCACCGACAAGGTGATGTTCTTCGCCGCCACTCCCTTTGCGAGACGGAGTCCGATCAGGATCGGATCGGTCAACGCGTACAGGGCGAAGGCGAGCACCATGAAGGGGAAGGTGGCGTATTCCGACGTGGACGCGAAAAGTCGATCGTTGGACGGATTGACGGCAAGGAACAAGAAGCCGAGTATCACCGCGACGGTTCCCGTGGCCGCGAGGCCACCGACTATCAGTTTGACGGACTGGCGACCGGCGATCGGCAGGAATCGTTGGTACGCGCCGCCGAGCGAGAGACAGGCAACCGATGCGAGCATCGTCGACGAACTGATCACGGCCGAAGCCCGGCCGACTTCCGCGGTGTCGAAGAAACGTTCGGCAACCGCCCAGTAGAGCAGCCCCAGCGCGCCGGTGGCGATCGACGACAGCATCAATGCCGCGGCATTGGACTCGAGACTGGGCCCGGCTGTGCGTAACCGCAGCGCCGCTCGCACCGATTCGGGCATTCTCACCGCGGGTTCACCGCGAATGCAGAATGCAGCGACGATGCCGGATCGACCTTGCGGGCGAAGTACGCTGCCGACGAGCTCAATCGATCGATATCGGAGGTGCCCAGGAGCTTCGGACTGACGGCTGTGGGATCCGCCCAGTCGATGAAATGCATGCCGTGGATGTTCTCATGTACGTTCTCGTCGACCGAATCGACTGTTCGGTCCTGTGAGATGGCCGCCGCGAACGGGGATGCCTTGAGAACGGAGTGGAAGACTATTTCGTCCGCGCACAGGGTGTGTCGATGGAACCGCACCCACCGGGGGTGGTTGTCCAGGAATGTGGTGACGTACGCCGTAGCCGGTTCGGTCAGAGCCCACCACGTCGAGCCGTGGTAGAGATCGATCGTCGAATCGACCGATCGAGGGATGCGTCCGCTGATTCGATGCCGCAACGGGAAATTCGAGTCCTGGAAGTGTCGCCGGTCGACGAAGTGTGGTCGCTGGGCGTCCGGGCCGGTCAGCTTCCGATCGATTCTGAGGAACTCGGTGGTGCTCGACCAGGCGTCGAATATGTCGTCGAGCGGTTTGATGAGAATGTCGGATCCGGACAGGAGCACGAACCGGTGGTAGTCGCGGCCGGATGCGCGAGCGGTCCGCACGAGGCTTTGCACGGCCCGGACGATACTGAGGCCGCCCCATCGAACGGTCACTCGGTCCGAGCCGCGGAGGAAAGTGATCGAACGCGATTCCCGGAGAGCCTGTTCGAACGGCAGCAACGACGTCGCGGCGTCGATGTGCAGATACACGTCGATCGCCTCGTGGTCGAGGGAGCGCACCAGATCGCGAACAAGCTCGGGATGCTGATGGGCGACGATCAGTACTGCTGCCCGGTCGTTCATCGACGCACCTCGTCGATCGCGTTCCGCACCAGCATCGCGGTGCGGGCGACATCGGGAGCTCTGAGAATGCCGACGTGATCGCCACGAATCCGCTCCACCGTTCGCACGTTGGGGGCGATGAGCGACCACCACGCAGGATCGTCCGGATTATCTCGAGCCATCGCGACGTGGACGGTACCGTCCCACGGTTGCAGGCGGTGCAGCAGGGCCACCCGACGTCCTTGCTCGTGGAAGAGATCCCACTGTTGCTGTGCCGGCCGTCGAATGATGCCGGCGGTGAGCAACTGTGCGCGGGTGCGCCACAACCGAAAACCGTCCGGAGCCTTCGGAACCGGCGGAGCGTCGGCAGGTTCGTCGGCCACCGCACCGCGCGGTAGCGCAGGTCCACCGACGGACAGCGGGCCGCCGAGTACGGTGTCCAGACAGACCACGGCCGAGACCGTCTCCCCGGCTTTCTCGAGCAGTCGAGCGACGTCCATGGCGATGACGCCACCGATCGAGTGCCCGACGAAGATGTACGGTCCGCGTGGTTGAACAGTGCGAATCCGTGCCAGGAACCGCCGTGCTGCGCGTCGAATAGTCCAGTCCGGCAGTCCACGATTCTCGAGTCCGTGTGCCTGTAATCCGTACACCGGCTGATCAGGTCCGAGTTCGCGGGCCAGCGGAAGCAAGGCCAAGGCCGTCGATCCCGCACCGGCGAAGGCGAAGATCGGATCGAGGTGACCGCTGGTCCGAAGTGGGACCAGTATCGATCCACGCGGGCGTGGGTGTGCATCGTCGAGGTGGTCGGCGAGGCGTTGGACGGTGGGATACTCGGCCGTCGACGCCGAGGTCAGGTCGACTCCGAACTCGGCCCGAATGCGAGTCAGCATCTGCTGGGTCTGCAATGAGTCGCCGCCGAGGGCTGCGAAGTCGTCGTCGAGGCCGATCGCGTCCAACCCGAGGGCGTCGGACCAGGCCGCGGCCACCGAGATCTCGGTTCGTGTGGTGGGGCGGCGAAATTCCGGTCGAGTCGCGGGTGCGGGCAGTGCGGACCGGTCCACCTTTCCGCGTTCGTTCCGGGGCAGGGTGGGCAGCAGAACCAGATGCGTCGGAACCATCCACGACGGTAGTGCTCGTAGGAGACTGCCGCGAACGTCGGCCACGGACGGCGCGCGGGTACCGGATTCGGTGGCGGCATACCCCACCAGTACGACGGTGTCGTCGACGGTGCGGGCGACAACGACGGCATCGGCCAGCCCGGGGATACGGCGTAAGGCGGATTCCACCTCGGCCGGCGCGACCAGGTAGCCCCGAACCTTCACGGTGTCGTCGCCACGGCCGAGAAGATGCAAGGTCCCGTCCGCGTCGAATCGGCCGAGGTCGCCGGTGCTGAATGTTCGCGCACTGCCCGGGGTTCGGCCGAACCGTGATTGATCGGCTGTCGGCACACCGTCTGCAGCAAGCGCGTAACCCTCGGCTATGTACGTGGATTCGACCACGATGGCCCCGGTGGCGCCCACCGGAACCGGCTCACCGTTCGAATCGACCAGACGGATCACCTTGTTGGTGGCAACCTCTCCCGCAGGCAGGATCCGATCGGGAATCGATCGGGTGGACGGGAACAGATTGAAGGCCAGGTTTCCGGTTTCGGACGAGCCGGAGAGATTGCAGTAGAGCAGCTCTGGTGAGGTCATCCGACGCAGGCGCACGACCTCGCTGCCGTGAACAGCCTCACCACACGTCGTGACGAGACTCAACCCGGCCAGGGCGGGGGAGTGCTCACACACCGCGAGAATCGCGCGCAACAGTGACGGTGTGGCGTGAAGGGTGTCGAGATCTTCGTCGGCAATCCAGTCGGGTACCGAATCGATCCCGGATTCTCTGGGGTCGAGGAAGTGCAGGGTTGCGCCGTTGAGAAGGGTGAACATCACCACGTCCATCCCGCCGCCGAAGCTGATGGGCAGTGCCATACCGATTTTCATCCCGGGGGCGATACCGAGCGTTCGCCGGAAATCAGCGGCCTGATTGAGCCACAACCGGTTTCCCTGAACCACACCTTTGGGCCGTCCGGTGGAGCCGGAGGTGAAGAGAAAGACGGCGCAGTCGGCGGCGGACACCGCAGGCAACTCGGTATCGGGCGCGGCCGGCAGTCGGGTCAAGTCGGCAGCCGAGACGGCGGTAGCTCCGCTGCGCGCCAGAATGTCGTCTCGGCGGGCCTGTGGTAGTTGGGAATCGAGCAGAACCAACGGACGACCGGAGATCAAGACGGTGACGATGGCCTGAACGCACTCGAGGCTGTTGTCGGTATCGATTGCCACCGCACCACGTCGGGGGCCGAGATGATCGAGGAGAGCACGAGCGCTGCGATGTGCGCGCGTACCGAGTTCGGTGTAGGTGAGCGATCTGCCTTTGCAGACCACCGCAGTCACATCACCGAACTCGGCGACGGCCTCGTCGAAACGTTCGCGAACCGAGCCCCATGGAACAGGCAGTGTGCCGGGTGCCGGTTCGCAGCCCGGAGTGTCGGTCATCTATCCGAGTCCCGGCCTGGTCGAACCGGGATGCCGAGTCGGGGGAAGAGCAGTTCCGCGGTGATCTTGGCCTCGGACACCAGCGGCCAGCCGGACAGGATCCACACGTCGATGCCGAGAGTCTCGCTCATCTCCGAGATCCGGGCGGCGACGTTGTCGGCGCTGCCGACAAGGTAGTTGCCGGTTCCCTTGCCTGCCACGTCGAACGGCGGTTCCGCGCCGGTCCAGGTGGTCAACCCCGCCGCCATGTTCGGTGCGAACTCGAGTTCGTCGCGAGTAGGGATGCGACCGTGACGTAGTGCTTCGATTCGTGCGCGCACCTGTGCGTCGTCGGACGTGAGTTCACCGAGCACCGGAAATCCGAAGCTGGTCAGATTCCGGTCCGCAGTGGCCAACACCGATTCCGCCGAGGTGTTGGCCAGTTGCCACTCGAAGCGTTGCCACGCCTGCTCTTCGGTCTCTCGGACGATCACACTCGCCAGTACGCCGAAACGCATCTCGCGCCCCGTGTCCGCAGCTGCCTTGCGGACCCGGGTGAACAGCGTGGACATCGACTCGGCCGGACCCATGAACGTGAGGTAAGCGTCGAGAACCGCTGCTGCATGGGAGATCCCGGCCGGGGAGGCGCCCGTTCCCCAGATCGGGACCCCGCCACTTTGTCGTGGGCCGGGGATAGACGGCTTGTACTGGGCGCCGTACCGGAAATACTCGCCGTCGTACGCGTCGGCGTCGTCGGCGTACAGTCGCTTGAACTGCTTCCAGTACTCCTCGGAGACCGCGTACCTCTCGTCCTTGGAATGGAACCGGCCGTATCGCGCCAGTACCGGATCGGCGCCGTTGACCTGATTGAAGATCAATCGGCCGCCGGAGTAATGGTCGAACACCTGAGCCTGCTCGGCAAGCAGTGTCGGTGGCTTCACGCCCGGATACTCCGGAATCAGAAATTTCAGTCGTTCGGTTTCGGCAACGAGTGAAATCGGTTCCTTGGCCGTGGTCAGCGCGCCGTAATAGCCGAGACGGTCGAGATTGCGCGCCTGCTCACGTAGAGCGGTGAACGACGGCGGGTAACGGTGCCGCGGATCCCACGGCACCTCACCGTCGTTCGAGCCGATGTACCAGAGTATGTCGGGGTGATCTGCCACAGCGTCAGCGCTCGTCGCAGAATTCGGTGATGGGTAGCCCCACGTGCCTGGCTTCGGTGGGGACGTAGCCGAGGAGCACGTCGCCCGCGGTCAACTCGGTGACGTTGTTGACGCTGCCCCCGGGACCGAGCAGGCGCACATGCCAGTCGTCCTGCGCGATGACGTTGACCTTCTTGCCGTTCGGTGCGACGGCGGTGATGGAGATCAGCGGGCGCTTCTCGATCTTGACTCGGCCGATCCGAACCTCCCGCACACTGCCGTCGGTGCGGATCGCGAGGATGGGCATACCGGCCTGCAGTTCACTGACGTAGCGGGTGCGGTTGTCCGGGCCGAGCACGTAGGAGTGCACCGCGCCGGCATTCCAGCGGAACGGCCGCGTCGGCATGTACGGCAGTGGATGGGTTTCGCTGCAGGACAAGAACATGCCGGTCGAGAACGAACCGATGAGGCAGCCCTCGTCCTTCTCGAGCAACGAGCACGTGTCGATGCATGCACGATCGCCCATGCCGATGTGCTCCACCTTCTCCACGATCAGTTCGGAGAGCTCCATCCCGGCGAGCTGGTGATCGACGATGCGTGCCAGCCGAACCACGTCGTCCGCACTGCGCGGCGCGAGGAGCAGCCCGTCGGAGCCGTGTTCGAGGACGAGCTTCACGATTTCCGCGTCCTCGACGTCGGTGACCGTCGTGATGGTGTGGCCCCCCGAGTTCTCGGCAGCAGCGATGACGATCTCGAGCGGAATCTTGGTCGGGTCGGTGAACGTGAGCAGTGTCCAGGGAACCTCGCGAACCACCTCACAGGCGTCCTGCAGGGTGCGGGCATCGGAGACGACGACGTGAACACCACGATCCGGAGTGTGGCCGATATGAGGGGAGTGAACCTGCGAGCGGTCACCGACGATCACCAGATCGACGTTGTCGTAGGGGAAGTCGTCAGCGACGGGTTCGTCGACCGCGAGAATACGACGGACGGTGGGCGGCAGACCGTCGAACGTGCCGATCGTGTCCGACAGAATTCCGTCGATCCGGTGATGCAGTGCTGCCTGGACGATCGCCGGGAGCAGGTCCTTGCCGACCGCGCGCACGTCGAGCCACGCGAAATGCCCTTCGCGGCTGACCGGTGTCCGCCGGACATCTGTACCTGCGCCGCTGACGGGCACTATCTGGTCGGTGACGATTGCGGTGTCCATGAGTGGACAAGTTCCCTTCGTTCGGTACTGCACGGGTCGTTCGGTACTGCGTTCACACATCCGCGTGTGAACGGTGATGGGCTACACGGATTCGAGCGCTGCCGCGCGAGTGTGGCGTTCCGGTGCGGATTCCATGACGGCGGGTCGATGCACGAGACTCGACAGTGCTGCGGTCACCGCGAACGGATTGTCGGCTGCAAAGACATTACGGCCGAAGCTCAGTCCCGCCACGCCCGAGCCCATGATCTCGGTGCCGAGGGCGACGGCCCGGTGATCGCCACCCATCGGCTCGCCGCCTGCGACGATTATCGGTATCGGGCAGCTGTCGACAACTTTTCGCATGGACTCTTCCGACCCGGAGTAGTCGAGCTTGACGATGTCGGCGCCCAGGTCGGTAGCGATGGACGCGAGGTGCGAGAGTTCTGTTGCATCCGGCGCAGTTGCGCCGCGCTGGGGTCCGCGCGCGTACATCATCGCCAACAACGGAATGCCCAGGATTTCACATTCTCGAGAGACGGCACCGAAATCCTTGAGTTGTTCGTTCTCTGTCGGAGCTCCGATGTTGACGTGGATGCTGACCGCGTCGGCACCGTATCGCGCTGCATCCTCGACCGTTCCCACCAGAACCTTGGAATAAAGGTCCATGCTGCGGGTAGTGCCCGCCGAGAGGTGGACGATCAGGCCGAGTTTGGCGAAGGTCCGGGGCGAGACGTGCCGGACACGTCCACGATGTAAGACCACGGCGTCGGCACCGGCATCGGCGAGGGTGCGGACGGTGGTGTCGGCGTGCTGGGCGTCGCCGAGTGGCCCGATGGTGACCGAATGGTCCATCGGGACGATGAACATTCCGGCCCGTCGAGTGACCGGAAATCCGGGACAGTCGAATCCCTTTGCCACTGAGGGACTGGGATTGCGACTGAGATGGGAGGGTAAGCATCGTGTACTCCAATCGGGCATCTCTCGCTATCGGATCGATCGCTGATGCCACCGCGTCTTAGGGTAGGCTACACACATGACTTTCGTCGAGATAGGCGGGTTGGTGCGATCTGCGACACAGTTTGTCTCTTCTGCAAAGGTTGTCGGACACGTTCCGGTTCGTCGGTCGGATCGAGACGACGAGTCCGTCATGTCGACGGCGGTCTTCTCGCAGTACCTCGATCGAATCGGACTGCCGGGCGTAACCCGAACGATCCGCCCTGACCTGCAGCTTCTGGAGACGATCGTGACGGCCCAGCTGGCCGCGATTCCCTTCGAGAATTTCGACATCCACCTCGGCAGGCCCGTCGACGTCACGGTGGAGGTGATCGAGGAGAAACTGGTCCGCCAGCGGCGCGGCGGAATCTGCTACGAACTGAACGGGCTGCTCGCTCGCGCTCTACGCACCGTGGGGTTCGACGCGCAATTGACCGGCGCATCGGTGTTGGCCGACGGAGTTCCGGGGCCACCGCTGGGGCACGTCGCAGTGGTGGTGGACCTCGACGGCGAGTATCGGCTGGCGGATGCGGGATTCGGCGGGGACGCGGTGTCGGCCTCGATGTCCGACCTGGGGCCGGTGGACGTGCTCTTCCCGGGCGGGACCGCGTATCGGACGGAGGGAAGTGTGCGTCCGCTGGCGGATTTCGCGGCCATGGCGTGGTGGCACAGTACGTCACCGCTGGCTCGCTTCACGCGAACCATCGTGTGTTCGGTGACCGCTCGTGGTGTTCGGCACACACTCTCGTGCTCGCCGGGGCACGGGTATCGACTCGGTCAGACGAACGGCGCAGTGCGGCGCACCCGTGAACTCGAGGATTCGGAAGTGCGTTCGGTACTGGTACGGGACTTCGGTATCGAGTTGCCCGAAGTCCCGTACCAGTCGTCGGTTTCGTATCCACCGTCGGCGGGTGCCGATGCTTCGCGTCAGCTGTAGTGCCACGGTTTGGGGAACGGCAATCCCAGGTAGACCTCGCCGAGTGCACGCTGTTCAGCTTCCGAGCCGCTCCAACGACGAAGCCGTGCCTGGCGTAGACGCCATTCCATCGGATCGTCGGACAGCGCATGCAATGTTGTCGTCAGCGTCGACGAAAAATGCTGGGCCGCCCAGATTCGGGGGAGGCAGGTCTCGGAGTAATTGTCCAGATGCTCGCGGACACCTGCGGTGTAGTAACCGCCGAGCGCGTGGGAGAGAGTGCAGGCGTCGGACACGGCGAGATTGAGTCCCTTGGCGCCCGTGGGAGGGACGATGTGCGCGCTGTCGCCGAGCAGGAACAGGCGTCCGTGCTGCATCGTCTCGCAGACCACGCTTCGGAGCGTGGCCAGGGATTTGTCGAAGATCTCGCCCCGCTCGAGCTCCGGGTAGTCGTCGGAGGCGCTTCTCGTGGCGAGTTCGTCCCAGATCCTGGAGTCCGACCAGTCTTCGAGCGAGGTGCCGGCCGGAACCTGGAGATACTGTCGGGTGATTCGAGTGCCGCGCATGCTGTGTACCGAAAGCCCGTTCGGGTGAGCGCAGTACATACCTTCGGGCACCGTGGGAGTCGTGCGCGCGAGAATGCCGAGCCAGGCGACCGGGTACGTACGACTGAGCTCGTTGCGTCGGTCTTCGGGGATGTGGGTCCGGCTGATTCCGTGGAATCCGTCGCAGCCGGCAACGAAATCCGCATGCAGCTCGACCGACGAGCCTGCATGCTCGAAGGTCACCATCGCCTCGTCGGACCCGGTGTGGACGGCCGTGACCGGGGAGTTGAAGTACAGCGGCTCGCCGGAGTCGACCCGCTGTTCGATCAGATCCTTGACGAGCTCCTGCTGTCCGTACACCGTGGCCTGACCGCCGAGTAGCCGGTTGAAATCGAGATGATGGGTGGTGCGGTCGAATCGAACGTAGAACCCGTTGTGTCGGAGGCCCTCTCGCCGAAGTCGATCGCCCACCCCGATCTCGGCCATCAGATCGACCGTGGGCTGCTCCAGAATTCCGGCGCGGGTGCGCGATTCGACATGTTCGCGGCTGCGGCTCTCGATCACCACCGACGAGATGCCTTGCAGGTGGAGCAACCGGGCGAGCGTCAAACCCGCCGGTCCGGCGCCGATGATCGCGATCTGGGTGCGCACGTGGTGATTTCCCGTTCTCATTCGTGGTATTGCAATACCGGAGTGGACAGTGAAAGGCCGCCCGAAACTATGTGACAGTGGACACACCTGGGGGCTACTGCTTTGCTAAGGCTTGCCTACCTTCTATTGTAAGGCAAGCAGTTCTTCGAATTGCACGAGCCGAACCGCCATCTTGCGCAACGTGAGTGGAAAGTCGTCAACCGGTTCACTTCCCGTTCTATTTCTGTCGAGTGGAGTCGAGTGTCTTGAGTACCGCTATCCCGATCGGCGATTCGGGCACGGAATTCGCCCAGCCGCAGAGCCCCGAGCCGGCCGCCAAGAAGTCCGACACCGGTCGCGGCACGCCGACGGTGTCCGTGATCATCCCGGCGATGAACGAAGCCAAGAACCTTCCGTTCGTGGCATCTCGCATGCCGGGTGGAATCGATCAGATCGTCTTCGTCGACGGGAACTCCTCCGACGACACCGTGGCAGTGGCTCAGAAGCTCTGGCCGGATGCGACATTCGTGGTTCAGACACGCAGCGGTAAGGGCAATGCGCTCGCCTGCGGTATCGCGGCATGTACCGGTGACATCATCGTCACCATCGATGCAGACGGCTCGACGGACCCGGGTGAGATTCCGCTCTTCGTCGAAGCGCTGGTCGGTGGTGCCGATCTGGCCAAGGGCAGTCGATTCGTCGGTCAAGGCGGCAGCTCGGACATCACTACCCTGCGCAAGCTGGGGAACAAGGGCTTGAACGGGTTGGTCAACCTGGTCTTCCGAACGGATTTCTCCGATTTGTGCTACGGGTACAACGCTTTCTGGGCCGAGCATGCTCCGCTCATCGAACTGGCACCGGTGGAGTACTCCCGTTCGCAGTGGGGAGACGGCTTCGAGATCGAGACGGTCATCAACGTCCGGCTCGCAACCAGCGGTCTCAATATCGTCGAGGTAGGCAGCTTCGAAGGCCCTCGAATTCACGGGCGTAGCAATCTCAACGCCTACAGCGACGGAATGCGGGTGCTGCGGACGATTGGTCAGGAATGGCGGCACTGGCGCGAAACTCGGCACATTCACAAGGAGTCCGCGAAAGCGGATATTCGCGAACTGGCGGAGTGAACGCACCGGCAGGTCCTGTCGGAGCCTCGTCACCTGTCGGCGAGATTGCCGATCCGACTGCGCTGCCGGGACGCAGCCTCGAACGAAACACCCTGGCGTTGGCAGTTTCAGCGCTGATCACCGGAATGATCGGCATGCTCTACTGGGCTGTCATCGCACGATGGTATCCAGCGCGCGAGGTAGGCGCGGCGGCAGCGGTGATCACCACCGCGACCATGCTTTCCGCCTTCGGTAACCTGAGCCTCGGCGCGGTCTTCGAACGTTTCCTGCCGATGGCAGGCCGCCGTTCGAGAACCATGGTGTGGCTGGGTTTCTCGGTGGGCGGTGTGTTCGGATCGGTTCTGGCCGGTCTCTTTCTCGTGCTCGGTCCGACGGACGAGATGTTCGAGAACCGGTGGCAGATGTTGACGTTTCCGGTGATCGTGGTGGTGTTCTCGGCATTCGCGCTTCTCGATCAGACTGCGGTGGCGTTGCGCGAAGCCGGGTGGGCGGCGGGTAAGAACGTCCTGCACGCGCTCGCAAAACTTGTACTGGCACTTGCACTGGCATATACCGCCTCGCGGTTGGCAGTCATCTGGACGTGGACGATCGCAGCCGGGGTGGGCGTCGCCGTGCTCGGGGTCGCGGTGGCGCGACGACTGCGCACCGCAGGCTATATCGATCGCCCGTCCCTGTTACCACCACGACGTGAGATCGGCCAGTACCTGTTCGCGTCGTACGGCATCTATGTGGTCAGTGCACTTGCGCCGCTGATGCTTCCCTTGATCGTGGTCGCTCGACTCGGTGCCGACGCGAACGCCTACTTCGCCATCTCGTGGTCGCTGGTGACGGCCGTCCTGGTCCTGCTGACGATGCTCACCGGACCCTATGTTGCTGCTGCCGCCGCAGAACCCGACAGGGTCGCGGAGCTGACCCGGAAATTCCTGGTCCTTCTCGCGACCGTCTGCGCCGGCGGTATCGTCCTGTTCTCGGTGGCCGGCCCGTTCCTGCTCGCGATGGTAGGGGAACGCTACCGTGACGAAGGCGAGCCACTGTTACGCCTGGCCGCGGTGGCACTCGTCCCGGCATCGGTAGCTTTTGCCTACACCGCCATCGCCCGGGTGCGTCGCAAGCTGGTGCTGGCCACCACTGTTCAACTGGTCAATGCCGCACTGATTCTCGGAATCAGTATCGCGTTCGTCCCCGCTCGGGGATTGTCGGCGATGGGCTGGGCATACATCGTGGCCGAGAGCGTATCCGCCGTCATCCTGTTGGTGCCGTTGGTCAGATCGATTCGATGGGTGTCCGATCCAGCTCAGTCGTCCGTGAACTGAATCGCCGAAGGCAGCGGTGCGAATCGGCCCGCCGACTGCGCCGCCTCGAGTTCGCTCCAGATCGGTTCGTAGACACTGACCCAGTCGATCTCGACGAGAACCTCGTCCGGTCGCAGCGAGGAATCGTCGCTACACGGTGCAAAGCCCCACTCCTCACGCCGCTCACATGATCCGGCTTCGGTTTGCAGGCCGAGCCACATGGGAAGGTCTGGAACCATCAGGTCCGAGTGGGCTTCGGACCATACCTGGCCGTCGAGGAGATAACGCACGATGCCAGGGCCCCACTCCACCCCGACGGTGTGCCACTGTGCGAAGTCGCCTGTGGTCGAGACCCCCTTCTTGTCATTTCGCCCGTGATCGACCCAGTGAAGAAATGCGGACATCTCGTCGCGCGTGCCACTGACACTTTCCGCGAAGTCGATTTCGGGTGGCCACTGGTCCTGCTGCGGCCACAGAAGCATGTGATATGAGATGTCGTCGCTTGGGTCTGCTCGCATGCGAATCTCCCAGCGGCCGTACAGCTGCGTGACAGGATAGTTGGAGACACCACCGCTGATCCAGCCGGAAGATGTTCGTTCCGAGCGCAGTTGAAGCTTTCCGTCGTGCACTCCGACCATCGATTCGTCCCACCATCCTTGCGGATTCCCGCCGGGTTGCCCGGAGTAGGCGCTCCAGGACGATCCGAGCTCGCAGCGGTTGAAATCGTCGGTGAAGATCTGCTTCCAGCCGGGTAGGTTGCCGGTGGGTAGAGGCACTCCGCTCGGAGAAGCCGAGGGTTCGACGCAGTGGTCGACGGCGGTCGGCGCGGCGACCAGATTCGTCGACGTGGGTACGGTGCAGGCCGCGCACAGTGCGATCACGGCGGCCGAAGCCCCGCGAACGAGACGGCGCAGAATTGTCCGGGAACTCATATCGACAGCGCGATCAGTCGAACGAACGTCAACGTGGCGGCGACGATCACCGAGGCGGTCAGTGCGACCGAGAGTACCTGCGCGGTATGGCTGCGTCCGATGACGCCTTCGCGGGGAACGTCGCGTTCGCGCAGAACGACCCCGGCGAACCACAGCAGTCCCGAGAGGACGAAGAATACGACAGCGCCGGTCACGGTGCCTCCAATTGCAGTGCAGGCGAATCGATTCGTCGCAGAATCGTGATACTCGGCAGATCCGTCATCGGCACGTATCGACCACTCGCCTCGATCGCGTCGATCTGGTCCTGTAGGTACTCGGGTGCCATGCCGTACTGGAACCGGAGCATCCCCAACCCCTGACTGGTGATGTAGATGTAATCGGGGCTGCGGTCGAGGGCGCAGGCACTGAGGTTGTTCAGACAGGGATAACTGTCGATGAACTGCATTCTCGGGCCGGTCGGGTCGAGAATGCGACGTGCGCTGATCGTGTGTGGAGCATGGCTCCAGGCCTGCACAGTCGTATTGGGTGGCATGTCGGCGACAAATCGATCCGAGACGGCAACCTGGTCGTCGGTCGATGCCTCGAACGCGGTGTTGAGGCCACGATTGGTGGTCAGTACCAACGAGATCAAGACGAGAGTGATGGTTGCGCCGGCCGCGAACGCCCAACTCGGGCCGCGGGTGAGAATGCGGCGAGGTAGTCCAGCAGTTGTTCTATGCACTCGAAAGACCAAGTGGGTCAAGGCCACGGCTGCGAACGGCGCCAGGACTGGCGATGCGAGCACGAAACAACGGATGATCATCTCGCCGCCGTAGCTCTGCAAGGCAACCAGCGAAAAGGGGGCTGCGGACACTGCTCCGGCCACCAGCCACGTCTTGCGCCCGCGAGCCAGGATCCACCCGACGAAGGCCGTCAGTACGAACACTCCCGACGCGCCGATGCGAAGATATTGCATCCTCTGGTATGTCGGGTCGCCGGACAGTCTGTCGCCGACGCCGCGCCCGACCGACGCACCGACCTGACCTACTTCACTGAAGATCGATTTCAGATGGCCTATCCAGAAATCCGTCGCACCGTAGCTGAACCACGCTGCGAAGATCAGTCCGGCGGCCAACCAGAGTGTTCGGTATCGGGTCACTCCGAAGAGGGAGAAGAACGCCAGAGCGATGATTGCGAGAATCGGTGTGATCTGATGCGTCACCGTGTTCGCGACTATCAACACGAGCAGGATCGCACCGAGCACCTGGGTTCTGATCTTGCCGAAACCGTCGACCAGACCGGGAGTGCGACGCGGCGCCGTGAGCACGAACGCGAGGATTCCCGGCGCGATGGTCGGAACGGGGGTTCGGCGAAGTTGCCACAACAAAGTGGCGATGATCGTGCTGTAGAACATCAATGCGACGGCTTGCGGAGCGAAGTAGTCCTGTTGGTACCAGTTGAACAGCTGATACAGAACTATCGCGAACCATGCCATTCGAACATTGCCGGTAATCGAGATCGCAATCGAATACAGCGGAAAGAGCAGTACGGCGCCGAAGAAGAGGGGCGCCCACGCCAGTAGCGGTCCGGCATCGAGGATATCGGCTGATTCCACGAGATGTGCTCCGGCGGAGAAGAATCCGGCCCAACTGAATCGTGCGTCCACTCCGCTGGGCAGTGCGCCGGCCTGAGTGAGAGTGGCGATGAAGCCGCGGTGGACGAATGCCGTCGGTACCGAGGTCTGTCCGGACGCCACGGTGACGAGCAGTGTCGTGTAAGTGATCATGACCAGCGTCGCTGCGGTCATGACCGCGTGATCGAGATGCTTTCGAGTCAACGCCGCGACGACGACGCCCGCGACGAGCGTGATGCCGAGGTAGTACGGTGCCCCGATTTCACCGATGATTCCGAAGTGTCCAGCCGCCGAGTAGTCGAGTGTGCTCGTGGCGACGGCGAAGAGGGCCAAGGAAGCCACCAGCACAGCCGACGCCAGTGCCCGGAATCGGCGTGTGTTCCCGGCGATCGGGGCGCGGCCGCGTGGTGTGCGGCGCGTCCACGGCGCCCTGAGGTAGACCGCGATACTCAGGGCAAGGGAAACCCCGGCGAGAATGGCCTGATTGCGTAGCGGGTACCACGATTCGACCATCATGGAGACCTGGCCGAGCAGGATGGTGATCGCGAACGACAGCGCGATCGTCAAACCGGCGGAAAGTGATCTGCTGGATATACGTAGTGCCGTCACGACGGGAAGTCCCGGCAGTACGGTCATGCCGGCGACGACGAGGACGATGCGAATCGGGGCCGGGATCACTTCGGCATTCGACGATGCCACGAGTGCGTCGAGAATCAGCAAGAACAGTGCCAGTGTGCCACCGATGACCGCTGCCACACGCGGATTCCAGCTGTGCCTGCTTCGGTCCGCCGATACAGTTGTGGAAAGCCGGCTGACCGGGTCGCGGCGATGAGCTGCGCCCACGGTGGTCGGTACGTTCACGATCGACCGTCTGATCTCTTCGCGATCAGATGACTACGGAGGTACAGGGCCGGACCGACGGCGTATCCCCAGATCTCGAGCAGTCGAAGATGGAACGGCCATTCAGACGGTATGTCGCTGTTCTTCGAGGAAGTGGGTGCGAGCAGCATGTGGAGACCACGTGGCACCAACGAGAGGACCGCCCGCGCGCCGTGACCCCCCGAGAACACCAGCTTCGTCAACGAGGCTGCCATACCCGTTCCGTACCCGTAACTCTGGATCCGCAGGTCGGCAATGTTGTCGCGGTGATAGTGCCTGACCACTGCTTCGGGGTTGTACACGATCGCCCAGCCCGCGAGAATCGCCGAGCGGTATATGTCGAGATCCTCGCCGCCCTTCGTCGGTGTTCCGGTCCCCAGACGCTCGTCGAAGCCACCGACGGCTCGCAGTGTGGCGGCCCGGAACGCCATGTTGTTTCCGGTGCCGCACTCGCCGGCGGTGTACGGGAAGAAGACGCTGTGTTCACCGGCACGGCCGAGCTCGATCAATCGGGGATCGGGTTCTAGTGCCCAGACATTGGGTGTTTCGCCTTTGTCGAAGATGCCTGCGGCTTCGAACCATTCCTGTTCGCGCGTCGTCGATTCCGTGCCCAGGACTCGGCCCGTGACACCACCGACGCGACCGGTCGTGTCGGATCGGAAGGTGGTGAGGACGGCCGAGATCCAGTTCGGCTCCGGTAAGGCGTCGTCGTCGGTGTAGGCGATCAGGGAACCGCGCGCTTGCGCGGTGCCGCGATTGCGCGCTGCGGAGACCCCCGGTTTCGGTTGCTGGAGAATTCTCACCCGGGGATCATCGAACTGAGCCATCACGGTGACGACGTCCGGGCGGTGGGGTCGGTTGTCCACCACCAGAACTTCGATGTTCGTGTGGTCCTGCTCGAGGATCGTGCGAACGGTGTCGGCGAGAGACGGTCGACCGACCGTCGGAATCACCACGCTGACGAGCTCGTCTGTGGCCACAGGAGTCGAATCAGCCGAGACGGCCACAGGTGTCGAATCGGCAGCAGCGGTGCGGGGCGATCGGCTCGACATCCTCAGTGACGATCGCAGGGTGGCGGTGGCGGTCACGATCAGCCCGAGGAGCATCGTGAGGATTCGGACGACAGGCAATGGTGTGCGCAATCCGAACGCGGCCCTGACGTAGCGAACGGCACCGCTCGAGAGGGTACGCAGCACGAATGCGCGCTCGGCCGCGAGTCCGTCGGAGGAGCCGACGATCGAGGACAGGACGGCCTTCGAGCGCCCTTCGTGGCGGCATCGCTGTACGAAGTAGCGCAGAGTCGAGCGGGCCTCCGGAACGTGATGGTCAACTGCGAGGTTCTCGGCCCGGATGATGCGTGACGACGGAAAATGTTGCCGCAGCTGTATTCCCATCAGTGTTTCCTCGCAACCTGCCGGGACGGTGCCCACCCGGCCCAGGCGGTCGGAGAATCCGCCGACGGCGAGGAGTTCCTTGCGACGCACCGCCATCGCGGCGCCGATGGGATTGCGAACCTGTCTGCCGTCACCGGGCAACCCGCGGTAGTCGCAGCCGACCACCCAGCGAAATTCGTCCGGGAACCACCAGGGCTGTGCGCCGGCTTCCCATCGAGCGTGGACGGCGCCGGCCACGGCCAGGATGTCCCGGTCCGAGAATGCGGTCCGGACGGCGTCGAGCGAGCCGTGTCGCAGAACTGCGTCATCGTCGACGAACACCACGACGTCGGCTTCCGTGGCGCCCACTCCGGTGTTTCGTGCACCTGACAATCCGGGTGTGCCGGTGTTGCTCACTATTCGGATGCTTGGATGCAGCACGGAGCGGAGTTCGACGCCGAGTGCCTCGTTGTTGTCGACGACCACGATGATCTCGTCGAAGTTGACGTCAGCCTGCTCTCGTGCGGCGTGAACGCTGTCGATCAGCGAGGCGATCCGCTGCTGCGTGTAGCAGCACACGATCACGGCGAGCGCCAGGGGCGCAGGGATATTCGATGTCACTACAACTCCGGCATCTGTCTTCGAGGGCACGAGCCAGGTCCATACATAGGGAAGGCTTGCCTATTTTACCTGACAGGTCGGTGCTCGGTCGCACCGGGCTGGGCAGTGCGTCCGGTCATCGGGCGGAAAGGAACTGCAGCGGATCCTGCGCGGCGTTGTCGAGTGCACGTGCGACGCTGCGTGCGTCGAAGACGTTTGCGTGGAACGACCCCGTGGTGATCAGGGAGCCGTCGACGACCGCTGATGTCAGAGTCAGCCCGTCGGGCCCGGCCGGATCGCTGTGCGCGACGTAGAAAGCCGGCGCGCCTGCCCGTTTCCAGGCGATGCTGCCAGAGCGCGGTACGGTCCCGAGGTGGGAGAAGATGATATGCGCCGACGGGTTGGCGGCGACAGTGGTCGGTACGAAGGATCCGCCACGGGCCAGGCGTGATTTCGCACAGGTGAGAGCAAGATTGGCCACCGGCCTGCCGGTGCGGGCAGCAGTCGATATCTGATCGTGAACCGTTCGCGGCGATGGCCGATCACCGAGTCGAAATTGCAATCCGGCGACAAAATTTCCGAGTGGCGAACGGTTTTCGGCCAGATAGCGGCGTCCGTCGAACGGAATGGTCGACACGGGATCGATCGTGATTCCCTCGGCCGCCAGCGCTCGATGCCAGACGGCGAGGTTCACGGCGAACATCGACACCCCGGTGGCATGTCTGTCCCGCCAACTTTTCACAGTGTCCAAAGTTGCGGCCGTTGCCGTCGAGACGGCGCCGCTGCGGTGGGGAGTCCAGGGCAGAGTGGGTCCGTCGAAGACGGGCGGTGCCGGTCGTGGTGAGCGAAGATCGCGCATCAGTGCGACGGCTCGCCGAGGATCGGAGCCGAATGTCCGAACGAGCGCCGTTCCCACACCCGACATGGATCGGCGAGAGCGAGCCCAGATCGTCGGGTCGGTCGGGTCGACGGAACCGAGTATCACCGCATGCACGATGAGCCCGAAATCGATTTCGCCGAGACCGTGATCATGGTCGGTGCGTAGATAGTCCCCGGATGTCGTCACACTCAGCGGACTCGAATCGTGGCCGCGGAGCGCGGGGGGATCCAGCAGATCCGACGGTTGGTCGTGGCGTTCGAGCGTCGAAACACCAGGCGTGAAGGTGGGATCGTACATCCACCGGTTCGACGAGGGAGACGGCTGAAGGCCGAGTCGCGTATGTGCGCCCGCGACGACCATCCGCGACAGTCGCTTTCGGATCACATCCGCTGACGGAACCTCGACCGGCCCGATGACCGAGGTGATCCGGGGTCCGGCATGCACGACGTCCATACGGGGTACGTGCACGCGGCGCGTCGCTGCGGCAGCGCTCACCGACGTTCGATCAGACTGCCGTCACGAAAGAACTCGACGGTCTTGGCGATGCCGTCGCGTAGATCGAACGTCGGAGACCAGCCGAGGACGGTTCCCGCGCGCCGGGCGTCCAGCGCCGAACGTCGTACGTCACCGGGGCGGGCCGGTAGCCACCGTGCATCCGGTGTGGTGCCGACGGCGTCGGAGATTGCCTGATGCAGCTGTAGATCCGAGGTTTCGATCCCGGTCCCGATGTTGAAGCGCCGGCCGCTACCGGCTGATCCCGATGCGGCGACGAAGGCGGACACGACGTCGTCCACGTACACGTAATCGCGGGTATTGGAACCGTCGCCGAAGAGCGTGGTCGTCGATCCGCCCAGCATCGCCTTGGTGAAGATGGCGACAACCCCCGCCTCACCGTGTGGATCCTGCCGTGGGCCGTAGACGTTCGACGGCGCGATATGACTGCAGTCGAGGCCCCGAAGGGTCCGAAAGCACTCGAGATAATTCTCCGCACTGACCTTGCTGCACGCGTACGGTGACCTGGGGGAGACGGGCTGTTCCTCGGATACCGGCAACGACGTCGTCTCGCCGTAGATCGAACCGCCGGAGGATGTGAAGACGATCTTGCGGGTGCCGGAGTCGGCGGCAGCCGTGGCCACCTTGATCGTGCCGATGATGTTGACCGAGGCGTCGAAGACCGGGTCGTCGACGCTGTGGCGGACATCGATCTGGGCCGCGAGGTGAAAGACCACTTCGGGGCGGAACGACGCGAACACCGGACCCAGGTCGTCGGAACCGACGTCGAGGGGTTCGAGATCGACGGTGCCGGACGAGAGTGCGTCGCTCAGGTTGGTTTCGCGCCCGGTGGCGAGATTGTCCACGACGAGAACCTGATGTCCCTCGTTTCGCAGCCTGTCCACCAAGTTCGATCCGATGAAACCAGCGCCTCCGGTTACCAACGCGCGCACAGTGGAGCCTCCAGAAGTCGTGAATATACGTCGAGGTCAGTGTAGGGAACTAGAGCGTCGAATTGGGCCCTACGTCGTAGTCGTCCAGGATCCGGAGCGGAGTTGCGAAAACCGAGTGAGTCCGGCTTCTTTCCAGCAATTCTTCCGATCCCTCCATGATTGACGTTTTGTCAGAAAGGTTCCTTTGCTGTCGGTAGGGTGACGACACCATTTGCCACGCCGGTGGCAGGTATTCACCACGGGGCACCGCCCCTGGCACGCTGGAAGAGGGAAGCGCATGGACAAAGATCTGCGTACTTCGGTTCCGGAAAGAATATCGTCCTGGGCGCGATGGAAACGAGCGGGTTCGATTCTCGCGGTGTCCGTGCTCGCTCTTGCGGGCTCGGCCGTACTGTCGGCCAACGCGTCGGACGCAGCGGTGATCGGCACGGTGAAGACCCCTGGCGGTCGGTGCCTGGAAAACAAATGGGGTGTCACCACCGTCTCCAATCCCATCCAGATTTACGATTGCAACGGTTCGGCCGCTCAATCGTGGAGTGTCGAAGACGATGGAACGGTGCGTGTGCAGACCAAATGCATAGGGCCGCTGAACGGTGCGGCCACGGCCGGAGTGGCAGTGGTGATCGCGAACTGCACCGGCGCGTCGATCCAGCGGTGGAGCGCGGGCGACGGAGGGACGGTGCGTCATCAGAGCAGTGGTCTGTGTCTCGAAAATCGAGACGGCGTCAATGCGAACGAAAACCCGGCAGTGCTGCGGGCGTGCAACGGCGGTGCGGCGCAGCGATGGTCGTACGTCGGTGCCGTCGTGACTCCACCGACGACTGCCGTCCCGACTAGTGGTGCGCCGACGACAGCCCCGACGACGACAGCTCAACCTGTGTCCAACCCGTCGGGAGTCGCGGTACCGCGAGGAAACCTCAACGGGTGGCGTCAGATCTTCTACGACGATTTCACCAAGGATGCTGCGGTGGGAACATTCGCGAATGCGTGTGATCCGAACAAGATCGTGTACACCGGCGCACAGGGACAGAAGTGGCGCACGTATCCGAACTGCTATCTCGACACGTATCAGAAACGACCGTATCGACCAGATCGGGTACTCAGCGTGAAGAACGGGGTGATGAACTTCAACCTTCACAGCGTCGACGGCAAGCCGGCGGGTGCGAATCCTTCACCGCTGATCAACGGACAGAATCAGAATCAGACGTACGGACGATACTCGGCCAGATTCAAGGTCGACAGCGCGAATCTCGACGAATACTACGTGGCGTGGCTGCTGTGGCCGCAGTCGGAAGTGTGGCCACGCGACGGCGAGTTCGACTTTCCCGAGGGCGGTCTGGCCGGAAATGTCGGCGGATTCCACCACTACTCCGGTGCCGGATCATGTGTAGGTGGATGCCAGGACGTTGCCAGAAACATCGGTGCGAAGTTCACCGACTGGCATACGTACACCATCGAATGGTCACCTGGGCGAGTTCGGTATCTACTCGACGATCAGGTGGTGCTCGACAGCACGGCCTTCGTGCCGTCGACGCCCATGCGGTGGCAGTTGCAGACCGAAACCAACGGGTTCGGGACCAGTAACGGAAACCTGATGCTCGACTGGGTGTCCGTGTACGCCTACGATCCGGCAGCTCGGCCGTGATCTGGCGGGGACGGTGAGTTCGGCAGGGACAGTGACCTGAACTGCATGGTGACCTGCTGATACGACACCGCAGGTGGTCGGCATACGTGAATGCCGACCACCTGCGGTGTTTCCGAATGGAATCGGATCAGCTTGCGGAGGTGAACGCGAGCACCAAGCTGTTGACGGTGTTGGTGACCGAGTCGATCAGGCCGGAGAGGATGATGTCGACGCTACCGAAGGGGAGCAGAACGAGGGGGGTGATGGAACCCATTGAAGCCTCCAAGAGGTGAAACGGCCACAGCAGCGACCTACGAGATGGTCACTCCCGAAGGAGTGCGGAAAGTGTGACTGAGTAAAACGCCGGGACATCGGTCCCCGGTGATTCTCAGCTGCGGAAGATGCTTCCGGCGGTGTCGAAGAGGACGCCGAGGAGGTGCTTCAGTGAGGAAAGTGCCTGGCTCTGGGTGAGAAGATCCGCGATCGATCCCATGTGCTTCTCCTTACGAAGGTGATTGCCGCGCTTCGATTTTCGAGCGGCAATTGTTGACAGGCCGCAGATGTCGACCTACGACCGGGGGCAACATTAACATCTGATTACCGTCTGTGGGGGCGCCACGTTTGCTCGCCCGCGGTTCTGCGCCCGACAGCAGGTACACGCGGGCCGCCAAAGACGCTGCGCCGGCGGGTTGTCAGTGGCGAGCGGGCTGGAAGTCGCAGTCGAGAAAGAGGATTGGCCTGTCAGGACTCGTTAGACGACGACAATCTCGAGTGGGTCCGCCCCGACGAGGCGTGCGCGTACGGCGCGCCAGGCGGTGAATGTGACGGCCGGTATCGGGTGGTTCGGGAATGCTCGTCGGAAAGTCTGCCGACGCATCGCGTACGGTTTCTTCCCATGGAACTGACGCGAGTGGCGGTGGGCAGTGGGTCGTGCACCGTTCGTATCGACGGGCCGGTGAGCAAGCATGCGGTACTACTGCTTCCAGGCGACAACGATCCGGTCGACCTGTACGACGACGTATGTGAGCGGTTGCACAATTCGGATTTGCGCACCGTTGCGGTGGAGTCGATCGAAAATCTCGACGAGAGGACCGCCGTGGTCCTGCTGAACGAGTTGAACATCGCCTGGGTGAATCTGGTCGGTCGCGGCGCAGGTGCCGACCTGGCGTGGTTGCTCGCCGCTCGCCAATTCGGGCGTTTCGCGAGTCTGATCTCCGTCGACCGTGGACACCCGTCCGTCGACGGAGTGGACGGGGTGCCCGCCGTCGAAGTTCCGACGACGATCGTGGTCGGCAGTGCCGGACGGGCTCTCGCCGATGCGAGCGGTCGGTTCGTGTACTCCGATTTCCGCGTCACGGAAATACCGGGTGCGAACGACGTCGTCGTGGACGCCCCGGCCGAACTCGCCACTGAAATCGTCCTGCGCACCAGCCCCTGGTGACACCGGAGTCGAACGACGCACGCGGTGAACTCGTCGCCCGCGTGCGTCGCCGCGACTCAGATGTCGAGACCGAGTAGCGCGTTTTCGACCACCTCGGCGAGTGCGGGGTGGATCCAGTACTGCCCACGGGCCATGTCCTGGGCGGACAGTCCGAAGCTCATCGCCTGGATCAGCGGCTGGATGACCGTCGATGCCTGCGCGCCCATCACATGCGCACCGAGGATGCGTCCGGTGCCGCGTTCGGCGATCACCTTGCACAGCCCTTCACTGTCCTCCATCGCCCATCCGTATGCGACGTCGCCGTATGCCTGGACCTTGACCGTCACGTCCAGGCCGCTCTCGCGCGCCTGCTTCTCGGTCAGTCCGACTTCGGCGATCTGCGGCTCGGTGAACACCGCGGCCGGTACGAACCGGTGATCGGTCGCACGGAGGCCGGCTTCGTCCCTCCAGGCGTCCTGGAGCAGGTTGTGTTGCACCACTCGCGCTTCGTGATTGGCGACGTGTTTGAGCTGATACGGCGACGAGACGTCGCCGAGTGCGTACACGCCTTCTGCGGTGGTGCGCTGGAACTCGTCGACGACGATCGAACCGTTCGCGTCGAGCTCGATGCCTGCCTTCTCGAGATCGAGAAGATCGCCGTTGGGTCGGCGACCAGCTGCCACCAGCAGCACGTCACCGGAAACGACTGTGCCGTTTGCCAGTTCGACTGCGATGTCGTCGCCGTCCTGGCGCACAGATTTCAGCGGTGAGCCGAGATGGACGTCCCACTTCTGCGCGGCGAGTTCGGTGAATCGGCTCGAGATCTCGTCGTCGAGGTGACGCAGGAGCGTGTCACTGCGTCCGATGACAGAGACGGTGGTGCCCAGTGCGGAGAACACGTGCGCGAACTCGGTGGCGATGAAACCGGAACCGACGATCACCAGATGCCGGGGGAGATCGGGCAGGCGCATGACGTCCTGATTGGTGTAGAACTTCACACCGCTCGCCGTGACCTCCTCGGGGATGATCGGCCGTGAACCAGCCGCGATCACCACCTGATCCGCCGTGATCGTCTCACCGGTACCGGTGTCGATGGTCTTCGGTGCTGTGAACGTCGCATGACCTCGGTAGACGGTGGTGTTCGGGCTGCCCTCGCTGCGGTACTTCTCGCCGCCCGCCGAGATGGGATCGATGCGCCCGAAGACTCGGTCGACGACGTCCGACCAGCGCACGCCGTCGAGAGTGGCGTCGATGCCATACTTCTTCGCGGTGGTCACCGAGCGTGCGACCTCGGCCGCGTAGACGAACATCTTGGTGGGAATGCATCCCACGTTCAGGCATGTCCCGCCGAACGTCCCCTCTTCGAGGATCGCGATCTTCTTGCCGTCGAAGCGCTCGTCCGGCAGCGAGTTTCCGGAACCGGAACCGATGATCGCGAGATCGAAATGTGTCACTTTCACTTCTCCTGAGGTGTTTGTGCGGTGGTGGCGCCTCGCGTATGACCGCGACGACTGCCGTCGAGCCAGTCGAGCCAGGCGTCGAGTTCGGAAAATGCTTCGGCCAGTGGTGATTCCGTGGACAAGAAGACGTCGTGCCTGGCGCCCTCGATGGGGACGATGGTGGTGCGGTCGCCGAGGCAGCCGGCCCAGCGCGCAATCTGTCGCACGTCGAGCACTGCGTCGGCCACATCGACCCGCGGTACATATGATTTCGCGGTCGTCGACCGAGCCGATCGCAGAATCAGTGCGGGCACACCGATGTTCAGCCCTCGGTGAAGCCGAGCGTGGCCGGTGCGAACAGCGCGCATCCAGCCGAACGTGATGGGGCAGCCTCGCAATGGCTTCCATTCCAGGTTGTACGTCCACGATCCGTGCTGCGACTCGTGGAGACTGTCACCGTAGGTGGACAGGCCGGTGCCCGGAATGATCGTCTTGGGGGCTACTCGGCCGAGTGTGTCGATCGCCGTCGTGCCCACGTTGCGAATGACCGACGGGCCCTGCAGATCGAACCACGGACTGTTGAGGACGACACCGCACACGCCCAGTGAGGAGATCCCGCCCGGTCGGCGGTGCAGCCGATCGAGCCACAACGGCACCACCAGTCCACCGGTGGAGTGCGCGTTGAGCAGGACCTCGCCCCCGCCGATGTCGTCGCGGACGAGACGAAGGGCCTCGTTGAGTTCGGCGTCGTAGAGCGCCAGGTCGGAGACGTAGTGCGCGGTCTGGCCCGGAGTCAGGGACCGCCCGCACTTGCGCAGATCGAGCGCGTAGAACGCGTAGCCCCGCTCCGTGAAATGCTCGGCCAGGTGCGTCTGGAAGAAGTAGTCCGTGAATCCGTGGACGTAGAGCACCGCGCGAGTGGGCGTTGCCGATTCGGCGGACCCGGGTCGGTGTCTGACCAGGGTGGCACGCACCTCGCCTTCGCCGTCCGGATCCGTCCCGAGTGGAATCGTCAGTTGCTGGTATCCGTCACCGAGGACGTCTGGAACCCAAGTAGTCACAGATCACAATCTAATCGCCGCTTCGGGTGCGGGGTTGTGGAGCACAATTGGGGGTGGTGAACGCGGTATGTACACACGGGTAATCTGTTCGGCGTAACACAGCAGGCGGATGCGCGCACGGCTAATGACAAGGAAGTCGATTCTCCAGTGTCGAATCAGAACGCGGTAGAGACGAAGACGGATGTAGTGCTCGTGGGCGCAGGCATCATGAGTGCCACGCTGGGCGCATTGCTGCGCCAGTTGCAGCCCGATTGGTCGATCTCGACCTTCGAGCGCCTCGATGCGGTTGCGGCCGAGAGCAGCGATCCGTGGAACAACGCAGGCACGGGACACTCGGCGCTGTGCGAGTTGAACTACACGCCCGAGAACGCGGACGGCACGGTCGACGTCAAGAAGGCCGTCAACGTCAACGAGCAATTCCAGGTATCTCGCCAGTTCTGGGCACATGCGGTCGAGCAGGGGATCTTGACCACGCCCAAGGAGTTCATCAATCCCGTCGCGCACGTGAGCTTCGTGCACGGCGAAGCCAACGCGAAGTACCTGCGTGCTCGATACGACGCTCTCGCCAAGCATCCGCTCTTCCGCGGCATGGAGTACATCGACGATCCGGACGAATTCTCCAAGCGCCTGCCGCTCATGGCCAAGGGCCGGGACTTCTCCGATCCCATCGCCTTGAACTGGACCCAGGACGGCACCGACGTCGATTTCGGAGCGCTGACCAAGCAGCTCGTCGGCTATGTCGGAAAGACCGGGGGCAAGGCCTACTTCGGTCACGAGGTCACCAACCTCACTCAGAATTCGGACAAGTCGTGGACCGTCAAGGTCACCAATCGTCGCACCGGCGAGAAGCGCACCGTGCGATCGCGGTTCGTGTTCGTCGGTGCCGGTGGTGGCGCGCTGCACCTGCTGCAGAAGTCGGGCATCAAGGAAGCCAAGGGCTTCGGCGGATTCCCGGTCAGCGGCGCGTTCCTGCGTTGCACCAATCCGGACCTCATCGCCCAGCACAGCGCGAAGGTCTACGGCAAGGCCGCGGTCGGTGCGCCGCCCATGTCGGTTCCGCACCTCGACACGCGCGTCATCGGTAACAAGCCCGGCCTGCTGTTCGGGCCGTACGCGGGGTGGTCCCCCAAGTTCCTCAAGGAAGGTCGGGTCACCGATCTGCCCGGCTCGGTCAAACCGAACAACATCCTGTCCATGCTCGGTGTCGGCGTCAGCGAGTTGGGTCTGGTCAAGTACCTGGTCAGCGAACTCGCCAAGAACGAGGCAGGCCGCATCGTGGATCTGCGTGAATTCGCGCCCAAGGCACAAGCCAAGGACTGGGAGCTCATCACGGCCGGTCAGCGGGTTCAGGTGATCCGCCGGGCCAAGGGCAAAGGTGGTGTTCTCGAATTCGGGACCGCGGTGGTAGCCGCCGAGGACGGAACCATCGCCGGTCTGCTCGGTGCTTCGCCCGGTGCCTCCACCGCCGTGCCTGCGATGCTCGACGTTCTCGAGCGCTGCTTCCCGACGCAATTCCAAGGCTGGAAGGGCAAGCTTCGCGAAATGGTTCCGTCCATCGGCGTGAAACTCACCGACAACGAGGGCCTGTTCAACCAGGTGTGGGACTGGTCCTCGAAGGTACTCGAGCTCGATTCGGTCGGAGCGTCGCACTCTGCTCCGGTCGCGGACACCGCCGTGACTGTGTGATAGTCCACTCCATGACGGCAACAGCGGCACTCAAGCGTTCCTGGGCACTCGACCTCGACAACAAGACGTTGTACGAACTGCTGAAGCTTCGGGTCGAGGTGTTCGTCGTCGAGCAGGCCTGCCCGTATCCGGAGTTGGACGGGCGGGATCTGCTGGCGGAAACTCGGCATCTGTGGCTCGAACAGGACGGTCAGGTGGTGTGCACCCTGCGTCTGCTCGAGGAACACGACAATGGGACGAAGAGCTTCCGAATCGGTCGGTTGTGCACCTCGCGTCCCGCTCGTGGACTGGGCCACACCACCCGGTTGTTGCAGGCAGCGCTCGCGGAAGTGGGGGAAGCCCCCTGCCGGATCAACGCCCAGACGTACCTGGTGGAGATGTACGCCAAGCACGGCTTCAAGGCCGACGGCGAGGAGTTCGTCGAGGACGGCATTCCCCACACGCCGATGCGTCGAGGCGGCGGTGAGCCGTTCGTGTCCGCGGCCTCCTGAACCGATCGCCGGACGGCACTGATTTCAATACCCTGGTCGGCTCGCGGAAGTCCGAGCCGACTAGGGTTTTTCCATACCGAATGTTCGCGGGGAAGTCCTGTTCGAAGCAGGCGCGGTCCCGCCACTGTGAAAGATGTCTCATCTGCCCAGTGCCCCGGCGCTGTGACGGCACGACATCTCAGCCAGATTGCCGCGACATTCTCACTGCAGCCAACGTCTCGGCGAGGAAACCGAGAGGTGGAGGGATATCGACGTGCGAGTTGAAGACGACCGAAGTCAGGTGGCGGGATTCCCGTTCAGCGCAGTGGTCGGTCAGGATCAGCTCAGGCTGGCTTTGATCTTGTGTGCGGTGCACCCCGGAATCGGTGGTGTGCTCGTGCGAGGGGAGAAGGGAACCGCGAAGTCGACGGTGGTTCGGGCGTTGACGGCACTCCTGCCTGCCGTCGACGACGACGGGGTGGCCCGTCCGGCTCGCTTGGTCGAACTGCCCGTCGGCGCCACCGAGGACCGCGTGATCGGCTCCATCGACCTCGAGAAAGTCCTTCGTGACGGCGAACGCGCGTTCCAGCCCGGACTGCTGGCCGCTGCCCATCAGGGCGTGCTGTATGTCGACGAAGTGAATCTCCTGCACGATCACCTGGTCGACGTACTTCTCGACGCTGCGGCAATGGGCCGCGTGCACGTCGAGCGCGACGGCATCTCCCATTCGCACCCCGCCAAGTTCGTGTTGGTGGGCACGATGAACCCGGAAGAGGGAGAACTGCGCCCGCAGCTGCTCGACCGCTTCGGGCTGGCCGTCGATGTCGCGGCATCGCGCGAGGTGGACGTGCGTATGGAAGTGGTGCGACGCCGGCTCGACTACGAACGTGATCCGCAGGCATTCGCCGCTCGCTACCAACCGGCAGATCAAGAGCTGGCAGCCGAAATCCTTTCCGCTCGTCGGAAATTGGCTTCGGTCGAGCTCAGTAACCGCGAGCTGCGCCGGATCGCCTCGCTCTGTGCGTCGTTCGACGTCGACGGGATGCGTGCCGACCTCGTGTTGGCCCGTACCGCCACTGCCCACGCGGCGTGGCGGGGCGATACCGAAGTCACCGAGGAAGACGTTCGCGTTGCCGCCGAATTGACTCTGCCGCACCGCCGCCGCCGTGACCCGTTCGACGAGCCCGGCCTGGATCAGGACCAGCTCGACGAAGCGATGTCGAAAGCGGACGAGGACGCGAAGGCTGGAGAGCCCGAACCACAGGAGAGCCCCGAGCAGAACGGCTCCGACGACCGTGGCCCGGACAGCGACGGCCCTGAAAACGGCCCGGACGACGGACCCGGAAATGGCCCGGACGACGACGGCCCTGAAGACCCCGACGGACCAGGTGGGGGAGTGCGCGCCACTGATCGACCCTCGGCACCGCCCGCCGGCGAGTTCAAGGCCAAGCTACTCGAGGTTCCCGGCGTCGGTGAAGGTGCACCAGGTCGTCGCTCGCGCTCGATGTCCACTCGGGGCCGGGTCGTGCGCTCCACTCGCGAGCGCGGTCACGGCCTGCACCTGACGAGTACGGTGTTCGCCGCCGCCGAATCCCAGATCTCTCGTGGCCGAATCGGTGGCAGGCTGCAGCTGGCGCCGGCGGATCTTCGCGGCGCGATTCGCGAAGGGCGCGAAGGGAATCTGATCGTCTTCGTCGTCGACGCCTCGGGTTCGATGGCGGCCCGTGATCGACTCTCGGCCGTCACCGGTGCGGTGGTGTCCCTGCTGCGCGACGCCTACCAGCGTCGCGACAAAGTTGCCGTCATCACCGTGCGTGGCCGCGATGCAGAGCTGGTGCTGCCCCCGACGTCGTCGGTGGACATCGCCGTGCGCCGCCTGCAGTCCATGCGGACCGGCGGCAAATCGCCACTGGCCGAAGGATTCCTGCGTGCCCGCGAAGTAGTCCTGCGGGAGCGCCTTCGTGATCCGCAACGCCGCGCTCTCGTCGTCGCGCTCACCGACGGTCGGGCCACCGGCGGCAAGGACGCTCTGCATCGCGCCCGCGTCGCCGCGCATCTGCTGGCCGACGCCCGCGTCGCATCCATCGTGGTGGACTGCGAAACCGGCCTGGTTCGGCTGGGGTTGGCCGCCGAACTTGCCCGCGAACTCTCGGGCGGATACGTCCGTCTCGCCGAACTGTCAGCGCAGCAGGTCGCGGGTGTCGTCCGCGCCGCTGCTTGACCATCAGCTTCAGGAGATTTCCATGCCCAAGGGTATTCCCGCCACAGTTCCCGACGACGGGCTGACCACGCGTCAGCGTCGTAACGCACCGGTACTCGCCGTCCATACCGGCCCCGGAAAAGGTAAGTCCACCGCCGCATTCGGCATGGCATTGCGAGCCTGGAATCAGGGCTTCGACATCGGTGTCTTCCAGTTCGTCAAGAGCGCGAAGTGGAAGGTAGGTGAAGAGGCCGCATTCCGCACTCTCGGACAACTGCACGACGAGACCGGCGCCGGCGGACCGGTGCAGTGGCACAAGATGGGTGAGGGGTGGTCCTGGACCCGTAAGGCCGGTAGCGAAGAAGACCACGCTGCCGCCGCGGCGGAGGGGTGGAAGGAGATCGCCCGACGTCTGGCCGACGAGGAACACCGCTTCTAC
Source organism: Rhodococcus sp. 27YEA15 (assembly GCF_049739425.1). Classification (NCBI taxonomy): domain Bacteria; kingdom Bacillati; phylum Actinomycetota; class Actinomycetes; order Mycobacteriales; family Nocardiaceae; genus Rhodococcus; species Rhodococcus sp. 27YEA15. The sequence goes on from NZ_JBMHHW010000001.1 coordinate 1,705,698, forward strand.
GTCCTCGACGAGTTCACCTACCCCCTCAAATGGGGGTGGGTGGACGTCGACGAGGTGGTGCAGACCCTGCGTGATCGACCGGGCAATCAGCACGTCGTCATCACCGGGCGGGACGCCCCGCAGGCGCTGATCGACGCCGCCGACCTGGTCACCGAGATGACGAAGGTCAAGCACCCCATGGATGCCGGCCGGAAGGGTCAACGGGGCATCGAATGGTGAGCTCGTCCGTCCCAGCCGTCGTGATCGCCGCGCCCGCATCCGGCAGCGGAAAAACCACGGTGGCAACGGGGTTGATCGGTGCTTTGCGGCAGACCGGCAGTACCGTCGCACCGTTCAAAGTGGGGCCGGATTACATCGACCCCGGCTATCACGGGCTGGCGGCAGGTAGGCCAGGACGCAACCTCGACACGATTCTGGTGGGGCCGGAGCGTATCGCGCCGCTGTACGGGCACGGCACGATCGGTTGTGACATCGCCGTCGTGGAGGGCGTCATGGGGCTCTTCGACGGCAAGATCGACGAAGCCAACTCGCAACCCTCGGCGGAAGGCTCGACCGCGCAGGTCGCGTCGATGTTGGGGGCGCCGGTGGTGCTGGTGATCGACGCCCGCGGTCACAGTCAGAGCCTGGCCGCCGTGCTGCACGGTTTTTCCACCTACGACAGCGGAGTCCGGATCGGCGGTGTCATCCTCAACCGGGTCGGCAGTGCCCGGCACGAGCAGGTGCTGCGGCATGCGTGCGACAAGGTCGGTGTCCCGGTCCTCGGGGTCGTGCCGCGACTGGCGGAACTGGAGGTGCCGTCGCGCCACCTCGGATTGATTCCGGCCGCCGAGCACGGGAGGGCAGCAGTGGCGGCGGTGGATGCGATGTCCGAGCTGATTGCCACGCACGTCGATCTGGGAGCTGTTCGGTCACTGGCGGCGGTACACGTCACCGACGGGGCCTGGAATCCGGCTGCCGAGGTGGGCGCGCATGCCGAGTCGCGGCCGGTGATCGCGATGGCAGGCGGACCGGCCTTCACCTTCGGGTACGCCGAACACCGAGAACTGCTCGAAGCGGCGGGCGGAGATGTGCGGGTGTTCGACCCACTACGCGACGAACTTCCCACCGGCACTGCGGCACTGGTGCTGCCCGGCGGATTTCCGGAAGAACACGCAGTCGATCTGGCCGCCAATACTGTTCTGCTGCAGCAGGTTCGTGACCTGGCCGACGGCGGCGCCCCGATTCACGCCGAATGCGCCGGCCTCCTCTACCTCGCCCGCAGTCTCGACGGACACGCCATGGCCGGTGTGATCGACGTCGACGCCGTCTTCGGAAAGCGGCTCACGCTCGGTTACCGCACCGCCGTTGCTCTCGGTGAATCCAGCCTCTTCGACGCCGGCGCCCGCGTCACCGGACACGAATTCCACCGCACGTCCCTGCTCTCGTCCGAGGCCGACGGCGCCACCACCGCATGGGGCTGGCGACCGTGGGACGGCGGTAGTGTCCGCGAGGGGTTCGTGCGCGGCGGTGTTCACGCGTCGTATCTGCATACGCATCCGGTCGGACAACCCGCCTCGATCGTCAAGTTCGTCGATGCCGCGCGCGGCTGAGCTCTGCGTCGGCATCGGGTTCAGCTCCGGAGCGCGCGCACCTGACATCGTCGACGCGGTACGAGCAGCCACCGTTCGGCTGGGAAGGGTTCTCACCTTGGCTACCGTCTCGGTGAAAGCCGATTCTCCGATGCTGCGGGCGGCGGCACTGGCCTTGGATGCCCCGGTAGTGTCTTTCTCTCCGGATGTTCTTGCCGCAGTGCAGGTTCCGTCGCCCTCGGCTCGTGTAGCAGGCGAGGTCGGTACCGCCAGCGTCGCCGAGGCGGCCGCGATACTGGCTTCCGGTGGGGGAGCGCTGCTCGTCGGCAAGACATCACGGAACTCGGTGACCGTGGCAGTGGCCCGAAAAGCCGAGACCCGTAAAGTTTCACCAGCGCTAGAAATCTTTGACGACGAAACGGAGTGCGAGTGAGCGAGTCCACCGCAGACGAAACCAACTACCTGGTCGGACTGAACCTGACCGATCGGCGCGTCGTCGTCTTCGGCGGTGGGACGGTTGCTCAACGCCGACTCGGATTGCTGGTCGCCTCCGGTGCCCGCGTACACGTGATCAGTCGAGCATTCACCCCGGCCGTCGAGGGCATGGCCACCGCCGGTCAGATCACCGTGGAAGAACGCCCCTACGCTGCCGGTGACCTCGACGGTGCCTGGTACGCCATCGCGTCGACGGACGAGCCGGAGACGAACGCGGCGATCGTCGCCGAGGCCGAGAGCCGTCACATCTTCTGTGTGCGCGCCGACAACGCCAAGCGCGGCACCGCAGTCACCCCGGCCAGCGCCGAATACGACGGCATGAGTATCGGAGTGTTGGCAGGTGGGGATCACCGCCGATCAGCCGCCGTGCGTACCGCCGTCGTCGAAGGCCTCCAGTCCGGAGTGCTCGCGGACACGGCCGAGCCCGCCGCACCCGGTGTCGCCCTGGTCGGCGGCGGACCGGGAGACCCCGATCTGATCACCGTGCGCGGACGACGGTTGCTCGCCCGCGCCGACGTCGTCGTCGCCGACCGCCTGGCCCCGCCCGAACTGCTCGCCGAACTCGGACCCGACGTCGAGGTGATCGACGCCGCGAAGATCCCGTACGGCCGCGCCATGGCGCAGGAGGCCATCAACGCCGCACTCGTCGACAACGCGAAGGCAGGCAAGTTCGTCGTCCGACTCAAGGGCGGTGACCCGTACGTGTTCGGGCGCGGCTACGAGGAACTCGAGGCCTGCGCGGCGGCCGGCGTTCCGGTGACCGTCGTACCCGGAATCACGAGCGCGATCTCGGTCCCGTCCGCAGCCGGCATTCCGGTGACCCATCGCGGGGTGACACACGAATTCGTCGTCGTCAGCGGTCACCTCGCGCCCGACCATCCGGACTCGTTGGTCGACTGGTCGGCACTGGCCAAACTTCGGGGCACCATCGTGCTGCTGATGGCCGTCGAACGCATCGACAAGTTCGCCGCAGCTCTCGTCGAGGGCGGCCGGCCGTCGAGCACACCGGTCACCGTGATCCAGGAGGGAACGCTACGGACGCAACGCGAAGTGCGTGCCGATCTGGGGACCGTCGCCGTGCGGGTGAAAGAAGAGCAGGTCAAGCCGCCGGCCATCATCGTGATCGGTGCGGTCGCGGGCTTTTCCGTGGACGCTGGGTAACGTGAACTCCTGTGTCTGATTCCTCGAGCGCCGAAGCCGCTGCCGTCCGATATCCAGTGACTACTCGGGCCTTCGGCCTGGCCATCGTCGTCCTCAGCGGCATGCAACTGATGATGGTGCTCGACGGCACCGTCGCCTCGCTGGCCCTGGCGCGAATCCAGGAGGACCTCGAGCTCGGTGATTCGGGCCGCAACTGGGTGATCACCTCGTACGCGCTCACCTTCGGTGGCCTGATGCTGCTCGGCGGCCGACTGGGAGATACCTTCGGTCGGAAGAAGATGTTCCTCGGCGGCGTCGTCCTGTTCACCTTCGCGTCGTTGGCGTGCGGTCTCGCAACCAACGAGGCGATGTTGATCGCAGCGCGATCGGTACAGGGAATCGGGGCCGCCGTCGCCTCGCCGACCGCTCTGGCGTTGGTGGCGACGACGTTCGCACCCGGCCCGGTCCGGAACCAGGCGATCGCGATCTTCGCGGCCATGACCGGCATCGGATCGGTAGCCGGACTGATCATCGGCGGCGCACTGACCCAGGTCTCGTGGCGCTGGATCTTCCTCATCAACGTACCCATCGGTCTGCTGATCATCGCGCTCGCGATCTTCGCGCTCCGAGAAACCGGTAGCGAGCGACTCGCCCTGGACGTACCGGGCGCGATACTGGCGACACTCGGCTGCACGGGAATCGTCTTCGGTTTCACCGAAGGACCCGAGATGGGCTGGACCAGCCCGGCAGTGCTCGGCGCCCTGATCGGCGGCGTCGCACTCTTCCTCCTGTTCCTCTCGGTCGAACGACGGGCCGAGAATCCGCTTCTCCCGTTCGGTCTGTTCACGAACTCGAACCGCGTGTTCACGTTCATCTCGCTCGCGTTGATCGGGGCGGTGATGTTCTCGCTGGCACCGTACGTGGCGCTGTTCGTTCAGGACATCCTCGGCTACAGCCCGCTGCATGCAGGCCTTGCCTTCGTGCCGTTTGCCTTCGGACTCGGGGCGGCTGCGTTCGTGGCGTCCAAACTTGCCGTCCGTATCCAAGCCAGATGGCTGGTGATCGTCGGGTCACTGTTGACGTTCGCCGGTCTGCTCTACGCCTCCACACTCGGAGTGGACGCGACCTACTTCGGGAATCTGTTCGTCCTGGTGATCGGTGTCGGATTCGGTGTCGGACTGGCCGTCGTACCGCTGCCGCTGTGCGCGATCGCCGGCGTCGGACCCAAGGACATCGGTCCGCTGACCGCCATCGCACAGGTTGCACAGGTGCTCTTCGGGCCCGTCGGTCTGGCCGTGGTGGGGGCCATGGCCGCGTCGCGAACGCTCTCCCTCGGCGGGGTGAGCGGTGCGGCCGCCAACATGTCGCCGGAGCAATTGCACGCCCTCAGCGAGGGATACGTCTTTGCGCTGTTCGGGTGTGCGATTCTCGCGCTGTTGGCCGCGTTCTCGGCGTTCTTCGTCAAGTTCACCCCGGCTCAGGTGGCCCAGGCGCAAGTTGCGGAGAAGGTGGCGCAGGGCATCTCGTAGGGGTCAGGTGAGGATGATCAGTTCCCTCGGTGAGGCGATCTCCACCCGAAGTCCGGCCTTCGATGCCACACGCGCGACCCCCGTGATGTCGGTGGGTTCGGCCCGCGAGATCACCAGAGCTCGCGCGAGCAACCCCTTGTGATGCTTGTTGAAGTGACTGACCACCGTGCGGCTGCCGTCCGGCTTCTCGGTGAGCACCGTGGCGATCAGAGCATCCGGAATCGGTCCCAGATCTTGGTAGGTGCCCGATCTCAGATCGACGATCAGACCGTCGGCCTCGGCGACCAACGCCTTCGACAACTCCGGCTTCCACAGCGATCGCAGCGTCCCCATTCCCGGCAGTTTCGATCCACCCGAGAGCCGGTACGCGGGAATCAGGTCCCCGGCCCGGACCGCACCGAACAGAGCTGATCCGACCGCGAGACGCTGCAGTGCCTTCGCCTTCTGCACCTTTGTGAACGACTTCGTCTCCAGTGCGTCGAACAGCACGCCGGTATACCGCTCGATCGCCGGCCGAGTGGCCGAGACCCACAGCTTCGCGTTGCGCTCGACCTCGCTCGCCTGCGTCGGACCCAGACCGAGAGCGGTACACGAGGCGTCGACGTCGGACGCCAGATCGACCAACGCCTGAACCAGGATCTCGCGGGTCGGCGCCAACTGGGGCATCGACAACTCGGCCAAATCCAGAGCGGCGTCCTTGCCGCCGTCGGACTTGGTTTCGGAGGGAGGCAGCAATACAAGCACCCCGATACCGTACCGACGCCCACTCGGGAGTTGTCGCCGACTATCCTTACCCCTCGTGATTACCCGCCTGTCCCACCTGTTCCTGCGTACCCTGCGTGACGATCCGTCGGACGCCGAAGTCGCCAGCCACAAACTGCTGGTTCGAGCCGGATACGTGCGCCGCATCGCGCCAGGTGTGTACTCGTGGCTACCACTGGGACTGCGAGTACTGCGCGAGGTGGAGCGCGTCGTCCGCGAAGAGATGAATGCCATTGGCGGACAAGAAATCCTGCTGCCCGCGCTGTTGCCGCGTGAACCCTACGAGGCGTCCAACCGGTGGACCGAATACGGTGCCGGGTTGTTCCGACTCAAGGACCGCAAGGGCAACGACTACATGCTCGGCCCCACCCACGAGGAACTGTTCGCCCTCACGGTCAAGGGTGAGTACAACTCGTACAAGGACTTCCCGGTCACCCTGTACCAGGTGCAGACCAAGTACCGCGACGAAGAGCGTCCGCGCGCAGGCATCCTGCGTGGCCGCGAGTTCGTCATGAAGGATTCGTACTCCTTCGATCTCACCGACGAGGGCCTGTCCGCGTCGTACCAGGCGCACCGCGACGCGTACGAGAAGATCTTCACGCGACTGGGCGTCAAGTACGTCATCGTCTCGGCCACCTCCGGTGCGATGGGTGGCAGCGCGTCCGAGGAATTCCTCGCCGAGAGCGACATCGGTGAGGACACCTACGTCCGTTGCCTCGAATCGGGATATGCCGCCAACGTCGAGGCCGTCACGACCGTCGTCCCCGACGCGCTCCCGATCGAGGGTCTGCCGGAGGCGACGGTGTACGACACCGAGAACACCCCTACGATCGACGCCCTCGTCGACTGGGCCAACGGTGCCGACCTCGGCCGCACCGTCACCGCCGCGGACACCCTCAAGAACATCCTGGTCAAGACGCGCGTGCCCGGTGGCGAATGGGAGCTGCTGGCCATCGGCATCCCCGGTGACCGTGAGGTCGACGAGAAGCGGCTCGAAGTCGCACTCGAGCCTGCGGAGTTCGTCATGATCACCGAGACCGACTTCAAGAACAACCCGTTCCTGGTCAAGGGTTATATCGGGCCGAAGGCTGTGCAGGCCAACGGAATCCGTTACCTCGTCGACCCCCGCGTCGTCGGCGGCACCAGCTGGATCACCGGTGCCGACGAAGACGGCAAGCACGTTGTCGGCCTGGTGGCCGGACGCGACTTCACGCCCGACGGAACGATCGAAGCCGCCGAGGTTCGTGACGGCGACCCCTCACCGGACGGAGGCGGCGTTCTCGTCTCCGCTCGCGGCATCGAGATCGGTCACGTCTTCCAACTCGGCCGCAAGTACACCGATGTCTTCAACGTCGACGTCCTCGCGGAGAACGGCAAGCCGGTGCGCCCCACCATGGGTTCGTACGGCGTCGGTGTCTCACGCCTCGTCGCCGTCATCGCCCAGCAGCACCACGACGAGAAGGGTCTGCGCTGGCCGGCCGAGGTTTCACCGGCCGACGTCTACCTCGTCATCGCGAACAAGGACGAGACCGCTCGTGAAGGTGCCGAAGGTTTGGCGGCGCAGCTCGATCGCGCCGGCCTCGAGGTCATCCTCGACGATCGCAAAGCGTCACCGGGAGTGAAGTTCAAGGACTCCGAGCTGATCGGGGTTCCGCTGATCGTCGTCGTCGGTCGAGGGTGGGCCGACGGCAAGGTCGAGATCCGCGATCGCTTCACCGGCGAAAGCCGTGAGATCGACGCGGATGCCGCCGTGGCGGATGTCATCGCCGCCGTTCGAGGCTGATCACCGACCTCACCCGGCAGCCGCAGATACCCGCCGAGGTACCTGCGGCTGTCCTGCTTTTCTGCCAGAATCGACAGGTATGGGAAACGAACCGGATTGGGCCGAAGTCGACAGCTATCTCGTCTCCACGTTGGTGGGGGCGGATCCGGATCTCGACGCGGCACTCGCAGCCAACGCCGAGGCGTCACTACCACCGATCGACGTGGCCCCGAACCAGGGGAAACTGCTGAACCTTCTCGCCAGGATGGTGCTGGCGCGCAACGTGCTCGAAATCGGCACGCTGGGCGGTTACAGCACGATCTGGTTGGCCCGGGCCGTCGGCGCGTCCGGACGCGTCGTGACGTTGGAGTTCGAGCCTGCCCATGCCGAGGTCGCGGCGGCGAACGTCAAGCGTGCGGGGCTGGAAGATCGCGTCGACATCCGCGTCGGCGCCGCACTCGACAATCTTCCGCTGATCGCCAAGGAAGACTCCACGCCCTTCGATCTCGTTTTCATCGACGCGGACAAGGAGAACAACACCGAGTACCTCAAGTGGGCTCTGGCGCTCTCGCACACGGGAACCGTCGTGATCGTCGACAACGTCGTTCGTGGTGGACACGTCTCCAACCCCACTCTCGACGACGAGCGAGTCAAAGCCAGCCGTGAGGTACTCGAGGCCATCGCGGCCGAACCGCGGCTCGACGGCACCGCGATTCAGACCGTGGGTTCGAAGGGGTGGGACGGGTTTGCGATTGCCGTGGTGACGGAGTGAGCGCACACTCGACACAGTGAGTGTGTTGCGGCGAGGCGCCAAGGCGGTGTTGCTGTGGGTGCGGAGCGCGCCGCTGACCTATCTCTGGCTACTCGTCCTCCTGGCGAACACTGTCTTTCTCAACCATCTGCCGGAGCAGGTCCAGGAACGTTTCCTGGGTAAGCGGTCGACGAATCTCCATCATCTGTCGGAAGACCCGTTCCGGGTGTTGATCTCGAGCGCCTTCTGGCTCGAAGGTGGCGGGTGGCCTTTGTATTTCGTGCTCTTCACCATCTTTCACGCGACCGCCGAGCGCTGGCTCGGAACGATTCGATGGTTGGGTGTGGTGGTGCTCGCGCACGTCGGGGCCACGTACGTCAGTGAAGGTGTTCTGTACGAGGGGATTCGGCACGGGTACGTGAACCAGGCCGCGGTGAACACCCTCGACGTCGGGGTCAGCTACGCGCTGGCGGGAGTCATGGGCGTTCTGGCCTACCGGATCGTGACACCGTGGCGATACGTCTACCTCGCCGCACTGGCACTGGTGTACGGAGTTCCGTTGATCGTAAGCACCGACTTCACCGCAGTCGGCCACGTGTCCGCGGTACTCATCGGGCTGTGCTGCCACCGACTCACCAGGTCACGAGCTGCACCCTGGGACCCCGTCGAATCCACGGTATGGCAGCGATTCGCACCGGCTGGGTGATTCTCGCCGCGGATGAAGTTACCCGCTGGTAAGTTGGCCTCATCGACGAAAGGTAAGACGTGACCGGCACTGACGGATTGCTGCTCAACCCCCGTACCTACGATCCCGACCGGTTCGATCCGGAAACGAGGCGTCTGCTGCGGGCCACCATCGACTGGTTCGAGAATCGGGGAAAGAAGCAACTGCTTCACGACGACCTCGAAGCGGTGTGGGTCTCCGACTTCCTGGACTTCGTTGCGAAGGAACAGCTTTTCGCGACGTTCCAGACCCCGGCGGCCTTCGCGAACGGCGACGACAACCGACGGTGGGACGGAGCCCGCAATGCCGCACTCAGTGAGATCCTCGGCTTCTACGGCCTCGCGTACTGGTACACCTGGCAGGTGACGATTCTCGGGCTCGGCCCGGTGTGGATGAGTGCCAACGACACCGCGAAGACGCGGGTGGCCCGCGAACTCGCCGACGGCGGCGTGATGGCGTTCGCTCTCTCCGAACGCGAGCACGGTGCCGACGTGTACTCCACCGACCTGCTCCTCACACCTGCCGACGGTGACGTGGCGTTCCGTGCCGGCGGTGAGAAGTACTACATCGGCAACGGCAACGTTGCCTCGACCGTTTCGGTGTTCGGTCGGCGAACCGACGTCGACGGCCCGGAAGGGTACGTGTTCTTCGTCGCGGACAGCGCGCACCCGAACTATCACCTCGTGGACAACGTCCTACGCGGTCAGATGTACGTGAGCAACTTCCGACTCGACGACTACCCGGTACGCGAGGAAGACATCCTGCACACCGGAGTCGCGGCCTTCGAAGCCGCACTCAACACGGTCAACGTCGGAAAGTTCAACCTGTGCACGGGGTCCATCGGCATCACCGAGCACGCGTTCTTCGAGGCGATCACCCACGCGCAGAACAGGATTCTGTACGGAAACCCGGTCACCGACTTCGCGCACGTTCGTGCCGCCTTCGTCGACGCCTATTCGCGGCTGATAGCGATGAAGCAGTTCAGCGCCCGCGCCGTCGACTACTTCCGCAGTGCAAGCCTCGACGATCGGCGCTACCTGCTGTTCAATCCCATGACCAAGGCGAAGGTCACGTCGGAGGGCGAGAAGGTGGTGGGCCTGCTGCACGAGGTGATCGCGGCCAAGGGGTACGAGAAGTCCACGTACTTCCGTGAGGCGGCGCAGATGATCGGAACGCTGCCCAAACTCGAGGGCACCGTGCACGTCAACGTCGGGCTGATCCTCAAGTTCCTGCCCAACTACCTGTTCGACCCGGCACAGTTCCCCGAGGTGCTCACCCGTGACGACGCCGCCGACGACGAGTTCTTCTGGAACCAGGGTCCGACCAGGGGCGCTGCGAAAATCAGGTTCCACGAATGGAAACCGGTGTACGAGAAGCATTCGTCGATACCGAACGTCGCCCGCTTCTACGAGCAGGCCCTCGCGCTGACCGAATTGCTCACTGCCGCAGCACCGGACGAGCAGCAGCAGAAGGATCTCGACTTCATGCTCACCGTGGGGCATCTGTTCTCGCTGGTGGTCTACGGTCACCTGATCCTCGAACAGGCCGAGATCACCGGCCTCGACGTCGACGTGATCGACCAGATCTTCGACTTCCAGATTCGCGACTTCTCCGGCTATGCGATCGCGCTGCACGGAAAGCCGTCGTCGACGGAGCAGCAGCAGGATTGGGCGCTCGGGGCGGTACGCAAACCCGTTGTCGACGCCGATCGATTCGGTCGCGTCTGGCAGCAGGTCAAGGCCTACGACGGAGCATACGAGATGCGCGCGTGAGCGCCGTCGTGACGCGGGCACAGGCCATAGGCGTCGTCGAGAGCTGCCCGCGAGCAGTGGGCGCACGTGGTCGTGCGAGCTGGGAGTCGCTGTCCGGGGCGAGTGGCCAGATCAGCGACCCGGTCGGTTCACGCCCGCACGACGGGACGATCGCGCTGAACGTTTCCACGACACGTTCATCGGTCCCAACACGATCACCTACTTGGTGAAGGACGCCATCGTGTCCGGGTGACCCGCAATTGCGCTGTGCGCTTTCGAAGCCAAGGAACACAAGGTCGATCGGGTGAGAATCCACACCGAAACCTGACTCCGGCCACGGCCGGCGCTGCCAGGCTCGTCGAGTTACAGACTCCCCATGTCGGCAGAAAGCCAGTGCAGAGGATTCAAGTAGATCGCCACGCTCTCGCCGTGTTCGGCGCGGGCGCCGCGCAGGTAGTCGTCGACCTTGTCCGGGGCCAGGTATCGCTTGGTGACTTCCACCAGCATCTCGTCCGTGCCAGGGACGATCCGGTCCACGGAACCTTCGACGGTGACGTAGCGGACCGTCGGCTCCAGGCGCTCGACCATCAGCGAGAAATAGCCGGCCGACTCGATGAGCCTGGCCTTGCGGGAGCCCTTGCCCGTGATGAACCACGGTTGACCGCCAGGAGTGTAGAGGTACCAGATCGGCACGACGAGCGGGCCACGGCCGGGTTTGTCCGGCACCGCCAGCGCAGCGATATGGGGTTCGGACAGGAACTGTTCACGCTCGTTCTCGGAGAGTGCCATGCCGTCGAGATTACAAGGAAGCAGCTCCGCGCGCTCGACTCCGTTCGGGATTGCCGCGACGTCACAGCCGCAGGCGGAAGGGTCACCCGAACCGTCGGTTGCGATCGGATACGTGCGAGGGGACTCAGTGCCCGTGGCGTCGACGCGACAGGAATTGGCCTCGATCGAGGCCTGAAATCTGCTTTCGGCGACCAACATTGGTATTCATCAGTACGAGTAGAAGGATACCCATGAACGGCCGAACGGCAATTGAATCGCGCGTATTGTCCAGACGAAGTCTCTTCGGCCTCGGTGCCGGAGCGGCCTCGGCCGCACTTTTGACAGCGTGCGGGTCCGGTAACTCCGGAAGTGGCTCCTCGCCCGACTCCTCGCCCGATTCCTCGTCGGTAGGCACAAGCACAGTGTTGTTCGATCACAACGGATTCACGGTCGACATCCCCGAGGACCCCCGACGGGTCATGTGCCTGGACACTCGCGGAAGTATCGAGTTCTCCCTCATCGCGGGGTATCCGATGGTGGCGGTGCGGGCGCTGTCCGAACTCGACGAGGGCGGTGTGCCGAATCCGGTGTTCGCGCGTCTCGATCCCGGTGTTCTGCAACTGGAGGGTGGCGAACGCGAACTGAGCGCCGAGCAGGCGATGCAGCACGATCCCGACCTCCTCCTGATCTCTGCGGGGCGCTACCCGGCACTGCCCAATGCGACACAGTTCGAAAACATCGCGCCGGTGGTCGGCATCGACCCGGGCAGCCCCGGCTGGAGTAATTCCTCGAATATCGGCTGGAAGGAAGCGCTCGCGCTCCAGCTGAACATGATCGGACGCGGCGAACAGCTCGGCTCGGCAATGTCGGACTACGACGACGCCGTCTCGTCGTCGGCAGCAACGTTGATGCCGGTGATGGCGGGGAAGAAGGTGATCATCGCCACCGGTGACACCGATCAGTTCGTGATGATGCTCGACGGCGCGTACCCCGTCGACGTCGCTCGCGAACTCGGACTCGACGTCGTGACCAGCGGGCCAGGCTTCGACGCCGTCGACGGACGTGGGCAGATTTCGTTGGAGAATCTTGCACTGTTCGACCAGGCCGACCTGATCGTCATGCAGAACCTGGACACCGCGGAAGCAGTGGCGAGCCCGACGTTCCAGCGAGTTCGTGCCGTGCAGGAGAAGAAGCTCCTGTTCCTGCCGTACGCCTTCAATTCCGGTTTCACGATTACCGGTGCGGCGTACGCGCGCTACCTCGCGGACAAGCTGCCGGCGATCATGGCCGGTTAGGCCCGCAGCGCCCCGGCGAGGATGCGAGCGGCCTCCGGGAAGTGGTCCGGGTGCGAACCACCGAAGTTCAATCGGACGTAGGCGCCCGGTGGTTCTGCCGGAAACCACTCGGCCCCGGGGGAGATGGACAGACCACGGCTCAGACACCGCGCCGCGAATGCCTCCGGGTCGGAGCCGTCCGGCATACGCAGCCACAAGTTCAGCCCACCGAGTGGGCGGTGTGTCAGCGCCAATTCCGGCACGGCGGCATCCAGCGCGTCGATGAGGGCGTCACGTCGCCCCCGCAACAGATCGCGAACCATCCTGCGGTGCGAGTTCCACGACGGGTGGGTCAACACCTCCACAGCGGCGCTCTGCAGTACGCCGGACACGTACAGATCGTCGATGGTGCGATCGGTTTCGATTCGTCGCCGGGCCGGACCGCGCGCCACCACGGCTGCCACCCGCAGTGCCGGTGAGACACTCTTGGTGATCGAACGCACGTAGATCACGTGGCCGTCCGGATCGCGTGCAGCCAGCGGCGTTACCTCGGCGTCTATACCGAAATCGTGGGCCCAGTCGTCCTCGACGACGAACACGCCGTGTCTGCGGGCGACATCGATGATCGCGTCCTGCTCGTCGCGTGACCAGTGCGCTCCCGTGGGGTTGGCGAAATGCGGCTGGGCGTAGAAGATCCGCGCGCCCGATGACGTCAATGCGGCGGCGAGGTCGCCCGGGTCGGGTGCCTGCGCTGCACGTGCGACCGGGACGACCACCAGTCCGGCCTGCTTCGCGGCCGCGACGGCGCCCCAGTAGGTAGGCGATTCCATGACTATCGCGTCACCGGGTCCGGCGAGCGCTCGGAACGTGGAGGACAACGCACTCTGACCACCCGGAGTGATCAGCACGTCAGAGCCGTGAATTCTGGTTGTGCCGCTCATCGACAACTCCTGGGCGAACCAGTCGCGGAGTTCGCCGAGCCCGGACGGGTGCGGGCGGCGCGCGGCCACCGGGCTGCGGGCCGCGCGGGAGAGGGCGCCACGAATCTGGCGAAGGGGGAGTAGTTCGTCGGCCGGATATCCGCTGTGGAGTGCGATCACGTCCGGTGACACCGTCATCATCGAGGACCCGACAGGTGCGGAGTCCACGCGGCTCGCGCCGAGACTGGTGGTCTGCCAGGAGAAATCAGAGTTCTGCACCGGCAGGCGGCGGGCGACGAAATTCCCGGTTCCCGGACGTGTCTCGACAAGCCCTTCGGTAGTCAGTTGCCGGATCGCGCGTTGAACGGTGACCGGGCCGACGCCGTGCTGCTCGGCGAGCTTGCGCGTGGACGGCAGCTGTGACCCGGCGGCCGACTGCTCGACGAGAATACGCACGCGATCGACAAGCCGAGCAGTACTGCTATCGTTGAACATGAGTATCAAGGATAGCGCTATCGTAGATAGTGGCGCACTGCTATCGGAGAAACCGGTTCGCACCGGGCTGTGGTGGGGGCTTGCGGGGGTGCTGGCGTTCTCGTTCACCGTGCCATTGACCAGGATTGCGGTATCCGACCTGAACCCGTTGTTCATCGGTGCCGGACGCGCCGTCGTTGCCGGGGCATTGTCGATGGCGCTGCTGGCCATGACGCGGGCGATGCTGCCCACCGCCCGACAGTGGTCGCGCATCGCACTGGTGACGGTCGGGGTGGTTCTCGGGTTTCCGCTGCTGACGACCTTCGCGCTCGAGACGTCGTCCGCCGGGCACGCCGCGGTGGTCATCGGCCTACTGCCTGCCGCTACCGCGGTATTTGCGGTGCTTCGAGGTCACGAGCGTCCGAGTGGCGGATTCTGGTGGGCGAGTGCAGCCGGCGCAGTATCGGTGATCGTCTTCACTGCGATCGCCAACGGTGGTCTCGGCTCGCTTCATCTGTCCGATCTGTTGCTGTTCGGAGCGGTGATCTGCGCGGCGCTCGGATATTCGGAGGGCGCACTACTGGCCCGTGAGATCGGATCGTGGCAGACGATCGCCTGGGCGTTGGTGCTCGGATTGCCGGCCACGGTCACTCTGACCGTGATCTCGGTAGCCGGCAACCCGATTGCAGGCGACGCGAGTTCGTGGCTCGCCTTCGCCTACCTCGGTTGCGTCAGCATGTTCCTCGGATTCTTCCCGTGGTATCGAGGGCTCTCGATCGGGCCGGTCTCCACCGTCAGCCAGACACAGTTGGTGCAACCGGTGCTTTCCATCGTCTGGTCGGCATTGATTCTCGGTGAGACGCTGTCGCCCTCGACGATCGCGGGTGGGTTGGTGGTGATCGCCTGCGCGTGGCTCGCGTTGCGAGCGCGGGTGAAGCCGCGGTCTCGCTAGAGTGGACCACCCCCCGAAGGCATCGCAATGGGACGGCGGCTGTTTCCCTTTGGAATCAGTGCTGCCGTACTCCACTGGCGCCTCCGTGATGATCACCGTGATCACGCTGCGCCGCTTCCCTCGGCCGCCACGCCGGCTGATCTGCGCCGCCACCCGGTCTGCGTGACGGCCCGCCCCGCCACCGTGCACGCCGTCACGTAGGCCGGCCACCCGGCACCGCCGAGTGCGCTCGCCATGGCCTTGCGACGCTGCGACTCGCCCCGGTCACGAGAGTGACCCGGTTGTCGGTCAGGCTGCGTACCGAGCGAGTATTCGTGACGATCGCGTGGTCGAAGTGCGCTCCGGCTTTCCCACCGGTCAGTGGTCGGGTGCCGCGACGATGTCCGGACTTCCCACTGCGAGCCCGATCGAGACCTGCTCGCCGAACGTACT
The DNA here is from genome assembly GCF_049739425.1 of Rhodococcus sp. 27YEA15. Classification (NCBI taxonomy): domain Bacteria; kingdom Bacillati; phylum Actinomycetota; class Actinomycetes; order Mycobacteriales; family Nocardiaceae; genus Rhodococcus; species Rhodococcus sp. 27YEA15. The sequence continues at coordinate 1,721,000 of NZ_JBMHHW010000001.1, forward strand.
CGCCCACAATTCTCCGAGTGCAGGATTGTCGTCGAGGTGGTCGGGTGCCATCATCGCGAGCAGGGTGTTGATGAGCATTCCGTTGGCGATGAACAGACGCGCCTGCTCGGTCGTGCAACCGGTGCGATCACGGATCAGCGTGTAGATACGGGACATCGCCGAACGTGAAACTGCTGCCACGTCATCGGTGCTGGTGGCGAAACCGTGCAGCATGACGAGCAGGAGATCTCGATCGAGGACGAGTTCTCCGTAGGCCGCACCCAGGTCGGACCAGAAATCGGGCTTTGCCGGGTTGACGTCGACGACATCCAGCTTGTCGGTGAACGTGTCCACTATCTTGTCCAACGCGTGAGCGAACACCGCGTGGAACAAATCGGCTTTGGTACCGAACATCCGAACCACGTACGGTTGCGAAACACCGGCTTCCTTCGCAACCGCGTCGGTGCTGGTTCCTGCGTAGCCGCGTCGGGCGAATGCCCTTGTGCCCGCTGCGATCACGAGAGCGCGTCGCTCGGGGGCGCTCATTCTCCGGGCGCGCGTCTCACCACTGTCGATCGGCATGTTGACACGCTATCACCGGTAACCTACCGTCATTTAAGTAATCATTCAATGCCTTATTGATTCTGGGCGACCGTACAGCCGGACGGCGAGGACATCGTGATGACCGTAACGACGAAATCCGGGACAGACGACGTGCAGGGTGACGGTGGGATCCAGGTCCCGGTTGCCGTGGCGCTACTTGCGGCGTCCCTGCCCATGTTCATGGCAACGCTCGACAACCTGGTGATGACAAGTGCATTGCCGGTGATCGAGAAAGACCTGCACGCCTCGGTCGGTCAGCTCCAATGGTTCATGAACGCGTACACGCTCGCCTTCGCGACGTTGATGCTCTCGGCGACGACACTCGGAGACCGTTGGGGGAGGCGACGGTTGTTCGTGTTCGGTATCGGGTTGTTCACGGCAGCATCGATCGCGTCGGCGCTGTCCACCACGCCGGGCATGCTGATCGCAGCTCGCAGCTCGAGCATTCCAAGGTGTAGGAGCGGCTGCGATCATGCCGCTTTCGCTCACTCTCCTCGTCGCCACGGTTCCGGAATCCAAGCGTGCCATGGCAATCGGGGTGTGGGGTGGAGTATCGGGTCTCGGTATCGCGCTGGGGCCCGTCGTCGGCGGCGCTGTCGTCGACGGCTTCTCGTGGCAAGGCATCTTCTGGATCAACGTGCCGGTCGCGATTGTGGCGGTTCCGTTGGCTCTCTACGCGTTACGTGAATCGACCGGACGCAGACAGCCGCTCGACCTATTCGGCGTCGGGCTCGCCGGCCTCGGTGTGTTCTTGGCGGTGTGGGGGATAGTGCACGGCAACGACGACGGATGGACCTCCGTGGGTGTTCTCGCTTCGATCGTCGGGTCCGTGGTGGCGCTGGCGCTCTTCGTGGTGAGGGAACTGAAGACCGCCCACCCCGTCATGCCGCTGCGGCTGTTTCGATCACTGAGCTTCTCGATGGCCAACATCATCGGCCTGACCTTCTCCATCGGCATCTTCGGAGCCGTCTTCCTGCTCTCGCAATATCTTCAAATAGTCATGGGATACAGCCCTTTCCAGGCGGGACTTCGCACCTTGCCCTGGACTGCGGCGCCGATGATCTTCGCGCCGCTCGCCGGGCTTCTCGCGCCACGGGTCGGTCTACGGCCGCTACTGCTGACCGGACTGTTACTCCAGGCCGGTGCACTGTTCTGGCTGGCGGCGTTGATCGGGCCCGCGATCTCCTACGGTTCACTCGTGCCCGCACTGTTGATGGCAGGTATCGGCATGGGCCTGACCTTTGCGCCCAGCGCTACCGCCGTCCTCGCCGACATGGCCGAGGTCGATCACGGCACCGCCAGTTCCACCAACTCGACGCTGAGGGAAATCGGGGTGGCGATGGGCATCGCGGTTCTGACAGCGGTCTTCCTCGCGGCCGGTGGGGCGCTCACGCCGCTCGGCTACGGTGACGCCCTCACTCCGGCGCTGCGCGTCGGCGGCTGTTTCGTGCTCGTCGCCGTTGTGGCAGCCTGCTTCGTACCCGCGAAGAAATGACCACCGGTTCGGGTCGGAGCACACCTCGGGCGCGGTCGAGGGCCTACCGTCGCTACATGTTCGGGTCGCCGGGAAACGCTGTCGTGGCCGGTGAGTTTCCCAGAGCGGCGCGCCACTTGGCTCCACGGGTGGCCGCGTCGGTGAGGCCCTCCACGCCGAACGCCCGAAGGTCGTCGTCGTCCACCTGCTCGACGAACGCACGGTAGGTGACAGCGGTGTCGGATTCGATTTGAGCAGCCAGCTGCGCCGCGGTGACGGCGTCGACCACCGCGAACGGAATCGAATACGCGGCCGCAGCGGGCGGGACGGAAACCCCGGTGCGTGCCGCCGTCTCCACCAGCGCGTCACGTCTGGCGCGATGCGCGGCGGTGTACGTGGCGACCTCGTCCACCCGGGCGGGATTGGAGAACGCGGCAACAACGCCGTACGCGAAGATCGCCGCGTTCTCGGTCTCGACCGCAGCGACGAGCGCGGAGTCGGCGGAGGTGGACGAACGTAAACGGTTCACGGCAACAACACCGCCGTCTGAGCCGAGCACGCCGCGCTGACCGATGCGAGCAGCCCCGCCCGGTAGCCCGACATCGTGCGGGCCAGATCGGCAGCGCTGCGGGCCGATTCGCCCAGGGCGGTGCGCAGCGCGGCCACGTCGGCAGGCGTGGCCGCGGTCGTCGGATCGGATGGTCCAGTGGTCGCGGTGGTCGGATCGGACGGTTCAGTGGTCGTGCCCCGCCCGTTCCGGCCGGCGGCACGGGCGATCTCGGCGTCGAGTTCGGTTGCGTGAGCTGTGCGCTCGGTACTGATCGTGGTCAGAGCCGCCGATCGTTCCGGGGCGAGGGCGATGGCAGCGTTCGCCGCGGTGGCATCCGCTCGGGCCCGATCCGCCTGCGCGAGCAACTTGTCCACCTCGGCGGATTGTGCTCGGCTGTCGTCGGAACAGGCGGACACGGCGAGAGTGGCAGCGCCCACGCTCGCGGCACCCGCCATCCGCAAAGCAGTCCGTCTGGACAGGGTGGCAGTGGAAAGGGACGTCAGCACGCATCCATCGTGCCAGCTTTACGGTCGAACGCCCGAATCCGCAGAACGTGTTCTGTGTGACGTGCAGTGGAGCCAGGTGGTCACGGGGACGTCCGACGGGCGGTAGTCTTGGATGCTTGACCGAGCGCGTCGGCCACAGGTGTACCGCCGCGCTCTACCGCCATTGACCGTCGACACCACGACGACAACTGAAATGAGGAGCTCGCGAGATGCCGGTGCCATCCAGGGAGAGGGTCATCGAGCTGGTCTCCGAACTCGTCAGCGCCCAGGGCTACGACGTCGACGACGTCGTCGTCACCAATGCGGGTAGGCACAGTGCGGTTCGCATCATGGTCGACAGTGACGCCGGTATCGAGCTCGATGCGGCCGCCGAGATCAGCAGACTCGTATCCGACCTGTTCGACGGCCTCGACGAGATCGGTGAAACTCCGTACACCCTCGAGGTGACATCTCCGGGAATCGATCGGCCGTTGACTCTCGATCGGCATTGGCGTCGGTCACGCGGACGCAAGGTCCGCATCGAGGTGGCCGGCGAGTCGATCATCGGTCGAATCGGCCGGCTCGAGGGCGACTGCGTGGCAGTGGTTCTCAACGACCGCGGTCGGCTGAGGGTGCGCGAGATTGCGCTGACCGACGTGCAGAAGGCAGTGGTGCAGGTCGAGTTCTCGAAGCCGAGTGACGCCGAACTCGAGCTGGCCGGGGGAGTTCTCGAAGGGCGGGCGCTGCCCACCGAACCGGTCGAGGTCGGCAGCGGCGACAGCGACGAAGGCGGCGAGATCAGCGCCGGAGAAGACACCGAAGACGTGGAAAACGAAGAAGGGTTCGACAAGTGAATATCGACATTGCAGCGTTGCGAGCGATCGAGGCCGAAAAGGGTGTGTCGATCGACACCGTCATCGCCACGATCCAGACGGCACTGCTGACGGCATACCGCCACACCGAAGGGCACAAGAAGAACGCGCGGATCGACGTCAACATCAAGACCGGATCGGTTCGGGTGATGGCCCACGACACCGATCCCGACGGAAACATGATCGGCGCGGAGTGGGACGACACTCCGGAGGGTTTCGGACGTATCGCGGCGACCACCGCACGCCAGGTGATTCTGCAGCGGCTGCGTGATGCCGAGCACGAGCGCAGCTTCGGCGAGTACGCGACCCACGAAGGCGAGATCGTCGGCGGCGTCATCCAACGCGACACCCGCGCGAACTCGCGCGGCATGGTGGTCGTTCGGATCGGCAGCGAGGCCAACGGAACCGAAGCATTGCTCCCGCAGGCCGAACAGGTTCCAGGCGAAAGCTACGAGCACGGCGAACGGATCAAGTGCTACGTGGTCGGAGTTGCACGAGGAGCTCGCGGCCCGCAGATCACCCTCTCGCGCACCCACCCGAACCTCGTTCGCAAGTTGTTTGCACTCGAGGTACCGGAAATCGCCGACGGATCGGTGGAGATCATCAACGTCGCTCGCGAAGCCGGGCACCGCTCGAAGATCGCCGTGGCATCTCGCATCCAGGGGCTGAACGCGAAGGGCGCGTGCATCGGTCCGATGGGCCAGCGCGTCCGCAACGTCATGAGTGAACTGGCAGGCGAGAAGATCGACATCATCGACTTCGACGACGACCCCGCGACCTTTGTCGGTAACGCACTGTCGCCGTCGAAAGTGGTCTCCGTCACTGTCGTCGATCCCGATGCGCGGGCGGCCCGGGTCGTGGTGCCCGATTTCCAGCTGTCCCTGGCGATCGGCAAAGAGGGGCAAAATGCCCGCCTGGCTGCGCGGTTGACCGGTTGGCGTATCGACATCCGTAGTGATGCCGCAGCACCGGCCGAGACGTCCGACCGACCCGCCGCGACCAACGGATAACGGTGGAATGCAGTGATCGAGACGGTTCGGCGGTAGAGTGGACGATGGTTCGACGTGAGTCCTCGGATTCTGCGCGCGCAAAGACCGGTTTACCGATCAGAACGTGCGTCGGATGCAGGGAACAAGGGTCGGCTGTCGATCTGTTGAGGGTCGTGGTTGGTGAGCAGGGGCCGGAGGGTTCCCTGCTGATCCCCGACATGTTGCGAAGGCTTCCCGGTCGAGGTGCATGGCTGCACCTGGATCCGAGTTGTCTGAGCCTGGCAGAGCGGCGCCGAGCATTCAGCAGAGCACTGCGAGTGTCCGGAAATCCGGATACGTCCGCTGTCGGCCGGTTGGTCGACGCAGTCCACACCGAAGCAGTACCTCTCGAGAAGAACAGGCACAAGCACTCATGAGCACACCGTGAAGCACCAGCGATGAACGTCCATCGGCCATAACCCGAGGTCGTGCGGGACCCACCTCTGTGGGATGCCTCCTGCTCGACCTCATCAGTGAGGAGAGCAGTGGCAGGCAAGGCCCGCGTGCACGAGTTGGCAAAAGAACTCGGTGTTACCAGTAAGGAACTACTCGCAACGCTCAAGGAGCAAGGCGAGTTCGTGAAATCTGCGTCGTCCACAGTGGAGGCGCCAGTCGCTCGTCGTCTACGGGAATCATTCCCTTCGGCAGGCGGCTCCGAAACCAAGTCCGATTCCGCTCCGGCACGGCCTGCGGCCAAGCCCGGCGCGCCCTCGCCGTCGGCGGCCAAGCCCGGCGCCCCGCGCCCCGGCCCCAAGCCGGCCGCACCCGCAGCTCCCGTGGCTGCTGCTCCGGCAGCAGCTCCGGCTGCACCTGCGGCTCCGGCAACCCCGGCAACCCCGTCGGTGCCTACACCGACGTTCAACGGTCCGAAGCCGGGACGTCCCGCTCCGGCCGCACCCGCAGCTCCGGCGGCACCGGCTGCGGCTGCACCCGCAGCTCCGGCAGCACCGGCTGCGGCTGCACCCGCAGCTCCGGCAGCACCCACTGCTGCGGCTCCGGCGGCACCGTCCACCGGCGCAAAGCCGGGCGGACCGCGTCCGGGACCGAAGGCTCCCCGCGTAGGAAACAACCCGTACTCCTCGGCTCCGGTCGAGCGTCCGGCACCCCGTCCGGCTCCCGGTGCTCCCCGCCCGGGTGCTCCGCGTCCGGGCCAGGGGCAAGGTCAGGGCAGTTCTCGTCCGGCTCCGGGTCAGGGCGGTCCGCGTCCGGCTCCGGGTCAGGGCGGCCCCCGTCCGGCTCCGGGTCAGGGCGGTCCTCGTCCGGCTCCGGGTCAGGGCGGACCTCGCCCGCCCGCAGGCCAGGGTGGCCCCCGTCCGAGCCCCGGCTCGATGCCTCCTCGCCCGAACCCGGGTGCGATGCCCGCTCGTTCCGCTCGTCCCGCGCCTGGTGGCGGCGGACGTCCGGGTCGTCCCGGCGGCGCTCCCGGCGGTCGTCCCGGTGGCGGCGGCGGTGGTGGATACCGCGGTGGCGGCGCCCCCGGTGCCGGCGCCGGTGCAGGCGCTCCCGGTGGAGCAGCTCCCGCAGGTGGTTTCCGCGGTCGTCCCGGTGGCGGTGGCCGTCCCGGTCAGCGCGGCGCGGCAGCAGGTGCATTCGGTCGTCCCGGTGGAGCAGTGCGCCGTGGACGTAAGTCGAAGCGTGCGAAGCGCGCCGAGTACGAGAGCATGCAGGCTCCCGCAGTCGGTGGCGTCAGGCTCCCACGCGGCAACGGCGAGACCATCCGTCTCGCTCGCGGTGCTTCACTGTCCGACTTCGCGGACAAGATCGACGCGAACCCCGCAGCACTGGTGCAGGCGTTGTTCAACCTCGGTGAGATGGTCACGGCAACTCAGTCGGTCAACGACGAGACGCTGGAGCTACTCGGCGGCGAGATGAACTACGTCGTTCAGGTCGTCAGTCCCGAGGACGAGGACCGTGAGCTGCTCGAGCACTTCGATCTGACCTACGGCGAAGACGCCGGCGGCGAAGAGGACCTCGAGTCCCGTCCGCCTGTGGTCACCGTCATGGGCCACGTCGATCACGGTAAGACCCGTCTGCTCGACGTGATCCGCAAGGCCAACGTCCGTGAGGGCGAAGCCGGTGGCATCACGCAGCACATCGGCGCCTACCAGGTGCTCACCGAGCTCGAGGGCAACGAGCGGCTCGTGACGTTCATCGACACCCCCGGTCACGAGGCCTTCACGGCCATGCGTGCCCGTGGTGCCAAGGCCACCGACCTTGCGATCCTCGTGGTCGCCGCCGACGACGGTGTCATGCCGCAGACGGTGGAAGCGATCAACCACGCCCAGGCGGCAGATGTGCCGATCGTGGTCGCGGTCAACAAGATCGACAAGGAAGGCGCGAACCCGGACAAGATCCGTCAGCAGCTGACCGAGTACGGTCTGGTCGCCGAGGAATACGGCGGAGACACCATGTTCGTCGACATCTCGGCGAAGCAGGGCTTGAACATCGATCAGCTTCTCGAAGCTGTTCTGTTGACGGCCGATGCTTCCCTGGATCTGCGCGCCAACCCCGACATGGATGCGCAGGGTGTTGCCATCGAGGCACATCTCGACCGTGGTCGTGGACCCGTGGCCACCGTGCTCATCCAGCGCGGAACCCTGCGGGTCGGTGACTCCATCGTTGCCGGCGATGCCTACGGCCGCGTCCGCCGCATGGTGGACGAGCACGGCGAGGACGTCCACGAGGCGCTGCCCTCGCGGCCGGTTCAGGTCATCGGCTTCACGTCGGTCCCCGGTGCAGGCGACAACCTGCTCGTGGTCGACGAGGACCGTATCGCCCGTCAGATCGCGGACCGTCGCAATGCGCGTAAGCGCAACGCGTTGGCAGCGAAGAGCCGCAAGCGGATCAGCCTCGACGATCTCGATGCAGCGTTGAAGGAAACTTCACAGCTGAACCTGATCCTCAAGGGCGACAACTCCGGTACGGTCGAGGCGCTCGAAGAGGCCCTGCTCGGTATCCAGATCGACGACGAGGTGCAGTTGCGCGTCATCGACCGCGGTGTCGGTGGTGTCACGGAGACCAACGTCAACCTGGCCGCGGCGTCGAATGCGATCATCATCGGCTTCAACGTGCGGGCCGAAGGCAAGGCAACGGAGCTGGCGAACCGCGAGGGCGTCGACATCCGGTACTACTCGGTGATCTACCAGGCCATCGACGAGGTGGAGAAGGCTCTCAAGGGTCTGCTCAAGCCGGTGTACGAAGAGGTCGAGTTGGGCAAGGCCGAGATCCGCGCCATGTTCCGCTCGTCCAAGATCGGAAACATCGCCGGTTGCCTCGTCACCTCGGGTACCATCCGTCGAAACGCCAAGGCTCGTCTGCTTCGCGACAACACCGTTGTCGCAGAGACGGTCACCATCTCCTCGCTCAAGCGTGAGAAGGACGATGCGACGGAGGTCCGCGAGGGCTACGAGTGCGGCTTGACCGTCACGTACTCCGACATCAAAGTCGGCGACGTGCTCGAGTGCTACGAGCTTCGCGAGAAGCCGCGCGACTGACACGTCGACACGGGTGTCGGGGCGAGCACTCGTGAGTGCCGGCTGAGATGGGCTCCTTCGGACCTGAGGTCCGGAGGAGTCCATTCGGTTCTGTCGAGGGGGAAGATGTTCGTAGGTGCACTCGAGTTCGACATTCTCTTCGGGGATGTCCACTCGCTGAAAGAGAAGCGGTCGATGCTGTCGCCGATTCTGACGGAACTGCGGCGGTTCGGTGTCAGTGCCGCGGAAGCCGGCGAGCAGGGTCGGCTGCGGCGGGCTCTGCTGGGTGTCGCAGTGGTGAGTTCGTCGGTCGATCACCTCCACGATGTGCTGGATCGATGTGAACGTGCCGTCGCGGAGCGCCCGGAGATTCAACTGCTGGCGGTCCGCCGGCGTGTCTTCGGCCCCGAGGACTGAGCGGCATCGTTGCGGCCGGGACGGCGTGACGCGAGACTGTTCGGCAGGGGATCACTCGTCGGTGCGAAGGTGTCGGTTCGTGAGGGTTCCGTCACCTTCGACGACGCCGTGCGTCGCGTTATCGGCGGGGATCGAAGAGGGGATTTGGTCGCGGGGCAGCCGATAGAAGAGACTGGAGTCGACAATGATTCTTGTCAATCAGAACTTCGATCGATCGGGTCCGCTCGCATCGAGTAGCCAGGGAGAGGAGACTGACACTCATGGTTGATCCAGCCCGGGCGCGCAGGCTCGCAAAGCGAATCGGAACGATCGTCGCGACGGCGATCGACCACGAAATCAAGGACCCGCGTCTGGCGTACGTGACCATCACCGACACCAAGGTCACCAACGACCTGCACGATGCCACCGTCTATTACACGGTTCGGGGCGAAAGTGTCGATTCGGCCCCCGACGTCGAGTCGGCGGCGGCCGGCCTGGACAAGGCGAAGGGTGTCCTGCGATCGAAGGTCGGTGCCGGGACCGGTGTTCGCTTCACGCCCACGTTGACCTTCGTTGCCGATACCGTGCCGGACACGGCCAGGCATATGGAAGAGCTCCTGGCGCGGGCCCGAGCCGCGGACGACGAGGTAGCCAAAGCACGGGAGAACGCCCAACCGGCGGGCGAGGCGGATCCGTACAAGGAACCGCGATCCGCAACCGATGTGGATTCGGACACGGCAGACATACACGAAGACGTCTGACTCGCGGCCGAGATGACTTTCACCGCACCGACGGACATCGACCCGCACAGTGCCGGGTTCGTACGGGTGGCGCAGGCGCTCGACGCTGCGCGGACCGTGACGATTCTCTGTCACGTCGAGCCTGATGCCGACACGATAGGCAGTGGACTGGCGCTCGGCATCGCACTGGAGCGTCGCGGGGTGTCGGTACAGGTCTCCTTCAGTCGACCCGTCGACCTGCCCAGGTCGATGGCCGGCTTTCCGGGCCTGCACCTGCTGGTGCCTCCTGCCGAGGTTCGGGCGATCGCCGACGTGGTGGTCGCGGTGGACGCGGGCAGTGAAGGCAGAGTCGGAGAACTCGCGGACCGGTTGAGTGGGGCGCCGGTCACCGTCGTGCTCGATCATCATCGGTCCAACTCGGAGTTCGGATCGATCAATGTCGTCGACGAATCAGCTGCATCCACCACCGCTCTCGTCGCCAGGTTCTTCGACTTCTGGGGCACCGTCATCGACCGGGATCTGGCCTACTGCCTCTACGCCGGCCTCGTCACCGACACCGGTTCCTTCCGCTGGGGCGGTTCGTCGACGCACGAGCTGGCCGCTCGACTGCTGGCCACCGGAATCGACGGTGATGCCATGGCCAGGCAGTTGCTCGACACGCATCCGTTCGGCTGGTTGCCCATGTTGTCGACGGTCCTCGGCTCGGCCACGCTGATCGACGACGCGGCCGACGGGCGCGGGCTGGTGTACGCGGTCATTCGTCGGCGTGATGTCGGAGAACTCCGGTCCGAGGAGATCGAGAGCGTCGTCGACATCGTGCGCACCACCGCCGAAGCCGAGGTGGCCGCAGTGCTCAAGGAGTCCGTCACCGGCGGCTGGTCCGTCTCGTTGCGGTCCAAGTGCGATGTGGACGTCTCGGCCGTTGCCGAGCGCCTCGGCGGCGGTGGGCATCGGCGCTCTGCCGGGTACATCTCCACCGAATCCAGCGAGGAGACCGTTGCCGCCCTCGTCACCGCGCTCGGTTAGGTTCGCGGGGTGACGAACCCGGGCGAGGTTTCACCGGTGACCGGGCGAAAGATATTTTCCCTGGCCTTTCCGGCGCTGGGAGTGCTCGCCGCCGAACCGCTCTACCTCTTGTTCGACATCGCAGTTGTCGGGAGACTGGGGGCACTGCCACTGGCGGGGTTGGCCGTCGGCGGTCTCATCCTGGCGTTGGTGAGTACCCAACTGACATTTCTGTCCTACGGCACGACGGCTCGCGCGGCCCGTCTACACGGCGCCGGACGTGATCGTGAGGCAGTCGAGGAGGGCGTTCAGGCCACGTGGTTGGCGGTGGCGATCGGGTTGGTTCTCGTGATGATCGTCGAGGTGATCGCGCGTCCCTTGACGTCGCTGGTGGCGGGAAGTGCAGACATCGCGGCCGCCGCGGAAAGTTGGCTGCGGATAGCCGTTTTCGGTGTGCCGTTGATCTTGGTGGCGCTGGCGGGCAACGGGTGGATGCGCGGCGTACAGAACACGGTGCGACCACTTCGCTTCGTTGTCCTCGGTCTGGGGATTTCGGCGCTCTTGTGCCCGGTCCTGGTGCACGGTCTGCTCGGTGTGCCGCCGATGGGGCTCGAAGGTTCGGCGGTGGCGAACCTGATGGGTCAGAGTGTGTCCGGTTCGTTGTTCGCGTGGGCGCTTGCGCGGGAGCCCGTCTCGGCCCGCCCGCGCCCGGCAATCATGCGAGCCCAGATGGTGATGGGCCGGGACCTGATCCTGCGTAGTCTTGCGTTTCAGGCCTGTTTCGTCTCGGCGGCGGCGGTGGCGTCGCGGTTCGGTGCGGCGGTGGTCGGCGCCCATCAAGTGGTTCTGCAATTGTGGAATCTGGTCTCGCTGGTGCTCGATTCGTTGGCTGTCGCTGCCCAGACGCTGATCGGGGCGGCGCTCGGTGGCGGCTACGCGGCAGCGGCGAAGAAGATGGCGTGGCGAATCACGATATGGTCGACGGTGTTCGCGATGCTGCTGGCCGTGATCTTCGGCGTCGGGCACTCGGTGATTCCGGGATTGTTCACCGGCGACGCGGAAGTTCTCGCCCAGATGTCGATCGCCTGGTGGTTCTTCGTCGCCATCATGCCGGTGGCCGGAGTGGTGTTCGCACTCGACGGGGTACTTCTCGGAGCCGGTGATGTTGCATTCCTGCGGAATGCGACGATGCTGTGCGCGGTGGCCGGATTTCTGCCGGCGATCTGGTTGTCGCTCGCCTGCGACTGGGGTCTGGCCGGAATTTGGGCGGGGCTGAGCGTGTTCGTAGTACTTCGGATGGTCGCGGTGTCCTGGCGTGCGGTCTCCGGCAAGTGGGCAGTGACGGGCACCGGGACCGTTCGGGGCAGTTCCAGCGAGGAAGCAGAGGGATCGTGGCAGCAAAGTTGATGGCAGTGAGCGACATTCATGTCGGTCACAACGGAAACAAGCCGATGACGGAGGAGCTGTTTCCGGATTCCCCCGACGACTGGTTGATTCTCGCCGGTGACGTTTCGGAGAAAACCGATGACATCCGGTGGGCGCTGAAGCTCCTTCGTGAGCGGTTCGCGAAGGTGATCTGGGTTCCGGGTAATCACGAACTGTGGACGACCGCCAAGGACCCGGTGCAGATTCACGGCGTACCCAGGTACGAGTATCTCGTGAACATGTGCCGTGAGCTCGACGTGGTCACCCCAGAGGATCCGTTCCCGGTGTGGGACGGTGACGACGGTCCGGTGACGGTGGTACCGATGTTCCTGCTCTACGACTATTCGTTCCTGCCGGCCGGAGCGCGGGACAAGGAGCACGGTCTGGAGATCGCCAAGGACAACAACGTGGTGGCCACCGACGAGTTCCTGCTCTCTCCGCAGCCGTACGCGACACGCGACGCGTGGTGCCGGGCGCGGATCGAGTACACGCGCGCTCGTCTCGATGCGCTGGCAGAGGGAACGAAGACCATTCTGGTCAATCATTTCCCGATGGTTCGACAGCCGACGGACGTGCTCATGTACCCCGAATTCGCGCTGTGGTGCGGCACCACCGCGACCGCGGACTGGCACGTGCGGTACAACGCGGTGTGCTCGGTGTACGGACACCTCCACATTCCTCGTACCACCTACTACGACGGCATCCGGTTCGAGGAGGTCTCACTCGGGTATCCGCGTGAATGGCGTCGACGCGGACTGCCCGAGAAGCTGTTGCGGCAGATTCTGCCGGTGCCGGAGTATCCGCCGGGAACGTTGAACAAATGGGGCGGGCACTTCAAGGTGACACCCGAGCAGGAAGCCGAAGTCGAGCGCATGCGCGCCGGACGCTGAAAGGTATCGCGACGTGATCGAGCAGATTCTTCCCGGTGGTGTTGCCGCCGCCGAGGCTTTCGCCGACCCTCCCGGTCTGATCCCGCACCCGAGCGAGGAAGCATTGATCGGCAGGGCCGTCGAGAAGCGGCGCCGTGAGTTCGTGACCACGCGGCATCTCGCCAGGCAGGCGATGAGCAAGCTCGGGGTGCCGTCGGCGGCGGTCATGCGCGGTGAGCGGGGAGCCCCGCTGTGGCCGCAGGGCGTCGTCGGGAGCATGGCGCACTGCGACGGCTACCGCGGTGCGGTGTTGGCGTATTCGATGCAGACCCGGTCGCTCGGAATCGACGCCGAACCGCACGGACCGCTGCCTGACGGTGTCCTGAACGCCGTCAGCATCGAGGAAGAGCGAACATGGCTCGGCGCCCAGGATCACAGCTCGGTGCACTGGGATCGAGTGTTGTTCTGCGCCAAGGAAGCGACGTACAAGGCCTGGTTTCCGCTGACGGCCCGCTGGTTGGGATTCGAGGACGCACACATCACGTTCGAATCCGAGTCGGCGACGTCCGGAACTTTTCGATCACGACTGTTGGTACCCGGGGATACGATGTCCGGTCCGGCGTTGACGTCTTTCGACGGCCGATGGTTGGTAGCGGAGGGCCTGATTCTGACGGCGATTTCGGTGCAGTGACTTCGGCCGGCAGAATCGGAAATCGTGCCAGCTCGTGAAAAACCTTCCTCCGGTCTTGTCGGCGCCGGAATTCTCATCGTCGACAAAGAGGCGGGAATCACCAGCCACGACGTAGTGGCGCGGTGCCGGAAACTGTTGAACACCCGCAAGGTCGGCCACGCCGGGACTCTCGACCCCATGGCGACCGGTGTGCTCGTGCTCGGGGTCGAGCGGGCGACCAAACTCCTCGGGTTGCTTGCACTGACCACCAAGGCCTACTCGGCCACCATCCGTTTGGGCGCATCGACGGACACCGACGACGCCGAGGGCCGGACGCTGTCGTCGGCCGATGCCTCCGGGGTGACCGACGCCGAGATCGCGGCGGTGGTAGCGACGTTGACTGGCGACATCGAGCAGATTCCGGCCAGCGTGAGTGCCATCAAGGTCGACGGACAGCGAGCGCACGCCCTGGTGCGGGCCGGTGAGAGCGTCGAGCTCGCGGCGCGACCGGTGACGGTGTCGTCGTTCGAGATCCTGGGCCGACGCAGTGCAGAGGGCGGCTTCGTCGACCTCGACGTGAACGTCGAGTGTTCCTCCGGCACCTACATCCGGTCACTCGCCCGCGATCTGGGACGCGCCCTGGGCGTCGGCGGGCATCTGACGGCGCTTCGTCGCACGCGAGTCGGGCCGTTCACTCTCGATCACGCGCGAACGCTCGACGAGTTGTCCGAATCCCCGGGTGTCAGTCTCGACATCGACCAGGCGGCGCAGACGGCGTTCCCGCACCGTCAGATCACCGACGACGAGGCCGAGGCCATCAGTCAGGGTCGGTGGCTCGAGCCGATCGGGATGAAGGGTACGTACGCGGCCGTCGATCCGAGCGGGCACACCATTGCCTTGCTGCAGGAGAAGGGACGCCGGGCCAGTTCCGTGATGGTGGTGCGACCGGCAACGCTGCGTCAATAGCACCGACCTTCGGCCCTGGCCGGCCGCAGCCGGCGAACACTCGACGTCGAATGCCCGTGGCACCCGAGACGCGCCGGATCACCTCGAGCCCGTCGAGGCGAAGGTACCGACGGCCGGGGGTACCGACGGCCGGGGCGCGCGCCTGGTTACACGAGCCAGATAGCTTGCGCCACCGGGCTTCCCAGGTCGATTGTCTCCGGGTGGTCGTTCAGTCGAACGCAGATGATGCCGGCGAAGTCGCGTCGTTCCTCGACGGTGATCTCGATGTCGAGGCTGATGCCCACCGAGTCGAAATACCGAAGCATCTCGGGGTCGGAGTCCGAGATCCTCGCGACACGGCCACGCTCGCCGTTGGCGAAGTCGCTGAGTTGACGAGCCGGCGGGGTGGGAACCGATCCGTCGGAACCGGGAATGGGATCGCCGTGGGGATCACGTTCGGGGAAGCCGAGTTTCGCGTCCATCCGCGCCACCATGAGATCGGACACGGCATGTTCGAGAATTTCCGCTTCGTCGTGTACCTCGTCCCAGCCGTAGCCGAGTTCTTGTACCAGATAAGTCTCGATGAGCCGGTGGCGTCGGACCATGGACACCGCGGCAGCGCGCCCGGTGTCGGTCAGGGCAATCGACCCGTAGCGGGCATGATCGACCAGTCCCTGGTCGGACAGCTTGCGGATTGCTTCGGAGACAGTGGACGCCGACACACACATCTTCTCCGCCAAGAGCTTGGTGGAAACCCGCTCCTGGGACCACTCCTGAACGGTCCAGATGACCTTCAGATAGTCCTGGGCGACCGACGACAGGGCCGGTGAATCGATAGCCGCGTCCGGTGTCGGAGCATCGACATCGGCGGTCGCGGAGTTTGTCTCGGTGATTCCGGTCTGGTGAGCAGCCACAACAGTCAGCTTAGGCTACGCGTAGCAGGACTTCCCTTCTCGAGTGTGCGTCCGACCCCGGGTCCGAAGATGACCGGCGGCGGTGCGCCCCGTAGGCTTCGGGGCGTGCTGAGGTGGCGTGGTCTCGACGAAGTTCCGGCCGATTGGGGTCGCTGTGTTCTTACTGTCGGAGTGTTCGACGGTGTGCACCGCGGGCATGCCCAGTTGATTGCGCGGGCGGTGGCAGCCGCCCGCGAACGTGGGGTTCCCAGCGTACTGATGACATTCGATCCACATCCGATGGAAGTGGTTCGCCCGGGCAGTCATCCGGCCCAGTTGACGACGTTGCAGCGTCGCGCCGAACTCGCGGAAGAACTCGGTATCGACGTGTTCTGCGTCATGGCGTTCACCGCTGATTTCATGAAGCTCACCCCCGAGCGGTACGTGCACGAGATCCTGGTGGAGCGCCTGCACGTCGCCGAGGTGGTGGTGGGGGAGAACTTCACCTTCGGGAAGAAGGCCCTGGGCAACGTCGATCTGCTCCGCGAGATGGGGGATCGATTCGGTTTCGCCGTCGACGGCGTCCAGTTGGTCGTCGAGCACGCGGTGACCTTCTCGTCGACATACATCCGCTCCTGCGTCGACGCGGGCGACATGGTGGCCGCAACCGAGGCGCTCGGTCGGCCGCACCGGGTCGAGGGTGTCGTCGTACACGGTGACAAACGTGGCCGCGAGCTGGGATTTCCGACAGCCAACATCGCGCCGCCGTTGTTCTCCGCCATTCCGGCCGACGGGGTCTACGCGGGCTGGTTCTCGGTGATCGGCAGCGACGCCGTCGAGCCGCTCGGCACGGTCGTGCCTGGTCGTCGCTACCAGGCGGCGGTTTCCGTCGGCACCAATCCGACGTTCTCCGGTCGTACGCGCACGGTCGAAGCCTTCGTGCTCGACGCCGACGCCGACCTCTACGGCCAGCATGTCGCCGTCGACCTGGTCGAACGGGTGCGCGGTATGGAGAAGTTCGATTCGATCGAATCGTTGATCACTGCCATGGATCGTGATGTCGCGCGGGCTCGGGCAATTCTCGACACCGACGCCGCCGCCGGACGTGTCAGTTGACACATTCCCATGCGGCGTCGGGAACGACGCCGGCCTGCTGGTAGGCTGTTCTCTTGGCGTGCGCTGCGGTTTGCGGTGGCCACGTCCGATTTCGTTCCTTTTCACGCAAACGTCATCACAGGAGTTAATCAAGTGGCATTGACCACGGAACAGAAGAAGCAGGTTCTCGGCGAGTACGGTCTGCACGAGACCGACACCGGATCGCCCGAAGCTCAGGTGGCAATGCTCACCAAGCGCATCGTCGATCTCACCGAGCACCTCAAGGCCCACAAGCACGACCACCACTCACGTCGTGGACTGCTCCTGCTGGTCGGCCGTCGTCGTCGCCTGCTCAAGTACGTGGCGAAGACCGACGTTGCTCGTTACCGTTCGCTCATCGAGCGCCTCGGCCTGCGTCGCTGATACATTTCGACGCGCTGATCAAGCAACACGCCGAACCTCGGTTCGGCGAAGACTCCGTCAACCGGCGAAGCCATGCTTACACTGGGCTTCGCCGGTTTTCGGCGTCGAGCTGCCGTGAGGCAGTGATCGACTCCGTCGGCTGAGACGCCGACGGCACACCGTATGCATCAGAGAACGTGGTGACGGTTGTCGGTAGTGGTCTTCCGGACCGGGCGAGTGCCCGAGGGTTCCGGCGGGCTTCGATCGACGGCCGCCTCGCATGTAGTGACGTCCCGGAGCAGCAGTTGGCTGCATTCAAGAGGGGGACGTCCCTCGGTGCGCAGTTTCCACCAGGAGGGTGGGGACGCCCGCGCGGGTACGGCGAAGACGAGAGGGAAGTGAAGAGAAGAAGATGACAGCGAATTCCGTAGTAGAGGTCGACTCCGTAGTAGAGGTCGACGAAGGCGTGTTCGAATCCACCGCCGTGATCGACAACGGGTCCTTCGGCACCCGCACCATTCGTTTCGAGACCGGTCGCCTCGCGCAGCAGGCTGCCGGCGCCGTCGTCGCCTACCTGGACGACGAGACCATGCTGCTGTCCGCCACGAGCGCCAGCAAGCACCCCAAGGAGCACTTCGACTTCTTCCCCCTGACGGTGGACGTCGAGGAGCGCATGTACGCCGCGGGCCGTATCCCCGGCTCGTTCTTCCGTCGCGAGGGCCGTCCCTCCACCGACGCGATCTTGACCTGCCGCCTGATCGACCGGCCGCTGCGCCCGTCGTTCGTCGACGGACTCCGTAACGAGATCCAGGTCGTCGTCACGGTCATGAGCCTCAACCCGCAGGACCTGTACGACGTGGTGGCCATCAACGCCGCATCCGCGTCGACGCAGATCGCCGGCCTGCCGTTCTCCGGCCCTGTCGGTGGTGTGCGCGTTGCGCTCATCACCAGTGACGAGAACAAGCGTGGCCAGTGGGTTGCGTTCCCGACCGTGACGCAGCTCGAGAACGCGGTCTTCGACATGGTCGTCGCCGGCCGTGTCACCGAGACCGGTGACGTTGCCATCATGATGGTCGAGGCCGAGGCAACCGAGAGCGTGATCGCCAAGATCGCCGACGGCGCTCAGGCACCGACCGAGGCCATCGTCGCCGAGGGTCTCGAAGCCGCCAAGCCGTTCATCGCGAGTCTGTGCGCCGCGCAGGCTGCGTTGGCGTCCAAGGCAGCCAAGCCCACGGGCGACTACCCGGTCTTCCCGGCATACCAGGACGACGTCTTCGCTGCCGTCGAGGCCGCAGCATCCGAAAAGCTCGATGCCGCACTGTCCATCGCCGGCAAGCAGGAGCGCGACGACAAGACCGACGAAATCAAGGTCGAGGTCCTCGAGCAGGTCGCCCCGAACTTCGAGGGTCGTGAGAAGGAACTCGGAGCAGCGTTCCGTTCGCTCACCAAGAAGTTGGTCCGCCGACGCATCCTGCGCGATCAGTTCCGCATCGACGGCCGCGGCGTGACGGACATCCGTTCGCTGTCCGCCGAGGTCGCGATCATCCCGCGTGCGCACGGCTCCGCTCTGTTCGAGCGCGGCGAGACCCAGATCCTGGGTGTGACCACCCTCGACATGGTGAAGATGGCTCAGCAGGTGGACTCGCTCGGCCCCGAGACCAGCAAGCGCTACATGCATCATTACAACTTCCCGCCGTACTCCACCGGTGAAACGGGTCGTGTCGGTTCGCCGAAGCGTCGCGAAATCGGCCACGGCGCGCTCGCCGAGCGGGCACTCGTGCCGGTGCTGCCGTCCGTCGAGGAATTCCCGTACGCGATCCGCCAGGTCTCGGAGGCGCTCAGCTCCAACGGCTCCACCTCGATGGGTTCGGTGTGTGCTTCGACGCTCGCACTGCTCAATGCCGGTGTGCCGCTGCGCGCTCCGGTTGCCGGCATCGCGATGGGTCTGGTCTCCGACCAGGTCGACGGTGAAACCCGTTACGTCGCACTGACCGACATCCTCGGCGCTGAAGATGCCTTCGGCGACATGGACTTCAAGGTTGCCGGTACCAAGGACTTCGTCACGGCGCTGCAGCTGGACACGAAGCTCGACGGCATCCCGTCGCAGGTTCTCGCCGGCGCACTGTCGCAGGCCAAGGACGCCCGAACCACGATCCTCGAGGTCATGGCCGAGGCCATCGACAGCCCGGACGACATGAGCCCCTTCGCTCCCCGCGTGACGGCCATCAAGGTCCCGGTCGACAAGATCGGTGAGGTCATCGGCCCCAAGGGCAAGATGATCAACTCCATCACCGAGCAGACCGGTGCCAACATCTCCATCGAGGACGACGGCACCGTGTTCGTCGGCGCCACCGACGGACCGTCTGCACAGGCCGCGATCGACCTGATCAACGCCATTGCCAATCCGCAGCTCCCCAAGGTCGGCGAGCGGTTCCTGGGCACGGTCGTCAAGACCACGGCCTTCGGCGCCTTCGTCTCGCTCCTGCCGGGCCGTGACGGTTTGGTGCACATCTCGAAGCTGGGCAGCGGCAAGCGCATCGCCAAGGTCGAAGACGTGGTCAACGTCGGATCCAAGATCCGCGTCGAGATCGCCGATATCGACGCGCGCGGCAAGATCTCGCTGATCCCGGTGGAAGAGGGCAACGACGAGGCTGCTGCTCCGGCCGCCGCCGAGTAGTATCGCCACTTCGCCGGTGATGCGGCCCCGCGCGGATTTCCGTGCGGGGCCGCATCTGTACTGTCTGTAGGCACCACATTTTCAGTGGGCAACCGAATTCCGTACCCGAACTTCACCTGTTACCGAGGACTGCTGACCCGTTTCATGGCAAAGACCACTGTCGAGAATCCCCGCAGCCGTAATGCTGCCCTGAAGTCCCCGGTCGACGGGCTCACGCCCGAATCCGGAGTGTTGCGAACCGTCCTGCCTGGCGGACTTCGTGTCGTCACCGAATTCATTCCCGGTGTGCGCTCGGCCTCCGTCGGCGTCTGGGTGGGCGTCGGCTCGCGGGACGAACAACCGAGTGTGGCCGGTGCGGCCCATTTCCTCGAACACCTGCTGTTCAAGTCGACGCCGTCGCGTACCGCACTGGACATCGCGCAGGTGATGGACGGCGTGGGCGGTGAGCTGAATGCGTTCACCTCCAAGGAGCACACGTGCTTCTACGCCCATGTCATCGACGAGGACCTGGCAATGGCCGTCGATCTGGTCGCGGACGTAGTCCTGCGCGGCAGGTGCCGCAGCGCGGACGTGGACGTGGAGCGGCAGGTGGTGCTCGAAGAGATCGCCATGCGTGACGACGATCCCGAGGATCTACTGGGCGACGCGTTCTTGACCGCGCTCTTCGGTGACCACCCGGTGGGTCGGCCGATCATCGGGAGCGTCGAGTCGATCGAGGAGATGACGCGAACGCAGTTGCATTCGTTCCACGTCCGACGGTACACACCGCAACGGATGGTCCTCGCGGTCGCCGGAAACGTCGATCACAAGCAGGTGGTGGCATTGGCCAGGCGAGCTTTTTCCGGTCACCTCGAGCGTGGGGTCAAACCGGCACCCCGGCGTGAGGGGACGCTGCGTCTGCGGACCATGCCGGAGTTGAGCCTGACGAACCGAGACAGCGAGCAGGTGCATCTGGCGCTCGGCGTTCGAGCCTTCGGACGCCACCAAGGTCACCGCTGGGCGCTGTCGGTGCTCAACGCCGCCGTCGGCGGCGGCCTGAGTTCTCGTCTGTTCCAGGAGATCCGGGAAAAGCGTGGGCTCGCGTACTCGGTGTACTCGGGTGTCGACACGTTCGCGGACACCGGAGCGTTCTCGGTCTACGCCGGCTGCCAGCCGGAAAACCTGGGCGAGGTCGCCACGGTGATTCGTGAGGTTCTCGCAAAGGTGGCCAGTGACGGCATCACCGACGCCGAGGTCGCTCGCGCCAAGGGTTCCTTGCGTGGGGGATTGGTGCTGGCGTTGGAGGATTCCGGCTCGCGAATGAACCGGATCGGCCGAAGTGAACTGAACTACGGCAACCATCGCAGTGTGGCGCAAACACTGTCGACCATCGACGCGGTCACGTCCGAGGAGGTGCTCGAGGTGGCGCAGATGCTGCTGACGCGTCCCTTCGCGGCGGCTGTCGTGGGGCCGTACAAGCGGGTACGTGATCTGCCTGCTTCCGTGCGGGGAATCGTCGGAAAGTAGCTCCACAAGCCTCGATCGTACGACCGCTGCCGCCGGCGGTCTGCCGGGGAAGTACCCGAAATCCTCATGTGCTGTAACGCTGCCGGAGTCGTGGGCGACTATCCGGATGACGTTGCGTGACGCCCCGGGGGTCGGTCGTACGTTTTCCGAAGCTGGGATTGAGGAGAAGACATGACGGTTCGCGGGTTCCTTTCTCGACATCGATTACTTGCGGGCGCGGCTGCGCCTGCCGTGCTCGGTGTGGCCGCACTGGTGGCCGTGGCCATCGCGGTCGATGCCCCGAAGTCGAGCACCGTGGAGGCCGAGTTGACGGCGTCGGTTACCGAATGCCACGACATGGTCAGCATCGCGGTGGCCGGTCGGCACGACACTCCTGATCCGGCGACGGTGAAGATGCTGGTCGGCGCGGACGGTAAGCCGTTGCCTGCCGCACTGTCCGGGGACTACAAGAGCGATCGTGTCGATCAGGTCATCAACCCGGCCGGGGCCGTCAACGACGGCAAGCCCGGATCGTATGCAGCGGTGTACATTGCGTATCCCGCCAATATGGCGACGTACGAAGATGCGGTCAACACCGGCGCGGCAAACACTCAGGCCGTGATGACTGCCATCGCGAAAGCCTGCCCGAAGACCCGGTTTTCGATAGTCGGCTACAGCGAAGGCGCGGATGTCGTTCGCCGTGTAGCGCTGGGCATCGGCGGCCAGACGGGCACCGAGTTCGGTGTGGACCCGGACAAGGTCGTCGGTGTGGTTCTCCTGGCGGACGCCGGACGCCAAGCCGGCGACGGCACGTTCCTCGGTGCCGACAATCCGCTGACGAACCCGGACAACTTCGACCGCAAATATCAAACCGGCACTGCCGTCACCCCGGGCCAGGGCGTACTTCCCGACACCGCAGGTGGTTTCGGGAAGTTGAACGGCAAGGTGGCCTCCTTCTGCTCGGACGGCGACCTCACCTGCTCCGCGCCGAGCAACATTTCGCTTCTGATCCTGGCTGCGAACGTCGGTCGCCAGATCAACGTCGATCAGATCGAATCCCAGGGCCTGACGCCGGCCACCGGCCAGGACGTCGCCGTCGTGCTCAGCCGGATCGCGATCGCCGCATTCCAGGACATCTCGGCGAATCCCACCTGGATGCAGAGTGACGAGACCTTCCTCTCGGTCTTGTTGAAGGTGTCCGACCCGTCGTACAAGCCGGGCGATGCCAAGCCTGCCCCGGTGGCGGTCGGCGATACCATTGCAGCCGAAAAGGTCTCTCCGCTGGCGTACTTGCCGCAGAAGCTCTTCAAGGAAATCGTCGGTTTGATCGCCACCAACCAGAACACGATTCCCGTCATCATGAGCGATCCGTACGACAAGACACTCGCACCCGGTACCGGACACCACTTCGACTACTGGATCGACTCCGACGCTGCCAACGGAAAACCGTTGACGTCGGCTCAGTACGCGGCCGCCTGGCTGACCTATCTCGCCCAGCAGGCGAAGGAAGGCAAGCCCGTCGATACCACGGCGAAGCCGACGCCTGCGCAGCTGACAACCGCTGTCGCTGCTTACATGGCCGAGGACACGATCACCACGGACGCCGCCTCGTCGAGTGCCGCCGCAGTCACCGAGCAGGGTCCTGCCGCACCGAACAACAATTCGCCCGAATCCGCGGTGGCACCGGGTGATTCCGCTCAGGTTCCCGAGTCGGGAGCGGATACTGCTACCGAAGATGCTCCGCTCCCGTCGACGGGAGCGGCTGAAGTGACCCCCACTGCCACGCAGTCACCGGCGCCGAGCGTGGACGCGACGCCGACGACGACCGCAGCCACCACCACCACGATCACCACCACTGCCGCTCGATAGGACCACAGTGCACCCCCGGACAGGGGGCAGAATCGGCTGCTACCCACGCATCGTGCGGGTAGCAGCCGATTTTCTTCAGCGGCTACGTTCGACGGATGAACGAGCTTCGCGCCGAACGATGTACGCGCGCCAGCGGACATTTCCGCGGTGTCGGCTTCGTGGATTTCCGAGACGTCAGTCAGGAGGTCTTGGCGCGGATCTGTCCGGCGTGGAACACTGTCGCCGTTCTGCGCCATTGGTGAAACGCCAAGTGGAGGCGAGCGTCATCGTCGGTACCGGTGGTGGATATCGCCCCGACACGTAGTGTGCGGCGCACCTTGTCAACGATCTGCGATCTCTGTCTCCATTACCGAGCTGACGCGAGCTGCCGGTGCTCTCACGGGGATAGGCTGGTCGGATGCGTGGAGAATACAAGGTTCCTGGTGGCAAACTCGTTGCAGTGGACGTGGAGGTCGAGGACGGTCGGTTGGCCCGTGTGACGGTCTCGGGAGATTTCTTCCTCGAACCCGACAGTGCTCTGGGCGATATCAATGCGGCGGTGACGGGCATGTCCG
Source organism: Rhodococcus sp. 27YEA15 (assembly GCF_049739425.1). NCBI lineage: Bacteria > Bacillati > Actinomycetota > Actinomycetes > Mycobacteriales > Nocardiaceae > Rhodococcus > Rhodococcus sp. 27YEA15. Next base: position 1,744,489 of record NZ_JBMHHW010000001.1, read on the forward strand.
CCGACGCGGACGCAGATCAGTTGGCACACGCCATTATCGGCGCGCTCGACGATTCGGTGTCGCTGATCGGATTCACGGCGCAGTCGGTGGGCATCGCCGTTCGGCGCGCGCTCGGGCATGCGACGAGTTGGGCGGATCATACCTTCGATCTGATCTCGCCGGTTGTGCTCGACCCGGCGATGCACGTCGCGTTGGACGAGGTCATCGCGCGTGAGGTGGCTGCGGGGGAGCGTCCGCCCACCCTGCGGTTCTGGGACTGGGACTCACCGCTGGTGGTGATCGGCTCGTTCCAGTCGGTGCGAAACGAGGTGGACTCCGCCGCCGCCGAGCGGCACGGTATCGGGGTCGTACGCCGAATCTCCGGCGGCGGAGCGATGTTCATGGAACCGGGCAACTGCATCACCTACTCGCTGGTGGTGCCGGGGTCGTTGGTGGAGGGTTTGAGTTTCGAGCAGTCGTACGCTTTTCTCGACCAGTGGGTGATGGGGGCACTCTCCGAGGTGGGGATCAATGCACGGTACGTCCCGCTCAACGACATCGCGTCGGACAAGGGCAAGATCGCCGGTGCAGCGCAGAAGCGGTTCGTTTCCGGCACGGTGCTTCATCACGTGACCATGGCCTACGACATCGATGCGGAGAAGATGACGCAGGTCTTGCGCATCGGCCGAGAAAAGATGTCGGACAAGGGAACCAAGAGCGCGGCCAAGCGAGTGGACCCACTGCGATCCCAGACGGGCATGACGAGGGAAGCCATCCTGGAGTCGTTTGCGAATCACTTCCGGGCCCAGTACGACACCCGTGACAGCGACTACACCGAAGCCGAACTCGACGAGGCCCGCACCTTGGTGGAGACGAAGTTCAGTACCGAATCATGGACACACCGGGTGCCGTGAGGTCAGCGCAGCAGTATCGTCGAGGCGATGGCGCCTGCGCCTGCCAGTACGACCACCGTCAGGGCGAGCACGTCGGCGCTCCCCGGCCTTTTCGGTTTCGCTGCGATCATTCCGATTCCACCGCGCGCCGAGATGGCTTCGCCCATCTCGGCGGAGCGGCGGATGGCCACCGACATCGTGGTCGTCACCAGGTCGATGATCGAGTTGTCCGCCGCACTGTGAACGACCGCTTTGGGGCGTAGCCTGCGCGCTGCCACCAAGGTGAGCATTTCGTCGATCAGCAACGGCAGCGACCGAACGCAGAGCGCGGCGGAGACGGCCCACTCGTCCACCGGCAACTTGATCAGCCGAAGGGGTCGGCACAGGCTCGCGAGCGCCGGTGCCACGTCACTCATGGAGGTGGTCCACGCGAGCATCAGCGACGCGCACAGCAAGATCAGTGCGAAGGCGACGGTGCGCAGGTAGATGTACACCGCGTCCAACCCGATCGGTACGTTGATCAGCGCACCGCCGAGCAGTAGCAGCCACAACCACCACGGTGGGCGGGGCAGGGCGGTGGGTGGGATGCGTCCGATCGCCGCGGTCACGACCAGCAGTGTCACCACGACGCCGATCGCCGGCCATGACGGCGCGATCACCATCACGAGGCTGACGACGACGACGGCGATGATCTTGGTTCCGGCCCACAACCGGTGAATCGGCGACGTGGTCGGGACTTCTCGCAGAAGAGTGGTCATGACATGGTCCTTGCCGGAGCGGCCTGCGCTCCGCGGTCGACGATCGAGCCTGCGGACAGTTCGACGGTGGTACTGCACACGGCGTCCATCCCGTCGACGTCGTGGGAGATGACGACGACGGCGGTGCCGCTACGTCTGATCCAGGACACGACGTTCATGATCTCCTGCCGGCCCGGTGGGTCGAGTCCGGCCAAGGGTTCGTCGAGGATCAGTAGTCGGGGTTTGCGTACCAGGAGGCCGGCGAGAACCACTCGGCGCATCTGGCCACCACTGAGCTGATCGATGCTCCGGCCGGCCAGGTGTCGGTCCAGTCCGACGGCGTCGAGCGCCCACGACACTTGCAGCGACCCGATTTCCGGACCGCCCGCGGCCTCGATGTCCTCGGCTACGGTCCGTCGTTGCAGCTGTAGTCGGGAGTGTTGGAACGTCAGCCCGACTTCGCCGATCTGCTTGGCGATCGGAGTGCCCTCGTACAGGGCGGTGCCGTGGCTGGGAGTTGTCAGACCTGCCATCACCCAGGCGAGTGTGGACTTGCCCGAGCCGTTGCCGCCGAGGACGAGTATGCCGTCGCCTTCGTTGACGGTCAGATTCACGCCGGACAGGGCCTGCCGCGCCCAGGGCGTTCGATGGTTGTAGGTGTGCGACACATCGGCCAGTTCGAGGACGGGTCGCGTAGAGACGGGCCAGGGCCGGCGGGCGGGCGCGGCGTACGCCGACGTCATCCACGACGGTTGGTGCTCGATCCGAGTCCCCTGGTGGAGTTGGACGACGCGGTCCGCGCCGCGGGTGTCGCAATGATGGTGTGTGACGAGCACGACCGCCATCGGATGCCGTCGGGGCAAGTCCGCGAGGAGGGTGACCAGTTCCTCGCGGCCGGCCCGGTCGACCATGGCGGTTGCTTCGTCGGCGATCAGTAGTGCCGGGCGCCGGGCGAGTGCGCCGGCCACGGCGAGTCGCTGCATCTCACCTCCGGACAGTGACGACGTCTCACGCATTCCCATTCCGCCCAGACCGACCTCGGTGAGAAGGGCGTCGACGTCGGGAACCGAGTCCGGGGGCAGACCCCAGACGACGTCGTCCGCTACTCGGGTTCCGAGGATCTGACTTTCGGGTCGCTGGAGTACGACGGCAGTTCCGCCGTGACGACCCAGCCCGGCCGAACCGGGACGAACCACGCTGCCGGTGGTGGGCCGGCGACCAGCGAGCAGTCGGGTCAATGTCGACTTACCGGAACCGTTGTGGCCGACGACGGCGACGAATTCGCCTCGATCCACGGTGAGGTCGATGTTCGTCAGTGCGGGAGTGGGCGCGCCGGGGTAGGTGAAACCCGCGTTCTCGAGGGTCAGCGGCAGCGGGTCGACCGGGCGAGAATCGGCGTCGGACTCGAGTGGATCGGACGAGGGGAGCGCCGCCAACCGATCCAGAACCGCGCCGAGGACGAAATACGATACGACGGTGCTGATCACGATTCCCAGGGCGACGGAACCTGCCACCCACGCCCACCAGTAGTGGACGGCTGTTCCGACACTGGTTTCGATCCATTCGGCGGCTCCGACCAGAGCCGGGGAACGTTTGAGGAGCGCGGACACGCCGCGAGCAGTGTTCTCGAGGGTGTTCAACATCAGCGTCCGCAGCGGCTCGAGTATCCAGAGGATCGCTACGGAGAGCAGAGCCAGTGCGGGCCCCACGATCAGGGAGGCAGTCAGTGCGGAGACGAACCCGAGTCCGTGTCGTTTGACCGCACCGATCATGCCGCCGAGCAACGCGCAGAGGGCGACCGTGCTCGCCGACCCGGTGCCTGCGGCGACGAAAGCGACGGCGGTGGCTGCCACTCCCGATGCGATTACCGCGCGAATCCGAAATCGTTGGGCGACGATCCCCATGGGGACGGCGGCAACGAGGTTCAGTGCACTCGCCAGCGGGACGACGGTGGCGATGACGGACAGGGCGACGGTGAAACCGGCCATGACAGCACCGGTCGCCAGCTCGACAGGGCGAAGGCCGGACGATGTTTCGGGGTCGGGGCGGATGCTCACCGGCTCCAGTGTGCCAGTGGTGACGAATCTCCGACCCGACTGATGGTGAGCCGATCTGCCTGATTGCGTAGGCTCGACCTCAAACAATCCATCGGACGGAGCGTGGAAGACGTGAGTGCAGCACCCATCAGGGTCGGGGTTCTGGGAGCCAAGGGCAAGGTCGGTCAGGCGATCTGCGAGGCAGTCGAGGCTGCCGCAGATCTCGAACTGGTCGCTCGGGTGGACACCGGTGACCGCATCGAGACGTTCGTCGACACCCGCACCCAGGTGGTCGTGGACTTCACTCATCCGGACGTCGTCATGGGCAACCTGGAGTTCTTGGTGGCCAACGGTATTCACGCGGTGATCGGCACCACCGGCTTCGACGACGACCGACTTGCGACGGTGCGGTCGTGGTTGGACGACCAGCCGGCAACCGGTGTGCTCATCGCACCGAACTTCGCCATCGGCGCGGTGCTGATGATGCGGTTCTCCGCTGCTGCCGCTCGCTACTTCGATTCGGTCGAGGTCATAGAACTGCACCACCCGAACAAGGCGGACGCACCGTCGGGAACCGCCTATCGGACGGCGTCGCTGATCGCCGAGGCCCGTGCTGCGGCGGGCGTCGGGCTCAGCCCTGACGCCACCACCACCGAACTCGAGGGTGCCCGAGGAGCGGACGTCGACGGGGTCCGTGTGCACTCGGTACGCATGTCCGGCCTGGTCGCGCATCAGGAAGTGATTCTCGGCACCCAGGGTGAGACTCTCACGATTCGTCACGACTCCATCGACCGGAACTCCTTCGCGCCCGGCGTCTTGCTCGGAGTTCGTCAGATCGGGTCGCGGCCGGGCTTGACCGTCGGCATCGATTCACTCCTCGACCTGTGAACAAGACCACGCGGACTCTCGCGTTGATCGTTGCGATCTGCATCGCGCTTGCGGTGTACTTCGTACTTCTCGGGCAACGCGGAATTCAGCTGATCCAGGACGGTGGCGGGGCTGCGATCGGTCTCGGCATCGGCGTACTGATCCTGCCCTTCCTCGGATTGTGGCTCGTGATCGCCACCCTCCGAGCAGGTTTCACCCACCAGCGGCTGGCTCAGCAGATATTCGACGAAGGTCTGGCGGTCGACGCGTCAGCGCTGCCGAAAATGCCGTCGGGGCGGATAGAACGAGCGGCTGCGGACGAGTTGTTCGCCGAGATCAAAGTGGATTGGGAGTCGGACCCGGACAACTGGAAACAGAACTTTCGCCTCGCCCGCGCGTACGACTACGCCGGAGATCGGGGCCGGGCGCGTGAAACCATGCGTCGGGCAGTGGAACTGGAGCGACGTACGCGCGGAAAGTAGTCGGGACCGAAGAAGCGACCGGTACCATGGTGCCGGTCGCTTCGTCGGCTCGCAATGCCGGTCAGTTCACGGTCCGAGTGCCCCGAAGGCCGTGATCGGTGTTCGTATCTGGACGGTGCCGGTGGCGTCGCGCAGCACACGGACGGGAGGAAGCGGTCCACGGAGTTGCTCGGATCCGCTCAACAGATCTCCCTCGTCGGTGAAGGCGATTGCTTCACCCTGCGGCTCGTCCGGTGCCGGTACCCGAACCGGCGTCGTCTTCAGCGCTTTCACGACGTCGCCGTCCGGGGCGAAGTAGATGTAGACGTCGGTGTAGGTGCGCAGGGCCACGACCTTGCCGTCCTTGCTGACAGCGCCGCCGGTGATCGCCATGGTTCCGGCGTAGGGGATCGGTCCGCCCGTCGTGCGGGTCGGAGTCATGGTCAGTGTGCCGACCTTGGCCAGTGGGGTCGGGGCGCCGGTACCCAGTTCGTACACGGTTTCCCGATTTCGGGGCGTGTAGATTCCGCTGTTACCCATGTAGTCCTTGGTGACGACGATCGGCAGGCCGTCCTTCTGCAGGAGAAGCGCCTCGGCGTCGTGGGCACGGTCCGGGTAGGTCAGCGAATGCGTCGAGGTGGCCCCGGTCTGCGGGTCCAGCCCGATCAGAGCGATGTTCGTGCGAACAGCGGTGTTGTCGCCGATGTCCGCCAGCCAGAGACGACCGTCCTCGGTGGATGCCATGTCCTCGACATCGATGCGGGGAGTTCCGACGGGAATCCATCGGCGCACCTGGCAGTTCGAATCCAATTCCGCGACACGATCGTCGGAACCGCTGTCTCCGATCCCGTAGATCGACGTCCCGATCACCGCCATGCCGGACAGTTCTTCCAGTCCCGGATCGGTCGGGGTGCACAGGTTCTCGAAGGCACGTGAGGTCTCGGCGCTCGCGGTGGCTCCGGCGACTCCGCAGAACACGACGCACGCGCCGACAACCGAGGTAATGGGGCGAAAGTAGCTACGCTTCCGAAGCACGTCTAGTTCCTTGGCGGGTATTTAGTCCTCCGCTGCCGGGGGGACTAGTAGTGACCTTGTACCCAAAGACTACTGGACGTCCGGCTTTTCTTGCGAGGACCAATCGACAAATATGCAGGGTGAGACGTGGTGCACAGTCGTGTGAGGATGCGTGGGCGAACGCGAAGGTCATTTCCGCCGCTTCCGCTGAGGGACCAATGGCTCGCGTGAGCCGGGCGCGATGCGACTTGACACTCCCGTTACCGGAGGCTCGAGAATGAAAGGCACCTGTCCACGATTACGAGGAGTCGCGCCCAGATGATGCGTATCGGAGAATTCGCTCTTGCTTCCGGTTTGACGGTGAAGGCTCTCCGTCACTACGACGACATCGACCTGCTGGAACCGGCATCGGCCACCAGTGCCGGTTACCGCATGTATTCGCCGACCCAACTGCGCCGCGCCGTGAGCATTCGGGCGCTCCGCGATATCGGTCTTCCGCTCGACACCCTGGCCGAGGTGTTGGACAACCCCGACGGTGCGGATTCGGCAGTCGATCGGCATCGACATCTGGTTGCGCAGGAGCGAGCACGTCAGGACCACGCTGCGACCCAGGGCGTTTCGCTGATGGCCTCACTCGGACGGGACTTCGTCGTGCGGCGTCGCTCCGGTCCCGCTCAATCATGGACAGGGGTCGTCCATCGGATCTACAGTCTCGAACTCGGCGAGGTCGACGCCCCGTTGGCCAGACTCCAGATGTCGTTGACCGAGGCCGGCCACGCCGTCACCGGACCGTGGTGGACCACATTGCGTCACACTGCCGAGTCGGACGTCGTCGAGGTGGTGTTCTGTCTACCCGTCGACGACATCCCCGTCCACCCGATCGAGATTCCCGGCTGGGTTGTCGAGTCAGGGGTCCTGCCGGTGCGCGACGAACTCTTCGTGACCCTCGAAGTACCGGACGGCGACACCGATTCGCAAGATGTCGGTGGCGAAGCCGCTCATATCGCGATCGTGGAACGGGCACACCTCGAGGGGCTGAGGCTGGAACACGGTGCCGTTCGCCAGGTCGCAGTGCCAGAGGACGGCAGTGGCCGTCAACGCATCGAACTCGTGATCGCCCTTCGGCCTGGGTGAAGTCCTGTCGGCCGTACCGGCTTGTTGTGTGGCGTGTCGGATATGTTGGCTCCATGTCGAAGTCCTGGGCGCAGGTTCGAGGTCTGAACTACAGCACGATCGGTCGCACCTTGCGAGGGGTGATGTGTCGTCCGGACGGGTCACGCCAGACGGTGTGGTACTCGCCGACCACTCGATGGCGCATCGAGGACGAGTCCGGTCAAGTGCTGTACATCGAGAATGCGACGGACAAGTATCGTCGTGCGATCGACGGCATCATGTTGCACTCGGTCAAGTCGCCGTTCACGATCGAACTCGTCGTCGGTTCTCCGGCGGTCCTGTTCGAGGCGCACCAGTTCTGGCCGCCCCAGTTGGCAGAAGGCCACCCGCCGCCTCGTCTGGTGGACGCGTCGGAGCCTCGATCGGTCGAGATCCGTGGGCGGCGGGGCTGGGAGGTGACTTTCCGCGATCCGTATGCGGCGGATCGAACAACCTACGTCATCGATGCGGAGATCGGAATCGCATCGGCGTGGCGACTCGGCGACGACTGGATGGAACTGGAAGATCCGCACCTCGACGAGCAATGGTGTTCGGGATCGAAGCGAACTTGTCGATCGCGAACATGGATTTCGACGACTTCGCCGACAACGTCGGCAGCGACGGAGTGTTCCGAGGATTCTCGAGGCCGATCGCGTGAGTCGGTCCGCGCGTCCGAGCATCGCAGACGGCGGGTGAGGTACTCGACCCACCGGCGAGACGTCCGACAGCGGCGACACATACGTGCCACCTCCGGCGGTACCCGTCGATGCAGACAGTTAGCGTTGTCGAAGTAGCACGCACAATGTGAACCGAAAGAGACGTCACCGCCGAATTATGACTGCATCAAGCATCGCCCGCCTCTTCGGCGCGCTCGAACGCCACCAGATCGTGCTGTACCTACTCGCTCTGCTGGTCGGCGGGTTGGTGGGGATCCTCGCACCCGCAACGGCACCGGGTTTCGAACACGCCGTCAATCCCGTCCTCATCGCGTTGCTCTACGCGACGTTCCTGGCGGTTCCGTTCTCGTCGATGCGACAGTCGGCGAAGGACGGAAGATTCCTGGTCGCGCTGCTCGGCCTCAACTTCGTTCTGGTTCCGATCGTGGTGTTCGCCCTCTCGCGGTTCGTCACGGAAGACCGCGCGGTTCTGCTCGGTGTTCTGCTGGTGCTGCTCGCGCCGTGCATCGACTACGTGATCGTCTTCAGCGGCCTGGCCGGGGCCGCATCCGAACGTCTGCTGGCCGCCGCGCCCGTACTCATGTTGCTGCAGATGGTGCTCCTGCCGGTGTATCTGTGGTTGTTCGTCGGATCCGACCTCGCCGATGTCATCGACATAGCCCCGTTCGTCGAGGCCTTTCTTCTGCTGATCGTGGTTCCGCTCGTCCTTGCCGCCGTCACGCAGGCTGCGTCGCGCAGGTACGCGGTAGGACGCATCGTGTTGGACGTGATGGCGTCGGCAATGGTTCCGCTGATGATGGCGACGCTCGCGGTGGTGGTCGCCTCGCAGATAGAATCCGTTCGCACACAGCTGCATTCACTGGTCGGAGTCATTCCCGTTTTCGCCGGTTTCCTGGCGATCATGGCCTTTGTCGGATTGGGTGTCGGCAGAGTCGCACAGTTGGAAGTGCCGGCGACGAGGGCACTGATCTTCTCCGGTGCCACCCGCAATTCTCTCGTCGTTCTTCCGTTGGCTCTGGCACTTCCACCCGCATATGCGCTTGCCGCAGTGGTCGTCGTGACGCAGACTCTCGTCGAACTCGTCGGCATGGTGATCTACGTACGACTGGTGCCGCGACTCGCACCGATGCGGAGTTTCGCGTGATGTGCTGTTCTTCCGACATCGTCGGCTACTCGGATCGGAGTTCAGGATGACCGGCCGCGCGCTCGATCCGTGGAGCGAGTTCGAATTGACGGGTAGACCGAACACTCACCATGTGGACCACGACGTGTTGGAGAATTACCGATTCACGGACGGCGGCGGCTTTCCGCCGTCGTACAAGGATTTCGTCACCGCTTTCGGATGGGCGCGAGTCCTGGGCGGGTGGCTTGTGTATCCGCCGGTACGAGCAGGTTTCGCAGACGGGTGGCAAGGTCGTGCGCGAAACCTCACGGAACGGTTCGAGTCCGTCTACGCCGACAATCTTGTCGAGGATTTCGATTTCACACTCGAACCCGACGGCGACTGGTCGCTCATCGGCCAACTCGAAGTCTTCGCCTACAGCGAGAACGGTGATGCTTTGCTGTGGGACGTGGCGGCGCGAGACGAATTCGGTGAGTTCCCGATCTGGCTTTCCGTCAACCTCAACTCCCTCGAACGTCTCCCCGGCACTCTGCCGGAGGCGTTCGTGCACCTACGCACCAATCGAGGTATCGGGCCCGCGATTGACGCCACAATCGAGCCGTTGCCGCCGTCGCGATTGTGAAAGCTGCTACCCGGTGAGACCGAATGCTGCAAGAACGGTTTTGAACTTCGTGGTGGTCTCGTTCACCTCGGCGTCCGGATCGGAGGTGGCGACGATACCGCCACCGGCGAAGGCCCGCGCCGACAAGCCGTCCGGCGCGACCTCGGCACAGCGGATGGCGACCATCCACTCGCCGTCTCCGCTGCGATCGCACCAGCCGACGGCTCCAGCGTAGAAGCCGCGGTCGTCTTCCGTCTGGGCGATGTGCTTGCGGGCGGTAGCGGTCGGGGTGCCGCACACAGCAGGCGTCGGATGCAGCGCCACTGCCAGCTCGAGAGCGGTCAGATCAGGATCGGCGAGTACGCCCTCGATTTTGGTGCCCAGATGCCAGAGTTGCGGTGTCCGAAGCAGTTCCGGACCATGCGGAGCGGAGATCGATCGGCACAGTGGACCCAGGATCGACATGATGGAGTCTACGACGAAGGCGTGTTCGGCACGATCTTTCGCGGAAGCCTCGAGGTCGCGCGCATTGGCGGCGTCGATCGTCGGGTTCGGGTGGCGGGCGAGGGATCCCGCGAGAGGATGACAGGTCACGACGTCACCCTTGCGCTCGATCAACACCTCGGGTGTCGATCCCACCAGTGCCCGGCCCCGGAATCGACCGCCTGCTGCCGACAGGTCGACGTGGAAACCGTTGTGGGAGTGGTCGAGCTGAATCAGCCGCCGTGCCAGGTCGGTGGGGGAGAGTGGAGATTGCAGGCCGACGGTCAGCGACCGTGCCAGTACCACCTTGTCGAGTGTGCCTGCCTGCAGCGCGGTGATCGCGCGGCGAACCCGCTCGGCGTGTTCGGCCGGGTTCGGAGTGGTGTCGACGATTCGGGCGGCGGGAAGTGGCGCGGCCCCGTCGTGACGTAAGTCACCGCGAATGCGAGTGAATTCGACGGGAACCGTCAACGCGCACGGCGCATTCTCGGCGAACGGCAGCGCTCCGACGATGGCACCCGCGCGACCGCTCCGAAGCGCGTCGATCGCGTCCTGGGCGGCGCTGAATTCTGCAGCGACGCCCGAGGTGCGCACCGATGTTTCCGGACGTGAGAGCAGGAAAGGGGCGTCCTTGTCGACAGTCGACCGAGGGGAGTGGAGAGTACCGTCGGCCGTCGTGGCGATCGTGGACATGGTCACCTTTCGAGAGTGCTGGAACGACTGCTAGGTTAAGGCTAGCCTTAGCAAAGGCTTATTTGTGGTGTCCGCCATGACCACGACACGAGGAGATCGATGACTAGCACCGTGACCAGCGACCGGATTGTGGCGGATGTCGCCGAAGTCCTGTCGTTGAAGGCTGAGGAGATCGGCTCGGACGTCGATCTGAGTGATCTGGGTCTGGACTCGGTGCGGCTGATGACTCTCGTCGAACGATGGCGTGGGGCCGGCGCGGACGCGGACTTCTCCGAATTGGCGCAGGATCCGACACTCGAAGCATGGGTGAGCGTGCTGTGTCCGTAGCACGAAGCGATGCACCCGTAGCCGTGATCACCGGGGCGGCCGCAGGAATCGGTGCAGCAGTGGCACGCACGCTGGCATCGCACGCGTATTCCGTGGCGCTTCTCGACCGTGACGGTGCCGAACTCGAGCGGGCGGCCGCAGAAGTGCGTGCCGTATCGGGTGTCGACGTGGTTACGCACGTCGTGGACGTGACCGACCGGGAGGCGGTGGACGCCGCTACGGCGGCGGTCGTGAAGAAATTCGGTCGCATCGACGCACTCGCCCATGTTGCAGGAATCCTCGACACCGGTTCGGTAGTCGACAGCGATCCCCAGGCGTGGCGGAACATCTACGACGTCAACGTCTTCGGACTTCTCAACGTGCTACAAAGCGTCGGGCAACACATGCGCTCGCGGCGCGCCGGGTCGATTGTCGTCGTCTCGTCCAATGCGGCGGGAGTACCCCGCGTCGGAATGGGGGCGTACGGATCGTCGAAGGCTGCGGCCACGATGCTGGTACGTACCGCCGGACTCGAGCTGGCTGCCGACGGTATCCGGGTCAACGTCGTCGCACCCGGATCCACGGACACCTCGATGCAGCGTTCGTTGTGGTCGGACCCGAATGACGATTCGGGAGCCGAAGGTGTCATCGCGGGGAACCTCGAGGCCTACCGGGTGGGTATTCCGCTCGGAAAGCTCGCCACCGCAGCCGATATCGCCGATTCGGTTCACTTTCTGCTCTCGGACCGGGCAGCCCACATCACCATGCAGGCCCTGTACGTCGACGGCGGCGCCACCCTCAAGGCCTGACCGACCCCCGCGTCGAGATCGAAGGAAAGCAAGCGCACATGAGCACCAGTACCGTTCGTGAACCACTAGCGGCAGTAGCGCAGTACCCGCCCGTGCTGGCCCAGCGCTATCGAGATCTGGGTTACTGGACGCAGGACACGCTGGCAGACTTCATCGCGGACTCCGCTTCCCGGTATGCGGATGCGGAGGCGGTTGTCGGCCGTGACGCGGCGGGTGAATCGGTTCGTCTGAGTTACACCGAACTCGACCGGTCGAGCGCTGCCGTGGCAGGCGGCTTGGCCGCGTTGGGAATCCGGGCGGGCGATCGCGTGTTACTCCAGCTTCCCAACATCGTCGAGTACGTGGAAGCTCTGTTCGCCGTGCTGAAACTGGGTGCGCTTCCGGTGTTCGGACTGCCCGCTCATCGACGGACCGAGGTGAGCTACTTCTGCGAGTTCGTCGACGTCGCCGCGTACATCGTCGCCGACAACTACGGCGGCTTCGACTATCGCGGTCTGGCGCGTGAAGTCGCAACGCTGCTCGCGGCGCCGCCGATCGTGATCGTGGCAGGCGAGGCCGAAGAATTCGTCGGCTTCGATTCGCTTCGAGAATCGGAACCACTGGACGCCGCCGCAGTGGATGCCGAATCTGTTGCGTTTCTGCAACTCTCAGGCGGGACGACCGGAGTCTCGAAACTCATTCCGCGTACACATGCCGACTACCTCTACTCGGTGCGGGCGTCCAACCCGATCTGCGAGGTGGACCCGTCGACCAGGATGTTGGTGGTTCTACCCGCCGCGCACAACTTTCCGATGAGTTCACCGGGAATTCTCGGTGTACTGCACGCCGGCGGTACCGTCGTCCTGGCGCCCGATGTGATGCCGTCGACGGCATTCGGTTTGATCGAGAGCGAGCGCATCACCCACGCGTCGTTGGTGCCACCGATCGCGCTGGCGTGGATGGCGGCGCCGAGTAAGTCCGAACACGACCTGTCGAGTCTGCGCGTTCTCGGTGTCGGCGGCGCCAAGTTCAGTGCGGAGGCAGCGGCACGGGTACGAACCGAACTGGACTGCACACTTCAGCAGGTCTTCGGCATGGCCGAAGGTCTGGTGAACTACACCCGCCTCGACGACGCGGAGGAGTTGATCGTCGGAACCCAGGGGCGGCCGATCTCGCCGGACGACGAGGTGCGCGTGGTCGACGATGCCGGTAACCCCGTTGCACCGGGATCCACCGGTCACCTTCTGACCCGCGGTCCGTACACGATTCGGGGCTACTACCGTGCGGACGAACACAACGCCACCGCATTCGACGCCGACGGCTTCTATCGCACCGGTGACCTGGTCAGTGTGAACGAGGCCGGATACCTGGTGGTGCAGGGCCGGGCCAAGGACCAGATCAATCGAGGGGGCGAGAAAGTGGCCGCCGAGGAGATCGAGAACCATCTCCTGGCCCACCCCGCGATACACGATGCCGCCGTCGTCGCCGTCCCCGACGAATATCTCGGCGAGCGGACCTGCGCCGTGCTTGTGGTGGCGGGTGATCCGCCGACTGTCGGCGACATCAAGAAATACATTCGCGGGCGGGGAGTGGCCGCCTACAAAGTGCCGGACCGAGTGGAGTTCGTGACCGAATTCCCGGTGACCGGCGTGGGAAAGACCAGTAAGGCCGCGCTGCGCCGGATTCTCGCAGAATCCTTTGCCGCTCGTAAGCCTTGACGACATCGTTGTACACGTAATCACCCGAGGAGATTTTCGATGGCTCTGCCCACTGGTATCCGGTATTCGATGCCGACCGAGCTTCCCACCAACCGCGTCGAATGGACTCTCGATCCGTCGCGGGCGATGTTTCTCCTGCATGACATGCAGCAGTACTTCGTCAACGCCTACGATCGCACCGAAGATCCACTCGCGACCGTGGTGCCCAACATAGACCGACTTCGTCTCGCTGCGCGAGAAGCCGGTATTCCGGTCGTGTACACCGCTCAGCCCGGCGATCAGAATCCGCAGGAGCGTGCGCTGCTCGCAGATTTCTGGGGGCCGGGATTGAAGGCGGATCCAGCAGACACGGACGTTATCTCCGAGCTCGCGCCGTTCGAGGACGACGTGCTGCTCACCAAGTGGCGGTACAGCGCATTCATCAAGACCGACCTGCGTGAACGTATGCGTGCCAGCGGTCGCGACCAGCTGATCATCACCGGCGTGTACGCCCACATAGGTTGCCTGACCACGGCGTTGGACGGCTTCATGCAGGACGTTCAGATCTTCTTCGTCGGCGACGCCGTCGCGGACTTCTCGCTGGCAGAGCACGTCGGCGCCCTCGAATACGTGGCCGGCCGGTGCGCGACCGTCGTGGGAACCGACGCCTTGCTCTCGACTCTGAGCGAGAACAGCGTCTCGGTCTGACACTGCGCCAGTACTGTCGATCCGGTGAAGACTCTGTTGGTTGTTCATCATTCGCCCTCACCCGCCACCCACGAATTGCTCGACGCCGTTCTGGCAGGTGCCCGCGATCCTGAGATCGAGGGCGTCGACGTCCGCGTGGTTCCAGCATTGGCCGCGACGGTGCCCGACGTATTGGGTGCTGACGGCTACCTCTTCGGCACTCCGGCGAATTTCGGCTACATGTCCGGAGCGCTCAAGTACTTCTTCGACACGACGTACTACCAGGTGTTGGGTGCTGTTGTCTCTCGCCCGTACGGATTGTGGGTGCACGGGAACAACGACACCACCGGAGCAGTGAAGTCCATTCAAGGTATCGTCACCGGGCTCGGGTTGTCGGCAGTATCGAAACCGGTGGAAGTATCAGGGAGAGTAGATAAGTTGGTGCGCGAGAGTTGCTACGAACTCGGCGCGACAGTGGCTTTCAACACCGGTGCAACGACACTGTCGTACTAGGTGGTGAAGAGCTGCAGATGGACGTAGCGGGTTGTCGCGTCACGCTCGTCAATCGTGACGGTTCTGCTGACATATTGACCGTTCGGCCGTTGGATGCGGTCAGCAGTTTTCACGAGTGAGGGTGAAGTGTCCAAGGGTGGTCCCGCAATGGGACTTCCGTATATTCTGTACATTTTGGTGAGCGGTGCCGTGAAGTTCGACGCGGCCAGAAATTGGGTGAGCCCTTCCGGATCGGTACGTAGCGTGAGTCGGTACCTCATGTCGATTCCACTGTCGAAGTCGGCAGCGAGCACGGTGACACCATCGGGGATCACGATTCCGCCGAACTCGACGGCTTCTGCGGTGATGTCGGCCACTGTTCCGGTCGAGTGTCGAGGTGAACGCGAGTCAGCGTCGCCGGGTTCGCCGCCACACCCGGAGGCACAGACCGCAATGGCTATCAGCACGGCGATAATCACAGTAAGTGTTGACGTGCTGGCCGGCCTTATCTGGTGTGTCATCGGGTGGGGTCGCTCCTGTTTCCGTCTCGGTTGTCCTGTGCGCCAGGCAGGTCGATGCCCTGCGTTGCGGGCACGGTGCCTTCGTATCGTCGAACGTCGCTGACTCCGTCCAAGTCGTATTCGCGCGCCAAGCCCGCGGTGTGCAGCGGCACCCACACTCGTGTCTGTCACAGCGATCGCAGTAACGAATTTCAGGTACAGGACATCAGGTTGTGTAGAGCATCAGGTGGATGTAGCGGGTAGTCGCGTCGCGCTCGTCGACGGTGACGGATCTGTTAACCAACTGACCGTTCGGCCGTTGGATACGGTCCCACGTTTCCACGACCGAGGGAGAGGTGTCCAACCGTGGTCCCGCAATGGGGCTTAGGAAAGTTACGCCACCCTTTGTGAGTGGTGTCGTGAAGTTCGATGCGGACAGGAATTTGGTGAGTCCCTCCGGATCGGTAAGAAGCGTGAGCTGGTACAAAGTGTCCAGGGCGCTTTCGGTGTGGGCGGCCAGGACGGTGACACCTTCAGGGATGGCTATTCCGCTGAAGTCGACTGCCTCCGTGGTGATGTCGGCTACCGTCCCGGTCGAGTGTCGGGTTGAACGCGAGTCAGCGTCGCCGGGTTCGCCGCCACATCCCGTGGCACTGACCGTGATGGCTATCAACACGGCGATCAGCACCGAAAGTGTTGACGTGCTGGTCGGCCTCATATGGTGTGTCATCGGGTGGGGTCGCTCCTGTTTCCGTCTCGGTTGTCCTGTGCGCCGGGCAGTTTGATGTTCTGCGTTGCGGGCACGGTGCCTTCGTATCGTCGAACGTCGCTGACTCCGTCCAGGTCGTATTCGCGCGCCAAGCCCGCGGTGTGCAGCGCGCCCATACACTTGTCCGTCACGGTGATGCCGGCGATCTCAGTGCTCTTGCTGCCATCCCAGTTGTATCGGTCGTGCACCCACACCTTGTACTCGACAGTAACCCGAGGCTCCGAACCATCAGCTCGCTCGTGAACGGTGACTACACCGGTGGTGCAAATCTGAATTCCACCCATCGCGAAATACCAGTCCGGGTTCATCGGCTCAACGATGTAAACATCCCGAACCCATTCCGACTGGAACGGCATCGGATTCTCGTAATTCTTGTTAGTCGAGACTTCGGAGGCTATCTGTCGAATCTCGGCTTCCGCCGATTTATTGGCAATCCTGTCGATCTCAGGCACGTCGCGTAGCAGTTCGTCGACTTTGGGGTCCAGTCCCGCTCCCGTGTTTTCGAGGTAGTGATCGAGGTGCCGGGCGGCATGCGTCCAGCCTTTGGCGTCGGCCGCGATCGCCGCTGCTGCCGCTACTTTGGCGAAGGCGACGTCGTCACCGCGACTGTAGAGAGGTTGGGACCCCCAGCTGCCTTGTCCTTGGTCGTCGGGTGGGTAGGGGAGGGGATCAGGTATCGATGCCATGAGGTCTCTAGTCGCTCGTCGTCTTCTCTGGTGTGGTCACTGGTTCACACTCGCGCGTCAGGGTCGGCGGTGTCTTGCCACCAGACGTTGTTGCTGTATCCGTAGCGTGTGGCTCCCAGGTCGGTAATGATCTTGGTGGGGAGTTCGAATTCGCTGGGGTTGTAGCTGGGCGGAGCGTGTCCGGGTTGATAGTCGAGGGCGCCGCACATTCGGTCGATGGCGGTAGTGATTGCGTCGTTACGGCTGGTGGCATCACGTTTGAGATTGTCGACGGCCTCGAAGACTCGAGATCGCATCGAGCCCTGTATGGCGCTGTCGCCCAACAAAGCCCATACCCCCAGCGGCAGGGTGAAGCTGAGGAAGCTCATGGGCTCGGTGACGGCCGCCACCAAGCTCGAGGCTTGGTTGTAGACGAGGCGCTCCAGGAGCAGCCCGCCGTTCTCGACGATCTTGCCGATGGCGTCGAGGTTGTCGCTACGTTCGCTGATCGTGGTCGTGAGGTTGGTCGCGGTGGTTCCGAATGAGGTTGCCGCTTCGCCGGTCCAGCTGGTCTGTATCCAGTTCTTACCGCCGGAGAGGTCTTGTGCGGTGACAACATCGTTGAGCCCCAGGACGGTGATCCGTTTGCCGATTTCTTGGAGATGTTCCCAGTCGGCTACGAGTGGCGTGAGGTAGTCGGCGACAGGTTTGATGCCGACGGACTGGCTGAGGGGTTCGTCGTAGGGGTCCAGGATGTCGATGCTCGCGGCGACGGTCTGACGAATCGTGCACTGCACATCTTGCACGTCGAGCAATGAGGGCAGCTGGAGTCCGCCGGATCGGATGGCCCCGGTGGCCGGGATTCTGGAGGCGGCGCCCTGGCCGTCGAGGCCAGTTGCTGCTTGGGTGAGCGCGGCGGCATGCCGGTCGTCGCTGTTGTGAAACTGGGTAGCGGCAGTGCCCAGGTTGGTAGCCAGAGTGTCGAGAACGCCCAGGTCGCGTTGGTGTGCACTGGACAGCGTGCGGTGGAGCTTCTCTACTGCTGATGTCAGCTCAGCCATTCGACCGCTCGCCCCGGACAGTGCCACTCCCGGTAGGAGTCGGTTGGCGTTGGACATGAAGTTCTCGCCGATGTCGTTCAGATCCGCCTCGAAACCCGCGAGCTTGAACACGTCAGCCGTAAAGTCTCCCACTGTGCCCCCTTCGACTGTTCGGTTCGAAACGCTCGCCACCGGCGCCGCACCGTCTGACCCCCCCCGGGTTCGGTGTCGATCGCTGTCCGTCGCGGCCGACTATTCCAGAAAATGTGCGGGACGGCGCGGTGACCGTCGCGACGATCCTGCGCTCCAACAACTCCCGTAGATACTCACCAACTCATTGGGCTCAGGTAGGCGCATAAGTCGAGACCGAGGTCCTGAAAGGGTGCTCAGCGCTACGGGATCGGTCCGGCATGGACGGGATGGCCTTGATTCAGGCTCCTCAACTACGGTCCAGATTTCGATCAACGTCGAGTCGGGACAAGTCCGGGATGCAGTGCGCTGCTGCCGCATCCGTCGATGTGGGTGATCGACGTTGCGGCGTCGATCGACGGGCCGGCAGGCGGGGTGAGCAGTTCGGCCGTGACCGCGCTGATTCCGATGTTGTTGCCGCGGAACACGATGAGGACGGACATCGAGGCCATGGTGTCTCCGGCTGTCGCAGGTTTGATCATCGCGGGCGCAGGCGGCGACGTTGTTCAGGCGGTCGGGTTGGTATCGCTGCGGGCGGCCCGTACGGTGACGTCGGAATTCTCGGCACCCGATTCTCGAGTGTGATCTGCACCCTTCAGGGCCGAGTGTATTGCAATCGTCACGTAAAGCTGGGGTCAAGCTGGGGATTTGTCGTGTGGATGTGCGCTCGGCCGCCGTATCGGCGATCTGTTTGTTAGCTTTCTGTCTGTGACGCACGGTCACGGAAAATTCGCGAAGGATGGAGGTTGAATATGGGTTCCTTGTCGGCGATCATCGCCCTGTATCAGATCTACACATTTCTCGAGCCGGTCCTGAGTTCGCTGAGCTGATTCGACGTCGATCGCCGCCGGCGGACCGGGGGGATTCGGTCTGCCGGCGGCGATCACGCGTCGGAGTTGACTCGACAGTATGGCTGCAGGAGAGAAGGATTCGTCAGAAAATCCCGCGCTGTGAACGTGCCAGCACCGCCACCAGGAACTCGGACGACTCGGTGAACGGGCGCAGATCCCACGTCGACAGCAACACGTCCGGGGCCAGTCCGCTTGCCTCGGCGTCGCTGAGGAACTCGGCGAACTCGTAGTCGCGCCCGGCTCCGAAACCGACCACTACCCGCCCGTTCGGCGCGAGATGACGCGCGAACCCGGCCAACACGGATCTCCTGGTCGACGGAGCGACGAATGCGAGAACGTTGCCGGCGGAGACGACGACATCGAAATCGGCCGCAATTCCACGAGCAGGCAGATCCAACTCGGCGAGATCCCCGACAAGCCACGTCGGACCTGGATAGTCCTCTTCCGCAGCGGCGATCAACACCGGATCGACGTCGACGCCCACTACCTCGTGACCGGCGACGTGCAGATATCCGCCCAGCCGGCCGGGCCCGCACCCCGCATCGAGAACCCGTCCGCCGCGTCCGAGCATGGCGTCGATCATCCGCGCTTCTCCGACGATGTCCTTGCCCTCGGACGTCATGGTGCGAAATCGTTGCACGTACCGGGCGGAATGAGTGGGATCGGCTGCGGTGATCTCTTCCCACTGGCTGGGTACACGTTTACTGGGAGCCGGTTCGGTCATCTCCCGATTGTCCCCGATGGACCGTCGCGCCGGGGTGAGGGGTTCGCGCAGCATTGTCTCGTAGCGGTGTCCGACTGGACGACGTACGGCAGTACGTGTTGTATCCGACGTGGTTAAGCTCTACGAAACATGCGCTGACCTGTTGCGACGGCCGACTTTTTTGACGGGATGACGGTGGCCGAGCTGACTCCCGGCACGGTTTTTGCCCTGATTCACGATCGAGCGGTTGTTGGGCGTCGGTGGCATGGGTTCGATGTACCTGGCTGCTCATCCGCGTATACCCCGGAAGATCGCGTTGAAATTGCTGCACAGGTCGTTGACCGACGATCAGTACGCGAGTGCTCTGTCCGAACGTGAGGCCGACCATGCTGCGCGACTCGATCACCCGAACATCGTGTCGGTTCTCGATCGTGGGCGTGAGAACGGTCAGCTCTGGATCGCGATGCAGTACGTGTCCGGGACAGACGCTGCAGTGGCTGTCGAATCGGCGAGGCTCGAACCTGCTCGCGCCGTCCACATCATCGGTGAGATCGCCAAGGCTCTCGAATACGCGCACGAGAACGGCGTCCTGCAATCCTCGTGCAACCGGGGCGACCGTGAGGCGGGCCGTCGGTCGGCGCTTCGGACGTCAGGCTGCCGTCGTACACACTGCCGGCGCAATCATGTCGGTTCAGAAGATTGTCACCGGATTGGACTTGAAGGCGGTATCTCGTCCGGTACCGGTACAGGGGAGCGCAGTCGACAGGTCGGTACTCGCGCATTGCCGTGAACTCTGCGCGACGGTTGCACTTCACGCTTCAGGTATCTGATCGCATCCTTGAAGTGTGCCTTCGTTCGGACCGGTTTGCGAAAGTCTGTACCGAGATGCTTAGTTTAGGCTAACCACAAGATCGCGAGGTCTGGCCACGCCGACAAGTGCCGAGTAGCTGAGCAACGGGAGAAAAATGAGTGCATCTCTACTGTCACCGACGTACGGCCGTATGCGGCTCTCCGCCGGATTCGGGAATCGAGCGGTAGTCGGAGCGACAGCGAGGTTCGACGAACAATTCGCGATCGGGCTGATGGTCGGATGAGTGGACTCGGCGGGCTGGTCATCGATGTATCGCCACTTCGGACCAGCCGTCCATTTCGGTACGCATTCTTCGCACGACTTATTTCGCTACTCGGCATCGGGCTGTTGATCGTTGCCGTGCCGGTACAGACCTATCAGCTGACACGGTCGACTCTGCAGGTCGCCGGAGTGTCGACGGCAATGGCGATCGCCATGTTCTTCGGCAGTCTGTTCGGGGGCGTGCTGGCCGATCGCTTCGACAGGCGGCGAACGATTCAGTTGGCCCGCAGCGCAGCGGGTCTCGCCTTCGTGATTCTGGGATGTAATGCGCTGCTGCCGCATCCGTCGATGTGGGTGATCTACATCGCCGCATCGATCGACGGGCTTGCTGGTGGAGTGAGCAGTTCTGCTCTGACGGCCCTGATTCCGATGTTGTTGCCGCGAAACAAGATGGCAGCTGCCGGGGCATTGGTGGCGTTGACCACCGACATCGGCACGATGGTCTCACCGGCCATCGCCGGGTTGATCATCGCGGCCGGCGGAGTACCGGTGACGTACTTCGTCGCGGCCGCGGCAACCGCGGCAACCGTGACGTTGTTCCAGGCGGTCGGAGCGGCGCCCCCGCCGGGCAGCGAGCACGAACCGCCGATGAAAGCCCTGGCGACCGGTGTGAAGTTCGCGGCCGGCCACGGGGTAATTCGAGGTGTCCTGATCAGCGGGCTGCTCGTGATGTTCCTCAGCGGGCCGATAGTGCTGCTCCCGGCATTCGTCGACGACGTTCTCGGTGGCGGGCCGACCATGTTGGGGCTGCTCTACGGAGCGCCCGCAGTCGGTGCCGTGATCGGTTCGTTGACCAGCGGTTGGACCGGGCACGTTCAGCGAAGTGGCACAGCGATGCTCGTGTCGGTCACGATCATGCCCATCGGACTGATCGTTCTCGGTGCCACCGGAACATCGACGATGGCGTTGCCATGGGTGGCGTTTGTTTCTCTGGCCGGTTTCGGGGTCGGACGGGCGATCAACGACATCCTGCGTTTCACCGTTCTCCAACAGAACACCCCGGACGAACTGCGCGGCCGCGTGTCGAGCTTGTGGATGGTGCAGGCCGTCGCCGGAACTGCGGTGGGGTCGATGGCAGCGGGAGCGCTCGGTCAATGGCTCGAACCCGGGCGTGCATTGTTCGTGCTGGGTGTGACGGGTCTGGTCGTCGGCCTGCTGCTGTTGGTTTTCCTGCGATCGGTTCGCGCGGTGACGGCGGAAGCGGACGAAATCGACGGTAGTAGTCAGGTGGACGGCGACAACACGGCAACGAGAAATTCCGACGTGGACGTGAAAGGTCGGAGATCCCAGGTGGAGAGCAAGATGTCAGGAGAGAGTCCGGCGGCTTCCGCGTCGGTGAGGAATTCGGTGAAGGAGTAGTCACGTCCGGCTCCGAAAACCGATCACCACTCGTCCTCGTGGTGCTAGATGGCGAACGAACCCGGCCGGCACGGTTCGTCTCGTGGACGGGGCGACGAAGGCCATGACGTTGCCCGCCGAGACGACGACGTCGAAATCGGCGGCTACCCCGCGGGCCGGTAGGTCCAGTTCGGCGAGGTCGCCGACGAGCCACGTCGGACCGGAGTGGTCTTCTTCGGCAGCGGCGATCAGGACGGGATCGACATCGACGCCGACGACATGATGACCGGCGTCGTGAAGATAGCCGCCGATTCTCCCTGGCCCGCATCCGGCGTCGAGAACTCGCCCACCGCGCCCGAGCATGGCGTCGATCATGCGCGCCTCACCGACGATGTCCTTGCCCTCGGATGCCATCGTGCGGAATCGCTGCACGTAGCGGGTGGAGTGAGAGGAGTCGGCAGTGGTGATCTCTTCCCACTGGCTGGGTACGCGCGTGGGCGGAAACGGTTCGCTCAACCCTCGATTGTCCCTGACCGTCTCACACACGGAGACCAGGGTGCGTTGTGGCAAGTTCGCACTTGCCAGCCGGCCCTGACCGTCATTGCCCTGGCCGTCGGCCGAGTAGGCTTGCGCCACCTTCGGGCGGGGTCTGATGTGTGCAGCACGCCTACGGGACGAACGCGCCGTAGCCGAGGTAGCGGCGTCTGACATGCACCGCACGCCGCTACCGCTCGTTCACCTCACTTCGGAGTTGCGCCGGATGTCGGTCGGAGGTGGCGGACGAAGAATCGTGCTGCACTGTCGAGTTCGTAGTCGGGGACCGGGTAGCGCCTGCCCGTGTAGGCGTGCAACGTCTTCTCCTCGGAGCCGAAGGCGTCGAACAGATCGATTGCGGATTGGCGGTCCAATTCCTCGTCGTTCCAAGGGATTCGGTACTCGACCGGGGCAGTGACCTTTCGTGCCGCGTCGATCAGGACGTCGTCCACGAACACACCGCCGAAGCTCAGGGCTGCGATCCGAGGTTCGACTGCCGCCAACGCCACGCCGGTCACGACACCCAAGGACACACCTGCGTAGCCGACCGGCCTGTCCGGGCCGATCACGGGCAGCGCCTGCAGAGCGTCCAGAGTCGTCTGCCACTCCGGCACAGCACGTTTCGCCAGCGATGTGGTGTAGTCGACGACGATCGGCGCAATCGGCTCACCCGCCGACCTGGCCTGACGGACCGCGTCGGCCCGTTGTCGATCTCGACGGTTGCGTGGCCGGTCACCGTGTCCGGGTGCGTCGATGGCGGCGACGGTGAACCCGAACATGGACACACTGTGAAGTGCACTGGCCACCAGTCCAGGTGCCTTCTTGTGCATGCCGCCGGAATGGCCCGAGAGCACCAGAGGTGACCCGATGTTTCCGGTTGTGGGCGAGAAGAGCACGCCGGTGATCTCGTCCAGAACGAAACGGCGTTCTACGACACCGTTCGACGAGGTCTCGGAGGTGAAGTCGATGATTGTGGAATTGGGATGCATGGTATTGCCTTTCGGGATTGCCGTGATCAGGCGCCCCCGGCGACACTTACCTCGATCGCCGAACCGTGAACAGGAGTGGGAGCGCCCACAGGTATGTTGCGTTCATGGGTTTCGCACCTCCTCGCGTGATGTCACGTTTCGGGCAAAGCTATCAACTCGAACGGCATCCCGTCCATCTGTTTTCTGGCGGCTCGCAGCGTGGCCGCCGGCGTGGCGACCCTGATCGTCGATATCGAGACCAGGAGCGACAATGCGATGAAGACCACCGCGGCGATCACCGCGTGCGAGAGGCTGTGCACGAGAGCGTCGTGAGTCGAGGACAACTGCTGATCACGATCCACGCGGGCCACTTGGTGTCAACGAGGTCAGAACGGCGACGCCCAGCGAGAATCCGATCTGTTGGGTTGTCCGCAGCAGCCTTTGCCGGCACTCGCGGATGCCGAGATACAGGCAGGCCGCTCACAAGAGGTGGGCGGCAGATGCAATCCTGAAATAACGACAACACTGGTTGCCGACCGGATCGACGGCGAACGCCGCACGGTTGCGCAGTAGTTCACGTCGAGAAGGCGGTAACGACAGTTGTCGATGAGGTCCTGGAGCTCAGATGACACGCGCATCGTCCCGTGGTCCGCGCCGCTGCGATGATCCGCGTGTGTCCCGAACGGCAGGCTGGACGAACGGCGGGCTGGGCGAACGGCAGCGCGCCCGGTTGGAGCGATATTCGCGCTGCCGTTCTCGACCGAACTGTCGACGTGTCATTGCAGTCGACGACATTGCAGTCGACGGCATTGGAGCCGACTCAGCGCAGTCGGATACCGCCGTCGATGCGAACGGATTCACCGTTCATGTATGTGTTCTCCGCGAGGTGGATGGCGAGTTGGGCGAATTCGGCCGGGCGGCCGATTCGTTGAGGATTCGGGATCTCCTTCGAGACGGCGTCGAGATACTCCGACGAACCTCGGGGGCCGAGCATCGGAGTCAGGAAACCCCCGGCGATGATCGTGTTGATTCGGATGCCGAGTCCGGCGACGTCACGTGCCGCAGGGAGTGTGTATCCGACTATTCCGGCCTTGGTGCCCGCATATCCGGTCATCCACGCGGCACCCTCCATACCGGCTGACGACGAGGTGTTGATGATCACACCTCGTTCGCCGTTCTCATCGGCTTCGTTGGCAAGCATGGTCGATGCAGCTACGGACATCATGTTGAACGTGCCGACAAGGTTGATGTTCACCATCGAATGGAATGCCGCGCGTAGTTCCGGGATTCGGACGCTCGCCGTGCCGTCGTGATCGACGATCGGCACGTCGGTATTCACCCCGGCAGTGTTGACGTTCACGTGAATCGAGCCGTACCGCTCGATGGCCTTGGCGGTGGCGGACTCGACGGATTCGAGGCTGGAGATGTCCAGTTCGACACCGAGTGCATCGGGCAGTGTCGCCGCGATCGTTTCCGCGAGGTCGCCGCGCCGTCCGCCGATGACGAT
Organism: Rhodococcus sp. 27YEA15; assembly: GCF_049739425.1. NCBI lineage: Bacteria > Bacillati > Actinomycetota > Actinomycetes > Mycobacteriales > Nocardiaceae > Rhodococcus > Rhodococcus sp. 27YEA15. Next base: position 1,769,371 of record NZ_JBMHHW010000001.1, read on the forward strand.
CGAAGCGCCACGCGCTGCGAATTCGTGGGCGCTGGCAAGGCCCAATCCGGATGTCCCGCCGGCAATGAAGACGGTCTTTCCTGTGAGATGCATGAATATCAGTCCTGTCGTGGTGATGGAGTGCTCTGCCCAGAGGCGGTAGCCGGGTACTGGTCGACGGACGGGTAGTCGTCCACGTTGCTCGATCGAAAATCGGAGGTGTCACGGCGTCCAGGACGGGTCGCCTGAGGCTATGACGTCGAAATTCATTCGGAGGCTGTCGATGTCAGCCTCCTGATCACGCCCGTTCGTTCGAGTCGGGGTCGGTCACAACGGCAGCAAAGTGGCCGGGTCTTTGCTGTCGAGAGTGCTCGTTGTCACCCGAAGCGGCGCTCACCGCCTGTGATGGATCATGTGCTGCCTGTCGTCATGCCGGAAGCGTCCGTCGTATCTTACGGTTAGACAATATATGTAAATGCGTAACATTGCGAGGGCGAACGGTGACGGAAATGGACGTACGAGCACCGTCGGCGAGCCGCCGACCGCGAGCGGCACGCTCACTGGACGAAGTCGGCTGCCCGCTCGGTTAGGTCGAGTACGGGTTGAGGGAGAATGCCCAGGATCAGGGTCACTCCCGCGCCGAGGCCGATGACACTACTGGTCAATGCGCTCGGAACCACGACGGTCGGCGTGTCCTGGGTCGGTTCGGAGAAGAACATCAGCACGATCACCCGCACATAGAACACGGCGGCGATGGCACTGCTCAGCACACCGACGATCACGAGCGGTGCCCCACCACCTTCGGCGGCGGCCCGAAAGACCGCGAACTTCCCGATGAATCCACTGGTCAAAGGGATTCCCGCGAAGGCAAGCAGGAACAGCGCAAACACAACCCCGACCAGTGGTGAGCGCCTGCCCAGTCCGGTCCAGCGCGTCAGCGTCGCGACCTCACCGTCGGCGTCCCGAACCAGGCTGACCACGGCGAACGCTCCCACTGTGCTGAATCCGTAAGCCAGGAGATAGAACATCGTCGCGGCCAGGCCGGCGTCCGAATCTGCGACCACCCCGGTCAGGATGAAACCGGTGTGCGCGACAGCGGAATAGGCGAGCATGCGTTTCACGTCGGTCTGGGTCAGGGCGATCACGGAACCGACGACCATCGTCAGGATCGCAACTGCACACATCAGCGGACGCCAGTTCACGTACTCGTTCGGTAGCGCCACGTACAAGACGCGCAGGATGGCGCCGAATGCGGCGATCTTGGTCGCCGTCGCCATGAAACTGGTGATCGGCGTCGGCGCCCCTTGATAGACGTCCGGAATCCACGAATGGAAGGGGACCGCACCGACTTTGAAAAGCAGGCCCGCGGCGACCAGGGCGGTGCCGAGCCACAGGAAAGAATCGTTGTCGGTTCCGAGCTGAGCTGCATCGGCGATGCCGGACAGGGCGACCGTTCCGGAATAGCCGTACAGCAAGGCGATTCCGAAGACGAAGAACGCCGACGAGAATGCGCCGAGGAGGAAGTACTTGAGTGCAGCTTCCTGGGAGAGCAATCGCCGCCGCCGCGCGAGGCCGCACAGAAGGTAGAGGGGAAGTGAGAAGACCTCCAGTGCAACGAACATGGTCAGCAGATCGTTCGCCGCCGGGAACAAGAGCATCCCGCCTATCGCGAAGACGGTGAGGGGGAAGACTTCCGTCTGCGCGATCCCGATCGTGGACGCTTCTCGTTCCGCGGCACTGCCCGGCACGCTCGACGCCTGATGTGTGAAGCTTGCGAGTGAATCATGCTGCGGCACTGCAGCCGTGGTGTCACCTGATCCGCGCTCCGCGATGAGCAGCAATGCGGGGATCGATACCAGCAACACGGCGCCCTGGAGGAACAACGCGGGGCCGTCGACGGCGACCGAACCCATCATCGCCGTCGACTCGGTTCCGGCGAGAAGTGCCACCGCCACGAGTGCTGCCGCGACCCCGCCGACACTGACAACGAGCTGAACCGGGTAGCGAAGCCGCCCCGGAGCGAACGCCTCGATCAGCACGCCTACTACCGCAACGCCGAACACGATCAACATCGGGGACAGGAGGCTGTACTCGATACTCGGTGACGCCGTCGTGGTCGAACCCAGAATCGCCGTGTCGTGGAAGGAACTCGTCACGGGGTGCCTCCTTCGTGCTCGGCGATCAGCGTGCTCGGCGGTTGGTCGACGATCGTGTGGCTCACAGCCGGGGTGATGACGTCCAAAGCCGGTTTGGGGTAGATGCCGAGGATCAGGAGCAGTGCGATCAGCGGTGTTACGACGACGAGTTCACGCCGCACCAGGTCGGGGATCTTTGCGGTCCCGTCCGTGACGGCGCCGCCCATCACACGCTGATAGAGCCACAGGATGTAGATCGCCGACAGAACCAGCGCGGCCGTCGCGGCGATCGCGGCAACGTGGTAGCGCGAATACGTGCCGATAAGCACCAGGAATTCGCTGATGAACGGTGCCAGTCCCGGCATCGAGAGTGTGGCCAAACCGGCCACCAGAAAGGTGCCGGCCAAGATCGGCGCAACTTTCTGAACTCCGCCGTATGCCGCGATGGACCTGGTTCCGCGTCGTGAGACGAGGAACCCTGCGATGAGAAAGAGCGCTGCCGTGGAGATTCCGTGATTGACCATGTAGAGCGTCGCACCGGCCTGGCTTTGGCTGGTCATCGCGAAAATTCCGAGAATGATGAACCCGAAGTGCGAAATCGACGTGTACGCGATCAGACGTAATACGTCGGTCTGGGCGATTGCCAGAACCGCGCCGTAGATGATACCGATCACGGCGAGTGTGATGATCCACGGCGCGAATCTCGACGACGATTCGGGAAACAGTTGCAGGCAGTAGCGGATCATTGCGAAGGTGCCCACCTTGTCCACGACGGCCATCATCAGCACGGCCGTGGACGGGGTCGACTCCACGGCGGAGTCCGGCAACCAACTGTGCAGCGGCCAGAGCGGCGCTTTGACCGCGAACGCGAACATGAACCCGAGGAACAGCGCGTTGAGCACTCCGGGCGCGACCCCCAGTTCACCGTTCGAGGCTGCGGCGGCGATGGCGCGGAAATCGAAAGTTCCACCGCTGAAGGGGCTCTCGGATCGGCTGGTCACCACGTACAGGCCGACGACGGCGGCGAGCATCACCAGGCCGCCGAGCAGGTTGTAGAGCAGAAACTTCACTGCGGCACGGGAGCGGTCGGCGCCGCCGAATCCGCCGATGAGGAAATACATCGGAATGAGCATCGCCTCGAAGAAGATGTAGAACAGCAGGATGTCCAGCGCACTGAACGAGATCATGACCATGGACTCGACCACGAGGATCAATGCGAAGTAGGTGTGCGGCCGGCGCGGCGACGCGTGATCCGGTGTGACGTCGTTCCATCCCGCGACCAGAAGCAGGGGTACGAGAACTGCTGTGAGCAGAACGAGTACGAGCGCGATCCCGTCGAGTCCGAGCATGTATCCGGCACCGAAAGCCGGTATCCACTTGTGGTTCTCGACGAACTGAAACTGGTCGCCGCCGCGATCGAATGCGATGGCGAGCGTCGCCGCGACGCCCAGTACCGCCACGGAAACGGCCACCGCAATCGACTTGGCCAGCTGGTGTAGACGTGCCGGTACCGCGAGCACGACGGCGGCGCCGATCAGTGGAAGGAGCCACAGCGCCGTCAAGACGGGGAATCCGCTGTTCACGGCAGCGTCGTTCACCACAGTGTCACCGCCAACATCATCGCCACCACCAGCGTCACGCCGAAGAACATCAGGAGCGCGTACGACCGAACGAATCCGGTCTGCAGCCTGCGGATCCGTGTCGACAACGCGGCGATCGCCACCGCGACGCCCCCGACAGCGCCGTCGATTCCCTTGGTGTCGAACACGTCCAGGGCTCGGGTCACCTGCAGGCCGGGCCGCATGAGCAGGGCTTCGTTGACGGTGTCACCGTAGAGATCGCGTCGCGCGGCGACTGTGAGCGGTGAGACCGACGCCGGTGCCACCCCCGGGATTTCTCGGGTGGCATACCGGCGGTACGCGACGAGGACTCCGACGGCAACGGCGAGCAGTGCCAGCGCCGTGATCGCCGCAGCCGGAATCGGGGGCTCGACGTGATGCGAGCCGACCACAGGTTCGAGCCAGTTCTGCAAGCCGGATCCAATGGTCAGCAGAGCGCCGCCCGCCACCGATCCGACTGCGAGCACAATCATCGGCGACGTCATGACGGCGGGAGATTCATGCGGCCGGTGGCCCTCCCACCGAGGCTTCCCGAAGAACGTCATCAGCATCACGCGAGTCATGTAGAACGCGGTGAGCGCGGCACCGAGCAGGGTGACGGCGCCGAGAATCAGCCCCTTGACGCCACCTTCACCGATCGCGACCTCGATGATCTTGTCCTTGGAGAAGAACCCGGCGAATGGCGGAACACCGATGATGGCAAGGTATCCCAGGCCGAACGTCACGAAGGTCACCGGCATGAATGCCCGAAGCCCGCCGTAGCGTCGCATGTCGGTCTCGTCGTTCGTTCCGTGCATCACCGAACCTGCACCGAGAAACAGTCCGGCTTTGAAGAAGCCGTGGGTGAGCAGGTGCATGATCGCGAAGGCGTATCCGGCCGGGCCGAGACCGGCGGCGAGGACCATGTAACCGATCTGGCTCATCGTCGATGCCGCGAGCGCTTTCTTGATGTCGTCCTTCGCGCAGCCGATGATCGCCCCGAACAGCAGCGTCACGGCTCCGACGACGACGACGACGAGTTGCGCGTGTGGCGCGAGGTCGAAGATCGGGTTGGCGCGCACGATCAGGTACACGCCGGCAGTGACCATCGTCGCCGCATGGATCAGCGCCGATACCGGTGTCGGGCCCTCCATGGCGTCGCCGAGCCATGACTGTAGCGGGACCTGCGCCGATTTCGCGCATGCGGCCAGGAGCAGCATCAGGCCGATCGCGGTGAGGACGCCTTCGCCCACCAGCGATGCGCCGCCGAAGACGTCCTCGTAGGACAACGACCCGAACGTGGTGAACATCAACATCATCGCGATCATCAGACCGACGTCGCCCACCCGGTTGACGATAAACGCCTTCTTCGCCGCGGTGGCTGCCGACGGCTTGTGTTGCCAGAATCCGATGAGAAGGTACGACGCCAACCCGACGCCTTCCCAGCCGACGTACAGGCCGAGGAAGTTGTCGGCGAGCACCAGGAGGAGCATCGCGGCCAGGAACAGATTGAGGTAGGCGAAGAACTTGCGGCGCTCGTGGTCATGGGCCATGTAGCCGACGGAGTAGATGTGGATCAGCGACCCTACGCCGGTGACGAGAAGCACGAAACACATCGACAGCTGGTCCAGGGCCAAGCCGAACTCGACGTGCACACTGTCGACGGGAACCCAACTGAACAGGTGCTCGGAGATGCTGCGATCGGCGGTGTCGCGGCCGAGCATGGCGAAGAAGAGTGTCAGAGCCACCGCGAAGGATGCGAACGCCATGACGCAGGACAGCAGGTGGCCCCACCGGTTCGAGCGTCGACCGGTCAGGAGAAGGACGATGGCACCGCACAGCGGTAGAGCGGGCAGCAACCAGATGGCGGACGTGATTCCCCCTGACATGTCAGTACTTCAGCAGATCGGCGTCGTCGACGGATACCGAACGTCGGGATCGGAAGATGAGCATGATGATTGCCAGGCCGATGACCACTTCGGCGGCGGCGACGACCATCGTGAAGAAGGCGAAGATCTGGCCGTCGAGGTTGCCGTGCATACGGGCGAACGTCACGAAGGCGAGGTTGGCGGCGTTGAGCATCAACTCGACACACATGAACACGACGATGGCGTTGCGCCGCAGGAGAACTCCGGCAGCGCCGATTGTGAAGAGCAGAACCGACAGATAGAGGTAGTTCTCGGGGTTCACGTCTGTGCCTCCTCGCCGGTATTCGAATCCGTGGATCGAGGGGTGAGTACGCTGCTCACCGACAGTCGCGAGAACGATCCGTCCGGGAGCATCGCTGGCATGTCCACGGCATTGTGGCGGGCGTACACGCCCGGACTGGGCAGTGGTGTCGCCGAGCCGGGTTCTGGATTGTTCTCGTCACTGGCCAGATAGGTGAACCGTCGTTGTGACAGCTCGCGTTGGCTCGAGGACAGTCCGATCTTCTCGCGGTGCGCGAGCAGCATCGCGCCGAGCGTCGCGGTGATCAGCAGTGCACCGGTCAACTCGAATGCCCACACGTAGCGCACGAAGATCAGGTTGGCGAGAGCGTCGATGTTGCCCTGCTCGAGCCCGGTGAATCCGGTGAAACCCGAAATCGAGGCGTTGCCGAGGCCGCCGATCAGGAGCAGTCCGAACCCGACCCCGACCACGATCGCGCTGATGCGTTGTCCCCGAAGCGTTTCGCTCAGTGAGTCCGACGAATCCACACCGACCAACATCAGGACGAACAGGAACAGCATCATCACCGCGCCGGTGTAGACGACGATCTGTACGACGCCGAGGAAGAGTGCGCCCTGCACGATGTAGAAGACAGCCAGGATGATCATCGTCATGGCCAGGAACAGCGCCGAGTACACGGCTTTGGGTGCGGCGACGACTCCCAGCGCGCTGATCACCACCAGAGTCCCCAGAATCCAGAACTGCACCGCCTCACCGGTGGACGTGGACATCAGGGCGCCGTCCGCGAGGATCACCGCCGGCGCGGTCATCGCTCTACATCCTCGTTCGGCCCTGCTTCGGCGGTGATGTCGCCGCGATAGTAGTCGTCCTGCGTCGTCCCCGGACGGAGTGCGTGCGGGGGAGCGTCCATCCCTGGCATCAGCGGGGCGAGCAACCGGTCCTTCTCGTAGATGAGCCCGGCCCGGTTGTCGTCGACCATCTCGTACTCGTTGGTCATCGTCAGCGCGCGGGTCGGGCAAGCCTCCACACAGAGACCGCAGCCGATGCACCGCAGATAGTTGATCTGATAAACCCGCCCATACCGTTCACCGGGCGAGAAGCGATCGGCGTCGGTGTTGTCCGCGCCCTCCACGAAAATGGCGTCGGCCGGGCACGCCCACGCGCACAGCTCGCATCCGATGCATTTTTCGAGTCCGTCCGCGTACCGGTTGAGTTGGTGGCGTCCGTGATATCCCGGCGCGGTCGGGCGCTTCTCCTCCGGATACGACTCGGTTTCCGGCTTCTTGAACATCGTCGACAGCGTCACTCCGAAGCCGGCGATCGTTCCGAGGAATTCAGGCATGGGAGTCCTCCGATGTGTCGGAAACGCTGCGTGCAACCATGTCGACTGCCGCAACTTCTGGGCGCTGCAACTTCTGGGTGCGTTGGCCGGGTAACGGCGGCACCGGGAATCCGCCGGCCATCGCATCGAACGGCTGGGCATCGAACGGCTGGGCGTCGAACGGCTGGGCATCGAACGGCTGGGCATCGAGCGAGGCAGACGGATCGGCGGCGGACCGCTTTCGGTCTCGAAAGGTTCCGGCCAGTACCGCTGCGAGAGCGCCACCGAGAACGATTGCGACGCACAGCAGTACGAGCCAGGTGTTGTATCCCTCGTTCCGGAAGGCACGGACGGTGGCGATCACCATCACCCAGACCAACGCGGCCGGGATCAGGATCTTCCAGCCGAGGTTCATGAACTGGTCGTAGCGCAGGCGGGGCAGGGTGCTGCGCAACCAGATGAAGACGAACAGGAATACCCAGACCTTGGCGACGAACCAGAGGACCGGCCACCACCCGGAGTTCGCCCCGTCCCAGAGATTGAGCGGGAACGGCGCATGCCAGCCACCCAGGAACAGCGTGGTGGCCAATGCCGAGACCGTCACCATGTTCACGTATTCGGCGAGCATGAACATCGCGAATTTCAGCGAGGAGTACTCGGTGTGGAAACCGCCCACCAGTTCGCCCTCGGCCTCCGGTAGATCGAAAGGCGCCCGGTTGGTTTCGCCTACCATGGCGGTGACGTAGATCACGAACGACGGCAACAGCAGGAAGACGTACCACGACCCTTCCTGAGCGCTGACGATCCCGGACGTGGACATGGTGCCCGCGTACAGGAACACCGCGGCAAAGGACAGACCCATCGCCACCTCGTAGGAAATGACCTGCGCCGTGGATCGGAGCGCGCCGAGCAACGGATACGTCGATCCCGACGACCAACCGGCCAGGACTATGCCGTACACGCCGATCGAGGTGACAGCCAGGATGTAGAGAACACCGACCGGCAGATCGGTCAACTGCAGCGGCGAGAGTGTGCCGAAGATCGACACCTGCGGGCCGAACGGGATGACGGCGAAAGCCATGAATGCCGGAACGACCGCGATGACCGGTGCCAGAAGGTAGATCGGTTTGTCGACGCCGGACGGTGTGATGCCTTCCTTGAGTGCGAGTTTCACCCCGTCGGCGAGGCTCTGCAGGATTCCTCGCGGTCCGACGCGATTGGGTCCGATGCGCATCTGCATGCGCGCCATGACTTTTCGTTCCGCATAGATGGCGACGAGCGGGGTGAGAACGAGAAACACGAAGATCGCGAGCGCTTTGCCGATCACCAGCCACCACGGATCGTGCCCGAACGCCGACAGGTCGGCCGGTGCCGCGACGTATCCGACGCCGGTCATTGCCGCTGCGCCTTCGCGATCGTCACCACGGACCCCGCCGTGACGGCGAGTCTCTCGTGAACCGCACTACCCGCCGACGCCAACGGAAGCCAGACCACACAGGGCGGCAGATCGGCGACCACCAGCGGCAACGTGATCGAACCGGAAGGGGTCGAGACCGTCACGTGATCGCCGTCCGCAGCACCGATGTCGGCGGCCGTCTCGACCGACAACCGGACCAGCGGGGTTCGCGCCGTGCCCGCCAGATCGGGTTCCCCGTCCTGCATACGTCCGCTGTCGAGCAGCATCCGCCAACTCGCGAGCAGTGCCTCTCCCCGCCCCGGTGTCGGTGCCCGGCCGGCAGGTGCGTCCGGGGCGGGAGCCCGCACACCGGTCCACGCTCCGAGCTCGAGGATTTCGGTCCGAGCAGCCGACGCGTCGGGCAGTCCGAGATCGAGGTTCATCTCGGCGGCGATCGCATGAAGGACACGCTGATCCGGCATCACACCCGTCGTTCGCAACGCCGTGTCGAAGGGTCGATCCCGACCTTCCCAGTCGAGAAAGGTGCCCGGTTTCTCGGCTACGGGAGCCACCGGGAAGACGACGTCGGCAAGGTCGGTGACCCCACTGCGGCGTATCTCGAGGCTCACCACGAAGCGCGCCGATTCCAGGGCCGCGCGCGCTGCCGCCGGATCCGGGAGGTCCGCGAGTTCGACGCCGCCGACGAGGAAGGTCGACGGCCCACCGCCGCCCAGCATGGCTGCCGTATCCAGCCCGTCGGAGATCGGGATGGAGCCACCCCACACCGATTCGACCTCCTGGCGGGCGTCGGGGTCCGCGACGGGACGCCCGCCGGGAAGCAGAGCGGGAAGTGCGCCGGCATCGAGGGCTCCGCGCTCACCGGCGCGGCGCGGAACCCACGCCAGGGCAGCCCCCGTCGACGCGGCCAGTCGCAGCGCCGCCGAGAATCCACCGGGAATCCGGCTCAGTCTCTCGCCCACCAGAATCACCGCGCCGGGAAGTCGGAGTGCATCGCCGTCGGCACTGCCGTGCTCGCTCAACGAATCCATCAGGGCCGCTTCATTCCCCGGCTCGATCTGCAGGAGTCGTCCGCCGGTTTTCTGCAATCCGCGAGTGGTGAACGGTGCGGCGGCCAGCACGGTGGTGCCGGCGCGTGCGGCTTTGCGTAGCCGCAGGAAAATGACGGGCGACTCCTCCTCGGGTTCGAGCGCGACCAGCAGTACGGTGGGGGCCGACTCGAGATCCGCATACGTCGTCGACTGTTCGATCGTGCGACCGGCGACATGCGCAGCGAGGAAAGCGCTCTCCTCGGGAGAGGTTGCCCTGGAACGGAAGTCGATGTTGTTGGTATCGAGGGCGATCCGAGCGAATTTGCCGTACGCGTACGCGTCCTCCACCGTGGAACGTCCGCCGACGAGTACCCCGACGTCGCCGCGCGCCTGCTCGAACGCACGGGCCACCCGATCGAGAGCCATCGGCCACGACGCCGATACCAGCTCGCCGTCCGCGCCGCGAATCAGGGGAGTGGTGATGCGGTCGCCCTGCGTCGCATAGGTGAACGCGAACCGTCCCTTGTCGCAGTTCCATTCCTCGTTGACGGCGGGGTCGTCACCGGCGAGACGGCGAAGGACCCTGCCGCGTCGATGATCGGTGCGCTGCGAGCATCCGCCCGCGCAGTGCTCGCACACGCTGGGACTGGACACCAGATCGAACGGCCTCGCCCGGAACCGGTAGGCGGTGCTGGTCAGTGCGCCGACGGGGCAGATCTGAATGGTGTTGCCCGAGAAATAGGACTCGAACGGCTCGTTCGGGTAGATCCCCACCTGTTGTAGCGCGCCGCGTTCGAGGAGATCGATGAACGGGTCCCCCGCGATCTGACTGGAGAACCGGGTGCACCTGGCGCACAGCACGCACCGTTCACGATCGAGGAGAACCTCCGACGAGAGGGGGATCGGCTTGGGATACGTCCGTTTCTGTTCGCCGAACCTCGACTCGGTACGGCCGGTCGACATCGCCTGGTTCTGCAGGGGACATTCGCCGCCCTTGTCGCAGACGGGGCAGTCCAACGGATGGTTGACGAGCAGCAACTCCATGACCCCTCGCTGCGCTTTTTCGGCAACCGGCGACGTGCGTTGGGTGGTGACCACCATGCCCTCGGCCACCGGCGTCGTACACGACGCCACCGGCTTGCGTTGCCCTTCTACCTCCACGATGCACTGACGGCAGGCACCGACCGGGTCGAGCAGCGGATGATCACAGAACCGGGGGATCTGGGTGCCGATCATCTCGGCAGCACGAATGATCAACGTGCCCTGAGGGACCTGGACGTCGGCCCTGTCGATCGTGAGCGCGACCAGGTTTGTGGTCTCGGCCCGGTCCGTGCCGTCGGAGTCAGCGGTCATGAGACGAACGCTCCTCTCGCGAGAACGGACCGGTGCGGATCGAACGGGCAGCCGCGCTGCTCGAGATGCATCACGTATTCGTCGCGAAAGTACTTCAGCGACGACACGATCGGACTGGTGGCACCGTCACCCAGAGCGCAGAAGGACTTACCCGCAATCGTGTCCGAGATGTCGAGTAGCTTCTCGAGATCTTCCTCGGTACCCGAGCCGCCCTCGAGACGCCGCAGAATCTGCACCAGCCAGTACGTGCCCTCGCGGCACGGCGTGCACTTGCCGCAGGATTCGTGAGCGTAGAACTGCGTCCACCGCAGAACAGCCCGCACGACGCAGGTGGTGTCGTCGAAAATCTGTAACGCCTTCGTGCCGAGCATGGAACCGGCGGCACCCACACCCTCGTAGTCGAGGGGCACGTCCAGATGTTCGTCGGTGAAGATCGGCGTGGAGGAACCGCCCGGCGTCCAGAACTTGAGAGTGTGCCCGGCGCGGACGCCACCGGCGTATCCGAGAATCTCACGCAGTGTGATGCCGAGTTCGGCCTCGTACTGGCCGGGAGTGGTGACATGACCCGACAGCGAGTACAGCGTGAATCCCGGTGACTTCTCGGTTCCCATGGACCGGAACCATTCGGTACCGCCGAGAATTATCGACGGAACACTCGCGATCGACTCGACATTGTTGACCACCGTCGGGCACGCGTACAAACCCGCAACCGCCGGGAACGGCGGACGCAACCGAGGCTGACCACGACGGCCCTCCAACGAGTCCAGGAGTGCCGTCTCCTCACCGCAGATGTATGCACCTGCCCCCGCGTGAACCACCAGGTCCAGATCGAATCCCGAACCCAGCACGTCCCGGCCCAGATAACCGGCCGCGTAGGCTTCCGCGACGGCGGCCTGCAGGCGTCGGAGGACGGGGACCACCTCGCCGCGAACGTAGACGAACGCCTTGGCGGCGCGTATCGCGTACGCGGCGATGATCACCCCCTCCACCAACGCGTGCGGAGTCGCCATCATCAACGGCATGTCCTTGCACGTACCTGGCTCGGACTCGTCCGCATTGACCACCAGGTAGTGCGGCTTTCCGTCACCTTGTGGGATGAAACTCCACTTCAGGCCGGTCGGGAAGCCCGCCCCGCCCCGTCCGCGCAGTCCGGCGTCCTTGACCGTCTCGATCACCGCGTCGGGCGACCCGGACAGTGCCGCGCGCAGCGCCTGGTACCCGTCGTGGCGCTGGTACGTCTCGAGCGTCCACGAATTCGGTTCGTCCCAGTAGCGACTCAGGACGGGAGCGAGTGGCATGTCAACTCCCGTCACTCGAGGGTCGGCCCGCATCCAGCCCAGCCAGGGTTGCCGCGCCGGTCGTCTGCGCTTCGGCGGCGTCGGCACGGGTATCCGCGAAACCGGCGAGCGTGCGGGCGGTCTCACGGAAGGTGCCCAACGTCGCGCCGCGACTGGGTGTCACGCGCCGACCGGCACGCAGCGCGTCCACCAACTCGCGGGCCGACTCGGGTGTCTGGTTGTCGAAGAACTCCCAGTTGATCATCACGACCGGCGCGTAGTCGCAGGCCGCATTGCATTCGACGTGCTCGAGGGTGATCTTGCCGTCCGTCGTCGACATCGTGTGTTCGCCGTCGCCGCGCTCGCTCTCGGCGTCGAGATGGCGTTCGAGAGCTGCGAGGATGTCGTCACCGCCCATCACCGCGCACAGGGTGTTGGTGCAGACCCCGACCAGATACTCACCTGTCGGCCCCCGTCGGTACATCGAGTAGAACGTGGACACCGCTGCCACCTCGGCGCCGCTCAAACCGAGTTTCGCGCTGCAGAATTCGATTCCGGCCGGGGTGATGTACCCGTCCTCGGACTGGACGAGATGAAGGAGCGGCAACAGCGCCGAGCGGCTCGTGAGAGCACCCCGGCCGTCCGCGGTGTCGCGATAGCGGGCGATGACGATGTCGGCGTCGGCATGCAGTCGAGCCAGCACGTCCGGCTCGTAACCGGCCTTCGCCCCCGGACGCACCAACGCGGTGGGCTCCTCCGGTCTCGGCCCGAGTTCGATGAACACCCGCGACGCGGGGTTCGGCCCGGTCATCGGTCCACCCCGCCCATGACAGGGTCGATACTGGCCACCGACGCGATCACGTCGGAGACCATTGCGCCCTCGCACATCGCCGCCACCGCCTGCAGATTGGTGAACGAAGGATCGCGGAAATGGACGCGGTACGGTCGGGTGCCGCCGTCGCTGACCATGTGCACCCCCAGTTCGCCGCGTGGCGACTCGACCGAGACGTACACCTGACCTGGTGGTACTCGTATACCTTCGGTGACCAGCTTGAAATGGTGGATCAGACCTTCCATGGACGACTCCATGATCTTGGCGATGTGCTTCTGCGAATTACCGAGCCCGTCCTGCCCGACGGACAGATCGGCAGGCCAGGCGATCTTCTTGTCTTCCACCATGACCGGACCCGGACGGAGCTTGCCCAGGCACTGCTCGACGATCTTGAGTGACTCCTTCATTTCCTCGACCCGAATGACATACCTTCCGTAACAATCGGATCCGTCGTGAACCGCGACGTCGAACTCGTAGTTCTCGTACCCGCAGTAGGGCTGCGCCCGGCGCAGATCGTGGGGGAGTCCGGTAGCGCGCAGTACCGGACCCGTGACTCCGAGCGCCATACAGCCGGTGAGATCGAGATATCCGATGCCCTGGGTTCGCGCCTTCCAGATGGCGTTGTCGCTGAGCATCAACTCCATCTCACGCAACCGCTTCGGCAAGACCTTCAACAGTTCTCGTACCTTCGCCACCGAGCCGTCCGGAAGATCCTGAGCGAGTCCGCCCGGCCGGATGTACGCGTGATTCATCCGAAGTCCGGTCACCGCCTCGAACACGTCGAGAATCAGTTCACGTTCCCGGAATCCGAACAGCATCGCGGTGACCGCGCCGAGCTCCATCCCGCCGGTGGCCAAGGCAACCAGATGCGAGGAGATCCGATTGAGCTCCATCATCATCACCCGGATGACGGTGGCGCGTTCGGGTATGTCGTCGGTGATCCCGAGCAGTTTCTCGACTCCGAGGCAATACGCGGTCTCGTTGAAGATAGGGGAGAGGTAATCCATGCGAGTGACGAACGTGACGCCCTGCGTCCAGTTCCGGTACTCGAGGTTTTTCTCGATCCCGGTGTGCAGGTAGCCGATTCCGCAGCGTGCCTCCATCACCGTCTCACCCTCGATCTCGAGAATGAGTCTGAGCACCCCGTGCGTGGACGGATGCTGCGGGCCCATGTTGACCACGATCCGTTCGGCACCGGAACCCGAAGCGGCGGCCGCCACGACATCGTCCCAGTCCTGGCCCGCAGCGGTGACCACGGTGTCGGTCTGCCTCGAAGTGTCCATCAGTTGTACGACCTACGCTCGTCGGGGGGAGGCGTCTGAGCACCCTTGTACTCGACGGGTATTCCACCGAGCGGGTAGTCCTTACGCTGGGGGTGCCCTTTCCAGTCGTCCGGCATCTGGATGCGCGTCAGTGCGGGATGGCCGTCGAAGACGATTCCGAAGAAGTCGAACGTCTCGCGTTCGTGCCAGTCGTTCGTGGGATAGATCCCCACCACGGACGGGATGTGGGGATCGGAATCCGGCACGGACACTTCGAGTCTGATCCGCCGATTGTGGGTGATCGACGAGAGCGGGTACACGCCGTGCAGTTCACGGCCGACGGTCTGCGGATAGTGCACCCCAGACACCCCGAGGCAGAGTTCGAAGCGCAGGTCGGCCTCGTCGCGCAATCGCCTGGCCACCCGCAGGAGGTAGGACCGCTCGACGTGCAGCGTCAACTCCCCGCGAAAGATCACCACCTTCTCGATCGCGTCGTCGAAGGAGACTCCGATACCGTTCAGCGCTGCGGTCAAGGAATCCGCAACCTCGTCGAAGTAGCTGCCGAACGGTCGAGATGCGTTGTCGAGCAGAGCGATCGGCTGTTGCAGTCGACTGTAGCCGGACGTGTCGCCGCTGCCGCGAACCCCGAACATGCCTCTGGCGTCGGTGTTGCCCGTCGTCATCGCAGCAACCCCTTCATGTCGATGGTCGGGGTGGCGGCCAGTGCGGCGCGTTCGGCGGCGGCCCGCGCTTGTTCGCGATTGACGCCGAGCGGCATTTCCTGAATTTTGCGATGCAGTTCGATGATGGCGTTGAGCAGCATCTCCGGCCGCGGCGGACACCCGGGAAGGTAGATGTCCACCGGCACGATGTGATCCACTCCTTGCACCACCGCATAGTTGTTGAACATTCCGCCCGAGGATGCGCAGACCCCCATGGCCAGAACCCATTTCGGCTCGGCCATCTGGTCGTACACCTGACGCAGTACCGGACCCATCTTCTGGCTCACCCGACCGGCGACGATCAGGAGATCAGCCTGCCGCGGTGACGCCCGGAAGGCCTCCATGCCGAAACGGGCCAGGTCGAATCGGCCGGAGGTGGTTGCCATCATTTCGATCGCGCAACATGCAAGCCCGAAAGTGGCGGGCCACAGCGACCCTTTGCGGACGTAGCCGGCCAGACCTTCGACGGTGGTCAGCAGAAATCCGCTCGGAAGTTTTTCTTCGAGACCCATATCCGACTCTTCTCAGTCTGAGCAGTGCCCGTACATCCGGTCTTGTCCGACTCGCGTGTCGTCTAGTCCCAACCGAGACCGCCCCGTCTCCACTCGTATGCATAAGCGACCGAGACGTTGACGACGAACAGTCCCATCGCGGCGAGGCCGAACAGTCCGAGGGAGTCGAAATGCACTGCCCACGGGTAGAGAAAGACGATTTCTATGTCGAAGATGATGAACAACATCGCCGTGAGGTAGAACTTGACCGGGAAGCGTCCACCACCGGAAACCTGGGCGCTCGGTTCGATTCCGCACTCGTACGCCTCGAGTTTTGCCCGGTTGTATCGTCTGGGGCCGATCACCGACGCCAGAATCACCGAGACCACGGCGAACGCTGCCGCGACCGCGCCGAGAACGAGAACAGGCAAGTAGGCATTCACGGGAACCGAACTCCCTCCGCTGTGCGGACGACTAGATCGATGTGTGATCTACAACACTAATCCTAGGGGCTGCCTCGCGGTGATGGAGTGATTTCGGAGTTGCGGTGTTGCCCGGACCGAAGGTCCCTCCTCGGCGGTGCCGCAGGGAATCACCTGGGCGGTGCCGCTAGTGGTCGAGTCGGGCTCGAAGGAGTCCGATCACGGCATCGGCGAGCTCGATCGGATCGACGGGTTGTGCCACAGCAGCTTCCGCGCGTGACCACTTGGCGAGCCATGCGTCGTCTGCTCGGCCGGTCAGCACGAGGACGGGAGGGCAGTCGGTGATCTCGTCCTTGAGCTGCTTTGCCATGCCCATCCCGCCGACCGGGCTGGCCTCTCCGTCGAGGATTGCGAGGTCGATTTCCCCGGCGTCGAGAGTGCGGACCACGATCGGAGCTGTCGCCACCTCGACGTATCGGATGATGGGCATTCGCGGGTGCGGGCGTTCGCCCAGGGCGAGCCTGACGCGCTCGCGGGTGTGGACGTTGTCGCTGTAGACGAGGATGCGCACCGGTGGCCGGGCGCTGAGATCCGAGACCGAGGCCGACACGTGGGCGACGTTACTCTGCGGCCAGGTCTGTGAACGTCGAAGTTCGAAATCGGCAAGAAGTTCCGCCGAAGACCTCGATTCGAGCCAGGCGGACGGTGCGGGTACCGAGCGGGGGCGGACTACAGGCGTCGAAGAGAATCGGTTCTGAACGGTGTTTTCCGTCAGGACTTTTCGGCGAGCGTCGTCGCGCAGGCGGCGCGGGTCGGGTTATCCCATCCCGTTCTTGCGCATCTGATCACGCAGGGCTCCCTGGACGGCTTGTGAGACCCAGGAATTGAGGGATACGCCGTTCTGATTTGCCGCCTCTTCCGCTTTTGTCTTGATCTGCTCCATCATGCGAAGCGTCACCCGGCTGATGTCGCCGCTGACATCTTCGAACGAGTAGGTGTTGGCCTGGGTTTCGTCCCGCGAGCCGGCGGAGGCGGCCGACGACTGGACGTCCACCTCGACGACGTCGCCGTCGAGGGCGATCTTGACGTCACGATCTTGCGTGGCGACGCCGATTTCCTTGGCCAGCTCGGTGGCGGCCGTGAGCAGGACGAGGCGAATCGACGGTTCGATCGCGACGGAGAGTGCCGCGGCGACGCGACGGGTCTCTTCGTCACCGAGTTCGGCAGCGGATACGAGATCGTGCTGCAGTTTGGCGATGTACGGCGAAATATCCATGACATCATAGTGACGCCATCTGTGACGTCAGTCAACCAGTTAAGTGATGTCAGCACGGACTTCGGTTCGAATCGGTGGATACAGTGACCACACCACGCAGCGACGCGCGCTGCGGTCGCTGCGTCGAGGAGTGGGTAGTGCCCAACACGGTGTCACTGAGAGTGCAGCTGATCGCCAAATCCGAGTTCGTCATGCCCTCGGGAGTCGATTGGGACACCGACGCGGACGGCGGCCAGGCCCTGGTCGAATTCTCCGGACGTGCCTGCTATCAGAGCTGGTCCAAACCGAATCCGCGGACCGCCACCAATGCCGGTTACATCAGGCACCTGCTCGAGGTCGGGCACGATTCCGTGCTCGAACACGCGACGGTCAGTTTCTACATCACCGGCATTTCTCGCTCGTGTACCCACGAACTCATCCGGCACCGACACTTCTCCTACTCGCAGCTCTCCCAGCGATTCGTCCGGGAGAACGACGCCAACGTCGTGGTCCCACCCGCGGTGGAAGGCGATCCGGAACTCGAAAAACTGTTCCTTGATGCCACCGACGAGAGTCGGCGTGCCTACGCCGAACTTCTGACCGCACTCGAAGGGAAACTGCAATCAGTTCCCGGAGCACCGGTCCGCGGCAAACAGGCTCGTCAGGCGGCCAGGTCGGTGCTGCCCAACGCCACCGAAACCAGGGTGGTGGTCACCGGAAACTACCGGGCCTGGCGGCACTTCGTCGACATGCGCGCAACCCCGCATGCGGATGTCGAGATCCGGCGAGTCGCTATCGAATGCCTGCGTCAACTTCGTGAACTCGCGCCAAACGTGTTCGGGGACTATGAAATTCTGCGTATCGGTGACGGCACGGAGATCGCGGCCAGTACATTCGCCGACGAGTCGTGACTCGTGTGCAGAACGCACGGCCATACCGGGTAACCTTCTGACCATGACCTACGGTGATCCCGCTTCTCTCGTCGAGCGTCCGTTCGGCACCTTGTCCGTCGCGATGGTGACCCCGTTCACCCCCGACGGAAAGTTGGATGTCGACGCTGGCGTGCGTCTTGCAGCCCATCTGGTGGACAACGGCTGCGACGGACTCGTGCTCGCCGGTACCACCGGTGAATCTCCGACCACGACCGAGGCGGAGAAGCTGGACCTGCTCGAGGCCGTGATCGCCGCAGTCGGTGACCGCGCCAAGATCATCGCCGGGGCAGGCAGCAATGACACCGCGCACAGTGTGGAACTCGCGCGGGACGCGGCCGGAGCAGGCGCGCACGGACTTCTCGTGGTCACCCCGTACTACTCCCGCCCCCCGCAGGCCGGCCTTTTCGCCCATTTCACCGCAGTTGCCGACGCCACCGACCTACCCGTCATGCTCTACGACATTCCGCCCCGCTCCGTGGTGCCCATCGAGACGGAGACGATTCGTCGTCTCGCCGAGCACCCGCGTATCCGCGCCGTCAAGGACGCGAAGGGTGACCTCAATGCAGGCGCCGAACTGATCGGCACCACCGATCTGCAGTTCTTCTCCGGCGACGACCCACTCAACCTTCCGTGGTTGTCCGTCGGAGCCACCGGATTCGTCAGCGTCATCGGTCACCTCGTGCCCGGTCGACTGCGCGATCTGCACACAGCGTTTGTGTCCGGCGACACCGCCAGGGCACGCGAGATAAATCTCAGTTTGATCCCTGTGATTCGTTCCGTCGCCCGTCTGGGCGGCGTCAGCGCATCGAAGGCGGGACTTCGACTCATCGGAATCGATGTCGGAGAGCCGCGCCTTCCGCAGGTTGCCCCCACTCACGAGCAGATCGACGGGCTAGCCGCCGATCTGCATGCGGCAGGAGTTCTGTAAATGACCCGTCCCCCCCGACGTCGTAGTGCCAGCCGCCAGGCCGGACCGCCCTCACCCCCGGCGCCCGAAAAGGCCACACCAGTAGTCGATGCCCCGGCAACACCGGCAGTCCCCGAGGTAGTCGCAGTGGCCGAACCGGCCGCGGCGCCGAAGAAGGCCGCGGCGAAGTCGCCCCGCAAGTCTTCCGGGGGTAGCCGTCCGGCTGCAGCGAAGTCCGGGAGCGGACGGGGGTCCAAGCGTCCGGAGACCAAACCCGCCGTGGATCCCACCGGTCGTCTCGGTACCCCGCCCAAGGCCCCTGCGGCCGGACTGCGCGTCGTCGCTCTCGGTGGCATCGGGGAAATCGGCCGCAACATGACGGTCTTCGAACACAAGGGCAAGCTGCTCATCGTGGACTGCGGTGTCCTTTTTCCGGAGGACCAGCAGCCCGGCGTCGACCTGATTCTGCCCGACTTCCGTTACATCGAAGACCGCATGGACGACGTCGAAGCCGTCATCCTCACGCACGGCCACGAGGACCACATCGGTGCGCTGCCGTTCCTGTTGCGCCTGCGTGCGGACATCCCTGTGGTCGGTGCGAAGTTCACCCTCGCCCTGGTCGCAGCCAAATGCCGCGAACATCGGTTGCGTCCGAACCTGGTCGAGGTCGTCGAAGGCGACACCACCAGCCACGGCCCGTTCGACTGCGAGTACTTCGCTGTCAACCACTCGATTCCGGACGCGCTGGCCATCGCCATCCGCACCGACGCCGGGGTCGTCCTGCACACCGGTGACATCAAGCTCGACCAGCTGCCGCTCGACGGCCGACTCACCGACCTCGCGGGCTTCTCGCGCCTCGGCGACGAAGGCGTCGACCTGTTCCTCGTCGACTCCACCAACGCCGAAGTCCCCGGCTTCGTCACCCCGGAACGTGAGATCGGCGGCGTGCTCGACAACGTCATCGGCAAGGCCAAGCAACGCGTGATCGTGGCGTCGTTCGCCAGCCACGTCCACCGCATCCAGCAGGTGGTGGACGTCGCGGCCCGCTACAACCGTCGGATCGTGTTCGTCGGCCGCTCGATGGTCCGCAACATGCAGATCGCCCAGGATCTCGGCTACCTCACCGTGCCGGACGGGCTGGTCGTCGACATCGACACCGCGGCGAATCTTCCCGACGACCGTCTGGTCCTCATCTCCACCGGTTCGCAGGGCGAGCCCCTGGCTGCGCTCTCACGGATGGCACGCGGTGAACATCGCCAGATCAACATCCGCGCCAACGACCTCGTCGTCCTTGCGTCCTCACTGATTCCGGGCAACGAGAACTCGGTGTTCGCAGTTGTCAACGGTCTCGCCAAGCGGGGAGCCACCGTCGTCACCCAGCAGAGCGCTAAAGTTCACGTGTCTGGTCACGCCTCCGCCGGTGAACTGCTCTACCTCTACAACGCGGTCCGTCCGACCAACGCGATGCCCGTCCACGGCGAATGGCGGCATTTGCGTGCCAATGCCGCCCTGGCCAAGGCAACAGGTGTTCCCGAAGAGCGCATCGTGCTCGCCGAGGACGGCGTCGTCGTCGACATGGTCGACGGACTCGCCGAAATCGTCGGCCGGGTGCCGGTCGGACATGTCTATGTCGACGGTCTCTCCGTCGGTGACGTCGGCGAACCCACTCTGTCGGACCGTCTGGTGCTGGGGGAGGGCGGCTTCATCGCCATCACCGTCGTCATCAACGAGACCACCGGACGGACCGTCAGCACCCCCGAGGTGTCCGGCCGCGGCTTCTCCGACGACCCCACCGCACTCAAGGACGCAGCAGAGCTGGTCGAATCCGACCTGCTACGCCTCAACAGCGAGGGCGTCATCGACGCGCACCGCATCGCGCAGTCGGTTCGACGTGTGGTCGGCCGATGGGTCGCCGAGAAGTACCGTCGTCGCCCGATGATCGTTCCCACCGTCATCGCGGTACCGTGATCGACTACCGGTGAAGCCGAGGTACTCGCGTCCGTCACTGACGCGAGTACCTTGGGGCTTGTGACTTTCGCCCATGACGAACGGCTGGCCCTCGTGGACAGCATGTCCGAATTCGGCCCCGACGCGCCAACGCTGTGCGGGGACTGGACCACCCGTGATCTGGCAGCGCATCTGATTGTTCGTGAACGGCGCCCGGACGCGGCGCCCGGCATCATGATCAGCGCTCTGGCGGGCCACACCGAGAAGGTCCGCGCGGCAGTCGCCGCCCGCCCTTGGCCGGAGTTGCTCGACGACGTTCGGCAAGGGCCGCCCCGCTGGTCGCCGATGTACTGGTTCGACGCGCAGGCCAACACCACGGAAATGTTCGTGCACCACGAAGACGTCCGTCGTGCCCATGTCAACTGGAAACCGAGAGTCCTCGACGGCGACCGTCAGGAACAGTTGTGGAAGTACGCCAAACAGGTAGCGAAGTTGGGATATCGCAAGGCCGGCGTCGAAGTGGTCTTCGAGCGACCGTCGGGCGAGAGCGCGCTGGTTCGCAAATCCGGTTCCCGCAGCGTGATCTTGCAAGGTGAGCCCGCAGAACTCCTCCTGCACGCCTTCGGTCGAAACGAAGTTGTAGTCGACGCGAAAGGGGAGTTGACCGACGTGCAATCGGTCATGACCCTCGACCGCAGCTTCTGACGCGGATCGACACGGATTCAGGGTGTTCGAACACTCGATCGACAAACGAACATGCTGTTGCTGGTGTTGCGGATGGTCCAGTCGCGATTGCACCGACTAGCCTGGACGCCATGGCAGGTAAGTCGAGCGCCCGGGAATCCAGTACGAGCGCGTCCACATCCAGAAGCTCGACCAGCAGGAACTCGACCACCAGGTCGTCGGCGTCCGCGCCGCGAACCGGTGCAAAGCCACGATCTTCCCGCACCACCCGAACCGTCTCGACGCCGCGCAGCGCCGCGGCGTCGGCGCGTACCGGTAAGAGCAGCGGGAGTCGAGGCAAGTCGTCCACACCGGCGGCGAAGAAGAAGACCGCAGGCGCATCGTCCAGACGACCGGCGGCCAAGCCCGTCCGCAAGTCCAGCCCCCTCGCCTCGGTAGGAAAAGCAGTAGGAGCCGGATGGTCCTTGGCCGCTCGCGGCGTCGGCGCCACCACCCGGACCGTCAGCAAGGTCGGCGATATCGAAGCCGGTCACCGTCGCGACGGAATCGCTTTGGGTCTCATCGCCTTCAGTGTCGTCGTCGCAGGTAGCGTCTGGTTCGCCGCCGGGGGGCCGGTGGGCGGCGGGATCGAGACCGCAGTACGTTCCGTGCTCGGGTCGGCGTCCGCTCTTCTCCCGATCATCGGCGTCGGAATCGCCGTGATCCTCATGCGCACCGAACCGCGCCCCGAAATTCGAGCCCGCTTGGTGATGGGCTCGCTCCTCGTCGGACTACCCGCGCTCGGAATCTGGCATGTCGCAACGGGATCGGCGACCACCGCTGCCGATCGGGCCAACGGCGGCGGCATGCTCGGATACCTGATCGGCGGTCCGTTGACCAACGGATTGACCGCTTGGCTGTCCATTCCGCTGCTTGTCATCGCAGCCGGTTTCGGTGTGCTTCTCCTGACCGGGACCACCCTGCGCGAGGTTCCGGGCAAGTTCCATTCCTTCTTCGGTACCTCTGTCGGCGGAGACGACTTCCACGACTACGGATCGGACTTCGGTCCCGACGACTACGACGACCATCGGTACGACGACGTCTCCTTCGACGGTGCCGAGTTCGACGCGGACGGCTACCCGGTGGACACGTACGCGGAGCCGCCGCTGCGCCCGTCCAAACGATCTACCCGCCGGGCGCCGATCGACAACTACCCGACCGACGAATTCGACTCGGGCGACAAGAAGACAGAGGTTCTGGGCTTGTGGAACCCCGACGAGCCGGCCACGGCCGAACCGGAGCCGCCGGCCCCGGTCGCGGTGCCCGTGAGCCCACCCGCCGCGGCCCCCGTTGCCCGAGCCAAGAATCCGGCCCGTTCGGTGCCCATCGCGAAGCCCGTCCCCAAGCCGGACCCCGAACCGGAGGAGGCAGAGCAGTTCGTCACGGATCGGGTGACCGACGGCGACTACACCCTGCCGTCGACGTCGTTGCTGATCGAGGGCGATCCGCCGAAGCTACGCAGTCCTGCGAACGACGCGATGATCGAAGCGATCAGCGAAGTGCTCGAGCAGTTCAAGATCGATGCTGCCGTCACCGGCTTCACGCGCGGCCCGACGGTGACCCGGTACGAGGTGGAACTCGGACCGGGTGTGAAGGTCGAGAAAATCACCGCGTTGGCGCGAAACATCGCATACGCCGTCGCGACGGACAACGTTCGGCTTCTCGCCCCGATCCCCGGCAAGTCGGCCGTCGGGATCGAGGTGCCCAACTCCGACCGCGAACTGGTGCGACTGGCAGACGTCCTCAACGCGCCCAGCACACGTCGCGATCACCATCCGCTCCTGATCGGGCTCGGAAAGGACATCGAAGGCGACTTCGTCAGTGCCAACCTGGCGAAGATGCCTCACCTGCTCGTGGCGGGTTCGACCGGTTCCGGTAAGTCGAGCTTCGTGAACTCGATGCTCGTCTCACTGCTCACACGCGCCACGCCTGAAGAAGTCCGTATGATTCTCATCGACCCGAAGATGGTCGAGTTGACACCGTACGAGGGTATTCCGCACCTGATCACACCCATCATCACGCAACCGAAGAAGGCAGCGTCCGCGCTGGCCTGGCTGGTCGAGGAGATGGAACAGCGATACCAGGACATGCAAGCCAACCGGGTACGTCACATCGACGACTTCAACTCCAAGGTCAAGTCCGGTGAGATCACCGCGCCGTTGGGCAGTGAACGCGTCTACCGGCCGTATCCGTACATCCTCGCCATCGTCGACGAGCTCGCCGACCTGATGATGACCGCACCCCGCGACGTCGAAGAGGCCATCGTGCGGATCACGCAGAAAGCGCGCGCGGCGGGCATCCACCTCGTCCTGGCCACCCAGCGGCCGTCGGTGGATGTCGTCACCGGCCTGATCAAGACGAACGTGCCCTCGCGGCTGGCTTTCGCGACGTCCTCGCTGACCGACTCGCGGGTCATCCTCGATCAGCCGGGTGCCGAGAAGTTGATCGGTATGGGTGACGGACTGTTCCTGCCGATGGGCGCCGGTAAGCCGACCCGTATGCAGGGCGCGTTCATCACCGACGAGGAAATCACGGCGGTGGTGGACTTCGCCAAGAACCAGGCCGAACCCGAATACACCGAAGGTGTCACGGCGCAGAAGGTCGGGGAGAAGAAAGACGTCGATCCCGACATCGGCGATGACATGGACGTCCTGCTCCAAGCGGTGGAGTTGGTGATCACGAGTCAGTTCGGCTCGACGTCGATGCTGCAGCGCAAGCTCCGGGTGGGCTTCGCGAAAGCCGGTCGCCTGATGGACCTGATGGAGAACCGCGGAGTGGTCGGGCCGAGCGAAGGCTCCAAGGCCCGTGAGGTTCTCATGAAGCCGGAAGAACTCGACGGATTGCTGTGGTCCATCCGTGGTGGCGATCCGGACGAGGCACCGGCAGAGAATTGACGGCCGGCGTCGACGGGTGGGGTGGGTGCTCGTACACGCTCCACCCGTCGATGCCGAGTCAGGAACTGAACTGACCGAGTACCGGAACCCATTCGGTGAACAGCGCGGTCTCGATCAGATCGGCGATCGCGAACGGGTCGTGGGTGAACAGCAGGCGGACGGTGTCCAGGTCGGCCGCCTCGACGATGATCAACGCACCGCTGCCGTCGGCGTACGGACCCGAGGACACGACGATGTCGCGCTCCACCAGATCTCCCAGCCACGCTCGATGATCGGCGCGAACCTCACCGCGCTGGGTACTGGTTTCGGCCGTGTAGGTGTACTGGACGAGGAACAACGACATCTGAACCGCTTTCGATTGTGGGATTTCGATCGGGAGGTGAATGGTCAGGTGGTCAAAGTGTCAGGAGCATACGAGTGTTCCCGAGTGTGTTGGGTTTCACATAACTGAGGTCGAGGAACTCGGCGACGCCGGCGTCGTACGACCTGCACATTTCGGCGTACACCTCCGCGGTCACCGGGGTTCCGTCGATTTCGGTGAAGCCGTGCCTTCCGAAGAAATCGGTCTCGAACGTCAGAACGAAAATCCGTTCGAGTTCGAGTTCTCTGGCCACCTCGATCAGCTTGTCGACCACCTGGTAGCCGGCTCCTTGCCCCTTCGCGGTGGGATCGACTGCGACGGTCCGGATCTCGCCGAGATCCGACCACAGCACGTGGAGGGCTCCGCACGCGATGACCTGCTGATTCCGTTCGGCGACCCAGAACTCCTGAACGGCTTCGAAGAGCGTCACCAGATTTTTCTCCAGCAAGATGCGACCGGCGTAGATGTCGATGAGGCGCTTGATCTCGGGCACGTCCGACGTTCGCGCCCGCCGCACGATCAGCGGGCTTTCGGCGGGTGTCGGCGAGGTCGAAGTCATGTGGTGCACATTAGTCAATCGCCGTACCGATATTCTAAGTCGCGTGCCTGTCCGCCCCTTGAAGTTCCCAAGCCGCCCGGATCTGTCCCGGGTTCGGAACACCGCTGTCGCGGTGAGCCGATGAGTGTTCCTCGCGACGACCGGCGCGCTGTGGTTTCGGACCCACTCGGCTCGCATTCCGCGGACACCGAAGTGCCGCTCTTCAACATCGCGAACATCTTGACGATGATCCGGATCGTTCTGGTCCCGGTGTTTTTGCTCGCCCTGTTCGCGGACGACGGGCATTCGACGGGGTGGCGACTCGGCGCCATGGGAATCTTCGTCGTCGCGGCGATCACGGACCGGATCGACGGTCAGCTGGCCCGCAAGTACGGCCTTGTGACGGACTTCGGCAAGTTGATGGATCCGATCGCGGACAAAGCGTTGATCGGTGCCGCCCTGATCGGGTTGTCGATGCTCGGCGATCTGTCCTGGTGGGTGACGGGTGTGATCATCGCTCGTGAGCTCGGAATCACTCTGCTGCGTTTCGCGGTCCTGCGTCATGCCGTGATCCCCGCAGGTAAGGGTGGCAAGCTCAAAACTCTGGTGCAGGCTGTGGCCATCGGGTTCTACCTGTGTCCCCTGCCTGACGGTTGGAGCACGGTCAGTTCTGCGCTGATGGCCGCCGCCGTGGTTCTGACCGTCGCAACCGGTGCCGAGTACGTCGTTCAGGCGATTCGGCTTCGCGTCGGTGTACGGGCGGTCGAGTCGTGAGCTCGGATCCCCTTCTCGTGCCGGAGGTGGTCGAGTTGGTCGCCGAGTTGGTGGCGGTGGGTGAGAGTGTCGCGTCGGCAGAGTCGCTCACGGCAGGGTTGTTCGCGGCGACGGTGGCTTCGGTCCCCGGATCCAGCGCAGTCCTGCGCGGCGGTCTCGTCGTCTACGCGACCGATCTCAAAGCAACCTTGGCGGGGGTGAACCCGGACCGTCTCACCGAGGACGGCCCGGTCTCCGAGCGCACTGCGCGGGCGTTGGCGACCGGTGCGGCCGATCGTTGCGGCGCCGACTGGGGTGTCGGGCTGACGGGTGTGGCCGGTCCGGCAGAGCAGGACGGGCACCCGGTGGGAACGGTGTATCTCGGTGTCGCGGGGCCGACCGGAGTCACTTGTGACACGCTGGAATTGGCAGGCGACAGGTGGGAGATTCGTCGGCAGACAGTGTTGTCGGCCGTGTCGCGTCTGCGCGAACGTGTCGCCGAGCGTGCGGCACGATAGGCTCGGGAACCAATCGGTCGTGTTCGGACGTTGACGGACGAGAAGCGTCGATCGTCGACAAGACGGACCGGCGCGATGAGGTGAACGATGAAGGAGGAGCGAGATGGCGCTGCTATTGCGTGAGGCAATCGGTGACAGTCTCCGGCGTACGCGCGTTTCGCAGAGCCGCACGCTACGTGAGGTGTCGAACAGTGCGCGGGTGAGCCTGGGCTATCTGTCCGAGGTGGAACGAGGACGCAAGGAAGCGTCGAGCGAACTGTTGGCAGCTATCTGCGACGCGCTCGCGGTACCGCTGTCGGACGTGCTGGTGGATGTGAGTGAGACGCTCGCCACCAAGAAGGCTCCTGCCGTGGACGCTGGGGTATCGACGTCGCCGAGCATCGCTCGCGACACTCGTGTGGTCATTCCGGCTCCGAACGCACGCAGTTTGGCTGCCGCGTAACCATCAGCGGCCGTAACCGATAGATTGTGTTTATCAACCGCCTGTTCCAGCGGGTGGGGGTAGAGCTCGGAGGGCGCAGCCCTAGTTTCGCAGGGCGCAGCCCCTGTTGCGGTGCGCGAGGGTCGCGCTCCGGGTCGCGTACGGCGCGGCGCATCAGATGGAGGCAGGAACAAACCCATGGCTAATCCTTTCGTCAAGGGCTGGAAGTACCTGATGGCACTCTTCAATTCCAAGATCGATGAGAAGGCCGATCCGAAGGTGCAGATTCAGCAGGCGATCGAGGACGCGCAGCGCCAGCATCAGGCGCTGTCCCAGCAAGCTGCGTCGGTGATCGGCAATCAACGTCAACTCGAGATGAAGCTCAGCCGCCAGCTCGACGAGGTGGAGAAGCTCAATGCCAATGCACGTCAGGCAGTCAACCTCGCCGATCAGGCAGCAGCTGCCGGCGACAACGACAAGGCAATCCAGTACACCAACGCCGCCGAGGCCTTCGCTGCCCAGCTGGTGACGGCGGAACAGGGTGTCGAAGACCTCAAGGCCCTGCACGATCAGTCGTTGCAGGCAGCTGCTCAGGCGAAGAAGGCCGTAGAGCAGAATGCCATGACCCTGCAAGCCAAGGTCGCGGAGCGAACCAAGCTCCTGAGCCAGCTCGAGCAGGCCAAGATGCAAGAACGGGTGAGCGAGTCGCTGCGCTCGATGGACAGCACTCTCTCCGCGCCGGGTAACACTCCCAGCCTCGACGCCGTACGCGACAAGATCGAGCGCCGCTACGCCGATGCGCTCGGCTCCGCGGAACTGGCACAGAACTCGGTTCAGGGTCGCATGATGGAGGTGCAGCAGGCATCGGTGCAGATGGCCGGGCACAGCCGCTTGGAGCAGATCCGGGCATCGATGAAGGGTGATGCGTTGGGAGCAGGCGGATCGTCGGCGGTTCCGGCGACGCCGTCCATCGAGAAGCAGCCGCCTGCCGCCGGAACCACCGGCCAGTAGCCGTTTCACGTCGATTACGGAAAAATACTGATGGCTTCACGTCGAGACGGTCGATCCGAGCACCCGCACGGATCCACCGTCTCGAGTGTTTTCGGCGCGATCACGCAGGCCGCGGACACCATTCGCGATGTCGGAGCGTCGGCATCCGACGCTGCTCGCCGGTGGCGTGACCCACGCGTCAAGTTCGAACGTCAGCGAGCGCGGGCCCGTCGACGCGCCCAGCGGTGGGGTTTTGTCTCCGGTGGATCGGCGGTGGGTACCGCTGGTCTGCTCGTCGCATCCGCACCCGAGTGGTCGGTGGTTCTCGCTGGTGGTGGGGCAGCTTTGTGCGCGGTTCCGGCCGCGGTGGCGTTCGGTCGCTACCGATCGATGAGCAGCAATTCGGTGCAGAACCTGCAGCCGGTGCATCGTCTGCCACCGTCGTCGTCGGCCGCGTTCATTCCGATCTCGCGCGTGGTCGGTGCGGAGACGTCACTGTTCGAGATTCTGGGTGTTCTTCGACGAGCGGACACGATCGATCCGGCGGAGTTGGACGAGATCACCGAGATCGCGGACTCGGCTGTCAGCGCGATGTTCGCCGTCTCCTCGGACATCGTTGCTGTGGAGCGGGCGGTCTCGGCCACCCCGACCGTCGGTGCCACGTTGGCGCCGACGCTGCAGGGGGCGGTGCGTGAGCTCGGGGCCGGACTGTCGCAGTTCGAGGATCTGGTGTCTGCGGCTGCAGCGTTGACCGCACCGCACCCGCCGTCCACGATGGTGGGTTTCAACCGTCAGCTCTCGGCTCTGCAATCGGCGGCCGAGCGACTCGCCGCTCTGGCCGATGCCATCGGCGAGGTGGACGACATCACCGGAAGACACTCGTGAACCGTAGGCCGGTTCGTGGTGTCAGTCGTCCGCGCCGCGAGCGGCCAGCGCTTCGCCCATGGCGTCGGCGGTCATGAGGGTGCCGACGACGACTGGGGCGACGAAGGAACGCAGTGAGAAGCCGAGCCCGCGTGCTTTTCGGGCCTCGGAGACTTTGGTGATCACCTCGAAGATCAGCGGTATACAGCGGACCGTCATCGCGAAGACGAGAGCAATCCGGTCGGGGTCGAGTCCGACTCTGCGCAGTGGTGCCAGAAAACGGGTGATGGCGTCGAGCATGTCGGAGATGCGAGTTGTCAGACCCATGACGGCTGCGAACCCGATGGAGATGATCAACACTCCGCAGACGACCACCGCACGGTGCCAGCCGGCGACGATCCATTGAAATGTGCCGATGAAGAGCAGCATCCACAGGGCCGGGCGCAGTTGTCGGAGTGCATCGCGGACCGGGATGCGGGCGACGACGTACAGGGCGACGAGAAGTGCGGCAGGCGGTGCGAGGTGCCACGGTTTGTGTACGAACACCGAGACGGCAACGATTGCGAGCACCAGGCCGAGGAGTTTGACCCCGGTGGGCATCCGATGCAGAAAAGAGCGGCCGGGTCGGTAGACGCCGAGCGTGGTCACGAGACCAGGGCCCGGTATGTGGCTATGGACTCGTTCGGGAGGCCGTCTGCGACGACCTCGCCGTGATCGATCACCAGCACCCGTTCGAACGACGAGAGCAGTTCGAGTTGGTGGGTGACGACGATCAACTGTTGGTCGAGGGATTCGAAGACGGCGCTGATGAGCCGTGAGTTTCGAAGGTCGAGCAGTGTGGTGGGCTCGTCCGCGACGAGCACTCTGGGCTCGGTCACCATGATCGCGGCGAGCGCCAGCAGTTGTTTCTGCCCGCCGGACAGGTGGTGAGTGGGGTGATCGGCGTGACCGGCGAGACCGAATCGCTCGAGTACCGACGTTACCTTCGCGGCCCGGTCGGCCTTGCCGAGTCCGCTTCGGCGGAGCGAGAATTCGATGTCCTCGGCGACGGTGGGCATGACGATCTGGTGGTTCGGATCGGTGAAGACGAAGCCGACCTGCTTTCGAACGTCGCGCCCTTTTCTGGCGGTGTCGAGTCCGTTGACCGTCACGTGCCCGGACGTGGGTACGACGAGTCCGTTGATCATGCGAGCCAGCGTCGATTTGCCGCTCCCGTTCGAACCGACTATTCCGATCCGCTGTTCGGTGAGCGTCAGATCGACGTGGCGCAGGACTGGTCGGTCACCGAAGCTGTGCCCGACGCCGTCGAAGAGGATCTCGTTCATCGTTGTTCAGTTTGCGACGGCTGGTTTCGCGTTCTGCACCGTCGAGTCGCGCAGAAGCGCAGGATAGGCGCGGTGAACTTGTGACGCGACCGCGGCGGTCACGACGGCTTTGGCGGCGTCGAGGGGAATGAACGCGGCGTTGGCGGCCCAGGCAGCGGTGAAGCTCAGGTGCCCGCGGATCATCATTCCGACAATGCCGAATACGTAGAGAACGACGACTCCGCCGAGCAGATTGATACCGACTCCGGCGACGATCCGGTACTTGGGGAGCATCCTGGCGGTCAGCCAGCCGATGACGAACGCCGTGGCGATCCAGCCGACGAGGAACCCCGAGGTGGGGCTTGCCAAAGCGGTCAGAGATGTACGGCCACCGGCCAGTACGGGGAGACCGACCAGGCCGAGGGCGATGACGGTCAGGACGGCCAGGACGCCTTTGCGCGGTCCGAGGAGTGCGCCGGCCATCATCACACCGAGAGATTGCAGAGTGATCGGTACGCCGGAGATGCCGATGTTGATGGCACCGGGTAGCCCGAGCGCGATGATGAGCGCGGCGAACACGGCGACGTGCGCGAGATCGCGAGCGGGAATTCGATTGCTGGACACTGCGGTAGTGCTCCTTCGGCGTACGGAATGTAACTTCGCGAGTTTACGCCAGTGCGCGATTTCTCAGGGAGGGCCGGGGTTGACGGACCTGTGCAGTCTCGGGGTGATCCCTGATCTTTGCCTGAACTTGCCGCTCGGCGGGTGTTTTACCGTCCTCGACCTGTCACTCTGGATGTACGGACTGCGGATCGCGAGTCCGTTCTGATCTGCAACTGGAGGTAGGACATGTTCTGGAAAATCGTGCTGGCGGTCGTTCTCGTATGGGTGGCGCTCGCCGTGGTCGGTGCTTTGATCAAGGGGTTGTTCTGGTTGGTTGTCGTCGGGGTCATCGGTGCCGGAATTTATTTCCTGGTGAAGGCGATGTCCGGTAGTGACGACAATTCATCCGCTTCTCGTTTCTGATTTGTCGCGTATCCCCGGTTGGAAGCGAGAATATCCACCGACCGTTCACTCGGATATGTTTCGACAGCAGCGCTTCCGGTAGCGTGTTACACACGATGGCAATCCGTAACGCAGATGACCGGGCCGATGCAGATGGGGTCCGGGATCGACTCGCACCAGTGAATTCACGTGTCTCCGGACCCGAAATGGACGACTTGATCCTGGACGCAGCACGTTCGTGTGTCCTCGACGTCGGGATGCAGCGAACGACGCTGGCGGAGATTGCCAGGCGTGCAGGCGTGAGTAGACCCACCGTGTACCGACGCTGGCCCGACACCAGGGGCGTGGTAGCGGACCTGCTCACTCGTGAAATCCGTGACTTGTTACCGCAGATGCGACCATCGGGAACGGCATTGTCGCAGTTGGTGGCTGCGCTGGGCGAAGTAACGGCTGCGATCGGTGGCCATCCACTGTTCGTGAAGATCCGGCAGACGGATCAGGCACTGCTGATCACGTACGTGGTGGACCGTCTCGGAACCAGCCAGAAGTCGATACTCGACGTGATCACCGCGCTGGTGCAAGCCGGTCACCGCGACGGTTCCATCCGTGCCGGTGACGTGAACGAGATTGCGGCGATGGTGTTGTTGATGGCGCAGGCGGTGGTCGTCTCGGCCCCGACTGTCAGTGATCGGCTGTCGGCCGAGGCCGCAGTCGAACACCTCCGTGACGCGGTGACGGCGTATTTGACCCCCTCGGCGAACTCGCGGCACGAGGGGCGATCGTGAGTGGTGTGTTTCCCGGGTCGACAGCTCTGAATGCTGCGCGTCGCACTCGTGAGCTGGAACGGTTGGCTGACGGCGACTCGGTCGACGTACTGGTGATCGGTGGCGGCATCACCGGTGTCGGCGTGGCTCTGGACGCGGCGACCAGAGGACTCGGTGTGGCACTCGTCGAGAAGCGTGACCTCGCGTTCGGGACCAGCCGGTGGAGTTCCAAGCTGGTTCACGGTGGCTTGCGTTACCTGGCCTCGGGCAATGTCCGGATAGCCCGGGAGAGTGCCGTCGAGCGTGGGATTCTCATGACGCGCACCGCGCCGCATCTGGTCCGTGCGATGCCGCAACTGGTGCCGTTGCTTCCGCCTACGTCGTTGTTCGGAAAAGCGTTGGTGCGTACGGGTTTTCTGGCCGGCGATGCGCTTCGCTTCGCGGCCCGCACGCCCGCGTCGGTGTTGCCGCGCTCGCGAACCATCGGTGCGGACCAGGCGCGCGAGTTGGTACCCGGGCTTCGGCGCGACGAGCTGCGGGGTGCACTGACCGCCTTCGACGGTCAGCTGATCGACGATGCGAGGCTGGTGGTCGGGGTAGCGCGTACAGCGGCGGCGCACGGTGCGCGCATTCTGACCAGGGTGGGCGCATACGACGTCTCCGGTACGTCGGCGACACTTCGAGACGAGCTGACCGGCTCCGAGTTCTTGTTACGCGCCCGTGTGGTGATCAATGCGACCGGGGTCTGGGCAGATCAGGTGGATCCGAGTATCACCTTGCGGCCGAGTCGGGGCACTCATGTCGTGCTCGACGCCGCTCGCCTCGGGAACCCCACCGCCGCCTTGACGGTTCCGATACCGGGGGAGAGCAACCGATTCGTCTTCGCGTTGCCCGCGCAGTTGGGCCGCATCTACCTCGGTTTGACCGACGAAGCTGCACCCGGGCCGGTGCCAGAGGTTCCGCACGCGTCCGACGGTGAGATCGATTTCCTCCTCGCCACGGTGAACACGGCGTTGGAGGACCCGCTGACCCGTGCGGATGTTCTCGGGTCGTTCGCCGGATTACGACCACTGCTCGACACCGGTGCGGGCTCTACCGCGGATCTCTCCCGCGATCACGCGGTCGTGCGTTCGGATTCGGGTGTGGTGACCGTGGTCGGCGGCAAGCTCACCACGTATCGACGTATGGCGCAGGACGCGTTGGACACGGCGATGACCGCGGCGTCACTCGGTGCCGGTCCGTGCCGAACCCGCGACGTTCCGCTGGTGGGGGCGGCGCCTGCGGCGATTCTGAGGAAGATCGCGGCACCGGCCGGGGTGGTGGCTCGGTACGGTACGGAGGCTCCGGCTGTCGCATCGGGCGGCACCGACTGTGTGAACGGTGTGGAGATCTCACGAGCGGAACTGGAGTTCGCCGTCACACACGAGGGCGCATTGACTGTCGAGGACATTCTGGACCGCCGTACCCGGGTCGGTCTGGTCGAGGCGGATCGCGAACGAGTGGTCGAGGCGGCGGAGCAGGTGCTCTCGCGCCGTTGACGCGATGCACGTGATGGTCGCCCGGTGTGACATCGTCTACTCGTGCGCGTAGCAGTGGTAGCCGGACCGGACCCGGGTCATGCGTTTCCCGCCATCGCCTTGTGCCGTGCCTTCTGCGTGGCCGGCGACGATCCGATCCTGTTCACCGGTGCCCGATGGCTGGAACCGGCTCGGGCTGCGGGTGTGGAGGCGCAGTTGCTCAAGGGTCTGACGCCGCGCCCGGAGGACGACGATCTGGATGCCGGTGCCCGAATTCATTCGCGGGCGGCCTACATCTCCACCGAACTGCTTGCTGATCTGAACGCGCTCGCCGTCGATCTCGTGGTTTCCGACATCCTCACTGCCGGAGGTGGTTTGGCGGCCGAGCGACTGGGGATTCCATGGGTGGAATTGTCTCCGCACCCGCTGTATTCGCCTTCGCGTGGCCTGCCACCGATCGGGAGTGGACTGGCTCCGGGCACCGGGGTGCGCGGACGCCTGCGTGATGTACTCATGCGAGCAGCTACCGGACGCTCGATCAAACAGGGCGTGGCGCAACGCTCCAAAGCTCGCGTGAGTGTGGGTCTACCGGCGCGTGATCCCGGCCCCGATGCCAGGTTGATCGCCACCCTCCCGGCGCTGGAACTGCCGCGACCGGACTGGCCGGACCACGCGTACGTCGTCGGGCCCTTGCTGTGGGAGCCGACACCGGACGTCGTGGCGCTGCCCGCCGGGACTGCTCCGCTGGTGATGGTGGCACCGTCCACTGCCCATACCGGTGCGGTGGGCATGCTCGAGGCCGCGATCGAGGGTTTGAGTGGTACAGGTGTCAGATTGATCGCGTCGGTACTTGACGGAGACCACGGTTCTCACCCGGAATGGGTTCGCGCCGGTCTAGGTCGTCAAGATGTCATGTTGCGTGACGCGGCGGTCTTGATATGTGGGGGAGGTCACGGGATGTTGGCGAAAGCGCTTCTGGCCGGAGTGCCGACGGTGATCGTTCCGGGCGGCGGAGACCAATGGGAGCTGGCCAATCGAGCGGCTCGTGCCGGCACTTCGATAATCGTGCGTCCAGCAGATCCCGTGTCGATCCGGGATGCGGTCTCGACGGTGCTCGGTGACGCCGAGTACCGGCACGCGGCAGCGGCGGCGGCCGCTTCGGCGTCGCAGGTGTTCGATCCGGTGTCGGTCTGCCGTGCTGTGCTGGCCGGTGACGCCGATTCACGCCGGTGAACGGCCTTCGACCAGTGCGTGAGCGCACCGATCTCGTACCTGGACTACGGTGGCGGCTGTGCGATTGACCGAATTCCACGAACGGATACACGACGAGTTCGGGCATATACGGGGTGATTCGATGCTGGTCGATCACGTCCTGACAAGCCTGGACGGAATGACCGCTGCAGAGGCGGTGGAAGCGGGCTGGGATCCACGCGAGGTGTGGCGGGCCCTGTGTGTCGAGTTCGACGTACCGCCGTCCCGTCGCTGAACCCCGAGACGTTCGACGATTCTCACCTGTGATTCGAACAGATGTTCGTCTATGCTGTGGAAGTTCTGTGGCGTCGTGCGATCTCGATAGCTGCAGGTTGTCGGTCGAACGGCTCGAGCGAACAGTTTGTCGGTAGCCGGATCTACCCTGATCGCAACACCACTGAAGAAGACTTCGACGAATGGGGACCACGATGGCACCACAGGCTCACGACCGGGACAAGGCGCTCGATCTGGCGCTGGCACAGATCGACAAGAACTTCGGCAAGGGTTCGGTGATGCGTCTGGGTGAGGGTGTGCGTCAACCCATTGCCGTCATTCCCACCGGTTCCATCGCTCTGGACGTCGCTCTGGGTATCGGCGGTCTGCCACGCGGCCGTGTCATCGAGATCTACGGTCCGGAATCCTCCGGTAAGACCACTGTCGCATTGCATGCGGTGGCCAATGCTCAGGCCAACGGCGGCATTGCGGCCTTCATCGACGCCGAGCACGCACTCGATCCCGACTACGCCGCCAAGTTGGGCGTCGACACCGACGCGCTTCTGGTGTCCCAGCCGGATACCGGTGAGCAGGCGCTCGAGATCACCGACATGCTGATCCGCTCCGGTGCGCTCGACATCGTCGTCGTCGACTCGGTGGCAGCGCTGGTTCCCCGCGCCGAGATCGAGGGCGAGATGGGCGACAGTCACGTCGGCCTGCAGGCGCGACTCATGAGCCAGGCACTGCGAAAGATCACCGGTGCAATGAACAACTCCGGTACCACGGTGATCTTCATCAACCAGCTGCGCGAGAAGATCGGCGTCATGTTCGGTTCTCCCGAAACGACAACGGGCGGTAAGGCATTGAAGTTCTATGCCTCGGTACGCCTGGACATCCGCCGCATCGAGACGCTCAAGGACGGTACCGACGCGGTCGGTAACCGCACTCGAGTCAAGGTTGTCAAGAACAAGGTGGCTCCGCCGTTCAAGCA
This sequence comes from Rhodococcus sp. 27YEA15, assembly GCF_049739425.1. NCBI lineage: Bacteria > Bacillati > Actinomycetota > Actinomycetes > Mycobacteriales > Nocardiaceae > Rhodococcus > Rhodococcus sp. 27YEA15. Next base: position 1,805,525 of record NZ_JBMHHW010000001.1, read on the forward strand.
GGCCGAGTTCGACATTCTCTACGGTCATGGCATCAGCAAGGAAGGCTCGCTCATCGACATGGGTGTCGAGCACGGGTTCATCCGCAAGTCGGGTTCCTGGTACACCTACGAAGGTGACCAGCTCGGTCAGGGCAAGGAGAACGCTCGTAAGTTCCTGCTCGAGAACACCGATATCCGTGACGAGATCGAGAAGAAGATCAAGGAAAAGCTGGGTATCGGGGCAGATGTCACTGCAGCCGATGAAGCACCCGCCGACTTCTGAGAGTCGACATGCGTCCCGATGACGGCGAGACCGTCGACGGTGCCACGTACGAGGGTGGTCCTCGGGGCCGATCGAGGCGGTCGGCCCCGAGGACGGAAGGTGGAACGGCGGCGCAGGCCAAAGAAGTATGCCTGCGTCTGCTCACCGACCGAGCGCGTAGCCGCAGCGAGTTGGAGACCAAACTCGTGGCCCAGGGGTTCGAGGCCGAGATCATTTCCGGTGTTCTCGACAGACTTCAGGAGATCGGGCTGATCGACGACGCGGATTTCGCACATCAGTGGGTGCATTCGCGGCACACGTATTCCGGTAAGGGCAAGCGTGCCCTGGCAGTCGAGTTACGGCTGAAGGGAATCGATCAGGAAACCGCATCAGAGGCTCTCTCGCAAATCGACCCGGACGACGAGCGTGAACGTGCTGTGGAGTTGGTGCGGAAAAAGCTACGCAACAAACCGATCGACGATCGAGACAAGATCACGCGACGACTGGTAGCCATGCTCGCGCGAAAGGGATACTCGGCGAGTATGTCCTACGAGGTGGTCAAGGCAGAAGTCACGGCTGCCGCCGAATAGCTGATGCCGCTGAACAACTGCGGAACTGGGTAGTGGTCGCCGATATCGGCGACCACTACCCAGTTCCGGTTCACGTTCAGCCCGGGATTCCTGTTCACCAGGTACCTCGGTGCCGGAAACCGCTATGGGCACGAGGATTTCGTCCCACAGAGACTGTCGACACGTTTCGCGGTGGCTCGGGCGCGTCGAGAGCTGACCCGGCTCGGGGTCCGCGCCGATACGGCGAGGACCCCGAGCCGCGGCGGAGATCAGTGTTTGGTGAGGTCGAGCCCGGGTGCGGCCAGATCGGCGCCGGCGACCGGAGTAGCTACCGGCCCCTTGCCTTTTCGCTTTCCTGATCGAAGTCGATGTTCGAGCCTCGTGGCGAGGAACGTCAGGGCGGAGTTGAGGACGATCATGATCGCGGCAACCACGATGAGTGCCGGGAGGAAGTTTCCGTACACACTGCTCAAGTTTTGTGCTTGCCGGACCAATTCGACGTAGCCGATGAGGTATCCCAGCGCAGAGTCCTTGAGCGCCACCACCATCTGAGAGATGAGGGCGGGGAGCATGGCGGTGATCGCCTGCGGAAGCAAGATGGTCACCATGATCTGGGTCTTGCGCATTCCGAGTGCCTTCGCCGCCTCGCTCTGGCCCTTGGGTAGCGAGTTGATGCCGGCCCTGACGATCTCGGCGATCACCGAACCGTTGTAGAGAGTCAAGCCGACGACGACGGCGGCGAGTGCGAGGTACGAGGATTTGAAGACCTTGTATTCCGCGAACACCTGGTACGCGAAGATCATCAGGATCAGGACGGGAACGGCGCGGAAGAGTTCGACGAACGCGCCGCACAACTTACGGATTATCGCGTGGTCGGACAATCTTCCGATTCCCAGTGCGGACCCGAGAACCAGGGCGAACACGATCGACATGGCCGCGGCGACCAACGTGCCGCGGATGCCGGGAAGAAGGTACGTGGTCCATGTCGTGGACTCGATGAACGGGTTCCATTTTTCGCTGGTGATCTGCCCCTTGTCGTCCATGGCCCGATAGATGACGTACCCCGCGGCAACGACGAGCGCGAGGACGACGAGAGATACCAGTCGATACAGGGAGCGGGCCCTGGGGCCGGGTGCGTCGTAGAGAACGGTGGCGCGATTGCTCATCGGGATACCTCGAAACGCTTGCTCAGCTTGCCGAATATCAAGCCCATGGGCAGTGTCAGGATCACGAATCCGAGAGCGAAGATGGCGCCGACGACAAAGATGGCGGCCTCGTTCTCGATCATCGTCTTCATCAGCGCCGATGCCTCCGAGACACCGATGACTGCGGCGATGGTGGAATTCTTGGTCAGAGCGATCAGAACGCTACCCAGTGGTGCGGTCACAGCGCGGAATGCCTGGGGCAGAACGATCAGCCGCAGATTCTGGGCGAACGAGAGGCCGAGGGATCGCCCGGCCTCGGCCTGGCCGACCGGGACGGTATTGATTCCGGATCGCAGCGATTCGCAGACGAATGCGGCGGTGTAAATGCTGAGCCCGAGGATTGCGAGCCTGAAATTGTTGTCTTTCAGGAAGGTCGGAGAGTCGGACGCGGCCAGCGTGACGCCGAGTGTTTGCGAGAGGCCGAAGAGGCAGAACAGCAGGATCAATGTCAGCGGGGTGTTCCGGAACACCGTCACGTATGCCGTGCCGATCGCGCGGGCTACCGGAATCGGTGACACCCGCATGGCGGCGACGAGGATCCCGATGATCAAGGCCCCGATCGCCGAGAAGAAGGTCAGCTGGATCGTGATCCAGAAGGCGTCCAGTAGTTGGTCGCCGTATTTGCTCAGTAGATTCACGCGCAGTCTCCCAGAATCACGAGATCTCTGTCGGTGGCGTCACGCGCTGCGAATTCGGACTTGCCGAAGACGCAGCGCGTGACGGGGACGCGAACTGTCAGTAGCGGTCGACGGTGGGCGGCGCCGGAAGCTGGTATCCCGACGGACCGACGGTGTTGTCGAACGCTGCTTCCCATGCACCGGACGAGATCATCTTCTCGATGGCGTCATTGATCTTGCCGCGGGTTTCGGAGTCGTCCTTCGCCAGGCCGATTCCGTACTTCTCCGTGGTGAACGGCTGTCCGACAACCTTGAGTTGACCGGGGTACTGAGCGGCGTAACCGGCCAGGATGATGTCGTCGGTGGTCACCGCGTCGACCGCTCCGTTACGGAGAGCCTCGACGCACGCGGAGTAGGTGTCGAACTCCTGGAGTTGGACGTCCTGGGCGTACTTGTCCTTGACATTCTGAGCCGGTGTCGATCCGGTCACCGAGCACAGCTTCTTGCCGCCGTTGAGGGAATCGGGACCGCTGATGTCGGTGTTGTCGGCCTTGACCAGAAGGGACTGTCCGGCGATGAAGTAGGGGCCGGCAAAGCCGACTTTCTCCTTGCGGGTGTCGGTGATGGAGTAGGTGGCGACGATGTAGTCGACTTCGCCGTTCTGGATCAACGTCTCGCGTTGGGCCGAGGGTGCTTCCTTAAACGTGATTCCGTCGGGCTTGACGCCGAGCTCGTTTGCGACGTACTTGGCTACCTCCACGTCGAAACCGGAGTACGTGCCGTCGGGGTTACGGAGTCCGAGACCCGGCTGATCGAACTTGATGCCGATGGTGAGCTTGCCGTCTGCGGCGCTCTGGGACGCGCTCTTCTCCTCACCGCCGCCACAGGCGGCGGCGACGAAGGATAGCGCCAGAATTCCGATGGCGAAGCGGGCTGACCGTGCGATCTTCATGGAGAGTCCTCTCGATTGATGACATGTGGACGGGGCTGTGGACTCGGCGTGGGTGTGCTCCGCGACAGCACGTGTGCGTGTATCGCGACAGTGTCGGAGCAGGTCAGCTAGCTCAGTGAGTAAGGATCTTCCCGAGGAAGTCCTTTGCGCGTTCGGATTTGGGCTGGGTGAAGAATGCTTCGGGCTCGGTGTCCTCGACTATCTGGCCGTCCGCCATGAATATCACCCGATCACCGGCTTTGCGGGCGAATCCCATCTCGTGGGTGACGACGAGCATCGTCATTCCCTCTTTGGCGAGTGATGTCATCACGTCGAGCACTTCGTTGACCATTTCGGGGTCGAGGGCAGAGGTGGGTTCGTCGAACAACATCACCTTGGGTTGCATCGCGAGGGCACGAGCGATGGCTACGCGCTGCTGTTGGCCTCCGGACAGCTGGGCGGGATACTTGTCCGCCTGGTTGGCGATTCCCACTCGCTCGAGAAGTTGGACCGCGACTTTCCTGGCGTCGTCCTTCTTGGTCTTGCGCACTTTCATGGGTGCGAGCATGACGTTCTCGAGGATCGTCTTGTGAGCGAACAGGTTGAAGGACTGGAAGACCATGCCCACGTCGGCGCGCAGCGCGGCGAGCGCTTTTCCTTCCTCGGGCAGGACTTGTCCGTCGATGCTGATGTGCCCGGAGTCGATGGGCTCGAGTCGGTTGATGGTCCGGCACAGGGTTGACTTCCCGGAGCCCGACGGGCCGAGGACGATCACCACCTGGCCTTTGGGTACTTCGAGGTTCACCGTCTTGAGGACGTGTAGTTCACCGAAGTGTTTCTCCACCGACGTCATCGAGATCATGGACGTGGTACTTCCGGGCTTGGCCGGTGTCTGCGGATCGTCGGCTTGGCTCATACCCGAGAACCATAGGCGTATTTTGCGTCCGCGCCGGGCAATTCGCCAGGGTTCCTGTCAGATGTAATGGAAACTTTACTGGCGAGACCCATATGTCGGGTTTTGGTATTCGAGTAGCCGTTATTACACGACGTAGTGGACGTGGGCTAGTCTGAAGCGTGTCACTGATCGACGAAACGCCTCCCGCATCGCCCGTCCGCACCTACGAGGTGCGGACGTACGGCTGCCAGATGAACGTCCACGATTCCGAACGTCTGTCGGGGCTGCTCGAGGATGCGGGCTACGCGAAGGCGTCACCCGGAACAGATCCCGACCTGGTGGTCTTCAATACCTGCGCGGTGCGGGAGAACGCCGACAACAAGCTGTACGGAAATCTCAGTCAGCTCGCGCCCAACAAAGAGGCCAATCCCGACATGCAGATCGCTGTCGGTGGCTGTCTGGCGCAGAAGGATCGCGACACCGTCGTGAAGAAGGCGCCGTGGGTCGACGTGGTCTTCGGCACCCACAACATCGGTTCGCTGCCTGCATTGCTCGATCGCGCTCGGCACAATCAGAGGGCCGAGGTCGAAATTCTCGACTCGCTGGAGGCCTTTCCGTCGACGTTGCCCGCGAAGCGTGAATCTGCTTACGCTGGTTGGGTTTCCATCTCCGTCGGATGTAACAACACCTGCACGTTCTGCATAGTTCCCGCCCTGCGTGGTAAAGAGGTTGATCGGCGACCGGGCGATATCCTCGCCGAGGTTCAAGCGCTGGTCGACGAGGGCGTGTCCGAGGTGACTCTGCTGGGGCAGAACGTCAATGCGTACGGGGTGTCGTTCGCCGATCCGGAGCAGCCACGAGATCGCGGCGCGTTCGCCTCGCTGCTGAAGGCCTGCGGTCACATCGACGGCCTCGATCGGGTGCGATTCACCTCGCCACACCCGGCAGAGTTCACCGACGACGTGATCGAGGCCATGGCAACGACACCCAACGTCTGCCCGCAGCTGCACATGCCGCTGCAATCGGGTTCGGACAAGGTACTCAAGGCCATGAAGCGCTCGTACCGCAAGTCGAAGTATCTCGGCATCATCGAGAAGGTGCGGGCGGCCATGCCGCACGCAGCCATCACCACCGACATCATCGTCGGATTCCCGGGTGAGACCGAAGAGGACTTCCAGGAAACCCTCGATGTGGTCCGCAAGGCCCGGTTCTCCAACGCGTACACCTTCCAGTACTCGAAGCGTCCGGGAACTCCGGCCGCGGAGATGGACGGCCAGCTCCCCAAAGAGGTTGTCCAGGAACGGTACATGCGCCTTCTCGCCGTTCAGGAAGAAGTGAACATCGAGGAGAATCGCAAACTGGAGGGCACCGAGGTCGAACTGCTCGTCGCAGCAGGGGAGGGTCGCAAGAACGCGGCCACACTGCGCATGAGTGGGCGTGCTCGTGACGGACGCCTCGTCCATTTCCGGCCGGAAGGTGCGCTCGACGGCACCATTCGGCCCGGTGATGTCGTCACTGTCGTCGTCACACACGGTGCACCGCACCACCTCGTCGCCGACGCCGGAGTTCTCACGCATCGGCGTACCCGCGCCGGCGATTCGTTCGAAAAGGGCATCACTCCGAAGACTCCGCCCATCGGCGTCGGTCTCGGTCTACCTCGAGTCGGTGCCCCGGCCCCACAACCCGTCCAGATGGGATGCAACGCATGAGTTCGAAACACGAAGATCCGAAGTCGGGAACAGTCGACGACAGCATTGCCGGACATCAGAAGGACTTCGAAGCTGCCGAACGCAAGATCGCCGGCGAGATCGATCCGGGACTGCGCGCCGTGGTGGTTGCGGTGGCGGTGCTCGTCCTCGTCGGAACTTTGGCCCTCCCACACTCCGGTGTCGCGAACGGATGGGACGTCCTCGCATTCAACGCCGACGCCCAGAGCGAACGCATCGCGCTCTTCTCACGGTTGTTCGTGTGGTTCGTCGTGATCTTCGGTATCGGATTCTCGATGTTGGCCCTGGTCACTCGCCGCTGGGCGCTCTCCTGGGTAGCTCTCGCCGGTACCGCCGTCTCGAGTGCCCTGGGCATGATGGCGATCTGGTCGCGCCAGACGATTCCGGCAGGATTTCATGTCGCCGGTCCCTCGATCGGCCTGGTGATCGGCTGGTTCACGGTCATTTTCCTGACCTTCCACTGGCTCAAGGTGGTCTGGACTCGAACGTCCTTGCAACTGGCCGCCGAAGAAGAGCGGCGGCTGGCCACGGCCGAGGCGGAGAAGAACCACGAGTGGAACGTCGGCTGATCCCGACTCCACCCGGACGTGAGACGGGGACCGACAGAATCTGTCGGTCCCCGTCTGCGTAGCCGATCTCAGTCGTTGACGGCGTTTTCCGCAGCCTGCGCCCACTCGCGCCACTGGTTCGCCTGGGCGAGTGCCTTCTCGGCGTCCTTCGTCTTTCCGGCGGCCTGGGCCTTTGCAGCCTGCTCCTCGAACTGGGCGACGCGCTCCTTGAACTGGGCCGCACGCGCCAACGCCTCGGGATCGGTGCGACGCCACTGCTCGTCGACCGCGTCGCGCACCTTCGTCTCGATGGCGCGTAGCTTCGCCTCGAGTTCCTGAATGCGCTCGCGGGGCACCTTGCCTATCGCGTCCCACTTCTCCTGCAGATCGCGTAAGGCCGCCCGGGCGTTGTCCAGGCCGTTCGCCGGGTCGATGTTCGCGTGTGTGGCGAGCAGTTCTTCCTTGGCTGCGGCATTCTCCTCGAATTCGGCGTCTCGCTCGGAGGCCGCCGCGTTACGGGCCGCGAAGAACACGTCCTGGGCGCCTTTGAATCGTGCCCACAGATTGTCGTCTGCCTCGCGAGGTGCCCGCCCGGCTGCTTTCCACTCGGTGAGCAGGTCACGGAACTCTCCCGCCGTCTGACCCCACTCGGTGGACGTCGACAGCTTCTCGGCTCGTTCGACCAGCTCCTCCTTGGTCGAACGAGCGCTGGCCCGGTCTCGGTCCAGTTCGGCGAAGTGTGCACCCCGACGTCGATTGAACACCTCACGCGCCTTGGAGTACCGCTTCCAGAGTGCGTCGTCCACCTTGCGATCGATTCCGCGAATGGTCTTCCACTCGTCGAGAATCTCCCGGAGACGGTCGCCTGCGCTCTTCCACTGGGTGGAGTCGGCACCGATCTGCTCGGCCTCGACGGCGAGTGCTTCCTTGCGGGCGGTGTTGGTGGCGCGGGATTGCTCTTTTTCCTCCTTGGCGTGCGCCGCAGCCTCGTCGGAGCCGGAAATCACCGCAGCGAGCCGTTGCGCCAGTGCGTCGAGATCGCCGATCACCGCTGCGGTGGGAAGGGATTCGGCCAGTGCCGACGCTGCGGCCTTGGTCTTCTTCGCGTCGCCTGCGCCAGAGGTGAGCCGAGCCTCGAGAAGTCCGACCTCCGTCGCGAGATCGTCGTACCGTCGCCCGAAATGGGCCAGACCTTCAGCCGCGTCGCCTGCCTGCCACGACCCGATCCGACGTTCACCGTCAGCGGTGGTGACCCAGGCGGTGCCGTCGTCCTCGACGCGACCGAACTTGCTCGGGTCGCCTACCGGGGCTGCCGCAGTTGCATGCACGCCATGCGCGGCGGCGGGGCCTGGGCGTGGACCGCCCGGGCGCGGTCCACCGGGCTTGGGGGCCCCGGGCTTCGGGCCGGCAGGTCTGGGAGTCGACGCCGGTGCGGGCACCGATGCCTCGCCCGCCGAACTGCTGTCGGTTCCGGTGGTGGGTTCACTGTTCTCGGTCATCGGTCCTCGTCTCTGCCGCGCGTCACGGCTGCCTGATCGCATTCCTGGTTCCATTGAACCCGGTACTCACGTTCCTCGACTATTGAAGCAGGTATGAGGGTGTCAGGTCGCCACCTCGGGGTCGACTAGCGTGGGACGGGTGTTCACAGCTGCTGCTCTGGTACCTGCACCGCCACTCCTCGTCCCGCAATTGGCCGGACAAAGCTCGGAGGCCGCCGATCTTCGTCTCGCCGCTGTCGCCGCCGTGCGAGAGCTCGGTCGAGGCTCACGGCGCTGGATCGCGTTGGGAGTGGGGCAGGCGGGTCGACCGGTACACCGGGTCGGGGTGGGACGCGCGGTGGTGGGCACGTTTCTCGGGTTCGGCGTGGATCTGCGCACGGCGCTCGATCCGACCACCGACGGACCACCGGATCCGGAGCTCGAACTCTCTGCACTGATCGCCGGTTGGCTCAGGTCTGAGGTCGACTCGGAAGTCTGCATCGACCTGCACACCGTCGCCACGGACGCCACACCGCAGGAATGCCACCACCTCGGAGTGTCGTTGCGCGAGCAGATGGATGCCGATCCCGAACCGGTTGCACTGCTCGTGCTCGCGGACGGCGCCCGCACATTGACGAAGAAGGCCCCGGGCAGTTTCGACGAGCGTGCCGCCCCGGTACAGACGATGGTGGACGAGGCGCTCGCCACCGGTGACCGTGCCGCAGTCGAAAGCCTGGACCCGACCCTGTGCGCCGACGTGGGCATGGACGGTCGAGCGCCATGGCAGACCTTGGCCGGCGTGTTCGCCTCGGCACCGCCGCGCGCAGCGCAGAGCTACCGTGGTGCGCCGTTCGGCGTCGGTTACCACGTCGGGATGTGGCGTCCGTGAACGTTCCGGAAGAACTGCGTCCGGTGGCGGTGGTCGGACCGACCGCGACAGGCAAGTCGGACCTCGCTCTGTCCGTGGCAGAGGAGTTCGGCGGCGAGATCGTCAATATCGATGCGATGCAGCTGTATCGCGGGATGGACATCGGAACCGCCAAGCTTCCTCCTGCCGATCGACGTGGCATCTCGCATCATCTTCTCGACGTCCTCGACGTCACGGAAACCGCTACCGTCGCGCAGTACCAGCAGGCCGCGATCGGTGTCATCGAGGAGTTGATCGGCAACGGACGGATGCCGGTGGTCGTGGGCGGTTCGATGATGTACGTGCAGTCACTCCTCGACGAATGGTCTTTTCCTGCAACGGATCCACAGGTTCGAGCCAAGTGGGAAGCGGTGTTGGCGGAGTCCGGGGTCGGCGCCGTCCATGCCGCGTTGACCGCCGCCGATCCGGTGGCCGCCGCCTCGATTCTCGCGACCGACGGTCGACGGATGGTGCGGGCACTCGAGGTGGTGGAGCTGACGGGAAAGCCGTTCGCGGCGTCGGCGCCGCAGATCGGCCCGGCGCGGTGGGGGACCCGGATCGTCGGCGTCGACCGCGACACCGAGGAACTCGACGCCCGCATCCGACTGCGTACCGAGCAGATGTTCGACACCGGCCTGATCGACGAGGTACGCGCGCTGATCGAGGTGGGTCTTCGTGACGGTGTGACCGCGCCGCGCGCTATCGGATACGCGCAGGTCCTGGCCTACCTGGACGGCGAATACGATCTCTCGGAAGCGCTCGAGCGGACATTCGTCGGCACCCGCCGGTACGTGCGCAGGCAACGGTCCTGGTTCCGTCGTGATTCCCGGGTGCGGTGGGTGGACGGGGCCGACCCGAACCTGGTGTCCGCGGTGATCTCCGGGCTGGCGACGCCGGTGTCCGACGCCTGATCGGTCGGCAGTGATGTCCGCACTAGGATGGCGGGCATGGATTTCAGCAAGGGCCACGGTACCGAGAACGATTTCGTCGTTCTCCCCGATCCGGACGTGACGATCGATCTCGAGCTGTCGACAGTGGCGGCCCTGTGTGATCGCCGACGTGGGTTGGGCGCCGACGGAATCCTCCGGGTCGCGAAGGCAGGCGCGTTGGCGCAGGCCGGGGTGCTGGACGCGATTCCAGACGGCGTCGGTGCGGACGACTGGTTCATGGACTATCGCAACGGCGACGGATCCATAGCCGAGATGTGCGGCAACGGTGTTCGGGTATTCGCGCACTATCTGCGGGCGTCGGGGCTCGAGAGCCGTACCGGGTTCGTGGTGGGTTCTCGCGCCGGTGCCCGGCCGGTCGTCGTCCACAGCAGCGACGCCACCAATGGGGACGTCACCGTGGACATGGGAGTGGTGAACGATCTCGGACCCAGTACTGCCACCGTCGACGGTCGAGTGTTCAGCGGCATCGGTATCGACGTCGGTAATCCGCACCTGGCCTGCGTGGACGACCAGACCACGGCCGACGTCCTGGCCGGTCTCGATCTCACCGCGGCACCCGGTTTCGATCCGGCGTTCTTTCCCCACGGGGTGAACATCGAGATCGTCACACCGATCGACGACGGTGCTGTCCGGATGCGGGTTCACGAACGGGGCGTCGGTGAAACGCGATCGTGTGGAACCGGCACCGTCGCGGCTGCGGCGGCGGCTCTGCGCCACGACGGCCGGGAGTCGGGCTCGGTGACGGTGCGGGTGCTCGGCGGCGAGGTGCAGGTCACGATAGCGGACTCCCGGGCGGCCCTGCGCGGACCGTCGGTTCTGGTGGCGACCGGAACAATCAGCGACGAGTGGTGGAATTCGATTGCCTGACCTGCGGGTTCACCCGGTCGTGAAATGCGGATGCATCGCGGGTGTATTTCGTGCGACCATGGATTTCGTATGACGAACACACATGAGAACGAAGAGTTCACCGCTCACACGCAGTCCGACTACGCGAACAGCTCCGGAAGCGATCCTTCGACCGGTGAGATGCAGCTTGCCGACCGCGGTGCGCTGCGGCGCGTCGCCGGTCTGTCCACCGAGCTCGAAGACGTCACCGAGGTCGAGTACCGCCAGCTCCGACTCGAACGAGTGGTGTTGGTCGGTGTCTGGACTCAGGGCACCGCGATCCAGGCCGAGGCGAGTATGACCGAGTTGGCCGCGCTTGCCGAGACAGCAGGCTCGGAGGTCCTCGAAGGACTGGTCCAGCGCCGCGACAAACCCGACGCGTCCACCTATATCGGTTCCGGTAAGGCTCAGGAATTGCGCGAAGTCGTGCTCGCGACCGGCGCCGACACCGTCGTGTGTGACGGTGAACTGACACCCGCCCAGCTGACCGCGCTGGAAAAGATCGTCAAGGTCAAGGTCATCGATCGCACCGCGTTGATTCTCGACATCTTCGCTCAGCACGCCACTTCTCGTGAAGGTAAGGCGCAGGTCGCCTTCGCGCAGATGGAATACATGCTGCCCCGGCTGCGCGGTTGGGGTGAGTCGATGTCGAGGCAGGCCGGTGGCCGGGCGGGCAGTAACGGCGGCGTCGGTCTGCGTGGACCTGGTGAGACCAAGATCGAAACCGATCGCCGACGCATCCGTGAGCGGATGGCGAAGCTGCGCCGTGAGATCAAGGGGATGAAAGCCGCCCGCGACACCAAGCGAACGAAGCGGCTGCACAGCGACATTCCCTCGATCGCGATAGTGGGCTACACCAACGCCGGTAAATCCAGTCTGCTCAACTCGTTGACCGGATCAGGGGTGTTGGTGGAGAACGCGCTGTTCGCCACCTTGGATCCGACGACGCGACGCGCCGCGCTCGACGACGGTCGAGAATACGTCGTCACCGACACCGTCGGGTTCGTTCGACACCTGCCCACACAATTGGTCGAGGCCTTCCGCTCCACGCTCGAAGAGGTCACTGATGCGGACTTGCTGCTGCATGTCGTCGACGGATCCGACGCGTTGCCCACCGAACAGATCAAGGCGGTGCGTGAAGTGGTCACCGACGTTCTGCGCGAGACGGATTCGACGGCACCGCCGGAACTGATGGTGGTCAACAAGATCGACGCGGCGGATCCGGTGACGCTCACCCAACTGCGATCCCTGCTCCCGGGTGCGGTGTTCGTGTCGGCGCGCACCGGCGAGGGGATCGCCGAGTTGCGCGCTCGGCTCAGCGAGGTACTCGTACGCCCCGACGTCGAGGTCAATGTGCTGGTGCCGTACACGCGCGGTGACTTGATGGCTCGAATTCATTCCGACGGAACGATATTGGAAGCCGAACACGAGGAGTCCGGTACCCGGGTGCATGCCCGCGTGCCGCACATGTTGGCCTCGGCGCTGGTCGAGTACGCACCGAGCGCCTAGTGCGTCGGGCGGGTGCGGCACTCGCGTCGGCGGCCGCTGCACTGCTGACCGGCTCCGCCGTGGTGCTCACTGTCGGCATCGCCGATGCCCGCGCTTTCTCTCCGGTCACCGACGGCTTCGACGTGCTGTGCACACCGACAGATCCTGGCCTCGACGAGCTGTCGGGAATGGTCGTCGTCGGTGACCGTCTGTACGGCATCGGCGACAGCGGTAACGACGACGTCGTTCTGGAGATGGGAACGGACTGCCACGTCCATCGCCGAATTCCCGTTCCGATCGACCCGTACGACGTCGAGGACCTGGCGAGTCTCGACGGCGCACTCGTGCTCTCCGACACCGGGGACAATCTCCGCACGCGCACCACTGTCGCACTTGTCACCATGGATCCGGACACCGGCGAGGGCGACCTGCACCGGTTGACGTATCCGGACGGGCCGCACGACGCGGAATCGTTGCTTCTCGGCCCGGACGGTCGGCCGTTCATCGTGACGAAGGAACTCTTCGGAGCAAGCGCTGTCTACACCCCGGCGAACAACGAGACGACAGGGGAGTTGGCTCGCCCGGGTCCCACTGCGTTGAAACGCGTCGGAACGGTCACCGCCGGCAGCGAGAAGGCGAGTTCGGGGACCGTCGGTTCGGTTCTGTTCACCGGCGGAGCGGTCTCCGCAGGCGGTGAGGTTCTGGCGTTGCGAACATACACCGACGTCTACCTGTATCGAATCGTCGACGGCGACGTCGGCGCCACGCTGGTCGACACCGAACCTGTCGCGACGATACCCACACCGGCCGAGCCGCAGGGTGAATCCGTCGCATTCACCGAAAGTGGGGACCTTCTGATCGGCTCGGAAGCGGCGGGCGGTGATCTACCTCCGATCCACATTGCCCGCGGTGTGGTCGACGCGCTTGCGCCTGCACGCGATGCGACGTCGTCGTCGCGGCACTGGACGACTATTGTCTGGGCCGGTCTCGCTGTCGGCGTTGTGGGGGTAGGTCTGCTCTCGACCCGGTCACGACGGCTGCGGGGTTGAACGGCTGCGGGGTTGAACGGCTGCCGGGTTGAACGGCTGCCGGGTTGAACGGCTGCGGGGTTGAACGGCTGCGGGGTTGACTCGCGGCCCCGCCGCGGATGTGGATACTGGGACGGGTGCACGAGCAACATTTCTTGACGCGACTGTCGCAACTGTCCCTCGATCACGGCCACGCGATTCTCGTGCTGCTTGTCGGTTCGGCCGTGGCGCTGGTCGGTGCGGTGCTGATGACGAGGTGGCTGGCGTGGCGCGCCACCCTGGTGGCCGCAGGTCTGGCCGTTCTGACGGCCGTGACCTGCGCCGTGGTGGTGTGGGTGAGGTACCGGCCGCTCCCACTGCAGGTGCCGGTGCCCAGTCTGCTGTGGACGGCGGTGGCGGGGTTCGTGATGGTCGGCTCCGTCATGGTGCTCCGACGGCGCCCAGGACTGCTTCGAGGTGCATCGGTGATCGGGCTGGCCGGGATCGCAGCGGTGGTCGCGGCCGGGCAGGTCAATGCGCACACCGGTACCTTTCCGACGGCAGGCTCGCTGGTAGGGCACTGGCCGCTCGGAGCAACGGAGACCGTCGATTTCGCTTCGGTGCCAGGCTTCGATCCGGCACCTCAACAGGGATTGCCGACACAGGAGCATTGGCGGGCCCCAGCGGACATTCCCCGGCACGGAGTCCTCACCGAGGTACCGATTCCAGGCGAGGTTTCCGGTTTCGCGGCTCGCCCGGCCATGGTGTACCTGCCGCCTGCCTACCTTGCCGAACCGCGAGCCGAGCTGCCCGTCCTCGTTCTGATCGCCGGCCAGCCTGGAAATCCGGCCGATTGGCTCGACAGTGGGAAGCTCACTCGGACAATCGATTCCTTTGCCTCGCAGCACTCCGGTCTGGCCCCGGTAGTGGTGCTGCCCGACGCTTTGGGTGCGTTCGATGCCAATCCCGGGTGTATGGACTCGTCCCTCGGCAACGTCGCCACGTATCTCTCGGACGACGTGCCGACGTGGATCGAGACGAATCTGCAGGTCAATCCGAATCCGGCCCAGTGGGCGATCGGCGGCTACTCGTACGGGGGTACCTGCGCCATCCAGATGGCGGTCACCCACCCGGAGCGGTATCCGACGTTCTTGGACTTCTCCGGTCAGGACGAGCCGTCGGTGGGTGACCATGCCACCACGGTATCGGCGATGTTCGGCGGTGACGAGAGCGCATTCGACGCGGTCAATGCCAGAGATCTGATGTTGCACAATTCGTTTCCGCAGATTTCGGGGATCTTTGTCGCGGGGGCGGACGACGCGACGTTCCGGCCGCAACAGCAGACTATGTTCGCTGCCGCGCGCCGAGCAGGCATGAACGTCGAATATTATTCGTTGCCCGGCGGCCATTCCGGCCAGGTCTGGGGCACGGCATTCGCACTCGAAATCGATTGGCTGAGCCGGACACTCGACCTGATTCGGTGAGTGCCCGGCTCGGCAACCGTGGGGAGCGAAAGATCAGGCGTCGAGATCCGAGGCGACCAGGTCCGCGATCGTGGTCAGGACCGCTTCGTCGTCGGACTCGACGGTGACCTCGGTGCCCTGGGTTGCGCCGAGAGTCATGATCATCAGCGCGGACCCCGCGTCCACGGGCTCGGTATCGGCTACCGCCAAGGTCACGGTGACGCCGGAGTCGGCAACGGCTTCGGCGATCAACGCCGCGGGGCGAGCGTGCAGGCCGACTGCGGAACCGACGGTGACTGTCTTGCTGGGCATGATAACTCCTGGTTGTGTGGTGGTCGGACGAGTGCCGGGGAAATTCGGGTTCATATCGGAGGGTAGCGGCAGTGACTCCCGATCAGGCCGCTATCGCAGTCGCCACCCTCTCGGTATCGGTGGTGGGTTTCTTGCGGATGAGTTCTTTGGCACCGATGACGGCGATGGCAGCAATCACGGTTCCGACGGCGAGGGACACGAGGAACCAGCCGATGCCGCCGACTGCGAAGAAGACGAAGATTCCGCCGTGCGGTGCGCTCAACGTCACGTCGAACGCCATGATCAGTGCGCCGGTCACCGCGCCGCCCGCCATCATCGACGGGATCACACGCAGCGGATCGGCTGCTGCGAACGGGATGGCGCCTTCGGAGATGAATGCGGAGCCCAGCAGCCAGGCTGCCTTGCCGTTCTCACGCTCGGCCGCACTGAAGAGCTTGGGGCGCAATACGGTCGACGCCAAGGCCATCGCGAGCGGCGGGACCATACCGGCCGCCATGACGGCGGCCATGATGCGCAGAGTAGCCGGGTCGTTCACATTCAGACCGGCGACGGCGAAGGCGTACGCGGCCTTGTTGACCGGACCGCCCAGATCGAAGCACATCATCA
Source organism: Rhodococcus sp. 27YEA15 (assembly GCF_049739425.1). Taxonomy (NCBI): domain Bacteria; kingdom Bacillati; phylum Actinomycetota; class Actinomycetes; order Mycobacteriales; family Nocardiaceae; genus Rhodococcus; species Rhodococcus sp. 27YEA15. The sequence goes on from NZ_JBMHHW010000001.1 coordinate 1,821,354, forward strand.
GGCCCAAGATGATGCCGAGGAATACTACCGAGCTGCCGGAGAGGCCGTTGAGCCAGTCCGTCAGTCCGTTGGTGATCGCGGCGAGCGGACGTCCGAGCACCAAGAACATCAAGGCGCCGACGACGAGAGTCGCGAACAGCGGGATGATCACCACGGGCATGAGACCGCGAAGCCACTGAGGAACTGCGATTCTGCCGATGTAGAGGGCGACGACACCGGCGATCAGACCGCCTACCAGGCCGCCGATGAAGCCGGCGCCGACGAATACGGCCACCGCACCGGCGGTGAAGCCTGGCGCGATACCGGGACGGTCGGCGATCGCGAAGGCTATGTAACCGGCCAGCGCCGGGACCAGGAAGCTGAACGCCAGCGAGCCGATCTGGTACAGCACCGCACCCAGATAGATCTTCAGTCCGCCGTCGGGAAGGTTGGTGAGCGAGTTGTCGAGGACGATGTCCTTGGCGGGCCCGGAAATCTCGTATCCGCCGAGAAGGAAGCCGAGCGCGATCAGCAAACCACCAGCTGCGACGAACGGAATCATGTAACTGACGCCGGTGAGCAGGACCTGTCGCAGGTGGGTGCCGAATCCGATGGAACCTGCATCGGAGTCCTCGGTTGCCGCGGCACTGCCGTCTACTTTTGCGGCTCCGGGGTTCTCGGCGGCGCGCAATGCTTCGGACACCATCTTGTCCGGCTCGTTGATGGCACGTTTGACGCCGGACGCAACCACCGGTTTACCGGCGAATCGCTCGCGGCCCTTGACCCCGACATCGGTGGCGAAGATGACCGCTGCCGCGCTCGCGATCAGCGACGGCGCCAACGGTGTACTACCGCTCGATCCTTGAGTTTCCACGTGCACGGGCACACCGGCGCGTTCACCGGCCGCAACCAGCGAGTCGGCCGCCATGTACGTGTGTGCGATCCCGGTCGGGCACGCGGTGACGGCGACGATGTGCTGTTGCGCGTTCTTCGTCTCGGCGGTTGTCTCCGGGGAGGAGGTGGGGGTCGAAACTGTGTCGGGCGCGGCTGGTTTCGGTGCGGGGTTGAGAACGTCGTCGACGAGACGGACGATCTCGTCTTCGGTGGAGGCTTCCCGAAGCGAGGCGACGAATGCCGGACGGACAAGGGCACGCGCCAGCGAGGAGAGTAGCTTCATGTGCTCGGCGCCTGCGCCCTCGGGTGCGGCGATCAGGAAGACCAGGTCGGCGGGGCCGTCCGGAGCGCCGAAGTCGACCTTCGGATTCAGGCGTGCAAATCCCAGCGACGCGGTCCGAACCGCTTCGGCGCGGCAGTGGGGGATCGCGATACCGCCCGGAAGTCCGGTCGCGGACTGGGCTTCGCGAGCCAGGGCGGCGTCGATCAGCCCCGAGGCCTCGCTTGCTCGACCGGCGGACGTGAGACGCTCGGCCAACGACCGGATGACGTCTGCCTTGCTCGTACCCAGGTCGGTGTCGAGTGAGATCAGTTCCGCACTGATGATGCTCGGGCCGGACCCTGCACCTGCGGTGGTATCGGACATGTCGTGTTCCTTCTGGCTCGAGGGAGTTCGTTGCTCGGCGCACTGCGACTGTGCGGCTGTGCGGTTGTGCTGTCAGCTGTGTGGTTGGACTGCGGTGACGGTGACGGCGTCGAGATCGAGTTGATCGGGTCGCGGCAAGGTGGTTCCGGGTAGTGCGGCTGCAGCGCTGCCGTAGGCCACCGCCCGGCGCAGACGATCGGGTTCGGCCAGCCCTTCGGTCTCCGCCAGGAGATAACCGGCGAGGGACGAGTCGCCTGCGCCGACGGTGCTCAGTGCGACGATGGGCGGTCGGTGGGCGACCCAGGCGCCGTCGGCGGTGACCAACACGGCGCCCGCGGCACCCAGCGTGGCCAGTACCGACACGACTCCCTGATCGACCAGACGACCTGCGGCTGCGATCGCGGGACCGGGATCGCCTGCTTCGGCTGCCTGCTCGAGAACATGCGAGTCGAAGCCGGTCAGCTGTGCGAGTTCCTCGCCGTTCGGTTTCAGCAGGTCGGGGGCAGCGCGTGGAAATCCGTCGGCGAGCTCGGTCAGGGGTGCGTCCGAGGTGTCGACGGCGATCCGGCAGGGATGGTCGCGCAGCGCGACGACGAGTTCGGCGTACCAGCCCAGGGGCACGCCGGGTGGCAGTGAGCCGGAGAGCGCAAACCACCTGGCGTTGTCGGCATGGTGGAGAAGTTCCCCGGCCAGCGCGTCGAGAGTCGCCGCCGACAATGCGGGACCGGGTTCGTTGATCTTCGTGGTGGTCCCGTCGGGTTCTGCGATGGTGATGTTGGTGCGGGCACATCCGTCGACGCTCACGCCTCGGCACGGGATGCCGCCTTCTTCGAGTGCGAGAAGTAGCGGATCGCCGGGGTTGCCGGGCAGGATCGCGAGGGTGTCGACGCCTGCCGCGGTCAGCACGCGAGCGACGTTGACGCCTTTACCGCCCGGATCGCTGCGTGTGGATGTGGCGCGCAGTACCGAACCGCGCTCGAGGCGTTGCTCGAGACGTACCGTGCGATCGATACTCGGATTGGCTGTCAGTGTGACGATCATGCGATCACCACCTCGATTCCGTGGTCCTGAAATTCGGTTGTCGATTCCGCGCTGATGTCGGAGTCGGTGACGAGGACGTCGATGCTGTCGAGCGGAGCGAAACTGATCAGATGCTCTCGTCCCACCTTCGACGAATCTGCAAGCACTACTACGTGATTGGCGGCCTTGACCATGGCGCGTTTGACCGCGGCCTCTTCGCTGTCCGGGGTGGACAGACCGTGGTCGACGCTGACGGCGTTGGTGCCGATGAACGCGACGTCCACCCGCAGGGTGCTCAGGAGTCGGAGGGCGTCCTCGCCCACGGCAGCCTGGGTCACGCCGCGCACCCGACCACCCAGCAGGATCAGCGACACCGCGGTCATCGACGCGAGGCGGGCGCCGATCGGTACCGAATTGGTCACCGCGGTGAGATCGTGATCGCCGGGTAGTTCGGGCATCATGCGTGCGGTGGTGGTTCCGGCATCGAAGATGACGCTGCCGCCGGCCGGTGGGAGATAGGTGAGCGCGCAGCGTGCGATTCGCTCTTTCTGTTCGGCTCGGGTCTGGTCACGCTCGGCCATGCCGGGTTCGCCGACGGTGAGTGAACCGGCAGGTACCGCGCCGCCGTGTACGCGTCGGATCTGGCCGATGCGTTCGAGGAGCGCGAGATCACGGCGGACGGTCTCCGTCGTAACCCCGAAGGTCTCGGCCAGAGCCGCCACGGACATTCGTCCGCGCTGCGACACCAGGGTGCCGATCGCTTGTTGGCGTTCTTCCGCGTACACGTGCGCTCCGCTTCGAAGGGTGATCCGGGTGGTGCGGTGTGGATCACAGTGAATGTTGCTTTATGTTGTTTTACGCCCGAATGTGTTGACATGTCAAGCAGCACGAGTAACGTTCGTCACAGCGAAGAGGTAGTGACGGCACTACCGAGTTGGTTTTTGGAGGACTGATGAGCGAACAGCGAGAACGCACCACCGTCCGGGGAACGCCCGTGGTCCCCGGCGTGGCGTACGGTCCGGCGATCTGGCCTGCGCCTCGCCCGGCGCTGATCGTCGAGGCACCCACACTGTCCGAGGACGAGCGCGACACGGCACAAACGACGTTCGTCGACGCCGCGAAGGCCGTCGAAGATCGACTTCGCGCACGAGCTGCCGCTGCGACCGGCTCCGCCGCCGAGGTGTTGCTCGCCAACGCGTCGATGGCCGCAGATCGCGGTTGGATCGGTGCCGCCCGGAAGTCGATAGCCGCCGGGGTGCCGCCGGTACAGGCCGCGATCGCGGCCACCGAACAGTTCGCCGCCGTGTTCACCAAGCTCGGCGGTGTGACGGCCGAGCGAGTCACCGATCTCGAAGACATTCGCGATCGAGTCGTCGCCGAGCTGTCCGGCGAATCCGAGCCGGGCATTCCCACCCCGGCTGTGCCCTCGGTACTCTGCGCCGACGATCTGGCTCCGGCGGACACCGCAGGCTTGGATCCTGCCCGGATAGTCGCGTTGGTCACTGTTCGCGGCGGCCAGACCAGCCACACGGCGATCATCGCCAGACAACTGGGAATTCCGTGTATCGTCGCCGCCGCCGAGCTGCGATCGGTGCCGGCCGGCGCACTGATTCTCGTCGACGGTGCCGGCGGTGAGATCGTTTCGAACCCGGACCCGGAGGAGGCGACGGCGCTGGTCGAGCAGTACCGCGTCGAACGTGACCGTATCGGTGCCTGGACCGGCCCCGGACGCACGGCGGACGGGTTGACCGTCGACGTCCTGGCGAATGTTCAGGACGGCGCAGGCGCCCGAGCTGCGGCATCGACCGCGGCGAGCGGTGTCGGACTGTTCCGCACCGAACTGTGCTTCCTCGGACGCGACGTCGAACCGACCGTGGACGAGCAGGCGAGTATCTACGGCGAGGTCATGGACGCCTTTACGGGTAAGAAAGTGGTGATCCGGACTCTCGACGCCGGCTCCGACAAACCACTCGCGTTCGCCAACCATGCGGACGAAGCCAACCCGGCGCTCGGCGTCCGCGGCATTCGAATTGCCTGGCAGGACAAAGGGATTCTGGACCGTCAACTCGACGCCATTGCGGCCGCGGCCGCCTCGACGTCGTCATCGCCGTGGGTCATGGCCCCCATGATCGCCACCCCGGACGAGGCACGGGAATTCGCCGAAGCAGTCCGCGTGCGAAACCTCATTCCCGGCGTCATGGTCGAAATCCCGGCAGCCGCCCTGCTGGCCGAGCAGATCCTCGAACACGTGGAGTTCCTGTCCATCGGCACCAACGATCTGGCTCAGTACACGATGGCTGCCGACCGGATGTCGTCCGAACTCGCAGCGTTGACCGATCCCTGGCAGCCGGCGGTACTCGCGCTCGTCGCCCGTACCGCGGCCGCGGGCAAAGCCGCAGGCAAGCCGGTCGGAGTGTGCGGCGAGGCCGCATCGGATCCGCTGCTCGCATGTGTGCTCGTGGGTCTCGGTGTCACCTCACTCTCCTGTGCGGCAGCAGCTGTCGCCGGGGTCGGTGCGAAACTCGGCACGGTCACCTCCGCACAGTGCGAGGCCGCCGCAACGGCGGTTCTGGCAACGGGAAGCCCGGCCGCAGCGCGGGAGGCCGCAGTAGCCGCGTTGTCCTGACTCGTGCCGTCGACCTCTAGTATGTCGAGCTGTGAACGAACGAGATACGACGACGAGGGCCGGCGGCCTCGGCTGGAGCGTCCATGGGGACGGCAAGCGGATCGCCGACGGTGCAGTGGTCGGGCCGGACGAGCGGTTGAGTTGGCCGCGGACCATCGGAATCGGGATGCAGCACGTCATCGCGATGTTCGGGGCCACGCTGCTGGTGCCGACCATCACCGGGTTTCCCGTCACCACCACGCTGTTGTTCTCGGGTATCGGAACCGCGCTGTTCCTGATCATCACGCGCGGCCGGATTCCCAGCTACCTGGGTTCGTCGTTCGCGTTCATCGCACCGCTCACGGCGTCGGCAGGTTCGGGGCCGGCGGCCCAGCTCGGCGCTGTCGTGGCGGTGGGTGTCGTGCTGATGCTGATCGGCGTCGCCGTTCGGCTGATCGGCGGACGGATCATCGATGCCGTCATGCCGCCCGTCGTGACCGGTGCCGTCGTGGCACTGATCGGCCTGAATCTGGCGCCGACGGCAGCCGGGTCGTTTCAGTCTCAGCCGCTGATCGCCACCGTCACCTTGCTGTCGATTCTGCTGGTGACCGTGGTGGGGCCGGGGTTGCTCGGTCGTCTGGGCATCCTCGTCGGGGTTGTCGTCGGATGGGTGTTCGCCGCAGTGATCGGTGGCCTGGACAGTGACCGTGTCGACGCTCTGCGAGCCGCCGACTGGTTCGGCCTTCCCAGCCTGCACGGTCCGTCGTTCGACTGGTCCGTGATCGTGCTGGCATTGCCGGTGGTGATCGTGCTGGTCGCGGAGAACGTCGGACACGTCAAGGCGGTGTCGGCGATGACCGGGAAGTCGCTCGACGACATGGCGGGCAATGCGTTGTTCGCCGACGGTCTCGCGACCACACTCGCCGGTGCGGGCGGTGGATCGGGAACCACCACCTACGCCGAGAACATCGGGGTGATGGCTGCCACCCGGGTCTACTCCACTGCTGCTTACTGGGTGGCTGCGGCGACGGCGGTGGTGCTCGCGTTCTCACCGAAATTCGGCGCACTCGTCTTCACCGTGCCGAACGGGGTCATCGGTGGGGCGACGATGGTGCTCTACGGGCTCATCGGCATCCTCGGAGTGCGAATCTGGATGGAGGCCAAGGTCGACTTCACGGATCCGGTGAATCTCACCGTCGCCGCAGCTGCCCTGGTCGCGGGCATCGGAAACCTGACCCTCACCATCGGTTCCGTCGAACTGGGGGGCATCGCCTGGGGATCGGTGGGCATTCTCATCGCGTACCCGGTCATGAAGAAGCTCGCCGCTGTGCGTACTTCGGGTAACACATAACCGGTACGGTCACGGATCGTGATCGTTCGAGTCATCGACCGATCCGGCGGTGCGATCTACTGTGGGCTCAAGAGTGGCGTGGGTAACACGCCGCTGAAATAGCGCACCGCCGTGGGGAAACGTGGTTCCGCGGGAACGCGGTTTCGTGGGAGTGCAGCGCCGAGGAAATACAGAGGAGTCGACGTGGATCGCACCTTGTTCGAACCGGAACATGAACTCTTCCGGGAGTCGTACCAGAAGTTCTTGGCGCAACACGTGGCGCCGAACCACGAGCGGTGGGAAGAGCAGAACATCGTCGATCGAGACGTGTGGGTCGAGGCCGGCAAACAAGGATTCCTGGGAACTGCGGTTCCGGAGGAATTCGGCGGCGGAGGGGTGAAGGACTTCCGCTACAACGCGATCATCGCGGAGGAAACCACCAAGCGTGGATTCAGCGGAATCGGGTTCACATTGCACAACGACGTCGTCGCGCCCTACCTCCTCGACCTGGCCAACGACGAGCAGAAGCAGCGCTGGTTGCCGGGATTCGCGTCCGGCGAGCTCATCTCGGCCATCGCGATGACCGAGCCCGGTACCGGTAGCGACCTGCAGGGCATCAAGACCAGAGCGGTTCGAGACGGCGACCATTGGATTCTCAACGGTTCCAAGACATTCATCACCAACGGCATCAACGCGGACATCGTCATCGTCGTGGCCTGTACCGATCCGGACAAAGGTGCCCAAGGCTTCAGTCTGTTCGTGGTCGAACGTGACATGCCCGGTTTCGAGCGTGGACGCAACCTCGACAAGATCGGGATGAAGGCGCAGGACACGGCAGAACTGAGCTTCACCGACGTGCGAGTGCCGACGGCCAACCTGCTCGGTGCCGAAGGCATGGGGTTCATCTACCTCATGAAGAACCTCCCGCAGGAGCGGTTGTCCATCGCTGTGGTGGCGGCCGCAGCGATGGAATCCGTTCTCGAGAAGACCATCCAGTACTGCCGCGACCGCAAGGCATTCGGCAAGTCGATCGGCAGCTTCCAGAACACTCGCTTCGTGTTGGCCGAACTTGCCACCGAAACCACGGCCGTTCGCATCCTGGTCGACAAGTTCATCGAACAACTCAATGCCGAGAAGCTGACCGTCCAGGAAGCGGCGATGGCCAAGTGGTGGACCACCGAAGCCCAGGTCAAGCTCATCGATCGGTGCTTGCAACTGCACGGCGGCTACGGCTACATGAAGGAGTACCCGATCGCCAAGGCGTACCTGGACTCTCGCGTTCAGACGATCTACGGCGGAACCACTGAGATCATGAAGGAAATCATCGGACGTTCGCTCAACCTCTGATCAGTTCCGGCCCAACGAGGCGGGGCCCTGGCATCTGCCAGGGCCCCGCCTCGATATCTGCTCCCGGAATTCGACTCAGATCTTGCGCATCACGGTCACGACCTTGCCCAGAATGACAGCGTCGTTACCCGGAATCGGATCGAACAGAGGGTTGTGCGGCATGAGCAGAACCTCCTTCTTCGTTCGCTTGAACGTCTTCACCGTGGCTTCGCCGTCGATCATCGCCGCCACGATGTCGCCGTTCTCCGCCACGCTCTGTTGGCGAACCACAACCCAGTCGCCGTCACAGATCGCGATGTCGATCATCGACTCGCCGACAACCTTCAACATGAACAGCGAACCCTGCCCCACCAGTTCGCGGGGGAGGGGAAACACCTCCTCGACAGCCTGTTCCGCCAGAATCGGTCCGCCGGCAGCGATCCGGCCCAACACCGGAACGAAAGCGGGTTCGGGAAGTGGATCGGCCGACGTGGCCTCACCCGAGATCTTGGTCACCGACGCTATGGCGGTGTCTGCCGCGATTTCGTCCACGCCGCGCACGTCCACCGCGCGCGGACGATTGGGATCACGCCGGAGGAAACCTTTACGTTCGAGGGTGCGAAGCTGATGCGCCACCGAGGACGTCGACGTCAAACCCACGGCGTCGCCGATTTCACGGATGCTCGGCGGATAACCCCGCTCACTCACCGAATCGCGGATGACCTCGAGGACACGGCGCTGACGCGGCGTCAACGATTCGCTTGATGTCGCACCAGCCCCTGCCGCCGTGGTTGCTGCCGTCGCGGCACTCGTGGAGCGATCGTCCTTCATGGCGTGTGGCCTCCGTGTCTGCGGTGATGCGTGTCTGCGGTGATGCGTGTCTGCGGTGATGCGTGTCTGCGGTGATGCGTGTCTGCGGTGATGCGGTGATGCGGTGTTGCAGTGGAGCAAGTGGTATTTCGGGAGGTTGTCGGTGGCTCCTGTCACCATGTGATCGTTCGGATCTCGATCAGCAGGTGATCGGTCAATCGGCAACTCGGAGCACGACGGCGTTTGCCGCCCTGTGGTCTGGGAAAAATCTGTGGTCTCGAAACGAATCTAGCCGGATTCACGCAGGGTTTCAAACATCTGTTCGATTCGTGTCGCCTCGACTAGAGACATTGTCGGTTGATCGTGGTAGAAATTCGAACATGCGTTCGTAATCGAACGCATGATCGAATAACTCGATCGGTGTAGACCAGCGGAGGTCATGATGGGCAACGCAACACTTGGCAGCGCAACACTTGGCAGCGCGGTACTCGAGGACGGCGTGGCATTCGGGGGAAACATGCACCGGACGCAAGCCCCGCGCCCCGGCCCTGGTCCCGACTCGGCTGCGCCTGCTCAGCCGGCATTCGACGGCACATCAGCTTTGAAGTATCACCCGTCGTTCTACGGTGCCGCGCCCCAAGCCCCCGCACCGTCGCACATCCCGCCCGTGGCGCGTGGTGTCGAGGGAACGATGTGGGTGCGGACCACCCCACGCCGGACGGACGGCGACACGGATCGTTCGCGGCCCGGAGGTGGAACCTTCGAGTACCGAAACCGCGTCGGCGTCTCGCAAGTCGGACACGAGGCCCGCACCGAGGACGTGACGTGGCGGTCGATGCTGCTCGGAGTGGTACTGACGGCAGCGGCGGTGCTGGGATTGGTGGGAATAGGTGCCCTCTCCGTCGGTGACGCAACGACAAGCGACGACACCGCTGTCGTACGGGTGGCATCAGGCGACACGCTCACCGCGATTGCCACCAAAGTCTCCCCCGATCGCCCGGTGTGGTCGGTGATCGAACAGATCATGAACCTCAATGCGATGTCCACCTCTGCACTTACAGTCGGTCAGACTCTGATTGTTCCTGCGGGGCAAGGGCGCTGACCTGACGATGCGTGTGAACCCGCATGCCGGTACGCGGTCGGGATGAAAACGACCCACCGAGCGTGCGAGTCACAGATCGTCGGCGAGTAAGGTGTCACTTGACAGTCACACCACCTCGGGTGGTCGCGTTGAGTACGTGGATCTGCTCTGTGAATCGTCGGAGGGTTCACAGTCGGTAGCGAATCGGAGTTGCGGCCATTTCGGCGACGACGAAGGAACACCGATGCATTGCCCGTTCTGCCGGCACCCTGATTCCCGAGTGGTCGATTCGCGCGAAGCCGACGAAGGCCAGGCGATCCGCCGACGCCGATCGTGCCCGCAATGTGGCCGCCGCTTCACTACGGTCGAATCGGCGGTGCTTTCCGTGGTCAAGCGCAGCGGTGTCACCGAACCGTTCAGTCGGGAAAAAGTCGTCAAAGGTGTGCGCCGGGCGTGTCAAGGCCGTCAGGTCGACAACGATTCGTTGAATCTTCTCGCCCAGCAGGTGGAAGACGCTGTTCGGGCGTCGGGTTCGGCCGAGATTCCCAGCAACGAGGTGGGGCTCGCCATCCTCGATCCGCTACGCAATCTCGATGAGGTCGCGTACCTGCGATTCGCCTCGGTGTACAAGTCGTTCAGCTCGGCAGAGGACTTCGAGCAGGAAATCACCGATATGCGTCGACACGCGCAAGCAAGACAATCAAGCGCCACCGATGCAAATCCGGTGACTGTCGACTGAGTATTGGCAGCGGACCGACAGGAAGTTCCGTCGCCGAGTACGACGCGGACATACGAGTACCGGCAGTCGCCCCTCGACGGGCGTCCTGGGTTCTGTTCGACACGTGGCCGGTAGCCGAGTCGGTGTGACCATGTTTCGGTGTTGGTTCGAATTCGGGATCGTCGTTTTCGCTGTGATCGGTAGCCGGCAGTTGACTACTCCCGATTGCCCGGTTGCCGTGACAATCGACGAGCAGACGTTGCAATGCGCGCCACCGTATCGCGTCGGCCCATTCCGGATGACACCGACGGGCATGGTTCCCGACGGATTCGTAGCTGTTGCCGCTCTCACGTGCGATCCGCATCCGAGCGGCGACGTAGCCGCCGATCGAACTGTCGGATTCTCTGCTCACCGCTGGGCAGGCGATGTCGGCGGGGTGATCGAACGGCTGAACCGATCCTCCGAGCATCAGATCTCATGTCCCGGAAGCTGCGACGACGACGATTCAGCCGTGCTGGACGAATTGTGGTTAGTCGACAATCATGGCCGGGCAATACGGCCGGGACACCCCTCCGATTGGTGTGCACTGCCGAAACCCGGTGCACTGGCCGCGGTCAAGGAATTGACGTCGGTCGGCAGCGCCGAACATCGAATTGCCTTGTCCGACAAATAGATCTATGCACTGTCGAGTTGGCGGCCGACATATCGGCACCCGAGAGCAGGTGAGGCGTTGCCGGCGTCGGATGAACTGCCGGCGTCCCTGCGGCGGTGACCTCCAGACATCGGCGGGTTCACCGCAACGTCCGCTCTGGAATCAAGCCTCAGCGCTTGATCGCCTCGATTGCTTTCAATACCCGCTTCTCCGATACCGGTGTGGGGGTACCGAGGGACTGGGCGAACAGCCCTACCCGAAGTTCCTCGATCATCCAGCTGATCGCGTCGATGTCGCGGGCGGTGCGACGTTCCTCGGGCAGCGAGCCGAGCAATCTCTCATATGCGACATACACTCGGTCGAGCGCGTCGAGAGCCTGCTGATCGCGTTTGGCGCTTGCGGGCAGAGCCTCGAGGCGGAATGTCGCCGCAGCGAGGTATCGGGGAAGTTCACGCAATCGCGCCGAGCCCAATTCCGCCACGAAACCGGGGAACAGGAGTGACTTCACCTGTTCGCGGACGTCGTCGGCAGCGTCGCCACCGGCTCGGTCGAGCACGACGTTCAGCCGGTGAGCCTGCGCCAGGACCGGGACGATCATGCGCAGAATAGCCGAGACCCGCCCGGCCATCTCCGACCGCGCGACCTTGACCAGCACCTCGAACGACTCCGGAGTGCGAACCGGACCACCTTGCCCGGCAATCACTTCCGTGGCTGCTGCCACTCGACAGTCTTCCACCAGGGCCTCGAGACTTCCGTCGGGGTTCTGGCCCAACGCGAGACGGTGACTGTTGGACAGGCCGGCGGTGACGGCTTTGAGTTGCGTCGGAACTGCGGCGAGTAGTAGCGCTCTGGTGCCTTCCCTCATGGCCTGCGCCTGAGCGGCGGGTGTACTCAACACCCGGACGGCGACGCCGCCGTTCTCGGGAACCAACGCCGGATAACCGGTGACCTGCTGGCCGCCGATGGATCTGGTGACAGTCGGCTCGATTGCTCCCAGAGTCTCCGAGGTCCAGACAGTGGCAGCAGGGCGCTCGGTTCCGGTAGCGGCCTTGGCTACTTCCTTCTGTACGCGCGGCGCGAGCGTACGTCGAAGTTGCGTCAGGTCCTTGCCCTTGGCGAGGACCTTGCCGGACTCGTCCTCGACCACGAACGTCATACGTAGGTGGTCCGGCAGAGCTGCCGCGTCGAAATCCTCGCTGTCGATCCGGGTTCCGCCCAGGCGGGCCAGCTCACGAGCCATCGCGGCCTGCAGTGGTTCCGATCGCGGTTTCACCGTGGCCAGTGCAGCAACGGCATAGTCCGGTGCGGGAACCACTTGGCGACGGATGGTCTTGGGCAGCGTCTTGATCAGTGCGGCAACGAGTTCGACGCGCATGCCGGGTACCAGCCAGTCGAAACCGACGGGTTGGAGTTGAGCGAGCAGACCGACCGGGATGTGGGCGCTGACGCCGTCGTCGGCCTTACCCGGTTCGAACTGGTAAGTGAGCGGGAACTGCATGTCGCCCTGACGCCAGGCATCGGGGTACTCGCCGCCCAGGACGGCCGCGGCGTCGGAGTTCACCACGGTCTCCGGGGTGAAGGTGAGCAGCGCCGGGTTCTTGCGGCGCTCGCCCTTCCACCACTGATCGAAATGCCTGGCGGACAAGGCTTCCGAACCGATGCGTTCGTCGTAGAACTCGTACAGAGTTTCGTCGTCGACCAGGATGTCGCGTCGGCGTGCCCGGTTCTCGAGTTCCTCGACGCCGTCGAGGAGTGCGCGGTTCTCGTGGAAGAACGTGTGACTCGTCTGCCATTCCCCTTGAACGAGAGCGTGGCGGATGAACAGATCGCGGGAGGCTTCGGGATCGATCCGCGAGTAGGTGACAGCGCGACCGGTCACAAGCGGTACGCCGTACAGGGTGACGCGTTCGTACGCCATCGCGGAACCGCGTTTGGACGACCAGTGTGGTTCGGAATACGTGCGTTTGACCAGGTGCGGTGCCAGCTTCTCGGCCCATTCGGGTTCGATGCGGGCGGACATACGTGCCCAGAGCCTCGAGGTTTCCACCAATTCGGCGGCCATCACCCAGCGCGGCGGCTTCTTGAACAGGCCGGAACCGGGGAAGATCGCGAAGTTGCTGCCGCGAGCACCGAGGAAATCACGCTTCTCGCCCTCACGAAGTCCGATATGCGAGAGCAAACCGGCCAGCAGCGACTGGTGAATGGCGTTCTCACCGGCGGTGTCGTCGTTCACGGACCAGCCGAGACCGCGCGTGATCTGACGGAGCTGCCCGTGCAGGTCCTGCCATTCGCGGATGCGAAGCCAATGCAGGAATTCGGTGCGGCACATCTTGCGGAACTGGCTCGACGACAGTTCACGGCGTTGCTCGCGGACGTAGTCCCACAGCTTCAGGTATGCCAGGAAGTCGGAGTTCTCCACGTTGAAGCGCGCATGTTTCTCGTCGGCGGCCTGCTGGTGCTCGGCCGGGCGCTCACGCACGTCCTGGATGGACAAGGCCGCCACGATGACCAGTACCTCGTGCAGGCAGCCGTTGTTCTTCGCTTCCACCAACATTCGGGCCATCCGCGGGTCAACCGGAATGTGCGCCAATTCGCGGCCGATCGCGGTCAGCTCAGGGTGGGCGGCGTCGGATCCGCGGCTGATGGCGCCGAGTTCTTCGAGTAGACCGATACCGTCCTTGATCGCGCGCGGGTCCGGTGGTTGAACGAACGGGAACGCGGCAATGTCGCCCAGCCCCAGCGCTGTCATCTGCAAGATGACCGACGCGAGATTGGTTCGCAGGATCTCCGGCTCGGTGAACTCCGGGCGAGAGTCGAAGTCTTCCTCGGAGTACAGCCGGATGCAGATGCCCTCGGCGACACGGCCACAGCGGCCCGAGCGCTGCCGCGCCGACGCCTGCGAGATGTCCTCGATCGGAAGGCGCTGCACCTTGGTACGCACCGAATAGCGCGAGATACGGGCAGTTCCGGGATCGACGACGTATCGGATGCCCGGGACGGTCAGCGATGTCTCGGCTACGTTCGTGGCCAGCACGACGCGTCGGCCGGTGTGTGGCGAGAACACTTTGTGTTGTTCGGCGGCCGAGAGTCGCGCGTACAGCGGCACGATCTCGGTGTTGCGTAGGCGCCGATCCCGTAGGGCATCGGCGGTATCGCGGATCTCGCGTTCACCGGAGAGGAAGACGAGGATGTCGCCGTCGCCTTCCGCACTGAGTTCGTCGACTGCCTCGCAGACGGCATCGACCGGATCGCGATCGAAGGTGATGTCACCGGATTCCACTGTCAGCGGGCGGTAACGCATTTCCACCGGGAACGTCCGCCCGGAAACCTCGACGATCGGCGCCGGTTTCCCGTCGACGGCGAAGTGCTCGGCAAAGCGCTCCGGGTCGATGGTGGCGGAGGTGATGATCACCTTGAGGTCGGGGCGGCGGGGGAGTAGCTGCGCCAGGTAGCCGAGGATGAAGTCGATGTTGAGGCTGCGCTCGTGCGCTTCGTCGATGATCAACGTGTCGTAGCGCCGGAGCATACGGTCGCGTTGGATTTCCGCGAGCAGGATGCCGTCCGTCATCAGTTTGACGTACGTCCCGTCGGACACCTGGTCGGTGAACCGGACCGTGTATCCGACGGCGTCGCCGAGTTCGGTGCCCAGTTCTTCGGCGATGCGTTCGGCGACGGTGCGGGCGGCCAGGCGTCGTGGCTGGGTGTGACCGATCAGACCACGGACGCCACGTCCGAGCTCGAGGCAGATCTTGGGGATCTGGGTGGTCTTGCCCGAGCCGGTTTCGCCCGCGACGATCACCACCTGGTTTTCCGCGATTGCGGCGGCGATATCGTCCTTACGCCGGCTGACCGGGAGCGATTCCGGATACGAGATCTTGGGAAGATTTTCCGAGCGGCGCGTCAGCCGGTCACGAGCGGTCCCGATTTCCTCGGCGAGGGCGGCCAACGCCTGCGGTGTGCGTGCGCGGTCGAGTTTGCGGCGGAGTCGACTCTCGTCGCGTAGCGAAACCTGTGCGAGGGCGCTCTTGAGCTCGCTGCGCCGGGGCGAAACTGGGGCTGGAGGTGTAGTGGACATGCTCTCGACAGCCTATCGAACTGCCTCGGGAGGCTCACCCGCAGACCACGTTGTTATGACAGCATCGACGCGTGACGAAACACGATTCGGTGACCCCCTTCTTCGTACGGATATTCCGGGTCGTGTTCGCGGCTTACGGTTTGATGGCGTTGCTGTGGATACCGATCCGGAACGAGGACGGGTTCGTACTCGCCGACTATCTCAGCTATTTCACCATTGAAAGCAACATCTTGACGGCTGTGGTCCTTGTGGTCGGTGCCGTCCGGGATCCGCAGTCGAGGAGATGGCAGTACTTCCGGGGCGCGGTCACGATGTACATGGTGATCACGGGCATCATCTACGCGTTGCTGCTGTCCGACGTCGACGTGCAGTCCGGCGATGCGTGGACGAATACCGCCCTGCACCGGGTGTTGCCGCTGGTCCTCCTCCTCGATTGGGTGCTCATGCCGTCGCGGCATCGGATTCCCCTGCAGCGAACTTTGGTCTGGTTGAGTTTCCCGCTCGGGTACGGAATCTATTCGTTGATTCGGGGAAGCCTGGTCGAGTGGTATCCGTATCCGTTTCTCGACCCGGGGCAGTCGGGATACCTCGAAGTCGTCATCGGGTTGGTCGTGCTGTGGGTGTCGATGGGGGTGATGGGTGTGGCCGTGGTGGTGGCCGGTCGGATCGGCGCCCGCCGGCGCTACGGGGCGGACGCGGAGATGCTCGCGCTCACCCCGTGACAGGTACTCCGGCGCTGACAAGTGCCTCGGTGCGGCGGCATGGCATAGTCGCCATGACAGAGATTGTCATGGCACTACGACAGTATTTCGAAGGGGAACTAACGATGGCTTCGGCATTGTGGCACGGTTTCGCGGACATGGGTTCGGTCGAGAAGAACGGCGCTTTCGTGGTTTCGCGCGGTGAGGGTGCGTACATCTGGGATGGCGAGGGAACCCGGTATCTCGACGCGACGGCGGGACTGTGGTTCACCAATGTCGGTCACGGTCGTACCGAGATCGCTGACGCGGTGGCTGCTCAGCTGTCGAAGATCGCCCATTTCTCTAATTTCGGTGATTTCGTGCCCGAGACGACGCAGGCTCTGGCCGAGCGGCTCGCGACGATCGCGCCGGTGCCGGGTAGCAAGATTTTCTTCACTTCCGGTGGGTCTGATTCGATCGATACTGCGGCCAAGCTCGCCCGTCGGTACTGGCATGAGGTGGGCCGGCCCGAGAAGACGATGATCGTCGGCCGCCAGAAGGCTTATCACGGTATGCATGTCGCGGGTACCGCGCTTGCCGGAATTGCGGTCAATCGTGAAGGTTACGGGGAGTTCATGGCCGACGCGGCTACCGTCGGTTGGGATGATGGGAAAAGTTTGCTCGAGTTGATCGAGCGGGTTGGTGCGGACAAGATCGCTGCGTTCTTCGTCGAGCCGATCATCGGTGCGGGTGGGGTTTATCTGCCGCCGCAGGGTTATCTGGCCGAGGTGCGTCAGATCTGCCGTGAGCATGACATTCTTTTCGTCGTCGACGAGGTCGTGACGGGGTTCGGCCGTATCGGTGGGCAGTGGTTTGCGTCTACTCGTTTCGATTTGCAGCCTGACATGATGACTACTGCGAAGGGTTTGACGTCCGGGTATGTGCCGATGGGTGCGGTGTTCATCGCGCCGGCTGTGGCTGAGCCGTTTTATGCGGGGGCGTGGTGGCGTCACGGGTACACCTATGGTGGGCATGCCGGTGCTGCGGCTGCGGCGATGGCGAATCTCGATATCATCGAGCGGGAGGATCTGCTCGGGGAGTCGAAGCGTCTGGAAGCGTCGTTGCATGCGTATCTGCAGCCGTTGGCTGAGCATCCGCGGGTCGCGGAGGTGCGTAGTGGGCTCGGCGCTGTTGCCGCTGTCCAGTTGGTCGATGCTGCTGAGGCGTTGCCGTTGGTCAAGACCTTGCGTGAGCACGGGATTTCCGGTCGTGCGGCCGGTCAGGGTGCGATGCAGATTTCGCCGGCGTTCGTGATGACCGATGATCAGGTAGCGGAACTGGCTGCCGGAATTCTCGCAGCGCTCGGATAAGTCACTCGTCGCCCCGACTGCGGCGCCCCATCATCGACCTGATGCGGCGCCGCAGTGTCGTCGGTGCGGGTTCGAGCTCGATCTTCTGCTGTTCTGCTTCCTTGGCGTAGGCCTGCGTGTACCGCTCGTGTAGAACCGATCGAATCTCGTCCGGCGAGTACGCGCGTCGTTGCCGTTCGCCGCGCGCGACGAGTACGCCGGTCGCGGCCACCCCCATCGCTCCGGCGAGACCGACGAGTTTCCAGACGTGCGAGGCGCGCAGATTCATCAGTTCAGATTAGGGCCTTCCGGCCGACGGTACCTTCGTGAGGCGATGTTCTGGCCCAAGGCTGTCGTCGAAGCGGCCCCCGGTACGCGCCGAGGTCGGCGGTAGATCAGGCGTTCGACTCAGGAGCAACGGGCGTGGCAGCACCGGGCTGCTCGACTCCATGCCGGTCGAAGGCAGCGAGGAGATTATCGCCGCTACGGCGACCTCCGACCGAGAGTTGTTGCAGAGCAAGACCGTTCCGACGGGTGCGGCGGCCGCATCGGTAGGCGCCGGTGTATTGCCAGTACTGTTGTCGCATGGAAAGTGTGTCGACATCGCAGGTCAGTCTCCACGAGGCAGCGGCAGTCACCCGAACCGGGGATATCTGGATCTTCCGTGGCGAATCGACGGCGGACAGGGCGATTCAGACGCTCACCAACAGCCCGGTCAACCACGTGGGAATGTCGGTGGTGATCGGGGATCTCCCACCGTTGATGTGGCATGCGGAGCTGGGGCACTCGCTTCAGGACATGTGGACCGGTCGATTCCAGCGCGGAGTTCAACTACACGATCTCGAGGCCGCGGTTCGGGTGTGGGGTGCCAGATACGGGCAGCGCGGATGGTTTCGCCAACTCGATCGACCGGTCACCCGCGAACAGGAAGATGCGCTGCTGCGCACCGTCGCCCGCCTCGACGGCACACCGTTCCCGTCGACGGTGAAGTTGGCCTCTCGGTGGTTCGGTGGCCGAATTCCCAAGCTGCGCTGGAAATCAGCGGTGCCCGACTCCGGCGTCGAAAGCGCGTACTGCGCCGAGGTGGTCGCGCAAACCTACGAGGCGATGGGCCTGCTCGTCGGCAGTCGCCGGGTCAACTGGTTCGATCCGGGCAAGTTCTGGAGCGGCGACCAGTTGCCGCTGGCGCCGGGTGTGGGTCTCGGCGAGGAGATCGCGGTTCTGCTCAGCGACGCGGACCTGGAGGCCGGCCGAAATCCCGCAAAGCCCTCAGACCGTGCGTGATCGGTCGAACTCCACCAGACCGCCGACTTCGAGCCAGCCGTCCGTCGAGTACGTGGTGCGCAGGACCGATCCGCGGCCCTGAGTGATGAGCAACGACTGTCGCAGATGGTCGGTGATGCGGATCGCTGCGGCGCCGGTGGCCTCGTCCTCGGTGATTCCCAGCCCGGGACCGAACATCCGGGTCCTGATCGAAGACTCGAGTTCGTCCTGCCACGCCCAGAGGTAGTTTCCGCCGTCGGGATAGTCGGACGAATGGGCTGCGAGTACGTCCTCGGTCGAATCCAGCGGGTAGATCGCGAATTCCGGTGCCCAGTCCGCCTGGGCTCGAACCCACGTGAGCTCACCCGAACGACGGACTGCGACCACACCTGCCGGCGCGTCCAACGACGTCACCGGAACGCCCTGACGGTTCAGCCACCAACCGACCCCGACCGTGGGATGCCCGGCGAATGGCAGCTCGCGCGTCGGGGTGAATATCCGGACGCGGGCGCGCGCGTCGCCGACGGCGGGTAGATCGACGAAAATCGTTTCGCTGTAGTCGAGTTCGGCGGCCAACGCCTGACGTTCGGACTCCGGGACCAGGGAAGCGTCGACGATGCCGAGCGGATTGCCGTGCTTGCCGTTCTCGTCCGTGAAAACCCGGACGACATTCACTTCGATACCCATGGTCGCTACCTTAGCGCGCGAAAAGCCCTCCCCGCCGTGCGGCGGGGAGGGCGTGATTCTGCGTCGGGTCTTGGTATGTCAGACCTGTACGGCAGAGAGGATCTCGTTGGCTTCGACAGCTTGCGCAACACCCGCGACGATGGAACCGGCGCGGATCGCCTCGAAGATGACCTCCCGCTCGACACCTTCCTGGCGGAGGGTGTTCTCGTGAGCCTCGAGGCAGTGGTTGCAGCCGTTGATCGCAGAGACTGCGAGCGACCACAATTCGAAATCGGCCTTGTCGACGCCCGGATTGCCGATGATGTTCATCCGCAGCCCGGCACGAAGATCGTCGTACTTACCGTCCAGGTAGCCCTTGGTGCGGTAGAAGACGTTGTTCATGCCCATGATCGACGCGGCACCGAGTGCGGCGTTGTACGCCTCGGCCGACAGATTGTCGGCAGCCTCGGCCGCGATCTCCTTGAGCGTGGACGCCGACTTCGTGGCGGCTGCCGTCGCGAGGAGCGTTCCCCACAACTGCTGCTCGCTGAGAACCGTCGTACGCGCAATGGAGCTCAGGTTGAGCTTGAGATCCTTGGCGTACTCGGGAAGCGAGTTCTTCAGGTTCTCGACACTCATGGTCAGACGCTCGCCGTCAGGAGCTCACCGGCGTTGATCGTCGGATCGCCCTTCTTCCAGTTGCAGGCGCACAGCTCGTCGCTCTGCAGAGCGTCGAGGACACGGAGAACCTCGTCGACGTTACGGCCGACGGAACCTGCTGTGACAGAGACGAACTGGATCTCGTTGTTGGGGTCGACGATGAACGTCGCGCGGTCGGCGACACCGTCGGCATTGAGAACGCCGGTGGCTTCGGCAAGCTCACGCTTGAGGTCCGAGAGGATCGGGAACGGCAGGGTCTTGAGATCCTCGTGCTGTGCACGCCACTGGAAGTGCACGAACTCGTTGTCCACGGAAGCGCCGAGAACCTGCGCGTCGCGATCGGCGAATTCGTCGTTGAGCTTGCCGAATGCGGCGATCTCGGTGGGGCACACGAACGTGAAGTCCTTGGGCCAGAAGAAGACGATGCGCCACTTGCCGGCGTAGTCGTCGCTGGTCACGGTGGTGAAGTAGTCATCGGGCTGCTGAGCATCGACCTTGGACAGGTCGCCGCCGATGACGCCCGTGAGGTTGTATGCGGGGAACTGATCGCCGATTGTGAGCAGAGCCATGTGTCTGTATCTCCTACGTCTGTCGTGAACAGGGTTGTTGTGGGCATACGGTTCCGCGTGTGGAGCGTGGGTCGGACAGGGTTGCGGAGCCGAGAAGACTGTCTCCAACGCACGAGCCTGCGGCCTGCTGGATCGAGCACAGGGTCGAGGTGTTCGTTTATTGGTATGAATCCATTCTGCATCAAATAAGTCAAAAGGTAAAGGTGATGGATGGTTATAAACTGATAGGCATGTCTGATCAGACTTATCACCCTTCCTTGTCGCAGCTGCGTGCGTTTGTCGCAGTCGCCGAATATCGTCACTTCGGCACCGCCGCCGCCCGATCCGGTGTGAGTCAACCCACACTGTCGCAGGCTCTTGCCGCCCTGGAAGCCGGGCTGCGTGTTCGCCTGATCGAGCGAAGCACGCGGCGAGTGCTCGTCACGGCCGACGGTCAACGGTTATTGCCTCAGGCGAAGAACATTCTCGAGGCGGCGGACAGTTTTGTCGCCAGCGCCGCCGGTACCGGTACTCGGTTGACGGGACCACTTCGAGTCGGTTTGATTCCCACGGTAGCGCCGTACGTGTTGCCGGGATTGTTGCCCGCAGTGCGTGACGCCCTGCCAGGGTTGCAGCCGCAGATAGTCGAAGACCAGACCGCCAGACTGCTGGATGCTCTACGGTCCGGGGCCCTCGACGTAGCAGTGATGGCTCTGCCGGCTGGAGCTCCCGGTCTGGTGGAAATCCCGGTGTACGACGAAAGTTTTGTGATGGTCGTACCGGCCGGTCACCAGTTGGCCGGCCGGGTGGACCTCACCCCGAACGCACTCGATTCCCTTCCGCTTCTCCTGCTCGACGACGGGCACTGTCTTCGGGATCAAACTCTGGATCTGTGTCGCTCCGTCGACGCTCACCCGCTTGCCGGTGATACCAGAGCGACCTCCCTCGCCACCGTCGTGCAGTGTGTAGCAGGTGGACTCGGAGTGACTCTGGTTCCGGAATCCGCTGTGGTGGTAGAGCTTCGGCGTGGCGATCTGGACACCGCCCATTTCGCCGCGCCTGTGCCTGGTCGAACCATCGGAGTGGTGTTCCGCTCGTCGAGCGGTCGCGCCGAAGGGTTCCGGCAGTTCGCCGACCTCATCGCATCGGTCAGTCCGGTTGCGGCGATCGACGTCGGTTGACTGCTCCCGGCGGCGAACAGTGTTGTCGGTGAGCCCTTCGCTCGGGTCTGCTACTGAGCGGCGGCGATGACGGCGCCGGGGTTCAGGATGCCCAGCGGGTCGAGCGCATCTTTCACCTTGCGGTTCAGCGCCATGACGTCCTCGCCCAGCTGAGCGGGCAACCAGTCGCGTTTGAGTCGACCTACTCCATGTTCGCCGGTGATCGTGCCGCCCAGCGCGATGGCCAGATCCATGACCCGGCCGAACGCAGTCTGAGCGCGATCGGCCATATCGGGGTCAGCGGGGTCGAATACGATGAGCGGGTGCGTGTTTCCGTCACCGGCATGGGCGACCGTGCAGATCTGCACGTCCAGATCGTCAGCGATGTCCGCGATTCCGGTGACCAGCCGTGGGAGTTCTCGCATGGGGACTCCGACGTCCTCGAACAGCAGGCTTCCCAGTTTCAGGACGGCGGGAAACACCGCGCGTCTGGCGGCAGTGAACGCCTCACCGTCAGCCTGATCGTCGGTGGCGAACACCTCGGTGGCCCCGTGCCTCTCGCACGCCGACACGATCGTCTCGATCTCGAGTGCACCGGCAGCGCCTGGAGCATCCGACTGTGCGAGAAGAAGCGCGTGGGCGTTCCGGTCCAAGCCCATCCGGACGAAGTCCTCGACGGCATTGATACTGGCATGATCCATGAACTCGAGCATCGCCGGACGCATGTTCCCCGTGATAGCGAGTACCGCGTCGGACGCCGCGTGCACCGAATCGAAAGACGCCACCACCGTCGATGCAGGTGGTTGTGCTGGAATCAGGCGCAATGTGATCTCGGTGATGATTCCCAGAGTGCCCTCACTGCCGACGAACAGTTTGGTCAGAGACAGCCCGGCAACGTCCTTGATCAGCGGCCCACCGAGTTTCACCGCAGTGCCGTCGGCCAGTACCACCCGAAGACCGAGAACGTAGTCGGTGGTGACGCCGTACTTCACACAACACAGCCCGCCCGCGTTCGTCGCCGCGTTGCCGCCGATGGAACAGATCTCGAACGATGACGGGTCCGGGGGATACCAGAGTCCTTGCGCCGCTGCCGCTTTCTTGACCTCGACATTCATCAGTCCTGGTTGTGCGACGGCGACGCGGGCAACCGGATCGATCGTGATCTCGCGCATCCGCTCGGTGCTGACCACGATGCATCCGTCCACGGCGCTCGACCCGCCGGAGACTCCCGAACCTGCGCCGCGCGGAACCACCGGAACCCGGTGCGCGGTAGCCCAGCGCATCACGGCTTGGACATCCTCGGTGCAGGTGGCTCGAACAACGGCAGCCGGATGGCCGGCCGTGGGATCGGCAGCCCAGTCCTGCCGGTAACTCGCAGTCAGATCCGGATCGAGAATCACCGAACTGTCCGGGAGTGCTGCGATCAGTTCGTCGAGGGCAGATGAAGTCGCGGACGTCATGTCCTCATCATGCTCGACGTGACTTGTCGACGGGCGCATTTGCATGTGCGGACGTGGGTCGGATGTTGTGCATGCCCGATCAAGATTGCGGCTGTTGTGGGTCGTCGTCGTTGTCGTCCGGCCAGCCGGGGTAGTTGGGCAGAACGAGTGGTGGAGTGAAGTCGTTCCACGCCCTGAGTCGTTTCCCGTCGTGACGAGATTTGAACCACTCTGAGCAAAGGTCTTGCTGTGCGCGATTGCTGGTGGCGTTGGTGTATTTATCGACGATCCAGCCGCCGAACACGTCGTCCTTGGGCGCGTTGCGTGGTCCCTCGAACAGGGGGTAAACAGTACCTGGAGGTGACGGGGTCGTGTTGTGCATCCTGATTTCGTGGCTTCCGCTCGGTGGACGGTACCAATCTGGTTGGCGGCCGTCGTAGTCGGTGTCGTATGCGTCGGTGCAAACGTAGACGACGACGGTGGAATCGCCGCGGTATTCAGGTTGAATGTCTTCGATGCTGAGTATGCGGTTGATGCTGGTGCCGCGATAGGTTCGTGGTGGTGTACCGGGCCGGTTTCCGTAGCGACGATCGTTCGAGATTGTTCCGCGGGTGTCGGCTGTGGCACGAGTGAATCCTGGATAGGCCTGGTTGCTGTCGCCGCTACTCTCTACGACGGCGTCGGATTCTATGAATGCCCGGACTATGGTGGCTTCTTCGCCGAACAGGTCGATGCCGGGGTCTGCGATCCAATGATTGCGGTAGTCGGTCATGTAGTGCGGCAGCATGTAGCTACTTTGCGGGACCGATGTAGCGGTGACGGATGCGGGTGGCTCGGAAGACGAACAACTCGACATGCAGATTCCCGCGATCAAAATAAGCGCGAGAGCTTTTGCGGTGCTGCGGTTCCGATGAGATTTCGCCGTAGAAGTCCTATCCGACATCATTGAGACCGTCCATCAAGTTGACCATGAAGGTATCTCGATTGAATCCACGGAATCTCAAGTAGTCTTGAAGAGCGCCGTCCAGTGTAGCGTTGTTTCCCAGCGTTTCGATATTGATCGGTGTCAGGGACTGGTCGAAGTCACCGTCGATTCGAAAGTCATTGAGGACTTCGAAATCACTTCTCCCGTATGCGTTGTCAAGTGCCTGGACCAACCGATAGTCAAGCAAAGTCGTGGAGTCCGTAGACCGGTCCGAGAAGTTGAGTTGCGCTGGCGGAACGTCCACCGGAGCACCGACGACGTGGTCCCGCAGTTCGACTCCGAGCATGCTGACCGCAACGCTGGTCGGTGGCCCGAAGCCGGGAATCATGGCGGTGCCCCCGGAAATCAGCCATCCGAGTTCGTCGTACGTCTTCCCACGCCTGCCTAGGATGTCCTGCTGCGCTGCCGCAGCGTCGCCGGTGCGGTTGAGGGCCTCTTCCTCGAGGGCGCCATCCATCAGTGACTGGACCCTGCCGGCATAAATGGCGTACTGCGAAGAGCCTGCGGCGATGTCGCCGCTCATGCTTTTTTCGACGAAGGTCCCCTGGAGTTGGCTCGAGGCGCCGAGCATATGAGCATTGAAACCGGCGGCAGCCTCGGGATCGCTGTCGATGATCGCGATCAACGATTTCGCGTTGGCGAACCTGTTGTCGTAGGTGTCGAGATTTTCGAATCCGAGGGTGCCGGTTTGATCTGGTGCCAATCCGACGAGGTTTCCGATGTACGGGGTCATCGCGGCGCCGATGGACTGGGTCAATGCGGGATTTACTTCGCCGATGGACCTGTCGCCGAGGCCGGGAATGTCGAGGAAGGTGCTTTTGCCGTCGGCGAGATTATGGGCGAGTGCGAGGGCTGAGGTGCCGGCGCGTTCGGCGACAGCTGGGTCGGGGTGAGTGGCGTCGGGTCCGATCCACTGGGTGAGACCGCTGACGGCTCGTCCGTCATCGTTCCAATCGCGAGTGAACAGGTGTGTCAGATTTTCTTTGTGCGCCGGGTCGGTGAGGAATTCGGCGTTCGACGAAGTGTCCCGAGTGGCGACGTCGAGGGCTGTGGTGAGCGTGGAATCGAGTTCGTCGTTGCTGATGGGGCGGTCGTTGTCGTCGAGGATCAGGTGCATCGGTGCACTCGGCGAGGTTTGCGTATGTAACGGTGCGAGATCTGCGGTTCGATCGAGCAATGCAGAACTGAGAGCGCTACCCGATTGTGTTGCCGGATCGGCATTTCGGAGAATATCCGTGAGGGCATTCGAATCGTCGTAATGGTTGATCTTCGTGGTGGTGAAAAATTCGTCGGGCCTCAGCTGCGAACTGTACGCAGGATCGCTGAAGATCGTACGGACGTCGGGTGGAAGATTGTCGAGGCTGCCGACGGTTCCGGTGCCGTCGCCGACGTGCGGATTGGCGACGGTGAACATGCCGGACGCGAGGGCATCGGGTATTCGAGGGTCCGCGGCGATATTTGCATCGGGAAAGGCGAGGGTTCGGAAACCTGCCGCTCGGGCGTTGATGTCCTTCATTTCGTCGAGGTCGGTGTCGGCGTAGAACTCGCGGAGGTACGCGAGTTGTATCGGGTCGAGAACTACCGGTCCGCCGGCGGCGAGTTGCGCCTGTTGTTCGGAGGTGAGTGTCGTCGCGGCGATCAGTCGTTGCTTGGCAGCTTCACTCTCGGGCGTTGCCTCTGTGGATCGGGCGAGAACGTCGGAATCGTCGGCACCGTGTCCGTCCAACCGGATCGAATGTGTAGTGGCGGTCAGCGTTGCATCCGGGATTCCGAAGTCCGCCTTGCGGTCGAGGAGTGAGGTGCCGGCGGCAGTGATGTCGGCGAGCGCACCGGCGGCACGCGCGTCGGTGTCGTTGACATCGGTCAGTGCCGCACCGATGCGCCATGCGTGGTATTCGAGGCGGTCGCGCACGTCGTGTGGGTCTGCGCCGGCCTGAATGTCCGGCGTCGCTGTGACTGACCCGTCGTCGGCGACGGTGAAACCGTCGGCGCTCGCCTGGTCGACTCGGCTGACAAGCGTTTCCCTGGCGTATCGGAGGTTCGTCGTTTGTGCCGTGACGCACCGTTGGGCGTCGGCGACCGTCGAGACTGCGTCTCGACCGAAGGTATGCAGACGGGTCGCCGAATCCCAGGCCGCTGTCGCCGCAGTGCCACTCCAGGTGGTGGTTGCCGTGTCCATGATGCGGTATGTGGTATCGACGTTGCTGTCGAAGACGTCGCGTCCGTTGCCGAGGGAGGCGGCATAGCTGTCGACGGCGTCGAGGTTCCAGGATCGAATCTGCGAGATCGACAGAGTCATCGTATGTCGCCTGAATCCTCGATCCGGGCGCCGTTGGAGGAGTCGACTTCGACGAACTCTCGGGCGGAGTTTTCCAGGCAAGCACTGGTAGCGGTGATTCCCGCTCCGATCGCGCGTCCGAGCCCGTCGACTGCGACGGCGTTGTCGGTTATCGCTGTGGCGAACATCGAACCCGCAGCGCCACGTGTTGCGGCGGTACCGGCCTCCGATGCCGAGAAACCGGTGACAGCAGCAGCAGGAGCGGTCAGCCCTGCCGCTGCGCTTGCCAATTCGGCTGGATCAGCGGCGAACGTTTCCACACCCATGAACGAATCCCCCCGAATTCAACTACCTCATTGCAGTGAACTGAGGATAGAGCATGGACGAGACATCAGCACGGCAATGGCGCGCCGACGTCCGTGCAGTGCGCATGAAATCCTTAACGGCCCTTCGGTTTTCCGGAGAATCGGCCACCCGAACTCTTGGTTCCACCGG
Source organism: Rhodococcus sp. 27YEA15 (assembly GCF_049739425.1). Taxonomy (NCBI): domain Bacteria; kingdom Bacillati; phylum Actinomycetota; class Actinomycetes; order Mycobacteriales; family Nocardiaceae; genus Rhodococcus; species Rhodococcus sp. 27YEA15. The sequence continues at coordinate 1,848,013 of NZ_JBMHHW010000001.1, forward strand.
ACTTGCCGCTACCGGACCTGCCACCGGCTTTGGCCTTGCCTGCACCCGAGTTGCGGCCCGAGATGTTCTTGGCGGTACCGGCACCCTTCGGCTTCTGTCCGTTCTTCGCGGCCTCGGCGCGCCGCTCGCGCGCTGCCAGCTTGGCCTTCACCGAGCCTTTGATCTTCTCGGCCGGCGCACCGTTGCGGCCCCGCGAACTCTGGGCCGTCCGGCCACGCACGATCCCGATCAGCTCTTCGATCAGATCGGTGGTCTCGTCTTCGAGCCAGGCCAACGCAATCGGTGACTCGGGAGCACCGTCCACCGGTACGAACGTCAGATCCTTACGGTGGTGCAGGCGCGCCAGTGACTGGGGAACAACGACCACTCCGACGCCCGCCGCCACCAATTCGATGGCGTCGGCAACGGTCGCGGGACGTTCGGCGGCCTCCTTACCGGGGCGGCTCGACCACTCCAGAGTGTCCTCGAGCGGATGCAGAACGATCTCGTCGCTCAAATCGTCGACCGAAATTCGGTCCACCGCGGTGAACACGTGGTCCTTCGGTATCACGACCACGGGAGTTTCGGCATAGAGCGAGATCGCGCTGATCCCGTCTCGACCGATCGGCAAACGGACCAGGCCGGCATCCGCGCCCCTGTCCCGCAGTGTCGCGGTGAGCTCGAGAACCGGTACCGGAACGAGTTCGAGGCGAACCTCGGGAAGACGCTCGTGCCACACCCGAACCCACTTGGTGGGCGTCACGCCCGGGGCGTACGCGAGTCGAAAGATGGTTGGACTATCCGGCGCTGTCACCCGCTCAGGTTACCGCCTTGGTAAAACCGCTCGCGTAGGCTCGTTACTCTTGTCCCATGACGTCGAACAAAACGCCCCAGACGATGAAGCCGACGACGGCTGCAAAGAAGTTGGGTGTGTACCTGGAAGCAACACCTGCGCAGTTCCAGGAAGGCGACGTGACCCGTGAAGAGTTGACCGCACTGCAGACCGAGCCGCCGCAATGGCTACTCGAGCTGCGTCGCACCGGACCCCACCCGCGCCCGGTCATCGCCGCCAAGTTGGGCGTGTCCATCGCCGGGCTCGCACGCGGTGGTGTCGACGATGCACTCACCACGGATCAGATCGCCGCACTTCTGGACGAGAAGCCGGAGTGGCTGGAGAAGGAACGCGCACTGCAAGCCGAGGTGCGCGCCGAGAACGTGCGCATCAAGGAAAAGCACGCGGCACGGCGTAATCAGCCGCGAAAGCCCAAGAGGGGTTAACCCTTCCCTGTGCGCCTTTGTCAACCGCGGGCGGTTGACAAAGGCGCACAGCGGTCAGCCTTCGACGACGCTGAGCTCGTCGAACACGATCTCGCCCGCCGCATCCGACTCCGGGATGTCGACGACAGCCAGTAGAGCCCAGCCGTGATCACCCTCGGGGTCTTCGAGTACCTGACGCACTCGCCAGAACTCTCCTTCGGCAGTGACCTGGAACAGCTGCGGACCACGCGCCGACGGCCCGGTTCCGATGGTCGCGTACTCCTCGAAATAGGGGAGCAGCTGCTCTTCCCATTCGTCGGCATCGATACCGTCCTCGAGATTCGCGAGATCGAACCATTGTCGTCGTGCCGCCAGATCTATGCGCCGGAACATCGCGTTGCGCACCATCACTCGGAAGGCGCGGGCGTTCGCGGAGATCGGGCGTGGGGCGTCCGCCCCGAAGGCAACCTGGACGTCATCGGTTTCCGCGCCGGGATCGGTCAACGATTCCCATTCGTCGAGCAGGCTGGAATCGACCTGGCGAATCAGCTCACCGAGCCACTCGATGATGTCCTCGAGCTCGTCGGTCCGTGCCTCGGTCGGTACCGTCTGCCGCAGCGCCCGGTACGCGTCGGCGAGATAGCGCAGCACCAGGCCTTCGGAGCGAGTGAGCCCGTAATGGCTGATCAACTCGGCGAACGTCATGGCACGCTCGACCATGTCGCGGACTACCGACTTGGGGGAGAGCGCGAACTCCGTGATCCACGGATGTCCACCCCGGTACATCTCGAACGCCGGGAAGAGTAACTCCGACAACGGTTTCGGCCACGTAACCTCTTCGAGGAGTTCCATTCGCTCCTCGTATTCGATACCGTCGGCCTTCATCTGGGCGACGGCCTCCCCGCGCGCGAAATGCTGCTGTGCCATCAAAACCTGGCGCGGATCGTCGAGCGTCGATTCGATGATCGAGACGACATCGAGCGCGTAGCTGTCGGATTCGACGTCGAGAAGTTCGAAGGCGGCCAGCGCGAACGGTGAGAGCGGTTGATTGAGGGCGAAGTCGCGCTGCAAGTCCATGGTCAAGCGCGCCATTCGGCCGTGCTCGTCGGGCTTGTCGAGACGTTCGACGATTCCGGCGCCGAGTAACCCTCGATACAGCGAGATCGCCTTGAGGATGTGCTTACGCTGCGCCGGACGCGATTCGTGGTTGTCCTCGAGAAGGTGACGCATGGCCTGAAAGCAGTTGCCCGGACGGGCGATCACGTTGAGCAGCATCGAGTTGCTCACCGAGAATCTGGAGACCAACGGTTCCGGCGACGCGGCGACGAGTCGGTCGAAGGTGGCCTCACTCCACGAGACAAATCCTTCGGGAGCCTTCTTGCGCTGGATCTTACGGATCTTCTTCGGATCGTCGCCGGCTTTGGCGACGGCCTTGAGATTCTCGACTTCGTGCTCCGGTGCCTGGACGACGACGGTACCCATCGTGTCGTACCCGGCCCGCCCGGCTCTACCAGCGATCTGGTGGAACTCGCGGGCCTTCAAGTGCCGGGTGCGGACACCGTCGTACTTGGCCAGCCCGGTAAGCAGCACGGTACGGATGGGAACATTGATGCCCACCCCTAAAGTGTCGGTCCCGCAGATGACCTTGAGTAGTCCGTCCTGCGCCAGAACCTCGATCAGACGCCGGTATTTGGGCAGCATTCCGGCGTGGTGGACGCCGATACCGTGGCGCACCAGGCGGGAGAGCGTCTTGCCGAATCCGGTCGTGAACCGGAATCCGCCCAGTGCCTCGGCAATCGCTTCCTTCTCCTCCTTGGAGCAGAAGTTGACGCTCGTCAGTGCCTGCGCGCGCTCGAGGGCGGCCGCCTGCGTGAAATGCACGATGTAAACGGGGGACTGGTTGGTGGTCACCAGGTCTTCGATGGTTTCACCGACCGTCGTCGTGGCGTACGAGAACATCAGTGGCACCGGACGTTCGGTGCCGGAGACCACCGTGGTGGGTCTGCCCGTGCGCCGGGTGATGTCAGCGGAGAAGAAGTCGACCTCGCCGAGTGTTGCCGACATCAGCAGAAACTGGGCATGAGGCAGCTCGATCAACGGTACCTGCCAGGCCCAGCCGCGATCGGGTTCGGAGTAGAAGTGGAACTCGTCCATCACCACCTGCCCGATGTCGGAGTTCGGTCCCTCGCGCAGTGCCAGGTTCGCGACGATCTCGGCGGTGGCACAGATGATGGGCGCCGACGAGTTCACGGCGGCATCGCCGGTCATCATGCCCACGTTCGCGGCCCCGAAAACATCGCACAGCGCGAAGAACTTCTCGCTCACGAGTGCTTTGATGGGCGCGGTGTAGTACGTTCGCTTGCCGGTGGCCATGGCGTGGAAATGGGCGCCGATCGCCACCATGGACTTACCTGAACCGGTGGGGGTCGCCAGGATCACGTTTGCTCCCGAGACCAACTCCATCACGGCCTCTTCCTGCGCTGGGTACAGCGTCAGTCCTCGCTCGAGGGTCCACGAAGAGAAGGCGTCGAAAACGGAATCAGGATCCGCGTTGTCGGGGAGAAGTTCCGTCAGCAGCACCAGTACAGGCTAGCTGCCCGGCCCGTCAGGCCTGCGGTGCGCTCGGATCAGGTTGCGCTGCGCTCGTCCGAGCCCATCGCGTCGAGCACTGCCATTCGAGTGGAGGCGGTGCCGCTGATGTTGTTCTCACCCACACCCGAGACCAGCATGTGCCGCCAGCGTGCCTCGTCGAAGACGAGGGGGGCGGTTGTGGAGAGGAAGTCCTCGACGACCTGCAGGAAACGCATCGGATCGTCATGGAACGGGAAATGTCCTGAACCCTGGAAGATTTCGAGGCGAGAATTGGGCATCGCCGCATGTGCGAGTCGCGCATGCGAGACCGGAATGACGGTGTCGCCGTCTCCCCAGATCAACTGAACCGGCAGATTCTCGGTCAGATAACATCGGTCGAGCATCGTGACGACCTGTCCCCGCCAGTCGACGACGGCCCGCAGGGTCCGCAGGTATGCCTCGTATGCGGTGGGGTCGGGAAGGTCCGCGAGAACCCGAATCAGATCCGGAGTGTCGTGCAGCATCGATCCCGGGCGAAAGTTCGATCCGTGAACCATTCCGGCCAGCCCACCTGCCGCACGAACCAGCGGCATCGCTCCAGGAATACGGAGAAGCTTGACCACCTCGTTGACCACCGGAACCGACATCAGTCGAAGTAGGGGATGAACGTCTTTCGTGACACCACCGGACGACACCAGCACAAGCCGGTCGACCATGTGTGGGAACTGATACGAGAACTGCATCGCGACGCCACCACCGAGCGAGTGCCCGATCACCGTCACGTGTTCGATCCCGAGAGTGGAGAGCAGATCACGCATCCCGTTGGCGTACGCGGCCACCGAGTAGTCGGCCCGAGGCTTGTCCGAACGGCCGTGGCCGAGCAGATCAGGCGCGATGACCGTGTACTTCTTCGCCAGGTGCGGGATGATATCCGCCCAGGTCGACGAATTGTCTCCGATACCGTGCAGGAGGAGCAGGGCCGGGCCTTCGCCCGCAATGCGATACGCACGCCGATAGCCGTGGATGGTGCGGAACATCATCCGAGGTTCCTCGTCCGGAACCGGTCGAAGCTGGCGGTGCCCCGGTCTACTCATGTCGCCTCCTGGCTCAGGGCGTGATCAGGAATGTTCGACCAAGCCTGTTGAGCCGACAACTTGAAACACGCTGGGTCGAGGCTATCCGACGAATGTGTCCTGGACAACGGCCCAGATAACGAGAAGATTGCGGAATGTGCACAATGTCGCATTCCGCATTCCCGCTACCGACGGCCCAGGCGATTACTCGGCGCTACCGAATCCGTCGGTTCCGCTCTGCTCTGCCAGGAATCGTTCCAGTTCGGCACCGATCTCGTCGCCACTGGGAAGGTCGGCCTCGCCGGCCAGCAACGAGGACTGCTGCTCCTGCGCTGCGACGAACGTGTCGTACTGCCGCTCCAGTGCGTGGACGACGTTCTGCACTTCGTCGTTTCCGGCGATGTGCTCGTTGACCTGCTCACGAACTCGCGCTGCGGCCTCCCCGAGTGCGGCGAGCGGAAGATCGAGATCGGACACGGCCGAGACATTCTCCAGCAAGGTTTCCGCAGCCCCCGGATAGTCCGTCTGGGACAGGTAGTGCGGTACGTGCACCGAGAATCCCATTGCCTCGTGACCGTGCTGCGACATCCGAAGTTCGATCAACGACGACGCGCTTCCCGGCACCTGAAGCTCACCGGACCACCGCTGGTGATCTTGAATGAGCTCCTTGTTGGTGGAGTGAGCCGTGACACCCAGCGGCCGGGTGTGGGGAATCGCCATCGGGATCGCATTGAGTCCGATGGTGCGACGAACCCCGAACTGCTCGGCGAGTAACCGTACCGCCGTCGTGAAGCGTTCCCACTTCAGATCGGGCTCCAGGCCAGCCAGGAGCAGGAACGGTGTGCCGGCGTTGTCGCGCACCGCGTACAGATTCAGCGTCGGAGCATCGTAGTCGGAGAAGTGGTCGGCCTTGAACGTCATGGTCGGTCTGCGCGATCGGTAGTCGATCAATTCGTCCACTGCGAACGAGGCCACCAGTTCGGTCTCGAGGCTCTCCCGAAGATGTGTGGTCGCGAGTTTCACGGCATGCCCGGCGTCGGAATATCCCTCCAACCCGTGAATCAAGATCGGGCCCTGCCCATCGGCGGCCGATACCTGGGGTGCCGGGAATTCCAGCTCGTACATTTTCGACTGGTCATCCATCGCAGTCCCCTTCGCTTGTCGGTCTCTTGTTCCAGTGTCCACTATCGGCGCGATCGGTGACAGCAGCGCACTCCACTGGAATTCTCCTCTGTGCACAGAACACCGGCGTCGTGGGTGATCATTCCCCAACAGCCGATTCGATGCGTTCGCCGACAGCGAAGTCGTGAGCCGAACGCCGTACGTGGCAGAGTGAGGGAGGAGTCACGGCGAGCATCGACCGGATCGGCCGAGGGCTGAATTGGAGGATCTCGTGCAAGGTACTCGAGCCACAGCGCCGCACACGGTGGCCGGACTCGTGGTCATCGGCCTCGCGACGGGGCTGATGTCGGGTTGCGCACAGTCCACGTCCGGCCAGGCCATTGCCGATCATCGGGTGTCGCAGTCCGATGCGGGTACGCCTACCATCACGTCGGCGCCCTCGGCGGTAGTACATTCGGCAAGTTTGGATACCCTGCTTCTCGCGCCGTCGGAGTTCCCGAGCCCGTTCGATGCGGTCACGCTTCCCGCGCAAGCGGTACCGATGGCTGCGCCCGACTTGGTGGGGGTTCCGCGCGGTGCAACAGTGCAGCCGCCGGAATGTGCGCAACCGAAACAGGATTACGGCCCGGATTCCACGGTGATGGCGGTCGGGACCGACAACGCCACTCGAACGACGATCTCGGTGGAGCTGACGCGGGACGCCACCGGACGACTGACCGAGTGGGAAGAACGCACCCGTCGCTGTCACACGACGAAGGTGACCGCCAACGGCGTGACCTCGACCGTCGAGACGGAGATTCTGCCACCTGCTCCGGTGGACGCGGACGAGTCGATGGCGTTGCGGCGGACCGTGACCACGCCGACTGCTGCGGGGGGAACGCAGACGATGTTGACTCTGCTCGCGCAAGTCGACGACGTGCGAATATCGGTCACCTTGATGACCTTCGCAAGCGTGGCCGATGCGTCGGCGCCACTCGATCAGACCTTCACCGCAGCGGTGGCGAAAGTTCGCAAAGGCTGAACATTTCGTGGGCACGTGCCACCGAATATTCGGTGATCACGTGCCACCGACACGCCGACAGCGCGAGTGATCAGAGGCCGTGTGCTGTCCCCAGCGCGCATACCGGTCCACAGGCGAAATGCGTGGACGTATTTTCCCAGGTTGTGTCGGCAGCTCGATCGATGTCGTGCGTCATTGTCTTGGCATGACACCTTCACACTCTCCTCACGAATTCGAGCTTCCGGATCAGCACGACGAGTTCGAGCCGCCGTCCGAGCATGTCTCCAACCCCGGCGAACTGATCGCCGCAGTTCCGGCCCTCCTGGGTTTCTGCCCTGTCGATTCGGTGCTTGCGGTGGCGCTGAAGGGAACCGAGACCAAGACTCTCGGGCCGGTCATGCGCCACGACTATTTCCCGTGTGACGGAGGTACCCCGGCGCGACCGGTGATACTGGCACTCGAGCAGTTCGCTGCGGTCTGTGCGGTAGAAGAGGCCACCGGTGTGATTCTGATCGTGGTCGGTGCGTACCCGTTCGGAGAATCATTGACCATTGCAAGTGCGTTCGCAGACCTATTGGCTCCGATGTCGATCGACCTGGTCGACGCACTGAGTGTGCCGAGTATCGAGACCGATTGCGTGTGGACGAGCGTCGTACAGAGCGATCGCCACGGAATCGTGCCTGACCCGTCGTCGTCGTCGGTGGCGGCCGCGCAGGTGTGGGGCGGCCGGATCATTCGCGGGTCCCGTGACGAACTGGTGAACGCGGTGCGCGGTAGATCCCGCGATCACCGCGTCATCGCGGAGCTGATCGACCTGATTCGTGCGTCGGCGGCCGGAGATTCGGACGACGACGAGTTCGGCGGAGTGCGTTCGCGAGTGTCCACCGTGCTGAGACAGGTGGAGCGCGTCGGAAACGCCGGTGTTCGACTCTCCGCCGAGGAATACGCGCGCTTGGCCGTGGCACTGACCGATGTGCGCGTTCGTGACGTGCTGATGGGTCTGGCGATCACTCGATCGTCAGGGGCGGCCGAGATGTTGTGGACGGCACTGACCCACGAACTACCCGATCCGGAACGGGCTTGGCCGGCAACGCTTCTCGGCTACTCGGCGTATGTCCGCGGCGACGGGCCCTTGGCTGGAATCGCATTTGCGCAGGCACTGGAATCTGATCCGGACCACTCCTTGGCCTGGTTACTCGACATCTCACTGCAGTCCGGGGTTCGGCCGGACGGCATCAGAGACCTTGCCGCAGTAGGGCTGTCGATCGGCCAGGGGTTCGACATCACCGAGCTGCCCCCGCAGACGAACTGCGAGGGCATACCCGGGGACTACGGTCGGCGTGCCGAATGAGATCGATCGCCCAGATCCTGTAGGAATTGCCAGGCGTCGGCGACGATCACGTCGAGGTCGGTGCGCGTCGGCGACCAACCCAACTCGGCGATGGCCTTGGCGCTCGATGCGATGAGCACAGCAGGATCGCCGAGTCGTCGTGCTGCGTCTTCGACGTTGATCGGCAGACCTGTCACACGGGCACAGGCCGCGATGACCTCGCGGACACTGAACCCGGCACCGCTACCGAGGTTGTAGATCCGGTGCTCGCCCGGGACGGAGGTCTCGAGTGCGAGCAGATGGGCTTCGGCGAGATCCAGAACGTGGATGTAATCGCGCACTGCGGTGCCGTCCGGTGTCGGCCAGTCCGTACCGAACACCGAGATCTTGTCGCGTTGCTGCAACGCAACCTGGAGAACCAGTGGAATCAGATGGGTTTCGATCACACGATTCTCGCCCGCGGCTTTGTAGGCGCCGGCGACGTTGAAATATCGCAGACTCGTCGCAGCCACACCGTGCGCGATCGAGTACGACGTGATCGCGTGGTCGATGGCGAGTTTGGTTGCGCCGTACGGGTTGGTGGGGCGGGTCGGAGCAGTCTCCACGATGGGGGACTGCTCCGGCTCTCCGTAGGTGGCGGCCGTGGACGAGAAGACGAGTCGGGGAGTTCCGGACTGTCGAATCGCCTCGAGCAGTTCGATGGTCGTGACCACGTTGCCGCGCCAGTACTTTTCCGGCTGCAACACCGATTCCCCGACCAGTGACTGCGCCGCGAAGTGCAGTACGCCGTCGAAAACCGGGTTGCCGGAAGTGCCGAGCAGTGCGGAAGCGAGCTCACCGACGTCACCTTCGACGAACTCGGCCCCGACGGGTACCGCGTCCGCGTTACCCGTGGACAGGTTGTCGACGACGACGACCTCGTGTCCGCGCTCGAGCAATACGGTGGCGCACACGCTACCGACGTAACCGGCCCCGCCGGTGACCAGAAGTTTCACGAAGCTCAGACCTGCTTGACCTGAACGGCATGGGCCATTTCCTCGGACAGATCGAAACCGCTGTGTCCGGGAACGATGATGGTCACCGACCCCGGTCGCGCCTCGACGGTCACGCGAGCGTCCGGAACGACACCGGCATCACGCAACTGCGCGATCACCTCGGGATCGGACTGGACGTGTTCGGCCAGACGTCGAACCACCACGGCCACCTGCTTGCCGTGCGGGAGATCGGTCAGACGCACCAGCGTCTCGGCCGCAGTGGACGGACCGTCCAGACCGAGTTGGTCCAAACCCGGGATGGGGTTGCCGTACGGCGACGTCGTCGGATTGTTCAACACGACCACCAGTCGACGTTCAACCTCTTCGCTCATCACGTGCTCCCAACGACATGCCTCCGCATGCACGTCTTCCCACTTGAGACCGATCACGTCGACGAGCAGTCGTTCGGCCAATCGATGCTTACGCATGACCGACACAGCCAGGTCGCGGCCCTTGTCGGTGAGCTCCAGGTGTCGATCGCCTGCCACCATCAGCAAGCCGTCACGCTCCATCCGTGCAACGGTCTGGCTGACCGTGGGCCCGCTCTGTTCGAGCCGTTCCGCGATCCGTGCGCGGAGGGGAATCACACCTTCTTCTTCCAAGTCGTAGATCGTCCGGAGATACATCTCCGTGGTGTCGACTAGATCCTTCACACTCAACCCCTTCGTCGATGTTCAAGTCTACCGTCCGAGTCGGGGATACGGTGACGGCGACGTCACGGCACGTGTGCGAGGTCGCAGCAGCCACTTCGCGCCGACACTTCGATATGCCGTACGAGGGACGAGGTCGAACAAGTAGCGTGACCACATGACCGCGTCGATCACAACAGACGGGGACTTCGACACACCGCGCGCGAATCGCGTAGTCGTCTGGAGTCCGGAATACCTGAGTTATCGGTGGAGTGCCGACCACCCGATGAATCCGACCCGTCTCGACTTGACCATGGCGCTGTCCAGAAGTCTGGGTCTGCTCGAAGGGATAGAGTTCCTCGAGCCCCGTCCCGCGTCCGACACGGATCTGCTCCGGATACATACGCCCGCTTATCTGCAGGCGGTGAAGACGGCAGGCAGTTCGGCGTCGAACGGCGTCAACGGACTCGACGTTCCTCATGGCCTGGGTACGGAAGACAATCCGGTGTTCCCCCACATGCACGAGGCGAGTGCCATCCTGGCCGGCGGCTCACTGGCAGCCGCGCAGGAGATAGCGTCGGGACGAACCCGTCGTGCGGTCAGCATCGGCGGCGGCATGCATCATGCAATGGCGGACTGGGCCTCTGGATTCTGTGTGTACAACGACGCGGCGGTGGCGATTTCCTGGCTGCTCGACAACGGGTACGACCGAATCGCCTACATCGACGTCGACGCCCACCACGGCGACGGTGTCCAGCACGCGTTCCTGGAGGATCCGCGTGTTCTGACGGTCTCGATGCATCAGCACCCGGCGACGCTGTGGCCCAATACCGGATGGTCCAGCGAAGTCGGCAGTGGAGCCGCCGAAGGCACCGCCGTCAACGTTCCGGTCCTGCCGGGCACCGTCGACGCCTTGTGGTTACGCGCGTTTCACGCGGTCGTTCCCGGCGCGATCGCCGCGTTCGGACCGCAGATCATCGTCAGTCAGTGCGGAGTGGACTCGCATCGTGAAGATCCGCTCGCCGATCTCGCACTCACTGTCGACGGTCAGCGGGCGGCTTTCCTGGCCATGCGAGATCTGGCCGACCGCTACGCCGAAGGCCGATGGTTGGCCGTCGGCGGCGGTGGGTACGGGCTCGTCAGGGTTGTTCCCCGGGCATGGACGCACCTGATCGCAGCCGCATTGGACCGCGAGATAGACGTGCGCACGGAGGTACCGGCCGACTGGCGGGAATCGACGGCAGCGCTGGCACCGAGCGTCGAACTACCCGCGACCATGGGCGACGGGGGAGACGTCGACTACGCGAGATGGGACGGCCCGGGTGGAACTCCGGAGACCGGAGTCGCATCGGTCGACCGAGCACTGACTCGTATCGATTCCGCCATCATCGCAACGCGCCGCGCTGCGTTCCCCCTGCTCGGCCTCGATCCGGAGGATCCACGTGACTGATCAGTCTGCCACCGAACCGTCGGTACCCACTGGTGCGACGTCGGCCGATGCCGCACACGCCTACCCCCACAGTTGGGTGGTCGACGTACTCGCCTCCGACGGTGGCGCCGTGGCATTGCGACCGATAGTGCCCGAAGATGCTCCGACTCTGATCGAATTCCACGGCAAGCTCTCCGAACGGACCCGCTATCTTCGGTACTTCGGACCGTACCCGACCATGTCGAAGCGAGACGTCACCAACTTCACCACCGTGGACCACCGCAATCGGGTGGCGTTCGTGATGGTTCTCGGCGACGAGATCATCGCGGTCGGCCGGTACGAACGGCTTCTCGACGTCGGCGACGGAAAGTCGGCGGAGGTCGCGTTCGTCGTGGCGGACGCGCATCAGGGACGCGGGCTCGGTCCGATCTTGCTCGAGTATCTCGCGGCAGCGGCGGCCGAGAACGGTCTGACGATGTTCGTCGCCGAAGTTCTCGCGGAGAACCGCAACATGGTGACGGTCTTTCGTGAAGCGGGATATCAGGTCAGTCGATCGTTCGACGGCGGTGTGCTGAGACTCGAATTCGCCATCGACCCGACCGAAGCTCTGGTCTCGGTCCGTAATTCGCGTGAACGTGCGGCCGAGGCGCGCAGCATGGGCAACGTACTCAGCCCACGGTCCGTCGCCGTCATCGGTGCATCGGCTGACCGTTCGAAGGTGGGCGGTGCGGTGCTGACGAACCTACTGCGCGGCGGATTCACCGGGCCGGTGTACCCCGTCAACGCCGAACACCGGTCGGTCCACGGGGTGCGCGCCTATCCCACCGTGCGCGACATCCCCGACGACGTCGACCTCGCCGTGGTTGCCGTTCCGGCCGAGTCGATCAGCTCGGTGCTCGACGACTGTCTGGTCAAGGGGGTCAAAGCGCTGGTCGTGGTGTCGTCCGGTTTCAGCGAGAGCGGCCCGGACGGGCGATCATCCGAACGCAAGCTTGTTCATGCAGCCCGCGCGCACGGAATGCGCCTGATCGGACCCAATGCGCTCGGGGTGGCGAACAACGATCCGGCGATCTCGCTGAACGCGACATTGGCGCCGGTTCTGCCCGCTCCCGGCAACGTGGGATTCTTCTGTCAGTCCGGAGCACTAGGTATAGCGATCCTCGACGAGGCCGCCCGCAGCCGAATCGGCCTGTCTGCCTTCGTCTCCGCCGGTAACCGTGCCGATGTGTCCGGAAACGACTTGTTGCAGTACTGGGACTCGGACAAGGCCACCGAGGTGGTGCTCCTGTATCTGGAGAGCTTCGGTAATCCCCGCAAGTTCTCCCGCATCGCCAGGCGGGTGGCGCGCCACAAACCGATCGTGGCGGTCAAGAGCGGGCGGCATGCCGTTCCTCCGGTACTGGCAGCGACCGGAGTGGAAATCGACGACTCCATCGTGCGCGCGCTCTTCGAGCAGGCCGGAGTCATCCAGGTCGGCTCCATTTCGCAACTCTTCGACTGCGCCCTGCTGTTCGGATACCAGCCACTGCCAGCTGGGCCTCGACTCGCCGTCATCGGTAACTCCACCGCCCTCGGAGTACTCGCCGCCGATGCCGCCCGCAGCGAAGGGCTTCAAGTCGGAGATCCCGTCGATCTCGGAGCACAGGCCAGTCCGGAGTTGTTCGCGTCGGCAGTGCGCGATGCACTGGCGTCCTTCGACGTCGACGCGGTCATCGCCGTGTTCGTGCCGCCAGTTGCCATACCGGTCGAGCCGTTCGCCAAGGCACTCAAAGACGCCGTCGCCGGATCCGACAAGCCGATCCTCACCACTTTCCTTGCTGCCGAAGGTATTCCGGACGTTTTGGCGGTGCGGGACGAAGTCGGAAACCCGACCCGAGGATCAGTGCCGTCGTATCCCGGTCCCGAACGCGCCGCCCTGGCGCTGGCACGGGCCTGGCGATATGCCGAATGGCGAAGCAGGCCTGCATCGAAAGTGTTACGTCCCAGCGGTATCGATGCCGAACGAGCAAAATCGATGGTGGCGGGTTGGCTGGAGAACTCGGCTGGTCGATGGCTCTCGGACGTCGAAGCCGCCGCGCTACTCGAGTGCTACGGCGTCAACGTCGTGGAATTCCGATCGGTACTCGGCGAGGACGAAGCCGTCGAGGCGGCCGAGTCCCTGGGCTATCCCGTGGCGGTGAAGGCCACCGGCGATCAATGGCGGCACCGCCCCGATCTGGGTGGTGTTCGGCTCGACCTGATCGGACCGGATTCGGTGCGGCTTGCCTACCGAGATCTGGCAGCCGCATCCGGTGAACCGTTGTTGCATGTACAGAAGATGGCGACCAAGGGCATCGGCTGCGTGGTCGGAGTGCAGGACGACCCGTCGTTCGGCTCCCTCATCTCGTTCGGACTGGCAGGTGTCATCTCGGACCTGCTCGGTGACCGGGCGTATCGCGTTCTTCCACTCACCGAGGACGAGGCCGCAGAACTGATCGACGCTCCCAAAGCGGCGCCACTGCTGTCGGGTTACCGAAATGCGGTGCCGGTGAACAAGGGCGCATTGATCGACTTGGTGCAACGCATCTCGGCCCTCGCCGACGACATTCCCGAGGTGCGCGAACTCGCCTGCGAACCAGTACTCGCATCCGCCACCGCAGCACAGATCACCGACTCGCGAGTGCGGATCGGTCCCGAACCCAGTGCCATCGATCTAGGTCCCCGCCGCCTGCGCTGACACAGCCGACTGTTCTGACGCCGACTGCGTCGGCGCAACCGGATGAGGGCACGGAACGGGAAGACAGAACAACAGGATCGGGCACCGCACCAGAAAACAGTGCAGTGCCCGATCCTGTCGCGGATGCGTCAGCTGGCGTACGAGCGCAGCTTCTCGGCGCGATCGCCGACCCGGAGCTTGCCCATGACCTCACGCTCGATCTGACGAACACGCTCACGGGAGAGCCCGAAGAGTTTGCCGATCTGATCGAGAGTGCGGGGCTGGCCGTCGTCGAGTCCGTAGCGCAGACGGATGACTTGCTGCTCGCGCTCGTCCAAGGTTCCCAGCACGCTCCGGACGTCGCTGTGCAGTAGCCCGGCGATGACCGCGTTCTCCGCGGATGTTGCTTCCGAATCCTCGATGAAGTCGCCGAGAGGAGCTTCTTCGTCGCTACCGACCGGCATGTCCAGGCTCACCGGGTCACGGCTGTGGTCGAGGAGATCCGCAATCTTGTGTGCGGGTATACCCGACTCCTCGGCCAACTCGTCGTCAGTGGCTTCGCGGCCGAGTTGCTGATGCAGTTCACGCTTGATCCGCGCCAACTTGTTGACCTGCTCCACCAGATGGACTGGCAGCCGAATCGTTCGGCTCTGATCGGCCATACCGCGGGTGATCGCCTGGCGAATCCACCACGTGGCGTACGTGGAGAATTTGAAGCCCTTGGCGTAGTCGAACTTCTCCATCGCGCGAATCAGGCCCAGGTTGCCCTCCTGGATGAGATCGAGCAGCGGCATACCGCGACCGGTGTAACGCTTGGCCAGCGAGACCACCAGGCGCAGGTTGGCTTCCAAGAGGTGGCTGCGAGCGGACTCGCCGTCGCGAACGATGGCCGCGAGATCACGCTTCTTCACAACTGTCAGGCGCTTGCGGGTAGCCAGAACGTGGCCCGCGAACAAACCCGCTTCGATTCGCTTGGCGAGTTCGACTTCGTCTGCTGCGGTGAGCAGTGCAGTGCGTCCGATCCCGTTCAGGTAAACACGGACCAGGTCTGCGGCCGGGCTCTGCGCGTCCAGATCCGCGGCGCTCGGACGAATGCGAGTAGTGGTGCTGGGGCTTGTCATGACTTGCCTCCCTATCGGCGTCTCTCACAGTGCTCAACGTGTGAGAGACGCCGGAAAGTTCCCGCTCCCTATTGAACGAAAACCTCGCTAGCTGCGAATATTCGCTCGCAGTCCTGAGAAGTTGCTGAGAACCTGGGAAACGGGAACCGGTCGGGAACTCAGCCCGAGACCGGCAACACCAGTCCGTGTCGCACCAACGAGACGATCATCGCGACCACCGCGTCACGCAGGTCGTCCGGGTTCTCGCCGTGTGCGGCGGCGAGAAGTTCGACCAACTCGCCCAGCGCCAGGCCGTCGGCGCGTAAGCCGGCGAGCAGCGCCGCGCCCAGTTCGTCGACCTCGTGCTGCCAGTGCGGACCGTCACCGCGGTGGACTCGGGTGACCACCTGCTGCCAACCCTCGTCTCCCGGAAGGTAGACCCGCTCGAGCGCAGTGCTGGAATCGAGGACGAAGCGCTCCTGGAGCACGTCGTGCTCGCGCAGCCACGCGACCCGGTCGAAGTAGGCCAGTGCCTCGGCGCCCAGGGGATCGGAGAAACCCTGGAGGAGATCTTCGGCCATCAAGTCGGTAGGGGTATCGGTGCGTCGGAGAAAGACGAACCCGAAACCGACCCCCTCGACGTTCGCTGCCTCGAGGTGATCGAGCCATGCGTTCGCGCGACCTTCGGTTCCCGGATCGCGCGGATCCTGTCCGCCGTCGACAAGCCATGTCCCGACATACAAGGCCGGATCAGCCACATCGCGCTGCACGACCCATGCGTCGACGCCGTGCGACGGCAGCCACGACGCGATGCGTGATCGCCAGTCCTCGCCCTCGACGTGAACCCACGACGCCAACAACGCCGCAGTCCCGCCGGGATTGAGGTAGTCGAGCGAACGCGAGATCATCAGCTCACTGGCCCCGTCCAGATCGAGGCCGGAATCGCGGTACGTGTAGTGGACGCGCCCCTCGCCCACGACGAACGGCGGATTGGCAACCACCTGGTCGAACGTGTTTCCCGCCACCGGCTCGAACCACGAGCCCTGGTGCAACGTCACCTCCACGCCGTTGAGAGCCATCGTGGCCGCGGTGAGGTCGATCGCGCGCTGGTTGATGTCGGTGGCGGTCACCGAATCGGCATACGTTGCAGCGTGCAGGGCTTGGATTCCGCATCCGGTACCCAGATCGAGAACACTGCCGACCCGTGCGGTGGGAGTGGCCTGCAGAAGCGAGAGGGACGCGTGGCCGACACCCAGGACGTGATCGTCGGTGGCCTTCTTCGGGCGGAGTGCGCCGTCGAGGTCGGAGATCACCCACCTGTCACCGGCGCCGACGTCGACCGGACGCACATCGACAACGGCATGCACCAACGGATGCTCGGTGTCGAAGTTCTCTCCCTCGAGCAGGCCGGCGTTCATCGCGTCGGCGAGCGTCAGCGGTGCGAGGGCGGCGGCGACGTCGGCAGCGGGGCAGTCGTCCGCCAGCAGGAAGAGGCGGACGAGGACACCCAGATCGCCGTGCCCGCGGCTGGCCCGGCGTACCGGAACCGGCTCGTTACGCCCGAGTGCCGAGTGGACTTCGGGTCCGAGAACATCGAGCAAGGTGTCCGTGTCGAACCGGTTACGCAGGAGTGCCTCACGCAGCGCGGGGGCGATGGACAGGAGCGTTTCGCTTCTCACACCGTCAGTCTCGCAGGCGCGGAAGCTACCCGATGCTCGGCGTCACCCCTCGATGGTGTGGTGACGCGCCGATTCGATGGCACCCGCGCTCTTCGGCCGACCGTCGTAGCGGCTCGGTTCGTCCTTGGTACGAGGGGGTCGATCGTTGGCGATCAGTACCGCGATCCACGGAAGTGGGATGGATGCGCCGATGATGAGCATCGAGATCCAGCCGTTCGCCCAGATGCCGTAGGCGATGGCCGCGAAGATCAGGGCCGGGAACCTGAAGACCATGATGAGCATGTACTTACGGACCCGCGCTTTGTGCTGTTCTTCGACAGAATTCTGCGCCTCCGTGATGAGGACGGGATTATCGGGAGTCCCGGCCTCGTCGGAGCTACCGAACCCGCCATTTCTTACCATGACTCCACTGTTCCACTCCCGGCCGACAATTGCACACGACCCTGTTCTCGCGTCGCTGTGACGGAGACGGCATTATTGGACGAATGAGCACACAAACCAAGGAACGCCCCGACGTATCCACCGACGAAACCACCGACGACGACAGTCCCAAGTTCTTCCACTACGTCAAGAAGAACAAGATCGCCGAAAGCGCGGTCATGGGGACCCACGTCGTCGCCCTGTGCGGTGAAGTGTTTCCCGTCACGAAATCGGCGAAACCCGGATCGCCGGTGTGCCCCGATTGCAAGAAGATCTACGAGGGACTTCGTAAGGGCGAATGATCGCCGGCGTCGCGGCCGTCGGTTGTCGGGTTCGGGCAGTCCTCGGCTGAGACGTCCGGGCCCGACGTCAGCTGGACCGGCGTGGGCATCTCGCGTTGCAGACTGCGTGGGCGTCCGTACGACGGCGGCGAGGCCGGGTCCTGATTATCGCCGGATACGCGGATAGGGCTCGTCGCCAGCCGCCAGGTCAGGTTGGTCACCGGGCCGGACTCGTCGTCCGAGTTCTGTGCGGCCAACCATTCACGCATCTGTTCGATGCGAGTGGCGCGGGCAGGCCAGAACTCCTGTACTGCCGCGTTGAACTCGGCGCCGAGAACTACCGCGAATCCGAGGAAGAACGTGAACAGCAGAAAGGCGATCGGCGTCGCCAACGCGCCGTAGGTGTAGCCGGTACTGGTGACGAAGCCCAGGTACCAGCGCAGTCCTGTACTCGCCGCCATGAAGAACACCCCGGCCAGCAACGCGCCTGCGAGAAGTCGGTGCCAGGGCAGCGACTTCGGCAACGCCACTTTGTACAGCGTGGTGAGCCCGATGATCACCAACAGTCCGACGGCGGGGTAGTAGAACGTATCGATCAGATTGGTGCCCACGTGGTGCCAGGCCTCGGGTATCGCACGACCGACGAGAGTGGGTCCCAGTGCCACCAACGGCAGGATGAACACGGACATCACGAGGAACATCACATAGAGCAGCAGGGCGAAGATACGTTGCCAGACAGGATTTCGTGCGTCCTGTTGACCGTGCGCTTCGACGATCGAATCGACGAATGTACTGATCGCCGACGATCCCGCCCAGAGCGACAGCAGGAAACCGACCGAGATGATCTCCGGCCGTCCACGTTGCAGGACGTCGGTCACGGTGGGCCGGATGATCTGGTCGACCACGTTCTCGCTGAACACCGTCCCGCTGAACGTCACGATCTTGGACTCGATGATCTCGACGGTGTTCGGTCCGAACCAACCGCCGATGTACCCGATCATGCCCAGCAATCCGAGCAGAAGCGGCGCCAGCGACAACGTCTGCCAGAACGCAGCGGTCGCGGCTTTACCGAAGATCGAATCGTCCCAGGCCTTGGACAGGGTACGACCGACGAGTTGACCGGCACGGCGCAGCGGATGCCAACTGCGGTGACGCAAATCACTCCCGCTCGACTTCGTGCTCGACGTTCCACTCATGATCCCTCAAGCATCCCTGACGACACACCCCGTTGCCCAACCGCGTCCTCGTCGTGTCGCGGAATTTCTGACACAATTCCCCAGCGACCGGTCATGGCAGGAACATTCGAATGCGGCGCCCGTCAGAGGCTGCGGTTAGGCTCGTCGCCGGACAATCCCCAAATTCTAGGAGCGCGAGAAACCAGTGCGATTCCAGTGGAGGCACGGACTGTGACATCCGAGACCGTGGCAACCGGATCCGGTAATTCGACCGAACCAGCCGAAGGGCAAAAGGCAGCTCCGACCGCGTCGCTGCGCGCCTGGCAGCGACGCGCGTTGACCAAGTACCTCTCGAGCAGCCCTCGCGACTTCCTCGCCGTCGCGACGCCTGGTGCCGGTAAGACGACCTTCGCCCTGCGGGTGGCGTCCGAGTTGCTCCGTGATCGGACGGTCGACCAGATCACGGTCGTCGCACCCACCGAGCATCTCAAACACCAGTGGGCCGAGTCGGCGCAACGCTCCGGTCTGTCGTTGGACTCCAATTTCTCCAATTCCACCGGCCAGACGTCGAGTGACTACGACGGTGTCGTGTTGACCTACGCACAGGTCGCCTCGCACCCGACCAAACATCGAGTCCGCACCGAGGGGCGACGCACCCTCGTGATACTCGACGAGATCCACCACGGCGGCGACGCGAAGAGTTGGGGCGACGGTATCCGGGAGGCGTTCGGAGATGCCACCAGGCGTCTGGCGCTCACCGGAACCCCATTTCGAAGCGATGACAGCGCGATCCCGTTCATCCAGTACGAACCGGACAAGGAAGGTCTGCTCCGCTCCAAAGCCGATCACTCCTACGGCTACTCGGACGCACTCAAAGACGGTGTGGTCCGGCCGGTGGTGTTCCTGGCCTACTCGGGCGAAGCACGGTGGCGGAACAACGCAGGCGAAGAATTCACAGCCAGGCTCGGTGAACCGCTCAGCGCAGAGCAGACAGCCAGAGCCTGGCGAACAGCGCTCGACCCTTCGGGAGACTGGATTCCTGCCGTACTGCAAGCCGCGGACACCCGTTTGGCGCAACTGCGTGTCGGCGGTATGCCGGATGCCGGGGGACTGGTGATCGCCACCGACCAGACCGTGGCGCGTGAGTATGCCAAGGCGTTGACGGCGATCACCGGTGAAGAGCCCACAGTGGTGCTGTCCGACGACCCCACGGCTTCCAAGCGCATCGCCGAGTTCGGTGCGAGCGACAAGAAGTGGATGGTCGCCGTGCGGATGGTGTCCGAGGGCGTCGACGTTCCGAGGCTCGCGGTCGGTGTCTATGCGACCAGTGCGTCCACACCGTTGTACTTCGCCCAGGCGATCGGTCGTTTCGTGCGGATGCGACGCAAGGGGGAAACGGCGAGTGTATTCCTCCCGTCCGTGCCGGTGCTGCTCGACCTGGCCGCGCAGCTCGAGGCGCAGCGTGATCACGTGCTGGGCAAGCCCCACCGGGAGAAGGACGGGCTCGAAGACGACTTGTTGGCCGACGCCAACAAGCAGAAGGACGAGGCGGGCGAGGACGAGAAGGCATTCACCTCGATGGGTGCCGACGCGGAACTCGACCAGGTGATCTTCGACGGATCGTCGTTCGGGACCGCGACGTTCTCCGGCAGCGACGAGGAAGCCGACTATCTCGGCCTACCCGGTCTGCTCGACGCCGACCAGATGCGCGCCCTGCTGCGTCAGCGGCAGGAGCGCCAGGTGGATGCCCACTCTGCAAAGGCGGCAGCACCTGCGCCCACGGCCGAGGTAGCCTCCGAGCGGGCTGCCACCGCCGACCAACTCGGCGCGCTCCGCCGTGAACTGAACGGCCTGGTGGCGATGAACGTCCACCGCACCGGGAAACCGCACGGCATCATCCATGCGGAGCTTCGCCGTGTGTGCGGTGGCCCACCGACCGCAATCGCAACCGTCGATCAGCTGACCGAGAGAATCGCGATCCTGCGCAGCTGGTGAATGTACGGCAAAGGCGGGCGATCATCCTTCGATGATCGCCCGCCTTCGCGGTGTGATGCTGAGCAGAGAAGCCGACCCGGCCGACCTGTCAGAACGCCGTTCCGGTGTCGGATACCGCACTCGTGTCAGTGTCGTCGGAGACGATCGTTGCGTTCAACTCGCGGAGCCGATCCGCGTGTTCGGTTGCGTGGTGTCCGCAGAAGAGAAGCTCGCCACCGGTGGGGAGCACTGCGCGTACGCGTGCCCCGGCACCGCACCGGTCGCACCGGTCGGCAGCGGTCAACTGTGGGCTGGTCAGTGTTCCGGGCATGACTCCTCCGTACTGGCTCACGGTTCGTACCGCTTGCCTGGCGCCTGGTCCGCCGCGTCGGAAATGGCGCGGTGGATCCACTCTTACAGACGTATGGCGTTCACGGGTTGTTCCCGACGATGTTCCGGCGTGTCGTGTCTCACTGGAAACGGCCTGTACAGGGACTTCGGTCGTGGATGTGTTCGCTGAGAGCTGATTCGGAAGTCGGTGGTGTCGGCCACTAGACTTTCGCGCATGGGATCGCAACGTCAGTCGGGAGCAGCAGTGAACGTGGAGCTACTGCACATGTGTGCCCGAACCGAATGGGAGGTCGCCCGCGAGCTCGGTCGTCGCGAGCCCGATTCGTTCTCGGCCGAGGGCTTCGTTCACATGTCGACGCCCGCTCAGGTTCACCTGCCTGCAAACCGGCTGTTCACCGGTCGCGACGACATCGTTCTGCTCGTACTCGATCCGGAACTTCTCGGAGCGGAAGTGAAATGGGAGCCCGGTGATCCGAGCGACCCCGATTCGATGCGTTTCCCGCACCTCTACGGCCCGATTCCGACAGCCGCGGTGATCGACGTGCGCGACTACGTGCCGAACGAGAGCGGTGTTTTTCCCGCTCTGGCCTGACCGTGAGCCGCCCGGTGGCCACGGATAGTCGTACTCGGGTAGCCGAGGTTCTGTAAACGCACCTACCTCTCACACGAGTAGGAAGGTGGGCCGACCGATGGGCCAGAACCAGCAGGAACAAGCCAAGGGATCAGCATCACCGTTGCGAGCGGTGGTCTATGTGCGGATCAGTGATGATCCCGAGAGTACCGAGCGTGGGGTTGACCGGCAGGAGGCCGATTGCCGCGCCTATGCGACCGCGCACGGCTGGGAGGTCGCAGCCGTGTTCCGGGAGAACGACACGTCGGCGTTCAAGCAGCGCACGATCACCCTGGTCTCGGGTGAGCGGGTGCGCCGAGTGGTGCGCCCGGAGTTCCGGGCGATGCTCAAACACCTCAACGATGGGCAGGCGCAGGTGATGGTCGCCTACGACCTGGATCGAGCGGTGCGCGACCCCCGAGATTTGGAGGACTTGATCGACGCGAAAGTGCTGGACGGATTCACGGTGCGCTCGGTCACCGGCTCCTTGAGACTGGACACCGATTCGGATGTGGCGATGGCACGGGTGCTGGTGGCGATGGCGAACAAGTCCTCAGCCGACACCGCCCGCCGAGTCGCGCGTGCAGCCAAGCAGCAAGCCATCGAGGGCACATGGCATGGCGGTCGGGTGCCGTTCGGGTACCGCGCCGAGTCCGGTTCGCTGGTCGTTGATCCGGTGGCCGGGCCGATGGTGGCCGAGGCCGCCCACCGGGTGCTGGCCGGTGAGTCGCTGTACCAGATTCGCAAGGACTGGAACGAGCGCGGCGTGCTGACTACTCACGGGTGTGCGTGGTCGGATAAGACGATCAAAATGGTGTTGCGCAGCCCCTCCATCAAAGGGGTGCGCGAGTATCGCCCGGTCTTGCCGGATGGCACCCGCGCGAGGACCTCGCAGATGCAGGTGAAAGCGGCGTGGCCCGCGATCCTTGACGAGGACACCTGGCAGCAGGTCTCCGATGTGCTTGATGCGCGGAAGAGGGCCCGGAACTTCCACCAGCCCGGCAGCGGCGCGGCGAAGCGCATGTATCCGTTCTCGGGGCTGATCCGCTGATCAGCGTGTGGGCGGGCGATGCTCCACCGAGGCGAGGTGTATCAGTGCGTGCAGGCCATACGCGGCGGGTGTCATCGCTCGATCCGCTCCGCCGACATCTCGAAACTTGTTGAAGAGGCGGTGCTGGCGACATTCGAGCAGATCACCCTCAGCCCATCCACACGCACGACGCCGAGCGTGGACGCCGGGGCGCGTGTCGGTCTCGCAGCCCGGCTCGATGCTGACCGGCAACGCCTGGCCCGGTTGGATGATGACCACTATGACGGGTTGATCGACAAGGCGATGTGGGTGCGCCAGCGGGCCAGGATCGCCGAGCGGATCGAGACCACCCGGCGTGAGTACGCCGCCGCCATGCCCGAACAGGAGGGGCCGGGCATCGACGTGACCACCGTCGCCAAAGAATGGGCCGGGCGCACCCCGCTGTGGCAGTACCAAGCGACCAGCCTGATCCTCGAAGCCGTGCTCGTCCGTGCCCTGCCGGAGGGGATGAACGGTGCGACCCCGGCACGTCGCCGCAACGAGACTGTCGAGGCGTTCCACGCCCGCCGTACCGTGTACCGCGCCGAGATATTGGCCCGCAGGGTGGAGTTCGTCTGGCGAGCCTGAGCGCGGCTGCTCGCAGGGCGTTGTTGGCCCCGCTCTCTGACCGGCACAGCGGTTCAGGGTGCGGGGTATTTCCGTATCTTGGCGGCGGTGCGCTTGGTGGGGCGGGGTGCCGTGCAGAGTCCTCGAAGTTCATCCAGCACCGCCGGATCGTCCACCGTCGAGGGCAAGCCTTGCGCCTGGCGTGAGGCAGCGGCCAGGCGTGCTCCCAACGTGGAAGCGGCAGGCTGTGCGGCGGCGCGGAGGAAGCGGGAGCGACAGCGCAGACGGGGGCGGTGGAGGTGCTCATGCTGATAGGTGCGACGCCCCTCCCGCTGACCGGCGACGATCACTCTATGGCTCGTGCTTGTCCGGGTTCGCGGCCCAGATCGCAGCCAGCAGGCCGGTGTCACAACGCAGAGAGTCGAGGGGTTCGCCACTGAGTAGGCGCAGCAGCACCCCGTCGCCAGTCGGAGTGCCAGCGTGCTTCGGGGCGGGATGCCCCAGCACGATCCGTAGCAACGCTGCCCACGACCTCGGCGGTATCCCCAGCAGCGTCGAGATAGCGCGGTCGCGGCGTAGCACCTCCACCGCGTTTGGCCGGGAGGTCAGATCACCGAGCCGGTAGGCGACGTGCTCGATGCAGTCGGTCACGAGCACGGCATCCCAGCCTGCCGAGGCGAACAGCCCGACGATCTCCGACAGGACAGCAGCAACCCGAGCACGGCCGCCGGAGTCTTCCTCATCGTCGGTGGTGGGGTTGACGGCGAACGCGGGATGGTAGTCGGCCAGGCTCTCTCGCTCCGCGAACCGGATGGCGTCGTGGAACCCGACGATCCTGGCCGTGTGGCGCACCTTGCTCGGCGAGACGAGCATCCCGGCCGCCCGCACCTCAACACCACAAGTGATCTTCATAGCGCGAGTGACTACCGCCCACGGGTTACCGGCGTTTCGCGTCGAGGCGGCGAGCATGACCTCGAACGCTGCCGAGGCGATCTCCCACTCATCCAGCGCGTACTTGCGGGCCAGGCGTCGGTACCTCTCTGCCGTGTGTCGCATGAGTTCCGCTGCTTCGCGGTCACTGCGCCAGGCTCCAGGCCCGGCCTCGTGCAAACGGATCAGCAGGGCGCGTAGTCCTTCTGGCGTCTGGAACCCGTGGCGCGGCGAGTCATCCGGGGCTGCGGCATCTTTGCCTGCGGAGGGTGGGGTGTAGTTGGTCACGGTGGCACCTCCCGTGAAGGAGGTGCCACCGTGACCCACGCCAGGACGTGCAGCACGCCCCTACACCTGCCGCTCATGAGCAGGTGCTTCGCCTACCCCGCGCTGTCCACGTCTCTGTTGGTGGAGTGCGACTCGTCAGAAGGCTGTGCTGAGTCGAGGGCGCAGGTAGGCCCTGAGTTCAGGGCCGATCTGTCGAACCCTGGGATGAGAGATGCTGGCCATGAGCCACGACGAAGGTCACAGGGATGGATGTGCCGTTCTGAATCAATGGCTGGAGACCTTCGAAGTGCCGTCGGAAGCGATCCGTCTGAGCCCAACTCTCCTTGGCCTCTGCGGAGCGGAAACGAGTGAGGACGATCAGGCTGGTGTCGTCGTCTGAGCGGTAGACCTCGTTGCCCAGCCAGCCGTGTGCCGTGGCCTCTGCGCTCATGTCCTGCATTTCGGCAATCTGGTAGGCGGTCAGTGCGTCGATGCCGCCTCCGACAGCGGTGAACGTGTTGATCGATATGGATGGACCCTGGTGCTGCTGCTCGGTCATGGGAAAACTCCTCTGCGAATGCTCGGATCGCGGGCAATAGCGCCGCGCTCAGTTGGGAAACGGACGGTGGGCGCGGGCATCGGTAAGCAGGTCGGCCCACCAAGCCAGTTCTGCTAGGGCACCTTTCAGCGCCGTAGTCACAGGCTCGCTCGGTGCAAAGCGCTCGGCATCGTCTACGGCCTCCCACGGGGCGGGCAGTCCGAGGCAGCGGCGGGTGGTGACCATGTTGAGTTCGGCCAGAACTCCGCGCAGGTGCTCGATCGCCGAGTAGCCTCCGTGAACGCCGTAGGCGACGATGGCGGCGGGCTTCAACTTCCACTGGGTGTAGTGCCAGTCGATCAGCCGCTTCAATGACGCCGGGTAGGAGTGGTTGTACTCCGGGGTGACGAACACGAACGCATCGGCCGCCTCGATCCGCTCGCCTACCTCTGTCGCTGGTCCGCCGCCTGGGGAGAGCAGGTTGTCATCGGGCAGTGCGATCTGAGCCAGGTCGATCAGGTCGACCTCGATGCCGTCGCGCTCCGTCAGCGTGGTCAGCACCCAGTCGGCGATACTCGGACTCATCCGGTCGTCGCGAATGCTCGAAGAGATGACCGCGATCCGGGTCCGGGCGGGCGCTGGGGCGGTGTGCTGGTCGCTGAGTTGTGGTCTCGGTGATGTCATATTTCTCCAGACTGAGGGTTGAACATATGTTGAAGTCAAGGGCGGTTGTTGAACCGCGAGTGGGATGAACGACTAGCCATCGGCAGACCGTTCGCCAGCGTTCGCTGGCGCTGGTGAGGGAGGCTGTGCGTCGTTCAGGGACCTGCGCCTGCTGGTAATCATCACGACGCAGGCCAGCGCCAGGAGCAGGACAGCGGCACCGGCGGTGATGGCGGATTGTCCAGCGTTGAAAGCCGATTGCGCCGCCTCCAATAGCGTGTTCCCGACCGTTTCGGGCAGGGTGTCGGCAGTTGCGACGGCGTTCTGGAGCGACTGCCCGGCTTGCTCGGCATCGCTGGCACTCAGCTCTGACGGAAGCGAGAGTCCGTTGCGGTAGACCACTGAGGCGGCGGTGCCAAGAACGGCGATGCTCAGCGCGGCCCCGAGTTCGGAACTCGTCTCCGACAGTGCCGAAGCCGACCCCGCGTGATCGGGCGGTGCGGCAGCGACGGTGAGGTCAGTGGCCAGGGAGAGAAACGCGGTCACACCGACGCTCAGGGCGACACCGCCCAGCAGCACCAAGACGAGTGACTGCGTGGGGGTGGCCAAGGCGATGCCGAACAAGCCGATGCTTGCGGCTCCGAGCCCGAGGACGATGACGCGCGGTTTCGGTAGTCGGGTGATGAGGATGCTGGCCAGGATCGCGCCGCCGATCCCGAACGCGGCCATCGGGATCATCGCCAGTGATGCCAGCAGCGGAGAGAGGCCGAGCACGAGTTGCAGGTACTGGGCCAGCGACATATTCGGGCCGGTAAGCGCAAACATTCCGACCGCGACGATCAGCAGTCCGAGCCTGACACCGGGCGCGCGGATCAGGTCGCGGTCGATCAGGGGATGCCGTGCGTGGCGCTGATGCCATACGAACCCGGCGCCGGCGGCCAGTGTGAGCGCGAGCAGCAGCCACTCGGTCACGCCCCAGCCGTCGGAAGTTGCTTGCTTCAGCAAGGCCATCGCCGAGACCACCAGCGTGAGACCGATCACAGCACCGACGAGGGGCAACGGCGCGGGCGTCTCTGCGCGAGACTCGGCTACCCACAGCCGCAACCCGAGCAGCAGGAGCACCACGACGGGGGCGTTGATGATGAACACCAAACCCCAGGGGAAGAACTCAAGCAGCCCGCCCGCGACGACCGGACCCAGCGCACCGCCCGCCGCGAACGCTGCCGTCCACAGGCCGATGGCTCGGGCACGTTGCTGTTCGTCGGTGAACGTGGTGCGGATGAGTGCGAGCGTCGAGGGCATGAGCGTGGCACCGCCGACGCCCATCATCGCGCGAGCGAAGATCAGCCACCCGGCCGAGGTCGAGAACGCAGCAGCCAACGACGCGAGACCGAACAATACCGCCCCGATCACGAGCAGGCGGCGGCGTCCAATGCGATCCCCGAGCCTGCCCGCCGGGATCAGCAGCGCAGCCAGGACAAACCCGTATACGTCCATGATCCACAGCAATTGCGAACCCGACGGGCGCAACTGCTCACTGAGCGAGGGCGTCGCGAGATACAGCACCGTGAGGTCCATCGACACGACCACGACCGGCAGCAACAACGTGGTCAAAGCCAGACGCTGGCGCGGATTCATCTTCATACCCACGACGCTAGAACTTGAACATTGGTTGAAGTCAAGCCATGATGGAAGCATGCCCATCACCGAGACTCACGCGCCCGAGCTGCTGACGGTCGGCGAGACGGCTGAACTCAGCGGCACAGCCACCTCCGCGATCCGGTTCTACGAGCGGCAAGGACTGATCGAGTCACAACGCACCTCCGGCAACCAGCGCCGCTATCAGCCCTGGGTTCCCTGCGTGGTTCGCGTAGCCCGAGTCGCCCAGCGCGTCGGGTTATCCGTGCAAGAGATCGCCAGGGTGCTGGAGGACGTTCCTGACGAGCCGACGCCCGAGGACTGGCAGCGACTGACCGATTACCTCGTCGCCGATGCTGAACGCCGGATCGCCGAACTTCACGCCGTGCTCGCAGACCTGAAATCCGAGACCAAGCGCTGCGACCTTCCCAGTCGCTGACTCCCACATCTCCGGCTCGATCTCCGTCACGCCAGACCAGCGTTCCCCAGTCGTGCCCACGCTTCTTCCAACCACTTCTAGCCAACTGAATACATAGATACATAGATGCACGTATGCCACGGCGGGGCCGTGGTGCGCACCTCCCTCATGAGACGACTCATGAGGGAGGCCAATGTGAAGGGCGGGGTGATCCTGTTCCGCGGCAACGGTGCTGCCGCGCGTCGGTACGTCGAGGCCGACCGTTCCCGCGCTGACGAGTACTACCTTGGCGCAGACGACGCCGTGGCCGAGTACGCCGTGCTCGACGGCAGCGGAGAGGTCACCGTCGCCCGGTCGCTCACGGCTGACGAGTACGAGGGGTGGGTGGACTGGATCAGCCCCGAAACGGGCGAGTCGATGGGCACCCCGCGCGCGGCCACCGAGGGCACGAAGGGGTCGCCGTTGTTCGCGGAGATGACGATCAACGCACCCAAGAGCCTGTCTGTGGCCGCCGCACTCCACCCCGAAGTATCCGAAGCCCTCGGCACAGCGCAGCAGGACGCGTTGACGGAGATTCGGCGGTGGCTGGGGCAGCATTCTGTCACCAGGGTTGGCCCGCGTGATGCGCGGGAGGTCGTGCCTTTTGAGAGCATGCAGGTGGTCGGCATTCGGCACAAGACGAGCCGGGCGGGTGATCCGCACCGGCATATCCACATGCAGATCGGCACGCGCACCTTCGCGGCTGGGAAGTGGCGGGCACTGGACACAGCGGCTTTGTTCAAGCAGCAAGGCGCGATCCGCGCCCTGGGCACGGCGGTGATCGCCGCGCACCCGCAACTCGCGCAGACCCTCGCCGAGCACGGCCTGACTCTCAACCCTGCATCCGGTGAGGTGGTGGAGTTGGAGCCGTTCAATGGGGCCATGTCGAAGCGGTCGGCGCAGATCAAACGCAACCTGGAACGCCTCGAAGCCGAATGGGAAGAGCAGCACCCCGGAGAGGTGCTTGGCATGGTCATGACGGCGAGGTTGCAGGGCATCGCGTGGACGCATCAGCGGCCGGGGAAGAAGCCCGCCGACCTGAAGAACGAGCAATGGTGGGTGCAAGAACTCCGTGACGCCGGATATGACCCCGAGGTCATCGGGCACCGCGTCGCGCAACCGGCCGTCGCAGTGGACGAGCTATCCGTGCAGGAGGTTGCATCGCGGGCGCTCGATCGAAGCGCCGCGAGTGCGTCGGCGTGGACGCGGCACACGATCCAGGAGCATGTCACTCGCATCACCACCGAGGCAGGCGTGCAAGCCGCACCCGCTGAGTTGCGCGAGTTCATCACCCTGGCGACCGATCTTGCCGCCTCGGACTGCTTTTCTGTCCTGCCGCCCGGTTCGGCGACGCCGGAGCATGTCGCGCACCTGACGAGCCTGAGCGTGGTTGCAGCTGAGACCGCGCTGCGCGACCACCTCACCGCCGCAACACCGGAGCGGGAGTCGGCGCATCCCGACGTGACCGAATCCGCGCGAACGGCTGGACTCGATGAAGGGCAGTCGGTCGCGGCAACGGCCGTGGCCTCAACCGATCCGCTGGTGATCGTGGAGGGCGCAGCGGGCAGTGGAAAGACGACCATGCTGCGCACCGCTATCACCGTTGCCGCCGAGCACGGCCGAGCATCGCGGGTGGTCGCACCGACGTTGCGCGCCGCGCAGGTCGCACATGAGGAACTTGGCGTACCCGCCACATCAGTTGCGGCACTCGTGTACGCGCACGGGTGGCGGTGGAACGCTGACGGCGTATGGACACGCCTTGCAGCCGGTGATCTCGACCCCGACAGCGGGCACGCCTTCACAGGCCCGCCCAAGCACGCGCGACTGTCGCCGGGTGAACGGGTGATCGTGGATGAAGCCGGGATGCTCGACCAAGACACCGCTCACGCGCTGCTGATCGTGACGGCTGAGGCGGGGGCGACGGTCGCGCTCGTCGGCGACCGCGCCCAGTTGCCCGCCGTCGGTCGGGGTGGAGTACTCGACATGGCTGCGCAGATCAGGGGCCGCACCTACGACATGACCGAGCTGCACCGCTTCACCAACCCTGAATACGCAGCGCTCACCCTGGCAATGCGCGAACGAGCGAACCCCGGCGGGGTGTTCGACCAGCTTGCCGCGCTGGGCCTGGTGACGCTGCACGCCGACGAGGAGCACGCCCGCGAGCACATCGTTGAGCACGCCCACGACGGCGAAGCGATCACCGTTGCCACGAACGACGAGGCAGTGGCGTTGAACGAGCGCATCCGCACCGGGCGCATCGAGCGCGGCGAGGTCGATGACGGCTTGACGGCGACCGGCAGCGACGGCCTGCCCATCGGGGCCGGTGACCTGATCCAGACCCGCAGGAACGACACCATGCTTGGCGTAGCGAACCGGCAGCAGTGGATCGTTCAGCAGGTCACCGAAAACGGCACTCTCTACGCCCGCGAGGTCGGCAGCGGACGCAAGAACCCCCGTACCGTCGCATTCCCGCCTGAGTATGTGGCAGAGCATGCGCACCTGTCCTACGCAGCGACCGCCTATGGCGTCCAAGGCACGACCGTCACCGCCTCCCACACGATCCTGTCGGAGGCGACGAGCGCGGCAGGCGTCTACGTGGGCATGACCAGAGGCCGCGACACCAACCAGCTGCACGTCGTCGCCGAGAACATGACTGACGCCAGGACGCAGGTCATTGTGGCGATGGAACGCGACCCCGCAGACCGGGGCGTCGCCCACGCCACCGCCCAGGCCATCGAAGCCGTGCGGAGCCTCGTCGCCGATGGCCCGGTCAAGCTAGTCACCGATGAACTCGCCCGCCTCGACCAGGATGCCGAACGCGCACAACGGCAGGCGGAACGGTGGGAGCAGATCGCCGCGCGCCTCGCCGCCCAGCGAGACGCGCACCGCGCCGAAGATGAGCAAGACACCGCCGCAATCCACGCGGCTGAAAAGTCCGCTGAGCAGGTGCGTGCCGAGGTTATCGGGCCACTCGTCCAACAGGCAGAGGCCGAGGGGGCGACCTACCTTGCTGCTGCCGAGAAGGAAGCCGTCGCCAGCGGCCATCTCTCGACTGTCGGCAGGTTCGGCAGACGCAAGGCTCGCGCCGAGCACCAGGCGGCGAAGGAGCAGACGCAGATTCAACGGGCGAGGGTGCGCGACGACTGGGGAGGCGAACCACCCCGTTCCCGTCAGGCGCTCCCTGCATGGGTATCGGATGCGGCGGCACGGAAGGGCGAGGGCGACCCTCGCGTGTCCGACGCTGTTCGCGCCGTCGAATCAGCGCGCACCGCCCGGGGAACAACATCGCGGCGACACAAGCAAGAGCGGTTCGCGTTGCTGGCGCGTGAACTTGGAGCCGAGCAGGCACGCGGCGATCAGTTCGGAATGCGCACCAACAACCCACAGCGTGCCGCCCGCGAATCCTCCGCGCGAGCTGCCCTTGTGCGCGCCGAAGCCGACGAACTCCGTAGCCTCCCCGTAGCTGACGCCGCCCGGCGTGTAGAAGCCAGGCGTGCAGAACAGGAGCAACTGCGGCAGCAAGCCGCGCAGCGGGCACGGCAACTCGATCCGTTCGAGCGTGGCACCCGCCGCCACGATCCTGGTCACGACGGGCCAGCGCGCCGCTTGTGACACGGCTCAGAGCGATTTACGCCAGATCAGCGCGTAACGCCACAGGAGCAGTTGTTTCCACCGAACCCCTGGGAGCACTCGTTCAGCCGTCCGTCGGACGGTCACGAAGTCATGCGGTGGTGGCCACACCGTCGGAGCTGAGTGCTCCCAGAAACCGTACTTGCGAGCCAACCACCGATGCTGAACTGTGCCCGCCAGGCTGAGCATCATGTCCTTCGGGCGGCTCGCCCGCGCGACCCCGACCACCGCGAGCACACCGCCGGGGGCGGTCAGATCGGCCAACCGCGATAGCGCCGAACCCAGGTCTGGCATGTGGTGCAACGTGGCGACAGACGCGACCACGTCGAACGGACCGTCGAACTCGTAACTCATCGCATCACCCTGTATCCAGGTGATCTTGTTGCTGAGATGGCGGGCGTCATCGAGTACCCCCTCATCGAGGTCAATACCCGTAACTTCCGGCACCGAGTTTGACAGCTCCATCGAGAGCAGACCATTCCCGCATCCCACGTCCAACGCAGAGCGCGCGCCTGTGGGAACGGCATCGAGAATCAGCCGGTGATAGTGGGTGTTGTGGTTCCACCGCCCCGCTGAACTCTCCATCTCTCAAGGTTACGGTGCTCGGACTCACTGCCGAGGAAGAGCGGCACATCCCCAACGAGCGGGCCGGGCCACCGCTACACTGGAACCGCGCAGACGCGCGCGATCACAGGTGAGTGTGTTTGGGGCACCTCGGCTGATCCGGGTCGACATTCGGCGCTAACGTTGGATCATGAACGTTGAAGTGACCCCGTTGCCGGGCATCGGGACACGAAAAGATTTCGAACTCGCCTCCGGGCGACGTGTCGGTGTCATCACCCACCGAGACGGGCACACCGACCTGATCGTCTCCAAGACCGACGATCCTGACGCTTGCGCGGCGTCGCTCCCGCTGACCACCGAGGAAGCTGCGGCTCTGAGCAATCTCCTCGGGGCGCCGCAGCTGGTGGCGCAGCTCGAAGAAGAGCATCGCGACTTGCCGGGTATCCGGACGAAGCAGCTCTACATCAAGGACAGCTCCCGTTTCGACGGACGAACCCTCGGCGATACCGCGATGCGCACGCGCACCGGCGTCTCGATAGTCGCGGCAATGCGCGCCGGCCAGGTGTATCCGTCACCGAACCCCGATTTCACGCTCACCGGAGGCGATCTTCTCGTCGCGGTAGGCACACCCGACGGACTCGCCGCCGCCGCCAAGATCTTGGCCAACGGTTGACGGGCGAGTGAATACGACCACCCTTGCACTGATCGAGCTGGGCGCGGTTTTCTTCGCGCTGGGTCTACTCGGAAGACTGGCGGCCAGAGTCGGCATGTCTCCGATCCCGTTCTACCTGATCGGCGGGCTGTGCTTCGGCCAGGGCGGATTCATCCAGCTCGGCGACATCGGTGAATTCTCGCATCTGGCCAGCGAGATCGGCATCGTCCTCCTGCTGTTACTGCTCGGCCTCGAATACACCGCGTCGGAGCTGATGACGGGCCTGAAGCGCTCGCGGGTGGCCGGGATCGTCGACATAGTTCTCAACGCCACACCCGGGGCCGCCGTCGGACTGATTCTCGGGTGGGGCGTCGTCGGAGCAACGGTGATGGCCGGTGTCACCTACATCTCCTCCTCGGGAATCATCGCGAAGGTTCTCAGCGACCTCGGTCGCCTCGGAAATCGTGAAACGCCGGTAGTGCTGTCGATTCTGGTGTTCGAAGACCTTGCGATGGCGCTGTATCTGCCGATCCTGACTGCGTTGCTTGCCGGGGTCAGTTTTGTCGGTGGCCTCGAAGCCGTCGGAATCTCGCTGTTGGTCATCACCGTCGTTCTGGTGGTCGCATTACGGTACGGGCGGTACGTCTCGGCCCTGCTGGACAGCCCGGACAGTGAAACGCTGCTGCTGAAACTTCTCGGCGCTGCGCTGTTGGTCGCCGGAATCAGTTCCGCCATGCAGGTGTCCGCCGCAGTCGGCGCATTCCTGTTGGGCATCGCGATCTCCGGATCCACCGCCCACAACGCGAGCCGAGTGCTCGAACCGCTACGCGATCTGTTCGCTGCCATGTTCTTCGTCGTGTTCGGCCTGAATACCGATCCCAGCGCCATTCCTCCGGTTCTCGGCTGGGCCGCGATCCTCGCCGTCGCCACCACGATCACGAAGATGATCACCGGGGCGTGGGCTGCGAAACGACAGGGAGTCGCGAGGCTGGGCCAGGCGCGAGCCGGAGCCGCGTTGATCGCACGAGGCGAATTCTCGATCATCATCGCGGGCCTGGCCGTGTCCGCTGGTGCCGTCGAAGCCGAACTCGCGGCACTCGCCACTGCCTACGTGCTGCTGATGGCGGTGATCGGTCCAGTCGCGGCTCGGGTGATCGAGCCGGTGGCGAACGTCTACATCAAGGTTCGAACCCGCAACCCGCACCCATGACGACGGGCCGCCCGGACACAATGGCCGGGCGGCCCGTCATCACGTGCTGACCAGTACTAGTCGAGGTAGTCGCGCAGTACCTGCGAACGCGACGGGTGACGCAGCTTCGACATCGTCTTCGATTCGATCTGGCGGATGCGCTCACGCGTGACGCCGTAGACCTGTCCGATTTCGTCTAAAGTCCTCGGCTGGCCGTCGGTGAGGCCGAAGCGCAGGCGTACGACGCCCGCTTCGCGCTCGGAGAGCGTCTCGAGGACCGACTGCAACTGATCTTGCAGAAGGGTGAACGAGACGGCATCGACCGCTACGACGGCTTCGGAATCTTCGATGAAGTCACCGAGCTGGCTGTCACCTTCGTCGCCGATGGTCTGGTCCAGCGAGATCGGTTCACGGGCGTACTGCTGGATCTCCAGCACCTTCTCCGGCGTGATATCCATTTCCTTGGCGAGCTCCTCCGGGGTGGGCTCACGGCCCAGATCCTGGAGCAGTTCACGCTGGATACGGCCGAGCTTGTTGATGACCTCGACCATGTGCACCGGAATTCGAATGGTACGGGCCTGGTCGGCCATCGCGCGGGTGATGGCCTGGCGGATCCACCACGTAGCGTAGGTCGAGAACTTGTAGCCCTTGGTGTAGTCGAACTTCTCGACGGCACGGATCAGGCCCAGGTTGCCTTCCTGGATGAGGTCCAAGAAGGCCATTCCGCGGCCCGTGTATCGCTTGGCGAGCGAGACGACCAGACGAAGGTTCGCCTCCAGCAGGTGGTTCTTGGCGCGGTTTCCGTCGCGGCAGATCCAGCTCATGTCGCGGCGCTGTGCCGCGGGCAACTTCTCACCCTTGTCGGCGAGATCCTGCATGATCTGGACGGCGTACAGGCCGGCCTCGATGCGCTTGGCCAGTTCGACTTCCTCTTCGGCATTGAGGAGGGCGACCTTGCCGATCTGCTTGAGGTAGGCGCGAACGGAGTCGGCCGACGCGGTGAGCTCGGCGTCCTTCCGGGCCTGGCGCAGCGCTTCGGACTCTTCTTCGTCCCAGACGAAATCGCCGGAGGCCTTGTCCTTGTCGGACGGCTCCTCGGTGGCGGTCTCGTCGTCTTCGCCGACAGCGACGACCTCGACCACGTCGGATTCGACCTCGGCGAGGTCACCGTCGGTGATGTCGATGTCTTCCAACTCGACGTCGCCGTCTTCGATGTCAGGATCTCCGGCCTTGTTGGGGCTGGCCTTCTTGGCGGCGGCTTTCTTGGCCGGTGCCTTCTTGGCGGCGGCCTTCTTCGCCGGTGCCTTCTTGGCGGCGGCCTTCTTCGCCGGTGCCTTCTTGGCGGCCGGAGCGGTGAGGGTGGCCGCCTCCACGGCTGGAGATTGTGGCTCTGACTCTGAGGGAGATTCAGAGGTCTGACGTGTATCGGTGGCTGCCACGTACGCCCTTTCGTGACGGAGTCGTGCGGCGTCACGCCAGAGTGGGATCCGGCGGAGAGGTCAATGGTTGAGGGCCGGCGCGCAGCCGGACTCCACCATTGTAACGACTCTCAGGAAACTCTTACGTCACGACGGTCCGTAACGGGTAGTTTCGACGGCTGAATTTCAGGAGAACGACGCTGTCTTCGTCACCGACGCGAGCGCTGCACCGGCGATACCGGCTGTGTTCAGAAGAGCCGCGGGGACCACCGTCGTACGGTTGGTCAGGTGCGGGATCCACTTCTCGTGTTTGCGGCTGATGCCGCCGCCGACGATGAACAGATCGGGCCACAGAAGGTTTTCGATCGTCGTCAGAACCCTCGACACCTCGACCGACCACTCTTTGTAACTGAGATCTTTCTTCTCCTTGACGGAGGACGCGGCCCGGTGTTCGGCCTCCTTGCCGTCGACTTCGATGTGTCCGAATTCGGTGTTGGGCAACAACACTCCGTTGTGCAGAACAGCCGAGCCGATTCCGGTACCGAAGGTCAAGAGAATCACGACACCGGTGGTGTCCTTGCCGGCGCCGAACGAGTCCTCCGCGATTCCGGCGGCGTCGGCGTCGTTGAGGACACTCACGTCCCGATCGCCGAGTGCGGAACCGAAGAGCGCCCCGGCGTCGGTTCCGATCCACGACTTGTCGATGTTGGCTGCGCTCCGCGCCACGCCGGCGGTCACCACGGCGGGAAGTGTGATGCCCACCGGACCCGCCCAGCCGGCCTGTCGCACAATCTGCGCGGCGGTGTCGGCGATGGCGTCCGGTGTCGACGGCTGGGGCGTCAGGATCTTGATGCGGTCACCGATGAGCTCGCCGGTGGTCAGGTCTACGGTGCCACCTTTGACTCCGCTGCCCCCGACGTCGATCCCGAAACCTGTGGTTGTCATAGTGCTGCGCTCCTGAGTGTTCGAATCATTCTGGTCGCGACCTGGCACTGCAAACATTAACCCGAATTGCCGTGCCGGTTCTTGTTCGCCGAACTCGTCGAGCCGACGTGCAGGGTCGGACTCGGGTGGTGCACCCCGGTGTACACGTGATCCGATATTCGGGTGGCCCCCACTGAAATCTCGTTGTCCGATTTTTCCCCCGATTCACTTGAACCGGCCGATCTGCGGGCGGTCGCCGTAGCTGTGGCCGAGCGTGCTGGTGCGCATGTCCGGGCCCGTCGTCCGCAAGTATTCGGGCTGGTGGGTTCCGGTGCCTCCGAAACCGATTCGGTTGCGTCCAAGAGCACGCCGACCGACCCCGTCACCGTCGTCGACACCGAAACCGAACAGGTGATCCGCGACCTTCTCGCGCAGATTCGCCCGGCCGACTCGATTCTCGGTGAAGAGGGCGGGGGCACCGGCAGCGGCTCGGCCGGTGTGCGCTGGGTGGTCGATCCCATCGACGGCACCGTGAACTTCCTGTACGGCGTTCCGGCCTTCGCCGTGTCCGTCGCGGTCCAGATCGACGGTGTGTCGGTCGCCGGAGCAGTCGTCGACGTGGCCATGCAGACCACGTATTCCGCCCATCGAGGCGGTGGCGCGACCATGACCTCTGTCGACGGGCACGTCAGCGATCTGACGTGCAATCCGGTGTCGTCGGTGTCGATGGCACTGCTGGCTACCGGCTTCGGCTACGGGGTGCATCGACGCCGGGCGCAGGGCAGGATCATCGCCGAGGTCCTGCCGCAGGTTCGGGACATCCGACGGATCGGATCCGCAGCGCTGGATCTGTGCATGGTGGCTTCCGGAAGGGTCGATGCTCACTTCGAGCACGGTCTGAGCCCGTGGGACTGGGCGGCTGGATCTCTGATCGCCCAGGAGGCGGGTGCGGTGATCGAGATACCGTCAGCCGATTCGACGTCGGCCGACGGGGCCGTCGTGTACGCCGTTGCACCGGGTATCGCCGGGGAGTTCGCTGCAATGCTCCACGATTGTGCCGCTGATCAGCCAATTCCCAGCGCCTGACCAGCGAGATCCACGTCAGCAGCGGGCCGTGCGTGCTGCCTTGAGCAGGCCACCGTCCACCGGTGCGGCTTGGGCGTTCGCGGGTTGAGCTGCGAGCGCCCGTAGTATTTCGGCGGCGTCGGTCTTCGGTGTGATGCTTGCCGGGGCGTACGTACCCAAGGCCAGGTCCACGGTGTCGTCCTGGCGCGAATCCTCGACCAGCTCGGCGCACGGAGCGACGAGCCATACCGAACTGGCCGCGGCAAGACCGTTCTTCCCGAACCGGATCTGGCCCTGGCACTGCATGTTCTGATCGACGTAGACCGGATCGTTTCCAACCTGCACGTCGGGCGCGCTCGCGAACCCGTATTCGCTCAATTGCGCCGCTACCTGGGCCGCTTGTCCGTGCTCACCGTTGGCGTTGAACACGCGCACCTTGGTCGCGGACAGCGGCGCGGGCCCGACGTCCAGGAGAGTGGAACGGTCGACGACGGTGCCGAGGGGGAGGGGTGCCGCTGCGGCCGGGTCGGACGACGCTTGTGGCAGATTGCAGGCGACGGTGTCGCTGACCTTGGCGTCGGCACTGAGGATTCGAATCCACAGACCGCTACCGATCAGCGCCAGTACAGCGAACACCGCGATGACCGGCCACGCACGCCTGCGCCGAAACGGCCGCCCCTGATCGTCGGTGGAACTGCCTTCGGTGATCAGTGAAACCACGGTATCTCTCGACTTCCCGACGAATCAGTACTTCGCCCTGACGTACTTCGTCCATTGAGCCGAGCTGAGCCGGCGTGACGTTCGGTGCCTACCTTAGAGGGCGCACGAGGGAAGGCGTCCGAGTATCACTCGACTATCACCCGACGTGTCTTCGATGGGCTGGGGCGGGGGTGTGAATTGTCGGAAATTCTGGGGAATGTAGGTCACGGCTTGCTGTGCACTTGGTGACGATTCGCAGACATTTTACGGAAATATCCGATTCGGTTACTACTTTCGTGCTTACTTCGGCTACTGTCTGGCGGCCCAGGCAGTTCAACTGGGAGTCGGTCCGAGGCCGACATGACAACCAAATGAGGCGCAGATCACGTTCTCCGAAGCATGCGGCGGGCACTTTTTCCCATCGTGCAGCGTTATGCAGCGACAGGGAATGATCTGTACCCCACGGCGGTTCTCCTGCGCATCGCGGATCCATCCGGATCTTCGACACGTGAGGGGCCGGGATACACGAAGAGGATGAGGGGAAGACGACATGGCAACTGACTACGACGCACCGAGGCGTACCGAGTCCGACGAGGTATCGGAGGACTCACTCGAGGAGTTGAAGGCGCGGCGAAACGAAGCGCAGTCGGCTGTTGTCGACATCGACGAAACCGACACGGCCGAGTCGTTCGAACTGCCGGGTGCCGATCTGTCCGGAGAGGAACTCTCCGTCCGGGTGGTCCCCAAGCAGGCTGACGAGTTCACCTGTTCGAGCTGCTTCCTCGTACACCACCGCAGCCGCCTGGCCAGCGACGCACACGGCCAGCTGGTCTGCATGGACTGCGCCGCCTGATTCCGACTTCCCGGAGGTCGACCCGGCTCAACTCGGGTCGACCAGGGAAGTTCGATCGTCGTTCGGACCGGCCGAGAAGGGTTCGACAACACGTCGGGCTGGGCCGGAAAGTGTGGCCCGGGGTCGAAATCTCGACGTCAGGTGATACGAGCGATCAGCGGTTCAGGGCCGCAAGCAGCGCCGCGGGGCGGCGTGTGCTGATCAACCAGTACGGCGTCGGATCTTCCGGATCGTCGAGAACGACCAGCACCATGGTCTTGACCCACGGGCGGTGTTGGACGAAGGCAGTCGGGTCCAGTTGGCGCCCCATCGCAGCGCTCTTTGCCGACGCCGGTACTTCTGCTGCTCGCGAAATCAGATCCACCGGGATGTGTGCTCGACCGACGTGAAGTTCTTTCACGCCGTTTGTCTCGATCACTCCCACCCGCATCCGACTCAGCCAGAACGACACCCAGATCGGGATCGGCAACAGAACGACGTAGGCGAGAAACGACACCAGCCCCGGACGGCCCATGTGAACTTCGGCGGCCAGCAGTGCGGCTACGGCGAGACCGGCGATCCACCACCACACGGGGAGCCAGAGGCGCTCGCTGTAAAGCGTCGAAGACACGGAGTCGGTGGGCGCGGTGTCAGGTCGAGAAGTTTCGGGCACCGGTCCAGGATAGTCCGTCACGGCAACTGGTCGTGGCCGAGTAGTCTTGGCCGACGTGAGCGAGCATCTGTCCGTAGCCCTGAAACGCCTGGATCCCGATTTGCCGATTCCGCGGCGTGCGCACCCCGGCGACGCCGGGGTGGATTTGTATGCGACCGACGACGTCGTCCTCGAGCCGGGTCGGCGTGCCCTGGTCGGGACGGGTATCGCGGTGGCGTTGCCTGTCGGAACCGTCGGACTGATACATCCCCGTTCCGGTCTGGCAGCCAAATCGGGCTTGTCGATAGTCAATGCGCCCGGGACGGTCGACGCCGGATATCGAGGTGAGCTCAAGGTGTGCCTGATCAATCTCGATCCCGAGATCGCGATCGAGATCAACCGTGGTGACCGGATTGCTCAACTGCTGGTCCAACGGGTGGAATTGGCAGATTTCGTCGAGGTCGATTCGCTCGACGAGACTTCGCGCGGCACTGGCGGCTACGGCTCCAGCGGCGGGCACGCCACACTTGAATCGGGTTCGAGTGTTGAGCCGGCCGACAAAGGAGCGTGAATGATGTTCGGACGTAAGAAAAAGTCTCAGGTGGACGAAGAACCGACAAGTTTCTTCGGTGACGAGGACGAGGCGGCAAGCGAAGCCTTCGAGGAGGATTTCGACCTGCACAGCGATGAATCCGACGGCCCGTACGACCTTGCCGACATCGGGACGGAAGAACCGACAGCGGGCCGCAACGGCCAACGACTCGATCTCGGATCGGTGCTCGTCCCGATGCCGACCGGTGGTCAGTTGCAGGTAGAGATGGCGCCGAACGGCACGCCCCAGGCTGTGCATCTGGTGACCGAACACGGGCGCATCACCGTCGCCGCGTACGCCGCCCCCAAGTCGCCGGGCCAGTGGCGTGAGGTGGTGGCCGAGTTGGCCCAGTCGTTGCGTGAGGACAATTCACCCGTCACGGTCGAGAACGGCCCGTGGGGCCGGGAATTGTCGGCTGTGACCGCGGCGATGGATCTACGGTTCATCGGCGTCGACGGTCCGCGGTGGATGGTGCGGTGTGTGCTGGCCGGGCCGAGCGGCTCCACCGGTGCGGACGCCCCACTGGTGGCAATTGCTCGTGACATTCTGCGCGACACCGTCGTCAACCGCGGCACCGAGCCGCATCCGGTGCGCACCCCGCTCCCGGTGGTCTTGCCGCAGGTGCTCGCCGAGCAGTTGGCGGCAGCCCGCGAGCAGCAGTTGGCTCAGGAACAGCAAGCTGCCCAGCCGATGGTCGACCAGCAGCCGCCGCCGCCGGCGCCGCGACCGGTACCTCCGCGCCGCGGCGAATCCGGTTCGGCCATGCAGCAATTGAGTCAGTAGCTCGGTTCGAGTGAGGGTGAATCCCCGTCGAGAGCGCTCAACGCCGCCAGGCACGTAGCGCCGAGAATCGACGGGTCGGATCCGATGGTGTCGAGTGTGGTGGTTCGGATCGCGGCCCGACCGAGTGCCGACGCCCATTCGAGTGCGACGCGGTGCGGGTGGATCGGATCGTCGACGGCCGACGCTATCCCGACGGGAGCTGTCACCGCTCCGAGAACGGCGGCGTCGAGCGCGCGGTAGGTAGCTGCCTCGTCGAGCGCCTGCGGTAGGTGTGGCCACTGGGCGCGCCACGAGCGTTCGAGTTCTCGGCCGAGCCACATCGGGCTGGACGTGAGCATGGCCGCCACGACGGCGTCCAAGCCGTCGGCACGTAGTTGTGCTGCGGTGTACCTGGCGCTCGCGGCGGCGGGCGCGTCGTCGGCGCTGCCCACCCAGGCGGGTAATGCGGCCAGAACTGCCACGGTGCGGTGCGGGTTCAGTGCTGCCCATTGCAGGGCCACTGCAGCGCCGATCGACACGCCGCCGACGATGATGCGGCCGTGCGCGGACGCAGCCGAATCCATCGCGTCGAGATAGCCTGCCACGACCCGCCGAGGATCGGGTTCCACGGCGATCGTGAGTGTGTCGAGAGCCGAGAAAGCGCGGCTCGCGAAGTGGGCGTCGGAGCCGGTACCTGGCAGAACGACCGCTACGGTCGACGCTTCTGAGATCTGCATCTCTCGATCTTGCCCGGTGCGCTCGAATGAGGTTCTGACCGGTGTGGTTACCGGCCTGTAATGGGTCTACAGTGGCGAGCACGAAGCCCTTCACCCGACGCGAGAATTCGCGTCGAAAGATGTTCGCAGGAGCGCGCAATGGCACCCGCCGCCGCAGGATATTTTCGCCGTCTGACCCGTCGTCTCACCGAGGACGTCGATCAGTTGGACGCAGATGAGATGACCGAGTCCATCGAGGCATCCGGGGGCCGGAAGGCCTGCGATTGTCGTCGTGGCGAGGAAGTGACGATGGTCGGGCGGCTGCGCAGTGTCGACGCGTGTCCCAAGTCCGGAAACGCAAGTATCGACGCGGAGTTCTTCGACGGTACCGAGGTGATCAACCTGGTGTGGATCGGGCGTCGTCGGATTCCCGGAATCGAGACCGGGAGAACGTTGCTGATCCGCGGGCGCGTCGGCGAGCGGGACGGCCGCAAAGTGATCTTCAACCCGTACTACGAATTGCAGGGCGAGTAGCTCGTACCGGTCGGGCGCCAGACTGTGGCACCCTCGACAGGTGACTGAAACAAGACAGCCGTCGGTAATGGATCAACTCGGTGGTCCGAGTGGCCTGATCTACT
Organism: Rhodococcus sp. 27YEA15; assembly: GCF_049739425.1. Classification (NCBI taxonomy): domain Bacteria; kingdom Bacillati; phylum Actinomycetota; class Actinomycetes; order Mycobacteriales; family Nocardiaceae; genus Rhodococcus; species Rhodococcus sp. 27YEA15. Next base: position 1,890,184 of record NZ_JBMHHW010000001.1, read on the forward strand.
CGTCTGTTCCGATTCTGGTTTTCGTGCCGGTCAACACCATCTGGAATCTGACGGCGGCGATCTGGGCGGCCCTGGGGGTTGCCGTGTTGATCGCCGGATGGCGGGTGGTCCGCAAGGACTCACTTCAGCCGGCGATTTCCGGGTTCCTGGGTGTGGGTGTGTCGGCGTTCATCGCCTACCGCACCGGGGATGCCAAGGGGTTCTTCCTGTTCGGTATCTACACCAGCCTGGCCTACGCCGCTGTGTTTGTCCTCTCGATCGTGATTCGCCGGCCCCTGGTCGGTATTGCGTGGGGATTTCTCAACGGCCACGGGAATCTGTGGCGCAAACATTCGTCCGCGGTGCGTGCTTACGACGTGGCGACGGCGGTCTGGGCCCTGGTTTTCGGGGCCCGTTACCTGGTTCAATCCCAGTTGTACGACGCCGATTCCACGGGTTGGCTCGCCGTGGCGCGGATCGGCATGGGTTGGCCGCTGACCGGTCTCGCGTTGGTGGTCACGGTCTGGGCGGTGCGCACCGCTGATCGCATCGTGGAACCGCCGCCGCCGCCGACGATCGAGGGAGGCGATCGCGATGCAGGTCCTGATCAGGTCGACGATGTCGATACCGCGCATGTCGATACCGTGCACGTGGTGAAGGAGATGGGCGATCCGGCCGATCCCGACGTCGTACCGGACCGCCGTACCGTCAACTGATCAGATCTTGGTACTCAGGGTGCTTGCCCAGGAATTTGACGACGTACGGGCACACCGGTCGGACTTTGGCGCCGCGTGAGCGGAGGTCGTCCAACGCTCGGCTCACGAGTATCGCCGCCAGGCCGAAACCTTCGTGTTGCGGGTAGATCTCGGTGTGGTTGAAGGAATACACGTTGCCGTCGACGGTGTACTCCTCGATTCCGGCCAGTGATGCACCCACGTGGATTTCGAACCGTTCCTGGGCGGGGTTGTCGGTGACGACGGGATCGACGGGTGGATTGGGCATGGGAGATGTCCTTTCGTGTCAGGTGTTCAGACGTAGCGATACACGTAGTTGCTCTTCGGTGTCCACAGCGGCGACGAAGAGCAGTTCGTCGCCGCCCTCGATGGGATCGTCGAGTTGTGGGACTATGACGCGCCCGCCGCGCAAGATGGTCACGAGTGCGCAATCGCGGGGAAGTTCGAGTTTCTTGACGGCCTTGCCGGCGAGGGGAGTGTTGTCGGGCAGGGTGATCTCGACCAGGTTGGCCTGGCCTTGGCGTAGGGTCATGAGCTTGACCAGATCCCCTACCGACACGGCCTCTTCCACCAGCGAGGCGAGCATCCGGGGTGTCGACACAGCGACGTCCACTCCCCACGACTCGTCGAACAGCCATTCGTTTCGAGGGTCGTTGACCCGCGCCACAACTCGGCGAACACCGAATTCCGTCTTGGCGAGCAGGCTCAACACGAGATTGGCCTTGTCGTCGCCGGTGGCGGCGATCACGACTTCGTAGGATTCCATCGCCGCTTCCTCGAGACGGCTCAGTTCGCAGGCGTCCGCGTGTACCCATTTCGCCTCGGGTACCGAATCCGGCTCGATGTGATCGAGCTTGCGCTCGATCAGCATGACCTCGTGTGAGCTTCGGATCAGTTCGCGTGCGATGGAGCGGCCGACCGCTCCGGCGCCGGCAATGGCGACCTTCATCGAGAGTGTCCAATCACGGTGTGGTGCAACGGGGAAGATGTTCTGTGATGACGTGTCACAGTGGGCTCAGTCGTCGCTGGGTGGAGGGTTGCCTGCCAAGGCGACTGCTTCGGCGACCGTGCCGGACACCGCTGCCACGTACACCTGATCGTCGGCCTGGATCACCGTTTTGCGGTCCGGAAGGATTCCGGTGCCGAAGCGGATCACGAACGCCACGCGTGAACTGGTGGCACTCTCGAGTAGCGCGATCGGTTTTCCCGCCCAATCTTCGTGTAGCGCAAGCTCGGTGATCGCGACCGTGCCCGAAGGGTCACGCCATTTCGACGTGGTGCTTTCTCGGGTCAAGGTATGCAGGAAGCGGTCGGTGGACCACGGAACCGTGGCGACGGTGGGGATACCGAGGCGCTCGTACACGGCGGCACGTTTGGCGTCGTAGATCCGGGCGACGACGCGCTCGACGCCGAAGGTCTCGCGGGCGACGCGGGCGGCGATGATGTTGGAGTTGTCGCCGGAGGACACGGCGGCGAAGGCGTCGGCTCGCTCGATTCCTGCGCGCACGAGAACGTCACGATCGAAGCCCATGCCGAGGACTTTTGTTCCGGGGAAATCCAGCCCCAGGCGCAGGAACGCACTTTCGTCACGGTCGATGACTGCGACGTCGTGACCGATCCTGCTCAGAGATGCAGCGAGGGACGACCCCACTCGGCCGCACCCCATGATGACGACATACACGCCCTACTCCGTTCATGGACTCGATTCGGCGTGAGTACACGCCGAATCGAACGGTACAGCCCGTGGCGGGAAGAGCAAGTTCGACTCGGTGATCCGGTGCGGATTCGTGACTCGGGGAAGGTGGGGATCACTGATGACCCCGAATTCCTTCGGACGGCTTACTCTTTGCTGGTGTCTAAGCTCTCCACCGCTACCAAGCGGCTCCTGCTCGGCCGGCCGTTCCGAAGTGACAAACTCGGGCATACGCTGTTGCCGAAGCGGATCGCACTGCCGGTGTTCGCGTCCGACGCCATGTCGTCGGTCGCCTACGCGCCCGAGGAAATTTTCCTGGTTCTCTCCGTCGCCGGCATTTCCGCGTACGCGTACACCCCGTGGATCGGTTTGGCGGTCGCGATCGTGATGGCGGTCGTCGTCGCCAGTTATCGGCAGAATGTGCACGCGTATCCGTCGGGCGGGGGCGACTACGAGGTCGCGACGGTGAACCTGGGGCCCACGGCGGGGCTGACGGTGGGTAGTGCGCTGATGGTGGACTACGTGCTGACGGTCGCGGTGTCGATTTCGTCCGCGGCGTCGAACATCGGTTCGGCGTTGCCGTTCGTCGCGCAGCACAAGGTGCTCTTCGCGGTGGCGGCGATCGTGTTGTTGACAGCGGTCAATCTTCGCGGTATCCGTGAATCGGGCACGGCGTTCGCGATTCCGACCTATGCGTTCATCGTCGGAATGTTCCTGATGCTGGGGTGGGGTTTCTTCCGGATCTACGTTCTGGGGGAGGACGTGCACGCGGAGTCGTCGTCGTTCTCGATGAATGCCGAGGATTCACATCTGTACGGCATCGCGTTCGCGTTCCTGATAGCGCGGGCGTTCTCGTCGGGGTGCGCCGCGTTGACCGGTGTGGAGGCGATCTCCAACGGCGTGCCCGCATTCGAGAAGCCGAAGTCGCGCAATGCCGCCACCACGTTGTTGCTACTGGGCACCATTGCGATCGTTCTGCTGATGGGGATCATCATCTTGGCGCAGAAGATCGGTATCGTCTACGCGCACAACCCGGAAGAACAGCTGGTCGGTGCGCCGGCGGGTTACCACCAGAAGACGCTGATCGCGCAGATCGCCGAGGCCGTCTTCAGCGGATTCCCGATCGGTTTCTTCTTCATGGCGATCGTCACGGCACTGATTCTCGTGTTGGCAGCGAACACCGCATTCAACGGATTCCCGGTCCTGGGTTCCATCCTGGCCCAGGACCGCTACCTCCCGCGACAGCTGCACACGCGCGGTGACCGATTGGCGTTCAGTAACGGGATCTTGTTCCTCTCGGGTGCCGCCATCGCGTTCGTCGTGGTGTTCGGCGCCGAGGTGACCAAGCTGATCCAGCTCTACATCGTCGGAGTGTTCGTCTCGTTCGTTCTCAGCCAGACCGGAATGATCAAGCACTGGACCAGGCATCTGAAGGCCGAGACGGACCGAGCGCAGCGGTCACGGATGCAACGCTCGCGAGTGATCAACTCGATCGGCCTCGCCATGACCGGGGCGGTACTGATCATCGTCCTGATCACCAAGTTCGCTGCCGGCGCCTGGATCGCGATCGTCGCGATGATCGCGATCTTCGTGGTGATGAAGATGATCCGCAAGCATTACGACAGTGTCGCCGCCGAGCTCGAGGAGCAGGAATGGGACGGAGTGCTGCCGAGCCGGACGCACTCGATCGTGCTCGTCTCCAAACTGCACATGCCCACGATGCGCGCACTCGCGTACGCCAGGGCCACCCGCCCGGACACGCTCGAGGCCATCACCGTGAACGTCGACGAGCCGGACACCCGCGCGTTGGTGCGCCAGTGGGAGAAGAGTGACGTCACGGTTCCGCTCAAGGTCATCGAATCGCCGTATCGCGAAATCACCAAGCCTGTCCTCGACTACGTCAAGCGGGTGCGCAAGGACGCCCCGCGGGACGTCGTCACCGTGTTCATTCCGGAGTATGTCGTCGGTCACTGGTGGGAGCAGATTCTGCACAACCAGAGCGCACTACGATTGAAGAGTCGGCTGCTCTTCCAGCCGGGCGTGATGGTGACCAGTGTTCCCTGGCAGCTCAGCTCGTCGGCGAAGGCGAAGCCGCTCGACATCGAGAAGACCGCAGGAGCCACCCGCCGTGGCTACGACGCGGGTGAGAAATAACCGATCCGACCGAAATGGCAGGCGTAGTTCGTTGAGTGAGAATTGGACCGGGCAGACCTTCGAGGCCGATTTGGGGAAGCCCGGCCACGGTGGCTTCGTGATCGCCCGTCACGAGGGTCGGGTGGTGTTCGTGCGCCACGGTCTGCCGGGGGAGCGGGCGTTGGTGCGGGTCACCGAGGACAAGGGTGGGTCGTTCTGCCGCGCCGATGCGATCTCGATCGTCGAGGCTTCGGCGCATCGGGTGGATCCGACGTGTCCGATCTCGGGTCCGGGTGGCGCCGGCTGTTGCGACTATTCGCATGCGGATCTACCGGTGCAGCGGGAGATGAAGACCGCAGTGGTCCGTGAGCAACTCGAGCGTCTTGCCCGCATCGACTCGGACGTGGTGGTCGAGGATCTCCCGGGAACCGGAGACGGAACCGGGTGGCGGACACGTATTCGCCTGGCGGTCGACGCGCGTGGCGATGCCGGATTCCACGCGTACCGCAGCAACCGCGTCGTGACGGATCTACGCTGCACGCAGATCGAGTTCCGCGCCTACGACGGTCTGGACGGGTCGCAGTGGCAGCCAGGTAGTGAACTGCAGGTGGTACTCGATTCCACTGGTCGGCGGCACGTCGTGGAGCTCGGCGCCCCCACGGTGTCGCGGACCGGACGGCGGGACGCGGGCAGGCGTGGTGCATCGGCGCGGCGGGCAGCTGGTGGTGGTCCTCGGCCGACTCGCGTCGTCTCGGGATCCGACACTGCTGTCGAGTCGGTCGGGGAGCGTCGGTGGGCGTTGTCCGCGACGGGTTTCTGGCAGGCGCACCGGGGCGCCGCGGCAGCGTATTCACAGGTGGTGCGCGAGTGGGCGGGAATCGGGGCCGGTGATACCGCGTGGGATCTGTACGGCGGTGTCGGTGTGTTCGCGGCGGTGCTCGCGGAACTGACCGGGCCGTCGGGCGTCGTGGAATCGGTGGAACTGTCTGCTCGGGCGGTCGCGGACGGGCGCGCTGCGTTGACCGATCTCGAGCAGGTTCGGTTTCACAGTGGTCGGGTCGAGACGGTGGTGGCGGAACTCTCGTCGTCGCCGGGGGTGATCGTGCTCGATCCGCCACGGGCAGGCGCCGGGCGAGCTGTCGTGGAAGCCTTGGCGGCGACCGGAGCCGCGCGGGTGATCCACGTCGGCTGCGATCCCGCCTCGTTCGGCCGTGACGTCGGCCTGTATCTGGAGCAGGGCTTCCGAATCGGTGGCCTGCGGGCGTTCGACGCATTTCCCACCACGCATCACCTGGAGTGCGTCGCGCTGCTCGAACGCTGATCCGACTGCGCATCCGCCATGTGATCCAGGTCGCCGTCTTTGTAGTTGATTGCGTTACACAACTAATTGTATAGTTGCCTTCTGCAAGTAATCATCGGTCTGGTTTCGGACCGATCGGCACAGGGGTTCACACAATGTCGGTACAGCCGGAAACGTCACAAGCGCTGGTCGAGGCCATTTTCATGTTCGGCCGATCACTTCGCGCGGCCGTGACGACGTCGACCGACAGCGTCGTTCCCGCAGCATTGGTGACCGTGTTGTTCGTGTTGGCGAACCGCGGTGAATGCCGACAGAACGAACTCGCAGTGGAGCTTTGTGTCAGTCAGTCGGCACTGAGTCGGCAGATGTCCGACCTGGTGGACGCCGGCTACGTGGAGCGCCATCCAGATCCGGAGGACAAGCGGGCATTCCGCATTCGGGTTTCCGAAAGTGGGCACGAGGTACTTCGGCAGACGAACGAGCGACGTGCTGCGCGACTGCGCGACATGCTCGGCGAATGGTCTCAGGAGGAGGCGTCTGCGGCCGTCACGGCATTGCAGCGGCTCACCGAGACGTTCGGAGCCTCGATGCACAAACAGGATTCGCACACAGCCCCCATTTCGGCGGGCGCGGAAAGTATTGGGAGATAACGAAAATGTCAGCGACAGTAGGAGAAACGCGGGCGGGTGCCACAAGTACCTCCCCGGCCAACGGCGACGGAGTCATGTCGCACCGTCAAATTCTCGAAGCTCTGACCGGACTCATCGCGGCGCTGTTCACCGCGCTGCTGAGTACGACGGTGGTCTCGACCGCACTTCCGACCATCATCGGTGAACTGCACGGCACCCAGACCCAGTACGCGTGGATCATCACCGCTGCCCTGCTCGCCAATGCTGCCTCCACCCCGATCTGGGGCAAACTGGCCGATCTGTTCAACAAGAAAGTCCTCGTCCAGTCGTCGATCGTCATCTTCGTGATCGGCTCGGTCATCGCCGGTGCCGCGCACAACGTCCCACTGCTGCTCGGTGCCCGCGTGATTCAGGGCATCGGTATGGGTGGCCTGACGGCGCTGGTCATCGCGATCATCGGGTCCATCATCCCGCCACGTGATCGTGGCCGGTACTCCGGTTACACGGGCGCTGCCATGGCCGTCTCGATGTCCGGTGGTCCCGTCCTCGGTGGCGTTCTCGTCGACACCGCCGGGTGGCGCTGGTGCTTCTACGTCTGTGTTCCGTTGGCTGTCATCGCTTTCGTCCTGTTGCAGCGCACGCTGCACATCGAGACGGTGAAGAAGACGGGTGTCTCCATCGACTGGCTCGGTGCCACTCTGCTCACCGCAGGTGTCAGCGTCTTGTTGATCTGGGTGTCGTTCGCCGGTCAGGCCGACTACTACGCCTGGTTCTCCACACAGTCCGCGATGTACGTCGTCGGAGGCCTCGTCCTGCTCGGTCTGTTCGTGTTCGTCGAATCGAAGGCCAAGGATCCGATCCTGCCGATGGCGATCATCACCGAACGCACCACCGGACTTGCCATCATCGCCTCGGTCGCCGTCGGTGTGGGTCTGTTCGGCGCCACGACCTTCCTCACCCAGTACTTCCAGACGGCCCGCGGCTTCGATCCGACCGAAGCCGGTCTGCTCACCATTCCGATGGTGTTCGGCATGATGGTGGCCTCGGTGGGCTCAGGTCAGCTCATCACCAAGTTCGGCAAGTGGAAGCCGTTCATCGTGACCGGTGCGGTATTGCTGGTCCTCGGATTCGCCCTGCTCTCGACGATCGACCACGCCACCAACCTGTGGGTCATCGGCGTCTTCATGGCTGTCGTCGGCCTCGGTACCGGCATGCTCATGCAGAATGTGGTTCTGGCAGTGCAGAACACGGTGAGTGTGCAGAACATCGGTGCCGCGTCGAGCAGCGTCGCGTTCTTCCGGACCTTCGGCGGTGCAATCGGTGTGTCGGTTCTCGGCTCGATTCTCGCCACTCGTGTGGGCACCCTGACGAAGACGTCGGTGGAGGCGCTGCCGCCCGAGCAACAGGCCGTCGCGGCCAAGAGCCTGGGTGGGGGACTGGATCTGGCCAACATGCCGGACTTCGTGGCCCAGATCGTCCGGTTCGCCTACGGCGACGCAACGGGTCGAATCTTCCTGGTCGCAGCCGTCGTGGCGTTGGTGACGCTCGTCGCGGTGATCCTGATCCCGAACCGCCCGCTGCGCACCACCATCGACATGGTCACCCCGGACGCCGAGCAGAAGGCGGAACTGGAGAAGGAAGCCGAATCGGCCGGTCTCGACTCTGCGGGCCCGACGACGGCCAAGGGCTGACGCTCAGGCGAGCGAGAATCGGACGCGGACCGAGACCGACTCCTCAACCTTGCCGCGTTCGACGGTCGGCCCGACGGTGTCGGATTTCATCGCCGCCGCCGTCACTGCGCGTACCGGAACGATCTGCGCGGAGTCCTCGACGACATCGAGGGCTCCGCGCAGTGTCATGCCTGCCAGGTCGGCGTACTGTTGTGCGGTCGATCGTGCCCTCGCCCACGCGGCGTCCCTGGCCTGCCTGGTCAGTTCGCTGCGATCCTCGAGATCGAATTCGAGTCCGTCGACGGTAACGGCGTCACCGCCCACCACCACACATTCGGTGATGACGGCACCCACGGAGTTGGGACTGTCGGGTGCCAGATCACGTAGTACGACGCGGTAGGTGGTCGAGACCGTGAATCCGACGTGTTCGTTGACCCCGCTGTCGGTCCACCGTGTCTGAGGGTGGGCGCTGAGTCCGCTCGACCGCACATCCTCCCCGGAAATGCCGCGGCTGTGCAGAGTGCCGGTGAGCGCATTCGACACTCGGGTGACGGCGTCGAATGCCGAGGAAATCGAGGAATCGGTAACCGAGACCCCGATCGTCAGGGAAGCAAGATCGGGGACGGCGGACACCGTGGCCGATCCGACCACCGTGACGGTGGCGTACGTGCTCTCGATCGGTTCGGTCACGGTGTGCCTTTCTTATCCCACACGACCCGACGCGATGACGCTGCGCAGAGTCATGTCCAGTTGTTCGTATGCGCCGGTCGCGAGGCGTTCGAGAAGAGCCAGCTTGAGTTTCGGTGCCGCCGCGGTGAGGGCTTCGTAACGCTCGGGGGTGAGTACTGCAACGGTAACCGTCGAATCGGCTCGTATGTCGTTGAGAAAGCGAGTGCCGAGGAAGAGTGTCATCTCTCCGAACGTCATTCCGGCAGACAGCGTCACGATGCGATGGTCGATGCCGTGCGAGTCGGTGAAGGCGCTGCTGACCTTCCCACGAAGGATCAGGTAGAAGCCCGAGGCGCTGTCGCCACGGCCGGCGATGCGTTCGCCGCGGGCGAAGGTGCGGGTTTCGAGTTGTTCGGCGAACGCTGCCACCTGGGCGGGCGTCAACGCGTCCAGGACCGGATGGTTCTCGATCGTGACCGACTCGGGCTGACGGCTGCTCGTGCAGTGTGCGGCCAGGAGCGTGTTCCTCGCACCATTGCATGGCCGAGTCCAGATCGACGAATACTCGTCCGTCCTGTCGGGAGGGATCGATACTCGAGGTCTTCTTCCCGAGTAGTCCTTTCGGATCGACGAGCGCGACGGCACGCGACTGGCTTGCCAGTTGTTTCTGCAACGCGGTGATCATGCGCACTGCCACGTCGCCGGCGTCGTCCACTCGTCGGACGTCGATGACGATCACTTCGAGTTCGTCCTCGATCGACCCGATCTCGCGGACAGCGGATTCGGCTCCGGTGAACAAGAGGTCGCCGTGCAGTTCGTAGATGCGGCTTCGTTTACCGACGTCGTCGAGTACTGCTTGTTCGAGGGGGGTGCGACGGAACCGGGACGGCGCTTCGGTGACGCTGTAGCGCGCGCGGATCGAGGACCGTGACGGCCGGGTGACGTGCAGGAAGTGCAGATCCAGCTCGCGGGAGAGGGCCCTGGCGGCGGCAACGCCGCGCACGCTGTTGCCGTGCGGGTCGAGTTTGGGAGAGTAGATCGCGATTCCGATCTGGCCGGGCAGAACAGCCAGCACGCCGCCGCCGACACCGCTCTTGGCCGGCAGGCCCACCTCGACGAGCCAGGATCCGGCACCGTCGTACATTCCGCAGGTTGCCATGACGCTCAGAACCTGTTCCACGGCCGCGGGAGCCAGCGCACGCTCGTGGGTGACGGGGTTGACGCCGCTGTTGGCCATCGTGGCAGCCATCAGGCTCAGGTCTCGGCACGTCACGTCGATGGAGCACTGACGGAAGTAGAGGTCGACGGCGTCGTCGGGATTTCCGGTGATGACGTCGAAGGAGCGCAGCATGTGCCCGATCGCCCGATTGCGATGGCCGGTTCGGGCTTCGGAGCTGTACACGGCTTCGTTGAACGTCAGCTCCCGCCCCGCGTACCGCGAATACATCGCCCGGATGCGTTCGAAACGTGTTGCCGGATCGGCCCCGGACACCAGGGACGCCGCTGTGATGGCGCCCGCGTTGATCATCGGATTGCGGGGCCGCTCGGTCTGCGGATCGAGGCTGATCTCGTTGAACGGTTCACCCGACGGTTCGACGTCGATCTTCTCGGCTACCGCGTCGGATCCGCGGTCTGCGAGTGCGAGTGCGTAGGTGAAGGGTTTCGAGATGGACTGGATGGTGAACGGCAGTCTGGAATCACCGATCTCGTAGACGTAGCCGTCGACGGTGGCGATGCAGATGCCGAACGAGTCGGGGGCGACGGCCGCGAGTTCGGGGATGTAATCGGCCAGCGCGCCGCTGTCGAGGCCGCGAACCTCGTCGAATACTCGGGCAATCAGGTCGTCGACTACGTTTCCCATACGTCGACCTTAGGGGGAATCCGGACCGGTGTGCGGTAGCACGATCGATCGCGTCGGCAGCCGATTGCCCGAATTTGTAGTGATTGGTATCACTACGGGGCGATCGGTGGGAAGGTGGATACCACGTCGTGGCGAAATTGTGTCGAGTCCGCGTGCCGGTTCTTCCTGACGCTCCGTAGACTGACGGAACTGTCTTGCAGAGGCAGCCGCGGCGTGCACCGGTGCAGCTGTGAAGCACGGAGGGAGCGATCTCGTTGGGTGTTCTTGCCCGCATACAGGGTCCTGACGATCTACGTCAGTTGAGCCACACCGAGTTGACGGAGTTGGCTGACGAGATTCGCGAGTTCCTCGTGGAGAAGGTGTCCGCAACCGGTGGCCACCTCGGCCCCAACCTGGGCGTGGTCGAGTTGACTATCGCACTGCATCGAATCTTCGATTCGCCACAGGACGCGATCATCTTCGACACCGGTCATCAGGCATATGTCCACAAGATCCTCACCGGGCGTCGGGATCAGTTCGACACCCTGCGCAAGGAGGGTGGCCTGTCCGGCTACCCGTGCCGGGCGGAGAGCGAACACGACTGGGTCGAGTCGTCGCACGCATCCGCGTCGTTGTCGTACGCCGACGGCCTGGCCAAGGCATTCGCGCTCAAGGGCGAGGATCGCCACGTCGTCGCCGTCGTCGGCGACGGCGCACTGACCGGTGGCATGTGTTGGGAAGCGCTCAACAACATCGCTGCCGGTAAGGATCGTTCCGTCGTGATCGTCGTCAACGACAACGGTCGCTCGTACGCGCCGACCATCGGCGGACTGGCCGAGCATCTGTCGGCCCTGCGGACCGCACCGAGCTACGAGCGCGCGCTCGACAGTGGCCGCCGGATGGTCAAGAATTTGCCGTGGGTCGGCCGGGCCGCGTACTCGGTCCTGCACGGTGTGAAAGTCGGACTCAAGGACGCTGTCAGCCCGCAGGTCATGTTCACCGATCTCGGCATCAAGTACCTCGGCCCCGTCGACGGGCACAACGAGGCGGCCATGGAATCGGCGCTTCGGCGGGCCAAGGCCTACGGCGGGCCGGTCATCGTGCATGCGGTTACGCGCAAGGGTAACGGCTACGCGCATGCGGAGAACGACGTCGCGGATCAGATGCACTCCACCGGCGTCATCGATCCGCTCACGGGTCGCGCGACGTCGTCGAACTCGGCCCCGGATTGGACGTCGGTGTTCTCCGAGGCGCTGATCGAGCAGGCCTGCGCCCGTGACGACATCGTTGCGATCACCGCGGCAATGGCGGGGCCCACCGGTCTGGCGGCATTCGGCGAGAGGTTCCCCGACCGTTTCTTCGACGTGGGAATCGCCGAACAGCATGCGATGACGTCGGCGGCAGGTCTGGCGCTCGGCGGTCTGCACCCGGTGGTGGCGATCTACTCGACGTTCCTCAACCGAGCTTTCGATCAACTGTTGATGGACGTCGCACTGCTGGGTCAGCCGGTCACCGTGGTGCTCGACCGATCCGGTGTCACCGGTTCCGACGGTGCCAGCCACAACGGTATGTGGGATCTTTCGCTGCTCGGCATCGTTCCGGGTATCCGGGTCGCTGCACCGCGCGACGGCCAGACGCTCCGTGAAGAACTCGACGAGGCGCTGCTGGTCGACGACGGTCCGACTGTGCTCCGGTTCCCGAAAGGTACTGTGCCCGAATCGGTTCCTGCTGTGAAGCGGGTGGACGGGGTGCTCGACGTGCTGCGCGCCAGTGTCGACGATCGGGGCGACGTGCTGCTCGTGGCAGTAGGGTCGTTCGCGTCACTCGCGCTCGAGGTTGCCGATCGCCTGGACAAGCAGGGTATTTCGGTGGCCGTGGTCGACCCGCGTTGGGTCCTGCCGGTTTCCGACGCGCTGGTCAAGACCGCGGACAAGTACGCACTCGTCGTCACCCTCGAGGACGGCGGTGTGCACGGCGGTATCGGTTCGTCGGTTTCGGCGGCATTGCGGGCCGCCGGGGTGCACACCTCTTGCCGCGATCTCGGTGTCCCGCAACAGTTCCTCGATCATGCCGGCCGGGAGTCGATCCACAAGAAGTTGGGACTCACCGCCCAGGACCTCTCCCGCAAGATCACCGGCTGGGTTGCCGTGATGGGCGAATCGGCGGGCGACGAGAATTCGACGCAGGCCGAGTCCGTCACCGGTGAGGCAGCGCAGGGCTGACGGTCGTCGACGAGCGGTGGCCGCGGAGGAATCCGCGGCCACCGTCCTGTTTCGGCTGTGATACCCGGATTCGACTGTGTCGCCACCGTGTCCTCCGGCCGCTACGACCGTCAGGGTTCGACGAACGGCGCAGTGACGAAGCTCGGCGCGCCGGGACCGAGGTGCAGATGTTGCGGGCGAAGTCCGCTGTCTGCGCGCATGGCACCGAGAGGGAAGTAGCGGGGGAGGCAGAGCGCGTATACGTCGACGTAGTCGCCGTTCGGAGCCCTCGTCGATATCGTGTCGTCGACAGCCCGCAACGAGGACGTGAGGGCGCCGTCGGTCAGGACGGTGGGGCGAGCGTCCGGCGCGACGTCGTTGAGGATGACGGCCCAGAAATCGCCCGGTGAGGTGCGGGCGGCGGTACTCGGCACCGGCGCGCGGACACTGATCCGTTGCCGCTCATCCACTGCCCTGCTGTCAGAGTGTGACCGGGCCGTAGATCTCGATTCCGTTGTCGATTCCGTTGAGCGGGCGGTCGACCGATCAACCGTGACCACACGTTCACGTCGATCCCGCGCGCCCGAATGCAATAAAGTGGCATATGTCGCAATCTTGCCGAAGGGTAACTGTGGCACGGAGAAACGGTCGACCGCCCCAATCGGCGCAGCCGCCGAGCCTATTGCACGGACTCGAGTGTGCTCCCTCGTGTTTCCTTCACGAACTTGAGCACCACGAACAACGACAACGCGGCCATGACTGCGTATCCCGCATAGGTGAACGAGAGGTTCCAGTCGGCGAGCGACGGGAACGTCCACGAGACCAGGAAGTTCGCGACCCAATTGGTGGCGGTCGCGATTCCGACGGCAGCCGCGCGTACCCGATTGGGGAACATCTCCGAGATGAGTACCCAGACCACCGGACCCCAGGAGAGTGCGAAGAAGAACACGAACGCGTTGGCGCCGATGAGGGCGATGGTGGCGTTGGCCCCGCTGAGGGTGGCTACGGATTCGCCGATGTCATTTTCCGTCACTGTTGCCGAATGGAAACAGAACGCGGCGGTTCCGAGAGAAATCGCCATTCCGGCCGAACCCACGAGCAGCAGTGGTTTTCGGCCGACCCGATCGATGACCGCTATCGCGACGAACGTTCCGACGATGTTGACGAGCGCACTGACAACACTGATCAACAGGGAACGATCAGCGCCGAAGCCGACGGCCTGCCACAGGGTGCTCGAGTAGTAGAAGATGACGTTGATGCCGACCAACTGCTGCAGAGCGGCCAGCGCAATGCCCACCCACACGAGCTTGGAGACTCCGAGTGGTTTGGAGAACAGTTGGCGTACCGACGTTTTCGCTTGCTTCTCCGATAGCGATGCGCGAATCTCGTCCATCCGGCCCGTCACGGCAGCGTCGTCGCCGCCCTCGAGATCGGAGATGATCTTGCGGGCACGCTCCTCCTTGCCCTGTGCAACCAGGAATCGAGGTGACTCGGGGATCGTCGTCGTCATGATCAGGTAGAGGATGGCGGGGACGGCTTCGAGCATCAACATCCACTGCCAGGCTTCGAGTCCGGCGATGTGGTTGCGGTCGCCGCCGGCCGCCGCCTGGAGTGCGTAGTTCACGAGTTGCGAGACCGCGATGCCCAGTACGATCGCCAACTGGTACATCGAGCCCAGGCGTCCGCGAATGGCTGCGGGGGAGATCTCGGCGATGTACGCGGGTGCGATCACGGATGCGAAACCGACTGCGAGGCCGCCGATGATGCGCCAGAAGGTGAGGTCGTAGACGCTGAACGGTATCGCCGAACCCACAGCGCCGATGACGAAGAGAGTGGCTGCGATCTGCATGACACGGATGCGGCCCAGTCGGTCGGCGAGTGTCCCGGCGATCCAGGCGCCGAGCGCGGCGCCCAGCAATGTCAGCGACACTGTCAGCCCGGTACCCGATGCGCCGATGTCGTACTTGTCGCGGATCGCACCAACCGCGCCGTTGATGACGGCGGTGTCGTATCCGAACAGAAAGCCGCCGAGCGCTGCCGCGCCGGCAAAAAGCACCGCATGCCCGACATCGGCACGGGTTGCACCCGATCCGCCGCCGTCGGCAGTTCCGCTGAATGCCATTCGAGCCCCCTCCGGCTCAGCGGTCGACGCCCCAGTGCGTCGATGCGTCCGCGAGCACGATGTGACGCTACGCTCATGGCGTTCGATTCGGGCGGTACCGGAACCGGTTTCGAAGCAGCGGCATCGGTAGTTTCGCAGTCGGACCTTCGCGGCGGTCCCACCGATCGGTCCTCAGTCCGGAGTGAACGTCGGGTACGCGAGCATCTCGGATACGGTGCACCGGACGGGGCGCGAGGTCTCGCGACAGTTTCCCGCAGTCGCGCAAGACTGCCCCCACGTGGCGAAAACGGTCGGTACGCTCGGCAAATATCTGCGCCGATTCGCTGGTACGAAAAAACACGACACGGGCGGGGGGACGGCCGCGATCGAACTCGTGGATCGCTCGCGTAACGGGTCCGCGCGGAGGAAGATGCACCGATGGCCAAAGAGAAGAAGTCGAAGTCCGCTCGGTCGGACAACCGCACCGTCCTCTGGAAGGAACTTCCGGACCAGCACGACTACCCAGCTGCGCGGGACTACCTGCAGCTCGTCGCGACACCAGTCCAGGTGCAGGCACTCGTCTATGCGCTCAAGACGGCCACGCTGGTGACCAAAAAGGCGAAGGACATCCTTCGTGCCGCCGGATTGCCACTACTGCCGGTGGACAATCCGCATGTCGCGAGTGATCTGAAGAAGATCCGCAAGGGCATTGCCCTGTCGCCGATTCTGGTGGTGCAGGGCGACTTCCGAACGGGCGTTCCGATGCAGATCGCCGACGGCTATCACCGCGTCTGCGCCAGCTATCACGTCGACGAGAACACGGCCATTCCGCTCAAGCTCGCGCCGTCGACGACGGTGTCGTAGTCCGGTGACGTTCGGCATTCTCGCCCTGGTTGCGTTGGCCGGTCTGCTCGGCCCGCTCCTCGGAGCCCGGACGGCATGGCATGTCCCGGTGGTGGTCGGCGAACTCGCTGCCGGTGTCGTCCTCGGCGTCACCGGATTCGCGGTGCTGACATCCTCGGACAGTACGTTCACATTTCTCGCGGACATCGGCTTCGGGCTCACGATGCTGGTCGCCGGATCGCATGTCCCCTTGCGTGACAAGGCCGTCCGTGAGGCGATCGGGAAGGGCGCCGGTCGGGCGGTGGCCGTCGGCGTGCTGGCCGCCGTCGCCGGGTATCTGGTATCCACCGCTTTCGGCACCGGGCACGCGGCGCTGTACGGTGTCCTGATCGCGTCGTCGTCGGCCGCGTTGATCCTGCCGATCGTCGATTCGTTGGCGCTCGGCGGTACGTCGGTGCTGCAGATGACCGCTCAGGTGGCCATCGCCGACACCGTCTGCATCGTCGCGCTGCCGTTGGTGATCGACCCGAACAATGCGGCCCGCGCCGGACTCGGCGCTCTCGCTGTAGCGGCCTGCGCAGGTGTGCTGTTCCTGGTGCTGCGCGGTTTGGACCGGTCCGGCCAGTGGAAGCGCCTGCACAAATTTTCCGAGAAACGGAAGTTCGCACTCGAGCTGCGGATCAACCTGGTGATCCTGTTTTCACTTGCGGCACTGGCAACCAGCACACATGTGTCGATCATGTTGGCGGGGTTCGCGTTCGGTCTGGTCCTCGCGGGGATCGGGGAGCCGCGCCGTCTCGCGAAACAGCTCTTCGCCATCACCGACGGATTCTTCGCACCGCTGTTCTTCGTCTGGCTGGGGGCGTCGATCAATTTGCGTGACCTGTTCAACCACCCGTCGTCGTTGTGGCTGGGATTGTCTTTGGCCGCAGCCACCCTGATCGTTCACGCACTGCTGCGGCTGAGCGGGTTGCCGATCTCCCTCGGCGTGTTGTCGGCAGCACAACTCGGGGTCCCGGTGGCTGCGGTGACCGTCGGAACGCAGCTCGGCGTCATGGGCGACGGTGAACCGGCGGCAATTCTCTTGGCGGCTCTACTGACCGTCGGAGCCGCGACGATCGCGGGCGGCGCAGCGGCACGAGCCGGGCTGACCGCGCCCGCGAAAGCAGAAGCCTGAATGTCGAACGAGGCACCCAGCCGTAGCCGGGTGCCTCGTTCGCTGTGCCGTAGATCTAGACGCTGGCGACACCGGGTGCGAGGAAGCGCTTGCCGTTGACGGCCTCGGAGGTGCCGGTGCGGTCCAGGTACGGGGTGATGCCGCCGTTCCAGAAACCGAATCCGCCGCCGAGGATCAGGCAGAGGTCGATGTCCTCGGCCGCCGCTACAACGCCCTCGTCGAGCATGATCTGAATTTCCTCGGCGAATGCGCGGCGGGTGCGCTCGAGGACCTCCTCGGACGTGGAGACCTTGTCACCTTGCGGCCACAGCGCAGCCACCTCGGGGTCGACGGCTTGACCGTTCTCGCCCCAGGTCCAGACGCCGGGTTTGCGGGCCTCGACGAGGGCTTCGAGTCCGGGTGAGCTGCCGAACCGGTCCGGGTAGGCGGCCTGCAGCGTCTCGCCGGTGTGCAGGGCCACCGCCGGGCCGACCAGGGCCAGGAGGGTGAACGGGGACATCGGCATGCCGAGTTCTGCCACGGCATTGTCGGCGACGTCGAAGGGGGTGCCCTCGTCGACGGCGGCCATGACCTCACCGAGCGTGCGGGTGACGAGTCGGTTGAAGACGAAGCCTGCCTTGTCGGCGGACAGGACAGCCGACTTCTTCAGCGTCTTCGCGGTAGCGAAAGCCGTTGCCAGAGTTGCATCGTCGGTCTTCTCGCCGCGAATGATCTCGAGCAGCGGGAGGACGGCGACGGGGTTGAAGAAGTGGAAGCCCACAACCCGTTCGGGATGCTGCAATCCGGATGCCATCTCCGTGATGGAGAGCGAAGACGTGTTGGTCGCGAGAATGGTGTCGGGAGTGACGAACTCCTCGAGTTCGGCGAACACCTTCTTCTTGACGTCCATGTTCTCGAAGACGGCCTCGATCACCCAGTCCGTCTTGGCGAACGCCGCCTTGTCCAACGAGCCGGAGACGAGCGCCTTGAGGCGGTTCGCGCCGTCGGGAGACAGGCGTCCCTTGCCCTGGAGCTTGTCGATTTCGGTGTGGACGTAGCCGACACCCTTGTCGATGCGCTCCTGGTCGATGTCGGTGAGGATCACCGGCACCTTGAGTTGACGCACGAACAGCAGCGCGAGCTGGCTGGCCATCAAGCCGGCACCGACGATACCGACGCCGTTGATCTTGCGGGCCAGCGAACGATCGGGCGCTCCGGCGGGACGCTTGGCGCGCTTGTTCACCAGGTCGAAGGCGTACAGTCCGGCGCGGAGTTCGTCGGTCAGCAGCAGATCGGCGAGAGCCTCGTCCTCGGCGGCGAAGCCTTTGTCCAGCGATGCCGCGTCGGTGATGTCGGTGGTGCGAGCCAACTCGAGCAGTTCGACGGCCTTGACGGCACCCGGTGCGTGCCCCTTGGTCTTGCCGTCGACGATCGCCTTGGCGCGTGCGATCGCATCGTCCCAGCCCTGACCGCGATCGATCTCGGGGCGGGCCGGGGTGACGGTACCGGCGAGGACCTGAGCGGCCCAGACGAGAGACTGTTCGATGAAGTCGGCGGAGTCGAGAACGACGTCCACGACGCCCAGTTCGAGTGCCTTCGTGGGGGAGAGCACCTTGTTCTGGTTGAGCGAGTTCTCGATGACCACGGTGACGGCGTTGGCTGCGCCCACCAGGTTGGGGAGCAGCTGCGTGCCACCCCAGCCGGGAACCAGCCCGAGGAAGGCCTCGGGCAGACCCAACGCGCCCGCATTGGCGGCGACGGTGCGGTAGTGGCTGTGCAGACCGACCTCGAGGCCGCCGCCCAGCGCGACGCCGTTGATGAACGCGAACGTGGGTACCTCGGACTCGCGCAAGCGTCGGAAAACCTTGTGGCCCAAGCGCCCCAGTTCGAGCCCCTGCTCACGGGAGGTGATGGAGGGAACGCCCTTGAGATCTGCGCCGGCGGCGAAGATGAACGGTTTGCCGGTGACGGCGACGGCTACCGGATTGGCTGCGAAGGCTTCGTCCAGAGCTGCGTCGAAGGCTGCGAGCCCACCCGGACCGAAGGAGGACGGCTTGGTGTGATCGAAACCGTTGTCGAGGGTGATCAGCGCGAACGGGCCCTCGATGCCGGGGACCGAGATGATCTTGGTGTATGCGTTCGTCACGACCTCGTCGGCGAATGCTGTTGCAATGTCAGACATTTACTTGACTCCGGCTTCGTAGTCGGCGTGGATCGGGTTTTCCCAGATGACGGTGCCGCCCATGCCGAGGCCGATGCACATGGTGGTCAGGCCGTAACGCACGTCGGGACGGGTCGCGAACTGGCGGGAGAGCTGCGTCATCAGGCGCACGCCCGAGGACGCGAGGGGGTGGCCACAGGCGATGGCGCCGCCCCACTGGTTGACGCGCGGATCGTCGTCGGCGATCCCGTAGTGCTCGAGGAAGGCGAGGACCTGAACGGCAAACGCCTCGTTGATCTCGAAGAGTCCGATGTCCTCGATCTTCAGGCCGGTGCGGGCGAGTAGCTTCTCGGTGGCCGGAACCGGGCCGATACCCATGACGGCGGGATCGACGCCCTGGAAGGCGAAGCCGACCATGCGCATGCCGACGGGAAGGCCGAGTTCGGCGGCGGTGTCCTCACCGGCGAGCAATGCGGCGGTAGCGCCGTCGTTGAGCCCGGCGGCATTTCCCGCGGTGATGCGGCCCGCGGGGCGGAACGGGGTCTTGAGCTTGGCGAGATCGTCGAGCGTGGTTCCCGGGCGGGGCGGCTCGTCCTCGGTGGCCAGGCCCCAACCGGCTGTGCTGCGGGTGGCGACGGGAACCAGGGTGTCGGCGATCAAACCGGCCTTCTTGGCGGCGTCGTACTTGTTCTGGCTGTTCACGGCATACGCGTCGGTGCGATCCTTGGTGATGGTCGGGAACCGGTCGTGCAGGTTCTCGGCGGTGTTACCCATCACGAGGGCGCTCGGATCGACCAGGCGATCAGCCAGGAAACGGGGGTTGGGGTCGGCGCCCTCACCCATCGGATGATGTCCCATGTGCTCGACGCCGCCGGCGATGACGACGTCGTATTGACCGAAGCCGATGCCGGACGCGGTGGTGGTGACGGCGGTCATCGCGCCGGCGCACATGCGGTCGATCGCGAAGCCGGGAACCGTTTCGGGCAGGCCGGCGAGAATCGCGGCGGTGCGGCCGATGGTCAGACCCTGGTCACCGGTCTGGGTGGTGGCGGCGATGGCCACCTCGTCGACGCGGGCGGGATCGAGCTGCGGATTGCGTCGGAGCAGTTCCCGGATTGCCTTCACGACGAGGTCGTCCGCACGGGTGTCGGCGTAGATGCCCTTGGGGCCGGCTTTTCCGAACGGCGTCCGGATGCCGTCGACGAACACGACGTTGCGTTGATTGTTGATGGATGGAGCCACGCGAATTCCTCCTGATGGAGCTGCCCAGCGCACCGTTAGGCGATGGGACTCTAGGTTCGGCGATCACGGCCAGACGACCGGCCTGATCACCAGCCTACTACTCTCCATTACCCGCGGGTAACTTAACGCCGCAGTTTGTTCACGCGTCGTCGTTTCCAGATCCCGCTGCGCTGTCGACGCCGTCGTCTTCGGTGGCGGCCACGGAGTTCAACGCCTCGGCGAGCACCGGGACCGTCAACGCCTGCTGCCACGATCGGGCACCGGCCGAGGTGAGGTTCGTCTCGATCGCTGCTCTCACGTCGTCGATGTCGGAGTCCGGTTCCATCTTCCAGTCCCAGCACAGGCGGCGAACCAGTTCGGGTTGCAGCAGATTCTCCACCGGGACGTGGACGTCCGTGCTCAGATCGGAGAGTGCCGCTCGCGCCGCCGTCAGGCGGTCGGCGGCCACCGGGTCCAGTCGGGCCCAGCGCCCCGGGGCAGGTGGGCCGACTATCGCCGGAGTCTTCGCCGGTAACTCGCTCTCCGGCAGGGAACGGGCCGATTCGAGAGCCTCGAGCCAGACCCGCGAATAGCGTCGCTGGCGTGGTCCTCCGAAGACCGGTAGCGAGCGGAGCGCCTCGATGGATCGTGGATCCTTCGTGGCCGCGTCGATGATGGCCGAGTCGGGCAGGATGCGGCTCGGCGAGACGTCGCGTTTACGGGCCACGTCCTCGCGTGCCTGCCACAGCGCCCGCACCGATGCGAACTGGCGGGTGGTCTTGAGCGAGGTGACATGCGAGGTGCGTCGCCAGCGATCCGGCTTCGCCTTCGGCGGACCGGCCAGCCGGATGTGCTCGAATTCCTCGCGCGCCCAATCGATCTTGCCCTGGTCGGTGAGCTCCACCTCCATCGCGTCGCGGAGTTCGAGCAAAACCTCCACGTCGAGTGCCGCGTAGTTGAGCCAGGCGTCGGGCAGCGGCCTCGTCGACCAGTCCGCGGCGCCCGTGGCCCTTGCGAAGTTCGACACGCAACGTCCGCTCCACGATCGCGGCCAGGCCGACACGTTCGAAGCCGGCGAGCCGGCCGGCAAGTTCGGTGTCGAACAGCACCGCCGGCGCCAGACCGAGTTCGGCCAGCCCGGGCAGGTCCTGATCTGCGGAGTGCAGCACCCATTCCAGCGGGTTGATCACCTCGGCCAGCGGCGCCAGATCGTCGGCAGTCGGAATCGGGTCCAGGAGGAACGAGCCGGCCCCCTCACGTCGGAGCTGGATCAGGTAGGCGCGAGCCGAGTACCGGAAGCCCGACGCCCGTTCGGCATCCACTGCCAACGGACCGGTACCGCCGGCGAGCAGCGTCGCGGCTTCACGGACCGCGGCGGCGGTCGTGATGACCTCGGGAACCCCGTCGCGAGGAACGAGAAGGGGTACGACGTCGGTGGTCGGCTCTGCGGTGTCGTCGGCACGTGAAGCGTGCGAGGCGGCATCGGTGACTTCTTCGGGCATGGATGATGACTCTACGGCGCGGGCGTGGCGCTGGTCGGCAGGTCCGGCGCGAACGTTTGTCGTCGTGTCAATCCGACGAGTGCCCCAGAGTCGTCACACCGGCGGGTGGAAGTCCGGCCGCATATGCGAGCACCTCGCAGAATGCTTCGACGTGGCCGGCCAGATCGGGAGACGTCGCGGTCCACGACGCTCGCAGTTCCAGTTGGTGTGCCCGCGGCGGGCCGGCGATGTCGCCGTAGCGCACCGAGGTGGTCGCCGTCACGGTTCCGCCCAGGGCCACGTAGTGGGAAGGCCCGGAATCAAGGGCGTCCACCAGCCAACTCCACGCGACTTCGGGCAGCAGTGCGTCGGCCGCGAGTGCCTCGTCGAGGTCGGCTTGGATGTAGGCGACCAGGCGCATGGTCCCGTTCCAGGCTTCGTCGCCGTCCGGATCGAAGAGCAGGATCAGCCGCCCGAACGCGTCCCCGTCGGTCTGTTCGGCCACGACGTCGACATCGGGATGAAGGACCTCGGCACCTACTGCGTGGCTGTACGGAGCGAGCCGCTGTGGCGGTCGAATGGGTCCGACCTCGATCTCCGGCCGGACCTGCGCGCTGGTCATTGCCTCGACGGCGGCGCGGAACTCGGCCGGTTCGGCAGTCGATCCGGATGTCCTCACAGGTCAGGACGTTAGTCGGCCGCAGTGGCCGGACGGCGTAGGCGCGCCGACCGACTGAGGGGTCCGAGGTCCCGCCGCCGGCATGGGACCATTGTGGCGTCGGAGACACACGTCGGCGGAGAGCGCGAGGACTGATGAGCGGGTTGGACAACATGATTTCAGGCATCACAGGGTCGGCCGAGTACGGCGCTCGACGGGCACTTCCCGACGCGCCGTTACTTGCCGCTGCGGCTGGGCGGACACCGACTCGTCGTCCGGTCTGGTTCATGCGTCAGGCCGGGCGCTCGCTGCCCGAGTACCGCAAGATTCGCGCCGGGATCGGCATGCTCGAATCGTGTTTCGATCCGGAACTGGTGTGTGAGATCACCATGCAACCGGTGCGTCGCCATGACGTGGACGCCGCAATCCTGTTCTCCGACATCGTCGTCCCGCTCAAGGCAGCCGGCATCGATCTCGACATCGTGGCCGGCGTCGGTCCGGTGGTGGCGAACCCCGTGCGGTCCGCCGCCGACGTGGCGGCGCTGCCGCGGCTGGTGACCGAAGAGGTCGGCGCGATCTCCGAGGCCGTGCGACTGCTCACCGCCGAGCTGGGTAACACCCCGCTCATCGGGTTCGCCGGCGCGCCGTTCACGTTGGCGTCGTACCTCGTGGAGGGTGGCCCGAGCCGTAACCACGAGAAGACCAAAGCGCTCATGCATTCGGATCCGAAGACATGGCATGCCTTGCTCGCCGGCATCGCGGACATCACCATCTGTTTCCTGCAAGCGCAGTTGAAAGCCGGCGTCGACGCCGTGCAACTCTTCGACTCGTGGGCCGGGGCACTCTCGCTCGCCGACTACCGGGAGTACGTCCTCCCGCATTCGGAACGCGTCCTTGCCGAGGTCGCCGCCGCCGGTGTGCCGCGCATCCACTTCGGGGTGGGCACGGGCGAACTCCTCGGTGCGATGGGTGAGGCCGGTGCCGATGTGGTCGGCGTCGACTGGCGTATCCCGCTCGATGTGGCCGCCACTCGGGTCGGACCGGGCAAGGCACTACAGGGCAACCTCGATCCGGCGATCCTGTTCTCCGGTCCGGACGTTCTCGACCGGGAGATCCGGCGCATCGCCGCCGAAGGCGACCGAGCGATCCAAGCCGGCATCGTCGGACACATCTTCAATCTCGGGCACGGAGTCCTCCCCGATACCGATCCTTCGGTGATCACTGCGGCGGTGGAGCTGGTGCACTCTCTGTGAGTGGGCCTCGGGTAGCGGTCGTCGGCGCGGGAATCTCCGGCCTGGTGGCCGCGTACCGTCTGCGCCAGGGCCTGGGCCCCGACGCCGTGATCACGATCGTCGACGACGGTCCGCACGTGGGCGGGAAGCTGCGCACCGTCGATCTGGGCGGCGGCCCGATCGACGTCGGGGCCGAAGCGTTCATCGCGCGTCGACCGGAAGTGCCGGCGCTGCTTGCGGAGTTGGGCCTGACCGATCAGATCGTGTATCCGGCCGGGTTACGTCCGCTGATCTGGTCAGCAGGTGCGGCGCACCCGCTGCCGACCGGAACACTCATGGGGATCCCGGCAACGGCCGAGTCCGTGAACGGCCTGGTGGACGGCGCCGCTCTGGCCCGAATCGCGGCCGAACGCAGCGTCCCGTTCCGCTGGACGCCCGGTTCCGATTGTTCTGTTGCAGAGCTGGTTTCGGAACGGTTCGGCGAACAGGTGGTCGCTCGCTCGGTCGACCCACTACTCGGTGGGGTGTACTCGGGTCTCGCCGAAACCATCGGTGTACGGGCCGCGTTGCCGACGCTCGCCGCTGCACTCGACGCCGGCGCTGCGAGCCTGTCCGCCGCCGTCGGTGCCGCCATGCCGACTCCTGCTCCCGGCCCCGTGTTCGGGGCGCTACGGGACGGCTACGGGGTACTGCTCGACGCCCTGTGGCGGGCCTCGGCAGCGACCCTCGTTCGCGCGACGGCATCCGGTCTGCGCGCCGAGGGCAGCCGGTGGTATCTCGACCCGGTCGGGGCCGTCGACGCCGTGGTCCTCGCGGTACCCGCACCGTATGTGGGGCAGATCCTCGCCGACGTCGCACCTCGCGCGGCGCAGGTGGTGTCCCGGATCGATCTGGCGTCGTCGGCGGTCGTGGCGTTGCGTCTGCCCGTTGACGTCGAGCTGCCGCCGAACTCCGGAATCCTGGTCGCCACCGACGCGGATCTCACGGCGAAGGCGTTCACCCTGTCGAGTCGCAAGTGGACGCACCTCGCCGAGCGGGGCGAGCACCTCGTGCGCGTGTCGTTCGGTCGGTTCGGAGCCGCCGAGGTAGTGGACCTGTCGGACGAGGCCCTGATCGATCTCGCCCGCCGCGATCTCGCGACGGTCACCGGCGTCGGTCGGGAACCTACGGCGACCTTCGTGCAGCGCTGGCACGGCGGACTTCCGCAGTACGGGCCCGGACACGGCGAAAGAGTCGCCGCAGTCCAGGCTGAGACGGCAAAGCTCGACGGCATCGAAGTGGCGGGATCGTGGCTGCGCGGCGTCGGTGTTCCGGCTTGCGTCGCCGTTGCGGGTACGGCGGCGACACGGATTCTCGGGCGAATGGCACGATAGAGCACATGGCACGCCTTGATTTCGACAAATTGAACTCTGAAATCCGCTACCTCATGTTCTCCGTGTTCCAGGTGGAACCCGGTGTCCTGGGCGATGATCGGGAAGCTGCGGTCGCCGAGGCCCGCGCATTCTTCGACGCACTCGAGGACAAGGGCGTCGCGGTACGCGGCCTCTACGACGTCGCCGGCCTGCGTGCCGACGCCGACTTCATGATCTGGACCCATGCGGCCACCATCGAGGAGTTGCAATCCGCGTACGCGGACTTCCGCCGCACCACAGCGCTCGGCCGCGCCAGCGCGCCGGTGTGGAGCAATTCCGCCGTTCACCGGCCGGCCGAGTTCAACAAGAGCCACGTACCCTCGTTCATCGCGGGTGAGGAGCCGGGCGACTACATCTGTGTCTACCCGTTCGTCCGGTCGTACGAGTGGTACCTGCTTCCCGACGAGGAGCGTCGCAAGATGCTCGCCGATCACGGTATGGCAGCACGGTCCTACAAGGACGTCCGAGCCAACACGGTGCCGGCATTCGCGCTCGGTGACTACGAGTGGATTCTCGCGTTCGAGGCACCGGAACTCATCCGCATCGTCGATCTGATGCGTGACCTGCGGGCCACCGAGGCCCGTCTGCATGTGCGCGAAGAGGTGCCGTTCTTCACCGGGCCGCGCGTCGACGTCGAGAAGCTGGTTCTTTCTCTGCCCTGATCGATTCCGAAAGTAGTTGTTGGGCCGGAACTCCGAATCGGTCCCGTCGGCACATGTCGCACTGCGGCATGTTCAGGGCCGATTCGGAGTACGGCGAGGTCGCTGCCGTCTCCGACCTCCTGCCGGCGCCGAGGGACGACTACGGCACCTTCGCCGCACTGTCCGTGGCCTCGGCGGCTTCGGGGAGAAGTTCACCGGGGGGTCGCAGCGCACGACAGTGGACCGAGCACCTTGACGAGCAGTGGCGTCCCGTCGTAGTGGCGGACGGAGATACGACGCCGTCGTTCGATCAGTTCTGGCCCGGCGGACATGTTCGTATGCGTATCGAGGGCGATCCGTTCTCGTTCGGCGACGTCCGCGACGCTCCCGCGAGGTTTCCTTCTCGGCACGCCGAGTGGCGGGATCGAAATCTTCTCCGAGACGATCGAATCCTTCGGCTACGACGACCACGCTGGGTTTCCGCGTCGGTACGAGCCCGGGGAATGGTTGGGCGGACCGCGTGCCCGGCCATGTGCCTGTGCACCTGATCGCGAACCGACCCAGAACTCGGTTGCATGGGCAACTCGATCACGGCGCAGCCGGTCTCGCGTCGAAAAATCAAGGGCGGGAACGAGTTCGGATGCATCCGGATGCTGCTGCCGCTCGCGACCTGGGCGCCGGGGACGTGGTGAGTGTGTTCGACGATCGCGGCGCTTGTCCGGTCGGCGTCGTCGTCGAGCCCGCTCGGTCGAGCGGAACCGGATTCGATGTGTGCGCCCGGTGATCCCAACGTCCCACCCTTGGATCCGCCGGTGCCACGGCCGCGCCGGCGGCCGGATCCGAGTGTTACGCCGATGGGGGTTCTGCCCATATCAGCCATTTCTCGTCCACCGCACGTGCGAGGTCGATGCCGTGATGGCGGGCGAGCAGCAACGTCTGGCAGAACACGTCGGCAACTTCGCGCCGGAACGACTCGGCCGCCTCGGCCGGTGTCTGTCCTTTGATCCGAGCTTGACCGGTCATCATCAGGAAGGCTTGCGTGAGCTCGCCGACTTCTTCCTGCAACTTCAGCAGAAACCACGTCGTATCGCGTTCGATGCCGAACTTCGTGGCATAGATTTCCGATACATGTTCGACATCGTCGGACAACTGTTCCAGATCCATGACGTGCATTGGATCATGTGTTCGAAGGTGAGTCGAGGTTTCCGATGGTGGCGAGGGAAAGGCTCCGAGGCGGTTCACCTGCTGTGGCGTGATCGATGCTCGATCACGCCACAGCAGGGTTCGATTCGGTGGTTACGCACCATCCCAGGCGTGGACGGTCACCCAGTCGACGAGGAAGTTTCCGCCGCCGAGTGCGGGGTAGAGGCTGGATTCGAGCTGGAGCTGCCACCGCATGGGGGTGGTCGGAATTCCGTAGTCGGATTCGAGCAGAATCTTGTCGTCGAGCAGGAAGCGGACAACGGTCGGGGTCCATTCGACCGTCACGACTCGCCAGTCGTTGTAGTTCGACTGGTCGATGTCGGACCGCTTCTGCGAGTTGGGGGTCGCGCCGGGCTCGGCGAAGTGGTGGAAGCCGTAGATGGGACCGACCAGCGGGCCTTCGGGGAAGTTGATCTCGCCGTCTTCGGGCCAGTTCTCGGATTCGGGCCACAGCAGCATCGCGAGTCGGTAGCCGGTGATCGCCGGTTGGCTGACCTTCACCCGTGCCGAGTACCGCCCGTATACCTGACCCTGGTTCTCGCCGTCGATCACCGGAGACATGTTGGCGCCGGCGCGCCTTCCGTCAACCGAGTGCAGGTAGTAGTCGAGTACGCCGTCGTGGGCGCTCACCACTTTGTCGGCGCGATAAGGGTTCTTGTTGAACGTGTCGAGGTAGCACTGGGGGTACGTCTGCCACTTGGTTCCCTCGGTGCCGGTGTAGACGACCTTGTTCGGGTTGTTGCATTCGGCATTCGCGAAGCTGCCACGTGGGGCGTCGGTGGTGAAGTCGTCGACGAAGATCTCTCGCCAACCGGGCAGCGGCGCACGGGGTGCGGGCTGTGTGCCGGTGACGACCACGTTTCCGCCCGGCCCGGCCGAACCGAGTGCGTCCGAGGAGCCGAAGGGATCAGCGGAGCCGAGGGACTGGGCTTGAGCGGACGGCGCTGTGAGAATCCCGAGTAGTGCGATGGCAGCGACGGCCAGGGCGCTGCGACGACGGCGGCTCGATCGAGCGGACGAGAGCAAAGTGGGTCTCCATTGGGTCTAGGGCGGGCATGACAACATGGCGCCGGATCATGTTCAGCCGACCGACACTCGTGCACACTTTACGCGCTCTTGACCCTCTGATGGGGTGCTACGTTTTTCCGATTTGTCCGCTAGGTTCGCGTGGTGCTGTGGCGATCATCGGGGTAGTGGAACGCTGCGATGATCGACAGGGCTACCGCGAGCGTCGGAGGTGACGCTCGCGGTAGTTCGACCGCCCGAATTCGGCTTTCGCGTACACAGGGACTGTGCAGGCGGAACTACTTCGCCGGTTCGAGGACCAGGGAAATAGAGTTGATGCAGTAACGCTGATCGGTCGGGGTGGGGTAACCCTCACCCTCGAAGACGTGACCGAGGTGACTGTGGCACTTCTTGCAGACCACCTCCACCCGCCGCATTCCGAGGCTGACGTCTTCCTTCAGGATCACGGCATCGGAATTGGCGGGATCGAAGAAGGACGGCCATCCGCAGTGTGATTCGAATTTCTCGGTGCTGCGGAACAATTCGGCGCCACAAGCACGGCAGTTGTAGATGCCCTCGGTGGTGGTGTCGGTGTATTCGCCGACGCCGGGACGTTCGGTACCGGCCTGGCGCAGGACCGCGTACTCCTGCGGGGTCAGCTTCTCGCGCCACTCGCTGTCGGTGAGGTTGACCTCTGGGGTGCTGTCGGTGGTTTCGTGTGCAGAACTCATGCGTCCACGCTAATACTTTGTCCGTTCCAATTCTCGGTTCGCAGTTCAGGGCTTTGCCGGGGACGAATCCAGCAGGTAAGCCGGATCGATACCTGTATCCAGCCTGCCCTCTCGCCGTGCGAGAAGGTACCGGTACCCGAGCACGCAGAAGACCACGATCAGCAGCAGACTCCAGCCCAGAGTGCTCTTCATGTACTCGGCGGCGCGGCCGAACGTGGGCCATCGGTGTGACCACCAGTCGTCGTACGTCATGCAGCCGTAGACGGCGAGCCAGGCCGGCCAGTTCCTCATCACGGAGTTCTTGAGCACTACCGACATCAGCAGCGGGAACAGCATCATCGAGTAGTACATCTGGCCCAGGGACGGCAGCAGGAACGAGGCGGTCATGATGACGCCGGTCGCGGTGCTCAGGAAGAACAGGTCGTCGTGACGGTAGTACCGGTAGAGCAGCCACAGGGACACGAGAACCATGGCAGCGAACACCACCCGAAGTCCGAGGACCATCCACTGCGGGAGCCCGAAGTACGCGCCGTTTCCGACTATCGAACTGTTGAAGTAGTCACGCGACTCCAGCAGATACGGGACGGTGTGATGGATGAATTCCATCGGGTCGGCAGCCAGCGGCCAGGCCACGACGGTGAGGACGAACGGGATTCCCAACGCGGTGACGAAAACCTTCCACTGGCCTCGCACCAGAGGGAGGATCAGGAGCGGCGCCAAGGTCGGTTTGATCGCGATGGTGATGCCGATCGCGGCTCCGGCCCAGAGATCCTTGCGCCGCATCAGCAGTATCAGGAACGCCATTTCGCTCAGAAGTACGATGCCGTTGATGTTGGTGAATACCAGCGTATTGACGACGGTTTCCGAGACGAACGTGGCCAGGACGAGAATCGGTGCGGCGATCGAGCCGATCTTCAGGTCGAACATCCGCAAGAGCAGGTAGAGGGCCACGAGAATCGCCACGGCATTGACGCCGATGAAGAGCCAGCGCGACCGCTCGGGGTCGAGGACGGCCAGTGGAGCCAGGATCAGAGATCCGGACGGCGGGTACAGGTAATGCGGGTCCACCGAGTTGAAATCGGCGGTGTACACGGCGCGACCGTTCCAGAACGCCAGTGCAGCGTTGTAGACCGGCCGGAAGTCGTCGGTGATCGAGCCGTTGACGGCCTTGACCACCACGCGATTGATCACCGTCATCACGGCGATCGGCCACAGAACGTAATTGACTACTTGTTCGGTTGTCCGCCCCGTGCGCGGTTCGAGCTGTCTAAGGAACACTTCGGCACGGTACACCGGAGTGCTTCCGGATCGGGGGACGCCGGGGTTTTCCGCCGTGGTGCCAATACGGACAACTCAGGCGGGGCATACGGTGCCGTCGCTCGGTAGGGTCAGGTCCTCCAGGTACTTCACCGCCACGCTCTGAGCGCAATTCGACTGCATGGCCGGGTGCCCGGCTCCCTGCCAACCGACAGTGGCGACGCTGACACCCGAGTTCGCGACGACGCCGGTGACCGTCGGCAACCCGGACATACCGACGGCCGGGTCGCCCTGACCGCTCAACACCAGAACGGCAGATCGGAGACTGCTCGGCAAGGACGCGGTTACCGTAGACGGCCAACCGGCGCATGCCGACAGGCCGAGTGCGGCCTCGCGGCCGAAGATCGGATACGTGGAACTCCAGGTGTCCACGAGCTCTCCGATGCGGCCGAGTCCCGGCCACTGGGTGCCGTCGGTGCATCGACCGATGAACTGCCCGTCACCGTCTACGTCTTGTTCCGCGAGGTCGGCGCGTGCCCGCATCGGCCCGATGTTTCCCGATTGCAGGGCGGCGAGGTCGTCGGCGAGCGAGCGAGTGTCCTGTTCGCGGTTGCCGGTGGGCGCCCACAGGCTTGCCGATATCGCAGTGGTGAGTGCGGCCGCGGAGAACGGTCGAAACTCGCCGTTCCGGGCGCGGGTGACGAGAGCGGCGACGGCGGTGTCCGGATCAGGTCCCAGTGAACACGCCAGGGCAGCGCAGCGCTGGGTGAAAGCCTTGACCGCGGCCTCCTCGCCTTGCACACGACTTTCCGCTTCGGTGGCGGCATCGGTGGCGATCGGGGCAGGTGAGTCGAGGATCAACCGCGCCACAGCTTCCGGACGCACGGCGGCGTAGCTCAGAGCAATGTCCGAACCGGATCCCGAGGACCACAGTGCGATCGTGTCGACTCCCCAGCGGGTGCGCAACGCGTCGACGTCCTGGGCCGCCGAGTCCGCACCGAACTGGAGCTGTTGCGGATCCAGGTAGTCGGTACACGCGATGGTTGCCTGGAGCCCGAACGCCGAGACGGCTTCGGCTTCACTTCCGGCGGCGAATTGACCGGCGTCGTCGATTCCGCGCCGAACATCTGCTGGGATGCAGTCGATGGCGGTCGAGCGGTCGACGCCGCGTCGATCCAGTGCGACAACCGGGTGCGCGGCCAGCATCGTCGACAGTCCGGATGCGGCGAGCATGGTCAGAGCGTTACCCGACGAACGATCCGTGCCGGAGGTGAAGACGACCGGATAGGCGTTCGCCGGAGTCGAGGCCAGCCGGGCACGGGTGGCTCCCACTGTGAACGTCCCGTCGACCGCCCCGGACGTGTCGACGGGTGCGGTGAACTCGGCGCACTCGACGACGACGCCGTTGGCGGCAGCTGCCGTCGCCCGGTCTGCCAGTGACGTCCCGCTGCAATCGCGCCACCCCAACTCGTTACCGGGGACACCGGGAGCGACGGGCGCGTCCCCTGTGGGGCTGCTCTGGACTCGACCGGGCACACCGTCGGTGTGGCCCTGCACCGCGACCGCCGGCCGGAGGGACGGGCCGGCGCCGCACGCACAACACGTCGCCAGGACGGCGGCCATCAAAGCAACTCTGCGCATGTCGACCAGAGTGCCAGGTTCACCGGCGTGGTCGCCGCCGAACCCAACGCACCACGACGGTCCCGTCGGAATCGGTGAGGACGTGTGCCGGATACATCGGAGTCGGAGCTGCGGTCGGGGAGTGCGCTATCCGGCCGCTGCTGCCGCCGACGAGTAGTGGCGAAGTGGTCAGGCAGAGCTCGTCCACGACGTCGTCGGAGATCAGTTGCCCGAACAGTGACGGCCCACCTTCGCACAGCACCCGGCGGAGTCCACGGGCGGCGAGGGCGCGTTCGATGTCGGCGCTGGTGACGTTCGTCGTCTCGGTGCTCGTGATGTCGGCACCGGCGGACCGAAGCCGATCGAGAGCCCCTGGGTCGGCGTCGGAACCGACCAGAAGTATCGGTGCCACAACGGTTTCCGTGAATAGTCGACTGCTCGGGTCGACGTGCCCGCCTGCGGACACCACCATGATCGGCGGGGTCGGTGACAGCCCTGCGCTCACCCGTCGGACGCGGGCCGTTTCGTCGAGTGACACCCCGCCGTAGTTCTCGGATCTGGCGGTGCCTGCCCCGACGACGACGACGTCGCAGAGCTCTCGTAGCAATGTGTACACCGCGCGGTCGGCGCCGGTGCCCAATCCGCCGCTGACTCCGTCGATCGTGACGGCGCCGTCGATGCCCGATACGAAATTCACGCGGATCCACGGTTTGTCGAGGTCCGCCGGGTAGTCGTACAACGCTCGTAGGTCGTCGCGTCGGTCGGGTGTGAAGTAGGTCGCATTATCGGTACGCTGCACGTAAGAGATCACACCACGTAGATACCCTGGGTCAATGCCTGAACGTCTTGTCGATCGAAGCCCGGTGGTACCCGCAGACCAATTGGTAGCGCAGATGGTGCCGCCCGCGATGTTCGACGAGGTGAGCTTCGCTTCGTACATTCCCGATCCCAACGAGCCCAGCCAGGCTGCTGCCGTCGCCAAGGCCGAGGAATTCTCCAAGCGGGTGACCAAGATCCGCAGTGGTGGACGTCGTGGGCTGTTCGGGAAGAAGACTCAGGCCAGCGGCGCGGGTCTGTACCTCGACGGCGGCTTCGGTGTCGGTAAGACTCACCTGTTGGCATCCATCTTCCACAGCGTGCCGTCGCCCAAGGCGTTCGGAACGTTCGTGGAACTGACGCACGTCGTCGGCGCTCTCGGCTTCAACCAGGCCGTCGAGGCGCTGTCCGAGCACAGCGTCCTGTGCATCGACGAATTCGAACTCGACGACCCGGGCGACACGATGCTGGTCTCACGTCTGCTCTCGGAGCTGTCGGCGCGCGGCGTGTCCATCGTCGCGACGTCGAACACGCTGCCTGGTCAGCTCGGAGAGGGACGTTTCGCCGCGCAGGACTTCCTGCGTGAGATCAAGAAGCTCGGATCCATCTTCGAGACGATTCGTGTCGACGGACCCGACTACCGTCACCGCGATCTGCCGCCCGCACCGGAGCCCGTCACGTCGGAAGAGTTGCTCGTGCGGGCGGAGGCCGTCAAGGGTGCGACTCTCGACAACTTCGACGAGCTGTGCAAGCACCTCAGCACGCTCCACCCGTCGCGCTACAACAAGCTGGTCGAGGGTGTGCGAGCGGTGTTCATCGACGGTGTTCATCCCGCAACGGACCAGTCGGTCGCGCTGCGCATCGTGGTTCTCGCGGACCGCCTGTACGACGCCAGCATTCCGGTGACCGTTTCCGGCGCGCGTCTCGACGAGATCTTCACGCCGGAGATGCTGTCCGGCGGTTACAAGAAGAAGTACCTGCGCGCTACCTCGCGCCTGCTCGCTCTGTCGCGTTTCGAGGTAGCGGCACGCTAGATCAACGGACGGGCCGCTCCATCACGAAATCGTGGTGGAGCTCGGTTCCCACCGTGAAGGTTTTGGTTCCGACGCGGGTGAAGCCGCTCTTGCCGTAGAACTTCTGGGCGCGCAGGTTCTCCTGGTTGACCCCGAGCCAGATTCCGGCACTACCGGCGTGGCGGGCGTGCTCGACGACGGCGTCCATCAACGATGCGGCGGCACCGGTTCCGTGGCCTTCGGGCAGAACGTACAGCTTGCTCAGTTCCGTGGCGGGATGCAGCGTCAGTGCTGCTCGAACGTCCGGATCGGCGGGTTCACCGTCGACGAGCATCGAGTATCCGAGAATCGACCCGTCTCGCACGACCTTGAGTACCGTGCGGGTGGGATCGGCGAGGTATTCGGCGAACTTGTCCACGGACAGCACGTTCTCGATGAAAGCGCTGATGTCTTCCGGCGACGAGCCGGGCGGGCATGCCAGCGGGAACGTGGCCGCGGCAACGTCGGCAAGTGCCTCCGAGTCCCATAGTCCGGCTCGGTCAACGGTGATGGTCACGGTGTGGTGTTCCCTTCGAGTGAGTGCGTCGAGAAAATCAGTACACCACTGACCGTGATCGATGTTGTCATGAGGCGCTGTCGGAGGTGGCGGTGTTCACTCGGCGCGGCGCGAATACCGGCGCCAACGCCACGAGGACCACACAGAAGGCGAGAGGAACGAGGAAGCCGATTCTGAGGTTCGTGAATGTCGCCAACAATCCTACAAATCCGGCGCCCATGACGGTGCCGACGTAGTTGAACAGATTGGTACGCGCGATAACGGCGTCGACCTGCCCGGTAGGCGCCATGCGCCCGGCTGCACTGAAGCAGATGGGCGCGATCACCGGCAACCCGAGTCCGACGATCAGGAACCCGAGCAGCGCCGTGATCGGGGATTGGGCGGCCACGACGACGACCATGCCGGTGACCCCGATCAGTGCACCGACCCGGACGACCATGGTTTCACCGAATTTACCCACCCAGAAGTCGCCGGTCAGACGTGCTGTCAGGGCAGCCGCCTGATACAGGACCACCGACAATGCGGCAGTTCCGGCATCGGAGAGCAGAACGTTCTCGACGTACAGAGTGGACCAGGTACCGAGGCTGAAGTCGACGGCGTAGAACAGTGCCATTGCCAGCCCGAGCAACATGAATGCCCGGATCGGAACGGTGAGCATCGGTGCGCCGGCGACGGTGGTGCCGGAGGCGGGTGCTGCGGCGCGGTCGAGTAGCTTCGGTCCGACGATCGCCAGTGCCACGGCGGCGATGAGCCCTGCGCACACTTGAGGTGCTCGCTCCCAGATGTCGAGTCCGGAAGTGGCCGTGACGAATCCGGCGCCGACGATCGCGCCGACACTCCAGGATGCGTGGAACGAGGACAGGATGAATGTGCCCTTGGCGTGCTGGATCGACACCGCCTGCATGTTGGCGGCGGCGTCGACGATTCCCACCCCGATGCCGTAGACGGCGAGAAGGATCAGGAACAGCGCCGCGTTGGGCGCCAGCCCGAGACAAGCGCCCAGAACGGCGATGAGGGTCAATCCGGTGCGGAGGGTGAACTTGCTCGATGTTCGGACTGCGAGCTTCTCCGCGAGAATGCTGCCGAGTCCGGCGATCACGGACACCGCGACGACGGCCACCGTCAGCAAGCCGTCATCGAGGTCGAACAGATCTCTGAACATGGGCAACTGCGTCAAGATCGTCGCGAGAAGGAAGCCCTGGAGACCGAAAGCCACCGAGGTGGCCATTCGCGCCCGGGACAGGGTGCGGGGGAGATCCGTCATCAAGCTGGGCCTTTGTCTTGTGGGGCGAGTCCGCCGATCGGGTCGGAATCACGTTATTGGTCGAGTGTCCAACAAATGCGACTATTTCGCATCGTTCTTTGATGTACTGGCCGTCATGAGTAGGCAGCCAACACCGTTGTTCCCACCTTCGTTCGTCTGGGGTACGGCAACCTCGGCTTATCAGATCGAGGGCGCCGTGGCCGAAGGCGGTCGTGGACCGTCGATCTGGGACGAGTTCTGTGATCGCCCGGCGATGATTGCCGGTGGTGAGACCGGCCGGGTCGCCGCCGATCACTATCACCGATGGCCCGCCGACGTCGACCTCATGGCCCGCCTCGGTCTCGATTCGTATCGTCTTTCGCTGTCGTGGTCTCGAATTCTGCCCACCGGATCGGGCCCGGTGAATCCCGAAGGCGTGGATTTCTACGAGCGGCTTCTCGATCGCCTCTGCGCCGTCGGAATTTCCCCCGCCGTGACGCTCTTTCACTGGGATCTGCCGTCGGCACTGCAGGACCAGGGCGGCTGGATGAACCGCGATACCGCGTACCGACTCGGGGAGTATGCCCAGGTAGTGGGTGAGCGGCTGGGCGACCGCGTCGGAATGTGGATGCCGATCAACGAACCGGTGGTGCACACCCTCTACGGGTATGCGCTGGGGGTCCATGCCCCAGGTCTCGCACTCGGATTCGAGGCCTTCCAGGCCGCGCATCATCAACTGCTCGGGCACGGTCTCGCAGTTCAGGCACTGCGGTCGGCCGGCTGCGACAACATCGGTATCGCGTCGAATCACGCTCCGGTCCATGCCGCTTCGGATTCACCGGCGGACGTCCTGGCCGCGGATGTCTACGATCACGTGGTCAACTGGATGTTCGCCGACCCGATTCTACTCGGCAAGTATCCGGCCGAGGAGCTCGCCCAACTCGTGAGCGGACCGCTCGACGCCGACCTGAAGATCATCAGCACGCCGCTCGACTGGTACGGCATCAACTACTACGAGCCCACCGTCATTGCCGCACCGGTCGAGGGTCAGGGCACGGCGGGTGTGCTCGAGGTGGATCTTCCGCCGGGGCTTCCGTTCGCTCCGGTTCCGATGACCGGTTATCCCACAACGGATTTCGGATGGCCCGTGGTTCCGGAAGCGTTAGGGGAGATTCTGCGAACGTTCAAGACGCGATTCGGTGCGGCACTGCCGCCGATCTACATCACCGAGAGTGGAAGTTCCTGGCACGACCTTCCCGACGAGTTCGGGGAGTTCGTCGACAGGGCCAGGATCGACTACCACGACGCTCATCTGCGAGCCGTGAGATCGGCGATGGACGACGGCGTCGACGTCCGTGGATACTTCGTCTGGTCACTGCTGGACAACTTCGAGTGGGCGGCCGGATACAAGGAACGCTTCGGTCTTGTTCATGTCGACTTCCAGACGCAGGAGCGAACCCCGAAGGCGTCGTTCGAATGGTATCGCGCACTGATCGCGAAGCATCGGGCCGCGCGAGTCTGACCGGCACATACGTTCCATCTCGGGTTGCGTTATCGATCCGAGGCGTTTAGCCTCGTTCTTCATGAAGCGAATTCTCGTAGTAAGCCGCCGTAGCGGGGTCTGATTCGGACCGACCCCTCGCTGCGGGTCGTCTTGCTACGTGTTGGTCCCCCATTCTCATCTCGGGAAGACCACAATCATGACGTACAACTTCGCCTTCGCCTCTTCTTCTGCATCCACGGCTTCGGACCCGTTCAGTGCTCGTCACGGGCAGTCCCTGCCGGCCGCACTGCGCGCCGAATGTGCCGCGATGTCCTGGAACCAGTTCGAATCCACTTATTCGGCGATGAGCGGACCGATCCGCCTGGGGGCCTGGTCGATCGAGAAAACAGCGCCTGGTCGGTGGACCTTCGAGGCGACACTCGGCCTGGGGGAGCGCATTCAGAAGATGTCGGCCACTACTACCGGCCCGATCGCTGCCATGACGTCGATGCTGTACGAGGCGGGAATCTCCTTGGAGATCCTGTCTTTTCACCAGCAGCAGATCGGTCGTCGCACGGCGACGTTCATCCTCGCCGAAAGCGACGGCCGGCGGCTGTGGGCAATGGGAATCGCGGGGTCGCCCACGGAGTCGTCGCTGCGCGCCATGACGTCGGCTGCCAACCGTTTCGAGAACTAGCACGGGCGTAACCGCATCACCCCACCCGTCCGCGCACCGGACGCCGGCCGCAGCATCCGGTGCGCGGACCCGGGTACGCGGAATCGACAACGTGAAAGCGCAACTGGCTACGAGGAGGGCTGCGCCGACGTAGGTCGCGGCTCGCGCCGTCGACGAATGCGGCGAACGAGGTCATCGATCCAGCCGAGGAGAACACCGCGCTCAGGACTGCGATCCCGAGGACAGTTCCCGATTGCCGCATCGAACTGGCCACTCCGGACACTATTCCCGAGTAACGCTCGGCCGCCGTTGTCAGTGCGGTTCGTGTGATCGGGGCGAAGAACAGGCCCATTCCGACTCCGGCGAACACCAGTCCGGGTACCACTTCGGAGTAGGTAACCTGCTCGGACAGGGCGAGGGCGAGCAGGACGATCCCGATGGCCTGCAGGGCAAGGGCGGTCGAGAGTATCGCGCGTGCACCGAAGTGATTGACGAGAGTTCCGGTGAACGGTGAGATCAGGACCGGCATGGCGGTCCAGGGGGAGGGTCCGGACTCCGGCCTCGAGAGCGGAGTAGTGAAGAACCGTCTGCAGGAACTGGGTGAGCAGGAACTTGCTGCCGAACATTCCCGCCGCCATCGGCGCGACGTTCTCCGCGGACGCCTTTCGCCGTGATCCGAACGTCGTCGTCGATCAACTGTCGCGGACCGCCGGATTGGTATTGACGGCGGCACTGGCGGATGTGTCGAAGCAACTTGCGCTGCCCGCAACTCGGTCGAGCGTCTCGATATGGACATTGCCGCCGCAAACGTCGTCATCGGCGAGGTGTCCACGCGCCAGGGAGCGATCTGCTTGCCTATGGTCGCCGACGATCAACGGTGCGAGTTGTGGCACACCGACGGGCTGAAGTCGAACTCGGCCGGGCATCGGATGATTGCGGAACGGTTTGCCGCCTTGATCAATTCTCGAGTCGACCGGTTTCGAGTTCCACCTGCCTCGACGATTGATCGACGGGACATCTCCCGTCGCTTCGCCGGGTAGCGGCACGGACGAAGCGCCAGGACATCGCTGCGATGCTTGCGCCGAATGTCGAACTTCGGACACCGGCATCGCCGCATCCGTTTCGCGGCCCGAAAGACGTATCGGCGGTGTTGGAAGGCATTCTTCACCGATGTGATCTCGGGTATCGAGTACAGCCGGCATTTCGAGACGACCGACGCGTTGCCGCCGGAACGATTGTCGGAGTTCCGTGTGAGGGGTCGATCTCCTCAAGACCGGGCGGTCGGTGTTGATCGAACGGTTCACCGTCTGTATCCGCCGGATGCCGGCGGTGGTTGCAATGTCCAAGAAGATGATGACTGTCATTCGGGACATGCAGATCGCACCGGTCGGTCGGTGAGGCTGTTTCAGAAGGAGGCTGCATTTTTCAGAGGCGAGTGCCCGCTCGGCGAAAGTATTATTGCTGAATCGTTCCCTGGCTGATTAAGTAATGTCAAGTTCGGGAATTGATTGGGTTCTCCTATCAAAATTACTCTGTCTATCAATCAGTGGTTGCCGATGCAGTAAATGGTTTGGACAAGGCTTTCGCTTTTTCAGCTCTACGTCAAAGCACACGAACATCACCGTCTGAGGATAAACCAATTTGACTACAAATGTAGTTATTCACTACATTTGTAGTATGAGTGAGCGGATGCAAGTGCTTGCGGACGCGGCGATCCGCGTCATCGCTGTAGCAGGGTTGCGGGGCTTGACGTTTCGTGCGGTCGACAAAGAGGCGGGCCTGCCACCAGGTTCGACGTCGAACTGTTTTCGTACGCGGGCGGAGTTGATTGCAGGGGTGGTGCAACGAATGGCGGACCTCGAGTTAGGCGATCTGGCAGCGACGGCGGGAGACCATGCGGCAGCGCCAAGTGTTTTCAGGCAATGGTCGGGCGACGGGCTCGCTCAGACGTTGGTTCGCTTCGAGTTGATGATCGAGGCGGTGCGGTCACCTCAGGTGGCCGAAGTTTTGGACGAGAATCGGTCACGGTTTGCGGCTTTGGCCGAATCGGCAGGATTTGTGGCTCTGACCGAATCGGCTGGACCTGGATCAGGAATCGGGTTCACGGCGCGCGAGTTCGTCGCCATGCTCGCTGGCCTGCAATTCGCCGAAATCACCACCGGAGAAAAGGTTTTGGACAAGACGATGGCATGGCTGTTGTCCCAGCCGGGCGCCGTTGACACGGTTTCACACGACGACGGACGTGCAGCCGACACTCCGCCATCGCAATCACACGGCACTGGAGACGGCGCCCGACACCACGGGGGAATTGCGTGAGCACACAAGCCGTGTCGATGACATTGGGCATCGTATCCGTCTCGGTCGGCCTCTTCGCCTGGACCGGATTCGTACTGGCAGTGCGCTCTATCGTGCGCACGATCCGGTTGGGGCAACCGGCACCGGACCGGTTCTGGCCATTCCTACCGCGTCTGGCCACTATGGTCAAAGAATTCGCCGCCCACACCCGCATGGTGAAGTTCCGAACTGTCGGCTGGGCTCACTGGTTGATCATGATTGGGTTCATGATCGGCTTCGTCACCGTCTTCCAAGCCCAGGGGCAGATCTTCAGCCCCACCTTCACCTGGCCGTGGGTCGGAAACACACTCGTCTATCACCTCTTTGACGAGCTTTTGGCCTTAGGCACGATCATTGGTGCTCTGACGTTGATCACAATCCGTCAGCTCAATCACCCGCGTCTGCCTGCACGGCTGTCGCGTTTCGGCGGCTCCAACTTCACCGCTGCCTACTTCGTCGAAACCATCGTTCTTGTCGAGGGCATCAGCATGCTGGGTGCGAAAGCACTGGTACTGGCATACACCGGTGAACACCATGCAACCAGCGACTTCGTCAGCATGCACCTCGCAAATCTCTTGCCCGCCAGTGCAACACTGGTGTCGGTCTTCGCCTTCTTCAAACTCATGGCGGCACTGGTGTGGGTGGTGGTGGTGGGTCGCAACATCACGTGGGGTGTGGCGTGGCACCGGTTCTCGGCGTTCTTCAACATCTACTTCAAACGTGAAGACGACGGCGGTGTCGCGTTGGGCGCCGCCAAGCCCATGATGAGCAAGGGCAAGCCCATCGTGATGGAAGAAGCCGACCCCGACACCGACACGTTCGGTGCCGGAAACATCGAGGACTTCTCCTGGAAGGGTTGGCTCGACTTCACCACCTGCACCGAGTGCGGACGCTGCCAGTCCCAGTGCCCGGCCTGGAACACCGGCAAGCCGCTCTCGCCGAAACTGCTGATCATGTCGCTGCGTGATCACGGCTACGCCAAAGCCCCGTATCTGCTCGCCGGTGGGCGCAAGGACATGGGCGGTGACGAGATCGGTCTCGTCGACGCCGACGGCAATGTCAAGGAAGCCGCCCTCGCAGCCATTCCCGAGGCGGCACGGCTGGAAGCCGATCGTAAGCTGGTCGGGGAGACCGCCGAACTGGTCGCCGCCGGAGAGCAGGCACCGGTCATCGACGCCGAAACCCTGTGGAGTTGCACCAACTGCGGTGCCTGCGTCGAGCAGTGCCCCGTCGACATCGAGCATGTCGATCACATCATCGACATGCGCCGCTATCAGGTGTTGATCGAATCCGACTTCCCGTCCGAGCTGGCCGGGTTGTTCAAGAACCTCGAGAACAAGGGCAACCCCTGGGGTCAGAACTCCAAGGACCGCCTCAACTGGATCAACGAAATGGACTTCGAGATCCCGGTCTTCGGGCAGGACGCCGATACCTTCGAGGACTACGAGTACTTGTTCTGGGTCGGCTGCGCCGGCGCCTACGAAGACCGCGCGAAGAAGACCACCAAGGCCGTCGCCGAACTCCTCGCCACCGCCGGGGTCAAGTTCATGGTGCTCGGTGCCGACGAAACCTGCACCGGCGATTCCGCTCGCCGCGCGGGCAACGAGTTCTTGTTCCAGCAGTTGGCGATGCAGAACATCGAGATGCTCAACTCCGTGTTCGAGGGCATCGAGCAGCGCAAGCGCAAGATCGTCGTCACGTGTGCGCACTGCTTCAACGCCCTCGGTAACGAATACCCGGAAGTGGGCGGCGACTACGAGGTCGTGCACCACACCCAGCTGCTCAACCGTCTGGTCCGGCAGAAGAAACTGATCCCGGTCGCGTCGGTCTCCGAAGACGTCACGTACCACGATCCGTGCTTCCTGGGCCGGCACAACAAGGTGTACGACGCGCCACGTGAGCTGATGGAGGCCTCGGGCGCCACGCTCAAGGAAATGCCGCGTCACGGTGAACGCTCCATGTGCTGTGGTGCCGGTGGCGCCCGGATGTGGATGGAAGAGAACATCGGCAAGCGCATCAACGTCGATCGTGTCGACGAAGCGCTCTCGACCAATCCGAAGAAGATCGCCACCGGTTGCCCGTTCTGCCGGGTCATGCTCACCGACGGTGTCACTGCACGTCAGGAATCGGGCCAGGGTGAAGGCGTCGAGGTCGTGGACGTCGCGCAGATGATGCTCGAGTCCGTCACCCGCCTCGATCCCGCCCAGCTCACCGAGAACATCAAGGTGATCCCGCGGGAAAAGGCACCCGTCGCGGCGGAGGTCGCGCAGATCGTCGAGGAAGTAGTCGACGAGGCTCCGGCCACTCCTGCCCCGGCAGCAGAGGCCCCGGCAGGTAAG
Organism: Rhodococcus sp. 27YEA15; assembly: GCF_049739425.1. Classification (NCBI taxonomy): domain Bacteria; kingdom Bacillati; phylum Actinomycetota; class Actinomycetes; order Mycobacteriales; family Nocardiaceae; genus Rhodococcus; species Rhodococcus sp. 27YEA15. The sequence goes on from NZ_JBMHHW010000001.1 coordinate 1,932,214, forward strand.
GGCCTGGCCATGAAGGGACTCGCCAAAGCCCCCGGCGCGAAAGCACCGGGCGGCAAGGGCCTCGGCATGGCAGGCGGCGCCAAAGCACCGGGCACGAAAGCACCGGCAGCGGCTCCCGCTCCTGAAACTGCTGCACGCGAAGCCGCTGCCCAGGCCGCACCCGCCAAGCCCAAGGGACTCGGCCTGGCGTCTGGCGCCAAGGCTCCCGGCAAGGGTTTGCAGGTGAAGAGTGGGAAAAAGACTCGGGGTGCAAAGGCTGCTGAAGCTGCATGTGCAGCACCGGTCCCTGCTGCTGAGGCTCCCGCCGCCCCTGCTGCCGAGGCACTCGAGGCTGCGCCAGTTGCCAAGGCCAGCGGGCTCGGATTCAAGTCGGGCGCAAAAGCTCCCGGCGGCAGGTCCGCCAGATGAAGGGTGGGGTGAAGGCGCCGGCAGTAGAGGCTGCCTGGAGGTGTCGCAACGCTACAACTTGCGGAAGTAGAGGTCGAGGGAGACGAGGCGCGATAACTGAGGTGGTTCATGCGGCCACTATGCCCAGTGAGGTCGAGTAAACATACCCTCCGACACGTCAATTGGATGATGTTCATGCTTGCTGACGGTTTCAGAATGATTTCCGCAGTCGTCTCAAACAGATGATGCTGTGCGCGAGTACGAGCAGACCCCGCTCAGGTCCGCTCGTACCGGAACGTGTTCGTAGGCGCTTGAATTGATGCAACCTAGCGAAGGTCCGCTCGACGATCCGCCGTACCTTGCCGAGCCCGGAGCCATGCACGGCACCCCGGCGGGCGATCATCGGTGTGATCCCTTTTCACGCAACAGGTTCCTGTACTCGTCGTAATCGTACTTCGGTCGGCGAACAACCGGCGGGGCCGATTCCGTGGCCGGCCTCGAATCCGTGGCATCTTCTCCACGAGCGGAATCAGTTGAGTGACGTCGTGGAGTTCCGCCAATGCGAGTAATTACCCGAAAAGCAATGTCCACAATAGCCATCGTGTGTGCACCACGTAGCGGACGCCTGCTGTGAGGTCACCCCACACGTTGGTTCGTTCTTCCGTCGACATCTGCCCGGTTTCCTCTCTTCGACTGAGGAAAAGGGTGATGACGAACGCGATTGCGTACGACGCCGCGACTATGACCGCGCCGATTGCAGGAAAGAACGCACCGACAACAATTCCGCCTAGCGCGGGTCCGAGACCCTGTCCCAACGATGGGCGCAGGGCCCCTTCGAGGCCGTTCGCTGCGAGGAGCTGTTCGGGCGGGAGCACCTGTGGCAAGTAGGCGCTGTATGCGGGGTAGAAGAAAGCGCTGCCGGCACCCATCGCGAACGATGCGACGGCGACGTGCCACAGCTCGATGGCCCCGCTGAGCGACAGCACCGCGACTACCGCCATCACGGCCGCCGTGCATCCCTGGACGGTGATGATGAGGCGTTTGGAGAATCGGTCAGCGACTACGCCGCCGAATATCGAGAACGCGAACAGTCCCAGGCTGAGCCCCGTCGCCACAGCAGAGAGTGCTAGAGGGCTGTCGTCGAGTGCGAGGACCTGGAACACCATGACGATCGTCCACATGCCGGTCCCGAAGACTTCGATTCCGACGGCAGCGAAGAGGAGTCGATAGTCGCGCGTACGCAGCGGAGCTAGTGCTCGCAGTGCATCGGCGTTGTTGCTGCTCATACCGATGCCTCTCTCACCGTTGTTGCGGTCAGTTGCATTGGCGGCCAGCTGCTTACGTCGCGGAGAAGTTGGCGGTCGTGGGTGGAGAGAATGACCGCGGCGCGGGTTGCGGCCAGAGCGTCTGTGAGTTCGTCTACGAGGGCGACCGAAAGGTGGTTGGTCGGCTCGTCGAGGAGCAGTACGTGCGGTTTGGTCGCAAGTACCATCGCCAGGTCGAGACGGCGTTGCTGTCCCATCGACAGTTCACCGATCTGCTTGCTCGATTCACGCGCACGAAGAAGGCCGAGCTGCGAGAGCCCGATTGCATCGGACGGCTCGAGCGTCCCAGCCGTGATGAGTGCGTCGAGGTGCGCGGAGTAAGCCTCACTAGCCCGCCGGTGCAACGGCAGATCGGTCTCTTGGCGCAGGAATCCGAGACGGATGCCCGGCGGCCTCCGCACGAAGCCCGTACTGGGGTGCAGTTCGCCGGCGAGCACGCGCAGTAGCGTCGATTTCCCCGCCCCGTTGGGACCGGTCACCACGAGCCGGTCGCCGCGAGAGAGGGCAAAGGACACTTCGCGGATCATGCGTTCGGCAACGGTGATCTGATCCGCACTCAACAACACGGAACCGGTATTCGGTAGGAGTTCAGGAAATCTGAAATGTTGCGGGGGTTCCGGCACCGTCACCGCGTGCGCTTCGAGCTGCTCCTGTCGGCGATGAACGCTCTGCACGAGCCCGCCTGCGCGGGTCGCGCGTCCGTGCTTGTTCGTTCCCTTCTCCGGTCGCCACCCGGACTGCAGGCGATTCTGGGCCGTGCTGAGACTGTCCTTCAGTCGGGCATGCTCGGCTTGTTGACGGTCGTACTCCTGCTCCCAGAGCGCACGCTCAGCGATGCGACCCTCGCGATATCCGGTGTAACCGTTGCCGTACAGTCGGATTCGACCATCCGGCGAGGGGTCGAGGTCCACGATGGTCTCCGCAATATCGGAGAGCAGTGTGCGGTCGTGGGTGACCACGACCACGCCTCCGCTGCGCGCTCGGAGCTGCGCACTCAGAAAGTCGAGACCGCTGCGGTCGAGGTGGTTCGTGGGCTCGTCGAGAAGCAGGAAGTCCTCGTGTGACCCCAGAAGGCATGCCAGTCGTACGCGGTACCGCTGTCCGACCGAGAGGCTGCGGAGCAACCGCTCCGGGTCGGTTTCCGCGTCGAGTGCTGCCAGGGCGATCTTCACTCGCCGCTCGGCATCCCACGCACCCAGCGCTTCAGCGGATTCCAACGCGGCTGCGTATCGCTGAGCATCGTCAAAGTTCCCGTCGGACAAAGCAAGCATGGCCGCATCGAGTGCCGCAAGCGCCTTGAGTGGTTCGGCGATCGCCTCCGCGACGGCTTGGCCGACTGTTCGATCGTCGTGTGCAGGCATCTCCTGCTCCGCGACGCCGAGTGTGCCGATGCGCTGCACCGTGCCGGAGTCCGGGGTGAGGGTTTCGTCGAGCACGTGTAGGAGGGTGGATTTCCCGCGTCCATTCTCTCCCACGATGGCAATACGCGAGGTGGGAGTGACGACGAGGTCGACGTGGTTCAGGACGGGGTTCGCCCCGCGCATCACAGATACGTCTGAGGCAATGAGCTGGGCGCGTTGATGCGTTGGCTGAGCGTTCGTTGGGGTGAGCATTCGAATCCTTCGAGAGGACGCACCACACCGGAAGCCGGCAAACCGGTACGCCGAAGACGGCGACCCACGCTGGGTCGAGAACGAGCGGCCGCCGCTGGCTCGAATAGCTCAACGAGCGCGGAAGGCCTTACTCAGCCGTCTCAGAGAAAGTACAAATGCACGCCGCAAGAGTAAGGGCTTCGTGATTGACTCGCAAACAGATAGTGAATCTAGTCCTAGACCGACTGTGCACCTGCTACCACTGATGTCCGCGGACAGAATTAAAATACGCATAAAACCGGCACAACGCGCGAGGAGATCGTCGAATCTCGATCATTGGACAGGTTAGTTTGCATGTCGGAACCACATTTCACGCTCAGTGCGGCGAACAGCTGCCTGTCGTATTGGACAAGTTCGGAGTCACGTCACACCGATCTCGGTTGTCGAGGTCGATGGCGATGCCCAGCTCGTTCAACGTGTCGTTGATCTTGCGAATTTACTGGTCGGTGCAGACGCCGAGCAGCATGAACGGATACCAGGATCGGGCGGTTCGGCGTTCTCACGGGCTGCGGTAGTCACGGCGTCGATAATCGCGGGCAACCATTCCCACGCACTAGACGCGGTATCGGCCTACGTCGTCGCCGCTGCCCGGGTCGGGAAGGGGGTTTCGGCGAAGACCGGATCAGCCGGGTAGGGGCTGAGCAGAGCGCAGTGTGTTCCGAACGCGGATCTCAATGCGGGAAGCAAGTAGTAGTCACCTCCGAATTGCAGTGTGCGGTGAACTCGTTCGATCCGAAGCGTATCTACATTGATTGCTGAGCTGGCGTGATCAGCTGTGGCTAGGATGAGCGTCGAGAATGTCACGTCGGTGCCGCTCGATGAAGGTCTGGTCGCCGCTGCAAATGTCGAGGTGTCTCGCCAGCTCAACCGAGAATGCCGCGCTTCCGTCCTGTTGGCGCACGACGATTGCGCGTTTCATCGCGTCGAGACGTTTGGTCGTCAGATCCGGCAACTATGCTGCCCCTGAGTCGGAGTACGTCGTGAAAATGTGCTTAGGCGTATATATCGATCGATGTCGTCTGGCCAGCCGCCGTCGTTGGATAGTGGGGCGTAGCGGTACGCAAAGCAGGCGAGATCGTCGATTCGACGTCCAGGCTCTGCTTCGTCGAAATCGATGAATCCGACAGCTCGAGTTCCGTCGAAAACGAAATTGTACGGTGTGGCATCCCAGTGGCAGACCACGTCGGTGTGTGTACCTGCAATCTGGTGGTTGGCATGGCCGGGCGGCATGACGAAGTCGGTCGGGTGATCATGCAGCGACTTCAGATTGCTGAGTGCGGAATCGAGTGCTTCCATGCGTTGCACAGCGCCAAGGCCGCGAACCGCGACCGAGCCAGCACCATTGCTAATCCACCGCCGTCAGTACGCCGCTCTCGACTGTGCTGATTCTCTCCGCATCCACCACACGACTCCGCAGCATGGTCTCGAGCGCAGCCGCCGAGTGCACTGCATTTCTGAACACAGAATGTCAGAAGACAACTCCACGCAAGACCGAAATCGCAGGACAGCGTGCAGGCGTCCTCTAAAAGTGACAGAGGATTATCGCAAGCATTTCAGGACTTGTTCCGAAATATCCCGGCTCGGATCGAGGGCGTACGCAGCACTGAATACGCACTGGCGCTCGGCGAGCCGCCGGGCGCGCAATGACAGTCGGTTCACGAAAAAAAGTCAGGCCCGGTGAGTACCGGGCCTGACTTGGTCCATCTGTGGTGCGCGATACTGGGATTGAACCAGTGACCTCTTCCGTGTCAGGGAAGCGCTCTCCCGCTGAGCTAATCGCGCAGGATAGGAAAAAATGGAGCGGACGACGGGATTCGAACCCGCGACCCCAACCTTGGCAAGGTTGTGCGCTACCAGCTGCGCCACGTCCGCATCAGTATTGATCCTCGTTTCCGGGGTCAATACTTTTTCTAACTTATCAGACCTACAAGCAGGCCCTGATCATCAGGCCCGAAGGCCTGACGTGGTGCGCGATACTGGGATTGAACCAGTGACCTCTTCCGTGTCAGGGAAGCGCTCTCCCGCTGAGCTAATCGCGCGAGGTGGAGACGGGAATCGAACCCGTGTGCACGGCTTTGCAGGCCGTTGCCTCACCACTCGGCCACTCCACCGCGAAGGTTGAGTTACACCTCTCGAGCGGACGACGGGATTCGAACCCGCGACCCCAACCTTGGCAAGGTTGTGCGCTACCAGCTGCGCCACGTCCGCATCGCACCGTGTTGCTTGGGGAGTTGGTTGCTCTCCGTGGTGCGTTGAAAACATTAGCCGACTGTGTCGGATACTTACAAATCACCAGTTCAGGGGGTTGATCGGCAACCAATCGCGGGTCGGGTGAACCCTGAACGGCGGTATGGGCCGCCTGAGTACGGCTGCATGTATGGGGGGAGTGCGGTGTCGACGACGATCTCCCGGCGGACGTGAAGCGGACAACCCCGACCTGGCGATTCGTGTTCAGTCCGTGCTCATGTTAATGTTCCATCTCGTTCGAGCGCATGCGTTCGAACCGATGTACGGTCCCGTGGCTCAGTGGGAGAGCGTCCGCTTCACACGCGGAAGGTCGCTGGTTCGATCCCAGCCGGGACCACAAGAAGAACCCCCTGGTAACAGGGGGTTTTCTTCGTTTCTAGGAGTCGAATGCGACGCTCCGTGGGACCCCCGTGGGATTTCGGATCCGAACTGGCAAATGTGCGCCCATATTGGTTGCGCCTTGTTGCGGCACTCGAGTACCGTCAGTGATGCCCGGTGACGTGCCGGGTCGCGTAGCCCGCCTCGGGGTAAAGATTCGAGGCCGTGGCCCCGGCGGTACAGCGGGGCTGGCGGAGAACCCCGGCCGGCATTGGCCGTAGGTCGCCTAACAGGTTCTCCGGGATTGACGATGGCACCTCTCCAGCATTCGCACAGCACGCGCTTCTTTCAGACGAAAGGAGCGGGCTGGTGCCTGCCTCTACGACCACCCGATTCGACCCGTCCGACGATTTGCGTGTTTTCCTCATGGATGAGGTGGCCGAACGACTCGGCGTCTCCGTCGACAGTGTTCAACGGCTTCTCGCGACCGGTGCCCTTCGCACGGTCCGCCCACGCAAGCGCGGCGTGATCGTTCAGATTCCTGCTGCGTCGCTGCGCGACTACATCTACGGTGGTGCTCGATGACCGCGTTGCCGTAGTTGCAGCTAGAAACAGAACCTCGGCGCAGCTTGGCGCCGGGGGTCGTATGTATCTGACATGTGTTGTCAGGCCTGCGGGTACTCGGTCTCGGCCAATTTTGTGCCCGCGCGGCTCTCAGGCGAGAGCCGGGGTCGAAGGTTGCCACGCGGGCCGCACTCCAGCTGGACGTGGGGTATGTGACTTGTCGGGAATGTCTGACCATCCAGTTGCGGTGACGGTACCGAACAGATGGGGGTCTGATGTACAAGGAGCGCGACTGCCCGGTGGCTGTCGTCCGACGCGGTCCGAGTGCGCCTGTCGTGGCTGGCGCGTGGTGCCGCGAGCACCTGGGTCCAGGTCAGGAGGTAACGGTTTGGGTCCCGACGAAAAGGAACCTGCGGGAGAACAAGGAGCTGGCTGCGTTCATCGAGCGATACCGGCTGGAGGTCATCACGGGCCGAGGGTTCTCGACACCTTCGACGCCTGGGCCGCTGATCATGGCGTGGGCGAATCCCAACGAGGTGGAGAAGGCTCTGGAGTATGCGTCGGGCGTCACCGCTTTGTGTGTGATCGTCGGCAATCCTGATCTCGCTCGTCCGTGGGCGGAGTCGGTCGGGGCCGAGGTGGTCGGCACCTCGCCGTGGATCGACGGTGGGGGAGCGTGAGCACCCCTGACTATTTGTGGCTCCCTGACCACCAACTCCCGGTCGCGGCGACGCTGTCGCACGCCGACGAGCTGATTGATCAGGTCGGTGAGCTGCTGTTCACTTATCAGGCGGCGGCCGGCGACGTCGTGCGGCTCCGCGAGGAAGCCGACGGCCAGGTCAATCGCTTGGTCGTTGACGGCTTCGATCCGTTGCCGCGCAAGCTGCCATTGCTGGTCGCGGACGCGCTGGTCGCTCTGCGTGCTGCGCTTGAGCACGCCCTGTTCGCTGAGGTCGAGCGCCGGGATGGACAGCTCGCGGAGAAGGCGGCCAAGACTGTCGAGATCCCGGCTAAAGAGGACCAGGCTGGTTTCAACGAGTGGGTGAAGGGCAAGCGTAAGAATGGTCCGTCTTCGTTGCAGGCGGGGAGCGAGCTGGTGCAACGCATCGAGCGGTTGCAGCCGCTCCATCGTTGCCAGGCACCGTCTGAGCATCCGCTCGCCCGTCTGGTACTGCATACCAACCACGCGAAGCACCGGATGCCTGCCGTCGCTGCGGTGATGCTGCCGGTGATGTACCGGCGGGACCAGCGGCCTGAGTCGATCGACGGCCTAGAGAAGCGCCTGCTGAGGCCACTAGTGGTTGGCGAAGTTCTCGCGGAGGCACCGGTCGGTGAGATCGTCGAGTGGTCCCTGTTTCCGAACATCGGCGTGAATCGGCCAGGTACCGATGACTGGCCGACTTTGATGATCGAATTGCGCGAGATTGCCGACTGGGTGCGCGAGCAAGCCGTGCCGATCCTCGTCGCGGGCGATCGGCAGGGTCCGGTCCTGCCGGCTCGGTACGACATCTCGGTCGGCCACGAGGACGAGCGCGAGGCAATCGCGGCCGGGACGTTCGTCTCGGCGACCGAGAGGCACTCAGAAAGGCTCCGAGCAGGGCCTGTCCGAGATGATTTGACAGAGATGATCGGGACGTTGCCTGGTGCACCGAGCAGGACGCAGCTCGCCGAGTGGCTTGACAGCCTGTCCGACAAGGAGGTGCTCACACGGGTCGACAGGCTCGGGGCGTTCCGCGAAGGAGCGATGGCTGGTGGCCTTCGTGTGATTGAAATACTCATGTCACATCGAGACGAGGCGCTGGAGTACATCGCTAGCAGGTGTTCAGGCTGATCGGACTGGGCACACTGTCGAGCAAGTCGAGGGTGTCCGAGACGTACCGCAGTTCTATCGGTTTGGCGATGCTGCGGGTCGCGGGTGTGGGCAGCCCCTCAGTGTCGTCGACTACTAAGTAGTTCGACCCAGTTTTGCTCTTCGTGTTCAGGTGTCTCAGCGGGTGAACGGATTGCAGAGCCGGAGTCGGTGTCCGTGCGGGTCCGGCTCTCACCGAGACTGCGACGCATAACTGCGGAACGGACTCTATTGGTACACCGTGATCGACGTCGCTCACTTGGCGGTGCGGGTGTACCCCAACACGTCAGCTGTGCTCCTCAACGGCATCGGCAATAGGTGCGACTGCGCGGCGGCCACCGAGGGTGCCGCCGTCGATCCGTTCGATGCCACCGGTCGCACCGGCGTTCACCGAAACGCAGAACAACGAAGTCGCCGAAATTCGTGTTACGGGTCTGGGTACGAAGGCACAGTGAAGTGAAACCGCTGCGCCGTTCGGTAGAAGCAGAAAGCAGAACCCCGGTGCCATCGGCATCGGGGTTCTTTCACGTCTTGCAGCTTTCGACAGGCGGCTGCAAGCGGCCACTCCATCACACCCTGTCGTAATCCGCTGACTGGTCCAGTGGTCCAATGCAACTTTCTCATTGGACCACCGTTGGACCACCCGTTACTGCAGGTAGAAGCCCTCTTTTACCATTTTGGTCCAATGGTCCAATGAGAAATAAGAAACTTCGCACGCACACACGCACCCGCACACACAGGGAAAGTTTTCCGGCTACGACTGGACCACTGGACCAGCTACCCCAGAAACGCACCCTGAGCTGCACCTATACCTGGTCCAGCAGGTGGTCCACCGAATCCTACGGCTGGACCACTGGACCACCACCGCGCCATGCCACGTCAAATCCCGACATTTCGCGTCACCTGATGTAAGCTAGACCGCACGGTACGCTTCCGGCCTCGGGAAACGTACTGGTTCGACCGGCAGGCCACTGCCCGGAGGCTTCCGCCCGCGTAATGGTGGGGATAACGGCGTTAAGAGATGCGACAGCCTTAGCCCAGGCAGGGATGGCACCCCTAAGAGCGAGTTGACCCCCGTGGCCGGTGGAGAACCCCCTGAGGGGGCAGTCAGCAGGCGGGGCCCCGGTATTTTCCACGAATGAGCGATGACGCTCCCGGGGTGGATCTCGAAAAAAACGAGGTCTCCGCATGACCGTTGCCATAAGCATTCCCAGCTCTCCTGATCCGGGTGCGGCTCCACCGCAAGTTACGGACCCCCAGCACCTTCTTCTGCCCGACGAAGTTGCTGCGCTTCTGCGCACAACGACCGAGGCGCTGACCGCCCGCCGCTACCGGGGTACCGGCCCCGATTTCATTAAGGTTGGCCGCAGCGTTCGGTATTCACGCGCGGCCGTGACTTCGTATTTGGCTGCTGGCGGTGCGTAAGTATGAGCGCAAAAGAAAACGCCGGCCTGGCAGCCGGCGCTTCGGTAGATCCTGGTAACGATCTCGATACCGACAGTAACACCGTCGCTGTGAGCACCCTAGGTGCCGAAACCTACGACCAGGTACTTCGCCGTGCCACTGGCGAAGTGCTCAAGCAGATTCGGCAGAGCCGCCCCGAACCGCAGGCCGCAGCCGCTTTACTCACCTCCTCCGTCAACCGCGCACTTGCTGCCTGGGCACAGGCGATCTACGACCGAACGAAGACCAAGATCCCTGCCCCACGTCTGAAGAGCCTCACTCCTCGGCAAGCCGCCGAGTTGCTGCTGGTGTACCGCGTGGCAGTGCTGATACCAGCGGGTGGGGCCGAAGCTGCACGCGACGACGCTTTACTGGCCGTATATGACGAGGCCGAAGGCATCTACGTCGAGTGCAGCGGCAAGTCAAACGCGATCACCCTGTGGCTGCGTGGCGTCGTGTACGACATCGATGGTCGCTGGGTTGACGAGGCCTTGAGGGCACTACGTGACCTGGCACCTCTCCGTCGCCAGACGGAGGATGCGGATCTGGTTGCTCTCGACGACTGTGTCTACAACATGGCGACGAGCGAACGCCTGCCGTATTCATCCGACTTTGTGTTCATGGCGAAGGCACGCACCCGGCTGCCCGTAGCGGAACCTCCGCTACCCCGGATCCAGAATCCGGACGGCTCCTGGTGGGATCCACAGAGTTGGTTGCTGGAAGTGATGGGGTCGGAGACCCTCGCCCGATCCATCCACGAGGTGAATAACCGTCTTCTGCGCCCCCGCGCCTTCGGTGACGACAAGAGTGTCTTTTACTACGCCGAGTCCGGGTCCAACGGCAAGGGCACGCTACTGGAATTGCACCGCTGCATCCTCGGCGGACCCGCCGGGTTGCGTTGCGCGAGCTTGGGTTTGGAGGCTTTCAGCGGGGAGAAAGATTTCGTCTTGACCCGGCTGCTGGGCGCGGTGGCGAACTTAAGTGATGAGAGCGACCCGGACGGCTTCATGAAGTCGTCGGCCATGCTGAAAACGATCTCTTCGCACGATCCGATTCAGATCAATCGGAAATATCGAGATCCGATCGAGGTGAAACTTTTCGTCCCGATGATCTTTTCGATCAATCGGCTGCCGAAGATCCGTGACAAAAGCGGAGCGATGGATCGCCGTCTTCATATCGTCCCCTTCGGTGCGCGGTTCATGGCGGCTGGGACCGAAGTCCGCAAAATCCCCGAGATCAAGGCCGACTACGTTCGCCGCGCCGAGGTTCGCGAATGGTTTGTCTGGCAGGCACTGGTCGGAGTCGGCGGCATCACCGCGCTGAGCGAGCCGCAGGAAGTGGCTGCGGCGCTTGAGGGGTACCGAGGCAGCAACGATCCCGTCATCGCCTTCTGGCGGGAGTGGGAACCTGCCATCGCCGACAGCACGCTGGCCGTTCTCCCTTACGCGATGTTGTTCGACGCCTTCAAAGCGTGGATGCGCGAGGCGCACCCCGGCTCGCATCCAGGGACCATCGAGAACTTCGTCGACCGCCTGGTCGACGAGGCCGTGCGCGGCGGTGTCTGGCGCGACGAGCGCGACAGCAGCGGCAATCGCAAGAAACCAAGGTTCACGGGTTGGGGGATGACCAACGCTTCCTCCTGCGGCAGCGTGTTCGGCGCCCTCGGGCGGTCGGTGCTGCGGACACGGACATACGGCCAATCTCAAGCGGTTGAGGAGATGGTCACGGGCGATCCAGGAATCGCCCGTTGGAGCCGACAGGCGTTTGCCGGTGACTTGCGACAAGTGACTGCGGACCTGCCGCCGCGGGGTCCGGCGCTGACTCGTGACGCACCTGCGCCAGCACCAGCACCAGCACCTGCACCTGCACCTGCTCCGTTTCCCTCTCTCACACCCTGGGTCTGGGATGGAATCGAGGTGCCGCTATGACCGGAGATGGAATGACGCACCCGGATGACAACGACACAGCCGCGACCGCCTTCTTGCTCGGAGTCCGTGCCGGTTTCGAGGCTGCGACGGTCGGCCAGCTTCGTGACGCGGCCCTCACCGCCGCGTTGCTCGAAGTCCAGATCAATGCCGTCGCCGCCTGGCGACGGACCGACGGCGGGAGAACTCCGCCGCCGCTGCCACCAGGTGCACCGGCAGTCGGTGGCACCGACAACGACTGACGCCGCCACACCGCAGCGAGACAACCCCGTCACCGACCAGTGATGGGGTTGTCTCGTTGTTTGGTCGCGGCTAGCACCGATTCAACAGCGCATTTGGTCGTTGTTACGTCGGTGCTAGCTCGATGCAAACCTGTTGCAACCTCGTTGTACCGGGTTTGATCGGTGGAAGTGTTGCGTTAGAGGCATTTTCAATCGTTGCAAACAGCGACCTAACAACGACATAGGTGCGCGCAAGCCCGATGTTATGTCGGTGCACGTTGGTAGCTCGTTGCAAACAGCGACCAGACAACGACTTTGCTGCGTGGTCACACCGTGTTATCTGCCGGATATGAGCGAGTGTTGTCGCTGCTATCACCGAGCTAAGGCGGTGCACGTTGGTAGCTCGTTGCAAACAGCGACTGATGAGCGAGCAACCCTCGATGTGTCACCGTATTGACGCGTGCACATCATCTACCTGACAACGACTTTGAGTCGTTTTTGCGCGGCGCATCCACGTTGTTAGGTCGTTGTTTTTATCACCGTCGATTATTGGTCGGGCGCTGCTCTGCGGTGCGCGTTATTGCGCTGCGTTATTCGCCCTCGCTCTCTGCGCTCGTTGCGGGTGCCTGCCACTGGCCGGCACCCGGAGTTCTGATCCCGCGCCTGGCTCCTCTCTTCCCTGTCGTGTTCCACAGGCTCGTATCCACCCCGGACGCCGGCAGGGATCACGGTACTGATGCTGGGTTTTCGTCGGTCGGTTGAGGCCGCAGGTGGACTTGCTTCCGCATCCAGACCGCCTTCGCTTCTACTTCCGCGTCTCAACTGCGTATCGGACGGCGTCGTGTCCGTTGCGCCGTATTCACTTTCGTAGGTGCACTCCGTCGCGGCGCTCGACAGTGGTGCTCGGACAGGTCACCCCGGCGCCCTGCCGGGTGGTTCTCAATCTCTTGTGGGGTGACAGGACCCGGCTGCGAGCGAGCGAGCAGTCGGGTCCTGTCACTCTCTCCGGCGCGCAGCGGCGGGCCTTGCCCGGCAAGGTATTCCGGCCCGAAGGGCCCGCCCCGCAGGGCGCCGGGGAATGGCGAGCGAAGCGAGAGCACGGTCGAACGGAGTTCGAACGTGCGTTCCATTCCTACAGCGCCTAGGAACGACGCCGTTTCAAGGTTGATACGGGTACGGGGTGGGGGTATGTTGAGGTGGGCGGCGCAGCAGGGCCCCGCCACATCAGACCCCCACCCCGCCGCTCACCGGGCACGACCGAAGGGAGGGCCAGATGTCGTCTCAGGCGAGCCGCGCGAGCATGAACCATCAAGAGCAACGGTCGACCGGCGGCGCCGGTGATCGGCGGTCGCGCGGTCTCATCACGACCGAGGCGCAGCGATCGACAGCCGGCCCGGCGGCCGTGGCTTTTTACGCGGCGCAGAACCCGGCGATCAATGTCACGATGACGCCCTTCAATGTCGACATGACGAACGACGGCCGAGGCGGATTCCGAGCGTCGACAAGCATCGAAGACGTCGTCGCGTACGGCGATGCCAGAGTCTCACGACTGAGTCGAGGACTAAACACAGGTGAGCGTTTCGCGGTGACGACGGTGGGGCAACTCCCCTGGGCTTACGTCGAACCGGACGGCACAACGTATCAGGCGGTGGGTAAAGACGGAACGCCGAAAGTTTATGAATCGGGCCCGCGAACCGGCGATCCGATTATGCTGCCGCGTTATCGGATTCGGCCCGACCGGCACGACGAGGCGATGCGCTACTTTGACGATTGGTTGGCATTCCAGGCCAAGATTCTGCCCGGCGGGCAGGCGTCGATGCACGGCTACAGCATCAATCTTGACGAAAGCAGGCCGCACATCCAGCTCCTCTCCGATCCTTTCGGTTCCAATGTTTACGGGAAGAATCCGGACGCGCTCAAAAATGGTTTCAGCCGGGCTTTCGGTCGGCATCCCCGCGACCGGAAAGTCCAAGCCCGATCAGAGACGGGCGCGGACCTTTTCAATCGCGACGGCTCGCCGAAAATGGTTGGTGAGGGCGCAAGCCGGAAGATGGAGCGATACCACGCCGAGCTGAGAGAATTTATGACTTCACTCGGCTACGAAGTCGAGAGTGAGCGAGACGAGTTGCGCCACAGTCGTCATTTGAGCCTGGCTGACTTCAAGGAGGTGGAGCACGCTCGCATCGAGGTCGCGGATCAGGTGGTGCAGATCGCGGATCAGGCGGCGCTCGTAGGCGAGAAGTTCGCTGAGGTTGAGGTACTTGCCGATCAGAACACTGTCGCCTACTCGGCGATCACGGCAGACGCGTACGGGGAGGTTGCGGCGAACACTCAAGAAATGCGTCAGCGGCTCGCAGCGGGGGTGGCCGAGCTGCCGGCTCTGCGCACCCAGGCGCGCGAAGCCGGCCGCGCCGAGGGTGCGGCTCAAGCGCAACCCGATCGGGACGAAGCTGCGGAAGAGCGGCGGCGGGCGGCCGAGGAACTGGCGCAGGCTGCTACTGCCCGCCGGGCAGCCGAGAAGGCCCAGGAAGAGGTTCAGACGCGCCTGGCCTCGATCCCGGAGTATGACCCCAAGCTCGCCCAGCGCGAGATGAACGCGGCTCTCGCCTCGGCATTGAGCGGAGCCAAACGCTCCGACGGGACATCGCTACTCGAACTGGGGCACGCGCTGGCCGCGAAGACGTACGCGGCGCGGGGGAAGACGGTCCCGACCGAGACCGTGGGTGAACGCAGCGACCGTCTCAAGACTGCTTTGGGCGCAGGCCAGCGCGACGTGAAGGCTACAAACGAGCAGATCGTCGCGCAGGGTCGCACCCAGAGCAAGACACAGGAGCTAGGTGAATGAGCCGCAGGACCAGGGCCCGGAACACCGGACCCTGAGGATGATGAGAGGACGTTGTCATGGCAAACGACGAGGAGAAGCGTGCGTGGGCGCCGCGATCCGGGCAGGCACGACCGCGCCAAGAGAATATCGAGGCCGATGCGCAAAAGGTCGCGGCCATGCGGGAGATGTTGGCGAAACCCGGCGGTGAGGACGCTGTACGCAAGCGGTTCGGTGAGGCGGCTGTGGGCGGCACCGAGCACCGCGCTGCTCAGCGGCAAGCCCAGGCCAACCGGCAGCGAGTTCGGAGGACCGCCGAACGGGCTGCGAATGCGGCCCCGAAGCGCCAACCGGGGAGCGTCAACCAGGTCGGGCGCGACCAGGCACAGGCGAGACTCAAGGACGGGCAGAAGCAGCTACGCCAGGCCCAGCAGCAGCCGGCCGATGGCAAGACCAAGACCAAGGCCCAGGTACACGCTGCGGGCATGTGACGCAGCAAGCACAAGAAAACCCCTCTACCAGCGGTAGAGGGGTTTTCTGCTTGCGTCAGTCGAGCAGGTCCGTGGCCGCGATGTCGGGTAGCCGCACTCGGACTCCTGGCCTGCCACCGAGCAGCAGTCGGCCCTCCCCGGCTCGGGGCAACAACTCGTTTGCCGACAATGATTCGATCTTGTCTCTTGCCAGGCTGGTTCGGCCCTGTGCATCGAGCGAGCTGGTCACACGCTCCTCTGTGCCCGCCGACCACGCGGCGGCGTCGAGCAACTCTTTCTCGGGGGCACCAGGCAAGATGAGCACTGAGGGGAAGATGTCTCTGAGAACTTTCACTCCGGCTGGGCCCCAAAGAATCTCGAATTGGGAGCTGCTCTGTACTGCCGCGACGACGCGGATGCCGAGACCACGGCCCTCGCCGATCCAGCCCAGAAAGCGTTTGACCGGCAGCGGCGCGCCGTTGGGCACCTCGTCTAGGACGAAAAGTATGTCGCTGAGTTCTCCGACACGTTTGCGCCAGTGGTTCACGATCTGCACCAGGACGACCGACGCCGCCGGTGCCGCACCGCCCGCCATCGGTGAGACGAGGTAGAGGGTTGCACCGGGCTGCGCCAGCATCGAAGGATGGAATGCCGTGGTGCCCGGCTCACCCACGACGGCCTCGACTGCCCACGCGGACAACGCGACTCGCGCATTGATACCGATGCTGTCTCTCTGCTTCGGGTCGAGTTTCTTTGCCGAAAGCAAGCTCGCGGCGTGCCGTGAACCTTGCAGCATGGCGCGCAGATATGCCACGTCCCAGGTGGGCGTAGCCAAGTCCAGCGGAGGCTCTTCGGCCTCCTCGTCGTCACTATAGTCGCTGGTCGTGGCCCCGCCGTCTCCGTCGTCGCCGGGGTTCTCACAGGCAGCGGTCACCCATTCGATCCCGCCGCCCCACACCGGCTCGCCGGTCTCGGGGTCGGGGTACCAGCCGCCGGCTCGCAGCAGCGCAGCCAAGGGTCGCATGGCAAGGGTGGACCAGAACGAATCCCCGCCGCCGTCACCACCGCCGAGACTGCCGGTCTCGATGAGCAGGGCAGCGGCCTCCAACGAGGAGTCGTCGGAGTCGATGCCTGCGCAAGGATCTGAGGCAACTCGGGTGACCGGGACACCTTTCAGTTCCGATTCGCGGACTTCACCCGACAGATCGAGCAGATACACCGGGCCACGTGTGGACCTCTTGCGGATCGTCATTTCCGCGAGGTCGCCCTTACTGCTCATCGCAACGACGGGTCGCGCACCCCACATCACGATGTTCGGACCCAGCACCGACCTGGATTTGCCTTCACCCGTTCGACCGGAAACGAGCAGGTGAGGTGCTGTTTTCGCGATGCTGCCGTCTCGGCCTCCGGTGTTCGTGCGGTCGGTGATGATCGCGCCCTGCTCCACGACGAGAACCCCGCCGTAGGGCTGGTCCGACGGCGGCGGCGCCTGCCGCGTGCGGCCGGCGGCGGCGGACTTCGCGCGGCCGATCATGACTGCGCCCAGCGTGCTGCAGCTGCCGTCTTTGCACCTTGTCTGACACGTTGCTGTGCTGCTGAGCTTTCGGCGGTGATGGCTTGCTCGATGCCGGGACTGCCGAGGTACTCGAGTTCCCCGAAGGCGTGCAGCAGCAGAGCCCTCGCATATAAACCCGTCGACATTCCGCGCTGCCGTGCGCAGGCCCGCATATCGGCCAGTTCGGTGCTGGTCAGCGGTACAACCTGTCGTGCGGTGAGTTTCTCGGACATAAACACACTCCCTATCGTTCCTGTTCAGATGCGCTTTTGCGCTAGCCATACGGTACCCCACCGGGGTACCGTATCGGAAGGATCACAACGACAACGGGAGCGGATATGGGAAGAATCGGATTCAAAATGATCGGCGTCGTCATCGTTGTCGGCACCATTTTTCTGACGGGGTGGCTGGCGGGCGGCAGCTTCGGCACCGGTCAATCGGCCAAGCAACAGCGGGTGCAGATCGAGGCTTGCCTACCAATAGCTGACGCCGCTGATCTGAGTGCCTGCCTGACGAGTGCACCGTGACCACCGCCTACCGGTGGGAGCGCGAGCGGGCTGCGGGCCTGCTCGCGCGCAGCAGAGCCGGCACCAGCTCCCGGCGCCGCAGCGAGCAGCTGAGTCGCCGGGCTCGACGCGGTGGCCGCGCCGGTACCGGAGTCGAAGGGAGTGCGCTGCACGACGACTTGACGCCTCCGCTGTGGAGGCGTCTGAACAGCACCGATGAGGGCGGGGAGAGCATGGCGAGGGCGATCCTGCTTGCCGTCGTGGCCGTCGACGCGGCGCTGGTCATCGGACCGGCTGTGTTGGCTGCGGTCGGCCTCTACCGCGTGATGTGGTGGATTTCTCCGCGCATCGGCCGGCTCTGGGTGTCGCCGTGGGCCGCTCTCGGTGCGGCACTGATCGTGGTGGGTCTGCTGCTCGGCTGGCTACCGGCCCCGAGTGAGGTCGCCGTGGGCTTGAGCCCCTATTGGCCGGTCGTCCGCGTTCAGGTCGCTAGCGGCGATTGGCTGCTGTGGCAGGCGGTGCTCGCACCGCTGGGCGTGGCCTTCCTGATCTGGGCGTGGGGTTGGGCTGCGGTGCCCAAGAACGCGGTCGCGAAGGCCGTGAAGAACAAGGACGGCACGTTCCGAGTGACACCCGACAAGGAGAAGGTGCGACTCGATCCGCTTGCAGGGGAAGAGATTTCAGAATCAAAGGTGCTGCTGGCAGACGCCGGTAGCGACGACGACTGGGTAGAACACGAAGGAGATCTGAGATGAGCGTGCAACCCGTTACCGTAAATGTCCAGACCGGCGCTGGCGAGATCATCCGCATCGTGGGCACCGTACTTCTGTGCGGCTCGGTCGGTCTCGTCGGCTTCGCCTTGGCAGAGGCTGGCTGGCTCGAAATCGCATCCTCTGGCATCACCATGTTTCTGTCGATGCTGGTCAGGCTCATGTTTAGTCAGGGCCTCCTAGCTGTACCCAAGGGCAGCGGCGACGGTTTCGCAGGGTCCAAGGGGGTCATCCAGACCGTTTCGGCCGACTACACGGCGTGGCTCGCCCGCTCCACCACGTTCAAGTTGTCCCTGGTGGCGCTCGGCTACGCAATCGCGTTTCTCGTTGCCCGCCAGGGCGTTTCCGTGATGCTCACGGTTTTCAGCAACATGTGGATTGCCGCAGCCGCCACTGCTGCGGTGGCGGGTCTGATCGTGGCCCCGAAGCTGATTCCGAATGTCGTCGCTGGTCTGCGCGCCAAAGGCGTGGTGACCACCACACCTGCACCGTCGGCACCTGCACCGTCGGCACCTGCACCTGCACCTGCCGCGCAGGCAGCGCCCCGCCCGGTCAAGCGCGTCTACCGTCAGCCCAACATCGAAGGTGGAAACAATGCCTGACTACGACGACGACGGTTACGAGATCGTGTATGTCGACAGTGAAGAAGAAGCCGACGAGATCGAATATCCCGACGAGCCGGTCGTGCCCGCAGCAAAATCCAACAAGCGGGGCATCCGGCCCTGGCAGGCCGTCGCGGCACTTGTTGCCGTGACAGCCATCGGTGGGACGGCATTCAGCATGATGCGGATGGGCGCCCCCGACGACAAGCCGAGCATCAGCGAGCGTGTCGGGGCGAAGGTCGATGAGACGAAACAGCAGGCGAAGGAGAAGAAAGAGGACTTGACCGAACGCGTCGACGCGAAGGTGGGCGCACTTCGGGCAGATCCTGACGCCTGCAAGGACGGCGGCAAGATGGCGCAAAAGGCGTACTGGGCACCGGACGGTAAGCGACCGACGATGCAACTCCGATTGACCGGGGACAGCGTTGAGTTACCGCCCGCAATCGGGGATCGCATCATCGCTGAGCCGAGCCGCAAAGTCATTTCAGACAGCGTCTGGGTCTATCAACAAGACGACAGGCAGATAGATGTTTTCTGGGTGCAAAGTTTGAACGCGGCCGGTACCGATAGCTCGCGCCAGTCTCGCGAACAGAAAAGCAAACGTCGCATCCCCGGTGCTCCTACGACGACGACGGAACCAACCGCACCCCTTGAAGATTCGTGGTGGAAGGCATCGGTCGCCACCGCCGGGGAACTGCGGCTCACGGGTGAGACCAGCGGCCCCGATGCGAAGGCGTACATGCCGACGGTGACATACAGCGGCGCAAGCTGCGCCACCATCGGAGGCGGTTCGTACAGGGTCGTCGGTGACGGACTCCCGGCTACAGCGGAAGGCGCCGGCGCGGAGCAGGTGAAGGTGGCCGCTCTCAAGGCCGATGCAGCCGACCCGGCGATGGTGTGGCTCGTCATCGAGGGTGAGCTGGTCAAGAGCATTTTCGAGTACGCAGAAGATGAAGGCAAGAACACCGACGGTGGCAACACGGCCACCGTGGACGCGAACAAGGAGCAGACCGATGGCGAATGACGAGAGAGATCGCCTGCGCGCAGAGCGGCAGGCTGAGCAGGCTGAGCAGCGAAACGCCGAGCGTGATCTGGCCGAGTTCACCCAGCAGAAGTCGGCTGAGCAGCAGCAGGCAGACCAGCAGAGACAGCAGCTCGCGCACGCGGTCGGCGGCCTCGTCACTGACACACCGCTGGTGGGTGTGCCCATGATGCTGGCGGTGTGGATGAGGATGCGCCGGACAGAGAGCGGCGGCACCCTCGCGGAGGAGTTCGCGACGTTCCGAGCGAAGCAGGCGCGTCTGACCGGACTCACCGCGACCACGGTCTCCGTCACCACTGGCGCGCTGGCGGGGGTGCCTGACGACCTGCACGTCTGGCTCGGTGAGGCAGTCATGCCCACCGGGGAGAGCGCACATAATGCCTGGGGGGAGCACTACGAGGGCGGATAGCGACCGGGTCGCGGCATGGTCGCGAAGAAGCAAACCTCACCCGGCTCCGGGCCTGCTGTGACCACGGTCGACGCTGACTACGGCCGTGAGCGTGGCTAAGCACAGCGAAAAAACAGAGCCCCGCACCGAATTTCGGTGCGGGGCTCTGTTGGTTCCGACATTCAGGGTCGGCGGTGGTTTCAGTGGTTGATCATGCCGTCAGATGCCGACTCCAAGGTCCTCCTCGTCCAGGTCGCCGCGTTCTACGAAGTCGTCGAGAGCAGTCTTCACCGAATCCTCGACGTGCCTCATGTTGATGTGGACGATGAGGGCGCAAGCGCCCTCGATTTCGCTCTTTGCGGCCATTTCGCACAAGGCATCGAAGTCGATCTTGCCGTCGTCGCCTCTGGGGAAGACTGCGGGTACAAGATCATTCGCATCGAGGATGTTCATTCCGTACCAGGCCCACGCATCTAGATCGACCTTGCCATCGTTGAAGTCGGTCTCGGCGACGATCACGCCGAGTGCTTCGACGGCTGCCTCGGCGTCCTCGGTAAGCACGCCGTGCTCGGTGGCAGTGCGCATGTCGAAGTCCAACTTGTACCCGGCGAGAATCCGCTGGATGAGCGCGTCGTGTTCGTCCAGGAACGTCGCCTCTTCTGCATCTGTGGGCGGCAAGGCTCCTGCGAATGGCAACTCGATCCGCCGCTCCATTGCTGTTTCGGCGTTGCCCGGCTGACCGGCGTGGCTCACGGACGCGCCGAACGTGGGGTGAATGTTAAGAACGAGGCCATCTCGGGGGCTGTCCTGATAGTTGGAATCGTAGTATTTGTGCACTGTGATCAGCGATTCGGTCATGGTGATTTCTCCTGTCGGATTGGCGTTGTTTTGGGAGAGCGGCCAACGCCTGTCCGCCCTCCCAACCCCCACCCGGGGGCGGCTCTGCCGACCCCATTCGTGGGAGATACCCCGCAGGGGGATGGGCTGGCTGACGATGCAGAGCCCAGAATCCCGTAACCATTGGCCGCAGGATTTACGATCCGTGGCGGCGTTACCGCCACATGTCGTAGAAAATTGCTCGATTCGCCAGTTGGCGGCGCTGTGCGAGGTTCTGCCGGTGCCGCCGATTCGCTGCAGCCTGGGCTGCCACACGCTGTTTCTGGTCCTGGGCCTCTTGCCTAAGAGTGTTGAGGCTCTGGCCTACCGAGTCCGCACGGTGCTGCCGGATCAACGCCGCTATCTGCGAGATCGTGTTGCGCTCCAGGTATTCCTGCGGGTAGAAATCGTTTCCGCCGCAACTTTCGTAGTACAACCGGAGCGCTCTCACGGCCAGTGCGAGCTGCGAATCAATGTGAGCGGTGGTTCTGTTGAGCTTGGCTAGACGCCGGTTGGCCTGTACTTTGGCGCCCGGAATGAGTCGGTTGTAAGTGCGCGCAGGCACCCGCTGGGACTGCAGCTGCGCGATCCGGCTCTGGTAGTAGCTCACGACATGGACACACTCAGCGAGTTGTTCCAGGCGTGCTACGAATTCTGTGCGTTCCGATGTGCTCATTTCAACTGCCCCTGTCATCTATTGCTTGCCTACTCACCCCTGCACCCCGGTACGGCAAACTTGCCCGTACCCGGTGACTCTCAGCCGTGTGGGCCGCGTCAGCGCCCAACACGGAGCGCCCCGCGAGGGTCGCTGCGTCAAAGACGATGGCGCGCTCGATCGGCTGACCGATCAGCCGTGCTGCCAGATGCACTGGTTGTTCTCCAGAGCCGAGGTTTGGGCCTGATCGAGAATGTCGGTGTAACGATGAGTCCTGCCGGCATAGAGGTAGGTCTTACCCAGGCCGGCCGAGATCAGCTCGTAGGAGACGAGCTTGTCGGGCTGACCGGTGACCGGATGTGCGGTCCGCACGTGTGCGACATTGCGACCGTAGCGATCGGTCCTGTCCTGTGTGTGGTCGTATTCGGTCCAGACCTTGCCGGAGGCGAGCATGTCCGTCAGGGCCGCACTGGCCTCGGGGCCGCACGGCTCGGCCTTCTTCGTCTTCGGATCCATGATCGCGGCGGCGTCCGCGCCGATGACGCGGACGGTGACGCCCATTCCGATTTTGATGGTGTCGCCGTCGAGGACGCGGTCGAGCACGTACGGACCCTTGAGCTGAGCCTGGTCCGGCACAGGACCGCCGGAGCCGTAGCGATTGGTCGGGCTGGAGTCGACAGCCTTGGTAGTCGGTGTGACCGGCGCGGTTGTCTTCGGGTACGGAGCAGAGGTATCTCTCACGGTGGAGGTCGTCGGAGCGCTCTGGGCGGAGTTGCTCTCGGGGGTCTGAGCCGTGCAGCCGGTCAATATGGCCACGGTCATCGCCCCGGCGGCCACGACGAGCGCCGTGCGGCGACCGCGATGAGCGGCGACAGACAGATGTGGCGACTGCGGCAGGTGGGTCACTGTTCCCCCTAGGGTCGGAAAGAGAAAAGGTGCGTTGCCCTATGTGGGCAACGCACCTAGTTCTAGCAGCGATTATCCGCATCGCAAACACCCAAATTGGGACACAGCGGTCCCCAGGGTGTTCATCTATACGTATTAGAAGTGTATCATGTTCCTCCAAATTTGGTGACCTAAATCACATTAGTATTGGTGGATGCACCACGCACGCGGGGTTGCCTGAGGGTGCAGGCGGCCTCGCGCGGGCCGTTGCTCAGAGCGATCGGAATACGAAAACGGCACCGGACGGGCACTGTGCGACGCTGTAATCCATTTCGAGATCCTGTGTCCAGGCCGACCAATCGAAGTAGCGCACCGCAACATGATCCTCGGCGAGGCCGTCGAACATACAGGTCTCCTCGGCCAGCTGCTGCGCGAACTCGGCGAAATCGCCCCACTCGCCTGCGTACGCCTCGTCGAAGTCGGCTACGACGGGGATGTCGCTGTCACCCTCGGCGGTGTAGGAGCCGCTGCGCACCCAGGCGCACAACGCAGGCCACAGCTCGGTGCCCACCTCCTCGTAGATCTCGCCCCACCTAGCAGCCTCGCGCGTGCTCGGCTCGCCGTCGATCGGCAGATTGTCGGTGTCCAAGCACACAAGTTCCTCGTGGGACGTCGGATAACCGTGCACCTGCTCGGGCGTGATCGCGTCGGCACCCATGGCGGGATACCAGTTCCCGACCAATTGCGATGCTGCATAACATGCTTCGCACCCAACCCATACGCGGGGTTCATTGGCTGTGGGTCGTCGTTCCGCCGTCTGATGAGCAGGCGGAACAAGGAAGCCGGCGTCGTCAGGCCACAGCGCGTTGGCCTGGTTGTGTTGGTCGGCGGCTGCCTGAGCACCCATGCCGCGAGCACCGGGGCTGAGCACCCCGGCGGCGATCAGATTCTCAATCCAAGCATTGGTGTCGGTCATGATGGCTCCCTCGTCGGTGTGGCTGTCGAGTTTGCTGTCGTCACCGGCTTTGCCGGTGTTCATCCCTACGCTCTGTTGCGATCTGACCCAGTGGTAGGCGGGGCTCTGCGATAATTTGTCGATGACCGAACAAGTAGCAGTATTCGATCCGCAGAAGCAATGGGTGTTTGGGTATAAAAGGTTTGGCAACGACGCCCTACCCGATCACTTACTATTGATTTCAACACACCACGCCCATTCTGCTATAAAGAAGGCCGGTTCGACAGAGCCGACCATTTGGCTTGAAGCGGCAATCCATGCGGGCGCTGCGGTAGAGCTCCTCGCCAAAACATTACTTGTCGTCGGTCAACCCGGTTCTCATCGTGGATATGAAGAGTACTCAGAATCCCGGCTTGCTTCATGTGATAGGGGAACGGATCGGTTCGCCAGAGGAAACACAGAGGGCTCATGGGCTGAAAACTAGAGGCCCAGAAAATTGCTTTATCTTGGTGAAGCTAATTTCTGGGGTTAACCTTCCTGTCGGTGATCTGAATAAGGTCCTTGAGGTTAGGAACGCAGCTATACATATGGGCCTGGTCGATGGTCCGGAACTACAAGCATCCGCCGCATCGATGGTTCAAGTCGTAGACAAACTACTCGAAATTGCTAACATTTCGCGTCGCGACTATTGGGGGGATCAACCCCCTCAGAATGAAAAAATAGCAGGTCGAGAGGCGCTGCAGAAGGCCCTGAAAGCAGAAATTGATAAAGCCAAAGCGGTTGCCGATTCATTCGAGCCGCTAGATCGCAATCAAATTGTTGAAGATCTACTTAGAAATAGTGACGATGAGTTTGGTTTCGACCTAGAAGAGTATCCAGAAGGAGCCTCTTATTGGTATGCGCAGAAGTGCCCTGTATGCGAGCGAGCAGGTACCGTGTTCTGCTCTCGATCGGTAACGGCACCTCAGGAGAACTTGCAGGGTGAGTCTGTCGTGGAAGAGCATGCGAAGAGTATTTCGTACCGGTGCAACTCATGTCACTTAGAGCTTGATGAGAGAGGGATGGTAGAGCTCCGACTCGGTGGCGATCGGTCGATAGGCTACCGGTCTGCAACCGAAGACGAGGTGTTGGCTTACCAGGAATATCTTGCTGAGAGGCATTACGAGTACCAACACGATCTCAAGCGGGGCAAGTAGCGGTAGTAGGCCAAGAAGGTCAGCCCTGCGCGGGCAACCACCATTGAACAGGAGAAGCTGAATCTTGGCGGAGAACTCAGACTCGTCACGGCGAGCAGCAACACGCGGCGAGGCCAGTCGTATTCACGAGAGCGCGAAGTACTGCGCGCAAGGGCAGTACGAGGCTGCTAAGCGCTGGAGATTGCAACATTGGACGTTGGGTGTTGCCTGTGCGGGCCTGGGCACGGTGGGGGCCATCCTCACATTTGCAGATTGCTCCCAGATTCTCGCCGGCACATTGACCTTCCTTGCAGCGATCGTCGCTGCGGTGCTGACAGGGGTACGCCCCGACAAGCTGGCTGAACGCGCTCAAACCACTGGAAACGAATATATGACCTTGAGAAACGATACACGCCGATTCATGAACATATACCTCGCGAACTGCTCTGACGACGAAGCAAGTGCAAGGTTGGAGGTCCTGGCCGACCGCGCCTCAGAACTCGATCATTCGTCTGACCCGATCCCGCAGTGGGCTTACGAGCGCGCAAAGACGAATATCAGCCAGGGGGGCCAGGACTTCGAGGCTGATGAATCATGAGTGACGTCACCGCCCGATTGGCGCTGGAATCAATTATCAGGAACGTGA
This sequence comes from Rhodococcus sp. 27YEA15, assembly GCF_049739425.1. NCBI lineage: Bacteria > Bacillati > Actinomycetota > Actinomycetes > Mycobacteriales > Nocardiaceae > Rhodococcus > Rhodococcus sp. 27YEA15. The sequence goes on from NZ_JBMHHW010000001.1 coordinate 1,957,491, forward strand.
CCCCCAATGCCGATGCTAGGGCAGCGGCTGCTCGGCATCGAGCATCCATCGAGGAGTGGCTTAAGGCGGATGTCGGCATCATTCGGATGCGCGAGACTGGGTCATGGCATCACGGTACGGCCACGAACATCAGCAGCGATGTGGACTACTTCGTGACCATGCCCGGGCTGAAGCCCACATTTTCGTCGAACGCATTGGAGACACTGCGTTCCTCCCTGTCGCGAGGGATTTCTGGGTGTGCGGTCACAGTGGACCGCCCAGCTGTTCGGCTGTCCTACTTCGACGGAGGCCCTGCGGTTGAGATCACACCTGCGTTCTACCAGGATGCCGACGACTACGACATCCCGGACCCGGACGGGATCGGCTGGATTCGCAGCAACCCCGCGATCCACCTCGAATACGTCAACGAAGCACAACGAGCTACCGATGGGCGCGCCAAGGGGCTGATTCGCCTTCTCAAGACATGGAAAGCCGCCAACAACGTCCCGTTGTCATCGTTCTACCTGGAGATGAGAACTGCCCAGTATGCCGCCGGGAACGCGCCTATCATCTATGACTGGGATTTGAGGGATCTTTTCAAATCGCTGAATAACAACGGACTTCGCGAAATGAACGATCCGACCGACTACGGACGGCGGATCACGACGGGAGCAGGTAGCGCAGCGGAGTCCGCCGTAGCTGCAATGGCAGTTGATAAAGCTGCCAGGTTAGCGACACTCGCGCGGGCTGCCACTGAGGCCGAAGACCACTCTGTTGCGGTCGCTCATGTGCTCTCGCTGTTTAATGTTGCGAGATAGTCGCTTGCAGTCCATCGGCCGCACGATTTCCGATTTCGCGGGCACGTTGGGATATATGACTCGTGCATCACATCGTTCATCGGGATCGCGACAAGGCGAGATCCGAGGAGCGAGGAACCCGGCTGAGATCGGATACTCGCCCCAAATTTCGGCGGCGCTGGGCGTGGTCATGGTGGCTTACTCATCGTTGTTGCCGTCGAGTCGGAATTCGTCACCGGCTACGCCGGTGTTTCACGCCCAGGGCAAGGCGTCCATCAGCGCGTCCACGTCAACGGTTTCGCCCGTGACCTGCTGGAACTGTTCGACTGCAGTCACAATCTGGCCGAGATTGACTCGGTGCGTGCCGCCGTCGGCGGCACCGACCTCGTCGCAGTCGCTGAGCACGACGGCGACGTCGTCGGCAATGTCGATGCCGACTAACTCCAAGATTTCACGGGCGGTGGTTTGTATGGTGGTTGTGGGCATGACTTCTCCTCGATGTTTCGGTATCAAGGTCCCTGCCGGCACCGGCTGTGCCGGTGGGCACCCAGAATCCGTCGTTACCCCGCTCGCTTCTGGTCACTGAGGCGATCTCGCGGGGGCTCTGCGTAGGGCCTCGGGCGCAGTGAAGGGCCAAGTCCCGGACCAACGATCGTGCGGTGCGCTCGCCTGCGGCGATACCTCCGAGAGCCTTCTCCGCAGCCATGACTTCGAGGATTTGAGGGTGCGACCCGTCTGCGCAGGATCTGGATGGGGCTAGCGGTTGAGGATCCGAGCGTTCAGTCAGTAGACCAAATGACCTCGGTGGCTAGGTATTCGCGAATCACTGTACGAACCACGGTTGCAGAATCGAAATGGCTGACCATGCACCGGTAGATGCCGTGCTGTACTTCCACCCATCCATCTACGAGATCAACAGATGCTGCGGCGCGGACGACTCCTCGACTACCCACTTCGGGTAGCAATCGAGCGTCAGTAGGGTCACTCGGGTCACCGTTCTCGAAGCGTTGCCGCTCAGTGTCACTCATGGTGGGAAGAGCGTCGAACCACACCGAATCGGGGGTGTGAAAAAGGGGTAGGCCACTCTCGAACAAGGCGTGCCCCCTGGCGTTTTTGAGAATGACTCTCTCGACCCTGTCGCTCTCCGGATTCCACCACACCGTCTGCCGGCCCCCCTCAAACTTCAGAATCCGCTGATCGGCAATACGACCTGCGAGTTTCGGACTTTTGCTGAGCAGTTTTGCGATGCGGGGATCAGACTGTTCGGATGGACTCGCGCTGCCGCTGAGCACACACCCGAGCAGGGCAGTTACGTACCGTTCGTCCATGCTGAAGCCTTCGTTGCATTTGGCGCAGATCGGCACCGTCGGCAAGTGAGTCGGATACGGGGGAGTGAGAAGTCCACGGGTTGGCACATGGTCGCGGGTACGAGAGTGAATCAAGGGTTTGGAGCAGTGCACGCACAGGGTCTTCTGCCGGGAATCGGAGTAGTCGACAATGTCATCCATACGTCTAGACATTATGGTGTGGTTCCTAGACCGTTCCGCGATATCGACCTATCCCTCGTGGCAGAAGCGACGAGGTCGCCGTGTGAACCTTGCAGCGTCTCGCCCGTACGCTTGGGATAGTCAAGGACGGGGGATGTCTGACGGTATCGCGTGCCGCAGGGTTAAGTCACCCCAGGTTACGCTCAGCGCATGGCACAGAAGAAGGTTACAAAGACGTCTGCTATCGATGATCTGATTGCCCATCTGAACGCCGCCAAGGACGCGAGCGAGACTCTCGCCAGAGGGAAGGCAGACGGTCATTGGAAGGGCGGACCCAATGCGAAAGAGCGAGACGCTATTGTCGCTGCTAGACAGTCTCTCGTTGCTGCAGTGAACGAGCAGATTTACCAGCATCAGATGCCACGGGGTGTCTTCGATCCCGCAGATCCTGACTTGTTCGGAATCGTCGCGGCGATAGGGCTGGTTCACCAGGACCGCGAACCCCTGAACAACATCATCCCAACCTACGGTTCGGGGGTCTACGCGATCTATTACCGGGGCAGCCACCCGCAGTATCGTTCACTCGCCGGTAAAGAGACGCCGATCTATGTCGGCAAGACGAATACTCCTAACAGCGAGATCATCGTGGAGCAGGGTACAGCGCTCACCACGAGGTTGGGAGAACACGCAAAATCGATCAGCGCCGGGGGTCTAGGGGTCGACAACTTCGAGTTCCGGCGGCTCGTGATCGCCCCTGGATGGGAGCCTGTCACCGAGAGTGCGTTGATCGACCTCTTTCGGCCGATCTGGAACAAGCGCTCTGCAGAGACAGACCCGACCACAGGGCAGGTTGTCAAGTACATCCATGGATTCGGCAAGCACGGCGACAGCTCGGAGACGCGGGGCAACAAGCGATCCCCCTGGGACACCCTGCATCCCGGTCGCAAGTGGGCGACGGACTTGCCCGGTGCAGTAGCTCCTGTGGAAAACCAGATGGAACGTCGAGAGATTGAGGTTCTGATAGACAAGCACTTCGCCGACCACCCGCCGATCACGACCAAGGACGAGGTCGTGAAGCAACTCATCGAGCGGATGCAGAAGGCCCCACGGGGTGGGACGGACTAACGATCATCCGAGGCGGTCGGAGATGTACTGGGTAACATCCTGGACGATCTGGGCGGCAGTGTCGTCGCGCTCGGGGTATTTCCCGGCCCACGTCCGGCCGGGGTGCAAGGTGTCCCACATCGAACGCTTGCCGTTGATCCGACCGCTACCGGGGTCGTGGTTGCCGAACCCGTCGAGGACGGCGTTCCATACGGGTCGGTATCGGCGGATCATGGCGGATTCGCCGAGGGCGATCCAGATGTCCTCGACGACGAGCCAGCGGACGCGGAAGTCGGCGATGTCAAGGTTCTCCACGGTGCGAACGCTGTTGGCATGCTGACGAATTCGTGACGACAGTGCTTTGGTCGTGGTATGTGACACAGCTTCCAAGCCGCGTCGCCCGCCCTTGGGTACCGCTTTACCGACGTAGATCGGCTGGGTGAGAGTCTCGGCGTTGACCATCGACAGATCGGCGTAAGCCGGGAAGTCGCCCAGGTAGTAGAGCGCGTAGACACCCGCACCAGAGAAGCCTGTTACATCGTCGAGCGGGACTGGTTCCATACTCTCGATTTGGGTGACCATGGACAGTGCCAAGTTTTCCATGTCGAGAGGGTTGAACGGCGCGCTCACGCGATGACCGATTCGCGAGCTGCATGGGCACGACGGCTCACGGCTGTCCGTGCCGCGTGAAAAGTTGCAAGGTCGAGGTGTTCACGCACCGACAGCGCCACAGTCTCCGCGAGCATCACGGGCACCGCGTTACCAAGCTGTCGCATTGCCTCTGTCCAAGGTCCGTGCAACCTGTACCGATCGGGGAACGTCTGTAATCGCGCTGCCTCGCGAACCGTGAAATAGCGCACCGAACCATCGACGTCGCGGAGCATGTTCTCACCGCCGGGCACACCGTGGACGCCGGCCTTGAGTGCCTTGGCCGGCGCATCGATGTAGGACCCAGTATGGCCAGGGTATGACCGTGCTCCAGGCTGGAGCACATGGTTGAGATACTTGGCGCTTCCGTTGATCGTCGGGGAGGGGAGCCCTTGTAAAGCATCGCGGACGGTGCGCCAGGGCTTGCGAGGATCGTCTACCAACGCGGCAGTGCGTACCGATGTCGTTCGGTACTTCTTCGGCACCTTGTGCCGATCCCAATACGAGTCATCATCCTGCGAAGCGCGAAGCGCGCTCGCAGAGTGAGTTGCCTTGGGAAAGCTCCATTCCGCGTCGACGTCGGAGCGGAAGCCGACGAAGAACACGCGCCAGCGCTGCTGGGGCACCCCGTAGTCTGCCGCGTTCACAAGTGTTGGAAGCACCTTGTACTGGAGGTCGGAGCGCACCGAAGTGTGCTCGGCCTGTAACCGGGCGAAATGGTCCCCCCACGACTCTCCCTCGTTAGCGACGAGTTCAGGGTGAGCGAGGCGCAACTGGATGTAGTTGTAGTAGTCGGAGAAGGCTGATCGGGTCAGCCCGCGTACGTTCTCGACGATGAACGCCCGTGGTCGCAGCTGCCGGATGACTTCGGCGGTGGCCGGGAACATATCGCGCTTGTCCTCGGCAGCGGCGCCCTTGCCGCCACCCGAGAAGGGCTGGCATGGAGGACCTCCACTGACCAGGTCGACGCCGTCGCTCACTGTCGACCAGTCGACATCGCGGACGTCGCCTTCCTGGACGTCGATGCCGCGCACGAGCGGGTACCCGCCGTCGCGATTCTCTCGAAGGGTGTCGCAGGACCACCGATCCCATTCCGCCACAACCTCTGTGGAGAATCCCGCCAGGTGCGTCCCCAACGTCAGACCGCCACCACCCGCGAACAACTCGATACTGCGCATGGATAGAGACTAGCGACTCAGAGGCGGGGCCTTACGCCACAGGTGCGGTATGTCGCCCGATCGTCACTCACACTGGGCGTCGGCGAACACCCGGCGACAACCTTGCACCGATGTGGCGCGGCGTGCTGACCGGCGTCATCGACGTGAAGCGCGCCTGGCCAGTTCGTCGTCACGGGTACCGGCATGCTGGTAGCGCATGGCGGCTTTGACACTGCTGTGCCCTAGTCGGGCCATCGTTTCGGCCACGGTCGCGCCCGTTTGTGCGTAACGGGTGCCTTGGTAGTGCCGCAAGCTGTGAAACTTCAAGTCCGGCCTACCAGCGCTGCCCTTGGCTTTCCGCCAGTGGTAGTTCACCGTTGACTGCGAGATGTAGTTGCCGTTGCGGTCGGCCCACAGCAAGGCGCCCGGCTTTGTTGCCCCGACATGCTCGGCAACGATTCGTGCGTCGTGGCCAAAGATTGCGATGACACGTTTTCCTGCAGCACTTTTCGGCGCTTTCGCAACTTTGACGAGGCCGCTTCCCTCGACGATGCTGCGCGTGACCGCGATCCTCACCGCATCGACCTCGCCGCTTTCGTCGCGCTCGACGGTCACATTGTCGGTAGTCAGTCCGATGACCTCGCCGAACCTCAAGCCCCCGGCGGCCGCGATGATGACGAACGGACGATACCGACTATCGATATTCTCGATGATGATGTCGAGTTCAACCTCGGTCGGCGGCGTCGTGGACTTTCCCGTCACACTCACACTGCCGCCCTTGACCTTGCACGGGTTGTCGCTGATCAGATCATCTTCGACAGCTGTTTTGAGAATCGATTTGAATAGGTCGTAGGCTCTCGCGGTGGCCGTGGCTTTGCCAGTTGCCATCCACGTCGAGCGCCATTCCCGCACGGCATTCGGCTTGATCTCATTGAGAGGTGTAGCCGACCAGTGGAACAGCAACCCGGTGGGGCCGAGCATCCGCTTGTACTCGGCCGAAGTTCTCAAGGCCAGCAGCTCACCCCTCGAGTTCGTCCTGGTAGCGACCCACTGCGAGGCATACTCGCCGAACGGAACCGCCTTACGTGCGTGTTCGGACGCCTCAGCGGCCTTCCGTGCCGCCTCCGCGTCAGGGTGCTCCCATGTGCCTGCCGCGATAGCGGCCGCTGGTGCTTTCAGCCACTCGCGCGCCTCGGTCTTCGACACGAACGTGCCGGGCGCTTTGTGTCTTGTGCCGTCAGGACCGGTATACCGGGCGCGCCAGCGCTTGCTCGGAAGCTGGTCTATCTGGCCAAAAGTTTCGCGTGCCATGGGGCCTCCTGAGGCTATCGTGGGACCTACGTGGGACTTAGCATGCCAAATCTTGCGGTTTCTTGCCCAGTGCGTGCGGCTAGTTTGGGTGATCTACCTGCTATTTCTTACTCTAATCAGGTATATCACGTCTGGTTCGATCCCAGCCGGGACCACAGTGGAAGACAGCGAACTAAGTAGAAACACCCCTCGGTTACGAGGGGTGTTTTTGCGTTCTAGGATTCACCGTTGCATCTCGGGTGGTCCGGCAAGGGCGTCCGGTCCACCCATGTCGAGGAGGAAGTCGGCGTGGCCGTCGAGTTCGACGGCCCGTTCGCTCGATCGAGGAAACATCGTCGACTCGTAGTTCCGTAGTGCTTGATCGACGGTGTCCGCTTCTGCAAGTGCGAGGGCGAGTTCGCAGGCGTCGAGCATGGCGAGATTCACGCCGATTCCGGCCGGTGGCATCAGGTGGGCGGCGTCACCGAGCAGTGTGACTGTCGGCGAGGGTGCCCAGACGTGGGGTGCGGGCAGTGCGAAGAGTGGACGGTCGACGTAGGCACCGTCATTGTCGGTGATCATCCGGAGAGTCTCGGGGCTCCAGTCGGAGAATTCCTGCAGCAGGTGCGCGCGGATTGCGGAGGTGTCGTCGGGCCGAAGGTCGTGTTCGGCCATCCAATTCAGAGCTTCTCGCCGCGCGATGTACACCCGCATGTGGTCGCCGCTGTTTCTCTGCGCAAAGAGTGCTCGGTCGCCGTCGGATGCCAAGGCGCTGCCGGCGCCGATCATCGCGGCGAGCTCTGGGTGCGAGGTATCCAGGTCGTCGAACCAGGCTTCGAGAAAGCTGACCCCGGTATAGGACGGTGTCGCGTCGGAAACAGCCGGGCGAACTCGCGACGACGCGCCGTCGGCACCGATCACCAGATCTGTCTCGACGATGGACCCGTCGGCGAAGACGAGGCTGCGAGGGCCGCTGTCGGGTCCGGTCACGGATTCGAGGGCGCGATTCCAGCGCACCGTGCCGGGCTCGAGCGAGCGCAGCAGCAGCTCGCGGAGGTGGCCCCGGTCGATTTCCGGCGCAAATGTGTCATCGTCGTCGGGCATGCGGCTGACGAGGACTTCTCCGGTGGTGTCGAGCATCCGCATTTCCTGGCCCTCCATCCGTGCGAGGGCGAAGAACTCGTCGAGGAGGCCGGCTTCGCGCAGTGCTAGCTGGCCGTCCTCCTCGTGGAGATCGAGCGAGCCGCCCTGGTTGCGGGTGCTGCTGTCGGTGTCCCGGTCGTAGACGGTGACGGGGATTCCACGCTGTTGCAGAATTCGGGCGCAGGTGAGTCCGCCGGGGCCGGCGCCGATGATGCTGATGCGCTCGGCGGCAAGTGTGGGTGTGTTCATGACGTCGTTCCTTCCGAACTGATCTCTCGGCCTTGTCGAGGCCGTCGACATCAGAAAAGCACATTCAGTTTAAAAGTGCAATGAGTTAACTTGTGCAATTGAACAACTGTACGTTAGGGTCGTCTCGTGACAATCGAGGAGCCGTTGGGGCGTCGTGAACGAAAGAAAGCCGCTACCCGCCAAGCCATTGCGGACGCAGCGTTGGAGCTGTTCCTGGCGCGGGGATTCGACGCCGTGAGTATCAAGGACATCGCCGACGAGGCCGACGTGTCGACGACGACGATTTTCAAGCACTTTCCGAGCAAGGAGGCCCTGCTGTTCGATCGGGAAGACGATTTCGCGAGACAGCTTGCGGCGGCAGTGCGCGAGCGTCCGGAGGGTGTCGGGCTTCTCGACGCGATTCGTCGACACGCACTTGCGGCGTGGGTACCTGTCGCCCTCGACCCGCAACTCGACGAGTTGACCGCACTTGTCGATCAGACACCCGCGCTCCGGAACTATTGGGAGGGCCTGTGGTCGCGGCATGCGAGAGCTCTTACAGCCGTTGTCGCCGAGGATCTCGGACGGCCGGCTGATGACCTGGCGTCGGCAACGCTTTCCCGGTTCGTCGTGCAGATACCTATCCTCGTCAAGGGTCGAGAGGACGCCCGACAGGCGGTCAGTGAGGTATTCGAGATCCTTGCTCGCGGCTGGGATGTGTGAGAACTCCGGGGCTGAGCTTCCCGGCATGGAGACCGCTCTCGATTACACATCGCCTGGACCTTTGACCGGCGTCGACGAGGGGGATGTACTCGCTCTCGAATCTCTTGCCGACAACCCGGTGGACATATGCCGGGTTGTCGGCAGTCTGGTTGTCGAACCTGACGACGTGCAGTCCTTGAACTTGCCTGCCGATCGCTTCGACGACAACCAGATCCGTTCGGCAAGCATTCTCCTGCAACGGTTACTCGCACTGAATCCGGCACGGGTGACCGTCGCCCGGGAGCCGTCCGAGCGCGTCGTCGGAACATGTCGACACTTCGCAGTGATGAGTTGTGCGCTTCTGCGGCATAGAGGAATCGCCGCTCGGGTCCGCTGCGGATTCGCGACTTACTTCCAGCCGGGGCAGAGCGTCGACCACTGGATCACCGAATACCGCGGTGGTGACGCGTCGCGATGGATTCGTATCGATTCCGAAATCCTGGGACAGACGGTGCTGCCCCACGCAGATGATCTACGGCCGGGGGATTTCCTCAGCGGCGGTGAGGCGTGGCAGGCATTTCGGCGCGGAGAGGTCGATGCGGCGACGTTCGGGGTGTACGGAACCGAGAACTGGGGTGCCGCCGAGATTCGCGGAAATGCGGTGAAAGATCTTGCTGCTCTGAATAAAGTCGAGATGCTGCCGTGGGACGAATGGGGCCGGATGACTGAAGCGTACGACGGTCAGACGGGTCCGGGCTACGATCTGTTGCTCGATCGTCTTGCCGAGGTGTGTGCGAGCGACGATCCTGCCGCGGTGCGCGCACTGTACGACCACGAGGATCTACGAGTGCCGAACCATCTGATTCGTTGACCGGACGCCTGCTCTGCGATGTCTACGTCAACTCGAGGCGGCCCACGTACGAGTCGGTGTAGGTCGGGACTCGCCTCGGGAAAACCGCTTGCACGTGAACGGGAAACCGTGGATCTTGTGTTGCGGAGTGCCGCTCGGGTGCGCCGTGGAGCTGAAGGATCGAAGCACGTGTATCCGGTGCGACTGGAAGGGACGAGGGCGCCCACTTTGATGTGGGCAGAAGAAGTGGGGGTGGAACAGCAAGCGCTGCAACAGATACGGAACGTCGCGTCGTTGCCGTGGGTGCACGGCGTTCGCGTGATGCCCGACGTGCACGTGGGCAGCGGTGCAACGGTGGGGTCCGTCATAGCCATGCGGGACGCGGTGGCACCGGCAGCGGTCGGAGTCGACATCGGATGTGGAATGACCGCGGTTCGCACCGATGTGCGGGCCAAGGACCTACCGGACAGCCTGCGCGGCATCAGGTCCCGCATCGAACGGGCTGTACCGGTCGGATTCTCGATGCACGATCGGTCGGTGAACATCGGTTCGCTCGGGCCGAACGTACTCGGGCTCGAGACGGGCCTGCGCAAGTTCTGGAAGCAGTTCGCAGACCTGCATCCGGGAGTTCAAAGCCGGGAGTCGCGGGCACTGAAGCAGTTGGGCACGCTTGGCGGCGGAAATCACTTCATCGAGGTGTGCCTTTCGGACGAGGGCGAGGTGTGGCTCATGCTGCACTCCGGGTCCCGGAACATCGGCAAGGAACTGGCCGAGCGGCATATCTCGGTTGCACGCACGCTGACGCATAATCAGGGTCTTGTCGATCGTGATCTCGCGGTATTCCTCGCCGGCACGCCGGAGATGGAGGCGTATCGCCACGATCTGAATTGGGCGCAGGAATACGCGTCGCGGAACCGGACGTTGATGATGGCGTTGGTGATGCGGGCGTTCGCGGAGTCGATGCCGAACCGGAAGGTCGGGTTCGACGATCTGATCTCCTGTCACCACAACTACGTCGCCGAGGAAACGATCGACGGACTCGACCTACTGGTGACGAGGAAGGGAGCGATCCGAGCAGGTGCTGGTGAACTCGGCCTGATTCCCGGCTCGATGGGGACGGGCTCGTATGTGGTCCGGGGTCTCGGTTCGGCGCAGTCGTTCCACTCAGCCTCTCACGGTGCCGGACGCAAGATGAGCCGGAGCAAGGCGAAGCGGACATTCACCGTCGACGATCTGATCGAACAGACCGCGGGCGTCGAATCCCGCAAGGACGCGGGCGTGGTCGACGAGATTCCGGGCGCGTACAAGAACATCGACGACGTGATCGCCGCGCAGAGTGATCTGGTCGAAGTGGTGGCACACCTACGACAAGTGGTGTGTGTCAAGGGTTGAGGAAAGGAACAACGATGAAGAAGGAGTCAGTAGGAGCCGCACAGAAAGATGTCCCCGCAGCAGTTGGCGGCGCATCTGGGCCGGCGAGCGTCCGGCGCGGCCGGTCTGCACGAGGACCGGAGAAGCAGACGAGTCAGAACCCGGGCAGCGGTCAGATGCGCAGCAGTGTCGGAGTCGAGGAGCGGGTCCTACCGCAGCAGCGGTGGGGCCCGTTCCCGTCTGCACCCGGCGTGGCGTGCACAGGGTCGCCCTCAGGGTTCGATTTCTCGGGTCCAGACGGTCTCGTCCCGACTGTTGTCGGGCCGCCAGGTGACGGGATCGCCGGCCGAGCCGACTGCGTCGGTGAACCAGTAGGTTTCGCCGGGCGCCCACCCGGCAATCACGCTTGCCGTCTCGTCGTCGACGTCGATCGCCGTGCCCGCCGCCGCCAGGTACCCGGCGACAGTGAGATGCACACCGTCGTAGTGTTCGGCGGTCTGTGACCAGTCGGGTAGTACCCATCGCCCCGCCCGTCCGGTGGTCCGGTACCAGTCGTGCCGCTTCTGCGCGGTCACTTCCAGTGGGAACCGGCGGCACAATTCGGCCCAGGCGTGCGCGCTGTCGATCTCGTACACGTGGGCGGACCCGGGGACGCTCGTCTTCGTCGTGACGACCGACTCGGGGTCCATTCCGTCTTCGACGAACCACAATCCGGCCGGGGTCCCGTCGAACAACGTCCGCGTCGACGAACGGGTGGGCGGAATCGACCACCAATACCCGGAAAAGTTCGCTGCGGGATCGGTCGGTCGCTCACGCGCAGCTCGCACCTCCTCGGTGAGTGTCTCGGTGCGCCAGAGTTGAAGCTGTTGCACGGCAGTCGGTTCGGTGACTTCCGGCTGTGTGTGGCCAACCGTCCACTGATCGGCCGACTCCAGCGGCTCTGTCCACCACCGGGTGTGCGGTGATCCGGCGACGTGCTCGGCGATCCGCCGAAGTGCGGCGCGCACCGGGTCGACGGCGATCAGTACGTCGTCGCCGTCGGGTTCCTGCCAGTAATACGCGGTGCCGGCTGCCTTCGCGAGTACGGAGCGCAACGCCGCCGCAGTGACGTCGGGTAGCGCCACCGCCGACACACGGGCTGCCACCTGCGCCGGGGTGACTACCGGTTGCGTCGCTTCCTCGGCGCCGGGGCCGTACAGCACCCCGGCAGTTCCTCGTTCGACGTCGAGCTGACGACTCGCCCAGAACACCGCGGAATGCAGGGAGTTTTCGTGGGATTCGGCGGTCTGTTCCTCGGCGGCCAGAGCGTAGGCGAGTAGGAGGCGACGCCCACGTGGGCCGGCGAGCAAGGACTGAACCACGGTCATCTGTTCGTCGACTCCGGTCTGCCGCGTTGGCTTTGGCGGGCACAGCCTATGGGAGGCTTTGGCGGGCACAGCCTATGGGAGGCTATGGTCATGTCTGCCATCATCGACTACTTCACTGCGACCTCGGATCAGCACGCCGCCGCCGCACTCGCCGGACTCCTCGACCTGGCTCCCGAACTGATCGAGGAGAACGAGGCGTTGTACCGTACCTCGCCGGCCATGGCCACTCGCCCACGAGTTCAGTCGGCCGCCACGGGGACGCCGGTTCTGCAGTCGAGGGGCATCGATCCGAGTGTCGCTCTCGGTCGACTCGAAGCCGCGCTTACTTCACGCGAGTACGACGAAGTGGCGGCGGGCACGAGGTGTGGTGCGCTCGTGGCGATGAGCGAGGACGGTGACAGTCTTGTCGTGACCGTCACCGACGAGTTACGTGATGCGCTGGCAGCGCTCACAGCGGACGGCGTCGCAGCCGTTGCGGCGCTTTGGGCGATGGACGAGACGAGCGAACCGTCGGAGGAGTCGGTGCCGTGGCTGACCGCCTTCGCGGAACTGGCTGCGGGCGGCGTGTCCCGAGGCGAGCGTGTGTACGCGTACGTCGTCATCTGACAGCCAGCTCGACATCGGGTAGGTGTGTGTCGACAAAACCGCAGGTACGTCTGTCGTGATCGCACAATGATCAATTCCGACCTGACTGCCGGGCCGGCCCGGGTGCGTGGGGCGTCACACCTGCGGTCCGGGGCCGCGTAGGTGTCCGGACTGCTGCGGGTCGGCGATTTCGGCGGGGCCGATACGATGTCTGCGGTGCGCCTCTTCGACGCACCGCAGATCTGAACGTGACAGCAATGCCACGTCACTATCGAACCAGGAGCACATCGTCGTGACCAGCCCCGTGCCAGAGCGCTCAGCCGACCTACTTCGAGTGCCCGCAGGGACGACGGCCGGGACGGCTGTTCGGGAGGCCGGCTACCCCACCAAGGGGCCGGACGTCGTCGTGGTCGTTCGCGACGGCGAGGGCGCACTCAAGGATCTGTCCTGGACCCCTGATGTCGACGTCGAGGTCGAACCTGTCGCTGCTTCCACCGAGGACGGCCGTAGTGTGATTCGGCACTCTGCGGCGCACGTCCTCGCGCAGGCCGTGCAGAAGGAGTTCCCCGACGCCAAGCTGGGCATCGGCCCGCCGATCACCGACGGGTTTTACTACGACTTCCAGGTCGAGCGGCCGTTCACACCTGAGGATCTGACGAAGCTCGAAAAGCGCATGAAGCAGATCATCAAGGGGTCGCAACGCTTTTCACGTCGAGTCGTCGACTCGATCGAGGATGCGCGGGTCGAGCTCGCGAACGAGCCGTTCAAGCTCGAGCTGATCGACGACAAGTCCGGCATCGACGATCCCGAGATCATGGAGGTGGGCGGCAACGAGCTGACCATCTACGACAATCTTGATCCCCGTAGTGGCGATACCATCTGGTCCGACCTGTGCCGCGGCCCGCACTTGCCCACCACCAAGCACATCCCGGCGTTCAAGCTCACCCGCAGCTCGGCCGCCTACTGGCGCGGAAATCAGGACAACGCCGATCTGCAGCGCGTGTACGGCACCGCATGGGAGTCCACCGAAGCGCAGGACGAGTACTTGGAGTTGCTGGCCGAGGCAGAGCGCCGCGACCATCGCAAGCTCGGCACTGAGCTGGATCTGTTCAGTTTCCCGGACGAACTCGGTTCCGGTCTGCCGGTCTTCCATCCCAAGGGCGGCATCATCCGCACCGAGATGGAGAACTACTCCCGCAGCCGCCACATCGAGGCAGGCTACGAGTTCGTCAATACCCCGCACATCACCAAGGGACACTTGTACGAGGTGTCGGGTCACCTGGATTGGTATCGCGACGGCATGTTCCCGGCGATGCATGTCGACGAGGAACTCAACGAGGACGGCACCGTGCGCAAGCCGGGCCAGGACTACTACCTCAAGCCGATGAACTGCCCGATGCACAACCTGATCTTCCGGGCGCGTGGACGTTCCTACCGCGAATTGCCGCTGCGCCTGTTCGAATTCGGTTCCGTGTACCGCTACGAGAAGTCGGGCGTCATTCACGGACTCACCCGCGTGCGCGGTATGACGCAGGACGACGCGCACATCTACTGCACTCGCGATCAGATGCGTGACGAGCTGACCACGACGCTGCAGTTCGTGCTCAACCTGCTCAAGGACTACGGGCTCGACGATTTCTACCTCGAACTGTCCACCCGTAACCCGGAGAAGTCGGTCGGCAGTGACGAAATCTGGGAAGAGGCCACTGCCACGTTGGCCGAGGTCGGTGCTGCCTCCGGGCTGACACTGGTGCCGGACCCGGGTGGAGCCGCGTTCTACGGCCCCAAGATTTCCGTCCAGGTCAAGGACGCGCTCGGCCGTACCTGGCAGATGTCCACCATTCAGCTGGACTTCAACCTGCCGGAGCGCTTCGATCTCGAGTACACCGGCAACGACGGCGTCAAGACCCGCCCGGTGATGATTCACCGCGCCCTGTTCGGCTCGATCGAGCGCTTCTTCGGTGTCCTGACCGAGCATTACGCCGGTGCTTTCCCGGCGTGGCTGGCTCCGGTGCAGGTGGTCGGGATTCCGGTGGCCGAGGCGTTCGCCGACCACCTCTTCGACGTCACCACCAAGCTCAAATCGGCGGGTGTGCGGGCCGAGGTCGACTTCAGTGACGACCGGATGCAGAAGAAGATCCGCAACCACACCACCCAGAAGGTGCCGTTCATGCTGCTCGCGGGTGAGCGGGATGTCGAGGCGGGCGCGGTCAGCTTCCGTTTCCGCGACGGAACCCAGATCAACGGTGTTCCTGTCGACGAGGCGGTGCGGATCGTCACCGAGTGGATCGCTCGGCGCGAGAATGTGTCGCCGACAGCCGAGTTGGTGCAGTCGAGCGTGCCGTCATGACCACTTCGGCAGGAGACGGCCCCGGCTCGATCGTCGATCGTGGTGCAGGCGACGCGGATCATTTGCAGCGCATCTGGTCTCCGCACCGCATGTCGTACATTGCGGAATCGCCGAAGACGCCGGGCGCGACCAACGAACCGTTCCTCGACATCCCGAAGATGTCCGACGAGGACGGTTTGATCGTCGCTCGAGGTGAGTCGGTGTACGCGGTGTTGAATTTGTACCCGTACAACCCGGGGCATCTGATGGTGGTCCCGTATCGCAAGGTCGCAGCACTCGAAGATCTGACCCCGGCCGAGAGCGCCGAGTTGATGGCGTTCACCCAGCAGGCTCTCCGGGTGATCAAGCGGGTATCCAACCCACACGGTTTCAACGTCGGGCTCAATCTGGGTGCGGCTGCCGGGGGCTCCTTGTCGGAGCATCTACATCAGCACGTCGTTCCGCGCTGGGGTGGCGACGCCAACTTCATCACGGTTCTCGGTGGAGCGAAGGTGATGCCGCAGTTGTTGCGTGATACGCGGGATTTGTTGGCGCGGGCGTGGAACGACTGAGCGGGTCACTCGTATCGAAGCTGAGCGGGTCGGTTACGTGATCGACGAGGTGAGGCGGCTGCCGACATGGCAGGATGCAATGCTGCAACGAGTTCCAGTTCGGGACTCACGACGGGGAGGGTTCGTGCGGTGTTGAGCTTCTTCGGACGCGCATCGGTGTCCAAGGTGACGGCACCGATGGGTCAGGCGCTGGTCAAGACAGGTTTGACGCCCGATGCGGTCACGATTATCGGCACGGTTGCGAGCGTTGTCGGTGCCGTGACGTTGTTTCCGTCCGGGCATCTGTTCTGGGGAACCATGTTCATCTGGTTCTTCGTCATGTTCGACATGTTGGACGGTGCGATGGCTCGCGCCCGTGGCGGTGGTACCCGCTACGGGGCTGTGCTGGACGCGACGTGCGACCGGGTGGCGGACGGCGCGATCTTTGCCGGTCTGGCCTGGTGGGCCGTTTATCACGAGAACAGCAAGTGGCTGCTGGTTGCCACGCTGATCTGCCTGGTGACGTCACAGGTGATCTCGTATGCGAAGGCGCGTGCGGAGGCGAGTGGGCTGACTGCCGACGGTGGCCTGATCGAGCGACCGGACCGGCTGATCATCGTTCTGGTGGGTGCAGGGCTGACCGGGATGGGTCTGCCGTGGGCGATCCACATCGCGATGTGGCTGTTGGCGGCAGGCAGTGTGGTGACGGTGTTCCAACGTGTGTTGGCGGTACGGAACTCGCCGGGTGCGCGAGAACTTCTCCCGATCACGTCGACGGCGACTGAGTCCGAGAGCGGGGCGGACACGTGAGCTTCGCCGAACGTGCGACGGATCTGGGCTACGCCGCCGGGTGGCGTCTGGTGCGGAGTTTGCCGGAGCAGGTGGCCGTGAAGTTGTTCGACGTCGGCGCGGATTTTTCGGTTCGCAAGGGCGGGCCACAGCAACTTCGTCGCAATCTGGCGCGGGTACTCGGTACGTCACCGGAGGATGTACCGGACCAGTTGGTCAAGGATTCGATGCGCTCGTATGCCAGGTATTGGCGTGAGGCATTCCGGTTGCCGTCGATGGATCTGGTAGCGACGGGCAATGCCTTGGCGGCGGACGTCGAGGGGCAGGAGCATCTCGAGCAGGCGAAGGCGGCCGGGCGGGGCGCCGTGCTGGCGTTGCCGCACAGCGGCAACTGGGACATGGCCGGTGTGTGGTGCGTGCAGCAGTGGGGCGGTCTGACATCGGTGGCCGAGCGGCTCAAGCCCGAATCGCTCTACGAGCGGTTCGTCGAATACCGCGAGAGCCTGGGCTTCGAGATCTTCCCGCTCAGTGGCGGGGAGCATCCGCCCTTCGTCGAACTGACGAAGCATCTGCATCAGAACAAGATCGTGTGTTTGTTGGGGGAGCGAGATCTGGCGAAGAAGGGTGTTCCGGTCACGTTCTTCGGTGAGCCGACGCGGATGCCCGCCGGGCCCGCGAAGCTCGCCATCGACACCGGTGCACCGCTGCTGCCCGTGCATTGTTGGTTCACTCCCGGTGGGTGGGGTTTCAAGATCGATCCCGCGATCGACGTCTCGGGTGGAGTCGAGTCCGCGACGCAGGCGTTGGCGGATCGATTCGCGGTCAACATCGCCGCCCATCCGGCGGATTGGCACATGTTGCAGCCGCTGTGGCGTTCGGATCTCTCACAGTCGCGGCTTGCCCGCATGGAGGGTGAATGAAGATCGGCATGATCTGCCCGTACTCGTTCGACGTACCCGGTGGGGTGCAGGCGCACGTGGTGGATCTGGCCGAGGTGTTGCTCGAGCGTGGGCACAAGGTGAGTGTGTTGGCGCCGTCGTCGGACGACGACGCGCTGCCGGAATTCGTGGTGTCCGCCGGGAAAGCGGTAGCCATCCCGTACAACGGTTCGGTCGCTCGGCTCTCGTTCGGTCCGACCGCGAATTCACGGCTTCGCAAGTTCATCGCGGACGGCGGCTTCGACGTTCTGCACATCCACGAACCCAACGCCCCGAGCCTGTCGATGTTGGCACTGCGCATCGCCGAAGGCCCGATCGTTGCGACCTTTCACACCTCCACCACGAAGTCGTTGGTGCTCAGTACCTTTCAGGGAGTTCTCGCCCCGTACCTCGAGAAGATCAGTGGCCGGATCGCCGTCTCCGAGTTGGCTCGACGCTGGCAGGTCGAGTCGTTGGGCAGTGACGCGGTGGAGATCCCGAACGGGGTGGACGTCGCCGCCTTCGCCGAGGCCGATCTGTTACCAGGCTATCCCCGGGACGGCGGGACGATTCTGTTTCTCGGACGATACGACGAACCACGCAAGGGCATGGCTGTCTTACTGGGGGCGTTGCCGGAGTTGGTATCGAAGCATCCTCATCTCGAGGTGATTGTGGTCGGGCGCGGCGACGAGGACAAACTTCGCAAGGATGCCGGCAAGTACTTCGGGCATCTGCGGCTTCTCGGTCAGGTGACCGACGAGGAGAAGGCGTCGGCTCTGCGCAGCGCCGATGTGTACTGTGCCCCGAACCTCGGCGGAGAGAGTTTCGGCATCGTGCTCGTCGAGGCGATGGCGGCCGGGACGGCAGTGGTAGCCAGCGAGCTCGACGCGTTCCGGCGGGTGTTGCGTGACGGTCAGGCGGGTCTGCTGGTTCCGATCGGGAACTCGCAAGCTCTGGCGGAGGCAGTGGATTCGGTGTTGAGTGATCCGGACCGGCGCCGAGCTCTGGTCGATACCGCGACGAGTGTGGTCTCCGAGTACGACTGGCCGGTGGTCGCGGAGCAGATTTTGCGCGTCTACGAGACCGTCACCGTCGGTGGTACCGGTGTTCGGGTGGTGGGGTCGTGACTTTTTCCGCACTGACGATCTTCGTTCTCGGTCTCGTTGCCGCGGTTGTCCTCGTCGTCGGACTGTGGGCGTACGCGACAGCGAACCGCTTGGACCGGTTGCACGTCAGATCGGATCAGTCGTGGTTGGCCCTCGACGCGGCACTCTCCCGCCGAGCGGCTGTGGTGCGCGCCGCTGCGGTGGACATGAGCGAGGACGACGCTCGTCGGTTCGCGTCGTTGGCCGACACGGCTGAGCGAGCCGATCGGGTGGACCGTGAGTTGGCGGAAAACCGGTTGTCGAATGCGCTGGCTGCGTACGGAACCAGATCGCTGCGTCCGCAGTTGGTGGCCGAACTGGCCGATTCGGAGGCGCGGGTGTTGATCGCACGGCGTTTCCACAACGACGTCGTACGCGACACGCTTGCTCTTCGCACTCGCCGCATGGTGCGGCTCCTCCATCTCGGTGGCACGGCACAGTTGCCGCAGTACTTCGAGATCTCGGAGCGGACTACCGCTGCGGCGGTTCCGGAGGGCATCACCGTGGATACGTCGCGGACGTCGGCGCGAGTGTTGCTCATCGACGACCAGGATCGTGTGCTGCTCCTTCGTGGGCACGATCCGAAGATCCCGGGCAAGTATTTCTGGTTCACCGTCGGTGGTGGTCTCGAACGCGGTGAGCATCTACGCGGCGCCGCGGTGCGGGAAGTCGCGGAAGAAACCGGACTGGTGGTGACGCCGAGTGATCTGCGCGGGCCGCTGTGGCGCCGGGTGGCGATCTTCCCGTTCGACGGCGAACTGATCCGCTCGGAGGAGTTGTTCTTCGCTACTCGGACCAGGGGATTCGAACCGGTGTTCAAGGGACACACGGAACTGGAAAAGCGTGCCATCACCGGGCATCGTTGGTGCGATGCGGCCACGATCGTCGAGCTGTCGACATCCGGTGAACCGGTGTATCCGATCGATCTGGCGCAGCTGCTCCCGGAGGCAGTGACGGTAGCCGACGGCGCCGAGGATCCAGAAGTCCGCGCGATCACCTGAGTTCGGCGCGGGTTCAAGGCCAGCAATGGTGAATTGGCTACGGAATCGA
Source organism: Rhodococcus sp. 27YEA15 (assembly GCF_049739425.1). NCBI lineage: Bacteria > Bacillati > Actinomycetota > Actinomycetes > Mycobacteriales > Nocardiaceae > Rhodococcus > Rhodococcus sp. 27YEA15. The sequence goes on from NZ_JBMHHW010000001.1 coordinate 1,976,980, forward strand.
AGGCCGGTTGGTTCTACTGTCTTCCACAGAGGCACCTCGCAACCTGTGTTGTGGAATCACCGTGCCTCGCTTCCGTTCGTCACCTCACTATTGCAGGAGTTTTGCCGTGAGCACCCCCGAGTCTGATTCCACCACCACCGTCGGCACCGCGCGGGTCAAGCGCGGCATGGCCGAGATGCTCAAGGGCGGTGTGATCATGGACGTCGTCACTGCGGAGCAGGCCAAGATCGCCGAGGACGCCGGGGCTGTGGCCGTCATGGCACTCGAGCGGGTCCCGGCGGACATCCGCGCGCAGGGCGGCGTCTCTCGCATGAGTGATCCGGACATGATCGACAGCATCATCGCCACCGTCAGTATCCCGGTGATGGCGAAGGCTCGCATCGGTCACTTCGTGGAGGCGCAGATTCTGCAGAGTCTGGGCGTGGACTACATCGACGAGTCCGAGGTACTCACTCCCGCCGACTACGCCAACCACATCGACAAGTGGAAGTTCACTGCTCCGTTCGTCTGTGGGGCGACCAACCTCGGTGAGGCGCTGCGTCGTATCAACGAGGGTGCGGCCATGATCCGTTCCAAGGGTGAGGCCGGCACCGGAGACGTCTCCAACGCCACTACCCACATGCGCACCATCCGTGCCGAAATTCGTCGTCTCACCTCACTCAGTGAGGACGAGCTCTATGTGGCCGCGAAGGATTTGCAGGCGCCTTACGAACTTGTCGTCGAGGTCGCGAAGGCAGGTAAACTCCCCGTCACCATGTTCACTGCCGGTGGTATCGCCACCCCTGCCGATGCCGCGATGATGATGCAGCTCGGCGCCGAAGGTGTCTTCGTCGGATCGGGAATCTTCAAGTCGGGCAACCCGGCACAGCGCGCCGAGGCCATCGTCAAGGCCACGACCTTCTACGACGACCCGGATGTGCTCGCCAAGGTTTCCCGCGGATTGGGTGAGGCGATGGTGGGCATCAACGTCGACGATCTTCCGGTCGGACATCGCCTCGCCGAGCGCGGTTGGTGATCTTCGGTCGCTGACCGCACTCCGAAGGTGGGTGTGGCAGTCGGGTGCCGTGACCTCACCGATCGCCACACTCGTCCGTCGCGCACGGGCTACCGGCCCGGATCGTTCGGATGCGGTTCGAGCGCCGTGACGGCGATGCTCATCCACGGTCGCAGCGGGAGCGAGCCGAGAACGTGGGTGTGGAGATCATCCTCGTTCTCGGCTCGCCACACCCCGATGCTGCGTACCTCGCCGGCCGGACGCCACAGCCGCGCGAGCTGCCCGGTGGCCGCGAGTTCCTTGGCGCGTACGGCTTCCGCGCTGCGTCGTCGATCCACTTCGGACTGATCCGTGTCGTCCGGGACAGTGGTGGTGATGTAGACCAGGAATTCCTGCATGATGGTGTCTCCGTCTCGAGTTGCAGCCGTAGCCACCATCATCTGCCTCGGTCCGGCCTGTCCGCCACGACCTGTCCGCTCCCACAGGGTAGGCGCGGCCTTTCACCGCCGGTCCGGTGAGGAATCCGGTGCCGACGGCTGCGTTCGATGCCGGCGATCAGATCGGACGCTCGCCCCGTTCTGTCGGGCGATCGGATTCCGACGCCCATTGGGACCACGATCCCGGAAACAACGCACCGCGCTGGTAGCCGGCAATTTCCAGCGCAGTGAGCACCACGGTCGCCGTGACGCCGGAGCCGCAGTAGACACCCACTCGCGTGTCCCGGTCGAAGCCGTAGGCCTCGAACACCGAACGTAGCTCGGCGGGCGAGCGGAACGCGCCGTTGTCGTCGAGGAGGGTGACGAACGGACGGTTGTGGGCACCGGGAATGTGTCCGGCAACGGGATCGAGTGGTTCCACCTCGCCCCGGAATCGTTCTGCGGCTCGGGCATCGAGGAGATTACCGGTGGCGGCGAGGGCGCCTGCCTCGTCAGCGGTGATCGTCGTCTGCGCGCCGTGTTCGAGATCGAGATGGGCGACCGTGATACGACTGGGGGTGATCACCGGAGGATCGGTCTCGGTGGGAAGTGCGGCGTCGTTCCACGATGTCCACCCGCCGTCGAGTACCGAGACGTCGGCGAGGCCTGCAGCCCGCAGGACCCATCGAGCGCGGGTGGAACCGGCTCGGTTCCAGTCGTCGTACACGACGACGGATGTGTCGTCCTCGATTCCCCAGCGTCGCAATGCCGACTGCACTGCCGAAGCGCTCGGCAGTGGGTGCCGGCCGCGTCCGGTGACCGAGTGGTCGGAGAGATCTTCGTCGAGGTCGACGAACACCGCGCCGGGAACGTGCCCCGCTGCGTACGCGTCCGACCCGTCCGGCCGATCGACCCGCCAGCGCACGTCGAGGACGCGAATCTTTCGCTCGGGGTCGTCGAGTGCTTCTGCCAGTTCATGTGCGGATATCAAGGTGGTCGTCATTTTTCGCCTGTCGTGTCGATTGCCGACGATGTCGATTGGCGCCTGTCCAGCACGGCGGTGCGCCCCGTACGGTCGATGCGAACTTCTTCGAGGAACGTCACCACTGCTGCCGCGACGGTTCGATGGTGGATGCTGTTGAGGACGTCGTGCCGCCCGTCGGCGACAGTGTGTAGTCGGATATCGCCGAGCGCTCGGTAGCGCGGTTCGGCGAGGTCGAACGGACTGATCACGTCGTCGATGCCGTGCAGAGCGAGGACGGGCACGTCGACCGTCAGGCGTTCGAAAGCTGGAATACTTTCCCGGACAAGGCTGTCGGGAGTGACGATGGCGTCCTCGCGTAGTCGTCTCTGCTGTGTCGGGCAGCCGGCTCTCGCGACAATTTCCTCGGACCAGTCGCCGACCGCGGGATCGTTCGATCCGGGTAGTCCGACCAGGATCAGGGCGTCGGCGGTGTCGGGATCGGAGTTGAGCAGGTGGACAGCGTCCAGCGCTCCGGAGTCGATTCCGACAAGCGTTGCCGGGCTTATGTTTTCGATCTGCGAGAGTACCGTTTCCGTGGAATCCGCGATGACGACCAGGTAGCCGTCGGAGGCGAGACGGCGTGCGAATCTGTCGTACACCGCTGCGGTCTCGCCGCGGCCGAGGAGAATTCGGACGGCTCCGCGCGTCGAAGCCGGTGGGGGTGGGGAGAACACCGTGGGAGGGGTGATGTCTGGCATGGTGAAATGTCTTTCTATGTCTCGCGTGGCGAGGAGATCAGGGATGGTGCGCTGTCTGCTGGGCGTCGAGGAATCCACGTAACCGGGGGTTGGTACTCGCCAGCACCTCGTCGGGGGCGCCCTGTTCGACGACGCTTCCGTTGTCCATGAACACGATTCGTGATGCGATCTTGCGGGCGAACGCCATCTCGTGAGTGACGACGATCATCGTCTGGCCGTTCTCGGCGAGATCTCGGATCACGTGAAGTACTTCTTCCACGAGTTCGGGGTCGAGGGCAGAAGTCGGCTCGTCGAACAGTAGGAGATCCGGTTCCATCGCGAGTGCGCGGGCAATGGCGACGCGCTGTTGTTGGCCACCGGAGAGTTCGGACGGGTAGTGCTCGGCGCGGTCTTCGAGATCGACGCGGGCGAGTAGACCCAGCCCGAGCTCGCGAGCTGCGGCAGGTGCGAGCTTCCGTACCTTGACCGGGGCGTGGATGATGTTCTCGAGCGCATTCATGTGTGGAAACAGATTGAACTGCTGAAACACCATGCCGGTACGACGTCGTTGACGGGTGACGTCTTTCGGCCTCATCCGAACCAGACGATCCCCCTTCCACTGGACTCCGAGTGGTTCGTCGGCGAACCAGATGGCTCCGCTGTCGATGGCCTCGAGTTGACTGATTGCCCGCAGCAACGTCGACTTCCCGGAGCCGGAGGGGCCGATGACGACCACGATCTCCCCTCGTTGGACGTCGATGTCGACGTGCCGGAGAACCTCGAGCGAGCCGAAGCTCTTGCTGACATTCGCAACTCGAACCAGTGGTGCGCTCATCGGGTGACTCCTGACTGTCGCGACGAGGTACGCCCGAAGAGTCGGCTGGTACCGGTACCGGTACCGGTATCGGTACGGCGCCGGGTGACTCCGCGTCCGTAGCGGATCTCGATCCGCGATTGGACGACGTACAGGACACTCGTCAGCGCCAGGTACCAGAGGGCGGCCACGACGAGTAGCGGAATGATCTTTCCGTTGTTGGTGTAGAGCGTCTGCGCCGAGTAGAACAGGTCGAAGACCGACATGACCGAGACCAGCGACGTCGCCTTCAACATCGAGATCGCCTGATTGCCTGCAGGCGGGATGATCACCCGCATCGCCTGCGGCAGGACGATCTGTCCGGCGATCTGACTCGACGTGAGTCCAAGGGTGGAGGCGGCTTCGGTTTGGCCGTGCGGGACGCTCAGGATGCCGGCCCGAACGATCTCGCACATGTAGGCGGCCTCGTGCAAAGCCAGTCCGAGCAAAGCGGCGACGAGAGGTTTGATCAGGTCATTCGTCGACTCGGAGACGATGTAGTGGTTGGTGAACGGTATCGCGATCTCGACCCGGGGCAGGAAGATCGCGAAGTTGAACCAGAAGATCAACTGGATGAGGAGCGGTGTGCCCCGGAAGAACCACACGTACACATCTGCCGGTAGCCGCACGAGGGGATTGGAGGAGTTCCGGCACAGCGCGAGGATCGTTCCGCCGACAGTGCCCAGCACCATCGACGACACCGTCAACCACACGGTGGTCCAGACACCTTCGAGGATCGACGGATACGTCAGGTAACGGAAGACCACGGACCACTCGACGCTCGGGTTTCGGGCAATCGCGACGGCAAGCGCCGCCGAAATCGCCACCACCGCGGTGCCGAGTAGCAGCCGTCCCGGTCGGCGCCGCGCAGCAGCGGCGGCGACGTCGACGTTTCGCGACGGCGTGTCACGGGTCGAGTTCGGTCCGGCGGAATCGACCCCGTTGTCGGAGATACGTACGGTCATCGACTCTGGGTGGCGAGGTTGATGCCGAAATCGTCGAGGTTGTTGGACTCGATGCCGTACTTCGTCAGCCACGCGTCGTAGAGGCCGTCGGTGCGTAGGGATTCGAAGGCGCCGAGCAGGACATCGACGATCGGCCGATCCTTGAGGGCGTACGCACCGAAATACAGATTGGGGAATCCGTTTGCCTGGTTGACGCCGGCGAGTTCGAAGTTGGAGTCCTGCGAGACGTAGTACGTCAACGGAATCTGCTGGGAGAAAGCGGCATCTGCGCGACCGGAGCGGACTGCGAGTACAGCGGTGTTCTGGTCGGCGAAGGTCAGGATGTTGATGGGTTCTTTTCCATCCTTGGTGCATTCTTCGGTCTTGGTCTGAAGGACCTTCTCCGACGGTCCGCCCTGCAGGGTCGCGATACTCGTGCCGCAGGTGGAATCGATGTCGGTGATGTTCTTCGGGTTGCCCTTCTTCACCATGAAGATCACGTATTCGCGGATCCAGTCCGCGAAGTCGAAGGTTTCCTCGGTGGTCGGGAGATCGGCCAGGGAGGACAGGCTGGCGTCGGCGCGTCCACTCTTGAGGGCGGTCGTGACGTCACCGATCGACGGTTCGACGTTGAAGTCGATCTTGACGCCGAGGACCTTTTCCAACGACTGTGCCACCTCGACGTACATGCCCTGCAAGGTCTTTCCGTCTTCGCTGTAGTAGGCGTACGGCGGGAACTGGAACCCGGCCAGGCGAAGGGTGCCGGAATCCTTGATCTCGGACGGAAGGGAATCGTGCAGTGCCTGGTTGAACGATGCCTCGGGGAGTTCGACGGCGGACGTCACCGCGGTGGTGGTGTCGGGCGTGTCGGAAGAGCTGCATGCGACGAGGGATACGGCCAGACCGACGGCCACGGCGCTCGATGTCAATGCTGCACGAAAAGACTTCACTACTGCTCCTGTACGAATGAAAGGGATCGAAAGGTGATGTTCTTCCGGACGAGTCGTCCGAAAGCACCGGGCGGAAGTCACCGCCCCGGTGTGATGTCTGTTGGTTGCTTCGGATCGAAGACATGACTGACCCACGCATCGGGGGCCTTGATCAAGTCCTGCATGTACTCGGGGAAGTTTCCGTCGAGAATGTCCTGCAAGGTGACGGTTTCCAGAATCGAACGCAGCGCAGCACGCATCGCCACCCACACGAACTGCAGATTTTCGGCGCTGCCGTTGTATCCGAGATCCTGAGGACACTCGCCGCGGATCGCGACCAACGGCCCGTTGAGCGCGCGCAACACATCGGCGACCAGAACCTCGCGGGCGGGACGTTTGAGTCGATGGCCGCCGCCGGTGCCCCGTTGGCTGGACACGAACGAGGTCTGCCGTAGTTCCGACATGATCGCTTCGAGGTACTTGTGTGGAATCTGCTGGCTGGTTGCCAGATGTTCCGAGCTGACCAGACCGTCAGGATGTGCCGCGAGTTCGATCAGGGCGCGCAGAGCATAGTCGGATTTTGCTGATATACGCATGTGGCGCACCACTTTCCGTCGTCGTGTGAAATGCCCGTCAGTGTTCGTCGATGGTGCGGCGCACCGTTATCGGACAGAATCGGCAGTTGCCGGGGCGTCCGATTCGATTCCCAGATTCGATCGAAGTGTGGTACCCGTGTAGTCGTTCCGGACAAGGCCGCGGTCCTGAAGAATCGGAACCACCTCGTCCACGAAAGATTCGATTCCACCCGGCGCGATTGGCATCATCAGATTGAATCCGTCCGCAGCTCCGCTCCGGAACCAGTGTTCGAGTGTGTCCGCGACCTCGACCCCGCTTCCGACGAGGGCCGTCATACCCAACGGTGCTCGCCCACTGATCCGGCGCGCCAATTGCCCGACGGTACGGGCCTCCCCGGATGCCAGTTCCCGCAGGTTCAGCAAGCCGGTGACCGATCCGTTGAATTCTTCGGGGTTCGGCAGCAGGTCGAGCGGAACCTCGTCGTCGAGTCCGTAGCCGGTCAGGTCGATTCCCAGCATCCCCTGCAGTTGAGCGATGATTCCCGGACCGGTGAGGGTGAGCGCTTCGATCTCCCGGGCGAGTGCTCGGGCCTTGGCGCCCGTCTTACCCACGTAGGGAACGATTCCCGGCAGCACCTTCACCGACGACGCGGCCCGTCCGTGTGCAACGGCACTGGCCTTCACCTTGCGGCGGGTGTCGGCGGTTTCCTCGATCGACATCGACCGGGCGTAGATCGCGTCGGCGTGTGCGCCGGCGAAGTCGATCCCGTCGGTGGACGCCCCGGCCTGGACGATCACCGGTCGACCTTGTGGTGACGGCGGAACGGTCAAGGGTCCGGCGACGTCGAAGAACCGACCGGAGTACGCGGCCGGGGTAATCGCACCGTCGGCGATCATCGTTCCACTCGACCGGTCCATGACCAGCGCGTCCGGGCTCCAACTCGACCACAGGGCGCGCAGCACCTCGGCGAATTCGTGGGCGCGGTCATAGCGTTCGGCATGATCGATATGGCTGGTGCGAGAGTGATTTCGGGCTACCGCGTCGCCTGCCGACGTCACCAGGTTGACGCCGGCGCGGCCACCGCTGATCAGATCGAGCGACGCGATCTGCCGCGCCACAGTGTACGGATCGCAATAGCTGGTCGACACGGTCGGTACGAGACCGACATTCCGGGTGGCACCGGCGATCGCCGACAGCAGCGTGATCGGTTCGAAGGGGGTGTTGGCGAGGGCGTCGTTGAGGTCGGGTCTGAGCGCCGGGGTGTCGGCGATGAAGATCGAATCGAACTTGCCGCGCTCGGCTACCCGGCACATCTCGATGTAGTAGTCGAGATCGAGAGCGCGGGAGGTGGAGCTCTCCGGGTGCCGCCAGGCGTAGTTCGCATGACCGACGCCACTGATGTTGAAGTGCAACGACATCTGAGCCGACTCGGTCATCGGGACGCCTCTCGGTTGGGGCCGACGAGCAGAGTCCCGGCGGCGGGGGAGAAGATCACTTCGGCGATGCGATCGGTCACCACATCGTCGTTCGGCGGATTGAACATGGCCACTCGTAGATCGCGGAAGTATCGAGAGAGCGGTGAGTCGTTCCAGACTGATGCTCCGCCGACGAGGCGGGCCGCATGGTCGACGGCCTCGGTGGCGTGCCGATGTACCAGCAATTTCACTGCCGGACCCAGCCCGGGCCGGGTCGTGCCTTCCGCCGACGACCGGCGCAGCGCCGAGTCCAGCAGGGTTTCCGCTTGTAGTAGTGCGAGTTCTACCGCGGCTGCGTGCTCACGAGTGCGTGGTTGTTCGCTGCGTAAGCCGGATTTTCCGTCGTCGCGAGCGCCGGCTGCGAACCCGAGGGCGTAGGACCGGGCCGCGGTACCGATACCGAGGTGAATGGAGGCCAGTAGCAAGGACCACCAGTTGTAGAAAGTATCGGCAGTCTCCGCATTGGTGTTCGGGTCGTAGGCCGTGACGGCGGCCTCTGCCCCGACTCGGACGTTGTCGAGCACCACGTCGTTGGAGGCGGAGCCCCGCAGTCCGATGGTGTCCCAGGTGTGTTCGATGCGCACTCCGGGGTCGGCGGTGTCCACGACGAAGGTGTGGGTGGTCGACTCCGCCGTTTCGGAATCGACGGAAGTCGCGGTGACGAGAATTACGTCGAGTCCGATCGAACCGGTGACATACCGTTTGCGTCCGTCGAGAATCCATCCACCGGCGTCGTCGCGGCGAGCAGTGGTCGTCGCAGCGCCCCCTCGACTGGGTGCGCCGCTGCGTCCTTCGCTGGCTGCGAAGTTCAGCAGCTGATTGTCCGCCGCGAGCCGGCGACCGAGGCGCACGAGGGGTTCCGGTGGGTCGGTGGGGGAGAGCAGGCGGGTGCTGTGGATGTAGTGCATGGTCAGGACAAGAGCCGCCGAGGCGTCGACAGCCGCCAAAGCGCGGATGACGGCCGACGCCTCGGTCAGTGTGGCGCCGCCACCGCCGTACACGGTGGGCACTACGAAGCCAGGGAGTCCGACGCGCTTGAGGTCGGCGAAGGTCTCCGGGTGCGGGCCGTCGGAATCGACGACACGGGCGGTGACTGCGGCGCTGATGCTCGCCACCGCGTGTAGGGCGTCGCCGAGATCTCGGGGGGTGCCCTGATGGATCGGTAGTGGAATATCCACGTGCAAAACACTTTCCGTGGTCATCGATTTCTTTCCTGTCGCGAATCGGACGGGCGTCCGGTCCGGTCAGATCATTACCTACCGTGGCGGTAGGGATCAACGGGCGACGAGGGTGGTGGCTCCGTCGTCCGCAGGGTCAACGGGCCGATCGGCCGGCTGTTCGGCCCGTCCGGCTGCCGAAGATTCCAGCCCGGTCGGAATCCGAATCAGTGCAGTTCATCGCCGCAGACGGTCGATCCGGTCCGCATGGAAATCGAGTGCGCTCGGTTCGATTCCGAGAGCCCGATCGACCGCGGACGGCATCGATAGAATCACCGTGATCGAATCTCTACTGCCCTACCAGGGTGATAGGGAATGGTGATCATGGCAGCGTGTTGGATCACGTTCCACGCGCACCCGTCATGCTCACTTCGGAGGTTCTCGTGTCCCTGATCGCACTGTTGGTCGGCTCTCGTTCTGCGGATTCCCCGGCGCGCGCGCTCGCCGAATTCGTCGCCGAGAGTCTCGAAACCAGCGGGCACACGACCTTCCTCGTCGATGCCGCAGCTGTGTCGGCCACCGCACTGCTGGACGGCGACACCACCGATCGGACTGTGGACGACCTGGTTACCGTCGCCGACGCTGCCGATGCGGTGGTCGTTCTGTCGCCGGTGGTCAAAGCCGGTTACAGCGGCACGACGCGTTCGCTCCTGGAGTTACTGCCGGAGAACGCGTTCGCGGGTAAGTCCGTTCTGGCGCTGTCCGCAGGTACCGCGCCGACGGGGATCGACGACAATCGGCGCGCCATCGAGCCGATCATCCGCTCACTGTCCGGTGACATCGTCGGGCCAGGCGTTCACGTCTGCGTCTACGACATCACTCGCAACGCGTGCTCCGTCGCGCTCGACGGTGCCGCGCATCAGATGGTCGAGGATGCCCTCGGGCACCTGCAGAGCGGGCTCGTCGTCGACGGCGCGAATGGTGCGGCCGATTCGGCCGCGCAGCTGCTCGATGCAGGCGACGCGCTGGAGTCGGTGCGTGCTGGTGCGCTCCTGGTGGACGTCCGATCCAACCCGACTCTGGGTGTCGGATTGATCGCCGGTGCCGTGCACGTACAGAAGTCCGACGTCGAGGCGGTATTCGGAAACCACGGAAGTGAATCGCGCCCACTGGTGGGGATCGATCGCGCCGTTGTCGTCGTCTGCAATTCGGAGCGGGGCTCGAGTGAGTTCGCCCGCACGTTGGTGCGGTTGGGTTATCGCCAGGTGTCCCACATTCGCGGGGGCGCAGCGGCGTTGGCGTCCGAGCTTCGGATGGGCCCGGTGTCCGAGGGCGCCGGCGCATTGGGTTGAGGACCAACGGATTCTGTTCATCAAGATTTCAATCACCGGTCACCCGTGGACCTGTGGCGACGTCGCGGACGGCCGCCGACGCGGCAGTGACGGCGATCGGGCGTGGATACGATCACACCATGACAGAGGTGTCCTTGTGCGCAGTCGAACGAAGTGCTGCGTCGACGATGCATGAGGTTTCGCGGCGATGTTCGCACGAGATACCTGATCACATCTATATCTATCTACTGCTCCGATAACCGCCCAGGACGCTACCGATGGTCGCTCGACCCCTTCACGAGCATTCGCAGATACCCACTATCGAGGACATCGCCGCGAGGTCCCGAGCTCAGCTCGACCGACTCACCGCGCATCAGGCGCTCGCGGAGTTGCGCGGCGGTGCACTGCTCGTCGACATCAGACAAGAACACTTCCGACGTTCGGACGGACACATTCCGGGTTCGTTGGTGCTCGAACGCAACGTGCTCGAATGGCGACTCGATCCTCGCAGTGATTTCCGGATACCACTGGCCACCGATCATGATCTTCGGGTTGTGCTCATCTGCCCCCACGGCTCGGTGTCGTCCATTGCGGCGGTGAGTCTTCAGGCGATCGGCCTGCACCGGGCCACCGATGTCGTCGGCGGATTCGTGGGATGGCGAGCCGCAGGCTTGCCCGTGGTCCCCCAATTCACCCCGACCGGGCTGTTCGTCGAGCCGGGAGCGCCTCGCTTCGTCGTCGACCAGGTCCGGCAGCAGGTGGCGATCGGCGATCGCGTCGTGGCGCTGACTCGTCTCGAGTACATAGTTCTCAGCGAGCTGATCGGTGCCAGTGGGCGGGTGGCCACCAAGGACGAACTGAAAGTGGCGGTAGGTGATTGGGAAGGGAGCCGGAGTCGGTCGATCGATTCCCTGATTCATCGCCTGCGGCACAAGCTGGGCGATTCCGCAGGTTCGATGATAGTCACCGAACGTGGTGTGGGATTTCGACTGCGGGCAGAACCCGGGCGGGTCTGACATCGGCGGCAGTGCACGGTGGCGGGCGACGCGATGTCGTTCTTGTGTTTCAACTCTGTCACGTATCAACGGTTGACATTTCTGTATTGTGAAAACTGTTGCTCAAGTTGACATTTAAACTTGTCGTGCGCTTTGGTGTAACTCTCGAAACGAGAGGAAAACCATATGAACACCCGATCGCCGATACGTCTGGCATTACATTCGGACCTGCGGGAACGCGGCGACCAAGCACTCGTCTACCGCGATATGGTCGACTTGTTCGCGCATGCGGATCGGCTCGGCTTCGATTCCGCCTGGGTTCGTCAGTATCACTTCCGAGGCCGGCGTCAGGGCTCGAGCTTCGACGGCGGGTTACCGTCACCGTTCGTGTTCTTGTCCGCTGTCGCCCAGCGAACCGAGAACATTCGCCTCGGAACCGGTGTCGTGACGTTGCCACTCGAGAATCCGGTGCGTGTCGCCGAGAACGCCGCGGTACTGGACGTACTCTCGAACGGGCGCGTGGAACTCGGTGTGGCCAACGGCGGTCATCCGGCGGTGGCCCGGTCTCTGGGGATGCTGCGACAAGGCGACACCGATCAGCGCAAAGCCGACTATCTTCGGTCTCTCGACATCTTGACCGGTGCGCTCGCCGGAGAACCACTCGATCCCACCGATCCCGAGTTCAGGCTCAATCCGTCGGCCCCCACTCTGGTCGATCGGATGTGGGAAGCCGCGCTGACGGAACAGAGTGGTCACGACATCGCCGCCCGCGGAAACGGTGTGTTGATCGGATCCACCCAGACCGTCCCCGCGGAGGTGACGGCTCGGGCGTATCACTCGTCGGCAGCGCCAGGGGGCACCGCACGAGTCGGATTGGTCGTCCATGTTCATCCGGCAGCTACCCGTGAGCTGGCGCTCGCCGAGATCGCCGAGGAGGTGGAGGCAACCTACGCGTGGGGTAGGGATTGGCTTCCGCACGCGAACACCTTGCAGGAGAAGGCCGCGGGCGCCAATGTCCACTACGGAAGTGCTGCGGACATCGTCGAATCCATTCGTTCGTTCCCGGCATTCGCCTACGTCACGGATCTGCAGGTGGCAGTGCATTTCGGTACCGCATCGCACGCCCATCGAGTCGATGTGATCGACGAGATCGTCGAGAGCATCGCGCCGCATTTGGGGTGGGCACCTGCGTTGTCCGGCGGCGAGGACCAGGCGCAACCCCGCTCGACGTACGGTGTGTTCCAAGACTGAAACATCCGAGCACCGGTGGTTGCGCATCACTGATGATCTCGTGAAAGTGCAGGTCCAGCAGTTGAATACGCGGCCGGTACGGAGGAACGTGATTGGTCGGCATTCGCTCAGCCTGACAAAAACTATGGGGAGCAGGAGATCTCGCTTCTTATCCTGATTCCAGTCACCCGAGCGGTGACCAAACATCGACTGTCGCAAAGATTTCACCGGACCTGCCGCGGGTCTTCGCATCAGAGTCCACATTCGAGGAGAGAATCGTGACCACTATCGACGCAACGCCCACAGTGGTGGACGGCATACCCGACGCCGAGCCTGGCGGCGACAACTCCACACTCGAATCGATACTCGATCGGTGGGCCGCCGAGTTCTCCGGGTGGCGACTCACACCGGCGCAGGAGTCGACGTTCACCCGGGAATTGCGCGGCGCGGGCCTCATTTCCACGCTCGGATTTCTCGCCCCGCTCGATTTCGCGGCCGCTGTGGAATTCGTGCGTCGGATCGCGACGATCTCACTGATCGCGGCAAGCGATGCGGCCGACCTGGTGGAAGCGGTCGTACACGTCGACAGGTTCGGAACCGCGGATCAGGCGTCTTTGGTCGAACAGGCAACTGCCGCAGGCCTGGCGGTGGGTGTTGCCGTGCGCGCCGCAGACCCTTCCGGGTTGGGTGAGGGTGATCGAGTGGCGGTCTCCGACGTCCGCAGTTCGTGGAAGCCGCGCCTGGTCGTCGTCCCGGTCGACACCGCCGCCGGGTCCAGAGGCACGGCACTGGTGACGTCCGACGACGGATCGGCACCTGCCTCCGGCGCTGCCGTCGCGAAGGCCGAACTGTTGCGCGGTTCGGGTGTCGGCGGGGGCATTTCCTCGATCTTGTGGTCGGCAGCGCTGCTCGGCGCTGCCGAGCGTGTGCTCGCTGCTGCTGCGGCGGCGGCCACGAACGAGGGAAAGCCGTGGTCCGGCCGTACGTACGAGCGGCTGATCGACGACCCCTACGTCATTGTCAGATTCGGTCGGCTTCGTGCGGAACTGCATGCCGCCGGGCGATTGTTGAGCGATACGGCCTCCGCTGCGACGCCGGATCGGTCGGCGGATGCGTCGCTGCTGTACTCCGCCGCGTCGCATGTCGTGACCACCGTCTACACCGAACTACCGGAATTGGTAGGTGCCGGGGCAGCGCAGGTCGAGGACCTGTGGGCGGCGGCATCGGACTTGCGCCGTGCGACGTTGCGCCACTCGGTGGCGTGGGTCGAGGCGATTGCGGGGCAGGGATTGCTGACCGATGATTCCGCCGCCGATGAAGGTTACGCATCGACAACGCCGGCCGAGGCACCGGTGCCGGTACTGCGTGATCGGGGTGAGGCCGTCGCTGCCGCCGAACGTCTTGCCGAACGGTTGACGATCGACGCCGTGGAGCGAGATCGAGATCGCCGACATCCGGGCAGCGAACTGAGCGATCTTGCCCGAACCGGTTTGCTGGGGCTGACGGTGCCGGAAGAGTTCGGCGGACCGGACGCACCGACGGCCACGATCGCCGAAGTGGTGCGCACCATCGCCACCGCAGACGGTTCGGTAGCTCAGATCCTTCAACCGCACTTCGGCGCGTTGGAAATGATCACGCTCTCCGGCACGCCGGAACAGAAGCGTTACTTCTTCGCAGAAGCGTTGAGCGGAGCCAGATTCGGCAACGCCAATGCGGAACTCGGCACCAGAGCGGCCGGTGACATTCGAACTCGGCTCATCCACTCGCCGGACGGTGGCTTCACTGTCGACGGCCACAAGGCCTACACCACCGGGTCCTACAGCGCGGACTGGATCCCGGTCAGTGTGCGGGATCCATCCGGCAATCGGGCGTCGGCGTTGGTCAACCGGACGGCCGAGGGAGTCGAGATCGCAGACGACTGGTCCGGTATCGGCCAGCGCACCACGGCAAGTGGATCGGCGACCTTTACCGGTGTACGCGTCTTCGAACACCACGTCATTGCGCAGTGGCGTGCCGGTGAGGGCTCGCAACTGACCGGGGCCAAGGGAAACATCGTTCACGGCGCTGTGAACATCGGTTTGGCGGCCGGAGCTCTGGCAGCGACCAAAGACTACGTACTGACCAAGGCTCGACCGTCCAAGGACTTGGCTATCGAATCGGTGGTGGAGGACCCGCACGTGGTCCGCCGCTACGGACGGCTCGCAGCCCGCCTCGCGATCGCGGAGAGCGCGTTGGCGCGCGCTGCTGATCTGGTGGATATCGCTCGCGTCGAGCAGAGCGCGGCATCGGTGTCCGCGGCCACCGTTGCGGCCGCGGAGACCGAGGCACTCGGTAGCGAGATCGGACTGGAGATCGCGTCGGAACTGTTCGCTCTGGCCGGGGCGTCGTCCAGTCGGGCCGAATTGGGCCTGGATCGATTCTGGCGCGATATTCGTACACACAGTCTGCACGACACGATGATCTGGAAGTACCACCAGTCCGGTGACGCCTTACTCAGCGGGGCCTACTACTTCGGAAACCGGCGAACACTGCACTGACCCGGTGACGAAGTGCAGATCTCTTGTCCTTCAGTCGTTCACATCTGGGAATTTCCTTTCTCGGGTTTCATTCCTCAGGGTTCACACCTCACGATTCACCTCACTAGGAGAACTTTCATGCGCCGACACGATGCGGAACGCTCGCGCGTATCCGCCTTGCGCCGCACCCTCGTCCCGGCAGTACTGGTCGCGGCACTGGCGCTCAGCGCCTGCACCAGCACGGTCGAGCAAAGTTCGTCTGCACCGGCAGGCGACGGTACCCCACAGGCCGGCGGCACACTACGCACCAGCGTCGTCGATCCGGGGGGTGACCTCGACCCGGTGCTCACCGCAAGCCCCGGTGGTACCGGTGTGGTCGACTCGGTCACCGAGAAGCTGGCGATCATCAACGACAAATTCGAGGCCTCGCCGGTTCTCGCAACCGAGTGGAGCGCTACGCCGGACAACTTGAACTGGACCTTCAAGATTCGTGAGGGCGTCAAATTCAACGACGGTTCCACCTTGGTGCCTGCCGATGTGGTTGCCACGTACAACCGGATAATCGGCCCTGGCAGTACCTCCCCGGCGAAGGGCTCGTTCGCGGGCCTGTTGGACACAGTGCAGGCGCAGGGCGAAAGCGTCGTGTTCTCCCTCAAGAAGCCGTTCGCCGACTTCCCGGTACTGGTTGCGGGAAACAACACCCAGATCCTCCCGGCAAGTTACGAGGTGGGGTCGTGGAAGAACAGCTACATCGGGACGGGACCGTTTACCGTCAAGGCCTTCAAGCCGGGTCAGGGTGTCACACTCGAGAAGAATCCTTCGTACTGGAATTCGGACAAGATCTATCTGCAGACCGTCGAGTACAAGTTCTTCAAGGACCAGCAGGCGCGAGTGCTCGCTCTCCAGAGCGGTGAGGTGGACGGTTTGTACGGCGAGCCGATCTCGTCGAATCTCACCTCTGCACTGGACGAGTCGAAGCTGAATGTGACCAGCGATCCCACGACGGGATTCTCGGCGTTCGCCTTCAGGGTCGAC
This sequence comes from Rhodococcus sp. 27YEA15, assembly GCF_049739425.1. NCBI lineage: Bacteria > Bacillati > Actinomycetota > Actinomycetes > Mycobacteriales > Nocardiaceae > Rhodococcus > Rhodococcus sp. 27YEA15. The sequence continues at coordinate 1,993,132 of NZ_JBMHHW010000001.1, forward strand.
ACCGCTCCGTTCGACGACGTGAAAGTTCGTCAGGCCGTGGCGTGGGCTCTCGATCGCGACGCCATCTCGGAAAAACTCTACGACGGGCAGTCCATCGAGGGCAACGACACCGTGTACAGCTCGATCTACCCGGTGACGCCGACAGGTCTCGAGCAGCGAAATGCCAACGCCGACAAAGTGAAGGAACTGCTCGCTGATCGTAAGATCAAGTTCACGATCACCACCAGTTCCACCGAAGAAGGTCACGCGCTGCTGATCCAGCAGCAGTTGCGCAAGTTCGACAATTTCGACGTCGATGTTCAAATCCTTTCGAGCGCAGAGTACTTCGCCGACGGCGACAATGCTCCCTGGCTTTCGGCTCCGGCGACGATTTCGTACTGGGGCTCACGGCCTGTCCCGTCGCAGTTCAACGACAACCTGTACCGCACCGGGGCGTTGTGGAATGCATCGCACTACAGCAATCCGACACTCGACGCACTTTTCGATCAGTACGACGCAACGAGTGGCAAGGACGAGCGGGCCAAGATCGTCGACCAGATCGCCGAGATTCAGTGGACCGACGTACCGGTCGTCATCTCCGCCTTTCCGAACACACGTCGGTATCTGAGCAAGAAGCTCCACATGCCGTACACGCCGGGAAACATCGACTACACCAACGTGTGGATCGAGCACTAGAACTCCCACCGAACACCGTCAACTACTGAAGTACCGGCAACTATCGGGAATCGAACTCATGAATCATCGATCCATCGGTGCAGATCAGCTGCACACTCTTCTCGGCGGCACCGGCGAGCTCGCACTGATCGACATCCGCGAGGTCGAAGATTTCCGGCCGTCGCACATCTACCATGCGGCGTACCTTCCGGCGTCCTGGCGAACCGATCGCCGCGCCCGCGTAGCGGCGCTGATTCCCCGGAAGGACACCCTGGTGGTGCTCGTCGCAGATCCGAGGATTTCCGCCGGCGAGCCCGGATCGGCATCAGCGGAAGCCGCCGAGTGGGGCGAGTGGGGTTACACGGATGTACGAGTGCTCGACGGTGGCACCGATGCCTGGCTGGCCACCGGTCGCCGCGGTTTCCGCAATCTCTGTGTACCGAGCAAGGCCCTGGCCGAGTCGGCGCGCGATGTGTATCTCACGCCCGGTGTGACTGCGGTCGAACTCGCCGTTCGGTTGGCGGGAGCGCGCGCACCGGTGGTGGTGGACGTGCGGTCCGTGCCCGAGTACGAGGAAGCGAGCATTCCCGGGGCGGTGGGTCTTCCCGGGGGAGAACTCGTCGCGCACGTCAGCCGGGTGGTGGGTGATACCGAGCGCGAGGTGGTGGTGACCTGCGCGGGACGAACGCGAGCGATATTCGCGGCCCAGTCTCTGCGTGACGCCGGACTGGTCAACCCCGTCGTCTTCTTGGACGGGGGGACCACCGCGTGGCGAAACGCGGGATATTCCCTTGCACCCGGCGTCCGTACGGTCGGGGACACGCACAGTCAGTCGCCTGTGCTACCGGCGGCGAGCGGATACGACGCGGGTATCGCACGAATCGGTGTGGCTGGTGTCGACGACTTGCTCGCAGACACACGACGGACCACCTACCTGATCGATCCGCGTCTGGTACCGGCCGACGTGCCGGACGGGATCGAGGGTGTCCGGCACGTCCCCGGCGGGCAGCTGGTGGAGGCGATCGACGAGTACGTGCCGGTCCTGCGGGCTCGGGTCGTGCTGGTCGACGACGCTCCGTACGTCCGAGCGCTGGCATTGGCCCGCTGGTTGCGGGCTTCTCGTCTGGTCTCGGTGTACGTCCTCGACGAGTCGGTGGTGGGACCACCGCCGCACTCGGACATACCGGTTTCGACCGGGCCGGTTCGGGACGTCGAGAACGTGGACGGCGGTCTCGAGCCGGACGTTCGACAGTGGAGCTTGAACTTGCCGAGCCTGGTCGGGTCCGAACCGGGCGGAGGGTTCGCGTTGTGACCCGGATCGAGATCGACGAGGCCGCGGTGACCGGTCGGCGTCCGGTCGGTCGAATCGTCGTGCGTCGACTGGTCCAGGCACCGATCGTGTTGCTGATCGTGTCGGCCGCCGTGTTCTGGCTCGTGCAGGTGGTCCCGGGAGATCCCGGGCGGGTGGCGTTGGGTCAATTCGCCACTGCCGAGCAAGTCGCGCAATGGAAAACCGACAACGGGCTCGACGGATCGGTGCTCGAGCGGTACCTGGGGTGGCTCGGCGGATTCGTGACCGGTCACTGGGGTACGAGCCTGACCTACGGCGAGCCGGTTGCCGGCCTGGTGATCGAGCGTCTGCTCAATTCGATTTTCCTGGGTCTGTACGCCTTCGTGCTGGTGCTCGTGGTCGGAGTCGGAGTGGGATTGGTGCAGGCATTTCGTGCAGGGAGCCGCAGTGATCGAGCCCTCACCATGTCGTTCGTGTCATTGTCCTCGACGCCGGAGTTCGCGGTGGGAACCCTGCTGCTCGTGGTGTTCGCCGTGTTCTTTCGGTGGTTTCCGGTACAGTCGGCAGTTCCCGACGGCGCTTCTCTCGCCGCACGATTGACCGTCACGACACTTCCGGCGTTGACATTGGCCGCGGCAACAGTCGGCTACGTCGCTCGGATGGTTCGCGCGGGCACGATCGAAACATTGCGCTCGCCCTTCTATCGGACAGCCGTTCTCAAGGGGCTGCCCCGTCGACGGGTCGTGTCTGCGCACGTGGCGCGCAACTCGCTGGTTCCCGCGGTGGCCGTCCTCGGCGGCCAACTCGCCTATCTGATCGGCGGCAGCGCCGTGGTGGAAACACTGTTCAGCTACCCCGGCATCGGGCTGACCATCGTCGAAGCCGTCCAGAAGAAGGACTTGATGCTGCTCGAAGGCGCAATCATGGTCACCGCTCTGGCTTCGCTCCTGGTGCTGCTGATCACCGACCTCGTCTACATGGCCCTCGATCCTCGTATCGATCTCAGTCAGGAGCAGCGCGCATGACAGTGCTGGAACCACATCGCGCCGGTGCCACACCGGTCTCGACGCGGCGGGTGCGAGTCCGGCGACTGCTGCGCCGACCCACATTCACCATCAGCGTCGCGGTGTTGATCTTCTGGATACTCGCGCCGATCGTGGTGCGGGCGGTAGGGCTCGACCCGTACGGTGAGGCCGGTGCCGCCAACCAACCGCCGGGCGGCGGTCACCTGCTCGGTACCGACGATCTCGGTAGATCGGTGGCAGTGCGGGTACTGGCCGGAGCAGGCCCCGTCCTGCAAGTGGCACCTGCCGCAACCCTGCTCGCGGCGCTGGTGGGAACCGTCCTCGGGCTGATCGCCGGCTATCACCGTGGCGGAATCGTCGACGATCTGCTCATGCGGTCGTTCGACATCTTCAACGCACTACCCGGCATCGTCGCGGTGCTGCTGGTCGCGTCGGCGTTCGGGCGGTCGCCGAGTACCTTGATCATATCCATCGCGATCTTCTTCGCCCCGATCATCGCTCGAACCGTTCGGTCGGCGGTGCTGGTCGAGATGGGTAAGCAGTACGTCGAAGCGGCACGCACCCAGGGCGAGTCGACCACTCGTATCTTGTTCGGTGAGCTACTTCCCAACGTGACTCCGGCGCTCGTGGTCGAGGGAACCATTCGGCTGGGTTACGCGATTTTCGTCTCGGCCGGGTTGTCGTTCCTCAACCTGGGCGCGCAACCACCGTCGCCGGACTGGGGGCTGGTGGTCTCGCAGAACCGCATTTACATCCAGAACGCCTGGTGGAGTGTTGCGTTCCCGGCCCTCGCCATCATCTCGCTGGCAGTGGCCGTCAATCTGATCGCCGACAACCTCAAGGAGGTCCTGGACCGATGACACTGTCAGTTCGATCCCTGACTGTCGAATACACCACCACTCGCGGAACTCGCACCGCCGTCGACGATCTGAGTTTCACGATCGCCAGGGGCGAAGCCTACGGGCTGGTCGGGGAATCCGGATCAGGAAAGTCCACAGCTGCAGCAGCTTTGGTCCGTCATCTCGCCGACAGTGCGGTGGTGCGTTCTGGCGAGATCGACCTCTCCGGAACAGATGTCCTCGCCCTCGAGCCGGAGCCGTTGCGGCAGTATCGATCACAACGGGTCTCGACGGTGTACCAAGAGCCCGGGCGCGCTCTCAACCCGACGATGCGAGTGGGGGTGCAGATAGCCGAGGCGCTCGCGGTCGGTGCGCGAGGACGCATTCCGGCAACCGGCTCACCCGAAGTTCTCGACCTGCTGGATCGTGTGGGGTTGCCGTCCCCGGACCTGTTGGGGCAGCGGTACCCGCATCAGCTGTCCGGGGGTCAGGCACAACGAGTGGTGATCGCGATGGCGCTGGCGGTGCAACCCGAGTTGTTGATCCTCGACGAGCCCACCACCGGGCTCGACGTTCAGGTCGAGGCGTCGATTCTCGGATTGGTCAACGAATTACGCAGCGAGTTGGATGCTGCGGTGCTGTTGATCAGCCACAATCTGCCGCTCGTCGGGGCGCACTGTGATCGGGTGGGTGTCCTCCGGAACGGCGTGCTGGTGGAGGAAGGCGTCGCGGGGGAAGTCTTGACCCGACCGCGACACGAGTACACCCGGACACTGGTCGAGGCATTGCCCGACATCGATGCGCCGAAGCCACAGTGGCTTGTTCGCGAGGATTCGCCGGTGGTGGTGTCGGTGAGGGGTCTGCGTAAGACTTACGGCAACGCGGTGGCGGTCGCTGGAGTGGACCTCGACATCCGGCAGGGCGAAGTAGTGGCCGTCGTCGGTGAATCCGGCAGTGGCAAGACCACGCTCGGACGAGCGATTGCCGGCCTCACCGATCACCACGGCGTCGTCGACGTGTTCGCACCGAGTTCGCACCGCCACCCCGTGCAAGTGGTGTTCCAGAGCCCCGATGCGACACTCAACCCACGCCGCTCGGCCCGGCGGATACTGGCGCGGGCCATCCGACTGCTCGGGGGCGAGAGCACCGTAGAGGAACTCGCCGACCGGGTTGGTCTGGAGCCCGAACTGTTGGACCGGTTGCCCGGCGAGTTGTCCGGCGGCCAGAAACAGCGGGTCGCCATCGCCCGAGCGTTCGCCGGGCCGTCGTCACTGGTGGTGTGCGACGAGCCGGTCTCGGCGCTCGATGTGTCGGTCCAGGCCCGCATCTTGGCCTTGCTGCGAGAACTGCAAGTCACCAGCGGTGTGTCGTATCTGTTCATTTCCCACGATCTGGCAGTTGTGCGCGCCCTCGCTGATCGTGTGGTCGTGATGCGCAGCGGTGTGGTACTCGAATCCGGGCCGGCCGACCAGATCTACGCCAATCCGCAACACCCGTACACCCGCACGTTGATCGAGGCCGCCCGGTACGGATCCCTCGGGAACCCCGTCGCCGCCGCGGCTCGGCCGGTACCCGACAACTCCGAAAGAATGGCATGGCACTCGAACTGAGATCCTGGATCAACCCACAGCCCTACACCACCGGCTACTCGACGTCACCGATCGCCCGCGAGGCCGCGTACTTCACCACGGCGCCCGAACCGGTCACCGTCGACCCCGATCATGTCAGCCGCGAGGCGCGCGAATACGAGGATGCCGGATACGACTCGAGCATCATTCCGCAGAGTGCAACCTGGCCCGACGTCGCGGCCACCGCTGCCTGGGCTCTGGCTCACACGGACCGTCTGCGGGTGGTTCTCGCTCATCGACCTGGAGTTCAGGCGCCCACCGCAGCGGCACGCTCGCTAGCCACCCTCGACCGACTGTCCGGCGGACGGGCCGCGATTCACCTGATTCTCGGACACGCAGATCTGCACCGGGACGGAGATTTCGTCGACCACGACGACCGTTACGCCCGAGGCGCCGAGTACCTCGACATCTACACCCGCACCCTCACCTACACCGAACCGTTCGACTACGACGGTCAGTACTACCGGGTGCGCGGCGCATTCTCCGGGGTGCGGCCCAGTACTGCTCCACGTCCGCCGATTTCGTTGCCCGGCGGCTCCGAGCGTGGCATCGACCTGGCGGCGCGGTACGGCGATGTCATCGCGTTTCACGGGCGGTCCCTCGCCGAGACGTCCGAGAGCATCCGCGTTGCTCGTCAACGCGCGGATCACTACCAACGGAGCGTGGGTTTCTGGGTGAATCTCAACTTCCAGGCAGGTGAGACCGACGGTGCGGCCTGGGATCACGTGCACGAGCTCGAGCAGGCGATCGAACATCTCAAGACGTATCGTGCCGAGGGTGGATCGAGCGTCATCCCGTCGATCCGAGAGGAGCGGGCGCGTCAACACGCCGAGGCCGACAACACCGTCGTCGACAGCGCTCTCTACCTGGGGCTTTCGCGGGTCGGCGGCGCGACCCCCACGCTTGTCGGTTCGCCGTCGACGATTGCCGACGCCGTCCTGGCCTACCACGACCTCGGTGTCGGCATCGTCACACTCGGTGGATACGCGGCCACACCTGCGGCCGCCGAATTGCGGAGCGAGACGTTGCGTCTGATCCGGCAGGCCGCTGCGGCCCGAGAGGCCTCGGACCTGGCCGGTGTCACTTCGGCGGCGGCGGTATGAGCGCACCGGCGAACTCTCCGTTGCGCCTGACGGCATTTCTGGCTGCACAGGGTTATCACGAGTCGGCGTGGAAAGTCGGTCCGCCGCCGGCAACCGCGGATGCACACGAGTCGTTGTTCGAGGCGACTCGTACAGCGGAACGCGGCTTGCTCGATGCGGTCTTCATCGCGGATTCGCCGATGCTCGAACCCTTTCGCGCCCGGTATTTCCCTCAGGTTCGCCACGATCCGATCGCGCTGGTCTCGGCACTGTCGGTGATCACCGAGCGTATCGGTCTGGTTGCCACGGCGTCGACGACGTACAACGCTCCGTACGATCTGGCGCGTCGGCTGGCCACCGTCGATCACCTTTCCGGTGGACGAGCAGGCTGGAACGTCGTGACCACCAGACTGGCGGGGGTGGCTCGCAATTTCGGTACGGCTGCTCATCCCGAGCATGGTGATCGGTACGCGCGAGCCGGCGAATTCGTGGACCTGCTCCGGACGCTGTGGGACGGTTGGGACGACGACGCCGTGGTCGCCGATGTCGACAACGGGGTCTGGGCGGACATATCCCGGATACGTGAGGCGAATTTTCACGGCGAGTACTTCGACGTAGCGGGGGCGCTGCCGCTGCCGCGATCGCCTCAGGGCCATCCGGTACTCGCCCAGGCCGGATCGTCGGGACCTGGCATCGATCTGGCCGGGCGGATCGCCGATCTGGTTTTCACCGCTCAGCCGGACATCGCGTCCGCTCGCGCATTTCGTGATTCGGTTCGCAGCGCGGCACTGTCCCACGGACGCGCCGCCGAGAGTGTGGCGGTTCTTCCGGGCATTTCGTTCGTACTCGGAAGCACGAATGCCGAGGCGCAGGCCAGACGTGCGGAACTCGAGAATTCGGTGGATCCCGAATTCAGGTGGCGCAATCTTGCGTTCAACGCGGGCATCGATCCGGAGTCGCTCGATCCGAACGTCCCTCTCGACGAACGTGATCCAGCTATCATCGCTCGTACCAGCCGCACGGACGACCTCCTGCGCCGCACTCGTGATACCGGACGGACTTTCCGTCAGTTGTCCACCGAGTTGATCGGCCTGCCCGGTGGTCTCGACGTGACGACGACACCGGAACACTTGGCTGATCTGATCGAATCATGGTTCGTGCAAGGTGCGAGCGACGGTTTCACCCTGCAGCCGAGCACGTTGCCGGACTCACTCGAACTGTTCGTCGAGCACGTCGTGCCGATTCTGCAAGCACGAGGCCTTCACCGAACCGAATACAGCGGAACGACTCTGCGTGATCATCTGGGAATCGCACGTACCGAGTCGATTTCGTCCACCAACTCAATAGTCTGATAGAGGTATCGTGACTCGCACTGCTCATCTGAACGCTTTTCTCTCCACTGGCGGATATCATGAATCCGGCTGGCTGGTACAGGATTACGATGCTTCCGTCGACGGAGACATCTCACATTACCGGCAGGCCGCCCGAACCGCCGAGCGTGGACTGTTCGATTCGGTATTCCTGGCGGACGTTCCGAGCCTGACCAAGTTCCGGGCCAAGTTCTTTCCGCAGATTCGGTGGGATCCGGTGACGCTCCTGGCTGTTCTGGGTGCCGACACCTCCACGATCGGCCTGTTCGGCACCGGTTCGACAACATACAGCGAGCCGTACGAGCTGGCCAGGCGTTTTTCCACTCTCGACCACGCGACAGGGGGTCGGGCCGGCTGGAACGTGGTGACCACCGCTCACGCGGCAGCAGCGGAGAACTTCGGCCGCGCCGGACATCCCGAGCACGACGACCGCTACGCGCGAGCTGTGGAGTTCGTCGAGGTGGCACGAGCACTCTGGGACGGTTGGGAGGAGGACGCCATTGTCGCCGACCGGTCTCGCGGCATCTGGGCCGAGCCGGATCGGATTCACCCGGCGGAGTTTCACGGCGAGTACTACGACGTTGCCGGAGCGCTACCCGTCCCACGCTCGCCGCAAGGACATCCGGTACTGGCACAGGCCGGGTCGTCGCCGGCCGGAGTGGATCTGGCTGGACGGATTGCCGACGTGGTGTTCACCCCACAGCCGACCATCGCTGCAGGCAAGGAGTTCAGGGCGAAGATCGATGCCGCGTCGATACGGCACGGCCGCGCCGCCGGAAGCGTGCGGATTCTGCCCGGTCTGGCGTTCGTTCTCGGCAGCACCGAGGACGAAGCTCGGCGTCGTCGACGTGAACTCGAAGATCGCGCCGATCCCGAACTGCGTTGGCGAAATCTCGCCTATCACGCGGGCCTGGATCAGAAGCAGATCGACCCGTTGTCACCGCTGAGCCCGGAGCTCGCCGCCACGGCGGAAGGCTCGACGTTCGCCCAGTTCATCGTCACCGAGGCGCTGGCGTCGGGACGACCCTTCGGGGAGCTCGGCGCGGTCATCACCGGACTGCCCGGTGGACTCGAATTCACCGGCACACCGGAGCAATTGGCGAACCTGATCGAGGAATGGGTGGCCGAGGGTGGCAGTGACGGTTTCACCCTGCAGCCGACCACGGTCCCGGAATCACTCGAACTGTTCGTCGACCACGTGGTGCCGATTCTGCAGAAGCGGGGAGTGCACCGCACCGAGTACCAGGGTTCCACGTTGCGCGAGCACCTGGGGTTGGCAGAAGTTCCGTCGCCGCATCGTCAGTCGGTGGCGCTCGACTCGGACCGGCGATAACTCGTGGTTCGATCCAAACCTGCCCGATCCAAACCTGCCCGATCCGAACCGCCCGGGCCGTGGGTCCAACTCCGGGCCCGGATACCGCGGCGTGAACGACGTGGGATGGCCTGGGCCTTCGTCACCGGAATCGTGTGGTCCGCTGCTGCGGTCGGTGTTCCGTTGGTGGCCGGCGCCGCCGTCGACTACCTCGTCTCCGACGGCCACGACGCGGCGCATCTGGGCGTGCTGGTCGGCGTGATCGTCGCACTCGCATTCGCCAAGGCGTTCGCCCTACGTATCCGGCGCTACCTCACGTTCACGACCTCGGCGCGCCTGGGGGGGAGCTTGCGACGCAGGCTCTTCGCCGCACTTCATGCCCGTGATGCGCGGTTCTTCGACGAGACACCGCCGGGGGAGGTGCTTGCCTCGGTGGGGGACGACACCGAGTACATCGAGCAGTTCGGTGTGATCGCGCAGGTGTTGTTCAACAACCTGGTGTGGACCACGTTGATCGTAGCGGCGCTGCTCTGGATCGACGTCCCCTTGACCGTTGTCACCGTCGTTCCGTTGACACTGGTGTTGGTGTTGTCGTTGCGATTCCTCCGTGCGCTCGACACGGCAAACGTCACTATGCGCGGGGACAGCGTGGGCGTCGTGAGCGCCGCTGCCGACGCAGTGAGCGGTGCGCCCACGGTCAAAGGTCTCGGACTCGAGGACAGGTTCTTCGCGGCACTGATCGAACTTTTCGGCAAGTCGCGCGCCAGCGCGCACGCTGTGGGAAACATTCGCGCCAGGTACACCGCCCTCATCGAATTCGTGCCGACGATGAGTATCGTGCTGGTCCTGATCTTCGGGACGGCGCGAATACGATCGGGCGATATGTCGGTCGGTGACTTCACGGCGTTCAATGCCTATGTCGTCATGGCGGTCTGGCCGTTGCGCTCGACCGCGAGCGCCGTCGCCGGCGCGTCCAGGGCAGCTCTGGCCGTGACCAGAATCGCCGCGCTGGAAGGGCCTTCGTCGGGTCCGGTATCCGCACAGCCGCCAACCGTGACCGGACCGGCTCGAGTTGTGCTGCAGGGCTTGAGTTTCAGCTACCGCGACCCAATCATCTCGAATGTCGATCTCGAAGTGGAACCGGGCGAAATCGTCGCGATCACCGGGGCGACCGGAGCAGGCAAGTCGACATTGCTGCGATTGATCGCCGGTGAAGTGGCTCCGGATCAGGGGTCGGTGCACGTGCATGGGATCGATCTGAGCACCGTGGCACAACATCACCGACATCATGTGGTCGCGGCCGTGACCGACGAGGAGTTCTTGTTTTCGAGGACCCTGCGGGCCAATGTGACGATGCCCGATCCCGGTGCCTCCGACGCTGTGATCCGTCGAGCGGGAGAGCGGGCCGCATTGACCGAGGTGATCGAAGGCCTACCCGAAAAATGGGACACCGAAGTGGGGGAGCGTGCGGTACGGCTCTCGGGTGGACAACGACAGCGAGCCGCACTGGCCCGCGGGTACGCGTCACCGGCCGGATTGTTGCTACTCGACGACGTGACGTCGGCGCTCGACACGGAGACGACCACACGCATCGCGGATTCGCTGCGAGAGTTGAAAGGAACCACGACGGTGATACTGGTGAGTTCGCAACCGGCGATCGTGGCAGCCGCTGATCGGGTGTTGGTTCTCAGTGGTCGTGAAGTTGCCGAGCTCGACGAATGCTCGGCCGGGGCCGGCCTGTGAAGCGCCAGGTCGGGCTCGGCAGCGATGCTCGGGCACTACTGGCCGAAATATCGGAGGGAAATCGGGGCAGGATCGTTTTTCTCGTGTCGCTCGGCGTGGTTACCACCGCCTGCGTGCAATCGGGCCCGATGCTCATCGCCTGGGCGGTCGACCATGCGCTGGGCGAGAGTGGGTCGTGGATTGCGCTGATTGCCGCCGCACTCTATCTGGTGCTCAACACCGCGGGTTCCACGCTCAGCGCAGTTCAACTGCGACTGGGTTCGCGGATCACCGAAGAGTTGCTCTACCGCTTGAGGATTCGACTATTTCGTCGGGTGCTCGATCTCGATGCCACGTACTTCGAGCGGACCTCGGACGGATCGATTCTGAGTCGGGTCACCGCTGACGTCGAAGTGATCGCGATCTTCTTGCGCACCAATCTCGTGATAGCGATGACGAATGTCACGGTGCTGATCGTCACCACCGTGTTCTTGTTCGTTCTCTCGCCCCAGCTCGCACTGATCGTCCTGGTCTCGGTAGTGCCGGTGGCATTGATTCGAACCCGCCGATTCGTGCGTCAGGCGCGATCGAGCAACGACGAACTCCGTGAGGCGGCGGCGGCCTCGACGGGGGAACTGAACGAAGGAGTGCGGGGCATCGCCGTCGTACGCCGCTTCGGACGCGATGCCGAGCAGATCTCCCGGTACGAGGACATCGACGATCGCCGACTCGCGGCGGCGGCGACAAGTAACGCGCTTGCCGCCCGGTACTCGGCGGAGATCGACGCCCTCGGAGTGCTCGCGTATCTGCCGGTGGTGCTCGGTGGTGCGTTTCTCCTCGATCGCGGAGTGGTGACGGCCGGAGCGGTAGTGGGATTTGTCGTTTATGTAGGAAGCTTCTTCGACCCGGTGCAGACGCTCACGCACGTGCTGGGGCAGGCGCAGGCCGCGCGCAGTGCGTTCGTCCGAGTGAGCGACCTGGCGTCCGAACCGGTGGTGCCCGCGCCGCCGCAACATCCGGTTCGGTTACCGCGCAGTGGGGAGTTGGCCCTGAACGGGGTGCGGTTCGCTTACGCGAGAGCGTCGCGGCCGGTGTTGCGGGACTTCACGTTGCACCTCCCGGCGGGTTCGAGAGTAGCTTTGGTAGGTGCCAGCGGTGCTGGTAAAACCACGGTCGCTCGCCTGCTTTCGCGAACCCTCGTTCCCGATCGAGGTACGGCGAGTTACGGGGGCGTCGACCTGCTGTCGGTCACTCGACGTGAACTGCGATCGCGAATCGTCTCCGTGGCACAAGAGGGGCACGTCTTCGCGGGTTCGACGATCGACAACTTGAGGGTCACCGGCGCGTCCGAGACGGAGGTTGCGGACATGCTCGAACGACTACAGGCCCTGGGCCTGGGTAGCCACGGCGACCGACGCCAATCGTCCGGTCAGCGTCAGCTGATCGCGCTGGGGCGGGCGCTGTTATTGGACCCGTCCGTGCTGATCCTCGACGAAGCCACCGCGGACGTCGACGAGGACGTGGCACTGGCCGTCGACGAACTCCTTGCCGATCTCAGACCGGACTGCACCGTGGTGGTGGTCGTGCACCGCATGGAAACCGCGATGCGTATGGACCGTGCATTGGTCATCGAAGGAGGTTCGATCGCGCAGGACGGTAATCCCGCCGATTTGGCGGCTGTGGCGGGTCCGTTCCGAAACCTGATCGAACGAGAAAGAGCGCACTTCGCCGATACCCCGTCCACCGATACCTCATCCACCGACACCTCCTCCACCGACACCTCCTCCACCGACACCTCCTCCACCGACACCTCCTCCACCGACACCTCCTCCACCGATACCCCCTCCGCCGATCCGGCCGAGCTCGTTCGGTCCGACCGGTAGACCCACCGCATTCAGACGAGAGAAGGAACCAGCCATGAGTCAGATCCTTACTCCCACAGCGCTTACCCGCCGCCATCCCGTTCCGCCGGGCGAGTTCACCTACGAACCGAGCGAGCGGCGCGTCCGCGGCACGATCGGTGAGCACACCGTGGTCGAGAGCGCGTCCCCCGTGCTCGTGTGGGAACCCGATCAGGCCGTTCCGGGATATGTCTATCCCCGAGCGGACGTGCACACGGAACTGCTGACACCGACCGAGGCTCCTGCTCACGGCCGGCACGCCGGTGTCCGAGCGTGGTACGACCTCGAACTCGACGGCGTCACCTACCCGGCCCTGGCCTTCGAATACGGTGTCGCCGGGCTCGAGGACTACGTCGGGATCGACTGGTTCCGGCGTACCGAGCCGGGTGTGGAGCATTGGTACGAGGAAGCCGAAGAAGTTTTCCGGCATCCACGCGATCCGTACAAGCGCATCGATTCTCTGCAGAGCAACCGGCACGTCGAGGTCTTCATCGGTGGCGTGAAGGTCGCGGACACCCGGGTGCCGGTCCTGTTGTTCGAAACTCGCCTGCCGGCGCGTTACTACATTCGTCAGGCGGACGTGGACTTCACCCACCTGCGGGAGACGACACTGTCGACGACGTGCCCCTACAAGGGTGATGCCCGGTACTGGACGTACGAGAACGGTGACTTGGTCGAGGAGAATGTCGTCTGGTCGTACCCGACCCCGTTGGCGTCGGTCGCGAACATCACCGACTACGTCTCGTTCTACAACGAGATCGTCGACATCGTCGTCGACGGTGAGCCGGTGAACCGGCCCGAGTCGGAGTTCTCGGCGGCGTTGGCCGCCGCACGTGAGCGGTGACGCCGCGAGTCCGGATGGAGGTCACTTCGACGCATCGGGCATTGTGAGTAGGCGACTCACGTCAGGCCGGTGAGTCGGCAACACTCATCAGGGCCGGTGCGAGAGGTGGAGGACACGTGGCGAAGATCCAAGAAATCCTGGAGCTGGAACGGCTCGAGCGTGACATCTTCCGAGGCATCATCGCGGAAACTACACTGACCCGAACATTCGGTGGTCAGGTGGCCGGGCAGGCGTTGGTATCCGCGGTACGCACAGTTGACCCGGGATTCTCGGTGCACTCGTTGCACGGATACTTCCTCCGAGCCGGAAACCCCAAGGAGCCGACGGTCTTCCTGGTCGATCGCATCCGCGACGGACGTTCGTTCGTGACACGCCGAGTGACCGGAATCCAGAACGGCGAGGCGATCTTCACGATGTCGGCCTCGTTCCACGTTCAGGACGAGGGCATCGAACATCAAGACGAAATGCCTTCCGTTCCGGATCCGGAATCCCTGGCCAACGCCCGGGATTCGGACGACGAACAGACCGCATGGCTGGCACAGGAATGGTCGGAGTGGGATCTGCGGATGGTGCCCGCGGCCGACCTGCACAAACGTCCGGGCGCCGCAGCCCAGCAGCAGGTCTGGTTCCGATCCCGTGAGGCACTTCCCGACGACCCGGTATTCCACGTCTGCACGCTCGCGTACATGAGCGACATGACGTTGCTCGGATCTGCGCACGGTCCGCACCCGGACGTCGAGATACAGAGCGCCTCCCTGGACCACGCGTTGTGGTTCCTGCGCCCGTTCCGCGCCGACGAATGGCTCCTCTACGACCAGACGTCGCCGTCGGCCGGCTTCGGCCGCGCCCTGACCCAGGGGCGGATCTTCGATCGTCGTGGAAACATGGTGGCTGCTGTGGTCCAGGAAGGACTGACCCGGATCTACCGGCCGAAGGCAGACTGAACCGCAGGCCGATCGGGGTGATCGTATTTCACTTCGACGTCCACCTGCTCGGACACCGACCTCCGGTGTTCGAGCAGGGCGTCGACGGTCCACTGGTCGGAACCAGCGGTTCGACGCCGCAGCGCGGCTTCGCTCATGTCCAGTCGTACGGTGACATCGAAGTCGAGCCCACGACCGAGCAGCATCGGACCCGCCACCACGATGACCTGGCGTTCGTGAACGGTGCGACGCTCCGCTCGTGCGGAACGATCGGTGCGTTCGTCCCACAGGCGGGGCAACCATGTTCCCCGGCTCCGGGCGGCGGTGATCACCTCGCGATCCAACGCCGAGTAGTCGAACCACAGCGTGCGGTAACTGAGCGCGTCGTCGTGCCCGAACTCCAAACGCAGTGACGCCGGTCGGATGTAGTCGTGCACGGACACCACCGCGCTCGGGCGTTGTCGATCGAGTGCTGCGGTGGCGACGACGGCAGCGAGGGTGTGCGGCTGGGCGCAGTCGGCTCCGTCGACGGCCACCAGCGCGACGGACGGCGTGCACTCGCACAACTCGACGATCTGCTCGGCCAGTGCCCGCGGAGTGCTGGGAATGAAGTTGGTCACCCGACCATGGTGCCGTGTTCGCAGCGTCGGACGATATTGTTAGCCGTCATGTCACCGGCCGCGCCGGTCTACGTACCGGAGGCTTCATGGTTGGCATCGAGGAAATCCTCGCGCTCGAGTCGTTGGAGAAGGACATCTTCCGAGGTGCCGTCCATCCGACTGCATTGCAACGGACCTTCGGCGGCCAGGTTGCGGGTCAGTCCCTGGTATCGGCGGTGAGCACTGTCGACGAGCACTATCTGGTGCATTCCCTGCACGGTTACTTCCTCCGAGCCGGTAACCCGAAGATTCCGACGGTCTATCTGGTGGATCGGATCCGGGACGGACGTTCGTTCTGCACCCGGCGGGTGAACGCGATTCAGGACGGGAAGACGATCTTCACGATGTCGGCGTCGTTCCAGACGCAGGACGTCGGGGTCGAACATCAGGATCGAATGCCGAAGGTGCCTTCGCCGGAGGATCTGCCCGATCCCCGGGACGTTCCGGCGTTGGCCCGATCTCCGTTCTACGAGGAATGGAAAACGTGGGACATCAGGATCGTGCCGGCCGAAGAGAGCAGGTCGGCGCCGGATCTGGCTGCCCAACAACAGGTGTGGATACGGTATCGAGAGAAGCTCGCCGACCGGCCACTGCTGCACATCTGCGCGCTGGCCTACCTCAGTGACATGACGCTGCTCGGCGCGTCGAAGGTGCCACATCAGCGGGTGCGAACCCAGTCGGCTTCTCTCGATCACGCCATGTGGTTCCTGCGTCCGTTCCGTGCGGACGAATGGTTACTGTACGACCAGACCTCGCCCTCGGCCGGATTCGGCCGCGCCCTGACACAGGGACGAATTTACGACCGAAGCGGAAACATGGTGGCCGCCGTCGTCCAGGAAGGTCTGGCGCGGTTGGATCACGACGCCGTCGAGAAGAAAGCCGGCCCGCACGCATGACACGACCATTGATCGGCGTCCTTGCCCTCCAAGGTGATGTCCGTGAACATATTGCCGCACTGAATGATTCGGGCGCCGAGGCGGTGGGGGTGCGTCGTGTGACGGAGCTCGACCGCATTGACGGGTTGGTGATCCCGGGTGGTGAATCCACCACGATGAGCAGGCTGCTACAGGTATTCGAACTCCTCGAACCACTCCGGGAGCGGTTGCGCGGCGGTCTGCCTGCCTACGGATCGTGTGCCGGCATGATCCTGCTGGCACAGGAAGTTCTCGACACCCGTCCCGATGCGCAGCATCTGAACGCGATAGACATGACGGTGCGCCGCAATGCTTTCGGTCGTCAGGTTGATTCCTTCGAGTCCGATCTCGAGTTCTCCGGCATCGAGGGCGAGCCGGTTCGGGCAGTCTTCATCCGGGCCCCGTGGGTGGAGCGGGTCGGACCGAACGTCGAGATACTCGCGCAGGTTCCGTCATCGGCGGGGGAAGCGGCTGGTCGCATCGTTGCCGTGCGGCAGGGATCGGTGATCGCGACCTCTTTCCATCCCGAGGTGACCGGGGATCGTCGCGTGCACGAGCTCTTCGTGGATCTGGTCCGGACTCGGCCGTAGCCGATGTAGTCCTGATACGAGGTGCTGTCGTCATCCCGCCTGAACCGGCACCGATGATGACAACAGTGATGGCAAGGGTGGTGGCAAGGGGTGGCGATGACGGTTGACAGGTCACGGCGATCAATCCGGTTGACGCCGGCGATCATCGTCGACACCGCAGTACGAATCGCGGCGCGGGGAGGTGCCGTCGGCCTGACCGGTCGAGCGCTCGGGCTCAGCGACGCAGACACTGTTCGGTATCGCTCTCGCCGACCCGGATCACTGCCCGGCGATCGCAGCTCTGGCAGGCAAACTCGCCGACGTCAGTCGAGAGGCGGTACCCGACACCATGATCGAGTCGTTCCGGGTTGCGGTGGACGTCCGGATCACCGCCAACGACGCGGGAGCCGGCAATGACTGATCCCGTGTCGGAACGCGCAGTCGGACCGTCAGATGACCACGCCCCGAAGAGGTCGCGAACTCGCAGAATCCTCACACGGACGGCGATCACGCTGCCGATCGTCACCGTCGTGCTGGTTGCGGGCGCGTATGTCGCGACGGCAGTGCTCGATATTCCGGCCCCGCCGACGGTGATCAAACTTCTGACGGACGCTCCGTCGACGCAAGGTCAGCTGTACCCGAGCCGCACTGCGGCGGCTTCGGCTACGCCTCGTCCGATGCGGGTAGTCGCCGCGCCGCTGCCCGATACCGTTGCGTGGAAGGGGGCGCAGGTTCCGGTCGGCGAATTTCTGTCCACCACGCAGACCAATGCGTTCCTGATCGTCCGCGACGGTGTGATGACGCACGAGTGGTACCGCGACGGCGTGGAGCCGACGACGGCAATGGCATCGTGGTCGATGGCGAAATCGGTGGTGTCGTTGATGATCGGACGGGCGATCGACGCGGGAAAGATCTCCGAGGACGACACACTCGTGGATATCCTCCCCGACTTGGCGACCGGCGGCGACTACGACGCCGTCACCGTGCGAAATCTACTGGACATGACCTCGGGCATCGATGTTTCCGAGAACTACAATCCGTACTTCCCATTGACCGGCACCGCCCGGATGTATCTGACGAAGGATCTCGGCGGATTCGTCCGCGATCACCGAGATCTACAGTTCGAGCCGGGCAGCAGAGGTGACTATCGCAGCGTCGACACCTAGTTGCTCGGCGAGATTCTCGCGAAAGTAGAAGGAGTTCCGCTCACCGAACTGCTCGAACGAGACATCTGGGGGCCGATAGGTGCACAGGACCCCGCGACGTGGAATCTCGACGACGACGGCGGCCGGGAGAAAGCTTTCTGCTGCATCAATGCCACTGCCCGCGACTTCGCGAAGATCGGACAACTCGTTCTCGACGGTGGGAGTGTCGGCGGAACCCAGGTCGTTCCTCCCGCGTGGATCACCCGCATCAGCACACCGGCACCCGACGAGGTGTCCGCCTGGGGTTACTCGGCACAATGGTGGCATCCGACCGGCGCGAACAGGCCGGATCTCTTTGCTGTCGGCATCTACGGCCAGTACATCTACCTCGACCCCGCCACTCGTACCGTGATGGTCAAACTCAGTGACTACGGATCCGAACAAGACGAACAGGAGACCATCGACGCGATGCGTGCGATCACAGCTGCCGGCTGATCATTGGCGGTACACCACGCCGATATTCGGCGATCGACATCCAACTCGTCCGGCTGACACTGCTCGCCCGTCGATGTCATGCGATCAAAGGATATCGGCGATCACCGGACCCTCGATAGCGTGCAGTCGTGCCGATCGGCACGAGATGTTCGTCATGTCGAGTAGGGGAGCAGAATGAAACGCAATGTGACCACAGTTCTGGCTGGTGCCGCTTTGAGTGTTGCCGCAGTCTTCTCCATCGGTACGGGACCGGCATCTGCAGCACCTACCGGATGCTCCCCGGGGGGTGGGGGCGTGTACGCGACCGCGAAATGTTCCGGCGGCAATGGTTGGTACCAGGCGTACGCCGTGTGCATGAACCCTGCGATACCCGGTGCGACGTTCTACAAGTTCGTCGAAGGACCGTGGAAGAAGGCGAAGAGCGGAGAGACGTCGACTGTGTGGTGTCCTTTGCTCTATGTCGTGTCGTCGCGAGGCGTCGGTGTGAAGAACTGAGTATCGATCCGACGACGCAGCGCACTCGCCGCGGTCGGTAGGGGCCGCACCTACCTTCGTGATCACACCACTACGGCCGGATTGGGTAGCATCGCCCGACATGGGCAGTGGGGAGGTGTTCGTGCGGCCGCGACTGCTCGCCTTGCCTGCCGCGATCGTGAACACCGTCGAGGATGTCCTCGACATGCGCATCGTCCGCGAGGAGCCGGCCGCGACCGGATTCACTCCGGCGGTGGCATCGCGCGTCGACGGGATCTGCGGCGGTTCGGCTTTCGTGAAGGCCGCGCCTCGGGGAACGCCAGGCGGTGACGGTGTTCGGACGGGTGCCGAGCTTGCCGCCGTCATCGGTGATCTCGGCCCGCCGTTGATCGAGTACTGCACGGTCGAGGGGTGGGCCGTCGCGATCTACGAGGTGATCGAGGGATATGCCTTGGCGGACTGGGACACCTCGTCGGTCGCAGCGATGACGAAGCTGTCATTCACACTGCGCGAGCGTCTCGATCCGAGTCCGCTGAGCGATATGGAATCCTACGCCGAAGTCTTCTCGCCCCAGTTGGGTACCTGGTCAGCTCTGGCCGCAGCCGATCACCCGTCGGCCGATTCGGTCGCACACATAGTCGATCGCCCGCTGCCGTACGGTCTCGACGTCGTCGAGCTGGCCGCACTCGAGCGCAGTTGGCCCGAAGTTCTGGAATCAGGTGCAACGGCGTTGCAGCATGGAGACATTCGCCGGGACAACGTGATGCGTGAACCGTCGGGACGTCTGCGACTTGTGGACTGGACCCACCGGTGGCTGTCACCGGGGTGGGTGGATCTGGTCCGGGTCGGACCGGACATCGCTGCCTGCGGGCACGATCCCGAAACATTTCTTCTGAGCTCGGCGTGGAGCGAGGCTCCGCGCCACAATGTGAACGTGGTCTTGGCCGGGCTTGCCGGAAGGGCCTGGCGGGACGGCTCGCTGCCGCCGTTGATCGGTGCTCCCCACCTGCGGTCCATGCAACGTGAACAGGGTGAGGCGTCGTTGCACTGGCTCGCCGCTCGATTGGGGCGAGTCCGGTGAGGCTCTGCGGGGCCGACGACGCGTCGAGGATCGAGCGTCGACGGCGCCGTCGACATCCGGTACCGGGGCGCGTCAGTAGGCCATGAACAGAATCGATTCTCGGTCGTACTCGAGTCCGGGATGCTTGTCGGCCAGGTGGCGCTGTACGGCCTCCACCAACAGGTCCTCGTCGGTTTCCTGCATGGTCTCGCCGCAGGGGCAGGTGAGTGTTGTCTTCATGTCGATCCCATCCTGTGTTGTTCGGTACTGCTGTTGTTCGGTACTGCTGTGTTGTTCGGTACTGCTGTGTTGTTCGGTACTGCTGTGTTCTTCGGTACTGACAGGCGCGCGTTCCGGCGTTCACATCCAACGTGGTCCTGACCAGCCGTTGGGTGTAAGCAAGCGAAATTGCACGTTCGTCCCGTTCGAGTCGAACACGGCAGACTGGCGTCCGCCACTTTCGAGCATGGCAAAATGGTATACGGTATCCTTATTTGTGGCAATGGTGGAGGCGGGCGAAGCCGCGCCGCAGTGCGACGATGGTGCGCCTTCGGTCGAATGTCGGTTATCGGTCATCGTGCCCGGTGATCGCCGGAGGAACGAAAGTACTTCGCGCCCTTGGTGGTCCAATCCGAGACAATATGAGCTGTACGCGAATTCTGCCTGTTCCGGATGCGGGAGTTGTGCATGAACGGCTGTTGAGTGCGGCCCCGTGGTACTTCTGACGGTTTCACTTACCCGGCCCGCGGTGGTGCGACTGCCGCCGACAGGCGGAATTGCATCCGATTCGTTCAGGCACATCAAGCGTGGACGGTGCTGAGACGGCAGTGGTGATCGAGGATTCGGCGCGTCACGGTGCTCGGCCGGATAGATTGAGCACATGGGTAATTCAGGGGGCCTTGTGCTGGTACGTTCGGACGGGAATCAGGGATGGTAGCCGAAGTCGACCACACGCCGACGTGGCGGCGGCGGGTACTCCACGCCGTGACGTGGCTGGTCGTCGGCCTGGTTGTGCTGATCGTGACCGGTATCGCGATCTCTGCCGGGTTTCACTGGTGGCAGACCCCGCGCGACAAACGCGCCGTCGAGCAGGCCATCGGCTCCGATCATCGGTACGTCGACGTCGCCGGGCATCGATTGAGTGTGGCGGTCCAAGGTTCAGGTCCTCGAACCGTCGTGCTTTTGCCTGGTTTCGGGACGACCGAGCCGATACTTGACTTTGCGCCGCTGGCGGATCGTCTGGCAGAGCAGAACACCGTGGTCACGGTCGAGTATTTCGGATTGGGGCTCAGTGACGAGACCGATACTCCACGTACCAGCGAGGCTGTCGTCGGCGAAGTCCGTTCTGCGCTTGGCTCTCTGGGTCTCGATGGGCCGTACGTGTTGATGCCCCACTCCATTTCGGGGTTGTACACGATGTGGTGGGTGCAGCATCGTCCGGACGAGATCGCCGCGGTGGTCGGGCTGGACGACGAGCGGTACGCAGGCAGCCAAGTCGAAGACTCTCCTTCCTGGCCGAGTTGGATGTCAGTGGTCACCGCTGTGGGTGGAGTGCGAGATCTGATCAATCTGGACATTCGTACCGACTATCTGGGTCTGGTTGCCGACTACCGGGAGAGCCTCGGCGACGCTGACGAATACACCGCCGAGCAGCAGGATCTGTACATACGCGCGAACTCGTGGGTGCTGAACTCCACGGTGTTACGTGAGGCGGCCGAGGAGTCGAACAACATGCGGGCCGTCGAGCATGCCACGTTCCCGCCGACGATGCCGGCGTTGTCGATCCTGGCATCGACTTCACTGGAGGTGGAACCGGAATGGAAAGAGGTGCACGATGCCGCTGTCACCAATCCGGCTATCCAACAGGTGACGGTGATCGAGGGCCACCACTATCTCTTCCGCGCGCACGCTTCGTCGATGGCCGAGTCGATACAGGGTTTTCTCGACGAGCACGTACCGAGTGGTTGATCCTGACTCGTGATCGTCGTTTTCCAGGTCGGCTCTCTGATCGAAGACCAGACGCGTTCGTCGAGCCCGTGAAGTCGCCCGCATGCTGTGTTGCGCCGCCGCCCGCTCTACGACATGGCCTGGTCTCGGGGACCGGTGACCGGTGACCGGTGACCGGTGACCGCGAGCGGACCCGTGCCGCAGCGATTATTTCGATTCTCGGGTGCAGTTCGGCATAGAACGGAGCGGTCGCACAGCCATCGAACATAATTCGATCGGGCGCGACGAGTGATGTTGCGCGGCCGCTACTCTTGTCTGATGGCTGCACACCACGATTTCACCGCAGGGACGGGTGCCGCATTGGCAGGCCTCGAGAGCACCTTCGCCGACGAGCTGGGCCCGTTGACCGTGCCGTGGCAAGGTGCCGACGCGCCCGACTCTCGATTGCTCGTGGTGAACGAGCAACTCGCAGCGTCGTTGCAGTTGGATGTCGCGGAGTTGCGGGGCGCGGACGGAATAGGTGTCTTGTCTGGATCGACGGCGCCGATCGGTGCCAATCCGGTGGCGATGGCGTACGCGGGCCATCAGTTCGGTTCGTACGCACCGATCCTCGGGGACGGTCGGGCGTTACTGCTCGGTGAACGTGTGAACACCGCCGGCCGACGGGTGGACGTGCATCTCAAAGGCTCTGGGCGCACGCCATTCTCTCGAGGTGGTGACGGCTATGCGGTTGTCGGCCCGATGCTGCGCGAGTATCTGGTCAGTGAAGCGATGCATGCCCTCGGTAACCCGACTACCCGCGCGCTGTCGGTCGTCGCGACGGGCAGGCAGGTTCGCCGCAACGGCGCCGAACCAGGTGCCGTTCTTGCGCGGGTTGCGTCCAGCCACCTACGAGTGGGCACCTTCGAATACGCGGCCAGGCAGGGCGAAATCGTGCAATCGCTCGCCGACTACGCGATCGTCCGTCACTACCCCGAACTTGCCGAACTACCCCGAACGGGGGCGCACAATCGATACCTGGGACTCTTCGAAGCGGTGGTCGAAGTGCAAGCCTCGCTGGTAGCGAGGTGGATGCTCACCGGTTTCGTACACGGGGTGATGAACACCGACAACACGACCATTTCAGGCGAGACCATCGACTACGGCCCGTGTGCTTTCCTCGATGCGTTCGACCCGGCGGCAGTGTTCAGTTCGATCGACCACGGTGGCCGCTACGCGTTCGGAAATCAGCCTGCCGTCATGAAGTGGAATATGGCGCGTTTCGCGGAAACATTGTTGAGGCTGATCGATTCCACACCCGATACTGCGATCACTGCGGTGACAGCAGTTCTCGACACCTTCGACGAGCGATACGCTGGGCACTACGCGGCCGGGATGGGGGCAAAGCTCGGTGTGACAGGCTCAACCGATCGAGCGTTGATCGACGATCTGTTGACGGTATTGGTGGAGCGCCGTGTCGACTGGACGGGCACTTTCCGTGCTCTCGCAGACGAGCTGCGCGGAAATTCGGCACCGCTCGACGCGCTGGTACCTCGGGAGCACATCGGAGCTTGGTTGGAGCGATGGCGTCGTATCTTGGCCGAACAGGGGCGCGGCGAGGTAGTGACCGCAAACGCGATGGACCGCGTCAATCCGCTGTACATTCCGCGCAACCATCAGCTCGATGCTGCGCTGCGGGCCGCGGCCAACCTCGATCTCGCGCCCTTCGAGAAGCTTCTGGAGGTGGTTACGCATCCGTTCGAGCGACGCGACGAATGGATCGACTACACAGTCGCCGCCCCGCAGTCCTTCAGCGAAGAATTTCAAACTTTCTGTGGCACTTGACCTATCGCACAGTTCGGGCCGGTAGTGGAGTCGGTGGCGGATGGAAGATCAGCGGCCACTGCTATCTTTTCGCGCTCGGGCCTCGTCGATGGCGTTCGGTAGCGACGGCGGGTCGGTCATGATGGCCGAATTCCGGGAGGGCGGCGGTCGGGGAGACGACGAACGATAGATTCGGACGATGACGCGAGCGAAACTGCGCAGTTGGGGCCCGGGGCTTGCCGTGGTTCTTGTGCTTCTGATATTGCTCTCCGGCGTGTACATGCGGGCTCGTTATCACTCGTTCAATTGGTTCGAACCGCCACCACGTATCGACGTTGCCGGCCGAACGTACGAACAGCCGCGGCCGTTCACCCGCACTCAGATCCTCGAGGATTCGGTACTCCCGGATGGTCGCGAACGAGTAGGAGTCGCGTTCACCCGGATCGGATGGCTACCGCCCGGGTATTCGATCTATGCGTTCGGCGACAAGGGCGATACCGCTACCCGGGTGTATCTCGGGTGGTGGGGTGGATTCTACGAATACGGGATGCTCGGCGGGCCGTAGTCCGAGTGGGTCCATCGCGGGATTCGGCACCGAGGTCCTCGTACCGGCGGTGCAGAATCGTCGTTCGGCATCGTGAGGTGGCCGAACGCAGTGGTAACCGACAGCATCCGGCCCCGGAATGCGTTGTTGTCGAGGAAGTTCGATACCTCACCTTTCGACGTTCCCTGGGGTCTGTTCACGCTGACCTGCCGGTCGGTACAACTCGGTATCGAACACAGGCTCGCTCGGCGGGTCGGACGTCACGGCCTCGCCGACTCGTGTGACGACTTTGACCGCGTGGGGGTATGGCACGTCGAGTTGCGGGGCAGTGTCTCGGGTGCCGGGTGAGAAGTCGGCGCCGACCACTATCGGTCGCATGACCTCGTGCAATCCCAGATCGGTGTACTGCGTCAGGTGCATGACGGGAATCCGCGTAGTCGGTATTCCCGATGACAATTCGCCTGTGGTGGACCTCGCGGAGCGAAGGATCTTCGTTGAAACGTTTGCCGTGCAAGGGATTCGACGGTGGAGTTGCGAAGTCGATTCCGGTGTCAGCGGTGTTCGACGATCTTGGTCAACAGGCGGCCGAGTTCGACGTTTTCCTCGTCGGTGAGTGGTGCATAGACCTCACGTAACGTGTGTTGGACCGCGCCGTCTGCTTCGCGCAGCCGTTCGGCGCCGGCGGTGGTGATATGCACGGCGTGTGCGCGTCGATCGCCAGGGGTTGCGCGCCGCTCGACGAGCCCGCGCTGTTCGAGGTCGTCGATCTGTCTGCCGACGCCCGAGCGGTCGACGCCGACGCGTTCGACAAGTTCGCGTTGACTCAGTGGTGCGTCCGCGGCGAGATTCAAGAGCAAACTGTACTGCCGTGGTGTGAGGTCGAAAGCAACGAGAGCATCGGCGAAGGATCTATCCGAAATCCGCCAGGCGAGGAACAGGGACATCCCGGTGTGAACGCTGTGTGCCGCCGCGAGGGCTCGCCGGCTGCTTGCGCGTAGTTCGTCGAATTCGGTCGCCACAGGCGAAACTATACGCTCACAATCAATAGTCGCAGTTGGGAGTATCGTATTTGCGATAGTCCTATCTGGGACTAATTTTAGGGCTGCGGAAGTAACCCGACATCGACGAAAGAGGACGACATGGGCAGGCTCGACACCAAGATCGCCGTGGTCACCGGTGGTGCGCTGGGAATGGGGGCGGCACACGTGCGCGCCATGGTGGACGAAGGGGCCCGCGTCGTGGTCGCGGACATTCTCGAAACCGAGGGTCAGGCGCTGGCGTCCGAACTCGGAGACGCTGCTCGCTTCTTCCCCCTCGACGTGACCGATCCCGAGGCGTGGGCGGCCCTGGTATCCGAAACCGAGGCGGCGTGGGGTCCGATCACGGTGCTGGTGAACAATGCCGGTATTGCCGGCCCGTTCCTGCCTGCCGCTGAGCTGTCCATCGCCGACTATCGCCGCACCATCGAAGTCGATCTGAACGGTACCTTCTACGGGATGCATGCGGTGATCCCCGGCATGGTCGCGGCAGGCGGCGGTTCCATCGTCAATATCTCGTCGACGGCGGGATTTCACGGCAAGACGCCGAACGTCGCGTACTCCGCGGCGAAGTTCGGCGTGCGTGGCCTCGCGCATGCGGCGGCCAAGGACTACGCCACCTCGGGTGTTCGGGTCAACAGCGTGGCCCCCGGTATCGTGAGCACCCCGCTGATGGAGGCGACGTGGGACGCGGACGCGCAAGCGCAGGAGCGGTTGCGGGTGCCGATGGACAGGTTCGCCAAGCCGAGCGAGCTCGCTGCAGCAATCGTGTTCCTCGCCTCGGACGAGGCGTCGTACATCACCGGCACGGAACTACTCGTCGACGGCGGCCTGACGGCCTGACGGCCTGACGGCTCGAATGCAAGAACCTCGAGAGTCGGAGGCGCGCTCACCGTCACGGGTGAATCACGCTACGGTGCGTACATGACCGCTGCCGACGACGGTAATGACATCGATGGTCTCCGCGCCGCCGCACAAGCCGGTCTCGAAGCGGCAGTGGGGGAGGGGCGCCTGACTCTCGAGGAGTATTCGGACAAGGTGGCCGAGGTCTGGTCGCCATCTGTGGATGCGGTGCAACTTGCGCAGATCGTGCCGTTCGGCGCAGGTTCACCGGCCACGGTGCCGCCTCCACAATCGACGATCGTCGGCGTTTTCGGCGACGTCAAGCGGTCCGGTCGCTGGTCGTTGGCAGTGAAGACACGCGCCTGGCTGTTGTTCGGAGATTTCACCGTGGACCTGCGCTCGGCGACAGTCGACGCGACCACCTCGACGATCACCGTCGTGTCGATCTTCGGAGACACCAGTCTGGTGGTTCCCGAGGGTGTGTGCGTGGAGCTCGATGGTTTCGATCTTTTCGGGGACCGTGAATTCGACGGCGGTAGAACCGATCCCGGTCCAGGTGCGCCGGTGATCCGCATCGCATCGTACTCGTTGTTCGGGGATGTGAGAGTGCGTACCCGCTGGTCCGGAGCGTCGACACCGAGCCTGGACATGTGTCGTCGACACCGGGCCTGGACATGTGTCGTCGACACCGGGCCTGGACATGTGTCGTCGACGAGGTGCCGCTACCGGTGTCGGCATCGCCGAGTGATCGAGGAACCGACGATCGATACCTGGCGGTCATCGTCGCCACCGTGGAGGCGCTGGTAGGCAAACATATCGACGACGACGGCGGCGGCGCCGTCCCAATTGCTCGGCTGACGCCCGATTCCGTTGCGATGCGGCCCGATCCGACGGGCAACCGCTCGGAAGCGCAACGGGGATCTTCTGCTACCTGTCCCAAGCTGACGGGGCGCCGTCGAATACGAGCGCTGGGCGCCGGAGATCGTGGAAAAGGTCCCGTGGTCGATGTCGCGGAGATTCCTACGTCAAGGCGTCAGTCATCCGATCGATCGTGCGACGCCACAATTCACTGCCGGGGTCTATCACCGCGAAGTGATCGCCGGGGCCCTCGACGATGTCCACGAGATCTGTTGTCGTGGAGGCTGTCTTCGTGTATCGACGGGCGATGTCGCGCAGATCGGACGAGTCGGCAGCTCCGCACACTGTCAACTGCGGGATACCGATCGGCAGTCGCTCGATCGGGGACGAGAGCCGGTACGTCGCCGATTCCGGGCTGTACCGATGGCCGAGCGCCATCGACACCGCACCGTCGCCGAGATGGCGCTCGTCGGCGGTGCGAAGGTCCAGTACACCGGCGAGGCTCACCAGAAGGGACGGTTGGACCACAGCTCCGGACGAGACGGCATCGGCTCCTGCCCGAAACGCAAGTTGCCCGCCTGCTGAATGCCCGAGAACCGCGATGCGGCGAAGGTCGAGCGAGTCCGCCATCGATTCGAGCGCGGCCAGTGACGCTGCCACGTCGTCGGTGGTGGCGTCCCAACCGTACTCGCCGGGACGGCGGTACTCGACGTTCCAGGTGGCGAATCCGCGGGCGGTCAGGTCAACGGCCGCAGCGTCCATCAGATCACGATCCCACCACGGCTTCCAGTAACCGCCGTGGATCAGTACGGCCACCGGGTGCGGTCCCGGCCCGTCGGGAATCCGTAGGTCGATCTGCTGGTCGGAGTGTTCGCCGTACGACCTGACCGTTGCCGGTTTCCGCTGGTTGAAATACCAACTGTCGACGGCGTAGCGCAGGCCGTCGAGGCCTCGTCCACGGATCTGCACACGGACTCCGGCAGTCACGACGCGACGGCGTGCGTCGAGATCGACGCGAACGAATGCGGCATCGACAACGTCCGGAAGTAACGCAGATCCCGGAACCACGATGGTGTCCGGCCGAGCGGAGCGGACTGCAGCCTCGAACTCCCGCGCCGACGCAGTGGAATGTATCTCGACGGCGATGCCGCGGGCGCCGGCCGCTCGCTCGACAGTTTCCGCGGCGGTCTGCAGATCGATGACCGCGTCGGGACCGAGGATCACCGTCGACTGGGTGGAGCCATCTGGCAAGGCATGCATGTGACAATATTCTAGCGTTCGGCACGATTATGCAATACCGTGACGGGGAGGCGACACGACATTCGTTGCTCCGCCTCTCACCTGCCCGCGAAGACGACGAGGACCCGCCATGACGGTCGAAGGTAATACCCGCGCGATCGAGAAACAGATCGTCACTGATTTCAGCGCGAAGATGAGTTACGCGGCGTATCTCGATCTCGATACGCTGCTCAGTGCACAGCATCCGGTCAGCCGGCCGGAGCATCACGACGAGATGTTGTTCATCGTTCAGCATCAGACCACGGAGTTGTGGCTCAAGCTGGTTCTGCACGAGACCCGGGCCGCTCGGGATGCATTCGATCGAGACGAGACCGGTGTGGCGCTCAAATGTATTGCGCGGGTGAAGCATATTCAGAAGACACTCACCGAGCAGTGGTCGGTTCTGGCCACTTTGACACCTACCGAATACTCGCAGTTCCGTGATTCTCTGGGGAATTCGTCGGGTTTCCAGTCGTACCAGTACCGGGCGGTGGAATTTCTGCTCGGGAACAAGAACGCCGGAATGCTGTCGGTGTTCGAGTCGGATCCGGTCGCTCATCGGGAACTCGAGACGTTGTTGCGCGAACCGAGCCTCTACGACGCGTTCTGGCGTCATCTGGCCCGCACAGGGCTCGATGTTCCTGCCTCGACGCTCGATCGTGACGTCAGCGCGGCATACGTGCTCGATCCGAATCTGATCCCGCTGGTGAAGTCGGTGTACGAGCGCGCCGACGAGCACTGGGCGGTGTACGAGGCGTTCGAAGAATTCGTCGACCTGGAGGAGAACTTTCAGTTGTGGCGGTTCCGGCACATGCGCACGGTGCTGCGGACTATCGGGATGAAGACCGGCACCGGTGGTTCGAGTGGTGTCGGGTTCTTGCAACGCGCACTGGATCTGACGTTCTTTCCGGAACTCTTTGCCGTTCGGACCGAGATCGGCCGCTGACGAAAACTGTTTCACACATCTGAACGGGAGAGATGCACATGACCACCACCCCATTGGATTTTGCCGTGCGCGCGGACGAGCTGGATACCGCCGACGTGCTGCGTGAGTATCCGGCCCGTTTTCTGCGTAGCGAAGACCCGAGCATCGTCGCCTATCTCGACGGTAATTCTTTGGGCCGGCCCACTCGTGCCACGGCGGATCGTCTCGCCGCATTCGTCTCCGACGCCTGGGCGGGTCGGCTCATTCGGGGGTGGGACGAACAGTGGTTCGATCTGCCTTTGACTCTCGGTGACCGGCTCGGGGAGTCCGTGCTCGGTGCCGGTCCGGGCCAGTGCACGATCGGCGACTCCACCACTGTGCTGTTGTACAAGCTCGCCACGGGTGCGTTGGCGCTGCGGCCAGGACGAACCGAGATCGTCCTCGACCGCGACAATTTCCCGACCGACCGCTATCTTCTCGAATCCATTGCCGCAGATCGGGGATTGACGCTGCGGTGGATAGATGCGGATTTCCGGGGCGGGGTCACAGCCGAGGACGTGTCGGCGGTGCTGTCCGAACAGACCGCGCTGGTGGTACTCAGTCACGTCGCCTACCGGTCCGGTTACCTGCTCGACATCCCTGAACTGACCGAGATCACACACGACGCCGGGGCATTGCTGCTTCTGGACCTGTGCCACTCGGTCGGTTCGGTGGAGATCGAACTCGACAGGTGGGACGTGGATTTCGCAGTGGGCTGTACGTACAAGTACCTCAACGGCGGGCCGGGTTCACCTGCGTTCGCGTATGTCGCCGCGACTCATCTGGATGATTTCGTTCAGCCCATCTGGGGGTGGATGGGACGCGATGCGCCTTTCGAGATGGCTCAGGGATATGTTCCCGCGCCCGGAATTCGGCGGGTGCTCAGCGGTACACCGGCGATCATCGGAATGATTCCGATCCAGGACACCCTCGATCTGATCGACGAGGTGGGAATGGCGGCGTTGCGGACGAAGTCGTTGGCGCTCACGGAATTTACGCTCGAGTTGGTGCAGGCCTGGCTGGTTCCACTCGGGGTCGAGATTTCTTCACCGCTGGACGCACGTCGTCGTGGTGGGCACGTGACGATCGATCACCCGCAGTTCCGGGAGATCACCGCCCGGTTGTGGGATCGGGGCATCATTCCCGATTTCCGTCGGCCAGACGGCATCCGGCTGGGTTTGAGTCCGCTGAGCACCACCTTTCGCGAGGTGTATGCCGGGGTGTCGGCGATCCGGGCCGAACTTCTCGGTGACTGAGTCGGGTATCGGTTGTTCGGTACGTCGGTGTAGCAGGGAAGGATTGCCGGCATGGACAATGACACGTTCTCCTGCGCGATTGCCGGAGCGGTACTCGACGATCTGGAATCGCGCCCGGGGAGTGTGACCTCGCTCGCGCGCACGGTGCTCGGTGCCTATGTCCGTGACCTCGGCGGGTGGTGTGCGATCGCCGAGTTCGCCGAACTACTGTCGGTTCTCGGAGTCTCGCCGCAGAGCACCCGCACGGCCGTCGCGCGGCTCAAGAGCAAAGGTGTCCTCGACGCCGAGAGTCGTGACGGTCGAAGCGGATACGTGATCACCGATGCAGCAGAAGCGATGTTCTCGCGAGGTGATCCGCGTATCTTCGGATTCCGCCGGATGGAACGAGGGGACTCGTGGCGGTTGATTTCATTCGGCATCCCGGAATCCGAACGGGCAGCGCGCCATCAACTTCGGCGGCGGCTCTCCTCGATCGGAGTGGGGACCGTGTCGGCCGGGCTGTGGATCTGCCCCGACTACTTGTCCGGCGAGGTCAGGGCGATCGTCGCCGCGCTCGATCTCACCGACTACGTGACCTCGTTCCGAGTCGAGGATCTCGACGTCCCCACCACGGTGCGGGACGCGGCCGCACAGTGGTGGGACCTCGACGAGCTTGCGCGGCGGCACCGGGAGTTCCTCGATCACACGAATGAGATTGCGGCTAGGGAGGACACCGTCGGTCGGGATGCGTTCGAGCGTTTCGTCCCGGTGCTGGACGAATGGCGGATCATCCCCTACCTCGATCCGGGTTTGCCCGACGACATGCTGCCGCCGGACTGGCCCGGTGTGGCGAGTGTGGAGTTGTTCGCAGAGATGCGTCGGCGCTGCCTCGAGCCCAGCAAGCTCTGGGCGGCGTCTATCTGCGCGAGTTCGGTAACGGCTCAGCGGTGAATACGCCCGCTGCGTCGAATACTCGTTCGATGAAACGATCGCCGATGAGGCGATGCGTTGCAGCATCCGGGTGGAGCTGATCAGTGAGTGGATGCTCCTCGACATCGGCCTCGCCGTACAGCTCGAGTCCGTCGAGGTAGTGCAGGTTCGGATCGTTCGTCGCTCGCTGCGCAACGATACGAGCCAACTCGTCTCGAATGGTCCGCAGTGTCAGTTTCCCGGCGGCGATCTCGGTGGGATCGCCGGTGGCGACGAACCGCACCTCCCCACGGGCGAGTGCGTCCGTGTCGAAGGCTACCGGTCCGGGAGAGTCCTCGTGAATGGGGCAGTGAACAGGCGAGACTACCAGCAAGGGAACTGTGGGATGGCCGTCACGGACGGTGTCGAGGAACCCGTGAACTGCCGGACCGAACGCGCGCATCCGCATCACATCGGTATTGACCAGATTGATCCCGATCTTGATGCTGATCAGATCCGCCGGCGTGTCACGCAGCGTGCGAGCGGTGAACGGATCGAGTAGTGCGCTCCCGCTGAAACCGAGATTGACCAGTTCCAGGTCTGCGGCCGTGGCCGCGAGCGCCGGCCACGTCGTCGACGGACCGGCGGCATTGGAGCCCTGGCTGATCGAGCTGCCGTGGTGCAGCCACACCCGGCGGCTGTCGCCCGCCGTCGGCTCGACAGCAGCGTCCGAACGCAATTCGACCAGTTCGGTGGTTTCGTTGTGCGGCAACCAGATTTCGACGTGTTTGACCCGGTCGGGTAGGCCGGTGAACCGGACGGTGCTGACAGGTCCGGTTTCCCGGTGTGCCGTACCCGTCGCCATGTCGACGGTCACGACATTGCCGCCCGACGAGGTTGCCTGAGCTGTCAAGGTGTTGTCGACCAGTAGGTCGTACACGCCCTGCGGACGTGGCGGTGCGCCCGTGTAGACGAGTTTGGTGGGTAGCGTGTCGAGTTCGAGGGCTGTGGCACGGGTCCGGAACGACAGTCGCACACCGGACGGTTGCGCTTCCGCTGTCGCGATCTGGCCGTCGACGAATTGCGCGCGAGCGCGGGCGGGGAGTCGGTGCGGCAGGAGGCCGCGATCGGTGCGCTCGAGGTCGAGGGCGCCACGCAGAAGATCCTCGGTGATGGCTGTCGTAATCCAGTTGTCTTGGAAATTCATGGGTTTCGCCTGTACGTAGTTGGTGGATCGAGCCGACGCTTCGGCCGACAGTGCTTTGCTATCACTTATTGTATATTGCCTATACAGCTTAGGTAAGTGGGCATTCTCGGCGCCCTCGACTCGACGTGGTTAGGGTTGGCCCCATGGAGCAGCGGTCCGTGAACGCCTCCGGCGACGTTCGGCTTCACGTCGGCGTGAGTGGCTCGGGTCCCGACGTTCTGGTTCTGTCCGGCGTTCCGGGATGCGTCCACTACCTCGCGCAGGACGGATTGGTTCCAGACGACATGCGGGCGTGGTGCCCGGAACCACGAGGCGTCGGCCGGTCGGACGGCGGGGCCCACACGATGGCGCAGGCAGTGGAGGATCTCGAACGTATCCGATGCTCGGCGTCGATCGACTGCTGGACGGTACTCGGTCATTCGTGGGGATCCGACCTCGCGGTGCGTTACGCACTCGACCACCCGGAAGCGGTTACCAGTGTTGTCGGTGTGGCGGGGCACGGTCTGCACAAGGACCGATCGTGGTCGCAGCGGTACACATCGAGGACCGAACCTGATCCCGAGATTCCACGGGAACCCGTTGTGTGGCAATCTCTTCAAGAGTCTATTCTCGAATGGATTCACGAACCGCGACTTTTCCGGCAACTGGCAGACTCTCCGGTGCCGATGAAATTCCTCGCGGCGGGAGACGACATTCGCCCCGCGTGGCCGCTGCGGCAACTCGCGGAACTTGTGCCCCGCGGCAGCTTCGAAGTCGTCGAACACGTTCCACACAACTTCTGGCACTCGCATCCGGACACGTGGAAGCGGGTGGTCACCGCGGCATGTCTGCCCGAGTGAGAGTCGCCCCCGGCTATCTTCGCCGGACTGTCACTGCGAATCCCTGTGGCCGCATGGTGAGTTGTTCGCGAACGTCGAGTCGGTACGACGGATCCGCGTCGAACTCGTACCGGTGGAGAACGACGGCAAGAGCCATGAGCATCTCGTGGTAGGCGAACTGCCGTCCGATGCAGGCCCTCGGACCGGTGCCGAACGGCTTGTACGCGGAACCGGGCCGTTCCTTGACGTGCCGGGGTAGGAAGCGGTCGGGGCGGAACAGGTCTGCGTCCTCACCCCACACACTTGTGTCGCGGTGAACCTGCTGTAGCACGACCATTGCCCAATCGCCCTTCTTGAAGGCGTACTTTCCGGCCAACAACGTGTCCTGTTTCGCTTCACGGAAGTATCCGGGTGCTGTCGGCCACAGGCGCAGCGTCTCGTCGAGAACTCGGCGGACGGCGCGAAGCTTCGCGACCTGTTCGAATTCGACGGCTGGAACCTCGCGGCCCGGCCACATGGCATCGACCTCGGACCGCGCCTTCGCCGCTTCTTCCGGGTTCTGGGACAGCAGCCACAGCGCGAAGGAAAGTGCACCTGCCGATGTTTCATGACCGGCCACGAGAAAGGTCAGGATCTGGCGGCGAATGTTCACCGGGTCCAGCGACGTACCGGTCTCCGGGTCCACGCCGTCGAGCATGAGGGCCAGCAGATCGCCGCGCTCCGGAGCCTGGACGCGTCGATCCGCGATGACTCGATCCACCACCGAATTCAGGTATTCGACGTCAGCGGCCTGCCTGCGCCGTCGACTGCGGTTGAACTGCGGCCTACCGGGTATCGGAAGTCCGGTCCGCTGAATGTAATCGAGCGCTCCGAGCATTGCAGTGACGAAAGGATCTTCCTCGTCACGATCGTAGGAGCCGAAGCGATAACCGAAGCCGGCCCGTCCGATCGTCTCGAGTGTCAGTTTGCTCATTTCGCCGGACACGTCCAGGGGTGCGTCGGCGTCGTCCCAGGACGAGACCATCTCGTTCAGTACCTCGACCATCGTGTCGTGATAGCTGCGCATCGCCTTCTGAGTGAAGCCGGGCATGAGGATCGCGTGAGCTTTCGCCCAGTTCGGCTCGTCGTTCTCGGCCGTGAAAAGTCCGTCGCCCGACACCGGCCGGAGACGTCGGAGCGGCCGCGCAAGATGTTTCTGCCAACGAGTCTCGTCGTTGAGTTCCTCGGCCAGGTCCACGCCGCCGACGAATGTCAACCGCATTGCCAGAATACGACGCTGGTAGATCGGGCCGAGCGAATCGAGAATCCGAGCCGTGTTCTGCATCGGCCTGACGGGATCGAGCCCGATGACGTCACCGAGAATCGGAACCCGGCGTGGGGGATGAGGTGGAACAACGGTACTCACGGTATGCGTCTCCTCCTGGCCTGCACGTCGTCCGGCGAACGGGGAAAGCCTACTGATCGAGTCGCGCCTGCGCTCGGTGAGTCAGGTGCCGGGATACCGGCAGGGGACGGTCAGGACGCAACGGTCACCGTGATCGTCGGGCGCTCGGACGACGACTCGACAGTGACCGTGGGACTGCCGCTTCGGGTGCCGATGAAAGTCTGCGCGATCGCGCTGCGGCTCGGACAGCTGACAAGCGCGACAACTGCCGACGTATCGCGTGTAGTCGACTGCTTCAGTGGCAGTTCGTGATTCGACTCGACCCCGGTCAGGTCCATCTGCACGACACACGAACCCGAAATCTGAATCGGCGCGTCGGTGCCGTATCGAAGCGGCGTCTGTACGAATCGGGCGGACCAGCCCACTGATCCGCTGCCGTCGAGGTTGAAGACGACGGTGTCGCCCGTGTCGGTCTGCCCGAAGTTCACGGAGTTCAGCGACGGGAGCGGCGGGGTGGGAGGCGGTCCCTGTTCGGGCTGGTTCGGCGCGAGTGACGGTGTGGTGGGCTGGGCCGCGACATCACCGAAGCTCACGTTCCCTGACAACGACTCGAACTGCCTGCACGCCGGACCGGCGGCATCGGCGTCTCGGGTGTGCGCGCCACACGCCGCGGCGAGGATCACCACCGGAACGACGACCGTGAGTGTGGCGAATGTGCCCAGCCGGGATGTGGTCACGAATCCGCCCCTTCGTCGGCCATCGTCGAATTCTATTCCGAATCTTCACGTTTGACGGTGTTTTCGCCGGTCACACGTCTGGTTTCACAGGCCGAGTTCATGAGCGAGGATCGCTGCCTGTACCCGCGAGGTCAGGTTCAGCTTCGAGAGCACCCGCGACACGTGCGTCTTCACCGTCGGCGCACTCACCCCGAGTCGGTGAGCGAGCTCCGCGTTGGACATACCGGTGCCGAGTAGTGCCAGGACTTGCCGTTCTCGACCCGTGAGTTCACCCAAGCCCGCCGGAACAACCGAAGTGGGGGCACTTCGGACGAATTCGCCGATCAACGTCCTCGCGGCCTGCGGTGCGAGCACGCCGTCGCCCGCCGCGACGCTGCGGACGGCGTGAGTCAACTCGTCCGCAGAGGCGGTCTTGAGCAGGAACCCCGACGCTCCCGCTCGGAGCGCCCCGAAGACGTACTCGTCGAGGTCGAACGTCGTCAGGATCAGAACGTTGCTACGCGTCGAACCGGTGATCTGCCGGGTTGCCTCGATCCCGTCGACTCCGGGCAGGCGAATGTCCATCAGGACTACGTCCGGTTGATGGGTTCGCACGACCGTCACCGCCGACGCGCCGTTGCCGGCTTCGGCGACCACTTCCATGTCCTCCTCGCGGCTGAGGATCATCGACAAACCGAGCCGGATCGCGGCATGGTCGTCGATCAGTGCCACCGTGATCATGATGTGCGTCCTCCTGGGGCTCGGACCGGTAGAGATGCGCGAACCACCCACGTTCCGCCGTCTGCACGTGCGTCGAGAAATCCGCCGAGTAGTTCCGCTCGGTGGCGCATGTTGGCCAAGCCGTGTCGCAGGGTCGACGAATCCGGATTGTGGGTGACCGCCGGGTTCGACATCTCGACACGGACCGTGTCGCCGCCGAGTTCGATTGTCAAGGTGATCGGGGCGCTCGGAGCGTGTGTGAGAGCGTTGGCCAGTGCCTCCTGGATGATGCGGTAGACAGTGTGATCGACGATGCTCGGTATCTCGCCGACGTCGATGCGCGCATCCACCTCGCTTCCCGCAGCTCGTGCCGCGTCGATCAGGACGGGAAGGTGAGCCAGTCGTGGGGGAGCGGCCCGAGAATCGGGATCGGAGCCGGGATCGGCAGCATGCAAGAGTTCGATCATCGAACGCATCTCGGAAAGTCCTGCGACACTGCTGGATCGGATCGACGTCAGGATCAGGCGCAGTTTCTCGTCGGCGCGACCTGCCGGCGATGTCAGAGCGGCTTCGGAGTGGATCGCTATCGCGGACAGATGACTGGCGATCACATCGTGCAGATCGCGGGCCATCGTCGTGCGTTCGTGTGCGATTGCGGCGTCGCGGTCCAGGGCGGCCAATGCTTCACGGATACGCGATTTCTCACGTTCGGCCTCGGTGATCTCACGTTGTCGGCGGATGGTCAGCGCCCACCACATCGGAGTTCCGAAGAACAACGCGGACACCAATGCGACCGCAGCGGCGGTGCCGACGTCGGCAGTTGTGACGTACACCGCTCCGGTCAGCACCGTCAAAGCGCCTGAGGTGGCGGCGAACACCATCCGGCTCAGTCTGCCGCTACCGTATCGAATCGCGGCATAGACGATGTCGGAGAAGACGAGCCACATCGGCAGAGTGGGGCCGAGGGCCGTGTCGACCGCGAGAAGGACCGAGCCGGCGGCGAATGCAGTCGCCGAATGCTTCCGCCGTAGCGACGTGATCGCACACACTACGGCGAGAAGTGCGACACGGGCTGTCAGCGGAACGTCGGCTACGCCGGTGACGTCGGTCCACATACGGCCGAGCCCGGCCAGATAGAGAGTCACCCCGGCCGCGAACAGCCCGAGAGCGATCAGCAGATCACCCCATTTGACGATATGCGGGCTCGACGTCGACACGAAGTCCATCTCAACACACACCGACATCCGACTCGTCATCCGAAATGATGACGCAACGCCGATCCCGACGGCCGATGTGCGGGGCCTTCCCACACCACACGCTTGACGGATGAAACTACGCATCGAGGTGGCTGTCGGGATTCTGTTGGTTCTCGGAGGTGGTGGACTGTGCCTTTTTGCGCGCGACGCCGAGTTCTTCTGGTTCAGCGGTGGACCGCTCGGAGCGGTGCTCGTGATCGTCGGCGTATACGACTTGGTCAACGCGGCGCGCGGCCAGGACTGACTCGATGGACACCGCTCTACTCGCTCCGCTGGTCGCGCTTGCCCTCGTCGACAGCACGAGTATCGGGACCCTGGTCGTTCCGGTGTGGATGATGCTCGTTCCCGGACGGCCTCCGGTTCGTCGGTTGTTGCTCTACCTCGGGGTGCTCGGCACGTTCTATCTGATCCTGGGACTGGTTCTCCTCGCTCTGACGCGAGGTGTCCGGGTAGCGGCAGTCGACGTACTGGACCGTCCCGGCGTGCAGGTGGGCCAACTGGTTCTGGGAGTTGCGCTGTTCGCGTGGAGTTTCCGATTCGATTCCGCGAAGCGGAGAGAAGCCGGCGTCCCCGATCGACTTCGGCAGTGGCGCGGTCGGGTATCGGATCCGAACGGGTCGTCGCCCGCGGTGGCCGGACTGGCCGTCGCGGCCGGTGTCGCCGAAGTGGTGACGATGCTGCCGTATCTGGCTGCGATCGCGATGGTCGCCGCCGCCGAGCCGTCGATCGCCGTGTCGATTGTTCTGCTGGCGGGATACTGCCTGGTGATGGTGCTGCCGGCGATAGTGCTGCTGCAGATCCGGCTCGTTGCAGGGGCGCGCCTCACCAAGCCCCTGGCTCAGCTCGACAGCTTTGTGTCCGAGCACGGCGACACGGCGATCGGATGGACGTTCGGTCTCGTCGGTTTCTATCTCGCGGCCGATGCCGCATCCGCCCTGTTCGTGCGGTGAGTGATCGACATTGTCAGGAGGTGCGCGCCTGGATCAGTGAGTTGATCAGCCGGACACCGCCTTCCGGGTTGTCGACCGTGACGGCGAACTGTCGACCGTTCTCCAAGATCAGGACGATCGCGGCGCCCGATCGCAGGACGACGGCGGTTCCCTTGGAGCTGAGCCGGTATCCCCAGCCGCCCCAGTCGCTCGGACGGATGTCGTCCATCGACGCGGACCGGATCCGGGCGACGGGAATCTTCTTCCACCGCACGCCCCAGGAACTGATGGTCACACCCTGGCGGTTCACCCGGACGGTGACCGAGGCGAATGCCGTGGTGACGATCGTGGTCAGCCCCATGATCGCAGCTACCCACCACTGCGAATAGACGGCAGTCGCGACGGCGAGTCCGGTCATGGCGACGGCAATGAGCCACGGCCAGACGCTGCGAGCCTGTCCGATCCAGACGGCGCGCTCCGTTGCGGCGAGCGGGGTGTCCAACGTCGGAGTGGGAAGTGGCGAGTCCCCTTCGGCGCGTTGCCGATCGATCAACAGATAGGCGGCGATGCCGACGGCCATCGCGGCGATCGGTGCGATGATCCACCATCCCAGCCGCGCGTCCTGTGCGGATCCGGCGTCGAGGGTCAATGCGACGCTCAGAATCCAGATGGTGGCAAACGTGGCGCTGGTGATCGAGGTCAGCGCGAGGAACAGCGGTGCGTTGTCACTCTGCCTGATAGCCACGGTGATCGCGATCGCGACGGCGATGACCGAGAGTGTCAACGACCACGCGAAAAACGTTGAGGTTGTGCTGAATCCGTCGGGAGTCGACCCGGACCAATGGCTGGCGACGGTCTCGGGGAGATTGTCGCCCCACGCCAGGCGGGCGATGATCAGTGCAACGGTCGGAACGAGTGTCAACGAGGCTGAAGTCCACAACCGGACCTTGCTGGTGGTCATCGTGAGTTGATCTCCTTGATGAAGTCGAGCATCTGGGTGGTGTCGAGGCCGATGGCACGCGCTTGCCGCACGAATTCGCGTGCCGACTCGTCGAGAGCGGCCCGGCCGGAGTCGAATTCGGCACGAAGGACGGCGCCACGACCGCGTCGTAGATCGATGAGTCCGTCGTCACGCAATGCGGCGTAGGCGCGAAGCACGGTGTGCAGGTTGACGTCGATCGACTCGGCCAGCGCGCGGGCCGACGGCAGACGGTCGCCGGGCCCGATCTCGCCTCGGATCACGGAGCCGCGAACCCCGGCCGCGATCTGATCGGCGAGCGGGGTCGTGGAGGCGTGATCGATTCGAATGAGCATTGTTTGCATTCTATGCAAACAATGCGCGATTTTGTCAATTTTCGCGGGGGATGCAGCGAACCGCGACGTGGGGCGGGTAACATCGGCAGAGCTGAAACCGCGCATTCGGCGTGCGCAACACAGCAGGAAAGGGGCTTGAATCGCATGAGCGGCCACTCAAAATGGGCCACCACCAAGCACAAGAAGGCTGTGATCGACGCACGTCGTGGCAAGTCCTTCGCGAAGCTGATCAAGAACATCGAGGTGGCGGCACGAACCGGCGGTGGCGATCCCACGGGCAACCCCACCTTGTTCGACGCCATTCAGAAGGCGAAGAAGACGTCGGTCCCCAACGACAACATCGAGCGCGCGCGCAAGCGTGGTGCCGGTGAAGAAGCCGGCGGAGCCGACTGGCAGACCATCATGTACGAGGGGTACGGACCCAACGGGGTGGCTGTCCTGATCGAATGCCTCACCGACAACCGCAATCGTGCAGCCGGTGAAGTGCGTACGGCGATGACGCGCAACG
Organism: Rhodococcus sp. 27YEA15; assembly: GCF_049739425.1. Classification (NCBI taxonomy): domain Bacteria; kingdom Bacillati; phylum Actinomycetota; class Actinomycetes; order Mycobacteriales; family Nocardiaceae; genus Rhodococcus; species Rhodococcus sp. 27YEA15. Next base: position 2,033,309 of record NZ_JBMHHW010000001.1, read on the forward strand.
GTGGCAACCTTGCCGATCCGGGTTCGGTCTCGTACCTGTTCGCCCGCAAGGGCGTCGTGACGCTCGAGAAGAACGGCCAGTCCGAGGACGACGTTCTGACGGCTGTGCTCGACGCCGGGGCCGAAGAGGTGACCGATCTCGGTGAAAGCTTCGAAATCGTCAGTGAGCCACAGGATTTGGTGGCAGTACGCTCCGCGCTGCAGGAAGCGGGCATCGACTACGATTCCGCCGATGCCGACTTCCGGGCGTCCGTCGAGGTTCCGCTCGACGTCGACGGGGCACGCAAGATCTTCAAGCTCGTGGACGCTCTCGAAGATTCGGACGACGTGCAGAACGTCTACACGAACATCGATCTGTCCGACGAGGTCCTCGCGGCCCTCGACGACTGACCGATCCGATCATCGACCCGGCCGTGACGGTGTCCGTCGCGGCCGGGTCGCGTGTTGATACGCCGAGGTGCACTCCGGCACCGCTAAGCTATCGAACAGTTGTTCGGTGTGGAGAGGTGTGATGGAGTGCGGGTGCTCGGAGTGGATCCAGGCTTGACCCGGTGCGGGTTGGGCGTGGTCGACGGCAGCCAGGGGCGGACAGTACGTCCGATCGCGGTCGACGTCGTCAGAACACCCGCCGACATGGAACTCGGTTCGCGTCTTCTCCGGATTTCCGACGCCGCCGAGTTGTGGATCGACGAGTACAAGCCGGAGGTCGTGGCCATCGAGCGGGTGTTCGCCCAGCACAACGTCAGTACGGCGATGGGTACGGCTCAGGCCGGCGGCGTGGTCGCTCTCGCTGCTGCCCGGCGCGGCATTCCCGTCTGCTTCCACACCCCCAGTGAAGTGAAAGCCGCCGTCACCGGAAGCGGTAACGCGGACAAGGCGCAGGTGACCGCGATGGTCACTCGGATTCTCCGCCTCAAGACAGCGCCCAAACCAGCTGACGCCGCCGACGCTCTCGCACTGGCGATCTGCCATTGCTGGCGTGCCCCGATGATCGAACGGATGGCCCGCGCCGAAGCGATGGCCGCCGAACAAATGCGCAAATACCAGGCAAAACTGGCTGAGACGAAGAAGGCAGGTACGCGATGATCGCGTCGGTACGCGGCGAGGTGATCGAGATTGCTCTCGACCACGCAGTCATCGAGGCTGCAGGGGTGGGTTACCGGGTCAATGCAACTCCGGCCACCCTCGGCGCGCTGCACCGAGGAAACGAAGCGCGACTGTTCACGACGATGATCGTGCGCGAAGACTCCATGACCCTGTACGGATTCTCCGACACCGAGTCCAAAGATCTGTTCAGCCTTCTGCAGACGGTCTCGGGAGTGGGGCCACGACTGGCGATGGCCACCTTGGCCGTTCTCGAGCCCGACGCTCTGCGGCGTGCCCTGTCCGAGGGCAATCTGACGGCGCTGACCCGCGTTCCCGGAATCGGCAAACGGGGCGCCGAGCGCATGGTCGTGGAATTGCGGGACAAGGTGGACTCCGTACCCGCTTCGGGTGGCGCAGCTCCCGGTCACATCGCAGGCAGCCCGATCCGAGACCAGATCGTCGAAGCACTCGAAGGTCTCGGGTTCCCGCTCAAGCAGGCCGAGCAGGCCACGGACACAGTGTTGGCCGAATCGCCCGAGGCGACTACGTCGGTGGCCTTGCGGTCGGCACTGGCACTTCTCGGTAAGACCCGATGAACTTCGATCCGGGCGAAGACTTCGAGGACGAATCGCCGGTCAGTGCGGAACTGGTGTCCGGGGACGGGGAGGTCGAGGCAAGCCTGCGGCCCAAGAGTCTGGACGACTTCATCGGGCAGCCGCGAGTTCGTGAGCAACTACAGCTCGTCTTGACCGGCGCGAAGATGCGGGGTAGCACCCCGGACCATATTCTGCTGTCCGGTCCACCCGGCCTCGGTAAGACGTCGATGGCGATGATCATCGCCGGCGAGCTCGGCTCGTCACTGCGATTGACGTCCGGACCGGCCCTCGAACGTGCCGGTGATCTGGCGGCCATGCTCAGTAACCTCGCCGAAGGCGATGTCCTGTTCATCGACGAGATACACCGCATCGCCCGTCCGGCCGAGGAAATGCTCTATCTGGCGATGGAAGACTTCCGAGTCGACGTCGTCGTCGGAAAGGGCCCGGGCGCAACGTCCATTCCACTCGAAGTGGCACCTTTCACCTTGGTCGGTGCAACCACCAGGTCGGGCGCACTGACCGGTCCGCTTCGCGACCGATTCGGTTTCACCGCGCACATGGATTTCTACGAGCCCGACGAACTGCAACAGATCCTCATGCGGTCGGCCGGAATCCTGGGCGTCGACATCGACGTGGTTGCGGGCGCGGAGATCGCGCGACGCTCCCGCGGCACGCCACGTATTGCGAACAGATTGCTGCGCCGTGTGCGCGACTTCGCCGAGGTTCGCGCCGACGGAGTTGTGACGGTCGAGGTCGCCCAGGCAGCGCTGGCCGTCTACGACGTCGATCAACTCGGGCTGGACCGATTGGATCGGTCCGTGTTGTCGGCACTGGTGCGCTCCTTCGGCGGCGGCCCGGTCGGAGTGTCGACGTTGGCCGTCGCCGTAGGCGAGGAGCCCGCGACGGTGGAAGAAGTATGCGAACCGTTCCTGGTGCGGGCGGGCATGATCGCGCGAACTCCCCGCGGGCGGGTGGCCACGGCTGCGGCATGGACGCAGCTCGGTATGACACCGCCACCCGATGCAGCCGCCGGTGGTATCGAAGTTCGGGTCAACGAACCGCAGGCGACACTCTTCGACTCCGACGACGGGTGATCCGTGGCGCCTGCGACCGGTCTCTGCGGAGGATCTGTCGGGAATCCGGACGAAGTAATGGCACACTGGTCTATTGCGTAGGTCCAACCGGGACCGACGTGGCGAAAAACGTGCAACAAAACCGAGGTTGATCATCACATGGAATTGCTCTTTCCCCTCCTGATTCTCGCGCTACTGGTGCCCATGTTCCTGGGCATGCGAAAGCAGAAGAAGGCGATGGCTGCTACCAGCGAAATGCAGGACTCGCTACAGGTGGGTGACCGAGTGCAGACCACGGCCGGTCTCTTCGCCACCATCGTCTCTCTCGACGACGACACCGTGGACCTGGAGATCGCCGACGGTGTGGTCTCGACCTGGTCTCGACTGGTCATCCGAGAGAAGGTCGTCGAGTCTGACGAATACGACGATGACGACTACGACGAAGACGAATACGACGATTCGGATTCCGAGGTCGAAGAGACGTCGGCGGACACCGAAATCCGACTGACCAAGGATTCCTGAACCCACGGCACTGGAACATGGTCGAGCGCGATGGGCTCGTGATCGTGTTCCGGTGACGGCGAGGATCGGTGTGATCGCCCGTCGATCGTCCGTTGCAGTTCGAACGTCGCAGCTCGAGTGGTGTTCAACCGCGCTTGTCCTGCACCTATTGAGGAGACTTGAAAATCGTGGCACCTTCCACCGGAACGGTGCATCCGGTCCGCTACCTGGCCCTTTTCGGGGTCTTGGTGGTGGCGCTGTATGCCCTGGTGTTCTTCACTGGCGATAAATCGGGCACACCGAAGCTCGGCATCGACCTGCAGGGTGGAACGCGCGTGACGTTGACCGCGCGCACACCTGACGGCAGCGCTCCGAGTCAAGACAGCCTCAGACAGGCACAGGAGATCATCGAGACCCGTGTGAACGGGCTCGGGGTGTCCGGCTCCGAGGTGGTCATCGACGGTGACAACCTCGTCATCACCGTTCCCGGCGACGACAGTGCGCAGGCCAGATCGTTGGGCCAGACCGCGCGGCTGTACATCCGACCGGTAACCGGCGCGATCGACGTCGCCACCCGCGACGCGAACACGAACGCGACACCCGAGTCGCCGACATCGGGTTCGCCGCCCGCCGACGCCCCGCCCGCCGACGCCCCGCCCGCCGACGCCCCGACTGCGGATGCTCCGGCCCCGCAAAACCGGCCGTTCCCGGCGCAGGCTCCGACGACACCTGATGCCCCGCCGAGTACCGATGCCACTCCCGCTGCTCCGACGACGACACCGCCGGACGCCACACCGGACGACGCCACCGCAGGCGACGCAGCGGCAGCTGAAATCACCGCAGCGCGTGCGCTCCGGCAGAGCGACGATCCGGCAGTGCAGCAGCAGGCCATGGCCGGCCTCGACTGCTCGGTCGCCGATCCGCTGCGCGGTAACGACGATCCGTCGCTGCCTTTGGTGGCCTGCTCGCAGGACGGTCAGATAATTTATCTCCTCGGACCGTCGATCATCGACGGGCAGGAGATCTCCGATGCCTCGTCGGTGTTCAACTCCCAACAGTCCCGCCACGAGATCAGCTTGTCGTTCAAGACGACCGGCAGTAACACCTGGGCACAGTTCACCTCGGCGAACATCGGTAAGCAGGCTGCCTTCACCCTCGACTCCAAGGTCGTGAGTGCGCCTACCATCCAGGGCGCGACCCCGGCGGGTAGTGCAACCTCGATCACCGGAAGTTTCACGGCGGAGAGTGCGAAAGAGCTTGCAAACACGTTGAAGTACGGTTCGCTGCCGCTCTCGTTCGCGGCATCGGAGGCAGAAACCGTCTCGGCGACACTGGGCTTGGCGTCGTTGCAGGCGGCCTTGATCGCCGGCGCTGTCGGTCTCGTTCTCGTTCTGGTGTACTGCCTCGTGTATTACCGAATGCTCGGCGTCTTGACGGCGTTGTCACTGATCCTGTCCGGAATCATGGTCTACGCGATCATGGTCCTACTCGGCAGATACATCGGATTCAGTCTCGATCTTGCCGGCATGGCAGGTTTGATCATCGGTATCGGTATGACTGCCGACTCCTTCGTGGTCTTCTTCGAACGCATCAAGGACGAGATGCGTGAGGGCCGAAGTTTCCGTTCGGCGGTGCCACGAGGTTGGGCCAGGGCGCGACGGACAATTCTGTCCGGCAACGCCGTGAGCTTCATCGCGGCTGCCGTGCTGTACGCCTTGGCCGTCGGGCAGGTGCGCGGGTTCGCGTTCACCCTCGGATTGACCACCATTCTCGACGTCATCGTGGTGTTCCTGGTGACCTGGCCATTGGTCAGCATGGCCTCACGTTCGGCGTTCTGGTCGAAGCCCAGCGTCAACGGACTGGGTGCCGTTCAAGAGGTTGCCCGCGAACGTAAGGTTGCCGCCGCAGCGTCGGCGAAGGAGACACGAGCATGAGCGAGTCCAACAACTCCGGCAAGGATGTGTCGGTGGAACCCGAGGTTCGGTCCGGCCTGACCGATTCCGGAGTCGACCAGTCGACCATGCCTCAGCACAGCTGGCTCTCTCGCCTGTACACCGGTACCGGTGGTTTCGAGGTGGTGGGTCGACGGAAGTTCTACTACGCATTGACCGGTGCAATCGTCTTGATCGCGTTACTGAGCATGCTGGTGCGCGGTTTCACGTTCGGTATCGACTTCGAAGGCGGGTCCCGAATTCAGTTCCCGTCGGACGGAAATGTCGATACCTCGCAGGTCGAGACGGTCTACAACAATGCTGTCGGATTCGATCCGGTCAGCGTGCAGACGGTCGGATCCGGTTCGGGCGCCACTGTTCAGATTCGCTCGGAGACCCTCGACGACAACCAGGTCAACTCGCTGCAGAGTGCGCTGTTCGATGCCTTCCAACCCAAGGACAAGGACGGTAATCCGTCGGCGAGCGCAGTCAGTTTCGCCGACGTCAGTGAGACGTGGGGCGGTCAGATCACGAAGAAGGCGCTCATCGCGCTGATCGTGTTCCTGGTGATCGTCAGCGTGTACATCGCAATCCGCTTCGAGCGGGACATGGCGACCGCGGCGATCGTGGCGTTGTTCTTCGACATCGTCGTCACGGCAGGTGTCTATTCGCTGGTCGGGTTCGAAGTCACTCCCGCGACAGTGATCGGTTTGTTGACCATTCTCGGATTCTCGCTCTACGACACCGTCGTCGTCTTCGACAAAGTCGAGGAGAATACGCGTGGTGTCCTGCATCTGACTCGCCGAACATACGCCGAACAGGCCAATCTCGCCGTCAACCAGACCTTGATGCGCTCTATCAACACGACGGTCATCAGTGTGCTGCCCGTGATCGCGTTGATGGTGGTCGCGGTGTGGATGCTCGGTGTGGGTACTCTCAAGGACCTCGCGCTGGTGCAGTTGGTCGGTATCACTGTCGGCGCGTACTCGTCGATATTCTTCGCCACACCGCTGTTGGTGAGCATGAAGGAGCGCTGGGGACCGGTATCGGTGCACACCCGTAAGGTCCTGGCCCGGCGGGCCACCTTGGCCGAGAAGGGTGCACCCGTCGCGGTGGCAGCCGGTGCCGTCGAGGCGCCGAAGACGCGGAAGGCCGTGAAGTCAGCGCCGCAGCCCGGCGTTCGGCCGACCGGAAAGCGCAACAAGAAGGGGCACTGACATGCGGCCGGCCAGGCGGGTAGTGGTTCGTTCGCTCTCGCTCCTCGCCGCCACATCCGTGGCGGCGGGGTCGCTGGCGGCGTGTTCGCAGGAATCGGAACAGATTCCGTCGATCGGTTACGCGATCGACAACACGATCACCACGTTCAATGCGAACACGACGGCAGGCTCGGTATCGGGCGCGCTGGCGGCCCTCGGGCGGGTGTTACCCGGCTTCACCTATACCGGTCCGACCGGTGCTCCCGTTGCCGACACCGACATCGGCACCGCAGTCGAGGTACCGGGTGACACACTCACCGTGTCGTACACGTTGAACCCGGCGTCGGTGTACTCGGACGGTGTCCCTCTCTCGTGTGACGATCTCGTTCTCACCTGGGCGGCCTCGAGCGGACGATTCACCGCGGAGGTCGACGGTGTGGAGAAGCCGCTGTTCGACGCCGCCAGCACGGTGGGCTACTCGGACATCGACCGAATCGACTGCCAACCGGGTGCCAAGGACGCAACGGTGGTGTTCAAACCCGGTCGCACGTTCACCGAGTGGCGCTCCTTGTTCGGTGCCACCGCCCTGATGCCGTCGCATGTCGTGACCGAACGAACCGGGGTGCCTGACGTGGTGGCAGCGGTGCGCAGCGGTGATGTCGACGAGTTGACGAAGGTCGCGGACTTCTGGAACACCGGTTGGACGTTGCTTCCGGGAGCACTCGACACGTCGTTGCTGCCGTCGTCGGGCCCGTATCGCATCGACTCGTACACCGAGGACGGCGGCCTCGTGCTCGTGGCCAACGAACGATGGTGGGGAAACAAGCCGGCCACCGATCGGATCGTGGTGTGGCCACTGGGTGTCGATCTCACGGATCTGACGGCACATTCGATCGAGGTGGTCGATGTGGCGTCCGGCGGCGTCGACAATGTCGGCGATATCGCCGGGTACACGGTCGAGCGGGTGCCGTCCCGGTCCGTCGAGCAGTTCGTTCTCGGTTCCGACGGCGTATTCGAAGGCGAAGCGGCACGGCGTGCTTTTGCCTCGTGTGTGCCGCGGTCGTCGTTGTTCGAGACGTTCGGCGTCACCGCGGGCGCCCCGACGGTGGGCGTGGGTGCCGGCCTGATCGATTCGCGATTGACAGCGCCGGACGCTCTCGTCTATCGCGAGGCCGCAGCTACGGACGGAGACCGTTTCGTAGATGCCGACGTCGGAGCCGCCCAGTCGGCGTTGGCGGACGCCGGCCTCGAAACGATGACGATACGGATAGGCTATCTCGCCCCCGACCCGGTACGCGCCGAGATCGTCACGCAGGTGAAACAGGCGTGCGCGCCGGCTGGAATCTCGGTCGAGGACGCGGGCCGGGAAGGCTTCGATCCGACCTCGTTGGGGCGCGGTGACGTCGATGCGGTCCTTGCCGGCACGGCCGGTGCGGCCGGTGCGGCCGGAACTGCGGGCATGCTCGACGCGCGGGCCGCCCTTCGATCGGACAACGGATCGAATTTCGGTGGGTACCGTAATCCTCGGATCGATCAAATCGTCGATCAGCTCAACACCGATCCGAACACCGTTGCCCAACTCGGGTTGTCGGTGGAGGCAGAAAACATTCTCTGGCGTCAGATGCCCACGATTCCCCTTTTCGATCAGGTGCGTAGCGTGGCAGTGGCGGAGGGAATGGAAGCAGTGGTAACGAACCCGACTCGCTCAGCGACCGGCTGGAACATGGATAGATGGGTTTTACGTAGATGACGGTCTCGAATGACTTCGTATCGGACAGAGCGGACATGTCCGAGGACGAACTGGCCTCGCTGCACAGCGCGGCCGCCAACGCTGTGGTGCGGTTGACCAGATGGGCGGACAATTTTCCCGGGCCCGGTGTCCGGTTCGCGGATCTCACACCGGTATTCGCGGACGCCGAAGGATTCGGTGCCGTGCTCGACGCGCTGGTGGCGTGTGCCCCGGATGCCGACACCATTGCCGCGATCGACGCCCGCGGATTTCTCCTGGGAGCGGGTGCCGCGGCCCGGATGAGGGCCGGCGTCGTCGCAGTTCGCAAGGTCGGTAAGTTGCCGCCACCGGTGCTGTCGCGTTCGTACAGTCTCGAGTACGGTTCGGCGACGCTGGAGATTCCGGCCAACGGCTTCGATCTGACCGGGCGGAATGTTCTCGTGATCGACGACGTTCTCGCTACCGGCGGAACGTTGGAGGCAGCTGTTCAGTTGGTGGAACTGGCCGGCGCGAACGTGATCGGCATCGCGGTCGTTCTCGAAATCGAGGATCTAGGGGGCCGTGAGCGGTTCGTGAAGTACCCGGTGACGTCGCTGGTTACCGTCTGAGTACTAAAGTTGGATTCTGGGGGTCGCGGCCGACGCCCAGGGCAACGGCTCTCGGTAGGGTGGTTGCCTGAACCAACTCGGTGGTAGGAGGTGGCGACATGACGTCGAATCTTGATCGATCAGAGAACTCCGGTGCACAGTCACGAGGTGCAGGGACCGTCGCCGTACCGGACACGGCTGCGGTGTCGTCCGGTGTATCGGACGGATCGGATCCGTCGCACACCTCCGGCAATCGGGGAGGGCAGTCACTGGCCGTTCCGGCGTCGGCGTCTCGGCGGGTGCGGGCGCGACTGGCCCGTCGCATCACCGGGCAGCGTAACGCTGCTGTTCGCCCGGTTCTGGAACCGTTGGTCAGTTTGCACCGTGAGCTGTACCCCAAGGCGGATCTGGCGCTTCTGCAGCGTGCCTACGATGTAGCCGAAGATCGCCATTCGAGTCAGTTTCGAAAGTCCGGTGACCCGTACATCACGCACCCGCTGGCGGTGGCGAGCATTCTCGCCGAGTTGGGGATGGACACCACCACGTTGGTGGCAGCACTCCTGCACGACACCGTCGAGGACACCGGGTACTCGCTCGAAGAGCTGACCAAGGACTTCGGTGACGAGGTAGCGCACCTCGTCGACGGTGTCACCAAACTCGACAAAGTCGTGCTCGGCACGGCCGCCGAGGGTGAGACGATCCGGAAGATGATCATCGCCATGGCGCGTGATCCTCGGGTGCTGGTGATCAAGGTCGCGGACCGTCTGCACAACATGCGTACGATGCGGTTCCTGCCGCCCGAGAAGCAGGCGCGAAAGGCTCGAGAGACACTCGAAGTCATTGCGCCGCTTGCGCATCGACTCGGTATGGCCACCGTCAAGTGGGAACTCGAAGACTTGTCGTTCGCGATCCTGCATCCCAAGAAGTACGACGAGATCGTTCGACTGGTCGCCGATCGGGCGCCGTCGCGGGACACGTATCTGGCGAAGGTGCGCGCGGAGATCAATTCGACCCTGACGGCATCGCGGATCAATGCGGTGGTGGAAGGGCGTCCCAAGCACTATTGGTCCATCTATCAGAAGATGATCGTCAAGGGGCGCGACTTCGACGACATTCATGACCTCGTCGGCGTCCGGATCCTGTGCGAGGAAGTGCGTGACTGTTATGCCGCCGTCGGCGTCGTGCACTCGCTATGGCAACCGATGGCAGGTCGGTTCAAGGACTACATCGCGCAACCGCGCTACGGGGTGTACCAGTCGTTACACACGACGGTGGTCGGCCCGGAGGGCAAGCCCCTCGAGGTGCAGATTCGAACGCAGGACATGCACCGCACGGCGGAGTTCGGTATCGCGGCGCACTGGCGATACAAGGAGACCAAGGGCAAGAACTCCGGTGACATCGCCGAGGTCGACGACATGGCGTGGATGCGTCAGCTGTTGGATTGGCAGCGTGAAGCCGCCGATCCGGGCGAGTTCCTCGAATCGCTGCGGTACGACCTCGCGGTCAAGGAGATCTTCGTCTTCACCCCCAAGGGCGACGTGGTGACGCTGCCTGCCGGTTCCACGCCGGTGGACTTCGCGTACGCAGTACACACCGAGGTCGGTCACCGCTGTATCGGTGCCAGGGTGAACGGCCGGTTGGTGGCGCTCGAACGTCACCTCGACAACGGTGAAGTGGTCGAGGTTTTCACTTCGAAGGCGGCTACCGCCGGCCCGAGTCGGGACTGGCAGACATTTGTCGTCTCGCCCCGCGCGAAGGCGAAGATCCGGCAGTGGTTCGCCAAGGAACGGCGCGAGGAAGCTCTCGAATCAGGCAAGGATCAGATCGCCAAGGAAGTGCGGCGCGTCGGACTTCCGTTGCAGCGCTTGATGAATGCCGAGTCGATGGCATCCATTGCGCACGAGTTGCGTTACCCGGACGTCTCCGCGCTGTACACCGCGGTGGGGGAAAGCCAGGTCTCCGCGCACCATGTGGTGCAGCGTCTGGTCGCACATCTCGGTGGCGTGGGCGCGGTCGAGGAAGAACTCGCCGAGCGTTCCACGCCGTCCACGATGCCGATGCGTACCCGCAGTACCGCCGACTCCGGGATCCTCGTTCCGGGTGCGCCGGGCACCGTCGCGAAGCTCGCCAAATGTTGCACACCCGTGCCCGGGGACGCGATCTTGGGCTTCGTCACTCGCGGCGGCGCGGTCAGTGTGCACCGGACCGACTGCACCAACGCCAATTCGCTACACGATCAGTCCGAGCGGATCATCGACGTCGAGTGGGCGCCGTCCGCGTCGTCGGTGTTCCTGGTCGCGATCCAGATCGAAGCGCTGGATCGGCATCGGTTGCTCTCGGACGTGACGAAGGCGATCGCCGACGAGAAGGTCAACATCTTGTCCGCGTCGGTGAACACGTCCGGTGATCGGGTCGCGATCAGCAAGTTCACCTTCGAGATGGGTGATCCGAAGCATCTGGGTCACGTTCTGAACGTGGTGCGCAATGTCGAGGGTGTCTACGACGTGTATCGGGTGACGTCTGCATCCTGACGAGAGGTGACGGGTAGGTCGGGCAGAGGATCTGCTCGGCATACCTCGTTCTTCACGGACTGCGTTGCGCTGCCAGGATTCCGGCGTGCCAGCCGGGTGCTCGCCCTCGGTTCGGGGGATGGACGCCGGTGAGGTCGACGCCGCTTCGAGTCAGTACCCACGAGATGACGGAGTTCGAGTTCCACATGTCTCCGGTGCCGAGTTCGTCTCGGCCCCACACCAGTACCGGAACGGAGTGGATCAAGGCGACGACGCGAGCCGCTGCGCCAGGATCGGTGGACAGGTGCTGCGGGCTGGACACTGCCTTGTCGACGTCGTCGATCGTTCCGTTCTTCCAGCAGTGCACCTCGTAGCGGAAGTACCTCGATCTCCCCGCCCACCGGGTTCCGACCGGACCTCGGGCGACTATGCCCCGACCGGGTTGAGTGTGCTGCCACGCGGGAGTCATCTCGACGACGTGGACGTCCGTGTCCACCGTGACCGTCAGGGCGCTGTGGAACAGAGGACGCGGAGTTCGACGCGTCCACCATGCGCTGACCTGCTCGTAGGCGACACCGTTGGCGTGGACCACGCGCCCACCGGCCCCGAGTGGTAGCCAGTAGATGTCGACGGAACTCACGGTGACGTCGGCGGCGCGGCGAGTGTCTCGCCGATGCGGTCGGCCCACGCCTCGACGTCGTCGAACGAGCGGAAATCGCCTTCGGTGGCGTGTGCGGCCCTGGTGGCAAGGCGTTCCCCGAACGGGAGGACGGTGGGGTCGAGCTTGCCGCCGAACATGTGATGCTCCACAGCCCACGGGGTATTGATCCACTTCAGGTTGTCGGCGTTGTCGCCAGGAGTGATCGGGCCGCTGGAAAACAACCATACGGGACGGCTTCGGAGTGCGTCGAGGTCGCGTTCGACGAGCCGTGTTGCATCTTTCAGCCACTTTCCCAGATAGATCGCACTGCCGAGTACCACCGCATCGTAGGACGCAGCGGTCTCGACGTCGTGGGCCGGGACGACGTCGATCTTCGGGTCGATACCGCGAGAGCGTAGGTGGGATTCGAGTGCGACCGCCAATCGTGCTCCGATGTCGGCGGTGGCACCGTGTTTGCTTGCCGTGGTCACCAGCACTCTCATGACAGTCCCCATTTCGTCGGTGAGAGAAAAGCTAGCCGCCCCAAGACTTTAATGTCCGATTTTTCGTGATCGAGTGGTGTAGATCTCTCAGGTCAGTCGACGTGCGCCATGACAAAGGGTGGTGTGAGAATCGTTCTCACACCACCCATTTCGTCTATCTCAGATCAGTTGACCGTGGCGGTCTCGATCGTGATCGGCGTGGCGGGTGCACCGCCGCCTGCGGGCATCGATCCGTCGTCGCCGCCCGCCGCGATCTTTTCGACGGTGCTCAGACCGGCGTCGTCGATGGTGCCGAACACCGTGTAGCTGGGCGGCAGTACCGAATCCTCGTAGACGAGGAAGAACTGGCTGCCGTTGCTACCTGGCCGGCCGGAATTCGCCATGGCGAGCGTGCCCCGCGGGTACACGACAGGTAGCGAGAGATCGGGATCGTTCTCGGCATACGTGGTGGTGGGGTACTCGTTGTCGAAGCCGTAACCGGGACCACCCGTGCCCTGGCCGGAAGGATCGCCGCACTGCAGGATCTGTAGGCCCGGGCTGGTCACCAGACGATGACACGGAGAGTCGTCGAAGTAGTTCTGCTCCGCCAAGCTCACGACGCTGTTGACGGTGCAGGGCGCTTGTGCCCTGTTCAACTGCATTCCGATCGGACCGGCGGTGGTCGACAACGAAACGGTGACCGTTCCCTCCGTCGACACTCCGGTGGTGCTGGGCGGATTGACGGTCTTGGCGGCGCCGGGCGCCGTCGGGTACGAGCAGTCCACGGTTGCCGCCGCAGGTGCTGGTACCGGTGGGAGCGCCTGGAACTGCGACATGTCGAGCGGGGGCGCCACCCTAGTCGTCGTGGTCGTCTTCGACGTGGTGGCATCGGAGGACGTTGCCGCCGAGCCCGAATCAGTGCTCGAACAGCCGGCGAGCAACAGTGCCGCTGCACCCGCAGTGGCAACCATCAGGGGGATTCTTCGCATCAGTCGAGCCTCACAGTCTTGATGTCAGTGGTCAGAATGGGTGTGCCGTCGCGGCTCGGGGTGGCCCCGCCCGCCGCGATCTTGTCGAGGGTGGACAGGCCGCTCGCGTCTACGGTTCCGAACACGGTGTATTGGGGTGGCAGTCGAGAATCGCCGTAGACCAGGAAGAACTGGCTTCCGTTGCTACCCGGCGCGCCGGTGTTCGCCATCGCCACCGCCCCGCGTGGATAGGTGACGGGTTTGTCGACTGCTCGATCTCCCCGGTCGTACGCGGTGGTGGGGAATTCGTTGTCGAAGCCGTATCCCGGACCACCACGGCCGGTGCCCGACGGGTCACCGCACTGAAGCACCTGCAGCGACGGACCGGTGGTCAGACGATGACAGGTGGTGTCGTCGAAATAGCCTTGGTACGCCAGACTGGCGAAGCTGTTGACGGTGCAGGGGGACAGGGTGCCGTCGAGCGCCACGCCGATCGGGCCGTGATTCGTAGCGATCGCGGCGGTTGGAGTTGCATTCGGCGCGATGGTCGATATCGCGTCGACGAGCGGTGGCGTGTTCGTCCTGGCTGCGGTGGACCCGTCGTCCGGGTACGCACACGAGACCGTCGCCGGGAGAGCGGTCCGCAAGCCCGCAGGCATCGAGCCTGCGGGCTGCGAACTCGAACAGCCGACCAGCAGCAGTGCCGCTGCGCCTCCAGCGGCGAATGCCGCTGGAGAGCGCAACATCAGTCGACTCTCACGGACGTGAACTCGATCGGCAGGTTCGGCTTGCCGCCGCCGGCCGTCATCGATCCGTCGTCTCCACCTGCGGCGACCTTCTCGATGGTGGCCAGGCCCGTATCGTCGATAGTGCCGAACACGGTGTAGTTCGGCGGGAGTTGGGAATCGCCGTAGAGAAGGAAGAACTGGCTTCCGTTACTGCCCGGCGCACCGGTGTTGGCCATGGCAATGGTTCCACGCGAGTAGGTGACCGGCGCGGACAATGCCGGGTCGCCGTCGGCATACTGATCGGTCGGGAATTCGTTGTCGAAGCCGTATCCCGGACCACCGGATCCGGTTCCGCTGGGATCACCGCACTGCAAGATCTGCAACCCGGTCGTCGACAAGCGGTGGCACGGCGTGTTGTCGAAATAGCCCTGCTGGGCGAGGCTGACGAAGCTGTTCACCGTGCAGGGGGACAGCGTGCCGTCGAGGTTCAGTCCGATGTTGCCCTGTGTCGTCTCGATGCTGATGCTGGGCGTTGCGTCGGGTGCGGTGGCCGGGATGCCCTCTGTTCGAGGAGGATTGGCGGCCTTGGCCGGGGTCTGGCCGTCGGCAGGGTACGAGCAGGAGACTGTGTCGGGTAGCGGAGTGGAACGGCCGACCGGCATCACTGCGGCCGACTGCTCCGATGCGGCGGTCGTATCGGTGGCGCTCTCGGACGTGTCGTCGTTCCCGGTGTTCAACCAGACCAGGCCTGCCACCACTGCGACCACGACAACCACGCCGAGCGCCGATCCGGCAATCGTCATCTGCTTGCGCTTGCGTGCGCGCTCGGCGCGACGTTCGAGCTGACGCTCGAGTTTCCGTTTCGCCGTCTCCCGGCGTTGCTCGTTACTCGGCACTGCAGTAGTCCTCCGTATCGCGGGTGGATCCAGGATGGATCGTGGTCCGGCCGGTCGCGGGTGGTCGCGTATCGGCGCCGGCATGGTGTTCAACTCGTCGTCAGAGTCTCCCATTGCAACCTGAGAACTTGCTGGCGGGGCAGCCGCTTAGGCTGTAACCGATACCGTGTTACTCGTTTCCGCCCTTCGAAGAGGAGTTGCCCCCGTGCTCGTCACTGGTTTTCCGGCCGGGATGTTCCAAACCAACTGCTACATACTCGCCCAGGACGGCTCACGCGAGTGCGTGGTCGTCGATCCGGGCCAGGACGCAGCCGAGCCACTCTTCGAGTTTCTGGGCTCCGAGGACCTGACCGTCACGGCTGTGCTGCTCACACACGGACACCTCGACCACGTGTGGTCGGCGCGGGCGGTCTGCGAGAGATTCTCGGTTCCGGCATACATTCATCCGGACGATCGATACATGCTCAGTGACCCGGCGCGCGGCATCGGACCGACGATGAAGCAGTTCATCGATGGAATGACGTTCACAGAACCCGACGAGGTGATCGAGTTGGCAGACGGTGACAAGATCACCGAAGCCGGTATCACCTTCGTCGTGGATCACACTCCGGGACACACTCAGGGCTCCGTCGTACTGCGCACCCAGGCCGGCACCGACAGCGCGCCGGTTGATCTGGCCCTGACCGGTGACACGTTGTTCCAAGGATCGATCGGCCGAAGTGATCTGCCCGGCGGAAATCACGAGCAGCTGCTCGACTCGATCGCCCGTAAACTTCTGGTGCTCGGTGACGACACCGTGGTGCTTCCCGGCCACGGGGGCAACAGCTCCATCGGTGCCGAGCGAGCCTCGAATCCGTTTCTCGTTGGACTCAGCGGACAAGAATAAGGAAAAGTAACACTCGTGAGTAAAGCCAGCACCTTCTCCGCGCCCAAAGGCATCCCCGACTACGTCCCTCCGCAATCCGCCGAATTCGTCGCCGTTCGTGACGGTTTGACTCGTGCGGCCCGTCTGGCAGGGTACGGGCACATCGAGTTGCCGGTGTTCGAGGACACCAGCCTGTTCGCTAGGGGCGTCGGTGAATCCACCGATGTCGTGAGCAAGGAGATGTACACTTTCGCCGACCGCGGCGACCGTTCGGTCACGCTGCGTCCCGAGGGGACCGCAGGCGTCATGCGTGCTGTCATCGAACACAACCTCGACCGCGGGCAATTGCCGGTCAAGGTCAGCTATGCGGGACCGTTCTTCCGGTACGAGCGTCCCCAGGCAGGTCGTTACCGTCAGCTGCAGCAGGTCGGGGTGGAGGCTATCGGAATCGATGATCCGGCCCTCGACGCCGAGGTGATCGCGATCGCCGACGCCGGTTTCCGTTCCCTCGGGCTCGGCGGGTTCCGCCTCGAGATCACCTCTCTCGGTGACGAGACCTGCCGGCCGCAGTACCGCGAGCTCCTCCAGGAGTTCCTCTTCGCGCTCGATCTCGACGAGGACACGCGTCGGCGAGCCGAGATCAACCCGCTGCGGGTGCTCGACGACAAGCGTCCGGACGTCCGGGAGAAGACCGCAGGAGCTCCGCTCATGCTCGACCACCTCTCGGAAAGCTGCAAGGCGCACTTCGACGAGGTCCTGGCACACCTGGATGCGATGGGTGTCCCGTATGTGGTGAACCCGCGGATGGTTCGCGGACTCGACTATTACACCAAGACGACCTTCGAGTTCGTCCACGACGGTCTGGGCGCCCAGTCGGGCATCGGTGGCGGTGGCCGCTACGACGGCCTCATGGAGCAGCTCGGCGGGCAACCGTTGTCCGGCATCGGATTCGGTATCGGTGTCGACCGGACGATGCTCGCTCTCGAGGCCGAAGGCAAGTCCGTTGCCCCGCCGGCCCGGGTGGACGTCTTCGGCGTTCCGATGGGTGACGATGCCAGAGCCAAACTCATGGTTATCGCACACCAGTTGCGTGGCAACGGTATTCGGGTGGACCTCGCCTACGGCAATCGCGGTGTGAAGGGCTCGATGAAGGCCGCGGATCGTTCGGGTGCGGCAATCGCGCTGGTTCTGGGTGAGCGTGAACTCGACGAGGGCGTCGTTGTGGTCAAGCATCTCGGCACCGGTGAGCAGGAGTCGGTCGCTCTCGATCAGGTTGTCGATCGGGTCGGGGCCATCGTTGTCCACTGAGGCCGACGCGGTTTCCCTCGATCTGGTTCCGGTCGCGCTGATCGCGCCACGGCTGAAGAAGTTCGCGGTCGCCGTGGTCGTGTTGGGCGTCGTCGTCGGACTGGTTGTGAGTGTGTTCGCATCGACGACGGCCGCACTGGTGGTCGGCTTCATGATTGCCGTCCCTACGTCGGTGTCCGTTCTGTTGACGTTGCGGCGCCATATCTCCTTGTACGGCAATCATATTCGGGCACAAGTTGGTCTTCGGTCGCATGATGTGGACGTTGCCGAACTGATGTCGGTGACTCTGGCGATTCGTTCCGGCCGGATCAGTGAGGTGAGCGTGCACCTGACCGACAGCCGATCGAGTGTCCGTATCCCGCTGGCCCTCTACACGGCGGGCGGAGGGCGGGAGTTGGATATACTCGCGCTTCGCAAGTTGGCGGACGCATTGGCGCTGGGGGAGTTGGCGTCAGCGGCCGCATTGTCCTCGGTATTGATCGAACAACTCCGGGCGGAGGCGCGTGGCGCCGGCCTCGAGGAGCGGCCACTCTACCGGGCCGTCGAGATGGTCAGGGCAGCCGGCCGGGTGCCGAAAACCACACTGACGGATCAGGAATTGGCAGGTTTGGTCGGCTAGCGTGGGTTTCGATCGTACAGCGAAGTCGAACGGACGCCGCCAAGAGTATCGGCGGTGTCGCGCACACCATCGAGGAGACGGCAATGAGCGTTGTGCCTGTAACAGTCACGGTGACCGGGGCGTCAGGACAGATTGCGTACAGCCTGCTCTTTCGAATCGCGGCGGGCGAGATGCTCGGAGCCGACGTTCCGGTTCGATTGCGGTTACTGGAAATCCCGGCGGCGGTGTCGTCCGCCGAGGGCGTCGCGATGGAACTCGACGACGGCGCGTTTCCGCTGCTCACGTCCGTGGACATCACCGACGATCCCGCTGCTGCATTCGCCGGATCGAGTGTCGGTCTTCTGGTCGGGGCGCGACCGCGGTCCAAGGGAATGGAGCGTGCTGATCTGCTCAGTGCCAACGGGTCCATCTTCACTGCTCACGGCAAGGCGATCAACGACAACGCCGCATCGGACGTGAAGATTTTGGTGGTCGGCAATCCCGCGAACACGAACGCACTGATCGCGATGAACAACGCTCCCGACGTGCCTGACTCACGTTTCACCGCGCTGACTCGGCTCGACCACAACCGGGCAATCGCGCAGTTGGTGAACAAGACCGGTGCACCTGCAGCATCGGTGCGGCGAGTATCCATCTGGGGAAATCACTCCGCCACCCAGTATCCGGACCTTTCGCATGCGACTGTCGACGGAAAGCCGGCGTTGGCAGTTGTGGACGATCAGCGGTGGGTCGAGGACGACTTCATCCCGACAGTTCAGTCCCGTGGCACCGCCATCATCGCAGCTCGTGGTTCGTCGTCGGCAGCGAGTGCGGCCAGCGCGTCGATCGATCACGTTCGTGATTGGGTGCACGGCACTGCTCCGGGCGACTGGACGTCGATGGCGGTGCGTTCGGACGGTTCGTACGGGGTACCCGAGGGACTGATTTCCTCGTTCCCGGTGATCTGCGCGGACGGTGGCTTCGAGATCGTCCGAGATCTCGAAGTCGACAGCTTCTCGCGATCGCGGATCGAGGTGTCCGTCGGCGAACTCGAGCAAGAGCGGGCGTCGGTGCAAGAGCTGGGTCTGATCTGATCCGTGCTTTCGCACCGAGAGGTGCCCGCTGATTCAGTCGAAGAAGTACTGTTCGGCGGTCTCGGCTCCGAGCACGGCTGGGGTGATCTTGGGGAGGCCGTCGAGAATGGAATCGTCACCGAGCCCGAGGAGATAGCCCGGCGCTGTGTGTGTCGTTTCTTCCTGGCCACCTGCACCGCGGGCGCCTGCACCCATCATGCCGCCGCCGGCTACTCCCGGTCCTGACGTACTGCTCCCGAGGGCGCCGGCCGCCGACCCCGGCGACGACGTGCCACTGCCGTGAGCCTGGCCAGGAGCGAGACCGGTGGTGGCGCGCAAACCGCCGGCCCCGAGTGGGCCGGCGCCGGCCGCGCCGCCGCCGGCCCACGCACCTGCCGATCCGGCGGTCGGCGTCACACCCGCCGATGACGGGGCCGAAAGACCCCCAGCGCCCCACGCCCGATCTGTGCCGACCGGTAGTGCGCCACCGGCATGCGCTGCCGTCGTCTGGCTGGGACTGGAGTTCGAGTCGTACGGAGCGGCCACGGATCGGCCGGTCCCGACGCCGGCATCGGCTCGGCTCGGCTCGGCCGAGCCGACGAGCCGATTGATTCCGTCGGTGAGGGCGCGTGGGTCGGACATCTTCGATACCGCTTCGCCGATCGGTGCGGCCGGTACAGGTATGGGTCCGGCAAGCGCGTTCATGGCTGCGGTGTGCCCGAACATCTCACCCCGGGTTTGGGTGACAGCCGCTACGGCTGCTTGCAGATGCTCGACGGCGGAGGCGATCAGCATTGCCTGTCCGGGTGGCGTCAACGCTACGGGTGCTGCCGCGATTACCGTGCTTGCGAACGACTCGGCGATAGCGGCCAGGTGTGCGTTACCGCGTTGGACGGATTCGGCCGCGGCAGCAGTGGTGTTCGAGATGGCGACCCCGCGGTCGCTGAGTTCGGAGCCGCTGCGTTGCGCGGACTGTACAAGGTCGGTGGTTGCTTCGTGGGCGTTGCTCTTCCACGTCTGGCCCACATCGGCGAGCCCATTTCGGGAGAGCCCCATCGCCTTGTCGATCAGCGACGATGCCTGATTGAAGATTGCGACCGGGTCTATGCCGCTGAACGTGCCGGTGCCCAAACCCTTCGCGAGATCGAGGAGCGAACCGACAAGCTCGGTGACGCCCGGTATGGCGGGAAGCCCGGCCCCGGACATCAAGGATTCGATCGGGTTGGGCGCAATCACAGGGGCTGGTGCCGGCAGAAGAAAATTTGGTACCGACGGCAAAACCGGAAGCGAAGGGAGCAGGGAACCGAGGTTCGACAAGCCGGAGAGGTCGGGCAGTGCCGGCGTCAGCGTGGATAGATCGGGCGGTGGCGGCAAGACGGGCATGTCCATTCCCAGGACCGGAGCGAAAGCCGACTGTTCGATCGCGTCGACAGCGAGCGTCCCGATCGGAGTGTCGAGAGCAGGGCCCACGACGCCGCCCTGGAGGAACTCGAGAACGGTGGTGTGGTCGTCGTCATCGCTCATGCCAGGGCTCCCGCGGCTCCACCGGCGCGGCGTAGGGCATTGCCGTGATCGGAGTCGGTGCGGTCGTAGGTCTCGGCGGCGGCATCCACCGCAGCGCCGGTGCCGGCGTAGAACGCGGCGAGTGATGCGACATCGCGAGTGTGCGTGGACTGCGCCCGGGCAAAAGCTTCGAGAAACTCGAGACCGATCGGACCGACTGCCGGTCCCACGGTGGCCAGATTGGTCTGTAGATCCACGGCTGCGGCATTGGCGATGTGACCTGCGGCCTCGACGGATGTGGACCCGTACTTGCGGATATCGTCGGTCACAACTCTAAGTTCGCTCATCATTACCCCCCAGTTGGTAAGCGTCGAGAGAACTCTAACGGACACCGAACCTTTCTTGTGCGACCAACTCTCCACCCCGTCCCGAAAAATGCGGCATACACGATCAAATAGCGGCAGGTGTGGACGATCGGGTAGGTCGTTTTCGGACTTCAGGCCCACAGTCGCAGCATCGAACGTGGTGGCCGGTGCCGATATCTTCCATGACCGGGAGCGAACTGACGGCCACCGCCGCGCCCGGCCGGGGACTGATCACGTTGAAAATCAAGAGCTTTGGCGATATGCGAAAATTCGCGCCAGGTTGTCCGGTCACACCCGCTCGGATCCGCCGTCGACTGATCGTTGCGTGGATCCGGAGTGCGATACTGAGGCGGTGACGGTAGAGAACGCGTCCTGCGTATGGTTGACCACTCTTCGGTCGGATGGATCCCCGCACACGACGCCGGTGTGGTTTCTGTTGCACGAAAACATATTTTGGATCGTCAGTTCGACGGCAAACGCGAAGGTTCGGAACCTCGCGGCAGATCCGCGAGTCTCGATCGCAGTCGACGGCTCCGCCTCCGACGACCCGCGGGTAGCGGAAGGTCTCGCCACTGTTCATCACGAGATCGAGAGGTTCGATCGTCTCGTGAGGTTGTTTGCCGTCAAGTACGGCGGCTGGGATGCCACCGACGAATCGCTGGACGGTCCGCGAGTGCTGGTCGAAGTCCGTGTCACGAGATGGTTGCTCGGGCCGAACCGGACGCACGGGGGAATGTAACGCGATGGGTTCGGTGGGCCCGACGAATCGGCGGCCTAATCGGTGGAGCCGACACCGTTTCTCGACGGCGACGTGTACTGCCGGTTCGTCGGGTTCGGATTGTTTGACAGACTTGGGACATGAGAACCGCATCGGACGTCATCGCTCGTCTGGCCGCAGACCCCGTGCACTCCGCCCTGATCATGGACTTCGACGGAGTGCTGGCTCCGATCGTCGACGATCCGTCCAGCAGTGCCTTACTTCCCGGTGCCGCCGAGGTGTTGACCGCGCTGTCTAGCCGACTGGCTCTCGTGGGCTTGCTTTCCGGCCGCCCGGTGTCGTTCTTGCGAGACCGCGTCAGTGGCGACGGATTGGCTCTGATGGGTTCTTACGGGGTGGAGACGTGGACTTCCGAGGGGGTCGAGGTGCTCGATTCCGTGGCGGCATGGATGCCGGCCGTGGCGGCGGCCGAGGCCGAACTTCGCCACGCGTTCTCCGGTTCCGCGTTCGAGGGAATCCATGTCGAGTCCAAAGGCCTTGGGGTTGCCGTGCACTGGCGTCGCGCGCAGGATCGCAGTGCGGCATCGAAGAACGTCCACAGTATTACGGTGGCGGTCGCGCAGCGGACGGGGTTGAGACTCGAGCCGGGCAAGATGGTCGAGGAATTGCGTCCACCCGTGAACGAAGACAAGGGGACGGGGTTGCGGCGCGCGGTAGCTGTCGCACAGGTGAGGACGGTCGCCTATGCGGGTGACGATCGGGGCGATCTCCCGGCCTTCGCTGCTGCGTTGGCGATGGGCGGAGAAGCGCTGGTGGTGCGCGGCGCAGACATTGCCGACGAGGTTGCGGCAGTAGCCGGTGTGATGATCGACGGGCCGCACGCGTACTTGGAATGGATGACGGACTTGGCTCGGGAGTTGGCATGAGGATTCGGGCGCGCTCGCAGCGGGCTTGCTCGTGACGTCCCCGGCCCAGTGCGTGCCTGGCATGCAATGCACGCACAGGACCTGTGGTGCCGAACAGTCGGTTCAGCGATGCCGCAGTTGTCGGTAACTCCGCGGTTCGGTCAACTCTGTGTGTTGACAAGTGATTCCAAGGCGTCCACAACGCGGGCCAAGCCGAAAGTCCACGCCGCATCGGGGCTGTACGGGGCGTTCATGGATTCTCCGGCTGCGGCCCCCACTCGTTGTGCGAGCGGGAAGTCCTCGCCGAGATAAGTTTTCAGGCGTTCGTTCCAGAGGTACCAGACATCTGCCATGTCGGCCGCATGCGGATCCGGGCGTCGCGCCTGGGCGGCTGTGCGGGTGAAGTCCGTGACGAACGTCAATGCCGCATCTCGCTCGACATCGTCGAGGTTCGTTCCGTCGAACGCGTGAAGTTCGTGGTCGTACTTCGCGATGGTGCCGGGCCCCAGGGCCGAGCGCTGGTCGGTCACGTCGATCAACCACCAGTGACGTGTGTACAGGGCGAGATCGGCTTCGGCGATCTGTTCGACGCGTGCCTGCCAGTCGTCGGTGACATAGGGATCGCGGCGCTGGCCGGCGCGGACGGCGTCCGCCATGAGGACGAGGAGGTCGGTGCGCGTGCCGATATGGGTGTACACCGCCATGGGGGAGATGCCGAGTTCGGAGGCCAGCTTTCGCACCGTCAGTGATTCGAGCCCCTCGGCGTCCGCCAGATCGATGGCGCAGTCGACGGTCCGCGACGTTGTCACTTTGGCTTTGGGGCCGCGGCTTCCGTCTCGCGGCGCGTGCGGATGGGCACGCCAGAGCAGGTCGATCAACTCGCGTGGCACGTGTACCTCCTCGGATCGAAAATACAGGAGCTCCCAAAACGATGTACATTGTATATAGTTATTCTATCGGGAGGGCATCATGAAAATCACCGGAACCGCGCTGTCTCTCAATGTGGACGACGTCGATGCGTCGGCTCGATTCGCGAAAATTCACTTCGGCTTCACCGAATCGATGTCCGACGACGGCTTCGTCTCACTCGCGCACCCCGATATCGACGTCAACGTGGTGTTCCTTCGCGTCGGACTGGGAACGTTCAAGCCCGAGTCGATTGCCGGATCGGCTGGGCAGGGATTACTGATCGCATTTGTCGTGGACGATCTCGACGCCGAATTCGCCCGGATATCCGCAGCTGGTGCCACTGTGGTCACCGAACCGGAGACAGAGCCGTGGGGAGAGCGGTACTGCCAGTTCTCGGACCCCAACGGAATCGTGTGGCAGCTCGTCCAGTGGATGTGACCGACTGACGGTGGGTGTACCGACGGACATCTCGTGTCGGTACACCCTCGAAGGTCCGAGCGCGTGGCTCAGGCGTCGCGTCGATCCGCAACGACGAGGCCTGCGCCGAAGACGACCAGGACGAACGCCGCGAAGTAGATCAGGCTTCCCCATGGTCCCCAATGGAAATTGGTGCCCGAGGTGTTACCCAGGAAGTGATCGGCGTTCGCGAACGGCAGGAACGGCGTCACGGCGCGACCGAATGAGCCGAACATTCCGAACAGACTCTCGATCAGGAGTGGCCACAGGAGCAGCAGGGCGATGGCTCCGGCCGACTGGCGAAGCAGGGTGCCGACGCCGATCGCGAGGATCACGCACAGGAAGGCGAAGATCGGGACGCCGTAGACGGCACGCCAGGCGTCGGCGCTGTCGAGAGCCAGGTTGACGGACCCTTCGGTGCCGGCGGACCACCTGGTGACGGCGAGCGCGCCGAACATCAGGACAAAGGTCAACAGCGCGCCGAACGAGCCGAGCAGAGCGACTTTTGCGATCAGGACGGATCGGCGATCGGGTACGGCTTGGAATGTGGTTCGGATGACACCGAAGCGATACTCGCTGGTCACAGCTAGCGCGGCCATGATCATCAACACCATGATTCCGAAGCCGGACACTCCGAGACCTGCCTCGGCGAAGGTGGGTAGGAACTTCTCGAGATCCGAGGTTCCCTCGGCTGCGTGGTCGTTGTAGGAGCTGATGCTGGAACTGGACGAGCGGCCGATCATCCACGCGACGCCTAGTGCGAGGGCGATGATGATGACCGTGCACCACAGGGGTGACTTGGTGGTGGTGATCTTGATTCTTTCAGCACTGAGGACAGCCATTACAGTGCACCTCCCATGGAATTGTTCTGTGCGCCGTCGACTCCGGTCGCCTGGTACTGGACATCGTCACCGGTGAGTTTCATGAAGGCATCCTCGAGTGAGCCCTGATGAGAAGCCAACTCGTACAACATGATCCCGTTCGATCCGGCCAGACCACCGATCACGTCGGTGGTGGAATCGACCACCACCAATGCCGGCGCCGCGCCGGTACCGTCCTCGCGGACGGTGAGCCCCTGCGAGGTCAACACACTGCGCAGTGCATCCAGTTGCGGGCTACGAACACGCACCGTGGACTCCGAGGAGCGATCCACGAATTCCTGGACCGAGGAATCGGAGATCAACCGGCCCCGACCGATGACCACCAGATTCTCCGCCGTGAGCGCCATCTCGGTGAGCAGGTGCGAGGACACCAACACCGTGCGCCCCTCGGACGCCAAGCGCTGCATGAACTTACGGATCCAGACGATGCCCTCGGGGTCGAGACCGTTGACCGGCTCGTCGAACAACAAAATCTTCGGATCCCCCAGCAGCGCCCCGGCCAAGCCGAGTCGCTGCGACATCCCGAGGGAGAATCCGCCCGCTTTCTTGCCCGCGACCTCGGACAACCCGACCAGCCCGAGGACCTCGTCGACGCGGGACTTGGGAATCGAGTTCGATGCCGCCATCCACTGCAGGTGGGCCCGCGCACTGCGGTTCGGGTGCACCCACTTCGCGTCGAGCAGTGCGCCGACGGTCCGTAGCGGGTCTTTGAGTTCGCGGTACGGTTTGCCGTCTACCAGCGCCTGCCCGGCCGTGGGGCGGTCCAAGCCCAAGATCATGCGCATCGTGGTGGACTTTCCGGCGCCGTTGGGTCCGAGGAACCCGGTCACCACCCCCGACTTGACCGTGAACGTCAGATCGTCCACCGCTTTGGTGGGCCCGTATGCCTTGGTCAATCCCCTCAGTTCAATCATGAGGAGAACTCTTCCCGAGCGGGAGCAAGGTACGCATCGTCCCGGGGGATGACATGGACCCTGAAGTTTTTTCCGTCTCGGGTCAGGGAATACCCTTTGGCGGACCGATCCGCCGTGGCGGTCGAAGTACTGGATTGCCGTAGTCGTGCGCGGCCAGGATGGAACGCGCACTTCGTGTGTCAGCGCTCCGACCCGCTGTCGAGGGCGACGGGGGTTGTCCGTGATTCGGCGCGCGAAGCGACCCGGGTGCGAGTAATCGCCCACCCGACGAGTGCGGCGGCGACAAGTGTGATCGTGAGAGCAGCGATCGTGACGGCCTGCCGGAATTCGGCGGTCTGGTGCGGACTCCAGTTCGAGGCGGCGATACTGCCGGTGAACATCGCGGCGAGGATGGTTCCGGTGGCAGCGATACCCACACCGGTGGCTACCTCGCTGGAAGTGTCGACCAGGGCGGCGCCGATAGTGGTCCGGTTCTCCGGAAGACCACGAAGCACGTTGGTTCCGGCGACAACACCGTTCACCCGCATGCCGGCGGCCACCAGCACCAGCGCGACGGCGACCCAGATGTATCCGAGACTGCCGAGTAGGGCGTAGACGGCAAGACCGACCACCACAGTGACCGCGCTGATCCAGGCAGATCGTTCGAAACCGGCCCATTTGACGAAGGGATTGACGAACGCACTACCAGCGATGAGCACCACGACCTGGGGAAGCATGCCGAGTGACGCGAGCGCGGGCGGCCAGCCCCAGTCCAGCTGCAGCTGCAGGGTCACGAGATAGCCGAGACCGGCTGTTGCCAGACCCGTTGCGGCCTTGAAGGCCAGGCCGCTCGAGACCAAGGGGAGTGCGACGAGTTCAAGGTCGATGAGCGGATACCTGGCCGATCGTTCGCGTAGGACGAAGGTGAGCGCTCCGGTCACGGCCACCGCGGTGACACCCCACGGGATCGTCGATCCGGCGCCCTGATGTTCGAACAGCGTCGGGGCCAGAAGAGCCGCCACGATGGTCACGGTGCCGAGAACGGCTCCCAGGACGTCGAGTGGGTCGCGGTGGAGATCGGTTGCCACATCTGCGGCGACTCCGAATCGCACACTGACGATCGCGAGAACTGCGACGGGTACGTTGATCAGCAACAGGACCTGCCACGGGGCTATCTCGAGGACGAGTCCTCCCACTGTGGGGCCGATGGCGAGCCCGACCAGGCCCACCGTCGAAATGAGAGTAATTGCGCGTACCCGTAATTCGTCGTCCTTGAACAGGCGGAAGGCCAGCGCCATCGATCCCGGCGTGGTCATCGCTGCTGCAATGCCCATCGCGGCGCGGACGGCGATGAGTTGCTCGGAGGAGGCGACAAATGCGGTGGCCAGGCTCGAAATGCCCAGTAGGCCAAGGCCGATGAGCATGATACGGCGTCGACCGAAGCGGTCGGCCATTGCGCTGAACACCAGCATCAATCCGCCGAACACCACGGAGTATGCGCCGGTCACCCACTGCAAGGAGGTGGTCGACGCGTTCAGTTCACGCCCGATGGTCGGGAGGGCGACATTGAGAATCGAATTGTCGAGCATCTCGATCAGGAACACCGCGGACAGGCCGGTCAAGGCCAACCAGGCCGCCCGTAGCGACCGGGGTGAGCGCGGGGCCGCCGCGCCGTCGTCGGTGACGTACATCTGTCCTTCTTTCGTTCGGGGAATGAGAGCAACACTGAAGCGAACAGTGTTCGTTAACGAACACTGTTCTATAGACAAACGCTGTTCGTGTCAACTGTTAGAATGAAGAAATGGTCGACAAGAACGCTTCGAGTGACATCGCTGCCCGAGACCGATGGGCAGCACAGATCGCGGCATTGGACGACAAACGCGCCGCCCCGCGGCAGCGCAAGGTGCCTATCACGGTTGACCGGATAGTCGATGCCGCATTGGAACTCGTCGAGACGGAAGGTTTCGACGCTTTGACCATGCGGCGGGTCGCCGTTGCCTTGGACACCGGTCCGGCGTCGCTTTACGCGCACGTGCGTAACAAGGCGGACCTCGACGGACTGTTGATCAGCGAACTGTGCGCGCGGGTGAACCTACCGACGCCGGAAGCCGCACGATGGAAAGAGCAGTTCCGCGACGTGTGCGGGCAACTGCGCGAGAACTACCTTCGATACCCAGGCATCTCGCGGGCCGCGTTGGGAGGGGTTCCGAACAGTCTCGACACCGTTCGGATCAGCGAGGGGATGCTCACGATCCTTCTGTCGGGGGGAGTGGTGCCGCAATCTGCGGCCTGGGCAATCGATGCGGCATTCCTCTATGTCAGCGCGTACAGCTTCGAAGTGTCGCTGAGGTGGCATGCGGAGCAGGACGTCGACGGCCGAATCGTCGACCGGGACGAGGTGGTCGCGCGGTTCGAAATGCTTCCGGTGGAACGCTTCCCCAATACTGTCGCGTATGCGCGGGAGTTGACCTCCGGTGACGGGCACGAGCGTTTCGACTTCACGCTCGACCTCCTCCTCGACGGGTTGACCGCGACCGCGCAGCGCCGGGAATAGTCTCGGAAGTTGATATTTCCACTCGATGACACGACCGCCAGGTCGAGACAGGAGTCGATGATGAAAGCAGCCGCTTTTCGCAGTTTCGGGGGTCCGGAAGTTCTGGAGATCGTGGATCTGCCCGACCCTCACGCAGGTCCAGGCCACGTGCGAATAGCGGTGCGTGCGGCCGGAATCAATGCCAGTGACTGGAAGAAGCGTCAAGGCCTGATGGATCAGGTGCTGCCTCAGACCATGGGCTACGAGGCCGCCGGCATCGTGGACGAGGTGGGCGACGGCGTCACCGATGTGAACGTCGGCGATCGAGTTTTCGGGTTCACCACCGACGGGGCGGCGCAGGCAGAACTGGCGGTGCTCTCGTTTTTCGCGCCGATCCCGGCATCGCTCGACTTCGCAGGTGCCGCCGCCTTGCCATCTGCTGTCGAGACGGCCGTCCGCACTCTCGACCAGCTCGGTGTCGTCGAGAACAGCACGGTGTTGATCAACGGCGCGTCCGGGAGCGTCGGAAGCGCAGCCGTCCAGTTCGCGGTCGCGCGTGGCGCACAGGTGATCGGCACCGCCAGTCCTGCCAACCACGAGTATCTGCGCGGCCTCGGAGCGTGGCCGGTCGCCTACGGCGAAGGTTTCGTAGAGCGCGTCCGTACGCTGGCGTCGAGCGGCGTCGACGTGGCACTCGATGTCGCAGGTAGTGGAGTGTTACCCGAACTCGTCGATCTCACGGGCGGAGCGAACCGAGTGATCACCGTCGCCGACATCGACGGCGCCCTGAAGTACGGAGTGCGCTTCAGTCGAGGAGACTCCGGTCGCGCGATCCACGCGCTTGCCGAGGTAGGACCGTTGATCGAGTCCGGGCGATTCTCACTTTCCGTCGGGCAGACCTTTTCACTCGTCGACGTGATCGAGGCGCACCGAGTCGGCGAAGCCGGACGGGTTCGCGGAAAACTGGTGCTGCTCGTCGAATGAAGTAGTGTCGGCGCATGGTGCGGGACGAACGCGGCGTGACCGATCAAAGTGAGGACTTCGCGGCCTGGTACAACGAGGTCGTGTTCAAAGCTGGTCTGGTGGATCGAGGGCCGGCCAAGGGCACCATGGTCATCCGACCGTACGGTTATCGAATCTGGGAGCTGTTGCAGTCCGAACTCGATCGACGCATCAAGGACACCGGGCACCAGAACGCGTACTTCCCGATGCTGATTCCGCAGAGTTACCTCGGCCGCGAAGCCGAGCATGTCGAAGGATTCTCGCCGGAGTTGGCGGTGGTCACTCACGCCGGCGGTAAGGAGCTCGACGAGCCGCTGGTGGTGCGTCCGACATCGGAGACGATCGTCGGCGAGATGATGTCCAAGTGGATCAACTCGTACCGTGACCTTCCATTGCTCCTCAATCAGTGGGCGAACGTAGTCCGATGGGAGCTGCGGCCACGAATGTTTCTGCGTACCACTGAATTCCTCTGGCAGGAAGGACATACTGCGCACGCCGACGAGAGTGCCGCGCGGGCCGAGACGATGCTCGCCCTGGGCATCTATCAGGAGGTGGCGCGTGATCTGGCGGCGATGCCGGTTGTTCCGGGCACCAAGACGCCGGGCGAACGGTTTGCCGGCGCAGTGGACACGTTCACGATCGAGGGCATGATGCGTGACGGTCGTGCACTGCAGGCAGGAACCTCGCATTACATGGGAACAAAATTCGCCACCGCGTTCGATATCCGCTACACGGGGGACTCAGGTCGAGACGAACTGTGCCACACAACGTCCTGGGGCATGAGTACCCGCATGCTCGGTGGGCTCGTGATGACGCACGGTGACGACAAGGGTTTGGTCCTCCCGCCGCGTCTGGCGCCGTACCAGGTGGTGATCGTTCCGATCACTCGTGGCGACGACACCGCGGTCGACGAGGCTGCTTCCGAGGTGGCGGCACGCCTACGCGCCGCCGGCGTTCGAACACACGTCGATTCTCGTCCACAACTTTCACCAGGTTTCAAATACAACGAGTGGGAGATGCGCGGTGTCCCGATCCGGCTGGAACTGGGTCCGCGAGACCTTGAAGCAGGCAGCACGTTGATGGTCCGGCGGCTCGGAGCCGTCGGTAAAGAGGCAATGCCGATCGCCACTCTGGCCGAGACCATCCCCGCTGTGCTGGACGAGTTCCAGGACTTCCTACTGGCCCGTGCCACGCAATTCAGGGACACCCGCACTCGGACGGCGGAGAACTGGAACGATTTCGTGGACGCCGTGTCGACGGGATGGGCGCGATCGCTGCACTGTGGAGGTTCTACCTGTGAGGCCGAGATCAAATCGCTCACAGGGGCTACTCCTCGATGCGTACCCCTCGACGGTGACCGAACAGTCGGCCCGTGCGTTCGATGTGGCGTCCAATCGGCGTACGGCACGCGAGTTTTCTTCGGCCGGGCGTACTGACGACGTGTATCGGGCTCGACCGACGGAGATCTTCGGCGGTCACGACGCCCGCCGAAATCATGTGAAATAATCTGCGTCGTAGCCGATTGCGGGCATCAGCACGGTACATGCGTTGCGCAGGCGTTTAATCGCTTGGCAATGCCCGCCTCGATAGGGTTCTCTTGGGTAGTGAGTCATATCAACATTGCCGACGTCGAATATTTCCTGCCGGACGGACGGCAGTTGCTCAGCGGAGTCAGTTTTCGAGTCGGCAACGGAGCCAAGACGGCGCTGATAGGCCCCAACGGCACCGGGAAGACCACGCTGCTACGCATCATCGCAGGTGATGCGACTGCTGACGAAGGAGCTGTCACCCGATCCGGAACTCTGGGAGTGATGCGCCAGTTCATCGGTCAGGTTCGCGACGATTCGACAGTCCGCGACCTTCTCCTCTCGATATCGCCGGCGCAGGTTCGTGACGCCGCCCATGCCCTCGACGCGACCGAGAACGCGATGATCGAGCGCGACGACGAGCCCAGTCAGATGGCGTATTCGCACGCCCTCGCCGACTGGGCCGATGCGGGCGGATACGAGATGGAGGACTTCTGGGACAAGGTGACCACGTCAGCTCTCGGAATGCCGTTCGACCGGGCGAAGTGGCGTGCTGCGGACACGCTCAGCGGTGGCGAACAGAAGCGGCTCGTACTCGAGGCCCTGTTCGCCGGGACGGACGAGGTACTTCTTCTCGACGAGCCGGACAACTATCTCGACGTGCCCGGTAAACGATGGTTGGAGAAGACGATCTCCGAGTCGCCCAAGGCCGTACTGTTCGTCAGTCACGACCGCGAGTTGATCGCGAACTCCGCGACTGACATCGTGACGTTGGAACCGGGTGCGAGCGGCGCTACCGCGTGGACCCACGGCGGCGGCCTCGCCGACTACCATCAGGCCCGCGAGGACCGCAATGCGCGCTTCGAGGAGTTGCGCAAGCGGTGGGACGAAGAACACGCGAAACTTCGTGCGTTGGTCTTGCGTCTACGCGAGAAAGCGAAGTTCAACGACGGCGTCGCCGCGCGCTACCACGCATCACAGACCCGTCTGGCGAAGTTCGAGGATGCCGGTCCACCCGAGGCGATTCCATTGCAACAGAAGGTGACGGTTCGACTGCACGGCGGCCGGACAGCCAAGCGCGCCTTGGTGTGTACCGATCTGGAGCTGACCGGACTCATGCAGCCGTTCGACACCGAGATCTGGTTCGGCGATCGCGTTGCGGTTCTGGGATCCAACGGTTCGGGTAAGTCCCACTTCCTCCGACTGCTCGCCGGTGGCGGCACCGACCCCGGAACCGAACATCAGCCGGTCGAAGCACTGGATCTTGCTCCGGTCGTACACAGCGGTACCGCCGTGCTCGGCGCGCGAGTCCGCCCGGGACTGTTCGCTCAAACCCACACTCGTCCGGATCTGATTGGAAACACGCTGCTCGCGATCTTGCATCTGGGGGACGAACATCGGGACGGGATGGGGCGCGAAGCTGCGAGCAGGGCGCTCGATCGATACGGACTCTCGCAGTCTGCCGAACAGATGTACGACGACCTCTCCGGTGGACAGCAAGCCCGCCTGCAGATCTTGTTGCTCGAATTGTCGGGCGCGACCATGCTTTTGCTCGACGAACCTACCGACAACCTCGATTTACATTCTGCCGATGCGCTCGAACAAGGTATTACGCAGTTCGCGGGAACCGTGATCGCCGTGACCCACGATCGCTGGTTCGCTCGGGGGTTCGACAGATTTCTGGTGTTCGGATCCGACGGCCAGGTCTACGAGAGCGATTCACCGGTGTGGGACGAGAAGAGAGTCCAGCGGGCGCGTTGACCGGATGCCACTCAGCCGCGGAGCGGTGGCAGTGCGTCGGTCAGCGCGCGCAGTAGCTCGCCGTCACTGCGGTACGGGCGCGGCGGCGGAAAGCGGTCGGACTCGAGTGGGTCCGGAAAATCCCATAGCACGCGGCCGGAGTCGAGAGCATCGATGGCCGAGTACCACTGAGCGAGCGGTTCGGCGAGCCTGGCGTGGAGGTCGAAATTTCGACGACGCCGCGTGGGGTCACTCTCGCGTCGGCGGACGAGTTGATCGGTCGGTGGAATCGATATCACCGTCAGGTCGGCGAACCCGAGCCGCTCCTGAGCGAAAGCGATCTCGACTGCCGCCAGTTCGTGTTCGAACCGTTCGGGTGGTCCTGCACCGATTCTGGCCAGGCTCCAGCTGTAGTGCAGTTTCAACGGGTCGCTGTCACACAAGGCGATACCGGACACGGATTCCAGTTCAACTGCGTTCGACCACCGTTGTGAATTGACTTCTACCCAGTACATCGCCTGGATGGGCAGATCGGTGCCGTTCGGTTCGGTTCCCGTCGGCTGATACTCCGGGACGAACCTCTCGGCGTGAGATCGGCACCATGTCGTCTTGCCCGTGGCGCTGGGCCCTTCGACGGCGATGATCATCTGCTTATTGTCCATGGGTCTCGCGAGTGCCGGGTCGGCATCGACCCGTGTGTTCCGCGATGGGTGGTTGCCGACCTCACTTCTCGGCTTTCGCTAACACTGGAGTGCATTTTCGGCGTTGTGCGACACGGCCGATTTCAGTGTTGTAGACCACATTTTTTCAGTGACGATTGCCACATAACGAACGGATAACGATCGGTATGGTTGAAGCTCCAATCTAAACGGTGAGCTGGGCGTTCCGGGCATGTCGGGCGATTTTTCTTGCACGTTCGTACCAAAAAACCGACCGTGACCAATCCGTGACCATCACCTACGGTCGTTGACAGCCCGAATCAACCGGGCACACTCCGACCCGCAACCGCGTACTTCTGCCCCGCGGGTCCGGAACTCCCGAAACCTTCGCGGGGCAGAAGTGCAACAGACGTCTTGATCGATCCCGACTTGTTTCTCCGTCGGATCGACGCCGTCCGCGGTCGCGGAGAGGATTTACCTGATGACCAGCTTCACCTTCAAGCGCGCCCTCGGCGCTGTTGCAACCGCCGGTGCAGTCGTCGCCATCCCCCTCGCGATGAGCACCGGAACCGCGTCGGCTGCCGGCCACGACTGGTCCGGTGTCGCCAACTGCGAATCGTCCGGAAACTGGGCGGCCAACACCGGTAACGGCTTCTACGGTGGCCTGCAGTTCACTCAGAGCACCTGGAATGCCTATGGTGGATCGGGCAACGCTGCCAATGCCAGCCAGGCCGAGCAGATCCGCGTGGCCGAGAACGTTCTCGCCGGTCAAGGTGTCGGGGCGTGGCCGGTCTGCGGCAAGTACCTCACCAGTGGCACCACTGCCGGTGGCGCTCAGGCTGCCGCTGCACCCGTGAAGGCCGTGGAATCGGCACCCGTCGCTCACACCGGTAGCGGAAACTACGTCGTCAAGGCGGGGGACACTCTCTCCAAGATCGCCAGTGCGCATGGTGTTTCGCTCGCGGCCCTTGCCGGGCAGGTGTCGAACGTCAACCTGATCTACCCCGGACAGACGTTGTCCGTGTAGATCGCAGGCAGACGTTGTCTGTGTAGATCGCAGGCAGACGTTGTCTGTCTGTGTTGGAACCGCAAACGCGTGGGGTAGGAAGAACTCCGCGTGTTTGCGGTTTCACTGCGTCGAGGGCTGTGCGGCTGGAGTTTGGGTAGTGTGCGAGGCGTTGCCCGTCTCGCGGATGAGATCGGCGGCGTTGCTTCTGGCGTCGGCGAGGCTGTCGGCCAGTCCGAGTACGCGAACAGCTGCCGAGGCGATGATGTCGGCCTCCGGTAGTTCCGTCTGGTCGGCGCGCGCAGCGATAACACTCTCGACCAGTCGAAAAGGTAGATCCGAAAGCTGGTTGTCACTGTCGACGCACTCTCGTGCCAGGGACCGGTAGTGGTCTCTGAGTAGTTCCCGGTCGGTGCGAAATGCCGAGAACCGATCGCTGCGAAGTTCGGGCAGTAGATAGAGCGCGCCGAGATTCCAGCGCTCGGAGATCAACTGTTCGGAATCGAGGTACGCCAGTGCGTAGAGCTTGGTGGGAGCAGGGGCGTCGACTGTAGCGAGTTGATCGGCGAATCGAAGAGCCGGTGTGATCGTCCCCTCGAGCAGGGACAGGAGAATGTCGTCCTTGGTCGCGAAGTGGTTGTAAAGCGACGCTTGCCGCATTCCCACTGCTTCGGCGATATGACGGGTCGAGGTCGCGGCGAAGCCTCGCGTGGTGAAGAGTTCGGCAGCGGCGTCGAGAATTTCCGCCCGTGCAGTCCCGCCCGGACGTCGACGGGCGGTCAGTCGAGGTCTTCCAGGGCCGACGTTGGTCACATCTCCATAGTGGCATTTTCACTCTCCCGCGGTGATCATCGGCGGGTGCGGGCGCGTCGTGACCGGTTGTGAGCATTTGGTCATCTGTCTGAAACCTGATCAACGAAGCTGTTACAGAATTCGGTGAATCGTATACGCGGGTGTCACCTGCGGCGGCTGGATTTCGCGAAAACTGTCAATTGACAGTTATTCGACTCCGATCCTCTTCGTCGAAGGAGTACTCCGTTGAGTGCAACAATCCCGGCGGTACCGCCCGACACAACGTCTGGGCAGTCGCACACCACATCTGCGCTCGATACGCCGCCACACGACGACGGAGACCTCGCGGAGTTCGGCTACGAGCAGCAACTTCATCGATCGTTGGGGAAGTTCGCGTCGTTCGCGGCCGGCTTTTCCTTCGTCTCCATTCTGACCACGATCTTCCAATTATTCGGCCTTGGTTTCGGATTCGCTGGTCCCGCCTTCTTCTGGACGTGGCCGGTGGTCTTCCTCGGTCAGTTCATGGTGGCTCTCAATTTCGCGGAACTTGCTGCCCGGTACCCAATTTCAGGCGCGGTCTACCAGTGGTCCAGGCGGATGGGGGGTGAGATCGTCGGCTGGTTCGCCGGGTGGTTCATGATTCTCGCCCAGATTGTCACCGCTTCGGCAGCGGCGATCGCCTTGCAAGTGGTACTGCCCAACGTCTGGAGCGGGTTCCAGATCATCGGCGACGACAGCGCGCTCACGTCGTCGAGTGGGGCCGCGAATGCGGTTCTGCTCGGTTCGGTGCTGCTGGTTCTCACCACGTTCATCAACTGCATCGGCGTCAACTGGATGTCGCGAATCAACAACATCGGCGTGACCTGCGAGATCGTCGGCGTGATCGCTGTGGTCGGAATGTTCTTCACCCACGCGCAGCGTGGTCCGGACGTGGTTTTCGACACCGGTACCGCGGGCGGTCACGGTGGCTATGCCTGGGCGTGGATCATGTCCGGTCTCATGGCTGCGTACGTCATGGTGGGCTTCGGATCGGCCGGAGAACTCGCCGAGGAGACCCGCAATCCTCGCCGCGTCGCACCGCGCACCATTCGCCTCGCACTGTCCGCCTCGGCACTCGGTGGTGGGTTGATGATCCTCGGCGCGTTGATGGCAGCGCCGTCGCTGACCGACGGTCGTCTCGCGTCCGAAGGTCTGCCGTACGTGCTCACCTCGATCCTGAGCTCACCGTGGGGCACTGTGTTGCTGATCGACGTGTCCATCGCAGTGTTCGTGTGCACCTTGGCAATTCAGACAGCCGCATCCCGGCTGATGTTCTCGATGGCGCGCGACGGTCGGCTGCCTGCTTCACCACTGCTCGCGAAGGTCAATGCCCGCACCGGCACACCGATTGCACCTTCCATCCTCATCGGTCTGATCTGCATTGCCGTGCTGGCCGTCAATGTCGGTAACTCGGCAATCTTCGCGACGTTGTCCAGCGTCTGCATCATCTTGATCTACCTCGCGTACCTGATGGTGACGGTACCGCTGCTGGTACGACGACTGAAGGGTTGGCCTGGCACCGCAGCCGGCCCGAAGTTCGACGCGGAAGGGGGCAAGCTCTTCACGCTGGGTATCTGGGGTGTGCCCGTCAACATTGCCGCCGTCCTGTACGGCGCACTGATGGTGATCAATCTGTCCTGGCCGCGCGCCGAGATCTTCAACCCCACTGGCGAATACCCGATTCTGCAGTGGGCCGCGCCCATCACCGTCGCCGCAGTCGTGGCTGTGGGAATCGCATGCTTCCCACGCGGTCGCGCCACCCCCAACCCCGTCACGATCGGAGCCTGACATGAGTACCCCGAGCACCGGAACTACCGCTGGGGCGCGCGAGCACGCCCGCTCCCAAGCCGGAACCGTCACCGATTCCATGCCCGTCCTGCCTGCCACTCGGTGGCCGGACCCGCCCACCGATGTTTCTGCCGATCGCCTGACCTGGGCGGAGACGGTGCCGGGCGGGCGTTACACGAGTAAGGTTCTCGGCCGCGGTACGCGGTTGCGGCTTCGTGACCTTGCCGGGCATGCTTGCGCCAACATCCTGCTCTACCGCGCCGACGCACCCTGGGAGCGGCTCAACGTCGCCGACACCGTGAAGGTGCCGTGGCAGGCCTACATCGGAGTAGGGCACCCACTGCTCTCCGATCAGGGCCGCGTGCTGGCTACTGTGGTCGCCGATTCCTCCGGTCGTCACGATGCTTTCTGCGGGACCACCTCACGCGCGGGCAACGAGGCGAAATACGGTCAAGGATCGCTGCACAGCGCTGCGCCGGCGGGGCGAGAGCTCTTCACGGTGGCCGCGGCGAAGAACGGTCTCGAGCCCCGAGACATCGCGCCGCCTCTCTCGTTCTTCCACGGAGTGACGGTCGAAGCCGACGGCGTGCTCACCAGCACCGGGTCGGCCGGCGCCGACACCGCAGTAGACCTTCTCATCCACCTGCCCGTCATCGTGATGATCGCCAACACCGCGCACCCACTGGATCCGGCGGCGGAGTTCCCCACGACGGCCCTCGAAGTGCTCGCCTGGGATGCGGTCCACGAACTACGGGTCCTCGCCGAACGAGGACCGGAATATCAACGTGCAGTGCTCAATACCGAAGATGCCTGGATTGCTTCGCAGCTGGAGGAGATCGCATGACCGCCACCCTGGATGTTCCCGCTCTCGTTCCCGGAACGGTGATCCTCGACGAGATAGCCGAGGCGTTCGGACCCTGGTCGGCGGTCGTTCGAGCCGGCGATGTGCTGACCATCGTGGATCTGCACGGCAACCAGGCGGTCGACACGCTGATCTATGCCGCCGACGATCTCGCGCTTCGATATTCTGCTGCGGCGACCGTCATGACGCAGCGCAATCTGTTTCTCACCACCGGTTCCGTCCTGCGTAGCGACGACGGCACCGCGCTTATGACCTTGGTTGCCGACGAAGTGGGCAATCACGACACCGTCGGCGGCGCCTGCTCGCAGGAATCGAACACACTCCGGTACGGCCATCACACCAAACACCAGCACGCGTGCGTCGAGAATTTCCTGATCGAAGGCGCCAAGTGGGGGATTGGCAAGCGAGATCTGGTGTCCAACATCAACTTCTTCATGAACGTGCCCGTCGACCCCGACGGAACCCTCGGCATCGTCGACGGGCTCTCGGCGCCGGGTAAACGGCTCGCGCTTCGGGCCGAACGAGACGCTCTCGTTCTCGTATCCAACTGCCCACAGATCAACAACCCGTGCAACGGCTTCGATCCGACCGAAGTTCGCATGATCGTCACCAGGCCGGAGGCAACCGAATGAACACCAAACTCACCGTCGTTCGGCCGGGGATGCTCGCCACCGTTCAGGACTATCCGGGACGTATCGGATACTGGCAGATCGGGGTTCCGCCATCGGGGCCGATGGACGACCTGTCGTTTCGGTTGGGAAACACCGCGCTCGGAAACCCCGAAGGCGCACCCGGAATCGAATGCGCGATGGCCGGACCCGCGCTGACCTTCGACGAGGACACGACAGTCTGTGTCACCGGCGCACCCGTGCCGGTGTTGGTCGACGGCGTGGCCCACGCCCAATGGCGACCGGTTCACGTTCCGGCAGGGGCGACGCTCGACGTCGGAACTGTCAGCGGTCCGGGTCTTCGACTCTACGTGCTCGTCCGGGGCGGCATCGAGACCGACGACTACCTGGGCAGCGCCTCGACGTTCACACTGGGAAAATTCGGTGGTCACGAAGGGCGAACATTGCGCGCGGGTGACGTACTGACGCTCGGCCAAGCGGCCGGATCGCCGGAATCTGTTCCTGGCGAGCATATCCCGTCCATTCATACCCGGTGGGAACTTGCTGTGACGGAAGGCCCGCACGGGGCGCCGGAGTTCTTCACCCGTGCAGACATCGAGACACTGTACGAGACCGACTACGAGGTGCACTTCAATTCCGATCGCACCGGGGTTCGTCTGGTCGGGCCCAAGCCGGATTGGGCGCGGACCACCGGAGGTGAAGCGGGGCTGCATCCGTCGAACATTCACGACAACGCCTACTCCGTCGGTGCGCTCGACTTCACCGGGGACACCCCGATCCTGCTCGGGCCGGACGGGCCGAGCCTCGGCGGTTTCGTCTGCCCCGTCACCGTTGTGTCCGCAGACCGCTGGAAGCTCGGTCAATTGGCTCCCGGAAACACCGTTCGCTTTGTGCCGGTACGTGCAGAACGGGCCGCCTCGCGCCGCGACCTGGGAGTATCGCGTCGTGCGTCCAGCTCGATCGTTCATTCGACGGGAGGCGACGGCGACGACGGGGTGATCGCCCGCCGTGACGGCGACACGACGGTGACGTATCGGC
This sequence comes from Rhodococcus sp. 27YEA15, assembly GCF_049739425.1. Lineage (NCBI taxonomy): Bacteria > Bacillati > Actinomycetota > Actinomycetes > Mycobacteriales > Nocardiaceae > Rhodococcus > Rhodococcus sp. 27YEA15. Next base: position 2,072,319 of record NZ_JBMHHW010000001.1, read on the forward strand.
GCTCGGGCGAGGACAACGTCCTGGTCGAGTACGGCGAGATGAATCTCGATCTGGCGTTGCGGGCGCGAGCGCATGCGCTGCATCAACGGCTCGAACTCGAGAAGCCGGCCGGACTGCTCGATCTGACGCCCGGAATTCGCAGCCTGCAGGTGCGAGTCGATCCCGACGTGCTGCCGATTCCGAAACTCATGGCGATGCTCGGTGACGTAGAGGACACGTTGCCCGCCGCCAACGAACTGGTCGTGCCCAGTCGCACGGTTCGGATGCCGTTGTCGTGGGACGACCCCGCCACTCGTGAAGCGATCCAGCGCTACATGCACGGTGTGCGTGCCGATGCGCCATGGTGCCCGTGGAACATCGAGTTCATTCGCCGGATGAACGGCCTCGAGTCGGTGAACGACGTGTTCGACACCGTCTTCGGCGCGGACTACATGGTCCTGGGACTCGGTGACGTCTACCTCGGCGCGCCGGTCGCCACGCCACTCGACCCGCGACATCGCCTCGTCACCACCAAGTACAACCCGGCCCGAACCTGGACCCCGGAAAACGCCGTCGGAATCGGTGGGGCGTATCTGTGCATCTACGGAATGGAGGGTCCGGGCGGCTACCAGTTCGTGGGCCGTACGACGCAAGTGTGGAATCACCGGCACCCGGAGAAGTCAGGCCCTTTCGAAGAAGGCACTCCCTGGCTGTTGCGCTTCTTCGACCGAATCTCCTGGTACCCCGTCGAACCCGAGGAACTCCTCGACCTACGTGCCGACACCGCTGCCGGACGCGGTGCAGGTGTGAGCATCGAAGACGGCAGCTTCTCGCTCGCCGAACATCAGGACTTCCTGGCTTCGAACTCCACGTCGATCGAGAAATTCCGGGCGATGCAGACAGTCGCGTTTGTCGCCGAGCGGCAGCGTTGGTCGGAGGCGGGGGAGTTCTCGATTCCTCGATGACACCGGAACTCCTCGGTGACACCGGAACTCCTCGGTGACACGGGAACGGTAATCGCGACACCCATCGAGACGCCGTCGGTGCGGTCCGCCACTTGCCCCCGGCGTAGTCCGTGATCGAGAATTCAGGCGATGATCTCGTCGCACGTGTGCTGGGGGAGGAAACCGTTGAAGCCCTCGCACGTAGAGATCAGACCTACCTCTCCTGGGTAGTACCGTCTCGTTGGAACGGCGCGGACAGTCGCGCGGTGAATCCCGGCGTTCGCGCCCACTCCTCGGTGGTGACAACTCGACCGCGCCGAGTGAACACGTCGTTGAGCAGGGTTTCGTGCAGGTTCGGGTTGCGGTCGGCACAGGCATCGGAGAGAACGGTGATCTCGTAGTCGAGGTCGGCGGCCTGCAAGACGGTGGACAGTACTATGCCGCCGGTTGCGACGCCGGCGAGGACGAGATGGGTGAGGTCCTGCGCGTGGAGAATTTGCCGAAGATCGTTTCCGGCGAAGGCGCTGATCCGGTTCTTGAAGACGACGAGCTCACCTTCCTGTGGTGCGACGTCAGGATGGAAGGCCGCACCAGGGTCGTCGTTGGTGAACAGGTGCGTCGGCAAAGAGCCGAAAATCTTGTTGCGAGGATGGACGTCGGTGTGTCCGGAGCGTAACTGTAGAGCCACGTGAATCACGGGAATGCCGGCTTTTCGGGCGGCCCGAAGTGCGTGGGCAGCGTGTGGCAGGTACGTATCGGGGACGTGAGCAAGGTGGCTGAGTTGAAGATCCATCAGGAGCAGCGCAGTGCCGGTCACGGTAGGCCTTTCGGGTTTGTATGTCGGTCGGTCAGGAGGCGACGGAATCTGTCGGGCGAGTACGAGTGAGGCTACGGTCGAAAACCGTGACGAGGAAGAAGAGTCCGCCGGCGGCCAGCATGATCCACGCCAGATGGTGCATCCCGCCGGTGTCGGCGTTCTCCCCGAAGGACGACGCGGTGGCCGCGGAAGCGATCATCGAGCCGATGTATGCGAACGTCCGCAGAAGCCCGAAAGACGAGGCGGTGCGTTCGGGATCGGCCTGGAAGTAGACGGAGTTCTGCAAGGCAAGGTTGTTCAATCCCTGCGGTATTCCGAAGATCAACGCAACCAGTAGCAACATCCACAGGGGGCTGCCGCCGGTGAGAGTGAGCATCAGCAAGCAGGCGACGATCTGGCCGAGACCGCCGATCACCAATTTACTCTTCACGCCCTGGCGGCGACCGAAGACTATCGAGATGCCGATCCCCGTGAGAAACAACGGTATTTGCACCAGACCGGCATGGAACGCGGACAGGCCGAAGCCCTCTTGGGTCCATTGGGTGAAGCCGTAGAGAAATGCGTAGCTCACGACATACGCGACGATCGCCCGACCGTAGGTGGCAAGAAGGGCCGGGTTTCCTCCGAGAACTCGCAGATCGATGAAGGGGTACTGCGCTCGCAGTTCGCGGAACGCGAACGCGGCGCCCGCGAAGACGGAGATCGTCAGTAGATACCAGCTCGAGACGCGCAGGTTCATCAGGAACAGCAGTAACGACACGAGCATCGCGCAAAACAGTCCCATCCCGGGAAGATCGAGTCGGCTCACGAGCCGTCTGCTCTGGGGCGGTGCGGCGGCAGCCTTGGGTAGGCGGAGGTACCCGAGGAGCAGGGCGACAAGTGCGAGTGGGATGTTGAGAGCGAAGGTAGCCCGCCAGCCACCGAATTCGATGAGCAGCCCGCCCAGGAGTGGGCCCACGGACAGCGACCGTCTGACTGGCGACAGCCAGCGCCGTCAGCACTGCGTTGGGATTCTTCTCGCCGGTGCGTTGGGACTCACTCCGCAGCAACGCCATTGAAGCGGGATAACCGGCGCACGTTCCGAAACCGAGGAGCACACGCGCTGCTATCAGAACCGCGATGTTCGGCGCGAGCATTCCCACAACGCCGGCGAGTCCGACGAAGGCGGTACCGGCAAGGTAGACCCGTCGGGGTCCGAAGATGTCGATGAGACGCCCCATGATCGGCTGGCCGAGCGACGTCGCCAGGTACAGGGCGGATACCAGCCACGCGGTGTGCGACGGCGGTGCACCCAGTGCCCGCCCGATGGGGATCAGGGCGACCGCGATGATCGTGGAGTTGACGGGGTTGAGAATCGAACCCAGGATCATCGCAGGCAGCAGCCGTCGGTTGAAGCCCGGCTTCGTGGGTTCGTCGGTTACATCGGGTGCTCGTTCAGTCATCGGTCAACCGGTTCAGCACCGACATGGCTGCGATCACGGTCAGTCGTTCTTCCTCGGTGCACCTGACCTGTAATTGTCCGGTCAGCCATTCCTGCCGAGCCGTGCGTCCTTCCTCTACACGTCGACTACCCGCTGCGGTCAAGCTGAGCAGTACCCGTCGACCGTCGTCGGGATCAGGTCGCCGCTCCACCAGTCCGGAAGTCCCTAACGAGTTGACGGTGGCCGTCATGGATTGATGACGAACACCCTCGACAGTGGCCAACTCGGCCGCCGTCATTCCGGGCGTATCGGATAGTCGGGCAAGAACCGAAGCCTGACCCAGGGTGATGTCTTCAGCCTCTGCCGCCCGCAGAATTCGGCGTCGTAGACGACTGATCACAGTGCGAACCGCCTGGGATGCCTGGGCTGAGGTCGAGGACAACGGTGAATTCTCGGTCACCTCCTCACGGTAATTTATACAGGTAAAACTGTCCAGTTTTACCTGTATAAACTCAGGGTTGTCCGAATATCGACGGGGGACTGTATCTGGGTGGTGAAGCTCGGCGCCATGGGCGCCAGGCCAATGGGCAACGTCGGATTCTGTGCCGTCGAGGATGGCGACGGACTTACCGGCGCCTAGCTGTACGCACTGCTGTCGAGTGAGAATCCGGAGTCGCTCACCACGGCGAGGGTCGCCCGCATCCTCACCGCGTCGACGCTGGTGTCAGTGCCCGCGTGAAAACGCTCATGAACGGGCGAGGCGACGCGGTACCTGTTGCTCGGAACGGCGCCGAATCTCGCGACGCCGACACCCAGTCGGTTCGCGAGACGACCGACAGGTCGAGCCGGTAGGCGGTATCGAGGGTCAGGCGATGTAGAAACAGAGTCCCGGTGCGGCCGTTTCCTTCTCGAAACGGGTGCGCGTGATTGAGAGCCGCGTATATCTCGGCCAGCGCGAATACGGTCGACCCGTGATCGAGGCTCGGCCAGTCGAATCCGGAAATCGTCTCGTCGACGGCGGCGAGGTAACCGCGGATCGTCGACACCGGCGCAAAGGTAGCCGTGCCTTTTCTGATGTCGACGGTCCGGATGTGCCCCGACCACCGGTACAAATCCTGAAAAACGTGCTGGTGGAGGAGCAACAGCTCCGCAGAGTCGCGAGTGTGGGGAACATGATCGCGGCCCAGGTGCGCTTCGCCGAGCCGAAGCGCGGACACGGCGAACTCGAGTGACTGCAGAGCCGCGGGATCACGCAACCCGAAACTGTTCTCGAGCACCGACGTCCCGCGATAGACGTACGGCGCCGCGCGCCGCCACCAAGTCCTGGCCCTCGGTCTCGTCGACATTGCCAGTGCCCGAGCGAGTTCCTGTTCGAAATACTCACGCCGAGAAAGGGTGCCACCGAGCACGGCTCCCAGTTCGTCGATCTGCTGGTCACTCGGTTGCCAGCCCTCGAGCCGCTCGGCAGCCAGAACATGTTCGAGTGCAGTCGAACTCACGGCTCGATATCCGGTAAGGCGGCCGCTGTCGACGCATATTCCAGACGTCGTTGCACGCCTGCGACTTCGCGAACCGCATTACTCAACAGGCTGCGCGAGAGTGGCGTCAGATCGGCGACGACGATTTCGTCGGTGGGAGGATTACCGGCCGCGAACTGATCAGCTTGGTGACGCACCCGGATCTGTTGTAAAACTTCGAAGGACTCGATCAACACCTGGGCGTCGTCGTCGAGCAGGAAACCGCTGCCCGCTGCAGCCTTGAGGCGTTCGAGCGTCGAACTGGTGCGCGCACCCACCGAGATTCCCGCCCAGCGGGCGATGTTCACGATCGGCTGCACAGCCGTGGACTTGAGATCCACCGTTCCCGTGCGACGGGTGACCACGTCCCGGAAGGAATGAAGTTTCGCCTTCTCGCCCACCGCTTCGCGAAGCAGCACACGCATCACCGCTGGGTGAAGGCGTAATTGGTCCAATGCCGCCGGACGCGGATCGAGAGTCGGATCGCCGGCCACCACGCGTGCGTCGGCGAGCATCGACAGCATGACCAGCGCCTGATCCTGATACGGGTTGGACACCCACTTCTCGAGAGCCGTTCGCCACTGCGGAAGAGTGCGGGCAAATCGACTCTGGGTGGCAACCGCGTTCTTGGTATCGCGCGGGAATCCGCACAGGTCGAGAATGTCGTGGATACGTTTCGCGGCAGCCGCACCGTCACGATGTGAGGCCCCGCCCCAGACCAGTGCGCTGTCGATGTCCGACGAGGGAAGTGCTTCGCGACGGGCGACACTACCGAGCGACAACCAGGCGAAGTCGGGGCCTCCGTCGCCACCGACCACCAATTCGATGGCGCGCCGGACGGTGACGTCGATCAGCACAGCCAAGGTTGCACCGATGTCGAGTGGTGACACCCGAGAAGTCACCAATTCGGTGACCAGCACCGGAACCGCCCGCGCCTGCTCGATCAGATCGGCGTCGTCGACCGCGTTGGCCAGTGCGGCACGTAGTTCGAAACCCTGATTGGTCGCCGATGTCAACAAGTCGCTCAACTCGAGCACACCTAGCAGGATGCCGTCGTCGGCGACCACCGGCAGATGCCGGAGCCCGTGTTCGAGCATGTCCGTCACGGCGTCGGCGCCCAGTCGATCCGGGTGGACGGTGACGGCGGACGGTGTCATCACGGTGGAGACCGGTAGTCCCACGTCGACTCCGCCGACTATGACGCGACTGCGCAGATCACCTTCGGTGAGAATGCCGTAAGCATCTGTGTCGGTGGGGATTACCACAGCGCGGCGACCGGCGTCCGTCATCATCGTCGCGGCATCGCGGATCGATCTGTGCGCATCGCAGACAATTGCCGGGCCGTGCAGAAGATCTCGCACCCGACGCAGGGCGGAGCTCGAACTGCCATCTCCTGTGCGGGGCCGCGTCATGAAGTCATTCTTGCAGGTGCGTCCGGTTCTGGTGTACGCCAGGGCCGCGACGTCTCACAGATCGCCGAGCGAGGTGCCGATACGGATACCGCATATGCGAGATCAACGATCAGATGTGCGTTGCAGCCCGCCATCGCCATCCGCACCGGACTGGCCTCGCATTGATCGAATTACTCGAAGTATTTGTCCCACAATGGATTTACTGGAAAACTGACGAACTCGGCGTGTCGGTTCACCAGGTAACGGCGCCGCAACTGCACGCTGATCGAATGGGCCCACTCCGGATTCGAGACCGATCCCGGATCGCGCTGCAAGGGCATGACCGCGTCCGCCTCCACGGCGACCGGTCCCACCGAGAACAGCCCGCGCCGGTCATCGCGCGAGAGCGGTAACGCCGCGATCTCGTGATGGCGTTCGGCAGCGTCTTCGAGGCGGGGGAGTCCGGCTCCGCGCAGTGTCGAGATAGCGCCGAGAGAGGCAATTGTCTGCACGTCGTGACTGCTCAGCGACCTCCCGCATACTGCGAACACGGACTCTCCGGACGCCGCGGTCGCGACGCCCGGAGACCGCAATGACACGGTCGCACCCATCTCCACCAGCAGGGGAACGAGCCGAGTCGACGTGATCGCGCCAGACTGTGCTCGCATCACTACGCCGCGAGGCTACCGGATCGGGTCTGTGTCAGCTCAGAACTGCGTCAGCTTCGATTTCGATCAACAGCGCGGAGTCGATGAGAGAGCTGACCTCGAGGATCGTTGTCGCGGGGCGAATCGCACCGAACACCTCACCGTGAACCAGCGCGGCCTGTTCCCACTGCGACATGTCGCGCAGATAGATCCGAGTACGGATGACGTCGTCGAGCGAAGCGCCCGCATCGGCGAGAGCTGCCTTCACGGTCTCGAGTGCTGCGCGGGTTTGATCGGCGAGGGTGTCACCAGGCGCTGTGGTGCCTGAGACCGCAACCTGGTTACCGACCCGGACTGCGCGCGAGTATCCGATCTTGGGCTCCCACTCGGAGCCCGAACTGATGTTGATTCTGTTCGACATTGTGATCATTCTGCCAACTGCGCCGGCGACCACGGGTTCGGCCCCGCCACACCTCCGTCAGCGCGGGTGTTCATTGTGTTGCCGTGGTCCAGTCCGCCAACGCCCGCAGCGGCCCGTCGACGAACGACCGGCCCTGACCGCTCAGTGCGTAGTCGACGCGCAGTGGCGCCGACGGAATTTCGATACGAACGATCAACCCTCGCCCGAGCAGTCGGGTCAGCGACTCGGTCAACGATTTGTCGCTGATCGACAGAAGCCGGCGTAGGACCTCACGCCGGACGGGGCCTTCGGTCAGTTCGGCCAGAATCAGCGGATCCCACTTGTGCGCGAACACCTGGATCGAGTCGCGCAATCGGCAGTCCACCGCGAACAGATCGCCGTACGTGTTTCGGTCCGGGCTCATCGCTCGATCGTACGAGATGGTTCCCTACCGGGCGGTGTGTCGCGCACACCTACCGTGGCAGTCGTAGGGTTTCGCCACGACAGGACGGATCGGACATGAAAATCGCGATCGCAGGGACCGGCGTGATGGCCCGAATCTTGGGGCAGGTGTGGGCGGAGTCCGGTCATCAGGTGACCGTGGCCGGCCGAGATCGAACAAAGGCACGGGGGCTCGCCGACAGGTACGCACTGGAAGTCGCAGAATTGTGTCATTTGGCCGACACCGCAGATACCGTCCTTCTGGCGATATCTGCCGACGGAGTCGAAGAGGTACTCGACGTGCTCGGTGCCCCGACCGGTGCGTTGCGGGGCAAGGTCGTCGTCGATCCGATCAACGACGTCACACACGGAATCGGCCGGCTTCGACGGCGAACGGGTTCGATGTCCGACATCGTTGTCGGGCGCAGCCCAGGGGCGAAGGTGGTCAAAGCTCTGAATCTGCATCCGGCCGATCATTGGCAGTGCAACCGCGACTCGAAGTCGATCGTGCCGATCGCAGGGGACGAGCAGGCCGCGCTGGACACGGTCGGAATTCTGGTCGAAGACCTGGGGGCCAGAGCATTCACCCTCGGCCGACTCGGCCGCGCTCGTCAGTTGGAAGAAGTAGCCGGATTTGTCATAGCGTCGAGTTTCGCGGGGCTCGACCCTCGGATGATGTTACCGGGAGCATGAGGGTGGGAATGCCCGGTTCGTCGACGAGTCGGTTTCGAGGAAGTTCATGCAGACCAACGGTTCTCGAAAATGAATCACCTTCGACACCTCGACCGGTACCAGGATCACGTGCCGGACTACCGCGTACCGACGTGGTACTCGTGGTCGATCAGGACGAGCGTCGACGAAAGCGCCGCCGGGCAACTGCGGTTCGAGATTCAATTCGACCGGCCTCGACTTGCCGGCGTCATCGGGTCCGACGACGGGGACCAGACGCTTCACGGAACGACGAGTGGCGACCTTCGGCGGCCGCTGTACGGACCGGTTCGGAGGAGAATCTGGTGACCCGGTCGGCGGGACTCGTCATGCCGGTCCCGCTGGTGTGACACGCCTGCCGTCCGATGTCCCAATCTGTCAAAGGCGAGGTGGGGGCCTGTCGGCACCGTGTCCGTCTTGACAGGCCTTAGAACAAGTGTTCGACTTTGTGATATGAGGTGGTCGGGTCAGGCATTGGATGCGGATGACGGCGCGCTGCCCGGACTCGAACGGGCCGGGCTGGTGCGCTCGGTACAGACGCCGGAATTCGAAGGCATCACCTTCCACGAGGTGCTGTGCAAGAGCGCACTCAACAAGTTACCCGAAGACTCTGCGCTGCCGTTCACCTTCACGGTCAACGCATTTCGCGGTTGCTCGCATGCCTGCCGGTACTGCTTTGCGCGGCCGAGTCACGAGTATCTCGACCTCGACGCCGGCCTGGACTTCGACTCCCAAGTGGTGGTCAAGACCAATGTTGCAGCCGTTCTGCGAAAGGAGTTGGCACGAAAATCGTGGAAGCGCGATCCCGTGGCGTTGGGGACCAACACCGATCCGTATCAGCGGGCCGAAGGACGATATCGGCTGATGCCGGGGATCATCCGGGCGCTCACCGAGTCGGGAACCCCGTTTTCGATCCTCACCAAAGGGACGCTACTTCGACGCGATCTGCCACTGCTGAAGATGGCTGCCGAGCAGGTCGATGTTTCGATAGGCGTCTCGCTCGCCATTCACAACGCCGAGTTGCAGAAGCAGATCGAACCCGGAACTCCCTCTACTCGTGCACGTCTGGACTTGATTCGCGCCGTCACCGATCTGGGATTTTCCTGCAACGTGATGGTGGCGCCGGTCATTCCGTTCCTCACCGACTCCAACGAAGACCTCGACGGTCTCCTGGCCGCCATCGCCGACGCGGGGGCAACCGGAGTCACCGTGTTCCCGATGCATCTTCGGGGAAGTACCCGAGGGTGGTTTCTGAACTGGTTGTCCGAGCAGCATCCGGCCCTGATCCGGCGGTACCGCGAACTGTACGGTCGCGGCGCCTACGTCACGCCCGAGTATCGCCGCTGGCTCAGTAGGCGTGTGGAACCGCTGGTCGATCAATACGGGCTGGGTGGGCGGTCCGAACACCGCCCCGTGCAGACACCTGCAGTCGAACGCGAATTTGTCGGGGCCGCAGTGGCGCTCACGCTCTTCTGAACGTAGGCACGCTCGGTTAATTCGAAGGCGCTGCGGCGGCACCGCAGGGTAGATTCAGCCGGTGCTGCTCACCCTGACCTCCACCTCTACTGCGGACTGCCCCGACGCGACTGCGTTGAGTTATCTTCTGCACAAGCATCCCGAGCGGGTACAGGTATTCGATCTTGCAGTCGGCACTGCCACGGTTCTGTATCCAGAGGCGTCGGTAACGCAGACGACCATTGCAGTGATGGTGGACGTCGATCCGATCGATTTGGTACAGAGTAGATCTCGGCGCGGAAATGACAGCTTCGCACTCGGGCAGTATGTGAACGATCGGCCCTATGCGGCGTCGTCGATTCTGGCCGTGGCGCTCTCGAAACTGTTCGGCACCGCACTGTCCGGGGCGTGTAAGTCACATCCGGAGTTGGTCGGAACCGACCTGGCTCTGACGGTGTCGATTCCGGTGGTCCCGTGTGGCGGCGATCCGGGATTGCCGCGCCGCCTGTTCGAGCCACTCGGCTGGGACGTGAGGACAACGGCGGTGGAGCTCGATCCGGAACTTCCCCAGTGGGGTGACGCCGACTACGTTTCGCTCACCCTGTCCGGGGAACTCACCGTGCAGCAAGCGCTTCGGCACCTCTATGTTCTGCTCCCGGTGCTCGACGACGTCAAACACTACTGGGTGGGGGCGGACGAGGCCGACAAACTGGTCCGGGTTGCCGGACAGTGGTTGCCGTCGCACCCCGAGTCGTCGCTGATCATGTCCCGTTACCTGGCACGTCAGCGTGAACTGGTGGAATCGGTAGTCGACCGCTTGATCCCCGATGTCGCGCAGCAACCTGGCAAGGTATCGCGTCCGGAACCTTCGCCGGCCAGGCTCCGCGTCGACACCGTGGTGGACACATTGCGGCAGTTGCCTGTTCGCCGGGTCGTCGACATCGGTTGTGGTGAAGGGAAACTCCTCGAAGCGTTGATGCCCCATGCCCAGTTCGATCGACTCCTCGGCGTCGAAGTCAGCTCTCGTGAACTCGTTCGTGCGCAGCGCAGACTGAAGTTGACCGAACTCTCCGACGTCCAGCGGGAACGGGTGTCGCTTCTGCAGTCGTCGGCGACGTATCGCGACACGAGGCTGAAAGGATTCGACGCGGTCGTCCTGATGGAAGTGATCGAGCACATCGACGTGCCACGCCTGCCGGCGCTCGTGCGCTCGGTATTCACCGATGCGTCGCCGCAGACGGTCATCGTGACCACACCCAACGCGGATTACAACGTCCTGTACCCGGGATTGGCCGAGGGGGAGTTTCGGCATCCGGACCACCGGTTCGAATTCACCAGAAAACAATTCGCAGCGTGGACCGACATGACCGCGACCGACCGAAGCTACGCGGTGACCGTCGAGTTCATCGGAACAGTCGATCCCGATCTCGGTGGTCCCACCCAGATGGCGATCTTCACGAAGGAAGCACGCACATGACGGACTACGAGATCCCTGACCTCGCCCTTGTCGTCCTTGTCGGCGTCAGCGGCTCGGGCAAGTCGACTTTCGCGGCAGACCATTTCGGTGCGTACGAGACGTTGTCGAGCGACCGGTGCCGCGCGCTGGTCAGCGACGACCCCAACTCGCAGGACGCCACCGCCGACGCCTTCGAACTGTTGGAGTTCACGGCGGCAAAGAGATTGAGCCGCGGACGGCTCACAGTCATCGACGCCACCAATGTCCAGCCTGCGGCGCGCAAGCGACTCGTCGCATTGGCACGTGATCACGATGTCCTTCCGGTCGCGGTGGTGCTCCACGTTCCCGAGTCCGTGTGCGCTGCGCGCAACGACGCCCGCCCGGGCCGTTCATTCGGACGCGATGTGATCCGTCGTCAGCACCAACAGCTGACCCGGTCGTTGCGGGGCCTCGGCAAAGAAGGCTTCCGCACCGTCCACATCCTCTCCGGTGTGGACGCGGTCTCCGACGCGAACTTCATCCGGATGCCCCTACGCAGCGATCTACGCACGAATCACGGACCGTTCGACGTCATCGGCGACATCCACGGATGCCGGCGCGAGTTGGAATCGTTACTCACCGCGCTCGGATACACGCTCGAGTACGGGCCGGACGGGGCAGCAGTGAACGCTGCGCCTCCTGCCGGTCGAACCGCGGCCTTTCTCGGCGACTACGTCGATCGCGGCCCGGACTCGGTGGGAGTGCTGCGTCTCGTCATGGCGATGACGGCGGCAGGTCACGCCATTGCGGTTCCGGGTAACCACGAGAACAAACTCGTGAAGGCGCTGCGCGGGAAGAAGGTCACCCTGAGCCACGGGTTGGCGGAAACGCTCGACCAGTTGGCAGGCGAGTCCGACGAGTTCCGCCGCGAGGTCGCACAGTTCTGCGACGGGCTGGTGGCACACCTCGTCGTCGACGACGGTCATCTCGTTCTCGCACACGCCGGATTGAAGGAGGCGTATCACAACCGGGCGTCCGGGCGGGTGCGCAGTTTTGCACTGTACGGCGACACCACCGGCGAGACCGACGAATTCGGCCTGCCGGTTCGATACCCGTGGGCCCAGGACTATCGAGGATCGGCGACGGTGCTCTACGGGCACACCCCGGTGCGCGAGGTGGAGTGGATCAACAACACGGCCTGCCTCGACACCGGTTGCGTGTTCGGCGGATCACTTACCGCGATGCGCTATCCGGAACGAGAAATCGTCTCGGTCCCGGCCGAGCGGGTCTGGTACGAACCGACTGTGCCCTTGGCGCCGCCGACCCGGGCACCCGATGTTCTCGACCTCGACGACGTTCTCTTCACCACCGGTGTGGACACCGAACTGCGGGGACGAGTGTCCGTCCGGCCGGAGAACGCAGCCGGTGCGCTGGAAGTGATGAGCCGCTTTGCCGTCGCGCCGCAGTGGTTGCGGTATCTGCCGCCGACGATGGCGCCCTGCGCCACCGCCAACTCCGACGACTACCTCGAGCATCCGTCGACGGCGTTCGAGGCGTATCGCGCCGCGGGAGTCGAGACGGTGATTTGCGAAGAGAAGCACATGGGCTCGCGAGCGGTCGCGCTCGTGTGCCGGACCGCGGATGTCGCCCGCAGTCGATTCGACGCACCTGACTCGCTCTCGGGAATGGTGCACACCCGGACCGGGCGGCAGTTCTTCGACGATGATCTGACCCAGCACTTGCTCGACGATATCGCGTCGGCGTTCACCGCTGCGGGCCTCTGGGACGAGCTCGATACCGATTGGGCACTACTCGACTGTGAACTGTTGCCGTGGAACGTGAAAGCGGAAGGACTTCTGCGGTCGCAGTACGCCGCTGTCGGCGCGGCAGGTCGCACCGATCTGAGTGCTCGATCGGCAGTACTGGCACAGGTGACTGCGCGAGGTCTCGACGTCACCGAACTGTCCGAGCAGACGGCGAACCGGGCGCACAGCATCAACCGATTCACCGAGGCATACCGACGGTACGTGTGGTCGACGACGGGACTGGACGGGGTGCGCCTCGCGCCGTTCCAGCTCCTCGCCACCGAGGGACGTTCGTACGAGAAACACGATCACGAATGGCACCTCGCGCTTGCCGACCGCTTGGCCGCGGTGGACCCTCGTCGATTCGCCACGACGAGGCGAACAGTGGTCGATCTCGGTGCCGACGATTCGGTGGTTGCGGCAACCGCGTGGTGGGAGCGATTGACCGGTGACGGCGGTGAAGGGATGGTGGTCAAACCGCTCGCCAATCAGCTTCACGGTCCGCGGGGGTTCAATGCTCGCGTGCAACCGGGAATCAAGGTTCGTGGTCGGGAGTACCTGCGCCTGATCTACGGTGCCGACTATCTGGAACCGTCGACTCTCACGCGGTTGCGCAATCGGAATCCGGGACACAAACAGTCGATGGCTCTACGGGAGTACGCGCTCGGCATGGAGGCCGTCACCCGGCTCGTCGATCGTGAACCGTTGTGGCGGGCGCACCAGGCGGTGTTCGCGGTGCTGGCCCTCGAATCCGAGCCCGTCGACCCGAGGCTGTAGTCCGAAAGAGTGGACCCGTCAGTTCGATCGATCCGCTACGACCGGGTCGGGGGAGTGGGGTGTGCGTTCCTGTTCGCGTGGAAACCCGCGTCGGCCGACGAGTACGACACCGAAGGCCCCGAGCATGACAGCCGCACCGATGCCGGCAATGTACGTCAGTCCGCCGTTGTCGACGATTCCAGCACCGAGAAGTGCCCCGGTCGCGATCGCGACCTGGAACACGACCACGTACACGGCGGACGCCTGGTCGGTCCCGATCGGAACGGCGCGCAGCACCGACGACTGGAGGCAGATGGGAATTGTGGTGTACGCCGCGCCCCACAGAATTGTGGCGAGAACGGCGAAGAACCCCACCGACGGTGCCAGGAGCCAGAAAACGGCCAGAGCGCCGGCGACTGTAGCGATCGAGCTCAGGGTGAACAATCGCGCTCTGCGGTCGTAGAACTTTGCGGCCGCCCACACTCCCAGCGCTCCGGCTGTGCCGTACAGCAGGAGCATCATCGTCCGGACGGTGCCGGACGAGCCGAGGCTTTGTTCGACCAACAGCGTGAAATAGGTGTAGGCGGCAAAATGTCCGAGGGCCGCGAGCAGTGTTGCCGTGCAGATGACGGCGAGGGCGCGACGCATGGCCGGTGTCTGCCTCGGTTTGTTCACCGCGGAGCTCTCACCGGCATCGACCGGCATGGTGGGTAGTGCGCGATGCAGCGCGAGAGCAATGAGTACGGCGGCGAGTCCGATTGCCGCCGGAGCGGTTCGCCAGCCCCACGACTGCCCGATTGCCGAGGACAGTGGCCCGCCGAGAACGAGGGCGAGCGACATGCCGGCGTACACCGTCGCGATCGCCTTGCCTTGTTGTGCGCGCGGCACCAGCGCTGCTGCCACCGGTGCGACCACTGCCCAGAACACCCCGTGTGTGCCTGCGCACAGCAGGCGCGCTGCCACGAGCATCGGGTAGTTGACGGCAAGGGCAGCAACGAGTTGCGAGACCGCCAGGACTGCCACGGTGAGTACCACGACGCGTCGGCGTGGCCAGGTCTTGATCGCTGAGATCAGCGGCAAGGTCAGCGCCGCGACCCCGTACGCGTAGAAGGTCAGCAGCAGTCCGACCCTGCCCTCGGTGACGGCGAGGTCGGAGGAGATTTCGGTCAGCAGTCCGACGGGCAGCATTTCCGCCGTGACGTAGACGAACGCGGCTGCAGCCAGGGTGGCCAAGCGCAGCGTGGTTGCGGTTGATGCACGGTCGATCATGGTGTGTAACGATACATGTATCGTTACACAAGCGATAGTGCCGATGTGTACGCCGGTATGCTCGCGGTCATGGACACTCGAGTGCAGCGTTCCTCCCGGCCGACGATGGCGGATGTCGCCAAGGCCGCGGGAGTGTCGGTGATGTCGGTGTCGTACTCGTTCGCGCAGCCGGACAGGGTGTCGGAATCGACGCGATCCAAGGTTTTCGCCGCTGCGGAAGAGCTCGGATATTCGGGTCCGAATCGTGCCGCGCAGTCGTTGCGGAGTGGGAAGTTCAACAACATCGCGGTCGTCTTCAGTGAGAAATTGACCTATGCGTTCGAGGATGCGGTCGCACGCCGGTTTCTGTCCGGGATCGCCGACGCCTGCCTCGACGCCAACGCCGGCCTGATGATGCTGCCCAACTCGGGCCGGCCGGGTGATCTCGACCGGGTTCGCGATGCGGCGGTCGACGGGTACATCGTGTGGACCACCGCGATCGACGATCCGATTCTCGATGCGATTGCCGGAACCGGAAAGCCTGCGTGCATCCAGGGCGGCCCCGTCCACGAGGGCCTCGATCTGGTTGCCATGGACGACATCGAGGGTGCGGTGGCCATCGCCACGGTCGGACTGGTGGGATCGACACGGCCGACGGTGATCAGCGTGCCGTGGGATCGGGAACGTCGGTCGGACATCCGAATGGACGTGGCGCCGGAGGAAGCAGTCTTCCCGGTACCTCGGCACCGACTCACCGGTTATGTGCGCGCCGTCCGCGACGCGGGTCTCGAGTGGAATGCGGTGCGCGTAGGAATCGCCGCAGTCAACGAGAGAAGTGAAGGCGCGCGCCTCGCACGCTTGCTTCTCGACGTGCCGGCGAGTCGTCGACCGGACCTCGTATTGGCCATGACCGACGAACTCGCGCTCGGTGCCCTCGACGCCGTCCGGGAACTGGGCTGCGCGGCGCCGGACGATGTCGCCGTCGTCGGATGGGACGATATCGAAGCGTCCGCGACTGCCGGACTGACCACGGTGCGGCAGTCGCTGTTCGATCAGGGGCGGAACGCGGCCAGAGTGGTGCTCGGTCTGGACGAGCGGGTCGAACCGGTCGAGTGGTCGATCCGTCGGAGAACCTCGACCCGATGATCACGCCGGTGGTGATCGGCAGTATGAAAATCCGATGGTTCGCCCCACCGGAATTGGGGGAGACGATCAGGTGGGGGTTGTTCTGGAATCCGGGGTGTGCGACCAGGTGGGTTGCGCTCACGCCGCCGTGGGCCGTCACCGCTACGGTTCGGTCGAGCTCGAAGCCCCGGACGACGCGGCTGGGTCGTGATTCATCGGTCGACATCGCGGTGCAGCCCTCGATCGGACACCTCGGTTCGTTGCAGTTCATGTTCGACGCGGACATGCCGGTCCCGTCGAGGATCGACGTGTCAGGAGCGCTGATTCTCAATGCCGGGACCTCCCGGAAGGGGCCGATCCTCGGCCAGGTGTGGGCTGATTTCGACGACGACGCTGTCACGGTCGGGGTGGTACGGCGGCTTCGGTTGATGTCGGTCGAGTCGGACGTGCGACCAGATGCGTCGCTGCCGCACGGAACCACGTGGGGTTGGGCTACGCGGCAGTTCCTCCCCGGCACCGAAAGGTTTTACGAACTTCGTCGAGCGCCGAAGGCTCTCGCCTCCTACCCATTGACCGATCGCGCGAACGGAGCGTGGCGAGAGAGCTTCCTCGTGGTGGACGTGGAAACTGATCAATCGCGAAGTCGTAAATCGGTGCGATAGTCGCTAAATCGACTGTCGGCGCACGAGTGTGATCCGGATACCTCATCCAGGCAGAACTTGTTCGTCGTCATTGCTCGCGCAGTAGTGCGGCGGGGTGATCCACAGCCCCGGTAATGTCGCTGACACGTCGCGGGCGCGCTTGCATCTCGCCCCCGGCATTGGCCGGCCGGGGGCGAGTCGCCGTACGAGATCGATCGCTCAGCCGAGTCCGGTGGGGGAGGGTGGCGGTCTGGACGGTCGTCGTCAATCCGGTCGAGGGGCGATGCGCGGGTGCGCGTGGAGTACGCGACCGCCGCCGAGTGGGCCTGCGACTGTGGACGATTTCTGGTCATCTCTCCGGCGGGTTCGCTTCTGCTATTCATCTGCCAATGACGGAACTACACAATTTACCGAACTTTGGCTATGTCAGATGCGCACGCAACAACGGTTCACAGTCACCACTGAACTCACCACCACATCACTAGCTGAGCATCGGGCAACGAAGGTAGGGACCGGAAAATGCCGTACGGCCCGGGCGAGCGATCCGGGCCGTACGGCATGTCGGTGTAGTGGTGTTCGGTCAGTCGAGGGGAGCGGCCGACCGGTCGATGGTGGTTGCCAATGGCTTTTCCGTGACGAACAGCAGCAAGATCACCGCTGCGATGACCAGCGGAACGAGGTACATGAAGATCGGGGCGAGCGCGTCGTTGTACGACCCGACGATGATTTCGCGAACTCGAGCGGGCAACTTCCAGAGAACTTCAGGTGTGAGTGAGTTCGCGTCTCCACCGGCCGACGCACCTGCGGGCAGTCGTTCGGACAGAAGATTGGTCAATCGTGAGGCGAAGAGACTGCCGACTACCGCGCTGCCGAGTGATGCCCCGATCTGGCGGAAGAAGTTATTCGAGGCCGTCGCTGTGCCGACTTCGCCTGCCGGGAAGGTGTTCTGCACGATCAGAATCAGGATTTGCATGACCAGCCCCAGTCCGACGCCCATGAGTGCGATGTACAGGCCGAACACGACCAGTGACGTCGACGGGGTCAGGCGCGAAAGTAGTACGAGGGCGACAGCCACGATCGAGGTGCCGACGATCGGGAAGACCTTGTACCGACCGGTGCGGCTGACCAACTGGCCGGATCCGATAGACGCGACCAGCAGGCCTGCCATCATCGGGATCATCATCAGCCCGGCTTCGGTGGCGTTCTTTCCGGTCACCATCTGGATGTACGTGGGCAGGTAAGCCAGTGCACCGAACATCGCGATGCCGATCACCAGACCGGCGGAGGTGGTGAGAACGAAATTCTTCTGGGCGAACAGGTGCATCGGAATAACCGGTTCGGCGGCGCGGCGTTCGACGTACACGAATGCGACTGCCGCAACAACGGATCCGATCATCAGGCCGATGATGATGCCGGAGCCCCACGCGTAGGTGTTGCCGCCCCAGGTGGTGAAGAGAATCAGACAGGTGGCTGCAGTGGCTACCAGGGCCATCCCCAGGTAGTCGATTCGAGGCTTACCGCGGTTCGGCTTGGGTAGGTGAAGGAATGCGACAGCGCTGGCGATGGCGAGCAGGCCGAGCGGAATGTTGATCCAGAAGGCCCATCGCCAACCGATGCTCTCGGTGAACCAGCCGCCGAGTAGCGGGCCTGCCACCGACGCCAGGGCGAACACGCCACCCATCGCACCCATGTAGCGGCCGCGCTGACGTGCAGGGACGACGTCGGCGATGATTGCCTGGGACAGCAGGATCAGCCCGCCACCGCCGAGCCCCTGAACGGCGCGGCCGGCGATGAGAGTGGTCATGTCATGGGACATGCCCCCGATGATCGAGCCGACGATGAAAATGCTGATTGCGCCGATGAACAGGCCTTTTCGGCCGATCAAGTCGCCCATCTTGCCGTACACCGGCATCATGATCGTCGAAGCGAGAATGTACGCGGTGGTGACCCACACCATGTGGTTCACCCCGTGCAGCTCGCCGACGATGGTGGGCAGGGCAGTACTGAACACCATCTGATCCAATGACGCCAACAGCATGGTGATCATCAGGCCGACGAATACGAGAATCAACGCTCGTTTGTCGGTCGGTGCGTCGACTTCGGTGCCGGTCGGCGCAGCTTCTCGGGTGGACATAGGCATCCTTTGTGAATTAGTGGTGATTTTTCACTGATCCGAGCGTAGGACTCGGGCCATGAGTTCGAGGGCGGGATCGACAAGTTCGGTGCGCGGACTTGCGCGCTCGCTCTTCTGCCATTGACGGAACACGTACCGCATTGCAGCTCCGGCGATGACGACCGTCACGGTGGCCTCGTCGATCGCCGCGGTGTCGTCGAGTAGCCGATGTCCCGGGCGCTGCAGCAGTTCCTGGGTGAGTGTCCGGGTGAGCGTGTCTTCCAGTTCGTGGAATGCGGCCAGATGTTGTTGGAGCAGGGCTGGATGTCGATCGAAGATCTGGCGACGATGTACGAGGATGTCCGGCCGCTCGTCGACCAGTCGCATGGCTTCCTCGAACACGGCAAGTGCGCCGCGAAGGGGATCTTCGGGATGCTCGGCGAGGAGCGTGGTCATGATTTCGGGTGCGGGAACTCTGAGCATCAACCCACCGATGGCGGCGTCCTTGGTGGGGAAGTAGTTGAAGAACGTGCGAGTCGAGAGGTTGCATCTTTCGCAAATGCGCTCGACAGTGACATTTTCGTACCCGAGTTCGAGCACGAGTTCCACTGCGGTTTGTTCGATCTGTTGTCGGGTGGCGATTCTTTTCCGCTCGCGCAATCCCGGTGTCTCGTGCCCCATTTCGACAATTATTGCACACCATGCAATATTTCAGCCACTGCAATATTTGGTCAAAGAATACACAAAGAGCAGGCAAAGAAGGGGGCCAAGTGCGTTCGCTGCGCGCGCATTGAATACATCGACGACGCAATAGAGGCGTTCTACGCAAGACTGCACGGGGGTACCGGCTGCCGCAGCGGTTGAATGTCCTGGCGGGTGGACAGGTGTGCGCCCTGGGGGCGTTGAATGAAATTCATTCGACGATGGCGGCGCGTCCGCTCGACTTGTCCGATTCCGGACCCGAACATGTCCTCATGAACACCACACGATTCTTCGAGCTGGTCACCGAGTGGTTGGAGGTTCTCGGAGTAATCGCGATCGTGATCGGTATGGTGTTCGCCTTCACCATTGCCGGCCGGGCGTGGGCGCGCACCAAAGACGGTGCTTCGGCGTTTCGCACACTTCGGGAAACCCTGGGGGCGGTGATTCTGTTGGGACTCGAGATTCTGGTGGCCGCGGATCTGGTGAAGACCGTGACGTCGACGCCGTCGCTGACCGACGCCGCCGTGCTCGGACTCATCGTGTTGATCCGAACCGTTCTGAGTCTGTCCATCCAGATCGAGATCGACGGCGTACTCCCGTGGCGTAAGGCGCTGACGTCGAGTCCGGAACTGCTCGCCCGCGCAGTGCGACGATCAACCTCCGAACCCGACTCCTAGATCATCAGCCGAAAACCCCGTCGAGCCAGGTCTGCCAAGCCGCCGTCGTGGCATTACCGTCGGTGCCGGCGGCGAACAGATGGTGCGCAGCATCGACCGTGCCGCCGAAGGCATTTCGGCCGTAGAATCGCAACAGTGCGCTCTCGCTCCGCAGGCCGGTGAACCAGTCGTCGAGGTAGTCGACAACGACGTCGACAGGCTCGAGCCCGGGAACGCCGACGGTGAGAGTGTCGCCGACAGCCGTGGTCGGCCCGATGCCGAGCGCGGTGCGTAACACGTCGACGCCGTCTCGGGCGCTCGACGATTCCGGACCCTCGACGGTGACGTAGGTGGCGGTCCGACCGGCGAAGTATCGAAGGTACTGGCCGAGGCTGTGCAGATAGAAGTCGGTGTGTTTGCTTGCACCGTCGTACTGGTTGTCCCAGTCCTGTGTGAAGACGCCCTCGTGAACGTAGCGAACGACAGCAGTGCTGTTGTCGTGTCCTTCGACGACGTATTCGAGATTGTTGAACCAGCCGTCAGGGCCTTCCACACGGATGGCCAGTTCGGTGGGGGGTTCCCACGTGGCGATGACCGGGCTGTCCGGGCGGCTACCGTCGGCCGGAAATTCCAAGGGGGAGGGGAACATCCACCCGCCGGTTTCCGCGGAGATCGCGGCCCAAATCTGCTCGGGTGTTCCGGGTACGACTACTTCGCGGCGGATCTCGAAATTCTCGGGCATCACTACTTCTCCGTTTCGGTCGAGTCGAGTGTTGTCGGTGTGGTGAGGCTGGGATGCAACGCGACTACCAGTCGGTGTCTGCGGCCGGTTTCGGCGTTGCCGTCGTGATACTTGGCGACAAGTGAATTGACGGTCTCGCCGAGTTCGACGGCAAACGCAGCACGGTCGGCGGCGGTCCCGAACGTCACCTCGCTGTCGATGGAGTACGACGCCAGCGGCTTCCCTGCGGCGGTGGCCCTCGCGATGAGCTCGCCGACCTCGCGGACGAGGCGCGACGCCAGAGTGACGAGCCAGCGGGCGGAAAGTTGATCGGGGAACCTGCTCGGATCGGGAGCGAGCGCAGACAATGCGGCGGGGGAGATCACGTACGACGCGGCGCTGGCCTGCATGATCCGCTCGGTCATATTTCCGCGTTTGCGTTCCTGCACCAGTTCGACGAGCCCGTGCTCTTCGAGGGTGCGCAGGTGATAGTTGACCTTCTGTCGAGTGAGGCCCACGCGTGCCGCCAACGACGTAGCCGACCCCGGTACGGCGAGTTCGGCCAGTATCTTCTGGCGCACCGGATCGAGCGTGGCTTCTGCCACGGCCGCTCGATCGATGACTGCTACCTCCAACATGAGAAAACCATTCCACCGACAATGAGATCTGTCAAGACAAAAAAAATTGTCGGCGGAATGGTTCTCCGACGGTCACTTCAGTTTCAGGCCGGGCGGGTTGTTCAGATCCCGAGTCGAATAGGTGTCGCACGAGGAGACCTGTCCGGACTGATATCCGGTCAGGAACCACTTCTGGCGCTGCTCGGAGGAGCCGTGCGTCCAGCCCTCCGGATTGACGCGGCCGGTGGCCGCCTTTTGGATCCGATCGTCACCGACCGCCGACGCTGCCGAGAGTGCGTCACGAATGTCGTTTTGAGACAACGGCTTCAGGAATGGCTGCCCGGACTTGCCGTTGGGTATCGAATCGGCGAAGTGCGCCCACACACCGGCATAACAGTCTGCCTGCAGTTCGGTCCGGACTGCGCCGGACTGCTCGCCCTGCGGGTCGGCCTGCGCACGGCCGATGTCGCCGAGTTGGTTCTGGATATGGTGGCCGAACTCGTGCGCGACGACGTACTCCTGGGCCAACGGTCCGCCACTCGAACCGAAGCGATCCACCAGAAGTTGGAAGAACGACGTATCGAAATACGCCGTCTTGTCGGCCGGGCAGTAGAACGGCCCGACGTCACTCGACGCCTGTCCGCACCCGGTGTTCACCGAACCGCTGAACAACACGACGTCGGGGCGTACGTAGGGCGTTCCGGTCTGGGTGAGCAGTTCCTGCTGCCACACGTCGTCGAGGCTGCCGACGGTCAACGCCACCCGGCAGTTGACGTCGGTGTTGGCCTGGGCGCCGGTGCAGTCGTCCACCGAGTTCAGTCCGGTGGACGAACTCGTGGTCTCGTCCGAGCTGCTCAGCCCGCTAAGGAACGAGCCGGGATCACCGCCGAACAGCAGCGCCAGGATCAGCACGACGATGCCGCCCGCCCCGCCGCCGATCGCCAGTTTCCCGCCCCGACCGCCACCCCCGCCGCCCTGAACCTGAACGCGCCCCGCTTCGCCGCGGGCCCCCTCGTTGAAGGTCATCTGTGTTCGCTTTCTTCTCGCCTGGCCACCATGGAATATGTGCTTGCGCTCACGTCCGGACATAGCTTCGCATGAGACACGTGGTCCGCGTTTCCGCTCTGCCCACTTCGCTCCGTAGGATCGCAGGCAAAGTAGTCGATCGTCGGCTGTATTTCGAAAGGAATCTCGTGCTGCGCACACATCTCGCCGGTTCATTGCGACCCGAGCAGGCAGGGCAGACAGTTACGCTCACCGGTTGGGTCGCCAGGCGTCGTGATCACGGCGGAGTGATCTTCATCGATCTTCGTGATGCGTCCGGAGTGTCGCAGGTCGTCTTCCGCGCAGGTGACGTCGCCGAGCAGGCCCACCGTTTGCGTGCGGAGTACTGCGTCCGCGTGACCGGCGTCGTCGAGGTTCGTCCGGAAGGCAACCAGAACTTCGAGATCCCCACCGGTGCTGTCGAGGTCAATGCCACCGAACTCGAGGTACTCAACGAGAGTGCGCCGCTGCCGTTCCAGCTCGACGATCAGGTCGGCGAGGAAGCGCGTCTGAAATATCGCTATCTCGATCTGCGTCGCGAAGGACCCGGACACGCAATTCGTCTGCGCTCCAAGGTGAGTGCCGCCGCCCGTGGGGTGCTGGCGAGCCATGAATTCGTCGAAGTGGAGACGCCCACGTTGACGCGTTCCACCCCGGAGGGTGCACGCGACTTCCTCGTTCCGTCGCGTCTTCAGCCGGGCAACTTCTACGCGTTGCCCCAGAGCCCGCAGTTGTTCAAGCAGCTCCTGATGGTCGGCGGTATCGAGCGGTACTACCAGATTGCCCGCTGCTACCGTGACGAGGACTTCCGTGCGGACCGCCAGCCGGAGTTCACGCAGCTCGACGTCGAGATGTCCTTCGTGAACCAGGACGACGTGATCCTGCTCGCCGAGGAAATCCTGACGGCGCTGTGGAAGCTGGTCGGTCACGAGATCAAGACTCCGATCGCGAGGATGACCTACGACGAGGCGATGCGCCGCTACGGCAGCGACAAGCCCGATCTGCGTTTCGGCATCGAACTGGTCGAGTGTGCCGAATTCTTCAAAGACACCAGCTTCCGTGTCTTCCAGGCCGAGTACGTGGGCGCCGTCGTCATGCCCGGTGGTGCGAGCCAGCCGCGCAAGCAGCTCGACGCGTGGCAGGAATGGGCCAAGCAGCGCGGGTCCAAGGGATTGGCGTATGTGCTGGTCGGTGAGGACGGCACCCTCGGCGGACCTGTCGCCAAGAACCTGACCGACGCCGAACGCGCCGGCCTTGCCGCCCACGTCGGCGCGCAGCCGGGCGACTGCATTTTCTTCGGTGCAGGGGCGACCAAGTCCACCCGCGCACTGCTCGGTGCGGCGCGCGGCGAGATCGCTCGCAAGAAAGACCTCATCGACCCCAAGGCGTGGGCATTCGTGTGGATCGTCGACGCGCCGATGTTCGAACCGGCCGCCGACGCCACCGCGTCCGGTGACGTCGCTCTCGGGCATTCCGCGTGGACTGCCGTGCACCACGCCTTCACCTCGCCCAAACCGGAGTTCTTCGACACCTTCGACACCGATCCCGGGTCGGCGTTGGCGTACGCGTACGACATCGTCTGCAACGGCAACGAGATCGGTGGTGGCAGTATCCGTATCCACCGTCGCGACATCCAGGAGCGGGTGTTCGGCGTCATGGGTATCACAGAGGAAGAGGCACAGGAACAGTTCGGCTTCCTCCTCGACGCGTTTGCGTTCGGCGCGCCACCGCACGGCGGAATCGCGTTCGGCTGGGACCGCATCACCGCGTTGCTCGCCGGCGTGGACTCGATCCGAGAGGTCATCGCCTTCCCGAAGTCCGGCGGCGGCGTGGATCCGCTCACCTCTGCGCCTGCAGCGATCTCGCTCCAGCAGCGCAAGGAATCGGGCATAGACGCGAAGCCCGAGAAGAAGGACGACGACGCGCCGAGCGCGTAGGCATGTAGGTCGGACAAGTGTCCGGGTACCGAATCATCACGGTGCCCGGGCATTTTGTTCGTCTAGGTGAAATTCGTTTCCGGGCACGATGATTGCGCTATCAACGCTGATAGATCCGGTTTGTGGGCGGTTTTGCCGGTGCCTCCTCGAAATCAGTGGCGGCAAGTGTGCCGTGAGCGTGATCGCTAACGGGTAGGTTGGTCTGTGATGACAGCAATACTGGCAGACCCCGTTTCCGAAGTCGTCGCGGCAGCCGAGCACCTGCTCGCTCGCCGAACCGGCGCACCCGTGACCCTGGTGGATCCCGTGGACCTGGGGGGCAGTGGACGTACCATCGTATTGAGGGTTCGGGTGGACGAGAATCCGTTCTCCTTGCCCAGGACTCTGGTGATCAAGCAGGTTCGCAACTCCTTCGACGGTGGCGCCAAGACGGTGATCGCCCAGTCCACGGACGGCGCGCGCTCGTTCGACTCCGGCGCCGCGTTCCTCCGCGAAGCGGTGTCTTACCAGTTCGCCAACGCATTGGCGAAGGATGCGCGTCCAGGTGCGCAATTGCTTGCATCCGATCTGAACTCTCAACTTCTCGTGCTCAGTGATCTGGGAGATTCGACGCCGATCAGCGCGCTACTGGAAGACCCGGACCCCGACACCGTCACGAATACGCTCATGGCCATGGCCCAGGCAATGGGCCGCATGCACGCCGCAACCGTTGGTCGCGAGGGAGATTTCACGGCCCTGCTGCGTCGAGCGGACGTAGGGCACTACTGCGACGAGATCTCCGACCAGGTCGGCCGCGTCGTCGCCGAAGTACCGTCCCTGCTGGCCGAACTTCTGGGCGTCGACGTCGACGCCGAGGTGACCTCGCAAGTCGATCGCGGACGACAGTTGTTCAGCGGCGGACGTTTTCGGGCATTCAGCCCGTCCGATCTGTGCCCGGACAACATCATCGTCAACGACGAGGGTGTTCGGTTCCTCGACTACGAGTGGGGCGGCTATCGGGACGCGACGCTCGATATCGCCCATTCGCTCGTGTCGTTCCCGGGCTGCCTGTGCAGTGTGGATCTCACCGAGGAGCGAGCGTCGGCAATGGTCGACGCGTGGCGCGCCGAAGTGGTAGGTATGTGGCCGGCACTCGCGGACGAGGCAGAGTTGGGGCGTCGCCTCGTCGAGGCGCAACTTATCTGGGTCTGGCTCAGTACGTATCTGTTTCTGCCCGAAGATCATTCGCGTATCGCTGCGGTCCGTGAACATCACCTGTCGATACCCCGCGCCGAGGCACTGATCGTTCGCTGGGAACGCCTTGCCAGGGCGGCAGACGTTACCGGCAACACGGCGGTCGCATCACACTCGCAGCAGATGGTCACGGCACTTCGAGCCCGCTTCAGCTGAGCCGCGGCGGGCGCGTGCGCGGCCCGCCGCGAGTAGGGTCAGTTGTCTTCGAAGAGATCGTTCTCGGACAGATCAGTTGCCGCGAGAGCTGCGGCAAGGCTGTCGTGCCGGAACGTGGACGTGACCTGATCGCGTACTACCCGAAATGCCGAGGCGACCGTCTGCGGCTTGTCCGGCTCGGCCGCCCATGTCTCGGTCTGCTCCGCCACGACCACCCCGTGGTGGACGTACAGGGCGCCCGGGATCAGCGTCACGTCTGCAGTTTCGGCCCATTCGCGTAGTGCCGCGAGGCCTTGTCCTGCGCCTTTCGGGCCTGCTACCTCGATGTCGTCGCTCGACAGTTTCAGCAGGGTGTCGGTATCGCGGTTGTTGAGTGCGTCGTGCCACGCGAGGACGGTGGCGATCTCGGAGGTGCTCATGGCGACCACGCTATCGAATCCGCTGCGCCGGTGCGTGTGGCGTCACGGCTTCGGCGACAGATTTCGCGTGGCGTCGGTGTGCTCCAGTAACGTCGGGCCGTGAGTGATTGGCAGGGTGAAGGTGACGTGGAGGACAGCGGACTGTTCGAGGCTCCGCAGATCGAGGAGGACGTGGCCGACGAGCCGCGCGCTGTGTCGGTGCCGCGATCGGAGCCGATGGCCGTGGATCTGAGCGCTCCGCTGGCGGTGCGGATGCGTCCCCGCACGCTCGGAGAAGTCGTCGGTCAGCAACACCTGCTCGGCCAGGGGGCGCCGCTGCGACGTCTGGTGGAAGGTTCCGGGGCGGCCTCGGTGATGCTGTACGGTCCGCCGGGTACCGGAAAGACCACCTTGGCGTCGTTGATCTCGGGGGCTACCGGTCGACGCTTCGAGGCGATGTCGGCATTGTCGGCCGGGGTCAAGGAAGTTCGCGGTGTCATCGAACTTGCCCGCCGACGACTACTGGGCGGTGAACAGACTGTCCTGTTCATCGACGAGGTGCACCGCTTCTCCAAGACGCAACAGGATGCACTTCTCGCGGCGGTGGAAAATCGAATCGTGTTGTTGGTGGGCGCCACCACCGAGAATCCGTCGTTTTCCGTGGTCTCGGCCTTGCTCTCGCGTTCGCTGGTGCTGCAGTTGCAGTCGCTGACACCCGCCGACGTGCAGGAACTGCTCGAACGCGCAGTGACCGACGAACGCGGTTTCGGCGGCTCGGTGACCGTCGAGGACGACGCGATGGACCATCTGGTGCGGCTGGCGTCCGGTGACGCCCGCCGTGCTCTGACTGCGCTCGAAGCCGCGGCCGGTGCCGCCCTCGACACCGCGGACGGCGAGTCGGGCCCGGCCGTTGTGGATCTCGCGACGGTCGAGGCGAGCGTCGACAAGGCGGCGGTGCGCTACGACCGGGCCGGAGATCAGCACTACGACGTCATCAGTGCGTTCATCAAGAGCATCCGCGGCTCCGACGTCGACGCCGCGCTGCACTACCTGGCTCGAATGCTGACCGCGGGGGAAGACCCTCGCTTCATCGCACGGCGGCTGATGGTCCATGCCAGCGAGGACATCGGCATGGCCGATCCGATGGCATTGCAGACCGCGGCGGCTGCCGCACAGGCCGTGCAGCTGATCGGGATGCCCGAAGCCAGGCTGGCGTTGGCGCAGGCGACCATTCACCTGGCCACCGCGCCCAAGTCCGGTGCGGTCACCGCGGCACTCGGTGCGGCCATGGCAGACGTGGCCGCCGGAAAATCCGGTTTGGTGCCACCACATCTACGTGACGGCCACTACAAGGGTGCCGAGGCCCTCGGTAACGCGATCGGCTACAAGTACCCACACGACACGCGTGATGGCGTTCTGCGGCAACAGTATCCGCCGGACGACCTGGTCGGCGTCGACTATTACGAGCCCACCAACCACGGCAACGAGCGGGAGATAGCGGATCGGGTGGTGAAGCTGCGCCGGATCGTCCGAGGCTGAGTCCCGGAAAAGTAGCTGCATCGACGCGATAGTCTGGACACCCGTAGCTCGACGTCTTGAAGGTAAGGAACGGTTAGTGCAAACCCACGAGATCCGCAGGCGATTCCTCGACCACTTCGTCAAGGCCGGCCACAGCGAGGTTCCCAGCGCGTCGCTGATTCTCGATGATCCGAACCTTCTGTTCGTCAATGCGGGCATGGTGCCGTTCGTGCCGTACTTCCTCGGCCAGCAGACCCCGTCCTACACCCGTGCCACCTCGGTGCAGAAGTGCGTTCGCACCCTCGACATCGAGGAAGTGGGCATCACCACCCGTCACAACACGTTCTTCCAGATGGCAGGCAACTTCTCCTTCGGCGACTACTTCAAGAAGGACGCCATCGCCCTGGCCTGGCAGTTGTTGACCGGATCGGTCGAAGACGGCGGCTACGGCATCGACCCGACGCGCCTGTGGGCAACCGTCTACCTCGACGACGACGAAGCGTTCGCGATCTGGCGTGACGAGGTCGGCGTGCCGGAAGAGCGCATTCAGCGCCGCGGTATGAAGGACAATTACTGGTCCATGGGTATCCCCGGCCCGTGCGGCCCGTGCTCGGAGATCTTCTACGACCGGGGCCCCGAATACGGCGTCGAAGGTGGCCCGGAGGCCGACGAGGACCGCTACATCGAGATCTGGAACCTCGTGTTCATGCAGAACGAACGCGGTGAAGGCACCAACAAGGGCGACTATCAGATCCTCGGACCGCTGCCGAAGAAGAACATCGACACCGGCATGGGCATCGAGCGTGTCGCGTTCCTGCTTCAGGGCGTCGAGAACGTCTACGAGACCGACCTGCTCCGCCCGGTGATCGAGAAGGCGGCCGAGCTGACGGGCAGCGTCTACGGTGCCGATCACACTTCCGACGTGCGCTTTCGCGTCATCGCCGACCACGCGCGCACGGCCGCGATGTTGATCGCGGACGGCGTCAACCCGGGTAACTACGGCCGCGGTTACGTGCTGCGCCGGTTGTTGCGCCGCATTGTGCGCTCGGCCAAACTACTCGGCAGTGAGCAGCCCACGATGCGTGAGTTCATGGTCGTCGTCCGCGACACCATGGCCCCTTCGTACCCGGTGCTCGAGAGTGATTTCACGCGAATCGAGAACGTCGCAGTCGGCGAAGAGACCGCATTCCTCAAGACCCTGGCCTCGGGTTCGGCGTTGTTCGAAGGTGCCGCGGACGCGGTCAAGTCGTCCGGCAAATCCGTCATCGGCGGTGACCAGGCGTTCGCGCTGCACGACACCTATGGCTTCCCGATCGACCTGACCCTGGAAATGGCTTCGGAGGCCGGGCTTTCGGTCGACGAAGACGGTTTCCGCACGCTCATGGCCGAGCAACGCAAGCGCGCCAAGGACGACGCCCAGGCACGAAAGCACGCCCACGCCGACCTCACCGTCTACAAAGAGCTCCTCGATCGCGGGCCCACCGAATTCACCGGCTTCGACGAGCTGGTCTCCGAAGCGCGGGTGCTCGCGCTCATCTCGGACGGCGTCCGCGTACCCGTCGCCACGGCCGGTCAGTCCGTGGAGGTGATCGTCGATCGGAGCCCGCTGTACGCGGAGTCCGGTGGACAGATCGCGGACATCGGTACCCTCACCGCACCCGGCTTCGAAGCGCGCGTCGACGACGTGCAGAAGATCGCGAAGAAGGTCTGGACTCACAAGGTCACCATCGGCAAGGGCGAGATCGCCGAGGGCGATGCGCTGCTCGTGCACGTCGACGCGCAGTGGCGCAAGGGCTCGACTCAGGGCCACTCCGGCACGCACATGGTGCACGCGGCGCTGCGTCAGGTGCTCGGCCCCAACGCCGTCCAGGCCGGCTCGTTGAACAAGCCCGGATACCTCCGTTTCGACTTCTCCTGGCAGGGCGCGCTGTCGGAGTCGCAGAAGCAGGACATCGAAGCCGTCACCAACGAAGCGGTGGCAGCGAACTATGCGGTGAACACCTTTGTCACCGACCTGGACAAGGCCAAGGCGATGGGCGCGATGGCGCTCTTCGGCGAGAACTACGGCGACGAGGTCCGGGTCGTCGAAATCGGCGGACCGTTCTCGATGGAACTGTGCGGCGGTACCCACGTCGGCAGCTCCGCGCAGATCGGTCAGGTCACGCTGCTCGGTGAGCAATCCGTCGGCTCCGGCATCCGGCGCGTCGAGGCGTACGTCGGCCTCGACTCGTACCGGTACCTGGCCAAGGAACGCGCGTTGATGGCCGGTTTGTCCTCGTCGCTGAAGGTGCCGTCCGAGGAAGTTCCGGCCCGCGTCGAGGCGTTGGTCGAGCGTCTCAAGGTAGCCGAGAAGGAACTCGAACAGACCAAGGCGAAGGCGGTTCTCGCCGCGGCCGGCGATTTCGTCGCCAAGGCCACCCGAATCGGGGGCGTTCTCGTGATCGCAGAGCCGGCTCCAGCCGGCGTCGGCGGTAACGATCTGCGCGCTCTCGTCACCGACGTCAAGGGGCGTCTCGGTACCGAACCTGCCGTCGTTTCGCTCCTCGGTGATGTCGACGGCAAGGTGCCGTTCGTCGTCGCCGTGAGCAAGGCCGCCCAAGCTCTCGGCATCAAGGCCGGCGATCTGGTCGGGTCCTTCGGCCCGAAGATCGGCGGCCGAGGCGGCGGAAAGCCGGATATGGCACAGGGCTCCGGGTCCGACGCCGCAGGAATCCCCGCAGCCCTCGATGCGATCCGGGACCGCGTCGGAGAGCTGGCGAGCGGAAGCTGACGGTGGCGACCCAACCGGGCCCCGACCGTCCGGGTGTCGACGATCCGGGGCGCGGCCGACGAATCGCGATAGACGTCGGAAGCGTCCGGATCGGAGTCGCATCGAGCGACCCGGACGGCATTCTGGCCACACCGGTCGAAACGGTCAGCCGATCCAAGGAACGCGGTCCCGACGCGCCCGATATTCGGCGCATTATCGACATCGTCGCCGAGTACGAGGCCGTGGAGGTTATCGTCGGACTGCCACAGACGCTGCGCGGTGAGCACGGTAAGGCTGCCGGCATCGCAACCGCGTTCGCGAAACGACTGCAACGAGCAGTAGAACCGATACCGGTGCGATTGTCCGACGAGCGACTGACCACAGTCACCGCAGCACGCAACTTGCGTGAGAGCGGCGTCAAGGCTCGCGGACAGCGCCCGATGATCGACCAGGCCGCTGCGGTGGAAATCTTGCAAGGGTGGTTGGACGAGCGGAGTAGAGCAGTGACACCAGTGGAGTCGTCAGGCGACGCATCCGCAGGGGAGGATGGTCGGTGAGCGGGCGTTGGGACGAGGGCGACCCACAGCAGACCGACCGACACGAGGCGTATCAGGCCGGCTGGCGGGAGCCGACCCCGACGGACGGACGGGATCGACAGCACGACGGCCGTGATCTCCACGATGATGGGTACAGCCCTGATGCCTACCGTCCCGACGAGCACAGCGCTGACGGGGCCGGGCACGACCGACACGAGCAGCGTGCACCTCACCTCGCGGAACCGCACCGAACCGACGCCCGCGACCCGGGGGGCGCTCCCGGCAGCGCGCAGTATCCATCCGACGCCCGCGATCGGTACTCCCGTGGTCGATACGAGCCACAACAGCAGGAACCGGCGCCGGGGCGCCGATACGAACGGTCGTTCGACTACGACAACACCGAGACCGTCGTCATGCGGGCGCTGCCACAGAGTATCGACCCGCCGCACACATCCCGCTCCCAAGCCCGCAAGAACCGCGAGGCCCGTGACAAGCGCGCCAAACGTGGCAAGAAAGTCGGCGTGCTGGCGATCCTGGTCCTGGTTCTCGCAGTCCTGGGCGCCGGAGCGTACGGAGCTTTCTGGTATTTCGATCGCACCAGCGCGCCGGCCGACTTCGCCGGCCCCGGTGGTGCTCCCGTGGTGATTCAGGTGCACAGCGGCGATACCGCCACCGAGATCGGCGGTGCCCTCGCGGCCAAAGACGTGGTCGCCAGCTCCGCTGCGTTCTACAACGCCGCAGTAGCCAACCCGACCGAGATATCGAAGGTTCAGCCCGGGTTCTACCAAGTCCCCGTCCAGAGCAAGGCCTCGGATGCACTCGATGCCCTGATCGCACCCGATTCCCGTGTCGGGTACGTCGTCGTGGCCGAGGGCCGCCAATTGCACGATTCGCGGGACGTGCAGACCGAGGCGGTCAAGAAGGGCATCTACAGCCTGATCGCCGAGGCCAGTTGCGTGGGTCCGGCTGATTCACAGAAGTGTGTTTCGGCCGACGATCTCAACGTGGCCGGTGCCTCACCCGATCTGACGGCACTCGGAGTGCCGCAGTGGGCCATGTCTTCGGTGCAGGGTGTTCCGGACAAGGACCGGCAGCTCGAAGGTCTCATCGCCGCGCGCAGTTGGGATTTCGACCCCACCGCGTCACCGACCGACATCCTGCGCGCTCTGGTCGAAGGCAGTGCGGCGCAGTACGAATCGACTGGCATCCTCACCGCGGGAGCCGGCGTGGGATTGACGCCGTACCAGCTTCTGGTGTCGGCATCCTTGGTCGAACGCGAGGCTCTGCCGGTGGACATGTCGAAGGTTGCCCGCGTGATCGTCAACAGGCTTGCCGTGGGTCAGCCGCTGCAGTTCGACTCCACCGTCAATTACTCGTTGGACACCACCGAAGTGGCCACCACCGACGAGGACCGCGCCCGTGTGACTCCGTGGAACACGTACGCCATGCCCGGACTGCCCGCCACGCCTATCGCATCGCCGAGCCTGGACGCACTCAGAGCCGTCGAGGCGCCCGCGGACGGTGACTGGTTGTATTTCGTCACGATCAACAAGGAAGGCCAGACGCTGTTCACGCACAGTTATGAGGAACATCTCGCCAACATTCAACTGGCACTCGAGAGCGGCATCCTCGACAGTGGTCGTTGAGGTGAGCGGGCCGCGTAAAGCCGCCGTCCTCGGGTCGCCGATCGAGCACTCGAAGTCCCCGTTACTGCATCGGGCGGCGTACGAATCCCTCGGCCTGACCGGATGGACGTACGAGCGGATCGAGTGCACCGGCGAGCAGTTGCCGGCGTTGGTCGAGAGTCTGGGACCGGAATGGGTCGGTCTGTCGGTGACCATGCCGGGCAAGATCGCGGCCCTCGACTACGCCACTGAGCGAACCCCGCGGGCTGTCACGATCGGTTCGGCGAACACCTTGGTCCGTATCGACGGTGGGTGGCGGGCAGATTGCACGGACGTCGACGGCGTCAGTGGCGCTCTGATCGCCGGTGGTGTCGGCGATCTGACGGACTCGTCGGCTGTGGTGATCGGGGCCGGCGGAACAGCCCGCCCCGCACTGGTGGCTCTTGCGGACCTGGGCGTGGCGTCGGTCAGTGTCGTCGCGCGGGACGCCGGTCGCGCGTCGGGGGCGATCGACTGTGGAGCGTCGGCGGGACTCGAGATCGATTTCGTGGCGTTCGACGACCCGCGTCTGGGCGAAGTGTGCGCGGACTCGTCCGTGCTCGTGAGCACGGTCCCGGCGGTTGCCGCTGAACCGTTCACCGGGCAGTTGAGTCGGGCGAGGTTCGTCCTGGACGCGATCTACGATCCCTGGCCGACGCCGTTGGCTTCGGCCGTGGCGGCATCGGGCGGCATCGTGATCGGTGGTTTGGCGATGCTCCTGAATCAGGCGTTCGGGCAGGTGGAGCAGTTCACCGGTATGCCGGCACCGCGAGAGGTGATGGCGGCCGCGTTGCTCTGACATCGCAGATCGTCCACAGTCGGTGGTGTTTTCCACAGACCGATTTCACCGGGGCGTAACAAACGTCGATCGGTGAATGCTCGATGCATGTCGGGAACAAGCGTTGTCGAGTTGTCGGCCTGGGCTGTGACCGGCGCTGGTGCCGGACGGGTGGCCAGGTTCCTGGTCGAGCGATGGTTGCGGACTGTGCTGCCCTCGGCACGTCTGCCGCCGAGAATGTGTGAGCTGTCCGTAGCAGTAGGCTGGCCGGCTCTCGCATTCGTGGACACGTCCTCACTTACGCACCTTGTCGGTGGTGCTCTGTTGCTGTGGTGGTGTACTACGGTGTCCGCCGTGGACGTGACGGTCCGGCGGCTTCCGAACGTGTTCACCATGCCGGGCTATGCGGGTGTGCTGCTCTGGGCGGCGGTCGTCGATCAGCTCGGTGCGGCTCTCGTCGGTTCGGCCATGCTCGCCGGCGTTCACCTCACGATGTATCTGGTATCCCCAGGTTCGATAGGTGCCGGGGATGTGAAACTTGCTCTTGCCCTCGGCGGTTCGACAGCCATGCTCGGCTCTCAGGTCTGGCTGGGCGCAGCGGCACTCGCACCGGTCCTCACCGCGACCGCAGGCGCCGTGACCGTTCTGGCGAGGCGACGCGGGCCGTGCGGGGAGCGCACGTCCCTTCCGCACGGTCCTTCGATGTGTGCGGCGACGATGACGTCGTACATCGCGCTCACCTGAATCCGATACTGCGGACCGCCGCCCCTAAAAGAGCAAAAGGATCATATAGGTCATACATCACAAAAGGTTGCAAATTATGATTGCCTGTTCAACTATTTGTTGATAACTGATTATTCGCTGACTGGTGGGGGTCGGTGAGTTGTTCGTCCTGTGTGAGGAGTTGTCATGATCCGCCGTGAACCGATCGTCGTGAGCGGTCCAGGTGGCGCACAACGAAACTCCAGTTCAGTCAGGATGTGGTGGCGGCAGCCGTTCGAGTTCGATCACAGGCAGCGACTCCTGCGCGAACGCGGGCTCCTCGGGTCGACTCGAATGATCGTCCAGATCGGTCTCGGCTTCGGGTTCGGATTCCTGATCCTGATCCAGTTCGTCCCGGACGTCGTGACCACCCCCGTGGAACGGGTGATCACGGTCTTCGGAGCGCTGGGCGTGTCGTACTGCTTCCGTACCTGGTCGGATTCGCGGATCGGCCCGTCCGAGGGACGATCCGCGGAGTTTCTTCTGATCACGAACGCGGTGATCGGCATGGTGTTGCTCGCCGGGGTGAACTCGCAACTTCTCGCCACGACGGGGGTCGTTCTCTACGCGGTTCTGTCGCTGTACGCCGCTCTGTTCCACAGCCCTCGGATGTTGGCTGCGCAGTTGACGGTGGCGGTAGCGGTCGGGGCGGTCACGACAGCGGCGGCGACTCCAGTCCTCGACTCGACCGGTATCTTGATCGTTCTCGCAGTCTTCGTGGTCACCGGAGTCTTGTTCGCCTCGTCCGTGGTCCTTCACATGGCCCTGATGCACCTGTCCGACGACGCGGACCAGGCCAGGGTTGATCCCTTGACGGGTTTACTCAATCGTCGCGGGTTGTCGGAAGCCAGGGCGGCTCTGATCGAGTCACGTGCTCGAGGTCGCTCGACCTTCGTCGTCATGGTCATCGATGTCGACGGATTCAAAGATCTCAACGACGTACACGGGCACGGCGCCGGCGATGCGGCATTGTCGGTCGTCGCCGAACGGATGGCAGTGGAAGTCGGCTCCGACGGCCTCCTCGCCCGGACCGGTGGCGACGAATTCGTGGCGATTGTCGAGGCAACGACGGATTCGGCCACGAGGGTGGCGACGAGGGTTCACGATGCCGTGCATTCGCCGCGGGACGCCCGACCGCTGACAGCGAGTACCGGGGTGTACGACGTCTGCACAGAGTTGGCATTGTTCAAAGACGCCGAGATCTTCGACCTGGCGATTCATCGTGCGGACACCGCCATGTACCGAGCGAAAAGACAGGGCGGTAATCGCATTGCCTGGACCGACACCGCGTGGCAATGACGAGGGCCGTCAACGGTTGGTCCGGGCGGTGCATGCCCGCGGCAGGGCCACCGTGACGACGTACGCCGGTGACGTGGAAAGATGGGCGACGTGCTGCGTTGGATAACTGCCGGAGAATCCCATGGTCCCGCCCTCGTCGCGATGCTCGAGGGCATGGTCGCGGGGGTCGAAGTGACCTCTGAGGCCATCTCGTCCGAACTTGCCCGTCGTCGACTCGGTTACGGCCGTGGCGCCCGGATGAAGTTCGAAGCCGACAAGGTGACGATCATCGGTGGTGTGCGCCACGGATTTACGCTCGGCGGCCCGGTGGCCATCGAGATCGGCAACACCGAATGGCCCAAGTGGGAAACCATCATGTCTGCCGATCCGGTCGATCCGGATCTGCTCGCCGATCAGGCCCGCAACGCCCCGTTGACGCGCCCGCGTCCCGGCCACGCCGATTACAGCGGCATGCTCAAGTACGGCTTCAACGACGCCCGCCCTGTTCTCGAACGGGCCAGTGCCCGTGAGACTGCCGCCCGCGTCGCGGCCGGAACCGTTGCGCGGGCGTTCCTGCGGCAGGTCTTCGGTGCCGAGGTGGTCTCGCACGTCATTTCCATCGGCGCGTCCGAGCCCTACGTCGGTCCGGCGCCCGAGGGCAAGGATCTGGACGCGATCGACGCCAGCCCGGTTCGCGCCTTCGACAAAGCGGCCGAAGAGTCGATGATCGCCGAGATCGAAGCGGCCAAGAAGGACGGCGACACTCTCGGTGGCATCGTCGAGGTCGTCATCCACGGACTTCCCGTCGGTCTCGGTACCTTCGTCAGTGGCGCCGAGCGCCTCGACGCACGACTCGCGGCCGCCCTCATGGGCATTCAGGCCATCAAGGGTGTCGAGGTCGGTGACGGCTTCGAGACCGCACGTCGGCGCGGCAGCGAGGCACACGACGAAATCCGTCCGGGTCCGGACGGCATCGTGCGCGCCACCAACCGTGCCGGCGGTATCGAAGGCGGTATGACCAATGGTGAGGCCCTGCGAGTGCGGGCCGCGATGAAGCCGATCTCGACGGTTCCGCGTGCGTTGGCGACCGTGGACATGGACAGTGGTGAGGAAGCCGTCGCGATTCATCAGCGAAGTGACGTGTGTGCGGTTCCGGCCGCCGGTGTCGTCGCCGAATCGATGGTCGCGTTGGTCGTCGCGCAGGCAGCTCTCGAAAAGTTCGGTGGTGATTCCATTGACGAGACCACTGCCAACTACCGACGCTACGCCCACGGCATCGCATCCCGTCCGCCCCGCTGAGGACGCCGGCAGCATCGAGGTACCGGTGTCGATGAAGCCGATGGCCGTCCTGATCGGGCCGCCCGGCGCCGGGAAGTCGACCATCGGTCGGCGCTTGGCGCAGGCTTTCGACGTCGAACTCGTCGACACGGACGCCGAGATCGAACGTACCGAGGGGCGGACGATCCCGGAGATCTTCAGCCAGGACGGGGAACCTCGGTTCCGGGAGATCGAAGAGTCCGTCGTGCGTGACGCCTTGGTCGGTACGGACGGCATCGTTTCGCTCGGCGGCGGGGCGATCCTCTCGGACCGGACCCGCGAGCTGCTCGAAGGGCACACGGTGGTGTATCTCGAGATCAGTGTCGCCGAAGGGCTGCGCCGGACGGGGGCGAACAATCATCGACCGTTGCTCACCGGCGGCGATCCGAAGGTGAAGTATCAGGAGCTGATGCGCCGTCGTAGGCCGTTGTACCGGCGGGCGGCCACGATCAGGATCAGGACGGACGGGCGCAGTCCGGCTCGGGTCGTCGCTCAGTTGGTCTCGAAAATCGAAGACGCATGAACAAGCGGAGTGGAGCAGTGAAGCAGTGACCGAACCCGTACGTGTAGAGGTGAAGACCGCACATCCTTACCCGGTCGTGATCGGCCGCGGGCTGCTCGGCGACCTGGTGGCCGAGGTCGAAGGCGTGCGCACGGTCGCGATCTTCCATCAGCCCCCGCTCGCGGAGACGGCCGAGGCCGTACGGGCTGCTCTGGCGGAGAAGGGAATCGACG
Source organism: Rhodococcus sp. 27YEA15 (assembly GCF_049739425.1). Classification (NCBI taxonomy): domain Bacteria; kingdom Bacillati; phylum Actinomycetota; class Actinomycetes; order Mycobacteriales; family Nocardiaceae; genus Rhodococcus; species Rhodococcus sp. 27YEA15. The sequence goes on from NZ_JBMHHW010000001.1 coordinate 2,109,963, forward strand.
CACACCGCATCGAGATTCCGGACGCCGAAGAGGGGAAGGATCTGGCTGTCGCCGGGTTCTGCTGGGACGTGCTGGGCAAGATCGGCCTGACGCGAAGTGATGCGATCATCAGCCTGGGCGGCGGAGCTGCCACCGACCTGACCGGTTTCGTCGCGGCCACCTGGATGCGTGGGGTGAAGGTCGTTCACGTGCCCACCACCCTGTTGGCGATGGTCGACGCGGCCGTGGGCGGCAAGACCGGCATCAATACCGAGGCGGGCAAGAATCTCGTCGGGTCGTTCCACGAACCCGGTGCGGTGTTCATCGACCTCGCCACGCTCGAGACGGTGCCGCGCAACGAAATCATCGCAGGCCTGGCCGAGGTGATCAAAACCGGTTTCATCGCCGATCCCGTCATCCTGGATCTGATCGAAGCAGATCCGGAAGCGGCGCTCGATTCTGCGGGAACTGTTCTGCCCGAACTGATTCGGCGTTCCGTCGAGGTCAAGGCGAAGGTTGTCGCCGCCGATCTGCGCGAGTCGGATCTGCGGGAGATTCTCAACTACGGGCACACTCTCGGGCATGCGGTCGAGCGTCGTGAGCGGTACAAATGGCGTCACGGCGCGGCCGTCTCCGTCGGTCTCGTGTTCGCCGCCGAACTCGGCCGGCTGGCGGGCCGGCTCGACGATGCCACCGCCGATCGCCACAAGTCGATTCTCGACCTCGTCGGACTGCCCACCTCGTACGACGGCGACGCGTTCGGTGACCTGCTCAAGGGTATGCAGACCGACAAGAAGAACCGTGCCGGGCTGCTTCGGTTCGTGGTACTCGACGGTCTCGCGAAGCCCGGTCGTCTGGAAGGGCCTGATCCGTCGCTACTGGTGGCAGCTTTCTCGGCCATCGCTCGCGATCCGAGGCCTGCGGGCGGAACGGTCCTGTTGTGAGGATCAACGTCGTCAACGGACCGAATCTCGGTCGCCTCGGCAAGCGGCAGCCCGAGGTCTACGGATCGACCACCCACGAGGATCTGGTCGACCTGTGTGTCGAGGCAGGCAAGGAACTCGGCGTCGAGGTCGTGGTTCGCCAGAGCGATCACGAAGGTGATCTGCTCGGGTGGATTCACGAGGCGGCGGACGCCGGGGAACCGGTGATTCTCAACGCGGGCGGGCTGACTCACACGTCCGTGGTGCTGCGCGACGCGTGCGCCGAGCTCACGGCTGGGCTGGTGGAAGTGCACATCTCGAACGTGCATGCGCGAGAAGAGTTTCGGCACAACTCCTACCTGAGCCCGATCGCCACAGGTGTCATCGTCGGCTTCGGCGTCGCGGGCTACCTGTTGGCGATCAGGTTTCTCGCCGAGCGCGACTGAGCCGAGAACGAGCAGCGGGCCCCGGAGATCTCCGGGGCCCGCTGCTCGTTCTCGGTGCTCGGCTACGGACGACTACCCGGGTCCGCCGCCGGAAACGATGTGGTCGGGGCGTCGGAATCTGCGACCGACGCATCGGCCCCGACGTAGGCATGCTGCCCGGTGGGGGAGTCGTGGCCGTCGCCGACCGGCACCGGCTCGCGACGGCGCTCGTGCGACGGCACCTGCGGTGCGGTGCCGTTCTTGCGCTGTTCGCGGCTGACGAAAAAGCGGCCGACGGTGACGGTGAGCATCGCCGGAACGAAGATCAGCAGGATGGTGAAGGCCGCGCCGGACGTCACTTCGAAGAACAGGCCCTGCTGGGTCAGTTCGAGCGCCGGGATCAGGCTGAGCAGCCAGCTTGCGGCGCCTGCGACGAGTCCGCCGACGATTCCGGCCCTGAGCCACACCACTGTCAGATCCGCGCCGTCCTCGGGTTCGGGGAAGGCGCGGCGATCACGGATGCCGTCGATGCCGCCCCAGATCAAGGCGACGACGACGACGATCACCAGTGACGACCAGCGCAGTGTCGATCCCTGTAGCGGCCATTGGGCGATGGCAGCCCCGAGTAGCGCACGAAATACGACATGTACCAGGCTCATGCCGAGGCCACGTACCAACCAGGCGTTCATGACTACACAGTAACGAGAACTACGTGCACACGTGGCGTAACCCACACAGCGGTTCGGTCGGCGTCGGATTCGGCCGAAAACACGCATCGGCGATGCGAGTACCTTCTTGTCATGACGTTCGATTTCTCCTCTCGCCGCGAAGCCCTTCGACGTGTACTCCGCGAACGTGACCTGGACGCGATTCTCGTCACAGACCTGCTCAACATCCGGTACCTGACCGGGTTCACCGGATCGAATGCCGCGCTGGTGGTCGGTGCTACCGACGCAGTGTCGTCCGAGGACGACACGGTCATCTGCACGGACGGTCGCTACGTCAGCCAGGTGGCGCAGCAGGTTCCCGATCTTCGCGCCGAGATCGACCGGTCCAGCGCGGCCAGGCTGATCGAGACGACGTCGGCACCGACACTCGCGTTCGAAGCTCATGTCGTGACGTTCGCTCAGCATCGGTCGTGGACGGAATCGTCACCGGCCACGCAGTTCGTACCGGTGAGCGGGCTGGTGGAACAACTGCGCATGGTCAAGGACGAATCCGAGATCGCGTTGTTGCGTCAGGCGTGTACTGCCGCTGACGTCGCGTTGGTGGAGTTGATCTCGCGAGGCGGTCTCCGGCCGGGACGCACCGAACGTGAAGTGCGCCGCGACCTGGAGAATCTGATGCTCGATCACGGCGCGGACGGAATCTCCTTCGAGACCATCGTGGCGGCCGGGCCCAATTCGGCGATCCCGCATCACCGTCCGACGGACGCCGTTCTCGCGTCGGGAGATTTCGTGAAGCTCGACTTCGGCGCTCAGGTCGGCGGTTACCACTCCGACATGACGCGTACCTACGTTCTCGAGACTGTTTCCGAGTGGCAACGGGACTTGTACGAGCTCGTCGCACACTCGCAGCGAGCCGGACGTGAGGCGCTGGCCGTGGGAGCGGAATGCGCCGCTGTCGACGCCGCCGCCCGAGCGGTGATCGAAGATGCAGGCTACGGCGAGTTGTTCCTGCACGGCCTCGGACACGGCGTCGGCCTGGAAATCCACGAAGCACCGGGAATCGGCAAGCTCGGCACCGGTACACTTCTTTCCGGCGCGGCGGTGACCGTCGAGCCGGGCGTGTACTTCTCCGGTCGCGGAGGTGTGCGGATCGAGGACACGCTCGTTGTTCGTGAGCAGGGGCCAGAGCTGCTCACACTGACCGCAAAAGACCTTACCGTCGTCTGAGACGGTTCCCGACCCCCTAGGAGACGCGAAGCAAGTGGCTTCCACCAGTGATTTCAAGAATGGTCTGGTTCTGCAGATCGAAGGCCAGCTGTGGACGATCATCGAGTTCCAGCACGTCAAGCCCGGCAAGGGTCCTGCCTTCGTGCGCACCAAGCTCAAGAACGTGCTCTCGGGCAAGGTAGTGGACAAGACGTTCAACGCCGGTGTGAAGGTCGAGACCGCCACGGTCGACCGTCGGGACATGACGTACCTGTACCACGACGGTAGCGACTACATCTTCATGGACGGTGACACCTACGACCAGGTCTCGATCAGTGAGGCGACCGTCGGCGAGCAGTCCCGGTTCCTGCTCGAGAACATGGCCGTCCAGGTAGCGACCCACGAAGACGTTCCGCTCTTCGTCGAGCTCCCGGTCACCGTGGAGTTGATCGTCAAGCACACCGATCCGGGCCTACAGGGCGACCGTTCCACCGGTGGCACCAAGCCGGCAACCCTCGAGACGGGCGCCGAGATCAACGTGCCGCTGTTCATCAACACCGGCGACAAGCTCAAGGTCGACTCCCGTGACGGCAACTACCTCGGGCGTGTGAATTCCTGAGTGTCCGGACCGCATAAGAAACTCGGTGCTCGCCACAAGGCGCGCAAGCGTGCTGTCGACTTCCTCTTCGAAGCCGAAGCTCGTGACCTCGATCCGGTAGCCCTGGCGTCGGAGCGTTCGGATCTCTCCGTCAAGGACGACGCCGTCGCGCCGGTCGCGACGTACACGGTCACCCTGGTGTCCGGCGTCGCGGAGAATTTGGATCGTATCGATCAGGTCATCTCCTCGCACTTGCAGGACTGGACGCTCGAGCGGCTACCTGCAGTCGATCGAGCGATTCTGCGTATCGCCGTGTGGGAGTTGTTCCACGCCACCGACGTGCCGCCCGTCGTGGCCGTCGACGAGGCCGTCGAACTGGCGAAGCAGCTCTCGACCGACGACTCGCCGGGATTCGTCAACGGAATCCTCGGGCAGGTCGTTCTGGTGGCGCCGCAGGTTCGATCGGCCGCTGCCGCGACGTCGCAGCGGGCTCGGGAAGCCGACTCGGGTAACGAGTAGCGAGTAGTTCCACCACCTGCCGTGCGCACCGAGTGTGTCTGCACACAGTTCGCTCGAACGCTGGGTTCGCACGGCAGGGATCAGGTCTGTCGGCTGATAGGGTGGGGAACCGTCAGACATCCTTTAACGATCCGTCCCGTGAGGCGGAGAAGGAGGTCGCTGCATGAGCGTGCCCGAAGGGTCTCGCCCATCCGATCTTGCAGGTACGGAAAACGCGTCCGAGATCCGCGAATTGTTGTCCGCCCAGGATGTGGGCCGGACCGTCGCTCGGATAGCGCACGAGATCATCGAGAAGACTGCACTCGACGGCGGCGACGGTACGGCGCCTCGTGTGGTTCTGATCGGCATCCCCACTCGCGGCACCACGCTCGCGACTCGGCTGCGGGACAAGATCGAAGAGTTCTCCGGAGTGCGTACTCCCATCGGATCGCTCGACATCACCCTCTACCGCGACGATCTGCGCACCAAGCCACACCGTCCCCTCGAACGGACGTCCGTCCCCGACGGCGGCGTGGACAACGCCTTGGTCGTTCTGGTCGACGACGTCTTGTTCTCCGGCCGCACCGTCCGCTCCGCTCTCGACGCATTGCGCGATCTCGGTCGCCCGCGCGCGGTGCAGCTGGCAGTTCTGGTCGATCGCGGCCACCGCGAACTGCCGCTGCGGGCCGACTACGTCGGGAAGAACGTGCCCACCGCTCGTACGGAGGACGTGAAGGTCCTGCTGCACGAGCACGACGGTCGTGACGCCGTGGTGATCTCCGGAGGTAAGAGCGCGTGAAGCATCTTCTCTCCATCGCGGATCTGAACCGTCGGTCCGCGACCGAACTGCTCGACGAGGCGCAGCGTTTCGAGCAGGCTTTACTCGGCCGTGAGGTACGCAAGCTCCCGACGTTGCGTGGCCGGACGGTCATGACGGTGTTCTTCGAGAATTCCACCCGCACCCGCGTGTCGTTCGAGGTGGCGGGCAAGTGGATGAGCGCCGACGTGATCAATGTCAGCGCCTCCAGTTCCTCGGTGTCCAAGGGCGAATCCCTGCGTGACACGGCGATGACGCTGCGCGCGGCGGGTGCGGATGCCTTGATCGTGCGGCATCCGGCGTCGGGGGCGGCCCATCAGATCGCCAAGTGGACGTCCAGTGCCGAGGACGGTGGCCCGGCGGTGATCAATGCCGGTGACGGTACACACGAACATCCCACCCAGGCACTGCTCGACGCCCTCACCTTGCGTCAGCGTCTCGGTGAGATCGAGGGCAAACGGATCGCGATCGTCGGTGACATCCTGCACAGCCGGGTGGCGCGCTCGAATGCCCTGCTGCTGTCGATGCTCGGCGCCGAGGTGGTGCTCATTGCCCCGCCCACACTGCTTCCCGTCGGCGCCCAGAGTTGGCCGGTCACCATTGCGCATTCGCTCGACGCGGAACTGCCCGGACTGGACGCGGTGCTGATGCTGCGCGTGCAGGCCGAGCGGATGAACGGCGGTTTCTTCCCCTCACAGCGTGAGTACTCGATCAACTACGGGCTTTCGGAAAAGAGACTGGGGATGTTGGCCGAGCACGCGGTAGTCCTGCATCCCGGCCCGATGCTGCGTGGTATGGAAATTGCGTCCGCTGTCGCAGATTCACCCAAAGCTGCTGTACTGCAACAGGTTACCAATGGTGTGCACATGCGGATGGCCGTCTTGTTCCGACTCCTCGTCGGCTCCGAGGACGGTGCGCTGTGACCACGATCCAGAACGGAGATTCGGCAGTGAAGGTCCTGATCAAGGACGTACTGGTCTACGGCGAGGGTGATCCCGTCGACGTACTGGTCGGCGACGGAGTCATCCTGGCCATCGGTGTCGGGCTCGATTCCGACGAGGCGACATCGGCCGACGAGATCATCGACGGCAGTGGTCAGGTGCTCCTGCCCGGTTTCGTCGACCTGCATACGCACCTGCGTGAGCCGGGTCGCGAGGACACCGAGACCATCGAGTCCGGTTCTGCCGCAGCGGCACTCGGCGGCTACACGGCCGTGTTCGCGATGGCGAACACCAACCCGGTTGCCGATTCGGTGGTCATCACCGATCACGTGTGGCGACGAGGACAGGAAGTCGGCCTGGTCGACGTTCACCCCGTCGGCGCCGTCACCGTCGGTCTGAAGGGCAAGCAGCTTGCCGAGATGGCGACCATGGCCGCCGGTATCGGCAAGGTCAAGGTGTTCTCCGACGACGGACACTGTGTCGACGATCCGCTCATCATGCGCCGCGCCCTCGAGTACTCGAGCTCCCTGGGTGTACTGATCGCCCAGCACGCGGAGGAGCCGCGCTTGACCGTCGGCGCCATCGCCCACGAAGGGCCGACAGCTGCCCGGTTGGGTCTGGCCGGATGGCCGCGCGCGGCCGAGGAATCCATCGTCGCTCGCGATGCCCTGCTCGCTCGCGATGCCGGTGCTCGCGTGCACATCTGTCACGCATCCACTGCGGGAACCGTAGAGCTGATGAAATGGGCTCGCGGTCAGGGTATTTCGATCACCGCCGAGGTCACCCCCCATCACCTGCTGCTCGACGACTCGCGCCTCGAGACGTACGACGCGATCAACAAGGTCAACCCGCCGCTGCGCGAGGCCAGTGACGTCGCCGCGCTGCGGCAGGGTTTGGCGGACGGTGTCATCGATTGCGTCGCGACCGATCACGCGCCCCACGCCGAGCAGGACAAGTGCTGCGAATTCGCTGCTGCCCGTCCCGGCATGCTCGGCCTCGAGACGGCGCTGTCCATCGTCGTGCAGACGATGGTCAACCCGGGCCTGCTGGACTGGCGCGGCGTCGCCCGGGTCATGAGCGAGCGACCTGCCGCCATTGTCGGTCTCGACGATCAGGGCCGTCCCCTCGAGGTGGGGGAGCCGGCCAACCTGACGCTGGTCGATCCGAAGGCCGAATGGACCGTCCACGGCCCGGACCTGGCGAGTGTCGCACATAACACTCCGTACGAGTCGATGACGTTGCCTGCCCGGGTCACGACCACACTGTTACGTGGCCGTATCACCGCACACGACGGAGCAGCGCGGCCCAGAAGCGAGAGCGGGCTTCTGAACAGCAGCAGTGGGAAGTAGGCGTCATGGAGAGAGCACTCTGGATCATCGGCTTGGCGATCTTCTGGGTCGCGATGATCGGCCTGATGTTCGTCGGTTGGCGTGGGCGCGCCAAACGACAGAAGGACCGAATCGGGGAACTCCCGCCGGTTCCCAAGACTCTCGGTGAACTCCTCGTCCTTCCCACCACCGGCCTGTACGTGGGCAGCACCATCGCACCGAGCTGGCAGGACCGCATCGCGGTCGGCGATCTGGGTTTCCGCTCCACCTGCGAGATCTCCCGCTATTCCGGCGGAATCCTCGTCGAGCGCGACGGTGCGTCGGCGATCTGGATTCCGGAGAAGTCGATTCGCGCGGTACGCACCGAGAACGGCCTCGCCGGCAAGGTGATGAGCAAGGACGGCGTCCTGGTAGTCCGCTGGGAGCTGCCGAGCGGCACCGAGATCGACACCGGCGTACGTGGCGACGACAAGCAGGTCTACCCGGACTGGGTGAAGCCACTCGCACCCGCGAACGCGGCACCCGCGACAAGCACGAACAACAACGAAGACGCGAGCTCCGGCGAGATCGAGCAGAACGGAAAGAACGCATGAGCGGCTTTGACCACAGCCCCGCAGTACTGGTCCTGGAAGACGGACGGGTATTTCGCGGAACCACCTTCGGTGCGGTCGGACAGACCTTGGGTGAAGCGGTGTTCAGCACCGGCATGACCGGCTATCAGGAAACGCTCACCGACCCCAGCTACCACCGCCAGATCGTGGTCTCCACGGCGCCGCAGATCGGTAACACCGGCTGGAACGACGAGGACGACGAATCGGTCGGCCCGACCGGAGAGCGTGCAGGCGCGAAGATCTGGGTTGCCGGGTACGTGGTCCGTGATCCGTCCCGGGTCACCTCGAGCTGGCGCGCGACAGGTTCGTTGCAGGCCAAGCTCGAAGAGCAGGGCATCGTCGGGATCGCCGGAATCGACACCCGCGCCCTGGTCCGGCACCTGCGCACCCGCGGCTCGATGAAGGCCGGAATCTTCTCCGGTGACGCTCTGGCTGCCGACGACGAATTGGTCCGGCGGGTTCAGGATCAGCCGACCATGCTCGGTGCCGATCTGGCCGGTGAGGTTAGCACCACCAGCGGTTACGTCGTCGAACCCAAGGGTGGCGAGGCGCTGTACACGGTGGCCGCCATCGACCTCGGTATCAAGACCAACACCCCGCGCATGTTCGCCGAGCGCGGTATCCGCGTGCACGTGCTGCCGTCCACCGCCTCGCTCGAGCAGATCCTCGACCTGAAGGCCGACGGCGTGTTCCTCTCCAACGGCCCCGGCGACCCGGCCACCGCCGACGGCGCCGTGCACCTCACCAAAGAGGTCATCGGACAGGGCATTCCGCTGTTCGGTATCTGCTTCGGCAACCAGATCCTCGGCCGTGCCCTCGGTCTGAGCACCTACAAGATGAAGTTCGGCCACCGTGGCATCAACATCCCGGTGATCGAGCATCAGACCGGCCGCATCGCGATCACCGCGCAGAATCACGGCTTCGCCCTCGAAGGCGAAGCCGGCCAGGAATTCGACACCCCGTTCGGCCGCGCCGTCGTCAGCCACACGTGTGCCAACGACGGAGCCGTCGAAGGTGTTCGCCTATTGGATGATTCGGCCTTCTCGGTGCAGTACCACCCCGAGGCTGCCGCCGGCCCGCACGACGCCGCCTACCTCTTCGACCGCTTCACCAACCTGCTTGCCGCACGGAAAGAAACCGGAGTCAAGAACTAATGCCACGCCGCAGCGATCTCAAGCACATCCTGGTGATCGGCTCCGGTCCGATCGTCATCGGTCAGGCCTGCGAGTTCGACTACTCGGGCACCCAGGCCTGTCGGGTCCTGCAAGAGGAGGGCCTACGCGTCAGTCTGGTCAACTCCAACCCGGCCACCATCATGACGGACCCCGAGTTCGCCGACGCCACCTACGTCGAGCCGATCACGGCCGAGTTCCTCGAGAAGGTCATCGCGAAAGAAGCTCTGCAGGGCAACAAGATCGACGCCGTCCTCGCGACGCTCGGCGGTCAGACCGCACTCAACGCCGCAGTGGCCCTGCACGAGCAGGGCATCTTGGAAAAGTACGACGTCGAGCTGATCGGCGCCGACTTCGATGCCATCCAGCGCGGTGAGGATCGGCAGAAGTTCAAGGACATCGTCGCCAAGGTCGGCGGCGAGTCCGCGAAGTCGGCCGTCTGCTACACGATGGACGAAGTGCACGCCACGGTCGCCGAACTCGGCTACCCGGTTGTCGTGCGACCGTCGTTCACCATGGGTGGCCTCGGCTCCGGTATGGCCTACGACGTCGACGATCTCGAGCGGATCGCCGGTGGCGGTCTGGCCGCGTCGCCCACGGCTAACGTCCTGATCGAGGAATCCATCCTCGGCTGGAAGGAATACGAACTCGAACTCATGCGGGACAGTCGCGACAACGTCGTGATCGTCTGCTCCATCGAGAACGTGGACCCGGTCGGTGTCCACACCGGCGACAGTGTGACGGTTGCGCCGGCGATGACGCTGACCGACCGCGAATACCAGGCGATGCGCGACCTCTCCATCGACATCCTGCGTGAGGTGGGCGTCGACACCGGCGGCTGCAACATCCAGTTCGCGATGGACCCCAAGGACGGCCGCCTGGTCGTCATCGAGATGAACCCGCGGGTTTCCCGCAGCTCGGCCCTGGCGTCGAAGGCGACCGGTTACCCGATCGCGAAGATGGCCGCCAAGCTCGCCATCGGCTACACCCTCGACGAGATCGTCAACGACATCACCAAGGAAACCCCGGCCTGCTTCGAGCCGACGCTCGACTACGTCGTCGTCAAGGCGCCGCGGTTCGCGTTCGAGAAGTTCCCCGGAGCCGACGGAACGCTGACCACCACGATGAAGTCGGTAGGCGAGGCCATGAGCATCGGCCGCAACTTCACCGAAGCCTTCGGCAAGGTCATGCGTTCACTCGAGACCAAGCGGGCCGGTTACTGGACCGGCGCCGACATCGAGACCGAGAACCTGGACACACTGCTCGCCGACCTGAGCGTGCCGCAGGACGGCCGCATGTACGGCATCGAGAAGGCATTCGCCCTCGGCGCCACGGTAGAGCAACTCTTCGACGCCACCAAGATCGACCCGTGGTTCCTCGACCAGTTCCAGCAGATCCACGAGCTCGGTGAAAAGCTGCGCGCGGCAGAGTCTTTCGACGAAGCTGCGCTGCGTCAGGCCAAGTACCACGGCCTCTCGGACCGTCAGATCGCATCGCTGCGCCCCGAACTCGGCGGTGACACCCACGCAGGTGAGGACGCGGTCCGCGCGTTGCGCGATCAGCTCGGTGTCCGCCCGGTGTACAAGACCGTCGACACCTGCGCCGCCGAGTTCGAAGCCAAGACGCCGTACCACTACTCGACGTACGAGCTCGATCCGAACGCCGAATCCGAGGTTGCTGCGCAGAACGAGCGTCCCAAGGTCCTGATCCTCGGATCGGGCCCCAACCGCATCGGCCAGGGCATCGAGTTCGACTACTCGTGCGTGCACGCCGCACAGACGCTGTCCGAGGCCGGGTACGAGACCGTCATGGTCAACTGCAACCCCGAGACCGTCTCGACGGACTACGACACCGCTGATCGGCTGTACTTCGAGCCGCTCACGTTCGAAGACGTCTTCGAGGTGTACCGGGCCGAAGCCCAGTCCGGTACCGTCGCCGGCGTCATCGTCCAACTCGGCGGCCAGACCCCGCTCGGCTTGGCGAAGCGTCTCGAAGCGGCAGGGGTCCCCATCGTGGGAACCAGCCCCGCCGCCATCGACCTCGCCGAGGACCGCGGCGAATTCGGCCGTGTCCTGACCGAAGCCGGTCTGCCTGCGCCGAAGTTCGGTACCGCCACCACTTTCGACGGTGCCCGCGACATCGCCGCCGGCATCGGCTACCCGGTGCTGGTGCGCCCGTCGTACGTGCTCGGTGGCCGCGGCATGGAGATCGTCTACGACGAGGCGTCGCTGGCGAACTACATCTCCCGCGCCACGGAGATCTCCGACGACCGGCCCGTGCTGGTCGACCGCTTCCTCGAAGACGCGGTGGAGATCGACGTCGACGCTCTGTGCGACGGCACCGAGGTGTACCTGGGCGGCGTCATGGAGCACATCGAGGAAGCCGGCATCCACTCCGGTGACTCCGCGTGTGCGCTGCCGCCCATCACGCTGGGCCGCGCCGACCTCGAGAACGTCCGCCGCTCCACCGAGGCTCTGGCCAAGGGCATCGGCGTCAAGGGTCTGCTCAACGTGCAGTACGCCCTCAAGGACGACATTCTCTACGTCCTCGAGGCGAACCCGCGTGCCAGCCGCACTGTCCCGTTCGTGTCCAAGGCCACTGCCGTGCAGCTTGCCAAGGCATGCGCCCGCGTCATGCTCGGCGAAACCATCGCGGAACTGCGGGCCAACGGCATCCTGCCGCCGGCGGGCGACGGCGGGAATACCCCGGCCGGCGCTCCCATCGCCGTCAAGGAAGCCGTGCTGCCGTTCAACCGCTTCCGCCGGGCCGACGGTACCGGTGTCGACACCCTGCTCAGCCCGGAGATGAAGTCCACCGGCGAGGTCATGGGCATCGACTTCGACTTCGGTACCGCATTCGCGAAGTCGCAGACCGCCGCGTACGGTTCACTGCCCACCACCGGAGCAGTGTTCGTCTCGGTAGCCAACAAGGACAAGCGCTCGCTGATCTTCCCGGTCAAGCGCCTCGCCGACCTCGGATTCACCATCCTTGCCACCGAAGGCACCGCAGACGTTTTGCGGCGCAACGGAATCGAGTGCACCAACGTCTTCAAGCAGTCCGGTGAAGACGTGCCCGCAGGTGCGGAAACCATCGTCGACCAGATCAAGAGCGGCGCGGTCGCCATGGTCATCAACACCCCGTACGGAAACTCCGGCCCACGCGTCGACGGCTACGAGATCCGCAGTGCCGCGGTCGCGTCGAACATTCCGTGCATCACGACGGTGCAGGGTGCCTCGGCCGCGGTGCAGGGCATCGAAGCCGTTCTGCGCGGCGACATCGGGGTGCATTCGCTGCAGGAGTTGCACGCGGGCCTACGTCAGCCGGCGTCGCAGTCGTGACGCACGGTTTCGGTCACCGTCTCCGGTCCGCGATCGCGGACCGGGGGCGGCTGTGTGTGGGCATCGACCCTCATCCCGGTCTTCTCGATGCATGGGGACTGCCTCGCAGCGCCGACGGGCTCGAGACGTTCGCCGAGATCTGTGTCGAGGCGTTCGCGGGCGAGGTCGGTCTGGTCAAACCCCAGGTTGCATTCTTCGAGGCCTACGGCAGTGCCGGGTATGCCGTCCTCGAACGCACCGTCTCGGTGCTCCGTGATGCGGGCACTCTCGTCGTCGCCGACGCCAAGCGTGGCGACATCGGATCGACGATGGACGCGTATGCACAGGCCTGGCTCGGTGAATCACCGTTGGCGTCGGATTCGGTGACCGTATCGCCGTACCTGGGATTCGGTGCGCTCACTCCCGCACTCGATCTTGCTCGTGAGCATGGACGCGGCATCTTCGTCCTGGCCCGTACCTCCAATCCGGAAGGCGGGGGGCTGCAGCAGTCGTCGGCAGGTGGAGTGTCGGTCGCCCAGTCGGTCGTGGACGACGCGGTCATCGCCAACGGCGACGGCCGGGACACGGTGGGCCTGGTCGTCGGGGCCACTCGTGACCACGGCTTGGATCTGAGTGCCTTCGGCGGTCCGATCCTGGCGCCAGGACTGGGTGCCCAGGGCGCGTCGGCCACCGATCTTGCCGAGATCTTCGCCGGATCCACCGAATTGCTGCTCCCCAATTCCTCCCGCGGGGTACTGGCCGCGGGACCGTCGGTATCCGCGCTCCGTGCCGCCGCCGCTCGCACCCGGGACGAGATCGAAGCTGCATTGGCGAGCTGACCGGTGAACGCTCGCGGCCGGTCGCCGGCAGAAGGTCGTGAGCTTTTCTCCGGTAAAGCGACTCGGTGGTACCGTCCGGCGGTGAGTCGTTGGTGGCAGGTCGTTCTACTCGTAGTTGCGTGTGCGTTGCTGGCCACCGGTTTTCAAGCCCTCACCGGGGTGCATGGTGACGATCTCGCGGTGTACCGCACCGCCGGACAGGCCGTGTTGGACAGATCGAATCTGTACGACGAGTCGTTCAACGCGAGACTGCCGTTCACCTATCCGCCGTTCGCGGCATTGGTCGCGGTGCCGGTGGCTCTGGGTTCGTGGGGTGCGGTCCAGTGGGGATGGAGCTTTCTGAGCCTGCTGATGTTGGCCGCGATCATCGCGCTCAGCTACCGTGGCGTAGCGCTGACCCGTCGACGACCGGTGGCGGTGTACGTCGGGTTCCTGATTCTGTGGACGGCGACGTCGCCGGTCTCCGACCATCTGGGATACGGGCAGGTCGGTCTGTTCCTGACGTTGCTGTGCCTCGTCGATGTCCTGGCGCGGCCGAGATGGTTGCCGGCGGGGGTCCTGGTCGGCATCGCCGGCGCGGTCAAACTGGTTCCTCTCGTCTACCTCGGGTACTACCTGATCACCGGGAGATGGCGAGCCTTCGCCGGCGGAATCGCCGGCTTCCTCGGCGCCACCGCGCTCGGCTTCGCGATCCTGCCGCAGCAGTCGATCGACTACTTCGGCCACATCGCGTCACTGTCCGGTCGGGTCGCGGTCGGCGATCCCACTGTGTTCGGCAACCAGTCCGTCCGAGGCATGGAACTGCGGATTCTGCCGGACTCGCTCGTGAGTCCGGTGTGGCTGCTCTCGTGCCTGGTCCTGGGGGCGTTCGGGATCTGGGCTGCTCGCCGTGCGCAACGCGAGCGCGGTGACCTCGCCGGCTTCACCGTCGTCGCCGTGCTCGCGGCTGCCGTGACGCCGATCGCGTGGACCCATCATTTCGTCTGGCTGGTCCCGGCGATCGGGGTGCTACTGACCCCGATCGCCGGTACCGGTGCGCAGATGCGTGCGGTGTCGCGGTGGGCGTGGGCGGCAACCGGCTTCACCTTCGTCGTAGTACTGCTTCGTTTGCCCAGGATCGGCTCGGATCTCGATGTTCCTATCGTCGGGTTCCTGTTGGAGAATTCGCTGCTCTGGGCGAGCTTGGTGGTGGTGGTAGCGCTGGCGGCCCCGGATTTCGGGCGTCGAGCCGCCGTTCGGGACGGGGGCTCGGGCCCGAAAGCGGTGCACTCGGGCTGAGAACCGGTCGCGACACGCGCGTACTCGCCGAAATCGGTCGATTTTTTTCACTGTGTTCGCGAGCACGTTCGACTGGCGACGGAAAATCGGCATCCGGCTACACGTTCTCCGACGCACTGTTTCCGAATTATGTTTTCCAGCAACATAATTCGTGAAGTGAATCGAGCGGAGCCCGCCGTGACGCCGCCGCTGTCGATTCGTCGGGTTCGAACATGGTCGAGCTGTTCGCGGCACGCATAACCCACTGCGATCTGCATCGAACCGCGGGGGGTGGGTTAGCAATTCGCGCTCAGCGTGAGTACGGTCGCTATCGCTGCTGGTTATCAGCGGAATAGACAAAATTTGTACACGACGAGACGGAGGAACCGTGGCCCTTCCCCAGTTGACTGATGAGCAGCGCGCTGCTGCTTTGGAGAAGGCAGCTGCTGCCCGCAAGGCCAGGGCTGAGCTCAAGGAGCGCCTGAAGCGTGGCGGCACCGACCTCAAGCAGGTCCTCAAGGACGCCGAAGACAACGAAATCTTGGGCAAGATGAAGGTTTCGGCTCTGCTGGAGGCACTGCCGAAGGTAGGCAAGGTCAAGGCACAGGAAATCATGACCGAGCTGGAGATCGCTCCGACCCGTCGCCTCCGTGGCCTCGGTGATCGGCAGCGCAAGGCTCTGCTCACCAAGTTCGACTTCGAGGCCTGAGCCGAGAAGTGATGAGTACTGACGCATCAATGGTGACGATTGCCGCGACAACCACGTTTCATGAGTGCTGAGGCTGTGTCAGAGAGCAATACCGCAGGACAGAGGGGTCGGCTGGTAGTACTGGCCGGCCCTTCGGCTGTCGGTAAGTCCAGCGTCGTTCGTGAACTGCACACTCGGCTCCCGGAACTGGTGTTCAGCGTGTCCGCGACCACTCGTGACCCCAGGCCGGGCGAGGTGGACGGCAAGGACTACCGCTTCACGTCGAAGGCGGAGTTCCAACGGATGATCGACTCCGGGGAGCTGCTCGAATGGGCGGAAATCCACGGCGGATTGCAACGCTCCGGAACGCCGGCCGCACCGATCGAAGCCGCACTCGCCGCCGGTAAGCCGGTGCTCGTCGAGGTGGACCTGGCCGGGGCGCGCGCGGTCCGCACAGCCAAGCCCGACGCGGTACTGGTGTTCATGGCGCCGCCGAGTTGGGACGTCCTGGTGCAGCGACTGACCGGTCGCGGGACCGAAACGGAGGACGTCGTCGCCCGAAGGCTCGAGACCGCACGGGTGGAATTGGCAGCGCAGGGCGAGTTCGACACGGTCATCGTGAACGAGGATGTCAGCCGCGCTTGCGACGAGTTGGTATCCTTGTTGGTCGGTAACTGATTTCCATCGTGTATGACGGATACCCAAACGATTCCGGCGTGTTTCACGCGAGCCGATCTTCAATCGAATCAATTTCAGGAGACATAAGAGTGAGCAGCATTTCACCCGCAGGCCAGGGCGCTCTGCCTGCCTACGACACCCCGCTCGGTATCACCAACCCGCCGATCGACGAGTTGCTCGAACGTACGTCGTCGAAGTACGCCCTGGTCATCTACTCGGCCAAGCGTGCCCGCCAGATCAACGACTACTACAACCAGCTCGGGGACGGCATCCTCGAGTACGTCGGGCCCCTGGTCGAGCCGGGCTTGCAGGAGAAGCCGCTGTCCATCGCCCTGCGCGAAATCCACGCTGATCTCCTCGAGCACACCGAAGGCGAGTGAGCGCTGCATCTGCCACGCCCGCACCCGGCTCGGGTAGCGGGTCGGTGGCGGAGGGGTCCGTTACGGCTCGTAAACGAGTCGTCGTCGGTGTCGGGGGCGGAATCGCCGCGTACAAGGCGTGCGCGATCATCCGCAGCTTCACCGAGAGTGGTCATCACGTACGTGTGATACCCACTCCGTCCGCACTCGAGTTCGTCGGTCGTGCGACCTTCGAGGCGCTGTCCGGAAACCCGGTACACACCGGTGTCTTCTCCGATGTTCCGCAGGTTCCGCACGTTCGATTGGGGCAAGAAGCCGATCTCGTCGTCATCGCGCCGGCAACGGCAGATCTGATGGCGCGCGCCGCAACGGGCCGTGCCGACGACCTCCTGACCGCCACCTTGCTCACGGCTCGCTGTCCGGTCGTGTTCGCCCCCGCCATGCACACCGAGATGTGGGAACACCCTGCGACGGTCGCCAATGTCGCCACCCTGCGTTCGCGTGGTACGCACGTCGTGGAACCGGCGTCCGGGCGCTTGACCGGTAAGGACACCGGCGCAGGTCGTCTACCAGAACCCGACGAGATCGTCGCACTGGCGTCGCTGCTCCTCGAACGTGGTGACGCCCTGCCACGCGACCTCGAAGGCAAGCGTGTGCTGATCACCGCCGGTGGTACCCGCGAACCGTTGGATCCCGTTCGATTCCTCGGCAACCGGAGTTCGGGCAAGCAGGGCTATGCGTTGGCGCGGTTGGCGGCGCAGCGCGGTGCCGAGGTGACGCTGATCGCCGGATACACCTCCGATCTGACCGATCCCGCTGCCGTGGACGTCGTCCACGTCAAGACGGCCGACGATCTTCGTCTGGCCGTGCAGAAGCACGCCCCCGGTCACGACGGCATCGTGATGGCCGCGGCAGTGGCCGACTTCCGTCCCACCACGGTCCAGGGGAGCAAGATCAAGAAGGGGGCCGACGAACCCGATTCGATAGCCCTCACTCGTAACCCCGACATCCTGGCCGGGCTCGTCGAATCCCGTCGTGACGGTGAGCTGGACAAGAACACGGTAATCGTCGGATTCGCTGCCGAAACCGGCGACGCACACGGTGACGTGCTCAGCTACGCCAGATCCAAACTCGCGCGCAAGGGCTGCGATCTGCTCGTGGTCAACGCCGTGGGGGAGGGCAAAGCGTTCGAGGTGGACCACAACGACGGCTGGCTACTGGGGTCGGACGGTTCGGAGTCGGCACTCGAACACGGATCGAAGGCGTTGATGGCCAGTCGAGTGCTCGATGCACTGGTCGGCCTGTTGACCGAGCGCGCCTGACCGATGAGAGGTTCGCCACCGATTTCGGGTGAGCGTAAGGGTGTTGCGTCGGCGCCGCAGCCGTTATCGTCGGCTCGGTCCGGCATCTGTTACACGCACGGCCTGCCCGATGCAGGAAATCGGCCACCGGACGGTGGCTTCGATACTTCACTAGGCTGTAAGTCAATCAACTCAGGCGTCGAGAGGGAGATCTGTGAGCAAGTCCGGTAGTCGGCTATTCACCAGCGAGTCCGTGACCGAGGGTCATCCGGACAAGATCTGTGACGCGATCAGCGACTCGATTCTGGATGCACTCCTGACGCAGGACCCGCGTGCGCGCGTCGCCGTGGAAACGCTGGTGACCACCGGTCAGGTGCACGTCGCCGGTGAGGTGACGACCTCCGCGTACGCCGACATCCCGCAGATCGTTCGCAACACGGTTCTCGAAATCGGTTACGACAGCTCCGCGAAAGGCTTCGACGGAAACTCGTGCGGAGTCAACGTCGCGATCGGTGCCCAGTCGCCGGAGATCGCGCAGGGTGTCGATCACTCTCACGAAGCACGGGTCGACGGTGTCGACGACGACGAGATCGACCGTCAGGGCGCAGGCGATCAGGGTTTGATGTTCGGCTACGCCACCCGTGACACCCCGGAACTGATGCCGCTTCCCATCGCGTTGGCTCACCGGCTCTCCCGTCGCTTGACCGAGGTCCGCAAGTCCGGTGTCCTGCCGTACCTGCGCCCGGACGGTAAGACCCAGGTCACCATCGAATACGACGGCGACAAGGCAGTTCGGCTCGACACGGTCGTCATCTCCACCCAGCACGCGGCGGACATCGACCTGGACAACCTGTTGACACCCGATCTTCGCGAGAAGGTTCTCAACTCCGTCCTCGCGGACGTGAACCTTGCCGAGTTGGACACCTCCGACGTTCGTCTTCTGGTGAACCCGACGGGCAAGTTCGTCCTCGGCGGGCCGATGGGTGACGCCGGTCTGACCGGCCGCAAGATCATCGTCGACACCTACGGCGGTATGGCTCGTCACGGCGGTGGCGCATTCTCCGGAAAGGACCCGTCCAAGGTCGACCGCAGCGCCGCATACGCGATGCGCTGGGTGGCCAAGAACGCGGTGGCCGCCGGTCTCGCCGATCGCATCGAAGTTCAGGTTGCCTACGCCATCGGCAAGGCGGCACCGGTCGGTCTGTTCGTCGAGACCTTCGGTACCGAGAAAACAGATCCGGCGCGGATCCAGAAGGCGATCACCGATGTCTTCGACCTGCGCCCCGGTGCGATCATCCGCGACCTGGATCTGCTTCGCCCGATCTACGCGCAGACCGCCGCGTACGGCCACTTCGGCCGCACCGACATCGATCTGCCGTGGGAGAACACCGACCGTGCGGACAAGCTGCGTAGCGCAGCCGGTCTCTGATCGGGAGCACGCAGGTCACCGACATACGGGCGGAGCGTGAGTGGGCGCAGAGAGAGTAGCGGCAGATGTCGATCCGGTCGCCCGGGTCCTGCCGATTCTTCCGCTCGCTCACCTCGACCGGGAGTTCGACTATCTCGTTCCCGCCGACATCGAAGCGGATGCGCAACCCGGAGTTCGGGTACGCATCCGCTTCGCCGGTCGTCTGGTCGACGGCTTCATTGTCTCGCGGGCTGCGACGAGTGAGCACCAGGGTAAGTTCGGCTGGCTCGAACGCGTCATCTCACCGGAACGGGTACTGACGACGGAAATCGGTGTGTTGGTCGACCGCGTGGCCGAGCGTTATGCCGGCACCCGTGCGGACGTACTGCGGCTCGCGGTTCCTCCACGTCACGCCAAAGTCGAGGGCGAGGACCGGGAGTCGGCGGGGGATCTACCATCCGTCGAGCTCTCGGAATCGGGATGGGACCGATACCAGCACGGCGGCGCCTTCGTCACTGCAGTCCGCGAAGCTCGTAATCCTCGCGCTGTGTGGCAAGCGTTGCCGGGGGAGAACTGGCCGCTGCGAATCGCCGAGTTGGCGGCCCTGGTCGCATCGTCGGGAAAGAGCGCGGTTCTCGTCGTACCCGACCAACGAGACCTCGATCGGGTGGTCGCCGCCTGTACGGGTGTCGTGGGCGAGCGCGCGGTCGTGGGGTTGTCGGCGGGATTGGGACCGGCCATGCGGTACCGCCGGTGGTTGGCGGCACTTCGCGGAACCGCCCGCATCGTCGTCGGCACCCGCAGCGCGGTCTTCGCCCCCACTCCGGACACGGGTCTGGTGGTGGTGTGGGACGACGGCGACGACAATCTCTCCGAACCACGTTCGCCGTACCCGCACGCTCGCGAAGTCGCGGTCCTTCGTGGACATGTAGCCGGCTGCGCCGTCCTGATCGGAGGGTTCTCCCGTACCGCGGAATCCCAAGTGCTCGTCGACTCCGGATGGGCGCACGATCTGGTTGCGTCCCGTGACGTCGTTCGTGCCCGATCTCCCAAGATCACCGCGCTGGCGGACAGCGATCAGGCGCTCGCCCGTGATCCCGGCGCCCGCGCGGCGCGACTACCCGCGATCGCCTTCGCCGCCGCCCGGCGTGCGCTCGGTGCGGGGCGCGGGGTTCTGGTGCAGGTTCCCCGTCGTGGGTACGTCCCGACTTTGGCCTGCGGTAAATGTCGCGCGCCCGCACGCTGTCGTCGGTGCAACGGACCGCTGGCGCTCCCGGCCGCGGCCGGCCCGGACGGTGCGGGAACCCCCGCGTGTCGATGGTGCGGTGTGGCCGATGCGGCGTATCGGTGTCATGCCTGTGGTGCGAAGGCACTGCGCGCCGTCGTGGTGGGGGCCGGACGCACCGCAGAAGAGCTCGGCCGCGCGTTTCCGGGGGTGAAGGTGGTGCTCTCCGGCGGCGGTGACGTGATCAAGGAGCTCGCTCAGGGGCCGGCGCTGGTGGTCTCGACGGTCGGAGCGGAGCCGGTGATGACCGGCGGGTTCGGAGCGGCGCTCCTTCTCGACGGATGGGCCCTTCTGGGAAGACCGGACTTGCGAGCGGCCGAGGAGACGCTGCGACGGTGGATGACCGCTGCGGCAATGGTGATCCCGCTGGCCGAAGGTGGCGAGGTCGTGGTGGTCGCGGACTCGGGTATCCCGACGGTGCAGGCACTGGTGCGATGGGATCCGGTGGGGCACGCGCGGTCCCAACTCGACGAGCGCGACGAGGTCGGGTTTCCGCCGGCGGTGCACATGGCGGCGATCGACGGTGGAGCGGCGGCGATCGCGGAGTTGGTCGACTCGGCCGAACTCCCGTCGAGCGCAGAACTGCTCGGTCCAGTGGAATTGCCTGCAGGAGAGCGCCTTCCCTACTCCGGCGACGACGAGGACGGGGTGGCTCCGGAACGAATGTTGGTGCGGGTGCCTCGCAAAGACGGTCGCGCGCTTGCCGACGCGCTGGCTCATGCCAGGGCCGCGCGGAGTGCGCGAAAGTCGTCCGGTCCGGTCCGGATCCAGATCGATCCGCGACGGATCGGTTGACAGGCCGGTTGTCGGCAAGTTGTTGCGTGCGACTTTATGACGATATATCGTCGAACTATCAACGATAGGGAGATGATCATGGAAGCAAGTTTTCCCGCCGAGGGAATGTTCGGACGCCGCGGATTCTTCGGTGGTTTCGGGCGCGATCTGCGCCCGCCGTTCGTGATGTGGGTGCCCACCGACGACGAGAACGAGGAGGGGCACAGTGGCCGTCGCGGTCATCCGCACGAGCGCCCGGACTTCGGCGACATGCCGAAGCGGGGTCACCGGCGCGGACGGTTCGGGCCCGACGGCGGGCCGGGGCCCGGATTCGGCCCCGGCGCTCAGTTCGGGCGCGGACGAGGACGAGGCGGGCGAGGACGTCGAGGTGACGTCCGGGCGGCGATCCTGCTCCTCGTCGCCGAAGAGCCGATGCACGGATACGAGCTCATCCAGCAGATCGTCGAACGTAGCGGTGGCGTGTGGAAGCCGAGTCCCGGCTCCATCTACCCGGCCCTGTCCCAACTCGAGGACGAAGGTCTGGTGATCATCGAGAAAGTCGCCGGACGCAAGACCGCCAAACTCACCGAAGAAGGCGTCACATACGTCGCCGAGCACCGCGCCGACCTCGGTGCACCCTGGGACGACGTCCGTCGCAGCGTCGGTGCGCCGGACCAGGATCTGCGCGAACTCATCGGCCAACTGATGGGCGCGGCGGGGCAGGTAGCGGCCGTCGGAACCGCCGCGCAGGTCAGCGCCGCCGCCGAAGTTCTGGTGGAGGCGCGTAAATCCCTGTACCGAGTCCTGGCAGGCGACGATTCGGCAGGTACGGCTTGACAGTCCGCTTCGGCAGCAGGGGTTCAGTGGCCGTCCGGGCTCCGGACGGCCACTGCCACGCGCTCTGATCAGCTTGGTGCTACCTTTACCTTCGTTCGGGACTCAGGCGGAGGAGAACACGGTGTCGGCAGTCATACGAATCTCCAGTCTTGCGTTCACCGGCGCTCTCGCTCTGGTAATCGGCACCAGTGCTCCGGCGTCGGCACTCGAACCGATGGCCGTCCCGATGCAGGCCGGACCCGCTCAGCTCACCCGCACGGCGGCTGCGGCGTACTCGGACACCCATGCGGACGCCGCACCCGCCGGCTCCAACGACTTCGACTGCGAGCCGACGCAAGCCCACCCGCGGCCGGTGGTGCTCGCACACGGCACCGATGCGAACGCGTACCGGGACTGGGCGGCACTTTCTCCAGCACTGGCAGCCGACGGCTTCTGCGTCTTCGTACTCAACTACGGCGGCGAACCGGACAAGACTGATTACGGCACCGGTGACATCACGGCCAGCGCAGCAGATTTCGGTACGTTCGTGCAGCAGGTGCTGGACGCGACCGGTGCCGATCAAGTCGATGTGGTCGGCTATTCCCAGGGCGCCACCGTCTCGCGGTACTACGTCAACACCCTCGGGGGCGCGTCGAAAGTGGGACATTGGGTCGGACTGGCATCACCCACCTACGGAGGTGTGATGTATGGCCTCGTGCCGCTCGTCCAAGCGATCCCGGGCGGGGAGGACGCCGTCGGTGCGCTCTTGTCGACCGCGGTGCGACAGCAGATGCAAGGCTCGGATCTACTGCGCACCGTGAACGAACCGTCCGACACCGTGCCGGGGGTGCAGTACACCACCATCGGTTCGCGAGTCGACGAGATGATCCAGCCGACCTCGAACATCGCCCTCCGCGGTGAGGGTGCACAGAACATCGTTCTACAGGATCTTTGCCCGCAGAACCTGAGCGGGCACTTCCGGATGCCGTACGACCCCTTCGTGATCGACACGGTCCGCATCGCTCTCGATCCCGCCGCCGAGCGGCACGCACCGTGCACCGTCGTGCCACTCGGCGCGGACATTGCCCAGGTGATCGTCGACGCCAATTCGTGAGCTGACGCCGAAGTCTCGAACGGGAAACGTTACGAGGTCACTCGGCGAGCTTCGCGGTGGCGTGCGCCTCAGGACGAACTGTTGGTGCCCAGGTCCTCGACGGTTGTGACGTCGAATGTCGCCTTCGTATGCTCACCGTCGGCGTCGCTGACGCCGTAGAGCGCCGCCAACTCGTCCACCGGTTTTACCGAATACGCCATCTCGAACTTTGCTGCCGATACCCGCCGTCGACGTTTCTGCCTGCGATCGGTGATCCAGAATCCCGGCGGCGCCACCCGACAGTCGATACCGACCTTCGGCGAATGCGCAGTGTTCTGATCATAGGCAGTGTTCTGATCAAAGAACGTGCCGAGAATGCGACCCGGCGCGGCGCGTGGTCATCGGGCGCCGTTCAGGTCTTTAGACTGGCAGTTCCAACCGCCGACACATCCGGGAGCATTTTCGTGAGTTGCAGTCCACCGCGTTCGACAAGCCGATCGGCGAAACAGAGTCCGAAGAGCCCGACGAAGCGGGGGAACTGACATGCGGGTCGTGTTCGCCGGAACACCTGAACCGGCGGTCCCCTCGCTGCGGCGGCTGATCGAATCGGACCGGCACGAGGTGGTTGCCGTCGTGACTCGCCCCGACGCGGTCGCCGGTCGTGGTCGTAAACTCACGCGTTCCCCGGTCGGCGCGCTCGCCGACGAACACGGCATCCCGGTGCTGACGCCGGCCAAGGCCTCCGACGAGGAATTCGCCGCCGAACTGGCGCGCCTCGAGCCTGACTGCGCACCCGTCGTCGCGTACGGGAACCTGCTGCCGCAGAACATCCTCGACATCCCGCGCTTCGGCTGGGTCAATCTGCATTTCTCACTGCTCCCCGCATGGCGCGGGGCAGCACCCGTCCAGGCCGCGATCAGCGCCGGGGACGAGGTCACCGGCGCGAGTGCGTTCCAGCTCGAAGCCGGAATGGATACCGGCCCGGTGTTCGGCGTCATGACCGAGCGGATCCGTGACACCGACACTGCCGGGGACCTTCTGGGCCGACTCGCCGATCACGGGGCCGGCCTGCTGGTGTCTGTTCTCGACGGCATCGAGGCAGCTGAGATCAACGCCGTCCCGCAATCCGAGGACGGAGTGTCGTACGCGCCCAAGGTTACCGTCGATGCCGCCCGGGTTCGATGGAATGTTCCCGCGGCCACCGTGGACCGGCACATCAGGGCTGTCACACCGGCCCCCGGCGCCTGGACCACGATCGGGGACCTTCGGATCAAACTAGGCCCGGTGAGCGTCACCGACGAGGTGTTGGCGGCCGGCGAGATCTCGGTGCGCAAGGATGGTTGCTACATCGGTACCGCGACTACCGCGGTACGACTCGGGCAGATTCAGCCCCCGGGCAAGAAATTGATGTCGGCAGGGGACTGGGCACGCGGTGCCCGACTCGACGCGGAGGTACGAGCACAGTGACCGAATCACGACGACCGGCCCGGCGGGCACAGAGCCCCGCCGCAAAATCCTCCGGCGGCGGCGCGGGCCGCAAACCGAAGCAGGCCAAGCGCCCCGATCCGGCTACGGCCGGGCTCGATCAACCGCGCCTGGCGGCACGCGACGTGCTGCGTGCGGTCCGCGAGCGGGACGCGTATGCGAACCTGGTGCTGCCCGGTTTGCTTCGTGACCGCAAACTCGACGCACGCGATGCGGCGCTCGCGACGGAACTGGCCTACGGCGCCGCTCGCGCGCAGGGGTTGTTGGATGCCGTGATCGCACACGCCGCCGGGCGCCCGATCGAGGAGATCGACGGCACCCTGCTCGACGTGCTCCGTCTGGGTTCGTATCAACTTCTGCGTACCCGCGTGGCCCCGCACGCTGCCGTTGCCACGTCCGTGGATCTGGTGCGCGCCGAGAACGGCCAGGGTCGTGCCGGGTTCGTCAACGCCGTGCTGCGCCGGGTGTCCGAACGCAGCCAGGACGAGTGGGTGGAACTGTTGGCCCCGACGGATCCGGTGGGACGACTGGCGTTCGAGCATGCTCATCCGATCTGGATCGCACAGGTGTTCGCCGATTCACTCGGGCCTGCTGCCGGCGAACTCGAGGAGGTTCTGATCGCCGACGACGCCCGGCCGGCGGTGCACCTGGTGGCCCGCCCGGGGGAGATCTCTGCCGAGGAGCTCGCGCTGGTCACCGGTGGTGAGATCGGCCCGTACTCGCCGTACGCCGTGCACCTCGACGGCGGCGATCCCGGACAGCTCGACGCAGTTCGCCAGGGTCTCGCCGGGGTACAGGACGAGGGCAGTCAGTTGGTGGCCCGGGCGCTGTCGTTGGCACCGCTGGAAGGCGACGACGCAGGCCGTTGGCTGGATCTGTGCGCCGGACCCGGCGGCAAGGCAGCGCTGCTCGGGGCATTGGCCGGCATCGAGGGCGGCCGTCTGGACGCCGTCGAACCGGTCGAGCATCGCGCCGAGCTGATCCGCAAGACCACTCGTGAGCTTCCCGTCGACGTGCGCGTCGCCGACGGCCGTGAGTCGGGGCTCGAGCCCGGGTACGACCGCATTCTCGTCGACGCTCCCTGCACGGGCCTCGGAGCCCTACGGCGGCGTCCGGAGGCGCGGTGGCGTCGTCAGCCGAGCGATGTCGCCCCGTTGGTGAAGTTGCAGCGCGAATTACTCGCCGCGGCAATCGAATTGGTTCGTCCGGGCGGGGTGGTGCTGTACTCCACCTGCTCGCCGCATCTGTCGGAGACCGTGGCGGTGGTCGCGGATGCGGTCCGACGCCACGGTGTCGTGGAACTGGACACCAAAGACCTGGTTCCCGGCGTTTCGGATACGGGTGAGGGGACGGCGGTGCAGCTGTGGCCGCACCGGCACGGTACCGACGCGATGTTCATGGCCGCCCTGCGTAAACCGTTGGGCTGATGCCCGGTGCGCCTTTGCGGTAGTGCGGACTACCGCAAAGGCGCACGGTGTGGCTATGGTGCCATACATGGTTACGTGGGAACGGGTAGTCGTACTGGGATCGGCATTTCCTTCGGTGGAAGAGTCGACCTCGTACAACACACCGGCTTTGAAGGTGGCGGGAAAGACTTTCGCCCGGTTACGAACGGAAGCGGAGGGCGCACTGGTGGTCATGTGCGGTCTCGACGAGAAGGAAGCTCTGCTCGCCGGCGGTGGAGCAGCGTTCTTCACCACCGATCACTATCATGGTCACGGCTCGATCCTGGTTCACCTGGAACTGATCGACGAAGTCCAATTGTCGGAAATGCTCGAGGACGCCTGGCGGATCAAGGCTCCGGCAAAGGTTCGTAAACTCCGGTCGACCGCATCGCGGTGACCGGCGGGCGGAGCCTGGACGGGCGTGCACGGACGGCTATGTCTCACAGCTAAACTCTCGAACGTGCCTTCACCGATGATTGCTCCGTCCATCCTGTCCGCCGACTTCGCTCGCCTCGCCGACGAAGCCGCCGCCGTAGCCGGCTCCGACTGGCTGCACGTCGATGTGATGGACGCGCATTTCGTGCCCAATCTGACTCTGGGTCTGCCGGTGGTCGAGAGCCTGTTGAAGGCGACGGACATTCCACTGGACTGCCACTTGATGATCGAGAACCCGGAGCGGTGGGCACCGCCGTACGCGGAAGCGGGCGCGTACAACGTCACGATTCACGCCGAAGCCACCGACGATCCGCGTTCGGTGGCCCGCGACATCCGCGCCGCAGGCGCCAAGGCCGGACTGAGCATCAAACCCGGAACACCCATCGACGACTACCTCGAGATCCTCGCGGATTTCGACACGCTGCTCATCATGAGTGTGGAGCCGGGTTTCGGCGGGCAGTCCTTCATGCCCCAGGTTCTCGACAAGGCACGCACCATTCGCAATCTCGTCGATTCGGGGGAGTTGACCCTCCTCGTCGAGATCGACGGCGGCATCAACGCAGCCACCATCGAGCAGGCCGCCGAGGCCGGTGTCGACTGTTTCGTCGCCGGTTCCGCGGTGTACGGGGCGAGCGATCCGGGTGCGGCGGTGCGCAAACTCCGCACCCAGGCCGCATCGGCGTCACCGCACCTGACGTTGTCGGTCTGAGCGCCGTGATGGCCAAAGGTGGACAGGCGTCGTCGGCCGATCTCGACGCCGCGATGCAGATCGCCCTGGCCGCAGCGGATTCCGCTCGCGGCTTCACCAGCCCCAACCCCCCGGTGGGGGCGGTGATCCTTGCCGTCGACGGCACCATCGCCGGCGTCGGCATGACGCAGCCGCCCGGCGGGCCGCATGCGGAGATCGTGGCGCTGTCCGAGGCCGGCTCGGCCGCTCGTGGTGGCACGGCGGTCGTGACCTTGGAACCGTGCAATCACCAGGGCCGAACGGGGCCGTGCTCGCAGGCACTGATCGAGGCAGGTGTCGCCGCGGTGGTCTACGCCGTCGGTGATCCCAACCCGGAAGCAACCGGCGGGGCCGCGACGTTGATGCGCGCCGGAATCAGCGTCAGTTCGGGATTGCGGGCGCCGGAGGTGGAAGCCGGACCATTACGGGCCTGGCTGCACAAACAGCGCACCGGCCGTCCGCACATCACCTGGAAGTACGCCGCCAGCCTCGACGGGCGTAGTGCTGCCGAGGACGGGACCAGCCAGTGGATCACCGGACCTCAGGCACGGGCGCGAGTGCATGCTCAGCGCGCGCAGCTCGACGCGATCATCGTCGGCACCGGCACGGTCCTCGCCGACGATCCGTGGCTCACCGCTCGCCAACCCAACGGTGAACTCGCTGCGCACCAGCCCGTGCGGGTGGTCGTCGGTAAACGTGAAGTACCTTCGACAGCAGCCATTCTCGATGACACCGCGCCGACGCTGGTGCTCGACACCGACGACATCGACGAGGTGATCGCCGCCCTCGGTGAGTACACCGACGTCCTCCTCGAAGGCGGTCCGCGTCTGGCCGGGGCGTTCCTTGCCGCCGGGTACGTCGACGTCATCGAGGCGTACATCGCGCCCATCCTCCTCGGCGCCGGGGCGTCGGCGCTCGTCGATGCCGGCGTGCACTCCATTGCCGATGCCCGCCGATTCCGGCTCGAATCCGCGGTAACGATCGGCCCCGATATTTTGTTGAGTCTGGTTCCGGAGATTTCCGCTCCGGGGAACGAGGAGTAGAAGCGTGTTCACAGGAATTGTGGAAGAACTCGGCGAGATCGTCGCCAAGGACGAACTGGTCGATGCGGCGCGCTTCACCGTGCGCGGACCCCTGGTCACCTCCGATGCCGGGCACGGCGATTCGATCGCCGTCAACGGTGTCTGCCTGACTGTCGTCGACATTCTCGCGGACGGTTCCTTCACCGCGGACGTCATGAAGGAGACACTCGACCGTTCCAGCCTCGCCAAGCTCGACGTGGGCAGCCGCGTCAATCTCGAGCGGGCGGCAGCGCTCAACAGCCGTCTCGGCGGCCACCTGGTTCAAGGTCACGTCGACGGCACCGGGCATGTCATCGCACGGTCGCCGTCCGAGAACTGGGAGGTCGTGCGCATCGCGCTGCCCGATTCCATTTCCCGGTACGTCGTCGAGAAGGGCTCGATCACGGTCGACGGTGTCTCGTTGACGGTCTCGGCACTGGGCGGGGAGAAGGGGTTCGAGTATTTCGAGATCTCGCTGATTCCCACCACCTTGGAGCTCACGACGCTGGGCACGGCTCCGGTCGGTACGCCGGTCAATCTCGAGGTGGACGTGATCGCCAAGTACGTCGAGCGCCTGCACGCCGCCGGGCGATAAAACACTCCGGCCCGCCGGGTCGTAGGGTTGTCAGTGCATCCCTCGGATGTACTCGTAGTATTCGATGACGTAGTAAGTCAAGACTTTGGAGTGCGAGCACGTGACCAGGTTCGACAGTATCGAGCGGGCAGTAGCGGACATCGCTGCAGGTAAAGCAGTAGTGGTCGTAGACGACGAGGATCGTGAGAACGAGGGCGATCTGATCTTCGCCGCGGAGAAGGCTACCCCCGAGTTGGTGGCGTTCATGGTCCGGTACACCTCCGGCTACCTGTGCGTACCGCTCGACGGCGACGACTGCGATCGTCTCGGCCTGCCGCCCATGTACGCGACGAATCAGGATAAGCACGGCACCGCGTACACGGTGACCGTCGACGCCCGTGAGGGCATCGGAACCGGTATCTCGGCGTCCGACCGGGCGGCGACGATGCGTCTGCTCGCCGACCCGAACACCGGGGCCAACGACTTCACCCGTCCGGGCCACGTCGTGCCGCTGCGCGCCAAGGAAGGCGGAGTACTCCGGCGCCCCGGTCACACCGAGGCCGCCGTCGACCTGGCCCGGATGGCAGATCTGCGCCCAGCCGGCGTGATCTGCGAGATCGTCAGTCAGAAGGACGAAGGCGCGATGGCTCAGACCGACGAGCTGCGCGTCTTCGCCGACGAACACAACCTTGCGCTCATCTCGATCGCCGACCTGATCGCCTGGCGTCGTAAGCACGAGAAGCACGTCCTGCGGATCGCGGAGGCCCGCATCCCCACCCGTCACGGCGAATTCACCGCCGTCGGCTACACGAGCATCTACGACGAGGTCGAACACGTCGCGCTCGTCCGCGGCGACATCGCCGGCCCGGACGGTGACGGCACCGATGTCCTGGTCCGGGTGCACTCGGAGTGTCTGACCGGTGACGTGTTCGGTTCGCTGCGTTGCGATTGCGGGCCGCAGCTCGACGCCGCACTGGACATGGTCGCTCAGGAGGGTCGCGGAGTCGTGCTGTACATGCGCGGACACGAGGGGCGTGGGATCGGGCTCATGCACAAGCTGCAGGCGTATCAACTCCAGGACGCCGGCTCGGACACCGTCGATGCCAACCTCGAGCTCGGCCTGCCCGCCGACGCCCGCG
Source organism: Rhodococcus sp. 27YEA15 (assembly GCF_049739425.1). Classification (NCBI taxonomy): domain Bacteria; kingdom Bacillati; phylum Actinomycetota; class Actinomycetes; order Mycobacteriales; family Nocardiaceae; genus Rhodococcus; species Rhodococcus sp. 27YEA15. The sequence continues at coordinate 2,139,810 of NZ_JBMHHW010000001.1, forward strand.
ACTACGGTATCGGCGCTCAGATTCTCGTGGACCTGGGCATCACCTCGATGCGTCTGCTCACCAACAACCCGGCCAAGCGTGTCGGTCTGGACGGATACGGCCTGCAGATCACCGATCGGGTGCCGATGCCGTTGCGAGCCAATGCCGAGAATCTGACGTATCTGCGGACCAAGCGTGACCGGATGGGCCACGACCTGATCGGGCTCGACGAGTACGAGGCCGCACAGAAGGTGTCGGAAAACGGGGGTGCGGTGTGAGTGGCGAAGGCCAACCGGATCTCGCCATCGGCGAGGCGAGGGATCTGAAGCTGGGGATCGTCGCCGGACAGTGGCACCAGACCATCTCCGAAGCGTTGATCGCGGGTGCGTACCGGGTGGCCGAGACCGCCGGGATCGCCGACGTGACGCTGGTGCGGGTGGCGGGCGCAATCGAACTGCCGGTCGTCGCACAAGCACTGGCCCGAACTCATGACGCCGTGGTCGCCCTCGGTGTCGTGATTCGCGGTGGGACGCCGCACTTCGAGTACGTGTGTGATGCGGTCACCGCCGGTCTCACCCGGGTGTCGCTGGACGAGAGCACCCCGGTCGGGAACGGTGTTCTCACCACGAACACCGAGCAACAGGCACTCGACCGTTCCGGTCTGCCGGGCAGCGTCGAGGACAAAGGCGCGCAGGCGTGCGCGGCGGCGTTGGACGCAGCGGTCACCCTGCGCACCCTGCGCGGGCCGGCCGCCGGGAGTGCGCTCCGATGAGTGCCACCGCGAGCGGGGAGTGGGAGTTCGTCGCGGCTCCTCGGAAATCGAAGCGGTTCGCGATCGGTGTGGCTGCACTGTTGGTCGTCATTCACCTCACGCTCGCGTTGCTGCTCCGGCAAGGGTCGACGGGCGTCTACTTTCGGACCGCGGATCAGTTGGCCATGGCATTGATCGGTCTCGTTCTCGCCGGTGGTGTATTGATGCTCACTCGCCCGCAGGTGAAGGTCGGTGCCCGCGGTATCGCAGTGCGCAACATCCTGGGCGAGAAGATCGTCGACTGGGATCTGTTCGAGGGATTGTCCTTCCCGGACGGCGCTGCCTGGGCTCGGATCGAACTACCCGACGACGAGTACATGCCGGTCATGGCGATCCAGGCAAACGATCGCGAGTACGCGGTGGCTGCCGTCGAACGATTCCGGGAGTTGGCAGACCGCTACGACGTGGTGCCGTCCGAGTCCTGAACCCGGCCGGTCAGGCCGGACGGTTGCGGGGCTCGGTGGCGGGTGTCCGGTCGTTTCGGTCGGAGGCGGCGACTAACGTGGAAGCGTGCCGGATCCCTCTACTTACCGCCCCGCGACCGGAACGATTCCGGTGGCTCCCGGAGTGTACAAATTTCGTGATCCACATGGTCGGGTCATCTACGTCGGCAAAGCGAAGAGTCTTCGCTCGCGCCTGAACTCGTACTTCGCCGACGTCACGTCCCTGCACCCGCGAACTCGGCAGATGGTGACAACGGCGGGAAGCGTCGAGTGGACTGTCGTCAGTACCGAGGTGGAGGCACTTCAGCTCGAGTACAACTGGATCAAGGAATTCGATCCGCGGTTCAACGTGCGGTACCGGGACGACAAGACGTATCCCGTTCTGGCGGTGACGCTCAACGAGGAGTTTCCGCGTTTGTTCGTCTACCGCGGCCCGCGCCGACGAGGCGTGCGGTACTTCGGCCCGTACTCGCATGCCTGGGCGATTCGCGAGACCCTCGACCTGCTGCTGCGGGTGTTCCCCGCTCGTACCTGTACGACAGGGGTGTTCAAGCGGCACAACCAGATCGGGCGTCCCTGCCTGCTCGGGTACATCGACAAGTGCTCGGCGCCTTGCGTCGGACGAGTCAGCGCCGACGAGCATCGACAGATCGTCGACGATTTCTGCGACTTTCTCGCCGGCCGTACCGACAAGCTGGTGCGCGATCTGGAGAAGCGGATGCAGCAGGCCGCCGAAGATCTCGACTTCGAGACCGCAGCCCGGCTGCGAGACGACATCGGAGCGCTCCGCAAGGCACTCGAGAAGCAGGCCGTCGTCCTCGGCGACGGGACGGACGCCGATCTGGTGGCGTTCGCCACCGATGATCTCGAGGCCGCTGTCCAGGTGTTTCATGTTCGCGGTGGGCGAGTTCGCGGCCAGCGTGGCTGGGTCGTGGAAAAGGCCGGTGACGCCATCGACTGGGCGGCGCTCGACGCCGAATCGGACCTCCCTCTGCTGGTCGAGCAGTTCCTCACCCAGTTCTACGGGGAACAGGCCTCGCTGGATCCGGGAACCGGCCCGGAGAGTGGAACGAGCGCAGTTCCGAAGGAGGTTCTCGTCCCGGTCATGCCACCCAATGCATCCCAGATCCAAGCCTGGCTCAGTGATCTCCGCGGATCCCAGGTCCAATTGCGGGTGCCGCAGCGCGGCGACAAGAAGGATCTGGCCGACACGGTTGCACGCAACGCCAAGGAAGCTCTCGCTCAACACAAGCTCAAGCGGGCCGGTGATTTCACCTCGCGCTCGGCCGCACTGCAAGGCATCCAGGAGGCGCTCGACCTCGATTCGGCGCCGCTGCGGATCGAGTGCATCGACATCAGCCATGTTCAGGGCACCGACGTGGTGGCGTCGTTGGTCGTCTTCGAAGACGGGCTGCCCCGTAAATCCGACTACCGGCACTACGCAATCAAGGAGGCTGCCGGCGACGGACACTCCGACGACGTCGCGTCCATCGCCGAGGTCACCCGGCGCCGGTTCCTGCGGCACAACCGTGATCTCGGGATCCTCGCGAACTCTGCGGCGGGTATGGACGCCGACGGAGGTGACCTCGCACCCGACGCCGCGATCGATCCGCAGACCGGACGACCACGGCGCTTCGCCTATCCGCCCAACCTGTTCGTCGTCGACGGCGGCCAACCCCAGGTGACGGCGGCAGCTGCGGTGCTCGACGAGTTGGGAGTCACCGACGTCGCGGTCGTCGGTCTGGCCAAACGACTCGAAGAGGTCTGGGTACCGGGTGAGGAGGACCCGGTGATCCTGCCCCGAACGAGCGAATCCTTGTACCTGCTCCAACGTATCCGTGACGAGGCGCACCGCTTCGCCATCACTTTTCACCGCAGCAAACGCTCACGCCGGATGACGGCGTCGGCACTGGATTCGGTGAAGGGGTTGGGCGAGACGCGGCGAACCGCACTGGTCACTCATTTCGGTTCGGTCGCGAAACTGAAAACGGCGACGGTCGAGGAAATCACGGCGGTGCCCGGCGTCGGTGCGACGACAGCGCGGGCGGTCCTGGCGGCTCTGAACAGCGAACCGTCGGACACCGTGAGTACGCCGGATCGGGCTTCCGGTGCGGTGGTAGGAGATGATGAGGTCGACGCACACCGCGTCGCCGTCGATCGGCCCGTCGTGACCGAGGCCGAACCCGGCGGTGAGGGGCGAGAATTGTCCATGCCGACGACAGGGCCGAGTACACAGTGAGCACAGAGCGCGCACAGGAAAGTCGAACCATGGAATTCCTTCTGGTGACCGGGCTTTCCGGTGCGGGATTGAGTACCGCGGCGAAGGTACTCGAGGATCTGGGCTGGTATGTGGCCGACAACCTGCCACCTGAGTTGATCTCGCGGATGGTGGGTCTGAGCCTGACCTCGGACCCGCCCGTCGACCGCCTCGCCGTGGTCATCGACGTTCGCAGCCGCCTGTTCACCGGGGATCTCGGCTGGGTTCTGACCGAACTCGAAGCCGAACCGGTCACCACGCGGGTGTTGTATCTCGAGGCGTCCGACGAGGTCTTGATACGCCGCTTCGAGCAGGTCCGGCGCAGTCATCCGCTGCAGCACGACGGGGTGGACGGCACCTTGTCCGAGGGGGTTGCGGCCGAGCGGCGGCAGTTGGCGGTGGTGCGTGCGGCTGCCGATCTGGTGATCGACACGTCTGCGTTGAAGGCCCACGAGCTGCGACAGAAAATCGAATCCGCCTTCGGTAACGACGCCAACGGGACCATGAAGGTGACCGTGCAGTCTTTCGGGTTCAAGTACGGACTACCGATGGACGCCGACCTGGTGTGCGATGTGCGCTTCCTACCCAATCCGCACTGGATTCCGGAACTGCGTCCGCACACCGGCCAGGATGCGGACGTGCGTGACTATGTGCTCTCGCAGGACGGCGCGCAGGACTATCTCGACACCTATCTGCATCTGCTCGAGTTGACGATCGCAGGGTATCGCCGAGAAGGGAAGCGCTACATGACAATTGCGGTTGGATGCACCGGGGGTAAGCATCGCAGTGTTGCGATGAGCGAGGCGTTGACGCGCAGACTCGGTTCGACCGACGCCATCGCGGTCGGTGTCGTGCATCGAGATCTGGGGCGAGAATGAGCAGCAACGAGGACAGCGCCGTCGGTGGTGCGCCGGCGATCGTCGCGCTCGGCGGCGGCCACGGACTCTTCGCGACGTTGCAGGCCGTCCGCCGGCTGACCCCGGACGTGACGGCCGTGGTGACGGTCGCCGACGACGGTGGTTCTTCGGGAAGGTTGCGCGCCGAGCTGGGTGTCATTCCGCCGGGGGATCTGCGGATGGCATTGGCAGCGCTCGCCGCGGACGATCCGAACGTCGACGACTGGACTCGCACCATTCAGCACCGCTTCGGTGGCGTCGGCGCGCTCGCCGGTCACTCCGTGGGCAATCTCATCCTCGCCGGACTGACGGAGGTGTTGGGCGATCCGGTCGCGGCACTCGACGAGATGGTCCGTTTGCTGCGGATTCGTGGGCGGGTGCTGCCGATGTCCCCGATCGCCCTCGACATCGAGGCCGACGTGCAAGGACTCGAGGACGATCCACGGGTCAGCCGGTGCATTCGTGGGCAGGTCGCGGTCGCCACCACACCGGGCAAGGTCAGGCGGGTACGCCTCCTGCCGTTCAGCCCACCGGCGTGCCCGGAGGTGATCACCGCCGTCGATCGTGCCGACCTGGTGGTGCTGGGCCCGGGATCGTGGTTCTCGAGTGTTATTCCTCACGTTCTCGTTCCCGAACTGCTCGATTCGCTCTCGTCTACTTCGGCACGAAAAGCGCTCGTGCTCAACCTTGCGCCGGAACCGGGGGAGACCGCCGGATTCTCCGCGGAGCGGCACCTGCACGTACTCTCCCAACATGCGCCCGGTTTTCGGGTCGACTTCGTCGTGGTGGATTCGGCGTCGGTACCCCCGGGCCGCGAACGTGAGCACCTGCAACGCACTGCAGGCAATCTCGGCGGCAAGGTCATGTTCGCCGATGTCGCGAACCAGACCGGGGAGTCCGCTCACGTCCACGACCCCGTCAAACTCGCGCAGGTGTTGGCGGACTTGATCGACGTCGACGACCCGATTGCGGCGGCAGGGGTCCGTCGACAGGCACCACAGACACAGCATTCGGCAGTAGAGCAGAGGGAGAACGCTTCGTGGCAATGACAGCGGAGGTCAAGGACGAACTGAGCCGGCTGGTGGTGACGCAGGTGAGTTGCCGCAAAGCCGAGGTCTCCGCCTTGCTGCGGTTCGCCGGTGGCCTTCACATCGTTGCCGGTCGAGTAGTGGTGGAGGCGGAGGTGGATCTCGGATCCACCGCGCGGCGGCTCCGGCGCGAGATCTTCGACCTGTTCACCTACAGCGCCGACGTGCACGTGCTCAGCGCGGGCGGTCTACGTAAATCCGCGCGGTACATCGTGCGAGTGGCCAAGGAAGGCGAAGCACTCGCCCGCCAGACCGGTCTGCTGGATCTGCGCGGACGGCCGGTGCGCGGACTGCCGGCGCAGGTTGTCGGCGGCACCGTCGGCGACGCCGAGGCGGCATGGCGCGGGGCGTTCCTCGCGCACGGGTCGCTGACCGAGCCCGGCCGATCGTCCGCACTCGAAGTGAGCTGCCCCGGGCCAGAGGCAGCGCTGGCTCTGGTCGGCGCTGCACGCCGATTGGGTATCTCCGCGAAAGCCCGCGAGGTACGCGGAACCGATCGAGTGGTCATCCGCGACGGCGAGGCGATCGGTGATCTCCTGACCAGAATGGGTGCGCAGGACACGCGGTTGGTGTGGGAGGAACGGCGGATGCGTCGGGAAGTGCGCGCTACCGCGAACCGGCTCGCGAATTTCGACGACGCCAACCTGCGACGCTCGGCGCGGGCGGCTGTCGCGGCAGCCGCCCGGGTCGAACGTGCGCTCGAGATTCTGGGCGAGGACGTCCCGGATCATCTCGCGGCAGCCGGTGCGTTGCGCATCGAACATCGGCAGGCATCGCTCGAAGAGCTGGGTCAGCTGGCCGATCCACCGATGACCAAAGATGCGGTGGCAGGCCGGATTCGGCGTCTGCTCTCGATGGCCGACCGTAAAGCGAGGGATACCGGGATCCCGGACACGGAATCGGCGGTCAGTGCGGAGTTACTCGAAGAGGGCTGAGCCACTCGGCCGAGTCTGCACAGGGTGGGCTGCGCAGACTCGGGCCTCGCACATTAGGGTAGGAGTGACATCGACCGATGGACCCCACGGAAGTCCATGCACACATGGATTCGATTCACGCGTGGGTAGAAGTGCACACCAGAATCATGGGCAAAGGAGCCAATTGTGACTGTCCGGGTAGGCGTAAACGGTTTCGGCCGTATCGGACGTAACTTCTTCAGGGCGGTGGACGCACAGAAAGCACTGGGCACCACCGACATCGAGATCGTCGCGGTCAACGACCTGACCGACAACGCAACTCTGGCTCACCTTCTCAAGTACGATTCGATCCTCGGCCGTCTGCCGTACGACGTTTCGCTCGACGGCGACGACACCATCGTCGTCGGCGATCAGCGCATCAAGGCACTCGCGCACCGCGGACCGTTGAACGAGCTTCCCTGGGGCGAGCTGGGCGTCGACGTCGTCGTCGAGTCCACCGGCATCTTCACCGACGCAGCCAAGGCCAAGGGCCACCTCGAAGCAGGTGCCAAGAAGGTCATCATCTCGGCTCCGGCCAAGGGCGAAGACATCACCATCGTCATGGGCGTGAACGACGACAAGTACGACGGCAGCCAGAACATCATCTCCAACGCCTCGTGCACCACCAACTGCCTCGGCCCCATCGCCAAGGTCCTCGACGACGAGTTCGGCATCGTCAAGGGTCTGATGACCACGATCCACGCGTACACGCAGGATCAGAACCTGCAGGACGCACCGCACTCGGATCTGCGTCGCGCTCGCGCTGCCGCACTGAACATCGTGCCCACCGGCACCGGTGCAGCCAAGGCCATCGGCCTGGTTCTCCCGCAGCTTCTCGGCAAGCTCGACGGCTACGCACTCCGGGTGCCGATCCCCACAGGTTCGGTCACCGACCTCACCGCGAACCTGCGCACGTCGGCCACCGCCGACGAGATCAACGCCGCGATGAAGGCCGCAGCCGAGGGCCCCCTCAAGGGCATCCTCAAGTACACGGACGCTCCGATCGTCTCCTCGGACATCGTCACCGACCCGCACTCGTCGATCTTCGACTCGGGTCTGACGAAGGTCATCGACGACCAGGTCAAGATCGTGTCCTGGTACGACAACGAGTGGGGTTACTCCAACCGTCTGGCCGACCTCATCGGCCTCGTCGCCAAGTCCCTGTAGAGCGGAGTTTCGATAACAGTGGCAGTTCAGACGCTGAAGGATCTGCTGGACGCCGGGGTAGAGGGGCGCACCGTTCTGGTGCGTTCCGACCTCAACGTCCCGTTGGATGGCGGAGAGATCACCGACCCGGGCCGTATCGTCGCGTCTGCTCCCACCCTGCGGGCTCTGGCCGAGGGCGGAGCGAAGGTCATCGTGACCGCGCACCTCGGTCGTCCCGACGGTCAGCCCGATCCCAAGTTCTCGCTCGCACCGGTGGCGGCGAAGCTGTCCGAGATCCTCGGACGCAACGTGCAGCTTGCCGGTGACGTCGTGGGACAGGACGCGCTGGCTCGATCCGAAGGACTCACCGACGGTGACGTCCTGCTGCTCGAGAACATCCGTTTCGACCCTCGCGAGACCAGCAAGGACGAAGCCGAGCGAGTCAAGCTCGCCAAGGCTCTCGTCGAGCTGGTCGGTGACGACGGCGCATTCGTCTCCGACGGATTCGGCGTGGTGCACCGCAAGCAGGCGTCGGTCTTCGACGTGGCCAAGTTGCTCCCGCATTATGCGGGGTACCTGGTCGGTGCCGAGGTCGAGGTGCTGGCCAAGCTCACTCAGGACGCCGAGCGTCCGTACGCGGTGGTGCTGGGCGGCTCCAAGGTCTCGGACAAGCTGGCTGTCATCGAGGCGCTGGCCCCGAAGGTCGACACACTGGTGATCGGCGGCGGAATGTTCTACACGTTCCTCGCCGCTCAGGGTGTGTCCGTGGGTAATTCGCTGTGCGAAGAGTCCATGATCGACACCTGCAAGGATCTTCTCGATCGGTACGCGGACGTCATCCACATCCCGCAGGATGTCGTGGTCGCGGACTCCTTCTCGGCTGACGCCGAATCGAAGATCGTCTCGTTCAGCGAGATTCCGGACGGTTGGATGGGTCTGGACATCGGGCCGGAGTCGGTCAAGCGTTTCGCGGCGATCCTGCGCGGCGCGAAGACGGTGTTCTGGAACGGTCCGATGGGTGTGTTCGAGTTCCCGAAGTTCGAGGCCGGTACTCGCGGAGTCGCCGAGGCGATCGTCGAAGCCACCGAGGGCGGCGCGTTCAGCGTTGTCGGCGGCGGAGATTCGGCTGCCGCGGTCCGTCAGCTCGGAATCCCGGACGAAGGTTTTTCGCACATCTCCACCGGCGGCGGTGCTTCCCTCGAATACCTCGAGGGCAAAGAGCTTCCCGGCATCGCAGTATTGGAAGGCTGATCGCACATGTCACGTAAGCCGTTGATCGCCGGCAACTGGAAGATGAATCTCAATCACCTCGAGGCCATCGCCCTGGTGCAGAAGATCGCTTTCGCGTTGCCCGCGAAGTACTTCGACAAAGTGGACGTCACGGTCATCCCGCCGTTCACCGACATCCGAAGCGTCCAGACGTTGATCGAGGGTGACAAGCTCCTGCTCACGTACGGCGCACAGGACGTCTCGGCTCAGGATTCGGGCGCGTTCACCGGTGAGATCAGCGGTGCGATGCTGGCCAAGCTCGGCTGCACCTATGTCGTGGTCGGACACTCCGAGCGTCGCACCCTGCACGGGGAGACCAACGAGACCGTTCTCGCCAAGACCAAGGCGGCGCTGAAGAACTCCATCACCCCGATCGTATGCATCGGGGAAGGCCTCGAGGTTCGCGAAGCGGGCGATCACGTCGCCTACAACGTCGAACAGCTGAAGGGCTCGCTCGCCGGTCTGAGCGCGGAGGAGATCGCCAAGATCGTCATCGCGTACGAGCCGGTCTGGGCCATCGGAACCGGCCGCGTCGCCAGCGCCGAGGACGCACAGGAAGTGTGCGCCGCGGTGCGCCGGACGGTCGGTGAACTTGCCGACGCCGAGGTCGCTGCCGGTGTGCGGGTCCTGTACGGCGGGAGCGTCAGCTCGAAGAACGTCGGCGAGATCGTCGGACAGAGTGACGTGGACGGCGCACTGGTCGGCGGAGCTTCGCTCAAGGCCGACGAGTTCGCGTCGCTGTCGGCGATCGCTGCAGGCGGACCGCTGCTCTGATCGGCTGATTCGCAGACAGAATACCCCTGCGGGTGCGTGGCGCACGGTCACCCACCCGCAGGGGTGTATCGGTACCGGTACACCCCGGCAACTGCGGGTGTGTGGTCGGGTGAGCCGCATCCGCCTGTATGGTGTTACCGGTTGTAGTTGTCCCTATTGGATTGGCGGACGTAAACAGACATGAAACTGTTCTTGGATATCCTGCTGGTCGTCACCAGCTTGCTTCTCATCCTGTTGGTGCTGCTGCACCGCGGTAAGGGCGGCGGTTTGTCGAGCCTGTTCGGCGGCGGTGTCCAGTCCAGCCTTTCCGGTTCGACCGTGGTCGAGAAGAACCTCGACCGGCTGACCGTGTTCACGGCCGCGATCTGGGTTATCTCGATCATCGGTATCGGATTGGAAATCAAGTTCGCCTGAGGCGGTCGCCACATTCCGCCACCTGGAACCCCGCCATCGAGCGGGGTTCTTCGTTTCGGTCGATAATTGAACAATGACCGAAATTGTCTCTGTTCGAGAAACACCGCGTGAAGCCACCGAGCCGCTGCGTGAGGATATTCGGCTTCTCGGGGGAATTCTCGGACAGATAGTTCGAGAACAGTCCGGTGATCACGTGTTCGAGCTCGTCGAGCGGGCCCGGGTCGAGTCCTTTCGGGTCCGCCGGTCCGAGATCGACCGCGCCGAGCTGATCTCGCTGTTCGCCGGGATCTCCACCGACGACGCCATCCCCGTCATCCGCGCCTTCAGCCACTTCGCTCTCCTGGCGAACCTCGCCGAGGACATCCATCGCGAGCGCCGCCGGGCCATCCATCTGGGTGCCGGTGAACCGCCTCGGGACAGTACCTTGGCAGCCACCTATACCAAACTCGATGCGGCATCGCTTGATTCCGATATCGTCGCACAGGCGTTGCAGGGGGCACTCGTCTCACCTGTCATCACCGCTCATCCGACGGAGACCCGCCGCCGCACCGTCTTCGAGACACAGACGCGCATCACCGAGCTGATGCGCTATCGCGAGCGCACCGCTCTGACGCCCGACGAAACTGCGGACGTCGATCTGCAATTGCGTCGGCAAATTCTCACGCTCTGGCAGACCGCGCTGATCCGACTGTCCCGCTTGAGAATTCAGGACGAAATCGAGGTGGGTCTGCGGTACTACGATGCGGCCCTGTTCGAGGTGATTCCGACTATCAACGCTCAGGTTCGCAAAGCCCTGCGTGGGCGCTGGCCCGAAGCGGATCTGCTGCCCGAACCGATCCTGCGTCCGGGCTCGTGGATCGGCGGCGACCGCGACGGCAATCCGTACGTCACCGGGGAGATCGTGACGCGAGCGACGACGCGGGCTGCCGCTACGGCACTCGGCCACCATCTGGCCGAACTCGAGCATCTCGAGCGTGAATTGTCGATGTCTGCGCGGCTGGTGGCGGTCACACCCGAATTGGATCTGTTGGCGTCGCTCTCCGGCGACAATTCGGCGTTTCGTGCCGACGAACCGTACCGGCGTGCGGTACGCGGAATCCGAGGCCGTCTCACCGCGACCGCACTGGCCGTACTGGGCGAGTTGCCCCCGCATGCCCTCGACGTCGGACTCGAGGCGTACTCGGAACCCGGCCAACTGCAGCACGATCTGTCGACCATCGACACCTCGCTACGTCGCTACGGTGACGAGACGATTGCCGACGACCGGTTGGATCGGCTTCGAGAATCGGTGGAGGTGTTCGGATTCCACCTGTCCGGGCTGGATATGCGCCAGAACTCCGAGGTTCACGAGACGGTTGTGGCCGAACTGCTGGCGTGGGCCGGGGTGCACCCGGACTACACGTCGCTGTCGGAGGCGGACCGGGTCGAGTTACTGTCGGCCGAACTGGTCACCCGCCGCCCGTTGACGACACCGGACGCCGAGTTCTCGGAGCTGACCACCAAGGAACTGGCGATCCTGCATGCCGGTGCCCGCGCGGTTCGACTTCTCGGGGCGGCAGCAGTACCCAACTACATCATCAGCATGTGTACCTCCGTCAGCGACATGCTCGAGGCCGCCGTCCTACTCAAGGAGGTCGGCGTCTTCGATCCGGGAATCGGCGGCCAACCGTCGTCACCGATCGGGATCGTGCCGCTGTTCGAAACCATCGAGGATCTTCAAGGCGGAGCGAAGACACTGCTCGCCACCCTCGCCGTCCCGGTGTATCGGGCTGTCGTCGCAGCCCGCGGTGACAGCCAGGAAGTCATGCTCGGATACTCCGACTCCAACAAGGACGGCGGGTACCTCGCCGCCAACTGGGCGCTCTACCGCGCCGAGCTGGAACTGGTCGAAGCGGCACGTACCAGCGGAATCCGATTGCGCCTCTTCCACGGGCGCGGCGGCACCGTCGGACGCGGCGGCGGACCCAGCTACGAGGCGATCCTCGCGCAGCCGCCTGGCGCCGTCGCCGGTTCGCTGCGGATCACCGAGCAGGGCGAGGTGATCGCCGCCAAGTACGCCGAACCGCGCCTGGCGCACCGAAACCTCGAGACGTTGATCGCGGCGACCATCGAGTCCACACTGCTCGATGTCGAAGGGCTCGGTGACGACGCCGAGGCCGCCTACGCCGTCTTGGACGACCTGGCCGCCCTGGCCCGGACCGCATACAGCGAACTAGTCCACGACACACCGGGATTCGTGCAGTACTTCGAGGCATCGACACCCGTTGCGGAGATCGGGGCTCTCAACATCGGTAGCCGTCCGGCGTCCCGCAAACAGACCAAGGCCATCTCCGACCTACGTGCCATTCCGTGGGTGCTCTCGTGGAGCCAGTCGCGGGTGATGCTGCCAGGCTGGTACGGCACGGGAGCCGCCTTCGAGCGGTGGATCGACGGCGACGCCGACCGCCTCGCGACACTGACGCGACTGTACGAGAAGTGGCCGTTCTTCCGCACGGTGCTCTCCAACATGGCGATGGTGATGTCGAAGTCCGATCTGGGATTGGCGGCGCGGTACGCCGAACTGGTTCCCGACGTCGAATTGCGCGAGCGTGTTTTCGGAATGATCTCCAACGAACACGAGCGGACCGTGCGAATGTACAAGGCCATCACCGGTTTCGACGATCTGTTCGCCGACAACTCCGGCCTCGAGCGTTCGGTCCACAACCGTTTCCCCTACCTCGAACCGCTCAATCATCTACAGGTCGAACTTCTCCGTCGTTACCGTTCCGGAGACGAGGATGACCAGGTGCGGCGCGGAATCCAGTTGACGATGAACGGCCTGGCCACCGCACTGCGCAACAGCGGCTAGGTGCCGGTGTCCGTCAGATCGGTAGCGGTACCCCGCTGCTGGTCCGACGGACGGGTGCCCGGACCTCAGTTCTCGACGTGCGTGACTGCTCGTCCGGGGAGTTCACCGCGACTACCTACTGAACGCAATCAGACCGGTTCGAATCTCCGATGGATGTGAAGCCCGCGTGCGATAGGTGGACCCGCGCACTCGTCCCGCTACCGCCATCACCCGATGGCGAGGAAAATTGGACGGCACGAGATTTCGAGACGCACATCTGCAGTTGTGCGGATGTGCGAGCTGAATCTTTCCTTCCGGCGTCATTGCTGGTGTACCGCACTGTGCTGACGTGGTGGGCGGTGTGGGTCAGGTGGCCCGGAACGTGCGTGCCGCAATGGTGTCCTTCTTGTTGTTCTGGACGTTGTGAAAGGCGGTGGCCGCTCACCTCTCGGCGGGAGGGCGGCCACCGCGCCCGCGTGTGCAGGTGCAGGGTCGGAAGGTCCGGTTCTACGACCCGGATACGCCGAGATGGCCGGCCGGGCACGCAGCGGACCACGAACGTAAGCGCCGCAAAGAAACATAACGTACGTTCACCCCGAAACGGACGATGCCCGCCAGTGCCGACACGGCAGACGAGACAGTGATGCCGGTCGGCATCGTGAGTTACCCGATGCTCAGGTGTCTTGGCTGCTGTACCGCTGGACTGTTCCTGTCTCCGGATACTTCGTCCTCGTCCTACATGCCGTGCGTCAGGGCGGTCAGGCACAGAGCAACGACGACAAGCCGTCGGCGGCGACCGAGCATCCGCCATCGGCCCCGGATGGCCAAGGCCGGCCGGGAATGGCACCATCTCCCAGGTGACCCGTGCACCTGCCACCGAGGAACGGCTACGCGAACTTGCGGTGCTGCGGCGCGTGCGAGATCGTATCGACCGCGAATACGCGAAACCGCTCGACGTCGAGGCGCTCGCCCGTCATGCGCACATGTCGGCCGGTCATTTCAGCCGCAAGTTCCGTCTCGCCTACGGCGAATCACCGTACGGCTATCTGATGACGCGGCGTATCGAACGCGCGATGGCGCTGCTGCGCCGCGGTGACTTGAGTGTCACCGAAGTCTGTTTCGCAGTTGGTGGCTCGTCGCTCGGGACGTTCAGCAGCAAGTTCACCGACCTCGTCGGAATGCCGCCCGGTCGCTATCGCGCGGAGATGGCGGGTACGACGGCGGGGATGCCGTCGTGTGTGGCCAAGCAGGTGACCACACCGATCAGGAATCGAGAAGCGCCTGCCACCGCATCGGCACTAGCCTCGAAAACATGACACTCACCATTGCCTCGACCTTCCTTCCGCACACCGACCCGGACGCCTCCGTGGCGTTCTACCGTGACTCGCTCGGCTTCGAGGTTCGAGCCGATGTCGGCTACGGCGACAACCGTTGGATCACCGTCGGCCCTGTCGACCAGCCGGGTACCTCCATCGTTCTGGAACCTCCGTACGCCGGTCCGGGCGTCACCGACGACGAGCGTGGCACGGTCACCGAGATGATGGCCAAAGGCACTTTCGCCCGAGTTATCCTGGCGACCGACAACCTCGACGCCACTTTCGAACGAGTGCAGGCCACGGGCGCCGAGGTGGTGCAGGAGCCGACCGAGCAGCCGTACGGGGTGCGTGACGCCGCGTTCCGTGACCCGGCGGGCAACCTGATCCGGATCAACGAGGTCAAGTGAGCTGGTCGGCTACAGTTTTCGAGCTACACCAGTGACCGACCGACACGAGATGGGGACGCGATGAGCACGGGCACGAGGGCCGGATCCAAGCGAGCTGCAACGAAGTCCACTCCGGCCGGGCACGTGGCCGACACCCACGATCTGATCCGGGTTCAGGGCGCGCGGGTGAACAACCTGCAGGACATCAGCGTCGAAATCCCGAAGCGCCGGCTGACGGTGTTCACCGGCGTATCCGGATCGGGCAAGAGTTCACTGGTGTTCAGCACCATTGCCGCCGAGTCGCAGCGCATGATCAACGAGACGTACAGTACGTTCGTTCAGGGTTTCATGCCGGCACTGGCGCGGCCCGACGTGGACGTCCTGGATGGTCTGACCACGGCGATCATCGTCGATCAGCAGCGGATGGGGGCCGACCCGCGTTCGACCGTGGGCACGGCTACCGATGCCAACGCGATGCTGCGCATACTGTTCAGCCGGCTCGGAAAGCCGTATGTGGGTTCACCACAGGCTTTTTCGTTCAACGTCGCCTCCATGTCCGGTGCAGGTGCCGTCACGGTCGAGAAGGCGGGCCGCCAGACGAAAGAGCGCCGCAGCTTCAGCGTCACCGGCGGTATGTGTCCACGGTGCGAGGGCAGGGGAGCGGTCAGCGACATCGATCTGACCGCGCTCTACGACGAGAACAAGTCACTCGACGAGGGTGCCTTGACGATTCCGGGCTACAGCATGGAGGGCTGGTACGGCCGCATCTACCGTGGCTGTGGTTATTTCGATCCGAACAAACCGATCCGAAAGTTCACGAAGAAGGAACTCGACGATCTGCTGTACCGGGAGCCGACCAAGATCAAGGTCGAAGGCATCAATCTGACGTATTCGGGGTTGATCCCGCAGATCCAGAAGTCGTTCCTGTCCAAAGACGTGGACGCATTGCAGCCGCACATCCGGGCGTTCGTGGACAGAGCAGTCACATTCACCGTCTGCCCCGAGTGCGAGGGTACCCGGCTCAGTGCGGCAGCGAGGTCGTCGAAGATCAAGGGCGTCAGCATCGCCGACGCCTGCTCGATGCAGATCAGTGACCTCGCGGTATGGGTTGCGGGGTTGAGGGAACCGTCGATGGCGCCGCTGCTGACCACCCTGAGCGAGACCCTCGACTCGTTCGTGGAGATCGGTCTCGGATACCTGAGCCTGGACCGGCCGTCGGGAACACTGTCGGGTGGTGAAGCACAGCGGACCAAGATGATTCGTCACCTGGGATCGTCGCTGACCGACGTCACCTACGTCTTCGACGAGCCGACGACCGGGCTGCATCCGCACGACATCGCGAACATGAACGATCTGTTGCTGCGACTGCGAGACAAGGGCAATACCGTGCTCGTCGTCGAACACAAGCCGGAGACCATCGTGATCGCCGATCACATCGTCGACCTCGGTCCCGGCGCCGGGAGCGGCGGCGGAAGCGTCTGCTTCGAGGGCACCGTCGACGGACTGCGGGAGAGCGACACCATCACCGGACGCCACTTCGACGACCGCGCCGCGATCAAGGATTCGGTACGCATCTCCACCGATGCACTCGAAATTCGGGGCGCGAACTCACACAACCTGAAGGACGTCGACGTCGACGTGCCACTCGGGGTGCTGGTCGTGGTGACGGGGGTGGCCGGTTCGGGCAAGAGTTCACTCATCCACGGCTCGCTGGTCGGCCGCGAGGACGTGGTGTCCGTCGACCAGGGTGCCATCCGGGGATCACGGCGAAGCAATCCGGCGACGTACACCGGTCTGCTCGAGCCGATCCGCAAGGCGTTCGCGAAGGTCAACGGCGTCAAGCCCGCGTTGTTCAGCTCCAACTCCGAGGGCGCGTGCCCGACCTGTAACGGCAACGGAGTCATCTACAGCGATCTGGCGATCATGGCCGGGGTCGCGACCGTGTGCGAGGAGTGCGAAGGTAAACGGTTCCAATCCGATGTCCTCGAATACAAGCTGGGAGACAAGGACATCAGCGAGGTTCTGGCGATGTCCGTCGCCGAGGCCGAGGCGTTCTTCTCCGACGGCGAGTCGAAAATCCTTCCGGCGCACAAGATTCTCGTGCGCCTGGTCGACGTGGGTCTCGGATATCTCAAGATCGGGCAGCCGTTGACGACGCTGTCCGGTGGTGAGCGTCAGCGCCTCAAGCTCGCCACGCACATGGGCGACAAGGGCGGGGTGTACGTCCTGGACGAGCCGACCACCGGTTTGCATCTCGCCGACGTCGACCAGTTGCTCGGTCTGCTCGATCGTCTGGTCGACTCGGGTAAATCGGTGATCGTCATCGAGCACCATCAGGCGGTGATGGCGCACGCGGACTGGATCATCGATCTGGGCCCCGGTGCCGGTCACGACGGTGGCCGGGTCGTGTTCGAAGGCACGCCCGCCGATCTCGTTGCTGACCGCTCCACCCTCACCGGCGAACATCTCGCGGCCTACGTCAGCGCCTGACAAGGTCGGGGCCGCAGGCCCCGGCCGGGATCGTCACCGCGTTCCGGCCGGCGGAGCGCCGTCCCGAGCAGCTCTGCGTCCACACACAGCCCCACACCTCTCGCCCGGCGGGACTGGGCCACTTGGTCGTAGCCCTCTGCAATAATCCATCCCGAGAATTAGCTGATGAGTTGCACTTCCGAATGTTTGCGGTTGTTGCGTTCGTCTACGGGAGGAACAGCGAATTGGCAGAGCAGGCGTTGGTCGACAGTGAGCCGAGTGAAGTCGGGTCTGCGACATGGACACCGATCGCCGGGCACGCCGGCTACGAGTGCACGGTGATCGACGGCCGGATCGCTGTCCGGAACAAGGGCAAAGTACTGCGGTCGGTGCCCTCGCGGGTCAAGGAGTCCAGCGAGGTGCTCGACCTCGGCAGGTTACTCGACTGGCTCGAAGTGCACCGGCGTGAATGCCGAGCCGACATCGAGGCATGGGTCGGTCGATCCGCGAGAATTCCCGAGGCCGTCCTACTCGGAATCTGGTCGGATTCGGCATGGTCGGAACTCCTCCGCGATCTTGTCGTCGTGGCAGAAGACGGAACCAACGGCCTCCTTCGCGGCGTCGATCCGGAATCAGGGATCGGAATCGTCACTCTCGACGGCGAATCGGTGTGGGCAAGCTCCCCGCACTGGAACATTCCGCACCCGGTCCTGATCGAGGATCTGCCGGACTACCGTGAGCTGGCCTCGCAGCTGAACATCGAACAGCAGATCGCCCAACTGTTCCGGGAGACCTACATCCGTGACGCGGCGGTGCATCCGGATACTTCGACGCAGATCGACGACTACAGCGACGCCCGCTTCGAGGAGCTGCGATTCGCCACCGGAAGATCCGGTTCCGGCGGGTATGCGGTACGCGGCGGATACGCCTGTCTCACGGTTCGCGAGCGGAGTCGGGATCTGCAAGCGCGGTTCTGGATCGGCTCGGACGCCCCGGATTCCGAGACCTGGACCGGTGATCTGTGCTGGGTTGACGAGAAGGAGCGCGTTCTGGCTCTGGCCGACGTGGGCCCGGTCGCTTACTCGGAAGGTGTCCGCATGGCCGCGTACATCTACGCGGGCCGCACCATCAGCGAGGAGAACGGTCGGTGACCACCGAATTCTGGACCGTCGCCGCGGATACGGCAGGTGCCGACGAGCTGACCGTGAGGACGTACGGTCACGGCGCTCTCGGTGATCGCCGGGTGGTTCGCCTGGTGCCCGGGAATGTCGGGGAGGCCGAGGATCTGGCGTTGGACTACCTCGGGTTCGAGACGCCGCAGGTGATCGCTGCAGGCGCGACCGCCAAGCGCACCATCGGCTTTCCGGCCTGGACCTTGGTGTACGACAGGCCGAACGCGGCCTATGCGCTGTCGATGGTCAAGGAATTCACGCGCCTTCGCGCTCTGGCCGGCAAGCGTGCCGGGTTCGCCCGTGACGGGTTCGTCGAATTGTCCACGAGGATCGCCGACCGCGCGCCCCGGACGCTGCCGACGTTCTTCGAGGAGGCGGGCCGCGCATTCGTCGAGGCCGGAAATCCGTCGTTCGCGGCGGGCATGTTCGGCAAGGCGAGAGCAGCGGAGGGGATCTACGCGCTCGAGGTGGACGAGGAGCGACTGCGAGAGGTGTTCCTCGAATTCGCTTTTGCGGGTGCGCTGACCGGTAAGTCGATGACCGACTACTCCAAGGCCCTGGCGACACGCAACTCCGCCGAAGTCGCTTACCTTCTCTTTCGACAGTTGTGCGTTCGCAGAACTGCGGGAGGGTTGGTTCCGTACGCCGGACTCGTCGCAGACCTGCGCAAACTCGGCAAGTCGGCAGGAGTCGGCGCGGACGAGGTGGACTCGATCCTGGTGGAGTTGATCGAGTACCCGGCCCTGGGACAGGCACCTGCAGCCTTCTGGAGGTCGGCGCGAACGGCCGTGGGGAAACTGGCACGCGACAACCCGTCCGTTTGTCGCCGGATGCTCGAGATCATGCCACAGGAGACCTACACCGCGACGTTCGCGGAAGAATGGCTCTCGCTGCTGGCCGACGCCGGATCGCTCGAGCTACTCCGGGACGCGGAGTCCGGCTTTCCCTCCGACGGCGCGGCGGGCTGGCTCAACCGCTACGTGCGCTTGCGCGCCGGAAACTACCGAGCGCGCTCGGCCACGCTCTTGGATCTCGTCGGTCAACTCGCGCCCAGACTGAGAGCGGAGAACACGCCGATCGAGGTGTCGGGCCGGTGGCAGGTCACCGAACTCGATCTCCTCGACCTGGCGATCGCCGAAGACATCCCCGTCGTCGTGTCCGCAGACAGCGATCGCTGTGCTCTCAGCGCGTGGATCGCCGACGACCAGCCCGGACGTCGCCACCTCACGGCATTGCAGACTTCGCGGTATTCGACCATCCTGCGCAGCGGCCTGGACGAGATGTTCGGGGGCATCGGTGACGGCACACCCGCCGAAGCCGCCGTTCGCGACAAGCCGCTGGTCGAGATCGCACTGAGCGTGGACGGTTTACGCGACGAGGCAGTGTCCTGGTTGCGGGATCTGCTCGCCGACGCAGTCGGCGGCGGCATCCCGCAACTGTCGCACTTCGTGAACCATTTCGCCGCACTCAACAGCATGGCATTGCACCGTGAGGCGCAGTTCGTCGAGGAATTCACCAATCTGACCGGTAGTCGAGAACTGTCGGCCGCATCGGCGCTCACGCGCAGCCTTCGTATCGGTCTTTTCGCCGAGATGGGTTGGCCTGCATTCGAACACGCTGTCGCCGGACTTCTTCCCGATATGCAGCGCCGCACCAGCAACAGTGACGATCGCAGCGTCGACATTCGAGCGAGTTGGCCCCATGTCGTCTTGTCCAACGGCAGTGAGGCCGTGGTGGTCGGCGCCACCGCAGAAGTGGCACGGCACACCTTCGCCGTACCGAGTGCGTTCGCGCCGTCGAGTTGGTCCACACCGTCGGCGGTATGGGTCGACGGCGAGTTCCTCGTGCGCTGGTACTCGGCGGGAGGCGGGTACAAGGGCTATTGGTCATCGCGCCCGCACGAGGTGTTCGACCTCGCTGACGGCGCGTGGCAGTGGCGTGGGCACGATGTTCAGCTGCCGCTCCCCGGTGGCGGTATCACCACAGCAGGCAAGCCCTTCCATGCCGGGGAGAAACGCAGCTACGACACCAAAGCCGTGGCGGGTGACGGAACCGACTACTGGATACTGCACGCGGCCGACCGGACTCTCGGTTGGTACGAATTCGATCCGACACTCGGTACCGTCGGGCGTGCCGCATCGCCTCCGTTCTTCACCGCCGGCCTCGAATCCGAAGACGAACTCGACGTGCTGCGTTCGTTTCAGTTGCCTCTCGATGCACCGAGGTCTCCGCTCGGAGTGTCGTCCGGGACGGTAGGGCTACGAGTGTCCTCGCGTGGTGGACAGGTCACCGCCGTTCGCGTCGACGGCAAGTCCGCGACCGTCACCCGCAGTCCTGCCTGCTGGGAGGTGGATGGCCAAGTAGCCGTTGTGGACTGGCCGGGCAGCGACACCGTTCTGCAGGTCGTCGACGGTGGTGCCGGCTGGATGCTGACCACCGCCGACGGCGCCGTGATCAGCGACAGATACCGAAATCCGGTGTCGCATCAGATCGCTGACAGGTTTAAGCTACCGCCGACGCTCTGGTGGAACTACCTCGAGCCGCGAGACCTCGCCGGTTCGGCAGCGCTGCGCACCTTCACGATCGAGCGGGCCGTCGCCCTTCTCGACGCGGTGTCCGCGGCGCCCACATCGGAAGACGCTCTGTCCGCTGTCGGGAAGGAGTGTCCTGAAATTACTGCGCCGCAACTGGTTCGAAAAATCCTCGAGGCCGTTCGTGAAGCGGAACGGAATGCGGAATGCCTCGAAGTGCTGAGTGCACCCCCGACGCGACGCGACGACGACCTTCCTTCCGACGACGCACTCACCGCACTCGCCCGCCCCTTCGAAGCACACCGCTACCACTACTACTACGGCGGAAACAACACCGCGAAGACGGTCAGGTGGGCAGATCAGGCCGGGCGCGCACTGGCCCTGCTCGCCGAGGGCATCGCCGCCGCTGACGGTGAGCTGACGTCGGGGGGCGCGGACTGGCTACGCCCGCTGCAATGGTGGCCGGCGCTGACGGTGTCCGCTCTCTCACCGGCGGCTGATCCGGCCGCACGTCTCGCCCTGGCCGGGCTTCTCGAATTTGCCGTCGACCGAGGGCTCTTCGATCCGGAGCAGCGCTGGTACGCAGTGTCGCGGATCGGTGAATGGAACGAGCCGACCGGTATCGAAGTCCGGGACGGGACCCCGGTGGCGATGCTCCGATCCGGCGGCCGCTACGACCACCCGCGAACCGGTGGTCTGCTCTCACTTCGGTCCGGTCTCGCCCTACCCGCAGTCTTCGACGAATCACGTGCACTCACCAGGTACGGTGACGCCGAACGTGTTCGAGCGGCAGTGGAGGTGCTGCGCGGGGCCGCCTGCGTGCCGTGGCAACCCGACCGAGTCGACGAGCTGGCCGCGCGGACCGGGCTCGGGCGTGCCGAGTCCGCACTGGTCCTGCTCGGGTTCGCGACGTTCGGTACCCAGCAGTCGACCGCCGAACTCAAAGAGATACGGGCGCTGGTCGCTGTGTCGGCTGCAGAGTTCACGGCGGCGTCGAGAGCGCTCACGAACATCGACGCCGACCAGCGGGCCGAGATTCTCGGTGCTGCGCTACCCGCGGATCCACGACAACTCGTGACCGACGGCTACCTACTCGATGCCCTGGCTGCGCTGTGGTCCGACGTCGTCGGTGTTCGGCGGCAACTGCCGGATGCACTGCTCGTGGAATCGAACCGCGCTCTCCAACACGGTGATGCCGAGATGATCGGATCACTGCTCAACTCCGAATCGACCACCTGGTTGCACGGCGATTCGACAACTGATCTGTCCGACCCCCATGGCGTCCGTTCCGCGCGTGAACACTCCTTCTCCGGCGACCGACTTCCGTCCGTCCTCCGGGTGATGCGATGGTTGACCTATCAGTTGGACGGAGATTCACCACTGCGAGCGCATCTCGATCAGGCGCGGGAGTTGACGGCCCGGCGGTTGGCCGCTCCGGGGTTGCTGTGTCAGATCGGGTACGCCGAGGAACGCGGTGTCACCAAGTTGCTTCGAACGGTGTTCACGAGTCTGAGCCCCGGTGATCGGGTTCCCGAGCCGAAGCCGGCCACTGATCAGGTCTTCGACCTCGGTGTACTGGCAGTGGTCGTGAACCATGCGTCCGCGTCGCTGTGGGTTCGCCCGGCACGACTGGCCGATGCGCCTGCAGGTTTGGCGGACCTGCTCGCACCCTTCGAATCCGGGTGGACGACGTGCCTGCACGAGGTCGAGACAGTGCAGGCACTGTGCACGAGGGAGTCGGGGTTCGCCGACACCGGGTACATCGGTGAGGGCCGTGATCCCCGAAGGAGCGCAGCTGCCGTGGTGCAGGCAGTGGCGGACGAACATGGTCTTTCCGAGCAGGCGGCAACCTACTACCTCCAACTGGCGGCGCTACCGGATCCGACGGATGCCCACGTCAAAAGATGGAACGAGTGGAAACCGAAGGATCTGAGTTCCGCTCGCACCGAACTCGTAGCGTCCGGGTTGTGCGTCGAGGCCAAACGTGCCAGAGCCGGACGTTCGGTGTTTCTCCCTGGGGCATGGCTCGAGCTGCGCGCGCCGCGGATTCCGGTCGAGCAGAGCAAAGTTCATTTGTTCGGCTACGAGATCGGTGCTTCCCTGGGCGGTTCGGCATTGGTTCCGACGGCGTCGTTGCCGCAGCTCTTCGAGCAGGTATGGGCTGATCGGGGATCGAGTTCTCTTACGAAACAACCGAAATCAGGTGGACAATGACCACACCACCGACGGGTGTGCCCGAAAAGGATTTCGCCGAAGAACTCGAATTCCTCGCCGCCTACGACGACGGCCCACGGCCACCGGGTTGGGTGCTGACCCCACGTGCAGTGGTGACGTTCGTGTGCGGTTCGAGCGAGCCGTTGTCTCTGCCGGCCGGCGCGAAGCGCAAGGGTCTGACGCCGAGGATGGCCGTCAGCGGCAAGTTCGTCGGCGACCGCGCACTGATCGAGCGCTGCGTGGTCACCCTTGCCGGGGAGCGGGGGCTGATGTTGGTCGGCGAACCGGGAACGGCGAAGTCGATGCTCTCGGAACTACTGTCCGCCGCGATCTGCGGAACCAGCGCGCTGGTCGTGCAGGGCACGGCCGGAACCACCGAGGATCAACTGCGGTACGGCTGGAACTACGCGCTGCTGCTCGCGAAGGGGCCGACCCCCGAAGCGCTCGTCGCCTCGCCGGTGCTCACCGCGATGCGTACCGGAGCCGTCGCGCGGGTCGAGGAGATCACCAGGTGTCTCCCCGAAGTGCAGGACTCGTTGGTATCGGTACTGTCCGACCGGCGCATGTCCGTGCCGGAGTTGACCACCGAACATGCCCACACGATCGCCGCGCAACCGGGCTTCGCGGTGCTCGCCACCGCCAACCTCCGCGACCGTGGTGTCAACGAGATGTCCTCCGCGCTCAAGCGGCGCTTCAACTTCGAGGTGATCCCGCCCATCGCCGACGCGCAGGCCGAAACCGAGTTGGTGCGTCGGCAGGCGAGCGCAGCGGTCGCCAGGTCGGGGGCGCAGTTCAGCGTCGACGACGCCGTGCTCGACGCCCTGGTGACAGTGTTCCGCGACCTGCGTACCGGCCGCTCCGACGAGGGGTGGGCGGTGGAACGGCCGACGGCGGTGATGAGTACCGCCGAGGCAGTCGCGGTGGCGACCTCGATCGGATTGGCGCAGGCGTACCTGGCCAACAGTGCCGGTGACCCGCTCGAATATCTTCCGGGAAACCTGTTCGGAGTCGTCCACAAGGACGAGGCTGCGGATGCGGAACGGTTGATCGGTTACTGGGATTCGGCGGTGCGTCGGCGGGCCGAGGCCGGTCATCGGATGTGGCGGTCGCTGTGGGATCTGCGGGAGAAACTCGAGCGATGACCGGCGACGTCGTGCAGATACGCCGCGACATCTCAGAACAGGTAGCTGCGGTTGTCGCCTCGACGAGGCCCTATCTGATCGGTGTTCGGCACCATTCGCCGGTACTCGCCGCCGCCGTACCGGCCCTGCTCGACGGATTCGGCCCGCAGGTCGTCGTCGTGGAATTCCCCGCCGATTTCCAGTCCTGGATCGAGCATCTTGCCGATCCGCGACTGGTGACACCGGTGGCGCTGGCCGGCGTGCACGACGATCGCATCAGCTTCTACCCGTTCGCCGATTTCAGCCCGGAACTCGCCGCGATCCGGTGGGCGGCGGCGAGGAACATCCCGGTGATAGCCGGGGACCTGCCGCTGGCCTCACCCGCCCGAACCGGCAGCCCGGCAAGCGAATCCACCGGATCGAATCGAAGAATCGAAGCGCCGACCGGCCGGGCCGGGGACGACGCGTGGGATCGTCTCGTCGAAATCGGCGCCCCCGACTCGTCGCCGGAACAGATCCGAACCGCAGCGATCGCCTACGGCTGGGCGATCCGAGCGGCGACGCCACAGATCGGCCCTTCCGATCTCGCCCGCGAGAAGTACCTGCGTGACTGCATCGCAGGACGTACCGAAAGCCGGGTCGCCGCAGTGATCGGCGCATTTCACGCCCCGGCGCTGACGCACACTCGTGACGAGGGCACGCCCCACTCGGGCGTCGGCGAACCGGCGCCTGCAGGCGCGGTGACGACGTCCCTAGTTCCGTACACCTTCACGCTGCTCGACGACCGCTCCGGATATCCGGCCGGCATTCGCGATCCGCAATTCCAACAGGCGGTATGGCAGTCCGCCAACGACGTCGACGCGCTCGAGCGCTCGATCGCACGTCTGATCGTGGCAGTCTGCCGGGAGATCCGCCGCGACGGCGAACCGGCCGGGCCGGCCGAGGCGCGGGAGGCGATTCGCGTCGCCGGTGATCTCGCACGTCTGCGGAACCTGCCTGCACCGGGACGCGGCGAAGTGGTCGAGGCACTGCAAACAGTTCTGGCCGGCGGCGATGTCCTGGGGCGTGGACGGCTCGTCGCCGCTGCGATGGAACGGATCTTGATCGGAGACCGTCGCGGCGCGCTCGCCCCGGGCACCCCGGTGTCCGGACTCCTGCCCGCCGTGGACGACGAACTGCGAAGTCTGCGGCTGCCGAACTCGACGTCCCCGGAGCGCAAGGAGCGCCGCCTCGACCCGTTGCGTTCGGATTTGGACCGTCGGCGCACGGTAGCGCTGGCCAGACTGGCGGTACTGGGAATCCACTACGGCGACCGCATCGACGGGGGAGTAGGCGTCGGCGGGACCGACACCCTGACCATTCGAACGCAGATGCAGTGGACACCGGCCACCGAGGCCGGTCTTCATGCCGCGTCGACGGCTGGAGTGACTCTGGAATCGGCCGCGACCGGACGCCTTCAGATCAGCCGGGATCGAGAGATCCATTCCGGTGGGCCGACTCTCGGTGAATCGAGTGTCGGCTTGATGGAGGCCGCAGAATGCGCGATCGCGGAGTTGGTCGACCGTCGTATCGGAGACCTCGAACGGGCGCCGGTCGTTCAACTCGGAGATGTCGTGCACGCGCTGTCCGCACTCGGTCGGATTCGTGCAGGTATCGGCGGCGTCGACGTCGTAGGAGATCTCGACGACCGGGCGAGGCGGGTGGCCGGCCAACTGCGAGCTGCCGGGCTTCGAGCTTTGAGCGGGTACGCCAACTCGGTGGACGAAGACGATGTGTCCGCCGTGGTGGGTATCTGCCGAGCGGTCGACCGCGACGCGGATTCACGCCGACTGCGAGTAGTCCTGGACAATTTCCGCCGTCACGGATCTCCGATGATGGGTGCGGTGGCGGTGGCGACGTCGATGCTTCTCGAACACGTCGACGACGAGACCGGTGCCCGAATGGTGGGCAGTTGGTTCGACACCGCGCTCGACCTGCACGGGCGGGCGGCACTGCGGGCGCGACTACGCGGACTGCTGCGGGCATCGGGCCCGCTCCTCGAATCGGGCAGCGCAGTTCTCGTCGGTCTCTGCGAGCGCGTCGAGTGGCTTCCCGACAACGACTTCGTCGCCCGACTGCCCGCACTGCGTGGCGGCTTCGACGCACTCAGCCCGGCGGACAGATCACGCCTGTTGCACACGATCCGCCGTCGATATCCCGACGAGGCCGACCGCACGACGTCGATGGATCCGGCTGCGACGGCCGTCGCTGCCCGCGCGGATATCGCGGGTGCTGACGCGGCCCGCGCCATGGGTCTGGCAGTGCCGTCCACGGCAGGTTCCGTCCCGGACAGATCCACGGATCGATCCCACGCGAACACACCAGATTCTCGCCCGACGTCTGCGTTCGGGCCACTGGACCGGTGGCGGCTGATCCTCGGCGCCGGTCGGACGGCACTCCCACCCCGAGCGGTTGCCTACGCCGACGCCCTCGACCAGATGTACGGCCGCGGGCGCGGTGAAGGTTCAGGGCCGTCGATCGGGACCGACGATGCGCCGCCCACCCCGAACGTACGGGAACGGGCGCAGGAGCTTGCCGCGATGTTCGACGCCGACGTCTACGCAGAAGTGCTCTCCGAGATCGTGATTCGCGGAAACCCGGATGCGGCACAGCTGTTGGAATCCGCGACCGTCCGTCCGTCGGTGGAACTGTTGACCGCGATGTTGACCCTCGCCGGGGGCCTACCGGAATCACGGCTCGCACGCCTTCGACCGGTGGTCGCCACCGTCGTCGCCGAGCTGACCCGCGCGCTCGCCGGTCGCCTCCGCCCTGCGTTGAGCGGGATCAACGTAGGGCGGACCACGACCAGGCGCACCAACCGACTCGACCTACGAGCGACGACACGCGCGAACCTGCACACCGCACACGATCGTGGGGACGGAGTTCTGGTGCTCGCACCGCAACGAGCGCTGTTCCGAGCCCGGGCCGCACGAAGCGTCGACTGGCATCTGGTGGTCGTCACCGATGTTTCCGGTTCCATGGAGGCGTCAACCGTGTGGGCGGCATTGACCACGGCGATACTCACCGGGGTGCCGGCGCTGGACGTGCGGTTCTTGACATTTTCCACCGAAGTCGCCGACCTGACCGAACACGCCGGGGACCCGTTGTCGCTGCTGCTCGAGATCCAGGTCGGCGGCGGAACGAACATCGCGAAAGCACTTCGTGTCGTCCGGCAGAGCATCACCGTACCGTCGCGAACCCTTGTCGTCGTGGTGAGCGACTTCGAAGAGGGTGGGCCACTCGGATCGCTGTACGGCGAGGTCCGTGCCTTGATCGACTCGGGGGTCCGACTGTTGGGATGCGCAAGCCTCGACGAGAGCGGAAACGCCAGGTTCAGTGCCGACGTCGGTGGCGGTCTGGCAGCAGCAGGTATGCCGGTGGCGGCGCTGTCACCGGTGCGTCTGGCCGAGTGGATCGGGTCGAAGATCTCGTGACGGTTCCCCTGTCGCTACCCGAGATCGACGCCGGCGTCGTCGCAGTGGCGATCGACGAGCTGCCGACCCGGCTGCAGAAGAGAGTCGATGCGGTGATCGCCACCCGCAAGGACTGGGTGCTCGCCGCCTCGGACAGCGGGATTCGCGTGACCGTGGCCGGTGAGATCGTCGTGGACCTCGCCGTCACCGGTAACCTGGTCGACTCCGCGGTCTGTTCCTGCCTGTTGTCGCCGCGATGCGCGCACCGCGCTGCCGTTCTGAGCGCCTGCCCGCCCGTCGAGCTGGCTGTCACCGCTCACTCGGCCGTCGCCTCGGACGCGAGGCATATCACGATCTCGGCGGCCCACCGCGACGCAGCTCGACAATTGTGGAATGCCGCCGCGGTCGTCGTCGAAAATGGTTGCACAGCAACAGGTGCCACCGATCGTGCAATTCTGTTGCGGGCCGTTCACGCAGCGCGGGCCGTCGGTATGCACCGTGGTGCACGATCAGGATCCGAGCTCGCGGAACAGCTTCGACGATTCGGCGAACGGTCGGCGGAGTTCTCACTCGCAGGCCTGCACGAATCGGCCGTGGACACTCTGCTCGCAAGTTTTCTGGTGGCGACCAGGGAGACGTTGACCGGCGTCGAGATCGGCACGGCCAGGCGGATCTACGAACCGGTCGGCGGCCTGCAGTTGTCTGGCATCGTCTCCGAACCCGTCGCCACGGCCGGTGGTTATGCGGGCGTCGTGACCTGGATGGTCGATTCGAGTGGCGTGCGGTACTCGATGGGTGACGTGCAACCCGGCGGTGTCGAACGCTGTGTTCCGGATCTTCCGGTCGCACTGGTCGGTTCGGGAATCGATCATCAGGGCCTGGTCCGGCACGGCCTGACACTCAGTGGTGCCACCGTCACCGACAGCGGGCGATTGGGGCGGGGATCGCGGGTCGCCACAGTTCTGGGAGTAGTCGCGGATCGAGCGTGGTCCTCGGACGTGGTCGGGAAATTGTTCGACGTACCCGTCCGGGAGCAGCTGGCCGGTGCACTTGCCCACTCCGCCGACCACACCGGTCGACACGGCTTGATCTGCTGCACCGTCGAGGTATCCGGAGCCACGGAGCACACGGTCCGCGTGGTGTCGGACGGGTGGCCTCTGGATCTGACCGTACCGCCGGGTCTGTCCGCACTCGCCTATGCGCACAACCTTCGACAACTCGGGCGGGTGCCAGGCGCACAGCTGCGTCTGGTGGGGCGGGTCGCCGCTGACAGGCCAGGGCAGATCGTCGCCCTCGCCGTCAGTACAGGCGGGCATGGCACCAGCGGGAACGTTCGAAATCTGGCGTGGGATGCGATCACACACGCCGAGCTGACCGCGTCGGTGCGACCACCTGATTCACCGACGATCATGTCGGAAGCAGCAGCCGAGCGGCGCGGCCAGGCGGGTGAGCCCGGCGCTATTGCTGCGCCACTGGCGCGCGCGAGTGATCGGCTACATCAGGTGCTTCGGGGAGGCCGACGGATGGCGACAGGCGCGGCCTGTGTCCGCGATGCGGACGTCTTACGCGCCTCCGCGATGCCATACCTTGCCCAGGCGGTTTCCGAATTGTCGTCAGCGGCGCAGGCTCCCGATCGCGACGAATTCGGTCGCCGCGGTGCGGAGAACAGCGAGCGATTCTCCATAGCCTGGTTACGGGCCGCTGTGATGGTGACCGCAAGTCGAGACCACTCACTGCACGAGTCCTGGGGGATCCGATAGTGTCCGCCGCCGCCGGGTAGTCAACGCGCGAAATCGAGAGCTTCTTTGATCCAACCGTCGAATTCGATGTTCGAACTGGTGCCCCTGCGGTCGACAGACACCCATCCTCTGCTCATCGGTTTTCCGCGCATCTCGGGCCAACTTGCGCCCGTACGAGTGAGTAGTTGGTCCACCCGCTCGGGATCGACCCGCACCATGATGTTGCCGTGCGAATTTGCGTTGGCGGCAATCTTTCCGCTCACCAGGAAACTGATGCCGCCGAACATCTTCACCTCACTGACGTCGTCCTCGTCTGCGAGAGCATCGCGTATCCGTTGCGCAAGTGCCTTGTCGTAAGCCATCTGGGAACTCCTTCGGCGTTGGAGTCCAGGCTAGAGCAGATGGCGAAGATGTGCCTGCGGGTCATCGAGGCCACGGCGCCAGTCGGGAAACCAGGTCGAGCTCTCCCCAATGCGCACGGCGGACCCCCACGCACCGATCTCGAGAAGGTGGGCTCCCGCAAACGCGTCAAGAACGGGTGAATGCGTGGCGATCCTGTGTCCACCAGATCATCGAGGAGCGCCGACAGAGTCGGGGTGCCGCGAAGACCATCTGCGCAACAGCCGGAACTGTCATCGGCCTCGTCGACGGATCGTGGCCGCCGTGGTATCCGCATGTGATCGGCCGGATGGGTTGTCTGTCCACGAACGCAGTCTCCCAGGATTTCGGATCGACTCACCACTGCCGGCCGGCGAGTTGCGTGACTATTCGTCGTATCACATCGAGTGGGATCGGCCGGCTCAGCGGAAATTTAACCGTCGATCTCCCCGATCGATAAGCGTCGACGACCCTCTCGAATTCGACATCGCCGGCCGGTACCGGATACAGCGAGATGTGGTGCTTCCATCCGGCGAAATGCACGAAGTTCCGCCCGTCGACCGTCAACGTGGGAATTCGATATCGGATCGTTTCACCGAGATCGGGAATCGTGTCGTGAATCGCCTGACGGACACTGTCGAGAAGTGGCTGCACGTCGACGGGAAACGACCCGATGTATTCGTCGATCGTTGTCCAATCGGTCATGCACGGATATTAACTCGACGAGGTGCCACACTGCCCGTTCGGCAGGGCGGGAATAGTGGAAGGTTTTGCATGCCAATGGCGTATGGCCGCCGACGATATGTGCCGGTACCTTGGCGGACCGCTCACGCTGGGAGGAGAACCGTTGACGGTTCTCGCGGTCGGAGGAGTCGTAATCGTCATTGCTGCCACCTTCTGGGGACAGCGAATCGAACTGGGGTGGCGAGAGTCTCGCGAAGTGAAAGCGGATGCAACGACCTCATCGGTGCCGCCGACCCGTGGTTGACGACGGTTGGGGCGGAACCGAATCGTCGACCGCGGCGTCCAAGGTAGTGATCACTCGGGCAAGCACGCGGTTGGGGGAGAGATGAATCGTTGCGCAGCACACGGCACCGGCTGGAGAAATGGAATCTCGGGGACGAGAACTGTTTCGTCACAGCTTCGTTCGCGTCAGACCGGGATTCGGTGCTGCAGCGGCAATCCTGCCGGCGGCAGTGCTGTCGACGCTCCACCCGGTCGGGAGCCGCCCGAAGACGACCCCCGACCGGTCTGAGGTCAGATCACGGAAGCCTCGACGCCGCGTCCGTGTCGAGGAACCAGCGGGTGGTCTCCGACCCGGTGGCGCCGGCACACGGCCAGTCCACAGCGGCAGCGCCGCCCAGAGCCTCGGCGACAGCCTCGGCTTTGGCGCCACCCGAGACCAGCAACCACACCTCGCGAGCACGGCGAACGGCGGGCAGCGTCAACGTGATTCGCACCGGCGGCGGCTTGGGGGAGTCCGTGACCGCGATGACGAAACGAGAGTCCTCACGCACGGCGTCGGTGTCGGGGAACAGCGAGTTCACGTGCCCCTCACCACCCATGCCGAGCAGGTGGACGTCGAACGCCGGCACGTGCTCACCGTGTGCCTGAGCTGCAAGTAGCTGCTCGTAAGCGGTAGCCGCGCCGTGCGGATCGTCGCCGTAGATGCCGTCGGACGCAGCCATCGGGTGCACGCGATCCGGATCGACGGGCACATGATCGAGCAACGCCGCACGAGCCTGGACTTCGTTGCGTTCCGGATCTCCGGAGGGCAGGAAACGTTCGTCACCCCAGTACAGGTCGACGCGAGACCAGTCGACGTCACCGGAGGCGGTCCGCAGCTGCGCCAACAACGCGATCCCGGCGCCGCCGCCGGTCAATACGATCGACGCGAACCCGCGCTCGTTCTGGGCGGCAACGATCGTCTCGACCAACCGAAGGGCGGCCGCGTCCACGAGCCCGTCGACATCGGCGTACTTTTCGACTGCGATCTCATTCATAGGTGACCTTCTCGAGGCCTGCGAGTGCCTCTTCGTAGATTTCGTCCGGATCGAGTCGACGCAATTCCTCGGCGAGACAATCACGGGTTTCGCGGCGTCCCAACGACACCAGTGCATCGGGCTGCCCGGTGCGGCTCAACGTCGCCGTCGTCCCTTCCTGCGGACGGCTGATGGAGATGCTGTGATCACCGAGTTTGAGTTCGACGGCGAGTTCACCGGTACGTCGAATGACCGGCCCGTCGATCTTGGCTGCCAACCAGCCGGCCAGAATATCGAGTGCAGGTTCGGTTTTCAGGCCCGACACCACCGCTGAGGTGATCTTCTCGTGTGGTGGCTGATCCAGAGCCGACGCCAGCAGAGCGCGCCAGTACGTGATCCGGCTCCACGCCAGGTCGGTGTCGCCCGCCGTGTACGACACCAACCGACTCTTGATGGTGGCGGTGGGATCCGGCGCGCCGGTGGCATCGGTGATGCGCCGGATCGCGAGCTTGCCGACCGGGTCCTTCGCCGGGGTCTCGGGTGCCTCGAGCGGCCACCAGGCCACGACGGGTGTGTCCGGCAACAGGAACGGGATGACGACGCTGCTCTCGTGATCGGCGAGCGGACCGTAGAGGCGAAGGACCACTACCTCCGACGCGCCGGCATCACCGCCCACACGAATCTGGGCGTCGAGGCGAGGTTCACTCTGCTCGTCGCCGCGCAGCAGCACGATGACGCGGCAAGGGTGTTCGCGACTGGCCTGATTGGCAGCCTCGATGGCTGCTTCGGCGTTCCCGTTGTCGCGAGTGCACACGACCAGAGTGAGTACCCGAGAGAGCGAGACGGCGCCGCCGGTGGTGCGCACTTCCACCAGCTTCTTGCTCACCTGCACTGTGGTGGTGGACGGCAAATCGACAATCACTAGGGTCGCCTCCATTCGCGTCCGGTACGGTTCAACATTTCGTCCGCCGAGTGCGGACCCCAGGTGCCGGCCTCGTACGGTTGCGGCTTGCCACCTGCTGCCCAGTATTCGAGAACGGGATCGAGTATCTCCCAAGACAATTCGACCTCGGCGTTCACCGGGAACAGTGACGGTTCCCCGAGGAGGACGTCGAGGATGAGGCGTTCGTACGCCTCGGGCGAGGACTCCGTGAACGCCGTCCCGTACGAGAAGTCCATGTTGACATCTCGTACTTCCATGCTCGAGCCCGGAACCTTGGAACCGAATCGCATGGTGACGCCCTCGTCGGGCTGCACTCGGATGACCAACGCGTTCTGGCCGAGATCCTCGGTCATGGTCTGATCGAACGGCAGATGCGGCGCCCGCTTGAACACCACCGCGATCTCGGTGACCCGGCGTCCGAGACGTTTGCCGGTGCGCAGGTAGAACGGCACCCCGGCCCAGCGGCGGGTATCGACCTCGAGTGTGATTGCCGCGAAGGTCTCGGTCGTGGAATCGGCCGCGAAACCGTCTTCCTCGAGAAGTCCGATCACGGGCAGACCACCCTGCCACCCGCCCGCGTACTGGCCGCGAGCAGTGGTCTCGTCGAGGGGTTCGGCGAGACGGGTGGCAGAGAGGACCTTGATCTTCTCGGCCTGCAAGTTCAGCGGTTCGAAGCTGATGGGTTCTTCCATCGCGGTGAACGCCAGAAGTTGCAGCAGATGGTTCTGGATGACGTCGCGGGCAGCGCCGATCCCGTCGTAGTATCCGGCCCGACCACCGAGACCGATGTCCTCGGCCATGGTGATCTGGACGTGATCGACGTAATGGGCGTTCCAGATCGGATCGAACAACTGGTTTGCGAACCGCAACGCCAGAATGTTCTGGACTGTTTCCTTGCCCAGATAGTGATCGATACGGAAAACGCGGTCCTCAGGGAAGACCTTGTTGACCACCGCGTTGAGTTCGCGAGCACTTTCCAGATCGTGACCGAACGGCTTCTCGATGACCACTCGTCGCCACTGTCCGTCCTCGCCGTGTGCGAGCCCGGAAGCCGACAGCTGTTCCAACACCTGAGGAAATGCATCCGGTGGGATCGCCAGGTAGAAACCGTGGTTACCGCCGATCC
This sequence comes from Rhodococcus sp. 27YEA15, assembly GCF_049739425.1. NCBI lineage: Bacteria > Bacillati > Actinomycetota > Actinomycetes > Mycobacteriales > Nocardiaceae > Rhodococcus > Rhodococcus sp. 27YEA15. Next base: position 2,173,496 of record NZ_JBMHHW010000001.1, read on the forward strand.
CACGTTCGTCGTCCAACTTCGCGAGCGTGGCGGCCAGATTCTCGAAGGCTTCGGCTTCACCGAAACTGCCCTTGACGAACCGGATACCTTCGGCGAGCCGCTCCCAGACATCCTGACGGAACTCGGTGCGGGCACCGGCCTGCACCGCATCGAGGACCACACCGGCGAAGTCCTCGTCGGACCAGTCGCGTCGAGCGAACCCGATGAGAGCAAATCCGGGCGGCAGTAACCCGCGGTTGGCGAGATCGTAAATGGCGGGCATCAGCTTTCGGCGCGCGAGATCACCGGTCACACCGAAGATGACCAGAGCGCACGGCCCCGCGATATGGGGGAGCCGCTTGTCCGTGCTGTCTCGAAGAGGGTTGACCCACTCGGCTGCCGCCGCGGAATCGCTCATCTGGTCAGCTCTTCTGCGTTGCTGCGCGCAGCTGCTCGGCGGTGGCGTCGAGAAGCTCATTCCACGAAACCTCGAACTTGTCGACGCCCTCGGTCTCGAGGACGGCGAACACGTCGACGAGATCGATGCCCACCGCAGTGAGCTGATCGAAGATCGCCTGAGAGTCCTGGGCGGTGCCCGAAATGGTGTCGCCGGTGACCTCGCCGTGATCGGCGAGAGCGTCGAGAGTCTTCTCCGGCATGGTGTTGACCGTGTTCGGAGCAACCAGTTCGGTTACATACAGGGTGTCCGAGTAGTCCGGGTTCTTCACGCCGGTGGACGCCCACAACGGACGCTGCGCCTTGGCGCCGTCGGCGATCAGAGCCTGGAATCGCGGCTGCACCTCGAAGATCTGCTGGTAGGCGTTGTAGGCCAGGCGGGCATTGGCGAGTGCAGCCTTGCCGCGCAGCTCCAGCGCCTCCGGGGTGCCGACAGCGGTGAGTCGGTTGTCGATCTCGGAGTCGACGCGCGAGACGAAGAAGGAGGCAACCGACTCGATTTTCGAGATGTCGCGCCCGGCCGCCTTCGCGGCGTCCAGTCCGTCGAGGTAGGCGCCCATGACGGCTTCGTATCGCTCGACCGAGAAGATCAGCGTCACGTTGACGCTGATGCCTTCGCCGATGACCTTGGCGATGGCGGGGATACCGGCCAACGTCGCGGGAATCTTGATCAGGACGTTCGGACGGTCCACGATCTTGTGCAGCTCGATCGCCTGCGCGATCGTGCCGTCCGTATCGTGAGCCAGCCGCGGATCGACTTCGATGGACACGCGCCCGTCGACGCCGTTGGACGCCTCGAACTGCGGGGCCAGGATGTCGCAGGCCGCACGCACGTCGTCGGTGGTGACGGCAGTGATGGTGGCGTCGACGTCGGCCCCGCGTTGGGCCAACTCGCGAACCTGAGCGTCGTAGTCCGAGCCCTTGGACAGAGCCGCCTGGAAGATCGACGGGTTGGTGGTGACACCCACGATGGACTTGGAGTCGATCAGGTTTTGCAGGTTACCCGACTGGATGCGATCGCGTGAGAGATCGTCGAGCCAGATGGATACTCCTGCAGCGGAGAGCTTTTCGGTGTTCACGTTCTGAGTCATCGAGATCATCCCTTCAGGGCGGCGAGGGAGCGCTGCGCGGCTGCGACAGTCGCGTCGGCGGTGATGCCGAACTCCCGGAACAAGGTCTTGTAATCGGCGGAAGCGCCGTAGTGCTCGATCGACACGGCCTGGCCCGCATCGCCGAGAATGCGCCACCACGGCATGGCGATGCCGGCTTCGACCGACACACGAGCGCGGACGGCAGGCGGAATCACCTCGTCGCGGTACGCCTGATCCTGCTCGAGGAACCAGTCGAGGCACGGAACGGACACGACGCGGGTGGCGACTCCCTGAGCCTCGAGGGTCTCCCGAGCCTGCACTGCGAGGTGCAGTTCGGAACCGGTTGCCAACAGCACGACCTCCGGGGCACCGTTCGCGGCGTCGGCGAGCACGTATGCGCCCCGCTTGACGCCCTCGGCTGCCTTCTCCTTGGTGCCTTCGAGGACCGGGACGTCCTGACGGGTCAGCGCCAGCGCGGTCGGGCCGTCCTTGTGTTCGAGCGCTGCCTGCCAGGCGAACGAGGTCTCGTTGGCGTCACCGGGGCGCACGACCGACAGGTTGGGGATGGCACGCAGTGCCGCGAGGTGCTCGATCGGCTGGTGCGTCGGACCGTCTTCGCCGACACCGATGGAGTCGTGGGTCCAGACGTAGGTGACCGGCGTCTTCATGATCGCGGCGAGGCGAACGGCAGGGCGCATGTAGTCGGAGAACACCATGAACGTTCCGCCGTACGGGCGGGTCGGACCGTGCAGCGCGATGCCGTTGAGGATGGAGCCCATCGCGTGCTCACGGATACCGAAGTGCAGGGTGCGGCCGTACGGTTCGGCATTCCAGTCGCTGGTGGAGATGGACGTCGGACCGAACGAATCGGCGCCCTTGATGGTGGTGAGGTTGCTACCGGCCAGGTCGGCGGAGCCGCCCCACAACTCGGGCAGAACCGGACCCAGGGCACTCAGCGCAGCACCCGACGCCTTACGCGTGGGGATACCCTTCGCGTCAGCCTCGTAGGTGGGCAGTGCATCCGTCCAGCCGGCCGGGAACTCGCCGGCGTGCAGCCGGTCGAAGAGTGCCTTGCGCTCGGTCTCGCGAGCGGCCCAGGCGTCGAACTCGACCTGCCACGCCTTGCGCGCATCCGCACCGCGGGCGACGACCTCACGGGCGTGAGCCAACGCGTCGGCGTCGACGTCGAAGGATTTGCTCGGATCGAAACCGAGAGCCTCCTTGACCGCTGCCACGCCCTCGACACCCAGGGCCGAGCCGTGGACGTCACCGGTGTTCATCTTCGGTGCCGGGTATCCGATGATGGTGCGGAGCAGAATGATCGACGGGCGATCGACGACGGCCTTCGCCGCCGCGACGGCGTCGAGGATGCCGGAGACGTTCTCGCCACCGAGCACGTGCTGGACGTGCCAGCCGTACGCCTCGTAGCGCTTGCCGACGTCCTCACCGAGAGCGATCGCGGTGTCGTGCTCGATGGAGATCTTGTTGTCGTCGTAGAAGACGATCAGGTTGCCCAACTCCTGGACGCCGGCCAATGACGATGCCTCGGAGGTGACGCCCTCTTCGATGTCGCCGTCGGAGGCGATCACGTAGATGTGGTGATCGAAGGGAGATTCGCCTGCGGCGGTTTCGGGATCGAACAACCCGCGCTCACGCCGCGCAGCCATTGCCATCCCGACGGCGGACGACAGGCCCTGACCGAGCGGGCCGGTGGTCATCTCGACGCCGACGGTGTGCCCGACCTCGGGGTGGGCCGGTGTCAGTGAATCCCAGGTGCGCAATGCCTCGATGTCCGACAGTTCGAGGCCGTAGCCCGACAGGTAGAGCTGGGTGTACAGCGTCAGGGACGAGTGCCCGCAGGAGAGGACGAAACGATCGCGGCCGACCCACTTCGCGTCGGAAGGGTCGTGGCGCAGGACTCGCTGAAAAAGGGTGTACGCCAACGGCGCCAAGCTCATGGCGGTTCCGGGGTGGCCGTTGCCGACCTTCTGAACGGCATCGGCCGCGAGCACGCGGGCGGTATCGACAGCCTTGGTGTCCAGGTCGGTCCAGTCCGAGGGGTGGACTGGTTGCGTGAGGACGTGGATCTCGTCTGTGATCGACACTGGCAGATGTCTCCTGACATGGTGTACGTGGATTGCGAGGGTGGGGTGTCCCTCCACTGCATCTGCCAGCCTAATGGTCCTGGCACTGCGGGTCGATTCGGTTCCGACATGGCCGCGGTCTACCATCGTCCGTAGTAGAAGAAAGTGTCAGCCAAGGTCGTGAAGAGATAGTGCGGTAACGCGTGGTGCAAGGAGAGAACGTGCGGACAGGGCAACAGCCGACCGGACATGGCTTCGGCAGCCCCAGTGCCGCCCCGCGAGCAACCAACACCGCGACGGTGTGGGGTCGAGCAACGGGCAAGGTTCTGGCATACATCGCGCTCACGAAGCCGCGAGTGATCGAATTGCTGTTGGTGGCAACCATTCCGGCAATGCTGTTGGCCGATCGAGGATCGGTCGATCTGGTGCTGATCCTGAGCACGCTGTTCGGTGGCTGGATGGGTGCGGCGAGCGCCAATTCCCTGAACTGCGTGGTCGACGCCGACATCGACAAGGTCATGAAGCGCACCGCCAAGCGGCCACTCGCCCGCGAGGCGGTACCCACCCGAAACGCGCTGGTCTTCGGACTGGTACTCGGGGTGGCGTCGTTCGCCTGGCTGTGGTGGCGGGCGAACCTGCTGGCCGGTATTCTCGTCGTGATCACCATCGCGTTCTACGTGCTGATCTACACCATGATCCTCAAGCGCCGGACCTGGCAGAACGTCATCTGGGGTGGCGCCGCCGGCTGTATGCCCGTCCTCGTGGGCTGGGCAGCGGTCACCGGTTCGTTGAGCTGGGAACCGGTGGTGTTGTTCCTGATCATCTTCTTCTGGACGCCGCCGCACACCTGGGCGCTCGCCATGCGATACAAGGAAGACTACGAAGCGGCCGGTGTTCCGATGCTGCCGGTGATCGCCACCGAAGAGCATGTCACCAAGCAGATCCTGTACTACAGCTGGGCCATGGTGATCACCACCCTGCTACTGGTCCCGGCATCGGGTGTCGTGTACGCGGCGGTCTCCGTCCTCGCCGGAGCCTGGTTCCTGCTCATGGCGCATCAGCTCTACCGCAGCGTCCGGGGCGGCGCGGCCGTCAAGCCGCTGCGCCTGTTCCTGCAGTCCAACAACTACCTGGCCATCGTCTTCGTGGGCCTTGCCCTCGACTCGGTCTTCGGGTTGCAGACGATCGCCGACATGCTCAACTGACCCTGCTGTGCGCCTTTGTCAACCGCCCGCGGTCGACAAAGGCGCACAGCAGGTATTGGTCAGGGGATCAGAACTATCGATCCCGTTGTCGCTCGGCCTTCCAGATCACGATGCGCAGTTGCCGCGTCGGCCAGCGGATACTGCGCGCCGACCCGGATGTCGAGAGTGCCTGCCGCGATCGCGTCGAACACTTCCCCGGCCCGCCAGGTCAACTCCTCACGAGTGCGGATGTGATGGCCCAGCGTCGGCCGGGTCAAGAACACCGAACCGGACGAGTTGAGTCGCTGCGGATCCACCGGCGGAACCGGACCACTCGCGGCTCCGAACAGGGCGACCGTTCCGCGGATCCGGACCGACGCCAAGCTCGAATCGAACGTCGTCGCACCGACCCCGTCGTAGGCCGCTGCCACACCCTCCCCGCCGGTCAGGTCGCGTACCCGTGCCGCCACGTCGTCGTCGTATCGCAGGACGTGGGATGCGCCGGCCGCGCGTGAGAGGTCCGCTTTCGCGTCGGAGGACACCGTGGTGATCACCGTGGCACCCAGGCTGACGGCCATCTGGGTGAGAATCAGTCCCACCCCACCTGCGCCGGCGTGTACGAGCACCGCGTCGCCGCCCCGGATCGGATAGGTGGAGTTGGCGAGATAGTGCGCTGTCATGCCTTGGAGCAACGCGGAGGCCGCTGTCGGGGCAGGAACACCGGCGGGCACTTTCACGGCCACAGCGGCGGGAACAGACACCTTCTCGGCATAGCTGCCGGCCACCGCCGCCCAGGCGACGCGATCGCCCACCTCGAAGTCGGTGACGCCCGAACCGACGGACTCGACGACGCCGGTGCCCTCGTCCCCCGGAACGTAGGGGAGTGGACGCGAATACTGGCCGGTTCGGAAATAGGTGTCGATGTAGTTGACGCCGATCGCGTCGGTACGGACGAGGAGATCGTGTGCATCAGGTGTCGGGTCGGGAAGCTCGGTCGGGATCAGGACGTCGGGTCCACCGGTTTCGGTGACATGTATTGCGCGCATGAGTCCTGTTCTACACGCGAGCCACGGTGTATTGCACCCGCGCCGCAGTGGCGACTGTCGGTGCCTGCCTTCACCGGCGTGCTACCGACCAGTATGGTCGAACCATGAGCACCGATACCGAGAAGTCGGACGCGACCCCGTCCGCACCTGCGCCGGCCTTGCCGAAGTCGACGGTCAAGGCGATCGCCACGTTCGTCGCCGATCACGGCGGCTCCGCCAGTGCCGTCATCCAACCGGTCGGCGGGTCCGGTGTCCGCATCACCCTGGTCGGCGCCGACGGAATCCTCGGTGACCAGGTGGTCGCGGATCTGGCCACGGCCAACGCGGTGGTCGCGTCCTTCGACACCGTCACCGTTGCCGAATGGGAACGAGAGATCACCAGCATCGTCACCCCTGCGCCGGGGCACTGGAAGAAGATGGCCGGGTGGGTCGCACATCAGACGCGTTTCCCGAAACCCCGTAACGAAATCTAGGCAGACGCAGACGCGGGCTGCCGGTGAGCATCACGCTCACCGGCAGCCCGCGTCTGCATTCGAGGACCGAGTTCGGGTCAGGACGGCGCCGCAACCGCGTCGGGTGACCTGTCGAACTGACGAGTTTTCCCCGCCGCCCAGACCGCCGCCGTCGCCGCGGTGCACAAACCGGCACCGGCGACGTGCATGACCACGAGAGCGGAAGGCACATTCGTGAAGTACTGCACGATACCGATCAGGGACTGCGCGAGTATGAGCACCAGCAGAACTTTCAGGCGCAGCTTCACCGCCGCCGACGTACCCATCGCGTACAGCCCGAAGGTCAAGCCCACGATCAGAGCCAGATAGCCCACCAGCATCTGCGAGTGCAGATGAACGAGCGTCACGATCTCGATGCCCAGACGCGGTACGGTGCGCTCGATGTTCTTGTCACCCGCGTGCGGGCCGGCTCCGGTGACCAACGTTCCCGCTACCAGGACACCCGCCAACGCGACGGCGGACAGGGCGGTGAGCCAGCGCAACGGACGAGCCGTCACCGTCAACGTCGTGGCATCGTCCGGTTCGGAGATCCGGGCGTACATCACGGTCGCGACCCACACCATCAACATCGACGCCACCAGGTGAATGGCCACTGTCCACCACAGCAGCCCGGTCAGGACGGTGATGCCGCCCATGATGGCCTGCAGGACCGTTCCGAGCGGCATCATCCACGCGTAGACGATTACTTCGCGACGGCGTCGAGCGCGCGTGACCGCCAAGACCACGGCCGCTGCCGTGACCACCACCACGAAGGTCAGCAGTCGATTGCCGAACTCGACAGCCTGGTGCAGTACCGCGACCTCGCCGTGGCCGACGGGAACGAAACTTCCCGGGAAGCACTGGGGCCAGGTGGGGCAGCCGAGCCCGGACGCCGTCACCCGAACCACTGCGCCGGTGACAGCGATGCCGCCCTGCGTCAGGATCACGATGAACGCGATGATCTTCTGCGTTTTCAGCGAGGGGAGAGGTAGTCGATCCACCACGCGCAAGAACCCGGCATACACACTGTTCGCCACATGGACGATCGTAGAGTGCGGTCAACTACACAGTGTCGTTGGGGGCGTGCCCGGGTGGGTGTGGACGACTCCCGTCGGTGCGTTCGGGTCGGCCGAAGTAGTCCGATCCGGCCAGTGGTCAGCACACGTGCGGGTCGAGTGTTTAGGGTTGACGTCGGACGCAGTCACACGAAGACGATGCGTCTAACGGACACTGAGGCGAAGGCGAAACATGAAGGCAAAAAAGCCGACTATCATTTACACGCTGACAGACGAGGCACCGATGCTCGCGACACACGCGTTTCTTCCGGTCGTACAGGCATTTGCCGGTGCGGCCGAAATCGACGTCGAGTCGTCGGACATCTCGGTAGCCAACCGTATACTCGCAGAGTTCCCCGATTACCTCGAAGAGAACCAGCGTGTAACGGACAACCTGGCGGAACTGGGTCGACTGACGCAGTTGCCCGAGACCAACATCATCAAGTTGCCGAACATCAGCGCGTCGGTACCCCAGTTGCTGGCAGCCATCGACGAGCTGCAGGCCAAGGGCTACGCAATTCCCGACTACCCGGGAAATCCGAAGACCGACGAGGAAATCGTGATCCGCGACCGATACACCAAGTGTCTCGGCAGTGCGGTGAACCCCGTCCTGCGCGAGGGCAACTCGGATCGGCGCGCGCCGAAGGCGGTCAAGGAATACGCCCGCAAGCATCCGCACAGCATGGGTAAGTGGTCGATGGCGTCACGTACCCACGTCGCACACATGCGGGAAGGCGATTTCTACCACGGTGAGAAGTCGACCGTGGTCGACGGTGACCGTGACGTCAAGATGGAGCTGCTCACCGCAGACGGCGAGACCATCGTGCTCAAGCCCAAGGTGTCCCTCACCGACGGCGACGTGATCGACAGCATGTTCATGAGCAAGAAAGCGCTGATCGACTTCTACGAAGAGCAGATGCAGGACGCCTACGAGACGGGCGTCATGTTGTCACTGCACGTCAAGGCGACCATGATGCGGGTTTCGCACCCGATCGTGTTCGGCCATGCCGTCCGGGTCTTCTACAAGGACGCGTTCGCCAAGCACGGTGAACTGTTCGAGGAACTCGGCGTCAACGTCAACAACGGTCTGTCGGATCTGCACGCCAAGATCGACACGCTCCCGGCCTCCAAGCGCGACGAGATCGTCGAGGATCTGCACAAGTGCCATGAGCACCGCCCGGAACTGGCGATGGTCGACTCTGCACGTGGAATCTCGAACTTCCACTCTCCGAGCGATGTCATCGTGGACGCGTCGATGCCCGCGATGATCCGCGCCGGCGGCAAGATGTGGGGAGCGGACGGTCGTCCGAAGGACACCAAGGCAGTCAACCCGGAGTCCACGTTCGCCCGGATCTACCAGGAGATGGTGAACTTCTGCAAGACGAACGGTGCGTTCGATCCCACCACGATGGGTACCGTTCCCAACGTCGGCCTGATGGCGCAGAAGGCCGAGGAGTACGGATCTCACGACAAGACGTTCGAGGTTCCGACGGCCGGCGTCGCCAACATCACCGATCTCGCCACTGGTGAGGTGCTGTTGACGCAGAACGTCGAAGAGGGCGACATCTGGCGGTTGTGCATCGTCAAGGATGCTCCGATCCAGGACTGGGTGGCGTTGGCCGTTCGGCGCTCACGCGAGTCCGGAATGCCGGTCGTCTTCTGGCTCGATCCGTACCGCCCGCACGAGAACAACCTGATCACCAAGGTGCGCACGTACCTCTCGGATCACGACACCGAGGGTCTCGACATCCAGATCATGTCCCAGGTTCGTGCCATCCGGTACACGATGGAGCGGCTGGTTCGCGGCCTCGACACCATCTCCGCAACGGGCAACATCCTGCGTGACTACCTCACCGACCTGTTCCCGATCATCGAGCTCGGTACCAGTGCGAAGATGCTCTCGATCGTTCCGCTCATGGCGGGTGGCGGCCTGTACGAAACCGGTGCGGGTGGTTCGGCGCCCAAGCACGTCAAGCAGCTGCTCGAAGAGAACCACTTGCGCTGGGACTCCCTCGGTGAATACCTGGCTCTTGCCGTCAGTCTCGAGGATCTCGGACGCAAGACCGGAGACGCCAAGGTATCGGTTCTGGCGAAGGCACTGGACGCGGCCACCGGCACGTTGCTCGAGAACAACAAGGGTCCTTCACGCTCGACGGGCGAACTCGACAACCGCGGCAGCCAGTTCTACCTCGCCCTGTACTGGGCGCAGGAGTTGGCGCAGCAGACCGAGAGCCCGGAACTGGCAGCGCATTTCGCTCCGCTGGCGCAGCGGTTGGCCGAGAACGAAGACGTCATCGTCAAGGAACTCAACGATGCGCAGGGCAAGCCGGTCGATATCGGCGGCTACTACCTCCCTGATCCCGAAGCCGCTTCTGCCGTCATGCGGCCGAGTAAGACCTTCAACGAGGTCCTGGCTTAGGTGAATTCGGCACCTGTGAGTGGAAAAGTGTTGCCCAGCATCCTTTTCCACTCACGGGTGCTCGTGTGTCGATTCAGACGAACTTGAACCATCGGGCCGCGCACAGTCCGCCCACGCCGGCCCAGACGATCAGAACGAGTACCGAGAACCAGTCGACGGACGACGCGAGCGCGGAGTCGAGCGCATGAGCGAGCGCTCCGGACGGCACGATCCGCACCAGGACGTGTACTGCGCCGGGCAGATCGTCACCGGCGAACGCGACGCTGCCGATACCGAGCATGACGAACCAGAGGATGTTGGCCAGGGCGAGAATGATCTCCGCCCGCAAGGTACCGCCGAGCAGTAGCCCCAGAGCCGCGAACATGACCGTCCCCAGAGCGATCATCACGGCGCCGACTGCCAGTTCGGCAATCGACGGTCGCCACCCGAGGGCGAGACCGATCGCACCGAGCAGCACCGATTGCAGAGCCACCACGATGATCACCGCGGAGCTCTTTCCCGCGATGACGCCCCATGTGGGGAGCGCAGTGGCGCCCAGACGTTTGAGGGCACCGTAGCGACGGTCGAACCCGACGGCGATGGCCTGGCCGGTGAACGCGGTCGACATGATCGCAACCATCATCACACCGGGAAGTACCGTGTCCACTCGTGACTCACCGAGGTCGCCGACGGGCAGGAGAACCAGACCGATCAGCAGGGTGATCGGAATGAACATCGTGAGCAGAAGTTGCTCACCGTTACGCAGCAGCAACGTCAGTTCGAGCCGCGTCTGGGCGGCCAGCATCTTCGCTGCGGAATTGGGGCGCGGGTCGGGACTGAACGTGCCCGGGGCGAAACGGTTCTCTGCCAACCGCCGGTCCCTGGCACCGTTCGATGCTGTTGTTGCGCGATTGTTCGATGCTGTGTCGTTCATGGTTTTGATCACCGTCATCCCCTCAGTTCCCGACCCGTCAATTCGAGGAAGACATCTTCCAAACTTCGTTGATCCACGCGAATGTCGTTGATCAGGACGTCTTGATCGGCGCACCACTGTGCCACGGCCGCCACCGTGGACGGCGCGATGGCGCCTTCGACGACGTACGTTCCGGGGTTGGATTCCTCGATCCGGAATCCGGGCAGTGCCCTCTGCAAGGCGTCGAACCTCAGTCCGGGAAGGGTGCTCAGGCGTAACTGTCCTTCAGCGCCCTTGCTGGTGACTTCTGCGGGCGTTCCGGATGCGACGATCCGCCCGTGGTCGATGATGACGAGTTCGTCGGCGAGTGCCTCGGCCTCGTCCATGAGATGGGTGGTCAGTAGGACACTGACCCCGTCGCGGCGCAATGCGTCGATCAACTCCCACACCAGAAGGCGCGCTTGTGCGTCCAAGCCGGCAGTCGGTTCGTCGAGGAAGACGAGCTCGGGCCGTCCGACCAGTGCGCACGCCAACGACAGTCGTTGTTGCTGTCCGCCCGAGAGTCGGCGGTACGGAGTCTTGCGTGCATCGGTGAGTCCGAGCTTGCCCAGTAGCCATTGCGGGTCGAGCGGATCTGCGGAGTATGCGGCCACCAGGTCGAGCATTTCGCCGGCTTTCGAGCCGGGGTAGGCGCCGCCACCTTGAAGCATCACGCCGATCCGCGAACGTACGTCGCCCGAGTCTGCTATCGGATCGAGCCCGAGCACCCGGACAGTTCCCGAATCAGGAGCGACGAAGCCCTCGCACATTTCGACGGTGGTGGTCTTACCTGCCCCGTTGGGGCCGAGGAGCGCCACCACCTGGGCGGTTTCGACGGTGAGATCGATGCCGTCCACGGCTCGAACGCCGTCGAAGGATTTGACGACACCGCTGATATGGACGGCCGGCGTCGACGATCTGGAAGCTCTCGAGGTCACGGGGAATCAGCGTAAGCCCCCGTCGGGGAGCCACCGCCCACCGGTCCGGGTTTCGTGATTTCCGCTACTGGCTCCTCGACGCGCCAGGGCAGAGTATTTCGGGTGAAGACGATGAGGGTGCCTGCGGTGAAAATGGTGGCGATCGCGGCCTGCACGATCATGAACGGCAAGTACTCGGCTCCGTTGGACATCAGCATGACGCTGACGACGGAGGTGAACACGACCGCGGGTACCCGGAACGCCGGCGCCGTAGCCCAGGCGGCGAGGGGAAGGATCGCCCACAGCAGGTACCAGGGTTGCACCACCGGGAAGAGGAGCACGATGGCGCCGAGCGCGATGCCGAGGCCGCCGACGGCGTGGAGGCGACCCATGTACACCGAGATCAGCATCCGTCCGGTGATGATCGCAGCCATCAGATAGGCGATCGGGCGAGTGATACTCAAGATCGCGGTGGTGTGGTCGCCGAGGCCGAGCAACACTCCGACGAGTCCGGTTCCCACTCCGAGAATTGTCGGTATCGACATCCAGCTCCGCACGACGGTCGCAGTGCCGAGGGTGTGAATCCATCCCATACCGAGTCCGCTCGCGGCACTGACGAAGAACGTCACCGCCGCGGCCACGATTGCGAGTAACACGGCCGCCCCGAGGAAGGCCTTCCAGGTGCCGCCCCAGCGACGGGCCAGCGCCATACCCACGAACCCGAGGGCGAGCAGCGACGGGATCTTCACGGTCGACGACAGGGCGATGAGCCCGGAACCGGCGATCAGCAACGCCAGTGATCGCCCGCGTATCGGACCGGCGCCCTCGACCGCACGTAGTGCCACCTCGATTCCGGCGAGCATCAGCCCGAGCATCAGGGCCTCGTTGTGAATACCGGCGACCAGGTGGAAGAGCAGCAGCGGGTTGGCGGCGCCGAGCCAGAGCGAACTGACGGCAGAGACCCCGCACCGTTTGGCCAACCGGGGCAACGCCCACACGATCAACGCGACGCCCGCGAGAGCGAGTAGTCGATGCAAGAAGATTCCGGCCACGATGTTGTCACCGGTCAGGGAGCTGATTCCGCGGCCGATCCACAGGAAGAACGGCCCGTACGGTGCCGGCGTGTCCCGCCAGATCGTCGGCACCGTTCTGGTCAGGACGTTGTCGACACCGAGAGCGGCTTTGGGACCGATCACGTACGGGTCGAGCCCGCGCGCCGCGATTTCGCTCTGTGCCAGATACGAGTACACGTCGCGGCTGAACATCGGTGGTGCGACGGTCAGCGGCAGTATCCACAGCAAGAGTGTGCGGTCGAGCTGGGACCGGCTCATCCGTCTGGGCGCGCCGCGTCTGGTGCGGAGGTCGCCGACCGCGAATCGTCCCATCAGCAGCCACGCCAGGACCACCAGTACCGTGCCGGTCATCGTCATGGTCAGCGCGACCGTCGGCATCCGGCCCGGAAGGCTCAGGACTCGAAGGCCCGCCGTCGGATTCTGCAACACGGGCTGGGCGCCTGCACCGAGTGCGCCGACTGCCATGAGAACCGCGCCGGTGGCCCCGAAGCGTCGGATACCACGCAGCTGTGCGGTTTCCTTCGCGTTGAGACCGGGGCGCTCGTCCTCGTCGCCGTGCAGAGCAGCGGCTCGGCTGGGGCGCGGTGCGGATCCGAACGGGCGGATGCCGATGACGGAGAGGAACAGAGACTTGGGCTTGTCCAGCAGAATCGCTCGTGCGGACAGCGCGGTCGTCGTCATCGCTCGCGCTGACTGTGCGGTCGTCGTCGGCTCGGGGGTCTGCGGCACAACTGGCAGCGTAGCGGCTCGCGGAAGTGGTTCAGACAACCACGAACAACGGCGACCGACCCGTTATTCCCGAATGTAATGCAGGATGCCCTTAGTAGACCTGCGAAAAGAATTCCGTCACACTTGTGTTGTGAAAAGAAATGCGACAGGCACTCGAAAGCAGGAAGTTGCAGGTCAGCCCTCTGCAGCGGCCTCGTCGAGTCCTGCCGCACATCCGGTGACGGTCAGTGTCGAAGGCCAGACTCGCGCAGCAGTGGTCAAGTTACTGCTCGAAGAAGGTCCGATCACGGCCTCCGAGATCGGTACTCGTCTGGGTGTGAGTGCGGCGGGTGTCCGACGTCACCTCGACGCACTCATCGAGTCCGGCGAAGCCCGCACCGCGTCGGTATCCGCTCTACGTCAGCGTGGACGCGGACGCCCGGCCAAGCAGTTCCAGATCACCGCCACCGGACGCGGGCGTCTCGGTCATGCGTACGACGACCTTGCCGGTGCCGCCATGCGGCAACTGCGTGAGATCGGCGGTGACGCGGCCATCGAGGAATTTGCCAAACGGCGGGTGGCGGCGATCGTCGGTGACGTCGAGGCCGCCGATCCCACGAAGATCGACACTGTCGAGGCAACGGCCGACGCCATTGCCGAAGCGTTCAACGCGGTCGGATTCGCCGCCTCCACCAGGCCGGTCGGAAACGGTGTGCAGATCTGCCAACACCACTGCCCGGTTTCTCATGTAGCAGAAGAGTTTCCAGAACTCTGCGACGCCGAACAGGAGGCGTTTCGACAACTACTCGGAACGCACGTCCAACGGCTCGCGACCATTGCGAACGGTGATTGCGCCTGCACGACGCACGTGCCGCTCGTGCCCAGCGGGAGCAGATGACGACGTTCCCGCGCTCGACAAGATTTTCAGCAGCTAGTTCGTCACCGTCAGAACTGCTCGTCCGCCGCGACCAGCCCTCGCCGCAGCAGAGCAGCCGTCAAGAGAACAAGACTCCGGAAGGAGCTCGCATGACCGTCACATCAGACCAGGCGACCACCGCTGCAGCAGGTAGCAGCGCCGCGGCTGCAGGCACCGAGCCGCTCACGCAGGAAGAGACCATCGCGTCCCTCGGCCACTACGGCTACGGCTGGTCCGATTCCGACGTCGCGGGAGCCAGCGCCCAGCGCGGGTTGTCCGAGGCTGTCGTGCGGGACATCTCCGCCAAGAAGAGCGAGCCCGAGTGGATGCTCGACATCCGTCTCAAGGCGTTGCGCACCTTCGACAAGAAGCCGATGCCGAACTGGGGCTCCGACCTCGAAGGCATCCACTTCGACAACATCAAGTACTTCGTGCGCTCGAGCGAGAAGCAGGCCGAGTCGTGGGAAGACCTGCCTGAAGACATCAAGAACACGTACGACAAGCTCGGCATCCCCGAGGCGGAGAAGCAACGCCTCGTGGCCGGCGTCGCAGCGCAGTACGAGTCCGAGGTCGTCTACCACTCGATCCGTGAAGATCTCGAGCAGCAGGGTGTCATCTTCCTCGACACCGACACCGGTCTGCGTGAGCATCCTGAGCTGTTCAAGGAATACTTCGGCTCCGTCATCCCGGCCGGCGACAACAAGTTCTCCGCGCTCAACACCGCCGTGTGGTCCGGCGGCTCGTTCATCTACGTCCCGCCGGGAGTCCACGTGGACATCCCGCTGCAGGCGTACTTCCGGATCAACACCGAGAACATGGGTCAGTTCGAGCGCACCCTGATCATCGTCGACGAAGACGCATCCGTGCATTACGTCGAAGGTTGCACCGCACCGATCTACAAGTCCGACTCGCTGCACTCCGCCGTTGTCGAGATCATCGTGAAGAAGGGCGGCCACTGCCGCTACACGACCATCCAGAACTGGTCCAACAACGTCTACAACCTGGTCACCAAGCGCACCAAGGTCGAAGCCGGTGGATCGATGGAGTGGGTCGACGGCAACATCGGTTCCAAGGTCACCATGAAGTACCCGGCCGTGTGGCTGATGGGTGAGCATGCTCGTGGTGAGGTTCTCTCCGTCGCCTTCTCCGGTGAGGGACAGCATCAGGACACCGGCGCCAAGATGCTCCACCTCGCGCCGTACACGTCGTCGACGATCATCAGCAAGTCCGTCGCTCGCGGCGGTGGCCGCGCGTCGTACCGCGGTCTCGTGCAGGTCAACAAGGGTGCGCACGGCTCCAAGTCGACGGTCAAGTGTGATGCACTGCTGGTCGATCAGATCAGCCGCAGCGACACCTACCCGTACGTCGACATCCGCGAGGACGACGTCACGATGGGTCACGAAGCCACCGTCTCGAAGGTCAGTGACGACCAGCTCTTCTACCTGATGAGCCGCGGACTGACCGAGGACGAGGCCATGGCCACCATCGTGCGTGGATTCGTCGAGCCCATCGCGAAGGAACTCCCCATGGAGTACGCGCTCGAGCTCAACCGCCTTATCGAACTTCAGATGGAAGGGGCAGTGGGTTAGTGACCACGCCAGAGACCGGAGTAATCGGAGCTGTCGTCGGGGAGAACCCGACCGCTCCCACCAAGGGTGCCGCCACGGGTTCACCCATCACGAACAAGGGCGAGCAGTTCTCGTCGTACGACGTCAACGCCTTCGAGGTTCCAGGAGGCCGCGACGAGATCTGGCGGTTCACACCGCTGCGTCGTCTCCGTGGCCTGCACGACGGCAGTGCCGTTGCCAATGCGTCGGTGACCGTGGATGTCGAGTCCGGCAGTGACGTCACCGTCGAGACGGTCGGACGCGACGACGAGCGCCTCGGAACGGCCGGAGTTCCCGCCGACCGTATTGCAGCGCAGGCATATTCGAGTTTCGACGCTGCGACGGTTCTGTCGGTGGGCGCCGAGGTCGAGGTGGACAAGCCTGTCGTGATCACGGTCACCGGCCCCGGCGCCGGTAACGTCGCCTACGGCCACACCCAGATTCGGCTGGCGCAGTTCGCCAAGGTCACGGTCGTCATCGACCAGCGCGGCAGCGGAACATTCGCCGAGAACGTCGAATTCGTGGTCGGCGACAGCGCTCAGCTGACCGTGGTCGCCATTCAGGACTGGGCTGACGACGCCGTGCACGTGACGTCCCATCACGCCCGTCTGAGCCGCGACGCGGTACTGCGCTACACCTCGATCAGCCTCGGCGGTGACTTGGTACGACTTTCCGCCACCGTCAAGTACGACGGTCCGGGTGGCGACGCCGAACTGCTCGGCCTGTACTTCGCCGACGCCGGTCAACACTTGGAGCAGCGTCTGCTGGTTGATCATTCGCAGCCGAACTGCAAGTCCAACGTGGTCTACAAGGGCGCTCTGCAAGGTGAGCCGGGCAAGCCGGACGCGCACACCGTGTGGATCGGAGACGTTCTCATCCGCGCCGCAGCCGAAGGCACCGAGACGTTCGAACTCAACCGCAACCTCGTCCTCACCGATGGGGCACGCGCGGATTCCGTGCCGAACCTCGAGATCGAGACCGGGGAGATCGTCGGTGCCGGGCACGCCAGTGCCACGGGACGTTTCGACGACGAGCAGCTGTTCTATCTGCGTGCTCGCGGCATCCCGGAGGACCAGGCGCGTCGCCTGGTCGTGCGCGGGTTCTTCCACGAGATCATCAACAAGATCGCTGTACCCGAGGTGCGCGATCGCCTCGAAGCCGCGGTCGAAGCCGAACTCGCCGCTGTCGGTTCCTGACCGCGACGCGCTCGGCTCCCCACCGCACGGATACTTCCCATCTTGAAGGAATTTCATGTCTACCAGTGACAACACCACGGAAAACCCCACCTCGGTTCTCGAGGTTCGTGACCTGCACGTCGAGGTCGCCAACTCCGATGCGAACGCCGATCCCATCCAGATCCTCAAGGGCGTCGACCTCACGGTCCGCTCCGGTGAGACCCACGCGATCATGGGCCCCAACGGCTCGGGTAAATCGACGTTGTCGTACGCCATCGCCGGTCACCCCAAGTACCAGGTGACCTCGGGCTCGATCACCCTCAACGGTGAAAACGTTCTCGAGATGAGCGTCGACGAGCGCGCCCGCGCCGGTCTGTTCCTCGCCATGCAGTACCCCGTCGAGGTACCCGGCGTGTCCATGTCCAACTTCCTGCGCACCGCAGCGACTGCCGTGCGCGGCGAGGCTCCCAAGCTCCGCCACTGGGTCAAGGAAGTCAAGGAAGCGCTCGGCGAACTCGAGATCGATCCGTCGTTCATCGAGCGGTCCGTCAACGAAGGCTTCTCCGGTGGTGAGAAGAAGCGCCACGAGATCCTGCAGCTGGGCATGCTCAAGCCGAAGATCGCTATCCTCGACGAGACCGATTCCGGCCTCGACGTCGACGCTCTGCGTACCGTCTCCGAGGGCGTGAACCGTTACAAGGAGCGTGAGAACGGTGGCGTTCTGCTGATCACGCACTACACGCGCATTCTGCGCTACATCACCCCCGACTTCGTTCACGTTTTCGTCAACGGTCGCGTCGTCGAGTCCGGTGGACCGGAACTGGCCGACGAACTCGAGACCAACGGCTACGTTCGTTTCACTGCGGACGTGCCCGCTACTCAGGGAGCGTAATCCACGATGACCACCTCGGTGCGTGAGCTCGACGTCATAGGAGTTCGGGCCGATTTCCCGATTCTGGCGCGGACGGTGCGCGACGGAAAACCCTTGGTGTACTTGGACTCCGGTGCCACATCGCAGCGACCTGTCCAGGTTCTCGATGCGGAACGGGAGTTCTTGACCACGTGCAACGCGGCCGTGCACCGGGGTGCTCATCAGCTTGCCGAAGAGGCGACCGACGCCTACGAGAACGCCCGCGCCGCCATTGCGGCGTTCGTGGGTGCCGATACCGACGAACTGGCGTTCACGAAGAACGCCACCGAAGCCTTGAACCTGGTGACGTACGTCCTGGGCGACGACCGCTTCGATCGACATGTCGGCCCCGGTGACGAGATCGTCATCACCGAACTCGAACATCATGCGAATCTGGTTCCGTGGCAGGAGCTTGCGCGTCGTACCGGTGCAACGCTCCGGTGGTACACCATTACCGACGACGGGCGGATAGACCTGGACTCGCTGGAGTTGACGGATGCGGTGAAGGTGGTTGCCTTCACACATCAGTCCAACGTCACCGGCGCCGTGGCGCCGGTCGAGGAACTGGTGCGTCGGGCCCGAGCGGTCGGCGCTCTCGTAGTGCTCGACGCCTGCCAGTCGGTGCCGCACATGCCGGTCGACTTCCATGTGCTCGACGTGGATTTCGCGGCGTTCTCCGGTCACAAGATGCTCGGCCCCACCGGAATCGGGGCCCTGTACGGGAAGGCCGCGCTGCTGGCGGCTATGCCCCCGTTCATCACCGGAGGGTCGATGATCGAAACGGTCACGATGGAGGCGACGACGTACGCCGCCCCGCCGCAGCGTTTCGAGGCAGGCACCCAGATGACGTCGCAGGTGGTCGGTCTCGGTGCTGCCGTCGACTACCTGAACACTTTCGGGATGGACGCCGTCGCCGCCCACGAGCACGTGCTGGTGGAGGCTGCGCTCACGAAACTGTCGGCGATCGACGGTTTACGGATCATCGGGCCGCTGACGGCGGAAAACCGTGGCGGAGCGATTTCTTTCGTCGTGGACGGTATTCACGCCCATGACCTGGGGCAGATTCTCGACGACGACGG
Source organism: Rhodococcus sp. 27YEA15 (assembly GCF_049739425.1). Classification (NCBI taxonomy): domain Bacteria; kingdom Bacillati; phylum Actinomycetota; class Actinomycetes; order Mycobacteriales; family Nocardiaceae; genus Rhodococcus; species Rhodococcus sp. 27YEA15. The sequence continues at coordinate 2,192,617 of NZ_JBMHHW010000001.1, forward strand.
TGTCGCCATCCGCGTCGGGCATCACTGCGCGTGGCCGCTGCACCGTAAGTTCGGTGTCGCGGCGACAGCACGGGCGTCGTTCGCGCTGTACAACACGGTGGCGGAGATCGACGTGCTGGCGGCGGCGATCAGGCGGGCTCAGCAGTTTTTCGGCACCGCCGACGGGGAATTTTTCGGGGTCACCGAGGAGTTGAGCTGAATCATGCGCATGGAGCAGATGTATCAGGAAGTGATCCTCGATCACTACAAGCATCCGCACGGCCGCGGACTCCGTGAACCGTTCGGTGCGCAAGTGCACCACGTCAATCCGACGTGCGGCGACGAGGTGACACTTCGGGTTCAGATCGACGATGACGGAACGGTGTCCGACGTCTCCTACGACGGGCAGGGTTGCTCGATCAGCCAGGCGTCGACCTCGGTGCTCAACGACCTGGTGATCGGGATGCAGGTCACCGAGGCGCTGAGGACGGTGACTGCGTTCAGCGAGATGGTGAGCAGTCGCGGAACCGTCGAGGGTGACGAGGATGTGATCGGCGACGGCATCGCGTTCGCCGGTGTGGCGAAGTACCCGGCGCGTGTGAAGTGTGCGCTGCTCGGATGGATGGCTTTCAAGGACGCGGTCGTTCAGATCGTCGACGGCGGAGCCGCTGGTGTGCAGGACGGCGGAGCCGCTGGTGTGCAGGTCGGCGGAGCCGCTGGTGTGCAGGTTGGCGGAGCCGCTGGTGTGCAGGTTGGCGGAGCCGCTGGTGTGCAGGTCGGCGGAGCCGCTGGTGTGCAGGACGGGACGTCCGAATTGGTCGACACGGCAGTTTCAAGTGGAGGACAGGGATCATGACCGAGACACAGGCAACACAGGACGCCGAGGTGGGTACGCCGGCGAATCCGAACCCCGATTCCACCGCTGAGTTCGGTGGGGCCCAGGGCAGTGGCACTGTGCCCTCGCCGGAGCGGCTGGACGAGCTCGAAGAGGCGATGCGCGACGTCGTCGACCCCGAACTGGGCATCAACGTGGTTGACCTCGGTTTGGTGTACGGCTTGTTCGAGGACGAGGGGGTCGTGACCATCGACATGACTTTGACGTCGGCGGCGTGTCCGCTGACCGATGTGATCGAAGATCAAGCCCGTGGTGCGTTGGTGCGTAGTGATCTCTGCACGGACATGAAGATCAACTGGGTGTGGCTGCCGCCGTGGGGGCCGGACAAGATCACCGAAGACGGACGCGAACAATTGCGCGCATTGGGTTTCACAGTCTGACGCCTGCCGTCTGGCAGAATAACTGAACAAGCTTCTATCGGAGTGTCGGCACCGTTCGAGGTGCCGGCACTCCGGTTTGTTTCCCCGGGACCTAGTGTCATTATATAGAGGACAATAGTCCCGAATGGACGTTTGGTGTGGATTCGGATTTCGGAGCTGCACCACGGGCTCCTCACGGCTCGGGGCGGTCGGTGGGGGAGTAATTTCGTCCGTCTGCATCATGACGAGCCATACAAGGGAGATACGCGTGGAAGGCAGTCCCGATCGAGGATTCGCATCAGTTCATCCCATCGATGCCTTCCCGCTCTCGGCCGCTCAGCATGCGCTGCTCGTCGCCCAGCAGCTTCGACCGGAAGTTCCGGTATGCATCGCCCAGTATTTCGACATCTCCGGTGCTCTCGACCTCGATGCGCTGGTCACAGCCTCGAAACGGGCTGGACGGGAGATCGGATCCGGGTACCTTCGACTGGTCGAGATCGACGGGATCGTCATGCAGTACGTCGACCCCGAATTGCAGGACACCCTCACCGTGGTCGATCTGCGAGCGGAAGCCGATCCGGCAGCGGCCGCGCGCAGGTGGATGCACGACGAGTACACACGCCCGGTCGACCCACTCCGCGAGCGAATGGTGCTGCTGGCCGTTCTGATACTCGACGACGGTCACCACTACTGGTACAGCCGGATCCACCACGTCGCGCTCGACGGGTTCGGCGCCATGGCGATGATGAGCCGCGCTGCGGAAATCTACACGGCTCTCGTCCTCGGGCATCCGGTGCCGGAGCTGGTTGCCGAATCGTTGCAGTCCCTCGTCGGGTCGGAAGCGGATTACCAGCATTCGTCCCGGCGGGCTCGCGATCGTGAGTACTGGCACGGGAAGATGCGACGGGCAGGCGCAGCCACGTCACTTGCCGGCAGATCCGCCCCGTCGACCGTCCGCACCCGGCTGAGTTCGGTCACGGTACCCAGAGCGCTCGGGTCGGCGATCTACCGCGGCGCCGACAGACACGACGTGAGCACCGCAACCCTGATCGTCGGTGCCCTCGCCGCGTACCTCGCTCGCGCTGTCGGTGTCCGGGACGTGACACTTAGCCTGCCGGTGTCGGGGCGAACCACCAAAGCTGCCCGCCGATCCGGCGGCATGATGTCGAACGTCGTACCGATCACATCCAGAGTCGATCCGACTCTGGATGTGGGATCACTCCTCAGGGAGATGAAGCTCGAGCTCACCGGCGCGCTCCGCCACCAGAAGTACCGGTACGAGGATCTTCGCCGTGATCTCGACCTGACCGGGGACCGGGTGGTTCGGCGCGATTTCGGTGGCCCGCTGGTCAATCTGATGCTTTTCCACACCGGCGTCGTCCTCGGGGACGCACACGGACTACTCCGAGTTCTCGCGACCGGTCCGATCGAAGACCTGTCGGTCAACGTGTACCAGACGTCGACCGGGTCCGAGTTGCAGATCGATTTCGTGGCCAATCCCGACCTGTACTCCGACGACGATCTCGCCCGCCATCACCACCGGTTTCTCGAGTTCCTGGACCTGTTCTGCGCGGCATCGACGACGACACAGTTGATGAACGTCGACCCGGAGTCCGCGTCGACGTGGGTCGGGCGAGTACAGCAGGCCACCAACCTCGAATACTGGACCGCGAAACTCGCCGTCCCGGCCGAAGAACTCGGACTTCCGGTAGCCGAATCCGGTGGCCGGTCCACCACCGCCGTCGTCGTCGAACACGAGATGCTCGCGCAGCTCGACGCGTTGGCGGAAGCGGCGGGTACGAGCCTGTTCGTGGTGCTCCACACCGCGATGACCGGGCTTCTGCGCCGTCTGGGTACCTCGGAGGAGGTGTCGATCGGAGTATCGGTTCGCGGGTACGGTGCCAACAATCCGGATGATTTCGTCTCGATGTTCGCCAACCAACTCGTGTTGCGGACCGCTGTCTCGCCCACATCGTCGATGGCGGCGCTGATCCGCACCGTGGACTCCGTCGCCGTCGAGGCGCTCGAACACGCCGACATCCTGTTTTCCGCGGTGACCTCGGCGATCGGCGAACGAAAGTCGGTTGATCCAGGTCCGTCGTTTCGGGCGATGATCTGCTTCGAGGAGCCGGTGGACGCGCATCCGGGCTTCCCCGGACTGATGGTCGGTGCTCCCATCGCCTCGGATCTGGCATGTGTACCCGAACTGTTGATCTCGCTGTCCGTCCCCACCGGTTCGGGTGAAGGTACCGACCGTCGGATCACCGGACTCCTCGATTGGTTGGGCCCGGCGGATCAGGCTGCCGACCTCGCAGATAGGTTCCTGCGAATTCTCACCGCGATGATCACCACCCCGGACGGAGCACTCGCTGCCGTCGACCTCCTTCGGCCGGACGATCGACTGGCGCTGGTGCCGCCTGCGCTGCCCGCGGCGACCACCCGTACGCTCGTCGAGGTCTTCTCGGCTGCTGCGGCCGAGTTCTCCGATACCGACGCCGTCGTCGCCGATTCGGTTCGGATCACGTACCGCGAACTCGACGAGCGGTCGAACCGTCTGGCGCGCAAGCTGATCCGCCTCGGTGTGCGCAGCGAGTCGATCGTCGGAGTGATGCTCGGAAAATCGGTCGACCTGGTAGTTGCCGTGATCGCCGTACTCAAAGCCGGCGGTGCGTACCTGCCACTGGACCGCGCGCACCCGGCCGACCGGATCGCCTACATCGTCGCCGATGCGAAGCCGGTCGCCGTCATCACCGACGACGCGAAGCCGGTCGCGGGCATCACCGACGACACCGGCGACGAGCTTGGGGCGGTTCCCTCGATCGGGGTCGATGCCGACGGATATTCGGAGGCGGCGATCACCCCGTCCGGTTTTCACTCAGCGGCAAATCTGGCCTATGTCATCTACACCTCGGGTTCCACCGGACGTCCCAAGGGTGTTGCCGTCACCCACGAGACGGTGGTGCGACTGTTCGAGAACACCCGCACCGACTTCGACTTCGGGCCGAACGACGTGTGGACGATGTTCCATTCGTTCGCGTTCGACTTCTCGGTCTGGGAACTGTGGGGTGCCCTCCTGCACGGCGGACGGTTGATTCTGGTCGACCACGATCTGGCCCGCGATCCGGAGAAGTTCCGTGCCGTCGTCGCCGCCGAAGGTGTGACCGTACTCAACCAGACGCCGTCGGCGTTCTACCAGTACATCGAGGCTGATCGGATCGCCGACTCCACCACGAGTCTGCGATACGTGATCTTCGGCGGCGAAGCGCTGGACGTGCGCCGGCTCGATCGTTGGTACGGGCGTCACACGGACTCGGTCCCGCAATTGGTGAACATGTACGGCATCACCGAAACCACGGTGCACGTAACACGTTTCGACCTCGATGCCACGACGACAGCTCCGGTATCCGGAAGCCGAATCGGGGACGCCATCGACGGGCTGCGGGTCTATCTCCTCGACGACCGGCTGGCACCGGTACCGGTCGGCGTGGTCGGCGAAATCTACGTCGCGGGCGGGCAACTCGCCCGCGGCTATCTCAGTCGCCCGTCGCTGAGCGCCGGCCGGTTCGTGGCCGATCCGTTCACGTCGGACGGTCGACGCCTGTACCGCTCGGGTGATCGAGCCCGTTGGGCGGCGCCAGGGCGCCTCGAATACGTCGGACGTGGCGATGCGCAGGTCAAACTGCGCGGATACCGGATCGAACTCGGTGAGATCGACGCCGTCATCCGCAGTGCGCCGGAGATCGTCGAGGCGGTCACGGTGGTGGCCCCTACCCCGGCCGGCGGCGCCCTGGTGACGTACGTGACCGCTGGGTCCTCCCGGGTGGACACCGAGGTGCTCCGCTCGTGGGCGGGTGAGCGCTTGCCGTCGTACATGGTTCCCGACGCTGTCATGACAATCGACTCGATTCCGCTGACCACCAACGGCAAACTCGATCATCGTGCACTACCGGCGCCGATTCTGGGTTCCGTCACCGACTTCCGGCCACCGGTCACCGAACACGAGATCCTGGTGGCGGAGACTCTCGCGGACGTACTCGGGTGTGAGCCGCTCGGGCTCGACGACAGTTTCTTCCGGCTCGGCGGAAACTCACTCGTCGCCACGACTGTGGTCGCCCGGCTGGCCGAGGCGACCGGTTCCCGTATTCCATTGCGGGCGTTCTTCGATCAGCCCACAGTTGCCGGTATCGCCGCGGCGATGGATCGAGAGTCCGTGACGACGGCCGCTGAAGCGATCGGACCGCAGCCTCGACCCGATGTGCTCGATTTGGCCCCGGCGCAGCAACGCTTGTGGTTCCTGAACCGGGTGGCCCCGGAGTCCGGCGCCTACAACATCCCGTTTTCGGTGTCTTTGCGTGGCGCGATCGATGTCGACGCTCTCGAAGCCGCCCTCGGTGACGTGGTGGCCCGGCACGAATCCCTGCGCACGATCTTTCCGCAGCCGGGGGAGTATCCGGTGCAGCAGATCCTCGACGTCGACCACCCCGCGACACCGCTGACACGGATCGAGTCGACCCGCCGAACGGTGAACGCGCAGATCCACGAGTTCGCTTCGGCGGGATTCGACCTGCGCACCGAACGTCCGCTGCGTTGGATCCTGATGGACGTCGTGGACGGCGACGAGTCGATCCTCGTGCTGGTCCTGCACCACATCGTGGCCGACGGATGGTCACTTGCACCGTTCGCCGCTGATCTGACGGCAGCGTACGCAGCCCGAGCCGCCGGCGCCGCGCCGCACTGGCCGCCGCTGCCCCTGCAGTACGCGGACTACGCGCTCCGGCAACGCGAATTTCTCGGTGATCTCGCAGACCCGGGCTCGCCTGCCGCACGACAGATCGCGTTCTGGACCGACACCCTGCACGGCGCGCCCGCGCAACTGGAACTGCCCACCGACCGACCTCGGCCGCTGGACCCGACGATGCGCAGCGCGCATACGAACTTCGGGATCGACGCATCGACTCACCGACGGCTGACGGCTTTCGCGTCAGGACGCGAGGCCACCACGTTCATGGCCGTGCACGCCGTTTTCGCGCTACTGCTCGCCCGCTACGGCGCCACCGACGACATCGTGATCGGTACCCCGGTCGCCGGCCGCGGCGAGCGGTCTCTCGATCTGCTGGTCGGCATGTTCGTCAACACGCTGCCGCTGCGGGTTCGGGTAGATCGCGATGCGTCGTTCGAGAAGTATCTCGACGCGGTCCGGTCCGTCGACGTGGATGCGTTCGCCCATGCGGACGTACCGTTCGACGTGGTCGTCGACGCACTGCAGGTGGAGCGGACGAGCGCACACCATCCGGTTGTCCAGGTGGCGATCACCTCCCGCATCGTCACCGCACACACTGCCGAGGTGGCCGGTGTGTCGATGACGGCCTCGGCGATCGACACCGGGATCGGCAAATTCGATCTCGAACTCACGATCACCGAACGCACGTGCACCACCGAACTCGGGTCGGTCGAGCCGGACGGCATCGACGCCACCTTCACGTACACCAGTGAACTGTTCGACGCCGCGACGATCGAGGCGCTTGCCCGTAACTTCGTGACACTGCTCGAATCGGCGCTGGCGCAACCGTCGACCCAGGTCGGTGACTTACCGCTGCTGAGCAGCGGCGAACGTGAGCGCATTCTCCCGAAGGTCGGTTCGGACCCGGAACCGCAACGCACTCTCGCACGGATACTCGAAGCGACAGCCGCTGCCGTACCCGATGCGGTGGCGCTCGAGGGCGCCGACCATTCACTGACGTACCGCGAGCTCGACGAGCGCTCCAATCAGCTTGCTCGATACCTGATGGATCTGGGAGTGGGAGCGGAAGCGCCTGTCGCGCTCGCACTCGAACGCAGTATCGCGTCGGTCCTCGCGGTGTGGGCGGTCACCAAGGCCGGCGGTGTCTTCGTGCCTGTCGATCCCCGGTATCCAGCCGATCGCGTCGCCCACATGCTCGACGATTCCGGAGTTCGGATCGGTATCCGGTCGGCCGGGCCACATGCCACCGAGCACGACGCCGTGTTCTGGATCGACCCGAGCGAGTCGGTGGTGTCCGCGGACATCGACACGTACCCGACCTCACCGGTCACGGACGACGAACGAACCGCCCCGATCGGAACCGCGTCGGCGGCATACGTCATCTACACCTCCGGTTCCACCGGAGTGCCCAAGGGCACCGTTCTCACCCATTCGGGACTGGCCAACCTCGCCCGCGAACAGCTCGACCGGTACCGGATCGACTCCAGTTCGCGCACTCTGCATTTCGCGTCACCGAGTTTCGACGGCGCTGTGCTGGAACTGCTCCTTGCCGGTGCGAGTGGCGCGACGACGGTGATCGCACCCGCCGACGTGTTCGGTGGTGACATGCTGGCAGCGTTCCTACGGGAGCGGGCCGTCACCCATGCGTTCGTCACGCCGACGGCGCTGGCCACCGTCGATCCCGACGGTCTCGGAACCCTCCAATGCGTCGTCGTGGGCGGCGACGTGTGCACACCGGAACTCGTCGAGAGTTGGGGTCGGGACCGTCGTCTGCACAATGGGTACGGACCTACCGAAACCACTGTCATGGTCGCGATCAGCGATCCGCTCGAACCCGGCGATCCGATCACGATCGGCGGACCGATCAGAGGGATCGACGCTGTGGTGCTCGACTCGCGGCTGCAACCCGTCCCGGTCGGGGGGGTGGGCGAGTTGTACATCGGCGGACCGGGGGTGGCCCGCGGCTACCACCGCCGGACGTCGCTGACCGCAGCCCGTTTCATCGCCCACCCGTACCGCAGTGACGGCTCGCGGATGTACCGAACCGGTGATCTGGTGCGCTGGACCGAACATCTGACCCTGCGGTACGTCGGCCGCAGCGACCACCAGATCAAGATCCGTGGATTCCGCATCGAACTCGGTGAGATCGACGCCCGCCTGATGGAATATCCGGCGGTGACGTTCGCCACGACGATCGGTGTGGACGGCGCCACCGGAACCGTCCTCGCGTCCTACGTGACCACTGTCGACGGCGGCGAGGACACGGCGCCGCTGTTCGATTTCCTGGCACGCACCTTGCCGCCCTACATGATTCCCGCGACGATCACGCACATCGAGACGATTCCCCTCACTCCGGTCGGAAAACTCGATCGCGCCGCCTTGCCCCGTCCGGTACCGCGCAGTCGGGGAACGGAGCGGCGAGAGCCCGCAGCAGGTCTGGAACGGACCGTCGCCGACGTATTGGCCGCACTTCTCGACGTCGCCGACGTCGGCGCCACCGACAGCTTCTTCGATCTCGGCGGCAATTCGTTGATCGCCACGCAACTGACGGCCAGGTTGGCCGCCGCCACCGGATTCGACGTCGACGTCCGCACCGTCTTCGAGGCTCCCACCGTCGAGGGGCTCGCGGCTCGACTGGGCTCCGGCTCTCAACGAATCGACGACCGTCCGGCGTTGACCGCGCAGGATCGTCCGGAGCGGGTGCCGCTCTCGGCGGCCCAGCAGCGTCTGTGGTTCGTCAACCGCTTCGACCCGGCGTCACCGAGTTACAACATCGCCTTCTCGATCCGCCTCACCGGGCGTATCCACGCCGACGTCCTGGAGGCGGCACTCACCGACGTGATCGCCCGGCACGAATCCCTGCGCACCACCTACGCCGAGGATTCCGAGGGATCCACGCAAATCGTGCACCCCGTCGATGCCGTCGAGTTCTCGTTGCAGCGCGGCGTGGGTTCCGACGACTCGACCACCGCAGCGGCCCGCTTCGCGGCGCGAGGGTTCGACATGGCGATCGAGCAGCCGATCCGTGCGCTGCTGGTACCTGACGGGGCGCAGTCACACGTCCTCGTCGTGGTCGTGCACCACATCGCATTCGACGGTTGGTCGCTGACACCGTTTGCCGCCGACTTCGCTCAGGCGTTCGCCGCGCGGACGGTGGGCGAGGCACCCACATTCACGCCGCTCGCAGTGCAGTACGCCGACTATGCGCTCTGGCAACAACAGTTGTCGGGTCGCATCGACGACCCGGACACCCGCGCCGGACGCGAACTCGCATTCTGGCTCGACACCCTGGCCGGTGCGCCCGAAGAGTTGGCACTTCCCACCGACCGACCTCGCGTCGGACGCGCCGATACGTCCGTCGGAACCGTCCCCGTCCGGATCGACCCGGAGGTGTCGTACCGGTTACGGGCCCTTGCAGCGCGTACCGGGATCACCCAGTTCATGGTGCTGCACGCGATCGTGAGTGTGGTCCTGGCGAAACTCGCCGCGACCGACGACATCGTGATCGGCACCCCGGTCGCGGGCCGGGGCAACCCCGAACTGGACGCGCTCGTGGGAATGTTCGTCAATTCGGTGGCGCTGCGGACCCGCGTCGACGCCGAACTCACCTTCGCCGACCACCTCGCTGTCGTGCGCGATGTGGATCTGGCCGCGTTCGCGCACACCGACCTGCCGTTCGAAAACCTGGTGGACGCGCTCGCCCCGGATCGCTCGACGTCGAAACACCCTGTGTTCCAAGTGATGCTCTCCTACCATCAGAATCTGACCGCCACCCGCATGACGGTGCGCGACGTGCTGTTCGAGGCCCAGTCGCTCGAGCCGATCGCCGCGAAATTCGATCTGGAACTGACCTTGATCGACGACGGCCGCGACGGTACCGCGCTCGAAGGTTCGCTGCGATACGCGCACGCCCTGTTCGACCGGAACACCGCGGCGGCGATCGCCACCCGATTCGAGCAGGTCGCCCGCGCGGTGACCACCGATCCGGGTCTACGGATCGCCGATGTCGACGTCCTCACACCGGACGAAAGATCGGCCCTGACGCCGGTACGCGGGCGTCATTGGCAGCAGACCCGCACCCTGCCCGACCTTCTCACCGCCGCCGCGACCAAGGCTCCTGACGCGGTGGCAGTCGTCGACGGGAACCGCACCGTCACCTATGGTGAGCTACTCGGACGCGCGTGCACCCTGGCGCGGCGGTTGACCGTCGAGGGAATCGGTGCCGAAGACATCGTCGCGATCGCCATCCCCAGATCCGTCGAATCGGTACTCGCCCTGTGGGCGGTCGCCTTGACCGGTGCCGCTTTCGTACCGGTCGATCCCCGGTATCCGACGGACCGCATCCTGCACATGCTCGTCGACTCGGGTGCAAGTCGCGGCCTGACCACGACAGCAGAGGTGGACGCCCTCGCGCGGACCGTTCCGTGGATGATCCTCGAACCGGTCGACGAAACGCGGATCGAACAGTTCGTTCCCGCGGCGCCGATCCACGTCGACAACGTCGCTTACATCATCTACACCTCGGGTTCGACCGGAAAACCCAAGGGGGTGAGCGTCACCCACCGCGGGCTCGCGGCACTGGCCGCCGAGCAGACCCAACGCTACGACATCGACGAAACGTCACGGACGCTCCATTTCTCCTCACCGAGCTTCGACGCCTCGATCCTCGAACTGCTCCTCGCCGTCGGCGTCGGCGCGACGACGGTCATCGCCTCGCCGCAGATCTACGGCGGCGACGACCTGGCCCGGTTGGTGACCGAACAGCAGGTCACCCACGCGTTCATCACACCGTCGGCGCTGGCGTCGGTGAATCCGGACGGACTCGACGTGCTCCGCTCGGTGGTCGTCGGCGGCGAGGCCTGCCCGCCCGACCTGGTCCGCAGATGGGCGCCCGGCCGCCGGCTCTTCAACGGGTACGGACCCACCGAGACCACCGTCATGGTCTGCATCAGTGACGCGTTGACGGTGGGCGCGCCGGTCACGATCGGCGGCCCCGTCCGAGGAGTCGCCGCCCTCGTTCTCGACTCGTCCGGACATCCCGTCCCGCGGGGCGTGCGCGGCGAGCTCTACATCGCCGGCCTCGGCCTCGCCCGCGGCTACCACGATCGACCCGGCCTGACCGCCTCCCGCTTCGTCGCAGCGCCGTTCGGGCCGGCCGGATCGAGGATGTACCGCACCGGAGACATGGTCCGATGGACGGCGACCGGTGAAATCGAATACCTCGGTCGCTCCGACCATCAGGTCAAGATCCGCGGGTTCCGCATCGAACTCGGCGAAATCGACGCCGTGCTCTGCACATATCCGGGAGTCGACGTCGCGGTGACGGTCGACATCACCTCGCCGGCCGGACAGACCGTCCTCGCCTCGTACGTGGTGTGGGCGGGGGAGCCGGACGTGCCTGCGCTGCTCGCACACGCGAAAGCCGCACTACCGGCCTTCATGGTTCCCTCCTCCGTCACCGCCGTGGACCTACTGCCGCTGACTCCGGTCGGCAAACTCGATCGCAGTGCGCTCCCACAGCCACAGACCGTCCAACGCACCGTCGAGCCACCGTCCTCCGACCTGGAGCGGATGATCGCGTCGGCGATCGAGGAACTGCTCGACTGCGGACCGGTGGGCGCGCGCGACAGCTTCTTCGAACTGGGCGGCAACTCACTGCTGGCAACTCGACTGGCAGCACGCTTGAGTGAGTCCGTCGGAACTGACATCTCGGTTCGAGTCCTCTTCGAGCACAGCGAAGTCCGAGCCCTGGCCGCCTATCTCGCCACCGCCGAGCGGGCGATCGGGCTGCCGCCGATCACCCCGCGAGAGCGCTCGACGCAGATTCCCCTCTCGTACGCCCAAGCCCGCATCTGGTTCCTCAACCAGCTCGACACCGGCTCGGCCGCCTACAACGTCCCGGCAGCGCTGGTCCTGGACGGCGCGCTCGACATCGCCGCCATGGACAACGCGATACTCGACGTGATCACCCGACACGAAATCCTGCGAACCGTGTTTCCCGACACCGCTTCCGGCCCGATCCAGGTGGTGCTCGAACCGCGCCGCATCCTCGAACGAGGAGGATCGTCGACCTCGCCCACGCAGTTCGCCGCCCGTGGATTCGACGTGAGCAACGAGATCCCGATCCGTGCGCTACTGCTCGAATCGGCACCCGATCGGCACGTCCTCGTCGTCGTGATTCACCACATCGCCGCCGACGGATCGTCGATCACACCGTTGCTGCGCGATCTCGTCACCGCCTATCTCGCGCACACCAGCGGCTCGGCTGCGCCGAGTGAACCGTTGCCGATCCAGTTCGCGGACTTCGCGTCGTGGCAGCGTACTGCCCTCGGCAGCGCCGACGATGCGTCCAGCGTGCTCGGCATCCAGGCACAGTTCTGGCGCAACACACTGCACGGAGCACCGGATTTGATCGACCTGCCCACCGATCGACCCCGTCCACAGACCCAGTCGCTGGACGGAGCACACGTCCGGTTCACTGTCGCGGAGCAGACCCGCGCCGCCGTGACGGCCTTGGCGGCAGCGTCCGGATCGACGCCGTTCATGGTCCTGCACGCGGCGTTCGCGGTGCTTGTGGCACGGCTGTCCCGCAGCACCGACGTCGTGATCGGCTCGCCCGTCGCCGGTCGCGGGAAGCGGGTGCTCGACGATCTGGTCGGCATGTTCGTCAACACGGTGGCGCTACGGACCCCCGTCGATCTCTCCGATCGGTTCGTCGATTTCCTCGACACGGTGCGCGCGGTGGACCTCGACGCGTTCGCGCACGCCGACATTCCGTTCGAGCAAGTCGTGGAAGTGACCTCGCCGCCTCGCACCACCGACCGCCACCCGCTCTTCCAGACGGCTGTCTCGTTCCACTCCGAAGTCCGGACCGACTTCGCCTTGCCCGGCCTCGCCGTGCAGGTGCAGGAAATCGCTCCGGACATCGCCAAGTTCGACCTGCAGTTGACGATCGTGGAGCAGGGCGCCGGGTACGCTGCGACATTCACCTACGCGCGGGCACTGTTCGACGCGGACACCGTGGAGCGATTCGCCGACATGTTCACCGCGGTCCTCGGCGCGCTCACCGCAGCCCCGACCACTGTGATCGGTGACGTGTGCCTCGAATCGCCCCGAGCGCCACAGGAAACCCTCGACCCGCCTGCCGCCACCCTTGCGGAGTTGCTGATGCGGGCGGCCGCCGATCCGGACGCCGTCGCCGTGGTGGACGTGGCCGGTGCCCGACAACTGACCTACCGGGAACTCGATCGGCGCTCCGACGCACTGGCGTGGGCTCTGATCGGGCGGGGAGTGCGGTCGGACGTAGTCGTCGCCATCGCACTGGCCCGGTCGGTGGACTACGTGGTGGCCCTGTGGGCAGTGGCGAAAGCCGGCGGCGCCTTCCTGCCCGTCGACCCGTCCTACCCGGCCGACCGGATCACCCACATGCTCGCCGACAGCGGGGCGGCCCTCGGCCTCACCGTCGGAGCACACCTCGATCGCCTGCCGGGAGCATCTACCTGGACGGTGATCGACACACCCGAATTCCAGGCCGAACTCGAACGTGCCGTCCCGGACGCACTACCCGAGGTCCCCCTCGAACTCGGCCACCCCGCCTACCTGATCTACACCTCCGGCTCCACCGGCCTGCCCAAGGGCGTGTTGGTCACGCACGCCGGCTTGGCAGCCCTGGCCGCCGAACAACGCGAACGATTCTCGATCGAACCGACGTCGCGGACACTCGGTTTCGCCTCACCCAGTTTCGATGCGTCGATCCTGGAACTGCTCCTGGCCGTCGGAGCCGGCGCCGCCATGGTCATCGCACCCCCGGACGTGTACGGCGGCACCGAACTGCACGAGTTGCTGCGCCGCGAACGAGTCAGCCATGCCTTCGTGACCCCCGCGGCTCTGACGACCGTCGACCCGGCCGGACTCGACGACCTCGAGGTGATCGTCGTCGGCGGTGACGCCTGCACCGCGGAACTGGTGTCCCGCTGGGCGGCGGACCGACAGATGTTCAATGCGTACGGACCCACCGAGGCAACTGTCGCTGTCACCGTCAGCGACGCCCTCACCGTCGGCGAGATCCCCGACATCGGGCGCCCGGTCCGCGGTGTCGAGACACTGGTCCTCGATGCACGACTGCACCGGGTACCCACCGGGGTGGTCGGTGAGCTCTACGTGTGCGGTCCGGCGCTGGCACGCGGCTACGTCGGGCGAGCGGCCTTGACGGCGTCGATGTTCGTCCCGCACCCCGACGGTAGGCCGGGAACCCGGATGTACCGCACCGGCGACCTGGTGCGGGAAGCATCCGACGGCTCACTGTCCTATCTCGGTCGATCCGACAACCAGGTGAAGGTGCGTGGATTCCGAATCGAACTCGGCGAGATCGACGCCGTCCTCGCAGCCGCAGCCTCGGTGCGGTCCGCGCTCTCCGTCGTGATCGGTACCGGCGGTGACGCCCGAATCGTGTCGTACCTCGTTCCCGAGGCCGGGCACGAACTCGACACCACGCTCGTCCGGCGCCATGCGGCGACGTCGCTTCCGACGCACATGGTCCCGTCGCAGGTGGTCGTCATCGACACGATTCCGCGAACACCCGCCGGGAAGATCGACCGCGACGCGCTACCCGAACCCATTCGGGAGCAGACGGCAGGACGTCGACCGGCCGACGCGCGGGAGATCGCGATCAGCGCCGCGTTCGCCGACATTCTCGGCCTCGACACCGAAGCGGTGTTCGCCGACTCCGATTTCTTCGACCTCGGCGGAACCTCGTTGGCGGCGACGCGGCTGATGACCGCGATCGAAGAACACACCGGACGATCGATCCCGGTGTCGTGGATCTTCACCGATTCGACCCCGGAAACCCTCGCACGCCGACTCGGCACCCAACCGACCCACACCGACACCGCGGCCGGACTCGGAGTGCTGCTGACACTGCGTGAAGGTGGTAACGCGGAACCACTGTTCTGCATCCACCCGGCAGTGGGACTCGCCTGGTGCTACGGCGCCCTGAGCAACCACGTCGATGCCGACCGGCCACTGTACGGACTGCAGTCGCCTGCCCTCACCGACCCGGACTTCGAGGCGGCCTCCGTCGAGGAACTCGCTGCCCGGTACGTCGAGGAAATCCGCGCCGTCCAGCCGCACGGTCCCTACCATCTGCTCGGCTGGTCGATCGGCGGACTCGTCGCGCACGCTGCGGCCGTACAACTACAGCACGCGGGGGAGCTCGTCGGCGGGCTGATCATGCTCGACAGCTATGTACTGACCGACCCCGACATGACGGGCGCCCGGCCCTCACTCGGCGAACTGGTCGGTGGACTCGGCGTCGACGTCTCGGGTGTCGAGGATCTCGACGCCGACGACGCCGCTCGGCTGCTGCGCGGTGTGGTGGGCGAGCATCCGCTGGTGTCGAGGGACCGGATCTCGCGGCTGTTCGACGAGTACTCGTCGGGCGCGGACCTCGCTCACCGTTATCGCCCGACACGGTACGACGGCGACCTGTTGTTCTTCTCCGCACAGCCGGTCGAGTTCGATCCGTCGCGGACCGCGTCGGCCTGGCGTCCGTTCACCTCGGGCGCCATCGTGGACCATCCGATCCCGACCTCGCACGCCGACATGTTCACCGACGCCGGAGTCGAGATCTTCGGTCCGTTGATCCAGCGAGCGCTGAACGAGCGGGCCGCGGTGCTCTAGGCGCGTTTCTTGTCTCCGCCGTGCGCCTTGGCCTCGTCGACGCTGCGCTGCAACGCGGCCACGAGATCCACCACGTCGGCGTCGGCACCACCCTCGACGACCTCGGCCGCCGGGATCACCTTCTTGCCGCCGTTCTCGATCATCTCGTCGAGCAACTGCCGGAGCTGGAGTTGGTAGTCGTCGGAGAACTCCGTCGGATCGAAATCTCCCGCCATGCTGTCGACGAGTGTCTGCGCCATGGTCAGTTCTTTCTCCTTCGGCGGCTCCACCCCGTCGAGGGAGGGGAACTCCGCCGCCCGCACCTCGTCCGGCCACAGCAGCGTCTGGATCACCAGTACGCCGTCTCGGGTCCGCATCGCCGCCAGCCGGGTTTTCTGACGCAACGTGAAATGAACCAGCGCGGTCCGGTCACTGTCCGCCAACACCGTCGAGAGCAACACATACGCCTTCGGGGAAGCGGAATCAGGTTCGAGGAAGTAGCTCTTCTCGAACAGCACCGGATCGATCTGCTCGGTCGGAACGAACTCCAATACCGGAATTTCGTGCTTCTCCGCCGCCGGGAGCTTGTCGAAATCCTCGTCGTCGAGGATCACCCGCGAACCGTCCTCGGCGTCGTACGCCTTGTCGATGTCGGCGAACTGCACGATGTTCCCGCACTCGGAGCACACCCGGTTGTACTTGATCCGGCCGCCGTCCTTGGCGTGGACCTGATGAAATTTGACGTCGTGATCCTCGGTCGCGGAGTACACCTTCACCGGAACGTTGACCAGACCGAACGCTATCGAACCTTTCCAAATCGATCGCATGCCCTCCATGATGGTCGCCCTGGCGGGTTCGTGCGCGACAAACCGTCAGCGCAGAGGAGCCCGCAGCAGGGTCCGGCGCACCCGCGGCGATGACGACCGCAACATCGCCGTCATCGCTTTCGCGGCGCCGACCACGTCACGTCGGTCGGACAGGTACGCCCGTTGGGCCTCGATCGGCAGCGCGAAGAACACGTCGAAGAACGCCGCTGCGTCCTCGTGATGCAGCGTCAGCAGCGCCGTGACGCCGACCCGGCGCAGTGCGTGCACTGCCCGCGCGGTCGGCGGCCACAACACGGCGTTCGGATCGCGTCCGTTCACGATCGCCGCCGCCGCACCGTCGGCTTCGGACAGAGCCGCCGCCACGCTGTACCCCGTACCGGGATGCATCATCGCAGCCGCAGCACCGAACCGGATTGGTCCGCGCCGTGCACGCGAACCCTCGACGGAAAACCGCACCCCCTCGACATCGGCATCAGCGGGGACATCGCAGCCGCGGGCCCCGAGGCGGGCGTGCAAGCGGCGGCGGAGTTCGGACAGGGCGAGCGGTGGCCGTCCCACCAGACAGGTTTCCTCGAGGAGGATGCGATCGTCGTCGAGGGGGACGGCGTACAGAAAGGACGGCGCGTCGCCGAGAACGGTGCCGTTGTCGGCCCGCCAGTCCATGAACCAGGCCTCCTGCCCGCCGAGTGCCGGCGCTGCCGACTCCCGATCGAGGACCACGCCGTACGCGGTTTGTCGCGCGGCGTGGGTGTTGCGAGAACTGCCGCGCGCGTCGACGATCACCGCACCGGTGAATTCGGCTCCATCCGCCGTTCGGACGGTGTTGTTGTCGACACTTTCCGCTCTCAACGTCTTGAACTGCACGGATGACGACGACAGAAATGATTGCAGTTTGGATGTATTCAATACAACATAGGTGCGATCGAGTGTTCGGGTCCGGGTGGCCCACACAGCCGGCCGTTCGGTCCGGCTCGCGACGACACCGTCGGCCACCCATTCGGGCAACTCGTCCTCCCACATCGCGTAGGTGGGAGTCCAAGCTCGGTCGGCGCGCGGATCGAGAACCGTCACCGACAATCCCCGCACCGCACACCTGTATGCGAGCGAGCGCCCTCCCGGGCCGCCGCCGAGAACCACCACATCGGTGTCGAATCCCGCCATGTGCGAGTTACCGGGACCCGGTGGCGAGAAGTCCACCGTCCACACGCACCGTCTCGCCCGTGATCCACGACGCCGCATCCGAGACGAGGAAGCCGATCAGCCCGGCAACGTCCTGAGGGGTACCCAGGCGCCGGAGCGGATAACCAGCCGACACCGTTTCCTCGCCCGCCGCCACCAGTGCCGCGGCAAACTGCGTCTTTACCACCGCTGGCGCCACCGCATTCACCCGGATCGACGGACCCAGCTGCCACGCCAACTCCTCCGTCAAGCGGATCAGTGCGGCCTTCGATGCACCATAGGCGGCGATCACCCCCGTCGAGCGAATTCCCGCCACACTCGCCACGTTCACCACCGCGCCGCCGTGCGCACCCATCCACGCCCGATGGGCGTGCTGGATGTACCCGAGCGCGGCCACGACGTTGACGTCGAAGATCTTGCGCACCGCGTCGAGATCGGCGTCCATCAGCGAACCGAACACCGGATTGATACCTGTGTTGTTGATCAGGATGTCGAGCGAACCGAATTCGGTGACCGCCAGATCGACGGCGTCGGCCCGCGCCTGTTCGTCGGCGGCGTTGCCCGCGAACGCGAGCACCGTGCCACCGTGGCCGAGTGCGGTCAGCTCCGCAGCCGCCGCATCGAGAGGCTCGCGTGTGCGGGCGGTGATCACGACATTCGCGCCGCGGGCGAGAAATTCGGCCGCCACGGCCTTGCCGATACCTCGACCGGCCCCGGTCACGAGGGCGGAGCGGCCTTCGAGATCACGAGTTCTGGATTCACTGGTCATGTCCCGGACGTTAGCGGATTCACAGTCCGATGGTCGGAACTTGCCTCGGAGCACGGTAAAATCGGTGGTTCTTGTGTTTGCCGCCAGGCATCCTTACACCCGATAGTGCAATTTTTCTGAGGAGTTCTGCTTGATTACCGCCACTGACCTCGAAGTTCGTGCCGGTGTCCGCACACTTCTCACCGCTCCCGGCCCGTCACTGCGTATCCAGCCGGGTGACCGTATCGGTCTGGTCGGTCGTAACGGTGCGGGTAAGACCACCACGCTGCGAATCCTCGCAGGCGAAGGTGAACCGTATGCGGGAGCCGTCGTCCGCACCGGAGACCTGGGCTACTTGCCGCAGGACCCCAAAGAGGGCGACCTGAGCGTCCTGGCCAAGGACCGGGTGCTCTCCGCCCGCGGACTGGACACCATGCTCCGCGAGATGGAGAAGCAGCAGATCCTGATGGGCGAGGTGCTCGATCAGGAATCGCAGGACAAAGCCGTCCGCAAGTACGGACAACTCGAAGACCGGTTCTCGGCACTGGGCGGATACGAAGCCGAAAGCGAGGCAGCGCGCATCACCAGCAGCCTCGGCCTCGAAGACCGCATCCTCGGACAGCCCCTGAGCACCCTCTCCGGCGGACAGCGTCGACGCGTCGAATTGGCCCGCATTCTCTTCGCGGCCTCCGACGGCAGCGGCGCTCGCTCCGACACGACGCTGCTCCTCGACGAACCCACCAACCACCTCGACGCCGATTCCATCACCTGGCTGCGTGGATTCCTCCAGAACCACGAGGGCGGTCTCGTGGTCATCAGCCACGACGTGGACCTGCTCGACGACGTCGTCAACCGGGTGTGGTTCCTCGACGCCGTGCGCGGTGAGGCCGACGTCTACAACATGAATTGGAAGAAGTACCTCGACGCCCGCGCCACCGACGAACAGCGTCGTCGCCGTGAGCGTGCCAACGCCGAGAAGAAGGCAGGGGCGCTGCGCATCCAGGCCGCGAAGATGGGCGCCAAGGCCACCAAGGCCGTCGCCGCCCAGAACATGGCCAAACGAGCCGACAAGCTGATGGCCAACCTCGACGCCGAACGTGTCTCGGACAAGGTGGCGCGCATTCGTTTCCCCGAACCGGCCGCCTGCGGCAAGACGCCGCTGATGGGCAAGAACCTCACCAAGGTGTACGGCTCGCTGGAGATCTTCACCGGTGTCGACCTTGCTATCGACCGCGGCTCACGAGTAGTGATCCTGGGACTCAACGGTGCCGGTAAGACGACCCTCCTGCGTATTCTCGCCGGCGCGGAGAAAGCTGACGCGGGTGAGTTGATCGGCGGTCACGGACTCAAGGTCGGCTACTTCGCGCAGGAACACGACACCCTCGACGACAACGACTCGGTGTGGGAGAACATCCGCCACGCGGCCCCCGACACGGGGGAGCAGGAGCTGCGATCGCTGCTCGGCGCGTTCATGTTCACCGGGCCGCAACTCGAGCAGCCGGCGGGAACCCTCTCCGGTGGTGAGAAGACCCGTCTGGCGCTGGCCGGTCTGGTGTCCTCGGCCGCAAACGTCCTGCTTCTCGACGAGCCCACCAACAACCTGGACCCGATCTCGCGTGAGCAGGTCCTCGACGCACTGCGCAGTTACACCGGCGCCGTCGTCCTGGTCACCCACGACCCGGGTGCTGCCGAGGCGTTGAACCCGGAGCGCGTCATCCTGCTGCCCGACGGCAACGAGGACCACTGGTCGCAGGAGTACCTGGAACTTATCCAGTTGGCGTAAACGCCGGTGCGCCTTTGGCGGTAGTCGGACGGACCGGCAAAGGCGCACCGGGGCTGCGCCCCCTACTCTCGTCGGCGCACCGATTCCTCGACCAGGTCGAGCACGGCCGACAGGTTCTGGCTGCCGTGACCGGACGCCATTCGGGCGACAAGGCCGTCCATCACCAGATCCAGGTAGCCGATCAGAACCTCGGTGGGAACGTCGTCCCGTAGACGGCCGGCTGATTTCTGACGGGCCAGACGTGCACTGGTCGCTTCCGTCAACTCCGCCGATCGCTGTGACCATTTGACGCGGAAATCGGTGTCGTTGCGCAGCCGCCGCGCGATCTCCAGTCGCGTACCGAGCCAGTCGAATTGATCCGGTTGTGCAAGCATGTCGCGCATGACCTGCACGAGCCCCTCTTCGGCGACCACATCGGCCATACGGCTCGCATCTTCGCTCGCCAGTGCCAGGAACAGGCCGTCCTTGTCCTTGAAATGATGGAAGATGGCTCCGCGTGAGAGCCCGGTGACCTCTTCGAGTCGTCGAACGGTGGCCCCGTCGTAGCCGTACTCCGCAAAGCAGCGGCGAGCGCCGTCAAGTATCTGACTGCGCCGTGCCGCGAGATGGTCTTCACTGACCTTGGGCACGTCTGTTGTCCTCGTCTCGCGCTTCTCGGTGCTCGTACACACGTGGCGGACTCAGCACCTCGCTGAGTCCGCCACGTGGGGTAGAGCAGGGCTCGTTTACTAGCCCCGGATCATGTTGCGGAGCACGTACTGCAGGATGCCACCGTTGCGGTAGTAGTCCGCCTCACCGGGGGTGTCGATGCGAACGACCGCGTCGAACTCGACCTTCTCGCCGTTCTCGCGCGTCGCCGTGACCTTCATGGTCTTCGGGGTGACGCCCTCGTTCAGCTTCTCGACGCCGACGATGTCGAACGTCTCGGTTCCGTCGAGCTTGAGCGACGCGGCGGACTCGCCGGCCGGGAACTGCAGCGGGACCACGCCCATGCCGATGAGGTTGGAGCGGTGGATGCGCTCGAACGACTCGGTGATGACGGCCTTGACGCCGAGCAGGCTGGTACCCTTGGCGGCCCAGTCACGCGAGGATCCGGAGCCGTACTCCTTGCCGCCCAGGACCACCAGCGGGATGCCGGCCGCCTGGTAGTTCTGCGACGCGTCGTAGATGAATGCCTGCGGTGCGCCGTCCTGCGTGAAGTCGCGGGTGTATCCGCCCGAGACGTCGTCGAGGAGCTGGTTCTTCAGCCGGATGTTCGCGAACGTTCCGCGAATCATGACCTCGTGGTTACCGCGACGCGAGCCCAGGGAGTTGTAGTCCTTGCGCTCGACGCCGTGCGAGTCGAGGTACTGCGCGGCGGGAGTGCCTGCCTTGATCGGGCCTGCCGGGCTGATGTGGTCGGTGGTGACCGAGTCGCCGAGCAGGGCCAGGACGCGGGCGCCGGTGATGTCGGTGACCGGAGCCGGATCCATGGTCATGCCGTCGAAGTAGGGTGGCTTCCGCACGTAGGTGGAGTTCTCGTCCCATTCGAAGGTGGAGCCTTCGGGGGTCTCGAGGTTCTGCCAGCGGCTGTCGCCCGCGAAGATGGTCGCGTAGGACTTGCGGAACATGTCCTGATCGATGGCCGACTTGATGGTCTCTTCGATTTCCTGCGTGGACGGCCAGATGTCCTTGAGGAAGACGGGGTTGCCCTCGTGATCGGTGCCGAGCGAGTCGGTCTCGAAGTCGAAGTCCATCGTGCCGGCGAGGCCGTATGCGATGACCAGCGGCGGGGAAGCGAGGTAGTTCATCTTGACGTCGGGGGAGATGCGTCCCTCGAAGTTGCGGTTACCGGAGAGCACGGCGGTCACCGAGAGGTCGTTGTCGTTGATCGCCTTCGATACCGCCTCGGGCAGTGGACCGGTGTTACCGATGCACGTGGTGCAGCCGTAGCCGCCGAGGTAGTAGCCGAGCTTCTCGAGGTACGGCCACAGACCGGCCTTCTCGTAGTAGTCGGTGACGACCTGCGAGCCCGGAGCCATGTTGGTCTTGACCCACGGCTTGGTGGACAGGCCCTTCTCGACGGCGTTGCGGGCCAGCAGTGCGGCTCCGAGCATGACCGACGGGTTGGACGTGTTGGTGCAGGACGTGATGCCGGCGACGACGACGGCGCCGTGATCGAGAACGAACTCGCCTGCCTCGTCGGAGACGACGCGAACCGGCTTGCTCGGGCGGCCTTCGGCTCCGTTCGCCGCGGACAGCACGTCGACTGCTCCGTCGTCGGCGAAGGAGAGCACGGCCGGGTCGGACGCGGGGAAGGACTCTTCCACTGCCTCGTCGAGCTGCGTGTGCGAGGTCGGAAGGTTCTCTTCCACGTAGTTGTGGATGTCCTTACGGAACGCAACCTTGGACTCCGACAACAGGATTCGGTCCTGCGGACGCTTCGGGCCGGCGATCGAGGGAACCACGGTTCCCAGATCGAGCTCGATGTACTCGGAGAAGACGGGCTCCTTGTCGGGATCGTGCCACAGGCCCTGTTCCTTGGCGTACGCCTCGACGAGAGCGAGCTGCTCGTCGCTGCGACCGGTCAGGCGCAGGTAGTCGATCGTCTCGCTGTCGATCGGGAAGATCGCTGCGGTGGAACCGAATTCGGGGCTCATGTTGCCCAGGGTCGCGCGGTTCGCTAGCGGAACCTCGGCGACGCCCTTGCCGTAGAACTCGACGAACTTGCCGACGACGCCGTGCTTGCGCAGCATCTCGGTGGCGGTCAGCACCACGTCGGTGGCGGTCACGCCGGGCTTGATCTCACCGGAGAGTTTGAAGCCGACGACGCGGGGGATGAGCATGGAGACCGGCTGGCCGAGCATGGCTGCCTCGGCTTCGATGCCGCCGACACCCCAGCCGAGCACGCCGAGGCCGTTGACCATGGTGGTGTGCGAGTCGGTGCCGACACAGGTGTCGGGGTACGCCTGACCGTTACGGGACATGACCGTCGGTGCCAGGTACTCGATGTTGACCTGGTGGACGATACCCATTCCGGGGGGAACGACCTTGAAGTCGTCGAATGCGCCCTGGCCCCAACGAAGGAACTGGTAACGCTCGCCGTTGCGCTCGTACTCGAGGTCGACGTTGCGCTCGAGGGCGTCGGCCTGGCCGAAGACGTCGAGGATGACCGAGTGGTCGATGACCATGTCGGCGGGGGAGAGTGGGTTGACCTTGTTCGGGTCGCCGCCGAGGGTGGTGACGGCCTCACGCATGGTGGCGAGGTCGACGACACAGGGGACGCCGGTGAAGTCCTGCATGATCACGCGGGCCGGCGTGAACTGGATTTCGATGCTCGGTTGAGCTGAAGGATCCCAGCTCGCGATGGCACGGATGTGATCCGCGGTGATGTTGGCACCGTCTTCGGTGCGGAGAAGGTTCTCGGCGAGAACCTTCAGGGAATAGGGCAATTTCTCGGTGCCGGGGACGGCCGCGAGGCGGAAGATCTCGTAAGAGTTCTCACCGACCTCGAGGGTTCCCTTGGCTCCGAACGAATCGATACTGGTGCTCACGTCTGCTCCACTCGTCTATGAGGGTCGCTACCGACGGGGCTGTGTCGGCAGCTGAAGCGAGGTACTTCGGATCAGGTGGTTCCATCCGTAGCTCACGCCGATCGCACAGTTCGCGTGAGAACTGTCCGAACATCGGAGCTGCAGTGTGGACCCGGCCTGTCCCGGTGGTACCTCTCGGTACAAGTCTAACAGTACGCTTGTCCTGTGAGAATTCGGGGCAAGTCGACCGAATCAATCTTGGTGCAGTAACGGAACCGGCGCAACGCGGGCGAGGACCGGGTGCGCGGATGGACCACGGGCGTGTCGGACGGGTACGGACGGGTCCGACTCCTCGTGACGGTATGGTGCATTTCAGGCCGGTTGGGGGTCGGCTGCCGCCCTTGACCGCGAATGCCGACCACAAGCAGTCGTGACCGACATTCGCACAGCACCCGGATGAGAGATGTCTGCCGCTAACAATCACCTAGTTGTCCTCGCACAATCACCTGTGCATCTCGCTCTTCCCGGGAACGTCGACGTCGACGAGGTGCTCGCCGACGTCGCCGTCGACGGTGTCTTCGCGCCCGCCGCCGACGTACCCGGTCTGACGACAGTCGTCGCGGATGCGCGCGAGCGAGGTGTGGAGCTGAGTGTGGTCGTACTCGACAGCAATCCGGACCGCGACTCCGATCTGCGGGATCTCGCGACCACGGTGGGTAAGTCCGAAGGCGGAACAGTTCTGGTGCTCAGTCCCAACTGGATGGGCACGTACAGTGACTCGATCAGTCGTGTCGAGTTGGAGACCGCGCAGGATCGTTCCTTCGGCGAGAGCGCGGCGACCACTGCGGAGCGTTTCACACACGAGATCGTCGAACCCGGTCCGCCGTGGGCGGCGTACACCGTTGTGATCGTGGCTGTCGTCGCGGCGTTCGTCGGCGCGGTATTTCTGACCAAATGGCGCAAAGCGCACGACGTCACACAGAATTCGGACACGGTAGAGCATCCGACGCGCCCGGACGTCGGATCCACTTCGAGCTGATCGGATCGTGGTCGACGGCCGTGCCGAGTGCAGGGTTCAGACGCCGTTTCCGTGGTCAGGCCCTCACGATGGATCTGTTCCGCACCCGCGTCGCCTTCTGGTTGCATAAATACTGTTTGTGTTATTTGTGGCTGGAGTTTCCAAAGGTCTCTCGAGTGTCGTACGGTGCAACTGGCACTTTTTGGGGAAGAAGTGTCGCAGACAAGTTCGTGATGTCAGACCGTGCGTGTACGGTGCCGTGGTTTTCGGCCCCGGAGACCACGGTCCGGTTGACGATCGACGCAAGGACTCCGGCCGAGGGAAGCCGGCCGGCCGTCGTGGGTCGTCGACGTGGCATCAGATCTGTGTGCGCATTCCCTCCCCGCACGGATCGGCGACTCTGCGGGCCGTGGCGAACACGCGAGGGAGAGTTATTTGTGAGGCAAGTAACGGGCAGTCGACCGCGTCGGCGCCGATCTTCCGGTGTGTCGTTCCGCGGTATCCAGGTTGCCGTCGGGCTGGGCCTGGTCAGTGCTCTCATCGTAGTCACCCCCGCAGCGGCTGTTCCGCCGCCCCCGCCCAATCCCAGTGACGCCGACATCTCGGCCGCCGATTCCCAGGTATCGGCGGGGGTGGGAACGGTCAGCGCGCTGATCAACGAGGTCGCCGCCGCGGACCAGCAGTTGTCCGCGCTCGACGACGATGTCGCAGTCAAACGCGAGGAAGTCAACAAATCGCTGGTCGATCTGCAGAACGCCAGGTCGGCCGCTGATGCAGCAGCTCAGGCTGTGACGATCACGAAACAGGCCTTGCAGGACGCCTCCGCGCAGATCGAGGTTGCGCAGAACGATTTCGACAAGTACGCCCGTTCCAGTTACGTCAAGGGAACCAATACCTCGTCCATCACGTCGTTCCTCGACGCCAAGGGCCCGGCCGACGTTCTCGATCGAGCGCAGGTGCTCAAACTTCTCGCCAATACCCAAAGTGCGGTTCTCGACGGCCTGCAGCGTGCGCGCACCGAGCAGGCCAACCGGGACTCCGCGACCCGCCAGGCCAAGCAGCAGGCGGACGCCGCGGCCGAGATAGCTGCCAATCTCAAGGATCTCGCCGAGCAGGCCATCGCCGTCGCACGCAACGCCCTCGCCCAGCAGGTGGCCAAGAAGGCGTCGATCGAAGCGGAACGCAATTCCGCGCAAGCTCAACTCGACGCCGCGCGCAACGCGGTCGCGGGCTTGCAGAACCAACGCCAGGCCTACGCGACGTGGGACGAGCAGCGGCGGGCCGAGGAAGCCCACCAAGCGGCACTCGAAGCTGCTGCCAAGGAAGCTGCGGTTCAGGCCGCGGCGCGGGCGGCGGCGGATCAGGCGGCCAAGGACCGGGCCGCGGCGTTGGCTGCCGCGCAACGCCCCCACACCGCGGTGGACGATCCCGACCCCACGGTGATCCCCGATATCGACGTGCCGTCCATCCCGGGGACCGGTGGTACGACGGTCACGACACCGACGACCGGCAACTCGGCGCCTGCCGCACCGACGACCGGCAACTCGGCGCCTGCCGCACCGACGACCACTGCGCCGACGACTGCCCCTGTCGTGGCAACGCCCAAACCGACCACGACGACTGTGGCGCCGAAACCGAGTACCCCGTCGGTGACCGGAGGCGCAGCGATCGAATCGGTCATCGATCGAGGGATGTCGCAGCTCGGAGTGCAATACGCGTGGGGAGGTGGAAACGAGAACGGGCCGACCAAGGGCATTCGCGACGGCGGCGTCGCGGACAGTTACGGAGACTTCAACAAGGTCGGATTCGACTGCTCGGGGCTGATGATCTACGCCTTCGCCGGTATCGGTATCTCCCTGCCGCACTACACCGGCTACCAGTACACGGCGGGCAAGCAGGTGCCGTCGTCGGAGATGAAGCGTGGGGACATGATCTTCTACGGACCCAACGCCAGCCAGCACGTCGCCCTCTATCTCGGCAACGGTCAGATGCTCGAGGCGCCGCAATCCGGTTCGAGCGTGAAGGTCTCGCCTGTTCGTTGGGGCGGCATGACCCCGTACGTCGTGCGGATGGTCTCCTGAGTGCGGGTGCGGCGCGCGGCGGCTCCGGCATCGAATGCGCGGACCTGGAATAGTTGACTCGGTACGCTTCGATGTCAGAACTTTTCTAGGTGAAAGCGATGGATACTCGGTGACCTCAGGTGACGATTCGATCGGTTCGACCGGCGCGAACGGCAACGGTTCGGTGGACGGGCAGGCGACGTCTCTGGCAGCCGATGTTCAGACACTCGAGCGGGTGATCTACGAGGTCAAACGCGTCATCGTCGGGCAAGACCGGTTGGTGGAACGGATTCTGGTTGGCCTGCTCGCCAGAGGACACGTTCTCCTCGAGGGCGTACCGGGTGTGGCGAAGACCTTGGCCGTGGAGACGTTCGCGAGTGTGGTGGGCGGGTCTTTCTCCCGGGTCCAGTTCACTCCCGACCTGGTACCCACCGATCTCATCGGAACCCGTATCTATCGCCAAGGTCGCGAGGAGTTCGACACCGAGCTCGGGCCGGTCGTCGCCAACTTCGTACTTGCCGACGAGATCAACCGGGCACCGGCCAAGGTGCAGTCCGCTCTGCTGGAGGTGATGGCGGAACGGCACGTCACCATCGGTGGTAAGCGATATCACATGCCCGATCCGTTTCTGGTCATGGCAACTCAGAACCCCATCGAGAACGAGGGTGTCTACCCGTTGCCGGAAGCGCAGCGCGACCGTTTCCTGTTCAAGATCCTGGTCGATTATCCGAGCGTCGAGGAAGAACGGGAGATCGTCTACCGGATGGGTGTGGCGGCGCCCCAGGCACATCGAATTCTCGGACCCGAAGAGCTTGTCCGCTTGCAGAAAGTCGCGGCCGGAGTGTTCGTTCATCATGCGCTGGTCGACTACGTGGTGCGGGTCATCGCGGCCACGCGCACTCCCCGCGAGGTCGGGCTCGACGACGTGGCCGGTTGGATTGCCTACGGCGCCTCGCCCCGCGCGACGCTCGGTATCATCGCCGCGTCACGGGCCCTGGCTTTCGTGCGAGGCCGCGATTACGTGGTCCCGCAGGACGTCGTCGAGGTGATCCCGGACGTGCTGCGTCACCGTCTGGTTCTGTCCTACGACGCGTTGGCGGACGAGGTCACCCCGGACGCCGTGATCGCGCGTGTGCTGCAGACGGTCGGGTTGCCGCAGATCGCGGCGCGGCCGGTGCCGATTCCGGCCGGCCCGCACCAACCGATTCAGCAGCCTCAGAACTCGCCTCAGTTTCCGCAGCCCGGTGGTGCGGTACCGACCGGTAACGGCGCTCCGTACGTTCATCCCGAATCGCCGAGCCGCCCGCAGTGACGGCAGCAGGCGCGGCAGGCCACGACGGTTCCCCACCGAGGTTCGAATCCGGGGAGCTCCGTGACCCTCGCCTGACGGCAGCGCTCCGCACACTCGAGTTGACGGTTCGACGCCGGCTCGACGGTGTCTTGCACGGCGATCATCTCGGGTTGATTCCGGGACCGGGTTCCGAACCGGGTGACGCCCGCGAGTATCAACCCGGTGACGACGTGCGGCAGATGGACTGGTCCGTGACCGCCCGTACCACCCATCCTCACGTCCGTCAGGCTGTAGCCGACCGCGAACTCGAGACGTGGCTGGTGATCGATCTTTCGGCGAGCCTCGATTTCGGCACCGCGGGGTGCGAGAAACGTGATCTGGTCGTCGCGGCGGCTGCAGCGGTGACGCACTTGACCAGTTCCGGGGGCAATCGAGTGGGGGCGATCATCTCGACCGGCGCGCAGACGACGCGAATTCCGGCGCGCGGCGGTCGAATTCACGCACAGGCGATGCTCCGAACGATCGCGACCACACCGCACGCCCCGGACGGGGTGCGAGGTGACCTGGTCGGCGCGATCGAGGCGTTGCGTCGCCCGCAGCGTCGACGTGGCTTGGCTGTGGTGATCAGCGACTTCCTCGGCCCGATCGATTGGGAGCGCTCGCTGCGGGCCATCGCCGGTAGGCACGACGTGCTCGGGGTGGAAGTGGTCGACCCGCGCGATCTGGAGTTGCCCGACGTCGGCGACGTGGTTCTGCACGACCCCGAGAGCGGACGTACTCGCGAATTCTCGACGACGCCGCAGTTGCGGGCGGACTTTGCCCGGGTCGCCGCCGCACATCGAGTCGACGTGCGGCAGGCTCTGCGCCGATGCGGGGCACCGTTGATGTCCCTGCACACCGATCGTGACTGGATCGCGGACGTCGTGCGTTTCGTTTCCGCTCGTCGACACAGCCAGGGCGCCGGTTCACGAGCGGGAGGCGTGGGGTAGTTGAGTCTTTCTCGGTTCACGTCACCGTGGTGGCTGTTGTTTCTCCTCGTCGTCGCTGCCCTGATCGTCGGGTACGTGATCGTCCAGCGGTCGCGGCAGAAGAACACGTTGCGCTTTACGAACTTCGCCCTGCTCGAGAAGGTGGCCCCGTCACGCCCGGGTCGGTGGCGCCACATTCCGGCACTCGCAATGGTGATCGCACTGGTGTTCTTCACCGTCGCGCTGGCCGGTCCCACGGCGGACACCAAGGTGCCGCGGAACCGGGCCACCGTGATCCTGGTGATCGACGTGTCGTTGTCGATGCAGGCCACGGATGTGCAACCGACACGGCTCGCGGCGGCGCAGGAAGCGGCCAAGTCGTTCGCCGACGGGCTCACCCCGGGGATCAACTTGGGTCTGGTGGCGTTCGCCGGGACCGCGTCGGTACTGGTGTCGCCGACGACGAACCGGGATGCGACGAAGGCTGCGATCGACAACCTCAAACTCAGTGAACGAACTGCCACGGGTGAGGCGATCTTCACGTCCCTGCAATCGATCGACACGCTTTCCGCGGTACTGGGCGGCGGTGATCAGGCGCCGCCGGCGCGGATCGTGTTGCTCTCCGACGGCAAGCAGACGGTGCCCGAGGGTGAAGACGATCCGCGCGGGGGGTTCACCGCGGCCCGGCAGGCAAAGGACAAGGGAGTACCGATCTCCACCATCTCGTTCGGTACGACGTACGGGCGGGTCGAGATCCAGGGCGATCGGATTCCGGTCCCCGTCGACGACGCGTCGTTGAAGGAGATCGCCAACCTGTCGGGCGGGAGTTTCTTCACCGCGTCCAGCCTCGAAGAACTGCGAGAGGTCTACAGCACGTTGGAGGAGCAGATCGGATTCGAGACCACTCGCGGCGACGCGAGTCGGCCGTGGTTGATCGCGGGTGTCTTCTTCGCCACGGCCGGTTTGGTTCTCGCGCTCGTGCGGCGGCAGCGGCTGCCCTGACGCCGTGTCCACGCCACGCGGACGTACCTCGTGTTCGAACGACGCCGGAAACGATATCCGGCTGCAATTGATAGGTTGATCGCCATGTCTACCCCTTCCACGTCAGTGCAGTCCGAACGGACGGTCACCACTCCTCGATCGATACTCGTCACCGGCGGCAACCGCGGAATCGGCTTGGCCGTTGCGCAACGACTCGCCGCGGACGGACACAAGGTGGCGGTCACCCATCGTGGCTCCGGTGTTCCGGAGGGCCTGTTCGGAGTTGTCTGCGACGTCACCGACACCGAGTCGATCGATCGTGCGTTCAAAGAGGTGGAGGCGCACCAGGGTCCGGTGGAGGTCATCGTCGCCAACGCCGGCGTCACGGACGACACTTTGATCATGCGTATGTCCGAGGACCAGTTCACCAGCGTCGTCGACGCGAACCTCACCGGAACGTTCCGTCTGGCCAAGCGGGCCACGCGGTCGATGCTGCGGGCACGGTTCGGCCGGTTCATCTTCCTCGGCTCGGTGGTGGGTCTGGCCGGTCAGGCCGGTCAGGTCAACTATGCCGCGTCGAAGGCGGGCATCGTCGGCATCGCGCGTTCGCTGACCCGTGAGCTCGGTTCCCGTTCGATCACCGCCAACGTCGTCGCACCCGGTTTCATCGAGACCGACATGACGGCCGCTCTCGGGGACGACGTCAAGGACAAGGCCACCGAGTTCATTCCGTTGCAGCGCACCGGAAAGCCGGAAGACGTTGCGGCAGTGGTCAGTTTCCTCGCTTCGGATGATTCGGCGTATGTCTCGGGCGCGGTCATTCCGGTCGACGGCGGCCTGGGAATGGGCCACTGACGCACCCGGATTTGGTTCCGAACACTCACACATTTTCCGTACGTCTGACATCAGGAGGATCACTTATGGGCGGTTTACTCGAGGGTAAGACCATTCTCGTCACCGGCATCATCACGGACTCGTCGATAGCGTTCCACGTGGCCAAGGTGGCGCAGGAGCAGGGGGCGAAGGTCGTGATCACCGGTTTCGACCGTCTGCGCCTGATCGACCGCATCGCGCAACGACTGCCGCAGCCCGTGCCGCCGGCTGTTTCCCTCGATGTGCAGAGCGAGGAAGATCTGGCCTCGCTCGCCGAGCGCGTGCGTGTACTGGCTCCCGAAGGTATCGACGGAGTCGTCCATTCCATCGCGTTCTCGCCCCGCTCGGGTCTGGGTAGCCCGTTCCTCGATGCGCCGTGGAGTGACATCTCGGCGGCGGTCGAGATCTCCGCGTACTCCTACGCCGCGCTGGCGAAGGCACTGCTGCCGGTGCTCAACGACAATGCGTCGATCGTCGGCATGGATTTCGATCCGTCGCGTGCGATGCCGTTCTACAACTGGATGGGTGTCTCGAAGGCCGCGCTCGAAGCTGTCAACCGGTATGTGGCCAAAGAGGTCGGCGGTCGTGGTATCCGCTCCAATCTTGTTGCGGCCGGACCGATCAAGACTCTCGCCGCGAAAGCGATCGCCGGTAGCAGCACCGGACCGGCGGACGAGCTCAATCAGCTGAACACCGCGTGGGACAACGCGGCGCCGATCGGCTGGAACGTCGACGATCCGGAGCCGGTCGCCAAGTCCGTGTGCACGGTTCTCTCGGATTGGCTGCCCGGAACCACGGCGTCGATCATCTACGTCGACGGCGGATTTCACGCGGTGGTCGGCTAGAAGCCCGGTTCTACTACGTGGGCGCGTACCCGGGTGCGTAGCGTCGGACGGCATCACGGAAGATTGAACGCATGACCTTGGATGTGCCGTTCGATGCTCTTCTCGTGTTGTCGTTCGGCGGCCCCGAAAAACCCGACGATGTTCGCCCGTTCCTGGAGAATGTGACTCGCGGTCGGGGTGTTCCGCCGGAGCGCCTGGACGCCGTGGTCGAGCATTACATGCATTTCGGGGGGGTATCTCCGATCAACGCACTCAATCGTGAGTTGATCGGCCGGGTCGAGGACGAACTTGTCGCGTCGGGCCTGGATCTGCCGGTGTACTTCGGTAACCGGAACTGGCATCCGATGGTGGAGGACACCGTGGCGCAGATGCGCGCGGACGGAATCCGGAACGCCGCGGTCTTCGCGACGTCGGCATGGGGCGGCTATTCGGGGTGTCGTCAGTATCACGAGGACATCGCGCGGGCTCGGGAGAGCGTCGGCGCCGGTGCGCCGGTTCTGACCAAGCTACGTCAGTATTTCGATCATCCGCTGGTGGTGGGGGCATTTGCCGATGCCGTCCGTGCGGCCCGTGCGGAGTTGCCTGCGACGACGCGCGAGCAGGCGAGGCTGGTGTTCACCGCTCATTCGGTTCCCAGCGCCGCGGATCGCAACGCCGGACCACCGGCCGAGGGTGGCCATCTGTACAGCCGTCAGGTTGCCGAAGCGGCGAAGTTGGTGGCAGCCGAGGCCGGCGTCGACGATTTCGACCTGGTGTGGCAATCGCGGTCGGGCCCGCCGCAGGTACCGTGGCTCGATCCGGACATTTGTGATCATCTCGATGTCTTGTCGGGCAAGGGTGTTCGTGCGGTGATCGTGTGCCCGGTGGGATTCGTCTCCGATCATCTGGAAGTGGTGTGGGATCTCGACACCGAAGCGAAGGACAAGGCGGACGAACTCGGTATGGATTTCGTACGCGCGGGTACCCCAGGTCGAGATCGACGTTTCGCCCGGTTGGTTCCCGCCCTGATCCAGGAACGCCTCGCCGGCCAGGCGCCGGTGCGACTCGGAGTCGAACCGTTGCTCGGGTCGACGGAGAACGGGGTACGGTGCGCCGTCGACTGCTGTGCTGCCGTCACCCGCCCGACACGGTGACGCCAGTCCTCCGCTGACCCTTTCGAACATGTGCTGGACGGATGCTGTGACTGACTTCGAGGACATCTACCACCGCTTCGAGTTCACCTTCATCGTCGAACTTGCGACGACCTCGCGGGAGGAGTCGGTGATTCGGGACTGGCCGGCGCGTTTTCTCGATCGCGGTGGCCTGCGTTTGTTGACGGTGGAAGCGGACGGAATGCGGGCTCCGACGACGGCGATCACGGTTGTCGACGGCTTGACCGACCTGGGTATCGTGATCGATCGTACGCATCCGGACCTGGTCACTCGCCAAGACATCGCCGACCGGGTCGGGATGACGAGGCAGGCGGTCGGGCAGTGGGTGCGCGGTGTCCGGCAGGCTGCCACGCCGTTCCCGGCCCCGTACAACACGGTTTCGGGTGGAATCTGGTTCTGGGGTGACGTGGCCGTATGGCTCGCACGTCACGGATATCGAACGGGTACCGGTGAGCGCTCGGCGATGCACTTTCCGACGTTGGACGAGCACATCAGGATCGACCGGTACATCGCGCTGCAGCGCACCCTGTAAATCACGCCGTCACGAACTTCAAGTTTGTTACCAATGTCCGAACAGTCCATTTGCTCGCTATTTGCTATTGAAACAAACCGACCGTAGGTATAAAGTCCCTAAATACGTCATTAAACCTATCGGTGGACTGGGCAGGGTCACGACCTTCCCGGTGTTGCGGATACCCGAAGATTCGAGCAGAAATACATGGTTTCGACTCATAGCGCCACCCCTGTGCCGGTGACCACTTTAGCGCCCCCGAAGGATGTTCGGGTGTCGACACCGAGAGCGGTCAGACCGGGGGGTGTGCTCCTGCGGGCAGCCACGGCAGCGCTCTTCCGACGTGGTCGACGTCACGAGCCACCGGCGCGAACCTTGGACGTACTGCTGCTGGTCACCTCCGACAACGGATTGTCACAGCGTGCTGCGCTGACACTGCGCGAGGCCGGCCATCGAGTACGTACCTCGGTGGTCGCCGATGCCGACGAGGTTGTCGCTGCCACCGATCGAGGCGATTTCGATCTCATCATCTGCCCGTATCTGAAAGCCTATGTCCCGGAATCTGTCTGGCGACGGTGGACAACCATCATCATCCATCCGGGACCGCCCGGAGACCGAGGTCCGTCGTCATTGGACTGGGCGATCACCGAACGAGAAGCCACCTGGGGCGTCACTGCGCTGCACGCGGCGGAAGAGCTCGACGGCGGGCCGGTCTGGGCCTGGCGCACATTCGAGATCAGTGCCAACACCCCCAAATCGTCCGTGTACAACGGGGCGGTCGCCGATGCTGCGATGGAATGCATTCAGGACGTGATCGA
This sequence comes from Rhodococcus sp. 27YEA15, assembly GCF_049739425.1. Taxonomy (NCBI): domain Bacteria; kingdom Bacillati; phylum Actinomycetota; class Actinomycetes; order Mycobacteriales; family Nocardiaceae; genus Rhodococcus; species Rhodococcus sp. 27YEA15. The sequence continues at coordinate 2,226,813 of NZ_JBMHHW010000001.1, forward strand.
ACGGTTCGGCGACCCCGACTTCGTTCCCACGCCGGCCGATCAGATCACGAAGCCGGTGCCGACAGCGCGGACCAATCCGACGATGAAGCAGTCGGATCGTGCGTTTTCCTGGGGTGACGACGCTCCGGCGATCGTGCGGGCGATCAACGCGGCGGACGGATTCCCCGGAGTGCTGACCGAACTGGGCCTGGACAATGTGTACGTCTACGATGCGCATCTCGACGCGCACGTCGACGTCGAACCCGGAACCATCGTCGAGCACCACCTGCAGGCCGTCCGGGTGGCGACCGGTGCGGGGAGCGTCTGGATCGGCCATGCTCGGCGCCCTGGCGCGGAGAACTTCAAGTTGCCTGCGGCCGCGGTCGTTCGTCCCGTCGGACTGATCCGGCAGGCCGAGGACGGCCGCTATCCGGAGATCAACTATCACCGCGAGGGCGACATCGGTTACCTCTCGTTCCGGTTCTACAACGGTGCGATGAGCACCTCGCAGTGCCTACGACTGGCGAGCGTGCTGCGATGGGCCGTGGCGCGCGACACGAAAGTGCTGATGCTGACGGGCGACTACGACAGGTTCAGCAACGGCATTCACCTCAATGTCGTCCATGCGTCCTCCGATCCCGCCGGTGAGGCGTGGGCGAACATCCAGGCGATCAACGAGGTGGCCAGGGCGATCGTGAGCTGCACCGATCAGGTGGTGGTGGCGGCGTTCACCGGCAACGCGGGGGCGGGTGGAGTCATGCTGCCACTCGGCGCGGACGTGGTGGCTGCTCGAGACGGTGTCGTTCTCAATCCGCACTACGCCACGATGGGTCTCTTCGGCTCGGAACTGCACACGTACACGCTGCCTGCTCGGGTCGGCCACGAGCAGGCGAACCGGTTGCTCAGCGAGTGCGCCCCGATCGGTGTGCGCCGCGCCCAGGAGATCGGTTTGGTCGACATCGTCGGACCCCGTGAGCCGCGTCAGTTCGAGGCGTGGCTGAACAAGGTGGGACAAGGAGTCCTCGACGGTGGCCGACTGGAATCAACTCTGGAGCTGAAAAAGCAACGCCTCGAACTCAATCCGTTCGCGCCTTACGAGACCCGTGAACTCGAGGAGATGAAGATCGATCTCTTCGGCGACCGCAACGGTTTCGCCGAGAAACGACGGAACTTCGTACTCAAGCTCTGATCGACATGCTGTCCGCCGATGCGATCCTCGCGGCCCGCACCACATCCCACAGCCGTCGGAGAAGCTCTTCCCGGGAGTATTCCGCCGCAGCTGTCGGCGGTCGATGTGTGGCGGCGGCCGCGGCGACGTCCAGGATCGCCGCCACGTTGTCGGCGGTGTCGAGTACCTGGAGGTGTCGCGGTGACAGTGCAGCCGGCCATCGGTGGCGAGCTTGGGCCTGCATCGCTTCGGCGATCAGCGCTCGGGCATCGGATCCGCGCGTTCCGGTGGCGACGGTCTGCAGGCTACCGAGCGCGTCGGCAGCTTCTCTGACTGCTTGTCGCAGTGCGTATTCCGCTTCCCGGAGGCTGCACTGACCGGGATGAGCGGCCACTGCCGGTATCGGATAGAGCGTCCATCGCATCACGTCCGGGCCTTCGACCACCGGTACCAGTCCCATCCCCGGTTCGCCGGTGGTGCCGATTTGCACACCCTCACCGGCCGATATCGCGGCACGGGCAAAATCGGTCCCCACCGGTAGGCCACGGACATCGCCTGCGGTGGGCAGGACCAGCCGGATATCGGTGTTCTCGGTCCGCAGGATCCGCAGCAACGCCGAGACACCCGACGCGGTGACACCCGGCCAGTCCAGTTCGTGACGCTCGGCCGTCTGCTGGTCGGCGGCGCCGAGTAGATGCATCGGTGCCCACTCGGCGAGAGCGTCGATGACGTCGTCCGGCGCGGTGTCGCCTGCGAGCCATGATGCCGCCCACACGGTGAGCGTTGCGCTGGGAGAACTCATGACCGAGGAGTTTAGTTCGGCGTGGCGACATGCGTGGCGCCGACGTTCTCGCCTAGCGTGGTCGCTCGTGAGTGGTGGCAATGGATACGGTGACATATTCGCGGGTCACGCCCGTAGGCAGAAGCGGGTGACACCGCGGGTAGCGGCCGAACGTGATCTTGTCGTCGAGGACGCGGCGACAGGATTCTGTGGAGCCGTGGTGGGTTTCGAACGCACCTACGACGGCGATTTCGTTCGCTTGGAGGATGCCCGAGCCCGCACCCGACTGTTCGCGATGCGTGAGGCGGCCTTTCTGCTCGACGGAGTTCCGGTCACCTTGCAACGCCCGGCTCCGAAAACCTCGACTACCAAACCGGTTCGATCGGCGTCGGGGTCGACGCGCGTCGAAGGTCTGCGCGCGCGGACGGCGCTTCCGAGCCGGATCTGGGTGGAGGGAGTGCACGACGCGGCGCTCGTCGAACGAGTCTGGGGGCACGACCTGCGCGTGGAAGGTGTTGTCGTCGAACACCTCGAAGGGCTCGACAATCTGGGGGAGCGGCTGATCGAGTTCGGGCCCGGCCCCGGCCGTCGGGTGGGTGTGCTCGTCGACCATCTGGTCACCGGATCGAAGGAAACGCAGCTGACGCAAGGGCTCGGCCCGCACGTGTTGGTGACCGGTCATCCGTACATCGACGTGTGGGAAGCGGTGCGGCCTGCATCCGTCGGAATCGCCGCGTGGCCGAAGATCCCACGTGGCGAGGACTGGAAGACGGGAATCTGTCGGGAACTGGGATGGGGCACCCCCCAGGAGGGGTGGCGCCGCGTCTACAACGCGGTCGAGAGCTTCCGTGACCTCGAGGCTCCCCTGCTCGGTGCCGTCGAGCAGTTGGTCGATTTCGTAACCGAACCGAGCTGATCCGGACCTGCGGTTCTGCGGCCCGGATCACACTCTCTGGTTAGATGGAGTCGTGGCTGCACTTGTCTGGTTGGTCGGAGCACTGGTGCTCGCCGGGGCCGAGGCGTTGGTGGGAGATTTCTTCCTCCTGATGCTCGCCGGTGGGGCGCTCGCCACTGCCGGTGTCAGTGCGGTCACCGATTTTCCGGTATGGGTGGATGCCATCATGTTCGGTGTCTTCTCGGCCGCTCTCATTGCAGGTGTTCGCCCGTTTCTGTTGCGGCGCTTCGGAACTCCACCGCCGCTTGCCACTGGAATTGCGGCATTGGAAGGCAAACACGCCATCGTGTTGGAAGAGGTCGGGGAGCACGCCGGTCAGATCAAACTGAACGGCGAAGTCTGGACGGCACGTCCGCTCGATTCCACCGAGGTGTACCCGCCGGGCATCACGGTGACGGTGATGGAAATCAACGGCGCAACAGCAGTCGTATGGAGGGAACCCTAAATGGCAGCACTGATCGTGCTCGGCGTGCTGGTGCTCTTCGTGATCCTCGTGGTCGCGAAGTCCGTTGCACTGGTACCGCAGGCAGAAGCAGCAGTCATCGAACGGCTCGGCAGATACTCGAAGACGGTGTCCGGACAACTCACGTTCCTGATTCCGTTCGCGGATCGAGTGCGAGCGAAAGTGGATCTGCGCGAGCGGGTGGTCTCCTTCCCGCCACAGCCGGTGATCACCCAGGACAACCTGACGCTCTCGATCGACACCGTGGTGTACTTCCAGGTCACCAACCCACAGGCGGCAGTGTACGAGATCAGCAACTACATCGCGGCAGTGGAGCAGTTGACCACCACGACGTTGCGTAATGTCGTCGGCGGCATGACGCTGGAAGAGACCCTCACCTCGCGTGACTCCATCAACGGTCAGCTTCGTGGTGTTCTCGACGAGGCCACCGGACGGTGGGGACTGCGCGTGGCCCGTGTGGAGCTCAAGAGCATCGATCCGCCGCCGTCGATTCAGGAGTCGATGGAAAAGCAGATGAAAGCGGACCGGGAGAAGCGCGCCATGATCTTGACGGCGGAAGGTCACCGGGAATCGGCGATCAAAACCGCTGAGGGCGCCAAGCAGAGCCAGATCCTTTCGGCGGAGGGTAACAAGCAGGCCTCGATCCTCAACGCCGAGGGTGAGCGGCAGTCCCAGATCCTGCGCGCACAGGGTGATCGCGCCGCGAAGTACCTGCAGGCTCAAGGTGAGGCCAAGGCTATCGAGAAGGTGTTTGCCGCCATCAAATCAGGCAAGCCGACACCGGAACTCCTTGCCTACCAATACCTTCAGACGCTTCCGCAGATGGCTCAGGGCGATGCGAACAAGGTGTGGCTGGTGCCGAGCGACTTCGGCGACGCCCTCAAGGGATTCGCCAAGACGCTGGGCGCGCCGGGTGAGGACGGTGTCTTCCGCTACGAGCCGCCGGCCGCGGAAGAGAATCTTCCCAGCCCCGAAGACGATTCGGCCGAAGTGGCGGAATGGTTCGAGACGAAGTCCGATCCCAAGATCGCCGAGGCCGTGCGGGCAGCGGAGGTTGCCGCCCGTACACCCGTCGAAGATCCGGGTGCCGCGGCGCGCCATCTTCGTGACAACCCGCCCGTGCAGCCGGGATTCGCCGATCCGGCTCTGGAACAACCGCGTGAAAATCCGTGGCCGGGTGAGCTTCCGCTGCCACCCGAGCGCGAAGAGTTCCAGCAGCGGTACCCGTACCAGGGTCAGCCGCCCGAAGGGGGTCAACGCCGATAGTGGGCAGCGGCGGAATGTGCGGGGCGGGCGTCGATCACGGTGGTTCAGGTGCACGGTGGTTCAGGTGCACGGTGGTTCAGGTGATCAGTGCCCGCCCCGTTCCGCATACGGCCACCGCCCACAGGACGCTGACGAACGTTCCGATGATGAATTGTTCGGATGCGTGTGGTTCACGCAGTTCGGGATAGCGGGCCAGACCCTTGACCGCCAGGACTATCGCGATGCCTTCCGGCCACGTCGCGAGGATCGAGGCTGCGACGGCGATGCGTTCGAGAATCCCGATGACACGTCCGCCGCGTAGTGGACCGGCATCGGGTGCGGGACTGCCGTCGGGTTGGCGTCTGGCGATCTTGAAAGCAGTGAGGACCAGCGGCGCACCGGCAGTGGCTGCTGCGCTCACGCACAGGACGAGTGTTGCGCCGAGGGCGAAGCCGGTCACCGGCGTCGTGTGCGCTGCGGCCAGTGCCGCGACACCGAGCGCCGGCACCGCGACAACGGTCGACGACCACTCCGGTACGGCGAGGTACCCGCTGCTCAGCGGTGTGAGCGCTGCGGCCACGAGCGGGGCCAGTGTGGCAATTGCCAGAGCGATCAATGCCAGTGCAACCATGAACCGAATACCCCCTGTGCGTCGTGTGCCCGTGTACCGGGTGCGAGCGTGTGCAGTCTAAGGGTGGGCTCTGACGAGTAGTCGGTGCGCGAGTCGTCGACCAGCGAGTTCGGTCTGCCATTCCGCTGCGGCCAGCCGTCGGGACATGGCCTGTTTGGTGATCGAAAGGTGCCGAGCGGCAGCTACCTGGGTGAGTCCGGTGTCCATCAGCGCGATCGCTTCCCGGCCGTCTGAGGTCTGGCGGTTCATGACGGTGCCGAGCAGGGTGAACGCGGCGTCGGCGTCGGCGGTCAGTTCGACGTGGTGTGTGTCGGTGGACGCATGTGCGAGTGCGATGCGGGCGGGGGCTTTCTTGGCGCGATCGACGGCGAGGCGGGCAGCCTCGAACGCGGGCCCGCGGCCGGCGCGGGTCTGTGGTGGAAGTGGTTCCTGCACCGGGCCGATCCCGATTCCGACGCTCCAGTGCCCGTCTCGGATCAACGTGAGCGCGACATCCACGACCTGCGCAGCGTTGTCGGAGACCGCTTGGATTTCGTCTCCGGCCGTGCGTTCGAACTTTCGGAGCAGAGAATACGTCGACAGCGCGTCGAGGATCGGGGCCACGCGGTCGATGTCGCGTCGACTACCGCGTTGGTCCACCGTCAATACCAGCACGGGTCAACTCTAAATAGTTGACTTCTATTAGTCAACTATTTTGGCTTGACTTTGTCAGGTCAACCTTCACAGCTTGACCCTCGGTAAGGGTGTCGACTGTGTTCGGTGATCTGCGCGCGTCGAAAACCAGCCCGGCTATGCCCAGTGCAATGCAGAACCCGGACAGTACGAGCAGTCGCGGATCGGCTTCTCCGGTGAGAGCATCGCCCAGGACCACGATTCCCACGGTTCCGGGCAGGATGCCGATCACCGTTGCCAGGGTGTATGGCACCAGTCGGATCGAGGAGATGCCGCAGCAGTAGTTGACCACCGAGAACGGGACGAAGGCGATCAGGCGTAGTGAGCCGACCGCCAGCCATCCACGTTTCGCGATCCGCTCGTCGACGCGACGAATGGTCGGACTCGAGATCTTCTGCCAGACGACGTCTCGACCGATTGCCCGAACCAGATAGAGCGCCAGGATCGCACTGACGGTCGTGGCGGCAACGGTGAGTCCCACGCCCGTCACGGGGCCGAAGAGCAAGCCCGCGCTGAGGGTGAACACCGTGCGCGGAAACGGCGCGACGGTGACCACGGCGTGAACGAGGAAGAACACCAACGGAAACAGTGGTCCGATCGAGTCGGCCCACTCGCGGATCTGAAGCACGCTCGGGTGCGGGGCCAGTACAGCCGCACCGAACAATACGAGCACTACCAGCACTGTTGCTATCAATCTTCGGTCAAGCAGGCGCCCTGTCACAGCTCACAACGGTACCCGCCGAGTATGCCCGGCATCGACTTCGAGACGACTCGACAACCAGGAGTGAAAGTGTGCTGTAAAACACTCGACGGTATGTTGTGACGAATGCCACTCCAGTGGGCGAGGGGGTGGACGGGGCGTCAGGGCTCGCCGAACCGAACCCGTCGGTAACCGGCAAACGTGCTGAACAATCGCTAGGTAAGCCGAGGAAACGAATCTCCCGGGATCGACATCGGTCTCGACACTGCTCTCCGTACCGGCCGGTACCCGATACTGCCCCGTCGAACCTGACGGGATCCTCGAGATGAACGGGGCTGAGGTCGGGTTAGCATCACAGAACTGACTGACGGATTCGATTACGGGAATACGCTCACGCACGAAACGAGAGGGAGCGGACACAGTGTCATTAGCTTCAGAAGCCGAGGCTGTCGAGCAGGCGTACGCGGAGTGGCAACGCTCCGTGGCCGGTGTGCTGGCCAAGTCTCGTCGGGTCGACGCCGCGGAATTGGGCCCTGAGCCACAGAAACTGCTCGAGACCCTCACCTACGACGGTGTCACCGTAGCCCCGCTGTACAGCCCCCGTGACGAACACCCCGAGCAGCCGCTCCCGGGTAGCTTCCCGTACGTTCGCGGTGTCGACGCCCACCGCGACGTCAACGCCGGTTGGTTGGTATCGGCTCAGTTCGGCACCGACTCGCCGACCGACACCAATCGCAGCGTCCTCGATGCACTCGAAAACGGTGTCAGTGCATTGTGGCTGAAGGTCGGTGCCGCCGGAGTTCCCGTCGGCGGTCTTACCGCTGCACTCGACGGTGTACTCCTCGACCTCGCTCCGTTGACTCTCGACGCGGGCGAGAACGCGAGCGATGCAGCCCACGCCCTCTTCTCGCTGCTCGACGCTCGGGCCGCCGCCGGCGACGGTGTCAGCGATCGCAGCAAGATCCGCGCCCATCTCGGCGCCGCCCCGTTGACGAGTTCTTTCTCCGGTGCACCCGACATCACCGTCGACCAGGCGACAGCACTCGCCGCACTCGCAGCCGCGCGTTCGGAGACGATCCACTCCGTCACCGTCGACGGCACCGTTTTCCACAACGCGGGTGCGGGCGACGCGGACGAGCTCGGTGCGGCAATCGCTGCCGGTCTCGAATACCTGCGCACCTTCACCGCGAACGGACTGACGATCGGTGCTGCGTTGGGGCAGTTGGCTTTCCGCTACTCGGCCACCGACGACCAGTTCCAGACGATCGCCAAGTTCCGAGCAGCGCGTCTGGTGTGGGCTCGGATCGCCCAGGTGTGTGGTGCCTCCGATTTCGGTGATGCTCCGCAGCATGCGGTGACCTCGGCCGCGATGATGGCTCAACGTGATCCGTGGGTGAACATGCTGCGCACCACCCTCGCCGCATTCGGCGCGGGTGTCGGCGGCGCAGACGCGGTGACGGTCCTGCCGTTCGACGTCGCTCTTGCCGACGGCGCTCTCGGCGTCAGCAAGTCGTTCTCGTCACGCATCGCCCGCAACACCCAGTTGCTCCTGCTCGAGGAGTCGCACCTCGGCCGTGTCCTCGACCCGTCGGCGGGCTCCTGGTACGTCGAGGACCTGACGCAGCAGATCGCCGCCACCGCGTGGGCGTTCTTCCAGGAAATCGAAGCAGCCGGCGGATACCTGGCTGCACTCGAGGCCGGAATCGTCTCCGAGCGCATCGCCGCCACCAAGGTCAAGCGCGACTCCGACATCGCCCACCGCAAGACTACGGTCACCGGTGTCAACGAGTTCCCGAACCTCGGCGAAACACCGCTGTCCGCCGAAGCCGTCGAGCCCGGTCAGGCCGTCGCTCGCTATGCAGCGGCGTTCGAAGCGCTTCGTGACCGTTCGGATGCCTACCTCGCCGCCGCCGGCGCCCGTCCCACCGCACTGCTCGCCCCGCTCGGCTCGGTCGCAGAACACAACGTGCGCACCACGTTTGCGTCCAACCTGCTCGCTTCGGGCGGCGTCGACGCAGTCAACCCCGGCCCACTCGAAGTAGGCACCGAGGCGATCTCCGCAGCGGTCAAGGCTTCCGGAGCCACCGTCGCGGTGCTGTGCGGCACCGACAAGCGGTACGGCGAGAGTGCCGCAGCCGCCGTCGCCGAACTCCGCGCGGCCGGTATCACCAAGGTGCTGCTTGCCGGACCGGAGAAGGCCGTCGGCGACGCCGGCGGGGATGCCCGCCCGGACGGGTTCCTCACCGCCCGCATCGACGCAGTCTCGGCGCTGACCGAACTGCTCGACTTCATCGAGACGGGAAGCCCCAAGTGACGACACGAGAGGTCAAGCACGTGATCGGCAGTTTCGCGGAGGTCCCGCTCGAGGACCCGCAGTCTCCGGTACCCACCCCGCCGTCCGCGCAGCAGGCGCAGGCGCTGATCGAAGAGGGTGCCACCGCCAACAACTACGCCGCCGAGCAGGTTGTCTGGTCCACTCCCGAGGGAATCGACGTCAAGCCGGTCTACACCGGCGCCGACCGCGCCCACGCCGCAGCGTCCGGATATCCGCTGGGTAGTTTCCCGGGTGCGGCGCCGTTCCTGCGTGGCCCGTACCCGACCATGTACGTGAACCAGCCCTGGACGATTCGTCAGTACGCTGGCTTCTCCACTGCAGCCGAGTCGAATGCCTTCTACCGTCGTAACCTCGCGGCCGGGCAGAAAGGCTTGTCGGTAGCCTTCGACCTCGCTACCCATCGCGGCTACGATTCCGATCATCCGCGCGTCGCCGGCGACGTCGGAATGGCCGGTGTGGCAATCGATTCCATCCTCGACATGCGTCAGCTCTTCGACGGCATCGACCTCTCGCAGGTGTCGGTGTCGATGACGATGAACGGCGCTGTACTGCCGATCCTCGCGTTGTACGTCGCGGCGGCAGGCGAGCAGGGTGTCACGCCGGACAAGCTGGCCGGAACGATCCAGAACGACATCCTCAAAGAGTTCATGGTTCGTAACACCTACATCTATCCGCCCAAGCCCTCCATGCGGATCATCTCGGACATCTTCGCGTACACCAGTACCGAGATGCCGAAGTACAACTCCATCTCCATCTCGGGTTACCACATCCAGGAAGCCGGAGCGACGGCCGATCTCGAGTTGGCGTACACCCTTGCCGACGGCGTCGAGTACATCCGCGCCGGCCTCGATGCGGGTATGGACATCGACAAGTTCGCGCCCCGGTTGTCCTTCTTCTGGGCCATCGGCATGAATTTTTTCATGGAGGTCGCCAAGCTGCGAGCCGGACGCCTGCTCTGGGCCGAGCTGGTGGCCAAGTTCGATCCCGCGAGCGCGAAGTCGCTCTCGCTGCGCACCCACTCTCAGACCTCCGGTTGGTCGCTCACCGCGCAGGACGTGTTCAACAACGTTCCCCGAACCTGCGTCGAAGCCATGGCCGCCACGCAGGGGCACACCCAGTCGCTGCACACCAACGCACTCGACGAGGCCATCGCGCTGCCGACGGACTTCTCCGCCCGCATCGCCCGCAACACCCAGCTGCTGCTGCAGCAGGAGTCCGGGACCGTGCGACCCATCGACCCGTGGGGCGGGTCGTACTACGTCGAGTGGCTCACCAACGAGCTCGCCAATCGGGCGCGTAAGCACATCGAAGAGGTCGAGGAAGCCGGCGGCATGGCGCAGGCCATCAACGAAGGCATCCCGAAGCTGCGCATCGAGGAAGCCGCCGCCCGCACCCAGGCACGCATCGACTCCGGCCGGCAGCCGCTGGTCGGCGTCAACAAGTACGTTCCCGACGAGGTCGACACCATCGAGGTGCTCAAGGTCGAGAACTCCAAAGTGCGCAAAGAGCAGCTCGAGAAGCTGGTTCGCCTTCGCGCCGAACGTGATCCGGCAGCCGTCGAGGCCGCACTGGCGAACCTGACCCGGGCCGCCGCGTCCACCGAGGGCGGCATGGAGAACAACCTCCTCGCGCTCGCCGTCGTCGCTGCCCGCGCGATGGCCACCGTCGGGGAGATCTCCGACGCACTCGAGAAGGTGTACGGACGCCATCAGGCGGAGATCCGGACCATCAGCGGCGTGTACCGCGACGAGGCCGGGAAGGTGAGCAACATCAGCAACGCCATGGCATTGGTCGAGAAGTTCGCCGAGGAAGAGGGGCGTCGCCCCCGTATCCTCGTTGCGAAGATGGGCCAGGACGGTCACGACCGCGGCCAGAAGGTGATCTCCACCGCCTTCGCCGACATCGGATTCGACGTGGACGTCGGACCGCTGTTCCAGACCCCCGAAGAGGTCGCCAACCAGGCGGCCGACAACGACGTGCACGTCGTCGGTGTGTCGTCGTTGGCAGCCGGCCACCTCACCCTGGTACCGGCCCTCAAGGAAGCCCTGGCTGCGGCCGGGCGACCCGACATCATGATCGTCGTCGGTGGTGTCATCCCGCCCGGCGACTTCGACGAGTTGTACGAGGCCGGTGCCGCGGCGATATTCCCGCCCGGAACCGTCATCGCGGACGCCGCCAGCGGTCTGCTCGAGAAGCTGGCGACCGCCCTGGGTCACGATCTCACCTGAGAAGGGGTTCACTGAAGATGGCCCGTCAGCCCATCGACATTGATTCCCTTGCCGAGGCCGTGCGTGCAAATCAGCGCGCCGGCCTCGCCCGGGCGATCACTCTCGTCGAGTCCACCCGCGACGACCACCGGGCGCTCGCGCAGCAACTGCTCCTGAAATTGCTCCCCGAAGCCGGGGGAGCGCACCGGATCGGTATCACCGGCGTTCCCGGCGTCGGCAAGTCGACCTTCATCGACGCACTCGGAATGTACCTGCTCGGCAAGGGACATCGGGTCGCGGTCTTGGCGGTCGACCCGTCGTCGACCCGCACCGGCGGTTCCATCCTCGGTGACAAGACACGCATGGCGCGGCTCACCGTCGAGAAGAACGCGTACATTCGGCCGTCACCGACGTCCGGCACGCTCGGCGGGGTCGCGAAGGCAACCCGGGAGACCATCGTGCTGCTCGAGGCAGCCGGGTTCGACGTCATCCTCGTCGAGACCGTCGGCGTCGGACAGTCCGAGGTGACCGTCGCGAACATGGTGGACTGCTTCACGTTCCTCACGCTCGCTCGGACCGGGGATCAGTTGCAGGGCATCAAGAAAGGTGTCCTCGAACTCGCCGATCTGGTCGCCGTCAACAAGGCCGACGGCAAACACGAGCGGGAAGCGAAGGGAGCGGCTCGCGAATTGGCCGGCGCCTTGCGTCTGATCTACCCGCACGATGCGATCTGGAAGCCACCCGTCATCACGATGAGTGGCCTCGAAGGAATCGGTTTGGACGAGTTCTGGGGAACCGTCGTCAAACATCGCGAGGTGCTCTCCGACGCCGGGCAGTTCGAGGAGAAGCGCCGCAAACAGCAGGTGGACTGGACGTGGACCATGGTCAACGACCAACTGCTGCGCCGGTTGTCCGGCAACGACCAGGTGCGATCGATCCGTGCCGACGTGGAACAGAGCGTCCGTGACGGATCGTTGACGGCGGCGCTGGCGGCTCAACGCATTCTCGACGCATTCGACGGGACCAGTCGACAGGCATAGGTCGACGCGGATATTCGGTGGCGGTCGCCGCAACAGCTCGATCGGGCTGTGGCGGCGACCGTTCCATTTCACCCTCGGCTTCGCCCTCGGAAGTCGTGTCGGGTTGTCCTGCCTCGAGTTAAATTGGCATAACTCGTAATTCGCCCACTGCCGGGCGGGTTTCCGTCAGCTACCCGAATGCCGCACCGATGTTCCGCGAAAGGGCACTCCCGCAATGACAACGATCGATCGTGTGCGTCCTCGACGCCGACGCGGACACCTTCATGCAGTAGCCACGATGGTAGCTGCGGGCGCCCTGGCTTTCATTGCTCCGACCGTTGCTGCTGCAGCACCAGTGCCCGGCACCGTCAGCGTGTGGGGAAGTAACACCTGGGGCCAGCTCGACGGCGCGCCCACGGGTGACAACGTCGTCACCATCGCCGCCGGTGAGTTCCATTCGGTGGCATTGACATCCGGCGGCACCATCGTTTCGTGGGGAGACAACTCCGACGAACAGCTGTCGGGCCAACCGACCGGCAGTGGTTACACGGCCGTCGCGGCAGGGTGGGGCCATTCGCTGGCGCTGACATCGGACGGCGCGATTGTCGTGTGGGGACATCAGGGAAATCACCAACGAAGCGATACACCCGTCGGCACGGGCTACACCGCCGTCGCGGCGGGAAGTGACCATTCGGTCGCATTGACGGCGGACGGCACCGTCGTCACGTGGGGCAACAACGACCGCCACCAACGTGACGGGTCACCGACCGACACCGGCTACACCGCGATTGCCGCAGGTGGTGACCATTCGGCCGCCTTGAAGGCCGACGGCACCATCACGGTGTGGGGACGATCCGATCAGGGGCAACGCATCGACGCTCCCACCGGGAGCGGATACACGGCTCTCGACGTCGGAACCTTCCACGCGGTGGCATTGGCGGCCGACGGTACCGTCACCACGTGGGGAAGCACTGCTGACGGCCAGCGTCAGGACGCACCCACCGGTAACGGGTACACGGCGGTGTCCGCAGGGTGGGGTCATTCGGTCGCAGTGAAGGCGGACGGCACCATCACGGTGTGGGGGAACGACACCGACAGCCAACGCGTCGGTGCTCCGACCGGTAGCGGGTACACCGCCGTCGCTGCCGGTGGCTGGCACACTGTGGCGCTGAAAGCTCAGGGGCAGGGATCGACCGGTTCGCTCGATCTGTTGCCCGGTTCCCTTTTCGGTAGCTGAAGCTGAACAAATTGACGTAGCGTGCCGTGCAACCTCGTCCGAGAATCCTCGGACGGGGTTGTTCCGTCAGGCTCGGCGGGTGTTCAGCCCACGGCGGCGGCGTACGTACCCACCCGGCTGATCAGACGATCGAAGAATTCGGCCGGAACGGTACCAACGGCGATGTCCGCGTTCGGTTCACGGTTCCAATGCCCGACCCAATCGGCGACGGTGGTGCCGATCAGAAGTGGGCTTTGCGTCTCCACATCCACGGTCGCCGGTTTCAGAGTTGCCAACGCTGGATCCAAGGCCACGGCAGCGGCAAACGGATCGTGCATGTGCGCCAGAAAACCCTGATCGTATTTTCGGTGAAATTCCATGTAGAACCGGATCGCATCGGAAAGATGACGAATCACCTTGTTGGAGGCGGAGCTTCGCACATCCGGGCCGTCGTCCGGGGAAATGACCTCCGCTGGGGTGCTCCCGGCGGCTGCTGCCAGGCGTCGGACGTGTTCGGGGACCATCTCGATGGTCTCGGTGACGTTGAGCCCACAGATGATCGGACGCCGATGCGCCGGCACCACCGAGAACGCGTCGAACACCTCCTTCGCAGCATGCGGATCCACGGAGACGTTCCACTCGGCGGTCGGGGTGGTATTGCCAGGATAGTTGAACGAACCACCCATCACGACAAGACGTTTGAGAAGTTGCGGGAGGTCGGGTTCGCGCCGGATCGCCAGGGCCAGATTGGTGAGGGGGCCGGTTACGAGTCCGGTGATCTGACCGGGGTGCTCGCGGACCAGGTCCACCCACAGATCCGTGGCGGTGCGGATCGACAATTGCCGGCCGGCGTCCGGAAGTATCGCGTGTCCGATGCCTTGCGGCCCGTGCGTTTCCTCGGTGGTGCGCAACGGGATGACCAGGGGATCGGTGGCGCCGAGTGCGACCTCGATGTTCGGGGCCCCGCACAGGCCGAGCCAGTTCAGGTTGTTGGCTGCGACCTGTGCAACCGGTACGTTCCCGGCGGTGCTGGCAATCCCCAGGATTTCGGCTTCCGGGCTGGCGAGCAGGTACATCAGGGCCAGCGAGTCGTCGATGCCGGTATCGACGTCGACGAGGATTTTGGTGCGGTCAGTCATCGGTGTCCACCAGAGTTGTCGGGTTGTGCAGTACCGGGAAGTTCACGGAACGGGCGATGAAGCATTTGTCGTGGGCGCCGCCGTGTAGATCGTGTGCTTTGTCGACCATCGTCGTGTCGGCCACCAGGACAGTGGGATTCAAGGTCACTTCGATGAACTGGCCGCCGCCGTCGGATTCCTCGATCATGGTGCCGACGGGTTGATCGATGTAGTCGAGAACCACCACTGAGGCAGAGGCTGCCAGGCTTAGATACCAGAGCATGTGGCATTGGGCGAGTGAGGCGACGAGAAGTTCTTCCGGGTTCCATCGCTCCGAATCACCGCGAAACGTGGGATCGGAACTACCGAGCAGTTCCGGTTTTCCCACCGCCGAGACCGCATGGTTGCGCGAGTAGGCCTGAGGGCTGGATGTCCCGGATCCCAGATCGCCCGTCCACTGGAGATCCAGGGTGTAGGTATGCGACTTCACGCGTCCATCTTGCCTTGCTCGGCGCGAGGTGTCCGATTGCTTCTCGGTGGGGTGGAACCGTTCTCTCTCGTGGTGCGTCCAATCAGGTGTGTCGGTGTTCGTGCGGGGTGTGGAGAGGTCTGGTCGTCTGTTGTCGATCGGGTTGGTGTTGTGTCTGTTGGGTGCGTGCGGCTCGGAGGTGGGGGGAACTGCGCAGCAGGCGTCCGGCCAGGACGGGTTGTTCGACCCGTGCAAAGAGGTTCCGGCGGCGGCAATCGAATCGGTGGGTCTCGATCCGTCGACAGCAGATCCAGGTATCGAGATAACCAGTCAGAAGGCGTGTGAGTGGACAGGGCCGTGGTACTTCTTCGGCATTTTGTCGAGGAGAGAATCTATTGACGAGATAAAAGGAAATGTAAAATTCTCCGGTTTCGAAAGCCTGAAAGTTGGTGATCGGAGTGGTGTTCAGTTTCATTCGGCGAGTGACCAGAACATGGAGAGGTGTTTTGTTGCCCTTCCTGCGAACGGGGGATCAATCTGGTTGAGTGTCAGCACGAAAACGGGCGATATCTCCGAGGAACCGACCTGCCCGCTGACTGTGACCTATGTCCGATCTCTGGAGGAATTTCTGCCTCGTTGAGAAAATGTCCGGTGAGTTTTTTGAAGCACGTATGTAGTTTTCCAGTACGCGGAAGCTAATGAAGGGTCGTTATGTCTGACGACGATTTTTATCTGGATTACGAAACCTCGAAGAAATTGCGAGACGCATGCGACAAGCTTATATCCAGCTACAAGTCTCAGATGCAAAAATTGAAAGACCTGGAGATAGGAAATGCATTCGGGACCTTGCAGTCGGGCAAGGATATGGCTACCAAATTCACGGACAAGGCGTTCGCGGACACGGATTCGCTGAAAAGCGCTCTCGAGAGCCACATTAAGGTGGTAACGGAAATGCGAGACTATTTTGTGGAGTGCATCCGGTATTACAGCCAGGTGGACAAGGCCAATGCCGCTCACTTCGATCAGGCTTACGAGCTGTAGACCGACCAGTCCACGGCACCGACGAACACGGTTGCTCGTATCGGATCGTCGTCCATGCACCCCGTCAGAGCGGCGGTCGGTAATTCCTGAATGCTGCTGAAATAGTAGGCGGGCGCAGTAGGGCTACCCGGCCTCCTTCGAGGTGAGTCACGGAAGATCTGGCTCCAGCGCGCTCGGATCATCTCAACTCAGAAATTGCGGAGGTGCCACCGAGGTGGCAGGAATCAGAGAGCCAGTACTCGCTGCGTCTGAATGGTGGTGACGACGGCGAGGCCCTGTTCGTCGACGACGGTGGTGTTGACGACGATCACAGATCGCCCGATTTTGACGGGTACTGCGGGCGGTCAGCCGTCCGGTGCGTGCCGCGCGGAGGAAATTGGTTGTCGAGGTGGTGGTTGTCGTCGTGGTGCCGGGGGTGAGGTTGAGGAATGCCAGGATTGCACCGGCACTGTCGGCGAGCGTCAGCAGTGCACCGCCGTGGAGTGCGGAACCCGCAGTGGTGAGTTCGTCACGCCAGGGCAACGTGCAGGTGACCAGTTCCGGCGTGGCGGAGTCGATCGTGATGCCCAGATGGTTCGCGAACGGCATGACCGTCTGCAGTTCTTCGAGGGTGGGGGTAGCCATAGTGGAGTTCCTTGCTTCCGTGAAGTGGTACTCCTCACAGAACGTCACCGGCGATGCGCTCGGTGCGCCCACTCGGCACGATCGGCGCCCCACGGGCGAGCCTGCTGGGGATAGTCGTCGAACTCGACGAGGGCCGGCCGCGTCGCGGTGACTTTTCCGTGGGTGGCTGTGACGCGCGGACCGGGGGTGGTGGGCGCACCCGGATCGAGGGTTCGCCCCGGCGCGTCGAGCAGTCTGGCGCCGGTACTGGCCAGGGCGAGGTCGACATCGCGGCCGTGACCATCGCTGTTTCGCAATGTCAACGCGTCGACGATCGCGGCGGCCAGGAAGTATCCGGTGGCGTGATCGAGGGCCTGAGCCGGTAGCGCTCCCGGTCGTTCACCGCCTTCGAGGAACGAGATCCCCGACGCGGCCTGCACGATGCTGTCGAATCCGCGCCGATCCGCCCACGGCCCGTCCCATCCCCAGGCGCTGACCCGGCCGTGCACCAGATGGCCGGGCAGTTCCTGCCCCAGCAGTGCCTCGAGAGCGCCCGGCCGGTATCCCGTCACCAGCACGTCGGCGTCCTCGAGCAGGCCGAGGAAGGTGGCATGTCCGCCGGTGGTCTTCAGGTCGAGGAGGGTCGATCGTTTCCCTTGCCCGTTGTCGAGGTGTTGCCACTCGATTTCCGGGATTGCCGGCGGGTCGATGCGCAGGACGTCGGCGCCCAGCAATGCCAGTGCCCGGGTGGCGACGGGTCCGGCGATGACGCGGGTGAGGTCGAGGACTCTGATGCCGTCGAGGGGTCGGCCTATGCCTGGCGAGCGGGGCGTGGCAGAACCCGTGCCGCGGGTGCGGACGGTGACCAGTGGCGCCGATCGGGCTGCGGCACTCTGTTCACCGGCCCGCCACTGCGCCTCGGTGCGTACTCGAACGGCGATTGCCCCGGCGTCGACGGCGCGCTGCTCCACCTCGACGGCGTCGAGAGATGAGATCTTCTGGGCGACAGATGCTGTGGTGGCAGTGCTGTCGAGACCGAGGATGGCCAGCAATCTGTCGCGGTGATGTGGATAGTTACCGTGCGTGCGAACCCATCCGTCGGCGGCAGTGAAGAAGCCGGAGTACTCGGAGAAACCGGACACCGCTTGGCCGTCGATGCGGATGAGCCGATCACTGGCGAACGAGGCGGCGATGCGTTCGGGATCGAGTCGCCACCGAGGTGCGGTCTCGGGTGCGGCTCGGGTGATCGCGGCGGCGTAGGCGGCCACGGAACCGGCGGCCAAGTCGAATACCGGCAGATGCGCGGCAAGGAAGCCTTCGGAATCGGGGCAGTCGACGCAGGCGTGTGCGGCCTGAATTCCGATGTCGCGGTGGTACTCGTCGAGGTAGTGCTGGAAACCGTCGTCCATGACCGGTCCTTTCGATTCGGTGCACCCGGCCTCGCGAGTAATCAGCTCACCGATCGAGCAGGGCTCGGCACTGTTCGATCAGCGCCGCTCGAAGCGGTGTCGCGCGCTCGGCCAATTCCTGTTGCCTGCGGACGTACTCGGCACGCCCACCGGGAGTTTCGATGGCAATGGGGGTGTAGCCGTACGCGCTCAGATCGTAGGGGCTGGCGCGCATGTCGAGTTCGCGGGCGAGGAGGGCGTGCTCGAAGGCGCGCATCACCAGATCCGAATCGACCAGCGGCAGAAGTTTGAAGCTCCACTTGTACAGATCCATTCCGGCGTGCAGGCAGCCGGGTTGTTCGTGGTCGATCTGCGTGTCGCGGGCCAGTGGCAGCGCATTCTTCGGTGCGGCGTCGGGGGTGAAGAACCGGAACGCGTCGTAGTGGGTGCATTTGAGCGGCAGGGATTCCACGACGGCGTCGGTGCCGGCGGACCCGAGCCGTAGCGGCACCGACTGGTGCCGGATCGCGTCCTCGCCGCCGCGGTAGACCATCGCCCACTCGTGCAATCCGAAGCAACCGAGCACCGCAGGCCGCGCAGACGTTCGGTTCAGGAGATCTGCCACGAATTCGACAGTATGCCTGCGACGCTCCAACACCGAGGTGTCGACAGTGGCGCAACCGTGGTCGTCGACGCGGTATCCGGAGTATTCGGCGTACTCCGCTCCCTGGTGCAGAGCGACCCCGTATCCGGGATGCCAGCGCCGAAGCTGCGCAGGCTTGAAGTTGTAGTAGGTGAACAGGAAATCGTGCACGGGATGACTGATACCCGCACTACGACGCGCACGGTGCGGCTCGACGAGCGACTCCACCTTCTCGAGGTGCAGTGCCCGCCGAGCCGTCCACTCGCCGCGAGCGAGTGCGAGCACCGAACGCGTCATCGGTCAGCTGCTCCGTTGACCGGGAACTGCGTCGGTTCCGCGGTGCGTTCCGTCACGGACCGTGCCCACGTACTCCTCGAGGAGGTCTTCGAGGGCGACGATGCCGATGACGACACCGTCGGAATCGGTGACGGCGCCCAGGTGCGAGCTCGCTCGTCGCAAACCGGCCAACGCCTCCGCCAGGGGGGTGCTGAGCGGAATCAACGGCAGCGGGCGGATATCGGAGGTGGGTACGACGGTATCCGGTCCGGCCGCCTCGTCGAGGACCTCGTCGAGGACGTCCTTGAGGTGGACGTAGCCGGCAAGGGTGCCGTCGGTGGCCTGCACCGGGTACCGGGAGTACCCGGTCTCGATGACCGCCCGCTCGATCTCGCCGAGCGTGGTTCCGGACTGTGTCAGGGGGATGGTCCGGACCTTGTCCAGAGTGATCAGCACCTCGACGACGGTGCGATCGGTGGATTCGAGGGCCTGCTTGAGGCGTCGATGCTCCTCGGCGTCGATCAAGCCCTCCGATCGGGATTCACCGATCATCGCCGACAGCTCCACCGCGGAGACGGTGACATCGAGCTCGTCCTTCGGTTCCACGCGCAGGAGTTTGAGTATTCCGTTGGCACAGAGGTTGTAGAACGCGATGATCGGCCGGGCGATCTTGATGAAGGCCAGATGGATCGGCACGAGCAGCATGGCGGTCTTCTCCGGGCCTGCCAGCGCGATGTTCTTCGGGACCATCTCACCGAGCAGGATGTGCAGCACCACCACCAACGACAGCGCGATCGCGAACGAGATCGGATGTAGCAGTCCGTCGGGCAGACCGATCGCTTCCATCGGCACCTCGAGCAGATGTGCGATGGCCGGTTCGGCGACCTTACCGAGCAGGATCGAGCAGATGGTGATGCCCAACTGTGCGGCGGCAAGCATCAGCGACAGATTCTCACCTGCTTTGATGACCGTAGAGGCACGCTTCTTGCCCTGCGCCACCAACGCTTCGAGGCGGTCGCGGCGGGCCGAGATCAGTGCGAACTCGGCGCCGACGAAGAACGCGTTACCGGCCAGCAGAACCACGGTCAGGAGAACTCCGAAGAGGTTATTCATCGCCGGACTCCTTCTCGTCGCGTTCAGCTGCTGATTCGGGTTCGGTCTCCGGCGGTACCGGAGTGATGGTGACGCGGTCGATGCGGCGTCCGTCCATTCGGGTGACGCGGGCTATCCACTTCCCGCGTGAATCGCCGGATGGGTCGACGTCGGGAAGTTCGACTTCGTCACCGTCGACGGGGATACGGCCCAGTTCGGTGAGCACCAGACCGCCGAGGGTGTCGTAGTCGCCGTCAGGGGCGGTGTACCCGGTGGCGGTGTTGACCTCGTCGATACGTAGCAGGCCGGAGCAGGACCAGCCATCGCCGATCCGCTGGACGTCGAGTTCGGGACGGTCGTGTTCGTCACGGACGTCGCCGACGATTTCCTCGATGAGATCTTCCATGGTGACGATGCCGGCAGTTCCGCCGTATTCGTCCACCACCAGGGCAACCTGCATACCGTCGGAGCGGATGCGTTCCATGACTGCATCACCGTCCAGACTCGACGGAACCACCGGCACTCGGCGAGCCAGCCGATCGACACGGGTGGTGAGCCGGCGTTCGGCGGGCACGGTGAAGGCATGTTTGATGTGCACGACGCCGACGGTGTCGTCGAGATCACCGCGCACCACCGGAAATCGGGAGAATCCGGTGCGAGAGGCGGTGACGATGAGGTCGGCGACGGTGTCGGAGAGCTCGAGGGATTCGATTTTCACTCGTGGTGTCATCAATTCCTCGGCGGTGCGGTCACCGAATTGCAGCGACCGATCCACCAGGAGCGCGGTGCCCTTGTCGATGGACCCTCGCTGCGCGGACGTGCGCACCAACGAACCCAACTCCTGTGGTGAGCGTGCCGAACGTAGTTCTTCGGCAGGTTCGATACCCAGGCGGCGCACGATCAAATTGGCAGTTCCGTTGAGCCCGTTGATCGCCCATTTGAAGATCAGCGAGAAACCGGCTTGCAGACCGGCGGTGGCGCGGGCAGTGGGCATGGGCCGCGAGATCGCGAGGTTCTTGGGGACGAGTTCACCGAAGATCATCGAGAACGACGTCGCGAGCACCAGCGCCAGGATCAGCGATGTGGTGGATGCGGCGGATTCACCGAGCCCTACCGCTGTCGCGACGGGGGTGATGAACCGTGCGAGGACGGGCTCGGCGAGGTAACCGGTGATCAGCGTGGTGATCGTGATACCCAGCTGAGCGCCGGACAGCTGGAACGACAACGTCTTGTGAGCGTGTTGGACCTGGCGGGCGCGTAGATCGCCGCCACGGGCGGCCTCGTCGACGGTGCTGCGTTCGAGCGCGGTGAGCGAGAATTCCGCCGCCACGAACAGGGCAGTGCCTGCAGTGAGCGCGATGAAGCCGAGAAGGCTGAGAATGGTGAAGACGACGTCCATGGATCATCGCCGCCTGTACGGGTTGGAGCCGCCGGGTTTGTCTCCCGGCTCGCTAGAGGAGCCCTCCGAACCAGCGGAATCAGATGATTCCTCGGATACGACGACAGATGTTGCGCCGGATGAATGTGTGGGTGCCTCGGGCACCGGGTTCCTTTCGTCGAAGCCGAGAGTCCTCTCGGCTGTAGCGGTTCGGTCGGGCTCCCGAAGGACACCCGACCGATGTTGTTCGTGTGTATTGCAGATTCCGATGATAGCGGCGAGTGCCCGGTCGTACAGACCCGAGCACCCGCAACGTCACGCCGACCGTGGTTCACCAACCGGACGGAAGTGGCCGCCCCTCGGCGAATCCGGCCGCCGACTGCACGCCCAGAACAGCCTTCTCGTGCAGTTCCTCGAGTGAGCGGGCACCTGCATAGGTGCACGTGCTGCGCACTCCGGAACAGATTTGGTCGATCAGGTCTTCCACGCCGGGACGCTCCGGATCCAACCGCATGCGGGAACTGGAGATTCCTTCCTCGAACAGGCCCTTGCGGGCGCGGTCGAACGCGGTCTCTGTGGCGGTGCGGGCGGCGACGGCACGTTTGGAGGCCATCCCGAAACTTTCCTTGTACGCATTGCCGGCCTGATCGACTTTCAGGTCGCCGGGGGACTCGTACGTGCCGGCG
The DNA here is from genome assembly GCF_049739425.1 of Rhodococcus sp. 27YEA15. NCBI lineage: Bacteria > Bacillati > Actinomycetota > Actinomycetes > Mycobacteriales > Nocardiaceae > Rhodococcus > Rhodococcus sp. 27YEA15. The sequence goes on from NZ_JBMHHW010000001.1 coordinate 2,248,878, forward strand.
AACCAGGAGCCGATCATGACGTTCGACGCACCCGCTGCCAAGGCGAGGGCGACGTCGCGGGGGTGACGAACGCCACCGTCGGCCCACACGTGTTTACCGAGTTCCCGCGCCGCGGCGGCGCATTCGGCCACCGCGGAGAACTGGGGGCGACCGACGCCGGTCATCATGCGCGTCGTACACATCGCACCCGGGCCGACGCCCACCTTGACGATGTCGGCGCCTGCGGCAATCAGGTCGCGGGTGCCCTGGGCGGAGACGACGTTCCCCGCGACCAGCGGAACACCGAGATCGAGTGCCTTCAATGTGGTGAGAGCGTCGATCATGCGCTGTTGGTGGCCGTGAGCGGTGTCGACGACGATGACGTCCGCTCCGGCGTCGACGAGAGCTTTCGCCTTGGCTCCTACGTCACCGTTGACGCCGACTGCCGCCGCGACCCGCAGAGCGCCGTGGGCGTCGACGGCGGGAGTGTAGATACCGGCGCGCACCGCACCGGTCCGAGTGAGCACACCGGCCAGCGTTCGGTCCGCCTCGACGACGACGGCGAGCGAGTCGTGGGCGGCGTCGAGAAGCTCGAACACCTCGCGCGCAGTGGCGGTGACCGGGGCGCAGACGAAGTCCGTGACCGCGACGCTGCGCAGACGGGTGAATCGGTCGACGTCGGCGCAGGCGGCTTCGGTGACGATACCGAGAGGCTTACCGTTCTCGATGACCACGACGGCGCCGTGGGCTCGTTTGGGGAGCAGCGCCAGTGCGTCGGAGACGGAATCGTCGGGACCGAGGGTCACCGGGGTGTCGGCCACCAGGTGCCGGCTCTTGACGAAGGCGACGGTATCGGCCACCGCTTCGGTGGGAACGTCCTGGGGGATGATCACCAGTCCGCCGCGTCGGGCGACGGTTTCCGCCATCCGGCGACCCGCAACGGCGGTCATGTTGGCGACGACGACGGGGATCGTGGTTCCCGAACCGTCCGACGAGGTGAGGTTCACGTCGAATCGCGATGTCACCTCGGTCCGGTTGGGGACGAGGAACACGTCGTCGTAGGTCAGGTCGTATGGGGGGCGTTGCCCGTCGAGGAACTGCACGTTTCACGAGGGTACCGGCGACGGGCCGGTTACGCCTGCGGTATCGCGAGCCTGGGAGCGGGACAGGCCGACGGCGGCGGCGATCATGACGATCACCGAGACCGTGACGAGGGCCAGAGCAGCGCCGTCGACGCGCAGACGTTCGCCGAGCACCGTCATGCCGAGGAAGATCGCGGCGATGGGTTCGCCGATGGTCAGGGCGGGTAGCGACGCGGACAGCGGACCCACCTGGAAGGCGCGTTGTTGCAGGTAGACGCCGAGGATGCCGGAAGCGATCAGAGCCCACGTCTGCCAAGCGGTGAGCACACCGCCGAGCCCGTGCCCGAACAGATCCGTCACGTACTTGGTGAAGGCGACGGCGACACCGTAGAAGATTCCGGCTGCCGAGCCGAGAAGAAGTGCCCGCCAATTGCTGTCGAGTTTCGACAGGCCCGCGAGGGTGGCGACGGTAGCCACTGCGACGGTGAGGGCGAGCGGTAGCGTCCACGTCGACCACGGCGCGTTCTCGTTACCTTCGGTGGGATCGCCGACCACCAGGAACACCGCCAACGCCGCCGCGAGCAGGATCGCCAGCGACCACGCCGAGCGGGTGATCCTGATACCGGAGAACTTCGCCGACAACGGCAACGCGAACAGCAGCGATGCGACGATCAACGGTTGCACCACCAGGACCGACCCCATCGCCAGGGCGAGGGCCTGCATGACGTATCCGCCGCCGTCGCCCACCAGTCCGGCCCACCAGCGCGGAGTGCGGATCAGCGTGGAGATGAGCGCGCCGTCTTCCGGCACCGCCGACGCCGCGCTCTGCTGCGCCACCGACGCGCACGCGAACAACAGCGCCGCGGCGAGGGCGCAGAGAATCGAGATCAATGGAAGAGCGCCCATGACGGTCAGTGTGCGCGTTTGCCGCCTTGATGTCCGCCGCCACGCCGACCGGCACCGGTACGAGGCGTCAGACCCTTGGATGCGAGTCGCTCCGAACGCGTGGGCACCGGGGTGCCGTCGGCGCGGATCTTCTTCACCGATTTCGGATCGGTGACACGGCGAGACGCGACGGCCCGTGTGTCACCGGTCTTTTTCATCCGCCCCCCGACGGCTGTCCGACCGGCGGTGTCGTGTTCCTGACGGCCCCGCTTGGCGGTGTGCGTCACGGCGACGGTGGTGTCCGGGGCGGCGACCGGGATACCGGTGGGCTCCTGGGCGCCGGTGATGCGGGTCAGTTCGAGATCGTCGGGGCGTACCCGAACGCCGTGTGCCGTGATGCCTGCCGCTTTGGTCAGCTTCTCCACGACTGCCCGCTCGTCGTCGGTGACGATGGTGACGACGACGCCCGCCGCACCGGCCCGTGCGGTACGGCCGGCCCGGTGCAGGTAGTCCTTGGCTTCGGCCGGCGGATCGACGTGCACGACCAGGGTGATGCCGTCGACGTGGATACCCCGCGCCGCGACGTCGGTGGCCACCAACACCGGTGTGGTGCCGTCCGCGAAGGACTCGAGGGTCTTGGTGCGCTGGTTCTGTGTCTTGTCGCCGTGCAGGGCACCGGCGGACACTCCGATCAGATGCAGTTGCTGCGCCAACCGGTCGACGCCGTGCTTGGTTTTGACGAACATGATGGTGCGGCCGGCGCGGGAGGCGATGTGCGCTGTCACCGACCGCTTGTCGGCGGCGTCCACGTACAGCAGGTGGTGCTCCATCGCCATCACCGACGCGATCGGGGGAGCGGTGGCGTGGGAGGCCGGGTTACGCAGGTACCCGGAGACCAGATCGTCGACCTTGCCGTCCAGCGTGGCCGAATAAAGAAGGCGCTGACCGTCTTTCGGTGTGGCATCGAGGATTTTCGCGACCTCGTCGATGAAACCGAGATCGGCCATGTGATCGGCTTCGTCGATGGTGGTGATCACGACGTCGTCGAGCAGTACCGAACCCTGCTCGATCAGATCGATCAACCGGCCGGGCGTTGCCACCAGCAGATCGACCCCACGGGCGAGGATGTCGGCCTGGCGCTTGATCGGAATACCGCCGACCGCGCTGGCGACCCGCAGCCCCACCTCGATCGCCGCGTCGTCGAGAGCCTTGTGGATCTGTACCGCAAGCTCACGCGTCGGTGCGAGCACGATCCCACGCGGACGGTTACGTTTGCCGGCGCCGCCCTTGAGTCGCACCAGCATCGGCAGCCCGAATGCCAGCGTTTTTCCCGACCCGGTCGCCCCGCGTCCGAGCACGTCGCGGCCTGCGAGGACGTCGGGGATGGTCGCCACCTGAATCGGGAACGGTGCGTCGATTCCGCTCCGGCGCAACGCGTGCACCATCACGGCGGGGATTCCGAGGTCGATGAACGAAGGCCCTTCGGTTGCAGCGGGCGAGTCCAACGTCGGTTTCGGCATACGTCCAGGTTACCGCCTGCGAACCGGGCTGCAGAACACGACGTGTCGCCGCAATGCGGCCGTTGATGCCAACCGTGGGAAGATTCGGGTCATCGCCGATCGGTGGCCTCGGGGGACCTGCCGCCGGGCGCCACCAGATCCGATCTGCCCGAGTCGATGCGACCGGGCCACCATACGCGGGGGCCGACGATGGTGAACAGGGCCGGAACGACGAGTGTGCGGACGACGAAGGTGTCGAGCAGGATTCCCAGACCGACAATGATTCCCAACTGCGTCAACGTGATCAACGGCAGAACTCCGAGCACGCAGAACACAGCAGCCAAGACGATGCCCGCACTGGTGATGACCCCACCGGTTGCCCCCACCGCGCGCACGATCGCCGCGCGAGTGCCGTGACGCGGCGTTTCCTCCCTCGCTCGGACGACGAGGAAAATGGTGTAGTCCACACCGATCGCGACCAGGAACAAAAACGAATACAACGGGACGTTGTCGGCGAGTGCGGGAAAACCGAACAGGTGCGCACTGACCCAGCTGCCGATACCGAGAGCGGCGAGTGAACTCAGTACGGTCGTCGCCACCAGCAGCAGCGGGGCGACCACCGCGCGCAGAAGGACGACCAGGACGGCGAGTACGACCGTGAGGATGGCGGCCGCGATCACCACGCGATCTCGGGCGGCGGCATCTCTGGTGTCCAATGCCTGAGCATCGCTGCCTCCCACCTGTGCCAGCGCGTCAGGAACGGCGGCGAAGGCGCCGCGAAGGCTCTGCACCACGGCGAACGACTCGGCCGAGGCAGGTGCGGTGTCGGTGACGACGGACCACCGGGTCCACCCCGTGTTCGAGTCGGCGACTCTGGCGAACGATTCGACGCCGCCCTCGGCGGCCTGCACGGACTCGACGGCCGATGCGAACTCGGTGTGCGCGACCACGATCATCGGATCAGCCAACCCCGACGGGAAATGCTCGGCCAACGTCTCGAAACCCTCGACGGACTCGGCGCGAACGCGGAACTGTTCGGTCTGTGAGAGACCGATCTCGGTGCCGAACAGCGCCATGGCGCCCGCGATCAAGGCGACGATCGTGATCGAGGCCGTGCGTCGCGGGTTGCGCGCGACGGCCGCGGCGACGGCGAACCAGGGCCCCGCAGTGGCCGTGTCCTTGTCGTCAGGACCGGGAACGAACGGCCAGAACAATCTCGGCCCGCACACCGCCAGGAGCGGCGGCAACACCACAAGTACGAAGACCGCGGCGACGACCAACCCCGCAGCAGACAAGGCCCCAAGGCTTCGAGTGCTGGGCAGGATCGCCAACAGCAACGTCAGCAACGCCAGTACCACCGTGACGTTGCTCGCGACGATGGCGGGGCCCGCATGACGGACAGCTCGCGCCAGGGCCGCTCGATGGTCCGGTTCGTTGCGAAGTTCCTCGCGGTATCGGGAGATCAGCAGCAAGGCGTAGTTGGCTCCGGCGCCGAAGACCAGCACACTGGTGATGCCTGATGTGGATCCGTCGAACGAGAGTCCGGTGACGTCGGCAAGTGCGGTCCCCACCGAGGTTGCCACGCGATCGCCCATCCCTATTACGAACAACGGCACCAGCCACAGCACGGGGGAGCGGTAGGTCAGCACGAGCAGCACGGCGACCACGATCGCGGTGATCGCGAGGAGCAGGACATTGGCGCCGGCAAACGAATTGGCGATGTCGGCACCGAAAGCCGGTCCGCCCGTGACCGCGACTCGCAGTCCGTCCGGAAGTCCGTCGCCCGCCGCCGAACGGAGTGTGCCGACGAGATCATCGAGTGCCAGTCCCGACAGTGATGCATCGATCTGAACGGGCCCGAGTACCGCCTTTCCATCGGGTGCGGGGATCATCGGCGCAGTGCTCGGTGTGTCTGCGACGTCGTGCACTCGGTCCACCGTCTGCTGTGCTGCCTCCAGATCGGCCGGCGTCAGCGCAGCGCTGTCGATCCTGCTGACGACAACGAGTACCGGCGCGGTGTCGGCCCCGGGAAATTCGGTGAGGAGTTCGCTCACCCGCGCGGACTCGGCGTCGGGCGGGACCGACGACGGTGCGTTTCCGGCTGAGTCGTTCTTCCCGACGCCGATCGTGAACGCCACCGACAGGACCAGCACGACAAGTGCGAGCGCCCAGGAGCGACGGTCGGTGACAACGCGCGCAAAGCTGCTCCACGAGACGACCGGGCGGCGGGTACTGTCCATCTGCAAACAATTTCATCAACTGAATCATTAAGCAACTGAGAGATAATGCGGTGACGAGTCACGCAACCGTGACGGCACCCGATGGAAGGACAACTGTGCCGATTCGCAACGAATGGGAATCGAAGATCTCGTCCGATGTTCGCGCGCTCTCCGCTGTCTCGGAGGAGATCGGACGCGCATTCGGATCTCGGCACAAACTGCGGCCCAACGACTTTCGGGCACTGATCCTCATCATGGTCGCCGATGTCGAAGGCAGCCCGCTCACGGCGGGAGAACTGGGAACTCGACTCGGGCTCTCCTCGGCGGCCATGACCTACCTCGTCGAGCGCATGATCGAGTCCGGACATATTCGCCGGGAAAAGGACACTCACGATCGTCGTAAAGTCATACTTCGCTACGCCGAGCACGGCATGGATGTGGCCCGAAACTTCTTCGGCCCACTGGGCATTCGTACCAACGCGGCCCTCGCGGATCTACCCGACGCCGACCTCGCCGCCGCGCACCGCGTATTCACGGTCCTCGTCGAGGCAATGCGTGCGCACGTCGAGGAACTCCGATCACAACCGTGACCGTGCCGACCTCCGGTTCGGTGACACGCCCCGCAGACGTGCGGGGCGGTACACCACGTTCGGTGTACCGCCCCGCACGATCATGCTGCGAAAGCGCTCAGGCCTCGATCTCGCTGCGGTCACCGCTCCACAGCGTGTGGAACTTGCCCGGCTTGTCGATGCGCTCGTAGGTGTGCGCACCGAAGAAGTCGCGCTGGCCCTGCGTCAACGCGGCAGGCAGACGCTCCGCCCGCAGACCGTCGTAGTACGAGAGCGACGACGCGAACGCCGGAACCGGAATGCCGAGCAGCGTCGCGGTGGCAACCACCCGGCGCCAGCTGTCGATGCCTGCCTCGATCGCCTCCCGGAAGTACGGAGCCAAGATCAGACTCTCGAGCTGCGGGTTCTCGTCGAACGCATCTTTGATGCGGTTGAGGAACTGCGCCCGGATGATGCAACCGCCGCGCCAGATGGTCGCCAGGTCGGCACGCTTGACGTCCCACCCGTACTCGGCGCTACCAGCGGTGATCTGGTCGAAGCCCTGCGCGTACGCCACGATCTTCGACGCGTACAGCGCTGCCTGGATGTCCTTGGCGAACTGCTCGGCATCGGCCGGCTTCTCACCGAGGTTGCCCGACGCGAGCCCCTGTGCCTGCGCGGCTTGACGCTGCGTCCGTGAACCCGACAGGGCGCGCGCGAACACGGCCTCACCGATGCCGGTGACCGGCACACCCAGATCCAGAGCGGACTTAACCGTCCAGCGGCCGGTGCCCTTCTGCTCGGCGGCGTCGACGATGACGTCGACCAGCGGCTTGCCCGTCTCGGCATCCACCTGTCGGAGCACCTCGGCGGTGATCTCGATCAGGTACGACTCGAGCGTGCCCTTGTTCCATTCGGTGAAGACGTCCGCTACCTGACCGGCGTCGTACCCCAGCGCGTCACGGAACAGGTTGTAGGCCTCGCCGATGAGCTGCATGTCGGCGTACTCGATGCCGTTGTGCACCATCTTCACGAAGTGGCCGCTGCCGTCCGGGCCGATGTGCGTGCAGCACGGTGTGCCGTCGACGTGAGCGGAGATGGACTCGAGCAGGGGGCCGAGAGCCTCGTAGGACTCCTTCGGGCCGCCCGGCATGATCGAGGGACCGTTGAGGGCGCCTTCTTCGCCACCGGAGATACCGGCGCCGACGAAGTGCAGCCCGCGAGCGCGGACCGCGGCTTCACGGCGAATCGTGTCGGTGTACAGCGAGTTGCCGCCGTCGATGATGATGTCGCCGGGCTCCATCGCGTCGGCGAGCTCTTCGATGACGGCATCCGTCGGATCGCCTGCCTTGACCATGATCAGGACGCGGCGCGGCTTCTGCAGCGCGGCCACGAATTCCTCGACGGTCTCGGTGCGCACGAAATCGCCCTCGGAACCATGCTCGGAGATCAGGGCATCGGTCTTGGCGATGCTGCGGTTGTGCAGGGCAACGGTGTGACCGTGGCGGGCGAAATTGCGGGCAATATTCGAACCCATCACGGCCAGACCGGTGACGCCGATCTGAGCTCGGGGTGATTCGGTGCTAGAGGTTGACATACTTACAGCTTTCCCTTTCGGTCCGCGGCTGTGAAATCCTGCCGTGGCAGAGCAGCGAATGCTGCCACCACGACGTGAACATCAGACCGTGCGTACAAAACACGGATGCAGATCACTTTAATTGCAGTGACCTGCATCCGTCTCGACACAGCTTCCGGCCAGGCCGGAACATGTTCGGTGTTCAGTTGTAAAAGCCCAGCTCAGCGCCGATATTATCGCTGATCGCGCTTCGGGCCGTCGAAGCCGTCGTAGCTACGACGATCGGTGCGGCTACGGAAGCCGCCTCCGGTCGATGCACTGCTGTTCTCGCGGCCACCTTGGTAGCCGCCGGAGGTCCGGTTGCCCTGGTAGCCGGCGGACGGGCGGCTGTCGCGGTCGCCGTAGGAGCGGTTGTTTTCGCGGTTGCCCTGGTACCCACCCGACGAACGGCTCTCGGAACTACGGTTGCCTTGGTAGCCGCCGCGGCTTTCGCTGCTGTCGCGGTTGCCCTGGTAACCACTGCCCGAGGACCGGTTGCCCTGGTAGCCGGTGGCGGGACGGCTGTCGCGGTCACCGTACGAACGGTTCTCGGAGTTGCGTCCACCCTGGTAGCCGCCGCGGCTTTCGCTGCTGTCACGGTTACCCTGGTAGCCGCCGGAGGTTCGGTTGCCCTGGTACCCGCTACCCGAGCTGCGTCCACCTTGGTAGCCGCCGCGGCTTTCGCTGCTGTCGCGGTTGCCCTGGTAACCACTGCCCGAGGACCGGTTGCCCTGGTAGCCGCCGGACGACCGGGTGCCCTGGTAGCCACCTTCGCGGTTGCCCTGATATCCGCGCGATCCGCCGCCGCCGAAGGAACGCTCACCACGAGAAGAGCTCTCGCGCAAAGGTTCTCCCGTGGGCTTCTTCGCGCCGGTGATGCGAGCGAGTTCGGCCGAACCCGGGGTGACGGGAACGGCGGCGGCGTTGACGCCGGCCATGGCGGTCAGACGCTTGAACGGACGCTTCTGGTTGGGGAGCACGATGGCGACGACGGTGCCCTTCTCGCCGGCGCGCGCGGTACGACCGGCCCGGTGCAGGTAGTCCTTGTGATCGGCCGGGGGATCGACGTGAACGACCAGATCGATGCCGTTGACGTGGATACCGCGAGCAGCGACGTCCGTTGCGACGAGGACCGGGGTCCGGCCGTTCTTGAACCGCTCCAGCACGCGGGTGCGCTGGTTCTGTGCCTTGCCGCCGTGCAGCGACTCGGCCGCGATGCCGACTGCACGCAGGCGATCGGTGATGCCTTCGCAACCGAGCTTGGTGCGGGCGAACATGATGGTGCGACCGTCGCGAGCACCGATCTCGGCGAGGACGGCGTCCTTCTGCCCTCGATCGACGAGGAGAACGTAGTGCTCCATGGTGTCGACGCTCGCGCGGCCGTCTTCGGTGGAGTGGGTGACGTGGTTGGCCAGGAACTGGCGAACCAGCGACTGGACCTCACGGTCGAGGGTCGCCGAGAACAGCAGGCGCTGTCCGTCGGCCGGGGTCTCGCCGAGGATCGAGCGAACTTCGGGCAGGAAGCCCATGTCGGCCATCTGATCGGCCTCGTCGAGAGCGGTGATCTCCACCGAATCGAGGATGCAGGTGCCCTGACGCAGGTGGTCGCCGAGGCGGCCCGGGGTGGCGACGAGGACGTCGACGCCGCGACGAAGCTGATCGACCTGCTTGGTGAACGGCGTGCCGCCGACGGCGGGGCGGACGGTCAGCCCGAGCGCACCGGCGTACGAGTTCAGGGAATCGACCACCTGGAATGCGAGTTCACGGGTGGGAACGAGAACGAGAGCGCGGGGGCGCTTCGCAGCCGGCCGATCCTCGTGGCGTGAAAGGCGAGTCAGCATCGGCAGTCCGAAGGCGAGGGTCTTGCCCGAACCGGTCTGGGCACGGCCGAGGACGTTCACGCCTGCCAGCGCGTCCGGGATGGACTGCGCCTGAATCGGCGAGGGGCTGGTGATGGAGTTGCGCGCGAGTGCGGCGACGAGCTGCTCGGGCAGACCGATCTCGGCGAAGGTGATGCCGGGCTCCGCTGCCACTGCTGCCTGCTCGGCACCAGGAGTGTCGATGACGACGGCGTCGTCGGAAATGTTCTGGGAAGACGGGGTGTGGACAGCGGGAATTTGAACAGCGGGAATTTGAACAGCGTTGGTCACGCTTGAAACCTCTCCGGACTACGGGCACGTCGCGGCGCGGAAGAAGCCATGCTGATTTACACGACACAGTTCGCAAAGGGACGAGCCAGGGCACATGTCACCTGGCAATCCGAACGCATTTTGCGGGGAATTGGGCTGTGTGCCGTTAAATGTTGACTGACCACGATGGTGGCCGAGTACTACTGTACGCCACGGACCAGGCTCGAGTCAGATCGAGTGCACTGTGACGTCCACTACTACACCGAGTTTTCGTGGTCAAGGGCTAACTCGCGTGAAAGAGCAGGCGAAGCTCGGTCAGCCACGGCACCGCCACGGCCAGCGTCGGCACCACCAGGATCGCGATGGCACTCAAATACGCAATCGCGGAGATACGGGGGTCGGGATCGCCGGCGGAGAGTCGCTGAACCCGGATCAACGTGGACGGCCCACCGGCAGCCATGGCGCCGCGCGGAGCGGTCGATCCGGCGCAGGCGACCAGAGCGCGAGCCAGGGGAGCGGGGCCGGTGACACGGACAGCGGAATCGTCGGCGAGCAGTTCGACGAGCAGCTGTACCGATCCGAGCGCCGACTTGCTACGAACAAAACGGGGAAAGGCGTGGTTGACGGCGGTGAAGGCTTCGAGGACCAGATCGTGGCGGGCGCGCAGATGCGAGCGTTCGTGGGTGAGGATCGCCTTGATCTCGGTCTGCTCGAGATTTTGCAGCGTCCCCTGGCTGAGTACGACGCGTTGGCGAAGCCCGGGCAGGCAGTAGGCGATCGGCTCGTCGACGTCGAGAACACGCAAATCCGAGGTCCGCTCGAACGACGCGGGCATCGCACAGTGGTCGAGGAGATCGACGAGTACCCGATGCCGCGATCGGCGCCGTCGGGTGCGCACGGCGACCTGGACGACGGAAAATATCAGCTTGGCCCCGATGAGCAAGGTGAGCGCGAAGATGACGACGTACAAGGTCCACAGTGGCAGGCCCAGTGCATCGATTTCCGCAGTAGGGGCGGTGGTCGGGCGGCCGTCGGGCCCGGGCACCAGTAGCTGACTGGCAATGGCCAATCCGGAACTGAAAGCGGACAGCACCGCAGCCAGGGCGATCGCCTGCCACAGGACGAGAGCGGCCCGAGGCGCGCGATACGGCCAGGTGGCTCGACTGAGGAGTGCCGGGATCGGGCCGGCGAGCAGCAAAGCCAGCAGGCCGAAAACCAGCGCGGTGGTGGCGTTCATGACCTACCCATCATGCACGACGAACTCTGCGCAACCTAGAAAACTCGGGCTATCCGTCCCTTTTCGCGGACTCACGCATTTCCAGTGCTGCCAATGCCTCGCGAAGGGCGTCGGCTTCGTCGGCGTTGACCTGCCCCACGAAATGCACGAGCGCTGCCGCGCGGCCACCGGACTCCGGTGCCTGAGCCAAGGCGTCGACCATCAAGCTGGCGACCAGTTCCTCGCGCTTGTTCACCGGGAGGTACCGGTGCGCACGGTCGTCGCGCTGTTGGATGACCAGATGTTTCTTCGCGAGTCGCTGTAGGACCGTCATGACGGTCGTGTACGCCAGCTCACGATGAGTCGCGAGAGCTTCGTGCACCTGTCGAACGGTTTGGGGTTCCGTGGTGGACCACAAATGATCCATGACTGCACGTTCGAGTTCACCTAGACCTGCCATCCCACGATTCTACGGACTTCCACGACGAAATACGTACTACTGGTGGTAGTAAGCATCCGCGAGTGGGTGTGGTATTAGCCATAGTCGTCACCCGGCCGGTTACCGTAGTGACAGGACCGAACACGCCGTCGGCCGTTTCAGGAGAAAGTAGCCGGACCGCAGATGACGATCGACAGTCCACCGGACACTGTGAAGTCGACCTCGCGAACTCGCACGTACCTTCGAAATGTCGTCGACATCGTCCGCTTCGGAGTTCGCGATGCACCGTTGACCGCGGTGTTGCTGGTGACGATCTGGATCCTCGGAGCCGTGACCGCAAGCCTGGTCCACGGACCGTCACGGTCGTTGGCTCATTCGATTTCCGCGGGAATGGGATCGCTACAGCACGGGAAGATCTGGACTCCGCTGACCGCGATCCTCTGGTCGGGCAATCTGCTCGGATACATCGGCGCCACAGTGTTGTTGGTTGCCGTGGCAGCTCCGTTGGAACGGCGGATGGGCTCGGCCAAACTCGCGCTCGCCGGCGCCACCACTCAGATACTCGGTGTGATTCTCGCTCTGGGTTGGGCGACGATAGCGAAGGGTTTCGATGCGAGTTGGGGGTTCCGACTGCATGTCGGCGGTGCCATCGGAGCGAGCGCAGCGATCGTCGGTGCGGCCATGGTCGCGAGCGCGAACATGCAGACCCTGTGGCGGCGTCGAATTCGGGTCGGGACACTCGCCCTCACGATTACCCTGGCTCTGTTCAGCGGACAGATTCAGGACCTGATTCGGATGTTCGCGGCAGTGGTGGGTTTGGTCATCGGCCAGTGGATCGTCGGTCGATCGGCTCGCGGTGATCGTATTGCCGGAACACAGCGCGAAGGCCGGGTTCTGGTGGCCATCGTGGTCGCCGCAAGTGCGATAGGCCCGATGATCGCCGCATTGTCGCCACAAGCAGTCGGACCCCTGGCCGTACTTCGTGACTTGTTCCGGGGTGTGCCGTGGACGGTCGCCGAAGTCAGAGAATTGTGTGCTGAATCCGCCGCCGACCCGGACTGCCGCCGCGGTTTGCTCTCACTCAGGCTCTCCGGAGTGGGACCGACGTTGCTCTCGTTGATGCCGTCGATCTTCGTGGTGGTTCTCGGTGACGGTCTACGCCGTGGTCGTCGGTTTGCCTGGATCGCCACAGTCGTCGCACAGGTCGTCCTGCTGGTCCTGTCGATCGGCAACTTCGTCATCCGGTTCATCGACGCCACCGACAGCGACAGCCTGTTCTACGGGCTCAGTGATCCCAACGTGTATCGGACGCTGGTGCCTTTTCTGACGCCGCTGTTCGTGCTGATCATGCTGATCTGCACGCGCCGGTACTTCGACGTGGCGGCACCGGCGAAGACGTATCGCCGGTTGGCCGCGGTGATGGTCGCGACGTCGGCGGTGTTGGCGCTCGTCTACGTGGGTGGCGGGATGCTGGCCCGGCACGGGTTCGATCGAGAACCCACCGTGGGTATGCTCCTGGCGGACTTCCCTCAGCGGCTCGTCCCGCCGGTGTATCTGCAGTTGATCGATCCGAGACTGCTTCCGGTCGACATCGAGGCGACACTGCTGTTCGAGTGGACAGGAGTCGTGTTCTGGCTCGTCGCGGCGATCCTCCTGTTCGTGACCTTCCTCAAACCCGTCAAGGCGGTCGATCCGCAGGCCGGTGAACGTGCCCGGTCGATGTTGTTGCGGGGAACCGGAAGCCCCCTGTCCTGGATGTCGACATGGAAGGGGAACACGTACTGGTTCAGTGCGGACGGATCGAGCTACGTCGCATACCGCGTTCTCGTCGGCGTCGCGTTGACGACCGGCGATCCGGTAGGGCCACCAGACCGAATGCGGTCGACCATCCGAGAGTTCGCCGAGTTCTCGTCGGCGAACGGCTGGATACCGTGCTTCTACTCCGTCACCGACGACGTTCGCGCGATCACCGATTCGATGGGTTGGAGTGGATTGCAGGTGGCCGAGGAGACTGTCCTCGACCTCGGCCGGATCGCATTCACCGGTAAACGCTTCCAAGATGTACGGACTGCACTCAACCGCGCGAAGAAGTCCGGCATCACCGCCGAATGGATCTCCTACCCGTACGCCCCCCTTGCGATCAAAGACCAGATAGTCGCGATCTCCGAGGAGTGGGTCGCGGACAAGGGCATGCCGGAAATGGGCTTCACACTCGGCGGTCTCGACGAGATCGACGACGACCGAGTACGGTGCCTGATCGCCGTCGACGAAGACCGGACGGTCCACGGCATCACGTCGTGGCTGCCGGTGTACCGCGACGGGCAGGTGGTCGGCTGGACGCTCGACTTCATGCGCCGCCGCTCGGAAGGGTTCCGGCCGGCCATGGAATTCCTCATCGCCTCCGCAGCCCTGACCCTGGAAGCGGAGGGAGCGGAGTTCCTCAGCCTCTCCGGCGCCCCGCTGGCGAAGATCACCACCGACGACGGACCCAATCCCAACGAGGCCGAAGCGTCGACGTTGTCCGCGGTGATGGACACCGTCCTCGACTTACTCGGCCGGACCCTCGAACCCGTGTACGGATTCCGATCCCTGCTGGCGTTCAAGTCGAAGTTCCAGCCGCGCTACGTACCCATGCACATGACCTTCGCGGATCCGGCCGCGCTGCCGAGTATCGGCAACGCGGTCGGCCGCGCGTACCTGCCGACCGTGTCGATCGGTCAGGGATTCAAACTGGTGCGAACCATCATCGGCCGCTGAGGGGCTGAGCGGTTGTCACTGCGGAACAGCGGGCCCGCCAACTGCGCCGAACACGTGCCGAGTACCGATGGGCACGATCAGAGGCCGGTCCGAGACCGGGTCGTCGATCACTGCGGCTTCCAGACCGAACACCTCGAGCAGCAGTTCGGCCGAGATGATGTCCTTGGGAATCCCGGCGGCGACGACGGCGCCGTCACGCATCACGATCAAGTGATCGCTGTAGCGCACCGCGAGGTTGAGATCGTGCAGGACCATCACCACGGTCCGGCCCATTTCCTCGTGCAGTTGGTCGACGAGATCGAGTACCTCCATCGAATGTGCGAGGTCCAGGTAGGTGGTCGGCTCGTCGAGCAGCAGAATATCGGTGCCCTGCGCCAACGCCATGGAAATCCACGCACGCTGGCGCTGGCCACCGGAGAGTTGATCAACCGGCCGATCGGCGAGGTCGGAGACGCCGGTCAGCTCCAACGCCTCGGCGACTTCACCTTCGTCGTCCGCGGACCACTGACGAATCCACGATTGGTGCGGATGGCGACCACGCGAGACCAGATCGGCGACGGTCAGTCCTTCCGGCGCCACCGGCGTCTGCGGAAGCATGCCGAGGATCCTGGCCACGTCTTTGGTTTTCATCGAGCTGATCGACTTGCCGTCGAGAACGACCGATCCGCCTTTGGGCTTGAGTAGTCGGCCCAACGCTCGCAACAGCGTGGACTTACCGCAACCGTTGGGGCCGATGACCGTTGTGATCACTCCGGTAGGGATTTCGAGGTCGAGTCCGTCGACGATGATGCGGTCGCCGTAGCCGAGTGTCAGATTCCGGGCAACCAGCCGGGTCGACGCGTCATGGGCATTGGTGGTGGTCATGCTGTGACCTTCCGATTGTTACGGACCAAGAGGTAGAGCAGGAACGGTCCACCCAGAGCGGACGTCACGATTCCGACGGGCAGCTCCACCGGGAGGATTGTTCGCGCGATCACGTCGCTGCCGACGACCAGTACGGCGCCGGTCAGCGCCGAGGCGATGATCGGGGGACCGGCCGAGCGCACCAGCCGCATCGCGACCTGCGGCGCTGCGAGGGCGACGAACCCCACCGGGCCGGCTGCGGCGGTCGCGATGGCCGCGAGCGCAACCGACGAGAGCAACAGTTTGGCTTGCGTCGATTGCAGGCGCACACCCAGGGACGTCGCATTGTCCTCACCGAGACGCAGCGCCCCCATGTTGAAGGACGACATCACCGCGTACCCACCGATGACGACGACGGCCACTGCCACCGGCCACACCTGGTTCCAGCCGGCCCCGTTGAGGGAGCCGTTCAACCACACCTGCGCGCGGGAGGCGTCGTTGATGTCTGCCGAGATCAGCAGCCACCCCGTTGCGGCCACCAGCATGGCGTTGACGCCGATACCGATCAGGATCAGTCGGAAACCTTCTACACCTTTTCGCCACGCGAGCGTGTAGATCAACACTGCCGTGATCAACCCACCGCACAGCGCCGCCAACGGAATGCCCAGTGTGGCAAGCAATCCCACGAATGATCCGCCGCCGCCGAGGACGATGAGGGCAACCGCTGCAGCGCTGGAGCCCGCCGTGATTCCCAGGATGTCCGGGCTGGCGAGCGAGTTGCGGGCGATGGTCTGCGTGATCGCACCGGCCATGCCCAGCGACATCCCGATCAGCAGAGCAGTCAACGAACGGGGCAGACGCAGGTCGAAGACGATCAGATTTTGGGTCTTCGTACCGTTGCCCAACAGCACGGACACGACGTCGGGGATGGAGATCGGGTAGTCACCACGGCCGATGTTGACGCAGAGCAACACGAACACCGCCACGGCCAACGTCACGCCGACCGTGACGGCGAGGGGGCGATACACCAGCGAGAACTTGCCCACTCGGATCGCTTGCCGAGAGGGGACTGTGCGGACCGGTGCCCGGGATTCGCCCACATCGGGTTCGCCGAGTTCGGATTTGTCGATGTTGATCGTCACAGACTTGCCAACTTCCTGCGGCGGACGAGTGCGATGAAGAACGGTGCGCCGAAGATGGCGAGAATGATGCCCACCTGAAGTTCACCCGGTCGAACGACGACCCGGCCGATGATGTCGGCGGTGATCAACATGACGGCACCGAGCATCCCCGCGTACGGCACCAACCATCGGTAGTCCGGGCCGGTGATCGCTCGGGCGACGTGGGGGACCACCAGGCCGATGAAGGCGATAGGGCCACACGCTGCGGTGGCTGCGCCGGTCAACAACGTGATGGCGACGATGCCGAGGGTACGACTGAAGAAGATATTGGTTCCGAGCGCCTTGGCCACGTCGTCACCGAGGCTCAGCACGTTCAACCCAGGGGTGCTGGCGAGCGCGATCACCAATCCGAGGAGCAGGAACGGCAGAACCTGCCACAACACGTCGAACCCGCGTCCGGACACCGATCCGACCACCCAGAACCGGTAGGCGTCGAGGCTGGTCTGATCGAGGATGATGACCGCGTTGGTCATGGCGCCGAGGAAGAACGCGACGGCGGCCCCGGCCAACGCCAGGCTGAGCGGACTGGAACCACCGTTACCTATCGAGGAGATTCCGAACACCACGACACTCGCCACGAAGGAGCCGGCGAAGGCGAACCACAGGTACTGACTGGGAGCCGTGAATCCGAACAGGTAGATCGCCATGACGACGAAGAACGCTGCGCCGGCGTTCAGTCCGAGCAGGCCGGCGTCGGCGAGCGGGTTTCGGGTATGTCCTTGGATCAGTGCGCCTGCGACACCCAATGCGATACCGACGGCGAGACCGATGATGGTGCGCGGTGCGCGCAGAGTGCGGACGATGATGTCGGTTTGCGATCCCTCGGAGCTGAAGAGTGCGTGGAAGATCTCCGCGAAGGTCAGTGGTCTGGCGCCGACTGCGATACTGGCGAGCATTACCAGCGCCAACAGGATCGTCAGTACCGCGAGACCGACCAGGCGACGCCGGCGCGTCGCACCGACGCTGTTGTCGCGCTCGAGTTCTTCGAACCCCTCGTCCTTGGCGGTGCTCTCGCGCACCACCTCGATTCCCGATCGATCGAGAGGTCTGCGCAATGCCCGTCGGACGCCTACGGGTTGTCCGGTCTCGGCGTCGCGGGTGACCAGCCCTACCCAGCCCTTGCCCGAGGTTCGGCCCGTCGCGCCCTCACGAAATCCGAAATTCCAGATGAGAAGCCCGGCAGCGATCGCAACGGCCGTGGCACCGAATACCGCCCTGTCGGCTTCGCCGCCGCCGTTGTCGTCCTGCAGAGACTGCACGATGTACCAACCGATCACCAGCGGAAGAGCGATGACCAAGGTGTCGAGAAGCGCTGCCAGGATCCTCAGCCGGGCCGGAGCAGGCCCTCGGGGCACGATCTTCCGGCCGTACGTCTCGCTCGGTCCTCGGGGGCGGCCGCTCCCGAGTGGTTTCGTCATGGTCACTGTCGGTTCTTTTCTCCTGATCCGGATGCGCAGAGAATTCAGTACTTAGGTTACGGAACCCTAGGTGCTCACGCGATCTGTGGGGCTGGCATCCGACCGAAGTGCACGTTTTGTGCTGTGCGTCACAGCGTTTTACCCTTGAGTTCTGGTTAGGCTAACCTACGTTAGGATGTACAAACTACCTTCGGCCGATTGGAGTGCACGGTGACCGTCACCCTGACCACCCAGCATGCGGAGATGCGCGCATTCGACGACAGCTCGAATGCACTGAGCAGCACCAATGTTCGACTTCGCGCACTCAACCCCGATTACCCGCGCGTCTACGCCGTGGCGACGATGGCCAACGAGGGTAAACGCCGCTGGTGGCAGTTGGAGGCGGGCCTGCAAGGCGAGCGAGTTCAACTCATGTTCGTCCGATCCCTGCAGGATCTCGACAGCGCGGAAGCGGCGGCGGTCCAGGTGGCCACGTCGTTGATTCACGCAGTGGTCGGCCGGGTGACCGCGTCGCTGGTGCTCGAAGGCTCGGCGTGGGACGCCGGACTCGAGAACCTGTGGATTCACATGGACAGTGACGGCGGCATCGACTGGGCAGGTGTTGTCGACGAAACCCTGCGCGTCGCACCGAGTGGCCGCGAGTTCGGTGGCCCCGGCGTCGTGGACATGCCCTGCGAAGAGGCACTGCTCGTATGGACGGCGCATCGATGCCTGACATCGTTGCGGGCTATCTACGAAGGCGTCTCGCGCTGCGGGCCGCTGGACGCACAACGATTCTGGGGCCTGGTCGGCGAAGCTGTTCTCGGAGCGACCGCGTATGTACCGATCCTCGCCGGAGGTGGCGAATCGGCAGCGCAGCGGCGTGGGCAGGGCCTGTTGGATGCGTTCGCCTCGGCTGGTCTGCCGGTCCGACTCCGTCGTCGAGTCGTCACTCGGCCGCGCTGGAATCAGATCGACGAAGGTATTGCTAAATTAGGTCAGCCTTGCCTATAATTAGTTCATACGACGCGGACGCGAACATACCGCATTCGTACCGAAACTGCCGGACCGCGCCGGAGTCCTGAGGGCTGCAGAGACTCCCGGTCCTTCCCACGGCGGGTTTCACATCACACGATGTGAAACCCGCCGGTTCTTTTTCCCGGCCAGTTCGCATCACACCACCTGGCCGACAGTGATCAAAACCGTTCGTGTAGGCAAGTAGGCGAGCGGCAGCCGCCACGGCGCCACGACAATCGGATGGAGCGAACATGGCAGACTCTGCAAACCTCGACGGAATGGACCGCCTGTTGGGCACCGGGTTCGACGGCACCCTCGGACTCCAGTACACCGAGGTGACTGCGGATCGAGTGCGAGCCCAGTGGACAGTTGCACCGTCACTACACCAGCCCGCCGGGATACAACACGGCGGCGTCTACTGCTCGGTCGTCGAATCGATTGCCAGCGTCGGCGGAATGGCATGGCTCGCAGGCCGCGGCCACGTGGTGGGCGTGAACAACAACACCGACTTCATCCGCGCGGTACGAGAGGGAACTCTGGCCGCCGAGGGAACTCCCATTCACCGTGGCCGCACCCAGCAGCTGTGGGAAGTTCGGATCACCGACGAGAAGGACCGGCTGATCGCCAAGGGCCAGGTCCGCCTGGCAAACATCACCGACACCGCGAATATCGGTAAATAAACCCAGCGGGCCAGGCATGACACTGTGGGCGGTGACCGGAATTGCTTCCCGTCACCGCCCACAGAACGATTCAGCAGAAATCACACCCACTACCGAAACTGAGTCAGCTGGCGTTCTTCGTCGCCTCGTCGTCGGTGGCTGTGTCGCCGAGGGCTGTCGAATGCTCCTTCTGCTTCTTCTCCAGCTCACCGATTGCGTTGCGCGCGAACACCTGCTGCTCGGTCGACGCCATCTGAGCTCGACTACGACTGAAGAACGTCACTGCCCACGACAGCAACGTGGACGCGCGGGACCGGAATCCCACCAGATACAGCAGGTGGATTGCCAGCCACGCCACCCAACCGATGAAACCACTGATCTCGAGCTTGCCCACCTTGGCGACGGCGCTGAAACGCGAAATCGTCGCCATACTGCCCTTGTCGAAGTACTTGAACGGCACGCGATCAGTGGGGGACTGCCCGCCGAGCCCAGCCTTGATCTGCTTTGCCGCATACTTGCCGCCCTGCATGGCCACCTGAGCCAGGCCGGGCAACTTGTCGAGAGACATCATGTCACCGACGACGAAAACATTCGGATGCCCGGGTAATGAAAGATCGGGGTTGACCAGAACCCGGCCGGCCCGGTCGGTCTCACCACCACTTTGCTCCGCGAGCTGCTTACCGAGCGGGCTGGCCTGAACCCCGGCCGACCACACCTTGCACTGCGACTCGATACGACGAAGAGTGCCGTCCTTCTCCTTGATGATCAGCCCGTCGTTGTCGACGTCGGTGACCATCGCATCCAACTGAATCTCCACGCCCAGCTTCTCGAGAGTCTGAGCGGCCTTACGGCTGAGCTTTCCGCCGTAGACAGGCAGCACCGCCGGCGCGCCGTCGAGCAGCACCACGCGAGCCTCCCGCGAATCGATGTTACGAAACGCGCCGTTGAGGGTGCGCTTCGACAACTCCGCGATCTGTCCGGCCAACTCGACGCCGGTCGGACCGGCGCCGACCACCACGAACGTCAGCAGACGCGCACGTTCTTCCGGATCGTTCGACAACTCGGCTTGCTCGAATGCGCCGAGGATGCGACCACGCAGTTCGAGCGCGTCGTCGATGGTTTTCATGCCGGGAGCGAACTCGGCGAACTGGTCGTTGCCGAAATACGACTGACCGGCACCTGCGGCGACGATCAGACTGTCGAACGGCGTCACCGTGTTGCGCTCGAGCAGACGCGACGTCACGGTCTTGTTCTCGAGATCGATCGATTCGACGTCACCGAGCAGGACCTGTGCATTCTTCTGCTTACGGAGCACGAGTCTGGTAGCCGGCGCGATATCGCCGACGGACAAGATGCCGGTGGCCACCTGATAGAGAAGCGGCTGAAAAAGATGGTGTGTGGTCCGTGCGATCATCGTGATGTCGACATCGGCTTTTTTCAGAGCCTGCGTGCCGAACAGTCCACCGAAGCCGGAACCGATCACCACGACGCGATGGCGGTGCGGTTCAACCGACTGGATACTCATTCCGTGCTCCTCGAGTGTTAGGCGACATTCTCACGGTAGTCCCCACCGGGACGACCTTCTCGTCGAGATGATCCACAGGCGGTCGAAGTCCGAATCGATCAAGACCTGGATATCGGCGGTTCCGCCATGACTGCCGATGCCCGGCAGCCGTGACGGAATCCGAAAACCTCCAGGTGCGACTACTGCCGAATCGAGAGTACGAAGAGCGCGATGCACCCGCCGACGAAGACCAGAATCGACAACGCCACCGACGCGTAGCCCACTCCGACACCAATTGCTGCCCAGTCCATGTGCTCAACCTCTCCTACTGCGCGACCTGACTTCCAGATCACCTCACCGTACCGATACCGTCGCTCCCTGCTTGTCAGATCCCCCTCGCGTCGCGCACATTCGTTGGCACACCAATCGCGCGCTACATGAGTTGACACGGGCAATCGACCATGTCGATCTTCGGGAAACGTTGCATTTCAAAAACATTGGATGCTCGGCCGAGGAAATCCGCCGGAGGCGTGGGTGCTACGGGGAATCAGCAGCGAGTGTCCCATCTACCCAGGCGCCGCGTCGAGCAGCATCTCGCGTCGCCATCGATCTGACAGCCGCACGGCGTCATTGTGCGGCTGTCACACTCACACACACCGAGTTAACCGACCAGGCCGACCGCGGTACAGGAGATGTCCGACAGGTCACAAACCCCCGTCGGCACTTCAGCGCGGCACCTGCGTCCTGCCGCTGTTCGTTCGATACCGAAATGACCGGATGAGCGACGAGAGCTACGCGCGGGTGTCTGGATCCGCGTGCGGGCTGACCGCTCGAGATTCAGCGGGGGGAGTAGGTATCAGCGAGCTCGAGAAGCCGCTCGGCGGCACCTGTCGCCGCGATCTTGTGAATGGTGCCCGGCGCGTTCACCGCGGAACGAATATCGACAGGCACGCTGTCCGCTGCGACCACCGCCGACCAGGCGACGGTGCGCCGGTGGCAACGCAGGGGATCGCTGTCGAGTACGAATTCGTAGTCGCCGGTGACGCGGCCGATGGCGACGTTGTAGCCACTGACCACTCGTCGTCGTCCGGCCATCGTGACTACCTGAGTACCCGCGGAGTCACGATGGCCGGACAACGGCATCACGACAACGTCTCCGATGGACATGGCCTCGCCGAAAGCGCGAACATAACCGACGAAGACGCTGATTCCCCGCGGCGATCGGTCGGGATATCTGGATTCGGTCAGCCGTCGCAGTTCGGCGTCCGTTCGACGACGGTTCATACTTTCGTCGAACTCATCACCGTTACTGATCGCAATGATGCCGTGATTCATGCAGAGGCTTTCGTGCCCGCGGTCGTTTCGACCACGAACACACCACGCTTCGACGTCAGGGGTGACGGGCAGGGTGGCGGTAGGTAGGAGCAGCGTATGGTGATGGTCTCCGAGATCGATCGTTACCGTCGCCGAGCCGCCTAACGCGGCCACGTAGCCGAGGATCGTGGAAATCCGTGGATTACTCGCTCGTTCGAGTTTGACCACCGCATCTTGTGAGATGCCAAGTGTATGTGCAACTTCGGCCTGTGTAAGTTGCGCCGAGGCGCGCAACTGCGCAAGCGTACGAGGAGTTTTCGCCCGATTCACCACTTCGTGAGCATATATGCAGTGTCAGTCATGCAATACATGCAGTTTTATACATGTCAACCAAGACGACAAAAAATTTGGTGACAAAGTCGCCCACAAATCTCACGTCTGTAAAAAGCGCAACGAACGACTAGGGTCGGGGCCATGCTGCAAGCGGGATTGTCGATGCTGTGGGAATCGGCGGATCCCGTAGTTGCGCTGAGGGATCGGTTCGGATTCGAAGATGTCGAGTCGGTTGCGGCGTGGATGTCGCGGAATCTCGCCGGCGTGTGGGGGATTACCGCCGGGGAGTGCACTCGGATAGTTGTCAGTGACCAGAACGCGATCGCGTGGGTGGGCAGTGACGGGGGAGACCTGGTGGTGAAGTGGTCCGGAGATCGCGAACGCTTCCCGGCCCTGCAGGGCTCGACGCGGTTATTACCTGTTCTCGCCGGTTGGGGTGTTCCGGTGGCATCGCCGGTTGCAGCGGCAGGAGGGTTGGTCCGGGTGGAGGTCGACGGTCCTGTCGGGACGCTGTCGGTCACCGTGCTGCCGGAGATCGAGGGGAGTTGGTTGGATGTCGAGGATCGTGCTTCGGTGCTTTCGGCCGGAGCCCATTTGGCGAAGCTGCATCAGGCGCTCGGATTCGTCCGCCACGACCGGCAGTCGTCCACGGGCTTGAAGAGCCGGATCAGCACCTGGTTGTCACACTCGGATCGAGGACGTGCACCCGCGGCGTCACGAATATTGGCCGCGCTGCTGTCCGGGATCGGCGATCTCGTGGATACGCCTCAGTTGGTGCACAACGACTTTCGGGCAGCCAATATCTTGACACGAAACTCCGAGGTGTGCGGGATCCTCGACTTCGACGAGGTGACGGTGGACCATCGCGTGAATGATCTCGCGAAGGCTTGCACGTATCTGAGCACGTTGTTCACCGACTGGCGGCCGACGCCGCCAGCAGTTCGGCAGGTATTTCGTGCCGGATACGAATCGGTGCGGCCGCTGGGGCCGAGCGAATCACAGTGGTTGGAGATTCTCATGCTGTGGCACGCCATCGCGGCGATTCCCGTCGACGACTCGTTCGGGTGGGCGTCAGCACTGGGTCCGGTGACGAGTACGTGATCGGCCCGCAAGTGTGGAATCGGATGCGAAGTTGTGGGCGTCGCGTCCATAGCGGTCAATACGCCAAGCCGACCGGGGAACACCTTACTTGACATAATGTAGATTATCGGCAATTTATCGACCTGCGATTCACGGTGAGTCGACCTGACATTTCTTCGCGGCGCCCTTCGTTGACGACCTCCGGATGTATGTGTGTAGACAGACCTACAGAACGCATCGCAGGGCCCGCGCGGTACAGGTTAGGTGCGGCGTGTCTGCATCCTCGGCAACCGAGGGCTCGCCGGCGCCTGTGAGAACACTCTCAGCGAGTCGGTCGCCAGTAGTGAACACGCCTGCCGGCAGGTGTGTGTTTGGCGGAGTTACAGGTGAGTAACGGCCGGCCGTGGCGTTCCCCTTCGGCAGCCCCAAGGTATATTACGTCACTGTGACGTAATATTATCGACGAATCCCGGCTATCGGCGCATGTTCACGCTTGGTTACCGACTACTATCCCGTCATGTGCACAACCGGGACAGCCACTTTGCGCGGTCGGCGCCGTCGGTGCGGCTGATGCCCAATGCCGTACGACGCTGGTTCTCGGCACCTGACCAGTTCGACCGTTTCACCCGATTTTTGCGTGACAACGGAATCCTGATCCCGACTCGGGTGGTTCTCGGTGTCCTGATCTTCCTGATGGGCACCTCGATCGTGTTCAAGCGTCTGGGTTCGAGGTCCGAGTCGGTTGGCGAGTTTCCCTTCGACATCGTCATTGCGGCGCTCACCCTGATTGCCGCGTTGGTGGTGCCACTGCTGGTCACCACACGCCAGCGCTCGTACGTGATGGTCTTCCTCGCAGACGTCGCCATCACCGTGGTGGTATTGACCGAGGGGAATCTCGACCAACGACTGCTGGGATGCCTGGTTTTCGGGATAATCGGCTCGTATATCGCCTTTTTTCACAGTTTGCGTGTCCAACTCCCCCATCTCCTGGCCGCGTCGGCGGTTATCGTCGTTGCCGCGCTCGGGGTGTTCTCGAACGCGGAACCGTCCACTCTCGACGTACTGGGTCGAACGGTTTTCGCGATCACGGTCATCACGGTCATCCCGGTGGTCACTCAGATCGCGTTGTCGCGATTGAGTAACGACGCTCAGGGATCGGAGTTGGATCCGCTGACGGATCTTCTGAATCGACGTGGCCTGGCTCGGCGTACTGCCGAACTTCTGCACGCCCATTCCGAGCCGGATCAGTCGTTACTCGTCGTTGTCATCGACATCGACAACTTCAAGCATTTCAACGATACCTACGGACATGACGTCGGCGATCGGGTGATTCTCCGAACGGCGTATCGCCTGCACGAGTGGGCGATTTCGGATGCTGCGATCGCCCGGGTCGGCGGTGACGAATTCATCGTCGTTCAGATCATGCCGCAGCAGAGCGTCGGATATCTGTTGGCGGACATCGGTCGCATCATGAACATGTCCGCCGGGGAACCTGCGTCGACCACGAGTATCGGGATCGCCATTCACAACGGTATCTGGGCGGACGACGAGGACATGGACGAGGGGATCCAGTCGCTGCACCGCCTGGCGGATTCTGCGATGTACGAGAGTAAACGCCTGGGTGGCAATCATGTCCACTCCATCGTTTTGACGCGGCCGCGAGACTAGTCTTCCAGGGACGTCAGTCGGCATCTTCGATCAGATGGACAGCTGCTTCCTCTGCCGAAGCTGCTCCGCCGTCGATTCCCACGTCCTCGGCGAAGAGTTCGCTTTCCTCGTCTTCGTATCTGCCTTCGTCGCCCGCGACCAGCCGACCGACTCGGCGGTGTCCGACCTCGTCGTCACCGGGGAATTCGCTGGTACGTTCGGACTCGTCGTCATCGGACGGGTCGAGAAGCGGATCTCCCAGACGTGCGTACGGGTCGGGTTCTTCCTCGGCGAGCCGTTGGTCGAGCGTCTCCCCCGCTGCTTGTTCGTCGCCGGTCAATCCGTGGGCGTTGAGCCCGAGTGGGCGTTCCGGTGGGGAAATCCCCTCGTCGAGGATGTCGTCCACTCCGCGGTCCACCAGGGAGTCCTCGGCCTGCAGTTGGTCGTCGGCGTCGAGACTGTAGTCGCCGCTGTTCGCCGTGCTGGTGTCGTCGATGTCGCTCATGGATTCAACGATGCCATGCCTGGCCCACGTTGGCCATGGAATGCTCAGCGGAAGCGTTCGGCATCGCGTGCGAGAGCCACCAGGCGGCCGGTGATGTCGACAAGCTCGTCGCGGTCGGCACCCTCGGTGACAGCTGTCGCGATATCTTCTGCAGCGCAGCGTATTTCGAATATCCTGTCAACCAGGTCGCCGGCTTCGGTCGCGGTGAGAATGACAGCGTCCTCGGGGATGCTGGTGCCTTTGACGGCGCTGCGTTGCTCGTAGGCGCGTTGCCTGCAGGACTGGCTGCAGTATCGACGTCGTCGGCCGATTCCGCCGACCGCCACCTCGCGGCCACACCATACGCACGGGGCTCCGGCGCGAGTGGTCACCGAGCGTGCGTTGTCAGTGGTGTCCGCCATGACTGCACACTGTACTCGAGGTGTGGACGCCTTCCGTGCATCAGTCGGCCACCCGGTAAGATGGCGTGGTTGTGTCTGCTCGCCACACGGGAACCAATCGGGTGCTCGTTGCGTTGTAGATGTATGTGAGCGTCCCCTGGCTGGTCCACGACGCACACCAGCGGTGACGAACGAAGAGAGGACACCACCATGGCAGATCGCGTACTTCGAGGTAGCCGTCTCGGGGCAGTGAGTTACGAGACCGACCGTGATCATGACCTCGCACCCCGCCGGATGGCCAAGTACAAGTGCGACAACGGCGAGATTTTCGATATTCCTTTCGCCGACGAGGCCGAGATTCCCGGTACGTGGTTGTGCCGCAACGGGCTCGAGGGCACGTTGATGGAAGGAACCGCTCCCGAGGCGAAGAAGGTCAAGCCGCCTCGCACCCACTGGGACATGCTGCTCGAGCGTCGTTCCGTGGAAGAGTTGGAAGATCTCCTCAAGGAACGTATGGATCTGCTCAAGGCCAAGCGTCGCGGAGCCTGATCCCCCGAATTACCGAAGGCCGCCCGATCTGATGATCGGGCGGCCTTCGCGTTGTCTGCGGTTCGGTCGATTCAGTTCTGGCGTCGGCGCCCGAGTAGCGCGATACCGACAGCGCCGACGGCGAGGACGCTGAGTACGACCTCGGGTGCGGGCCCGACGCGGGTGGCGAGGGTGGTGGACGTGGACAGCGGCACGTCGGCCACCAATACTTCCGGGAGGAACAGGTCGGTCTGGGAATGGACGGTGCCGTCCGGGCCGATGATGGCGCTGACGCCGCTGGTGGCGGCGACGACGACGGCTCGGCCGTGTTCGACGGCGCGTACCCGTGACATTGCGAGCTGTTGGTAGGTCATCTCGGTGTCGCCGAAGGTGGCGTTGTTGGTGGGGACGGCGAGTAGCTGTGCGCCGTTGCGGACGGATTCCTCGAATGCCCGGTCGAACGCGACCTCGTAGCAGGTGGCGACGCCGATGGGGATTGCGGCGGCGTGAACAACGCCGTTGCCGTTGCCCGGTACGAAGTTTCCGGCTCGGTCGGCGTACGAGGAGAAGTTCCGGAAGAAGCTCCGGTACGGCAGGTATTCGCCGAAGGGTTGGATGATCTTCTTGTCGTGGCGCTCCTGGGGCCCGTTCTCGCCGTCCCAGACGATCACCGAGTTGGTGGTGGTCTGGTCGGAATTCACCAGGACGGTGCCCACGAGGATCGGCGCGCCGACGGCTTCGGAGGCGCGGGTGATGTCGGCGGCGGCGTCGGCGTTGCGCAGCGGGTCGATGTCGGAGGCGTTCTCCGGCCAGATCACGACGTCGGGACGGTCTGCTTGACCGGCGTCTATCGCGTCGGCGAGTTTCAAGGTTTCGGCGACGTGGTTGTCGAGGACTTGTTTGCGCTGGGCGTTGAAGTCCAATCCGAGGCGCGGAACGCTCCCCTGGATCGCCGCGACGGTGATCGTCTTGTCTCCGGAATCCATGGTGGCCAGGAACGGCGCTACCAGCAGGGCCACGATCACGGGTACGACGGCAGCTGCGACCGCGCCGACGAAACCCCGGTTCCACTGTTTCGCTCCGATGCGGACGGCGACGGCGGCGAGTCCGGTTCCGGTGAGTGCGACCGCGAAGCTGAGTAGTGGGGCTCCGCCGATTGCAGCCAACGGCAGCAGCCATCCCTCGGATTGGCCGAAGGCGAGTCGGCCCCATGGGAATCCGCCGAAGGGCACGCTCGAGCGCAGCCATTCGGTGAGCGTCCAGGTGGCGGCGATCCACAGCGGCGCCCACGGTAACCGTGAGACCAGGACTGCCAGTAACCCGAACAGTCCGATGAACAGTGATTCGACGGCGGCGAGTGCGAGCCAAGGGACGGCGCCGACGAAGACCCCGATCCACGGCAGCAGTGGTACGAGGAATCCGAGGCCGGCGAGGTAGCCGTAGCCGAACCCGGCGCGCAGCCGTAGTCCACCGCGACCGAAGTTCGTCAGCACGCAGGTCAGAAGTGCGATGCCGACGGGGGCGAGAAACCACAGTGGCCGGGGTGGAAAGCCGGCGAAGATCAGTAGTCCACCCGCAGCGGCGTACAGGGAACGTAGCCAGGCGGAGCCGGTGAGGACGGTGCCGAGCCGCGAGTGGTGGTCGACCTGTTCGGTCACCGGGTGCCGCGCTCGTAGACGATGCGTTCACGGTGGACGGAACGGATGCAGACGGGCGTGGGTGCGTCGTGCGTCAGTCGTGGGAGGGCGGGCACGCGGGACCGCGGATCGGTGGACCAGCGCTGTACCGAATCTGCCGGGGCACTGACTTCGAGTTCTCCGACCTCCCACACGACGTACGAGGCGGGTGCGCCGGGGTTGAGGGTTCCGGCGAGGCCGTCGCGTATGCCGCCGGCGCGCCAGGCTCCTCGCGTTGCCGCAGCGAACGCGGCTCGCGGGGAGATACCGCTGCCGTCGGTGTGGTGATGGACGGCAGCGCGCAGCATCGCCCACGGGTCGATGGGGGTGACGGGCGCGTCGGAGCTCAGTGCCAACGAGACGCCTTTGGCTGCGGCTGCGGCGAACGGGTTGAGGGCGGCGGAGCGTTCGACTCCCAGGCGGGTTGCGTAGAGGCCGTTGTCGCCGCCCCACAGAGCATCGAAGACTGGTTGGACGTTCGCGATGACACCGAGTGCGGCGAAGGTGTCGGCGTCGTCCATCGACATCATCTCGGCATGTTCGAGGCGATGGCCGAGAGCGGCGACCTTGGGGCCACCGAGTTCGTCGGCTACCTGACGGAATGCGGCAGCTGCGGCCGAGACCGCGCCGTCGCCGATGGCGTGGAAGCCGGCTTGAACACCGGCGAGTGTGCACGCCCGGATGTGGGTGGCGATGGCGTCGACGTCGAGGTAGGGGTTTCCGGTGGATTCGGGTAGGTCCGCGTACGGTTCGCGGAGCCAGGCGGTGTGTGATCCGAGGGAGCCGTCGACGAACAGGTCGCCGCCGAGTCCGTGGGCTCCGGTCTTGTCGAGGAGGGCGCGGGCGTCGGTCGCGGTGCTGACGTGTTCGCCCCAGTAGCCGCGGACTTCGACGCCGTGGTCGTGGGCGAGGAGTTCCTGGAAGTCGGTGAGGCCGGAGATGTCCGGTCCCCCGCATTCGTGGACGGCGACGATGCCGCGGGACGCGCACAGGTCGAGTGCCGCGGTGCGGGCGGCGGCGCGTTGACCTTCGGTGAGGAGGGCTCGGGCTGCGGTTCGGGCGAGGTGGTGGGCGTCGAACGTGAGCGGGCCGTCGGCGGAGTATCCGGCCGCCGATGCCAAGTTCTCGATGTCGTCGCGAAGGGCGGTGGAGCACACTGCGGAGTGCACGTCGATTCGGGAGAGGTACACCTTGCGGCCGGGTGCGACGGTGTCGAGGTCTGCGGTGCCAGGAGCGGTGTGATCCGCCCAGGCCGTGTCGTCCCAGCCGTGGCCCCAGATGACGGCGTCGGGGTTGGCCTCACCGAATTCGGCGACGCGGGAAAGGCATTCGGCGAGTGATCGGGTGCCGACCAAGTCAAGTCCGACGAGATTGAGCCCTAGTGCGGTGATGTGGACGTGAGTGTCGACGAAGCCGGGTGTGACGAACGCGCCGCCGAGATCGACGATGTCGGCGCCGGGATGCAGGGCGCGCCCGGCTCGTTCGTCACCGACCCATACGACGATGCCGTCGGTGATGGCGATGGAGGTGGCGTCGGGGGCCGAGGAACTGTAGATCCGGCCGTTGACCAGCAGGCGAGTAGTCACGAGGACTCAGTCTGCCTCCTACCGCTGTGGTCCTGGTGAACGGGTGGGGGTATCGGTGTCCAGAATCTCACCTTCGAGGACGAGTTCTTTGCCGTTGCTCGCGACGTACTCGGTGGTGGCGGTGCCGTCGGCGACGACTTCCCCGTCGATGACCTCGCCCTTGCCTCGCATTCGGGCGGCATAGCCGACAGTGCCGGCGAAGGCGTCCCCGCCTGCGGCGAATGCGGCGGCTCGCTTACCTGCGAGAAGCACTGCCAGTGGGCGTAGCGCCCAGCGAGTCGGCGGGATGAGCAGCAGTAGGCCGATCACGGAGGTGACGAGCCCCGGGACGAACATCAGCGCGGAACCGGCTGCCACCAGTGCGCCGTCGGCCACGGCGAGGGACGGTGAGCCTTCCCCACGGGTCGCTTTGCGGAATCCGTCGAGGACGCGCCGCCACTGCGATCGCATCAGTACCAGTCCGACCAGCGATCCTGCCAGGAACAGCAGGACTGTCCAGGCGATTCCGATGGCGCTGCCGACGAGCACCAGCGCGGCGATCTCGACGATGACGTAAAGCAGGAATACGGCGGCGATCATGACGTCCCCTTTCAGACGATCTACCGGTACAACGATCGAAGTACCCGTTTTTCTCCCGGTAACTCATATCGCTGTCCAACGGTTCTCTAACGGTAACAAGTCTCAACTTGACCTTGAGACTTTACTCGTGATGTGGTCATCTCGGGCCGAACGGTCGGTCCCAGGAACCGAAGGGGCCTCACATGAGCCGATCCTCTGGTAGATGGCGATCCGGACGCCTACGCACCATGCTTGCCGGCGCCGTCGCGGTCATCGCAGTGACAGCCGGCACCGTCCTCGGAGGTGCCGCAACTGCCGGGGCGGATCCCGCTACGCCGACTCCGATCGTCGAACCGGTGGCCGCCGACGACCTCGCGGCTCTGCTCACCCAGGCTGCGGCAACCTCCCCCGAAGCCTTCGACGCCGTCAGTCACCTGCTCGCGCGAGCCGCAGCCGATCAGATCGCAGCCGCTCTCGACATTCCTGCCCTCGGGGTCACCGTTCCCAAGCCGTTCCTCTATCCGGCCCCGACACTGGGCTGCGGCGTCGCCGGTAACCCGGTGACGTTGACAGTCAGCACCGCCCAGGGCGGACCCAATTTCCCGATTCCGCCGTGGGTCAAGGACAACCAGCTGCGTTTCCAGGCAATACCGGGATATCTGGGGATTCCCGAGTCCTCGGGTTTGACGGTGGCCTGGCTCAACGTCAACACGCTCGCGGGCGGAATCGTTCCCCTGGACGAGAAGCTGCCTCTGCTCGACACTCCCACCCTGTCCACCGTGGTGGACACCGGCAACGGCAAGGTTCTGGCGGCATTGTTCGGAACCGTCGACTACATCGGCGGCGAGAAGTGCTACGTATTGCCGACAGTGGGAGCGTTCGACTCCTGATCGAGTCGGTCCGGGTGTGGGGCTATCCGCCGGGTTTGACGACGCCGGTTTCGTAGGCCAGCACCACTGCCTGGACGCGGTCTCGGAGATCGAGTTTCGTCAATATCCGTCCGACGTGCGATTTGACGGTGGATTCGGACAGGAAGAGTTGTCGGGCGATCTCGCCGTTGGACATTCCTGATGCGACCAGTCCGAGTACCTCGCGTTCGCGCTCGGTCAGTACGTCGAGGACCGTCGGATCGCGGTGCGGTGTCGGACCGTCGGCGATGAACCGGGACAGCAGGCGCCGGGTGACCTTCGGTGAGACGACGGCGTCACCGGCGGCGACGCTACGAATGGCCGACACCAGATCTTCCGGTGGCGTGTCCTTGAGCAGGAACCCGCTTGCACCGGCGCGGAGTGCACCGAGCGCATGTTCGTCGAGATCGAACGTCGTCATCACCAGGACGCGGGAGGCGATACCGGCTGCCATGATCTGCTCGGTGGCGCTGACCCCGTCGACTATGGGCATCCGGACATCCATCAAGACGACGTCCGGGGCGAGCGCGATTGCCGCGCTCACGGCGGCGGCACCGTCTCCGGCTTCACCGATCACCGTGATGTCCTCGTGGGCGTCGAGGACCATGTTCAAGCCCATCCGCATGAGTTCCTGGTCGTCGACGAGAAGCACTGAGATCGGCACCGGGTAAACCTATCGGGGCCACTGCTCGAGGGCAAAACCTCTGTGCGCGTTTTCTGGTAGTTCGTACTGGCTGAAAACGCGCACAGAGGTGGGTCAGTCCTCGATCGTGAGCGGCAGCTCGGAGAAGACTCGCCAACTGCCGTCGGGGCGACGGCCGGCCTCGAGGGTTCCGTGCATCACGGCAACTCGCTCGCGCATCCCCAGCAGACCGTTTCCACCTCCGTGGGTGAAGGACGACGGCGAGGTCCCGTTGTCGGTGACCTCGACGAGAACCGATTTTTCGGTGCGACGAACCGTGACACGAGCCTTCGGATTGGGTCCGGCGTGCCGCAGTACGTTGGTCAACGATTCCTGGACCAGACGGTGCACACCCAGGCTGACGGTCGGTGGGATGTTGTCGAGTTCCCCGGTCAGCTCCAGTCGGACGGTCAGTCCGGTGGCGCGCATCATGTCGACGACCTTGGCGATGCCGGCCGTGCCGTGTTGGGGCATGGCGTCGCTGTTGACTTCGGTGCGCAGCAACGAGACGGTGCGGCGCAGCTCGGCGAGCGCGTCGCGGCCGGTGCTCGAGATGTTGCCGAGCGCTTTCTTGGCGAGCGCCGGGTTGGAGTCCACGGCGTACGACGCGCCGTCGGCCTGGACGATCATCACGCTGACGGCATGCGCGACCACGTCGTGGAGTTCGCGGGCGATACGGGTACGTTCGGCCGCTACCGCATCTTCGGCCCGTCGATCGCGGTCGTACTCGGCAACTTTCAGCCGGGCGGCGACCTCGTCGACGTAGGCACGTCTGGCACCCATGAACTCGGCGGTGATCCACGCCAGGGCATATGCCATCGTGGAAATGACGAAGCCGAGAATCACGTCCTTGCCGTTGACCAGAGCCGACGCGACCAGGTCCAGTGCGAGGAACCCGACGTATACGGCCGCCACTCGACGATTGACGTAGGAAACCAGGGTGTACAGCGCAACGACCAGCGCCAGCAGCCCGGGGTGTTCGATGCTCGCGTTGCCGCTCGCCCACACCGACAGAGTGCTGAGGAACGACATGGACAAGATGGCGAGAGCCGATGCGCGGGGGTATTTGCGGCGCCAGACGATCGGCAGGCAGATCAGGAACCCGCCGATGATCTGCACCCAGTTCCCTGGGTTGGGCGGCATGACGAACGTGACCACTTCGAGGGCGAAGAAAAGCACTGCCAGAGCGCTGTCCGCGATCATCGGTCTCTCCCGCAACCACAGACTGAACCTCCTCATGAGATCAAGACTGTCACAGCTGTGAGAGAGTCACGGCCGTGAATATCGCGGACTGGGGCTTGTTGCTGACCGCTGCGGCAGCGGCCGGGTGGGTCGACGCCGTCGTCGGTGGCGGCGGGCTGATTCTGTTGCCCGCACTGTTCCTCGTCGCTCCGCAGTTGACGCCGCAGGCGGCGCTGGCCACCAACAAGTTGACGGCGATCGCCGGGACCAGCGCGGCGGTGATCACCTTCTCCCGCAAGATCTCGATGCAGTGGCGGCAGCTGGTTCCGGCTGCCGCGCTGGCCGCGGTGGCATCGGGGTGCGGGGCGGCGGCGGTGTCGTTGATCGACAAGAAGTACTTCATCCCCATCGTGATGGTGGTGCTCGTCGGTGTCGCGGCCTTCGTCACTCTGCGCCCGACTTTGGGCACGTCCGTCGCCACGCACAAGCCGACGACGCGCAAAACGGTGCTGGTACTTCTGCTTGCGGCGGGGCTGATCGGTCTCTACGACGGCCTCCTCGGTCCGGGTACCGGTACGTTCCTGATCATCTGCTTCGCGACGTTTCTCGGTACGGAGTTCGTACGCAGTGCCGCGATGGCGAAGGTGATCAATCTCGGCTCCAATTTCGGTGCGCTCGTGTACTTCGCGGCCACCGGCCACGTGTGGTGGACATTGGGACTCGCCATGGCGACGTGCAACATTGCCGGCGCTGTCGTCGGATCCCGGATGGCGTTGAGCAAGGGTTCCGGATTCGTGCGGATCACCCTGCTGGTTGTGGTGATCGTCATGGTGATCCGTCTGGGGTGGCAGCAGTTCGGGTGATTGCCGGCGCGGTCGGCTAGCGTCGTGACGTGACCGTCACCAGAGATGTCGACGCAGAGTTCCTGTCCTTCCCGCTGCGCGCGGTAGCCGATGCCGCGCTGTCGCTGGCCCGGGCCGCCGGCGCCGAGCATGCCGATGTTCGGGTGCACCGATTGTCGACCCAGTCGATTCGGTTGCGGGACGGCGCCGTTCAGTCCGTCTCCGACGGTGACGAGATCGGCCTGGCCGTGCGGGTCGTCGTGGACGGCACCTGGGGGTTCGCCTCGCATGCGGAGATCACCCCGGAGACGGCGGTGCGTGTAACTCGCCAGGCTGTGGACGTGGCGAAGGCGTTGCGCTCCCTCAACCGCGATCCGGTGATCCTGGCCGACGAACCGGTGTACGCGGATGCGACCTGGGTGTCGCCGTATCTCGAGGATCCGTTCGCTGTGCCCACGTCGGAGAAAGTGGAGCTGCTGGTCGACTATTCGGGGCGCCTACAGGCCGCCGACGGCGTCGATCACGTCACGGCGAGTGTTCTTCAGGTCAAGGAGCAGACGTTCTACGCCGACCTCGCCGGATCGACGATCACCCAGCAACGGGTGCGCCTGCATCCGGAGTTCGAGGCAACCGCCGTCGACAAGTCGGCGGGCAGTTTCGAGTCGATGCGCACGCTCGCTCCCCCGGTGGCGCGCGGCTGGGAGTACCTGGGCAGCGGCAGCACGTGGGACTGGTCGGAGGAGTTGGCGCAGATTCCCGCCTGGCTGGCGGAGAAGACCAAAGCTCCGTCGGTGACCGCCGGTCCGACGGATCTGGTGATCGATCCCAGCAACCTGTGGCTGACCATCCACGAGTCGATCGGCCACGCCACCGAATACGACCGCGCCATCGGCTACGAGGCCGCGTACGCGGGAACCTCGTTCGCGACGCCCGACAAGTTGGGGACATTGAAATACGGGACCGACGTCATGCACGTCACTGCCGACCGCACCGTCGAACACGGGCTGGCGAGCGTCGGCTACGACGACGACGGTGTCGCATCCCAACGCTGGGATCTGGTCGCAGGCGGCATCCTTGTCGGATATCAGCTGGATCGGGTGTTCGCGCCCCGCCTCGGCCTGACGCGCTCCAACGGGTGCTCGTACGCGGATTCGGCGCACCACGTGCCGATCCAGCGGATGGCGAACGTGTCCTTGGCCGCCGACCCGGTCACCGACACCTCGACGCGGGAACTCATCTCGCGTGTCGAGGACGGTATCTACGTGGTCGGCGACAAGTCGTGGTCCATCGACATGCAGCGTTACAACTTCCAGTTCACCGGGCAACGGTTCTTCAAGATCACCGGCGGCAAGCTCGCCGGCCAGGTGCGCGATGTCGCCTACCAGGCCACGACCACCGATTTCTGGGGTTCGATGGAAGCCGTCGGCGGCGAATCCACCTGGCGTCTCGGCGGGGCGTTCAACTGCGGCAAAGCGCAACCGGGGCAGGTTGCGGCCGTCAGTCACGGCTGCCCGTCCGCGCTCTTTCGCGGCGTCAACATCCTCAACACTCGTTCGGAGGCACAGCAGTGATCAGCCCGCAGCAGGTGGTCGAACAGGCACTGGCCGTAGGTACCGTCGACGAGTCCATCGTGATCGTGACCGACGCCAGCGAAGCGTCGCTACGGTGGGCCAACAACTCGATGACCACCAACGGGGTGTCGCTCTCGCGGCAGTGGACGGTCGTCTCGATCGTGCGCGACGGTGAGATCACCCGCGTGGGCACGGTCACCTCCAGCAGCGTCGACCCGCAGCAGATCGCCGCCGTGGTGGCGGCCAGCGAGAACGCCGCGCGCACGGCAACTCCCGCCGACGACGCCGAACCACTCATCCCCGCCGGTGATGCTGATGCCACCTGGGACGAGCCTGCAGCCCTGACCGGCATCACCGTCTTCACACAGCTGGCCGCCGACCTCTCGACGGCATTCGATGGCGACGACCGGTTGTTCGGTTTCGCTCACCACCAGTTGCACACGAGCTGGCTCGGCACCTCCACCGGCGTCCGGCGTCGGACGGCGCAGCCCACCGGCTCCGTCGAGATCAACGGTAAACGCGGCGACGCCAGCGCCTGGGTGGGATCGGGCACCGTCGACTTCACCGACATCTCTATTCCGAACCTGCTGTCGCAGTTGAGAACTCGACTCGACTGGTCGAAGAACACGGTCAGCTTGCCTGCTGGTCGGTACGAGACGATTCTGCCGCCGTCCGCGGTCGCGGATCTGATGATCTATCTCATGTGGACGATGGAGGGGCGCGGCGCCGAAAAAGGGCACACCGCGCTCTCCGCGAACGGCGGAACCCGGATCGGGGAAACCCTCGGCACGACGGCGTTGACGTTGACGTCGGACCCCGACGCCGAGGGCCTGCGCAGCGCGCCGTTCGTCATCACCGCCGCGTCGAGCGAATCGGTGTCGCTCTTCGACAACGGCATGGACATCGACCGGGTCGACTGGATCAAGGACGGCGTCGTCAACGCCCTCGCCTACCCGCGCCACGCTGCCCGGGAGTTCGGCCGCCCGGTTGCCGTTCCGGGCGACAATCTGATCCTGACCGGCGGCGACGACACGTCCCTCGACGACATGATCGCCCGCACCGAAAGAGGGTTGCTGCTCACGACGTTGTGGTACATCCGTGAAGTCGACCCGACGACACTGCTGCTCACCGGCTTGACCCGTGACGGCGTGTACCTGATCGAAGACGGCCAGATCGTCGGGGCGGTCAACAACTTCCGCTTCAACGAGAGCCCCCTCGATCTTCTTCGCCGCGTCACCGAAGTCGGCCGCACCGAGATCACCCTGCCCCGTGAATGGAAGGACTGGTTCACCCGGACGGCGACGCCCCCGATGCGGATACCCGATTTCCACATGTCCTCGGTCAGTCAGGCGCAGTAGTCCGCTACCAGTACCGATGTTGCCGTCCGTCGGTGTCGGCGAGGAAGACGACGGCGTCGGCGCCGTCCACCTCTGCCGGGGTGAGCGGGATGTGGCCGCGCACCATCGGTTCACCGGCAGCGACGGACGGGTCGAGTGCTGCGGACAGTTCAGGGGCCGGGAAGAGGGCGCGCCGATCGGTCGCGTTTGCCAACAGCCGTTGGAACGTGCCCGTCATGGCGTGCGGGTCGGCGTCGGAGGCGAGGAACAGGTATCGCTCACCGAGAGCGCGCCCGACCAGTGCGCCTGCGCTCCCCTGCGTACGTGTCAGGTGGGCGTTGTGCGCGAACACCAGGCTCTTGCCCCGCTCGGCGATCGCCAGCAGGTTCTCGGCCATCATCTCCGCGCGCACGCGCAGCAGGTCTGCGATCCGGTCGGGGCCAGCACTCGCCATGGCGGCGTGATAGCGCAACAGCCCCTGGGCGGTGCGTGCGCAGGCGAGGGCATGCCGGTAGCCGGCCGAATCGAGCGTCGGCGCGGCGCGGGCCAGTGCTTCGGCCGATTCGTCGGCGACGACGCGCAGTGTTCGCGCCCGATCGGAGTCGCCGACCGACATGGCCGGGTCGAACATCGCGGCCGGGTTCGACCAGTCCGCGTCACTGCCGAGCAACGCGTCGATCTCGAGACTCGTCGCCGGTCGTGCTTCGACCGGCAGGTAGTCGGAGGCCGCGATCAGCGTGTGGCGGGGGCTCGGCGCGCCGGAGTACTCCACCGGCGCGTCGAAGCCGTGGACGTGAATCCGATCCTGCGGTGCGAGGTCGCCGTTGTGGGTGCGGAGTCGATCGACGAGTTCACGATTGCCCGGTACCGCTCCGAATCCGTGGCTGAACCCGGTCGCGAGAACCGTCTCGATGTCGCCGGCGCCGCCGGTGACGTAGTCGTCGATCACGGCTGCGGCGAACAGATCGGTTTCGAGCGCGACCGATCGGTAGCCTCGTGTGATCAGGTGTTCGGCAATGTCGTTGCGCAGCAACGTAAATGCTGCGATCCCGTGGGTGGGTTCACCGAGACCGAACAGAACCGGTGGTGCGGACCGTGTGGCGATCAGCTCGTCGACGACGCGGCCCAGCGCGGCCTGGTCGTCGAATTGTCGGCCGATCTCACGCAGTGACGAGGTGGCGGGCATGAACATCCTTTCGTGACGTGGAATGCTGTCGACCGTATCGTTGAAGATTCGAGTGAAACTTGAACGCGTCGACCTGCTGATAATCGAGAAAAGCTTCACAGGAGGTGGTCGGTGCGGCCGATCGATCTGGCTCGCGAACACGGATTGTCCGCTCAGGCGATCCGAAACTACGACGACGCGGGCATCTTCCCTCCCACCGGACGCAGCGAATTCGGGTACCGGAACTACACGCCGCTGCACGCACTGGCGTTGCGGGCATTTCTCTCGCTCCGGAAGGGCCACGGGCACCAGCAGGCGACGGCTATCATGGCTGCAACCAACGACGGGGACATCGAGTCCGCGTATCGGCTCATCGACTCGGCACACGCCGAATTGCTCACCGAGCGTGGCACCCACAGGGAGGTCGCGGCCGCTCTCGGCGCGCTGTCCTCGGCGGGCCGAGAGCCGATCGGCGGTTCGGCATTGACGGTGGGTGAACTCGCGCACCGTATAGGCGTGCATGCGGCGACGCTGCGATCGTGGGAGTCCGCCGGCATTCTGAGTCCCGAACGTGACGGCGTCACGGGATACCGCCGATACGGCCCGGACTGCGTACGGGACGCCGAGATTGCACGTCAGTTGCGACGTGGTTCCTTCCCGCTGCAGCAGGTCGCCCGGTTCGTCGGCGTTCTGCACACGTCGGGTGGGCACGACGCGCTGGCTACCTTTCTGAACTCGTGGCAGGGCCGTCTGCGTACACGCAGTCGCCACTTACTTTCGGGCGCAGCACAATTCGACGCCTACCTCACCCAACTCGACCAGGCGGCGTGCTAGCGGCTCGCCAGAAGTTCCGTCGCCGGCATCCTGGCCAACTGCCCGAGATGCTCCGACGCCCGGTCTCGCCGCCACACCAGACCCAGAGCGGATTCGGGGCGACCGACGACGGGAACGTAGGCAACGTCCGAGCGCTGGTTTCGTTCGGCGATGGGAAGGCACACGAGCATCGCGGGGCGCCCCGTCGCGATCATCGACAGCCCTTCCTGGATGGTCGGGACCTGCGCGGCCGACGCGACGGCCCGGCCCTGCGGCGTGGTGGGTGGAGTGTGGGCGTGCTTCCAGTAGTCCGGGGCGTTACCGGCGATCGACGTGCGCTGCGCGAAGGGGTGCTCTGAGCCGACGCCAACATCTCCGGCTGTGGCGGGAATGCGGTTCCGACGATCAGTTCGGGTTCGAACGCAGGCAACAGCACCACCGCCGCGTCCACCCGTCCGAGCCGAACGGCGCTGAACGGATCACCGAGTGGAACTTCTTCCCACACGAAGGAGATGTTCGGATATTCGGTGGTGAACGCGCTGAACGCCACGGCGACGGGTTCGTACACTGTGCCCTGGAATCCGATGCGCAGGACTGTCTGCTCGCATCGCGCCGCCTGCGCGGTGGCGTCGGCAACCACGCCGAGAAGGTCCGCGTAGCGTGGACGCAGGCGCCGGACGAACGATTCCCCGAATTCCGTGAGCGCCACGGTGCGACTGGTGCGGTAGACCAGTGTGGTGCCGATCTTGTGTTCGAGCGCGGCGACGAGTTGACTGGCCCGACTCTGCGAGAGGTACAACCTCTCGGCGGTCCGCCCGAAATGGAGCTCGTCCGCCAGCACCAGGAGGCATTCGATTTCGCGGATCGGCAATTCCGGCACGCCACGTCCTTTCGTCCGCCGCGCCGCGTCGACGCGAATCCATGAGCTGAGCTTATTGATCGATGACCTGATCGGTGTTGTTCCCCCACCACAGGCCCAGTTGACTCGACTGATGAACGAAACACATGGCGCGGAAGCGGCATCGGAGACGGCATCGGCATGCAACCGTTGGCGCCCGATCGCCGTTCTGGCGCTCTCGACGTTTCTGGTCGTCACCTCCGAGATGCTCCCCGTCGGTGTGTTGACGCCGATGTCGGACAGCCTGCAGGTGTCGGACGGCACCGTCGGGTATAGCCTGGCGATCACCGGTATCGTCACCGCGGTCTCGGCCCCGCTGATCGTG
The DNA here is from genome assembly GCF_049739425.1 of Rhodococcus sp. 27YEA15. Taxonomy (NCBI): domain Bacteria; kingdom Bacillati; phylum Actinomycetota; class Actinomycetes; order Mycobacteriales; family Nocardiaceae; genus Rhodococcus; species Rhodococcus sp. 27YEA15. Next base: position 2,289,177 of record NZ_JBMHHW010000001.1, read on the forward strand.
CGCGTCATCGGCCGACTCGATCGTCGTCTCGTCCTCGCAGCTGCGATGGCACTGCTGGCGGCGGCGAATCTGATCACTGCCCTGGCACAGAACTTTCCGGCACTGGCCGGGTCCCGCGTCCTCCTCGGTATCGCCTTGGGCGGTGTGTGGGCGCTCGCTTCTGCGGTCGCGCCGAGCTCGTCCGGCCGGAGTCGGCGGCCACGGCAGTCTCGTTCGTCATCGGCGGCGTGGCCGTCGCCTCGGCACTGGGTGTACCGCTGGGGACTCTGGTCGGCGAACTCGTCGGATGGCGCGTCGCCTTCGCACTCCTGGCTGCGGGTGGCGTGCTCTTGACGGTGGCGCTGCGGTTCGCGTTGCGCCGTTGCCTGCCCGACCCGCGCAACCGGGCGGCGGGTTCGGTGTCTTGCTGAGAATCCCCGCTGTCCGCATCGGGCTGGCGGTGATCGTTCTGGTGGTGACCGCGCACTTCGCCGCATACACCTACGTGCGGCCTGCGCTGGAACACTTCGCCGGATTCGGTGCCACCGAACTGGCCGTCATGCTGCTTGTCTACGGAATCTTCGGTGTGGCGGGCAATTTCGCGTCCGGCGCGGGCGCCCAGCGCAGCGCCCGACGAACCTTGCTCGTCCTGGCCGGTGGTATCGGGATCGCGTTACTCGGCGTGCAGTTCGTCGGCACCACCACACTCGGGTCGGCTCTGACCACGGCCCTCTGGGGCGCCGCGTACGGCGGACTGTCGGTGTGCGGGCAGATCTTGACGGCCCAGACCGCACCGGAGCACCGTGAATCGGTCACCGGCCTGTACGTCGGCGTCTTCACCGCCAGTATCGCGTCGGGAGCCTTCGTGGGCGGCGTCGTCATCGACCACTCCGGGCTGCCCATGCTGCTCTGGCTCTCGGCGGCCGTCGCGATCGCCGGAGTTGCGCTCGCGACACGCGTGCCGGCGGCCACCTGACCCGCTGTCGTCAATTTACGGATGAAAATCAGCGAAAGGGTTTACGGCATGCCTGATGCAGCAGCCAACAGCACCAGGGACCGTTTCCTGCACGACGACCTGCCGTTCGAGGACACTCTGAAGGAGATCACCGGCACCGCGCTCGATCGCCCAGCTCACCTCCACCGGCCAGGTGCCGCACCTCGACCGGATCGTCCCGTTGCTCGAGTCCGACATGCATCCGTTGTCCGTGCAGGCGATACCGACTGCCCCACAACAGCCATTGGTCGTCGACTGTGAATATGTGTCGATTGCGACATGGCTGATCGGATGCGCCGGAACCGAGGACGACATCAGCCACGCCGTCGATGTCATTGCTGCGGCCGGGTGGGAGTCCGCACAAATGGCGGCGATGCTCCCTGTGCCGCCGTCGATCGAGGTACGGAATCTGGTATGTCGCAAGCAACCCCCGCGGCGTACGAACTCGGTTACACGTTCATCTGAAGGACGGCAGTCAGGCCGCCGAGATCGCAATCCCGATCGTACCGGTCTTTCCGCGGCGAATCAGGCTGCCTTTCATGGTGATCCAGCCGATGATGCCGTAGCGGCGGGCGATCGCGGCGCGGGCATGCTCGGTTCCGGGGCCGTCGAGAAGTTCCGCGGTGGCATCGACCGGTTCGCCCTTGGGGTTGCCGCGGGCATCACAGGCGGCGACGGTGACGGAGGTGTTCTTCCTGATCCGCTTCACTTTGTACGAATCCGTGACAGTCCACATGAGCAGCTTCCCACCGTCCACCGCAGCCCACAGCGGGGTGGCGACAGGGGTTCCGTCCTTGCGGAACGTGGTGAGGAGGACGTACTTCGATTCGGTCACACGCTGGAAGTCGGAGTTCACGGGTCAAGGATAGGTGCCCGGGCGTCCAGCTGACGCCGACGTGAACAGGGCAACTGTCAGTGAACCGTCAGGCGGTGGCTCACATCACATATATATGCAGTACATACGGTTTGTCTCATTTTCTTCCGGCTCGGTTTCCGTGATCGACACAACTCGAGCTATTGTTTCGCAAATTGACTTCGAACTGGGCGTGAGTGTCTCACGCGTGTGTTCACTGACGTTCAGGAGCCGACTTTCACATGCAGCGTCGTCACTTTCTGAAAGCCGCCGGGGTGGGCGTTGTGGCAGCAGGTGCTGCGCCTGTGCTGTCGACTGTTCCGAGTGCGGCGGCGCCCGCTCCCCAACGCACCTTGCCGGTCGGTGTCGATCACTACCGTTCCCTCGTGCCCGAACTGTTCGAGCCGTCTCCGGTTCCGCGCGCCCATTCGGAGGCCATCGTCATCGGCTCCGGATTCGGCGCCAGTGCCACCGCGTTGCGGCTGGCGGAGTCCGGTACACAGGTCACGATCCTCGAGCGTGGCCTGCGGTGGCCACACGATCCGCAGCGCGAAATTCACACCTCGGACATGCTCGCCGACGGGCGGGGCGTGTACCGCCGCACCTCGTTCACCAATCTCACCGGTCTGCCCGTCGTGTGCGACTACTTCAGCGGAGTGCTCGACGCCACCGACTACGACCACATCTCCGTCTGGCGGGGCGCGGCAGTGGGCGGCGGGTCCATCGTGTTCACCGGCGTCATGATCGCCCCCGAGAAACGATTCTTCGACGCCGTGTTCGGGAACTCGCTGAGCTACGACGAGATGACCTCGACCTGGTACCCGAAGGTGCGGCGCATGCTGCGTCTGAGCCCGCTCCCCGACGATCTCTACCAGGCCCCCAACTTCGGTCACTCACGCCGCTGGGATCAGGACGCCCGCCTGGCCGGCTACTCCCCGCAGCCTATCGACGGAATCTGGAACTGGGACGTCGTCCGCTCCGAACTCGCCGGCGGCAGCAGACCGTCGGCCACTGTCGGCGACAGCAACATGGGCAACTCCAACGGCGCGAAATTCGACCTCACCCAGAACTACATCCCCGCAGCCGAAGCCACCGGCCGCGCCACCGTCTGCTTCGGGCACGAGGTCACGCGGATCGGTCGCGAGAAGAACGGTCGCTACACCGTCGACGTGGAATCCACCGACCCCACCGGCGCAGTGCTGAGCCGTACCACACTTACCTGTGACCGACTGTTCCTCGGAGCAGGATCGATCGGCACGTCGGAGTTGCTGGTGCGCGCCCGCGCCACCGGCGCCCTCCCCGACCTCAACGAGCACATCGGAGCAGGTTGGGGTACCAACGGCGACGGCGGCATGGTGCGCTCCTTCGGATTCAGCGACGGCATGCAGCAGGCAGCGCCGTCCGCATCACGGATCGTCGACGAGTCCGGTATGCCGTTGTCTCTCGAAAACTGGTACGTACCAGGACTTCCCGTCAACATAGGGATGCTCGGCACCCTCGGTATGACACTGGATCCGCAGCGCGCCGAGTTCAGCTACGACGCCAATTCCGATCGCGTCGTCCTCAACTGGCCGGAGCACGGCAACGACGCCACCGTCGAGGCGCTGCGCGCGGTGCAGAACAAGATGTCCTTCGCGGGCACCACACTCCCGTCGGCGCTGCCCTTCGCGAAAGACGTCAACTCGTCTTTCACCGCGCACCCTCTCGGCGGCGCAGTGCTGGGTAGGGCGACCGACGGCTACGGACGTGTCAAAGGCTACGACGGTCTGTACGTCATGGACGGCGCGGCGATCCCCGGCAGTACCGGAACCGTCAACCCTTCCCTGACCATCACCGCGCTCGCGGAGCGGAACATCGCGGAAATCGTCAAGTCGGGGCGCTGACCAGCCGATTGTTCGGCGGGTCAAGTGCGTGTGAAGAAGGCGAGAATTCTCCGGGCAGCGCCCGGGGCCGCAGGGGTTTCCTGCATCTGTGCGGACTCACGGGAGGCAGCGTCGGCGCGTTCGAACATCTCATGTTCGTAGTCGGCGACGGCAGCAGGAATGTCGCCCGGACGTGCGGCCGGCGCGAGACCGAGCGCAACGCCGTCGAATAGCGCCATGTCCCACCGGCGACATCAGGTGTGCTGCATCCCCCAGCAAAGTCACATCGGGCATCGGCGACCACGTCACGACCGGCAGTGTCGTGATCGAGCGCGGTACGATCGCGTCGTGACAGGCTGCGATCAAGGCGTCGCCGCGAGGTCCGGATACGTCCGGTCGATATCGAGTTCAGATCGTCGATCCGTGCGGGGTCGAGACCGAGCGGACGTCGCCTCGGCCTGCTGCACCGAGTACGCCGATCCTAATCAGAGCTTGACGCGGGCCTTGCCAGGGTGGACGCGGAGCCGAATACCTTGGTACTCCACTGTGTAGGGCATGTCCTCGTCGTTATCCGGGTCGCCGGAGTCGGCAGGATCCGGCAATTCCGCCATCTGCTCGATGACAGTTTGCGCTCGCGCCGCACCGGGATCGAACATCTCCTGAAACGGCCCGACGAGCGAGCCCCCCAGCCCACGGTGCTTCGCTCGAAGGGCCGCCCACCCGAGCACCGTCACCGGGCCGATGACAATGAACAGCAGTAACAGGTCCCTGCCCATGTCCATGTCCATGTCCACGAGCGTACCGATGACGTCGTGGGCTGACCCGGGATCGCACACCTGCGACTCGTCCCGGAATCTGGCGTGGTCAATTGTTCGGGGTTGACGATTGGGACGATACTTTCGGCCGGATCGTCGAAGCCCTACCGAATCGAGGCAGCGACGGAGTGGAGCAAGGACCGACAATGGTCTGCGATCAGCGGGTCTGCGATCAGCGGGTCTGCGATCAGCGGGTCTGCGATCTCGGCGCGCTGAGCCCGCAGCAGTGGCGCCCTCACTGCCGAATGCGCCGCCTGGACGGTCGAGGAACCCTGGCGCACCAAACCGCCGCGTCCACGGGGCGATGGCGAGGGATACGAAGCATGCTCGGCGCACGGTTCGATGCCGATCTACACAATCGCCGCCGGTTGGACGAACAACTCGGCGGCTCTCCGGCCCAGACCCTTCGGCGTATTCAGGCGGCAATCGGCAGTCGCGTCGAACCGACCGGGGCGACCCGCTCATCTGACACATCTTGTCGGATCGGGCGTCGCCGTCCTCGAAGCGCCACGCAACCGAAAGGCTTCAGCTATCGAGAAGGTCCGTTATCTTCTACTGGAATCGACCAGGTACTCCATATTCTGGTTGTACGGGGTGGCCGTCACCGGTGTATGTGAACTTACCCTCGCCACTTCCGCCGTACCCCGAACGACGCTGGCTTTGACAGTACCGATCTTCGAAGGTGCGATGCAGCTACTCATCCCGGCCGGAGCATTACAGGTGACAGTTGTCGTTCCTACTATCACCTTGACCACTGCGGGCGCGGTCAAGAACGTGAGAACCTCGACGGTATCCCTTGCCGGAGAGGATGACGGGCGCAGCTTCATCGGGGCGGCCGAACGATTGACAGGCACCGCGGAGACCAGCTGATTGCGATAGACCAGATACGCGGTATCGCGAACGATCGTAGGGGAAGTGCCGGTACGGAAGGTGTACAACCCGTAGGAATTCAAGTCGAGCAATGCACGTCCGTGGCCGGCGCTGGGTGCGAACGACGTGCCCTCGCTGTAGTCGTTCCAGGTGACGAGTTGGACCCATTGACTGTCGGACGCAATCGCGATCTGCCACATGTTTCGCAGGTTCTGTGAATTCTGTGCTTCGTCGTAGATCGACTGGCTCGGACGCACATCTTGGAAAGCGACAGGTTGCATCCAGATCTTCCCCAAGGACCGAGCGGCAGCGGCGAGTCCCATCGGGAAGTTCGGGTTCGAGGTCGAGAGCGGATTTGCCGCCGGATTTCGATTACCCCAATTCGACATCCCGTAGCTGATCGAGGCGAATGCGTTCCGGTTGGCAGCGGCGTCGAGGAAAACTGGAACAAATGCCACATTTATCCGGTAGGTATTCTTCATGACGGTGATGAATTCCGACCACCAGCTTGCAGTCTTGTTTTCAGCCAGAAATGGCGATATCACCAGACGTCCGTCGTTCAATGTGAAGGACGAGGACATGGTCGAGTACGGCTTCATCTCGGCTGCCATTTGAGCTGCAGTCATGTTTTTGAACGCGCCGTTCATATCGGGCATGAGCATGATTTTGAAATTCGGATCGACTGAAGCGGCCGCTTTGATCAGGGCCGTCGGTACAGTAGAACCCCACCAACTGGTATCGGACGCCTTGGCGATGATGTCGACGGAGAATCCGTCGATCCCGGCGGCAATCGCCGAACGAACTTCGTTTTCGAGGTCGCGTTGACGCCACTGTGAATCGGCGATGGGTGAGCGTGGAATCGGTCGATCACGGAGGAACCCCCCGTAGCGAACATTCTGATTGTTCTCACCGTTCACTGTAAGATACTGCGTCGCATAATAATCGCTGGACGGGTTCGCATTGTCGATCGATACCGGATACGGCGGGAAGTAGTGGGCGAAAACCAGCTTTCCGTTCAGAGCCGACTTCGGCGGTATGTCGAAAGGTAGTGCTGCGGAGTTGGGATTCGCAGAGAACGTGACTGGTGCATATGCGGGCGTTGAGCGTGGTTGCACGTCGTAGCCGGCGACGAGTGCGGCCACGACGATCACGGCCAGCGTCAGACAGCAGGTCTCGAAAGGGTATTTTGCCGCTTTTCGAAGCCGGTGAATTCGAATACTCATGGAACGGCCGGCCTTCCCGGGTTTCCGAATTGCGCATCGTCCCCGCATACACAGAATCTGTGATTCAATTTTTTTCGGCCTCTATCTGATTAACGTCGAGATTAGACACCGTATGTTAACCGCTGTCGGTGATCATCGCTGTATCGAGCGTGATCTTCTCATCCGATGCGCAAGGATGTTCTCGGGCGCGATGTCGACAAGTATGGAATATTGCCGAAAAAATCCACTATGCCGAATCTCATTAGATTGACCGGTATATCCGGAAGGCAGGCGCACAAGCGCGTCCGGGCAGCACCCGCCCTCGATCGGACCCAGGGGTGAGAATTCGGCCATCGATGAACGGGCAGAAATGATCAGGTGAATCTTTTCTTCATACTCGGGTGAGATCGTGGGCTACCTGCGCTCCGATCGCTCCGGCCAGAATGATCGCCGGGTGCACGGCCGCCAGGTACAGACCTGAAACGCCCGCCGCATGGCGCAAAAGTGGACGACCATCGCGCGGGACGGGACGATCGGCCACCACTGCGTCGATCAGTTCAATCTGCTCACCGCCGACCAGGAGCCTGCGGATCGCGTCGGTGGTCGGTATTGCGAGTGCACGCGGATCGCCCGTGAACCCGGCGGGAACGTCTTCGGCGGCGATCAATGTCGTGTCGTCCCCTTGCCGGACCTCGAAATCCGGGGTGGACAGGATTCCGTTCACCAATGGACGGGGCGTCGAATATCGGATCAGGCAACACGGTGACGCATCCACCTCGGCGACCGCTCCGGACGACGTCGCGAGCGCCGGGATCGCGGTACCGGCGGCAAGTACCGTCGTCGACGCCGAGATCGGTCCGTCGGAGGTCGCGACACCGCACACTCGCGCCCCGTCGGTGATCAACGACTGCACTGTACTGCCGAAATGAACTGTTGCACCGAATTTTTCGGCACTGTGGAGCAACGCTCGGGTGAACGCCACCGGGTCCACGCCGCCGTCTCCCGGCGCGTAGGCGGCCACCGCTGGTACCGCGCGCAGTCCCGGCTCGCGCACCAGTACTTCGCGGCCGGTCAGGAGTTCGATCGGATGACCCAGCGCGCGATGGGTGTCGACGAACCGTCGTGTCTCGGTCTCGGTCGCTTCCCAGGTGATCGCGCCGCCGCGGTGAATGTCGAAGCGGTGAATGTCGAAGGTTCCCGCGAGTTCGCTCTCGAGACGGCTGAACTCGTCGGCGGCGGTTCGTCGAAGCGTCTGCGAATACACGTCGGCGGCGCTCTTCGCCAGGCCGATCCACGCGAACGAGTCACCCGTGACCCCGGCGGCGGCGCCGTCCCGTTCCACCACGGTGACCCGGTGACCGGCACGAGCGAGACGGTAGGCGATCGACGCACCGACGATTCCGGCGCCGACCACGAGTATCGACGTGTCGTCGTGATCGTTCACGCCTGCCACTTGGCTCGCGGCGCGGTGTGGCGGTACGGCTGCGGTGTCGGATAGGTGATCAGCTCGATCGTCGATCCCCATGGCGTCCGTGCGTAGACGAAGCGGTTACCTGCTCCCCCCTCGGCGCCCTGCAAGTCCTGCGGGTCGGAGTTACGCCGTCCGCCTGCGCTCTCGAACCGGGCCAGCGCCTCGTCGATGTCGTCGACGTAGATGCCGACGTGCTGCCGGCCGATGTCGGAGGGCACTGCGGCCGGACGCTGGTCCGGGCCCTGATACTCGAAGAGTTCGATTCCGGGGCCGTTCGGGAGGGCGAGCATCCTGATCGCGCGCTGTGCCATGTCGTCGGGGATGCCGAGCCGCTCGTGAGTCCGTTCGCTGTCGCGCGGAGGTTGAACTTTGCGGTAGGTGTCGTAGAGAACCGTCGCCTGCAGTGCGTCGACGAGGAAGGTGGTTGCCGCCTCGATGTCGGGCACTGTCAGGCCGATGTGGTCGATGCCGCGTACCGGATGTGTCATCGATATGTCCTTCCGGGTTGCTGATCAGGTCTGGGGATGCAGGACGACTCGACCCGTCGTCGTTCGGTCACCGACGACGACCACGAGAATCGTCGCGATCATTCGGGTGTGACGTGAGTCGAAGGTTACTATCTGCCCTGTCGTGACACGATTCCACGGCGCGGAGGTCGCAGCTCGCATGAGGTACACCCACGATTTCGGAACCCCGCTGTCCGCGGGCTGGTCGGAGCTGACCGAGAATCGCAGGTACTGGGACGAATTCGTCGACAGATTCGGATTTCGGCCGGGACTCGATGCATCACTGTGGCCGGCGATCACCGAACCCGTACCGTCGTTGACGTTCGACCTGCGCGCTTCCGGCCTGACGGCGGGTGAGGTCTTCGCCAGGTTCGACGCCGTCAACGCCGAAGCCCTACGTTGTTTCGTGACGCAGTTCGCCGACGACCCGACGTTCGTCGTGCTCGACTGGCAGCACCCCGGCTACCGGTTCGACGCCGCCGAACATGCGGCTGCTGCCGATGCCCGGTGGCGGGTCCCGGTCTACCCGGACGGCGACTACTACATCTTCCTACGAGAAGACCTCGGCGAAGGAACGTTCGGCCACCCCTGGGAACACACGCTGTGTGTCTTCGGAGAACGGCTGATCAGTTCGCTCGGCCGAACCTTGGCGAGCTGGTTGCCCGTCGTACGCGTCGACGGGCAACCAGTTCCCTGATCCGCTACTCCCCTTCGAGTTCGCCTTCGGTCTCGAGATACACCTGACGCAACCCGTCGAGGGTTTTCTGCTCGGGGTGCTCCCACATGTTGCGTTCGGCGGCCTCGAGGAGACGTTCGGCGATACCGTGCAGTGCCCACGGATTGGATTGCGTCATGAATTTCTGGTTCTGCTCGTCCAGGACGTAGGTTTCGGCGAGCTTTTCGTACATCCAGTCTGCGACGACGTTGGTGGTGGCGTCGTAGCCGAAGAGGTAGTCGACGGTGGCCGCCATTTCGAAGGCACCCTTGTAGCCGTGACGGCGCATCGCGTCGAGCCAGCGCGGGTTGACGACGCGGGCCCGGAACACGCGCGCGGTTTCTTCCGACAGTGTGCGGGTGCGAACAGATTCGGGACGTGTGCTGTCACCGATGTACGCCTCGGGCGACTTACCGGTCAGTGCGCGCACGGTGGCGACCATGCCGCCGTGGTACTGGAAGTAGTCGTCGGAGTCGGCGATGTCGTGCTCGCGGGTGTCGGTGTTCTTGGCGGCCACGTTGATTCGGCGGTAGGCGCTGCGCATGTCGTCGGCGGCCGGGATGCCGTCGAGGCCACGCCCGTACGCGAAACCGCCCCAGTTGGTGTACACCTCGGCGAGGTCGTCGTCGCCGCGCCACGACTTGGAATCGATCAGCTGTAGCAGTCCGGCGCCGTAGGTTCCGGGTTTGGAGCCGAAGATGCGGGTGGTCGCGCGGCGCTGGTCTCCGTGTTCGGCGATGTCCGCCTGCGCGTGCGCGCGGACGTAGTTCTGCTCGTCCGTCTCGTCCAGGGCGGCGACGAGTTGCACGGCGTCGTCGAGTAGCGCGAGAACGTGCGGGAACGCGTCGCGGAAGAATCCGGAGATGCGGACGGTGACGTCGATGCGGGGGCGGCCGAGTTCCTCGAGGTCGATCACCTCGAGGTTGACGACGCGGCGGCTGGCCTCGTCCCAGACGGGTCGCACGCCGAGGAGTGCGAATACTTCGGCGATGTCGTCGCCGGAGGTTCGCATGGCGGCGGTGCCCCACACCGACAGACCCACCGAGCGCGGGTATTCGCCGTGATCGGCGAGGTAGCGGGCGGCGAGGGATTCGGCCATGGCCTGACCGGTCTCCCATGCCAGGCGCGAGGGCACGGCTTTGGGGTCGACGGAGTAGAAGTTACGTCCGGTCGGAAGGACGTTGATCAGCCCGCGCAGTGGTGAACCGCTCGGTCCGGCGGCGATGAAACCGCCGTCGAGGGCGTGCAGGATCTGCTTGATCTCGTTGTCCGTCTGCCGCAGGCGCGGAACGACCTCGGTGGCGGCGAACTGCAGGATCTTCACGACGGTCTCGTCGTCGCTGAGAGTGTCGGCGGCAGCGGGGTTCCAGTCGGCGTCGTACATGGCGCGGACCAGTGCGTGTGCCTTCTCCTCGACGTCGTCGACACGGTTGCGTGATTCGTCGCCGTCTTCGCTGAGCCCGAGTGCCTCGCGCAGGCCGGGCACGCTCTGCTCGCCGCCCCACATCTGGCGGGCCCGCAGCATCGCCAGGACCAGTTCGATTTCCGCGTCGCCTTCGGGGGCACGACCGAGGATGTGCAGGCCGTCACGGATCTGGACGTCCTTGATCTCGCACAGCCAGCCGTCGACGTGCAGGAGCATGTCGTCGAACACGTCTTCGTCGGGGCGCTCGGCGAGCCCGAGGTCGTGATCCATCTTGGCCGCCCGCATCAGCGTCCAGATCTGCTGACGAATCGCCGGGAGCTTCGCCGGGTCGAGGGCGGAGATGTTGGCGTGCTCGTCGAGAAGCTGCTCGAGGCGCGAGATGTCGCCGTAGCTTTCGGCGCGTGCCATCGGCGGGATCAGGTGATCGACGAGCGTGGCGTGCGCGCGGCGCTTGGCCTGGGTGCCCTCGCCCGGATCGTTGACCAGGAACGGGTAGATCAGCGGCAGATCGCCGAGAGCGGCGTCGGTGCCGCAGGTACTGGACATGCCGACGGTCTTACCCGGTAGCCATTCGAGGTTGCCGTGCTTGCCGAGGTGTACGACGGCGTCGGCGCCGAATCCCCCGTTCTCTTCGGTGGCCGCGATCCAGCGGTACGCGGCGAGGTAGTGGTGGCTCGGCGGCAGATCCGGGTCGTGGTAGATCGCGACGGGGCGTTCACCGAATCCTCGGGGCGGCTGCACCATGAGCACGATGTTGTTGAATCGCAGTGCAGCGATGACGATTTCGCCGTCGGGGTCCTGGCTTCGGTCTACGTAGAGATCGCCGGGCGCGCTGCCCCAGTGCTCTTCGACGCCGGTGCGCAGGTCCTCGGGCAGGGTGTCGAACCATTCGCGGTATTTCGATGCCGAAATACGGATCGGGTTACCCTCGAGTTGTTCGGCGGTGAGCCAGTCCGGATCCTGCCCACCGGCGGCGATCAGGGCGTGTATCAGGGCATCGCCGTCCTTGGCCGCCAAGCCGGGAACCGCATCCGGTCCATCGACAGGTCCGAGATCGTAACCAGCGCTGCGCATTTCAGTCAGCAGGTCGATGGCGCTCGCGGGAGTGTCGAGGCCGACGGCGTTACCGATGCGGGCGTGCTTGGTGGGGTACGCCGAGAGCATCAGCGCGATCCGGCGCTCGGTGGTCGGGATGTGGCGCAGCTTGCCGTGTCGCACCGCGATCCCGGCGACACGGGCGGCGCGCTCGAGGTCGGGGGTGTACGTGGAGAGCCCGTCCGCGTCGATTTCCTTGAACGAGAACGGAACCGTGATGATGCGGCCGTCGAACTCCGGCACGGCGACCTGCGTCGCGACGTCCAGGGGGGAAAGTCCGTCGTCGTTGGAGTCCCAGGTGGCGCGGCTGCTGGTCAGGCACAGACCCTGCAGGATCGGCACGTCCAGAGCGGCGAGCGCGGCCACGTCCCACGCTTCGTCGTCGCCGCCCGCGGATGCGGTCGCGGGCTTGGTGCCGCCCGCGGCGAGTACCGTCACGACCATGGCGTCGGCGCGCCGCAGCGTCGTGAGCAGTTCGGCTTCCGCGGTACGCAGCGACGCGCAGTAGATCGGAAGCGCGGTACCGCCGGCGTCGGAGATCGCCTCGCAGAGCGCCTGGATGTACCGGGTGTTCCCGGCCAGGTGTTGCGCTCGGTAGTAGAGCACGGCGATGACGGGTCCGGAGTTCTCGGCGATCTCGGGTGCGAAGTCGGCGACACCCCACGCGGGCAACCGTACCGGCGGCTCGAAGCCGTGACCGGTGAGCAGGACCGTGTCGGAAAGGAAATGGTGCAACTGCACCAGGTTCGCGGTACCACCCTCGGCGAGGTAGTTGTGCGCCTCCGCCGCGACACCGGCGGTCACCGTGGAGCATTCCATGAGGTCGGCGTCCGGGGCGTGCTCGCCGCCGAGGACGACGACGGGAAGTCCGGAGGCGAGGACCATGTCCAGGCCCTCTTCCCAGGAGCGGCGACTGCCGAGGATGCGGACGATCACCAGATCGACACCGTCGAGAAGGGGTGGCAGATCTTCCGAGACGAGCAGCCGCGAGGGGTTCGCCCAGCGGTAGGAGACGCCGTCGCCGGCCTCCGCACTGGCGCGAGCGCTCAGCAGATCGGTATCGGACGTGGAGAGCAGAAGAATCACGGGTGAAGCCTTCCTGGGGTTTCGCGCCCCGTGGCACAGAGCTGTTCATCGACGGCAGTTCGAGGGTCTGACTCGTGTTTCCAGGCGGAAACATATCCGCCCGAGCTCACTCACAGTGGCGCGACCGCACCGGGTTCGCACCGGTTTCCTCAACTGCCGTCACTGGTGGTGGTGATGCTACCGGTCCGGGGAGGCCGGATCGGACGGGTCGTACCCTTGACCCATGCCCAAGGACCGTTCCCAGCCAGACGCGTGCCCGGGTGCACTGCATGTCCACCAGGCCGCCGATGGCGCGCTGGCGCGGGTGCGCCTGCCCGGCGGGCTGCTCACCGCCGCCCAGTTGCAGGTCCTCGCCGATGCGGCCCGCGATCTGGGTAACGGGCAGATCGAGCTGACTTCACGCGGGAACGTTCAACTGCGTGCGGTGTCCGACCCCGGGGCGTTCGCCGAGCGTATCGCGGCGGTCGGACTGCTGCCGTCGGCAACGCACGAGCGGGTACGCAACATCCTCGCCTCGCCGCTGACGGGCCGGATCGGGGGTGTCGCGGATCTGCGCGAGGTGGTCGGCAGTCTCGACGCCGCATTGCAGGCTGACGCCGCGCTGGCGAATCTGCCCGGCCGGACCCTGTTCACTCTCGACGACGGCCGCGGCGACATCAGCGGCCTGCACGGCGACTTCGGCCTTCACGCCCATTCGGACACCGAGCACACGCTGGTATTGGCCGGTCACCGCACCACCCACCGCGTTCACGCCGACGACGCCGTCGAGTTGATCCTCGGCGCCGCCCACGCCTTCCTGGACCTGCGTGATCGGCACTGGCGTCTGCACGAGATCCCGGACGCGATCCCCCGCACCCTCGAGCGGCTCGGCCTCGACGCGGAAAGCGCGGGGCCGGCGCAGCTGTCCGCCGAATCGCGACCGGCCATCGGCTGGTTGACCCAACACGACGGCAGTGTCGCGCTCGGCGGCGGCCTGCAGTTCGGGCTTCTCGATGCGCGCCTGGCCGAGTTCCTCGCCGCGGTCGACAAACCCGTCGTCGTGACGCCGTGGCGATCGCTGCACATCTTCGACCTCGAGGAATGGGCGGCCGAGCAGGTGGTGCGGGTGCTCGCGCCGATGGGCCTGATCTTCGACGAGAACTCCCCCTGGCTCGAGGTCACCGCCTGCACCGGCAGCCCCGGCTGCGCGAAGTCCCTCGCCGACGTCCGCGCCGACGCGATCACCGCCGTCGAGCAGTCGGAACTGCCCGTCGTGGGGCGCCAGCACTGGGCGGGCTGCGACCGCAGTTGCGGCCGTCCCCGCGGGGACGTAGCCGACGTGGTTGCGACCGGTGACGGTTACCGGGTGAATCAGGCAGATCGGTGAAGCCTCTATCGTGTGGCACATGATCGACTACATCCGTGACGGTGCGGAAATCTATCGCCAGTCCTTTGCCACCATTAGGGCCGAAGCCGACCTGAGCCGTTTTCCGGCGGATGTCTCCCAAGCCGTGGTGCGCATGATTCACGCCAGCGGACAGGTGGATCTGGTCGACGACATCGCCTTCACTCCCGGAGTCGTCAGCACTGCCCGCACGGCGTTGCGCAACGGCGCGCCGATCTTCTGCGACGCCACGATGGTGGCCGCGGGCATCACCCGTAAGCGCCTGCCCGCAGGCAACGACGTCGTCTGCACCCTCGGCGATCCGCGAGTACCGGTGTTGGCATCGACGATCGAGAACACGCGCTCGGCGGCCGCCCTCGAACTGTGGGGACCGAAGCTCGAAGGCGCGGTCGTGGCGATCGGCAATGCCCCCACGGCACTGTTCCACCTGCTGAACTTGATCGAGGCGGGCGCGCCTCGCCCCGCGGCGATCGTCGGCGGCCCGGTCGGGTTCATCGGCTCCGCCGAATCCAAGGAGGCTCTCATCGAACATGCAAGCGGTATAGAGTATCTGGTGCTGCGAGGCCGGCGCGGCGGCAGCGCGATCACCGCGGCCGTCGTCAATGCGATCGCGAGTGAAACCGAATGAGCACCGGCAAACTCTGGGGTGTCGGCATCGGACCGGGTGATCCGGAACTGGTGACCGTCAAAGCGGCCCGTGTCATCGGCGAAGCCGACGTGGTCGCCTTCCACTCCGCCCGGCACGGCAAGAGCATCTCCCGCGCAGTGGCCGCGCCGTACCTGCGTGAAGGGCAGATCGAGGAGCACCTCGTCTACCCGGTCACCACCGAAACAATCGAGCACCCCGGTGGCTACCAGGGCGCGATGGACGAGTTCTACGAAGCTGCCGCGCAGCGCCTGGCGGTGCACCTGGCAGCGGGACGCTCGGTGGCGCTGCTCGCGGCCGGTGATCCGCTGTTCTACAGCTCCTACATGCACATGCACAAACGCCTCGCCGACCGCTTCGACGCCGAGGTGATCCCCGGTGTCACCTCCGTCAGCGCCGCCTCGGCCGCGCTCGCGAAGCCGCTCGTCGAGGGCGACGAAATCCTGACCATTCTTCCCGGCACGCTGCCGCAGGCCGAGCTGACCCGACGATTGAAGGACACCGACGCCGCCGCGATCTTGAAACTCGGGCGCACCTTTCCGCCGGTGTTACGTTCCCTCGAGGACGCCGACCGTCTCGGTGAAGCGCATTACGTCGAACGCGCCAGCACGACGCGCCAGCGCGTCGAGACCGCCGCCGACGTCGACCCGAGCGGGGTGCCGTACTTCTCCATCGCGATCGTGCCCAGCCCGTCGAACAATCCCGACGCCCGCCGGGAATCGGCCGGCGAAGTGGTCGTGGTGGGTCTCGGACCGGGCGATACGGCCTGGACCACGCCCGAGGTGGCGCGTGAACTGTCCCTGGCAACCGATCTGGTCGGCTACGGACCGTACGTCGACCGCGTGCCGACGCGCCCCGGCCAGCGCCGCCACTCGAGCGACAACCGCGTCGAGGCCGAACGCGCCGCGATGGCACTCGATCTCGCGAAGAACGGTGCCCGCGTCGCCGTCGTCTCTTCCGGTGATCCGGGCGTGTTCGCCATGGCCGCAGCAGTTCTCGAAGTCGCCGCCGAAGACCAGTGGCGCGGCGTCCCGGTCCGGGTTCTGCCCGGTATGACCGCTGCCAACGCCGTCGCCAGCCGCGTCGGCGCGCCCTTGGGACACGACTATGCTGTGCTCTCGCTCTCCGATCGACTCAAGCCGTGGGACGTCGTCGCTCGCCGCATCACCGCAGTTGCGGCGGCGGACATGGCATTTGCCGTCTACAACCCGGCGTCGAAGTCCCGGACGTGGCAGGTGCAGGCAATGAAGGATCTGGTACTCGAACACCGCTCCCCCGAGACGCCCGTGGTCATCGGTCGCGACGTGGCGGGGGTCGAGGAGTCCGTTCGCATCGTCACCCTGGCCGAACTCGTACCGGCCGAGATCGACATGCGGACCCTGCTGATCGTCGGATCGTCGATGACCACCGTCGTGGAAACAGGCTCGGGCCGACAAGTGTTCACGCCGCGCCGTTATCCCGACTGAACCGGCCGGTCGGCACCGATACGATGGGTCGGTGCCGGTCAACCGCAGTCGTCAAGCCCGATCCGCCCGCAAACGTCAACGGCGGATGGCGCTGGTGGAACACGATCTCAGCGCCGAGCAGTGGTCGGCCCTGCAATCCGCTTGGGACGGCTGCGCCTACTGCCGACAGTCAGGCGAACCGCTACAGCGAGACTGTGTCCTTCCGATCTCGCGCGGTGGGCGTTACACCCTGGGCAACATCGCACCTGCATGCGCTGCATGCAATGCGAGCAAATGCAACAGCGAGGTCACCTTGTGGCTGCGACGCAAAGGCTACGACGAGAAAGCGTTCCTGCTGCGGCACGCCGAGGTCGCAATGGTGATGCGGGCACAGTTCGTGGAGTGAGCCCCGGCGACGAGTATCTTCGATGCCGAGACGGGTGGCGCCACTACCGGCGTCGACCCGTCGACACGTACGAGACTGGGGGAACAATCGATGGTTGCGCTCACGAGGACGATTTCCGATCCGCGAGTATTTGCACTCTTCGCCGCATTTCAGGCGGGTGACGCGGTGATCTCCGTCAAACCGATTGACTACGTCGCCCGGTGCCTGGACTCCGTGCACTTCCCCCAGCGGAACCGGTGGATATTTCCGGTGATCAAGGCAGCCTCGGCCGTCGGGCTTGCTGTCGCACCGAAATTTCCGGGCCTGGCCCGCGTCACCGCGATCATGCTCACCCTCTACTTCGCCGCCGCCGTCGGCGCGCACGTCCGCGCGAAAGACCTCGGTTTCAATGCTGCAGCAGCGACGTCGCTATTGGTGTCCTACGCTGCTCTGGCCCTCGTCGGCACCCACACATCCACCTCGGTCGCGACTACCGTCACCGGCGCAACTCCTCGTTGAGCCGCGCGGCCTGGCGCGTGAGGTGATCGCGTTCGGGAACGTTCGGTGCGGAGCGGGCAGCAGCGGCGTACAGGCGGGCTGCCGTCGCTCGGTCGCCGCCGCGTTCGTGCAGATACGCCGCCACCGCGTCGTATCGCGGTAGCGCGGGATCGAGCCCCGACAGCGCCGCCAACCCGGCCCGCGCACCGTCGGCCTCCCCCAGCGCGACGACGCGATTGAGCCGTGCCACCGGACTGTCGGTGATCCGCAACAATTCGTCGTACCACTGAACGATCTGCACCCAATCCGTGTCCTCGACAGTGCGGGCATCGGCGTGCAGTGCGGCAATCGCGGCTTGAGCTTGGAACTCGCCCAACCGATCCCGGGCCAGCGCCGCCTGCAACACGGCGACGCCCTCGGTGATCAGCGTGGTATCCCACAGCGTGCGATCCTGCTCTGCGAGCGGGACCAGGCTGCCGCAGGTTCGGGTTCGGGCCGGGCGGCGAGCGTGATGGAGCAGCATCAACGCGAGCAAACCCGATACTTCGACGTGCGTGAACTGCGCGTGTAGTTGGCGAGTGAGTCTGATCGCCTCGTCGGCTAGATCCACATCACCGGAGTAACCCTCGTTGAACACGAGATAGAGAACCCGCAGCACCGTCGCCACGTCACCAGGCCGATCGAAGCGGACATTCGACACGGTGCGCTTTGCCCGACTGATCCGCTGAGCCATGGTCGACTCGGGAACGAGGTACGCCTGCGCGATCTGTCGGGTGGTCAAGCCGCCCACCGCCCGCAACATCAACGCGACCGCCGACGACGACGACAGCGACGGGTGAGCGCACAGGAAATACACGGCCAGGGTGTCGTCCACGGTCTCGGCCACACCTGCCGCTGGTTCGGTGGCGACGAGGCTCTCACGGCGACGGCGGGCAGCATCTGCGCGGACGGTGTCGAGGAACTTGCGCCACGCCGCCGTGACCAGCCAGCCCTTCGGATCTCGTGGCGGATCGCCCGGCCACACGCGCGCCGCCTCGATCAGGGCTTCCTGTACACAGTCCTCGGCCGCCGCGAAGTCAGCTCCGCGGCGGACGAGAATCCCGATCACCACCGGTGTCAGGGCACGCAGGCCGGATTCGTCCACCGACGATCAGTCCGAGACGGGCGACGGGTGCGCCAGAAACGGGCGTACCTCGAGCCATTCGTGAATCGGCATTCCGCCCGCGCCGGGAGCCGCCGACAGCTCTCCGGCCACTGCCAATGCCCGCTCGTGGGAATCGACGTCGATCACCATCCACCCCGCGATGAGGTCTTTCGTCTCCGCGAACGGGCCGTCCGTGACCGGGGGCCGCCCCTCCCCGTCGTAGCGAACCCACGAACCCTCCGGCGCGAGTGCTTGCGCGTCGACGAATTCGCCGGTCGACTCGAGCTTGCCGGCGAGGTCGTTCATGTACTGGATGTGGGCGTCGATCTCCGCCGGCGTCCACTGATCCATAGGCACGTTGTTCTCGGGGGCGGGTGCGCCCTGGTAGTGCTTGAGGAGCAGGTACTTGGCCATGTCGATCTCCTTGGGTCGGTGCGGTCCCTCGTGGCCGCATTCAACCCTGGGACGGAGCTGCGCGCGAGTTCTCGACATCGCAGTCCGAACGAACCACAGTGCGCTCGTCTACACCTTCGTGATCGGACACGTCATCGAGGAGCAGCACCGCGCCTCGGCCCCCGGGCGCTACCCATCCGCTCGGCGGCGCAGTCGCATCGACACCGAGCGGTTTCTCCGCACCGTCGCCGCCAACAACACCTTCACCGATGCTTCCCGGGCCGGTCTCGAATGGGGGGTCGGCCACGATCATCGCCGGCATCGCCGCGCGACGGCATGCATGACCCTTCGATCGGGTCATGCTGAGTCTTCTGCATGCCCGAGCCACGGCAGGGCAGTGGTAGCACGCGAGCGGTGTGGACACATGTTGCCGCGTAGACCACGATGCTGTTCAACGTGTTCGCGATCAACGTCGTGGCATCAGGGCTACTGTCGTACGCTGGACTGCGCTGATCGCAGATGCGTTTCAGCGCAAATGAATTCGATGAATGCCGCGGCCGCCACCGATGACCGACCCGAGGCCCCGAACGCGCAGATCGGCGGATGCTCGGGAACGTCGGGCACATGGTGGATCCGAATCGGCGGTCCCGGTTCGATCGCCGACGATCGCGCCACCAACGCCACACCGAGTCCCTCCGAGACCAGGGCGCGAATACTCTCGGGTCCATGGGTTTCGAACTCGACGAGTGGGCTGAAATTCGATATCGAGGCCCACCGATCGAGGAGGCTTCGTAGCCCGCTCCCTGCGGGCAGGCAGACGAAAGGACACTCGCGCAGATCGGACAAGGAGCGAATTTCAGGAGTGCCGAAGTCGACCGCTGTAATCACCACCAGCGATTCCTCGGACAGCCGCGCCGCCACGAATCGAGGGTCGGTCCGATGCTGGGGGCCGACAACCACATCCAACGAGCCGGCGTCGAGTTCGTCGAGCAGACCGTCGATCAAACCGGTCTGCAGTCGGAGGCGAACGCCCGGATGTTTCGAGGCGAAGGCCGTCAATGTCTGCGCAAGACGAACCGTTCCGGTTACTGCAGTCGCTCCGATGCGGACGCGGCCACCGGCAACCGTTCGTTGAGACTGCATGTCGTCGACGGCCGCATCCATGTCGGTGAGTATCCGCTGCGCGTGAACGAGAAATCGGTCACCGGCAGGCGTGAGCGTGACACGTCGAGTTGTTCGGGTGAACAGGGCTGATCCGAGTTCTTTCTCGAGCAGTCGAATCTGAGCGGAGACAGCCGGTTGGGCGATACGAAGACGCTCTGCGGCGCGGGTGAATCCGCCGTGTCGCACGACCGCTGTGAAGTAGACGATCTGACGAAACTCCATTGATTGAGCGTATGTCGTTATCAGAGCCAGCGCTTCTCGGTATTTCTCGTGCATGTCGTCGGGGCGGATATTGGACGCATGAAACAGCGAACATTGGGCCCGGAGTCGTTTGTCTCGTCGTCGATCGGCTTGGGTTGCATGGGGTTCTCGCAGGGTTACGGCCCGGTAGACGACGGCGAGTCGGTGACTGCGATACGCGCCGCCCTCGATGCCGGAGTCGACTTGTTCGACACGGCACAAAGTTACGGCCGCGGGCACAACGAAACCTTGCTGAGCACTGCGATCTCCGATCCGTCCGTCAAGATCGCCACGAAGTTCGGGATAGTACGCGATGACGCCGGGGTACGTCTGGACGGGAAACCGGAGCACGTCGCGCACTACTGCGATGCGTCGTTGAGGCGGCTGCAACGAGACACGATCGATCTGTACTACCTGCACCGCGTCGACCCGACGGTGCCGATCGCCGACACCGTCGGCGCCATGGCAGAACTGGTGACCGCGGGAAAGGTTCGTCACCTCGGACTCTCGGAGGTGACGAAAGCGCAACTCGACGCCGCGGTCGCCGTTCATCCGATCACCGCCGTGCAGTTCGAATGGTCGATGCTGTGGCGTGTGCCGGAACGAACACTGATTCCTCACGCGCGTCGACTCGGGGTGGGACTGGTGCCGTACAGCCCGCTGGGACGGGGGCTTCTGACAGCTACTCTGGGCGCCGCCGACATCGGGTCGAGTCCGTTTCGTGCGTCGGATCCGCGCTTCGACGGCAACGAGCTGACACAGAATCTCGCCCAGGTTCACCGGTTGGAGCATCTCGCACAGTCGGCGGGTATCACCGCCGGTCAACTGGCGTTGGCGTGGTTACTTTCCCGGGGTTTCGACATCGTGCCTGTTCCCGGTAGTCGTAAAGCCCGCCGCGTGATCGAGAATTGTGATGCGGCGGGCGTCACGCTCACCGAGGACGTCCTTCGTCGACTCGACGACGCTGTGCCGGCTGACGGATGGATCGGTGATCGGCGGTCGTTCGCAGCGGCGGTCACCACCCGGACCTGATCGGTCATCTACCCTGCCGGGAGACGTTGTCGCGAACCGAGTCGAGGTAGCGGCGCGTCATCGACCTCTGCACTCGGCGACCGACCGGGGTACCGAGTCGCACCCACCAGGTTCCCGGCTTGGAGAAAGCGACGATCTCGACACTGACCTGCTCGGTCGCCGGGTCGAAGCGAACGACGAACGATTCTTCACCGCATTCCGGGTGCCCGGCTCTGGTGCCGTAGGCAAATCCCTGACGGTTCACCTCGTTCACCTCGTACACCACACGTACCGGGATACGCACCGGGCCGAAGCCGAGCGTGGCGTCGTGCCCTGCGATCGCAGTCCGTGGTCCCGAACGCAGGGTCAGACCGGCGCCCCGATGCATCTGCCACGACATGACGACGCGCGCTGCCACCTCGAAATCGGCGCGACCGGTTCCGACGACCGCCACCTCGTGAAGATGGTGGTACCCAGATGGGAGGGCACCTGCCGTCGCTCCCACGTCCGGATAGGTGAGACCGGCCGGCGAGAGGTCACTCATGCTGCGGTCGGCTCGAACCGCGACCGGACGAGTTGGTCGATCCGATCGACGTACCCCTCGGTCAGGAGACCGGGAAGAATGATCCGCCACATCTCCTCCACCCGTCGCTGCAGGTCCGCGCGTTTGGTGAGTACGTTCGACACCAGTTGCACACCGGTGAAGGCGGCGGGTAGTAGGTGGCCGAACATCGCCGGCTGCACCGAACTACGTATCTGCCCTTCCGTCTGTGCCCGAGTCGTCAACGCGGTACTCGCGGCGATCCAGTCCGCGTACGGTTCGACCGGTCCTTCGAAGGTGCTGAGCTCGAGTGTCAAACGGATCCCGGCCCGGACGACGGGTTCGTCGACGATCTGGCGTGCCATCGAATACGAGAGCATGATCATCTGCTCCAAACCCGGTGCGCCCTGCGCGGCGATCGTCTCGACCGCTTCGATCGACAGGCGATGTTGCTCGGCGATGATGTGCTGGGCGAGATCGTCTTTCGAGGTGAAATGGAAATAGAGTGCGCCCTTGGTCGTCCCGGCGGCTGCCACGATGTCGGCCATGCTGGTACTTCCGTACCCGGATCGTTCGAATTGGGTGGCGGCGCCCGAAACTATGTGTCGGCGAGTCAACTCGGCGCGTGCTTGTTTGACCACTGTCAGCCTTTCTCGTACTTCGGATCGTCCTGACCGGACGACTGCCGTGACATTTCTGTGCGGGATCAGCGGGCGGGTGTGTCGCCAACCGGCAGCGCTCCCTCGTCGACTCTCGCTCGATCGACCAAGTCACCGACCAGTACCGTCAGCTCGGTCATCTGTTCGGTGATCTCGCGGGGCAGATGCGCAAGCTCCGCATTCGCCGACGTACCGGTCCGAGGATCGAGTGACATCAGTAACTCGATATTGGTGCGAAGCGCCGTCAACGGGGCCAAGAGATCGTGGCCGGCTTCGGTGACCAGAGCACGTTGCCGGTCCCTCGACTCCGAGAGCGTCCCCAACATCTTGTTGAAACTGACCGTCAACGAGGCCAGCTCGTCGTCACCGGAAATCGGGATCGGCGCGAGGTCGTCGGTCTCGGCCACCCGGCGGGTAGCTGCGGTCAGTCGTGAAATCGGTCGCAGGCCCGTGCGCGCCACAGCGTCGCCCGCCGCGTACGCCAACGCGATTCCCGCTGCCCCCAGGGCTGCGAGCACCACGGCGAGCCGTTTGATGACCGAACGAGTCGAACTCAGCGATTGCGCCACCACCAGCGTCTGACCGGCCACGGACGGCGTGACCAACACCCGGTAGGCGTCGACGGTTTCGATGGTCGGCGACGAGATCGATTCGGCGAGAGTGATGATCGCGGACGCCCCGGTACTGAACGGCGGCAGTCCCGGGGTGGCTGTCACCAGGGCGCCGTCACCGGTGACGAGACCGACGGCCTGGATCACCGCGGTATCGGCGCCGGCGGTCAAACCGAGTACCGGAGTCTGACCGCCGAGGTTCGCGGTATCGGTGATGGCCTGAGCGGTCCGCTCGAGTTGTCGGTCCACGTTGCCTTGCAGGTACGCGTTGAACACCACGTACACCGCGGACGCGGAGACGATCACCGCCACGGCGACCAGACCCGCAGTCAACAGTTTGACTCGGGCATGCAGGCTGCGAACCGCGATCGCAGCAGCCTTGCGACGCCGAAGCCCGGGAACCGGCACCCTCACGGAACGTCCCGCAGGGTCGTGCTCGTGGTTCCGTACATCCGACCAGTATGTGCGGGCAACCTTAGACGAACCTGAATCCCGCTGCCGCCCTGTTACCCACGTATCCGTTCCAGCCAGTGAACGGCGTCGTCCACCGCGTTCACGACCGGCGCGCCGGCCGGCACGGGCGGGCGGGCGAGCACGAGAACCGGCAATGCCAGACGCCGAGCGGCCTCGATCTTGGCGTACGTCTGATCACCGCCGCTGTCCTTGGTCACCAGCACCTCGATCCGGCGGTCCCGCATCAAGGCGATTTCATCGTCCACCGCGAAGGGGCCCCTGGCCAGGAGAAGCTCGCAGCCGGCGGGTAGCGGGTCGGGCGGCGGATCGATGGCTCGGATCAGTAGCCGTACCCCCGGCACGCCACCGAAAGCCGAGACACCTTGCCGACCGATCGTCAAGAACGCACGAGTGCCGTACTGCGGCAGCAGATCCGCCGCCTGCTCCAGATTCTGCACCCGGATCCACCGGTCACCCGGCTCCTCGACCCACGGCGGCCGCCGGTACATCGCGTACGGTATCGCTGCTCGGCGCGCCGCATCGAAGGCGTTGGCGGAGATCCGCGCCGCGAACGGGTGGGTCGCGTCGAGTACCGCGTCGATGCCGTTCTCGGGTAACCACTGCCTCAGTCCGTCCGCGCCACCGAAACCGCCGACTCGCACCTCACCTCGGGGCCACCGCGGATCACGGACCCGCCCGGCAAGTGAGGTGACCACGTCGATGTCGGCAGAATGAGCCAACCGGGCCGCGATCTGCCTGCCCTCTCCGGTTCCGCCGAGCAGGAGAACACGAAGGCGCCCGTTTCCGGGTATCAGTGCGTGCTCCGTTCCCGGGCCGCCGAATACAGATAGCTGTCCGGGAATCCCTCGGCAGTCAAAACCCGGCCGACGATCACCACTGCGGTCTTGGTGATGCCGGCGTCGTGGACCAGACCGACGATGGTGTCCAGCGTTCCACGGACCACGATCTGATCGGGCCGCGATGCGAACGCGACAACGGCCACCGGGCAGTCCCCTCCGTAGTTGATCGTCAACTCGGCGGCGATCTGCTCGATTCGATGGGCGCCCAGGTGAACGACCATGGTGGCCCCGCTCCTACCGAGGGACCGCAAATCCTCACCTTCCGGCATGGCCGTCGACAGGGTCGACACCCTGGTCAAGATGATCGTCTGCGAAACACCGGGAACAGTCAGTTCGCGGCCCAGAGCGGCCGCCGCGGCAGTGAACGCCGGCACCCCGGGCACCATCTCGAACTCGACACCAGCAGCTTGAAGTCGTCGCGCCTGCTCGGCGACCGCACTGAAGATCGACGGGTCACCCGAATGCAGTCGCGCCACGTCCAACCCCGACGAATGCGCCGCCACCAGGATCGCGGTGATCTCGTCGAGGCTCAATCGCGCCGTATTCACGATCTGCGCACCGTCCGGGCACCACTCGAGCAGTTCCACCGGGACCAGGCTTCCGGCGTAGAGGCACACCGGACTCGACGCGATGATCCGTTGAGCGCGAACCGTGATGAGATCGGCCGCCCCCGGGCCGGCACCGATGAAGTGGACTGTCATTGCGGATCTTCCTCCGACGGCTCTGTTCCCGACTGGGCGGGAGCGGTGATTTTGACGGCAGACCATTGCACGACGGGAAGTTGGGATCGCCAGACGTGGAACGATCCCAACGGCTCCGCACGCTGGATCTGCAAGCGGCGCAGTGTGCCCCCGAAACGGCTTCGGCACTGCACGAGTAAAGCCTCGGATTCGGCGGTGACGGCGTTGACGACGATGCGTCCACCCTCTCCGAGTCGCTCCCAGCAGGCGTCGATCATGCCGGGTTGGGTCACACCGCCACCGACGAAGATCGCATCGGGCATGGTGGTGACGTCCGCGAACGACTCCGGCGCTTTCCCGGAGACGACGAGAGCGGGCACACCGAGTGTTCGGGCGTTGTCGACGATCTGCGCAATCCGCCCATCAAGAACCTCGAAAGATGTTGCGGTACAACGACGATCGGTACGCATCCATTCGATGGCGATGGTACCGGAACCGCCTCCGACGTCCCACAGGTGCTCGCCGGGAGCGGGAGCGAGTGCGCAGAGAGTGAGCGCTCGAATTTCCTGTTTGGTCATCTGCCCGTCTCCGGCGAAGGCCGCGTCGGGCAGACCCGGCACCCTGGTCAGACGGACCGGCGGATCGGTTGCGAGGCACTCGAGCGCGACGACGTGCAGAGGATCGACGTCCCCGACATGCCAGGACTGCGCCGAACCGTCGATTCGGGATTCCGTTTCGCTGCCCAGGGAGCCGAGCACCGTCATCACCGTGCCGCCGTATCCGGCGCGTGTGAGCAGCGCCGCCACCGCACCCGGTGTGGAACGCCCGTTTCCGAGGACCAACAGACGCGCACCGTCCGTCACGGCGGGCAGTACCGTCGCCGGGTCACGATTGACCACGCTCACCACGTCGACCTCGGCCAATGCCCACCCCATCCGAGCCGCCGCCAACGACACCGACGACGGATGCGAGATCACCCGCACGTTGTCGACACCCAACAGCCGAATCAAGGTCACTCCGATCCCGTGGAACATGGGATCGCCGCTGGCCAGCACACACACGCGGCGGTCTGCGAGCTCGGCGAACAATGCGGGTAGTGCTGGAAGCATCGGTGACGGCCACGGCACTTTCTGCGCCGCGACGGACATCAGATCGAGTTGGCGCGGTGATCCCACCAACACCTCGGCGGAGTGGACGGCGCTCCGCGCGCTCTCCGACAGTCCGCTCCAGCCGTCCGCGCCGATTCCGACGACGACGACGGGTTGGCCGGTGGTCATCGCGGCATCCGCCGCCACACGAATTGCGGGAGCAGACGCATCAGGAAGAAGACCGGTTGCAGCGTACGCGGCACCCACACCCGCGCGGCACCTGAGGTGAGTCCACGAATCACCGCATCCGCCACCTGGGCCGGAGTGCTCGACAGGGGTGCCGGTGACATTCCCTCGGTCATTCTCCCGATCACGAATCCTGGACGCACCAGCATCAGCCGAACGCCGCTGCCGTGCAACGCGTCTGCGAGTCCACTGGCAAAACCGTCCAACCCCGCCTTCGCCGAGCCGTAGACGTAGTTCGCCCGGCGCACCCGCACACCGGCTACCGAGGAGAACACGACGATCTGACCGTGGCCCTGCGCCCTCATGAGCTGCGCGAGGTGTGTCAGGACGCTGACCTGCGCCGAGAAATCGGTGTGTATCACCGCAAGGGCATGTGCCGCATCGGTTTCCGCGCGTCTTTGATCGCCGAGTATCCCGAAGGCCAGAATCGCGATCGAGATCGGTCCGACGGCGGCCGGCACCGCAGCGTGACTACCGGTGTCGTCGGCGTCGAACTCCACGGTCGCCACGTCGGCGGCACCGGGCGGCAACCAGCAACCGCTTCTGCGACTCCAGATCGTCACTGCGTCTGGCAGCGAGCACGATCTTCCGACCCGGCGCCAGACGCGCCGCCACCTCGAGGCCGATCTCACTTCGCCCACCGAGCAGCAATACCGTCCCGGTTTTGTTCTTCTCCACTCCCGCAGTCACTGCACCAGTGTCCTGGATTACCGTCGTGGCATGACGATCACCCCCTCCGCCCCGTCCGCATTGACCGAAGAAGGACTGGCGTTCGTCGGTGAGTACCATCTCGCCACGCTGACGACACTTCGCCCGAACGGGACGCCGCACGTCGTAGCCGTCGGATTCACCTGGGATCAGGACGCCGGGAAGGTCCGCGTCATCACCAGCGGAGGTTCGCAGAAGGCGATCAACGCCGCCCGCGGCGGATATGCCGCCGTCAGCTCCGTCGACGGCGGCCGCTGGCTCACCCTGGAAGGCCCGGCACGAGTCTCCGGCGATCCAGACGACGTCGCAGACGCCGTGCGGCGCTATGCGGAGCGGTACCGTCAGCCGCGAGTGAATCCGGCCCGCGTCGTCATCGAGATCGACGTCACCCGCATCCTCGGTTCCGCCGCGTTCAAACCGGGCAGTTAGCCCAGCACCGTCAGGCCGTGCGGGCGGTTGTTCAGCGATTCGCATCCGTCCGCGGTGACGACGACGATATCCTCGATGCGCGCTCCCCAGGTGCCGCGGAAGTAGATTCCCGGTTCGATGCTGAACGCCATGCCCTCGGTGAGTTCGATGTCGTTGCCCGCGACGATGTACGGCTCCTCGTGCACCGAGAGTCCGATGCCGTGCCCGGTGCGGTGCACGAACACCTCCGCCAGTCCCTCGGCGGCAAGCACGTTACGGGCGGCGGCGTCGACGGATTCGGCGGTGACACCCGGCCGTACCGCGTCGACGGCGGCCCGCTGCGCGGCCTCGAGAACGGCGAACTGTGCGGCGACCTCCGCGGACGGCTCACCCATGCTGTACGTGCGGGTCGAGTCGGAGTTGTAGCCCGGTTCCACCGGTCCGCCGATGTCGATGACGACCACGTCACCGTGCTCGATCACCCGGTCGGACACCTCGTGGTGCGGATCGGCGCCGTGCGGACCGGAACCGACGATGACGAATGCGGCCTCGGTGTGCCCCTCCTCTTCGATGGCCGCCGAAATGGCCTCGCCCACTTCCGCTTCGGTGCGGCCGACGATCAGGAACTCCGACATCCGCGCATGCACCCGGTCGATCGCGGCACCCGCGCGGCGCAGCGCGTCGATCTCGGCACCGTCCTTGACCATGCGCAGCTCGCGCACCACGGCGGTCGCGAGAATCGGCAGCGCGCCGAGAGTGTCGGCCAACGGGATCAGATGCAACGCGGGCATCGCGTCGGTCACGGCAACACGGGCTCGTGAGGGAAGCAGCCCGGCGACGATCGCGTACGGATCGACGCCGTCCACCCAGTCGAGTACCTGCACCCCGAGATCGCCCACCGCCGACTGCGACAGCGCCGCCAATTCCAGTCGGGGCAGCACGATCGACGCCTGTCCGCCGTCCGCCGCGATCACCAGCGCGGTGAGTCGTTCGAACGTGTCGGCCCGAGAACCGGTCAGGTAGCGCAGATCCGGGCCCGGAGTGACCACCAGACCGTCCAGGCCGGCCACACGCGCCAACTCGGCTGCACGGGCGATACGGGAGCCGTACACGGCACTGGGAAATCGGAAGTCCTGGGCGGCTGTAGAGGTCATGACGTCCAGATTAGTGCCGACTGGCAGGATGGTTCCCATGAGTGGGCCTTTGCTTCTCCTCGACGGTGCCAGCCTGTGGTTTCGCGCGTTCTACGCCCTGCCCGAGTCGTTCGTCGACTCCGCGGGCAGACCGGTCAACGCCGTCCGCGGATTCACCGACATGGTGGCGTCGCTGATCACCAAGCATCAGCCGAGTCGCCTGGCAGTGTGCCTCGATCTCGACTGGCGTCCGCAATTTCGGGTCGACGCGGTACCCACCTACAAGGCACATCGGGTCGCCGAGGGTACCGGCGGAGCCTCGGAAGAGGTCCCCGACACTTTGACTCCACAAGTCGACATGATCATGGATGTGCTCGCGGCCACCGGGATCGCCACTGCCGGAGCCGCCGGCCTCGAAGCCGACGACGTCCTGGGTACGCTCGCCGCGACCGAACGCGACGACCTCACCATCGTCGTCAGTGGTGACCGAGATCTGCTTCAAGTGGTCTCCGACGACCACGTACCGGTCCGAGTGCTCTACGTCGGGCGAGGACTGTCCAAAGCGGAACTGTTCGGCCCCGTCGAAGTTGCCGAGAAGTACGGGGTGCCCGGCGATCGGGCCGGTGATGCCTACGCCGAACTCGCCGTCCTGCGTGGTGACGCATCCGACGGACTGCCCGGCATCAAAGGTGTGGGAGAAAAGACAGCCTCGACACTGATGCTGCGCTACGGCTCACTCGCCGGAATCCGCGCCGCCGCAGCCGATGCGGAATCGGACATGGCCAACGGCGTGCGCGGGAAACTGACCTCCCCCGAGGCGGTCGCCTACCTCGACGCCGCGCTGCCCGTGGTGCGCGTAGTCCGGGATGCAGACGTGCACTTCTCCACCGACGATCGACTACCTGCAGCGCCGCAGGACCCGACAGAGTTCGCGGCCGTCACCGCTGCGCTCGGCATCGAGCGTTCCGCCGGCCGACTGGTCGCCGCACTGGAGGCGGCGGCCGCCGGCCGAGTGGACTAGTCACGAGCTGGGACGGCCGACCTCGTACGTACCGTCGTCGTCGACGAAGGTCACTTTCACCGACGACTTGACCCCGGAAATGGACAGTGTGCAGGTGAAGGAGTCACCACTGTTGATCTTCTGACCGGACGGGCACGACACGTTACTGACGTTCTTGGAACCGTACGACTCGGTGACTATCTTCTCGACACCGACCTGAGCCGCATTGCTGTCGAGCGTCTTACCGCCGAGCAGAACGGACAAGCCCACGCCCACCGCCGCCAGCACCACGAGAATGCCGACCACACCGAAGATCAACGGCAACTTCGACTTTCCGCCGTTCCCAGGAGGTGGTGGCACCGGTTGGCCCTGGCCCCACGGGGTCTGATGAGCAGGCTGCGCTGCACCCCACGCCTGCTGTCCAGGCCCCTGCTGCGGAGGCTGCCCCCAGGCCTGGGTCGGTTCGCCGGCCGGCGGCCACTGCCCGCCAGAATTAGGATACCCGGGACCCTGCTGCGGAGGCTGCCCCCAGGCCTGGGTCGGTTCGCCGGCCGGCGGCCACTGCCCGCCAGGATTAGGATGCCCGGGACCCTGCTGCGGAGGCTGCCCCCACGGCTGCGGCGGCTGGCCGGGTTGCGGTGGTTGACCGTAAACCGGTGATCCCGGCTGGTGTGCCGGTTGTCCGTACGGCGGTGGCTGTGCCCCCGGCCCACCCCACTGGCCGGCCCCGCCCCACGGCTGAGGGCCGGCCGACTGGGGGGCTTGCCCCCGTTGCTGTTCGTCGGGCTGATTCGGCTGATCACCGGGAGCCCACTGCCGATTCGGATCGTTCGGTCCGTAAGGCCCGCTCATCTTCGCCTCCACTCGCGTGCGTCAGTTTCCCGCCGCTGTCGACCCGACAGAAAACGTGAAAAATTTGTCAATCTCGAAGAAATTCTTGCAACCTGCGAATCAAACCACAGACGTCGACGTCAAGCCGCGTCGACAGCGACGACGCCGCGACGTATCGACGCTACGGCTCTGGCTGCCGTCCTGGCCACCTCGGGATCCACTGCGGTCAGACGAACCTGATCGAGCAGGTCGATCACCTGGCGACACCAACGGACGAAGTCACCGGCCGACAACGGGCGGCCATGACTTCCCGTCGCGATCAACGCCTCGACCAGGGAGCTGTCGCCGGCCCAGTGGTAGACGGCGGTCACGAATCCGAGGTCCGGTTCGCGGGTCGGTGGCAGTTTATGTCGGATCTCGTCCGAACGAAGCTCGCTCCACAACCGCTGTGTGTCATTGAGCGCGTGCCGTAGCGCCTGCGTCGGAACCCGGTCCACGGTGTCCCCGTCACGCCGGGATTCGTAGTTCACCGACGACACCACTGCAGCGAGTTCGGCCGGAGTCAGCCCGGCCCACACCCCGGTCCGCAGACATTCCGCGACCAACAGGTCACTCTCACTGTAGATCCGGCTCAGGCGCACACCTGCCTCGGTGACCTTCGGTTCGGTATCGGCGCTCATGTATCCGCGTTCTTCGAGCAACCCGACGATCCGGTCGAACGTACGTGCCAGCGAGTTGGTCGTCGCGGCGGCCTTTTCCCGCATGGTCTGAGTTTCCCGCGCCAGCCGGTTGTACTTGTCGCCGATCCGGGCAAGGTGATCTCGGTCTGGCCGGCTATGACACGGATGAACCCGGATCGCGCGGCGCAGCGTCGCCGTCTCGGGGTCCTCCGAGGCCCCACTTTGATGACGCTTCTTTCGCCGTGGTGCCGTTATCCCGGTGCTGCGCAATGCCGACGCAAGATCTCGACGGACTCTCGCGGTGTGGTGGTCGACGTGTTTGGGCAGACGCATCCGACCGAGGGTTTGCGCTTGTTCCGGAAAATCTCCGGAGGAGATCCGCCCAGCCCACTGATCCGCAGTAAGCACGACCGGACGCGGATCTCGTGGATCGTCGTCCCCGACGAGGACCACGGCCACACCCGAATGGCGACCGATGGGAATCGCGATCACGTCGCCCCGCTTCAACGCGCGCAGGGATTCGACCGCAGTGCTACGTCGGTCCTCACGACCGGAACGTTCGAGGGCGCGCTCACGTGACCTCAGACGCTCCTTCAGCGATGCGTACTCGAAGTACTCGCCGTCCGACCCACCCAGCTTCTCCAGCAGATCACGCAACGACGCCTCGTTGCGTTCGATGCCGCGCACCACTCCCACCACCGAACGGTCGGCTTGGAATTGGGCGAACGACCGCTCGAGGAGTTTGCGGGATTCGGCGGCGCCCATCCGGTCCACCAGATTGATCGCCATGTTGTACGACGGTTTGAACGAGCTGCGCAGCGGGAACGTCCGTGTCGACGCGAGGCCCGCGACGTCGGTCGGTTCGACGCCGGGCTGCCACAGCACCACCGCGTGCCCCTCGACGTCGATGCCGCGGCGACCAGCGCGGCCGGTGAGCTGTGTGTACTCGCCTGGGGTCAGTTCTGCGTGGGATTCGCCGTTGTACTTGACCAGCCGTTCGAGTACCACGGTGCGGGCAGGCATGTTGATGCCCAGTGCGAGAGTTTCGGTGGCGAACACCGCGCGGACGAGACCCTTGACGAACAATTCTTCGACCGTTTGCCGGAAAGCGGGCAGCATTCCCGCATGGTGGGCGGCCAATCCTCGCCGCAGTGCTGCGCGCCAGTCCTGGTAACCGAGTACCTCGAGGTCTTCGGGTGGGAGAGCCCCGGTGTGACGTTCGATGATCTCGTCGATGACCGGCAGCTGTTCCGGAGCAGTCAGGTTCAGGCGCGATCGCAGACACTGGGCTAATGCAGCATCGCAACCGGCGCGGCTGAAGATGAACGTGATCGCCGGCAGAAGTCCTGACTGATCAAGTTGGGCAATGACTTCCGGTCGAGGGAGGGGGCGAAAATCCGACGAGTTCTGATAACTTCCACGTCGGCCACGGCCGCGAGGTTGCCAACTTTCGACCCGCTCGAGCGCTTGTCGCTGCTTGACGTGCCGGACCAGATCCTGGTCGACGACAATCTTCTTCGCCGCGTCGGTGCCGTGATGACCGCGGGTGTCGAACAGGTCGAAGACGCGACGGCCGACCATGATGTGTTGCCACAGTGGAATGGGGCGGGTCTCGTCGACGATGACGGTGGTGTCGCCGCGAACGGTTTCCATCCAGGCACCGAATTCCTCGGCATTGCTCACCGTGGCGGACAAACTCACCAGACGGACGTCCTCGGACAGGTGCAGGATCACTTCCTCCCACACAGCGCCGCGGAACCGGTCGGCAAGGTAGTGCACCTCGTCCATGACGACATGGGACAGACCGCGCAACGCCTGCGACTCGGCGTAGAGCATGTTACGCAGCACCTCGGTGGTCATCACCACGACCGGCGCATCGGAATTGATACTGGAATCGCCGGTCAGCAGCCCGACCTGCTCGGAGCCGTAGCGCTGCACCAGCTCGGTGTACTTCTGGTTGCTCAGTGCTTTGATGGGGGTGGTGTAGAAGCATTTGCGCCCCGCCGCGAGTGCGAGATGCACGGCGAACTCCCCCACCACGGTTTTGCCCGCACCGGTGGGCGCACACACCAGCACCCCGTGCCCGGCTTCGAGTGCGATGCATGCATCGCGTTGGAAAGGATCGAGTGCGAATGCCAGCCCGGACGCGAACTTGTCGAGTTCGACGGTGTCGGCTCCCGCGTTCACTGCGGGAGCCGACACCACGTCCTGGCCCGGCTCGTTTCTGCTCATAACCACCTAGTCAGGATTCCACACGGTGCCGACCGACGGCGCACGGCGATCACAAGGTGTCGGTGAAGTCCTGGCCGGGACCGTTGTCGGATTTCGTCTCGGTGTTCTTCGGCACCGACTGTTCGGCCTTGGCTTTGGCCTTGCGTCCGAACAAGCCCTTCGATTCCGCTTTCGGTTTTGCCGGATTGTCGAAGGCTTCGTTCAGATCCGACGGCGCCGAGATCGACGATGCCTCCTCGTCCGACAAGGCCGCCCAGTCCTCGCTCTTGCGTCCCTTACGGCGATCGTTGATTCTGGCGATCTGCACCGCGAATTCGAACAACAAGGTCAACGCGAACGCCAGCGCGAGCATCGAGAAGGGGTCCGAACCCGGAGTGGCCACGGCCGCGAAGACGAAGAGCCCGAAGATGAGACCTCGCCGCCACGCCTTGAGGCGCTCGTACGTCAGGATTCCGGCGAAGTTCAACACGACCACCAGGAGTGGAATCTCGAAACTGACGCCGAAAATCAACAGCAGGTTGATGATGAACCCGAAGTACTCGGTACCGCTCAGAGCGGTGATCTGTACGTTGTCGCCGATGGACAGCAGGAAGTGCAGTGCCTTGGCGACCACCAGGTAGGCCAGGATCGCGCCGAGGATGAACAGGGTTGCACCGGCGGCGACGAACGCCACGGCGAATCGGCGTTCCTTCGCGTAGAGCCCTGGGGTGATGAAGGCCCACAACTGGTACAACCAGATCGGTGACGCCAGCACGATTCCCGCGGTGAGAGCCACCTTGAACCGCAGCATGAACTGCTCGAACGGTCCGGTTGCAAGCAGTCGGCAGGCATCGTCGGTACTGAGATTGGCGCGCGTCTCCGCCGGCAACTCGCAATACGGACCCCGCAGCAGATCGCCGAGGCTTTCGATACCCAGCATCGAATGCGAGTACCAGAAGAACCCGAATGCGGTGGTGATGATGACGCCGAGGAAGGCGAAGAGAAGTCGCGTTCGCAGTTCGTAGAGATGATCCACCAACGACATGGTGCCGTCTGGATTGACCTTCCTCTTGCGTTTACGCGGGTCTAACGGAATACGCACTGTGCATCCTGGGTTTGGTCAGCAGAGAACCGGGGTGAACGGATGTTCCACCCCGGCTGGAGCACAGCGTGTCTTACAGAGACTTCGGTTCCGTGGGCTGCGCGGCAGGCACAGCAGCCCCGTTGGTGACGACGCCGCCGGCAGGCAGTTGCGTCGTCGGCGCGACGACGGGCACTACGGGAGCGGGAGTTGCATCGTCGTTCTGCATTTCCTTGACTTCGCTCTTGAAGATGCGCAGGGACCGACCCAGTCCGCGGGCCGCGTCGGGAAGTTTCTTCGACCCGAACAAAATTACGACGACAACAGCGACAATCAACCAGTGCATAGGCTGCATTGCACCCATAACGACCTCCCATGATCAGATTCTTCGATGCTACCGGACAACAAGGGTCACCCGAAGACCTGCGGGTAAAAACTTCGGTGAGCCTTAACCTGTACGTTTCCTTCACCGCCACGACGCACCGACTGTTCACGAACCGATGACGTCGTAGGCATCCAACGCCTGATGAGCGAGCCGCCTCACCTCCGACGCGAGTTCAGCAGGCTCCAGGACCCGGACCCCGTCGCCGAAGCCCAATACCAGTCGACTCATCCATTCGAGTGTGCCGTAATTCATGACCGCTTCCACCGACCCGTCGTCGTGTACGACGTCGACATCCATCGAATAGTTGTCGAGCATCCACACACAACTGCGGGCGATGAACAACCGTGCGCGCGGCAACGAACCGTCGGTACCGAACAGTTCCAGGCTCGAATCCTCGTCCAGCGCGTGCAGCGGCGGGTCCGACGGCTCGTCGAGTTCGGTGGCGTTGTCGATCCGATCGAAACGGAACAGTCGCACACCCTCCGCTTGCCGGCACCAGCCCTGCAGATAGCTGTAGTTGTCGACCAGCACGATCCGAACGGGGTCCACTACCCGCTCGGAGACCGCATCACGCGAGGCCGAGTAGTAGGTCAACCGTAGGGCTCGCTGGTCCACCAACGCCGATCTGACGGTGGCCGCGACCGGATCCTCGGCGATGTCGACCTCGGCGTGAGGTCGCTGCGCCCGACCGGAAGTGCGGGCCGCCGCAGATCCGGCAGCGTCCTCGATTTTCGCGATGGCGCGCTGAGCGGCCGACGGATCGACCATGCCGGGCAACTCGACCAGCGAGCGGAGCGCGATCAGCAGCGCCGTCCCTTCGGTCGAGGTCAACCGCAGCGGCCGGTCGATACCCGCCGAGAACGTGACCTCGATACTTTCCTCGGAGAACGACAGGTCGATGAGGTCACCGGGGCCGTACCCGGGCAACCCGCACACCCACAGTTGATTCAGGTCGTTCATCAACTGGGTGGTGCTGACCCCCAATTCTGCGGAAGCCTCGGCCGCGCTGATACCGGGGTTCGCGATGAAATACGGGATCAGGTTCAGCAGTCTCGCCAGTCGGGACGAGAGACGATTACTCACCGGACACTCTTTTCTGCGCGGGGCGATCCACCGCGGTGTGCTTGCGCATCCTCGACCGCCGTCGCGCCTCGAAGCTTCGACAACACCTCGGCTCGAAGATCCGGGGGATCGAGGACCAGCGAATCGCGGCCGTGACCGGCGATCACCCGCGCGGTCCATTCCAACGACCGCACCGGAATCGTCAGAATACTGCCGTCACGGTCGGTCAACCGGTGATCGCGAGCCGACGTCGCGAGCCGACGCAGTTCGTAAGCCCGGTCGGCCGCGACCCACACGGTCGCCGTCCCGGTGACAGCACTGGAACCGGTGACCTCGTCGACGACGGCGCGAAGATCGACACCCTCGGGTTTGTGCACGACTCCGGCCGGGCCGAAAGCCCGAACGTCGTCGTCGATGCGGGACAGGCGAAATGTCCGCACCGCCTGCCGATCGAGGTCGTGACCGACCAGGTACCACTTACCACCGCGTGTGACCACGCCCCAGGGGTGCACGGTCCGTTCGGTGAACGGCTCGCTCAGTGCGCTGCGATGCCGAAAGTGCACCGCCCGTCCGGAGTCGACGGCGGCGAGGAGTTTGCCCAGCGCAGGTTCCGATCCGCGTGTGCGCGCCGGGATCGCAGTCACCGGAGCTGCGGATACCTCACCGTCCACCTGGACTCCCGCCGCACGCAATTTCAGGAGTGCACTCTGGGCCGCGGAGATCAGTTCCGGTGACTCCCACAACTGAACGGCGACAGCGACAGCGGCGGATTCCTCGCTCGTCAGATCGACTTCGGGAAGCTCGTAGGCGTCCCGATTGATGCGGTATCCCTCGACCGTCGAGAATCGGCCGGCCAGGCCGGTCTCGAGCGGCACGCCCAAATCTCGCAGTTCGTTCTTGTCCCGCTCGAACATCCGGCTGAACGCCTCGTAGTTCGCCGAATCGTTGTACCCGGCCACGCTGTCACGGATCTTCTCCGCCGTGAGGAATTGTCTGGTGGACAGCAACGCGATCACCAGATTCATCAACCGCTCGATTTTCGATGTCGCCACGGCCGAAAGCCTAGTGGTTAACCGATGGGCGGGCGCGCTGCCTCGAGGTCCGAGACATCGCGCCCGCCCATCGGTACCGGTCGAACCGACTACATGGACGCGATCAACCGCTCCACTCGCTCGTCGACGGATCGGAACGGATCCTTGCAGAGCACAGTGCGCTGCGCCTGATCGTTGAGCTTGAGGTGGACCCAGTCCACCGTGAAGTCACGGCCTGCTTTCTGGGCTGCGGAGATGAAGTCGCCCCGCAGCTTCGCACGAGTCGTCTGTGGCGGGTTCTCGACCGCCTCGTCGATCGTCTCGTCCTCGGTCACCCGCTTGGCCAGACCCTTGCGCTGAAGGACGTCGAAGACGCCACGTCCACGCTTGATGTCGTGATATGCCAGGTCGAGCTGAGCAATCTTGGGGTCACTGAGATCGAAACCGTGCCGATCCTGATAGCGCTGGAACAGCTTCCTCTTGATCACCCAATCGATCTCGGTGTCCACCTTGGCGAAATCCTGAGCCTCGACGGCATCGAGCGTGCGACCCCACAGATCGACCATCTGCTCCACCTGCGCATCGGGTTCGCGGGTGCGCAGATGCTCGACCGCCTTGGAGTGGTACTCACGCTGGATGTCGAGGGCGCTGGCTGTTCGACCGCCCGCCAACCGAACCGGTTTCTTGCCGGTCACGTCATGACTGACCTCGCGAATGGCCCGGATCGGGTTGTCGAGCGCGAAGTCGCGGAAGGACACACCGGCTTCGATCATCTCGAGTACGAGCGCCGCCGACCCGACCTTGAGCATGGTCGTCGTCTCGGACATGTTCGAGTCGCCGACGATCACGTGCAGGCGACGGTACTTCTCCGCATCCGCGTGCGGCTCGTCGCGAGTGTTGATGATCGGGCGGGACCGCGTCGTCGCGGAGGACACCCCCTCCCAGATGTGTTCCGCCCGCTGCGAGAGGCAGAACGTCGCAGCTTTCGGGGTCTGGAGAACTTTCCCGGCACCGCAGATCAACTGCCTGGTGACCAGGAACGGCAACAACACGTCCGAGATGCGGGAGAATTCACCGGCCCGCGCGACCAGGAAGTTCTCGTGGCACCCGTAGGAGTTCCCGGCCGAATCGGTGTTGTTCTTGAACAGGTAGATGTCGCCACCGATACCTTCTTCCGCCAACCGGGTCTCCGCGTCGATCAGCAAGTCCTCGAGAACACGCTCACCAGCCCGGTCGTGATTGACCAGCTGGATGAGGCTGTCACATTCGGCGGTCGCGTACTCCGGATGTGAGCCGACATCCAGATACAGACGCGCTCCGTTCCGAAGAAAGACATTGGAACTGCGCCCCCACGACACCACCCGACGGAAGAGATACCTCGCAACCTCGTCAGGACTCAGTCGCCTGTGCCCGTGAAAGGTGCAGGTGACGCCGAATTCCGTCTCGATACCCATGATTCGTCTCTGCACACTTCGACACTACAACCAGAATCGGCGCTTGACTCGTGAGAGAGCATTCGCGTCGCACACCGCTGCATCCACCACGATCGTGTCCACATAGGGTGTCGACGTGAGACGACTTCTCCGAAAACTGCTCCGAGCCGATGTTCACGCCATGGAACGTACTGGCGCCCTGCGCCCTTCATGGTTGGATCCGGCGATGCGCGCACTCTCCCGCGGCGCCGACCGCGGCGTGTTGTGGCTGGCTGTCGCCGGAATCCTCGCGCTGGTCGGTGGCCGGCCTCGACGCGCTGCCGCTCGGGGCGTTCTGGCGCTGTGGATGTCGAGTGCGTTGGCCAACGGGATCCTCAAACCGCTCTTTCCACGTCGGCGACCGCCCGTACAGGCCTGGCTCAACCCGAAACGGGGAGTTCCCCTGCCGCGGTCGTCCTCGTTCCCGTCCGGACATTCCGCTTCGGCCGCCGCATTCACGACCGCGGTGGCAATGGAATCACCCGCCGCGGGGGCCGTCGTCGCACCACTCGCCGCTGCTGTCGCCTATTCCCGCGTCCACAACGGCGTGCACTGGCCATCCGACGTGCTCGCGGGTATCGCGGTCGGGGGCGTGGTGGCAGCAGGAACCCGACGCTGGTGGGCGATCCGCGACGAAGAGCCTGCCGATCTCGGCCCGCAAGCCGCTGTACCAGCACTGCCCGGCGGCGACGGGCTGGTCGTCTTCGTCAATCCAGGGTCCGGCTCCGAGGACGACGGGATCGTGGCCACTATCGGCCGGTGTCTGCCGAGCGTCGTCATCGTGGAGCTCGATCCTCAGACGGATTTCGGGGAGCAGATCGAGGCCGCCGTCACCGACAACGATCCGCAGGCTCTCGGTGTGTGCGGGGGCGACGGAACTGTCGTCACCGTGGCGACCGCCGCAGCGACGCATTCACTGCCATTGGCAGTCTTTCCCGGCGGGACGTTGAATCATTTCGCCCGCGACCTCGGTGCCGCCGACACCGAGGACACCGCCCGGGCCGTGGAACTCGGGCACGCGGCATTCGTCGATCACGCCATGGTGCGCACAGACACCGGAATCACCGCACGTTTCCTCAACACGGCCAGCCTCGGCGGGTATCCGGACGCCGTCCGATTACGCGAGAAGTGGGAGCCCAGATTCGGAAAATGGCCGGCTGCCGGCCTCGCGATGGTTCGGGTACTCGCCGCAGCCGAGCCGATGCTCGTCACGATCGACGGCGCGCCGGCATCGGTGTGGATGCTGTTCGTCGGTAACGGGCGGTACTCCCCCGCCGACCAGGTCCCGATGTCACGCCCGCACCTCGATCGCGGAAAGCTCGACGTACGCTATCTACGGGCGGACCGCAGATTCTCCCGGAGCCGACTGCTGTTCGCGGCAGCGACCGGCACGCTCGGCCGGTCACGGATCTACGTCCACGACGAGGTCACCTCGATCTCCGTGCGCGTCCTCGACTCGCCGGTCGCCGTCGCCACGGACGGCGAAGTGGTCGCCGACGCACGTCAATTCGAGTTCCGAACCGAGCCCGCGGCGACAGCGGTGTACCGGCTGAACCCGAACTCCGGGTAACCGGTCGACCCGCGACGAGGAGGGTCGGGTCCGTCGACGCCGCAGCGGACCCGACCCACCCGGTACTAGCTCTCGCTAGTGTTCGGCGCCTCGCTTGTCACGTCGGCGACATCCGGCGTCGGCAGGACCGCCTCGAGCACAGGCCCGTTGATTCGCTTGAACGCACGTCGCGGACGATTCCGGTCGAGCACCGCCACCTCCAGCGACGTGACGTCGATGACCCGCGGTTCGGCCTCGGCCGCTCCGGCCGGAACGGGGCCGCCCTTCTGCAAAGCACCCACCGCGACGCGCAGTGCGGCGTCGAAGTCGAGATCACGCTGGTACGACTCACGCATCGCGGCCGCGATAGGTTCGGTGGTTCCACCCATCACCACGAAATCCTGCTCGTCCGCGATCGACCCGTCGTAGGTGATCCGGTACAGCTGCGATCGAGAGTCGGCGGCGTGCCTGCCGATCTCGGCAACACAGATCTCCACCTCGTACGGTTTGGGCTGCTCGGTGAAAATCGTTCCGAGCAACTGCGCGTAGGCATTGGCCAGCGAGCGACCCGTGACGTCCCGGCGATCGTAGGAGTATCCGCGCATGTCGGCGTGAACGATCCCCGCCCGACGCAGATTCTCGAACTCGTTGTACTTGCCGACTGCCGCGAAACCCAGACGGTCGTAGAGTTCGCTGACCTTGTGCAGCGCCCGCGACGGGTTCTCCGCGACGAACAGCACGCCGTCGCGGTAGGTGAGAACCACGACGCTGCGACCGCGCGCAATTCCCTTGCGCGCCAACTCCGATCGATCACGCATGATCTGTTCGGCCGATGCGTAGTACGGCATGGTCATGACAGCGAGCCTCCTTCCGCGTCAGCGGTACGAGCGGCGATGATGCTCCGTGCGATCTCGGCTGCCTGCGTAGCGGGCAACTCCTGTGCACCGTCGGCCGTGATGGTGACCGCGGTGGGGTAGATACCCCGGGTCACGTCGGGTCCCCCGGTGGCCGAATCGTCGTCTGCGGCGTCGTAGAGCGCTTCGATCGCAAGTCGCAGAGCGGTCTCCTGATCGATGCCCGGCGAGTAGGTCTTCTTGAGTGCCGACTTGGCGAACAACGATCCCGAACCCACCGCGTGGTACCCGGCTCGCTCCTCGTAGCGTCCGCCGACGACGTCGTAGGACACGATTCGCCCCGCCGCTGCCGGATCGACGGCGTCGAGGTCGTACCCCACGAGCAACGGAACCACCGCAAGCCCCTGCATGGCGGCACCGAGATTGCCGCGCACCATCGACGACAGCCGATTGGCCTTGCCGTCGAAGGTCAACGGCACACCCTCGATCTTCTCGTAATGCTCGAGTTCGACCGCGAACAGGCGCACCAACTCGATGGCGATACCCGCGGTGCCGGCGATGCCGGCTGCCGAGTAGTCGTCGGTGACGTACACCTTCTGCACGTCACGACTGGCGATGAGGTTTCCCATGGTCGCGCGGCGGTCACCGGCGAGTAGTACGCCCCCGGCATAACTGATCGCGACGATGGTCGTTCCGTGCGGGGCAAGATCACTCCCGGCCGTCAACGAACCTCCCGCGTCGGCAAACCGGTTCTGCGGCAGATATTCCGGAGCGTGTGCCCGCAGATGATCCGAGAAGGACGACAGCGCCGAGCCGAAGCCCGCACGCATGTCGCCGTCGGAGACTGGTCGTGGCAGGTTCGGGATCACTGGCCGCCCTTCTGCACGTAGGCGCGAACGAAGTCCTCCGCGTTCTCCTCGAGGACGTCGTCGATCTCGTCGAGAAGGTCGTCGGTTTCCGCCGCCAGTTTGTCGCGACGTTCCTGACCGGCACCACCGTCACCACCGGTGACGTCGTCGTCTTCGCCGCCACCAGCCCGCTGCGTCTGTTCCTGAGCCATCGCGGTCGACCTCCTTGTGTGAAGGGAGCTCTGACGAGCATCCTGTTCGGACTTCAACCCTACCGACCGGCGCCCTCAGGTGGGTGGAGACTCGGCGACGAATGTCCCGCAAGGTTGTCAGTGAGTGAGTTGATCCACCAATTCGGCCGCACTGTCCACGGAGTCGAGCAGTTCACCGACGTGTGCTTTCGTCCCACGTAACGGCTCGAGTGTCGGGATTCTGATCAACGAATCTCCGCCGAGATCGAAGATGACCGAGTCCCAACTCGCGGCGGCGATGTCCGCGCCGAACCGGCGCAGGCACTCGCCACGGAAATACGCGCGTGTGTCCGTCGGTGCATTGGTCACGGCGTCGAGCACCTGCTGCTCGGTGACCAGACGCTTCATCGAGCCACGCGCCACCAGCCGGTTGTAGAGCCCCTTGTCGAGTCGGACGTCGGAGTACTGCAGGTCCACCAGGTGCAGACGGGGTGCTGACCACGTCAGACCTTCGCGGTGACGGAACCCCTCGAGCAGACGCAACTTCGCCGGCCAGTCGAGGATGTCGGCGCACTCCATCGGATCGCGCTCGAGCAGATCGAGAACGTTCGCCCACTGGGCGACCACGTCGGCAGCGCGCGCATCATGATCGGCTTCACGCTCGAGGTATGCCGACACCCGTTCGAGGTAGATGCGTTGCAGCGCAAGTCCGGTCAATTCCCGCCCGTCGGCCAGCGCGACCGTCTTACGCAGAGTCGGATCGTGACTGATGTGATGAACGGCAGTGACGGGACGGGCCAATTGCAGATCGGACAGATCCACACCGGCCTCGATCAGATCGAGCACCAGGGCGGTGGTACCGACCTTGAGATAGGTCGACATCTCGGCCAGGTTGGCGTCACCGATGATGACGTGCAGGCGACGGTACTTGTCCGCGTCGGCGTGCGGTTCGTCGCGAGTGTTGATGATGCCGCGTTTGAGAGTCGTCTCCAGACCGACCTCGACCTCGATGTAGTCGGCGCGCTGCGACAGCTGGAAACCCGGCTCGTCCCCGGACTGGCCGATCCCGACGCGGCCGGAACCACAGATCACCTGACGTGAGGCGAAGAACGGAGTCAGACCCGCCACTATCGCCGGAAACGGTGTCTCTCGTGAGCAGAGATAGTTCTCGTGGGTGCCGTACGAGGCGCCCTTGCCGTCCACGTTGTTCTTGTAGAGCTGCAGTCGGGGCGCGCCGGGAACGCTGGACGCATGCCGGGCCGCTGCCTCCATGACACGTTCTCCGGCCTTGTCCCAGATGACGGCGTCGAGCGGGTCCGCGACCTCGGGTGCCGAATACTCGGGATGTGCGTGGTCGACGTACAGTCGGGCGCCGTTGGTGAGGATCATGTTCGCGGCGCCGATCTCGTCGGCATCGATGACCGGAGCCGGACCACTCAATCGGCCCAGATCGAAGCCGCGGGCGTCACGAAGCGGGGATTCCACCTCGTAGTCCCAACGGGTGCGCTTGGCTCGCGGCACACCGGCTGCGGCGGCGTACGCGAGGACGGCCTGGGTGGAGGTGAGGATCGGATTCGCCGAAGGCTCACTGGGTGACGATATTCCGTACTCGACCTCGACACCGATAATCCGCTGCATGCCGTCAACCCTAGGCGATCGAGCGCAGTCACCTGACAGCGTGGCACAGTAGGCGGAATGCATGAACAGCCCGGTTCGGAGTCGAACCCAGCAGACGAAGTGGTTGCGGTGTACGACTCGGACGCCGCCGTCGTCGGCCAGGCACCACGGTCGGTGGTGTATCGCGAGGGTCTGTGGCATGCCAGTTCGGGTGTACTGGTGCGTTCGCTGGACGGTTCGCGGCTCTACGTGCACCGACGAACCGACAGCAAGACGGTGTTCGGTGGTCTGCACGACTGCATTGCCGGCGGTGTGGTCGATCCGGGTGAAACTCCGCGGCAGACCGCTGTGCGCGAAGTGGGCGAAGAACTCGGAATTTTCGGCGGCGAAGACGATGCGTTGAACGTGACGGAAATCTCACGAATATCGTGGGACGGGCAGTGGAACGGCTACGAGCTTCGCTGTCACCTGTTCGCCTTCGAACTACGGTACGACGGTCCGATCGTGCACCAGCCCAGTGAGATCGCCGACGGCTGGTGGTGGACGCGAGCCGAATTCGACGCACACCTGCAGGACCCGCAGTGGCCGTTCGTGCCCGACACCCGGATTCTGCTGGAGAACTATTCGTGGGACTGAATCACCCCGGGGTGATCGCCGACAACCAGGCCGCAAAGGCGCTCGGATTTCTGGTCTGAGCCAGAACGCGTCCCGGTCCGGTGAAGTCGAAGACGAAGCCCTCGCCCGACTTCATCGACTGAATGCTGCGGCCACGGACCGCTCGCCGGAGTTCGAAATTGATACCGAGGTCGTAGGCGACGACGTGACCGGTGTCGACGGTCACGGACTCCCCTGGTTGCAGGTCGATGACGTCGATCGCCCCGTAGACGGCGAGAACGACGTCGCCGTCACCGCTCGCGCGCAGCCCGAACCCACCCTCACCGCCGAAGAGGTTGGCCATCCCGCCCCATTTCGCCTCGACGGTGACGCCGTGTGAATTGGCGAGCCAGGTTCCCCGGTTGAGGAAGAACGGTCGATCCTTGGTGATGGTCAGCGGAATCAGATCGCCGGGAAGAGCCCCTGTGACGTCGACCCAGCCGCCCTGTTGCGGGGCGGTGAACGTGGTGACGAAAAACGATTCACCGCTGAGCATCGACCTCTTGAGCCCCTGCAGAACACCGCCTTGGGCTTTGGACTCGAGGACCACACCGGAGGAATGGGCGATCATCGCGCCACTCTCCACTCGCATCGGCTCTCCCGGCGCCAGG
Source organism: Rhodococcus sp. 27YEA15 (assembly GCF_049739425.1). Taxonomy (NCBI): domain Bacteria; kingdom Bacillati; phylum Actinomycetota; class Actinomycetes; order Mycobacteriales; family Nocardiaceae; genus Rhodococcus; species Rhodococcus sp. 27YEA15. The sequence continues at coordinate 2,333,825 of NZ_JBMHHW010000001.1, forward strand.
TAGCACCGCGCGACGGTCGATGACGGGTTGTGTCGAAGATGTATCTGCACGAGGCGGACTTTAATCCAGCGCGATCGTAACGGTCTAGTCCGGCAAATCGACCACATGCTTTCGGGTCGGCACCCCGAAAGGTGCCGACCCGAACTCGCACGAACTATTCCTACAGGTACTGGCCGGTGTTCGCTTCGGTGTCGATGGCGCGACTGGCACTGGCGCTCTTGCCGGTGACCAGCGTGCGGATGTAGACGATCCGCTCGCCCTTCTTGCCCGAGATCCGCGCCCAGTCGTCCGGGTTGGTGGTGTTGGGCAGATCCTCGTTCTCGGCGAACTCGTCGACGATGGAATCGAAGAGGTGCTGAACCCGCAGGCCCGGAGCGCCGGTGTCGAGAACCGACTTGATCGCGTACTTCTTGGCGCGGTCGACGATGTTCTGAATCATCGCGCCCGAGTTGAAGTCCTTGAAGAACAGAACCTCTTTGTCACCGTTGGCATATGTGACTTCGAGGAAGCGATTCTCCTCACTCTCGGCGTACATGCGGTCTACGACTCGCACGATCATCGCCTTCAGGCAGGCCGCCCGATCGCCGCCGAACTCGGCGAGATCGTCGGCGTTGATCGGCAAGCCGTCGATCAGGTACTTCGAGAAGATGTCCTGAGCGGACTCGGCATCCGGACGCTCGATCTTGATCTTCACGTCCAGACGACCCGGACGCAGGATTGCGGGGTCGATCATGTCCTCACGGTTGGAAGCGCCGATGACGATGACGTTCTCGAGCCCTTCGACACCGTCGATCTCACTGAGCAACTGCGGTACGACGGTGGTTTCGACGTCGGACGACACGCCGGAACCACGGGTACGGAAAATCGAATCCATCTCGTCGAAGAACACGATGACCGGGGTGCCCTCGGATGCCTTTTCACGGGCACGCTGGAAGATCAGCCGAATGTGGCGCTCGGTTTCGCCGACGAATTTGTTGAGAAGTTCGGGTCCCTTGATGTTGAGGAAGTACGACTTGGCGTCCTTGCTGTCCTGACCACGCGCTTCCGCGATCTTCTTGGCCAACGAGTTGGCGACTGCCTTCGCGATCAGCGTCTTACCGCAACCGGGAGGACCGTAGAGCAACACTCCCTTCGGCGGCCGTAGCGAGTATTCACGGAACAGATCCTTGTGCAGGAACGGCAACTCCACGGCATCACGGATCTGCTCGATCTGACGACCGAGGCCACCGATGTCGTCGTAGTGGACGTCCGGAACCTCTTCCAGGACAAGGTCTTCGACTTCGGCCTTGGGAATGCGCTCGAATGCGTAGCCCGCTTTGGTGTCGACCAACAAGGAATCACCCGGGCGAAGCTTCCGGGTCGGCGAATCGGCGTCGTAGGCGATGCTGTCCGCCTCCGGATCAGCGAACACCGCTGCCAACGGTGCAGCCAGCCAGACGATGCGTTCCTCGTCGGCGTGACCGACGACCAGGGCCCGCTTGCCGTCGTCGAGCACCTCACGCAAGGTGCTGATCTCACCGACCTGTTCGTAGGTGCCGGCTTCGACCAGTGTCAGCGCCTCGTTGAGTCGGACTGTCTGGCCGAGCGACAACGTCTCGGTGTCGACGTTCGGTGAGCATGTCAGCCGCATCCTCCGACCCGATGTGAACACGTCCACCGTCTGATCCTCGTACACCGACAACAGCACGCCGTAACCGCTGGGAGGCTGCCCCAGTCGATCTACCTCTTCGCGCAGTGCGATGAGTTGCTGACGGGCCTCCTTGAGAGTGTCCATCAACTTGGCGTTCCGGATGGACAGCGAGTCCACCTTCGATTCCAACTCACGCACTTGTTCCGGTGATTGGGCAAGTTGTCGGCGCAGAACTTGGGCCTCCACTCGTAGTGCATGGAGTTCTTCTGCTGCCGCAACCGAATCCGGGTTCTCTGTCGAGCTCATGTGCGTCTCCTCCCAGGGCGATTCATCAACGCTACCGGCATCAGGCCTCGCGTGCCGACAGACACGGTGTGCGAGCGCAAATTCACACTCCGATTGCCGGTACCGTTCACCGCCCCGAAGGTCTTTTCGGTCATGTTAGCCTTGCCTACACAAGGGAGACGGTGCCTGTGTCTCCGCTAACGAAAGGTCACGCTGTGATCCTCCGCAAGACTCTCGTCAGCGCCTGTGCGGTCGCTGCGGTATTCGCGCTCGGCGCCTGTAGCTCCGACGACACGTCCGATTCTTCCGCTACGAGCTCGACGTCGGTGGCTGCCGCATCCAGCACGTCCGCTGCCGCGACGTCGTCGTCGGCCGCTGCCGAGGCTGCCACTGCGCCCACCGCGGAATCGCTCAACGCAGACCTGACCGCGCTCATCGATCCGGCCAAGCCGATCGACGAGAAGACGGCACTGGTGGTCGACGGCGCCAAGCGTCAGGCCAACATCGAGACGATGGGCGCTGCCCTCGGCGGCAACCCGGGCTACACCATCACGTTCGACGTGCAGAACGTCGAGGTCGAGGGCCAGACCGCCACGGCCGACGTGGCCGTGGTCAGCCCGCACGGCGCTGCGCCTGCTGCTCCATGGACCTGGGAATTCGAAGACGGCACCTGGAAGCTCTCCGATACCTCGGCGTGTGGCCTCCTCGAAATGGGCCGCGCTCCCTGCACCGCCTGAGGTGCAAAACCGAAAGAGCGGCGATCCGGCATACCGGATCGCCGCTCTTTTGCGTCTCGGACGAGTTACTTCTCCACCGTCTGGGAACCCTTGCCCGCCCGGCGCTGCGGTTTCGGGGTCACGGTGCCCTCGGCCAGACGCCGCGCACTGATCAGGAATGCCGTGTGGCCCTGCATCCGATGCTCCGGACGAACTGCCAGGCCCACCACGTGCCAGCCGCGCACGATCGATTCCCACGACCTCGGCTCGGTCCAACATTCCTGCTCACGCATCGCCTCGACGACCTTCGACAGCTGGGTGACGGTCGCGACGTAGACGATCAGCACTCCGCCTGGCACCAGCGCCTTGGCGACCGTGGGCAGCACGTCCCACGGCGCGAGCATGTCGAGCACCACGCGATCGACCTTGCCGCCGTGTGCGGCCGGATCGAACTCGGCGAGGTCGGCGATGGTCAGTTCCCAGTTCGGTGGGCGCTCACCGAAGAACGTCTCGACGTTCCGCACGGCATGTTCGGCGTGATCGTCGCGGACCTCGTAAGAGATGACCTTGCCTTCCGGACCGACTGCGCGCAGGAGCGAGCACGTCAGTGCGCCGGAACCGGCACCGGCCTCGAGAACTCGCGCTCCGGGGAACACGTCACCCTCGTGGACGATCTGGGCGGCGTCCTTCGGATAGATCACCTGAGCACCGCGCGGCATCGACAGCACGTAGTCGACGAGCAGTGGGCGCAGCGCCAGGTACGGGGTGCCGTTGACGGACTTGACGACACTGCCCTCGTCGGCACCGATCAGATCGTTGTGGACGATTCCGCCCTTGTGCGTGTGGTATTCGCGGTTGGCTTCGAGGACGATCGTGTAGTGCCGTCCCTTGCCGTCCGTGAGTTGAACGCGGTCACCGACGCGGAACGGTCCGGACGGACGTTTACCCGGTGCGATGTCGGCTGGTTCCTCGACGACCGCTCGATCGATGTCCTCGGACTCTTCGGTCGCGTCAGCAGGGTCGGAAACAGTGGACTCGGCCGTATCGGAGACAGCGGGCTGCGCAACCTCGTCGACTTCGGTCGTGATTTCTTCCGGTTGCAGCTCGTTCGCCATGCGTGATTGTTCCCTGTTCGTTCGTCTCCGGTGTCCTCGCCACCGGCTCCGACGGAGTTGTCGGACCAAACGCATAGCCTGCCAGGTGTGAGCGCCATAGAACTGCCAGCCCCCTCTCTACCTGCTCCGCCGACACCGCAGCGCCCACGTAGCCGGCCGGCGCTCTCCCCCTCCCGGGCAGGTGACTACAAGCAATGCCCGCTTCTGTATCGCTTCCGGGCGATCGACAAGATTCCGGAAGAATCGACGCGAGCGCAGGTCAGAGGCACCGTGGTACACGCGGCACTGGAGTCGTTGTTCGCACTGCCCACCGAAAGTCGAGTTCCGGATCGGGCTGCCGAGCTCGTTCGTCCGGCGTGGGAGCAGGTCCGAGCGGACTCGCCAGAGGTGTCCGAGTTGATTCCCGACGAAGAACTCGACGATTTCCTCGCCGAGGTGAGCAAGCTCGTCCAGACCTACTACACGCTGGAGGATCCGACGCGTTTCGACGCCGAAGCGTGCGAGGTGTACGTAGAGACCGAACTCGACAACGGTGTCCGTCTCCGCGGTTTCGTCGACCGGATCGACGTGGCCCCGACCGGTGAGGTGCGGGTGGTCGACTACAAGACCGGGCGGGCGCCACGTGAGTTCACCGAATCCAAAGCGCTGTTCCAGATGAAGTTCTATGCTCTCGTGCTGCTGCGTACCCGCGGGATCGTGCCTGCTCAGTTGCGGCTGATCTATCTGGCCTCCGGTTCGATTCTCACGTACGCGCCCGATCGCGACGAGCTCGTCCGCTTCGAACGGACCCTGTCCGCGATCTGGAAGGCGATTCTCACCGCCGGTGCGAGCGGAGACTTCCGACCCAAGCCTGGCAAACTGTGCGACTGGTGTAATCACAAGTCGCGCTGTCCCTCGTTCGGCGGAACACCACCGCCGTACCCGGGATGGCCGGAAGCGCTCGGCACCGAAGGTGGCGACGCGAAGGAGAGCAGCTGACATGACGAGTTCGTACTACCGCTTCCTCGGGACCACGCAGGACGGACACGAGCGGTTTGCGAGTTCCCCGGCCACGATCAGTCTGTGGGGGCCTGATCTTCAGCATGGAGCGCCGCCGTCGGCGCTGTTGGTGCGGGCTTTGCAACGGTGCGGGGCGCGATCGGATGTCAGGTTGACGCGCGTTGTCGTGGACATTCTCGGACCGATCCCCATTGCCGAACTCGAAGTTCGGTCTTGGATCGAAAGGCCGGGTCGCAGAATCGAATTGGTGGTCGCAGAGTTGTGGGCGACCACACCGGGCGGAACGGCTCGCGCGGTAGCGCGTGGTACCGGGTGGCGAATGGAAACCGTCGACACCGCCGACGTGGTGCACGTGGTCGATCCCGTTCTCGAATCGAGGGAGGGCGGCGATCCACGACTGGTCGACGAGAGTTGGAACGTCGGCTACCTGAAGACGGTCGACTGGTCGTGGCTCACCCACATCGGGTGCGAAGGCACCGGCAAGGTGTGGATCAGGCCGCGAACCGATCTCGTCGAAGGCGAAACCATGACCCCGCTCGAGCGGTTGTTCGCCATTGCGGACGTCGCCAACGGAGTGGGAGCCAAACTCGACCTCACCAAGTGGACATTCCTCAATACCGATCTGACCGTGCACATCTCCCGCATTCCGGAAGGCGAATGGTTCGGCATCGCCGCAGAAACCACCACCGGCCCGGACGGCGTCGGTATGTGCGCCGGCGTGCTGCACGACGAGAAGGGGCCGGTCGGGCGCATCGCCCAGACGTTGCAGATCCGCGCCCGCCCCTGATCGGGGAACGGGCGCGGTCGACGTTCGTTTCGTTCGGGTCAGAAAGCCCGGACGGAGCGGATGTTGGATGCCAGGATCGCCTTGGCGCCCAGCTCGGCCAGGGCGTCCATCACCTGATTGTGGCCCTTGATCGGAACCATCGCGCGCACGGCAACCCAGTCCGGGTCGGCCAGCGGCGACAGCGTCGGCGATTCCATACCCGGCGTCATCTTGATCGCGTCGTCGAGGATGGAACGCGGGCAATCGTAGTCGATCATCAGGTTCTGCTGCGCGAACACGATGCCGCGCACCCGCTCGATCAACTGATTACGGGCCGCGTCGTCCTGCGGGGCGCCGGTCCTCTCGATCAGCACACCCTCCGAATCGCACAGGGAATCACCGAACGGCACGAGGTTGTGTTGCCGAAGTGTGCGACCCGAGCCGACGACGTCGGCAATGGCGTCGGCGACACCGAGTTGGATGGAAATCTCCACGGCGCCGTCGAGCCGGATGACCGTCGCGTCGAGTCCGCGGGCGGCCAGATCCTTGCGCACCAGGTTCGGGTACGAGGTGGCGATACGCAGACCATCGAGGTCTTCGACGGCCCAGTCCTTGCCTGCTGGTGCCGCGTAGCGGAACGAGGAGCGTCCGAAGCCCAGCGCGAGACGCTCGGAGACGGGAGCACCGGAGTCGCCCGCGAGGTCGCGGCCGGTGATTCCCAGGTCCAGTTCACCGGATCCGACGTAGATCGCAATGTCCTTGGGGCGCAAGAAGAAGAACTCGACCTGGTTGGCCGGGTCCAGAACCGTCAGGTCACGGGAATCGGTGCGACGACGGTAGCCGGCTTCGCTCAAGATTTCGGCGGCGGACTCGGACAACGAGCCCTTGTTGGGAACTGCTACGCGCAGCATGGTGATGGTCCTTTCGACAGGTGTGTGGTCGGACGTGCGAGACGGTGAATCGGAAGCCCAGGACGAGCGGAACGGCGACGTCCCACTCGTGCGCTCCGATCACAGATGTCGGTACACGTCTTCCAAGGTCAGTCCGCGACCGACCATCAACACCTGTGTCCAGTACAACAACTGGGAGATTTCCTCGGCCAGTTGCTCGTCGCTCTGGTACTCGGCGGCAATCCAGACTTCACCGGCTTCCTCGATGACCTTTTTGCCCTGGGCATGGACACCGGCGTCGAGGGCGGCGACGGTGCCGGATCCCTCGGGGCGGGTGGTGGCACGCTCGGTCAACTCGGCGAACAAGGATTCGAAGGTCTTCACGGGGAGCCATTCTTTCACGAACACGGAAGCAGTTTTCACATGCCTGTCGGCAGCGCTGTCACAGACCCCGATCGAGGCTCCGAGAACTGACGAATCGGCGGGTAGCGCCGGTGATCGGATCCGGATATTCGAGTGATCGCGCCAGTAGGCGCAGCGGGATCGAGAAGTCGCCGGGAGCAGCGGGCCGGTACTGCGGGTAGTAGTTGTCCCCCACGATCGGGATGCCCAGCGAGTTCAGGTGAAGCCGAAGCTGATGTGTCCGGCCGGTGCGGGGCCGAAGCAGGTAACGGGCCAACGTGCGGCCGGCGGAATCGGTGAGCGTCCCGACCAGATCGACGTAGGTCTCGCTGTTCGGTTCACCGTCGATCTCAGTGGCCGTCATTTCGCCGTGCACCTTCTCGATCCGGCTGCGCACCGTCCGCGGAAAGCTCAGCGCGGGATCGAACCCGGCGATCGCCTCGTATTCCTTGACGATGCGTTGCTCGGCGAACAATTGCTGATACGGCCGACGCAGATCCGGCGTCACGGTGAACACGATGACACCTGCGGTCATCCGGTCCAGGCGGTGAACCGGGGCGAGATCCGGCAGGTCCAGGTCGCGTCGCAGACGCACCACCGCGCTTTCGACGATGTGGGCGCCACGCGGAATAGTGGCCAGGAAGTGCGGTTTGTCGATCACCAGAATCGACTCGTCCCGATACAGGATGTCGATTTCGTACGGGACCGGGATCTCCGGGGCGGGTTCGCGGTAGAAGTAGACGAAGCGGGTCGGCTGGTATCGGGTGTCCGGCGTGATCGTCCGCCCGTGCTCGTCGACGACGCCACCGGAGTCGACGAGATCGCTCCACCACCGACTCGCGTCGGGGAACGCTCCGGTCAGATACTGCAGAACTGTGTCGGCCGGTGCGACGGACGGCATCCGCAGCCGATCCGGACCAAGGCCGTTTCGTATCGGTAACGGAGCTTTCGGCACGGGCTCAGACCTGCTCGAGGTCCGGCGCGCAACTCTCGCACAACAATTCCAGCGTGCGGCCGTCACCGTCGACGCGGTTGCGGTATCGCGGGGTCGGCGTTCCGCAGTCGGCACACACTCCGAGTGTCTTCGCCTCCGAGGTGAACTCGATGTTCATCCGCTTGTCGAACACATACAGCGATCCGTCCCAGAGGCCACGATCGCCGAACGTCTCGCCGTAACGGACGATCCCGCCGTCGAGTTGGTAGACCTCGCCGAATCCGCGTGAGCGCATCAGCGCGGACAGCACCTCGCAGCGCACTCCCCCGGTGCAGTACGTGACCACTGCCTTGCCCTTGAGGTGGTCGTACTTGCCACTGTCGAGTTCGCCGACAAAATCCCGGGTCGTGGCGACATCGGGCACCACCGCGTCACGGAAGCGTCCGATCTCGGCTTCGAAGGCGTTACGGCCGTCGAAGAACACCACGTCGTCACCGCGACTGTCGACGAGTTCGTGTAGTTCCTTCGGCGCCAGGTGCACCCCACCACCGATCACCCCGTCTGCGTCGACCTCGAGTTCGTCCGGGGCCCCGAAGGTCACGATCTCGGAGCGAACCCTGACGCTGAGCCTCGGAAAGTCCTCACCCAGACCGTCGGACCACTTGACGTCGGCGGTGCGGAACGGCGCATACCCTCGGGTGCCGCGCACGTACCGCTTGACCGCTTCGATGTCGCCGCCGACCGTCGCGTTGATCCCGTGCCGGGAGATCAGGATGCGGCCGGTGAGATTGTTGGACTCGGCCAGACTGTGCTGCCACAGTCTGATCGCCTCCGGATCGGCGAGTGGAGTGAACTGGTAGAACAGAACGATTTTCGGAATAGCCACTGCGTATCCAGCCTAACGGGCGGCGCTCGCGTGAACGTCGCGAAGATCGTGAACGGACAAGCCCACCAAGGATTTCCGGAAAATCCGTCCCGGCCCCGCCGGAACATCGACCTCGCAGGGAACTACCAGCACGGCGCACCCGGCGGCGCGGGCCGACTCCGTGCCAGTCGGGGAATCCTCGACCGCCAAGCACTGCGACGGCTCCAAACCGAGCAGATGGGCACCCCGCAGATACGGGTCGGCGGCCGGCTTACCGAACGCCACCTCGTCCCCGCACACCGACTGGTCGAAGAACTCCGGTCCGAGCATGACCATAGCCCGATCGACGAGACTGCGTTCGGTGTTGGTGACCAAGGCCGAACGCAGCCCGGCTTCGCGTACCGTCGCCAACGCTTCCTGCGCACCCGGACGCCAGCGAACACCGTCCTCGAAGAGTTCGCCGACGCGGGCGTACATCCAGTCCTTCGCCTCCGCCACCGCCTCGGGATGCTGATCGAGGCCGAGTGCGTCGAACACCGTCGCCAGGGCGAACGGCGCCGACGCACCGATGACGGCGACTCGTGTCGCTTCCGTCATCTGCCCACCCAGGCGCACGGACAAATCGCTCAACGCGATTTCCCACAGCTTCTCGGACTCGAGCAAAGTGCCGTCCATATCCCACAGAACACCACCGAGAGCGGACTCCGCGATGACGGTCTGGGAACTCACCGTGTCAGACATTGAAATACTTGGCCTCCGGGTGGTGGAGAACGAAAGCATCAGTGGACTGTTCCGGATGCAACTGCAACTCCTCGGACAGTTCGACGCCGATACGCCCCGGTTCGAGCAGTTCGACGAGCTTGGCGCGATCTTCGAGGTTGGGGCATGCGCCGTAGCCGAACGAGTACCGCGCCCCGCGATACTCGAGGTCGAAGTACCCGGTGACCGCGTCCGGATCCTCGTCCGCAACGGCGTGACCGCCGGGCAGAATCAGTTCCTGACGGACTCGCCGATGCCAGTACTCGGCCAACGACTCCGTGAGCTGCACACCGATTCCGTGCACCTCGAGATAGTCGCGGTACGAGTTCGACGCGAACAACTCGTTCGCGAAATCGGCGATCGGCTGCCCCATCGTGACCAGCTGGAACGGCAGCACGTCCACCTGACCGCCGGCTTCGGCGTCCTTGCGGGAACGCACGAAGTCGGCGATGCACAGGAAACGGCCCCGGTGCTGACGCGGATACGTGAACCGGAATCGTTCGGGCGCATCGGGTTTCGGTTCGGTGAGCACGATGACGTCATCGCCGTCGGATACTGCCGGGAAGTATCCGTACACCACCGCTGCGTGCGCGAGGATGCCCTCGGACGTCAACCGGTCCAGCCAGTACCGCAACCGCGGCCGGCCCTCGGTCTCGACCAGTTCTTCGTATGTGGGCCCGTCGCCCTTGCGTTGACCACGAAGACCCCACTGGCCCAGGAACAATGCACGCTCGTCGAGCAGTCCCGAGTAGTCGGACAGCGAGATGCCCTTGACGATGCGGCTTCCCCAGAACGGCGGTGTCGGTACTCCGACGTCGGTCGCCACGTCCGAGCGTTCCGGCAGGACCACGGGAACCTCGGCTGCCTTGCGCTTTTCGGCGATCCGCTTGGACCGTTCGTGTCGCGCCTTGCGTTCGGCGGCCTTCTCGCGGGCCGCGATGGCCTCCGGACTGTCCTCGGCCGGGCCGCCACCGCGCTTGGTGGTCATGATCTGATCCATCAGGTTCAGACCCTCGAAGGCGTCGCGGGCGTAGCTGACGTCGCCTTCGTACACCTCCTGCAGGTCGTTCTCGACGTACGAACGCGTCAACGCCGCGCCGCCGAGCAGAACCGGGAACTTCTCGGCGACACCGCGCGAGTTCAATTCCTTGAGGTTGTCCTTCATCACCACGGTCGACTTGACGAGCAGCCCGGACATACCGATGACGTCGGCCTTGTGTTCGATCGCGGCATCGAGGATGGTCGCGATGGGTTGCTTGATGCCCAGGTTCACCACGTCGTAGCCGTTGTTGCTCAAGATGATGTCGACGAGGTTCTTGCCGATGTCGTGGACGTCACCCTTGACCGTCGCGATGACCAATCGACCCTTGCCGTCGTCGTCGGTGGCTTCCATGTGCGGCTCGAGGAACGCCACGGCAGCTTTCATCACTTCGGCGGACTGGAGCACGAACGGCAGTTGCATCTGTCCGGAGCCGAACAGTTCACCGACAGTCTTCATGCCGGAAAGCAGTGTCTCGTTGATGATCTCGATGGGCGACTTTTCCTTCATCGCCTCGGTGAGGTCGTCGCCGAGGCCATTGCGTTCACCGTCGACGATGCGTGATTCCAACCGCTCGAACAGAGGAAGCCCGGCAAGTTCCTGCGCTCGTGACTCACGTGCCGACGCCGCCGACACACCCTCGAACAGTGCCATCAGCTTTTGCAGCGGATCGTAGCCCTCGCGGCGTCGGTCGTAGACCAGATCGAGCGCCGTCTCGCGGTGCTCGTCCGGAATCCGAGCCATGGGCAGGATCTTCGACGCGTGCACGATGGCCGTGTCGAGCCCGGCCTCGGTGCACTCGTGTAGGAACACCGAGTTCAGCACCTGACGCGCCGCCGGGTTGAGGCCGAACGAGATGTTGGAGATACCCAGCGTGAAGTGCAGATCCGGGTATTGCGCCTTGAGCTGCCGAATGGCTTCGATGGTCTCGATGCCGTCGCGGCGCACCTCTTCCTGCCCGGTGGAGATCGGGAAGGTCAAGGCGTCGACGATGATGTCGGACTCCGCCAGACCCCAGTTTCCCTTGATGTCTTCGATGAGACGCCGAGCGATCGCGACCTTGGTCTCGGCGGTGCGAGCCTGACCCTCCTCGTCGATGGTCAGCGCGACCACGGCCGCACCGTGTTCCTTGACCAGCGTCATGATCTTGTGGAAACGCGAATCGGGGCCTGCGCCGTCCTCGTAGTTGACCGAGTTGACCGCGCAGCGGCCACCGAGATGCTCGAGACCTGCCTGCAGAACCGCCGGTTCGGTGGAGTCGAGCATGATCGGCAGTGTCGACGACGTGGCGAACCGACTGGCCAGCGCGGACATGTCCACAGCACCGTCACGGCCCACGTAGTCGACATTCAGATCGAGCATGTGAGCGCCGTCGCGGGTCTGGTCCTTCGCGATGTCGAGGCACTTCTGGTAGTCCTCGGCGATCATTGCTTCACGGAAAGCCTTGGAGCCGTTGGTGTTGGTGCGTTCACCGATCATCAGGATGCTGGAATCCTGTTCGAACGGCACCGCGGTGTACAGCGACGACGTGCTCGGCTCGTGAACAGGCGACCGCTGCGCCTTCTCCACCAGACGGACGGCCTCGGCGACTGCACTGATGTGCTCGGGGGTGGTGCCACAGCAGCCCCCGACCAACCCCAAACCGAATTCGGAGACGAATCCGCTCAGGGCCACTGCCAACTCGTCGGCGGTCAACGGGTACTCGGCGCCCTTGGGGCCGAGCTGTGGGAGGCCGGCGTTGGGCATCACCGAGACCGGGAGGGTCGAGAACTTGGAGAGATGGCGCAGGTGCTCACTCATCTCGGCGGGACCGGTCGCACAGTTGAGGCCGATCATGTCGATGCCGAGCGGTTCCAGCGCGGTCAACGCCGCACCGATCTCGCTACCGAGCAGCATGGTCCCGGTGGTTTCGACGGTGACGTGAGTGATGATCGGCAACCGCAGGCCCAGCTGCTCCATCGCACGCCGGCTACCGAGAATCGCAGCCTTCACCTGCAGGAGGTCCTGGCACGTTTCCACCAGGATGGCGTCGGCACCGCCGTCGATCATTCCGAGAGCGGCCTCGGTGTAGGCATCACGCAGCACCGCGTACGGTGCATGCCCAAGACTGGGCAACTTGGTTCCCGGGCCCAGTGAGCCGAGTACGAAACGCGCCAGGCCGTCGCGGCCTGGCCCCATTTCGTCGGCGACCTCGCGGGCCAGAGCCGTACCTTTCTCCGACAATTCGCGGATCCGGTGTGAAATATCGTAGTCGGCGAGGTTGGGCAGGTTGCAACCGAATGTGTTGGTCTCAACGGCATCGGCACCCGCGGCGAAGTACGCGCGGTGAATGTCTTTGAGCACGTCAGGGCGGGTGTCGTTGAGAATCTCGTTGCACCCCTCTAGTCCGAGGAAATCGTCGAGAGTCAGATCCGCGGCCTGCAACATGGTGCCCATCGCTCCGTCGCCGATGACAACGCGCTGTTTCAACGCATCAAGCAGGGAAGAGTTAAATGGGGCAGACATAACCACAAGAGTAGTGGGCGCACCGACAGAGCCTGGCCGTAGGCTGGGTGGGTGAGTCCAAGTGAGTTCCCCGTCACCCCAGACGGCCCGGTCGATCCCCACCCTACCGACGCCTCCGCGAGCGCGGAGGGCTTTCCCGTCGTGGACGGCTTTTCCCTCGTGGACGGCTTTTCCCTCGTCGACGACGACGGTGTGCCGACCGACATCCCTGTACTGCGTGATCCCATCCTGGTAGCCGCGTTCGAAGGGTGGAACGATGCCGGCGACGCGGCGAGCGGAGCCGTCGAGCACCTCGAGCTCATCTGGGATGCGCAGCCGTTGGCAGAGCTCGATTCCGAGGACTACTACGACTACCAGGTGAACCGGCCGATGGTTCGCCAGGTCGACGGCGTGACCCGTGAAATCGTCTGGCCCGCCACTCGTCTGTCGGTGTGCTCCCCACCCGGGAGCGAAAGCGACATAGTGCTGCTTCGCGGTATCGAACCGAACATGCGTTGGCGGAGTTTTTGCGAGGACCTCCTCGAACTGATCGATCAGTTGAACGTCAAAACCGTGGTCATCCTGGGTGCGCTGTTGGCGGACACCCCCCACACCCGTCCGGTGCCGGTGACCGGAACCGCGTACAGCAGTGAGTCCGCCGCCCGGTTCAATCTCGAACAGACACGTTACGAGGGGCCGACCGGCATCACCGGTGTGCTGCAGGACGAATGCGTCCGGGCCGGTGTACCTGCAATCTCCTTCTGGGCGGCGGTGCCGCACTACGTCTCGCAACCGCCCAATCCCAAAGCCACTGTGGCGCTCCTGCAACGGGTCGAGGACGTTCTCGATATCGAGGTTCCCCTGGGTGAGCTTCCCGGCCAGGCCGAGGACTGGGAGGAGGCGGTCAACGAAATGACCGTCGACGACGAGGAGATCGGCGACTACGTGCGCACTCTCGAAGAACGGGGCGATGCGGAAACCGATATCAGCGACGCTATCTCCAAGATCGACGGCGACGCGATCGCGGCCGAGTTCGAGCGCTATCTCCGACGCAGAGGCCCGGGCAGCTTCGGTCTGTGATCGAAAACTTCTCGGGCGGCTCCCCCTGCTGAACAAGACATTTCTCGGTTCGTGCGTGGCGGCGGTCTACATCTGACGTCGGTAGCGTCGAAGCGCGTTTCCCCCACTTCCCTCCTGGGATCAGCAGCGATCCCAGGAGGGAAGCAGTGCCATCGGGGTCGTTCCCGCCCGGTGTCGTTGCTGATGCATCCTTATTTTCGAGTTTGGTGAGTGACGTGGTTTCTGTACCCCCGTGGTGCCTGGGAACTGGATGCCGAATATTCGGGAAAGCAGGTGTTTCCGTCATCGACAGATATTGATAGTATGGAAAGATGAGTGAGTCCGAATCGGAACCCGAACGCCCCATCGATATTTTTCGGCGATCCGTCGCCGTGATCGAGGAAAACCTGCCACCCACCTGGTCGCTGTCCACTCAGCGCTCCCCCGATCTCTCCGAGGCCCCCCTCCGCCTGGACCTTCGCTCCCCCGAGGGCTCGGTGGCGCGGTTCGGCGTCTACGCCGCTCACGGCGTGCTGAGCAGCGACGTTCCCGGTATCGCCGAACGCTTCCCCACCGGGCAGGCCGGGTTCGTCTGTTCCAAATATTTGTCAGAGCCGGTGCGCCGTCAGCTCGACTCCCACTCGATCTCGTACGCCGACGCCACCGGGAACGTCTCGCTCAGTGCCGACCGCCCCGCCGTCTGGGTGCGCGGACGCGGCGCCGACGCCGATCCGTGGCGCGGCCCTGGTAGACCGTCCGGGCAATTGACCGGTGATCCGTCCGCCCGAGTGGTCCGGGCGCTGGCCGACTATGCGCCGCCGTTGGCGATCACGGCGCTGGTGCGGCTGGCCGGTTCGTCGACGGGAGCCACGTACCGAGTGGTACAGACCCTCGACGACCGTGAACTTGTGACCAGACTCCCCCGCGGAGGTATCGGCGACGTCCGCTGGCCGACGATGCTGCGGGAATGGGCCGTGGACTGCGCCGCCAAGGCGCCAACGGCGCACGAATTTCACGCCCCGGACGGACTGGAACAGCTGTTCGACCGACTCCGCAATCTCAGTGGGCACATCTATGCGGCCACCGCGTCCGTGGCTGCCGCACCGTTCGCCCGCTACGCTCCGACTCGGCGTGCTCACTTCCACGCCGACAACGTCGATCAGTTCGCCGACGCCCTCGGCCTGCGACGCGTAGAAGCCGGGGGTGACGTGTGGATCACCGCGCCGCTGTCCCCGTCGGCATTCGATCGGATACTGACCCGCGACGGCATCCGCATCGTCGCGCCCAGTCAGGCATTCGCCGATCTGGTGGCCGGCCCGGACGGCGACGAAGCAGCGGCGGATCACCTACTGAGGTGGATGATCGAGAACGAATCGCAGTGGCGACGCGCCGCGTCCCCTGCCAAGGATCGACCGTAGGCATTGTCGAATGCTTCTCTCGCCTACCCTGTCATGGTGACAGATACGCGTGCACCGGGCAGCGACGAGGCGGGGAACGCGGCCGGTGCTCCTGGATACGCCGATGCCAGTCGATTGAAGCTGTTCTCCTTCACCGTCGCGGAGAAGCGCGCCGAGTACCTGTGGGTGCTGCGCGCATTCGATCACGCCCGCGCCAACTACACGGTGCTCCTGCACGCAGGTTCCGTCGCCCAGATTCTGGAGAAGATCGGCGGCTCGGATCCCGCAGCCACGCTTTCGGCGGCCGAGGTCGCTCCCCTGTTGGATCAGCTTCACGTCTGGGAAATCCTCGAGCGGAGCTACGACGGCACCCGCGCGGCCTCGCTGGCCGAGTACCGCAATCGGCATTTCGTCTATCAGTTCGGGCAGATCGGGTATCAGGTCTACCGGTCTGTCGAGGACGTCCTGGCGGCCCGTCTGGATTCGGCGTCACTCTCCCGCCTCGCGCTACCCGATCTGCTCGCGGACATGTCGGAGTTGGCCGAGGCGAACCGAACCTCGGACGGCGATCTGATCTTCCGCAAGCTCAAGCGCCTCGACTCGACCCTCTCCGACATGGCCGATCGGGCAGCGCACTTCTATCTGACGCTGGGGGACCTGGTTCGCACCACGGAAATCACCCCGGAAGCGTTCTTGACCCACAAAGACGCACTGCTCACGCATATGCGGGAGTTCAGCTCCGATCTGGCGCGGTATGCACCGAAACTCAAGGTCGCGATCGAGAATGTGGAAGCCACCGGCGTCGATCGAATGATCCGTCTGGCCGCCGCCAGCGACGAGCGGGTGTTCGTGCCGGTCACCGAGCGGGAAGACGACTGGGCGACCCGATGGCGCGGGTTGACCGCCTGGTTCGTCGCCGCCGAATCGGGGATCAGCGAATCGGAGCGCCTACGTGAGGGCACCATGAGTGCCATTGCGGCTGTCCTCTCACTCCTGCGCCGGGTCACCGAAACACGTCGCGGCGGTGTGAGCCGGGAAAGTCAGCTTCGGCACCTGGCCGGCTGGTTCGCCGCCACCCCGTCCGAGGACGCCGCGCACGCGCTCTTCCAGGCAGTATTCGATCTGGGTCGGCCACGACACCTGTCGATGATGCATCCCGACGCGGACATCATCTCGCACTCGCGTTCATGGTGGGAGGCGCCGCCGGTGGAAATCGCCCGTACTCTCGCCGAGACGGGACGGCCGCCCTCCCCCGGTCTGCCGGGAAAAGTGGCCCGAAACGAGGGAAGCGTCCGACGCCTGCGCGATGAACAACTGGCCGCCCAGCGCAGGCGAAGCGCCGCCGCGCACTCCTTGGCGTCCAACGGTGTGTACGAACGCGAGTTGGGCGAACAGGAGACCGAGGTTCTCCTGAGCCTGCTCAATGCCGCGTTGACGGCCCGGGTTCCGGTGTCCGGCCGGGTGAACAGTTCCACCGGAAGTGAGAACGGAGTGAAGTTGACACTGAGCCCGTCCGACGGCTCCACCACGATCAAGACGGCACGCGGGCGCATGCATCTCGACGGTATCGAGGTCAGCGTTCGATGAGAGCTCGCGAAATCAGTCCCCTCGCCTTGGACTCGTATCAGCGCGCCGCCCGGGTCGCGTTGTCGAATCACCTGGTCACCACGTCGTACCCGGACCGGGCGGCGCTGCCGCTGCTTCGCCGGTGGGCCACAGAACTGCGTGATGACCTGCTCGAATTGTTCGGATACCGGCTCGAGGTCACCGAGACCACAGCTCGGTTGTTCACGGTCTCCGATCGCCTCGACCCGACCGCACCGGCACGTACCGCGACGGAACGGACGTTCGATCGCACTCGCTATTCCTATCTGGCGTTGTCTCTGGCCGCATTGGGTCGGGCCGGTAGCCAGATCACGCTCTCGGAGTTGGCCGATCACGTGGCCGCCGATGCCGCGCAGGTCGACGGTATCGAGCTGTCCACCGATCGTGCAGCGGACCGAGACGCCTTCGTCGATGCCGTCGGCTGGCTCGGAGTTCGTGGAGCCATCACCCTCGCCGACGGCGACGCGAACGGCTGGGCATCGAATCCACAAGCGGGAGAAGCGCTCTACGACATCGACCGGTCTGTCGTCGTGGCATTGTTCCGGCCGCCCCGAGCGCTGCAACATCTGCATTCCATCCGGGGACTGCTCGCGGCGCAGACCTCGACTGCAGCCGAGGACGACGGAGTTCCCGTGGACGCCAAAGAAATCGGGCGTCGAGTGCGCCGTGCCCTGGTGGAACGTCCGGTGGTCTTGGCCGGAGAACTGGACCAGCATGAGCTGATCGCGCTGGCACAGCCGAAAACCACTGCAGAGGTGGAACTTCTGACAGGACTGGTGGCCGAGCGCCGAGCCGAGGGTATCGCGATGATCGATCCCACCGGGCGCCTGTCGGATGTGAGATTCCCCAGTACCGGCACCGTCGCTCAAGTGGCACTGCTGCTGGCAGGGGAGATCTGCGATCGGGTTCTCGACGTCGACGCACCGACCCTCGAGCAGCGTCCGTTACCCGAGGTGTCCGACGATCATCTGATCGGAGAACTTGATGCCGCGATCCCCGAGGTCGGAATCTTCGTAGATCTTGCCGATCCCGAGTTCGACGACGAATTCACTTTGCCTCCAACCGAAGTCGCTGAACCACCGGAACCTGTACGGTACCCGATGATCGATGATCACTGGCTGTCCGCCAAGGTCACCGAACTGGTCGACCAGTTCGGGCGCACGTTCGCCGCGCAATGGCAGGCCGACCACGACGGTCTGCGTAAACAGTCTCTCGGCCTGCTCGAGCGGCTGCGGCTGACCCACGCGGTACCAGGCGGTGTACTGGTTCTTCCCGTCCTCGCCCGATACCGCGACGTCGTGGTCAGTGTGCGTGAACGCGACCCCCACATCGACTTCGCGGTGGACAATTCCGCTCCCGATTCCGTCGACGAATTCGACACCGATACCACCGGCGCACTATCAGAGGTAGAGACCGTATGAGCAACGCCCGCTTCCGACCTACCCGGGCCGGGATCATCAATCTCTGGGACTACCGGGACCAGGAATTCTCCTTCGCCGACGGTCGTCTCGTGCTGCGCGGTCCCAACGGTTCGGGCAAGACCAAAGCCCTCGAGGTGTTGTTCCCGTTCGTCTTCGACGGCCGGATCGAACCGCGTCGACTCAACCCGTTCGCCGGTGAAGAGCGCACCATGAAGTCGAATCTGCTGTATCGCGGCCAGGACAGCGCGTACTCGTACGTGTGGATGGAGTTCTGCCGTGGCAGCGCCGAGGACCCGGAAGCGGTCACCGTCGGCATCGGCATGCGCGCCACCCGCACCAATGACAAGGTCACCCGCTGGTACTTCGTTGCGGACGGGCGGGTCGGAGTGGACTTTTCCCTGATCGGCAGCGATGACCGACCGCTGACGAAGAAGCAGCTGGCCGAACAACTCGGCAGCGACGCCATCACGGACCGTCCGCTCGACTACCGCACCTCGATCGACGCCCGCATGTTCGGGCTCGGGGTGCAGCGCTACGACCAGCTGATCAACCTCATCCTGACGCTGCGTCGACCACAGCTCGCGAAGAACCTCGACCCGAAGGGCCTCTCGCAGGCACTCACCGACGGCTTGCGGCCACTCGACGACCAGTTGGTGCTCGAGGCGGCACGCTCGTTCAGCGACATGGAAGAGGTCGGTCGCGCCCTCGAAGGACTCGCCGCCGCCGATCAGGCCGCGCAAAGTTTCATCGGCGTCTACACGAAGTATCTGCGTCAGCAATCGCGCGGCGAGATCGAACAGGTCCGCACCCGGCTGGACGCGGTGACCCGCGGGATCGCCGCGATGGACGAATCCGCCCTGGCGCAGGCCAAGAGCCTGCACGCACGTGCTGTGGCCGAGGAACGATTCAACAAATCAGAACAAGCCCTCGACAACGCTCGCGCGAATGTCGAAGCGCTGCAACGCTCGAGCGCTTACGAAGGTAAGCAACAGCTCGACGACCTGGCCCAGGCCGTCGCCACGCTCAAGCTCTCCACCGAGCAACAGGCCGACAAGTCACGCAAAGCCCAGGCAGCGCTCGCGCAGCGTGGCGACGAGGCCGAGAAAGCCGCGTCCTCGGTGAAACGAACCGCCGAAGCTCTCGCTCGCGCGGAGGACGAACTACGGGCGGCAGCGGACGACGCGGGCATCCTGTGGACTCCCCTGCCGGACGGCTCGCGCAGCGATCAGATCACTGCGGCGGTGCGCGGACACGCCGAAGAACGCGACGGCGACGTCCGCGTGGTTCGTGCAGCGCTCGGAACCGTCGACAAGGCTGCGACGGAACGTACTCGGGCCGACAACAGCTCACGACGCGGCCACGAGCTTCTCGAAGCGGCCAAGGCAGCTGTGCTCGAGGGCGAAGCAGCCGTCGAGCTCGCCCGCAATGAGTGTGCGAGTGGACTTCGCTCGTGGTGGACCGAGCACTCGGCGCTCTTCACCGCCGTCGGGGCGGACGCGTCGCTGTTCACCGAACTCGACGCCGCGCTGGTCGACATCGGCCACGAGGACGCACCGGCACTGGCCGCGGTTCTGGCAGAACGCACCGAAGCCGGCACCGAAGCGCTGCGCGAGCGGCGACGAGCAGCCGAAGCGGACATCTCGGCAGCACACTCGACCATCGCGACGCTGAAGGCCGAACGCGCGGCAGTCTCCGCGGAGCACGACGACGCCCCACCGATGTTCCTCGCGCGCACCGACAATCGCAGCGCTCTCGTCGGCGCGCCGTTCTGGCAGCTGGTGCGCTTCGCCGACACTGTCGAACCCGACGTGGCCACCGGTATCGAATCCGCACTGCAGGCGGCCAATCTGCTCGACGGCTGGGTATGTCCGGACGCCGAGATTCCCGAGCACCTCAGCGAACAGTTCCTCACGGCGCTGCCTGCGCAGCAGCGCCCCACCGGGCGCACCCTGGCCGACGTCCTCGAGGTCGAGGGCAACGCGGACGTCCCCGATGCGCAGGTCCACGCGATCCTCGAATCGGTTGCCGTGGTCGAGTCGGGCGGTGACACCGATTCGAACGTCGCGATCGGCGTCGACGGCCGCTTCTGGCACGGTGTCGCCCGAGGTCGCCACGTCAAGGCGGACGCCGAGTACATCGGCACCACCGCGCGGGCGCGTCGTCGGGCGGTGCGCATCACCGAGATCGACGTCGCCCTCGAAGATCTCGCGGTGGCCGTCGAGCAGGCCACGGCGTTGGTCGCCGACATCACGAGGACGCTCGCACAGGTCAATGCCGCTGCGAAGGAATTACCCAGGACCGGTTCGATCCTGCGTGCCTTGACGTCGGTGGCCGAATCGGCGGGCGCGTTGCGCACCCGGTCCGAGGCCGCGCAATCAGCGCAGCGTGAACTCGACGGCGCGATCACCGACCTCAAGGCGAAGGAGAAGCATCTCCGCACGATCGCGTCGGCGCACCGAACACCGCACGACAGTCGCGAACTGGATTCACTGGCTGCAGCGATCCGGCATTTCGAGAAGCAGGGCGAACTCGCGCTGCGCTGCCGACGCGAGCACGCCAAGGAGGTGGAACTCGAGCACGAGTCCCGTGATCGACTCGACGAGTCCCGCGCCAATGCCGAGGAATTCGCCGAAGAGGCGGCAATCGCCGAAGAGAGCCTGCTACAGCAGGTACAACGACTCGACACTCTCCGTGACTCTCTCGGTGCCAGCGCCGAGCAGATCGACCTCGACCTCGCGAAAGCACGGGCCGAGATCGAGGAATTCAAGGTCGAACAACGCGGCGCACGAAAGGCGTACGACGCTGCCGTCCTCCAGATCGGCACGGCCGAGGGTGCCTACAACACCGCCGTCGAAACGCTGCGCCACACGCTGACGGAAACCCGCAGCGACGCCGAACGGCTCGCGCCGTACGCCCGCCCGGATCTGCTGCGTCTGCTCGGCATCGAAGATCACCTTTCGTGGCCGTCGAGTTCCGCAGCGTGGATGTCGCCCGATCAGTTGATCTTCCGCATCCAGAACGAGGACCGCAGCGACGAGACCACGGCGCACCAGCCGATCCTGCCCGAGGACGTCGACCGCCTGTACCGGGCGCTCGACGCCGCCACCTCGACCGTCCGAGTCACCGACGGTGCCCGCAAGGCAACCCGCACGGCATTGACGGCGGCGCTGCAGGAATTCGACGCCCAACTCGCCGCAGCCGGCCAGGACTACCGCCTGCAATGGGACGCACCGGACGGGCTCACCGTCGTCCGGGTGCAAGATGATCAGGGGTATTCGTCGATCGGCGAGTTCGCGGTCCGAATCCACGACGCGCGCAGCGATCAGCAGCAACTACTCACCGAGTCCGAGCGCCGCATCCTCGAGGACGCGTTGCTGACCGGTCTCGCGCAGCAGATTCACGAACGCACCGCCGACGCACGGGTGCTGATCTCACAGATGGGTACCGAGATGCGCGAGAGGCGCATGTCCTCGGGCAGCACGATCGGTGTGCACTGGGTTCTCGCCGACAACCTCGACGACAGCTCGCGGGCGATATCGAAGCTGCTCGATCGGGATGCGTCGGCGCTCAGTGTGGACGAACTAGCCACCCTACGAGCACATTTCGCTACCCGAATCCGCAATGCCCGCGCTGCCCACCCGGAACGGTCGTACCCGGAGATCTTGTCCTCGGCACTGGACTACCGGCAGTGGCGGGTCTTTTCCTTCACACTCGTCAGCGGTGAGGGCAAGGAAGACCGGCTCACGGTGGCCCGACACAGCGCGCTCTCCGGTGGCGAGCAGTCGGTATCGCTGCATCTACCGCTTTTCGCGGCAGCCCACGTCATGCTCGATTCGGCGGATCCACACGCACCGAGACTGCTCGCACTGGACGAGGCCTTCGCCGGTGTCGACGACAACGGCCGCAGCGAGCTGCTCGGCCTGAGTGTGCAGTTCGATCTGGACCTGTTCATGACGGGATACGACCTGTGGATCACCTACGCGGACGTGCCCGGCTGTGCCCATTACGACCTCGCGCATTCGACCGCCGAGCAGGCCGTCAGCGCCGCGCTGCTGGTGTGGTCGAACGGTGAGCTGCTCGCCGAACACGACGGGACCGACCTCGCGCGAGCGCTCGGCTCGCCCTTGCGACGTCGAGTGCCTGCACCTACAGAAGGCGCACTGGAATTGCTCTGACAGACGTGCAGTGGTCGAAGGGTTGACCTTCGACCACTGCACCTTCCCCTGTGTGAAGTTTACGCGCTCGTGACCAGTTCCGACTCGGAGTCCGCTTCCGGCGTCGATTCCGAGCGAGTGCGCCCGAGCACATTACTCAGTGCTGCAGCGCCCGGTCCGATGAACACCAGAAGGAGCAGCGCCCAGCAGAAGAGAACCACCGAGTCACCGTCGTTCTGGATCGGCAGGACACCGTCGGACTGATGCTTCCAGAAGTACGCGACGGCCATCGACCCGGATCCGATGAAAGCTGCAGTGCGAGTGCCGAATCCGACGATGATCAGAATTCCGCCGACCAACTCGATGACGGCCGCCCACCCACCGGGCCAGTCCGTCCACGTCGACGTCTGCCCGCCCCACGGAGCGACCGGCCACGCAAAGAGTGTCGACAAGCCGTGACACAGAAACAGAAACCCGACAACTACCCGAAAAGCTCCTATTGCCCATGGTGCACCGATATTCAGTGTTTTGTTCACCGGAAAAGTATGGCACACCTTAGTAAGGCATGGCTTCCCTAGGTTTAATACTCAACCAGTCTGCTGTGCGTCTTGGTCAACCCCGGGAGGTTGACAAAGGCGCACAGCAGTCTGGGTTCAGCGAAGCGAAATCCCCAGCAGTGCATCGACGGCATCGGCAAAATCGGCCGGTGCCTGCGAATCCGAGCCGCCACCCTCGATTGCGCGGGTCGCCCATCCGTCCAGAGCGTCGAGAGCCTTGGGGGTATCGAGATCGTCCGCCAGGTGCTGACGCAACCGCGCCACCGTATCGGTAACCGACTGTGCGGAGGTCAGGGCTGCGGCGCGACGCCACAATGCAACACGAGCCTGTGCGGCCTCGAGAACCTGCCCCGTCCACGCCCGGTCCTGCCGGTAGTGCCCCGAGAGCAACCCGAGCCGGATCGCAGCCGGATCAACACCTTCACCGCGGAGCTTGGACACGAACACCAGATTTCCGCGGCTCTTCGACATCTTCTCGCCGTCCAAGCCGATCATGCCGGTATGGACGTAGTGTCGTGCGAAACGCCGATCCCCCGTGGCAGATTCGGCATGTGCAGCCGAGAATTCGTGATGCGGGAAAATCAGGTCGCTGCCGCCGCCCTGGATGTCGAAACCCGAGCCGATGCGGTTGAGTGCGATCGCAGCACACTCGATGTGCCAGCCAGGACGACCCGGACCGAACGGCGACGGCCAGGACGGCTCCCCCGGCCGCTCGGCGCGCCAGACCAGCGCGTCGAGCGGGTTCCGCTTGCCGGGACGATCCGGATCTCCACCGCGCTCGGCGAAGAACTTCTCCATCGTCGCGCGGTCGTAACCGGACTCGTATCCGAACTGCTCGGTGGCGTCGGCACTGAAGTAGACGTCGGGGAACTGGGCGTCGTCGACCGTGTACGCGGCGCCGGAGGCGAGGAACTTCTCGACCAGCTCGATCACCTCGTCGATCGACTCGACCGCACCGATGTAATCCTTCGGCGGCAAAACGCGTAGCGCCTCCATGTCTTCACGGAACAGCGCCGTCTCACGCATGCCCAGCACGATCCAGTCCTCGTTGTCGCGCGCAGCGCGCTCGAACAGCGGATCGTCGACGTCGGTGACGTTCTGGACGTAATGGACGTCATGGCCGGCATCGCGCCACAGGCGGTTCACGAGATCGAACGCAAGATAGGTGGCGGCGTGACCGAGATGGGTGGCGTCGTACGGTGTGATGCCGCACACGTACATGGTTGCCGTTTTACCGGGGGTGACCGGGCGAACCTGACGGTCGGCTGTGTCGTACAGCCGCAACGGCGGACCCTGACCGGGAACGGACGGGAGTGCGGTATCGGACCAAGACTGCATGACGAAGAGCCTAGTGGAGGCCGTTGCGAGCGTCGAAAGGTGTTGGCCGATCGAGGCACCCCACAACCGCTCGGTCCGCCGCTATGGTCGTTCAGCGAGCTCCACCGGACCCTCAGAAAGGCACTCACCACATGTCGCGCATCGCCGCCTGGTTCACCGGAATCGTCGCCGTGTCGCTTGTGACCACTACCGCCTCGACGGGAGTGGCGGCCGGCATTCCGGCAGTCGGCGGCACCGTCGTGGCGGTCGCGGATGCGACCGACGTCGATGTTCCCGGTGCAACCGACATCCGGACGTTCACTTACCGGACATCCGGCGCCGAGGGAGTGTCGAGCGCACAAGTGTTCGTACCGGAGGGCCGAGCGCCCGACGGCGGCTGGCCCGTGCTCGCGTGGGCGCACGGCACGGTCGGGATGGCCGACGAGGACGCCCCGTCGCGATCGGGAGTGATGTACGAGATCTATCGCAACCTGTTCGCGGACTGGTTGAGGCGCGGCTTCGTCATCGTGGCCACCGACTACGCCGGCCTGGGCACCCCCGGCGTCCACCCGTACCTGAACGCAGACGTGGCCGCGCACAACGTCGTCGACTCGGTGCGAGCAGTGCACGAACTGGTCCCGGCAGTGTCGGATCGATGGGCTGTTGCGGGTCAATCCCAAGGCGGTCACGCCGCGCTGGCAACCGCAGCGCGCGCCGAAATCCTCGCCCCCGAACTCGATTTCCGCGGCACACTCGCCAGCGGTGCCCCGGTGAACCTCGACCGACTGGCCGCACTCGCAGGTCCCGAGTTCCCAGATCTGCAGCTCGACGGACTGACACTGTACATGGCGTACATCGCTGCCGGACTCCGAGACACCCGGCCGGATCTCGACGTCGACGGATACCTCACACCGCGCGGGCGCGAACTGGTCGACGCTGCCGACACGATGCCACTCGCTCAGTTCAAACCACGCGCCAACGAAGTCCAGGTCCGCGAGCTCTTCAATCGACCGCTCGCCGGTACCGCCTTCCCCCAGGCGCTGACCGAGTACCTCGGCGTACCCACCACGGGATTCGACCGCCCGGTCATGCTCATCCAAGGACTCGGTGACCAGGTGGTGCCACCGCCGCTGGCATTGTGGTTCGCCGCCGAACTCGCCCTGGCCGGCGGGAAGTTCGACCTGCGCCTGCCCAGCGGTGGCCACGTAGACGGCCTGGCACAGTCCAGCGACGAGGTAGGCGCATTTCTCGATCGCGTTCTTCGCTGACTGTCGGCATGCCCAGATCGAGAAGAGCCGGCACAATCCAACGAAGGCGACGAACCCGACAGGAGGGTGGCAGGCGTGAGCAGCGACGGCCTGGACGGCTGGCCCACCGGCCGACTGCTCTCCACCGCTGCCCGTCTGGTCGAACACTCGTGGGAGAAGGTTCTACGATCTCAGGACATGACTCACGCCGGACTCATCGTCCTGCACTCCATCGTCGACGGTCCGGCCTCCCAACGCGACATCGCCAAGAATGCCCGAGTGACTGATCAGACGATGAGCCGAACCGTCGACAAACTCGAACGAGCCGGATTCGTCACCCGAGACACCGATCCACGAGACGAGCGCCGACGTGTTGTCGCGATCACCTCGCAGGGGCGGCAAACGTACGAAAGGCTGCTCGCGCTGGAAGAACACGATGCCGCCTTGACGGACGGAATCGGTGACGTGGATGCACTACGCGAACAGCTCTTACGACTGGTGCGGTCCCCCGAACTCAACCCACCGGAAAGCTGAATACTCCATCATGCGCGCTTATATCGCCGAGACGATCACCTATCGCCGCAAATAGTTCACAAAATTTTCTTCCAATGGTGAAAAGACATGCAACCGCAATACTTGATCGAGTTCGGCTTCTGACCTTTGTGCGCAAAATGGCTCGATACTCTAAATTCGACAAATCCATGCGGCCGATGACTGTGCGCGATTCCTTCATCGTCAGCGAGGATCTGAACCTCTTCTCGCCCTTCGTCCTCACCAGAAAAGGTCGTGGCGCGCACGTCGGCAGTACCGGGCCGTTGACGGCACCGGTCTGCAAGTTTTCGAAAAGGAACCAATAGCCGACTAAATTACCTATGCCAGAGCGACTGCTCCAGCCTTCGAGGAAATCGAGGCCGCGACCACGCACAGTCCCACACCCCCCTCACTTTCGGTGCCGTGTCACACTGCCCACCAACGACACGATATGTTCGAATCACACAGGACTACTGTCTGTACCACCGCTTCCAAGAACCAGAATTACTCGGAGGAATTGATGAAGGCTGTCGATGCACCGCTGCTCGATCTACTGAAAAAGAGCACTCAGTTCGTCGTGCCCATCTATCAGCGTCGATACTCCTGGCAGCAAGCCGAATGTGAGCGACTCTGGAACGATATCCTCCATGCGGGCTCGACAGATACTCTTGTTTCGCACTTCGCCGGTTCGATCGTCTATGTGGAACGAGACGAAGGAACCAAGACCTCGTCCGAACCTGATCTGATCATCGACGGACAACAACGGGTCACGACCGTCATGATCCTGCTCGCAGCACTTGCCACGACACTCGACAATGCACCCGTCGGCCGGAACGAGCCCGTAGAAGGATTCTCCCCCAAAAAAATTAGGGGCCGATATCTCACAAACTCCGACGAGGACGGCGAGCGGTATTATAAACTCGTCCTCTCCAAATCGGACAAAGGTGCCCTCAAAGCGATCCTCGACGGCTCGTCTGACCCACAAGGGCAATCAAGCCGCGTCCTGGACAACTACAATTGGTTCGTATCAAAACTAGGGTCCTCAGATCTCGACATGACGCAGATCTGCCTGGGGCTCAAAAAACTGATAGTAGTCGACGTCAAGCTCACTCGAGGTTCTGACGATCCGCAACTGGTCTTCGAAACCATGAACTCCACTGGCAAGAAGCTCTCGCAAGCCGATCTGATCCGAAACTTCGTTCTCATGGACCTGCAACCCTCCGAGCAATCGCAGTTGTACGAGCGGTATTGGCTTCCCATGGAACGTACATTTGCCGGCCCGGACGAAGGACGTTTCGACGAATTCGTGCGCCATTATCTGACACTGAAGACTGGAGCTATTCCACGCCTGGGCGATATCTACGACGCTTTCAAGACCTACGCCAGTGACGAGGCGAAAATCGGCACAAATCGAAACCAACTGGTGGTCGATCTACACAAACACGCTATGTGGTTCTCAGCTATCGCGCTCGGAACCGAAGCAGACCCAAAACTTGCTCACGCTTTCCAAGACCTCGAACAGCTCAAAGCTACAGTCGTCTATCCCTTCTTATTGCGGGTGTATTCCGACTACGACGCCGGCTGCATCAGCAGCACCGAGGTCGAAAAGATACTCGCAATTGTCACGTCCTACTTGTTCCGCCGGGGTGTCTGCCAAATACCCCCCAACAGCCACAACAAGACTTTTGCCGTACTAGGCGCAGCGGTCGATCCGACCGACTACGTCAACAGTGTCGCCGCGCGATTGCTCTTGGCTCCGACGAATGCCCGATTCCCAAGCGACGACGAGTTCCGTGGCTCGCTCACCACTAGCGACTTGTATCACTTCAAACGTGCTCCGTACCTACTGCGCAAATTGGAGAATGCCGGCCGAAAAGAAGAAGTCCGGACCGCTGACTACACGATCGAACACATAATGCCGCAAAACCCGAACCTCTCGGCAGAGTGGCGCACCACTCTCGGAGCGGATTGGAAAATAGTGCAGGAGTCATACCTTCATACACTCGGGAACCTCACCCTCACCGGGTACAACCCTGAGTACTCCGACAAACCGTTCTCCGAGAAGCGCGATATGGAGGGAGGGTTTCGTCAAAGCCCGCTCCGCCTCAACCACGGGCTTGGCCAACTTGAACAGTGGACTGCGACTGAAATCCTTGATCGAGCTGACCGCCTGACAGCCAAGGCTATGACGATCTGGACACACCCCGACATTGGTACTGAAGCACTCGAACTGTACCGCAAAAGATTTGCCGAACGGTCCGGATTTGACTGGAGCCTCCTTCATTCAATCCTCGCCCTATTACCCTCGGGTAAATGGACCAGCTACTACCTGCTGGGCGAAGCCATAGATACCCATGCCCAGCCCGTAGCCAACCATCTCAGCAGATGTACTCACTGCACAAACGCGCACAAAGTTCTTACCTGGGACGGAAAGATCGCCCAAGGGTTCCGTTGGGTTGACCCGAAAGATCAGCGGAACCCGCAAGCACTACTTGAAGCGGACGGAATTGCTTTCACCGATGGCGTCGCTGATCACGACAGCATGCTCGTGGCTGAAGACCTTCTCGCCCTCATCGGCGATTGACACGCGCCGCATGATAGTGCGGGCAAGACAATCCTTCGGCTGGATCTCGCCAAGTGCAGCACCAGAGGCATCGGAGATCCTCACCGACGGATCTGTTTCCAGCTGTCCCGACGGTGACGCACGTCATCGCAAGCTCGCATTTCGCACTCGCGGTGACCAGCAATGCGGCGCCGGCCGACTCGCCGCCACACAATGGCGGGGTTCGGCAACATCGGGATCGAATACGCAGTTGCTCCGTCGTC
This sequence comes from Rhodococcus sp. 27YEA15, assembly GCF_049739425.1. NCBI lineage: Bacteria > Bacillati > Actinomycetota > Actinomycetes > Mycobacteriales > Nocardiaceae > Rhodococcus > Rhodococcus sp. 27YEA15. The sequence goes on from NZ_JBMHHW010000001.1 coordinate 2,362,823, forward strand.
TACCGGACCTGATTCCATTGTCGCCCCTGAAGATTGGCGCACGTTCATCGAGCTGCCGACCGCCCCCTGGCAGACAATCGCTACACCTACTGAGAGGGAAGGCACTCCACTCCGACGGTTCGGATCGGCTGCAAACCTGGTCACCCGTGCAGGAGCTGTCCAGGCGGTCCGGAACGATCCGCCGATACGGCGTCATAGCAGAACCCCACCCTACCGGCGAGGCTCAGAACGCCGGCCAGGGAATGGTTCGATGTCCACTCGGGAACGGCATCACCGGAGTCTGGGCCACAGCGGCAGCTCGCGCCGCCAGTGATGCGACTTCCTCGTCGGTGATCAACTCGGACAGTTCGTCACCCAACCTGCCGGAGACGGTCGTGACGAATTCCGCGACATCCACCACCAGCGGGGCCGGGATCTGCTGACCGGCCCAACCCCAGAGCACCGTGCGCAACTTGTTGTCCGAGTGCAGACAGATGCCGTGGTCGACGCCGTACACCGAACCGTCGACGCCTTCGAGGGCGTGTCCGCCTTTACGGTCGGCGTTGTTGATGACGACGTCCAGCACAGCCATGCGCTGCAGTCGCGGATCGTCGGCGTGGATCAGCGATACCGGTTGTCCTTCGGAATCGTAGGCCTGCAGGATCTCGAACCAGCCGACGGGAACGTTGTCCGGACTGCACAGATCGACCACGTCGAGGCCACCGAGATCGTCTGAGCGCCGATCGACGGTCTCGATGAACCTTTGCACCATTCCCGGTCCGAAAGGACCGTCCCGCCACACCGTTCGAGGTATCACACCCCACCCGAGCGCCTCGGAAATCCGGTAGGACGCAACTTCTCTACCGGCGAGGGTGCCGTCGGGAAAGTCCCACAGGGGTTGCTCCCCTCGCACGGGTTTGTAGACCACCCTCATGGAGTCGTCGCCGATCGTCGCATCGCACACCAGCGTGGCGTTGCTGGCGGTGGTGATCTGTCCGATGACGGTCAGCTCGCCGTCGAGCAGGACGTCGGGTTCGGCGTGTCCTGCCATCGTTCAGTCCTCGTCTCCGTCGGCGTCGTCGACGGCGAAGCCGAACGACTCGCCACGGCGGTACCCGTTGGTGCGGACGCAGACGTGACCTTCGGGCGCGAGCGGCTCGCCACACAGCGGGCACGGCGCTCGGCCGGCGGCGATGACTCGTTCGGAACGCAGCGCGAACTCCCGTGCCTGTTCCGGGGTCAGGAAGACGCGCACCGCATCCGGGCCGTCGTCGGCGTCGTCGAGGACCACGGACTCGTCGAATTCCGTTTCGGTCACAGCCAGCAATTCGACGACCACCGCGCCGGCATCGGCGTCCCAGCCCAGACCCATGGTGCCGACCCGGAATTCTGCGTCCAACGGTGTGATGAGCGGGCTCAGATCGTTGATGTCACCGGCTTCGGGCGGAACGTCGGTTCCGAAGCGCCGATGAACTTCCTCGAGAAGCAGACCCATCCGATCCGCGAGAACCTGTACCTGTTGTTTTTCGAGCAGAACACTCACCACACGGGTGTCGTGTACAGCCTGCAGGTAGAAGGACCGGTCTCCCGGCTCGCCTACCGTCCCTGCGACAAAGCGGTCAGGAGTGCGAAAAACGTGAATCGCCCGCGACATTGCACCTCCTCGGGTTCGAGCCGGATGATCGGTCGTGCTCGCTCATACGCCGGTCTCCCCGCCAGGAACAGAGGCCGACGCGCCGGCCGACGCCGGGGTCCTGGCCGCACCGATGGCCGCCAGAACATCTCCGGTGTCGTTGACACGCAGGACGAACGGTGACGTTTCGGTGTAACGGACGACGCTCATGGATGCCGGTTCGGCGACGATTCGTTGGAATGCATCGAGGTGCATTCCGAACGCGTCCGCGAGAATCGACTTGATGACGTCACCGTGGCTGCATGCCACCCACACGACGTCTTTGCCGTGCTCCTGCGCCAGACGCGCATCGTGCTCACGAATCGCTGCCACGGCGCGAGCCTGCACCTCGGCCAATCCTTCGCCGCCAGGAAAAACCGCGCCCGAGGCGTGCTGCTGCACCACTTTCCAGAGTGGTTCCTTGACGAGCTCGGCGATCGGTCGACCGGTCCACTGCCCGTAGTCCACCTCGATCAGCCGTTGGTCGATCGTGGGAATCAGCGCCCGATCGGCTGCGAGCGGTGCGACGGTCTGTTCGCACCGCTCGAGCGGCGATCTGACGATCTCGACGACGTCGAGACCGGTGAGCCGATCGACCAACGCCGCCGCCTGGGTTCGACCGTGATCGTCGAGTTCCACACCGGGCGACCGACCGGCCAACGTGTGGGCCGTGTTGGACGTCGACCGTCCGTGCCGAAGTAGGACAACTGTCATGCCACAACCCTAATAGGCCGTACGGACTTCGGTTCGATCGTCCGGGATGAAAACCGGGCTAAGTCGCCGACACCACGCCCGTGGCCAGCAGCGCAAGCACGACTACGCCGAGAGCGATGCGGTATCCCACGAACCAGTACATCGAGTGATTCACCACGAACTTCAAAAGCCAGGCAATGGATGCGTAACCTACCGCGAAGGCGATCACGGTCGCGACGAGCAGTTGGGCGCCACTCGCGTTGAGACCGTCACCGGCAGGTTCGAAGGCGTCGGGAAGACTGAACAAACCGGATGCGAGTACTGCCGGAATGGCCAGGAGAAACGAGTAGCGCGCGGCAGCTTCACGGGTCAAACCGAGGAACAGACCGGCGCTGATGGTCCCTCCCGAGCGAGAGACGCCGGGGATGAGGGCCAGGGCCTGGGCAGAACCCATGATGATGCCGTCACGCATGGTCAGCGACTCGACGGGTCGGATCTTGCGTCCGTAGTACTCGGCTGCCGCGATCACCAGAGCGAAGATGATCAGCATCGAGGCGATCAGCCACAGATTTCGTGCGCCGGTACGGATCTGATCCTTGAACAGGATTCCGAGAATACCCACCGGAATGGTACCGATGATCACGTACCAGCCCATCCGGTAATCGAGGTTCGTCCGGTAAGCCGGATTGAACACTCCGCGGAACCACGCCGTCACGATCCTGGCGATGTCGCCGGCGAAGAAGATCAGCACCGCCAGTTCGGTTCCCAGCTGGGTCACCGCGGTGAACGAGGCACCGGCGTCGCTGCCGAAGAAGATCTCCGAGACGATCCGCAGATGACCGGACGACGAGATCGGGAGGAACTCCGTCAAACCCTGCACCAGGCCGAGAACCACTGCCTGTAACCAGGTCATCGCCTCGCCCGTCATCGGCCTGCCTCGCTGGTTACGAACAGGGTTCCTGCGCACCGATTTCGTGCGTCGAGTTCACGTTTCACCGGCGTGAGGTTACCGGTGCTCGAACCCGCCCGCAGACTCCGGCACGCTGGTGTCCGAATACCCCGACACTCGGGGGACGCACACTACGCTTCTCATGGTGAGATCTCCCGGGTGCAGCACTTGCGCATCCGGGTCGAGTGCGAGATGCAGGCGGTTATGAAACACAGATCAGTCGGAGCGAGCGGACTTCGAGTCTCGCGACTTGGACTCGGTACCCTCACCTGGGGGCGCGACACCGACGGCGACGAGGCCGCCGCACAGCTGTTGGCGTTCGCCGAGGCCGGGGGAACTCTGGTGGACACCTCTCCCGCGTACGGCGGCGGCGCTGCGCAACGCATCCTCGCCGAACTCCTCGACGACGTCGTTCCCCGGGACGAGCTGATCGTCAGCTCCAGCGCGGGAATCGATCCGACGCCGGTAGGGACGGACCGCGTCGACTGCTCCCGGCGAGGACTGCTCCGACAACTCGACGCGACGTTGCGCGAGTTGGGGACCGATTTCCTCGACATCTGGCAGGTGGCGGCGTGGGACCCTCTCACGCCGGTCGACGAGGTCGCCGCGACGCTCGACTACGCGGTCGCCAGCGGCAAGGTGCGGTACGTCGGTGTACGGGGATATCTCGGGTGGCAGCTCGCTACCGCCGTCGGAGCAAGCGGAACGGCGGCCCTGACCGCGACCCAGGCCGAGTACTCACTACTCGCCCGCGGCGTGGAGGAAGAGTTGTTCGCCGCGGCCGATCACCACGGAGTCGGTGTGTTTGCCGCGGTTCCGCTGGCAGGCGGAGTTCTCACCGGGAAGTACCGCGACGGCATCCCGGTCGATTCGCGTGGCGCGGACGATACCCATTCCGAAGACGTGCAGACCTATCTGACCGATTCGGCCGTTCGAGTCGTGGATGCGGTGATCACCGCCGCCGACGGGTTGGGCACTTCACCGCTGGCGGTGGCACTGGCTTGGGCGCGGGATCGGCCCGGGGTGGCCAGTGCCGTCGTCGGAACTCGTGACCTGGCGCAGCTGACCGGGGTCCTCGTCGCCGAAGAACTGGAGCTGCCGAAAGCGATCAGCGCCGCACTCGACGACGTGAGTGCTTGACCTCACGCTCCACCGCCTATCGGGCGAGGGCAGGCTAACCTGTCGGGTGAAGGTTTTCCACAGCCCCAGGAGTATCCATGACCTCGCTCGACGCAGGTGACCGTTCCACCGATGCCACTGCCGCCTTCTCCGAGCGAATCAAAACGGAAACCGAGGTCGCGCACCGGGCGACCGAGCAGTCACGTTTCGTCGGCGCCCTGCTCGGCGGCGAACTGACCACGGCCGGGTATGCGGCCCTACTCGGTCAGACGTACCTCGTCTACACGAGCCTCGAGGCAATCGGACGCACGTATGCCGACAACTCACTGGTGTCGCCGTTCCTCTCGGACGATCTACTGCGCGCCCGGGCACTGGAAGCAGATCTGGAATTCCTCAACGGCCCGCAGTGGCGGAACGACCTCGAGGCACTACCCGCAACGACTCGGTACGTCGCTCGTCTGACCGACGTCGCCGCCGAGTGGCCGGCCGGGTTCGTCGCACACCATTACCTGCGCTACCTGGGTGATCTGTCAGGCGGTCAGATCATTCGTCGAATGCTCGAGCGCGCCTACGGGTTCCAGACGGACGGCCTGCGGTTCTACATCTTCGAGGGCATCCCGAAACCGAAGCCGTTCAAGGACGCGTACCGAGCCAATCTCGACGCGCTGGACTTGTCCGCGCAGGAGCGGCAACGCTTCATCGACGAGGTGAATCTCGCGTACCGGCTCAACGGCGATCTGTTCGCCGATCTCGAATCCGACATCGAGAGCTACCTGGTCAAATGATGAAGCGTGTCGCCGCAGCAGCGCTGGTGACGATCGTCGGTTTCGGATTGGTCGCCTGCAGCACGAGCCCCGATGTCGCGTCGGCGCCATCGGCACAGACCGCGGTTCTCGACGACCCGAGCCCGATTCCGGTCTCGACCGATCCGGCTGCATCGCTGCCGGTGACCGTCACGGGATTCGACGGCGTCGACGTCACGATCACCGACAACAGTCGGATCGTTGCCGCAGACCGCTACGGGACACTCGCCGCGACGACGGTCGCGCTGGGCCTCGGCGACAAGTTGGTCGGCCGCGATACCGCCGCGAAGTTCCCGTCCGTCGCCGACGTCCCGGTTGTGACGGTCGGCGGTCAGTCGCTGAACACCGAGGCGATCCTCAACCTGAATCCGACCGTGGTCCTCACCGACACCAGCATCGGGCCGCAGAGTGTGCAGGATCAATTGCGCGCCGCGGGTGTCGCGGTCGTCTTCTTCGACCCAACCCGCACCCTGGCGGGCTTGTCCGGCCAGATTCAGGCCGTAGCCGACGCACTCGGTGTTCCGGCGCAGGGTGAGGCTCTCGTCGACCGCACCGCATCGGAAATCACCGACGCACGCTCGTTGGTTCCCGGCGAGGAACAACCACTGAAGATCGCGTTCTTGTACATGCGGGGCTCGGCGATCACGATGATCGGCGGAAAGGGTTCGGGCGCCGACTCGCTCATCGACGCTCTCGGCGGAATCGACGCGGGCAGCGCGTCCGGCATCACCTCGCAGTTCGTGCCCATCACCAGTGAGGCATTGATCGCGGCGGCGCCGGATGCACTGCTGATGATGACGGACGGCCTGGCGTCGATCGGCGGCATCGACGGACTCGAGAAGATACCCGGCATCGCCCAGACCCCCGCAGGCAAGAACAAACGGGTGGTCGACATGGCGGACGGTGTACTGCTCAGCTTCGGGCCCAACACCGGTCGTGTCATGCAGGCACTCGCCCAAGCGTTCTACCAGCCCGCGTCTTCGTGACCGCCGGTACGGAAGGCGACGCACCGGCCCGAGCCGCGTCGAGATCCCGCGTCGGAATCGTGCTGACGGCACTGGCGATTTCGCTCGTCGTCGTCGCCGTCCTGGCGGCATGCATCGGGCAGGTACCCACGTCACCGATGGAGGTGCTGGGCAGTATTCTGCACCGCATCGGTATCGATCTGGGCCCCATGCCCGCCCACCCCAGTGGCGAGGTGACGCTGTGGGAAGTACGTTTCCCGCGCGTGACACTCGCGATCTGCGTGGGCGCCGCACTCGGATGCTCGGGCGCGCTCCTGCAAGGGGTGTTCTCCAATCCGCTGGCCGAACCCGGAGTCATCGGTGTCTCGGCCGGGGCGGCGGTCGGTGCCAGCGCGGTCATCGTCGTCGGCGGTACGTTCGTCGCCGGTTGGGCTGTCGCTGCCGCCGCATTCGTGGCCGGACTGATCACCACCGCCGCGGTGTATCTACTCGCTCGCCACGAGGGTCGAACCGAGGTGGTGACACTCGTTCTGACCGGGGTTGCGATCAACGCGTTCGCCGGTGGGCTCATCGCGTTCTTCACCTTCGTGGCCAGCCCGTCCGCCCGCGATCAAATCGTGTTCTGGCAACTCGGTTCACTCAACGGCGCCACCTGGAGCGCCGTTCTGATCGTCGCCCCCATGACGGTGGTCGGGATCGCCGCAACCATGCTCATCGCTCCCCGACTCGACCTTCTCGCGCTCGGTGAGAGCGCCGCACGGCATCTGGGGGTGAACGTGGAACGGTTGCGCCAGTTCGCTGTTCTGATCGTCGCGCTGCTGGTGTCCGCCAGTGTCGCGTTCACCGGAATCATCTTGTTCGTCGGACTGATCATTCCGCATCTGATGCGCATACTCGTCGGCCCCGGACACCGGGCGTTGATCCCCGCAAGCGCGCTCGCGGGCGCCCTCGTGCTACTGCTGGCCGACCTCGGGGCACGGTCGTTGGTCGCCAACGCCGATCTACCTCTGGGAATGTTGACGGCATTGGTCGGTGGACCGTTCTTCTTCTGGCTTCTGCGTCGAACTCGCTCACGGCAAGGTGGGTGGGCATGAGTTCCCTGATCCGTAGCTGGCGCGAGAAGTTCGGACGGATCCCCCCGGATCCGGTGCAGCCCGCGATCGGGGAGGTCACACTCAGCGCAGTCGGTATCACCGTCGAACGCGGCGGGCGGCCCGTCCTCGACGGGGTTTCCATGGACATTCGCGCCGGCGAGGTCACCGTTCTCGTCGGACCGAACGGTGCCGGAAAATCGACCCTCCTGGCTGCCCTGGCGGGCGATCAGGCCGTCGTCGCCGGGCGGGTAGAGGTCGACGGTGACGAACTGTCCACCTGTACACCGGTTCAGATGGCCCGCCGGCGTGCGGTTCTTCCCCAGAAACACACCATCGGATTCTCGTTCACGGCGCAGCAAGTCGTCTCGATGGGTCGAGCGCCCTGGACCGGTACCCACCGCGAAGACCAGGATTCGGCTGCCGTCGCCGACGCCATGACGATCTGCGATGTGACGAAGTTCGCGCACCGCCCGTTCGCGGCACTGTCCGGGGGCGAGCAGGCACGCGTCGCGCTCGCTCGTGTGCTCGCCCAGGACACCTCCACGGTCCTGCTGGACGAACCCACCGCCGCCCTGGACCTCGGACATCAGGAAGCAGTCATGGCTGTGGCCCGCGACCGCGCCGCCGCCGGCGCTGCGGTCGTCGTCGTCCTGCACGATCTCGCCCTCGCCGCGGCCTACGCCGATCGCATCGTCGTCCTCGAAAACGGACACATCGCCGCTGACGGTTCACCACGTGAGGTTCTTCGCGAAGCCCTCCTCACCCGCGTCTACGGCTATCCCATCGAGGTTGTCGATCACCCGAGAACCGGAGCGTCGCTGGTGATCCCCCGTCGCGATGCCGACCCGCACCACGTCGAGCAGCACATCTCGTAGATGGTGACCATCGAATTCAGTCCACCACGAACATATTTCACCGGAACCGAGATCGAGAATCCGGCTTCCCGATCGCCGGCATCGAACTCGCACAGCCGAATCCATGACACAGCGTCCCGTACCAGAGCCGACACGCTTCGCGGATCCGCCAGGTCTGTGTCGGTCACCGACCATCTGACCGTCGCGGCTACGTCGTCGACACCCGGGACGAGCGCTTCCGCCTGCACCGAATAGACCGTGACGACCATTCGATGTTCCTGCACGCGGAAGGCGAACGCGGCACCGTCCGAGCGACCGAATCCGTGCGCGTACGCACCCGTCGACAGGTACTCGACGACGAACTCGACGGGCCCGCACTCGGGAACGACATCTTTGACGGACACGATGATTCCTTCCTCGACCCCATCCTCGACTCCGCCCCCTGAATCCGCTCTGGTCTCCACCGGGGACGCTAACGCACAGGCGGACGTCACCACCGCAATATCCGACGATCGCCGAGGCGATGCCCGCACTCGGATACCGATCAGGGATGATCGTGGGTAGTGGCATCGCGTCGTGCACAGATGACAAGAAAACGAGGAACTACACATGGCTCGCCTACGAATCCGCACCACCGTCGCCGCGTTGGGAGCGGTGGCATTGCTGGTGACAGGGTGTTCGTCGGGCGAGGACGGTGACAAGCTCATCACCATCGATCCGGCTACCGCCGCACAGTCTCCGGAGACGACCCGCGCCCCGGACGGAACGGTGCATCCACTGACCGGGCGTGTCGATTCCATCACGTTCGATCCGATCACGCGCACCGCGGTGATCGTCGAGGAGAACTCACGAACGCTCACTCTGGTTCCGGCAGACGCACTCTCGTCCGCCGATCCTGCTGCTGCCGGGCGGCAGATACCGCTCGACGGCGACGTCCGTGGCGTGACGATCACCGCCGACGGCACCGCACTGTTGGCCATGGACCAGCAGGTAGTTCGCCTCGACACGGCCACCGGAGAACAGAACCCCCTCTCCGTGGACGGGCGGGCGAACTCCGTTGTCGAGTTACCGGACGGTCGCCTGGCGGTGGGTACGGACGCCGGCAAGATCGAGATCATCGATCCCGGTAGTGACCAGACACACACCATCTCAGGACTCGCATCGGTCGACGAACTGGCTGTGACGGACGGGCATCTGTCCGCGCTCGATCATCGCCAGACATCGCTGACCGCGATCAATCTCGACAGCTACGGCCTCGGTATCGCATTGCGCGCCGGCGAAGGCGCGACGCACCTGACCACCGACCGCTTCGGCCGCGTCTTGATCACCGACACCACCGGCGACGAACTGCTCGTCTTCACCGCCGATCCGCTGCTCATGCATCAGCGATATCCGGTCGGACTGTCGCCGTACGCCATCGCCTACGACGAGACCGCCGACCGGGTCTGGGTGACCTTGACGGCCACCAATGAGGTGGTCGGCTTCGATCTCTCGTCCGGAATCCCCGTCGAGACCGGCCGATTCCGAACTGTGCGGCAGCCGAATTCGCTGGCAGTCGATTCCGAATCAGGCAACCTGATCGTCGGTTCCGGTACCGGCGACGGTCTTCAGATCATTCCGTCGCGGACGAACTGATGGACAAGCGGGCGCGCGGACTACCCGCGCAGTGGGAGACCTCGGACGAGAAGTACGACTACGTGCCGCTACGGTTACCGCCGAACGTCTCACGGGTGACGGCGTCGATGCGTCTGGCGATCTCGGCGGAGTTCGGTGGCTGGGAACTCTCCCGCGTCCGCCTGTACCCCGACGGCAGCCGACGCGTGCTGCTCAAGCGCAAGAAGACGCCGCTACACGTAGCCGATCCGGACGGCATTCAGTACTGAGCATCGTCGCCGACCGTCGGCGCTGTCAGAAATACATCATCGAAAAGCTGGAGAATCGTGTACCAACTGCTGCTGAACCTGATGTTTCGGGTACCTCCGGAGCGCATCCACCACATTGCCTTCACCGCGATGAAATGGGTGACCCGGTTCGCACCTGTTCGTGGGCTGGTCGCCAAGGCCCTCGTCGTCGACGATCCGGTTCTACGCAGTCGGGCGTTCGGGCTGACGTTTCCCGCGCCGCTCGGGTTGGCCGCCGGTTTCGACAAGGACGCGACCGGCGTCGACGTGTGGGGACCGTTGGGCTTCGGGTTCGCCGAGATCGGCACGGTGACCGCTCGAGCTCAGCCCGGTAATCCTCAGCCGCGGCTTTTCCGGCTGCCGGCCGATCGCGCTCTGGTCAATCGGATGGGCTTCAACAACCACGGCGCCGGTCACGCCGCGAATCACCTGCGCCGGCGCCGGGTGAGCGTGCCGATCGGCGCGAACATCGGCAAGACGAAAATCGTCGAGGCCGTCGACGCGCCGGCCGACTACACGGCGAGCGCACGACTACTCGGCCCCCTCGCCGACTTCATGGTTGTCAACGTCAGCTCCCCCAACACTCCGGGCCTGCGAGATCTGCAGGCCGTCGAGTCACTGCGGCCGCTGTTGCAGGCAGTGTTGGACACGGTAGCTGTTCCGGTTCTGGTGAAGATCGCGCCCGACCTTTCCGACGACGACGTCGATGCGGTGGCCGACCTGGCTGTCGAATTGGGGTTGGCCGGCATCGTTGCCACCAACACCACCATTCGTCGCGACGGATTGAAGACGCCGGACGACGAGGTCGCCGCTCTCGGTGCGGGCGGTTTGTCCGGCGCACCGGTGGCCGAACGCTCACTCGAGGTCCTACGGCGCCTCTACGCCCGTGTCGGGGACAAGCTCACCATCATCTCCGTCGGCGGGATCGAGACCGCCGATCAAGCGTGGGAGCGCATTCTCGCGGGTGCCACCCTGGTGCAGGGCTACACCGGTTTCATCTACGGTGGCCCGTTCTGGGCTCGCACCATTCACAAGGGCATCGCCAAGCGTGTGCGCGCTGCCGGATTCTCCTCCATCGCCCAGGCGGTAGGAGCGGAGAACCCCCGCTAGAAAAACTGCTGTGCGCCTTTCTCGACCCTATTCGGTTGGGAAAGGCGCACAGCAGGCGTCGTTAGTTGACCTCGAAGGTACCCGTCAGGGTTGCCCGCGCAATCGCGTGTGAGAAGACGTTGAACCCGAGGAACGCCGGTGACGAATCCGCACCGACGCCGTCCAAGCTCTCCACGTCGAGCGCGTGGACCGCGACGATGTACCGGTGCGGCCCGTGCCCGGCAGGCGGTCCCGCTCCGATGTACCCGAAGCCGCCGCCGTCGTGGCGGAGCGTTACGGTTCCGGAAGGCAGGTCGGAACTGTCGGCTGCTCCCGCACCGGACGGAAGGTCCGTGACCGACACCGGAAGGTTCGCAACCGCCCAATGCCAGAATCCCGAGGCCGTCGGAGCGTCGGGGTCGAACACCGTCACGACAAAACTCTTCGTCTCGGCCGGAAAACCGGACCAGGACAGCTGCGGTGAGACATCTTCACCACCGGGAACCCCGAACGCGCCGCTTGCTTGAGCGAGTTTCAACGGCTGGCCGGCGGTGATGTCGTCGCTGGTCAGATCGAAGCCGGGCAATTTCGGCAATGGTTCGTACGGATCGTGAGCCATGCGAATCCTTTCTGTGACCGAGCCCGAGACACGTCGGACTCTTCGAGAAGTGACGGATCAGGAGTTGAGGAGGAAATGCTCCAGGACCCGTGTTCCGAACTGTAGTGCGTCCACGGGAACGCGCTCGTCGACGCCGTGGAAGAGTGCGCTGAAGTCCAACTCCGGCGGCAGCTGCAACGGCGCGAAACCGAAGCACCGGATGCCGAGTTTCGCGAACGCCTTGGCGTCGGTACCGCCCGAGAGCATGTAGGGGACGGTGCGGGCTTCGGGATCGTGCGCCAGGACCGCGTCGTTCATGGCGTCCACCAGGTGACCGTCGAACGTCGTCTCGTAGGAGTCGAGTTTGGTGATCCACTCGCGGGTAACGTCAGGTCCGATCAGCTGATCGACGGTTCGTTCGAACTCGGCCTGACGGCCCGGGAGTACGCGGCAGTCGAACACCGCCTCGGCGGTCTGCGGGATGACGTTCGCTTTGTAACCGGCCTTGAGCATCGTCGGATTGGCGGTGTCGCGCAGAGTTGCTCCGATGATGTTCGCGATCGAACCGAGCTTTGCCAGAGCCCCGTCGATGTCGGGCGAGGTGGGATCGAAATCGAGGCCGGTTTCCTCGCTCACCGCGGTGAGGAACTCCGCTACCGAGTCCGGGACGACGATGGGGAACTGGTGCGCGCTCAGGCGCGCGACGGCACCGGCCAGCGTTGCGACTGCGTTGTCATCGTGCAGGAACGAACCGTGTCCGGCCCGCCCCTTTGCGGTCAGTCGCATCCAGCCGAGACCCTTTTCCGCGGTCTCGACCAGGTAGAGACGACGGTCGGTGCCGTCGGGGCGCGGTACGGTCAGCGAGAAGCCACCTACCTCTCCCACTGCTTCGGTGACGCCCTCGAAGAGGTCCTTGCGATGTTCGACCAACCATTGGCATCCGTACTTGCCGCCGGCTTCTTCGTCGGCGACGAAAGCGAAGACCAGATCTCGCGGCGGAACTGTGCCCTCGGCCTTGAACTGACGTGCAATCGCCAGGATCATCCCGACCATGTCCTTCATGTCGACAGCGCCGCGCCCCCAGACGTAGCCGTCCTGCACCGTTCCGGCGAAGGGGTGCACGCTCCAGTCGGCGGGCTCGGCCGGTACGACGTCGAGGTGCCCGTGCAACATCAGCGCGCCACGTGACGAATCGGCTCCGCGCAGGCGTGCGAAGACATTTCCACGGCCCGGTGCACCGGATTCGACGTATTCGGTTTCGTATCCGACTTCCTGGAGTTGCGCGGCTACCCATTCGGCGCACTCGCGCTCACCTTTGGTTGTCGCCAGTTCTCCGGTATTCGAGGTGTCGAAGCGAATGAGTGAGCTGACAAGGTCGACAACCTCGGCTTGGGCGCGACTGTTTCCATTGACTATCGGGTTGGTAGACATTCCACTTTCCTACCACTCGAATCGGGAGAACGAAGGATCGAGAGCGCCACGACCTGGCGATTTGGGGCCGGTCGGGTAATCGGATACTCTTTCCCAGCACCGAGAAATCGGGGCCGAGTCCGAGTGGCGGAATGGCAGACGCGCTAGCTTGAGGTGCTAGTGTCCTATTAACGGACGTGGGGGTTCAAGTCCCCCCTCGGACACTCGAATACAGCAAAAAGATCCCAACCTGCATCAGGTTGGGATCTTTTTGCTGTGCGCCTTCATTAACCCCCGGCGGTTGACAAAGGCGCACAGCACTTGCGCCGGCTAGGCGATTTGGGACTTCGTCGCGGCATCGGATACTCTTTCCCAGCACCGAGAAATCGGGGCCGAGTCCGAGTGGCGGAATGGCAGACGCGCTAGCTTGAGGTGCTAGTGTCCTATTAACGGACGTGGGGGTTCAAGTCCCCCCTCGGACACTCTGTGTTGAGACAGACAGGAAAAGCTCCGGTTCATTGAACCGGAGCTTTTCTCGTAACGGCGGCATTCTCACCTACGGGAACTGTTCGCTCACGACGCGATCGAGATGGAACAGAAGTTCGAAGTGACTACACACGCAACTACCGGCGGCGCCACCGATTCAGAATCTGCTCGAGCGGAACTGCCCGGACTGGACCCCACCGAACTCGAAATTTGTCTGAAGGTTCTGCGCGAGGCCGCGGAACTCGACGACGAGCATCCCGATTCGATCACCATGCAGCGTGCGGTCGGTCATCTGTTCAAGCGACTGAAGAAGCGGCGGCGTCTTGCCTCTCGTGCTGCAGTCCAGGAAGCGGATCGCACTGTCGTCGCGGCAACCGCTACCGGATCACCGGACCGAATCGACGACGAGACTGCGGGTATCCTCATCTCGTCGAACACGGCGGGCGCGCTCGCCGGTACGCTCCTCAAGGCCCGCCCCTGTTACATCTGCAAGCAGCGGTACACCGAGGTCGACGCCTTTTACCACCAGCTATGCCCCGAATGCGCCGCCACCAGCCGAGCCAAGCGGGATGCGTCCACGGATCTGACGGGCCGACGAGCCCTGTTGACCGGTGGACGCGCCAAGATCGGCATGTACATCGCGCTGCGGCTGCTGCGTGACGGCGCACATCTGACCATCACGACGCGCTTCCCCAACGACGCGATCCGCCGCTTCAAGGCAATGGAGGACAGCGGCGACTGGATTCACCGCCTTCGCATCGTCGGCATCGATCTGCGTGATCCGGCCCAAGTGGTTGCACTCGCCGATTCGGTCGCGGAGCAGGGTCCGTTGGACATCCTCATCAACAATGCGGCGCAGACGGTTCGGCGCTCCCCCGGGGCGTACGGTTCGTTGGTCGACGCCGAGTCCGGCGCTCTTCCTGCCGGTGAGCTGCCCGAAGTCCTGACGTTCGGCAAGACCAGCGACGCGCATCCCGCCGCGTTGGCCGGATCACTGCCGGACGTGGCTGCGCTGTCCGGCAACCTGTCCGCGGACGCCGTCAGCTCGCTCGCGTTGGTGGCGAAGTCCGCGTCGCCCGAGCGGATCGAGCAGGGCATCGCCATCGACGCCGGTGGGCTTCTCCCGGACCTCGCGCACACGAACAGCTGGGTTCAGACTGTCGAAGAGGTCGATCCGATCGAACTCCTGGAGGTGCAGCTGTGCAATTCGGTGGCACCGTTCATCTTGGTGTCACGGCTGCGCCCGTCGATGGCCTCGGCCGCTGCGCGGCGCAAGTACGTGGTGAACGTGTCAGCGATGGAAGGTCAGTTCAGCCGCGCGTACAAGGGTCCGGGCCATCCGCACACCAATATGGCCAAGGCCGCCTTGAACATGTTGACGCGAACCAGCGCCAAGGAGATGCTCGAGGACGGGATCTTGATGACGGCCGTCGATACCGGCTGGATCACCGATGAGCGCCCGCATTTCACGAAGATGCGTTTGGCGGACGAGGGCTTCCACGCTCCCCTGGATCTGGTCGACGGTGCAGCGCGTGTGTACGACCCGATCATTCAGGGCGAAGCCGGCGTCGACCTGTACGGCTGCTTCCTCAAGGATTACAAGCCCTCACCGTGGTGACCGGCGCAGCCGTTGGGTGACCGGCGCAGCCGTTGGGTGACCGGCGCAGCCGTACGGCAAAACGGCTCAGCCGTAGGGTGATCGGCGGCACGAGCGACTGAAGGTGTGACGACGTCGATGCGATCGGGCGGCCGTGTCCACTGCCGCTTTTCGGGCAGCGGATCTGCATGGCAGGCGATAATGGCATGGACATCCGAGGGCAACAGTGGAGGAATCATGTCGATCGCCGTCGTTCACAAGGACAGCCCGGAAGGCCGTGCCGCGATTGTGCACGGTGCACGGGAATCCGCGAGCCGGGGCGAGAAGTTGTTGATTCTGCATGTTCTCGACGACGTCAATCTCGCGCAGGTCGACGACGGAGCGGCGTTGCGGGGCGAGATCCAGTCCGCGCTCGATGCGGGCGGCTTCACGGAGCATTCGTGGGAGTTGCGTACCACCGAGCACGAGGGTGACCCGGTGACGGCGCTGGTCGATCTCGTGCACGGCAGCGGGACGACGTTACTGGTTGTCGGTACACGCAGAATGTCCGCGATCGGCAAGTTCCTTCTGGAGCGGCCTCTGCAACGCCTGCTCCTCGAGGTCGAGGTCCCCATCTTGGTGGTCAAAGACGAGCTACCACCGGAGTGAACCGAATCACATGACTTCCGGAGCATGTTTGTAGGGTGGTTTCATGACTGAAACCTCGGCAGGCCGTGAACTCGACATCATCGTGTACGGAGCGACGGGATTCGTCGGCGCGTTACTCGCGAAGTATCTGGTCGAACATGCGCCGACGGACACGAAGATCGCTCTGGCCGGCCGTTCGCTCGAGAAGTTGGCCACGGCGAGGGCCTCGCTCGGTTCCGCCGCCGCCGGTTACCCCTTGATCGTGGCCGATGCCGACGACGGGCCAGCGCTGAAAGCCCTCGCCGAACGTACCCGTGTTGTCGCGACGACAGTGGGCCCGTACGCCAAGTACGGGCATGCGATCACCCGGGCGTGCGCCACCGCCGGTACCCACTACGTCGATCTGACGGGCGAGGTGTTGTTCCATCGTGAGAGCATCGACGCGAACCATGACGTGGCCGTGTCGACCGGTGCCCGCATCGTTCACTCGTGCGGTTTCGATTCGGTCCCTTCCGATCTGGGAGTTCACGTCCTCCACGAACTGGTGCAGGCCGACGGCGCCGGAGAGTTGACCGACACCACGTTGGTCGTCACGGCGCTCAGTGGTGGGGTGAGCGGCGGCACGATCGATTCGCTGCGCAATCAGATCGACGTGTCGAAAGATGATGCGCGGCTTCGTAAACTGGCGGCATCGCCGTATTCGCTCAGTCCTGACCGTGAGCGGGAACCAGATCTGGGTCGCCAGAGCGACGTGTCGATCGTCGACGGCCGAAAGATCGATCGCACGCTCGGGGGCTGGAAGGCGCCGTTCGTCATGGCGTCGTACAACACTCGCGTCGTACGCCGCAGTAACGCTTTGCGTCAGTGGGCGTACGGCACGAACTTCAGGTACAGCGAGGTGATGAGTGTGGGATCGTCGGTGCTTTCGCCGGTGATCGCGGGCGGTGTGGCCGTCGGTCTCGGCGCCCTGCTCGGCGGTCTGGCACTTCCCCCCACGCGATTCGTCCTCGACAGGATATTGCCCTCACCTGGACAGGGGCCGAGCGAAAAAACGCAGCGGAACGGTCATTTCACGATGGACCTGTTCACCGTCACGACGACCGGTGCCCGCTACACGTCGAGAGTGAAAGCGAAAGGTGATCCCGGGTACCGGGCGACGGCTGTGATGCTCGGCGAGTCGGCCTTGGGTCTGGTGGCGGACGAGAAGGAACTACCGCAAACCGCAGGTGTTCTGACGCCCGCGACGGCGCTCGGGGACGTGCTGGTTCGACGTCTGCGTGCGGCCGGTTTCGAGATCGCAGCTCGAAAACTCTGACCGCGCCTCGGCGCGGAGACCGCGGGGCCCAGTGCCGTCAGGTCTCGGGGCGACGACACGATCGGTTCGACGGACTCGCCGCTACCCCCGTCTTCACGGAAAGGACCGTGAAGAGGTCGCAGATCTCGTCGTGGGCTGCTGCATACGGACGCGTGTCGAGTTCGACGGGCGTCGCAGTTACGAGGCCGTTTCGGGATGCCGATCCGAACGCTCACTAGACTGCAGGAGAACCAACGCGACTTTCGAACGACAGGGCAGCATACGTGGGCGAGCATCGAGGTAGATCGGGTGTCAGAGGTATCAGCAAAGGCCCGATCCTCGTACTCGTTCTCGTGGCACTGATCGTCGGCGGGCTCGTCGGGTGGCGCTCCCTTGCCGACCGCATCAGCGATCAGGGCAAGCAGGCAGCGGGAACATGTGTGGAGGGCGAGCGGACCGTCGACGTGACTGTCGATCCGTCGATCGCCGCTCAGGTGGACGAACTGGGCAAACGCTACACCCAGACCGCCCCGGTGGTCCGTGATCACTGCATCTCGATCTCCGTGCACGCGCAGCCGAGCGCCGCGATCGCGACAGCACTCGGCGACGCGCCGACGCCGTGGGACGACGCGACGCTCGGCCCACGGCCCGCTCTGTGGATTGCGACGAGTTCGTTCGAATTGGCGCCCCTGGTCGGCAAGTCCGTGATCGACGGCGATCCGCGGTCGCTGGCGAATTCTCCGATCGTGCTGGCCGTCGGCCCGGCGACGGCCGCCGAGTTGACGACATCGAACGCGGGCTGGGCGTCGCTGCCGCCCCAACTCACCGTCGCGCTGCCGGCGGGGAGCACCCAGACCGTGATGGCCACTCAGGCGATCGCCGCCGGCGCCGGCGGCGCAGGTGCCGGACCGGTGACGCCCGAACAAGCCGCGTCCAGTGAAGTACGTTCGGTGTTGAACACCCTCGCCCTGCGCTTTCAGACGCTACCCATGCCACCGGCCACGACAGCCGATGCACTGGCAGCCTTGAGCACCGGTGCGCCCGATTCCGAAACTGCCGTTCCCGCGACCGAACAGTCGATAGCGCAATCGGCGAATGCGGCCATCACCTCGTTCGCCCCGGCCGGCGCAACGCCGGTCGCCGATTATCCCGGAGTGATCGTCGCGGGCGAGAGCATCGACGAGACGGCGTCGCGGGCAGCAGCACAGTTCGTCGACTTCATGCGCGATCCGAACCAGTCCTCGCTGTTCGTCGGTGCCGGCTTCCGGGTCGACGGGCAGAATCCCCCTGATCTCGGTGCGCTGACACCGGTGACCGTCACCACTCCCCTCTCGGCTGCCGGCGCGGAGACGGCGGCAGCGCTGAACGAGACGGTGGCACATCCGGTTCCGGTACGCAGCGCCACGATCGTCGTGGACAGCTCTACGACGATGGGCACCGACGACGGTGGCAGCACACGTCTGAAGAACGTCGCGGCCGCACTGTCGGCACGTCTGGAGGCTCTGCCCGATGCCACGGTCGTCACGGTTAGACGGTTCGGCGGTGGGAACGCCGACGGCGAGGTTGTCGTGCCGACCGGGCCGCTGTCGGAACCGCAGCGACGCGCCGAGGTCTCCAGCGCACTCGGTGAGCTGGAACCTGCGGGTAAGGACGTGAAGTATCCGGCGCTGGCGGCGGCGTACACCGCGGCGGTGGCAGGCTTCGCCCCCACCCACGCCAATTCTGTAGTTCTGATCACCTCGAGTCAGGTCGACGAGTCGACCATGACCAAGGTGGAGCTACTCAAGGCGATGTCGGCTACGACCGATCCGACTCGGCCGGTGCGGATCGACGTGCTGGTGGTCGGACCGGAGTCCGATGTCACCACCCTTCGTGAGATAACCCAACAGACAGGCGGAACTCTGGTGCACGTGGATTCGACCACCGGTCCGGCATTGCCGGATGCGATCGCGGAGTTGATGCCCTGATGTGGCGTTTTGTCGTTCTCGTGATCTTTGCGGCCCTGATGACGTGGTTCCTGCACCGTCGGCTCGTGCGCGCAACCGGTATGCCGAAGCGATGGGCACGAATTGTCGACACGTTGCTCGTCCTGCTGGCGGTGACCATCGCCATCGGGGTGGGCAGTGGAGAAGTGTTCGCGACGTCGTGGGCGCGCCCGGTCGGCTTCGTCGGCTGGGTGTGGTTGGCGTCGTGGCTGTACCTGATTCCCGGACTACTCGTGGTCGGGCTGTTCGCCGGTATCTACAAGCTACGTAACCGGCGCACCCCGCCCACCGGTACCCCGCCCACCACTGCGCCCGATCCAGCCAAGCGTCGGACATTGCAGTTGGCGACGGCGGCAGTCACCGTCGCAGCGCTGGGAACCGTCGGGTACGGCGTGCACGAGGCGTCGGGGCCTAAGGTGTCCCGAGTGCGGGTGCCGCTGCCCCGACTACCCGAGGAGTTCGACGGCTACCGCATTGCACTGGTGTCGGATCTGCATGTCGGTCCGGCCCGCGGCATCTCCTTCACACGCAAGGTGGTCGACATCGTGAACTCCCAGGACGCCGATCTCGTTGCGATCGCAGGCGATCTGGTGGACGGCACCGTGGCGAAGGTGTCGCCGGATCTGGGTCCGCTCGCCGATCTACGTTCGAGAGACGGCATTTTCGGAGTCAGCGGCAATCACGAGTTCTACGCGGACGACGGTGGTCGGTGGCTGGACGTGTGGGATTCCTTGGGCATCACGACACTTCGTAACAGCCGCGCATCGATCGAGAGAGGTGGCGCGTCCATCGACGTCGTCGGAATCCACGACTACTCGTCGCCGGCTCCGTACGAACCCGACCTCGCGGCGGCTTTGGCCGGACGCGACCGCGACACCTTCGCGCTCCTGCTGGCCCATGAACCACGGCAGGCCGAGCAAGCTTCGGACATGGGGATCGATCTTCAGCTGTCCGGCCACACACACGGCGGTCAGATGTGGCCGCTGCGCTATCTTGTTCCGCTGCAACAGCCGTCGGTGCAGGGTCTCGACAAGATCGGGAACACGGTGCTCTACACCACCCGTGGCGCCGGCGCCTGGGGGCCACCGGTGCGGGTGGGCGCACCGCCGGAGATCACCGTTCTCGAACTCGTTCGCGAGAACTGACGACCTCCGGCGGCCGAGCGGCCTAGTTGCCAGCGAACGCCTCGATCGGGGGGCACGAGCAGACGAGGTTACGGTCGCCGTGCGCTCCGTCGATACGGCGCACGGACGGCCACACCTTCGGACGTGCCTTACCGCGCGGGAAGACGGCGATCTCGCGCGAGTACGGATGATCCCAGTCCGCCACGATGCTGCCCGCCGTGTGCGGCGCTCCGCGCAGCGGGTTGTCCTCGACACTCCACTCGCCGCTGCCGACGCGATCTATCTCGCCGCGGATCGCGATCATCGCCTCGCAGAATTCGTCGATCTCCTCGAGATTCTCGCTCTCGGTGGGCTCGACCATCAGGGTACCGACCACCGGGAAGCTCATCGTCGGCGCGTGGAAACCGTAGTCGGCCAGGCGCTTTGCGACGTCGTCCACGGTGACACCGGTTGTCTTGGTGAGTCCACGCAAGTCGAGGATGCACTCGTGCGCGACCATGCCGTTCTCGCCGGTGTACAACACCGGGAAGTACTCGTCGAGGCGGCGGGCTATGTAGTTGGCGGACGCGATGGCGGTCAGGCTGGCGCGGCGCAGGCCGGCTGCCCCCATCATGCGGATATAGGTCCAGGTGATGGGCAGAATCGAGGCGCTGCCGTACGGTGCGGCGGCAATCGCACCGGAGCCGCCGAGTCCGGGCACCATCGGATGTCCGGGCAGGAACGGCGCCAGGTGGGAGCGGACTCCGATCGGTCCGACGCCGGGGCCGCCGCCGCCGTGCGGGATGCAGAAGGTCTTGTGCAGGTTCAAGTGGCTGACGTCACCACCGAATCGTCCGGGACGGGCCAGACCGACGAGCGCATTGAGGTTCGCGCCGTCGACGTACACCTGGCCACCGGCGTCGTGCACGGCAGCGCAGATGTCGGCGATCTCGTGCTCGTACACACCGTGCGTGGACGGGTAGGTGATCATGATCGCGGCCAGCCGCTGCGCGTGATCGGCGATCTTCGCCCGCAGGTCGTCGACGTCGACGTCGCCGTTCGGGCGGCACGCGACTACCTCGACGCGCATTCCGGCCATGACGGCGGACGCCGCGTTGGTGCCGTGTGCACTCGAGGGAATCAGGCAGGTGTCGCGGTGATCGTCGCCGCGACTGAGGTGATAGTTACGGATCGCGAGCAGTCCCGCATACTCCCCCTGGCTACCGGCGTTCGGTTGCAGGCTGACGTTGTCGTAACCGGTGACGGCGACGAGCCAGTCCTCGAGGTCTTCGACGATCTGCAGCAGTCCCGGTGCGTCGACGGTCGGTGCGAACGGGTGGATGGCGTTGAACGCGGGCCAGGTGATCGATTCCATCTCCGCGGTGGCGTTGAGTTTCATGGTGCATGATCCGAGCGGGATCATGCTGCGATCGAGCGCGATGTCCTTGTCGGACAACGCACGCAGGTAACGCAGCATCGCCGTTTCCGTACGGTAACGGGTGAAGGCTTCGTGCTGTAGGTAGTCCGAGGTGCGCTTCTGCGACTCCGGAATCGAGTTGTCACGAGACTGAACGGCAACCACGGCATCGTCGGCGCCGAAGGCTTCGAGTACCGCGAGGACGTGCTCGGGGGTAGTTGCCTCGTCGCAGGCGACACCGACGTGATCGGCGTCTACCAGACGCACGTTGATACCGGATTCCTTCGCGGCGACAACGACGTCGGCGGCTGTGCCCGGTACCTCGGCGAGCACGGTGTCGAAGAACGAGTCGTGCACGACGGTGACGCCCGCGGCCCGCAGACCGTCGGCGAGCGCGTGAGCGCGCGCCGCGACGCGCTCGGCGATGGCCTTGAGCCCCTCGGCGCCGTGATAGCTGGCGTACATCGCCGCAAGTACGGCGAGCAGCACCTGTGCGGTACAGATGTTGGACGTCGCCTTTTCCCGGCGAATGTGTTGTTCTCGGGTCTGCAGTGCCAATCGGTATGCCCTGTCGCCGTCAGCGTCGACGGACACGCCGACGAGGCGTCCGGGCAGCTGCCGTGCATGCTTGGAGTGCACGGCGAGGTACCCCGCGTGTGGCCCACCGAATCCCATCGGAACACCGAAACGCTGGGTGGTGCCGAAGCAGGCATCGGCACCGAGTTCACCGGGCGAGGTGATGAGCGTCATCGCGAGGAGATCGGCTCCGACGGCCACCAGGGCGCCGCGTTCGTGGGCCTCGGCAATGACGGCCGTGTAGTCGAGGATGCGTCCGGATGCCCCGGGGATCTGGGCGATCACGCCGAAGAAGTCGCCCGCGGGCAGTCCGAGCGCGAGATCGGCTTCGACGATCTCGATACCCAGCGGTTCGGCGCGTGTCTCGATCACCGCGCGGGTCTGCGGGTACAGATCGACATCGACGACGAATCGAGGGGACTTGCTGCGGCTTGCGCGGCGTAGCAGTGTCATCGCTTCGGCGGCGGCGGTGGCTTCGTCGAGCATGGACGAGTTCGCCAGTTCCATGCCGGACAGATCCGCGACCATGGTCTGGAAGTTGAGGAGCGCTTCGAGACGGCCTTGGCTGATTTCGGGTTGGTACGGGGTGTACGCGGTGTACCAGGCCGGATTCTCGACGATGTTGCGCAGCAGGACCGGCGGCGTCAGTGTGTCGTAGTAGCCCAGACCGATCATCGACGTGGCGACGGTGTTTCGCGCGGCCAGCGCGGTCAGTTCGGCGAGCGCTTCGTGCTCTCCGACCGGGAGCGGAAGGGCATCGAGCCCTTCGGCGATACCGCCGGGTGCTGCGTCCAGAATGACGGAGGGTACTGCCTTCTCCGCTAGATCGTCGAGCGATTCGACTCCGATCACGTGGAGGATGCGCGCGAGTTCCGCGGCGTTCGGACCGACATGACGGTCGGCAAATATACGGCTTGCAGCGTCGATCACGACAACTCCCGGAGCGTTCGGAGGATCAGGACACACACCTGTTTCTCGGTGTGTTCCTCCCCCTCTGTCGCCTGCTCGACATACGAGCGCCTGAGAGATTCGGTGGGGACGGGTCGAGTTCGGGACCTTCAGAGGAACCGCGTCGTCGAATGCGTCACTACCTTTCCCCTTGGGCGGGTGGGTTGTCCCACCGCTTTCCAGAGGCGTCGGAGCCCGTACGGTCCTGGTTGCCTGAGAGATTGACGGGGAGGTATTGCTCCTTCGGCGCCCGAACATCGTTCACGATCAACTGTGACGAAGAATTCGAGGCTCTCCCGTACGCCGGCGACGCGGGTTCGAGTCTAGTCGACTGCGCCACTCGACCGCATCACGGCATCGACTTGCCCGATGTGATGTCGGCTATCCCGTTTTGCGGTTGGTTCGGTTCCTCCGGCGCGAGGCCAACTCGTCCTCCGGGTTCGGATTCGAATCGCCGCCGTCGGCGCGTTCGGCCGGGAAGTCGGCGATGGTGCCGGTCAGTTCACGCATTGCGCCACTGACTGCGATACCGAAGACGCCCTGCCCACCTTGAAGGAGATCGACTACTTCTTCCGGGGACGTGCATTCGTACACCGTGGTCCCGTCCGAGAAGAGGGTGATGTTGGCGAGGTCTCGCACTCCCCGATTTCGGAGGTGATCGACGGCAACCCGAATGTTCTGCAGGGATATTCCGGTATCGAGCAGACGTTTGACGATCTTCAGGACAAGCATGTCCTTGAACGAGTACAGACGTTGGCTGCCTGATCCTGCTGCCCCACGGATGGACGGGACCACCAGTGACGTCCGTGCCCAGTAGTCGAGTTGACGGTAGGTGATACCCGCTATCTGACAGGCGATCGGAACGCGATATCCGACCAGCTCGTCGGGAATGGAATCGTCCGGAAACAGTCCGGGTTGCAGCTCTTCCGACGTCAGTTGGGAATCAGAGTACGAGTCAACGGTTGACCTCACGTTGTCTTCGCTCGACCGAAAATCCACTGCCGTCTCCCTATCGCTTTGCCAAAACGTAACCACTCTGCGGCAGTCAACGCGAATCTGCAGCGGGTAATTCCGTCAATGGACTAACTCAGAGTACGCCTCGCAGTACTGAGCGAGAAGGCCTCTACCGAACGTTACGGTAGGACTGCACCGGGTCCCGGTCAACGCAACACGCCGTTGTCGAGGCCACCGATGGCCAGGGCCGGAGCCGAGGAAGCATCTGGCAGGGGTGTCGTCAGCCGTCGGTTGCCTTGAAATCATCCGGTGAAATGGTGTCGAGGAATTCCTTGAACTTCTCGACCTCGTCTTCACGCTCGTCGGGAATCACCAGCCCGGCTTCGGCCAGAACCGATTCGGAAGCGAAGATCGGCACCCCCACCCTGAGTGCCAGAGCGATCGAATCGGACGGCCTGGCGGAGACTGTGGTGTGCTCGTCGAATACCAGGTCGGCGTAGAAAGTGCCTTCCTGCAGATCCACGATGCGCACCTCCTTGAGACTTCGACCGAACGATTCGATGAGAATCTTGATCAAATCGTGAGTCAGGGGGCGAGCCGGTTCGACGCCCTGCTGTTCGAGGACGATTGCCGCAGCTTCGGTCTGGCCGATCCAGATCGGCAGGTACCGGTCGCCGTCCGACTCGCGGAGCAGCAGGACCGGCTGATTCTGAGGCTGCTCGACACGAACTCCGATCACACGCATTTCGCCCATCGAGCTTGCCTCCACCCTGACGTGATTCGGACGGCCTCAATACGGACCGCCCTTGAATTCTATTGGAGAGATCCTCGTCGATCGAGGATCTCGGCATCACAGTTCGAGAACCTCAGCGATCGAGGTTGCCGCGAACTGCAGATTTGACCAGACAGGTATGCAAGGTCAGCGACAGGGCCGCCAACTCTCGCACCATCTCTTCGGCCCGATCACGCGAACCTGCATCGCGACTCTTGGCCACCGGACCGGCGATCTGAGTCACCAGACTTGCCTCACGATCGGCGGCCAGCTTGAATGCCCGAAGATGGCGTACTTCGAGGCCGTACTCGGACATGGCCTTCGCGGTCCGAGCCAGCGTCACCGCGTCCTCGTCGAAGAATCCGGCCGGACCCGGCACCACCAGACCTGTTCGAATCAGGTCGGTGAGGAAACTGTCGTCGATACCGGCGCGGGCCAGGAGATCTTGCCTGCCCACTCGAACCTCGCGGTCCGTCCGGAAAACGTCCGGCGATACGTCGCCCGGGGCGATCGACAGGACCCGCGCAGCACGGGGAGCAGTTTTTTCCGCTCCGACCGTCGCCGCGCCGCTGTCGATCGCCTCGAGCTGTTCCTTGATGACCTTGAGCGGCAGATACTGATCGCGTTGCGCGGTCAGAACGAAACGAAGCCGTTCGCAGTCCTCGTTCGAGAATCTGCGATATCCCGATGGTGTCCGCTGCGGACTGACCAAACCTTCCGATTCGAGAAAACGAATCTTCGAGATCGTCACATCGGGAAAATCCGGACGCAACCGATCCAGTACGGAACCGATGGACATCCCGGGCTGGCTCTGCTGCCGCACTGCTGTCATCAGCTACCCGTACCTGCTGACGACTCGGGAACCTGCGCACCGTCGGCACGCGGACCGGTCAGGAAGACCAAGCGAAACTTGCCGATCTGGACCTCGTCACCGTTGGCGAGAACAGCCGAATCGACCGGTTCCCGGTTGACGTAGGTGCCGTTGAGGCTTCCGACGTCGACGACATGGAACTCGGACTCCTCCTGCCTGAATTCCGCGTGGCGACGGCTCACCGTCACGTCGTCGAGGAAGATGTCGCTGTCCGGGTGGCGTCCGGCCGACGTGGTCGGCTGGTCCAACAGGAACCGCGAGCCCGCATTCGGGCCTCGCTTGACCACCAGAAGCGCTGCTCCCGCCGGAAGTCCCTCTACACCGGAAACCGGCTGCTCGGTGGCCGGTGCCGCTGAGGAGTTGTTGTCGAGCTCATTGAGGAAGTCTGCACGGAATACCGATGTGGTCTCCGCCGGCGACTCCCCAAAGCCCGCGTCGTTACCGTTCTCGCTCACTGTTTCTCCTCCTCGGTCAATCATCCGGATCATCATTCACCGGACTACGCAGTGCACTTGCTGTACGAGCTGTTTCCTACTTGTCACACTCGGATACGACCCTGCACCCCGACTCGGCACATGCGTATCGTCTGACCGTACCTTGCGCGGCCCCCTACGTGCATCGAGAGCACCGGTGACCGTTGTCGGGTACTAGTCCGAGGTGAGTGCCGTGTAGGCGGCACTGTCCAGTGTGTCCGCCAGAGCGGCGTCCAGTGCGGACTCGTCGCTCACCTCGAGTTCGACCAACCATCCGTTTCCGTACGGAGCGGTGTTGACCAGTTCGGGCTGCCCGTCCAATTCGCCGTTCGCGGCAAGGACTTTCGCGGTCAATGGCGCGAAGATGTCGGAGACGCTCTTGGTGGACTCGACTTCACCGAGAGATTCACCGGCCGCGACGTCGTCCCCGACAGCGGGGAGCTGGACGAAGACGACGTCTCCGAGCTGCGATTGCGCGAAGTCCGTGATGCCCACCCGAACTGCCGTGGGACCGATTCGCTTCACCCACTCGTGCTCCGCGGTGTAGCGAAGATCGTTCGGGGTTTCGAGCTCACTCACAGTGGCGTCCTTTCACAGGCCGTCCGACAGGCGGACGCTTGTAGTCAATTTCCAGGTTGAGCGTATTGGCGTGGATTCAATTGTCGCAAGACGGCGATGGTGACCTGCTGCGATTGCTCGATCGACACGTTTCCCCCGTTGCGGGCGACGTTGTCGATCACCCCGCCGGGGATGTTCAGCGCCGCAGCCAGGGTCGGCGGATCCCCGATTGCGACAACAGTGTACGGCGGCGAGATCGCCGTACCGTCGAGGTGGATGTCGCCGCTGCGGCCGCTCACCCACGAGTTCACGCCGATCCGTATCGGATCGGCGTCCGCCCCGCTGATCGAGAGCGCTTCGGCGCCCGCTGCACGCAATTCCTGGATCAGATCGAGCAGTACTTCCGATCCGACACGGTTGCCGGTGTCGGTGATGGTCATTCTCACGCCAGGACCTGTCGCAGCAGCCGTGCCCACCTGGATCGACAACGACGTCAGGCGCGCCTGTGCCTCGTCCAGCGCGAGGGTGGCGCTGTCACCGGCCTCGAGGTTCGTCAGCGAGCGTTGCAGGTCTGTCACTTCCTGCCTGAGCGCGGCCTCGCGTCGAGTGAGATTATCCAGAACCACCAGCAGATCGGACGGGCGGGCCGAGTCGAGTGAGTCGCCCTCGACGGTGCTTCGCACCTGGGTGGCAATGGCTACACCCAGCACTCCCAGCAGCACCGCGGCGAGGATGACGAACACGACACCGGACCGGTACCGAGCTTCTCGGCGCACCTCGTGTCGCCCCTGATGTGATGTGGAGATCCGCTCGGAGACAGATGAATTCGACAACTCAGGACTGGAGGCGGACTTGACAGGATCGGAGTCTGCCACCGGTCACGCCCCGAACAGTCGTCGACGCAATGCAGCCGCGTTGCCGAAGATGCGGATTCCCAGAACCACCACGATGGCGGTGGACAGCTGAGTTCCCACCCCCAACTGGTCGCCCAGCCAGACGATCAACGACGCGACCAGGACGTTGAAGACGAACGAGACCACGAAAACCTTGGCATCGAAGATCTCGTCGAGGTACGCCCTCAGTCCACCGAACACGGCGTCGAGTGCCGCTACCACCGCGATGGGCAGGTAGGGCTGTATCGCGTCGGGCACCTGCGGACTGAACACGACCCCGAGAATGATCCCGATCACGAGGGCTGCGAGCCCGTACAGGGCGGATCCGGCCTTCATCGATCTCCCCTCCTCACTTGGGAACGGCTGCTTCGGACGCGACCCGTACCGCCCGCGGAGTCGCAGGCGGCATCGAAATCGAACGATCTTCGGCAACGGCGAATCCGACACCGTACAGTTGCGCGACACCCGACATCCGCGAGTAGGCGTCACTGACGACGAAGGTTCTCTGGAGCACGCGGCTGTCGCCGATTGCTTCGAGCCGGTACGGCGAGAACACGGGTTGGTTGTCGACCAACATGGCGCCGCCCGCCTGACGGACGGTGACCGCCGGACCGATCCGAACGCCGCCGACGGTGACGGCTTCCGCTCCGCCCGCCCACAATGCGTTGATCACGATCTGCAGATCGCGATCGAGGACCACGGTCTTTCCACCGACAGTCCTCTTCGAGGCATCGGACAGGTCCGGTCGCGCTGCGGGGTCGGTCAACGTGACGACGATTCCTTCGCCGTGCACCGCCTCGAGTCCCGCTGCGGCTTCGACGACGCGAAGCTGGTCGAGGACGGCGCCGCCGTGCGTGTCGCCTGCCAGCGCCGACGCGCGCGCCACGTCGACTTCGCCGCCGAGGGTCGCCCTCGACGCATCGAGTTCGTCGATCGATTCTCGGACATCGCGAACCTTCGCGAGCAGGTCCGCCTGAATTTCCTGGTTACCCGAGACCGCCTTGGCGGCCTGTACGGCAGACACGGTCAGGACGAATCCGACGAGTACGGCGCCGAGCATCAACCACGGTCCGCCGCGTTGGGTCCTGTTCCGGCTGTGATCGTGTTCGCGTTCGGCCGCCGCAGCTTCGTAGCCGGGATCGAGATGGTCGGTCATCAGCGACCGCAGTAGCGACGGCACCGGGTTGCGGCGGACGTCTTCGCGATTGTTCTTCACCGACGCACCACTTCGTGTGAGCGGGCGATGTCGGCGGCCTTGAGGACGTAGATCAATGCTGTCCACACGTACAAGGCGGTGCCCCAGATCAGGAACGCAAACCCGAACGCGTGGGTGGCGGGCCCGACTGCCCAGTCACCGTGTCCGGCCAGGATCAGCGGCAGCGCGAACATGAGCAGGAAGGTCGCGGCCTTGCCGAGATAGATCACCTCGGGCGGCGGGAGTCCGCGGCGCCGATAGATCGGAAGGGTCAGGGCGAGAAGGAGGTCACGGCCGATCAGGATCGCGGCAACCCACCACGGAATGAAGTCGCGAGCAACGAAGGTGACCAGTGTGGTGACCACGTACAGTCGATCGACGAGTGGATCGAGCAGCGCGCCGAGACGTGACGTCTGACCGAGGACTCGGGCAAGTTTGCCGTCGAGCCAGTCGGTGAAGCCACTGAGCATCAACAGCGCGAGGGCCCACCCGTCGGCATGGGTGACCAGTAACAGGTACGCGAAGAAGGGCAGGGCCAGCAACCGGACGAGACTGAGCGCATTGGGAACAGTGAGAATCCGATCCGTGGGGATCGGTTCGTGTTCACCAGAGCTCACTGCACACCTCGTGTCATCTGTTCGGACTGTGCAGTCAGCTTTCCACAGCGGGCCGGTTGCTGCGACGCGCCGCTGCTATGGCGCGCTCGAATCTGCTCGGATTCAACTCCAGGCGAACACCGGTTGTTCGAACGTGTCGATACGGGTGGATCGCCCGCGCAGGACTTCCCGGAACTGATGCACGATCGCTCCGGTGGGAGCGTGGATCAGGCTCGTCCGAAACGGCCACTGAATCACCGGTTTCGGCGACTGCTCGATGGTGACGAAGCGCGGGTCCACGTCGAGTTCTTCGGCGGTGACGGCATAGATCTCGGCTATCTCGCCGGGGTTGGGGGCCACGGTATCGACGTCTGCTTCGGACCAGAGCACGAACGGGCGGATCACGAACCCGGATCTGGTGACGTAGTCGTCGAGGCAGCCGAGCACGTCGGTCGATGTCGCCCGAATCCCCAATTCCTCGGACAACTCTCGCAAAGCCGCATCTTGCGCGGATTCTCCCGGATCGACCCTGCCACCGGGAAGGGCGAACTGGCCGGGATGTGCCCGCAGCGTGCTCGCTCTTTTGGTGAGCGGAAACACAGTTGCCCCATCGGCAGATCGAAGAAGGACGATGACCACCGATGCCGATCGACGACCGCGCACATCGATCGGTCGGGGTTCGAAGGTGGCCAGTGATGCTTCGACGTGGGCTCGATCGAACAGGTCCGAGTTCATCGCTCGACACTAGCGCGGGACATCACGGCACCACGCCGGCGCCCGAGCGGGTCGTCGTGTCCAGCCGGTCTGCGTCGTCGATCTTTTCGTCACCTCGCGGCGCGGCCCGTCCGTCGTCGGGCGTCAGTGGCCGGTCGTCGATCGAGCGGACCTGACGTAGCCCCTTCAGGGCTCGGCGTTCGGTCCGAGGTCGGCGTTGAAGTCCCGGACTCGGCGGTCACGCCCGAGGTTGTCGTGCTTCTCTCGCACCAACCGAAGCAGCGATGCCGGCGCATCGTCGTTGGAACCGAGCCATCGGTCCACCGCGGCCGGATCCGAGGACGACGGAAACAGGCCGTTCACCAGACGCCGGGCGATCTCGATGCTGCGCTCGGCCCACCACGTCCGGACGGATGCGAAGTACTCGTCGACATAGCGCTCGATCAGGGCGCTGTCCGTGCCGGAGCGAAATCCCGCGACGGTGGCGTCCAGCCGGTCGTTGGACAGGGTGTGATCGGTTGTCGCTGCCGCCCACGCTGCGGCCTTGGTGGCCGCATCCGGTTGCGATGCAACTGCTCGACCGTGTGCCGTCCGGCCCGTCGAGGTCTGGTCCAGGCGAAGTTCCGCGTCGAAGTCCGCGAGATCGGCGTGCCCCGTGGCGGAGAGCGCGATCCAGTATGCCCAGCGCAGGTCCGGATCGAGAACCAGTTCGGGCGGGCCCGGGCGGTCACCGAGAAGGATCGCCCGTAGCTTCTCGGCCCGGGAATGGTCTACTGCTGCAGCCGATGCCAGAGCCCGTGCCCACGCCAACTGTGTGCCGGAACCTGGCGAACTGTCGAAGGTGGCATTCCACGTCGTCGCCGTCCAGCGCGCGCGGACGCGCGCGAGAGCGTCCTCTGGCACGTAGTGCTCTACCGCGTACTGTGCGTCGACGAGAATGGAACCGGTGATCGTGGAATCGGTTTCGGACGGACCGAACTTCTCGACGATGTCGAGGTACCGCAGCACCGGCAGTTCGGCGTCGCGCACGGAGTTCCACAGCGAGGACCAGATCAGGCCCCTGGCCAGTGGGTCGACGACCCGATCGAGAGATGCTTCGACGGTGGTGAGCGAGTGTTCGTCCAGACGTACCTTCGCGTAGGTGAGGTCGTCGTCGTTGATCAGTGTCAACGCCCCGACCGGTAGGTCGACGCGGGTGCGCGCTGCCGTGACGTCGAGTTCGACGCGTGCCGTGCGAATCAGATCTCCGGAGTGGTCGTAGTCGTACACGCCGACGGCCAGTCGGTGCGGACGCGGATCGGTCTGCACCAGTTCCGAATCGACGAGTGCGAGGGTGGACACTCCGGTGGTCTGCAACCAGATTCGAGCCCACGCACGTACGTCACGACCAGAGGTTTCGGCCAGAGCGTCGAGCAGATCCGCGAGAGTCGTATTGCCGAACGCATGGGCCGTGAAGTATCGACGTGCCGCCTCGAAGAACGCGTCCCGGCCGACGAACGCGACGAGTTGTTTGAGTACGCTGGCGCCCTTGGCGTAGGTGATGCCGTCGAAGTTCAGTTTGGCTGCCTCGAGGTCGACGATGTCGGCCACGATCGGGTGGGTGGTCGGCAACTGATCCTGAAGGTAGGCCCAGGCTTTGCGTTTGACGGCGAACGCCACCCAGGCGTCGGTGAACCGGGTTGCCTCGGCGCTGACCAGCGATCCCATGAAGTCGGCGAACGACTCCTTGAGCCACAGGTCGTCCCACCACACCATGGTCACGAGGTCGCCGAACCACATGTGCGCCATCTCGTGCAGGATGGTGTTGGCGCGGCGTTGACGCTGGTCGTCGGTAGCGGCCCCTCGGAAGACGTAAGCCTCGGTGAAGGTCACCAAACCCGGGTTCTCCATGGCTCCGAGGTTGTATTCGGGAACGAAGATCTGGTCGTACTTGCCGAAGGGATACGGGTAACCGAAGTGCTCGGCGTAGAAATCCAGGCCCTGCCGAGTGATGGTGAAGACCTCGTCTGCATCGAGGTATTGCGCCAGTGAAGCTCGGCACGACACGGCGAGGTCGACAGTCAGATCGGCCTGGCACCACGAGGATTCGACGCGGTGATACGGGCCGGCGGCGATCGCGGTGATGTAGGTGGAGATCGGCAGGGTCGGCGCGAACGCGACCCGCACACCGTCGTCGACGGCTTCGGTGGTCTCGACGCTCTGGTTCGAGAGCACCTGCCAGCCGTCCGGGGCTGTCACGACGAAGGTGAACGGCGCTTTCAGATCGGGCTGCTCGAAGCACGCGAACACCCGGCGCGCATCGGCAGGCTCGTACTGCGTGTACAGGTAGGTCTGGCCGTCGGCGTCGTCGACGAAGCGGTGCAGTCCCTCCCCCGAGCAGCTGTAGCGACCCTGGGCGGCTATCCGAATCGCGTGACGGCCGCTCAATCCGCCCACCGCGATCCGAGCGCCGTCGTAGTCGACCGGAATCGAGACGCCGTCGACGTGAACGGTATCGACGGCATCTCCGATGAAGTCGATCCAGGTCGAGGTGGCGAGCGCGTCCACGTCGACAGTGGTGATCGTCGTGAACGTCGCCGACGACTGATCGACGGCGGACCGCAGATCCACCTCCACCCGGTACCCGGTGACGGTGATCGTCCGGGATCGTTCGAGGACTTCGGCTCGATTCAGGTTCGCAGTGCTCACGAAGGTAGATCCTGCCAGTTCGCGGTGCAGACGTCCGCTCTCAGGTGACCAGCACCGTCGATATGTCGCTGTCCGACCCGTGCTCGGACAGCGACATTCGCGAACTACCCGGTGTACGCGCCTTGCCAGACGGTGTCGAACGGCGTGTGTGCGGACACTCGGCCCTCGATACCGGCGGTGACGAACTTCTTGGCCAACTCCACGGCATCGCCGACGGGCGTGCCCTTTGCCAATTCTGCCGTCACCGCAGCAGCGAGGGTGCAGCCCGCACCGGACACACGCTCGTCGCCGACCTTCGGAACCGAGAGAACCGTGACGTCCGCACCGTCGAAGAGCACGTCGACGGCGTCGTCGCCGGCCAGTTCGACGCCGCCCTTGGCGAGTACGTACCGGGGTCCGAGTGCATGGATCCGCCGCGCGGCCTCGATCAGGTCGTCGACGGAATCGATGCTCTCCATACCGGCGAGGGTGCGTGCCTCGAACAGGTTGGGTGTGACAACTGTTGCGAGGGGCAAGATCGAATCACGAAGTGCCGTATCGGTATCGAGCGCGGCACCGGGTTCCTGGCCCTTGCAGATCAGAACGGGGTCGAGCACCACGTGGCGCCAGGACTGGCGTCGAAGCGCGTCGGCCACGACTTCGATGGTCGCCGGGGTGCCGAGCATGCCGATCTTGACGACGTCGAGATCGTGAGCGGCGGTGGCAGCCTCGATCTGATCTGCGATCACCTCGGGCGCAATCGGGACGAACCGGTGGCCCCAGTTGTTCTTCGGGTCGAAGGACACGATGCACGTGGTGGTGGCGATTCCGTAGACTCCGAGCGCCTGGAACGTCTTGAGGTCGACCTGCAGGCCTGCACCGCCGGTCGCCTCGGACCCAGCGATGACGTAAGCGAGGTCAACCACAGTTCTGTCTCCTTGTTCGAAACGTGTCGCCCCCGCGAACGTTCACGGAGGCCGATCGTCGAGTTTATCCAATCCGGCGACGACCCCGGCAGTGCCTACCGCTCGGTCGACTCCAGCAGTGCCGCTGCTTCACCTCGGGAGGTGACGTGAAGTTTGCCGAAGAGATTGTTGACGTGCGTCTTGACGGTGGCCACGGACACGAACAGCGCACCGGCGATCGCCCGATTGGTCATGCCTTTGCCGATCAACTCGAGAACGTTCTGCTCCTGAGGCGTCAACCCGCGATCACGGGCCAACCGTTCGAGCGAGGCCCGTGCGTCGAGCCCGCGTAGAACCAGGTCGGCCACCTCCGGTGCGAAAGTTCGATGTCCGTCTGCCGTCGCGCGGATCGCCGACGTGATCTGTTCGCGACCGGCGCTCTTGGTCACGTATCCGGCGGCACCGGCTCGCAGCGCCGACGCGATGGACTCGTCGTCGGCGTACGTCGTCAACACCAGAACCTTGGAACCGGACGAGCCTGCGACTATCGCCGCCGTCGCCGACGCGCCGTCCACCCCTGGCATCCGAAGATCCATCAAGACCACTTCCGGCCGCAAGTCTTCTGCGAGTTCGATTGCGCGAGGTCCATTTTCCGCCTCGCCGACGACCTCGATACCCGGCGTGTGCTCCAAGATGGTCACCAGTCCGTCTCGGACCACCGCCTGGTCGTCGGCGACGACCACCCGCACCACGCGTTCAGACATACGGCACCTCACAGTCGACGATCCATTGTCGCGTATGTTCGCCTGCGCCGAGCTGTCCGCCCACCAGTTCGACTCGCTCCCGCATCCCGCGCACCCCGTGACCGCCTGCCGTCTCACTGCGAAAGCCCGGGACCATCGGATTGGAAATTCGCAGATGCGCTACGTCCCTGAGCACCTCGGCCTCGATGGCGACCGGTGTTCCCGGCGCATGGGAACGAGCGTTGCTCAGCGCCTGGACCGCCACCGAGACGAGGACGTCGGATATCCCGGCAGACAATCGCCTCGGATCTCCCGAAACCGCCATGGTGACGTCCATTCCCGTGCTGACTGCGCGGCGTACGATCTCGCCGAGCGACTCGTCGAGTGGGCCGGGAAACGTTCGCAACGCATCGACCGCGTTCTTGGCGTCGCCGAGACCTTCCACTGCCAGTGTCTTCGCGTTACGAATCCGCAGCAGCAGGTCGTCGTCCACCGAGCGCGCGGACGCAGCGGCGTCGAGGGCTTCGAGTGAGATGACGAGACCGCCGAGGCTGTGCGCGAGTACGTCGTGAATGTCCCGGGCCAGGCGCGCACGTTCGCCGAGCACCGCTGTTTCCGCCCGCTGCTCCACCAGATGACGCTCCATCCGCCGTTCGCTCGCCGTCTGCCGCAACATCAATCCGAATCCGGCACCGAACACCGAGGAGAGCGCCAAGGCTTCGGTATCGACCATCGGCCCGTCGAACAGGGACGCCGAGATCCAGAGCGCTCCGACGCACACTCCGCCCCAAACGGTGGCCGAGGAGATGGCGACACCGTCCGAGGTGAGCAGGATCAGCAGGCCGGCGGCTACGAGCACGGTGCAGCCAGGCGAGCCCAGCCCGGCGCCGACGGCCGCGAACAGCAGCATGGCCGCGGCCGATATTCGCCGCGGGGTGAGCGTGGCCGCCGGAATCACGTTCGCCACAGCGATCCACGCCCACACCAGGACGCCGACAATGAAGGCGGCTGTCGGCACGTCGACGGCAGAATAGGTCCATTCGGTCGCCACGGCCGCCGCGATACCCACTCCGTGCATTGCCACTCGCGACCAGGCCCCCGCGGTACCCGCAGTCCGCAGTCGTTCCGTCACCGACGTCATCGGACCATTGTCGACTACCGCGCATCCTTCATGGCTCTCGAAGCCGGCCTCGGCACCGGCGAACGTAGCTGCCCACCTCCGTCGCTGCGCCGCCGGCCGTCCTCCGTTCGCCGGCATCGGAGATTCTCCACCCTTTTCTCCACCCGAACGGCTGATCCGTTTCCTCGCCCACGAGACGACAGTGAAGCGGTAAGCACGTCGAACTCCGGAAAGTGACATGTCATGGGAACCGCAGGGATCACCAATATCCTCATTGCCGCCGTTGTGCTGATCTGGCTGATGTTTCGTCAACTCACGGCGCAACCACTGCGTGAGCATTCCCGCCTCGGGCTGGTTCTGATCATCATCGGCGCCGTTGAAACGGTCAGCGCATTCTCGGTGAATTCCTTTCCCGTCAGAGATTTGGTGTGGGTTGCGGCAAGCATCCTCGTCGGTGTCGGGATCGCAGCCGTTCGTGGGTACACCGTCCGGATATGGCGCCAAGATTCGGATGTCTACCGTCAGGGCACGTGGATCACGGCGATTCTGTGGATCGTCGGAATCGGCCAGCATCTATTGGTCGACCAAGTCGTCAGTGCCGGTTTGGGCGCCGCGACCCTGCTGTTGTACTTCGGTATCGTGATCGCGGCCCAGCGTCAGGTGATCCTTTCCCGCGCTCGGTCCGAACGTCTTTTCGCCTGAGCACCTACGACATCGAGCGGACTTTGCGTTCTGACGTCACGACGATGACCACCTCTCGATCAGTCCTGACTGTGGTATTGCCCACCTCAACCCGGATTGTCCGATCTGCGGCTGAGGTCGGCGCGGATCGGCGATTCCGTCCGGGGCCTCCGCCCGTCGAAGGAATCGGCGCCGGGCAGAATCGGCCCATCCGCGACTTCGACCGACCGACAGCTTCCCGACATCGACCGGCAGCCCGAGCATTGGCCCATAATCGAGATATGAACTCCGCACCGTTCGACGCACGCACTCTTCTCGCCGCCAGCCGTCTGGGAGTGCTCGCCACCATCAAGCGAAATGGACTTCCCCAACTGTCGCCGGTCACACCATTCTTCGACGAGCAGGCGGACGTCATCTATATTTCGACCAGGTACGACCTGGCGAAGACGGCCAATCTTCGACGCGATCCACGGGCAGCGCTCGAGGTCACCAGCTCGGACGGTTGGTCGTGGGCAACAGCCGAAGGCACTGTCACGTTGACCGGCCCGGGTACCGATCCGAACGGACCGGAGGTCGATGCACTGGTCGAGTACTACCGCTCGGCCGCAGGCGAGCACCCGGACTGGGACGAGTACCGCACCACCATGGTCTCCGATCGTCGAGTACTCATCGCCCTGTCCGTGGACAAGGTGTACGGATCCCGAGTCAACTGACCGCAACCGCGAACAAGTCGTCGGGCAGCGACTCCGGTTGATTCGACGCCCGGGCAGTCCCGGACGGTCGAGGGCTCCGGTCTGCACGCACGGATGCGGTCGAACATCACAATCCATCGAATTGACACGTCAATTCCCTGCTCGTACGGTTGAGATGTCGACAACGGGAGGATGTGTGGTGAACGAAAGACGTCGCGCACTACCCACGCGTGACGAGCTGCGGGTGTGGCGGAACTACATCGAGACTGCCGAAGTACTGCGCACACGCCTGGCCGCACGGCTGCAGAGCGAATCGTCCTTGTCGTCCGGTGACTACCAGGTGCTGTTGGCACTGAGCGAGGCAAAACTCGAAACCCTGCGGTCGTCTGAGCTGGCCACGTTGATCGGGTGGGATCGCAGTCGTCTCTCGCATCATCTGGGACGGATGGAAAAACGTGGGCTCATCCGCCGAACCGCCTGCGCCGACGACGTGCACGGCGTCGATGTGGCGATGACCGAGATCGGATCGACTGCGTTCCGGGCCGGGTCGATCCCCCATCTGCGTGCTGTCCGCGAACTGTTCGTCGACGCCCTCCCCCCGGACTCTCTCGCGCAGGTCGACACCATCACCACTGCACTGCGGCGACATCTCGATCTCGACCAGGAAAGTTGACCCTCCGATTTCCCAGAGGACACCGCGCGCCCCGGCACTCATGCACCCGCACGGTTCCTTCGCACTCGTTTCAGCGAAAGGACCAATTGTCATGCAGTTCGGCATTTTCGGCGTCGGTGATATCGCGCCGGACCCGGCCACCGGCGTTCCCCGTTCCGAAGCTCGGCGCATCCGGGATACGATCCGGCTGGCGAAGGCCGCGGACGAACTCGGCCTGGACGTGTTCGCGGCCGGCGAGCACCACAACCCGCCGTTCGTAGCTTCGAGTCCACCGGCGTTGCTCGCGTATCTGGCAGCCGAGACGAAACAGATCGTCCTCTCGACGTCTGTCACCTTGATCACGACGAACGATCCGGTGAAGATCGCCGAGGACTACGCCTTCGTCCAACATCTGGCGAACGGACGCCTCGACCTCATGCTCGGTCGCGGGAACACCGCCCCGGTGTATCCCTGGTTCGGGCAGGACATTCGGCAGGGGATTCCGCTCGCGCTCGAGAACTACGATCTTCTGCACCGCTTGTGGCGCGAGGACGTCGTCGACTGGGAGGGACGGTTCCGCACGCCCTTACAGGGGTTCACCTCGACACCACGGCCGCTCGACGGCGTGGCGCCGTTCGTCTGGCACGGAGCGATCCGCACTCCGGAGATCGCCGAACAGGCGGCGTTCTACGGCAACGGCTACTTCGCCAATCACATTCTCGCGCCGAACTTCCACTTCAAACCGCTGGTGGACTTCTACCGGCAGCGATTCGAGCACTACGGCCACGGCCGGGCCCAGGACGCGATCGTGGGCTTGGGCGGCCAGTCGTTCATCGCGAGAAGATCACAGGATGCCTACGACCGGTTCCGCCCCTATTTCGAGAGCTACCCGATGTTCCGCGGGACGAGTCTGGAACTGGCCGCTCGGAATACGCCGCTGTCGATCGGCTCGCCGCAAGAGGTTATCGACAAGACGCTGACGTTCCGGGAGGGTTTCGGCGACTACCACCGCCAACTGTGGGCAATGGACATCGGCTCCATGCCAGTCGAGATCGCCCTCGAGCAAGTCGAACTGCTCGCTACCGAGGTAGTTCCGGTTCTGCGTACCGAGCTGGATGCCGTGCGAGCGCCAGGCGTTCCCGACACACCGACGCATGCATCGCTGGTCGCGGCTACCTACGGTGACGGCGAGCCGAGACAGCCCCGGCCTCGACCCAACAGCGGTGACAACACCTCGGGTTCGTTGCCCTATCTCGACAGCGATCCGACCCGCCGCGCGACCATGCCGAAGTCCTTGTGAGCCTGGGTAAAACACCGCTCCCCCACCTCACCATCAGCGTGGGCACGAACGATCCGTCCACGACGCGGAGGCTTGCAGACCGCGCAACTCAGGCCGTCGGCACGCACGTGCGGGACTCCCGCAACGTGGCGGTCCGAGCCATCGATCTTCGCCCCGCTCGCCGCGAAGATCGCCCAGAGGATCGTCGGCGGCTATCCGGACGAAGCGGGGCGACAGCCGGTCGAGCAGATGGCGCGGCCGACGTGCTCGTCGTCTGCACACCGGTCTGCAAAGCCGGTACCCACGCCACTGTTTGCCGCCCAGCGGACCTGGGGTTCGGCCGCGACGTCCACCCGGATCGAACGAGCGGCAAGCGCACTCGCATCACCGATCGTCGGCGGACCTGAGCGATGCGTACCGACGTCGTTTCGCCGGTGACTTCGGTTGTATCCGATCACCGGCCGTGACCGACCGGTGATCGGGTGCGCCGGGACACGACGTCAGCCGAATCCTGACGATCTGCGAAATCGATTCCGAGACTGTCAATCTCGCGATCGACGAGCAGTTCACCGGACCGAAGGCACGGGCGTGTTGCCGGCGTCAGGTACTGATACACGCCTGGCCGAACACATCCGATCGAACCAGCAGTTCCACCAACAGCGTTGTCGGTGAATTATTTTCGATTCGAAGCCGGCAAATTCGGAGTTGTCGACCTGGATTCACAACGGTAGGCACCGTCGCGACCGCTCACTGCCGGGACGGCAAACATCACGGGCAGTGCCTACCGAAAGACCGCACGTCGCCCGGATGGCGGGGCACCCGTTTCACACAGCGCTCCTGTACCCTCGTGTCGAAATACCTGATGCAGCGACAATGCTCAGCGCGCCACCTTGCCGTCGAGACTGAAACGGAACCAATATATGTCGGAGTCGGGGCGCTCGACCCCTACGAGAATGCGCGCGGCGTTACTTACCGTGCTGATCGTCACCGGCATCTCCTTGACTGCATGTTCGCGCACCGCACTCGACGACTCGGCCGGCGACACCCGATCCTCGATCAGCCCTCGGATTGCCCAGCCCATGCGAATCGCGTACGGCGACAGCCCCGACAATTACGGGATCTTGCACCTTCCCGACGGCCCCGGCCCCCACCCGGTGGTGGTGATGATTCACGGCGGAGGATGGCAACAGGATCACGATCTGACGTATTTCGAGCCCCTTGCTCGTTCGCTGGCCGACGAGGGTGTCGCGGTCTGGAACATCGAGTACCGACGGGTGGGCGGGGCAGGCGGATGGCCCACGACGCCGGCCGACGCGAACGATGCAACCGAGGCCCTCTCCACCGTCGTTCGAGACGCGGCCCCCGGCTATCTCGACTTGGATCGAGTTCACCTCGCCGGCCACTCCGCGGGCGGCCATCTCGCCGCATGGGTGTCCGGACGACACCGCCTCCCGCCGGAGTCACCAGGGCAACAGCCCCGAATTCGAGCGCGTAGCGCAACAATCATGGCCGGGGTTTTCGATTTACCGCTGGCCGCCACCGCCGGGAACGACAAGTTCGTTCGAAATCTCCTCGGCGGTTTTCCTCGCGAGTTCCCCGACCGCTATCGGATCGCGTCTCCGATCGACAACCTACCGATCGGATTGCCCGTGAC
Organism: Rhodococcus sp. 27YEA15; assembly: GCF_049739425.1. Classification (NCBI taxonomy): domain Bacteria; kingdom Bacillati; phylum Actinomycetota; class Actinomycetes; order Mycobacteriales; family Nocardiaceae; genus Rhodococcus; species Rhodococcus sp. 27YEA15. The sequence goes on from NZ_JBMHHW010000001.1 coordinate 2,403,401, forward strand.
CGCGATTCACGGCGACGCGGATCGTACTGTCGATCCCGTGCAGTCCCGCAATTACGTCAATGCCGCCAAAGCCGCCGGCGACTCCGCGCAACTGCGCATCCTCGACGGTGTGGGCCACGGCGATTTCGGGCGTGTCGACTCCCCGGCATGGGCCACCGCCAAGCAGGTCATTCTCGACCACGTTGCGGCCGACAACGTTCGATAACGGCTCGCACCACCCGTCGACGAACCCGCCTGCGGCAACGACGCCCGCCGTAATCTGCGCCGAAACCGATAAACGGCGCGCCTGGTCGGTACTTTTTCCTCGATCTTGTAGCGTGCTGTGAGTCAGTTCAAGACATAGAGCGCAAATACGATATGGCGGTCATGGGCGTGAGCAACGCGTCGAACGAACCTATTCCCGGTATCACCACGCTGCCATCGAACGACGAGGACGGAATCGGCGTGGCGCCGCGCACACTGCGAGTGGGCCTCCTCGGATTCACAGTGCTCACGGCAGTGGCCGCCGCGTCGGTGTGGATGGTGTTGTACGGCGTGCCCTTGGACGCGAACTACTGGGGCATGTTCGACAACTTCCTCGACCTCGACGTCTATCGCCACGGTGGGAGTGTCGTCGTGCAAGGACTTCCGCTGTACGACGGACCGGTACTACACGGGATGTTGTTCACGTACACCCCGTTCGCGGCACTGCTGTTCACCGTCTGGGCCGTGCTCTCGTTCCAACAGGCAATCGTGATGTGGTCGATCCTCAACGTGATCGCACTGTTCACAGTCGTGGTGCTCTGCTGGAGGGTTCTCGGTTACCGTCTCGACGCCAAGGTTTACGCGGTCAGCGCTCTGACCACCGCGATCTTCTTGTTCATGGAACCTATCCGCACCACGGTCTGGCTCGGTCAGATCAACATCTTCCTACTGCTACTGATCGTGTGGGACCTCGGGCGAGACGAGAAAAGCCGCCTGCGCGGAATCGGGGCAGGTATCGCCGCCGGTGTGAAACTCACGCCGGCCTTCTTCTGGGCATATCTCCTCGTCACACGTCAGTGGCGCGCACTGGTGACAGCAATGGTGACGTTCGCGGCAACGGTCGTGCTCGGATTCCTGGTGATCTATCGTGACGCCGTCACCTACTGGACCGGGACCCTCGTGGACAGCGAACGAGTCGGACCTACCGACGCCCCGAGCAACCAGTCGGTGTCCGGTCTGATCGCCCAGCTCGCTCACACTCCTACCCCGTCTCGGGTATTGATTCTTCTGATCAGCGCGCTGGCGGCGTGCCTGGGTCTCGGTGCGGCCTGGGTGGCGCATCGGCACGGCGAAAAACTTCTCGGTCTGACCTTGACCGGGTTGACCGCCACTACGGTATCTCCGTTTTCATGGGGACATCACTGGGTGTGGTTCGTACCGCTGATCGTCCTCGCCGCTCACTACGCGATGGCGGCGAGGAAGGTCTGGGCGTGGCTACTGCCGGTGGCCTTTCTGCTGCCGGTGCTGAACTGGTCGCACACGTGGTGGGGGCCGTCGTTCGTTCCCGGCACCGACCGGTTCGTGGGCATGGGATTGTTCATGCTCGTCGTCCCGGATTGGCTCCGAGTCTTCACCGCCGGGGTCTACCTGTGGATGTTCGTCCTCGCGGCATTCGGCACTCTGATCGTATTCGGTGTCAAGAAATGGGTTGTCCCCGAATTCGAACCTTCGACGCCGTGATCACGCAGTTCAACGACGCTGCCACCCACGTCGAGACATTGATGGAGGTGGTTGGGTCCGGCACGGTCACCGCCTGCCCCGTAGACCCGCACACCACGGCCATCCGTCGCCGCTCGCTTCTGCGGCGCGGGAGCCGCGCTCTTCACCGACCGCCCGACGTCCTGATTTTTCTCTCGCTCATGACGGCGGTCATCGTCAACTCGGCGGCAGCAGCAGTTCCCCTACCACGGTCGTGACGGGACATCTCTCCGGCATTCGACAACGAACTACGTACGCTTCTTTCCCCCGACGCCCGGCACGGATGCGACCTGCAACATCCATGCGGCGATCTGGTGTTCATCCAGATCGTCCACAGACTCGAGCTCCACGCCCCGCGTCGCCTTGCCCATGCCGACCGGCGTGACGGGTGGCACCGGATCGAGAGCCGCGCCACCTATGAACATGAGCTTGACGTGGCCGGCGAAGCCCCCGCAGCTGAAGCACCAGCCGTCACCGACTCCGTAGTAGGCCATACCCCATTTCACAGAGCGCCGTAGCTTGGGCAGCGTCTTGGCTGCCAGCGCATCAACCGCCTCGGCAATGCTGCGCTGCGGTTGCGGCAGACCGGCGATGTACGCCAGGACCGGCTTGTCACCGACCGCTGCTTTGGCGGGACTCGCCCTGCCGGTCATGGCGTCCGGTAACGTCCAGGACGCGGCAGCGTTGCCGGCGTCAGGCCTCTGAGCGTCACCCGAACCGACCTCCCCACTGTCCATTTCAGAACCGTACTCCTCGAACCGTGCGAACGAGTCGTGAAACCTACTGTGAAAGGGTGCTGGTCGACAGGGCACGCATCACTGTCCAGACAACTTGAAGCGGCTGCAGTGGTGACTCACGCAGTAAAGCATGCGACTACCAGCGGTAAGAAGGTGCACACGACTCGTTCGTGCAGACCGCGACGGTGGGTATATGGACGGTCCAGCGCCCGACACACGCAACACCTTGGAGATGATCAGCCCATCGCGCTAGAGCCGGCAACATGATCCGCGAACATAGCCTGCCAGACACGGGGTTCCGGGTGCTAGGCGTTGTGGAGCTGGCCTGCAACCTCCCCGACCACGGGCTGAGCGCCTGGGACCGGGGCACGATCGTCGGCGTGTACCCAACGGGAGCCTTCGAGGTCGAGTTCATCGACGCAGCTGGTAGGACGGTCGCGGTGGTAACACTCGAATCGGAACAGCTAAGGGCAACGCGTAAGCAGTCCTGTCGGCGCCGACAGCGACGCTGGGGGCAGGGAATCTTGGGATTCGCGAAGAAGGCCATGACGGAGGTCGACGAGAACAGTTACTGGCCGACGGACAAGTCGATATTCCCAGCGCACCTCGATGACTCTGGCGAGGGCGCCGAAGAACCTGCAGTCGGGCCCTCGACGTTGTTCTTTCTGCGATCAATGTCGGCCTGATGCGCCCCGGATTGTCCGGAATTCGTTTGTGTTACTTCAGGTATTGATGCACCCCAGAGAGGTTCACGATGCCCCGATGCTATCCACCTTCAGTTTCGCCGAAAAGTTCTCGACATGTTGAAGTCAGGACGCACGGTCGCCGACGTCGCCTCAGGTCTCGATGTCACCGAACAGACCATCTACACCTGGCTTAGGCCAGGAGCTCATCGATACCGGTCAAAGGCCGGGGCTGAGCTTGATCGAGAGCGGAAGAACTCGCCGCCGCCCGTCGTCGCATCGCTCAGTTGGAAACCGAACTCGCCATAGCCACACGGTCCACGGAACAGCTGAAGTCGGTGGCGGCCGCAAGGACGGTTCGAAGTGATCGAAGCGATGGCCAAGGAACGTCTACCGATACAGACCTCGTGCCGGGTTCTGGAGGTATCGGAGTCCGGATTCTACGAGTGGCGAAACCGGCCATCCCGGAACGCTCACGGCGTCATACCTGGTCGACGCAGCTGATCACCGAGGTGCACACCGCTTCGCATGGCACCTACGGTGCCCGCCGGGTCCACGGAAGAACTCACCCTTGGCCACCGTATTGCTCTTGGACACGGCTGCACCGAGTTGTTGGTGAGAGCTGCTGGTGTGAACGGACTTCCGGGAAACAACCGGGCAGGGCGAGTTCGACCTCGGCCATGCGGTTCGCCCGCGGCTCGGAAGCGGATGCGGTCAGAGTCCGTACGGATCAGATAGGCGCTGCACTCGCACGAAGTCATGAATGCGTAGAACCGCCCCTGGTGCGATTCATGCAATAGTGCCGCGGGGTAGTAGATGTCGTGCTTGCGGCACAGCGCGGGGACTTTGATCGCACCGTTCTCGAAGTCGCTCTGCGGGAGGTGAGCTGCGTGTGACCACGGTTGCAGTCGCACCTCCCCACCCGTTGCTCGCAACGTCCCCCCGTCTGCGAGAGCAAGCAGAGACTTCTCCGTGCACGTCTGCCCCGCTGGCCACATCACCGACGTTTCCGACGGCCACAACGGTGGCATCCCCAGCTCCGTCTTCGTGTCCGCCTGAAGACCTGGAGTGGTGAACCGCACGCCGTGCAGGAGAAGCGCTCCAAGGACGATCGTCATCGCGTAGCCCTGAGGCAGCGGTGGCTCGGGAAAGCCTGGGATGCGAACCGTCAGCGGAGTGACGCGTACAGCCGAGAATCCCTTGACTCCCTCGAATCGGCCGACCCAGAACTGGCTGAAATCCAGCGGTTGCACCAGCTCGCGGCGCTCGTAGAGCGCCCTGTACTCCGATGGGGCGAGACCGTAACCGTTCTCCCGCTGCTCCTTGCTTGAGAGGAGCATCGCTGTCAGCGCGGTCTTTTGCACCCACGTTGCGATCGCCGCTTGATCTTCCAGCGCGATCGTTCCGGGCTCGTCAAGGATCAACGGGGTCAACACTCGCTGCGCGGCAGTTTCGAGGTTGCTCATCCACCCGTTTGTTACACGCGCCGCAGAAGCTCTTGACGGTTTGCCGGAATGGGGGCTGCTCCCCCATGTCGCGCGGCAGAGCATTCAACGGGCCTGCGTGATGACGCATCGGGGCGAGATCCAAGCCAGTCCTGCTCACCCACTGACCGAAAACGTGCTCGCGGGTCAGGGGCCCCACCGACCCGCAGAAAGCACAAGATTCAGGCATGCACCCATTCTCCGGCACAGGTGCTGCTCCTCGACCTGCAAGAGGCGTGGTAGCTCAGCGTAGACCTCGGCCTCGGAATCCGAGGACGACTTCGAGGCGGAGGGCTGTCCCGGCAGTGGGGTGGTCGACGCAGTCGGCAGGTGACCAGTTCGGCTATGGGACTCGGAAGCCGTTCCTCGCCGGGGTCAGCGCGATCACCGTAGCAATACTCGCCTGTCTACCTCAGCCGGACCCACACCCCTAGCACCAGCGACCTCGCCACGGCCACCCCCTACACACGCAGAATGCTGCTCGCATCCTCCAATGCCCACCTGTTCCTGACTGTCGTCAGGATGATCGCGGTGGTGCCAGCTCTCAGCCCTCACGACACCCGGACCATGACGACCACGCCGACGCAGTCGGAACACGTTCGCCTAAGACCGCCCGGCGGGTCTATAGCGGTCGTCAAGGTTCGGGACCTGCATGGTCGCGGTTAAACGGCCCGAAGGGGCGTGATGTTCTCGCCGCGGTGTGACGCGAACGCGACCCGAGTCTCATTGTCGGCGGGCATCAGGATCACGATCTGTTGCTCAGGCTCTGCGGGGATGTCGAGGACCTCGCGCTGCCAGCGTGTGATGACACCGTCGGGCAGTCGAATCTCCCAGGGATGCGGTACGGGTGGGAGCATCTGATTGACCCGTGCGGTGAAGTCAGGGCCAGCCTGGGGTGCGATCTCTGCAGTGAGCCATTCGCTTGCAGCGATTGTGGGGGCATGCCAAAGATCGAATGCCTGGACGTCAGCGACCTGATCCCAGTTGATCAACACATCGTGCGATCGAGCGTCGGTGAAGAGATAGCGAACCAGGTTCGGCTGATCCGGGTCGAGCAGCCCGGTCGGCTCCATGAGCTTATGGAAGGCGCGTGTGCTGGCGAGGACATCACCGAGTTTGTTCGTGACCATGGCGACGCCGTCGGGCTCAAGCAATCGGAGCGTTTCCAGTGCGGCGGCCCTGGCTTCCCGGCGCAATGGCGCGGGAGCAACGTTGCGCTGTCCCGCGCAGGCGCCCCCGGCGATTTTCGCGAGGTAGTGCAGGTGCCGACGCCCAGTCACATCCAGGCTCAGCCCGTCTGCGATGGAGTTGAGGACGGGCAGAGTGGGGTTGCGGTCTCTGCCCTGTTCGATTCGAGTCAGGTACTCGACGCTTATCTCCGCTCGAGCGGCCAGCTCGGTTCGACGGAGACCAGGGGCGCGGCGGCGTCCGTCATCGGGAAGTCCCAGATCTGCGGGCAGCGTCGCATCACGCTTAGCGCGAATGAAGTCTCCCAGCGGTGTGCCCACTTATCAAATTCTACGCCACCCGCATGAAGTCAAGGGTGGCCCTGATGGGGCCAGCCTCGTCCCGGCCTGGTTCACGACTAGCCCTCGGCCGAGTCTTGACATGCATCAGGACTTTCACAACGACGGCAGGAGCCACGCGATGCAGAGCGTCAGACTCGGAGGTACCGACCTCGTAGTCAGCCGAGTTGCGCTGGGCTGCATGGGTTTCGGCAGCGGCGACGCTCACAATCCCTGGGCCTTGGATGCAGCATCGGCAGAGCCTGTATTTCGGCGCGCGGTCGACCTTGGCGTGACTTTCTGGGATACCGCAAACGTCTATGGGGGCGGGTCGTCTGAGGTCCTGGTCGGCGATGCAATACGGCGATACACGCGGCGAGACGAGGTAGTGCTTGCGACGAAGGTGGGGTTGCCAACGGGCGATAAGCCGGAAGACTCCGGTCTGTCCAGCGCGGCGATTCTTCGTGGGATCGACGCGTCGCTGCAACGCCTGGGAACTGACTACGTCGACCTCTACCAGGTTCATCGATTTGATCCGACGACCCCGGTCGAGGAAACGATGGAAGCCCTTGACGCTGTCGTCACGTCGGGAAAGGCACGTCACATCGGGGCTTCCTCGATGGCCGCCTGGCAGTTCGGAAAGATGCAGCATGCCGCCGACCTCGGGGGGTGGCAGCGCTTTGTCACGATGCAAGACCAGTACAGCTTGGTTCAGCGCGAGGAAGAACGCGAGATGCTACCGCTACTCGCGGATCAAGGTGTCATGAGTTTACCGTGGTGCCCCCTCGCCAAAGGACGGTTGGCTCGCCCGTTCGGGGCTGTCACGACGCGCTCCGGATCTGACCCCATAGGGACTGCAATTTTTGAGGGGCGAGACCGAGGAATCGTCGACGCGATCGCCGCCGTAGCCGACGCCCGATCAGTGCCGATGGCGCAGATCGCTCTTGCCTGGATCTACAGTCACGCTGCAATCGCCGCGCCGATCGTCGGAGCCACCAAACCTTCCCATCTTGACGACGCCGTCGCAGCGACCAGGCTGCGGCTCACGCCGTCCGAGATCTCCCGGCTGGAAGCGGCCTACACGCCGCGAAACCCGTCGGGCTACTGACGCCAAATTTCGTTCCAAAGGAGAAACATCATCATGTCCACCACACGAGTCGCCATCATCGGAGCAGGGTACGGCGGAGCAGCATTGGCCCGCCAACTACAAGACCGCGCGGACATCACGCTAATCGAACCACGCGACGCATTCGTCAACGTCGCCGGATCACTCCGTGCGATCGCGCGGCCAGAATGGGCGAGCAACATCTTCTTCCCGCTCAACCGGATACTAACCCGCGGCACCCACCTCAAAGACCGGGCCGTCTCTGTCGACCCCAGCGGCGTCACTCTCGCCTCCGGAGACCGCGTCGAGGTTGACTACATCGTCCTGGCCACGGGCTCGACCTACCCATTCCCGGCTAACCCCGTCTCTGACAACACAGAAGCAGCGCTAACGGACTTCCAAGCCACTCACGACGCACTCGCCGAAGCCGGGCGCGTGCTGATCGTCGGAGGCGGACCTGTTGGACTTGAACTCGCCGCCGAGACAAGAGAGATCTGGCCACACAAGACCATCACCGTCATCGAACCCGGCACCGAGCTGCTGCCCGGATTCCTCCCTGAAGTTCGCGCGGCCCTCCACGACCAGCTCACGATGCTTCGTATCGACGTGCTCACCAACACGCGCATCGACGAACTTCCTGAAGTTGCACCCGGCGTCCTCGACGACATCTCGGTAACAACGACCGACGGACGCACGATCGAAGCCGACATCTGGTTCCGCGCATATGGGGTGTCGCTGAATACCGGCTACCTCACAGACGGCAACCTCACGAGCCTCAACGGGCGCGGCGAAGTCGCCGTCAACGACAACCTCACCGTCGGGCAACACTCCAACGTGTACGCCATCGGCGACATCACGAACATGGCCGAAGCGAAGATGGCTGGATACGCCGGGCAGCACGCCGCCATCGTCGCCCAGAACATTCTGGCCCAGATCGACGGCGCCGAACCTACCGCCACCTATCAGCCTCTCGGATACCCGATGATCTTGCTCCCGCTCGGCACGAGCACCGGGGTCGGACAGCTCCCTGCTGAAGACGGCCCAACCATGGCCCCAGCAGAACTCGTCACCCAAATCAAGGGCGCCGACATCTTCACCGCGAGCTTCGAACAGCAGTTCGGCATCACCCAGTTGCCCATTGGAACAGAAGCAGACGCCCTTACTGACACGACCGCACAGGTCGAACCGGCATGACGCAATCCCGGGAAGCAACGTCGGGCGAGACCTTCCCACCCACCGTCGTTCGCATTGGCATTGTGCACAGGCGTCTCGCGCCCCACGGGGTCGACCGCGCCGAGCCCAAGATCCTTCGGTACTTGACGGTCCGCGATGCTTGTTCGGCAGAAGCCGCCACGTTCTTTCTCGACACATTGCACGGAAGATCTGGATCTCTGGCGCCCACCAGTTACCCGGTTCATGAGGCCACCGGGTACCCGGCGCACACGTATCGTGAGTTGGCCGAGCACCGCCGAATCGATCTGAGCGCGCGTCGATGAGCGCGCCACTCGATCGTCGTCGTGTCGGAGCGCTTCTATCCCGCAGCGCGGCAGCTCGCGGCTGAAAAGCTCATATCCACATCTACCGGCCACCACGCACGTCCGCCGTCATGAATCACGCCAACCTCGGTCCGGTGCGCGCGTTCACCCCGATAGTGGCACGCACTCGCGCGATACATCGCCCCATCGAGCCGGTGGCCTACGACTGCGTGAAGCTAATATTCGTCCGCGCTGGCTCCGCGATTCTCCTCAGCGAGTTCGGCGAGAAATCCATCCGGTTCGGTGACGTCGTCGCCTTAGCCGCAAATACGCATTGTGGGAGCAAACCTGAAGGCTCCATCACCGTCAGCACCCTCTACCTCGACCGGGATTACGTCATCGACCAAGTGTTCTGGCAGCACCCTGCGTTGCTCACCGACCGATGGGACGCGCAGGACTTCGCTGGGTGCGGATCGCGTCGAGCAGGATGTTGGTGGGCATATAGCGGCGCAGGAAGTACCGGCAGGTGACGTGGACGGGGAAAACCACATCGTTTGGATCAGACGCCAGCACTACCCCGGCCGAGGCGGTCTCGTCATCAAACAGACCAAGGGTCGCCGAGATCGCCCGGTCCCGATGCTCGACGCTCTCGAACCCGTCCTCGAACGTCTTTCCGCTGAGAAAGAGCCCGACGACCCACTCCTGCGGGGGCCGCGCGGCGGTGTCCTCACTACAGCGACGGCCCGCGACGCCACCCACTGGGACGACCTCGTGGCAAAGCTCGGCTTCGACAACCTCACCCGCCACGGGCTCCGCCACACCGGAGCAACCTGGATGGCCGACGCCGGCATCGCCCTCCATGTGCTCCAAGAGATCCTCGGGCACCAGTCGATCGAGACCACCAAGGGCTACCTGCACCCAGACCACCGGCACCTCGCCGAAGCCGCCAGGCAGGCCAACCAGTTCCTCTCCGCAGCACCCATCAGAAGGGACCCAGCCCGCCGCGACGGACCACACCTATGACCACCGCTGAACAGCCGCTCCGACCCTTCCAGAAGAGGCCGGAGCATCGGCCTGCTCGGATTCTGGTCCACCTCATGGGCACCTGTTGGTGCACCCCACGGGCGACGAGCCTGATCTGGATTGGTCCACTTAGTCCGCAGAAGGCTCGAGCAGATCGAGCGAGTGGACCAGCCAGTGACCGCATCCAGAAACGACGAAGCCCTGGTGAAAGTTGCCTCTCACCAGGGCTTTTTTGTCGGGCTGACAGGATTTGAACCTGCGACCACTTGACCCCCAGTCAAGTGCGCTACCAAGCTGCGCCACAGCCCGTTCCACGCCCTTGTTTCGGGCGCTTGAAAAGATTACATCAGGGATGCACCGAACCACCAATCAGCTGGTCAGAGGCCATTTTCGCGGCAAACCGCCCTTGCCGGTCCTGCTTGTGCGCTCACATTCGAGCTTAGGCTTCGACACCCGCGTCAGCAGGCGCGCCTAGCGCGTTCGCGATCACGCCGGAACCAAGTCACGCCGATCGACGTTCTCACTCGACAGGAGGGTGCATATGACCGACAAGCTGACACCATTCGAAGTCCACGAGTCCGGATCACTGTTCCACGGAACCAAGGCCGATCTGAGGGTAGGCGACCTGCTTGTTCCAGGGCAGCGCTCGAACTACGAAGCCGGAAGGATCACCAATTACGTCTACGTGACGGCAACCTTGGATGCGGCAGCGTGGGGTGCCGAACTCGCCGTCGGTGACGGCCGCGAACGAATCTACATCGTCGAACCCACCGGCGAGGTGGAGGACGATCCCAACGTCACCGACAAGAAATTTCCCGGAAATCCGACCCGGTCGTACCGCTCCCGCGAGCCGGTGGAAATTATCGGTGAACTCGGTGACTGGCAGGGCCACTCCCCCGAGCAGATACAGCCGATGCGGGACGCTCTGGCCGATCTCGTACGTCAAGGAGGCGCGGTCATCTACGATTGACCACACCGACCGGCCCGAGTGCCGATTACGGCGAAGCGCACCTGACCGGCGGCCAGGTGCGCTTCCTCGTACGGCTGTCTCGAACTATGCAGTGGCGAGTACTGTCAACGCCCTTTGCGGTCACGCTTCTCGCGCACTCGCACGGAGACGCGGACGGGGCTGCCGTCGAAGTTGAACTCTTCGCGCAGACGACGCTCGATGAACCGGCGATAGCCGGCCTCGAGGAAGCCTGTGGTGAAGAGGACGAACGTCGGCGGACGGGTACTCGCCTGGGTAGCGAACATGATGCGGGGCAGTCGCCCACCGCGCATGGGCGGCGGGGTGGCTGCCACAACTTCCTTGAGCCAGTTGTTCAATCGGCCCGTCGGAACGCGCTTGTCCCATGATTCCAGTGCCGTGTCGAGTGCCGGCACCAGCTTCGCCACAGCGCGACCGGTGTGCGCGGAGATGTTGACCCGCTGGGCCCAGGGAACACGAACCAGGTCGCGGTCCACTTCCTTGTCCAACATGAGCCGGCGGTCCTCGTCGACCAGATCCCACTTGTTGAAGGCGATGACCAGTGCGCGGCCGGTGTCGGCCACCATGCTCAGGACACGCAGGTCCTGCTCGGTGATCGGTTCGGACGCGTCGATGAGCAGGATCGCGACCTCGGCGGCCTCGATGGCACTCTTGGTGCGCAGCGATGCGTAGAACTCGGCGCCACTGGCGTGACTGACACGCTTGCGCAGCCCCGCAGTGTCGACGAAACGCCAAGGGCGCCCACCTAGTTCGACGATGGAGTCCACCGGGTCGACGGTGGTGCCTGCAACGTTGTGCACGACGGAACGCTCGTCGCCGGACAGCTTGTTGAGCAAACTGGACTTGCCGACGTTCGGCTTTCCGACCAGTGCGACCCGACGAGGTCCGCCGCCGGGGATTCCTTCACGCGGCGTTTCCGGCAGCTTCGCCAGTACCTCGTCGAGGAGGTCGCCGGTTCCGCGGCCGTGAGTTGCACTCACCGAGTACGGCTGGCCCAGGCCCAGGGACCACAGTGCTGCCACCTCGGACTCGGTACGCCCGTCGTCGACCTTGTTGGCGACGAGTATGACCGGGGTCTTGGAGCGGCGCAACACTCGGGCGACCGCTTCGTCGGTTGCGGTGGCACCGACAACGGCGTCGACAACGAGAAGGATCGCGTCGGCTGTTCCCATGGCCAGCTCGGCCTGACGTGCCACGGCCTGCTGGAGCCCTTTCGCGTCGGGCTCCCATCCGCCGGTGTCCTGGACGAGGAACCGTCGGCCACTCCAGTTCGCCTCGTAGGACACCCGGTCGCGAGTGACGCCGGGGATGTCCTCGACGACTGCTTCGCGGCGCCCGATGATGCGGTTGACGAGCGTCGATTTTCCGACGTTCGGTCGACCGACGACGGCAAGAGTGGGGACAGCTACGTACGCCTCACCTTCACCGTCTGCGTCGAGGTCGGCGTATTCCCAATCCGATTCCTCGCTCCATATTCCGTCGCCGGCGTATTCGGTTACCAGGTCGTCGCTCACTGCACTGCTCCACTTCTGTCACTGACCACCATCAGCAACCTGGCGATCACGTCTTCTATGCCCAATTCGCTGGTATCGACCAGTACGGAGTCGTCAGCCGGCCGGAGCGGTGACACTGCGCGGGTCGAATCGAGGTGGTCACGGCGTTGCACGTCGGCCAACACCGCTTCGTAGTCGTCGCCGCGACCTTGATTGATGTTCTGCGTATTGCGCCGCGCTGCACGGGTTTCCGCAGATGCTGTCAGATAGATCTTGACGTCGGCGTCCGGAAGTACCACGGTTCCGATGTCGCGGCCTTCGACGACGATCCGATCCGCGCTCGAGGCCAATTCACGCTGGGTGGCGACGAGGAGTTCGCGAACTTCGCCCACGGCAGAGACCGCGGAAACCGCTTTGGTGACCGCGTCTCCGCGGATTTCCTCGCTGACATCGAGACCGTCGAGCGAAACCTGCTCGCCTGCCGGGTCGGTTCCGATGGACCACGGCAACGCTGCAACGGCCGCCGTGATCGCCGCGCGATCACCGAGGTCGATTCCCTGACGAAGGACGTGCAGGGTCGCGATTCGGTAGATGGCTCCGGTGTCGAGATAACGGGCGTCGAGTCGCTGCGCCAAGGCGCGCGAGACACTGGACTTGCCGGTTCCGGACGGCCCGTCCATGGCCACTACCAACGGCGTCGTCGATGCGGTCACAGGCCGACCGCCTCGTACAGGCCACCGACCTCGCTGCGACCGAGTACCCGTTGGGTGCCCGGACGCTGATCACCGAGAGCGACAACTCCGATGTTGGTTCGCACGAGGCGGACCACCGGGTGACCGACGGCGTCGAGGAGTCGACGCACGATGTGCTTGCGGCCTTCGTGCAGAACGAGCTTGACGAGAGTCTTGCCTTCGTTGACCTCGAGCACGGTGAACGCGTCCACCTTGGCCGGGCCGTCGTCGAGTTCGACGCCGTCACGCAACTTCTTACCGGTGCTGCGTTCGACCACACCGTGAACGGTAGCCAGGTAGGTCTTGGGTACGGCGAACGACGGGTGCATCAGTCGGTGCGCGAGGTCTCCGTCGTTGGTGAACAGGAGCAGCCCTTCGGTGGCGGCGTCGAGTCGTCCGACGTGGAACAAGCGCTGACCCGACTGGACCCGCTCGGAGACGATGTCACCGACGCACGGACGGCCGAGGTCGTCGGACATCGTGCACTGCCAGCCGCGTGGCTTGTTCATCGCCAGGTAGACGAGGTCTTTCTGAACCACGACGCGGACACCGTCGACGCGAACAACGGCGTTCTCGGGGTCGACGCGCAGGCCCTGCTCGACGACGATGCGGCCGTCGACCTCGACGCGACCGTCGGCGATCAGCTCCTCGGCGGCACGGCGGGAAGCGACGCCTGCCTGAGCCAGGACTTTCTGCAAACGGACGCCGTCACCCTTGGGTGGGCCGTCCTGCTTGCTGATCTCGGCATGCTGGTGACGCGCTGGTTTGGCGTTCGAGACCAGCGGGTTCGAACTGACCACTCGCTGCGGCTTGGCAGTCTTGGGCTTGCCGCGCTTGTTGACTGCGGGCGCGGTGGGCGCCGCGGGGCGCTTGCGCTGCGGTCCGTCGAACTTGGATCCACGGGGTGCGTTGGACCAGGCACCACCGCGGGGTGCGTCGGTGCGGCCGCCGCGCTGATCGTCGGTGCGGCGGTCGTCTCCGCCGCGGGGTGCGCGGCGAGCGTCGACGTGCGGCGTGCGCCGGTCGTCACTGCGCGGGCCGCGCCGGTCGTCACTGCGCGGGCCGCGCCGGTCGTCACTGCGCGGGCCGCGCCGGTCGTCACTGCGCGGTGCGCGCCCGTCATGACTGCGCGGTGCGCGCCCGTCATCACGGAAGTTCTCGTTCCGGCCGCCACGGGGGCCGTCTGATCGGGAGGTGCTGCGCGGGGCGTCGCCGCGCCCACCACGAGGGGCGTCGCCGCGTGCTCCGCGGGGAGCTTCGCTGCGGCCGCCGCGGGGGGCGTTACTGCGCGCTCCGCGGGTTTCGCTGTATTTGTCACGGTCCGGTGTGCCATCACGGCGAGCGGGATTGTTCACTTTTTTCCTGTCGGTTCATTCTTTGTGTCCCGAGTGTGCTCGGGACCTTCTTCGTGCTGACTCTGCCGGGGCGATAACTCGCCGAGGTACTGGTCAGTCGTCGACGTCGGCGTCCACCAGGTCGGTGGGCACTTCGGTCTTGTTCATTCTCGCAAATCGCGGATCGGATTCCAGGCTTTCGCTGATGTCGTCGATCAGATCGACGTCGGGCAAGAGCGGTGCCAACTCCGGGAGCTCGCTCAGCGATGCCAGGCCGAGCCGTTCGAGGAACAGTTCGGTCGTGGAGTACCGTGTCGCAGTGGTGTCCGGGTCCGGCCCGGCTTCTGCGATCAGTCCGCGGGCGAGGAGTGTGCGTACCACCCCGTCCACGTTGACGCCTCGTACCGCACTGATCCGCGCACGAGTCAACGGTTGACGGTATGCGACTACGGCCAAAGTTTCCAATGCCGCACGGGTCAGTTTGGTGCGCGCTCCGTCGAGGAGCAGCCTTTCGACGTACGGGGCGAACTCTTGCCGTGTGTAGAGCCGCCACCCGTCGCCGGCGTAGCGCAGGTCCATTCCGCTCCCCCGCGCCGTCAGTGCAGCGGCCATCGCCGTCAGTCGTTCGGTGACGCGAGCCGCATCCGTGCCGGTGACGGAGGCCAGTTGTCCGACGTCCGCCGGGGAGTCCACCACAAGAAGCAAGGACTCGAGAACCGCGTCGAGCTGAATGTCGTCGAGGGTGCGGTCTGCGGCGGAGGTGGCCGGGTGCGCCGCCTCGGTCGACGCATCTAGCTGGGAAGATACCGATTCCGTCGACCCGGTACTCATAGTTGAACCTCTTCGGTGATGCGGTCGGTGTCTTCGTCGGTTGTCAAGGTCACCAGTAGCGGCCCCAATGCGTCGGACTGATCGAATGCGATGGTCTGCCGTCGATACAATTCGAGGAGCGCCAAGAAGCGAGCGACGATGTCGATGGTCGTTGCGCAGTCGGCGACCAGTTCACCGAAGGAGACCCAGCGGCCCACTCCCAGCTCGCGGAGCAGGGCGAGAACAAGGTCGGCATGCTCCGGAATAGAGACATTCGACACATGCAGGTGATCGAGAGCGACGGTCGGCACCGGGGGTGGCGTGAACACCGTCGCGGCGATCTCCGCGAACCGTTGCGAATCCACCCCCAACAGCACTTCGGGTAACAACTCGGCGAACTGGTCTTCCACCGATACCGAGCGCGGATACCGTCGCAGTGCGGCTTCTTCGAGTTCCCCGAACAAAGATGCCACCTGCTTGTACGCCCGATACTGCAACAGCCTCGCGAAGAGCAGATCCCGCGCTTCGAGCAGCGCCAGATCTTCGGTGTCCTCGATCTGGCCGGCGGGCAGGAGTCTGGCGGCCTTCAGATCGAGCAGTGTCGCTGCGACGACGAGAAACTGCGTGGTTTGGTCCAGTTCCATCGCGACACCGAGTTCTCTGGTGTATTCGATGAAATCGTCGGTGACGGTGTGCAGTGCCACTTCGGTCACGTCGAGTCGGCGCTCGTTGATCAGGTTCAGCAGTAGATCGAACGGGCCTTCGAAGTTTCGGAGGCTGACGCGGAACCCGGTAACGGCCCGAGCATCCGACTTTCCGTTCGAAATCCGGGGCTCGGGTTCGAGAAGGACCGAATCCTCCTGCGGTGCAATTAGTTCCACTAACGACCAGACCGATGGATGACTTCGCGCGCCAGCGCCCGATACGCCAGTGCCCCAGCAGATTTCGGAGCCCATGTAGTGATGGGTTCGCCGGCGACACTGGTTTCGGGAAAGCGGACGGTACGGTTGATCACAGTGTCGTAAACCACGTCACCGAATACTTCGACCACCCGTGCCATCACGTCTCGGGCATGCAGAGTGCGCGAATCGAACATGGTGACGACGATGCCCGCGAGTTCGAGTTTCGGATTCAGACGATCGTGCACCTTGTCGACCGTGTCGTTGAGCAGGGCCAAGCCCCGCAAGCTGAAATACTCGCATTCCATCGGAATGATCACCGAGTCCGCGCACGCCAACGCGTTGACCGTCAGCAACCCCAGCGACGGTTGGCAGTCGATGAGCACGTAGTCGTAGCGATCGAGTACCGGTTGCAGCACGCGGCCGAGAGTCTGCTCGCGACCGACTTCCGTCACCAGCTGGATTTCCGCGGCGGACAAATCGATGTTGCTCGGCAGCAGGTCGAGTCCCTCGACCCGCGTCCGCATCAATACCTCGTCGATCGGAACCCTCGGTTCGACCAACAGATTGTGGACCGTCAGTTCCAGATCATGATGCTGAACCCCCAACCCGGCAGACAGCGCGCCTTGCGGATCGAGGTCGACCAGGAGGACGCGTCGACCGTACTCGGCCAGAGACGCACCCAGGTTGATGGTCGACGTCGTCTTGCCGACGCCACCTTTTTGATTGCACATCGCGACGATGATCGCCGGACCGTGACGCTCCAACGGTGCCGGTTCCGGTACGACCCGCAGTGGTCGACCGGTAGGCCCGAGTTCTTCCGAAACCGGTTCGGTGTCCAGCACTGTCGCGGTGTCACCGAGCGATCCGTCGTCCGAGGTGACACGCGGCGGCGCGGACTCCGCCGCTGGTGGCTGCGATGTCGACACGGTCCGATGCTCCCCTACTCTTCTCGGCGGTTCGTCACTACTCACGGGCCCCGATTTCCCCGCTGGGACCTCACGCGCTCCCTGAACGCTACCGCTTCCACCGCGAGAAGGGACACTGACACGCGTCGCGCAGGCTCGCTCAACGGGCGCGCGGGTGTGCTTGCGCCCATACTTCGCGCAGCGTCGTGACCGTGACCAGCGTGTAGATCTGGGTGGTGGTCACCGAAGCATGACCGAGTAGTTCTTGGACGACACGCACGTCGGCTCCGCCGTCGAGCAGGTGTGTGGCGAACGAATGCCGCAACGTGTGCGGTGAGACATCGGCCGTGATGCCCGCAGCGGAGGCCGCATCCTGCAATATCTGCCAGGCGCTCTGACGGGACAGTCGACCGCCTCTGGCGTTGAGGAAGAGCCCGGGCCCGCCGCGAGTCGCCAGGGCAGGCCTACCGCGAACGAGATAGGCGTCCACCGCAGCGATCGCCGGCCTACCGATCGGAACGATTCGTTGTTTTCCGCCCTTGCCTTTCAGAATCACCGATCGCGACTTGGTGTCGATGTCGTCGACGTCCAGATCGACCGCCTCGGTGATGCGCGCCCCCGTCGAGTAGAGCAGTTCCAGGAGCGCCCGATCTCGTAGATCTCGGGGACCGTCACCGGCCGCGCCGCCCCCGGAGGCCTCCAACAGCGCCAGGACGTCGTCGAGCGGAAGCGCTTTGGGTAGTCGACGCCCCGGCGTCGGGGGTTTGACGGCGCGGGCGACGTCGAGTTCCACCGAACCTTCGGCGACCGAGAACTTGTGGAAGCCCCGGACTGCGATCAGGGTGCGCGCAGTAGAGCTCGATGCCAACGGCTGAATTCCGGCGTCCACGTCGCCGATTCGCAGGTGCGTGGTGAAGTCGGTGACGTCGGTTTCGGTGACGTCGGCAATGTCGTCGATACCACGGGCCGCGAGATACTCGACATACCTGTTCAGATCACGACGGTAGGAGAGCAAGGTGTTACGGGCGGCTCCGCGCTCGACGGTGAGGTGGTCGAGATACGAAACCACTTGTCCGGCAAGCATGGTCAGGGCCTTGACTTGCGATCCTCGAACGCCGTGGGTCGATCGGGCCAGGGCGCGTCCGCAGGTCGAAGCTCGGTACCCGACGCACGCGCGGCGACGAGCGCGAGGATTCCCGCCACAGCGGTGGCATTGACGATCTCACCGGTCAGCGCCATCTCGGCCGCTCTGGTCAGTGGCACGCGCGAGATCTCGAGGTCCGCTTCCTCGTCCTCCGGGTCGTCCCGCTCCACCTCGTGTAGATCCTCCGCCAGAAACACCCGCACCGACTCGTCCGTGAATCCGGGCGAGAGTGCCACGTCGACGAGCACCGACCACCGTTGCGCGCCGAGCCCGGTTTCCTCTCCCAACTCACGGGCGGCCGCGCCGACTGCCGACTCCCCCGGCGCGTCGAGCAATCCGGCCGGAATCTCCCAGAGTCGGTGCCCCAGCGGGTGACGGTACTGGTGGATGAGGACAAGATTGCCGTCGCTGTCGACGGCCACCACCGCAACGGCGCCGTGATGCTCGACGACCTCCCGGTCGGCACGACGACCACCCGGCATCGCGACGGTGTCCACCCGCAGCGCGATGATCGCGCCGCAGTACTCCGTCCGGGAGTCGAGGGTCTCGAATTCGTGCCGACCGGGATCGCTCATCTCTAGCTAGACCTTCTCTGCAGTCTCGGCAGTGTCGAGCGCTGTTTCCGCCGCTGCCGTGTCGATCTCCACGTCGCCGTGAACGTCGACGGGCAGGCGCTCCTCGAGCTTGTACGTCAGCGCAGCTTCCACGAACGCCGCGAACAGCGGATGCGGACGCGTCGGGCGGCTCTTGAGTTCCGGGTGCGCCTGCGTGGCGACGAAGAACGGATGCTGCTCACGCGGATACTCGACGAACTCCACGAGGTGTCCGTCCGGGGAGGTACCGCTGAAACGCAAGCCGGACTTGGCTATCCGTTCGCGATAGGTGTTGTTGACCTCGAAGCGGTGCCGGTGCCGCTCGGACACGTCCTCGGTGCCGTACGCCTGAGCGACGACGGAACCCTTCGTGAGGACGGCCGGGTAAGCGCCCAGACGCATGGTGCCACCCAGATCGGCGTCGCCGGAGATCACGTCTTCCTGGTCGGCCATCGTGGAGATGACGGGATGCTTGGTGTCGGGTTCGAACTCGGCGGAGTTCGCATCCGTCAATCCGACGCTGCGAGCGGCCTCGATGACGACGCACTGCAGGCCCAGGCACAAACCGAGCAACGGCAACTTACGTGACCGAGCGAAGCTGATCGCACCGAGTTTGCCCTCGATGCCGCGGATCCCGAAACCACCGGGGATCAGCACTGCGTCCACATCGCCGAGAGCTGCCTGCGCACCGGCTTCGGTGTCACACGCATCGGATTGCACCCAGGAGATCTCGACCTTGGCGCGGTTCGCGAATCCACCCGCGCGCAGTGCTTCCGTCACCGACAGATACGCATCCGGCAGGTCGACGTACTTGCCGACCAACGCGATCCGCACCGTTTCGCGCGGCTGGTGAACACGGTCGAGAAGGTTGCCCCACACCGTCCAGTCCACGTCACGGAACGGCAAACCGAGCTGGCGCACGACGTAGGCGTCGAGGCCCTCACGATGGAGCACCTTCGGGATGTCGTAGATCGACGGCGCATCCGGCGTCGAGATGCAGGCGTCGACGTCGACGTCGCACATCAGGGCGATCTTGTTCTTCAGCCCCTGCGGGACGTCACGATCGCACCGCAGGATCAGCGCGTCCGGTTGAATACCGATGCTGCGCAACGACGCCACCGAGTGCTGCGTCGGCTTGGTCTTGAGCTCCCCGGACGGGCCGAGGTACGGCACGAGTGAGACGTGCAGGAAGAAGACGTTGTCACGGCCGACGTCGTGGCGCACCTGACGGGCGGCTTCGAGGAAGGGCTGCGACTCGATGTCACCGACCGTGCCACCGATCTCGGTGATGACGACGTCGGGTCGGTGCCCCTGCAGATCGGGGCCGCTCATCGCGAGGATGCGACTCTTGATCTCGTCGGTGATGTGCGGAATTACCTGGACGGTGTCGCCGAGGTACTCGCCGCGACGTTCCTTGGCGATGACCGTCGAGTAGACCTGGCCGGTGGTGACATTGGCCTGACCGGACAGGTCACGGTCGAGGAAACGCTCGTAGTGTCCGACGTCGAGGTCGGTCTCGGCACCGTCCTCGGTGACGAAGACCTCGCCGTGCTGGAACGGATTCATGGTGCCCGGATCCACGTTGAGATAGGGATCGAGCTTCTGCATGGTCACGCGCATTCCTCGCGCGGTCAGCAGCTGTCCCAGGCTCGAGGCGGTCAAACCTTTGCCGAGCGAGGAAGCTACACCTCCGCTGACGAAAATGTGCTTGGTGGCGGTACGCGTATTACTGCGTGACTGTGGCAAAGGGGCTCCCGTGACGACTGTGCAGGGCTTGGTTTTTTGACGCATGCTGGGGCCTGCCGACCCACGGGATTTCACGGTAACACCTCTGGGGCGCGGATGCCTACACCGCACCCCGACGGGGTGTCGGATGTGACCGGGGTATCAAGACCGAGATGTCGGTTCGGCCTGTCGACCGGGACATCAGTTCGGCGGGGCGCCCACGGTAACGGCAGCCGCGCCCGGCCCGGTTCCGTATCTTCCTGCTTCACCGTTCAACTGTTCTTGAAGCGCCAACGGAGTGGTGATCTTGCCCGACTCGCGGTCGATGTTGTCGATGGTCGTCAGACCCGCTGACAGCGCCGCGTCCGCACGAGCGACGGCGATGGCACCGTTTCCCTGCGCCGAGCCTTCTCTGCCGACGAGAACCGTTCCTGCGCCGCGCCCGTCCAGAGCGCCTGCGAACCGGGCGACGACAGCGCCCCGATTCCCCGAGTTCGAGTCCTCCCCGGTCGAGTTGTCGCCGGTCAGCACGACGGCGAGCTGCGCGGGTGTGACCGCCCCGTCGTCGTAGGTGATGAATCCGGCGCTGCGCAGCGTGTCCAGTGCCAGATTCATCTCTTCGGGTGTGCTTTGCGGCTCGCTGGACTGGCCGTTGAGCAGCAGCACCGAACCGAGGAGATCACCGGCCATACTGCCCTGATCCACGGCCCCGGTCTTGAGGGTGATGCCGGCAGGGATCACGTTGTTCACCACCGTCCGCAGCCGATCACCTCCGGTGGCGTCGACGAACGAATCCGTCAGCGACACCCGCCCGGTCACCGCGCCGCCCGCTGCCGTGACGAGCCGTGTCACTCCGTCCAGATCGCTCGGATCCGCGTCGGGTGCCGTGATCAGCACGACGGTGCGGCCGACGAGTGTCTCGCGCACGATCCGGCCACCTACGGCCGCGTCGAATCCGTCCGCGAGATTGAGCTGCTGGTTCAGTTGATTCTGCTGCTGATTGAGATCCTCGATCCGACTTTGCAAGCCGGCTTTGTCGTCCCGCAGGCCGGACACCAGACTGCCGGAGAGCAGACCTGATCCCAGCACCACACCGACCGCCAACGCCAGAAAAATCGCCGCTATCGAAACAGCGTGTTGACGCATGGAAATCACTTGAAGAGCCCCTGAACCCACAACGCGAAGCTGTTCCACGTGTTGATCGCCCAGTCGAGTACTTCGCTACCTGCGTTCGACACCATCAGCGCGACGATGATCGCCACCAGCGCGGCGAGCACGAGCAGTGCTATCGCACCCCCGGACACCCGACTGCGGTACAGCGTGGCCACGGCTTTCGCGTCGACCAGTTTCGGCCCCACTTTCAGCCTGGTCATGAACGCGGACGGATTGCTTTCCCGACGGCCGCGATCGAAGAATTCGTCGAGAGAGACAACGCTGCCGACGGTAACTATCAACGATGCACCGTGATGATCGGCAAGTAGTAGTGCCAGGTCCGTCGGCGAGCAGGTCGCCGGGAAGGTCATGGCTCCGATGCCCAGATCCTGAATCCGAGACAGTCCGGCCGCATGGCCGTCCTGATCGGCAGGAAGAACGACCTCCGCCCCGGATTTGAGGGTGGCGCTGGTGATCTCCTCGGGATCTCCGACGATCAGATCGGGGCGATAGCCCGCCTTGGCCAGAACGTCGGCACCGCCACCGACGCCGACGAGGATCGGCGAGTACTCCTTGATGAACGGTTTGAGATTCTTCAGGTCCGCTTCGTGATCCGGTCCGTCGGACACGATGACGACGTGACGGTCCTTCATGTCGATGTCGATGTCCGGAACACCGATACCGTCGATGAGCAGTGGGCTTTCCGTGCGGATGAACTCGATGGTGTTGCCCGAGAACGCCTCGAGATGATCCACGAGTCCGGTCTTCGCCTCGATCATCCGATCCGAGATTTCGGCCTCGGTCTGTTCCTCGCCCTTGACGAGGCTCTTCTCTCCGTTGAACACCTCACCTTCGAACAGGCGGATCTTGCTGCCGTCCTTGATGTTCTTGAAGACGTCGGCGGGTGCGTCGACCAGAACGATGCCGTTGGCGACGATCACTTCCGGACCCAGATTCGGGTAGCGGCCGGAAATCGACGGCGACGCGTTGACCACGGCGAGTACGCCCGCCTTGACCAGAGCATCGGCCGTCCGTCGGTCGAGGTCCACCTCGTCGAGTACGACGATGTCTCCGGGCCCGACGCGACGCAGCAGCTTCGCAGTATTGCGATCCACCCTGGCGATGCCACTGATCCCAGGTAAGGGTTCGGTGTTACGTGAGAGCAATCCGGGCATCTTCATGGGTTCGATGATGAACCCGAAGGTGCGGCTACCGGTGGAGGCGCGCCGAATCAACTACCACATCAGTCACTACTACACCACGAAACGGTCAGTCTGTGACGCGGGCCGCATGTGCGAGTTCGAGTAGCTCTTCGGCGTGCGCGCGCCCGGTCTCCGTGTCGTCCAACCCGGCCAACATGCGGGCCAGCTCCACCACGCGATCGGTGTCGGAGAGAGTTCTGACACCGCTACTGATCACCCCGCCCTTGTCGTCGACCTTGTCGACCACGAGATGAGTGTCGGCGAACGCGGCTACCTGCGGCAGGTGCGTGACGACGATGACCTGGTGGGTTCGAGCGAGTTTCGCCAACCGCCGGCCGATCTCCACCGCGGCCCGACCACCGACGCCCGCATCGACCTCGTCGAACACCATGGTCGCGCCGGTGTCGCTGCCTGCGAGCACCACTTCCAGGGCCAACATCACCCGCGAGAGCTCGCCGCCCGACGCACTCTTGCTGATCGGCAATGACGGCGCGCCGCTGTGAGCGGACAACCGGAACTCCACCTCGTCGACGCCGGCCGAACCGGCATGCACGTCGGATCCTTCGACCCGCAACGGCGCTGAATCCTGCGGTCCGGCCGGCTGCGAGCGCACACTGACGTCGAGGCCGGCTCGTCCCATCGCCAACCCGGCAAGTTCCGCGCTCACCGACTTGGACAGCTTTGCCGCTGCTTTGCTCCTCGCCGCGCTGAGCTTGACCGCCGCTGCCGCGGTGAGTTCGGCGTTCTCCTCGACCGCTTCGGCCAACAGACCCAGCGCATCGGAGGAGACGTCGAGCTTGGACAACCGCGCCCGAGCCGTGTCGGCCCACTCGAGTACGCCGTCGACGTCGGCAGCGTACTTGCGGGTCAATGTCTTGAGTTCGGACTGTCTCGACAACAGCGAATCCAGGGCGCCCGGATCTGCGGGGAGACCGGCAAGGTAGGTGTTCAGGTCACCGGCGACATCCGTCACGACGGCTATCGCATCGGCAAGCCGTGCGCCCAACCCGTCCAGATTGGTGTCCGTCACCGATTCGATCCTGGCCCGGGCCTCCGACATCAGATCCAACGCCGGCGAGACTCCGACCTCGCCGCTGGACATGTCGTCACCGCCTGCCAGCGCAGCATGTGCCAGTTCTGCCGCGGAGCGCAGCGAGTCCAGATCACTGAGCCGACGCACCTCGGCGACGATCGAGGCGTCCTCGCCGGGTTCCGGTGCCACGCCGTCGATCTCGTTGAGAGCGAACGTCAACTGATCGGCTTCCTGGGCCAGTTCTCGCGCCTTGGACGTGCGCTCGATCAGCTCCGATCGAGCGTCGAGCCAGTCCTTGCGATGCTTGCGGTACTTCGCGAGCAACGCAGTGATCGTCTTGTCACCGAACCGGTCGAGAGCGTTACGTTGTTGATCGGGCCGCAACAACCTCAACTGATCGTTCTGGCCGTGCACCGTCAACAGCGGATCGGTGAACTCGGACAGCACACCGGCCGGCACACTGCGACCTCCCAGATGGGCGCGGGAGCGTCCGTCGCTGCCGACGGTGCGGACGGCGATGACAGTCCCGTCCTCGTCCCGCTCGGCACCGGATGATTCCAGTATCCGAGCGATCTCCTTTTCGACGGCCGGTGATACGCCGTCGGCGACGAAGCGCCCCTCGACGACCGCGCGGGACGCACCGAGCCGCACCCGGCCGGCGTCCGCGCGGGCACCGCTGAGCAAGTGCAAACTGGTGACCACCATGGTCTTTCCGGCGCCGGTTTCGCCGGTCAGAACCGTCAGGCCTTCGTGAAACTGTGCGCTGGCCTCGGAGATCACTCCGAGGCTGTCGATTCGAATCTCTGCGAGCACCGTTACGGCTTCCTTCCCCGCCACCCGGTGACCGGTAGTTCGAACTTGCGAACCATCCGATCAGCGAAGGGAGCAGAATCCAACTTCACCCACTGGACCGCAGTAGTCCCACGGACCACCTCTACCCGACCGCCCGCGGGCAGTTCCAATGTGCGACGTCCGTCCAGGAAGACGAGTCCGTCATGGCTCCCGGCCACCGTCTCCACCGCGATCAGCGATTCGGGGCTGGTCACCAGCGGACGCGCGAACAGTGCGTGTGCATTACTGGGAACGACCAGTAGCGCCTCGAGCTCGGGCCACACCACCGGTCCGCCTGCCGAGAATGCATATGCGGTGGAGCCGGTGGGCGTGGAGATGAGCACCCCGTCGCACCCGAATGCCGACACCGGCCGACCGTCGACCTCGAGCACCACTTCGAGGACTCCGAGACGCGACCGGTTTTCGATACTCGCCTCGTTCAGTGCCCAACCGCGGTCGATGATTTCGTCGTCGACGCGAACCAAGACGTCCAATGTCATCCGGGGTTCGACGCGATACTCGCGGCGAACCACCTTCGCGAGCGCCTCGTCCAGATGCTCGGCTTCGGTCTCGGCCAGAAATCCGATTCGGCCCAGGTTGATCCCGAGAACCGGGATGGATGCCTCCAGAGCGAGTTCCGCGGCACGCAGGAAGGTACCGTCCCCACCGAGCACCAGTACCAGTTCACAGCCGACAGCCGCATCGGGTCCCGGATGAACCACCGTGACATCGAGATCGGGTGCCGAGAAGCCCTCGGGTTCGGTCATCGCCTCGATACGCGAACTGTCGGCCTCGTCGACGAGCACTCGCAAGCTGATGCCTGCTCGTTCGAAGACCTTACCGACACGTCGCGCGGTTTCTGTGATGTCTCTACGGCCGGGGTGGGCGACGAGCAGGATCTTTCTCGGCTCGCCGGTGGCGGTGTCGATCATTGTGGCCCCTTCTCGACCGCTGCACGGATCAGCTCCTCGACAGCGGGCAGCACTTCCTCTGATTCAACGCCGTCGGACGGAGCCCCGTCCGAGGCCTGCCCGCCATCCGAGTCCTTCCGGAGCCACAGGAAGTACTCCACGTTTCCGGATGGACCGGGCAGCGGGCTGGCGACAACCCCGAGAGTTCGTAGCCCCACCTCCGCAGCAGCACGCGCAACGTCGAGGACGGCCGACACTCGTAGTTCCGGATCACGCACGACTCCGCCGGAGCCCACTCGATCCTTACCCACCTCGAACTGGGGCTTGACCATGGGAACCAGGTCGGCACCCGGCGCAGTGCACGCGACGAACGCCGGCAGGACCAGCTTGAGGGAGATGAAGGAAAGGTCGGCGACCACCAGATCGACTACGCCACCGATCTTTTCGGCGTCGATGCTGCGGACGTTGGTTCGGTCGACCACGCGTACACGCTCGTCCGACTGCAACCGCCACACCAATTGTCCGTAGCCGACGTCGACAGCAACGATTTCCTCGGCCCCCCGGCTCAAGAGTACGTCGGTGAAGCCACCCGTCGAAGCGCCGGCATCGAGGCATCGCCTGCCCTGCACACTCAGACCCGAACGACCGAACTCGTCGAGGGCGCCGATCAACTTGTGTGCCCCTCGTGACGCCCAGGACACTTCCTGTTCGACGTCGACCACACGCAGCGGCGTTCCGGCCTCGACAGCGGTCGCGGGCTTGGTGGCAGCGGCTCCCGAAATGAGCACCCGTCCGGAAGATATCAGTTCTTGTGCATGGTCCCGTGATCGGGCAAGTCCCCGACGGACCAGTTCGGCGTCTACCCGCGCTCTTCGTACCACGTCAAACCCTGTCCACAGTTGTCAATGCTTCGGTCAGCACCTCGTGAGCCTGTTCGAGAAGATGTGTCCTACCCGAGATCACCTCGGCTGTGTTCGAGCCGACGACTCCGTTCAATCGCCCGAGCAACCGGTCGACGTCGGACCGTATCCGATCAGGATCGCCAGTAGGTCGGGGTCCGGGTAGCGGCGAGCCACTCGTCGTATTTCCGGGGGTCGGTATCGGCGTACTCATCGCCCGCAACGCTAGCCCATCGGTGTTGCAGACGCATACAGCCGTACCATCGAGCGTCGAACACACGTGCGATTCAGTGAATCTTCCAGGACGTCAGGATCGCCTGCACCTTCGGATCCGACGCCTCGATGGTGTCGAATCCGGGGTTGGCCCATGCCACCGGAGCGAGCGAGCGTAGGAGCGCGATGTCGTCGCCGACAAGAGGACCTTCCACGAACAACGCCGACCCACGCACGGAGATCGTCCACGACGACGGTTCACCCACCCGAGCGGCGGCCGCCGGCTCGTTGAGCGAATCCAGCGAAGCTGCGATGTAGGTGGGATGTTGCGTCGCTGGTGCGCGCAGCACGTCGGCCGGTGTGCTGACGCCGGTCAGAACGAGCAACGAATCCACCGACACCGCCTGTGCGCCTTCGATATCGGTATCGAGCCGGTCACCGACCACCAACGGACGCGTGCATCCGCTTCGGCTCAGCGCATCGTCCATGAGCGGCGCTGCAGGTTTACCTGCCACCAGAGGTTCGATTCCGGTCGCTGCGCGAAGAGCAGCCACCATCGAGCCGTTACCCGGCACCAGACCACGTTCCGTCGGCAACGTGGTGTCCAGATTTGCCGCCACCCACAGCGCTCCGCTGCGAATAGCGAGCGTCGCCTCGGCAAGGATCGACCAATCGGTTGTCGGCGAATGCCCTTGCACGACAGCCGACGGCGCGTCGGTGAATGCCCGCACCGGGTGAAGTCCGACTCGCGTCACCTCGTCGCACAATGCGTCGGTGCCGACCACGAGAACGCGATCACCTGGTTGCAGGCGCTCCGCCAACAGGCGAACAGCAGTTTGCGAACTGGTCACGACTCGCTCGTCGGCCGAATCGAAACCGAGTTCGGTCAGATGCTCGGATACTGCCGACGGCGACCGACTGGCGTTGTTGGTCACGTAATACAGTGACTGATCGCCCTGGGCCAGAGCGGCCTGCGTTCCGGGAATCGCATGCGCCCCGGCATACAGTGTTCCGTCCAGGTCGAGAAGCAGTACGTCGTACCGGGCACGAAGCACCGTCACAGACCTTCTCCGGTCAGCTCCGCTACCCGCTCCTCGGCGTCGGTGTCGCCTTCGAGATCAGCGGCGGCCGTGTTGAGGAACCACTTCAACCCGTCCTCGATTCGACCGGCCGCGACCAGAGCATCGGCGTACGCGTAGAACAATCGTGCTGCACTTTCACCGGTGCGCTTGGCATCCAGATCAGGTGTCTGCAAGGTGACCACTGCCTGATCGAACTGGCCGAGATCCATCCGCGCACCCGCAACGACGATACGTAGCTCGGATGCCTCGTCACCGGAAAGCTGCGCAGCTTCGTCGCTACGTCCCAGCTCGATGGCACGTTCCGGGCGCCCGAGCCCACGCTCGCAGTCTGCCATGACAGCGAGAAGGCCTGGCCCACCCGCCATCCGGCGCGCAGCACGCAGTTCTGACAACGCTTCAGCCCACTCACCGGCGTGATACGCAGTGATCCCAGCAGCCTCACGAACAACAGCAACACGACCGGCGCGTTGCCGAGCAGCACGGGCATGAAGCAGCGCGAGCTCGGGATCCTCGTCGACGAGTTTGCCCGCCATCACCAGGTGCCGCGCAACCGTGTTGGCATTGTCTTTCTCGAGGCTGAGCAAATCCCGCCGCACAGCCGGATCCAACTCGGTCGGCTCTACGTTGTCGGGCAGATCGGGTTCGTCGGGCCGTTGAGCCTGACGTTGATTTCGGTCACCGTCACGTCCACGAGGGACGAATCCACCTTCGCCGCCGCGACGCGCAGGTCCACCTCGACGATCGTTGCCACCTCCGTGGCGATCGCTTCCGCCTCTGCGATCACCGGCGCTTCCGCCTCTGCGATCACCGGCGCTTCCGCCTCTGTGATCACCGGCGCTTCCGCCTCTGCGGTCTCCGCCACCAGCACTGTGTGATCCACGCCCGTCGTTGTCACGACGGGGGCCACCTGATCGAGGCGCTCCTCCCCCACGGAAGGACCGGCGCTCGTCGCCATTCTCCGACACAGTCATTCCTTTCATACAACGCACGAAAGGGGACCCAATATTTTGGGTCCCCTTTCGGTTAACGGGTGTTCGGCGGTGTCCTACTCTCCCACACCCTGTCGAGTGCAGTACCATCGGCGCTGAAGGGCTTAGCTTCCGGGTTCGGAATGGGACCGGGCGTTTCCCCTTCGCTATGGCCGCCGTAACTCTATGAAACTGTCACAGTGGACGATAACCGCGATCAGCGGACACCATGTTCGGATCCACCCCTGTGGCCGGCTCGGTGAGCTGGGGTGGGGGGGTGGGTGCGAACATCATGTTCGGTGATCGGGTATCTGTGTTGTTTCAGATACCGCACAGTGGACGCGTAGCTTCTTTGTGGTAAGTCCTCGGCCTATTAGTACCAGTCACCTGCATGCGTTACCGCACTTCCAGTTCTGGCCTATCAACCCGGTGGTCTGCCGGGGGCCTTACCCCCTCGAGGGGGTGAGAAACCTCATCTTGGAACAGGCTTCCCGCTTAGATGCTTTCAGCGGTTATCCCTTCCGAACGTAGCTAACCAGCGGTGCTCCTGGTGGAACAACTGGCACACCAGAGGTTCGTCCGTCCCGGTCCTCTCGTACTAGGGACAGCCTTCCTCAAGTTTCTTACGCGCGCGGCGGATAGAGACCGAACTGTCTCACGACGTTCTAAACCCAGCTCGCGTGCCGCTTTAATGGGCGAACAGCCCAACCCTTGGGACCTACTCCAGCCCCAGGATGCGACGAGCCGACATCGAGGTGCCAAACCATCCCGTCGATATGGACTCTTGGGGAAGATCAGCCTGTTATCCCCGGGGTACCTTTTATCCGTTGAGCGACACCGCTTCCACTTGCCGGTGCCGGATCACTAGTCCCGACTTTCGTCCCTGCTCGACCTGTCAGTCTCACAGTCAAGCTCCCTTGTGCACTTGCACTCGACACCTGATTGCCAACCAGGCTGAGGGAACCTTTGGGCGCCTCCGTTACATTTTGGGAGGCAACCGCCCCAGTTAAACTACCCACCAGGCACTGTCCCTGAACCAGATCATGGTCCGAGGTTAGAGGTCCAATTCGATCAGAGTGGTATTTCAACAACGACTCCACGATAACTGGCGTCACCGTTTCACAGTCTCCCACCTATCCTACACAAACCGAACCGAACACCAATACCAAGCTGTAGTGAAGGTCCCGGGGTCTTTTCGTCCTGCCGCGCGTAACGAGCATCTTTACTCGTAATGCAATTTCGCCGAGTCTATGGTTGAGACAGCTGAGAAGTCGTTACGCCATTCGTGCAGGTCGGAACTTACCCGACAAGGAATTTCGCTACCTTAGGATGGTTATAGTTACCACCGCCGTTTACTGGGGCTTAAATTCTCAGCTTCGCTCCGAAAAGCTAACCGGTCCTCTTAACCTTCCAGCACCGGGCAGGCGTCAGTCCGTATACATCGTCTTACGACTTCGCACGGACCTGTGTTTTTAGTAAACAGTCGCTTCTCACTGGTCTCTGCGGCCCCACCCAGCTCAGGAAGTAAATTCCGTCACCAGACGAGGCCCCCCTTCTCCCGAAGTTACGGGGGCATTTTGCCGAGTTCCTTAACCATAGTTATCTCGATCGCCTTAGTATTCTCTACCTGACCACCTGTGTCGGTTTGGGGTACGGGCCGTGTGAAAGCTCGCTAGAGGCTTTTCTCGGCAGCATAGGATCACTGAATTCGCCTCAATCGGCTACGCATCACGTCTCAGGCTTGTATGCGCCCCGGATTTACCTAGGACACGCCCTACACGCTTACACCGGTATTACCACTGACCGGCCCAGCTACCTTCCTGCGTCACCCCATCGCTTGACTACTACCAGGAAAGGTCCCACGCATCCACCAACTCGAGACCCGAAGGTCTTCTCGCGGCTTCAGGGCAGTTAGTACTCCTGATTCATCATGGGCGCGTTCACACGGGTACGGGAATATCAACCCGTTGTCCATCGGCTACGCCTGTCGGCCTCGTCTTAGGTCCCGACTCACCCTGGGCGGATTAACCTGGCCCAGGAACCCTTGGTCATTCGGCGGACGAGTTTCTCACTCGTCTTTCGCTACTCATGCCTGCATTCTCACTCGTGTGGCCTCCACAACTAGGTCACCCCGCTGCTTCCATGGCCACACGACGCTCCCCTACCCATCCACACACCTGGCTCACCCCC
This sequence comes from Rhodococcus sp. 27YEA15, assembly GCF_049739425.1. Taxonomy (NCBI): domain Bacteria; kingdom Bacillati; phylum Actinomycetota; class Actinomycetes; order Mycobacteriales; family Nocardiaceae; genus Rhodococcus; species Rhodococcus sp. 27YEA15. Next base: position 2,434,241 of record NZ_JBMHHW010000001.1, read on the forward strand.
CGCAAGGAATGAACGGGCTATTGTGTGAATGCCGCAGCTTCGGTGGTGTACTTGAGCCCCGCTACATTGTCGGCGCAGGATCACTTGACCAGTGAGCTATTACGCACTCTTTCAAGGGTGGCTGCTTCTAAGCCAACCTCCTGGTTGTCTTCGCGACCCCACATCCTTTTCCACTTAGTACACGCTTAGGGACCTTAGCTGGCGATCTGGGCTGTTTCCCTCTCGACTACGAACCTTATCGCCCGCAGTCTCACTGCCGCGCTCTCACTCACCGGCATTCGGAGTTTGGCTGATTTCGGTAAGCTTGTAGGCCCCCTAGACCATCCAGTAGCTCTACCTCCGGTGAGAAACACGCGACGCTGCACCTAAATGCATTTCGGGGAGAACCAGCTATCACGGAGTTTGATTGGCCTTTCACCCCTACCCACAACTCATCCCCTCAGTTTTCAACCTAAGTGGGTTCGGTCCTCCACGACGTCTTACCGTCGCTTCAACCTGGCCATGGGTAGATCACTCCGCTTCGGGTCTAGAGCATGCCACTGACTCGCCCTATTCGGACTCGCTTTCGCTACGGCTACCCCACACGGGTTAACCTCGCGACATACCACTAACTCGCAGGCTCATTCTTCAAAAGGCACGCCATCACCCCCAGTGACAAGTCACTCAAAGGCTCTGACGGATTGTAAGCGCACGGTTTCAGGTACTATTTCACTCCCCTCCCGGGGTACTTTTCACCTTTCCCTCACGGTACTAGTCCGCT